>NZ_JAHVAP010000005.1 GCF_024721155.1 Mucilaginibacter phenanthrenivorans | reverse complement strand
CCATTCCGAACAGAGAAGTTAAGCCCGCCAGAGCCGATGGTACTGCAGTAAAATGTGGGAGAGTAGGTCGGTGCCAAATCTTATCAGGTTGCCCCTCGTAGTTATACGGGGGGCTTTCTTGTGTTATCGCTTTTCGTATCTCCTGATGCGGACTTTAAAGGCCAAACGGCAAATTACATTATTACTTCTATCCAATAATAGCGACTATCTTCAGGTGGTTCTATCAAAATCTCCTGGGCTATAGCTAATCCGAGTTAGTCTTTTGGACTGATCAACCGGGTACAAAATACCGTTAAAATACGTATTGGAATACGTAAAATTACGGTAGCGATCAACTGCAATATGTCATAAATTTATGCAGTATAATCAATTGATCTTTAATTATTTATACCGTAGCTTTATTTAATCTTATAACCGGGCAGCCGAAAACGGTGTACAGAGTAGGCCTTAATCCATCCTTTTAAAATCACAAGAAATGAAAGATCTCACCTTTTGGATCGTCTTTGTTGCGCTGGTCGCGCTCGTCTGGTTTTTTGATAAGAAGTACTATATGTTGCGTGACAACAGCACGGCATTGCCCCGGCCATTTAGCTTTTCGCGTGTGCAACTGGCATGGTGGACTGTTATTATTATCACCTCCTTTGTCAGCATTATGATCTCAAGGGGCGCCAGCCCAACTTTTGATCCGTCGACGCTTTACCTTTTGGGCATCAGTTCTGCAACAACAGTTGGCGCAACGTTAATAGATATCAACGATCAAACCAATCCGAACCTCACAGGATTAAGCCAGGATGTTCACGGCAACAACCTTTTCCTCGATATCCTGTCTGACAAAAATGGTATAGATGTGCATCGGTTTCAAACTGTGGCTTTCAATCTCGTATTCGGGATCTGGTTTATCATTTATGTAAATAATCATATTAGTGATCCAAAGACAGCTATAGACACTATAATGCCGGTGGTATCAGGTAATAACCTGATTTTACTTGGGGTAAGTTCCGGTTTATATGCGGCATTAAAAAGCACCGAAAATAAGCAGGCTACTGCCGATCCCAACCAGGCAGAAATCGTTAAGGATGAAGCAAAAACTTTAGGATAAAATTAAAATATCATGGCACCTACACCTATATTCGTAAAGAGCCCCAATTATACTTCGGGCCGCAACAATTATAAACCAATAGCCATTGTGATCCATATAATGGAGGGTACGCTAAGCAGTACCGACAGTTGGTTCAAAAGCACGGTTTCGCAGGTATCCGCACATTATGGAGTCGGCATTAATGGCGATGTACATCAGTATGTACGTGAGGAGGATACCGCCTGGCATGCCGGGCGTGTAAATGCACCAAGCTGGGCTTTAATAAAACAGGCAGGTACGCCTGGTAAATATATAAATCCTAATTATTATACCGTCGGTATAGAGCATGAAGGGGACGAAAGCACAGTATGGTCTGACGCTACTTATAAATCCAGTAGCGATATGATCAGGGAGATAGCCACACGCTGGAGTATCCCTATTGACAGGGATCACATTGTGGGGCATCACGAGATCTACTCTATAAAGGCATGCCCGGGCACCAAGGTTGATTTTAATAAACTTATCTCTATGGCGCTGGGTAACCCGGTTCCGGTAGTGCCGGTAATTACTAAGATAGTAGGTTTTGGTAAGGCAACCACTAAAGCAAGTGTAAATATAAGGCATGCTCCTAATACTACAGTACCTATTGTGTGTGCCGTGCCGCCTGCTGTTCAGCTGGCTTTTGATGGCTTCACCAATAACGGGCAGGATGTTTCGGGAAACAGCAAGTGGTATTATACCAATGAGGGGAACTGGTTTTGGAGTGGCGGTGTAGACGTGGCAGTGTAAAAAGGACTAATTGAGCGCCTGGTAAATTTCAGCAAATAATAATCCGCTGCCACCGCCATAGTGCTGCACAATTATGATGTCCGGGTTTAAAGCTCTAAAGGCAGCGCATAGCCTGTCCTCACTTTCCTTTTCAATCCCCCCGCCTAACAATACCAATCGGAATGGCTGAGCGCTAAAAGCCAATATGGCTTCATCATCGGTACCGGCGCCGGTTGCATTCCATTCGGGATTATTGTTTACCAATCGAACTACAGTTTGCAATATTTCGGGATGCCTGCCTATAGCTAAAATTTCTGTCTTCATAAACTCTTTTTGTACCCCTTCTCAAACGAGAAGGGGATATTTTCCTTCCTAATCTCTGATCTCTAGCCTCTAATCTCTAAATCAGAATTCCATTGGTACTTCCATCAGTAAAAATTCAGCGTCTGTTTCGACTGTGATGGTAAATTTATCGGTGTCCCAGATACCATAACCGTCGCGGGTATTTAAAAGCTGATCATTAACCTTTACGTCGCCGTTTAATACAAATACATAAACGCCGTTACCTTTGCCTTTGATATTATATTCAGTGCTTACACCTTTATCAAATTTACCCAAGTGGAACCAGGCATTCTGATGAATCCAAACACCCTCGTCATCAGCATTTGGCGACAGGATTTGCTGTAACTTGTTGTGCCTGTCTTCAAGGTTTAGCGTAATCTGGTCATAACGCGGCTCAACATTCTTTTTGTCAGGGTAAACCCAGATCTGCAAAAATTTTACACGTTGTTCCCTGTCCTTATTATACTCGCTGTGATAGATGCCGGTACCTGCGCTCATCGCCTGGATGTCGCCATTTTTTATAACAGCAACGTTATTCATACTGTCTTTATGCTCCAAATCGCCCTCAAGCGGGATGGAGATTATTTCCATATTATCATGCGGGTGTTTTCCAAAGCCCATGCCTGCATCAACGGTATCATCGTTCAATACCCTTAAAGCGCCAAAGTTCATCCTTTCAGGATTGTAGTAGCTCGAAAAACTAAACGAATGATAACTGTTAAGCCAGCCATGGTTTGCGTGTCCACGGGTTTCAGCTTTATGTAATACGGTGTGTGCCATTTTGATTGTTTCCTCTTTTTAATTGATACATCAAAGGTAAGGCAGGATTTAAGCGGGAAAGATGATGTAGATTAAGAAATGCGCTTGCACGAATAATTGCGAATTAGATAGAATTTCGCGAATTAAAAAAGAGGATGAATTAAAAATTCATTGATGGTTTATAACTCATTATTTGATTATCAAAGCAGATTGGTGAAATTCGATCAAATTCGAAAAATTCGTGTTTTATTATCAAGCTCTCTTCCTAATCATTTCGCTCCTCATCCGACTAAAGAATTCCGGCGTCACACCTACATACGAGGCTATTTGTTTTTGCGGCAAATGATCGATCAATGTAGGATAACGCTTACAAAAAATGCTGTAACGTTCTTCCGCAGTAAGGCTCATGTTATCCACTATACGTTGTTGATTGGCTACCAACGAATTTTCTGTAAGGATGCGGAAGAACCGTTCGAACTTTGGTACTTCGTGGTACAACTTTTCCTGGTTTATTTTTGAAAGTATGATGGATTCCGTATCCTCCAATGCCTCAATATTCAAAATGCCTGGTTTTTGGGAGATCAGGCTGTACATATCCGCTATCCACCATCCCGGAGGAGCAAAGCTCAGCACATGCTCAATGCCGTTTTTATCAACTGTAAACCCGCGCAGGCAACCATCTGTTACAAATACTGAGTTTTTACAGATCTCGCCATCGTTTAATATGAATTGTTTCCGCTTAATATGTTTTGGCTGCAGAAATGAAAGGAAGATCTCTTTTTCGGCACTATCCAGGTGGATGTATTTTGAAACGTTATTAAGCAGGAGATCAAATGGCATAAGATGTTTTAGAGGTAAGTTACGGTATTTAAAGACAATGCTGATCTCTTAGATCAGCCGTAGTAAAAATTAATATTACGCAGCTGCAATTTAACTATTTGGTAATATAATATTTAGAAATCTGCAACGCAGGCAGGCTAAATTTGTATTATAAACTTTAGCAATAACACTCAAAAATGCGTTCAGCAATTTTAAGCGTAAAATTACTAAAAACAGGATTTTTTGTTTTATTGCTTACTGCCCCCTTTACGCTGCTTTCGCAAACGGTTCCTCTGCCAAATGCATTTGCCCATAACGACTATTTCCACGAGCGCCCGCTGCTTGACGCATTAGAAAATGGATATACCAATATTGAAGCCGATATTTTTTTAGAGGATGACGACCTGATCGTGGCGCACCTTAATCCCTATTTTGGGAGCCATAGAACGCTTGAGTCGCTTTATTTAAAACCTTTGGCGGAGCTGATTAAAAGGAACAACGGGCAAGTTTATAAAGGATATAATGAACCGGTTATTTTAATGATCGATATTAAAACAGGGGCCGACAATACCTACCGGGCACTTAAAACGGTTCTAAAAAAATATAGCGCCATGCTTTCCAGCTTTAGCCATGGCTCAGTTATAAAAGGCGCAGTTACGGTAGTTTTATCCGGTCATAAGCCCTATAAGCTAATAAAAGCTGAGGATAGCCGGTTGGCATTTATAGACGAGGATCTGCAAAAAACCAACCAGGATACCACCTCGACAAATGTATATAAATTGTCAAGTTGTAAATACTCCAGGATGTTGAGTTGGGATGGCCGGGGCAAGATGCCGGAGGATGAGAAATTAAGGTTGTGTGCCTATGTGAAAATGGCGCACAGGTTTGGTAAAAAAGTGCGGCTTTGGTCTTCGCCCGAAAAAAGCAACGTTTGGGAACAACTATTAAATTGCGGTGTCGACCTGATCAATACAGATAAGCTGGTAACACTAAAGGATTTTTTAATCGCACGTTCCTCCGATCAAAATAATCCAGGCATAATGATCACCAACAACGCGAAGTAAGCGATCAGGTTTTTAGCGTCTTTTGCTCATTTTGGAGCATGATTAGTGCTTTTGCAGCCCTTACCTTCCTTGTGTCTTCCTGTTTGGCAGATCCAACCCAGTCGCAGTAGCCTTGTTTATATGATTTGGAAAGGCCCTCGAAAAAAGACTTGGCTTTTTCATCAGTCGCTAATAAGGCTTCCAGCTCTGCCGGAGTGCCCTCAATATGTTCGCCTTTTTTCAGCATGGAATTAGAATTGAGACGTGAGATATGAGAAATAAATTATTGAAGTCTTATGTTCCACGCATTAAATATAAGAATGAAATACTATCGTCGGAAAAATATCTTTACAACTTATCTCAAATCTCACGTCTAATATCTCACATCTATAACAACAGCGCTTTCAATTCCAGCTGCGCCGATGGCCCCCAGTTTTTCATTACTTGTTTAAGCGTAGTATAAAGTTCCTTGTTGCTCACCACTTTTCCTTTTTTTGGTGGCATCAAATCTTTTGGCTCAATCGACTTTTCGGTAACCTTTGTGGCAAACCAGGTTACGTTTTCGTGTGGCAATGCTACGCCAAGGATCATACCGGGTAGGCCGGTAAACGATTCAGGGCCTGCCGGCACCGTTATAGATTCCGTATAAAAGGCAACTACATAAATAGAATCCATTACCAGCGCATTTGCACGGCGACAGGTAAAGCCGGCTATTTCGCGGGTTTCATCTGTAATTTTCCAGGTAATTTTGCGGGTGCTATCTTTTACCAGGAAGATCTCTTCATAAACCTTCTTCTGAGTTGCAGTACTCCGGGTCTCCAGATCATTAAACACCGTGTTTGGCTGGCCGGACATTGCATCATCGGTGAAAAAGCCGCCCGGGCCGTTATCGTTTGGAACCGCTGCGTATAATGATTTGTTATCCCCAAAGGTTAATGTGCTTTTAACCTTTCTGAACTGTGGCTGCGTCTTTTTGTACGATTCCAGGATCGGCCCGAAAAAGGCTTCATTATCTGGTGTGATCTCCTTTTGGATCATCGCATACATATTCACGGTTTTCTCAAACTCAATAATACCCGATTTTGTGAAATGTTCATTTTGAGCGAATAATAGGTTGCTGCTAAACAGCAACGCAACTATAATGGTTGTGATGGTAGTTTTCATATTTTTATTTCTTTGCAGCGCCTCCCATGCTGTTAAAATCCCAGCTAATAGAGAACATAAAATATCTTTTTATAGTAGTGTAGGTGTTTTGGATAATATAGTTGCCATTGGCGGTACGGTCAAATCCCTGGTTTTGGTTCAACAGGTCATTCCCTGAAAGCGTGAATTTTAAATTATCATCCTTAAGGAAAGTTTTTGCCAACGAAGCATTGATTAGCGTGCGATGGTAATCGGTATCAAAAGTTTGAGTTTTAGCCCTAAACTGGTAGCTGCCATCCGAGCTTATCTGGAATTTTCCCGGAAGAAAAACCGTAAACGACCCATAACCATTAAAGCCCCTGCCGTTGCTGTTGATTTGAGGGGTTAGTGAAGATCCGCTGATGGTATATGTAGGGCCCAGGTTAAAGTTGAAATCATATTTTTTAGGAACATATTTAGATGCCCTTAGCCCGATGTTATAGGTGTACGATTTGGTGAAGTTTAACTCGCCGTTGGAAATATTATAATTGGCGTTTCCGTTTACCCCTCCGTTAATACCTACGTACATGTCCGCTTTTGCTATCTTCCTGTTGATGGATCCATCAAAATAAAAGTCGGATTGGCCTTTATTGGATAGATTGACATATTGAGTAACGCTTTGCCCGCCTGCATTAATTGACTGGCTGGCAACAATTGGATTAGTAGTAAGCGAGTAGGAACCATACATAAATACCGACATGCCGCTTAACACTTTATAGGAGTTATAATCGCCGCTGAAGTTATGGGTGAACGATGGTTTAAGTAAAGGATTACCAATTATAAAATTTACCTGGTTGTCGTTTACCACCACCGGTTGAATCTGCTCGATTGATGGTTGGGTTGGGCTTCCGTTATAGCTCAGGCTTAATCCCTTTTGCTGAGAAAACCTGTATTGAAATCTTGCCTGCGGGTTCCAGTTTACAAACTTCCTTTTAAGCTCAAGCCCGGTTATCTGGTCGGTTTGATCGAAATTGACATTCGTAACCTTGGTTCCAAAGTTTACCGTTAGCTTATTTTTTTTGAAGTTAAGAAAGCCGCCAACCTGGTTTGATAGCTGGTTTAGCTTGAAACTATTGCTATAGAGGCTGTCGAGCAGGTTGTAAACATTCGGTGCTGAGGCATTATATGATCTCCTGTCTGAAGTTCCCTCGTCAACCCCCAGCCCGTAGTTAAATATCACCGAGGTCGCCTTTGAAAGCGGTTCCGTATAAGTAATGTTTGTTTTTACGACGTTGCTGTTTGTTTTTAGGGTTTTATACTGGTCGATATGAGGAGCGACACTGTCCTTAGGGGCAAAAAAGTGTGCGTCGGTTGTTAAATATCCTTTTGTGTCGGAATTATTAATGGCCTCGCTTACCAATACCGAAATAGTACGGCCCTTCTTTTTAAACTTTTTTGTATAAAACGCACTTGCGTCAAATATGTGCGTATTGTTATTGTTATTGATGTTGGCGCTGTTGGTGTTGATCAAGGTATCGTTCCTGAAGCTTTTTCCGCCGGTGTTGCTTTTGTTTTTGGAGTTTTTAAATGTGCCATCCACCATGATTTTTAAATTGGATGTTGTATCCAGTTTTACCTGGTAGGTTGCATCCAGTTTTTGACGGAAGATAAACTTATCAAAGCTTTGATCACTATTGGTGTTGATCGATCCTAATGGTGAAGGCGTTTGTGTTTGCGTATTGCTGGTGCCTTTAACCTCTAATGAGCCGATCTTGTAATTGGTGTTGATCGACTCCTTATCATTATTAAATTTGGCATCGTAATGAAGGCCGCCCGTCCTGGCAAGTGGAATTCCGTGTTGGTCATATTGACCGTTCCATCCCTCAATTTCATCCTCGCCACCACCGCTAATGGTGAACATCATGCCGCCGTCGTCAGTAACTTCCATCCCACCGCCGGCGCCATATTTTTGGCTATCCTGCCAGCCCAAACCTGTTTTACCGGTATTACCTAGAGTACCATATGCTGAGAATTTTTCCTTTGCCTTAAACTTGTTGTACAAAAGTTGTCCCTGGTAATAACCATCAGTCCCTGCTTGTGCCTCAGCCTTGCCAAAGTAGCCATTCTTTTTATCGGCTTTTAGCTGGATGTTCAGCGTTTTGGTTTTCTGGCCATCGTCGATACCTGTGAATGTTGCCTGGTCGCTTTTCTTGTCATATAATTGAACTTTATCAACCATATCGGCACGCAGGTTTTTGGTAACCAGCGTTGGGTCATCACCAAAAAACTCTTCTCCATCAACCAGCACTTTGCTTACCGTTTGGCCCTGTGCAGTAATTTTACCGTCCTTATCCACCTGGATGCCGGGAAACTGTTTTAACAGGTCCTCCACCTTGGCATTAGGCTCTACCTTAAAAGCCTTGGCATCAAATTCGGTGGTATCGCCTTTTATCTTCATGGCGGCACGAGTGCTTTTAACAATAACATCCTGCAACAGCTTTGCTTTTAGGATCATGTTCAGGCGGCCAAAATCATGCGTAGTTTTAGCTGAATCGAGGGAAAAACGTTCCACATAATCGGCATAGCCCGGATAGGTTACCAGCATTATCAGCTTACCCTTTTTTAGATTGGGAAGTGTAAAGGCGCCTGATGAGTTTGCCCGGGTGAAGCTCACCAGGGTTGAATCCTTAGCATTTAATACACTGATAGTTGTATTTACCAATTTGGCGTTCGAAGCCGTATCAACAACAGCACCCTTAATTGAAAAAGGATTTTGTGCCGAGGCTGAAAAAGTAAAAAGCAAGATGGAGAGTAAAAGTAAAATTGTGAATTTCATATGTCAGGTTAATGAAAACTAAAGTATAACTAAAATCTTAGTAATCAAAAACATTAACATAAATTAACACTTGTTATTGTGTGGAGAATGCAATTTAATTGCAATTGGCTAAATAACAGCTAATTAGTTATTTTACAAGGAGTTTACTGAACGCGATACTGTCGCCATTAAAGGCATTAAAGTCTGTAACGTGGTTAATTCCGTTCACTTTTGCCTTGTCGCTATGCTGCCAAAAACGCCATTTTATACTGCTGCCGACACTTAATTGCGGCTGGTAATAATGCGCTATCCATAATGTATGGTCATCAAAGTAGCCTTGCAAATTATCCTGGTAAAATTTTAGCCCGGAGTATATTATGGGTTTTATTTTTGTTTTGAGCTCGATATATTTTAAGAACTCCTTGAGCTCCGCCCGCATTTTTGCCGGGGCAACTCCGTTTAGCTCTTCCACATCAACAGCCATTGGCAGGTCGCCTTTTTCGGTCTTTACATTTTGCAGGAAGAAGATGGCTTGCCATTTGCCGCTAACCTTCGGCCTGAAATAATGGTATGCGCCGCAAATAACCCCAGCCTTTGGAGCCTCGCGCCAGTTACGCTGAAAATAAGGGTCAACAATTACCACGCCCTCTGTTGCCTTTATAAAAGCAAAGCTTACACGCACTTCGTCCTCCTGCATGGCCTTAACCAGGCTCCAGTCTATCCTGCCCTGGTACGATGAAACATCAATGCCATGAATGGTATATTTATCAGGAATACGGATATTGAAACTTTTATAGGTGCGGTAGTGCGGATCGCTGCCCAGATCCCTGATCCAGCGCCACGACGAGGTAAAAGCCTTTATCACATAGCCATAATAAAACGGGGACAACAATATCAGCAGGAACCCAGCCAATGCCACCTTCCATTTTGTAGAGAAGCTATTTGCCGATTTTTTTTTAGGCGGAGATTTTCTTTTGGGCGCAGCAGATCTTTTAAGGGGCGGAGTTTTTTTACCTGGAGTTGTCACGACACAAAAGTACAAAAAGCCGGGATGGATTTTTAAAGAACCTTTTTGTTATTGGCGGGTTAATATTTAATAACCAAAACAAACCATTATGGAAACTGCAGGCAAAACGGTACAAAGCTTTTTAAAGGCGCTAAATGATGAAGATTTTAAAGCTGCAAGAGGCTATTTAACTGATGATGTAAAATTTGTTGGGGTTATGGGAACACGTGACGGCGGTGATACCTACATAGCCGATATGGAGAAAATGAAGTTTAAATATAGTATTCAGAAAGTGTTTGCAGATGGCGGGGACGTGAGCGTGTTCTATGATATCAATATGGGCGGCACAACTGTTTTTTGCAGCGGCTGGTATCAGTTACAAAACGGAAGGATCAATTCAATAAAAGTGATTTTCGATCCACGGCCATTGCTTGAAAAAAAATAAGGTGTGGGGAACTCAGTGCTACATTGTGTTTTCCTTCCGCTAACTCCATGGTAAAAATATCCACTGCGTTCTTCAAAATAACACATGGGCATCCTTAATTTTATTTTTTAATTTCACTGTAACAAACAATCCTCCGGCGATACTCATAAGCCAAAAATGCAGTGAAACACCTCGATTTGCATACCACATTTATAAGCCTGGTAAAGGAGCATGAACGCATTATTTTCAAGGTATGTTACCTGTATGCTGATAATGATGCCGACCGGCAGGACCTTTACCAGGAGATCGTGATCCAGGTGTGGAAGGGTTATCAAAAGTTCAGGGGCGATTCAAAGTTCAGCACCTGGCTTTACCAAGTAGCTATTAATACGGCGATGACAGGCTTCCGCAAGGAGAAAAGATCGCCGCTCACTCGTGGCCCGGATGGCAAAGTTCCCGATGTTGCAGATGTGAATTTCGGTGAACAGGAAACGGAACAATTAGAACAGCTTTATTCGGCAATAAATCAACTCAATGATATTGAGAAGGCCCTCGTAATGCTTTACCTGGATGGTAAAAGTTATGAGGAAATGGAAAATATAATGGGCATTACAAACGGCGCGTTGCGGGTTAAAATGACAAGGATAAAAGAAAAATTAAGACAACTAACTAAAAGTAAATAATATGGAACTCGATCAATTTAAGGAGCTGTGGGCCAAATCCACTACCCAGACATCGGCTGTAAATTATAATATTGCCGAAATGATCTACCACGATTCAAAAAGCCCGCTGGCTGCGCTCGAGAAAAAATTCAAGGCCTCGCTTTATATTTTCCCATTTGTGGTGGTATTATTTGCTGGAGGGTTTATCAGCAGCGGGGTGCATCAAAGACCAACACGATACCTGCTTTTTACTATCCTGTTCATTGAGTTCCTGTTCTCGCTGTTTAATTATCTCACCATAAAGAAAATTCAGCAGCCGGCCGGGAGCATTAAGGAGAATTTAATTAAACGGGTGTTCCTGCTTGAAAAGCGCAACAGCACCCAATTGTATGTCCACTTGTTGCTTTATATCCTGATGGCTGTTTTGCTGGAAGTGTGTGTTCATTTTAAGTTTGATGCTGATTATGCGGGGTGGGGCGCAATCAACCCTGTTTTAAGGATAGTGGTTTATGTTGTATTCCTTACCGCTCAATTCCTGGTAAAACGCAGGTCTCAAAAAAAGCAATACGGGCAGTATATTGATAAACTGAACAGCCTGGTAGCGCAAATGGAATAGTACCTTAAGCCAAATGTACAACAGCATACAATGCCGTTACCGAAATAAATAGCCACAACAACACACCCTGCAATAGAGGCTTAAAACCAACAGAAGCCAGTACCTTGCGGGATAAACCTGCGCCTATCAGGAACAACGTAAGTGTTAAACCGGCTTTGGCTACAACTATTAAATATGGAGCGATAACCGAAACTCCGGAAATATATGTGTTGGCTATCATTGCCATAACAAACAGGCCAATAAACCATGGAACGCTTATTTTTTTCGATTGATTTTTGAATAGAAACGTAGCCATAAAAGTTACGGGGATGATCCAAAGTGCGCGGGCCAGCTTTACGGTGGTGGCTACCTCAAGTGCGTGGGTTCCGTATTTACTTGCCGCGCCAACTACCGAGCTGGTATCATGTATGGCGATGGCACACCAAAGGCCGAATTGGGTTTGTGATAAGTTAAGATAATGGCCGACTACCGGGAATATGAATAAGGCAATGGAGTTCAATATGAATACACAGCCGAGTGCAACCGAAATTTGTTTTTCCTCTGCCTTAATAACCGGCGAGATTGCTGCTATGGCGCTGCCGCCGCAAATTGCCGTTCCTGATGAGATTAGAAATGAGGTTTTCTTTTCGATGGTAAACCATCTGCCTAAAAAATAGCCGAATATTAAAGTGGCCGAAATTGACGCAATGGTAAATAAAATGCCTTGTTTGCCGGCTTGCAAAGCGCTATGCACATTCATGCCAAATCCAAGGCCGACAACGGATACCTGTAATAATAAGTGAGTGGCTTTATGATTTAAGTGAAGGTATGGGTGGCCGATGATCTGTGCTATCACCAAACCCAGTAACAATGCAATTGCCGGGCTTGCAAAAGGAGTAAGACAAAACACTGCACAACCAATGAAGATTATCTTTTTGATGTTATCGTCAAGATTGATAAATGAGGTGCAGGCGCCTGTGAAATGTGGGGTTTGCATAACATTAAATTATTGTTATGCAAAGGTGCTGCTATAATCAACTTGTTTTTTATTACAAAGTGGAATAGCTGATAACTTAAAGTTATGTGTTTGGGCGGTTTACAACGCGCTTATTTCTGCGTCGAATCCGCTATCTGCCAAAAACTTTTTATAATCCCCGATGTGGAACATATCATAAACAGCCTGTTTTTTATTTTTTGAGTGAAGGTAATAAGACTTGCAGATGCGGTAGCCTACCCAATAGCCTAAGTCAGCCGGCCTGTCGGGGGTATCCTGGTCACCATTTCCTATCCAGTTTTGTTTGCGGTTTAAATACATGTCCTTCTTAAACTCAGCCCAGATCATTTTTTCCTTTCCGTTTGCAAAGGTTTTAAGCCGTTCATTAGTAGTTCTCCCTGAGATTACCTCGCCTAAAAAATCCGCCATTCCCTCAATTATTGCTTCTCGTAGCATTATGGTATCCGACCCCATGCTGTGCTGCTGAAAATGAATAAGCTCGTGGGCTACTATCGGCACGAGCGCTTGTAACGGATTCAAATAATGCAATTGCCAACTTTTAATTTCAGAAAGGTCGGTGGTGTTTGTTTTGCAGCTTTGGTCAATAGCCATTATTAATCCATTGCCGGTAGAGGTGCCTGCTGAATTCAACTTTCCTATCACAAAATAGATGTCGGGGAAAATGGCCTCAGGATATAGCTTTTTTAGCGTAACATTGTTTTTGATATACTCGTTTTTATAAGCAAGCGCTTTATAGGTATCCGGCCTGATGCTGGCATAAAACTTCTTCATCTCCTTGTGGTCAAGCGCAAATGAATAAATATTATTCCCCATTTTATTCACGTAATAATCAAGCAGCGCGGTTGTGCCCTTATTAAAATAATATTTTTTATAGATGCTGTCTGCATGAGCGGTATCAGCATTTGCCTTATCAAAAGCGATCCAGAAATTTTTTACATCGCTATCGACGATCTTTACCTTTTGCGGGTCATTTGAATAAGCGGGCTTTATGGATGCTAATAATTTTTTCCAGCGAATGCCTGATCGCATAAAATCAAAATCATCGTCGCCGGTTAAGCCGGGAATGTCGTTGTAGCCATATTTATTTACTGCCAGCTCAATATATTTGAAGCTGTTGCTGCTATCTTTTGCAGCGGCATACACACTAGCTGCGTAATAATAGATATTGCTTTTGGAGATCTTATTATCAGCTGCTTCGGCAGCCTGAACCCAAATAGTCGCTGCCTTTGAATATTCCTTTTTGCCATAAAATATGTTGCCGGCATTTAGCAGGCTATCTGATTTCGCCTGCGAAAAGGATGCAGCGAACTTTAATATGAAAAGAGATAACAGTATAGGTTTTTTCACAATAAGTTAGATTGAGTAGCCCTGATGAAAATAATATCAGTAAATATTAAATTTAAATATGCAAAAAAAATAAGTATCGTTGATTATTTAAATTAGAGATATGGAAAAATTGAGGCGATTCGATAAATGTCGCCAACTATTGGCCTACGCACAGGAATTAGTTTGTAAAAGGCATAAAACAAGAAAAGCGACCCAATGAGCCGCTTTTAATGATTGTATCAATATTTGATCTTTATTCCAGTATACCGAATTTGCCTGACTGGAATTCCTGGAAGGCCACCTGTAATTCATGCTGGGTGTTCATTACAAACGGGCCGTATTGTGCAATAGGCTCATTGATGGGTTCGCCGCTTAAAAGTAAAACCACGCTTTCTTCATCACCTGTAACGGTTATTTCTTCGCCTTCGTTTTTAAATAAAACAAAATCGTGCTGATCAACCTGTTCACCGTTAACAGTTACCTTACCCTCAATCACCAATAATATGGTGTTATGATTTGCCGGGATGGTTGCATTTAACGTCCCGCCCTTATTTAACCGGGCATCGAATAAATTTACCGGGGTAAAGGTTTTAGCAGGGCCCCTGTTCTCATTTAAGCTGCCTGCAATTATATTTACCACGCCGCCATTATCGGGCAATATAACTTTGCCCATTTGATCGGCAGTTATGGGTTGATATTTTGGAGCGGTGAGCTTATCCTTTGCCGGAAGATTTACCCAAAGCTGGATCATTTCGAACGGGCCACCTTTTTTCGAAAAGCTTTCTTCGTGATATTCTTTGTGTAAAATCCCCGCGCCAGCGGTCATCCACTGTACATCGCCGGGATTTATTATGCCGCTATTGCCGGTGCTGTCGTGATGTGCAACACTGCCTTTATAGGCTATAGTAACCGTTTCAAACCCTTTATGCGGGTGCACGTCAACACCACGTAAATGATCTGATGGCCCAAAATCATACTCGGCATTAAAATCGAGCATTAAAAAGGGACTAACCCGTTTTTGTGTAAGTTCGGCATTTGGGAAGTAGTTAAATACCCTGAAGCCGTCGCCAACCATACCCGGACGGGCAGGGCGGCTATATATTTTTTCAATTTGCTTTTTCATTTCGTCTCTTTAATAATTTATACACAAAGATACCTAACAGGGTAGTGATAGGGCTTGATGTAGATTAAGATCATGTTAGTTGATTGGGGCTAGAGATTAGAGACTGGAGATTAGAGATCAGGGAGGCGCCGCGCCGCTGGATTTGTATTTAACATAGTTTAACCTGTAGGTAGGGTTTTGGCACCTGGTAAATGATGATATTGTCGTTGTTTTTTTGCAATCATGAAAGTATTGTGTTTCTGCCTGCTGTTTAAGATTATCATCTGTTGCTCCGCTTCGGCTCAGGTGCGAAAAATTACCGGTTTGGTGAGCTTTAATAATGAGCGGCAAAGTGGGGTGAATATAAAAGACATCAGCATTCATACGCAAGCAATAAGTAATGATATTGGCGAGTTTACTATTACTGCCAAAACAGGCGATACATTAATTGCCAGGAAAGAGGAGTTTGTTAAAGATACTGCGTTAGTGGATGACGCCTTGTATTTTGTCATCAACCTAAAAAAGAACCCCATAATGCTTAAAGAAGTAATAGTTAATGCCGGGGCTTTATCTCCTGCGAAAAAATTGGAGGACAGCAAAAAAGACTACCATGAAATTTACCGTGTAGGCGATAAGAGCAATATTATAGGCCCGGATAATGTTGACAAGATCTGGAGCGCATTAAGCCGTGAGGGTAATAACGCCCGCAATTTGCAGCATACTTTTAATACCGATTACCAGAATAGTATCATCGATCATCGTTTTACCAAAAATCTGGTTATGGGGATAACCGGTTATAAGGCCAAGCGCCTGGACGATTTCATGATAAAATATCGGCCGACATATGAAATGGTAAAAGATGCTAATGATTATGAGCTAGGAGAGTATATCAAAAAGGAGTTTTGCCTGGCTAAAAAAAGTGGGATATAGTTTCCAGTTGATTTACAGACATGGATAAAATAATTAAGCCACACTATTCGGTCATGTGGCTTAATTATCAAATTTAATATTTTTCTGATTATTACTGTGTCAGAATAAAAAAGTCAACAGTTTTTGAAGGTCCGCTTGCACCATCGCCGCCTGCAAAAAATATTGTATTCCCAAGAGCTACACCTGTAAGCGAGCTTCTGCCATTGCTCAAACTTAACGATGTCCATACCCCGGTTAGGATATTGTAAGCATCTACAACTGATGAATTAGCCGATCCGTGAAATCCACCCGCAAATAAAATTATGTTCGGAAGGCCGGCTCCGGCAAGGCTTTCCCTTCCTTCAGACAATTGTGAAGTAGTCCATTTGTTTGTTGATGCATCGTAAATGTCGGCAGAACTTACGCGACCACTAGTGTTGGTATCACCACCAGCAAAAATTACCTTGTCGCCTGCGGAAGCGCCGGCAAATTTTTCTCTTTCTGTACTAAGGGATGCCACCGACCATGTTTTAGTTTGGATGTCATAGATATCAACGGTATTTACCGCCTGCCCGGAGTTATCTATACCACCGGCAAACAGGATTTTGCTGCCTGCGGCAGCAGCTGCAAGCCCGGTTCTGGCCACACTAAGGCTGGCAGTTGTCCACTTATTGGTTGAAGCATCATATATATCAACTGTTTTTGATACGCCGGCAGCAGTTGTGCCACCTGCAAAAATCATTGTACTACCAATGGCAGCAGCAGCAAGACTAGCCCGGCCCTCGCTGAGCTGGGCTGTTGACCATCCTCCTTTATAAACGTCGTAAATATCTACTGTTTTTGAATAGCTGCCATTAAACCCGCCTGCAATCACAACTTTGCCGCCGCCGCCTGCGGCTGCCAGCATATAGCGGGCCTCGCTAAGTTGCCCGGTTCCCGTCGTCGCAGTTGTTATATTAAAAATATCAACTGTTTTTGAAAATGTTTTCCCTTCGTCGGCAGACCCGCCGGCAAATAAGACTACATTGGAAAAGCCGGCCGATGCAAAATCACTCCGCGCTTCGGACAGGTTTGCTGTTCCGCCGTCTGTTATCTGGGTGTAACCTGTAACAGGATTGGTTGGGCCAGGCGTGCTTTTTTTCGAGCACGAAACAATAGATACGATCAAAAAAGCTATAGCGAGCGAAGTAATTATTTTTTTCATGGAGGTAAGTATGTGAAAATATTAAAACAGGATGTTAAATATTTCGTCACGACTAATTAACATCCTTTCAATATACTATACGTTTCAATAATTGTTTTTGATACACAGCGAAAAAAATAGTTTTTAAAACACCTGGCTCACCCTTTTATCCGGATAATCCAATTTTTCGCTTTTCCTTACGCCGCCAACAGTAATGTGTACAATGTTTATCTGGTCGTCAAATAAATTGTGTAGCAGGCTTACGTCGGCATCAATTTTTTTTACCGCCGGGATCTTGTCTGATTCAAAGTAAATATCAGTAGCCTCCTTGTTGATCTCGAAGCCGATGTAGGCAAGGTTTAACGGCGCTGCTCCGGTTTTAATTTGCAGATTGCTGATGATATACTTTTTTACCAGCGCATCCATTGCGGCGTGCATGTCTGCGCGGTTAAGATCGGTTTTTGCATGGTATTGTTTTACAAGGGCCGCTTCAAAATCATCGGTAAAAATGGTACAGATCACTTCCAGCTTACTGTCCTGGTTATTATAGCTAATGTTTGTGGTGCTTACGTGAATAGGATGGAATGTTTTAACAGGCGGTTTAGCCGGGAAGGCTGTGCCCAAAACAATGTAACAATATAATAGCGGTTGAAAAATAAATGCCCACATAACGTGCCCTGATTTTTATAGTTGGAAAAACGCCTTAAATTTAGTGCTTAATACCTTTAGTTCGCAATGTCCGACTTTGCTTTTTATTTTAAAATGGGCTGGCAGCACATTATCAGTGCCGATGCGCTTGATCACCAGTTGTTTATACTTGCCCTGGCTTGCGTTTACACTATCCGGGACATAAAAAAGGTCCTCATCCTGGTTACCGCATTTACCATTGGCCACTCGTTAACGCTGGCTTTAAGCGTTTATGATGTGATCAGGTTTTCGAGTAAATGGGTTGAATTTTTAATTCCCTGTACCATATTTATTACCGCTTTGAATAATATTTTCCAGCTTGATAAGAAGGGGAAAAGTGCCCGGATAAATTATTATCTTGCGTTGTGTTTTGGGCTCATCCATGGGATGGGTTTTGCTAACGCCATCCGTATTATGCTGGCTAAGGATCAGTCAATTGGCCTCGGCCTGTTTGGTTTTAACGTGGGGCTGGAAGCGGGGCAGATCTTTGTTGTTGCCATCATATTGGTAATTGGCATCGTGTTCTTAAATATAATAAAAGTAAAACGCCGCGACTGGATCTTTTTCCTTTCGGCAGGCGTATTTGCCTTGTCGCTTAAAATGGCTTTGGAAAGATTGCCATGGTAGATTTCGGAATTCGGAATTTCGATTTCGGATTTGGAACGGGGGTTGAATAAGCGACAAAAAATCTTCCGGACTTTCGGTCTTTTCCGACTTCCGGGCTTAATACAGAAACTGACTTTATAAATAATAATTAACTGAACAATGAAAAAAGTTTTTACTTCACTATTTTTCACTTTCACTATTGCCGGTTTTGTTAGCGCACAGGATATTCAGAATAATCCTGCCAGCAACCACGGCAATAAGTTTGAGCAATTGGGCACTATTTTAAATACGCCCAATGAACAGCGCACCGCCAGCGGCGCGCCCGGCGCCAAGTACTGGCAACAACGTGCCGATTACGACATTAAATGTAATCTTGATGAAAAGGCACTGCTGCTAACGGGTACGGAAACTATTACTTACTTCAATAACTCGCCGGATCCGCTTGATTACATCTGGCTGCAGCTGGACGAGAACCAGCACAACAATAATGACAATGCCAATTATCAGCAAAGCTCAACCATGCCGAAGGGTGCGGGTACCCTACAGCTTGACCGTGCTGAAAAAGTAATCGGTGACAATGGTTATGGCGATAAAATATTGAGCATCACTGATGCTTTGGGTAAAAGCCTGCCTTATGTAGTTAACAAAACTATGATGCGTATTGACCTGCCTTCGGCTTTAAAACCCGGCATGAAAATAGTTTTCACCGTTAAGTGGAACTATAAGATCTCTGACAGGTTGAGTATTGGCGGTCGCGGCGGTTATGAATACTTTCCTGGTGACGGAAATTACCTGTTCACCATGACACAGTGGTATCCACGTCTTTGTGTTTACAGCGATTTCCAGGGATGGCAAAACCACCAGTTTACCGGCCGGGGCGAATTTGCCTTAACCTTCGGTAACTTTAAAGTGCAGATGACTGTACCTGCCGATCACGTAGTTGGCGCAACCGGCGAATGTATCAACTATGCTGCTGTTTTAACACCAACGCAGTTGGCCCGTTACAACAAAGCAAAAACATCAGCCGAGCCTGTTGAAATAGTAACCCTTGACGAAGCTAAAAAAGCAGAAGCCGCACCAAGCACCGCTAAAAAGACCTATGTATTTGTTGCCAATAACGTGCGTGACTTTGCATGGGGATCGTCCCGAAAATTTATTTGGGATGGCATGGGTCAGAATGTTGACGGTAAAACTGTTATGTGTATGAGCTATTATGGCAAGGAGGCTTACGCTTTATACCGTAAATTCTCGACCAAGCTGGTTGCTCATACAGTAAAAACCTATTCAAGCTTTACTTTCCCTTACCCTTACCCGGTTGCGCAAAGTGTTGAGGCGTCAAACGGTATGGAGTACCCGATGATCTGCTTTAACTACGGCCGTACTGAAAAGGATGGTACTTACAGCGAAAGCACCAAGAATGGCATGATAGGTGTAATTATCCATGAGGTTGGGCACAACTTCTTCCCAATGATCGTTAACAGCGACGAACGTCAGTGGACATGGATGGACGAGGGTTTAAACTCCTTTGTTGAATACCTTACCGAAGAGCTTTGGGATAACAAATATCCAAGTAAAAAAGGTGCTGCCTATACAATTGTTGACTACATGAAGCTGCCTAAAAATGAGCTGGAGCCAATCATGACCAACTCTGAAAACATTGTGCGCTTTGGCCCGAATGCTTATACCAAGCCGGCAACGGCTTTGAATATCCTGCGCGAAACCATTATGGGCCGGCAGTTATTTGACTATGCATTTAAGGAATACGCAAGACGCTGGGAATTTAAGCACCCAACCCCGGCCGATTTCTTCCGCACCATGGGCGATGCCAGCGGCGAAAACCTGGATTGGTTTTGGAGAGGCTGGTTCTACGGCACAGAAGCCTGCGATATTTCACTTGATTCTGTAAAGGTGGCCAAGGCTGACCTTGATGGAAAAATGCCCGACTTTAACAGGCGTTCGGCAAGGAAAGTAGATGCTCCGTCCCTTAATACATTCGACGATATCTCCAAAATTCGTAACCGCGAAGATAAAGGCATTAAATTTTATGTAGAGAAGGATACCGCGGTACATGATTTTTATTACAAATATGATCGCGGATTGGCTGCTGTTGATACCATTAAATTTAACAACATGACCAAGGAACTGGCAACCCCGCAACGCAGCGCAACTGCCGAAGCTATGACCGACGAGGATAAAACCAAGTATGCCGGTAAATATTTCTACCAGCTTGATTTTAGTAATAAAGGTGGTTTAGTGATGCCGATCATCGTTGAGTTTACCTTCGCCGATGGCACCAAATCAATCGACCGGATCCCGGCACAAATCTGGAGGCTAAACGAAAAGCATGTATCTAAATTTTATGTACAGGATAAGGAAGTAGCCTCTATTAAGTTAGACCCGATGCGCGAAACAGCGGATATTGACGAAAGCAATAATTACTGGGGCAAAATGCCAGAACCATCAAAATTCTCTATCTTTAAACAAAAAGTTAATGCAGCAGCAGCAAGAGGCCAGTCGGTGGGTGTAAACCCTATGCAGGTTTCAGGCGGTAAATAAAGATCAAACAACAAACCAAAATCTATTTACAAGATCCGTTAATCATGAAGATGGTTAACGGATTTTTTTGTGACTTTCTTTCCCAGATCGTCATTGCGAGGAACGAAGCAATCTCTGCACATGCCAATCAAGAAGCAATAGTATTTTGGTAATCGTTCAGCGGCTGGAAGTACACATCACCATAAAGGTTCGTTGATTGTCCTTCGTAGAGGTTGCTTCGTTCCTCGCAATGACGCGGTGGAAATTAATCTATGAGAAGATTCTCCAAATACTTATACCCGCTTCCAGTATTAATCATCAATACCGTTTCTCCGGATTGGATCCATTTACTGGACTTTAACTTTTTAAAGGCTTGCCAAAGAGCGGCGCCTTCAGGTGCTATCAGCATACCCTCGTTGCGTGCTATTTCTTTTACGGCAGCGTTCATTTCAGCATCATTGATGGTAAGTGCGGCTCCGTTACTGTCGCGTAATACCTTCAGGATCTGTTTATCCGCATAGGGTTTTGGTACCCGCAGGCCGTTGGCTATGGTGAAACCGCCGTCGGTAAATTCAGAAATCTGCTGGCCGGAATTGAACGCGCTAACTATCCCGTTACAGCTTTCAGATTGTACGGCAACCATGCGCGGGCGTTTGCTGCCGATCCATCCTAACTGTTCCATTTCGTCAAATGCCTTCCACATGCCAATCAGGCCGGTGCCGCCGCCGGTTGGATATAAGATAACATCCGGCAGCTGCCAGTTAAACTGCTCTGCAATTTCATAGCCCATGGTCTTCTTTCCCTCGAGCCGGTAAGGTTCCTTTAAGGTTGATACCTGGAACCAGTTGTTTAGCAAAGCCTGCTCGTTAACCAGCCGGCCGCAATCGCTGATGTTGCCATCAATCTCAATAAGTTCCGCGCAATACAGCCGACATTCATCCTTAAAAACCTGTGGGGTTTGTATCGGCATATATACAATTGCCTTGATATCCGCCCTGGCCGCATATGCAGCCAAAGCGCCGCCCGCATTACCTGCGGTGGGCGTGGCGATGGTATCAATACCTAGTTCCTTTGCTTTTGATACAGCGGCGCTTAACCCCCTTGCTTTAAATGACCCGGTCGGGTTGCCGGACTCATCCTTCCAAAAAACCGCATTATCGCCAATAAACTGCTTCAGGTTTTCAATTGGGATTATGGGTGTGAAGCCTTCGCCAAGCGTAACGATGTTCCGCTCGTCGATAACCGGCAACAACTCCTTATACCGCCACATGGTAGCGGGGCGGGTTGATAAAATTGCTTTATCCAGGCCTCCGGATAGGTCATATTTTGCAAACAATGTTGATTTACAGGCCTCGTTAACACAAACCGTATTTATAACCGCAGCATTATGTATGGTACCGCATTCGGGGCACGTTAAATTTAATAGGAGGGAGTGGGTTCCCGTTTCAATGTCACTGAGCATTTTCTGTAGATTAGAGAGTTAAGGATCAAGAAATTAAGAGCCAGGAATCAAGAGGCAAGAATCAGAAAATCTGAAATTGCTGAACTTTTAAATCCCTAATTCGATTTCTCAATGCTTATTTGTTATTACTTAAGAAGTCATAAAGTCGTTGCCTCATCCTTTTATCTTGATTCCTGGCTCTTGAATTCTTGCTTCTATTTTGAGGCGAAAATATCACCCGGATTCCAGGTCGGCCTTGCTTCATCCTGCGCCACCAGGTAGCCTATTATGAAGTTGAGCTGTGCGTATTTTTTACCGGCGGCAAAATCAAAAATGCCGTTAATGTCATCCTGCGGTTTGTGGTAGTATTTTGCGCGCCATTTTGCCACAAACTCGTTCAGGTTATTTTTACCATCGGCAGTTTTGCTGCCGTATTTGATGTGCAGGGCGGGGATGCCGTTCACCACAAAGCTGTATTGATCACTTCGGGTAAAGCGGGCCTGTTTTGGTTCGGGGTCGGGCTCTACACCAAGGCCTAAATATCCTGCTGCTTCATCGACCTGTTTGGAAAGGGACGAATGCTCGGCGCCCAAAGCTGTGACAGAAAGCAACGGTGCGATAATGGTTGGCATGTCGGTATTCACATCCGCTACGATGCTTTTAACAGGCACGGTTGGGTGCGATGCAAAATAGCCGGAGCCAAGGTCGCCCAGTTCTTCGCCTGTTAACAATACAGTAAGGATTGAACGTTTTGGTTTTTGTTTGATGCCCTGGTAAATTTTGGCGATGGCTAAAACGCTGGCCACGCCTGATGCGTTATCGTGGGCTCCATTATAAATGGAATCGCCCTCAACCGGCTTGCCGATACCGAGGTGGTCCAAATGCGCGCTGTGCACGATGTATTCGTTTTTTAGTTTTGGGTCTGATCCTTCAATTTTACCGATGACGTTGTAACTCAAAATATCCTGGTAAGTTGACGTGTAAGCAATATTTGCTGTGGAATTTATAGTGAACGATGCAGGTGTGCCACCTTTCAGTTGAGCTAAAAGCGCAGGCATAGTTTTGCCGGATTGTTGCAACAAAGTATTAAACACTGAATAGCTAAACATCCCCAGCACCTTTACCTGGTCGGAATAATAGATTCCCGAAATGGCAACCTTTCCATCTCTTCCGATAACGCTGTATGAGCCACCTTTTGTGTTACGCATCTTTGCTGTTGAGTCGGTTGAGCAAATAATAACACCAACAGCGCCATGGTCGGCTGCGGATTTCAATATAGTGGATGGGCTCATGGTATGTGCCGAAACGGAAGACGAGAATTTGTCGGGAGCGCCGCGCACAACCAGCACAATTTTTCCCTTAACGTCAAGTCCGGCATAATCATCATAACCAACAGATGGTTCACTTGTACCATAGCCGGCAAACGCCAATTGGCCGTTTACAGTAACGTTGGCTATGGATGGATTTGGAAATACAGTATAATCAACACCAATTTTAAGAGCCGGGTTAGTCCCGGTTATTGAAACGGTGGCGTCCTTCAAAAATGCTTTGCGAAATTTTACTTCTTGTAACCATGTGCCGTTTTCACCGGCAGGTTTTACACCAACGCCTTTTAAACGACTAACAACGTAATCAACAGCCATTTGGTAACCCTCGGTTCCGGGTCCGCGGCCTTTTAGTTTGTCATCAGCCAGGTAGGCAATATCCGCCTTAAATTGTGCAGTATCAACTTTGCTTAATGAAGCTTCGACTTCGGGGCTTAATTTTACTTGAGCAAATCCTGAACAGGAAAGCAAGGTGAGCGCAGCAAACAAAAGGGTTTTGGCTGGTTTAATTCTTATCATAGAAGGTCAGTTATAAACTAAACCGACAAGTTATTAACTAAGTAGCTTAACTGCAAGTTATTAATAAGATTGTGACAACCAGGATTAATGGATTTGAAGGATTTAAGGGATCCCTTAAGGATATTTTGAAGATAGCATCCTTAAAAATCCCTCAAATCCATTAATCTGGTCTACTATTGACCCTTGGTTTTCCAGTACATATAAGCAATGCCGCCCACAACCATAATAGCCAATACGATAAGCCCAACTTTGCCCTTACGTTTATCCTGCTTCATAAGCCATGCTAAAAGCGCAACAAAAGGAAGTACAATAATGATCCAGAAGATAAGTGATGGTATGTTCATTTGGTTAAGTCCATAGTCGATGGTCCATAGTCCATAGACTGTATTATTAATATGAAATATAATAGTTATGGACTATGGTCCATGGTCTATCGACAATTCTCACATCGGCATCCTGGCCAGCGGCGTTACTTCCTGCCCTACAAATTCTCCCTTTAAATATTTATAATATCCGGCTATGGCAATCATGGCTGCATTGTCGGTACAATATTCCATTTTCGGGATGAAGCAGCGCCAGCCATTTTTTTCGCCCATTGCTAATAGTCCCTGGCGCAAACCAGTATTGGCTGATACGCCTCCGGCTAAGGCAATATCTTTTATTCCGTATTCCTTAGCTGCCTTTTGCAGTTTGTTTAATAAAACGGTCGCAATCCGTTTTTCAACTGATGCGCAGATATCATTCAAATTTTGCTGGATAAAATCAGGGTTTGCGGCAACGTTATCCCTTATAAAATAAAGAATGGATGTTTTTAACCCGCTAAAACTGAAATCAAAATTTGGAATTTGCGGCTCAGGAAACTTATAAGCATCAGCATTTCCCAAACGCGCATATTTATCAATTAACGGACCGCCGGGATATGGTAATCCTAAAATTTTGCTGGTTTTATCCATGGCTTCGCCGGCAGCATCGTCAAGCGTTTGGCCAATTACTTCCATATCAAAATAATCCTTCACCAGGACTATTTGCGTGTGGCCACCCGATACCGTCAAGCACAAAAACGGGAACGATGGTTTATTATCGCCGATAAAATGTGCCAGCACATGCGCCTGCATGTGGTTTATATCAATAAGCGGGATGTTTTTTGCCAGTGCAAAGGCTTTGGCAAATGATACACCTACCAGTAATGATCCTAAAAGGCCTGGTCCGCGTGTAAAAGCTACGGCATCCACAGCATTTTTGTTTACTTTTGCGTTCAACAGCGCTTGTTGAACCGCAGGAACAATATTTTGCTGATGAACCCTTGAGGCAAGCTCCGGCACAACGCCTCCATATGCCTCATGGATGGTTTGATTGGCAATTACATTGCTCAGGACCACCCCGTCCACACAAACTGAAGCAGAGGTTTCATCACATGAAGATTCGATTCCTAGTATTACGGGCACGTGTTATTAATTAGTGAATGACTGATTTAGTGAATGGGCGATTTGATAGGTTGATTTATTATACCATATGCTAAACCTTAAGATGCAAACGGTGTTTAATAATCACTAATTCGCTAACTCACTAATTCAAAATTAATTCTAAAAGGCAAAGTTATTAAAAAAGTACTCAAAATAGCGCTTAGTATAGTATTGGTTATCTTGTTGATCTTCAGCATTCTGTTGTTGGTGTTTCAATATAAGCCGGTACAAACATGGGCAGCAAAAAAAGCTACTGCGTACTTGTCAGAGAAATTAGGGACTAAGGTGGGCATCGCCGGGTTGTATATCCAGCCTTTTACCTCGATAGAGCTTGACAGCTTGTATGTATTGGATAAACAAAAGGATACGCTGTTAAGCACACCCAAACTGGAGGTTAATCTGAGTGGTTTTTCTTTAATCAGCAGCATCAGGAATAAGGTGATTGATTTTAAGCTGATCGAGCTAAACAACGGCTCGGCCTACCTTAAGAAACAAAGCGACAGTACGTCCAACCTACAATTTATTATCGACAAGCTTAGCGGCCCGCCGGATACTACAAAGAGTACACCATGGCAGGTAAAGTTCGAAAAGATCGCCATCAATAATTTTCATTTCCGTTTTAAGAACATGCTGGTTGATACCCTGATAAAGGGGATAAACTTTGATGATCTGGACGTTAGGAAATTTAGCGCTGTAATTAAGAATATGGATTTGGTTAACCACCTTTTTAAAGGGAATGTGACCAATCTAACGCTGCAAGAAAAAAGTGGGTTCTACCTCAAAAAATTTAATGCAGATGCTACTATTGATTCTAACCAGATCCTCGCGCAAAACCTTTTTGTATTAACCAATCATTCCAGCCTGAAAAATTATTTCAGGATGAAGTTTAAAAGTTTTGATGATGTGGGTGCTCATATCGAGGACAAGGTTTTTATGGATGGCGACTTTAAATCGTCAAAGATTTCATCGACAGACATTGCCTATTTTACCAACGGGCTGGAAAATGTAAGGTTTGATTTGGGAGTTGATGGCCGGATAAATGGATTTGTAAATAACCTTAGGGCAAAAAACCTTACGATAACCGGTGCCAAAGCCACTTATATAAGAGGTGATTTTAACCTGAAGGGGCTGCCCGATTGGGATAATACCTTCCTTGAGTTAAATTTCGACCAGATTGCGACTAATAAAGCCGACCTGGATTTTCTGTATAGTAATTTCGTTGGAAAACGTTACGCTAAGGTACCTGATATCATATCCAAATTCGGCAACGTTAATTTTTCGGGCAGGTTTACAGGGCTGCAAAATGATTTTGTGGCTTACGGAACTTTTAAAACAAAACTCGGTCGTTTTGACTCAGATATTAACCTGAAAATTAACAAGGCCGGGATCCCCTCATATAGCGGTAAGCTGACTACCTATGCATTTAATATTGGCGATTTGCTGGACGAAGAAACGCTTGGACGGGTTACTATGAATGCCAATGTTAGGGGCAGCGGCGATGAACTCAAAAATCTAAATGAAAATATTGATGCCAAAATAAGTGAGCTGAACTTTAAAGGCTACAATTACCATAATTTGGCACTAAACGGCAGCTTTATTAAGCAGGTTGCAAGCGCTAAGCTGTCGGTAAACGACAAGAAAATTAAACTTAACGGAACTGGCAGCGTCGATTTAAACCCCGTCTTACCGATTTACAGCTTTAACGGGAATATTGATAATGCTCATTTGCGTGATCTAAAGCTTATTAATGATACCGTAACATTAACCACCCAGGTTAACGTCAACTTTTCAGGTACAAGTTTGGCCAATATGACAGGCAAAGCTGAACTACGGAAAATAAGGGTTGTTGATCCAAGAAATAATTATGTGGTTGACTCTTTATATGTATCTGCGACGGGGAAAGGAAATCAACGCGCCATCAACCTTAAATCAGACGTTGCCGACGGTTACATAAAGGGGAGCTATGACCTCGCTACTTTGCCATCCTACTTTAAAACCATCGCAAAAAAATACATCCCCTCTTTAAAAACAGAGATAGTAACGCCCAGGCCCCAGGATTTTTCATTTAACCTTACGCTTAAAAACGTCGATCCGCTGCTCGCTATTTTTGAGCCTGATC
Source organism: Mucilaginibacter phenanthrenivorans (assembly GCF_024721155.1). Taxonomy (GTDB): domain Bacteria; phylum Bacteroidota; class Bacteroidia; order Sphingobacteriales; family Sphingobacteriaceae; genus Mucilaginibacter; species Mucilaginibacter phenanthrenivorans. Next base: position 741,806 of record NZ_JAHVAP010000005.1, on the reverse strand, counting down.
TAAAAATTCCCGACCAGGGCACGTTTGTTGGCGAGTTCAATTCAGAAAAGAAAACCGCAACGCTTAATGCCTACATCAAAACCATTAAATATCAAAAAATGGTTTTTCATGATTTTATTATTGATGAAGGCACCGAAGACAAATTCCTGGACTTAAACCTTTCGTTAAGTAAGGTTAATATTACCGATAGTTTGTTTATAAAAAATATAACCATCAGTAATTTTATAAAGAATGACAGCCTTAATTTCAACGTCAAGTTATCAGATAAGGACGCTGTAAACCAGTTAGATCTATATGGCCTGGTTAAGTTTGGCCGCGATACAACAGCACAGCTGCACCTCCTGCCGTCTGACGTAATATTGGAGCATCAAAACTGGAAAATCCTTGAAAAGGTAAATATTAAGTTTTTAAATGGTAAAACCCAGGTGCAAGGATTTGAGTTATCGAACGGACAGCAGAAGGTTAAGATTGACGGCTTTATTTCGGATAACCCGGCTGATAAACTTAAGCTTACGTTCCAGAAGTTCAGTATGGCTACTTTGGACCAGCTTACCAAAACAGCGGGCATCCGGTTAAAGGGACACCTTAATGGCGATGTCAACCTAACATCTATTATGAAAACGCCGGGCATTGATGCCAAATTGGGGATCGACTCGCTGGCGATGAATAAAACACTGGTAGGGGACGTTAAAATTGAATCGACCCTGGGGAATGACCGTAAGCAGGCAGATGTAAAAATAAACATCACAAACAAGGGCCTTGAAACCATGAACCTTGCGGGTGTTTATCAAATTGGGCACGGTATAGAGGACAACCTGGACTTCGATGTAAAAATGAACCAAACCGAGGCTATAATTTTTGAGCCTTTTATTAAGGATCTTGTTTCAAATGTTAAGGGCACTGTATCCAGTAATTTAAAGCTATCCGGGCCGGTGTCAAAGCCTAAGCTTAATGGTAGTATTATGTTGAATAACACAGGCGTTACTGTAAATTATTTAAAAACGCCCTTTACTGTGTCAGATACGTTAGAAGTGAACAATAGTGTAGTTAAGGTCAACAATATGATCCTTAGGGATTTCAAACATGGTACAGGAGCTGTAAACGGGACGATTGATTTAAATGACCTGGCGAACCCTGATATTGAAGTAGATTTGGACGCGAAAAACCTGATGGCACTTAACACAACGTTTAAGGATAATCACGTGTATTATGGAACGGCTTACGGAACCGGAAGGTTTAGCTTTCACGGGCCGGTTGACAATATGAAAATTGATATTAAGGCCAGCACCGAAGCCGGAACCATATTCAATATCCCGCTAAACACGTCAATGACGGTTAGCGATTACGACTTTATAAAATTTGTTAGCCATAACGATACTACTAAGGCAGCGCCCCGCTCCCTGGCGTTTAATGGGGTTACCTTAAATTTTGACCTGACTGTTGACGAAAAAACAGTGGTTAAGATCACTACTGATTATGGTGTGCTGGAAGGAAGCGGGCAGGCGAAGGATTTAACATTGAAAATAAACAGCCTCGGCGATTTCGAAATGTTTGGGGGCTTCCTGATTACATCGGGTAAGTTTGAGTTCACAGCAAAGAATTTTATCAGTAAAAACTTTACTGTAAACCAGGGCGGAACCATCCGCTGGACAGGTAACCCGTCAAATGCCTCCATCAACCTGAATGCTATTTATGAAGTGCGTGCTGATATTCAGCCGTTGTACCAGGCCGCTGGTTCGCAGTCGCCGAAGGGTAGATCGCTTGAATTGGTGCAGGCGGAGTTGATCCTCACCAAATCACTGTTACAGCCGAACATCGATTTCGATTTTAACTTCCCGCTCGATCCGTCAATAAAGGATGATCTAAGTACCTATCTTTCTGACAATAATAACCGTAACCAGCAGGCTTTGAGTATTATCGTACGCCGTAATTTTTCGAGCGGGGCCAATAGCAACCTGACCAACCAGGTAGTGGGCACAGCAGGAGAGGCGATAAGCGAGTTTGCGTTTAATAAGCTGAACAGCCTGATATCGCAATCAAACATTAAAAACCTCGACTTAAACATCCGGTCGTTTAATGACCTTGGGATTTCTTATAGGGTACAGAATCGCCTGATCCTTACCGGCAGTTTATTTAATAACTCAACTGCAAGCAGTAATGACCTGTTTCAAAATAACACCAGCTTGTTCAATTCGAATTTTAGCCAGCTCACCAAGGATTTTGAGGCCCAATACCTGATCCGTAAGGATGGTAACCTGAGCGCAAAATATTCATACCGGGTTTTAAACAGTACTACATTAAATACCATTAGCGGCGACTTAACCGAACAGTATGTAAATGGTATAGGTTTAGTTTACCAGCGCGACTTTGACACCTTTGGCGAATTCATCAGGAATATCTTTAGGAGCCAGGTTAGGAAGCAGCCGGTTAAGCCAAGTCCTATCCCAGCAACCAACCCAACGCCGGCAGCTGTAGCGCCCAAGCCCGACGAGGATGAAGATCAATGATCGCGCATAATGGTATGATTCATTTTGTCTCTTTTTGTCCGCAGGTAAAATTCGTTATGGGGGTTTGATGCAATTTCGATCGGTACATTCTCAACCACTTCAAGGCCATAGCCGATAAGGCCCGCACGCTTTTTAGGATTATTGCTCATCAGGCGCATTTTCGAAACGCCAAGGCTCCGCAATATCTGTGCACCAACACCATAGTCGCGCTGGTCCATATCGAAGCCCAGCTCAAGGTTGGCTTCAACTGTGTCCATACCGTTCTCCTGTAAGTGGTAGGCTTTAAGCTTATTGATAAGCCCAATGCCGCGGCCTTCCTGGTTCATGTATACAATTACGCCTTTGCCTTCCTTGTCTATCATTTCCATAGCTTTTTGCAGCTGTGGACCGCAATCGCAGCGGCATGAGCCAAAAATATCGCCCGTAACGCATGAGCTGTGCACACGCACTAATATTGGCTCATCGGGTTCCCAGCTGCCCTTTACAAGCGCCAGGTGGTTCTCACCTGTATTTGCCTGCGTATAGGCTATCATATCAAAATCGCCGTATTTTGTTGGCATTTTTACAGAAACATCTTTGTGTACTAATGATTCGGTAGCCAGCCTGTATGCAATCAGATCTTTTATCGAAATAATTTTCAGGTCGAATTCCTTAGCCATCACCAATAATTCGGGCAGGCGGGCCATTTCGCCATCCTCCTTCATTATTTCGCAGATCACACCGGCAGGCTCAAATCCTGCTAAAACAGCAAGGTCGATAGCTGCCTCGGTGTGCCCGGTGCGGCGCAGCACGCCGCCATCCTTCGCTATCAGCGGGAATATGTGGCCTGGGCGTCCCAAATCTTCAGGTTTAGTACTTGGATCAATTAAGGCAAGGGTTGTCCTCGAACGGTCAGACGCAGAAATACCTGTGGTGCAACCAGCTAACAGATCGACAGAAACAGTAAAGTTGGTTTCGTGCGAGGTAGTATTGTGGCTAACCATTGGCTCCAGCTCAAGTTCCCTTGCGCGCTTTTTGGTAATTGGCGCACAAACCAGCCCGCGGCCGTGGCGCACCATAAAGTTTATGGTTTCGGGGGTGGCATTATGTGCGGCTGTTAAAAAGTCGCCCTCATTTTCACGATCCTCATCATCAACAACTATAATGGTTTTTCCGTCCTTTATAGCTTCTATCGCTTCGTCTATTGTGTTTAACATGTATGCTGCTTAATTGGGGATAAAATATGCTGCGAATTAATTCTTACCCCCGTTTTTTTAATTCTATACAAATTTAAATGATAATAAGATCATTCAGGTCTTTGCTGTGTAAATTAGTACGTTGGATCAGGCAATTGGTTGCCTGTGGTGTGCCTTTCTAATAAGTAATCCGGCTATGAACTATGAACCATCAACTATGAACCGACGACAGCCTTCTTCTTAAACAACCTGGCAAAAAAGCGCTTATACAGTTCCATATCAAATATTACGGAATCGGTAGCAGCTTTATAAGAGAGGAACATGCCTATGGGAGTTATGATAACGATAGCTATCCATGAGCCGATAACAGGCGATAGGTCCCCATCTTTAACAGACTTTTCGCCAATAGTGGATATGATATAGAATATCAGGAAGAATGCAACTGAAACCACTACCGGCAGGCCCAGGCCCCCTTTCCTGATAATGGCACCAAGCGGCGCCCCAATTAAAAACAACGCAATACAAGCGGCCGAAAGAGTGAATTTTTTCTGGTACTCCAGCTTGGCCCTGCGCACGTTTTTGCGAAGCTCGGCATCCCTGTCGGCACGGTTCTTTAGCAGGTCCTGGATAGATTTGGCTTCGCTTGTAGCATTTGCAATTGCGGCCACTTGCTCATAATCCCTTAAGCCTGTAAGGGGAGCCCCTGCAATCACCGGCTTCGTATTTTTTTTACTCTTATCACTTACGGCCTGTGTAGTGAAGTATTTTATATAGGCGGATATCAGCTTAAAGTTCTCCCGGGCGCCACTATCAATCTGCCTGCTTGTAAGTCCCTGGTTGTCTTTTAACTGCCCCAGGTCCATCATCTGGTAGGCTGATTTAAATTCGGCTTCATCCGTACGTTTCATTTTAAGACCCGAAATATCAAACTTTTGTTCAGTGGCCTTAAACCGGTAACGGATCAGCTTTTGGCGAAAGTTAAAATTATTTTCACCCTTATCTTCCCAATATTTTACGCCATCGGTGAGCTTTAGCACCAGGAACTCGCCATTGGGCGTCCGGTACATTTTGCCCGACTTTGCAATTAAAACCTCGGTGTTGGTTTGGGCTGCATTTTTGTTATAGATCATAATATCGTGCAGGGTTTGCCCGTCGGGGTCTTTCCGGTTTACCCTGATGGTGTACCCCGGGAAGCTATTGCTGAAAACTCCTTCTGGCAAAAAATTAGCCGACTTTTGCTGCCGGGCATCATATAACAACGAGAAATACTTAAGATTGGCAATCGGCAGCATATAATCCGAAAACAGGAATGCGGCAATGCTTAAAACCGAGATCACAACCAGCATTGGGTACATAGCGCGCCGTAATGAAATGCCTGCGGCCTTAATAGCTACCAGTTCATAATTTTCGCCCAGGGCGCCGTAGGTCATGATGGAGGATAGCAACACAGACAGGGGCAGTGCCATGGCCACGTTGGTTGCAGAAGCGTACATCATCAGCTCGAGGATAACATACCACTCAAAGCCTTTGCCGATCAGATCGTCGATGTACTTGAATAAAAATAACATCAACAACACGAACATCACTATCAGGAAGGTGACAATAAAAGGCCTGATAAAGGATTTTAGTACTAAAAGATGTATTTTCTTCATTAATGCAACCTGTTTGGCTAAAACGCTGTCCCCAAATAAATTGAACGGGGCACCGTCATGTGCTATTTCGCTCTAATAACGGCACATGTGGCGTTTACCATACAAAAGTAGAATAATTAAATTTCTTTATGCGCCTAAGGTACTGATGAGGTATTTTATCTGGTTATCCCAGATCAGCTTACGCTCGGCCAGGGTATCGTCTGTAGCGAAGTCGGTTATGCTGAGGGCGACATCGCTGGTAAGCTCATCCTGGATGATTTCCATCTCAAAATAGTACGATGGATCATCGTCGACCCATCTGAAGCGCACCAATTTGTTTTCTTTTACGGCAATCAGCTTGGCAGTTTGCTGCTCATCATCCCAGGTAAAGGTATAAACCTGGTCGCGCACGCTTACGTCATCGGCAAACCATTGCGTGAGGCCATTGGGTTCATTTAGAAAGCTATACAGTATCCGCGGAGATGATTTTATTTCATACTCGATATTAAATTTCTTCTTTTCAGACATTTGGGTTTATAATTGAAATACCAGTAAAGCTGTAAATGTTAACATTTTTTCTAAAGAAAGCGAATTTCTGCTATATTTGCAAACCTTTTTCGGAACCATCAATAATAATAACCCGGCGGGGTAGCTCAGATGGTTAGAGCGCAGGATTCATAACCCTGAGGTCGGCAGTTCGATCCTGCTCCCCGCTACATTAAATAGAAAGCTTTAAGTCGAAAGATTTGAGGCTTTTTTGTTGCGGTAATATTAGTTCATTTTGCTCGAGCGTGGGCACTTGCAATTGTGTCTTGGTTAAACGTGGACGCTTAGCTGGGTGGGAATCGGAGAATCCAAACTTATCTTTTATTTCGATAGGCTTAATTGTGATTACTGTGCGGCCAGGTAAATCTGGAATTCAGAGCCTTTTCCTAACTCACTCTTCAGCACGATTTTTCCGCCTGAATTGGTTACTATTTCCTTAACAAGGTATAACCCGATACCCGAACCTTCAACAGTATTTCCTACCCGGTTATACTTAGCAAAAACATCCTTATGTTTACCTTCCGCTATGCCAATACCATTGTCCCTTACGCTGATCACGACATGTTTTTTCTCCTTTTTCGTGCTTATTGTTATTTCTGGAGTGCAACCGGGCGAATGAAACTTAATGGCATTATTTACCAGGTTATAAACAATGCTCCTGAGTTTTCTCCGGGAAAACAATACCTGGGACACTTTGATGTTGGTGTTGATTACAGCGCCTGATTCCATGATCGTTCCGGCCAGGGTAAGACGGACGTCTTCCAGGACATTTTCAAAATCTAACAGCTCTTCCTCTGCTTTGTATTTATGCTTCAATTTGCCGGCATCCGTAAGCTCTGTTATAATGACCTGCATTTTTTTAACGGAACTTTCTAAAATTCCGAAAAACATAAAAAATGCTTTGGACTTATCGGTAGAAACCTTTTTGAGCTGATTGATCGTCAGCAGCAAACTGGTTAACGGGCCTTTAATATCGTGAGATATGGTATCCAGCAATGTTTCATGATCAGCTATGAGCATTTCCTGGTCAACCAGGTCTTTGATCCGCGCTGTTATTTCAACAAACGTGATGATTACGCCATTCGTTTTTTTAGTTTTCGTAATAACATAGGGTATAATGTTCATCTGATACCACCTCAGATCAGTTGTCTGGATCTCTTTTTCAAGGATCTCATTGCTGGTGATAACCTGTTCAATATTCTCCACTATGGTAGGGAAGCGAAAATTATCTTTAATGTCGTCGATGTTTCTTCCCACGTCATCAGTTTTCAGGGAGAACTGTTTCATGGCTGGGGGGGTGAATTTTCTTAAAATCAGGTTACTATCTACAAATAATTGCGGAATGATCGTATTTCTGAAATAATTCTCCAACTCATCATTGAGCTTAATGAGTTTTTTAATTTTTTGATCTTGATTAATCATACTATTGATATTAGTCGGAAACAGAAATATAACTTCCTAATCCATTCAATATGCTAACCCGGGCATATGCAACAGATGGCGGAAGTCAATATATCAGCTACTCACTACTTTTTGTAACGCTCTATAGTATCAACAGACCGCATTTGCGCCCTGTTGGGATCCTCACCTGCATCCCGGAAGGCCCGGCGCTGACGCAGCAGGTCCCAATACTGGTCAAGTTCAGATTTAACGGTGTGCATGTCTTCAATATCCTGATCAGTGGGTTCAGGCTTGCTGTATAAATGCTCTTCCTTTTCCGTAAGCTGCCTTATATGATCAATAACAGAATTATCTTCCCTTTTTTCTTCCATGATATTTTTATTTTTAAACATTGCCTTAAAGGCGGTTAATTTCTGTTTGTTCGTTTTGCGGACCGCGCGTCTCCTAACTGCATTTTTCAACCAGGAAGTCGTGGAGGTATTGTTCAAGTAAGTCAGTATTGTATTCGGTAATATCACCGTTATTTGATAGCTCTATCTCATTCTCATTAACAATAATGGTAAATACCGTGCCCTCAATAATTTCCGGGAAGTAAACATTGATCACGTCATACACGTGGGCGTATTCTATGCTCAGGCTGGAATCCAGTTTATTATTGATCTCATTGGCGAAGTCACTTTTCAAAATATGGAAAAGTGCTTCTGCACTTACAGGACGTACATTTTTAATAGTTGTCATTTTGTTTTGAATTATTTTACGGAGGTGGTTATGTAAACGCCTGAGCCCTACATGAAAATGAGCCGGATAAGTTGATAAAGAGTCTTAAGCGATTCGCTAATAGGCAGGAGTTGTACAGGTATAACAACTATAAGGAGATTTGTTTGATCGTGACGTGATTATATTTAGCGGGGACGCTTAACGGGCAGGTGTAAAATAATTTAAATGAGGGCAGGCCCCAATTGAAACCTATACGTATGATGATAAAAAAACGCCATTTAATAATGTGGTGGGCCTGCCGCCATTATTTTCACCTATACTTAACGACAATGAGCATGGGTACCCGGATGCATTCCTCCATAACCGGGTTCATCTTTCCTATAGCACTGCACCACAGTTACCCGGCGATACTTACACCAATCAGTATGACAGCGATGGCTACCCGGTTTCCGCAGATTTTAAATCCAATGAGGTAGGGAATTTAACTATTCAGTACTTTTATTATAATCATTAGGAGATTGCTTCTCGCTGTTGGATAGCGTGTCGCTTAACCGGGCGGGATTTACGGAAGCAGAGCGGATTTTTTGTTTCCAGACAGCAGAATGCTTGTTATATTTAGGTCGAAGTTGCTAAACTTCGACCAGTGAGGTACCAACATGGTCGTGAAGAAAACTCGTCGCCGTCACTGCTATTGGCGCGACTTTTTCTTTTTGAAGATACTGTTGAGGTGCCTGGTATAGGACAGTTGTAGATCCACTGATGCCAGGCTATATCGCTGATCGTAGGCATAAATCGTTTTATTGTTGATCAACATCAGGAAACAGACTGACCAATCCGGCTTTTGATAAACTGAACTACCCCGTAAAAAGGCTGTCGGATATATCTTAGTTTTCCCGCCCCCCGACAACTCGGGTTCATCTTCCGCATTCGCGCCTAATTTCAACATTCCCGATAATAACCAACGGTCATTAATAACCCAGGAATAGCCATATCCCACATTAACGCCAACCTGGAAATTCCGGATGGACTGGTTTCCGGGGATTGACATGCTGCTATCCAGCCCTAGCCGGTATAAATATGCACCCCCTCCTAAGATAAAACTGCCGGCAGATTGAAATTGTATTTCGCTTTGTTCATAAGCCGCCCTGCCTGAGAATTTATTCCCGTTAAAAATATAAGATCCTTCTGCGCCGATCTGCGTAAATGACAGATTAGGATAAACGAAGATTCCATGTGATATATCATTGTCATAAAAGCCTTTATATTTCTGAAGAAACAGATCCAGCATCAAATGAGTCCCATAATTATGAACCTGAAGGTCAGTGATATTGGTTTTGCCATACTCCGCCCCTTTCAACGGTACCAGCCCGACATCATAAAGTGCGTTAATTACCGTATTTTTTATGGCGATACCTACACCGACATTGAGCTGATTATTGGGCGAAAAAGTTTTCCCGCCCACGGCGAACGGCAGGGTATTGTCAGCTACATAGCCTGTCAACAATATCTTTTGGCTATAACTTTTAATATAGGATGTATCCCTCGCCGCAGTCTGCGCCCGGGATTCATAATTACAAACAATAAGAATAAATAATGCGAAACAGCTAAACTTCATAATTCATGCTGAAAAGTTACGCAAACTTGTTGGAGACCTTACGTCAAAAATATCGAAAACATTCTATCGTTTAAAAGGCGTTAAAATTTATATTGCAACAATGTAAAAAAACAACAGCCCTGATGAAATATGACTATTAAGCTGTAACTTTTAAAAAAAGCATGATGATAACATCCCAGTGAAAATAACCAGTTTGTTGCTTACAGCTTAGCTATTGACTTTGATCCACTCGTTTAATTTCAGGACATCCGCCTGTTGAACAAAAACTTTGGCCATGAGTATCCCCTTTACTTCGTCGTCCCTGTCTCCGCAGCAATCTTCCAGAATGGTGATCCGGTAGTCCTTATCAGCAGCTTCCCGCAGCGTTGATAAGACCACGCCGCTGGCCGCCATTCCGGTTAATATTAAATGCTGAATACCTTGTGCTCTCAAAATAACTTCCAGGTCACTTCCGGTAAAGGCACTGACACGACGCTTAACAACAATGATCTCATTAGTCGCTGGTGCCAGATCAGGATGTACCTTCAACATTTCCTCCATGTTAATCCCGGAAGATCTTTCCCTCATACCGCCAAACATTTTATTCCGGGTGCTGATCTCCGGAGCGCCTGTCCGGAAGCCCACCACCACATAGATGACCGGTATATTATTGTTCCGGGCGTGAGTAACGGCAGTAGCGATATTGCTTAGCAGTGGTTTCGGATCAGCAAGGCCGGCCAATACAGCTGCCTGCATGTCCATAACCAAAAGCGCGGTGTTTTGTTGCATAACGAATAGCCTTTAGTTATTCCCTTAAAAGGAACTGTGCAAAACTAACGGATTATAGGGTATTGATAGTGGGACAAAAGTCTCAAAATTGCTTTCTTGCCCGTATACGGCTAAGTGTCCTGCGGTTCATCCCCAGGAAAGAGGCAAGGTTGGAGAGCGGGATGCGCTGTAATAACTCGGGATTATTTCGCTCGATATACTGGTAACGCTCGGCCGGAGTGTACATTTTAAAGAGGTTACTATGCGCACTTTGGTCGAGCAACATACGGTTTAATAATCCCCTCCCAAAAACCATAATCCCGGGATCAGCGTAGCAAAGCGCCGTCAATGTTTCCCGGTTTAAAATCCAGATTTCGCTTTTTTCTCCTGCCGCTATAGTGAATTCCGATGGAATACCTTCTTTGCCGTTTTTATGATCTGAAGTGACGGTACCTTCCAAATGGAAGTGTATATTAATTTCCACGCCTGCTTTATTATAATAAGTTCTCAGATAACCACTTTCTACGAAATAGAAAGCGGTACAGATCTCTCCTGCGTTTAAAACAGCGGCACCTTTTTGTACAGCTTTATACTCAAAATGGCTCAGCAAGGTAGCGGTACTTTCCGGTGAATGGGGAATCAGGCGGCCAAGATATCCAAGCAGTTGCGCATTTGTCATCCCCCAAAATTACAAAATAAAGCCCCAGAATCGCTTTTGTTAAGCCAGGGCTATCAGTTCTTTACCGGATATGCCACACCTGATTGAACCCAGTTCGTCAATTATAAACCTATTGCCGTATAAGACCCCCGATATATCCAGTAAGGAGCTTGGTATCGACCTGCAAAAAAAAAATGGACCAGGCGTCAATGCAATTATGGAGTAATATAATGGGACAGGTAGCCGACTAGCTAATCAACAACAGCTTTAAAATACAAATTTGCATTATAAAGTGGCCCGCTTCGTTAGCAAAGCGGGCCACTTTCTGCGGGCCACAAGCCGGGAGACTTGCGGTGGCAAAGTTAAAAGGGAGACTTATCCTGATTAATTATTAGTTATAACTAACCGAATAACTGTTACAGGTAAAATTTAAGCCACTCCCGTTGTTTCCGTATGATGAAGTAATTTCGAAACCGAACTGAACATTGCCTAAGGTAATATTACCAAACCATCCCTGGTTTTTTATCCACGTTTCTATAGCCTTAACATCAACCGTTCCTGAATTGGTATTGCTGGTGCGTAAAAACGAATAAACATTGTTGTAGCCGTTGTTACCCCTGTAAACGTTCCAGGTATGGCCGCCAACGCTTACATTGGTGTAAACAGGTACTGCATTACCATTGGCGTTATAATTGTACGATATGGGTTTAACATTGCCGCTGCCGTTGGCACTGCCTGTGTAATTTAACCAAAGCATGGTTTCGTTTTGATTGCCGCTATCCCATATATCGTAAGCCGCTTCCCAGGCTCCGCTACCAGGTATGGTAAAATTAAAGCTGCTGGTGCATGAATTAAGGCTGCTTAACGTTACGCCAACATATTTTGATGAATTAGGATACGATTTAATGCCACCGGTATTTGGATGATTAGCCCATACACCCCAATTACTGTAAGAGTTAGCCCATATACTCTGCGCCCCGGCCCCGGAGCCCCAAATGTCATTGTTAAGGGTGTACCCGCCGTTGGACCACGACCCATATTGGGCGCTCGATGACCAGTTTGCCTTTACTTCGGGATCGGTGCTTTGTGGCTTACCTGAACTTTTTTTGCAGGCAAAAGCCATGCATGACATTGCCAATAGCAATAATGCTTGTTGTTTAATTCCCATGATTTTAATTTAAGGTTAATATTGGATTTATAAGCAAATGTATTTGCGCGCATTAACGCAGCATGGCTCGTTTAACTATGTTTATGGCTACAAATGTTAACTATTGCTTGTAACCATTATTGCCGGTATGTTTTATTAGAATTTTAATGTTTATTTGGATTTTAATAAAATGTTTGGATCATCCGGATGATGAATAGGTACCATTTTTATCCTGTTAAGCTTTTAAGCTTTGCTGTGCTTTCCTGCATTTTTATTCTCTATTCGTGCAAAAAAGATCAGGCAGGAAAAAGTGGCAAAATCGAGTTGTCAATGCTGGATTCTGTAAACAAGCTTCGAAGCCGTGGATGTAAATGCGGGCAGGATTCTATGCCACCCGTAAAAAAACTGACATGGAACAGCGTACTTGCTACCGCCGCGCAAGCGCATGCTACCGACATGTATACCAATAACTACTTCAGCCACATTTCGCCGGCGGGGACTTCGCCCATACAAAGGGCGATCAGCATCGGTTATACCGGGCAGTACGTAGGCGAAAATATTGCTGAAGGATATGCCACAATAGGAGATGTAATGCTTGCCTGGGAAAAAAGTGACGACCATTGCAAGGCTATGATGGATCCACTTTACATAGAAATGGGCGCCTATAGCTATAACGGGTATTGGGTGCAGGAATTTGGCCATTAAGCGATAGGTAGCGACAATCTAATCAACAACAGCTTTAAAATACAAATTTTACATTATAAAGTGGCCCGCTTCGTTAGCAAAGCGGGCTGCCTGTTTGCGGAACAAGAGCCGGAAGGCCGCGGTAGCGGAAAATCGCTTGCAGCAGCAAAGGGTGGAGTTTTGTTTACAGACAAGCAGAATACTTGTTATATTTTAGGTCGAAGTTGTGAAACTTCGACCAGTGGCGGGCATTCTGAAAAGTTAGACTCATTTAAACCTTTTGAAATAGCCATGTTTATTTTAGATATTGTCGTGGGAGTAATCTTAGTTTTGGTTCAAATAAAATTTGGAATATGAATTGGAAAACAATTGTTTAATAATGATTAATCTATAACTAATAATTAAATTGTGACAAAAATATGACATTTAAGATGGTTAGACTTAATTACATTAGTAACTTAATCCTACTCCGTATTCACACATGAAAGCAAATCGTCCTGTATCCATTTTTTCAAGAGGCACTGTTGTAATAGCTATACTCTTTATCGTCTGTATCATTAACAGCTGCAAACGCGACAGTAAAAGCGCTTCGCTGTTGCCAAGCGACATTGCCCAGGCCAAGGCGTGGTATGAAAGCTCGTACCCCTCGTCTGTTCCTACTAGCGGCTCGCTGGTTACCCAAAGCCTCAATGACAGCCGCGATTTAAGCAAGCTGATCAAGCCTGACTGGCAGCATGCCGAAAGTTATATTGCCGGCAATAAAAACGTAATTGAAATCCCGGTTGATCTTGCTACAAAATTCAGCTCAACGGTTAAAATTGGCAACAAAACCTTAAATAAAGCCTATAGCCGCAGCTATTACCTGCTGCTCAACGACGGTAAAAAATATGAGGCGTATATTTTAACAATCTTTGCAGATTCGGCCTACGTAAAGAATGACCTAAGCAAATTAGCTCATAACACTTACCGAAAACAGGATGCTGATTTTAGTGGTTTAGCGATATATTTTACGCCGAAAGGGGATTACTTAGGCGGCTACGCCTACAAAAACGGGCAGTTAGTTACACCCGCAACAACAACGCAGCAAACAGGTGGACAAAAGACACAAAGCGTTAGTAACGGAAATTTAAAGCCAGACGATATTGTGGAGACTTGCGAAGACTGGTACCAACAAGTAACGATTTATTACACGGATGGCACCTCGACCGTTGGCCCCTGGACATTCTGGGGCACTGTCTGTACCAGCAGTGTTAATGGAGGTAGTGGCAGCGGTACCAGTGGCGGCGGTACCAGTACCGGCGGCGGCGGCGGCGGTGGCGGCGGTGGCACATCTTCATCAACCCCACCTCCCCCTTGTCCCCCAGGCACTACAATAGGCATTCCGACAACTTCGCCTTGCGTTATGCCGCCATCAACAATTGACGCTATTAATAGCGGCAAGTTAAAAGTAGATTATATGCCACTTCCCGGCACATCAACACCCTGCTCTGTAAATACACCGCCGGTTCCATGCTTTACAATTAAACTAGACAGTCTAAAAAAACATTTTCCTTGTGCTGTCGCCTTGATAATTAATACTTTGTGTCAAATTGGCACCTATTCAGACTTAACGAAGGTTTTTACTACTTCAAAGAGACCGGATCTTACTTGGCAAGACGGTAATCTGGCCTGGAATAGCTATAGTCCCTTGGGGGGCAATAATTCTTATATGCTTGGACAAACAGCTGAAGACCCAGCATCAGGCATAGGCCAATCAATGATAATAACGCTTAATACCAATATGCTAAAAAATAGCTCCCAATTATTGATTGCGGCGACAGCTATACACGAGACGCTACACGCTTATATAAACTATAGCGTTAATACTGCAATGGACGGACTAAAAAATGGCTACAAGACAGGAGATTCTTGGCTATACGGACTTGACACCTGGATTTTCCTAAATGGCCTTCCTCCTAATTATTCAAGCCATCTTGCAATGATGACCGATTATTTTGATAAAGCGGTTGGCGCGTTAAAGACTTGGGATAACGGCGCTCATACTGACTTAGAATATGCAAGCGCAATGCTGTATGGCCTAACTACGTCTGATAGTAGCGCTACGGCCGCGGAAACTGCGAGCTTGCAGGCGGCAGCCGCCTCGATAAAAACGAAATATGGGATTACAGATGCCCAACTTAATACGTTTTATATAAATAACTTAACCGTTACTGGCAGCGCGACCGGAGCTTTAGGGAAATTGCCAACTAGCGGATGTAATCCATAAATCATGAAAAAAATACTTTTTATGCTGCTGCTGTTCCCAGTCGTCCAAGGCTTCGCACAGAAAACACAAAACACCAATCCTGTATATTATTTGTTAGATACAGCGAATACCCCGAGAAATGACAGAATGTGGAAGTTAACTACCGACGGTCGGTATAAATACTTTGCTATTCAATGTCCCTGTCTTGAAAATCACGGAAAGCCGACGTTTTTTTATGACGCTGTAAACAAAGATAACGCTGCACGGATTAATAAAAAAGAACTGCGGGTCATAAAATTAGCAAACCTTGATACGCTCATAGCACTGGCAAGGCAGATCGAGCGCAATAATTATGCGAGGGATTTTCCTATTTATTTAATTGAACCCCGTGGGGAGGGATATATTAAGCATGAAATGAGCTTTATGAATCCGACTGTACAAATAAGCGCCCTTCCGGATGTCCTGCCTTCTAAGCATGACAATAGCGCTTTTGAGGTACGGGGGTTAATAGAAGCTGATTCAAAGGATTTAGGCAACTATATCAACAAGTCAGTAATTACAGCTGGTAAGGTTGTGAGCTTCAGGATAGTTGAAGCCAACAAATTAGAGACATTGCTCATAGGTGCGGATTACCCTAATCAGGATTTTACAATTTTAATTAAGGGGAAAAATCTTAACAATTTTAATCCGGTAGCGTTTTACAAAGGAAGACGGCTGCGAGTGGTTGGAAAAGTGATCGAGTACGAGGGAAAGCCGGGCATTGAATTAAGTAATGAAAGTGAAATACAATTTTTGCCCCGAATTAAAAACTGATTGGTAGTATATGGCTTCGATGTATATAAAGTTGCCAATCAGTGGCTGTCTATTTGACCGGGTACGTATGAGAAAACTACCGGGTAGGCATATATAACCCCACGTTGTTCTAAACCTCTTGCTTGGACTGTAGAAACCTTCGGTTTAAGATAACCTATCTGTTGCATTTACAATCGCCTTCAAATCCTCTAAAAATTCGACATTTCGCGCGTTCCCTCTACATTTAAATAGAAAGCCTCAAGTCGAAAGATTTGAGGCTTTTTTGTTTTTTAGCATCTATTAATTTTACGTGAGTGTACATATTCACAAGTGTTTTTCTGTTAAGCATGGATGCTTAACAGGCGTTTTTTTTGTTTACAGGCAAGCAGAATGCTTGTTATATTTTAGGTCGAAGTTGCCAAACTTTGACCAGTGAGGTTATTGGGTGCAGGAATTTGGCCATTAAGCGATAGGTAGCGACAACCTAATCAACAACAGCTTTAAAATACAAATTATGCATTATAAAGTAGCCCGCTTCGTTAGCAAAGCGGGCTACCCGTTTGCGGAACAAAAGCCGGAAGGCTTGCGGTATCGGAAAATCACTTGCAGCAGCAGAGTGCGGCTTTTTTGTTTACAGATAAGCAGAATGCTTGTTATATTTTTTAGGTCGAAGTTGTTAAACTTCGACCAGTGAGAGATTTTTTATTGGATTATATTTTTTACTTTTCCTGCAAATAATACGTTATGGAATTTCTAAAAAAGATATTTGGTCAAAATAAAGATGAGCAATTGATTTATAAAGAGATAATTGAAAAAGCAGTAGATATTTGTTTTTTGAACTATCAAGATCCGGACAGAATTGCAGATGAAATTGAAAAACTTACAGATAACAAAAATGATGCTTTAATGCTTTATTTATTTATTCCTCATGTATTTTGTCGAATATTTCTACCTGAGATTCAATATTCTAAGTTTTATATTATTGTAAACAAAGATGAGCAAGATAAACAAGTTAATTTTTCAGACTCTATCTTATTTAATGAAATGCTTACCGTAATAAATAACAACTGGGACAGTTATGTTGGCAGAGATATCATGAAAACTTTATTTCATAGTGGCGATTTTAGAGCCGCAAATCAAATGCTTGGAAAAGGCTCGAAACTTGAGAATCTTAAAGCAATACCTCCAAGAATCACAGACAGAGATAGTATTTAATTAAACGTTATCTTTAATGATCCAAATTTTGGCCAAAATAGATAATTCTTCCATAAAATAGTTCGAGAATTGTCCAGTAACGGCTACAACTTAATAGAAAGTCTTAAGTCGAAAGATTTGAGGCTTTTTTGTTGCGGTGATACCCATTTATTTCTCGCGAGTGTGGACACTCACAATTGTTTTTCGTTTAAGCATGGATGCTTAATCGGGTGTTTTTTTTGTTCACAGACAAGCAGAATGCTTGTTATATTTTAGGTCGAAGTTGTTAAACTTCGACCAGTGAGGGTAATAATTAAAAACAAAATATGATATACGCCAAAAAATGCGGTAGGCAATTATAAATTCATCTTTTTTTAAAACCGTTCTGCTGGAATTAAATACTCCTTAAATGTAAAATTGAAATCGTCTATTTGCTGGTGGTTTAAAATGATTTCACTGCAAGGATAGGCGGCGTATTTTAATGCTTCAGGTAGCACCAAAAAGAATCGGTACATAAGGACGGCATTCAAGTATAAATATTTATCGACTGCTTCTGGAGTTAAAACAATGTTTAAACCAACCCCATCAGTTGCAGCGCTGCAACTGATTAGGCCATTAACTTCTGCATTTTCATTACCATAATATTGGCGTATAGCATTGAATAGGGCTGTTAAAATATAATAAGAACCTTCATTACTTCCGGTTCGGCATAATTCCGAATAATACTTAAAAAGTTGGTGTACAAAATCCCCTGCAGGGCCACTTAAATTTTCTGTCAGGTCTTTTACATATTCATCATTTGCTCTTTTCAATTCATAATTATGCGCCAAATGAAAGTCGTCAAAACATAAATTAATGACGTGAAAAGGGGATTTATTTTTCCATTGACCAATCGTAAAATCCTGCAACAGAATCGTTCTGCTTTTCAATTCTTTGCAAGTTTCAAAAGTGGCAGTCAAATAGGGCGGCAGGTATTCGTTGTCATTTACAGGTCTGTATGGAAGGCAACCATAAAACATAGGTTCATACCAAACATTGAATTTGCCGGGAGCAATAAGCTTGGGATAGGTCTTATTATAGGAGATTCGTGATTGGGAATCAAATAGTTCATTAGGCCTGTTCGTTTGTGCTCTGAAAATATCAGAACCGTTTAGTTCATTATATAACAGGGGTACAGCGTCAATGATATCATAGAATATACTGAACGCCTGTTCATAATTATCATTGTTAGCAGGTTTATCCAACAATAGTTGTAGGGTCTCGAACCGCTCCTGAAATTTTGAGAGATCACGATTCAAATAAGCATCCAGGCCCCTTTGTTTAAAAAGAGCCATTTGCAATTGTTTGTTTTCCGAACTCTGTATTTCTTCCATTAATAGTAGCGGACTTGAAAGGGTTTTAATTTTTTTCATTCAGGAAAAACGGCAGCTTGCTGGCCTCGTTAGTTTGTGCCTAAACGCCCGAAATAATAATGTGAATCATGTACCCTATGAATGATCAATTCCCCTCGCTGCCGTAAGCCTCCCCCCAGCTGCCGCAAATGTTTTGTAGCTGCCGCATAGCGCGTCGTTTGTGGCCCGCTGACAGTTAACAAAGCGATAGGTAATTGACAAGCCAATTCAACAACAGATTAAAAATACAAATTTTGCATTGTAAAGTAGCCGGCTTCGTTAGCAAAGTTTTTGAAATAATAAACTTCCTCATTTGGCATGCAAGCTATTCATTGATATTCATTTAACAATGTTTATCTTCATTGCTGTTATGAAACGTTGCCTTATCGTCCTGATCTTTTTTTTCGGCTTGTTAAACATGGTTTGTGGGCAGTCGCGCAATGCAACTGTTGATAGCCTTGTTAAATATGGCGTTATAACTGCGAAGCAGCGGCCAACGTTACTAAAGGAGTTTAAATATGGCGGACACTCCTCTGATCGTGTTGCAATTCTCGCAGGTATGGAAAGCATCATGATGCAAAAAACATTTCATATAAATCCTCATAAAACGGGAATTATGCTTTCGTATGGTGAAAGCCATCTCAATAAAAAAAGTCAGGATAGCATTAATACGACACTTCGTAATTTGTTGGAGAAAATTAAGAAGGCGGGCTTACTAACTGATAGGGTATATACCTACACACAAAAAGCAATAGACAGTGGCCACTATGTGGCTGAACTGCAAATGATCGGCACTTTGACAGAAATGAGTTCACGTTTGGAGCAGCTTGCGCCAAATAAATTACTGCCGGTTGTGCAAGACTTGCACACAAGTGGGGTTATTGGTGATTCGTCTTTTGTACGGTTGGGGAACGATATCAGGGATGGTAAAATAGAGTCGTCATTTCAGTTAAATGATTATTGCAAGTTGGATAGGGTATTTGACCTGGCAAAATACCCCGACGACCCGGATGTTTGGCTCGAGCAGATACATCGCGATATGGCATCAATGGTGCCCAGTCTTAATTTTACCAATTTTAGCTATACAACAATACCGGATACTTCATTTTCTATACCCGGAGTCCGGTTCAAGGTCAGTTTAGTTTGCAAGGGGCAAATTTATAAACATACCAGCCTCGCATTTAATAACTACAAAAACAAGCAGGGAAAAATTAGCCCTAAGGACATTTTTATCGAGGACTTCGACCGCATATTCAATAAGGTTTTAACAGATCAGCATTCACCGCTCAGACTGCACAGTGTCATGTTTGGTCCTGGCACCACCACAGATGATCATTTTCGCCACTTTGCCCTTATTGCACTAACAGCAGAGCAAACGGAAGTATTCATGAAGGAGCCCAATTTTTTTTATATGTCTGTAAGCATGGACGGCTATGATAGTACGCTAACATCGGCAAAGGTAGATAGCACCATAGTAGAATGGCGGAAAATTGGACTTTTCGCACATCTTTCAAACGCAGAAATCAGCACGGCAATCGACAATGCTGAGGCCGACAATCTATTTTCTATCAATAAATTGCTGGTCAATTTCCCCGGAGTAATTTATCCTTTAGATTCAAGTTTAATTAGCCCGCATTATCCTTATGTCAATTTATTAAGCCATCTGGCCAGAATCACCCATGGCGCATTTGCTCCGACAAAAATCAACCAGAGAAAAATAAATCACAGCATAAAATTACAATATTTATCCAAGGGTAAAATTCATTCGCATCTGTTCCACACGGCATATGGGTGGCTTGATGCTGGCTTTCCGGCGTTCATGAAGGGATTAGCCAAGGAAAATGGTTTACCGGGAAAATTCTACCAGATTAAAGACTCTAACGATGTAATTTACCTGACCACACAACAGTATGACTACGCCGTCACCCATAATTTACTGGATTTGGGTCGACAATAATTAAGGTGCGTATTTTAATGTTACTAATTAACTAACAAACAATATATTAAGCAAAAGGTTGTCCAAATAGTAACCAATAACTTCTCTAAAAAATTGTCATGAAAAATTTTGCCATAATAGCCATCCTCCTCATCTCAACCCTCTGCCACGCCCAGAGCAAAATAGACACAACCGGCTCAAAAATTTCTCCTGCCGATGCCCAAAGCATACTGGATCACCATAATAAGATACGCAAAGAAGTAGGGTCACCGCCCCTCACCTGGAGCACCCAACTTGCAGCCTACGCCCAGCAATGGGCCGACCATTTAGCCAGCACCAATACATTTTCGCACCGCCCCGATAACAAAAACGGCGAGAATATTTTTATGGGCAGCAGCGGCTACACCGCTTTGAACGCCTCCGAGAACTGGTACAGCGAAATAAAGGCTTATAAATACGAAAAATTTACAGGCAAAGGTGGCACGGGCCATTACACGCAAATGGTCTGGAAAAACACAACGCAAATTGGTGTTGGCGTGGCAATTGCCGCCAATGGCGATATCTACGTGGTGGCTAATTACTCACCTCCGGGTAATTATATCGGGGAACTGCCATATTAATTTGGGAATTGTTTGAGGTCTTGTCCTGAAATAGGTTTATACAAAAATGAAACATTCTAATAATCAGCATGTTTCATAGTGTTCCACGTGTTCCGTGCGGAAAAATGGAACGCTTTTGCTGCCGCTCCCCTTACTTTTTCTTCCGTTTCTCCAGCATATCCGCGATGCTGATGGATGAGCATTCAGCAATCAGGGCGGTTAAAATCGCGGGCGGAAACTCCTCCTCACTCGTAAAATTGATACACCCCTTCTGAATTTTGGCGTTGGGTAACAGGCCCGCGTATTTGGAATGAAGGGGCGTGTTCATATAAATGGGCATGCAATGCAGCGACATATAGTTTTTGACGCTGGCCAGCCCGTATTTCATGTAACAGCGTTCTTCATACAGGATCATTTCCTTGCCCATCATCGGTTTTATCACCGGGGTCACGGTCGGGTCGTTGGCCAGGATTGCTTCGTGGAAGGTTGTTAAGGTGGCCTGCCTTTCCGCCGGCGCAGTGCTGATGAATTCGGTTATGGTCATGGGTTTATTTTATCGGTTATTGATTCCCGAATATAGTTAAAAAAGCCGGAAGCAGGCCATCCGGCAATGCGATCCGGATCTGCCTGCTCCCCGTTTCACTTAATTACCATAACCTTCAAAAACGTAGCCTTTATACAAGTAGCGCCGTCAGTATCGCTCGTGTTTTGACTTTTGAACAACCTTTCCAGTTCCTGCTGCAGTTCCTGGCTTTTATTATTTTTTTCGGCCGCTTCAAAAGCATTCATAGTAGGCCCGTAGTAATTTTTAAACACCTGGACAAACTCAGCGGGCTTATAAGGCGCTTTAAAAGTGAAGGTTTCTCTGGCGAAGGAAATGTTTTCCTTCCTGACGCCGGTGGCTGTAAAACGTTCTGCCACGTTTTCCTCAATACCCCATAGCATCGGGCTGACAAAGCCCTCGGGTGGCGGCGGCACATAGGCCGAACTAATTTTGAGTATTTGTGCCACCAGCGTCGGGTCTCCGGGTATCCAGTTGCCCATAATAATTTTGCCGCCAGGACGGGTAACGCGTACTATTTCCTTAGCAACGTCAAACGGTTTTGGTGCGAACATGGCGCCAAATATGCTGACCACCAGGTCGAAAGAACTATCCTTCAACTCATGAAGGTCGGTTGCATCGCCTTCATAGAATTTACATTTGGTTAGCCCCTCAGTTTTTGCCCGTGCATTTCCTGCTTCAACCAGGTTAGCAGCAATATCAACACCTGTAACGTCTGCGCCAAGCCTGGCTTCCGGGATGGCGGTTGTGCCGTCGCCGCAGCCGAGGTCAAGTACCCTAAGGCCTTGGGTTATTCCCAATTTACCAACCAGCTCCTCACCGCTTTCGCGCATTGTTGCTGCAATTTGGGTGAAGTCACCCTTTTCCCATAGTGCTTTGTTTGGATTCATGTATTTAATGATTTAAACTTTTGATTGCCATTCTGTTCGTTTTATCATGTCAAAATTAAGTGTGCAGGACAAGAAAAATTTGTCTAAAAAGTCCAGAATAGTGACTTTAAAGTCCAAAATGATTAACTTTAGTTTTTAGCTGTTTAATGATCAATTTGTACGAAAGTGTGCTGCAGCACCCGAATTATCACCGTCAGTTTAGCTGCAATGAATCGCTGATCACCGTGTTTAGCTGCCCGGCCGAAGCGCGCCTGATGAAGAACAAATTTTCGGCGCTTTGGACGCAGTACAATTATCTCTTTTATGTGGTGGAGGGCAGGAAGATCTGGCATACGTCTGAAGGTTCTTATGACATTGGTACCGGCAGTTGCGTATTCGTCCGGAAGGGGGCATTTGTACTGGAGCAATTTTTCGATGTAGGTTTTTGCCTTGTTTTGTTCTTTATACCCGATGACTTTATTTGCCAAACCCTTGGCGAAAAATTCAGCGCGCCAGTTAAGTACGCTGGGTACAGGCAAGTGATCACCTTAAACTCCAGCGAAACCCTGGCAGGTTTCTTTCTTTCTATGGCGTCATATTTCAGTGAAGCCAGGGAACCCGCTCAATCTTTATTGGAATTAAAGTTTAAGGAATTGATCCTGACCATAGCAGATAACCCTGGCAATGTTGAGCTGCTGTCCTACTTTTGCTCACTGGTGAATGAGCCTGGCACGTTAGCCCTGGAAAGAATAATGACGGATAATTACCGTTATAATCTAAAACTGGAGCAGTTCGCCCAATTGAGCAACCGTAGTCTTTCTGCATTTAAAAGAGATTTTCAAACTATATTTCACACCACACCGGGGAAATGGCTATTGGAAAAGCGTTTATTATATGGTAAAAGCCTATTAAGCATTCGTAGCAAAAAACCGATCAGCGAAATAGCTTTTGAAAGTGGTTTTGAAACAGTCGCCCACTTCAGCAGGTCATTTAAACAGCGGTTTGGTATAACGCCGTCGTCAATGAACAATTATGATATAGAGGTGTAGGTTCGAGGCCAGCTCCCCGCTAAACCCCTGTAAACCCTATTTTTAACTATGGCGCAGGCTAGATGTTGCCGCCCGTCTAAATCGGCCTGTTGCTTAAAGTGACCTGCCTCAACAGATTAAATGATGCTGGTCATTTGCCTGCAAATTGTCGTTTGTACCTTTAGAACGGAATTAATTAGCATAAACGGTTGATTTTTAAAATATGTGGTGGCAATATCTTTTGGTTTTTATCGGTTCGTTTCTGTTTGATGTAGTGCCTTTCCCGCTTCCACCGGCTTTTACTATCATGGTATTTCTGCAAATCGCCTTTGGTTTAAATATTTGGTGGGTTATTGTTATCGGCGTTGCAGGGTCAATTGTCGGGAGGTATTTGCTTGCATTATATATCCCGTTTTTGGCGGATAGAATATTCAGGAAATCAAAAAATGAAGATGTTCAATTTCTTGGGGATCAAATGCGGGAAAAGGGATGGAAGGGCCAGGTAGCAATCCTTGCGTATACCTTGTTGCCCCTGCCCACTACGCCTTTGTTCCTGGCAAGTGGAATGGCAAAAATAAACATGTCTTATATAATGCCTGTTTTTTTTGTCGGTAAGTTTACAAGCGATGCCATTAGTGTACACCTGGGAAAATATGTTTCGACGAACGCTGAAAGCATAATCGCCGGAGGGTTTTCCTGGAAGTCTGTTTCCAGTTTGATAGTAGGCCTGATTTTTCTGTCTGCCATTTTATTTATCGATTGGCGCTCATTGATACAAAAGAAAAAATTTGTGTTGAATTTTATGATATGGAAGAAAAGGTATGCCGTTGGCGATGCGCATCCAATCAACGAAAATGCCTAAATCTTCCTGCCTGAGCCTTTTCAAGGTAGCTGCCGAGGAATCGAACCCTTCTGTAAAATAGTTCGAAAACTGGCAGGTATGGGCTACTAAACAACCCTAACGCTAAAATGCTTCTTTTTTTATCGCTTGTAAGGTGAATGTGCTACCTTTAAAAATGCATCACCAGGAATTTACCCCTCCGGAAGAGCTCCGTGATACCATAAAGTGTTTTTGGTATAACAGGAGAGAAGTTGGAGAAGCAGCATCAAGTTTTGAGGTACAGCCTGATGGCTACGCTGAAATTATCTTTCATTTCGGAAACGGCTGCAGTATTTATACCAATGAAACCCTGCAGCCATTGCCATCGCCGTTTATGATGGGGCTGCTCAATCAGCCTGCTGTTTTTTACACAAAGGGACGTTTGGAGATCCTTGGCGTCAGGTGCTTCCCATGGACTGTATTCGATTTGCTCGGACTGCAGCCCGGTAAGGATGGCGTACGCACCTTTGAACACCCTATTGCCCGGCTGCAACCCGCGCTGAGTAATTGTATCGAAGCAGGCAGGGTAGATGAAGCGCTGGATGTGGTAAAGCAATATTCCCTGGAGGCGCGGTCGGGGATTACTGCCGACAGTATGCTATTCAAAGCGGGAGTTGCAATGAGGGCGGCAAACGGTACTATGCCGGTAAGCCAGGTAGCGGAGGCGGCTCATGCCACGGTCCGTACACTGGAAAGGAACTTCAAGCAGTCGTCCGGCTATACGGTTAAGGACGTGTCGGGCCTGATCCGCTTTGAGCAGGTGCGAAACCAATTATGGCTTGATCCTAATACCAATCTTGCTGGCCTGGCTCATGAACTTGGCTATACTGATCAATCCCATCTGAGCAGGGAGTTCAAACGCTACAGCGGCACTACGCCGGCAGCATTCGCACGGGAGGCTAAGAAGCGGAAGCCTGTTTTAAGCGAGGATTTTGTCGCGTTTGTACAATCCTAGCGCAGCAGTATTCCGGAATTTTGTGCTTTCAATCATTCTATATGAAAGCAACACTTAAAAACAATAAATCCGAACAAGATCATACTATTTACGATGTAATTATTGCCGGCGCAGGGCCTGTAGGCCTGTTCCTCGCCTGTGAGCTTGCACTGGCAAAATGTTCAGTACTTGTGCTGGAAAAGGCCGAGGACCCGCATTCACCATTGAAGCAGCTTCCTTTCGGGATCCGCGGACTTTCGGCTCCAACTATCGAAACGCTTTATCGCCGCGGGTTGCTGGAGCAACTGGAGATACATAAGCGCCTTAAAAATCCACACCAAAATGTTGTACAGGGGCCTCGCCGGCAGGTGGGCCACTTTGCCGGCATTCCATTTCTTGAAGGTAATATTGATACCTCGCAATGGACCTATCGCCTGCCAGGCTCTACCGAAACCAGTTTGATTTCTGAAATGGAGGAGCTTGAAACGGTGCTAGCCCGCCGCGCTGAAGCCCTGGGGGTAGTAATCAGGCGTGGGCTTGCCATTGCCGGCTTCCATCAAACTGCGGACGGGGTAACAGTTCAGTCGGGCGAGCAATCTTTTAAAGGCAAATACCTCGTGGGCTGCGATGGCAGCCGGAGTGTTGTTCGCAAGGCAGGCGGTTTTGAATTTGCCGGTACCGAGCCTGAATTTACCGGCTATACTACCCGGGTTGACATTGTCGACCCGGAGAAGCTAAGCCCTGGCCGAAACGTAACAGCAGCGGGTATGTACCTGCAATCGCAGCCAGGCTATGTGGTGATCCAGGATTTCGATGGCGGGGCATTTCATGGTTCAGACAGGCCAATTACGCTCGAACATGTGCAGGAGGTGCTGCGCCGCGTCTCGAACACCGATGTTGCCATCAGCGCCCTGCATATTGCAACTACCTGGACTGACAGGGCACGACAGGCCACAACCTACCGCAACGGACGGGTGCTTTTAGCCGGCGATGCTGCACACATTCATGCGCCGCTGGGCGGACAGGGGCTTAACCTCGGGCTGGGCGATGCCATGAATCTTGGCTGGAAGCTTGCGGCAACCATCCAAAATAAAGCGCCGGAATGCTTGCTTGATAGTTACTATGACGAACGATACCCAATTGGTGAACAAGTGTTGGATTGGTCGCGCGCCCAGGTTGCGATCATGAAGCCGAACTCCGATGCCCGCGCGCTGAATTCAATCATCCGCGACCTTATGGACACACGCGATGGTGCTACTTATTTTGCAGGGCGGGTATGGGGTGTTAACTCAAAATATGATCTTGGCAGCAACCAACCTTTAGCAGGCCGCAGCGTTCCCAATTTTGAATTGGAGGATGGTACGAAGATTGGCGAACTGATGCGCGATGGTCGGGGAGTTCTGCTTGATTTTGGCAGGAACGCTTCTCTTAAAACTTTGGCGGGAGAATATGGCGATCAAATCAAGTATGTTTCGGGCAGTGCGAAGGAGCAATTAGGTTTGAGCGCCGTACTGATCCGCCCTGATGGGATTATCGCCTGGGCCTCTGACAACAATCTGGATTGCAGCGAACTTCGAAAGGCTGCCGATAGCTGGTTTGTTTGTAATTGAGGGATCGGGCAAAAAACTGAAGGTCAGATCAGGTTGACTAATGTCGGCTATTGTAAAAAACCTTTAACTATTTATTGAATGGAGTTTTTCGCTAAACAAACTTTTGTAAATTAGTTTTGCGGCATCCGGATGGGCGGCAAATCAAATGAAGATCAAAATCACAGCAAAATTAATTCTGGCTATAATAGTATTGTCGATAGCTATATTAATTGGAATTGTTTACTTATTCGGGATCTTAATAAAGTCATTAAGTACGACATGGGTCACTATCATATTTATTACCATGATGGTCACCGCCCTTGTATACGACCTGGTTATTAAAAAGCGAAAATCGACAGAACAACAGGATTTTTTAAACGAGACCGAACATCTTTTGGGTGATAGTTATGCTGAATTCATAGCATTTAAAAATCTGTATGCCCGTAATCTAAAGGCTTTTCGGATACAAAATGATGAATTGATAAAAAGCAATAACCAGTTTGATTTTAAAGATCTGAAACCGATAGAGATCTTATACCTTTTTGCGTCTTCCAAAAACCTTGTTTATATGACAGACTGGAAGGGAGAAGAAAACGAATATGAAATAGAAGCCTTTCTAGAAACACTATTGAAAAAGCCGGTATGGAAAAATGCAGCAGCTTTTCGTAATAACTTAAGTAATAAAAAACTGCGGGATGAGCAATTTATAATTGGCCTGCTGAAATCACTTGATAAGGATCTGCAAACAATTGATCAACGGCTGATCTTTCTCGATTTAGGTTGGGATGCTTATGTTTATATGTGTATAAATACCAAAGCTTATAACCAGGTAATGAATAAAGCACCAAAATTTCTTCATGGTGTAGGAAAGTTACGCTGATAAAATTGGAAAAGTGAAGTCTCTGCCAGGAGGAAAGCTTAAAATGGCCGGAGCTTAAGTGTGTAACATAGCCTCAATATTACACTCTAAATAGCAACTCAATTTTTAAATTGTAAAATGCTTCAGCCGCTGGCATCAACCTATTTTACAAGGCAACCCGAATTTAGATTTAAACTAAGCTCGGTATTAATATTTATCCCATTAGCGGCAGTTGCCTGGGGGATAAATATTTTAGGGCAGGTAACATTTTCCTCTCAAAATCTTATCCCATATTTAGTTCGCATAACAGTAACGCTGACAGCCGACCTGGCTTTGATTTATGTTAGTTCCCGTTTACTAAAACAAAATGGCCTGCCTGGAAAGGCGTTGGGATTATCTACCACTAAAGAAACAATTCCAGGGATACTTGGCGGAGCACTCATCGGCACGGTAGTGATGTTTTGTATTGCCGGCTTGTTATTTATATATGCCCCTTATCATTTTGTGCCCGGTCAAATTGGGGCTGGTCGGGTTTTGCAGGAGAGCGTTTCTTACTTGTCAGGCAATACGTTAGAGGAATTAATGTTCAGAGGTTTTCTCTTCATCATATGCTGCCAGCTGGCTGATTGGCGTAAGGCAGCTTTGATAATGGCATTACCGTTTGGCTTATTTCACCTGCAAGGCATTGGAATTAATCTTTATGGTTTAAAAATGGTTACGACAACAGCTTGTTATTCTCTTGTATTTTGCCTGTCGTTCGTGCTTTTTCGCTCCATGTGGGCCGCAATAAGCGTACATGTGATATCAAATATCTTATTACATACAATTACAGGTTTGGATGGAGCGAACAGGGCGCTGCTTAAGCCAGTACCCGATAAAAATTGGACAGGAACCTATGACGTTGGGCTATGGATCGCAGTATTAAGCACCCTGTTTATTTCAGGTATATTGTTCCTGCTGATCCTGTTCTTCAATAAAAGATATAAGTTGAAGAACTGAGACTTTGTAATTGAAAAATCGCCATATCACGTACTTATAACTCAGCGGGCATACTGCCTTGGCCTCCCATGTTCATCATAAACGAAATTGCGCCGGGCGAGTGTAGCAATTCTCCTGAATCGAGCGACTCCTGTGCTGCCTCGGTGGCCCTTGCCCGCATTGCTGTTTCATAAGCCGCAATTGCCGATTGCAAATCGTCAAAACCTGCACCTGTAAGGCATTCAGACAATTCCAGCGCATCCAGCATAGCCATATTAACTCCCTCACCGGCAAAAGGAGGCATCAAGTGAGCGGCATCGCCAAGCAGGGTTAAATTGGGTAGAGGTTCCCATGTTTGATCCAAAGGCATGCAATATATAGGACGCGTTACGAAAGGGACGGCAGCATTTTCAAATAACTCCTGCCATATTGCATCCCAGCCATCATATTCGGTTTTAAACCAATCCAACACCAGGGCTTTATTGCTAAAATCTATCCCGCTTTTTTTGGGCCAGCCCTCACCGGCTTTAAAACTGGTATAAAAAACCAGGCTACCGTCGCCTTTAGAACTTACAATCAGGGTTTTGCTATCGCCAAAGGCAAAGATCTTTCCACCTCTCAGTAACTTGTGCATCCGCGGGCTTGCCGTTTCTGAGTTGTATACCGAAGCTTCAACCACCATAATACCGGAATAAAAAGGTTTTATAGGTGTTACATATGGCCGGAGCTTTGAGTTGGCCCCATCCGCAGCGATAACAAGATCGGCAAATGCCGTAGTGCCGTTTTTAAACCTGAGTTTCCAGCCACGGTCCTGCTGCGACAGGGTATCAAAATTGCAATCCCAGGTAACAGTACCGGGTTGTAATGATTCCAGCAGAATCTTTTGTAAGGGTCCCCTGTCAATTTCCGGTCGACCAATTTCTTCTTCCGGTGTTGGCTGATCTTCAGCTATTATAGTAGCATACTTATCGATAATGCGCACGAGTTCGGCACCCGGCCTGTAATTTGCCAAAAACGCAGCTATCAACCCGGCTTCGCGGAGCGCCTTTAAACCTGATTCATCGTGCAAATCAAGCGTTGCGCCTTGTGCCCTGGCGTCTTTATGCAAATCCCGTTCATAAACCTTTACGTCGGCGCCGTTCATCTGCAAAAGTCTTGCAAGGGTTAATCCACCGGGCCCACCACCAACGATTGCTATTTTTTTATTTTCAATTAAGCTCATACGCTATTATATTATCATGTTACCGGTAAGACGATTGAGAAAGAAAATAATTTGAAGATATTTTATCGCATTTGTGCACCCTAAAGCTAACGGCCGGTCTGCTTACGGATCCGGCTGAGCGATTGCGGCGTAATTTGAAGGTAGGAGGCAATGTATTGCAGCGGAACACTTAGCGCCAGGTCCGGGTACCTTTTTACAAATTCATCGTACTTCTGCCGGGCAGTTCCGAAACTTAAAAACTCATTGTCCCTGATCTTATTGATAAGGGCAGCCTCCGTAAGCATTTTGGTTAGCAGGAATAATTTTGGCACTTCTTCAGTTAATCGGTTCCAGCCATTGCGATTAATAGTTAACAA
Source organism: Mucilaginibacter phenanthrenivorans (assembly GCF_024721155.1). GTDB lineage: Bacteria > Bacteroidota > Bacteroidia > Sphingobacteriales > Sphingobacteriaceae > Mucilaginibacter > Mucilaginibacter phenanthrenivorans. The sequence continues at coordinate 711,544 of NZ_JAHVAP010000005.1, read as the reverse complement.
ACGGGCTTCGGTAACTGCCTGTATTCCTGATGGCGCGGGGTTGTTATCGTAGAAGCTTTCAAACTCCATTAAAAATTGATTTTTCCGCATAAAGTACTTCGTGGCTTCTTCAAGCTCATTCCCGGGGATATATACCCGGACTACGCCGCTGTCAACAAAGCCAAGCTTATCGGCAATATCGCCGGGCTTATAAAAATGTTCACCCGCTTTTAATACTTTAACTTCGAACGCAACGGTTATGCGTTCAATTTCATCAGCATTTAAAATGCCGCCAAACGTTAAAGCCTTGGCCAGGTTATCCATACTGCAAGCTATCGATTATTTTACTAATCCCAAACTGATCAGGCTCTCTGTGCAGGAAAGTACTGCTTCCCGATTGTCTATTGGCTGCCAATGCAGTATTCTTTTTGCCTTGCTGTTATCCACCTTTCTTTGGTGACCAAGGTCGAGCAATACCGGCTGCAAGGTTTTGTCGAACAAGGCAAACAGCCTGGTCAGGAAGTTTGGCAATATCATTTTAGGGATTTTCCTTTCGGGATATTTTTCTTTTAGGATAGTCGAAACCTCCTTAAAGGTCATGTAGCCTGCCGAGCTGATAAAACGCTCGTTTGCCGCTTCAGGAACTTCCATCGCCAAAATAAGCGACTCTGCTACCGAGCGGACATCAACCAAATCAAAACCGATATTCGGCAAGGCTGGAATACTACCGTCTAACATTTTTAGCACGATGTTGGCCGACGTTCCAAAATCCTCCTCCAGCACAGGGCCGAGGATAGCGCCCGGTAATACAGTTACCAGTTCCATGCCGCTTTTGTCTGATTGAATAAAGTCCCATGCTGCCTTTTCAGCAATAGTTTTGCTGCGCAAATAAGGAGTTGTGTCTTTTGAAATGCTGGTATCCGTCCATGTTCCTTCGTTGAAGGTGCCGCTTTGTTTTCCTTTTTTCTTGCCGTATAGTACAGCGCCTGATGATGATGTCAATACCACCCGCTTTACTTTATTAGCCGACGCCGCTTTTAGGATATTCAATACGCCATTTTTTGCGGGGAGGATCAGCTCATCTTCATGTTTTGGTAAGGTACGGGGAAAGGGCGAGGCAATATGCTGAACGTAATCCATTCCTTTGGTTAATTGCAGCCAGGCCGCTTCGTCAGAAAGTTCTGCCTGTGCAAAGCTTAAATTATCTGCGTTTTTGGTGTGAGCAGCTATGATCTTCCTGATTTCATAGGCCCGTTTTAAATCGCGCAGGGTACCGGTTACCAGGTAGCCTTTTTCCAAAAGCTGGATTGCAGTATGCGAACCCAGGAAACCGGAAATGCCGGTCAGTAACACTTTCTCTTTCATCATACAAAGGTAGATGGGTGTTTTCAGACCATCGCTTAACAAATGGTAAGAAAAATTCTTTCGGGCATTTTTAGCAGATGATTATAAATCATTTGCTAAATCGATTTTTCTTGCTAAATTTCACCTCCGAAACTATTGCCAATTAATCCTGATAATGAAACACTTTTTTACGCTCCTATTAGCCCTTGCCGGCTTGTTGCCGGTAAAAAATAATTATGCCCAATCCCTGGCCTCGAATGCGGACCGTCCCTGGAATTCCGATTGGATCTCCTCGCCTCATGATAACGGGCTGGAATACGGGGTTTATTATTTTCGGAAGAATCTTGACCTGGCGGCAAAGCCTGCAAGTTTTGTCATTCATGTTTCGGCAGATAACCGATATAAACTGTTTGTTAATGGCTCCCTGGTGTCACTTGGCCCGGCCCGCGGGGATACTTATTACTGGAATTACGAAACGGTGGACCTTGCGCCATACTTGGTCACCGGAAAAAATACAATAGCTGCCCTTGTTTGGAACGAGGCGCAATACCGCCCCGAGGCACAGATCAGCGTACGCACCGGGTTTATTATCCAGGGCAATTCGCCTGCCGAAGAAGTGCTGAACACCAATACAAGCTGGAAATGCATGCGCGATATGGGGCATCAGCCAGTCCCCGGATTTTTCTTTGCGGCCAGTAAAGGCGAAATGGTTGATATGAACCTGGCCGTTAAAGGAGATTGGACGGCCACAAATTATGATGATACCACCTGGCCATTTGCAGGCAAGATAATGGGCGGCACCCTTAAAGGCATGGCCTGGGGGATCGACTGGGCATTGGTGCCTTCCACCTTGCCGCCAAGGGAAATGACCTATCAGCGCATTCCTAAATTACGCAGCGCAACGAATGTTAATGTGCCTGCTGCATTTCCGCAAACCAAGACATCTGTAACTATCCCGGCCAATACGATGGCCGTTATATTGCTCGATCAAACCTTCGAGACAAATGCCTATGTAACCCTGAATTTTAGCGGTGGCAAGGATGCCGGGATTTCCTTAGGGTATTCAGAAGTGCTTTTCGATAAAGGCAGCAGGGGTACCAGGAAAAGCAACCGTAATGATGTTGACGGCAAAGACTTTATCGGGCGGATAGATAGCCTGCTCTCAAACGGAAGCAGTGGACAATCATTTACAACGCTTAACTTTCGCACTTTCCGATATCTCAGGCTGATAGTAAAAACAAAAGATGAGCCGCTGGTGATAGACGACCTGTATGGAACGTTCACCGGCTATCCATTTAAACAGGCCGCGGTATTTAATACGGATAATGCGGAGATTAAGCAGATCCTGGATATTGGCTGGCGTACGGCAAGGCTTAACGCATGGGAAACCTACACAGATTGCCCTTATTACGAGCAGTTGCAATACATTGGCGATACCCGCATTCAGGCTTTGATCTCTTATTATAACAGCAGTGATGACAGGCTGGCGCGTAACGCTCTTACAGAGATCGATCATTCCCGTTTGGCGGAGGGCGTTACCCGGAGCTGTTACCCAACCAAGGGCACGCAGATCATTTCCACGTTTTCTTTATGGTATATCTGCATGTTGCATGACTACTGGATGTACAAGCCCGACGGCGATTTTATTAAAGATAAGCTGGTTGGCGAAAGAACCATCCTTGATTTTTTCAGCAAATACCAGCAGCCTGATGGCTCATTAAAAAACACGCCTTATTGGGCATTTGTTGACTGGGCAGGAAATATGAGCGGCGATGTGAAAGGCAAAGACGGCAGCGCGGCCATCTACGACCTGCAACTGCTTTGGGCCTACCAATGGGCGGCAGAAATGGAAGCTAAAATCGGCCTGCAGGATTATGCAAATATCTACAATCGAAAGGCTGCGCAATTAAAGGCCACCATCCAGCGGAAATATTGGGACCCTGTTAAAAAGTTGTATGCCGATACCAGGGAGAAAACCGGTTATTCGCAGCATGTGAATTCGCTGGCGATCCTTACCGGTATGGTAAACACGGTGGATATGCCGGCCATGGCGAATTTGCTGCTGAGCGACAAAAGCTTAACCCAATGCACCGTTTACTTTCAATATTATTTAAACCAGGCTTTGATAAAGGCAGGTAAGGGAAATGACTATATGAACTGGCTGGGTATTTACCGCGAAAACATCGCCATGGGCATGACCACCTGGGCCGAGGACTCGAGCTTGAAAACGGTACGCTCTGAATGCCACGCCTGGGGCGCCAGTCCGAATATTGAATTTTACAGGACCGTATTAGGAATAGACAGCTACGCCCCCGGATTTAAGAAGGTAAAAATTGAGCCGCATTTGGGAACAATGACCAAGGCAAGCGGCGAAATTCCTCACCCGGATGGCAAGGTTGCGGTAAGTTACTTGCTAACAGGCAGTAAGTGGAAGATCAATATCAATCTGCCGCTGAAAACAACCGGAATATTAGTATGGAAAACCAAAACATACCTGCTTAAGGCCGGTGATAATTCGTTTGTGATTTAGAATTTACATGAGATAGTTCAAATAATCCAAGGCTACTGCAGTTGCTTTAAATGACAGCCTCGACAATGTTTATAAAACTTGAACTAAATGGTTTTGATTTAGTTCAAAGATATTCGGAGCAAATTATGTGAGCAGTGGCTGGTGCGATTCCCGCCTCGGGGCGGGGAAGGGTGGGGTTTCTCGAACTAGAATACCATTGATAATCAAGCGTAAAGCATAGCGCAGAAACCCCTCCCTTCGCCCTCCCAAGGGAGGGAATCGCACTTTCCCGCGCTTTTTTTCAAGCTTTCCGAATATTTATGAGGTTTAATCCAATTGAATTCACAAGCAGAATACTTGCGATAACCCCGGGTCGACGATATAATTTCGGCTTTGGCTTGATCTTCAATCCCGACGATAAAGATTGCTTATTTATGAGAATTGGCTAGCTATCTGAATAAAGATTTCCCTAAATTTGAGTTATAGCCAAATCCAATTAAACTATAATAATTATGGAAAACAACACAGATCACACTACCAAGTTATCTCATCTTAATGATCCGGCCAATGCAGCTAAATGTCCCTTTTTAAATGGATCGTTAAAACAAACTGCAGGCGGCGGCACCAGGAACCGCGACTGGTGGCCTAATCAATTAAAATTGAATATTCTCCGTCAAAATTCCTCACTATCCAACCCAATGGGTGAGGAATTCAACTATGCTGAGGAGTTTAAAAGTCTTGATCTGAATGCGGTAAAAAATGATATTTTTGAGTTGATGACCACATCGCAGGCTTGGTGGCCGGCAGATTACGGGCATTATGGTCCGTTCTTTATCCGTATGGCCTGGCACAGCGCAGGTACTTACCGCGTTTCCGACGGACGCGGCGGGGCCGGCTTCGGAACCCAACGCTTTGCACCGCTTAACAGCTGGCCCGACAATGCGAACCTGGACAAGGCACGTCTGTTGCTTTGGCCGATCAAAAAAAAATATGGCAAGAAAATTTCGTGGGCGGATCTGATGATCCTTACCGGGAACTGCGCGCTTGAGTCGATGGGCTTTGAGACATTTGGTTTTGCCGGCGGACGTGCGGATGTCTGGGAACCTGCTGAAGATATATACTGGGGCTCTGAAAAAGAATGGCTGGGCGATAGCCGCTATACCGAAAATCGTGAACTGGAGAACCCGCTTGGTGCTGTGCAGATGGGTTTGATCTACGTTAACCCGGAAGGCCCCAACGGAAACCCTGATCCGCTTGGATCAGCCCATGACATCCGCGAAACTTTTGGCCGGATGGCAATGAATGATGAGGAAACAGTTGCACTAATTGCCGGCGGGCATACCTTCGGTAAGACCCATGGTGCTGCCGACCCCGGCAAATACGTCGCTCACGAACCTGCAGCCGCAGGCATCGAAGAGCAGGGCCTGGGCTGGAAAAATACATTTGGCAGCGGCAATGCGGGTGATACGATCACAAGCGGACTAGAAGGCGCATGGACCACCACGCCGACAAAGTGGAGCAATAATTACTTTGAAAACCTGTTCGGCTTCGAATGGGAGTTGACCAAAGGATCGGGTGGGGCGCACCAATGGAAGCCAAAGGACAATGCCGGCGCAGGTACTATTCCCGATGCGCATGACCTGGCGAAACGCCACGCGCCATTTATGCTTACCTCTGATATTGCATTACGTGCAGATCCAATCTACGAACAAATATCAAGACGATTTTTTGAAAAACCGGATCAGTTTGCCGACGCTTTTGCCCGTGCCTGGTTCAAGCTTACACATCGCGATATGGGACCGCGTGCCCGTTACCTTGGTCCGGAAGTTCCAGCTGAGGAATTGATCTGGCAGGATCCTATTCCAGCTGTAACACATCAATTGATAGATGATAATGATATCGCTGCGCTAAAAGGTAAGATCCTGGGCTCCGGCCTTTCCGTATCGGAACTGGTATCAACCGCATGGGCTTCGGCATCAACATTCCGTGGTTCAGATAAACGCGGTGGCGCCAACGGCGCCCGCATTCGACTGGCGCCGCAAAAAGATTGGGAGGTTAACAATCCGGCACAACTGGCTAAGGTTCTGTCAACACTTGAGGGTATTCAGAACGAATTTAATAGCGCTCAATCCGGTGGTAAAAAGGTCTCTATAGCTGACTTGATAGTCTTAGGCGGAAGTGCAGCCGTTGAGCAAGCTGCAAAGGATGTCGGTTTTGATGTGAAAGTTGGTTTCACGCCGGGACGTGCAGACGCGTCGCAGGAACAAACTGATGTGGAGTCATTCGAGGTATTGGAGCCTAATGCAGACGGGTTCCGCAATTATTTAAAGGGCCATCATACCGCATCGGCGGAGGGAATGCTTATTGATAAGGCACAACTTTTAACGCTAACCGCGCCTGAACTAACTGTTTTGGTTGGTGGCATGCGTGCGCTGAACACCAACTTCAACCAGTCTAAATACGGGATCTTTACCAAACGCCCGGGAGCGCTCACCAACGATTTCTTTACCAACCTGATTGATTTTAGCATAAAGTGGAATACTACATCCGATACGCAGGAGGTTTTTGAGGGGCATGATCGTATTACAGGTGAACTCAAATGGACCGGTACCCGTGTCGACCTGATCTTTGGTTCCAACTCGGAGCTTCGGGCCATTGCCGAAGTATATGCCTGTGAGGATTCGCAGGAGAAGTTTGTAAACGATTTTGTTGCAGCGTGGGTTAAGGTAATGAACCTCGACCGCTTCGACCTGGTTTGATTTTCAAAACGATAATTATTCAGCTTTTAGCAACAAAGCCACTCCGAAAGGAGTGGCTTTGTTGCTTTGTTTAAGATGGATTACCTCTTATTTATGATTTAATAAACTCCAAAAGATCCTTATTGATGGTTGCTGCCTCCGTGGCCGGCATTCCATGCGGGAAACCCGGGTACGAGATCAATTTTCCATGTTTTAATAACTTTATGGCTTTTGCTCCCGAAATAGGGAATGGTACGATCTGGTCGTCCTCTCCATGCAGAACAAGTACGGGAATGTCTACACTTTTTAGGTCTTCCGTAAAATCTGTTTCAGAGAAGGCTTTAATCCCGTCATGATGTGCCTTTACGCCGCCCATCATTCCCTGGCGCCACCAGTTATCCCTGATGCCCTGCGAAATTTTTGCACCTTCGCGGTTATAGCCATAAAACGGGATGGTAAAATCCTCAAAGTATTGTGCCCTGTTAAATGCAGTGCCCTCACGGATCTCATCAAAGATAGCTATTGGAACACCGTCGGGATTTGTTTCAGATTGTACCATGATCGGCGTAACTGCGCTGATCAGCACAACTTTGGCTACGCGGCCTTTTCCAAGGTTAGCCGCATAATGGATGGCTTCGCCGCCGCCTGTCGAGTGGCCAATATGAATGGCATCCTTCAGATCAAGTGCCTCGGTTACCGCAGCAACATCAGCTGCGTAGGTATCCATATCGTGTCCATCTGATGTTTGGCTTGAGCGCCCGTGCCCGCGGCGGTCGTGCGCGATAACCCGGTAGCCCTGTTTAACGAAGAACATCATCTGCCCATCCCAATCGTCGCCGGATAAGGGCCAGCCATGATGAAAGAAAAGTGGTTGTCCTGTTCCCCAGTCCTTGTAATAAATTTCGGTTCCGTCTTTTACTGTAATTTTACTCATTGTTTTTCATTTTGGTGATTAAGAAATTTGGAAAATTGTGTTTCGAATGGAGAAATTGCAGGTGCAATAATTCTCGGATCCGATTTGCAATGGCCTGCTACTTTGTCTGGCTGACGAATGCGTGACCAAGGCTAAGCCAATGCGGTTAAAAACCTAAAATTAGAAATTTAAAGCTAAATTAGATAGCCGGACATTCAAAAAATCGCCCGAAATTTTATCAACCTTTGTTAAGCGTTATCTTTATATTTACGGGAATGCATACCCTGGCCGTTGTTCCTAAATTCTTACAGAAACATTAACCCTTGATTATTAACCATAACACTTAAATGCAATATCTGCAGTTTATGAGATCTAAATCTTTGCTGATCCTGGTGGTTTTGTTTTGGACATGCGCCGTTTTTTCGCAGTCGGTAAAACCTGTCGTTGATTTTTCAAAAGCAGATACCCTTGCAATGACCGTAAAATACCAGGATGATATTTACCGGCTCACCAAAGAGCTTACAAATCCATTCCCGGAGGAAATGCTTAAAGTAAGGGCGATTTTTAGATGGATCACAGAAAATATCAGCTACGACTTTAAATTCTATAATAAATACCCTTACAAAGGAAAGGAACCCAAAACATACACCTGCAAAGATGATGGCGAGGATTGCGACATCAAAAGAAAAGTATGGGAAACCGGCTATATCAATAAAGTATTAGATAAGAAGAAGGCTGTTTGCGAGGGCTATGCAATGCTTTTTAAAAAGATGTGCGAGATTGCCGGAATTGAGGCGGAAATGATACCGGGATATATAAGAACAGAATACTACCAGGTTGGCACTGTGGGAACGCTTGATCATGCATGGAACGCGGTAAAGATAAACGGGAATTATTACTTGTTGGATGCTACCTGGGCAGCGGGCGGCTGCGCTAAGAACGATGATGAAAAGCTAATATCTTTTCGCAAGCAGTTTGACGATTACTACTGGCTCACACCCGCTGATGAATTTGCGAGAAATCATTTTCCGGAAGATGCCAAATGGGTATTGCTTCCGCATTATACGAAGGAAAATTTTTCATCGAACCCATATTACAGCGCGGATGAAATAGCGAATATCAAACTGATAACGCCACCGTCGGGGGTTATTACACCAAAAAGAGGCGACACCATCCATTTTAAACTTAAGTACGCCGGGGATTTTCACGACTTGCAAATTAATTCAAATGCGTTCCGTAACCCCGAGATCTGGTACTGGGATTATATAACTAAAAGGAAAAGGGCACGACGCCAGGATACTTTAGCGATTAAGAAACAACAATATGTTAAATACAAGCAGAGGAACGACATCTACGAGTTTGATTATGTAGTTAAGGATCATACGCTTGAATATCTTGAAATCGCCCTCAATCACCGGCAAGTGATGCGGTTTAAAGTAAACGTATCCAGGTAAGGCTTCCTTAAGTTTTGTATATATGGTGCCTGCAATCGTCAGTTTTAAAGATAACTAGGTTTCGACTACAACAACAGCAGATTAGGCTACGCCTGCCTATATAATACAGCGCACCTTTGTTATATAATTAAAACATCGAAAAATGAAAATCATATTAACAGGTTCGTTAGGACATATTGGTAAACCACTAACAGAAGAATTAGTGCAAAAGGGGCATGCGGTTACCGTTATCAGCAGTAATCCTGCAAGGCAAAATGAGATTGAGGCATTAGGCGCAACTGCCGCCATTGGTTCGGTAGAAGACGCGGCTTTTCTTACAGCTATTTTTACCGGAGCAGATGCCGTTTACACCATGGTGCCGCCGGCTAACTTTTTTGATAAAAATCTCGACCTGGCGGCACATTGTCAAAAACTAGCTGATAACTATGCTGAGGCTATTATAAAATCCGGAATAAAGCGGGTAGTTCACCTGAGCAGCATTGGCGCTCATTTAGAAAAAGGATCGGGCCTTATTTTATTGCATCGTGCAGTTGAAGTTACGCTTGATAAACTATCGGGTGTTGACATTACGTTTATGCGCCCGGTCGGTTTTTATTACAATTTGTTGGGCTTTATACCCGTTATAAAAAATGCAGGTATAATTGCGTCGAATTATGGCGCGGACGATAACCTGGTTTGGGTATCACCCATAGATATAGCCGAAGCTGTTGCAGAAGAACTGGAAACGCCGCTTAACGGCAGAAAAATACGTTATGTAGCTAGTGATGAAATTACGGGCAACGAAACCGCGACGATATTAGGCGAAGCCATTGGCGTGCCCGACTTGAAATGGGTCCTTATTTCTGATGAGCAACTACAGAGCAATTTGGAAACTGCAGGCTTAAACCCGGCCATCGCCGCTGGATTGGTTGAAATGTTTGCAAGCCAGCATAAAGGGCTATTAAACGAAGACTATTACCGTAACAGGCCCGCCGAATTAGGAAAAGTAAAAACGACAGATTTTGCAAAGGAATTTGCTGCTGTATACAATCAAAAATAAGTATATTGTGATATGGCCAGCATGCAACCTCTCCGGATAAAAACGATAAGCGAATACCACCGGGTTATGGGTCTTCCCAAGCCTGAGCATCCGCTAATCAGCGTGATAAATTTTGAATCGATAAAATATATGCCGTTCGAGGAGTCGATAAGCGTGGTGTTTGATTTTTATTCCATTTCGCTTAAGCGTGATTTTAATGGACGATTTAAATATGGCCAGCAGCAATATGATTTTGACGAGGGGCTTATGTTTTTCATTTCTCCGGGCCAGGTTTTTGGTATTGGGATTGAAAAAGGCGTGGCCTTAACGCACACGGGATGGATGCTGCTTATCCATCCCGATTTTTTCTGGAACACGCATTTGGCCAAAACCATAAAGCAGTACGAGTATTTCAATTATTCGGTGCATGAGGCATTGTATCTTTCGGAAAAGGAAGAGACAATAATTACAGGCATGATGCAAAATATGGAGCAGGAATATCGCTCAAACATCGATAAGTTCAGCCAGGATATTATTATTGCCCAGTTGGAGCTGCTGCTTAATTATGCCGACCGGTTTTATAACCGCCAGTTTATAACAAGAAAAATAACCAACTATCATATCCTGGATCGTTTGGAAGACATCCTTGCGGAATATTTCAGCAGCGATACGTTAATAAGTAAGGGGTTACCCACCGTACAATATGTGGCCGACATGTTAAATGTATCACCCGGTTATTTAAGCGGATTGCTTAAAACATTAACCGGCCAGAGCACACAGCAGCACATTCACGATAAATTGATGGAAAAAGCAAAGGAAAAACTGTCTACCACGGGTTTATCTGTAAGTGAAATAGCATATGAGCTGGGCTTTGAACACCCTCAGTCGTTCAGTAAGCTATTCAAGATAAAAACCAATCTTTCGCCTTTGGCGTTCAGGCAATCCTTTAATTAAGCGAGCGTTTCCCGATGAAATATTCCGGATTTTGCGCTGCAATGGTCAGTCAATATGCAATGATCCTACTGAAATTAACAGGCGGCGCACATTTTTTAATCATCCAATTTCTCCACAAACTGTTTTCATTAGTTATTACACTGTTTGTTGGTTTCGTCAATTTAAACAATTGTTAATTTAACACTAAGCAAGTCCAAAAAATCGGTTTTTACTTAGGCAATTCGATTTAGCTAAGTATTTACCAATATCACTCCTTTGCCCAAATCCGCTCGCTGATTTACTGAATGTTAACACTTAATATCCACAATTATTAATAACTAAAGATACTTTGTAAATTTTTTTATAAAGTATTTGAATTGTAACATTTATTTTACTAAGTTTGATACTGACCAAATCATAATTCGAATAGTTGATGGAACTTAAAACTAAAAGCTTAAAAGGTGGGCAATTGAAGAACATGATTGTTAAGCGTCTTTATTTCGATAAAGCCTTATCATGTGCCGACCTAAGCGAACTTTTAGAAAAAAGTATCCCTTCCATATCGAAGGCAGTTAGTGAGTTGATTGATGAGGGTTTTGTGGTTGAACAGGGTTTTGCCCCCTCGAGTGGCGGGCGCAGGCCTTTAATATATGCCTTAAAACAGGAGGCCATGTATACTCTTACTGTGGCTATGGACCAGCTTTCCATGCGTATTCAAATGGTCGACCTGTTAAACAACCCGGTTTCTGAAGAGGTGATGACAGAGCTCAGGCTGCTAAACAATCCGAACGCTTTGTCGGCGCTGATTGAAAACATTAACGACTATATAATAAGTACCGGCATTCCGAAGGATAAAATTACCGGTGTTGGAATCGGGATGCCCGGATTTGTTGATACTGTTAAGGGTGTTAACCATACCTACCTTGATTCCGGCGGGGAAAGCATCACGCATCTTATCGCCATGAAAACGGGTATCCCAGCCTATATTGATAACGACTCGAGCCTTATTGCCCTTGCGGAACAAAAATTCGGCATTGCCAGGGCGCAGCGGGATGTTATGGTAATAAACCTGGGCTGGGGTATTGGCCTGGGCATGATAGTTAATGGCGAGATCTACCGCGGGAATAACGGTTTTGCCGGGGAGTTCAGCCATATCCCATTGTCTGAGGACGGTGCACTTTGTATCTGCGGAAAACGAGGGTGCCTGGAGGCGGAGGCATCAATGCTGGTTGTTGCCGAAAAGGCGATAAAGGGCATAAAAAAGGGGCACGTATCCAGTCTGAAGGCTGCTGATAAATACCAGGCGAGGCAGGTTGGCGACGCCATTATGGCAGCGGCCAATATGGGCGATCAGTTTGCTATTGAGTTGTTATCAGACGCCGGATATAAAATCGGTAAGGCACTTGCCATCCTGATCCATATCATGAACCCGGCAAGCATCGTACTGAGCGGCAGGGGAGCTATAATAGCGAAAATTCTGCTGGCGCCCATACAGCAGGCGCTCAATAAATATTGCATTCCGCGTTTGGCCAATGGCACGGAGTTGCTGATATCAGACCTGGGCTTTAATGCAGAGCTGACCGGCGCTGCTGTATTAGTTATGGGAAATTTCGACAAAGACACAAAAAACCATTTAATCACCTCAAATCAATAAAATATGGAAAAAACCAACTAGCAACTAAAAACCCAACTCAACAACTTATTTACAACTTAACTAAACTCAAACTTAGATGAAAAAAATATTACCGTTAATTTTACTATTGCCTTGCGTTGCATTGGGAGCTGGTAGCTTCACAAAGGCCAACAGCAGGGCCGCCATCAAAAAGAATGGCACAAGCCACAGTATTAGCACCGTGGCCCAAATTAAGGGAACCGTAAAGGACGGCGCCGGAATGCCTGTACCGGGCGTAAGTGTCGGCATCAAGGGTACATCCCGCGGAACGCAGACGGATGCGAACGGAGCGTTTACGCTTGAGGCTGCACCCGGCGAAGTATTGGTGTTCAGCGCCATTGGTTACATAAAACAAGAGGTAACTATAGGCAGCAGTGCAGTGTACACGATAACCCTGGTAGGTGATTCAAAAAGCCTTAATGAAGTTGTAGTAACAGCTTTGGGTGTTAAAAGAGAAAAGAAATCCTTAACCTATGCTTCCCAGCAGATAGGGGGGGATGAATTAAGAAAAGCGGCCAACACCAATTTTGTGGATGCCCTTAGCGGCAAGGCGGCCGGCCTTGATATCAAAATCAGCAACTCAGGTGCGGGCGGCTCTACTAAAGCGGTACTAAGAGGGAATAAATCTTTGATTGGGTTAAGCGAGGCCCTTTATGTAATAGATGGTATTCCAATGGTAAACAACAAAACGGCGCAGCCCGGTTCTTATGGTGGAACAGATGGCGGGGATGGTCTTTCAACAATCAATCCTGCCGATATTGAAAGTATCAGCATTTTAAGAGGGGGCAGCGCTTCCATTCTTTATGGCAGCCAGGGCGCCAATGGCGTAATATTAATTACCACTAAAAAAGGAAAAGCCGGTAAAGTATCTGTAGACTTTAACTCCAGTTCTATTTTCGATAAGGTATCAGGGCTTCCTGATTTTCAATATCGTTATGGCACAACAGGTGGAGATTACAGCTGGACACCTACCGGACAAACTGTTGTTAAATCAGATAGTTATCAAAAAAACTATATTAAAGACTTCTTCCAGACAGGTACTACTTTTACTAATTCAATAGCAATCCATGGAGGAACAGACAAAACAACCGTCTATTTTTCTTACGCAAATACGTCGGCAAGAGGTATCGTTCCAACAAATACTTATGATAAAAACAATTTTTCGTTCAACCAGAGTACTAAATTGTTAAATGACAAGCTTACTATAAGTTCCAATGTCATGCTCTCTGCCGAAAAATCTAAAAACCGCCCGGGGGCCGGTTACTATAACAACCCGCTCACAGGTTTGTATTTGTTTGCAAGGGATCGGAACTTTGACACCTACAAGCAAAACTACCAGGTATTTGACACCACCAGGAATATGTATAAAATGAACTGGTACTCCACTGAAGAAAAACAAAACAACCCTTACTGGGAAATTTATAATGATTCTAAACTGGAAACGTCAAAACGGGTGATTGCCAACGTGAAACTCGCCTATGAAATTGCGACGAATCTGAAGTTTGAAGTAAGAGGCAATATTGATTACAATGATATTCTGAGAGATTTCCGTTATGCCGCAGACGGCAACTCAGTAAGTGTTAGCCCCAATGGAACCTGGAATTATACGAAATACACAGATCAGGCACTGTATACAGATGGTATCCTGACGTATAACAAAACATTTGGAACAATTAGTTTAAATGCATTGGCTGGCGTTAGCTACCAGAAAAATACATTTAATGATGGTATGAATTTTAACAATGGTACGGTATCATTACAATACCCCAACTTTTTCTCTTTTGCCAATCTTCCTTATAACGTAGTGTTCAACAGTACCATCAATCGGACGTTGAAACAGGGTGCTTTTGCAAACGCGACAGTAGGATATAAAAACTTTTTATTCGCTGATCTTGCTGTACGTAATGACTGGGCCTCCACCCTTGCTCTTACTGGAAATCAGTCTTATCTGTATCCTTCCTTTGGGCTTACTGCAATTATTAACCAGATGGTGCAATTGCCAACAGTAATTTCATTTTTTAAAGTGAGAGCAGCGTTGTCTCAAACCGCAAATGACGTGCCGTTTAACGTGGTAAATCCATTGAATAGCATTGGTGGTGCAGGTGGCCCAGATGGTATTGGAGGTATCAACAGGAATACCCAGGTACCTTTCACTAACCTAAAACCAGAGAAGATTGTAAGTCATGAATATGGTACAGAAATCAGATTTTTCCATGATAGACTTGGATTGGATTTTACTTATTATAAAGATATTAGTACCAATCAGTTCCTTACCCTGGCGGCGCCTTCTGGTTCGGGCTATACAACTTACTATGTTAACGCAGGAAAGATTGACAACCATGGATTTGAATTTACTTTGACTGCGGATCCTATCCGCTCCCAGGAATTTAGCTGGAAGACTGCGTTCAACGGTTCCCAAAACAAAAATAAAATTGTTGAATTAATTGCATCCAATCCAAACTACCAGGTAGGTGGAGATGATGAAGGTTTTGCCTCAATTATTAAAGCAGGTGGTTCTTTCAACGATGTGTATATCTACAAATTTGCAAGAAACGATGCCGGTGCAATTATATTGGATGCCAGCGGGGTTCCAACCAAAGCGGCTACACAGACAAAAGTAGGAAATGTTAACCCTGATTTCCTGCTTGGATGGAACAACAGTTTTACCTACAATAATTTCTTTGCCAGCTTTCTTATCAATGGAAAATTTGGGGGCGTTGCATTCTCAAAAACAGAGGCATTCCTTGACTCCTATGGTGTAAGTGAAAGAACAGCAGCAGCAAGAGATAAAGGTAGCGTGGCCATCAATGCCGTTAGTTCTACAGGAACAGCTGTTACATCAATCGATCCATATACGTATTATTCAGCGATTGGTGACAGGAATAAAATCATGGAGCCTTATATATACTCCAGAACGAATGTAAGATTAGGTCAATTGGTATTTGGCTATACTTTCAAGTCTAAAGGTGAAAACCCCCTTTTCAAAGATGCGTCTGTGTCTTTAGTAGGTAGGAATTTATTCTTCTTATATAAAAAGGCTCCTTACGATCCTGAACAAGCCATGAGCACAAACAACTCCATGCAGTCCAATGATGTATTTGGCTTACCTGCTACAAGATCGTTTGGATTTAACGTTAAGTTTACATTTTAAAAAAAATTGTTATGAAACAGATAATTATTGCGCTAATATGTTTGATTATGCTCGGGTCGTGCACAAAGGATTTTGTTAAAACAAACCAGGACCCCAATCAAATTTCCGACGAGTTGCTTAAACAGGATTTTAACCTAGTAGGCTCACCGTTTTCGGGTATGATATTCAACTTGAACGGTCACCAGATTGAAGAGGATTTATGTTATGATTCTTGGATGGGATATATGGCTACGGGTACCGATTTTGTGGGCAATGTAAATAACACTACCTATTATATACGTTGGAACGTATATTGGGACCGCGTATATGGTAGTGTAATGTCTCCGGCAAAACAAGTCATCAAATTGGCCAAGGACAATAAATTGCCCCTTTTTGCCACTTGGGCTAAGCTTGTAGATATTTTGGCCACGTCTAAACTAGCGGCTATCCACGGGCCTATTATTTATTCCAATTATGGCAGCACTGCTAACTCTATTTTGTATGATAAAGAATCTGATTTGTACAACCTTTATTTTAAACAACTCGATTCCATTCAAACAGATTTTGGTGCAAATAAAACATACGCAGGTTTTGCAAAATTTGATCCTACCGCCTATAAAGGGAGTATCCCTGAATGGATGAAAGTGGTAAATTCTTTAAGATTGAGACTGGCTATGCGTTTGTCAAAAGTTGACCCGGCAACGGCCAAAACCCAGGGTGAAAAAGCATTGGCTGATCCAGCCGGATTAATAACTACCAATGCGGACAATTTTACCAATTCCTTATTGGGAAATATTATGCCCGTTGCCCAGATTTGTTACCAGTGGGACGATACCCGTATGGGTGGGGTAATGGAATCATTTATGGTTGGTTTAAATGATGGCAGGATTTCGAAATATTTTGCTCCCTTAGGTGACCCAAGTTTGGCAGCTGATCATCCGGCTACTCCCTATAAAGGCATCCGCAATGGAGCTTACATTAAAGCAAAAGCCGATCATATTCCTTTCTCTAAGGTATCCAACGATTTTAATAGTGTAACAACCAGAAGGGATTTTACTGCAGCGGAAGTGTCATTTCTTAAAGCTGAGGCAGGACTTAGAGGCTGGGCCGGAGCAGGTGATCCGAAGACTAATTATGAAGATGGCGTAAGATTATCTTTTGCAGATTGGGGAGCTCCTGGTGTAGATGCTTACCTGGCAGACAATACAAGTAAACCTCTTAGCTATACAGATCCTGTTGACGCACGGAATAATTTTACTACACGTTCTACGATTACGGTAGCATGGAATGCTGCTGATAATAATGAGTTGAAACTGGAGAAGATTATTACCCAGAAGTACCTCGCTGCATTTACACAAACGCTGGAAGCATGGGTTGACTTCAGAAGAACTGGCTATCCTAAAATTCCGCATGTAGCCAAGAATGACAGCAGCCCTGATTGGGGTGTTATCCCAGCTGATCAGTGGATCAAAAGAATGCCTTTTGTGACTTCTGAAAGAACGGGTAATACAGCGGCTGTTGCAGATGCCGTATCAAAAATGGGCGCAGGTGCAAAAGATGATATCGCAACCCGCCTATGGTGGGACACTGGTAATGCTTCAAATTTCTAATAGTTAATTGTTAAGCGTAAACCAGGATATCGGTTTACGGAA
This sequence comes from Mucilaginibacter phenanthrenivorans, assembly GCF_024721155.1. Taxonomy (GTDB): domain Bacteria; phylum Bacteroidota; class Bacteroidia; order Sphingobacteriales; family Sphingobacteriaceae; genus Mucilaginibacter; species Mucilaginibacter phenanthrenivorans. Next base: position 694,202 of record NZ_JAHVAP010000005.1, on the reverse strand, counting down.
TAAGTAGAGAGGCTGCCTCAAAAAGGGCAGCCTCTTTCTGTTTTTCAATTAATTGTTTATACATTCATCCCGGTTATAATATTTAATATCATGAAGCACGAAGATGTAGTTGCAGCCCTGAGGGTAATAGCAGAAAAGGGAATGGCGATCAATATCACCAAGGAGGATTTAAAGGATTTGCAAACGTATAATTTAATAGACGTTGCTAAGGGCGCAGAAAATGAGCGATCACCCGCCTGTGTATTAACCAAAAAAGGCAAGGTGATGCTCAAAGCAAATTCAAAAAATTTAAGTGCCGAGTAAAACCTTTATTTACCACTTTTCTAATCCTAACAATTTTTTTCCTAAAGGCGATAACTCAGCATAGCATAGCTACTCCAGGGGTTAATTCGCCCTTATGCCATGTGGCTGCACTAATAAATAACAGGCCCGGCTTGACATTTAAACAGCCAGCCTGTACCTTTGCGGCGCATGTTAAAAACGGTAACGGCATATTTTCTTATCTTCTCGCTATTTGCGGTCAGCTTCTCGCGCTTCTTTGTTTACGCGGGCTTTGAGCTGAATAAGAAGTACATTGCATCCGCCCTTTGCGAAAACCGCGACAAGCCCTGGATGCATTGCAACGGAAAATGCTATTTTATAAAAAAGATAAAACAAGCGCAGGAAAACGAGCGCCGGGAAGCTGCAAGAGATGGCCTTTGTCGCCTTGAAGTATCGTTTTTCCAGGAACCATTTAAGCTGGTTTTTATCGAGCCTGTCTCTTTAAAAGAAAACAAATCTGATTTTCCGCAATATTCTTACCAATATAGCAATCATTATATTGATGCCATCTTCCGTCCGCCTAAAACAGTAGCGTAAATTTCTTTTCCTCAAATTTCATTAACAGCCGGTTGTTCGTGCTGTTGATGCAGTGCTTTGTATTGTTTAAGCAATGGAGCGCCAAATTTATTCACGCTTTTATTTTTGTTATGTTTCGGCAGGCAATCATATATCTTTTAATTTTTTCTACGCTGTCGGTTAATTTCTCGCGCTACTTTGTGTACGCTGGTTTTGAGCTGAACAGGAATTACATTGCGTCCACTCTCTGCGAAAACAGGGATAAGCCCTGGCTGCATTGTAATGGTAAATGCTACTTTATAAAAAAGATAAAGCAGGCGCAGGAAAATGAAAGGCGGGAGGCAGCCAAAGACGGGCTCAGCCGCCTTGAAGTATCTTTTTTCCAGGAGCCTTTTAAATTACGCTTTATCGAACCCGTTACTTTACCGGATGCCAAAAATCCGTTCCCAAACTACTCGTATTATTATACAAGCCACTATATCGAGGCTGTTTTTCGTCCGCCTAGGTCATTAGCCTAATGCTATCTGCCCGCTTATCTTCTTTGCTGGTAGAGGATTCTCATTGTCAATTTTTTATCCAATGGTTTCAATAATACCCGTTGATCCACATTTTTAATTTATCACCATCTGTAAAAAGTGCGTGATAACAGGCTTTTGCCTTATATATATTTTATCTAAATGAATACGTTTAAACTAAAATTAACAATGCTTTCTGCCATTATTTTTTTAACGGTGCAGGCCGCAATGGCACAACATATTTTTAAGGGCCGGGTAATTGATAACGTTACCCACGAGCCGGTAGAAGCCGTGTCTGTTTATGCAGGTGTAAAATCAACTGCCACTAACGCATCGGGTAATTTCCAGATTGATGTAACTACAGATACTGCAACCCTAATAATATACCATATCGGCTATCAAAAAAAATCAGTCCGTATAAACATTAGGGAGCGAGTAGTTATCGGCCTTGATCGCGGAGCTATTAGCCTTAACGAAGTGAAGATCACTCCGCATTTAAGCGCCAATCCATTTTATACCCTAAGTGCTTTAGACCTCAGCATCAGGCCGGTTAACTCTTCACAGGACCTGATGCGCCTGGTACCGGGTTTGTTTATCGCCCAGCACATGGGCGGTGGTAAGGCCGAGCAGATTTTTGTGCGTGGCTTTGATGCCGATCATGGGACGGATTTTAATGTTTCGGTTGATGGAATGCCGGTGAATATGGTGTCGCACATCCACGGGCAGGGGTATGCCGATCTGCATTTCATGATCCCGGAAATTGTATCAACCTGCGATTTTGGCAAGGGGCCATATTATACCGATAAAGGTGATTTTACTACTGCCGGTTATTTAAATTACACCACTAAAGATGCAGTGGACCGGAGCATGATCAGCCTGGAAGGCGGACAGTTTCACAGCTACAGGGTTGCCGGAGTAATCGATTTGTTAAGCGCCAAAGCGAAACAAAATGGAGAGAATGCTTATATAGCCGGGGAATACAATTATACCAATGGTCCATTTCAATTGGCGGAGCATTACAAACGTTTTAACCTGTTTGGTAAATACACCAAACAGCTTGGGCAAAACAACAAGCTTTCACTAAGTGCATCAACCTTCAGCACCAGTTGGATCCCGTCAGGAGAGATCCCGGAACGCGCCGTAGCTGCCGGAACCACAGCTATTGATGATAACGGCAATGCTGTTAAACTGCCTGCTGCTGCCAATATCATCAATCGTTTCGGCACTATTGATAGTATGCAGAACGGAAAGAGTACGCGGGTTAATGCGATCGCTAAACTTTCATCCGATCTAAAAAATAACTGGTCGCTGGAAAATCAATTGTATTACACCCATTATACTTTTAAGCTGCATGTAAACACTACCTTTTTTGCTGATGACAATGAAAACGGGGATGAAAGGTATCAGAATGAAACCCGCGATATGTTTGGTTATAACGGCAAGATCAGTAAGCGCAGCTACCTGGGCAATTCCACGCTAATATCAACTGCAGGCATCGGTGACAGGATGGACAGAACCTACGGCAATATCTATACCGGGGTTACACAAACCTATCAACCTTTGGAAGTAATCAGCGAAGGCGATGTTAAGGAGAATAACGCAAACGCGTATCTGGATGAAACACTGGAAACCGGGAAATGGCTGTTAAATGCCGGAGCAAGGATTGATTACCTGCACTTTAATTTTCACGACTCGACCCAAAACAAGGCAGTAATAAGTCCGAAGATCAACGTTCAATATACAGCTAACGAGCAGATCCAGTTCTACCTGAAGGCAGGCAAAGGATTTCACTCCAATGATGCCCGTGCGGTTATCGGCAATAATGGCCTGCAAATTTTACCCGCCGCTTATGGAGCCGACCTGGGCTTAAACTGGAAACCTGTTCCGCGTTTGTATTTGAATGCCGCTGTTTGGTATTTATACCTGCAACAGGAATTTGTTTATACCGATGACGGTACCATTGAACCAGGCGGCAAAACCCGCAGGGAAGGCGTTGACTTTTCGGCACGCTATCAATTAGCCAAATGGCTGTTTGCTGACCTGAACATTAACCTGGCAAAGCCCCGTTTAGTGGGCGAAGCAAATGGCGAAAATTACCTGCCGCTTGCTCCAACCTTTACAAGTACCGGTGGACTTGATTTTAAATTCAAAAATGGCATCAATGGTGGCATCAGCTATCGCTACATGCACAAACGCCCGGGTAACGAAAACTACACCTTAACTGCAGATGGCTATTACGTTACAGACCTTAAGGTGAACTACACCCAAAAGCGGTACGAATTAGGCTTATCGATAGAAAACCTTTTCAACACCAAATGGAATGAATTTGAAGCGGAGGAGGTAACCCAACTACGCAATGAGTCAGCCCCGGTTGACCAGATGAGCTTTACACCGGGAACACCGTTTTATGCGAAGTTGAGGGTGGCGTTGTTTTTTTAAAAAAATAAAATAATAAAACTTGTCATTGCGAGCGACAGCGCGGCAACCTCGTAGCTATACAGAGCCAATAGAAGAGTGTGAAACTTGCATGGCGATAGGGATAGCGACGAGGTTGCTTCGTCGTTCCTCCTCGCAATGACATGATTTTTAAATTGCTAGCTGTTTATTACTTATGATAATGCGTAGTAGTCTTGGTGTTCACCAAATCATCAACCAACAAAAGCTTGCCACTGTAAGTATCGTTTGATGCTGTTATTTTACCCTCCAGCATGCTTTGGCCGGTGCATGCCGGGTTATTGCCTTTGCCCAGCGGCCATGTGCCCTGGGTATCGGTAATGTTTATACCCGCCTGTTCGGCCATTTCCAAACCGAAATCGGTGCAGTTTGTATGGCTAAGCTGGTATTTTTTATGGTCGTATTTTTTAATGACAGCCAGCATTTTGTTAAACTTCCTCTTTGAAATAAACGTACCTGAAACCTCATCCCAGCTATGCCGGGCGTCATCTTTAAAGGTAGATGGCGACGATGGGAACAGGGGAGTAGCAGCCAGCGGAAAACTCTTTTTAGGATAAAAACCAAATGAACGGCTCACTATTGTACTATCGGTATTATATTTTATCAGCGTGATAAAGGTGTGCCCAACATTGTTCAGTACGTATACTTTACGCTTACCGGAAACCGGCTGCCGAACATGGATCATCATTGCATAGGCCGCCGCCTTTTTGCCGTCGTCAAAAGGGTTTGAAATTTCCTCGCTCTTTATACGCGGCGATTTTATTTCAGCATCGCCATTGTATGAAAGACTATCCTTACTAACAAGACTGATATCTGAACTATGGATCGACATGATCTTCATAGCTATGCTGTCATCAACAATAGAAGTATCGCGTTGCCGGTTAATATCTACCATTAATTGCCTGCCATCCATCGATGCCATTACGAGCGGTGCTGCTTTTGCCGTGTCATTTTTAGCCTCGATAGTGAGCGTTTTAAAATAGCATTTCATTGCCAGCGGGTATAACCTTAGTTTGGTAAACGCTACGGCTAGCTTATAATAAAACCGCTGCCCACGCTTTTTATGTTTGGAGCTAATTGTTGCCTGTTGTTCCTCATTTAAAAGAGTGGTTAGATACTTACGTTCGGTAACAGGATCGTTAAGTTTTGCATGTTGCAGTTCAAGCTTTAAGCTGTCTTTAATCCTTTCTGCTACGGAATCACTAAACCTGTTTTGATGAATTATAGGTTGTGACAATGTGCGAACACTATCCTGGCCGTAACTTGTGCTAACTAATAATAAAAATAAAGGTATTGTCAACAGGAATCGCCTGCGGCTAAAATAATTGTTGTGAGTTGAAGATGTTATCAGCCAGTGAAAACTAATGTTAAAATTGCGCATTTAGGTATTTGAAAAAATGAAAAACGTTGAACTGACGAAATTTAGTATAAATGGGTAGCTTATTTAACTTATGTTAACAACAACACCTGCATCTAAATAAATAACCGTTGAGATGGTTTTTCATAGCCACAAATCTACAAATTGAAAATTAATCTACAAATTTAGTCGTCTTTATTGGGCTAAGGTCTCCGGATTGTTACTTTTGTATGATGAAAAATTATGCATTGGTAACCGGGGCAAGCAAGGGGATAGGTCGCGAGATTGCCCTTCAATTGGCTCAGCGCGGCTACCCGCTTTTGCTGGTATCGCGTAACGCCGGTGAACTTTCAGCGCTTGCGGCTTTAGTTGATAAGGAACATCAGGTAAAAGCACTATGGCTGGCTGTTGATTTGTCGGAACCTGGTGCTACACAAAAGGTTGCCGACTGGTGTGTAACCGAATCTTTTAAAATTGAGGTACTGATCAATAATGCGGGGTACGGCCTTTGGGGCGATTTTGACAAGATTGAGCTAAAAAATCAATTGAACATGATCAACCTGAATATAAATGCACTGGTTGCTTTAACTTCACTTTTGCTGCCGATATTAAAGCAATCGCCGCAGGCTTATATCTTAAATGTAGCAAGTACGGCGGCTTACCAGGCCATTCCAACGCTGGCCGTTTATGCTGCTACCAAATCGTTTGTGTTGTCTTTCAGCCGGGCATTAAATTTTGAATTGACGGGTAGTAATGTTTCCGTAAGTTGCCTGAGCCCGGGCCCTACCGATACCGGCTTTGCACAGCGCGCCGGAATGGATGCATTGAAGGAACTGGCAGATAAATTTAATATGTCGCCGGCGCTGGTGGCTCAAATAGCCGTTAAGGGCTTGTTTAACAAGAGGATCGAGATCATTCCCGGCTTTTTAAATGCCGCAGGGGCAAGGCTTGTATCATTCGTCCCCAAAAGGCTCATCGAAAAAACAATCGGCAACCTTTACAAGGTGCCTGGAAAATAAATTTATTTTTTTTCAAAAATATTTGGATGATAAAAAATAATATCTACCTTTGAATTGTCTATTAAATCTATAGATATTATATACATTGAAAATAAAACAACATATCGCCATCCTATCCATGCGAATGCCTAACCAAAAGGCATTATGTTGTAGCTGTTGTTGCTAATTCTGCTGCACTCATTTCAATCCATTTAACGGCACACGGGCTAACCCGCTGTCACTTTTCCGCAACAAGTTTTAATTATACTCTTATAATGTCATCATATAAAAAATTCACATTAGGTGAACATCTTACAAGCGAACAACAGTTATTTTTTAACGAACATGGTTTTATTCACTTTAAAAATTTCATCAAACCTCAAACTGTACAAAATATTATTGATGCCTCGAAACAGGTACAGCAGCAATGGCTAAAAAATGTGGTAAGCAAAGTAAACGGCGTACCCATTAAATATGGAAAGGACCTTGATGGCAGCGACATTGTACAGCGTTTCGCATTCATCAACCAGCATCATGACCTGTTTTCGGGTTTGGCTGACGATCCACGTTTTGAAACCCTGTTACAACTGATTGGACCGGGTGCAAGGTTAGGCACAAGTGAAAAGGACGGCATGGTGCTTAATCACTATGTAAACAGTTCACAAAGCGCTTTTACAAAAATGGGCTGGCATACAGATGGGCTGCGCGATATTTTTCATGGCTCGCGGCTAAACCCAATGCTTAATGTTGGCATCCATTTGAATACCCTGCAACCGGAGCACGGAGGCCTGCGCGTACTGCCCGGGACACACCGCCAAAGCCTTTACCAAATGCTGTTCCGGAAAAAATATTTCCTGGATAATAATGCGGACGAACGGGAAGTGGCCATTATCCCCGAAGCTGGAGATCTGACCATTCACGATGGCCGTTTATGGCACCGGGTAGCACAATCAACCGTTATTGGCGAGCAAAGCAGGCGGAGGGTGATCTATATACCAATAATAGCAGGCAAGTTTGAACCTAAGCACGCCAGCAGCCCTACCGTTTTTTATCAAAAATTTGCAGGCTTAGTAAAATAAAGATATGTTGATCACGTTGATAGTTGTTTATATAACCCGCAGGATCAGAGCGGCAAGGGTTCAGCGGGCCGGGGTTGTTTTATTGCCGATTAAGCAGTAAAGTAATCCTAATGTTAAATAAATAACAATAAAAAGATTATTTTGTTAAACATTATGTAACTGTCGTTTAAACATGTATATTTGTCCCAGTAAAATGCAACAGCTGATCCGGCAGCGAATAAATGGTTCGATTCCATACTTGCAGCTCTTCTCATAATTTAGGTTTATAATTGGTTAGAATGCGCTCCTGCCCATCAGGAGCGCTTCTTGTTTCTATAGGTTTTTGATCCCTGTAAATCACCATACCAATAAACTACTTTACTATTGTATTGCATCTTTCGGACTTTTCGTCTTTCGGACTTCCAACAAAAAATTCTTACATTTCCTGTAACCATTTTATTTTACCGGAGTATCTAACTAAAATTACCATAATTAACTGAACAGATTGAATTCGTTGGCCGACAATACAATCATGCTGAAGGTGAAAGCCGGAGACCTGGACAAAATGGCGCTGCTGTTTGAGCGGTACCACAGGCCGCTGTATGGCTTTTTATTTCACATGACGTATCAACGGGAAACGAGTGAGGATCTGGTTCAGCAGGTTTTTTATAAGATGCTAAAGTACCGGGAAACTTTTACTGCTACGGGCGAATTTGTGCACTGGATGTATTCCATCGCCCGCAATACGTTGAAGGACCAGGGGAAAAGTTTAAAGCAACGGGTAAAGCATGAAAATACGGATGATCTGGCGGAAAGATTGTCCGGCGGCTTAACTCCCGAAGAGCACCTGGAGAAAAAACAGGCAAAGCTTGGCCTTTATAAGGCGATGGAAAAGTTGAGCGACAGCCACCGCGAGGTACTTACGCTGTGCAAGTTCCAGGAGCTGAAATACCAGGAGATTGCGCAAATCCTGGATATTTCGGAGATAGCCGTAAAGACAAGGGCGCACCGGGCCATGCAGGAGTTGAAAAGTATTTATGAAAATACAGAACGCTAAAACAGGAAAAAGATGAAATGTGAGCAATATGAGGAGCTGTTTGCCGGCTGGTTAAATAATGAATTAAAACCGGCCGAAAAGGAAATGCTGGAGCAGCATTTAACGGGCTGCCCTGCCTGCCGGGCGGAGCTGGCGAGTATGCAGCAGCTTTGGGCCATGATGGATGAGGTTGAGGTGCCTGAACCATCTGCCAATATGAAAACCGATTTCAGCGCGATGCTGAATGATTTTAAAACGGCAGAAGCAAATAAAAAAGGAACAACGACAGGAATTAAGGAACAGTTAAGCTGGCTGTGGGATTGGAAGCAAAAGTGGTCGCTGGCATTTAACCTGGCGCTGATTGCAATCAGTTTTGGCTGTGGTTACCTGGTTTTTAATTTAGCAGGAAACAGCAAACAGGATCAGCAAATGGCGGCGTTAACCTCGCAGGTGCATGAGCTTAAGCAAACCATGATGCTGGCGCTGCTGGAGAATCCGTCTGCATCTGAACGGATGCGCGGAGTAAGCTATACCGGCGAGATAAAGCATGCCGATAAGGAAGTGATAGACGCCTTACTATCTACCTTAAATAACGATCCGAATGTGAATGTGCGGTTAAGTACGCTTGAGGCATTAACGCACCTGGCAAGCCACCCGGAAGTTAGGGCGGGTTTGGTTCAATCCATCACCTTACAGGATTCGCCTTTAATGCAATCGGCTATTGCAGATGTGATGTTGAAGTTGCAGGAAAGGCGGTCGGTAAAGTCATTCAGGGAATTGTTGAAACAGAAGAACCTGGACCACGGCGTTCGGGATAAGATAAAGGAAACCATAACACAACTTATTTAAAAAGACATTATGAAAAAGTTATTAATCCCTGTTTTAGCAGGAGTTGGGCTTTGCCTTGCCCAAATTACCGCACATGCGCAAGAATATAAAACGCACATCAGCAAGGAGTTTACGGCAAAAAAGGCAGTTGCGATCTGTAACCTCGATGGTTCGATCAGGGTAGAAGGTTATGCGGGCGATAAGGTGATCATCGAGATAGATGAAACCATTACTGCGGATGATCAGAAAACAGTTGAGGAGGGCAAAAGGGATTTTAAACTCGGCTTTGATCAGAAGGGTGACAGTGTTATAGCCTATACCGCTTACCCATACGATACCCGACCGCACCGAAACTGGAACAGGGGAAATAATGATAACCATATTGAATACCAGGTTAAGCTGCAATACACAGTTAAGGTTCCAAACCAGGTTGATCTGTATGCTTCTACGGTAAATGAGGGCGATATTTTTGTGAAGAACGTTTACGGCGTACTAAAAATTAATAATGTAAATGGCGGGATAGAAATTGCAAATGCAAAGGGCACTACAAGTGCACACACAGTAAACGGACCGGTTACGGTTACGTATTTGCGGAACCCGCCAGAGGCATCGTCATATTATTCGGTTAACGGCGAATTGAATGTCACCTACCCGCAGGATCTCTCGGCCGATGTGCAATTTAAAAGTATGAACGGCGAATTTTTTACCGACTTCTCCAATGCGGAGGTACTGCCAAGCAGGGTAAGTAAAACCGAAACCAAAAGCGGCAGCGGCACCACATATAAGTTGAGCAAGGCTTCAGATATACGTTTCGGATCAGGCGGTAAAACGTTCAAGTTTGAAACTTTAAACGGAAATATTTATATTAAAAAACAAAAACAATCAAGATAAGATGAAAGCGATAAAAATAACAATAGCACTGATAGCAGTAATGCTTATAAATACCAACCTGTGGGCACAAGCAGGCGGCGAACAAATGGTTGTTCCGCTTAGCCAGCCCGGTAAGCCGTATAAACTTGACGTGAGTTTGATTGACGGAGCAATAACCGTAACGGGCTATGAAGGAAAGGATATCATCATAACCGTGCTTGAAAAAGAGGACAAAAGGGGTAAAGTGAAGACACATGATGGTATGCATTCATTATCATCGGGTGCCAGGGCAGAGATCCAGGCTGAAGAAAATAATAATAAAGTTACCGTAAGCGGCGAGGCCGGAAAAAGAACAAACCTGTCGATAAAAATCCCTCAAAATGATGTTACGCTAAAACTTGGAACCGTGAATGATGGCGATATAGTTGTAAGTAACATAAATGGTGAGCTTGAAATAACCAATGTTAATGGCGCGATTAAGGCTACCAGCGTATCCGGCTCAGTCGTGGCCAATACGGTCAACGGCAACGTAATAGTAACCTTTAGAAGTATCGACCCCAAAGCGCCTATGGCTTTTACAACGCTTAACGGCAATGTGGACGTCACGTTCCCGGCCAGCCTTAAAGCCAACGTTAAACTGAAATCAGACCGCGGGGAGATCTATACTGATTTTGATGTGGCAACTGAACAGCATAAACCAACGGTAACCCATACAAACGGCAGCAAGGGCGGCATGTACAGTGTGAAAATAGAGGATTGGGTATACGGCAAAATTGATGGCGGCGGCCCCGAGATGATGATGAAGAATATGAACGGTAATATCTATATCCGGAAGGCGAAATAGGTAAATGGTAAGCTTAATTATCAACCATACATAAAACGTGAAAAAGCTTATTTTAGTAATTGTCGTGCTAAGCCAGGCAACGTGCATCGCCTTTGCTCAGGATAGCCAAAAAATCGATACCATTGTTGACCATGCGGCGCGTGATTTTATAAAAGGTAATTTGTGGATTGGGTTTTCTGCCGGAGTTATTAAGGATGGTAAAACATATCAATATAACTACGGCAGTATTAAAAAAGATGAAAACCAAAAACCAACCGGACAAACGCTATATGAAATTGGCTCAATAACCAAAACATTCGGGAGCCTTTTGCTGGCTCATGCAGTATTGGAGAAAAGGGTAAAACTGGACGATGACATCCGTAAGTACCTGAAGGGAAATTACCCCAATCTTGAATATAAAGGGAAACCAATTCAACTGCTTCACCTCGTAAATCTTACTTCGCGTCTGCCTGATAATTTGCCTGATAAGCCAGACGCATTTAAGAATCTAAGCCCGGATTCCATGTCTTTCGCCATGGCCAAGCTGCACAACGGTTACACAAAGGAAAACCTGCTGGCAGATTTGCACAAAGCCAAAGTGGATACTGTTCCGGGAATAATTCCGGCGCACTCTAATGTAGCAGCTCAGCTACTGGGCATAATCCTGGAAAATATCTATCAAAAACCTTACGAGGAATTGCTAAGGGAATACGTTACCGGGCCGCTTAAAATGGACCATACTTTTATGACAGTCCCGGCAGATAAAGCAGGTCTTTTAGCTACAGCCTATAACGACAAAGGGATGGCTATGCCGTATATTCCGAAAGATGCGTGGGCTGCCGGTGGTTTACATTCGAGCATAGATGATATGATAAAATATATAAGATTTCAGCTTGATGAAAAGGATCCTGCAGTAAAAATGACGCATCAACCTGTATGGGGAGATGTGAATACTTTTGCGCTTGGACTAAACTGGTTCATTAATAAAACGGGAGACGGAAAGCTAACCATCCACGATGACGGAACCACCCTGGGCTTTACCACCTATTTTATGCTTTACCCCGAAATGAATTTTGGAGTGGTTTTATTGGTGAATCAATTTTCTCAAACTGCAAATAATGATCTCGGTAAGATAGCTGAAAAAATCTTCAACGAAAATTATTATACTCCGGCGCAGATTGCATCTGATGGATTTGGCTTTTCACCTGCAATAAATCAACTGCTGGCCGAATTGGAGAAAAGAGGTTTTGATAAGGCCATTGAAATAGTTGGCGAACTAAAGAAAGATAACCCCGGTTTTAGCCTGGTAGAAAATGATGTGAATAACTGGGCATATAAACTTGCAGGAAAAGGTAAAAAAGAGCAGGCTTTGCAGATCTTTAAGTTAAATGTTAGCCTTTACCCCGAAAGCTATAACACCTATGACAGCCTTGCCGAAGCTTATGAAAATATGGGGGATAAGGAACTTGCCATTAAAAACTTCAAACGTTCGTTGGAGTTAAACCCTAAAAATACAAATGGTACAGAACATTTGAAGCACCTGGAGGAATGAATAAGCAAGCTTTGACAACTTTCTGAAAGTTGTCAAAGCTTTGCCATTTCGTAAATTAAAAAGGATTATAGCCGCTTAATATGTTAATCAGTCGATTGTTAATTAGGGTGCTGAGTGTGCCATTAATATAGCTGATCCAAATTGCTTCGGGCTCATCATAGGGCGTAGCTTCATAAAGGTCAGGATCGTCTTTTCCTTCATCGAGATATACAAATAAAAACTTATCTCCACCGTACATATCTACTGCGAAAAAAGGCCTGGAAATTTGTCTGTCGTTATCTGCTAATAGGCTTTCCCGCACCCACTCCTGTAATTCATTTTGTGAATCGTTAGGCCCATAGTCTAAAACATAACAATTTTGTCCTGCTATGTATAAAAGTTCTCTCAGCACAGTAGGGAAAGGCCTGCCACCATTGTAGCTTGCCTCCAAAGCTATTATTTGATCCATTGACAATGGTTCAAGTTTCCTAGCGACACTCGAAAGCGTTGACGTAACAGTTAGATTGTTACTGAGTTGAGTTAAATATTTGATATTCATTTTTATTGAATAATTTAACTTTGACTACCTCTTAAAGGTTATCCAATCTTTTTCCGCTAATATTTTACTGTACTACAGGGAACGATGAGATCCTTAACCTTGCCCCACCCATAGGCACCAGTGTAATACTTGTTTTTGGCTCTTCGGTTTTAACCGGGCTAACCGGTAACAATCCGCATAGTCCGTATTGATCTATCTTCCAATCCGGGATTTGTTTGCCTTTTGCTAATAACCTTATGGGTGCATTGTCGTTAGTGAACGGGTTGCCATCAGCAGGCCATGCTCTTTTCTCCACCCTAAATGACTCGGCAGGATCTGTCTTATTCAGTAACAGGCCATAGTTCCATGCAGATGCCGGGTAGATCTCAAACACGGGCCATTTCGCAGGGTCGGCAGTTGGCTGCCATTTGGCATCGGCCACTGCTATGTCCTTACTATTGGTGCTCTTTACATATTTCTCATCAATTTTTAACGAGAAGGTAAGCGGGCCATAGTTTACACTTACGCTGTTTTTGTTCTTTTCCCATTCACGGGTTTGGATCTTCATTGGCAGCTGCAAGGTAATGCGGTCACCGTTTTTCCATTTGTTGTTCAATTTAATATATTCACCGCCTTGCGCATCAACCGTAATAGATTTGCCATTCACCTCTACCATTGCACCATTACACCATGCCGGAATACGTAAGTAGATAGGAAATGAATTAGCACCGTCGGTTGTTACTTTCATATCGATCTGGTCGTCAAAGGGGTATTTAGTTGTTGTTTCAATGGTTACATGTTTGCCATTGCCTGCCTTTGCGGTAACTGAGCCCTCTGAAAATAGTTGGGCTGCAAGGCCGTTATCCGGTGTTGCCATCCAGCTGTTTTCGGCGTAGTAAACCCAACCGGCCGAGTGGTTATGCTGGCAGCAGCGGCTGCTGAACGGGTTCATATTCAGAAATGGTCCGTCGTTGTCAATACCTGGTGCGTGATTTTTGCTGTCGCTTACCACCATGTTAGGTGCTGTTAAGTAACGCAGGCCCCGGTAATCGGGGGTAAATGCAGCCGGGAAGGTATTGAAAGCTACATCTTCGCAGTTATCAGCCCAAAAGGTATCGCCGGTGTATTGCAATAAAAACTCATCCGAGGTCATTTGTTCAACCATGCCGCAGGTTTCAACTGCCTGGCGCGGGTCATCATAACCCTTGCGTGCATTTTCATCAGCGCCAAACATCCCGCCCGGCACCTGTCCATAAATATCACGGACCAGTTTAAAGTCGTTATAAGTAGCTTGCAGGTCTGCCGGGTTTTTGCTCTGCATCCAGAAAGTTGCCGGTTCGCGGAACGATTCAGCAACGTTTACATTATGCCAGTTGGGCAGGTTATTTGCCTGACGCCAATTGGCGGTGTTTTTATCGATTTTTGTGGCAAGGTCGAGCAGCCATTTTTCGCCGGTACGATTGTACAACCAGTAAACGCTGATGAGGTTATCGCCGCCACGGCTGTTCTCCCAGTAATCTTTCAAAAACAGGTTATCCGGAACGTTCAGCTCATATTTAAAATAGGAGTTCATCAGCTTAATCACACGCGGATCGTTCGAGTATTCGTAATATGATTGCAGGCACCAAAGCATCGGCATATTGCCCCAAAGGTCACGCCTGCCCGGTTTTGTTTCATTTGCCGGGCCAAAATCGCCGTTGGCACGTTGGTTTTTCAAAACCGCTTCGATCCAGAATTTTGTTTCCTTCAGCATTTTTGGATCGCGCAGCATATATGCCATGTCGCCATACCCTTTAAGCCAGTAAGGGAGTTCCTCCCAGCCGTATTTTCCCTTGCCGGTTTTACTGTTCCAGGCGTTATCGGTTTTGGTAAGCCACACGCTGATTTCGCCCAGGTTACCGGTAAGGCCGTCGCGTTGTAGTTCCAGCTGTTTTTTTAACCAGCCGCCGGGCTTTATAGCAGTAACCGGCAGTTTTATAAAATATTGCTGTTTTAACGGCGATTTGTTTGATACATAATAGCTGTTATGTCCACTGTTATCAATTTGTTTCACAGTCGTTGCCGATTGTGCGAACGACTGATTATTAACTGTAGCTAAAAATGTAAAACAGGCTAAAGCAATGGTTTTAACACCAGGAGAGACTTCGCTTTTCATTAATTTTCGGTTATGTATGAACTTCAAATCTAAATAAACAACTGTCTATTCAACAATGTATTTTTAAGATTATTGTACGGATAAATGCCAGTCAGGTCTATTAACCTAGATCCTCATATAGATACTTCACCCTTACATTTAACAGGTTTACCTTAAATTTTGAAACCCGCAGCTATAATTTGAGTAAGTTTATGCTGTAGATAATTCAAACACAATGAACATCCACCGAATATTAACTATTACCTTGTTACT
Organism: Mucilaginibacter phenanthrenivorans; assembly: GCF_024721155.1. Taxonomy (GTDB): domain Bacteria; phylum Bacteroidota; class Bacteroidia; order Sphingobacteriales; family Sphingobacteriaceae; genus Mucilaginibacter; species Mucilaginibacter phenanthrenivorans. The sequence goes on along the minus strand of NZ_JAHVAP010000005.1, from coordinate 678,950 downwards.
GCTTTGCTGTGGCAGGCTATGTGCTCAAAATAATTTCAAAAAGCTTGATGCCTGGATTGATGACAATGCAGCCGAAATGGGCGGCCGGGCCATTTTAATGATCTATAAAGATGGTAAAGTTGTTTATACGCATTCGGCAGGCAACATGAACCTGAAGCAAAAAATGGCAACAAGGTTTATTGCTAAACGCCAGGGAAAAACCGCCGATATGGATGACTATACTCCATCAACACGGTTGAATATTGCCAGCTGCAGCAAATGGTACAGTGCGGCGCTTGTAATGACGTTTGTTGACGAGGGTAAATTAAAGCTAACAGATACCGTGGGCAAATATCTGCCGGTATTATCTCAACATGGTAAGGGCGGGATCACCATTAGTGAATGCCTGTCGCACCTTACCGGCATCCAGGCGCCTGAATTAAAGGAAAACATAAAGGATGTTGTTAATGCAAATAGTATGGATGAAGTTATGGAAGCCATTGCCAAAATGCCGATGGAGGGAGAACCCGGCAAAACATTCCACTACAGCAATACAGGTTTACAAATTGCCGGAGCGGTGTTGGAAAAGATTAGCGGGAAGAGTTTTGAAACCCTGTTTGCCGAAAGGATTGCCGGGCCACTGAATATGAAAAATACAGATTTTGGAAAAAAGAAGGTTGCCCTGCCAGCGGGCGGGGCCCTAAGCACACCCGAGGACTATCTTAATTTTTTGGTGATGATAATGAATACGGGTGTGTTTAATAATAAAAGGATCCTCAGCGAAAAAAGCATTGCCCAAATGCAGGTAAACCGGCTTACGCCGGATGTGAAAATTGCCTACTCGCCCGCCGAGGCACATGGCCTGGGCTATGGTTACGGCGAATGGACCATGGGTAACAATATAGTTAGCAGCCCGGGCTTATTCGGCAGCTTTCCGTGGGTAAACAACGATAAAAAGTATTGCGGCTTTTTGATGACCTTCTACATAAAAAATACGGGGCGCAATGAGCGTTATTTTGATTTGATGAAGCTGGCGGATGAGGCAGTAGCCCAGCGATAAATTAAAGCCTGCAATTTTTTGTTGAATGAAATAATTACATTTATTGTAATATTCATTATCATCAAAATTTTCATTACGAATGGAACAGCCTGCAAACCAAAGCCGTAAAGCAATCGCTTATTTTCTATTGATCAATTTTGCTATAAGCGCTATTTATTATTTCTTAGTGATTCATACCGGGAAACTCGGCAGTGGATTTGGCATGTACGTTACCGGCCTAATGTGGACACCAGCAATATCGGCATTTATAACCTGCCTAATTCTAAAACGAAAAATCAGCAGCCTGGCCTGGGGCTGGAATAAATCGCGCTACCAGCTATGGGCGTACCTCGTTCCCCTAATATACAGTGCGGTTGCCTATTTAGTGGTTTGGATTGCAGGCTGGGGTAGATTTTACAACACCGCAGCTGTTACCCAAATTGCAAAGGCATTCGGCTGGGACCATTTACCTAATGGCCTGGTGATATTACTTTATTTTATTTTTACCGCGATAATAGGCATGGTGGCAAGCTTATCAACAGGGCTGGGCGAGGAGATTGGCTGGCGGGGATTTTTAGTCCCTGAGTTGTATAAAACAGCCAGCTATACCAAAACGTCACTAATTGTTGGCTTTATATGGGCATTCTGGCATTTTCCGATATTGATATATGCTGATTATAACAGTGGTACACCAGCCTGGTTCGGCCTTACCTGCTTTACGGTTATGGTAGTAAGCATAAGCTTTGTTTTTACCTGGTTTAGGTTAAAATCAGGTAGCCTATGGACAGCAGCCATTCTTCACGCGAGTCATAACCTGTTTATCCAAAACTTTTTTACACCGCTCACAAAGGATACCGGTCATACTAAATATTTTATTGATGAGTTTGGCGCGGTGCTGCCGGTAATATGCCTGATCACAGCAATATATTTTTGGACAAGGCGGGGCGAATTGAAACAATCAGCCGATAGCGACGTGACGGCGCTTGCGGAAGGTGCTCCGGCGATTGCTTAATAACTATATCAAATTATTACTCACCGCAACCTTTATTAAAGCCGCCGTATTTTTCACTTTGTATTTAGATAGCATGTTTTTGCGGTGAAAATCGATAGTGGTAACATCTACGAAAAGGGTTTCCGCAATTTGCGGGTTGGTGTAACCATCGGCAATTAGTTCCAGGACTTCGCGCTCACGGCGGGTTAGTGGCGGGAGATCGTCGGTTTCGGGTTTGCGTAATGCTACCGAGGCTGAGCGACTGAAATAAGTTTTGCCCTTCGCCACTGTTCTTACGGCCTCTAAGATCTCTTGCCGCGATACATCCTTTAAAACATAGCCACTGGCGCCGCTTTCAACCATTTTACGGATAATCCCCGGTTGATTGTTTATACTCAGGGCAATGACCACTATTGCCGGATATTTATCCTTTACCAGTTTGCACAGCTCAATACCGGTTGTGTCGGGCAGGTTAACGTCCATTAGTATTACATCAGGCTGATGGCTTTTTAAAACCTGCATCAGATTTTCGCCGCTGGCGCAGGTAGCCATACAGCACATATCAGGCTCGGCGGTGATGAACGCCTTCACACCTTCAGTAACTAAGCAGTGGTCCTCGACCTGGATTATGTTTATCATGTTACACGGGTAATTGAATAAGTATTGAAGTTCCTTTGCCCCGTTCCGACTTAACATCTATATTCCCCTTCAAAAAGTCAACACGGCTCTTTAAATTTTTATATCCCATTCCGTCAGCAAACGATAAATTCGCCAGCTCAAAACCTTTACCATCATCCTCAACGGTTATTCCCAATATATTTTCCTTAAGCGTTATTTGAACAATGGCTGTTTTTGCCGAAGCATGCTTAACCGCATTGTTTATTAACTCCTGCACAATACGGTACACTGCAATCTTCACAGCCTCTTCGGCAACGAGTTTATCGATATCAAAACTTTGATAAATTACCTTTAACGCGCCGCTATTGGTAACCTGGTGACAATAATCCTCAATAGCTCCGTCCAGGCTAAGTTTAAGCAGGCTTTCGGGCATCATGTTGTGTGCCACCCGCCTTAGCTCAGAAATAGATTGGTCGAGCATGTTCATTGTTTTTTCGAAGGCGGCAGCGTTGTCTGCACTAATAATCATGTTTTGTTTCATACTGCTTAAAGAATATTTAGTACCTGTTAATATTCCGCCAAGCCCATCATGAAGATCCTTGGCAAGGCGGCTGCGTTCAGCCTCCTGCCCTTCCATCAGGGCCTGTGTCAATAATAGTTCCTTTTCTCTTTCCAGTGTCTGGATCTGTTGCTCCTTTAGTTCCCGTTCCGAAATCAGCAACCGCTCCTTGCGGATGCTGTTATTACGTACAAGCCAGCCTATAATTAATAATACCACCAGGGCACAGGTTAATACCACTATGTAAATGGTGCGCGTTTGCAGGGTAAGCTCCCTGATCTTTTTTTCCTTGTTCAGGTTGCTGATCTCGGCCTCTTTTTTTGATACGTTGTATTTGGCTTCCAGTTCCTGGCTATTTTTCAGCATCTGGTCCGAATGTAATTTAGCCCGTAATGAGTCTTCCAATGCCCGGTTATTCTGGTAGCCAGCTATATTACCGGTAAGTAATTCTACATCGCCGAGCTTGCTGTAAACTTTTTGATCGATCCTAACGCCTTTGTATTGATTGGAGATAGCCAATGATTTTTTTAGGTGATCTTTCGCCGAGGGGTAGTTCTTCTTATTAAAGTCGTATAAAGCATAAAAATATTCTGCATCAGCAAGCACCCTGCCATTCCCCGTATCTTTGCACAACCGTACAATTTCATCTGTGTAATTTTTTAATTCGTCGTACCTGTTCTGCAGCACAAAAATATTGTTGTACCCCACCAGTACGCTTAATAGTGATATTTTGTCATTTATCTTTTCGCTTACTGCCTTGGCCTCCTTCAATAATGCGAGTGCTTTATTTAATTTCCCCATGTTTGTATATACCGCACTCACGTTTAACAAAGCCTCTTGAAGTGCGTAGGTGTTATTTATGGACCGGCTAACTTCAATGGCCTTTAAGCCATATTCCAATGCCTTTTCGGGGGAATGCCCGACAGAAAAAAAGATCCCCAATACGTTGGCGTAAACTGCCGCAAGGTGTTTTTTATCGTTGAGCCTTTCATAAGCCGCAATCGACTTTAGATAGCAGGCGTATGCCTGGTCGATATTTGAAAGATCGGTATAGCTCCCGGCAAGGTTATTATAAGCAGCGCCTATAAAATGATCGTTTTTGCTTTTATCAGCAAGCGCTACAGCTTTAAGCGACATATCTAACGCTTCGTAATGCATCCCCCTGAAAGAAAGGATGTCGCCGTAACAGGCATAGTACTTTATTAACCCCGGCGTGCTTTTTAGCTTGACCGCAATTTTATAAGCCAGATTATAATAGTACAATGCTGAATCGGGTTTATTGCCCGAGTAAACGTTATAGCCCAGGCCCATAAGGGCCATCATTTTTGTGCTGTCGTCCATCGCGTTTTTTACCGCTTTAAAATATTTTGATTTATCGGCTGCATTCATATCCTGGCCAACACCCTTAAAGGATATCGCCATTGTAAGCATCAGCAGCAAAAACAGGTACCTCATTTATTACTATATATTATATATATGTCGCAATGTAAAAATGAGATTTATTTTCTCAGAAAAAAACTCCCTTTTTAGGGAGTATACTCTTGACCGTCAACAAAATACTTTTGGATTATAATAAGTATTAAAAACATTCACCAGTTATTTAAAACAAAAAAATATCATGAAGTATTTTAAAATCCTACTTGCCACAATTGCCCTTGGCGCTTTGAGCCAGGTAGGGCATGCACAGATCTTAAAACCCGGAGAGGTGGCCAAAGAGGCCGGCACCAGTGAGGTTAATCATACAGAAACAAGCACCATTGATAATGGCGTAAGCCAGGCTGCCGGTGCTATTAAAGGATTATTTAAAAAGAAGAAAAAAGCTGATCCTGCACCTGCCGCAGCGCCGGCCAGTGCCCCGGTAGGTTTGCCGCCGCCAACGTCACCGGCCATGGGATCACAAACAGGCGGCCCTATATCTGCCTATAATAATTACGATTTTGTACCCGGCGACCAGATTGTGTTTGATGACAGCTTTGCCGATGACCAGAACGGCGAGTTCCCGGCGCACTGGAACCTTGGAGCGGGCCAGGCTGTGGTAAACACGATAGCCGGCAGGCCGGCATTTTTATTAACGGATGGTAACTATGCACATGTTAGCCCGTTAATTAAATCTCCATCTTACCTCGGCGATGCCTTTACTATTGAGTTTGATGAATATAACAGTGGCGGATATAGCCCCAAATTATATTTCTATAGCAGTAACGCCAATGCAACTGCTGCATCAAGCGACCAGGCCAATGTAACTTTCGGAACAGATGTAATTTCGGTTATAAATAAAACGACCGGCCTTGATTTATCAGGCACAATTCCTGCAGATATTGTTGGTGAAAAGTACCTGAATAAATGGCATCACATAGCTATTGCATACCGCAACAATCAGATAAAGGTATATCTTGATCAATACCGCGTTGCGGTTGCGCCAAACCTGGGCACTAAGCCTCATGCATTTGACATTGAGGGTATTGGTGATCCAAACCATCCTATCATAATTTCCAATGTGCGTGTTGCCAATGGTGGCGGCATGAATATGCTTGGCAAAAAGTTTACCGATGCAAAAATAATTACCCATGGGATAAACTTTGATATTGACAAAGCCACCATAAAGCCTGAAAGCATGGGTACCCTTAATATGATAGTTGGTGTGCTAAAGGATAATCCCGACTTGAAATTTGAGGTAGATGGCCACACCGATAATTCAGGCACGGCTGCTCATAATGCAACACTTTCGCAACAACGCGCCGACGCAGTTAAGGCACAGCTGACAAGCATGGGCGTTGACGCAAGCCGGCTTACTACCAAAGGCTTTGGCGACACCAAACCAATCAGCGATAATGTTAGCCCTGAAGGCAAGGCCAATAACCGCAGGGTTGAATTTGTAAAAATGTAATAATCTGGAAATCAATAAAAATTAAAATCACCCAAAAACAACTACCATGAAAAAGAGAGTAATTTATTTAATTATGGTCGCGGCGTCAGCATTTGCTTATTCGTCGTGCAAAACTTCAAGCGACCCTACGCCTGCCAAACCAACGTATAAGTTTACGGTTAACGGAACTACCTACACAGAAACCGCGGGAGCTGACTCAGCTACTTCAATATCAGGCGAAGTAAAAAACCTGAATGCGCTGGGCATAACCGGTCAATCGGCAGACAAATCGGCGCAGGCAGCTATTATATTTTTCTGGAAAGGCACCGCGAGGCCCAAAGCCGGTACTTACACAGTAGTTGGCGATGTTTCTAAAATGACCGCCGGGCAGGTAGGCGCTTTGGTAATTGACAAGGTAACGGTAGCCAAGCAAGGCTTGTATGGCACTACCGGCTTAGACGGTACATCAATAACCGTGGTCGTAAGCGCGGCAGGCAAAATTTCAGTCACGATGCCATCAATCGTTATCAAAGGGACAAACTTTGATAACACAGATCCGAAAAACACGGTAACTACTGACGTTACCGGTACCATATCCGGATCAGGGGGCGAATAAGCAAACCCGATAACAAACCCATGCTTCGCACGGCATAAAAAATTAACAAACCACAGGCCGGGAACCCTATAACCGGCCTGTTTAAACCCTAACGAGAAATGAAAAAGATGTTTTTTTTAATCAGCATGAGTATGCTGGTTTACTGCAGTGTAACTGCACAGCCCGCCACCTTCGCCATAACCGATAAACAGCCCGCGCTGGTTGATGGCCTTGAATTGGGCTACACCATCAAGTCAACCGAAGTTAAAGCCGTTAGTAATAAAGGCGATTTTAGCCGCTATTCGGTAAGCTTTTATGTTCGTAACACCACCAATCAGGGTAAAATAATGCTTTATAAACAGGGTTGGAACATACTGAACAACGTATCGGACCAATTGGCCCAGTTCAATTGTTTAAACGCAACCGGCGCAAGGCTCACATCAAAGGAAGCCATTATTAATGCCGAGGCCTGCAATGTACTGGCGTTAGTTGACAATAAATGCGACCCCAAAAGCAATAAGCAGGAGAAACAATTTGTGCAGATAGGCTACTGGATTAAACCCGGCCAAACCATAAGCACCAGCGCAATTTTAATTACGCCTTTAAATACGCTGCCTGATATGCAGGTAACTTACCTGGCAAGCCAGCTAACACCACTTGCTTCGGCATCAATTGGCGGCCCGCAACTGGTGCCCGTGGCAGGCGGCCAATACAACCAACCGCCGCCGCCCCAGCAACAACCGGCAGACGGGCTTGAATTTGTAAAGCTTAAGAACAACTTTAACAATATGTACCTGAATAACCAGCAGGGCCCACCGCAGGCAACAAATATTGATGCCGGTTGGTGGAGCGCGCAATGGCAGGTACTTGATATCCCCAACAGCCATTACGTTAGCATAAAAAACAGGTGGAAGGAAAATTATCTGTTGGTTGACCAGCGCGGCTACGTTACGTTTACCGACAATTACGCCGACCGTGCAGGGTATTGGACCATGGAAACCACAAACGATCAGAATGTATACCGTTTCCGTAACCTGATGACGGGGGGGTACCTGTGTATTGCCGCCAATGGTGTATTGATCCAATCGAAAACGCCTATTAATAATTTTTGCTCGGGCTGGCTCTTGGAGCAACCGTGATAAATTCTTCAGAACCAAATTGACAAGATTTTAGGCGTGCTGTAAACAGTGCCGGTATTAACGCAGGGTGTTGTTTTTATACGCTGATTAATATATAAACCTACAACAATGAAAAAAGTAATTTATACCTTGGTGTTCCTGGCTGTAGCCAATATGGCATCGGCACAGCTGTTTAACAAATTGAAAAATAAGTTGACCGGCGGCGCAGCACAAAGCGCAAAGAGCCAGGTAACAGGACAGGCCGCGCCCAGTACCTCGACTGCACCTGATGGGACTGCTATCAAGTATACCGACCCTGCCAAGTTTGGTACCATTTTGATGAACTTCTCCCAACAACGCCGCAATGCCAGCCCTGACGGATTTGATATATGGTTTCGGTCGGTTGAAGTAGTGAACAACCAGATTGTTGCCAAAATAGCCGATTATAATATGGCGATGTACAGCTATAAAGGTGGTGTGCTGCAGCAAACGGGCGAAACGCCTGATATGAGCATCCGTAATTCATTAAAAAATGGCAGCGAATGGGAGCAAAGAAGTATAGACTTTACGCAAACTGACCAGGGCCATGCAATAATGAAGGATGGACGCAGTGTATCATCTGGTATGATCCCGGGTAAGGCAGATCAGTCGATGACATTTAACGGGAAAGGACTAGGAGGTTTCGCCATGTTCCAGGTGGCCCATAACGCCGACTCGAGCGTTATTGCTGTATCCGGTGCGAGTTTTACAGGCGGAATGAACTATCATTTAGTTTCGTCAAGCGGATTAAAGGTGCAATTGCCAAAGCTTGCCGGCACAATGCCAATGATAAGCCCCGACGGTAAATCGGTTGGTGCTTTTTCACCCACTGAGATGGTAGTTTACATGAATAACGGGGCAAAGCAGCCTGTTAAGAATACAACGAACAACCAAATGTGGCTGCGCAATACCGGGAATGTTTTTTATGTGCCCAGTTCAAAAGTGCTGGAAAGAAATGGCGCTTTGTTTTACAACGGCTTTAATAATCCCATAGACCTGAAATTACTCTTTTTAAATGCCAATGAAACAGGCATGGCCTGGGAAGGTTACCGCGGCTTGTATTTTTCTGACGGTACCGTTTTTGAAAACGCATCATCGCCTACGAAGGTAGTAATCGACAATAAGGAGGTGATAGTTTTTTTAGATGTTGATCTTTCTAACGGCAACTTATACCTGTGTAAGCATGATTTGTAGCGAACCCAATACCCATGGAGATTGCATTTAAAATAAATGCGGCTTTTCCATAGCGATGGGTTTTAAACCCATCGCTATAACCAACACTGTATTAAAAGTAATTGATTAAGATTTCATCCCGATAGTTAAAATAAATCTATCAAAAACATGAAAAATAAATTTTACCTGGTAGCGCTGCTGTTAGTAGTGGCTGCCACACATGCCCAAACCGTACCATTGCCGCCATTTATAAAATGGGATAATAATAATGCGCCCGGTTGTAAAAATGTATTTGTCACTAAGGACAGCATTACCATGGCGGTGAAAAATAAATGTGTGAGCGAAGGCGTACTTGCCAACTGGCGGCCATCAGTTGGCGTAAGCAATGACCACCTGCATTTTGCCATTCCCGCGAACGGAAGCATCCAGCTTACCATTACCTACAAGTTTAAAGCACAGGGCGGCGATGTGCTATCGTTTTACGGCACGTTTGAGCCTGAAAGTGATAACAGCGATATCGCATTCAGCCGGTCATTGCAAATAAAAAGCGGTGACAAAAGCCTGCCCGAAGCCGGGGGCTATACCCAGGCAGTATTGCTGGTAAATTTTAGCAATGAAAGCGATAAGCCTGTGTGGAATGCCCTTGCCGCACTAAAAGGCTCAATGAACTTTAATTTTAATGTTACCTCAGATGGTGGCGAAACCCACCAGGGCAGCTATGCGGTGATTAGGGAAGTTAAGCTCGAAGTAAAATAAACAAACCATGAAAAAATATTTTAGCATCGTAGTATTTATACTATTATCCGCAAAACTGTTTGCGCAATATCCACCTGACCTGGTACAGGCGATGAGAGGTGGAAGATTCTCGTTAGAAGCCGATAAATCAATTTTGTCGGCCGGTGAGGTTGCTCAACTAAATGTAAATGTCTTTATCCCGCCCGCGGTTGATAGCCACACGGGCGAAGCAACAACTGATGGCCGGGATGTTCACGCATCTGACGCGGCACGTACCCTTGCCAATGCCGGAATGACTTTTGTTTACCACGCGCAAAACTGGAAGATAATACAAGGCGGCGGTTCGATTGACATTACTGATGAGTTTAACATAAGATACACAGCGCCGTCGCAAGCCCCCCGGGATAACACGATTGTGATATCGGTAGACCTGATCCCAACAGGGCACGACATGCCAAAGGTAGTATTGCTGAAGACTTTGTATTTTGAGGATGGTGATAACATATTTGCCTTTAATGTACCTGCATCAGGCATTAACGATGCCCGCTACAGTCAAAAAACCACCGGCGCTAGAGCGTCTGCTACAAACCCATCAACTGTTGCAGCCGTCGACCCTGCCATACTGGCCCGTATCCCAGCTGCTGACCGGGCAAGGCTGCTGGCCAAAAAAAGCCAGGTTGATGCGGCCTTACAATCCAGTGATGTAAACCTGGTGAGCCTTACAAGTAATGCAAATGCTATTTTCGACCCTGCAAATAACGTAACCGTAATAAAGTTTATAGGCCTTGGGCGCGATATGGGCCCGGGCAGCCACACGTCTGCCGGCAATGGTATAATGATGATCACTTATACCGGCGGGTTGACTAAAGGGGTGCATCCTTTTAACGGTAAGTCAAATGCGATATATTTTACCCCTGATATACGGCCGAGCGTAAAGATTTGCGCATGTTCAATGCAGGGAAATCAAAGCCTTCAAAAATTGCATTGCGGCGGCACCCTTACCATTACCAGCATGGATGGCGACTTTATTACAGGCACCATCAGCTCAACCATATGGAACAACAAGACCGGCCAGGATAAAACCTTTAACCGCGGCACCGTATACGGCGTGTTTAAAATAAGGAAAGCATATCAAGATTATCACAGATGAAAAAAATCCCTTTACTCATACTTTTTGCTTGCTTCGCTTTATGCCTGCAGGCACAGAAAAAAGACACAAAGCCAGGTTTTCGGAAACAAACCCCTGCAGAAACAGCATTTTTAAACAACCTGCACCAGGCATTATATTCATCAGTCCCACATACTTACAAGGACTGGAAGACTGCTCCGGAAAATAGTTTTGATGCTATAAAATATTGGTGCGACATCCCAACTCAATGGCACGATTGCACTGCCGACATTCCAACCAGCATTGGCCATGGCGACCCATGGGCGTTGAACTGGCAGGTAGATTTTACCATGCCTGAAGACCAAAGCAGCGGCCTGATGATGGCTGCCATGAAAGGGATAACGGATTATACAAATGGCCGGCAGGTGGCAACCTGCCTTAAAGCGACCAACAAAAGTAAGCTGGAAATTTATGTGTTCGCCAATATTTCATCGGGTGTAACGGGTGCGTTCCCCTTATCTTATTGCGGTAAAACGCCTCCGGTAACTATCTCATTACCGGTATCGGCAACACTTGCAGTAAAGGGCATCCGGTCTGTTGAGTGCCCTATAACGGATGGAGGCCGTGTAAGTCTTTCGGGGAATTATTATGATAACGCGGTAGTATTCCTGGGTAAACCGGTAACCAACAAGGCAACCTCGGCGGGTGACGACGGGCTTACTACAACCCGCTATGCAATAGGGTTCGACAAAACCCGCATAGGTAAGCTGGTGGTTCAAAATATAGTAGTAACATTTAAGGGCGATTCAGCAGATATTGACGAAGCCATAAAGCTGGTTGACTGGAAGAAATTAAGCGACCTGATTGAAAAATAATAATTAATAGTATGGTAATTGATTATCAGTTACTTACGTAAGTCTTAATTTGTTAAAATTGCAAGTATTTGATAATCAAAGTGTTTCACTTTGTTCCGGGTGTTCCATGTGTAAAAATGGAACGCTTTGCCGGCGTGGATACAAAATTTGCGCTTACTGGCTTAAGAAACTCGATTAGGGAGTGCGTTTCGGGCGTGCGGACCGGGGCGATCCCGGTCTGCCCGATTCGCTAATTGCTTCTGAATGTGATTAAGTAACCTATAAATCAATCAATAAAGAGAGCCATGCGCAGGTACATCCTTGTGATATCATTAATGCTTTTAAGCTTGTTTTCATTTGCCCAAAATGCAGATGATGCGGAGTTTCAGCGCATAATGCAAGCCTATAAGGAAAAGATAAAGCATGTGCGTACCCCGCAGGAGGGGATAGCTTTGTTAAACGAGATGCAGGCCAAGCAAAAGGAATATTTGGCCAAAAAGCTGGATACTGTAACAAAAATAAAAAACCGGATAGGGTATGACCAGGCTGTAACAGCACTTGGAGCATTGAAAACCAAACAAGGTAACGCCAGGTATGAGAATAACCCCTTGTACACAAAGTGCAAGGTTGAGATGACCTATAATTACACCCAGGACGACCGCAGCAATGGCGATACGGGTTACGCTACTTTTAAAGGAAACGGGCAATGTTCGGTAAAATTGACTACCTATTTGTTTAAATACCTTGGCAAGATTGTATTGGAAACGCCGCCTAGCGCTATTGTGAACAAGGCAGTTAGCGGAAGCGTAACTTCCACCGGGCACGATATTAACACAGGCGGCTCGTATACTTATAATGAAAGCGCTTCAGCCATTGATGGTCCGGTGCTGGGTATTTCGCTTAATTATGAAAGCCCGACACATTGGAGTGCTGCCGCAAAAGTTATATTTAAAGGAACCCATACCGATAACCTCGGCGCATCGCTGATTGATACGCCGGACGTGCATCCGTCTGCTACCAATGATAATGGCAAACTTGTAATGCAAGGGAATAATATTACCATCACCTGCAACTATAACGAAAATACCAGGACAGGCACCGGTAAACATATACAAACACACAGTTTCACCGGTACGCTCACCATCAGGATCTCGCCTGCAAATGATGACAAATACATAGCCTATTTTGAGCCGGTTGGTGGTCAGCAGGTATATGAGCAATGGATGCCGGAGGGTTACCGATCCACCGTTGGTCCGCATGGGAATTACATAGACATAAAAATAAAAGTAGAAAGCCGTACGCAGCAGGGGCAAGACTTTACAAACCAAATAACCCACATAAGCTGGGAGTTGCCAACTGATGAGGTGAGCCGCGTGCCAGGTTATGCAAGCAATGCCCCAAGCGAAAGTGAAGAAAAATACAACAGCCCGCAGGCAGGCGACCCGATAAGCCGGCTTGCGGATATGCAGTTGCAGCTAATTAGTGATCAGCCTGATACTGCGATAGAAAATCTGCAGGCAACCTCAACGGTCAATAACAATTATACCATCCGGGTCTATTCGTTTGATTGGGGTGGATATGCCAAGCTGGTGGCCCATGTAACACTTACGGACGGCACTGTAATTGACGCGAAGGAGCGCACATCCGGAAGCGAGTTCCTGCTTTTACCAAAGCGCGATGGAAACTCAAAAGTGGCAACCTGGTTTAAAACAAAATACCATTGCCTTGACAAGAACGACCTTGCAGATGATGAAAAAATGGGCGGTGATGACAGTTATCCCGGTGATGGCTTTACGCTTTACGAAGAATACCGGGGCTTCATAGAAAATAAAAAGCACATAAACGGCGACCCAAAGGTTAAGGATGTAATGGTGTATAATGGCATTAATACCGACCGAAGCAGGGATGCCATGGCTATGTATGAAAATGCCTTGAAGGGTGCTGGTACGGTTAGCCTTGTTAAAACGCATAACCGGTTTTTGCATAGCGAGTTTGGCATAGTTGAAACGAACATGGAAGAGGGGGCAGGCGACCTTGCTGTTGAGAAAGGTGTTACCCCCATCGACGAAAATAAATTCCTGAACTTTAACTACTTGCCCGAATTGCACAGCGTTAATCAACACGGAATTGCTTTATACCACGCATCAAATTCACGCGATTCACAGGCTGCAACTAAAATTCCGCGGCAACTGGGCACCCCGAAAAACTTCTACTTTATTTATGTTGCTACAAACCTCAGCCCCGCACCCGGGGCATTTGCAGAAGTAAGGGCCAATGTTGACAGAACAGGAAAGACAACTATTGATCCGAACGGAAGCCAGATAATCAGGACGGATGAATACGCGGTAACTATTGCCCATGAAATGCTGCATGATTCGCACATATATCATCATGGCGACAATGGTGAGTACAATGGCTTAAACCGTTCGACGTTTACGCCGGCCGATAATAATTTCTGGCTGGTGAATGGCACAAACAGGGTAAAACTTTTTTGGGAAGGAAGCAGCCATACACAAATCCTTACCAACGACCAGACTTTTAAAACCATGCTGGCCGTATCGGGTAATGGCTTGATCATCGGTACACGGCATGGCTCGTTCAGCGGGAACGAAGACTGTATTATGCGCTACGATAATGCCCTGGCCTATTGCGAATCGAAAACCAGCACCGAAATTTTTGTGATCAACACTTCGGCCCCTTATGCAGAGCGGACCGGCACACACCTATGTACATCGGGAGATGGAACGGGTGTTAACAACGAGCAGGGGCGGCCTAACAGGTACGGAAATGCTGCAGAGGGCAGAGGTAATTGTATCCATCAATTTTGTATCAACGATAAATATGCATTATAAACCAATACCAGCATCATGAAAAATATTATTTGTGTAATGAAATTACTTGCGTTGCTTTTAATGATCAGCCTAACAGCACAGGCACAAACACCTACCGATGAGCAAGCAAAGGAAATGGCCCGCAAAATGATGACCATGACGCCGCAGCAAATGATGAAATTTCGCGACTCATTGATGAAAGCAGTAATGAAGCACGAGGCAAGGGTAATTCCCAATGGCGACCAGCTGCTGATTCAGCATCATTATGATACTACGCACACTTCGGTTCACTTTTACTATTCCAGAACAGTCTCGGAAACGCATACTAACGGGGGGACATCAGGGCAATCAACTTATTTATGTGTTGGAAAATCGGCCAGGGCGCCGATGATATATGAAGCGAACGGGCACACCATAGTGAAATGTGCGATGAATCCGGCAGGCGCAAATACCGACGAGATAGATAAGATGGTCAACAACATCAACAAAGACAAAAAGTACATGACTACCGATCAGGCCACCAAGGGCCAGGATGTCGCCGCTCAAATGGCATTTTCGTCTATGGCAGTCAATGATAACTCGATTACCGGTTCAGCCAGCGAAAACAGCCACTATAGCGGAGCAGGGGGAAATACGATTATCGTTACACAGCCGCCTATAATAAACATGGGCTTTTCGTTTACATACGACCCGGTGCAGGTAATATCCACTGTAGGTGTGGGCGCTACCATAAATATTCACACTTACAGCGCCGATGACAAAGGCAACCACAGTGATACCAAAGGCACTACCGGTTTAGGCATGGATGCCATGACCGACCCTCATTTTGCGAAGATGGTAGGTTTGGCCACTCCACCTGCCACTAACCCCGACGATGCTTATATACACGTTGACAAAACAGCATACGGTTTTAAGATAAGTTATTACAAACATCAATATCTGCGCGAGCAGAATGCAAACATTACTGAAACCCTTACAGCAGATATTGGCGGGCCTGACCAACAATATGAGGCCGTGTTAAAGCCAATGCCCAGGAGCAAATACGAAACATGGTTGCCAAAGGGGCCCAAAGTTGATGGCAGCGACGATACAAAAGGGGATGACAGCTCAAAATTTTATGTAGAAGTACACGACAAAAACAACCCCAATATACTTTACCCGGGAAATTTTACTGTACGTTATGCGTTAAAAAACATAACCCATTACAAAGGCTTTAATAGCAATTATCCGCTTGAAGGCGCTGATGATAAGGCTGATTTGAAAATATCTGATAGTACAAAATATTTCTGGTTAAACGCCTTTGACCCAAGCAAATGCACCGACAGTGTTGCCACCTCGGTGATAAATAATGGCAGCCTGGCCATTGTGCAAATAACCTGTATGGATTACGGGGCCTGGGCCAGGTTAACGGCGGAAGTTACACTCGATAATGGCGACGTGATAAACGCGAGCCCTTATTATGATAAAAACAAAACCTACATTACCATTCCGTATGATAAGGACGACAATAAAATTGCCGACTACTGGGAAGAACATGAGCATATTTTGGGCTACGGCTATGGCCCGAATTGGGACAGAGACTTAACACCCGATAACGGTAACCTTGGTGATAACATTCCATTAATAGACGAGTATCGGGGGTTTTTGACAGAGGATGACGACTTTAAACCGGTTTACAGCCAGCTATCGCCCCAGGTTAAGGAGCTTTTTACCATAGGGCTTGCGGATATGACCGGTTTTGGCGCAACATATAAGGCAGCCATAAGGGCAGGTGCGCTGGGATATGGAAAGGTGACAAATGTAAAAGTGTACCATTTCAGCAATTCAAAATACGGACGTCTCGAAAATTCAATAATGAATTCAACTTACGGGCGGTGGGTGAACTTTAACAGCCCTACCAACAAGCATTTACATGGTATTGCCATATATGCCGACGATAACCTGGCCGTACGGGACGACCAGAAAAAAGCGCTGGCTACCACAATTCCGTTGATAGGGGTTGACGCAGGGAGTCGCGGTAATGGTGCGTTTGTGCCGGATGAAGTAAAGGAAATTCACTTATGGACCAACTACATCGTTAACGTGCAGCCTTTTAAACCCAGTGAATTTTTGCCTGGTCAGCATCCGGTCGACGAAGCTTTTACGCGAAGAATGGCAACCGCTATGGCAGCTACGAACGCCGAATTTCACGTTAATATCGATGTGAACCACGCATCGCCGGTTGTAGCCCAATACTACGATGACAATATAACCCGCCTGATAACATTTACGATAGCGCATGAGCTTTGTCATGCCACCCATATTCATCACCACCATATTGCTGATATGAATACTGATGAATTCGCATTTTATAAAGGGGTAGGCAATTGCCTGATCCGGTATTGGGGCGATAGCGACTTTATGCCGAATTGCGCAACCTGGCGGCAGATGTATATTTTTGGTTTTTGGAACCCGGCAACTATGCTTGCACCCGGAGGCCAGCCCATGGTGCTATGCACTAGCCAGGACGATTGTTTTCACCAAATGAAGCTGACAACGAATTAATGAGGGAGTCTGTAGTCTATAGTCTTGAGTCGAAAGTCAAAATTATGGCATGTCTTCTCTCACGACTTTGTACTCCTGACTCAGGACTTCGGACTCAAGACTCCCGACTCCCGACTACTTCTTCGTCCCTGTTACATTTAAAAAGATAATACTCTTATGCGGGATGCCAAGCGTTTTGCCGGGTGTTACATCAAGGTACAATTTCAGGTAGCCATCTGTAATTCCCTTCATGGCATTGTCAGACGACTCCTTGTATTCAGGCATAGTAGCGAGCAATGATTTGCGGAAGGTTATAACCCCCTGGTCGTCAACAAAAGCGGTATAGGAGTAGTAAAAATCAGTATAAGCCTTGTGAATGGTTACCTCGTATGTTGGCGAAAGATAATCGTCATACTCCATTCCTCCATTTACATCGTCGGGCGGTGTAACCAGTTTTTTTACACTGATAAGTTTGCTTTTGGGCGTTAAAATTGCGGGTTGAGTTCCGGCAAATGCGCTATCGGCAATTTTGGCAGCCAGCGCGGCTTTTGCCTTTATGTATAACGTGTCCTTACGGCTGGGTTTCCATATGGTAGCCGGGTCAGCCTTGAGTACATTTTTAATATAATCGTTAGTGTAAAAGGTCATGAACACATGCGATTTTTCCTCCTGGATGATGTTTTTATGTACATGCAACACCATGAACTGGATGCTGTCCTTTTTGATATATCTTAACTTAAGCCAGGCCCAAGCCACGTTGTATACGGAGTCGTGATCAAATATTACCGGTGTGTTCAGGAACCTTTTCTTTTTTGGGCTGTATATATTTACCGAATCTGTTGAGGGAAAGGAAATGCGCCATTCCGGGACCAATTGATAACCTACCGGGCTAAAGGAAAGCCCGTTATCAAAAGTGCGCTTAACTTCGGTGTATTTTATCCCAAGGATGCTTTTCAATAACGCCTTTGATTTTATGGCGTCTTCCTTTCTTTTTTCCTCAAACTGCACCCGTTCCGGCACATGTTGAATACAGGAAGTAAACAACAAAGCGCAAATGAACAAAGTATATAAATTTGAGGAAGCTTTCTTAAAGGCGGATGTATTCATATTTAAATTCACAGGGGCATTTTTGCCGCTAAAATAACGATTTTGGTTGATTGAGCCGGTAATTAACTATCTCATTAGTTGTTTCTCAACAGTTAAACTGTAAACTATTATGGGAAGTAATGATAGAAGGGCTGCGATTGTTAAGAATGTATCTAAATTAAACGTAATCAACTTATTACCGGGTTAAACTGATATATTAATAATGCTTAATTGTTTATTTTATAAATTTATATTTTAATTTTGTTAACATTGATTCCCGATTAATTGTTTAATAATACTATTGTTTGCCCCGGAATGAAAGCGGTTTTGAAGCGAATTATGCAAATACTGGCGATTGGAGCGGGTATGCCGTTTTTTTCGCCGGCACTCGCACAGCCGAAGCGTCCGGTTCCGGTTGTTAAGCGCCCGGTTGCTGTTGTTAAACATGTAGCCCCTGTAACCCCGCAGCTGGCCGAATTTAACCACCTTGCTGCTCAGGCAGATGTTATTTTTACATTTCCAAGGGGATTTAAGGAAATCCCGGCTCCTGATAACGACTACTTTTCGTTTGATTATGCAATGACTATCCCCGGTAAGGATTTTGAGATCTGGTTTACAGTAAAATCACAAAAAGAAAATTGGGCCAGCTATGAAAAATCGAAAAATGCTCCAAATGCTGAACTCGCTAATCCTGACTCAACCTATGTGTCATTAGCCGATGCACACGCAGCGGCATTTACCGGCGAAACGAAATATTTTGTAAAAAATATCCCTCCGGAAGTATTGGCAAGATATAATGCCGACGCAGGAAAATCATACCTCCTAACGCTGCTCGATCTGCCCGCAACCAAACGCTACAAATATGCCCTGCTGATCACTCTTCAAAAAGACCATACCGGGATAATTATGGCTGTTTGCTTTACTAATGACAAAGGCCCGGAATTCTTTAAAAATATTGACAGGGCAAGTAACTGCTTAAAGTTTAAGCCGCAAGGTTAACAATGTTGATAAGTTAAAACATTCCCCTGATAACTTCTGCGGCGAAGTGTTATTTTTGCCATACGGACATGTTATGTTTTGCGACAAACTGTTCACCCTTTTCCCTTAATTTAATTGTACAAAATTTAAATGGCTGAAGCTGTAAATTATAGTGATGATAGTATCCGTTCGCTGGATTGGAAAGAGCATATCCGCTTACGGCCCGGGATGTATATTGGTAAGCTTGGTGACGGCTCGGCTTATGACGATGGTGTGTACGTTTTGCTGAAGGAGATCGTTGACAACTCGATAGATGAGTTTGTAATGGGTGCCGGCAGGACGATAGAGATCACAATGAGTGATCATAAGGTTTCTGTGCGTGATTATGGTCGTGGTATTCCATTAGGAAAGGTGATCGATTGCGTATCCAAGATAAATACCGGCGGTAAGTACGACAGTAAGGCATTCCAAAAATCGGTAGGTTTAAACGGGGTAGGTACAAAAGCAGTTAACGCGCTTTCAAACTCGTTCATCGTACAATCATACCGCGATGGACGTACAAAGCTGGCTGAATTTGCAAAGGGTGAACTGGTGCGGGATGAGCCTGAAAAGGAAACATCACAGCGTAATGGCACTGCGATAAACTTCTTGCCTGATGATACCATTTTCAGGCATTACCGTTTTATCCCGGAATTTGTCGACAGCATGATCTGGAACTATGTGTTCCTGAACTCGGGCCTTACCATAAACTTTAATAACCAAAAATATTTTTCGGAACGTGGCCTCTACGATCTGCTTACAAAAAACACCGACGTTGAAACACTGCGCTATCCGATCATTCACCTGAAAGGGGAGGATATTGAAATAGCGATGACCCACGGCCAGCAATACGGCGAGGAGTATTATTCGTTTGTTAACGGCCAAAACACCACGCAAGGCGGAACACACCAGGCCGCTTTTCGTGAAGCCGTGGTAAAAACCATTCGCGAGTTTTATAAAAAGGAATTTGACGCGTCGGACATCCGCGCATCAATTGTTGCTGCTGTTGCCATTAAGGTGCAGGAGCCTGTATTTGAATCGCAGACAAAAACAAAGCTGGGCTCGCAAAATATTGGTCCGGAAGGGCCATCAGTGCGGGCTTTTATTGGGGATTTTATAAAACGGGAGCTCGATAATTACCTCCATAAAAACCCGTCAACCGCAGATGCTTTGCTGAAACGCATCATGCAGTCAGAACGGGAGCGTAAGGATATCGCCGGCATTAAAAAATTAGCCAACGAGCGTGCTAAGAAGGCATCGCTGCATAACCGCAAGCTGCGCGATTGCAAGGCTCATTTTGACGAACCCCATGAACGTAAGCAGGAAACTACGCTCTTTATCACAGAAGGTGATTCGGCCAGCGGATCGATCACCAAATCGCGTGACGTAATGACGCAGGCCGTGTTCAGCTTGAAAGGTAAGCCGCTTAACTGTTTCGGCCTAACCAAAAAAGTGGTCTATGAAAACGAAGAATTCAACTTATTGCAGCATGCGCTGAATATTGAGGATGGGCTGGATGATCTCCGCTACAATAACATTGTGATAGCCACCGATGCTGATGTGGACGGGATGCACATTCGCCTGTTGCTAATGACTTTTTTCCTGCAATTCTTCCCCGACCTGGTAAAGGCCGGGCATGTGTTCATATTGCAAACCCCGTTGTTCCGTGTGCGTAATAAAAAGGAAACTATTTATTGTTACAGCGACGAGGAACGCCGCAATGCCATTGCCAAATTAGGTGTCAAGCCAGAAATAACCCGGTTTAAAGGTTTGGGCGAGATCTCGCCTGATGAGTTCGGTTTATTTATAGGCAAGGATATCCGCCTTGATCCTGTTATATTGAAGGATGCCAATATAAAGGCCCTGCTTGAATATTTTATGGGTAAAAATACACCTGCCCGCCAGATGCATATCATCAACAACCTAAGAGTTGAAAAGGATGATGAAAGCATTAACCCGCTGGTTGCGGAGGATGTTGATAGCATTGAATTGCCGGTTGCTGTTTAAACTAAGATTCTTTGGATTTTTAGGATAGCAGGATCGTATCAGCACAGGTAGCTTTGACAACTTTTTAAAAGTTGTCAAAGCTTAAATCCAATAAAATTAATCATGAAAATTCTTTAAATCCCGAAATCGTGTCGTATATTGTATCCCCTTGTTTTTTCAGGGATCAAAAAATGACAGATCACGAAATAAAAATAAACTTTAAAGAGTACAATTCCCTTACCGAACTTAACCAAACCGACCAGGCGCTTTGCCACGAAGCGGTAAAGGCAATGGCTGGATCTCACTCGCCATATTCAAAATTCAGGGTAGGCGCGGCGTTGAGGTTACAAAGCGGAAAAATAATATATGGCAGCAACCAGGAGAATGTTGCCTATCCATCCGGTCTCTGTGCCGAGCGGGTCGCCTTATTTAATTGGGGCGCCAATCATTCCGACGATCCCATCGAAGCAATGGCCGTAACCGCGAGTACCGACGAATTTGAACTTTTGCAGCCTGTTACCTCATGCGGCTCATGCCTGCAGGTTTTGGCCGAATATGAAAAAAAGCAAAACAAGCCGGTAGAAATTATCTTATTCTGTAATAACGGCCCGGTTTGGGTAATGAACGGCGTTGAAAGTTTTTTGCCATTCCTGTTTTTTGAAAACAGGTTAAACGTTGAGGCAAAGTAACAGATGTGTGATCAACCGGCGAAAGTGTGGTAAATTGTTTAGGTTCGGGTTACCGATTATGAAAGCAAAAATATTATTACTCTTTTTAGGCATCGCCCTAAGCACCCAATTGCATGCGCAAACCGGGTTTCCGTTTGATAACGAGATCCGGGCATTCAAACACCAAGATAGCCTGAATTTCCCGCCTAAAAATGGAATTCTGTTTATCGGCAGTTCTTCTATCCGCAAATGGACCGACCTTGAAAAACGCTTTCCTAACGAACCAATTATCAGGCGTGGTGTTGGTGGTTGTGAACTTTGGCAGATAGTGAATTATTACACGCCATACATTTTGTTCCCATATCAGCCACGAAAGATTTTTATTTATGCAGGCGAGAACGATATCGCCGCAGGTAAAACAGGCAAGTTTGTATTTGAGGAATTTGAGAAGCTTTGGGAAATGATCAACAAAAAGCTGCCTAATACAACCGTATATTTTATGTCAGTTAAGCCAAGCCCAAGCCGGGCAAAGTTTTTTGGTGAGGTTGAAATTGCCAACAAGCTGATAAAAAATTACCTCGCCAATAAACCGAATAGCACTTTTATTGATGTGAGTACAACAATATTGAAACGGAATACAGCAGTTTCCGATTCTTCCTTATTTGAATCAGACTTGTTGCACCTTAACAGCAAAGGGTATGATAGGTGGCAGGAGGTACTGGAGCCGTATGTGAGGTAGAGATTAGTTAACTAGAGACCAGAGATTAGTTGAGAAACTTCGGATGAGTCACATCAAATAAAAAAGGCTCCCACCACGGAGCCTTTTTCTAACAAACTATTTAACTAAACCTAAAAATTTTCTTATCTAAAAACGCTGTACACATTGGTAATTTTCCAGCCGTTGCCGGTATTTGCAATGGTTACATAGTTATTGCGCACAAAATTGTCATATTTCATGGCAACCTTTACAATGGTTACGTTGGCAGTGCTTTCAACAATTGATGTGCTTGTAGTGCAGGCTTGCTCGATGTTTTTATTGCTGTTTAAAAATTCAAGCATTTCCTTTTTTCCGTAGCTAAGTACAGTTTTGCCACGCAGCATGCTGAACTCAGCCGACTTATCTAAAACATCGTTAAGTCCGGCTACTTTGCCACGGGTCATGGCGTCAACAAACGTATTGATCGCGTAGTTTACGTTTGATTTGTCGTCGTTGATATTATTTGCTTTTGCTGCGCCGCATACCACCAGTAGGGCTAAGCCGAGTACGATTGATTTTAAAGTTTTCATATTGTTGTGATTTATTTTTGTTTTCGTATTTGAATATAAGACAGCGCAACTATTTGATTAGTTACAACACAAATTAGTTTTAACAAACATTTAACAATTTGGCTTATTTTTGTTAATGTGGGCATTAAAAAGGCGGTTTTTGTTATCCGGACTCGCGGCTTAAAGGCTTATCATTAAAGATCTTTTAAAGCACTATGGTATCGTACAACACTATTATTCTTCAATTTGGGGAACAAGGCGAAAAAACCGGCTGGCGATACATTGTGGTACCTGTAGATATTGCTCAACAATTGAAACCTGGCTGTAAAAAATCGTTCAGGGTTAAGGGCTCATTTGATAATTTCCCAATAAAAGGTGTGGCATTGCTGCCGATGGGAGAGGGCGAGTTTATTATCCCGCTTAAGGCAGAAATAAGGAAGGCATTACATAAGAACAGCGGCGCAATGTTACAAGTGAGCCTGGAAGAGGACCTGGATTATAAAGTTGAAATTCCGGATGACCTTAAAGAGTGTTTTGATTTTGAACCGGAAGCCTTTGCGTTTTTTAATAAGCTGCCGAAATCACACCGCGACTACTACATTAAATGGATAGAAGGAGCCAAAACAAATGAAACCCGGGCTAAACGCATCATAAATACCGTTAATGCCATGCTGCGCCAGTGGGACTATGGGAAAATGATGCGGGAGATGAAGAAGGAAAGGGAAAGTTAATATTAGCAGTGGCTTTGGTCCGTTAACTTTTTAAACAACTCAACATCATCCACATTCATCAAAATGGTGCTGAATTCTTTGCTTGCACCGTAAAGTTTATCAACCAATACCGGCTCCTTAAATTTAATAAGCATATTGCCACTGTTTTTGGTAATACCGCCTTTAAGATAGCTTTCAGTTGAATGATAGTCGTAGCCTATTTTTTCTACCGAATTTATATTGCCGATAGTGGTAATAGTTCTCCAGCGTAATCCTGTGCGCAATACCAGTTGGTCGTTATTGATCAATACTTTTCGTTTAAGAATTGCAGACAAATCGGCAATAAATAAAATAAGTGTATAAAGAGACAGTACAGTTACTATGACAGCGGCTGTATTGCTCCATTTTCTCAATAGAAAATGAAAGGCCACAATCTCAACTATCATGGCGAATATAAATATGCACCACAACGGAACGTAGCCAAACTCTTTGTGTGTACTAATTGTGTCGCCGCCCACGAACGCAGATTTTTCCTTTTTCCAAAACAACAGGCCATATCTTAATACGGCTAATTCAGATGCTACCACTTTCACTCCCAATGATTCACCGATAACATCCGCCATTGCGCTGCGTAAGTTATAGATCGGGTCGGCAAAAACTGCCCGATGAGCTTTGTAGGCGTTGTTTAGCTTGTTGAATTTAGTTATGGCGTAAATTATAAAAGCCAGTTCGGCCACGGCGGTTAGCTTGCGTACTTGTAAAATATAGTCCCGCTGATGTTGCGGCAATACAAGGTAAGCTACTCCGCAACATAAGCTTATAACCAGCATTAATTTTTTAGGTGATATTTTTAGCGGGCGGATGATTATAAAATAATAAAGCGCCGGGAATGTGATTACAAAATCAGCCAGCAGCCCATCGGCAATCTTATCCTTCACTGCTATCGGGACAAGATGAAGCATCAGCATTCCTCCAAAAAATATCAGTAATGCAATGGTTGATATAATTATGATATTCCTGGTGGGCTTGGCTAAGGCGACTGTCATGATTTGAAATTTTATAAAGGTAACGAATGTTTTGAATGCCGTAAATAGGTAATGGAGGCACGTGGCCAATATAAGACGGATAATTCTTCGCTAACATCCAACTAAAAAGAAATTGTTGTGCCTGATGATAAATTGATGGAAGAAAGAGATGTAAGAGGGGCAGACTGGGAAAAATAGCTTGTTTGTTTTTTAACACAGAGATACGGAGGAGGCACGGAGATAACAGAGATTGATTGTTTGAGATAAAACGAGAGATATTAGTGTTTTTAAACCAGTGTCCTCTGTGAAGTTCTTTGTGTCTCTGTGTTAAAAAAACGCTATCAAATATTTTCATAAATATAAATTCTCCTATCTTTATTCATCGCAAACCAAAAATCACAATAAATAAAATGCAAATTGAAAACGATTTAGCAACCGAGGTTATGGGTGCGTCAATAACCGTTCACAAAGCGCTGGGACCCGGGCTGCTGGAATCTGCTTAT
This sequence comes from Mucilaginibacter phenanthrenivorans, assembly GCF_024721155.1. Classification (GTDB taxonomy): domain Bacteria; phylum Bacteroidota; class Bacteroidia; order Sphingobacteriales; family Sphingobacteriaceae; genus Mucilaginibacter; species Mucilaginibacter phenanthrenivorans. The sequence goes on along the minus strand of NZ_JAHVAP010000005.1, from coordinate 653,661 downwards.
AAAGAATGTTTATTTTATGAGTTATATAAAAAGGGCTTATATGTAGAAAAAGAAAAGCCGTTACCATTGGTTTATGAAGAAATTAGAATGGACTGCGGGTATAGGCTGGATATTGTGGTTGAGAATAAACTGATAGTAGAGATTAAAGCAGTTGAAAGTTTAGCTGATATTCATTTGGCACAAGTGTTAACCTATTTAAAAGTTTCAGGGTGCAAATTGGGGTTGTTAATAAACTTTAATGTCTTGATGCTAAAAGACGGTATCCGACGGGTAATTAAAACTTAAATTTCATCACGCAAAGACTCAGTGCCCTCTGCGCCTCCTCCGTATCTCTGCGTTAAAAATAACCATGGGATAAGAATGTTGAAAGTTAGTAATGTGTTAAAAAATCAGCTGCCTCAAAATCCGCACATCTGCACATAATCTATATCTTTACCCATCCAAAATTTTTCAGCTAATAATGAGTGAAGATTTAAGCAACGACGAGATACCTGCTAATAACGACGAAAAATTACACAACATTACCTCACTCGACGGGCTGTACGAAAACTGGTTCCTGGATTATGCGTCCTATGTGATCCTGGACCGTGCCGTTCCGCATATAAATGATGGTTTAAAGCCTGTTCAGCGCCGTATTTTGCACTCCCTAAAGGAGATGGACGACGGGCGTTTCAACAAGGCTGCCAACGTTATTGGTAACACCATGAAGTACCACCCGCATGGTGACGCTTCCATTGGGGATGCCATGGTACAGATAGGCCAGAAAAACCTGTTAATTGATTGCCAGGGAAACTGGGGCGACCCGGTAACCGGCGACTCGGCCGCTGCGCCGCGTTATATTGAGGCCCGTCTTTCAAAATTTGCACTCGAAGTTGTTTTTAACCCTGATACCACCGATTGGCAGGCCAGTTATGACGGCCGTAACCGCGAACCGATCACGTTACCTGTTAAATTCCCTTTGCTGCTTGCACAGGGTGCCGACGGTATTGCCGTGGGTTTGGCTACCAAGATTTTGCCGCATAATTTTATCGAGCTAATAGATGCTTCGATAGAAGTATTGAAGGGCAACCTGCCCAACCTGATGCCGGACTTCCCGACAGGCGGAATGGCTGATGCTACGTTGTACAATGATGGTCAGCGTGGTGGTAAGGTGCGCATCCGTGCAAAGATCGTGGAGCGCGATAAAAAGACGCTGGCTATAACTGAAATTCCGTTCAGCACAACTACCGGCGGCTTAATGGAAAGCATTGTTGCAGCCAATGAAAAGGGTAAGATCAAGATCAAAAAAATTGAGGATAACACATCCAGCAGCGTAGAGATCGTGGTGCATTTAGCGCCGGGAATCTCGCCTGATGTTACCATCGATGCCTTGTATGCCTTTACTGATTGTGAAGTTTCCATCTCGCCAAATACCTGCGTAATTCAGCACGATAAGCCGCGCTTTATGAGCGTGAACGACATGCTGACCGAGAGTACGCATTACACCCGCCAGCTGCTTAAAATGGAGCTGGAGATCAGGCTGAAGGAATTGATGGAAAAGATCTTCTTTAGCTCACTTCTTAAGATCTTTATCCAGGAAGGGATGTACAAGCATCCTGACTATGAAACATCCAGCAATTTTGAAATGGTGCTCGAGGTGTTGAACCGCTTATTCGAGCCGTTTTTCCCGATGTTTTATCGCGCGATATTACCGGAAGATTATAAGAAGCTGATCGACAAGCCAATGAGCAGCATCACCCGTTTCGACGTAAAGAAAACGGATGAGCAGATCAAAGGACTTGAAGCCGAAATAAAGGAAGTAAAACATCACCTTAAACACCTTACCGATTATACCATTGCCTGGTTCCAGAAACTGAAGGATAAATATGGAAAGGATCGCGGCCGTAAAACTGAGCTGCGCACATTTGATAAGGTAGAAGCGGCGCAAGTAGCATTAGCTAACGCGAAATTATATGTTAACCGTGTGGATGGGTTTATCGGTACGGGACTAAAGAAGGATGAATTTGTAACCGACTGCTCGGATATAGACGAGATCATCGTGTTCCGCGAGGATGGCCGTTGTTTGATCACCAAGGTTCAGGATAAGGTTTTTGTGGGTAAGGAAATTATCCATGTAGCTGTATTTAAAAAGAACGACGAACGCACCGTTTATAACATGATCTACAAGGACGGGCAAAGCGGGGTAAGCTATATCAAGCGTTTCTCGGTTGTAGGCGTTACCCGCGATAAGGAATACGATTTAACCAAAGGCACAAAAGGCACCCGTGTATTATACTTCAGCGCCAACCCGAATGGCGAGGCAGAAATTGTTAACGTACAATTAAAGCCGCACAGCAAGCTGAAGAAGCTTCAGTTTGACGAGGACTTTGCTGCGCTTGCGATAAAAGGCCGTGGTTCCATGGGTAACATCATCACCAAATACCCGGTTAAAAAGATCATCCTGAAAAGTAAGGGTGTATCAACGCTTGCAGGACGAAAGATCTGGTATGATGATATTTTAAAACGACTGAATGCCGACGGTCGCGGTAAGTACCTTGGGGAATTTGATGGCGACGATAAGATCCTGACCGTGATGAGCAACGGCGTTTATGAACTGACCAGCTTTGACCTGAACAATCACTTTGACGATAAGATGATCGTGATCGAGAAATACGATCCCGCCAAAGTTTATTCAGTTATCCATATCGATGGCAAATCGAAAAACTACATGGTGAAACGGTTTGTGTTCGATAGCCTTGTGATTGGTAAGCAGGTCAGCATCATTAGCGATGAGGCTGGGTCAAAATTGGTGATGATCTCGGGTGCGGATCAGCCGGTTATCAGTATGACGATATTGAAGGGCAAAGAACAAACGCCGGAAACATCTGAGGTTGATCTTTCAACAGTTATTGACGTTAAGGGGATGAAGGCAATGGGTAACCGTTTGTCGCAAAGCCCGGTGAAATCTGTTGAGCTGATTGCTGAAAATAATATAGAACCAGAGGAAGTGATCGCTGATGAAGCAGATAGCATAGATGATGAAATTGATGTAGCTGAGGTAGAAGAAATGCCGGAGGCTGAAGTTAAAAAGCCTGAAGCAGAAGCGCCAGCGACTGCTCCTGAAAAGCCGGTAGAAATTAAACCGGAACCACCGGTTGAGATACCAGAGCCACTGGCTGAATCGTCTCCTAAACCGGTTGAAACACCACCGAAAAAGATTGATTTTGAAATCACCAATCCCGATGACATAGAGATTGACGACAAAGGGCAATTGGGCCTATTTTAATTTAATACAAAAAATGTCATTGCGAGGAGGAACGACGAAGCAATCTCGTCGCCGTGCGTATTCGCTATGCATTAGCGCCATATATACCGACGAGGTTGCCACGCTGCGCTCGCAATGACATTTTTTGAAGAAAACTATTTTTAGCCTACCTGTTATAATTCCTTTTCTTAGCATACGCTGCAATTTTTGCACCTGCATCAGCATCCAGCAAGATTTCGCAATTTGGGTGCAACTGCACCACCGAGGCCGGGATATCAATACTTACCGGGCCGAGGATTGCCTGTTCGATAATATCCGCCTTATGAGAACCCTTGGCTATCAGGATCAATTTGCGGGTGTGCATAATGTTTTTTACCCCACGGGTTAATCCGCCTAAAACAGTTTCGGGTGGCACCTGTGTTTCGCGGCGTACACGGGCCTCGAAGTCGGGATCCATTGGCGATACCCACGTTTCGCTTTCGAAAGGCGTACCGGGCTGGTTAATGCCTATGTGGCCATTGCTGCCGATGCCCAGCATCTGCAGGTCAGCACCACCGCGTTCGGCGAGGCGTTTTTCAAACAGGACGCTTTCCGCCTCAAAATCATCAGACAAGGTTGGCGGCATAATAAAATTTTCATCGGAGATGCCAAGCGGACCGGCGATCTGGTTCAAGATCATGGTGTAACAACTCCCGGCATATTCGCGCGAAAGGTTGGTAAGCTCATCCACATTAAACAGCGTGATATCCGAAACATCAAACGGGTATTGCTTGAAAATATCCGACACAATGCGGTGCATCTCAATGGTAGTTTGCCCGGTTGAGAGGCCGATCACAGAGGTACGTTTTTCCAGCATCTGCGCAATAATGCGCCAGGCTGCGGTGGTATCAAATTCCTGTTCGTTTTTGGTAATGGTTATTTTCATTATAGATCTTTTAGCTGTTCCGTAAAAAATTGTCCGATGGCCGTCGATGCTTCGGTTTCGTCATCACCATCAATAATAACGGTAACGGTTTCGCCACCCTTTATGGTGAGCGATAAAATGTTTAGCATGCTGTTGAGCTTAATAGTCTTCTCGCCTTTTTGCAGGCTGATGGTTGACTTGAAACTTTTGGCAAGCCTTATCAATGTAGTTGCCGGCCGGGCGTGTAAGCCCTGCGGTGCGAGGATGATATAGTTGTTTGTTATCATTTGTATTCATTCATATATTAATATCAAACCCTGTCATTGCGAGGAACGAAGCAACCTCGTAGCTATACAGAGCGAATATGAAAGTATAGACTTTGCAAGTTGACCATGCATTGCTACGAGGTTGCTTCGTCGCTCCTTCTACCCATGACAAGTTATTTTCAACTTGGGTGGGGTGTCACTCTGAGGCACTCGAAGAGCGATGTGCGCAGAGGCCAATCTGCGTGCTAAGCATGGTGCAGAGGCCTTTGCCCGCATGCTTCGAGTGCCTCAGCATGACATCCCTTTCTTGTCATTTCACCTTCGCAATCCAGCGGATTTTAGTTCTCGCACTGACAAGAGCTTTTTATTCGTCCGCCGTTATCCCTTTCAAATACCCCAAAATATCCTCCGAGCTATCCATCTCCATTACATTTTTATATATCTGTTTTGCCTTTAGCTCGCTGTTATTTATGATGATGCTTTTTATCGCCGGAATAGAAGCGGCGCTCATAGAAAACTCCTTTAAACCCATTCCCAGCAACAGTAAAGTTGCCAGTGGATCGGAAGCCATTTCACCGCACATGCCTACGTGGATGCCATGTTTCTCGCCCTGCTCGATCACAAAACTAATGAGCCTTAATACGCCCGGATTAAAAGGATCATACAGGTGAGTGATTTGCTCATTCATCCTGTCGACTGCCAATGTATACTGGCAAAGATCATTGGTGCCGATGCTGAAAAAATCAACCTCCTTGGCCAGCAGATCAGCGGTTATGGCAGCTGATGGGATCTCGATCATGATGCCCACCTTCATAGCGGGATTAAATGAAATACTTTCCGAAAGCAACTCTGCCTTTGCCTCACCCAAAATGCTTTTCGCCGATCTGATCTCCTGGATATTGGAGATCATCGGGAACATGATCTTCAGATCACCAAAAACAGATGCCCGCAAAATGGCTTTAAGCTGGGTAATGAAAAGGTCCTTCCTATCTAAACAGATCCTTATCGCGCGGTACCCTAAAAAAGGGTTAAGTTCGGCAGGTAAATTAAAATAAGGCAATTGTTTATCGCCCCCAATATCGATAGTACGGACGATCACCGGTTTCCCTTTTGCTTGCAACGCCGCTTTTTTATAAAATTCAAATTGCTCATCTTCCGTCGGGAAGTTGTCCCGGTTCATGAATAGCAATTCAGTACGGAGTAGGCCAACGCTCTCTCCGCCATTATCAAAAACGTCTTCCAGATCTTCCGCCCCGGAGATATTTGCTGATAACATTACCTGCATGCCATCGGTTGTTACAGCGGGCTCATCCCTTAATGCTTTTAACGTTTCAGCATGCTGACGATAGGCATTCCTTTTTGCAGTATACTCATCAATTAATTCCTGGCCTGGATTGATTAAAACTAAACCTTGTGATCCATCTAAAATAATAACATCATTGTTTTTTATGCTGATCAGATCGGCACCGCAACCAACAACAGCCGGGATGCCCTTTGATTTGGCAATGATTGCGGCATGTGATGTTTTGCTGCCCATTTGTGTGGCAAATCCGGTAACCCGGCTTACATCCATGGTAATGGTATCCGATGGTGATAAGTCTTCCGCTATGATGATGGTATCCGGTTCAAATACCTGGTTTCCGGAAGTTTGTCCGTTAAGATTTTTCAGGATGCGGTTGCCGATATCCCGTATATCTACAGCCCGGGCACGCATATATTCGTCATCCATATTTTCAAAAAGCTGGACAAACACGTCTACAACTTCTAAAAGAGCATCGTTAGGGTTTTTATATTCGATCTCAATCTTTTCAACTACACCATCCCGTATTTCCGGGTCGCTTAGTAATTCAATTTGAGTTTCGAGTATGGCAAGGTCTTCGTCAGAAAGGGTATTGCTTTTAATAGCTTCAATTTCGTTAACCGAATTGGTTATTGCGTCATCGAACTGCTCAACAGCTGCGGCTATTTCTTCGGGCGTAGTTAGCAAAATACAGGTTAGCGCAGCTTTCTTTTTTTGTAATAAAAAAGCCTTGCCAATTGATATTCCCGGTGAAACGCCAATCCCCTTCATCTTTACTTAAGCAAATAAATGGATCATACTGCCGATAAAACCAAGCGCCAGCAAGCCCAGCAGCAGGTGCGTTGTTTTGGCGCCGTTCTTAACAAAATAATACACCAAAAAGGTTAGGCCCAAAGGGATAATTGCAGGTACTACCTGGTCCAATACGCTTTGGATAGTAACTTCCGATTTATCAGACCCGATACTTATTGGCGTGGTGATTGACATTAAGGTTGCCGGCATTGCACCAACTACCATCAGGCCTAATATCGAAGCGCCTTTGGTCAGCCGGTCCATCACGTTATTTTTGGCGAGATTTTGCAGGAATTTAGTACCGGCACGATATCCGATAAAAGTTAGGTTATAACGCAGTACCAGGTGTGGTACGTTAAATATCAGCAGGAACAAAATTGGTCCCATGATATTTCCCTTTATGGCAAGCGAAGTACCAACCCCTGCGGCGATCACCTTAAAGGTGCCCCAAAACAGGGAATCGAACACCCCGGCCAACGGCCCCATCAAGCCCAGTTTTACCGAGCTGATAGATTCTGCATCAAATTCCACGTCGTTGCTGTTTTGCTCTTCCATAGCAGCGGTAATGCCTAAAATGAGCGTTGAGCCATACGGACTTGTATTAAAGAATTGCAAATGCCTTTTCAGCGCTTTGGCCATTGCTTCTTTGGTGGTGTAAAGCCTCTTTAAAACCGGGATAATGGCAAATGCAAAGCCTGTGTTTTGCCAGGTCTCGAAGTTGAAGTTTGCCTCTAGCGCCATTGACCGTAAAAAAACATTGCGGATGTCGCCTTTGCTCAGCTTTTGCGATGGCGTAACCTCTTCCTTAATTTCATCAAAGTCGCTATCATCATCTGTTTTTGGCGTAACCTGGGTTACTATCAAAGCAATTACCACCCCCAAACCACCGATGGCGATAACCGGTAATTTTAAATAAGCAGCCAGCATAAATCCAAGGAAAAAATACGGCGCTACTGTTTTATTGAACATCAGGTGCATCAGCAATGCAAAGCCAAGCGCGGGCAGCATATTCCCGGCAACCTGTAATCCGGTTTGTACCCATGCAGGTATCAGGTCGAGGAAATCCTTCATAACCGTACCTCCCAACAGCAGGGCCAGCAGCACGATGATACCCATTAGTATAGGCCGCAAAATACCGGAGAGGATATGTAAACGCTGAATGCCATTGAAATCGCCGGCATCGGCGTATTGATTAAATTTTTTATTGATCACTGCTCTGAACACGAAGAGGCTGCTGATGAGCATTTCAGCAAGGATAGAAACCGGCACAGCAATAGCCAGCGCGATGGCCGGCCCTTTGCCGGATATAATGGCGAAGGCAGTACCCAATACGCCGCCGGTAATAACATCGGGCGGAATGGCTGCACCGACCTTTATGTTACCCATAAATATCAGCTCCAATGTAGCGCCAATGATCACGCCCTGGTAAAGATCACCCAACACCAAACCAACCAGCGGCCCGAGCACCAGCGGCCTGCTCAGCAGCGTAGTTCCCAAAAAGTCCTCGGAATGGCCAAACATGGCAATAAGCGCAATAAGCAGGTAGGAGATTGACATTTATCGTTCTTTTATTTTTATTAGTATAGAGTCAAGAATCAAGAGCCAGGAATCAAGATTTTAAAAGCTTGATTGTCTTTTTTTTCTTCTTGGTTCTTGACTCTGGATTCTTGGCTCCCTCTCAAATCAGGCTGGCCACCATTTGTTTCGTATCCGTCGGAACCTGCCTTAGTTCAAGCTCGATGCCTTTGTTTAAAAGTTCTCTTATCAGAATAACGTCTTCATCATTAACGGCAACCGCTTTGGAGATTAACCGGGTTCCATCGATCATCCGTAATCCTCCAAAGTTCACTGATTTGATCTCTTCAACTTCGTTAACCAAAGCATAGGCGTCCTTTACGCTGTTGATGATCAGCAGGATCTTCATGTTCCGGCTTTTCTCGTCATTTAAAAAAGTGGCAGCATCAGCCAGCGATTTTATCAAAAGCTTGGTACCGGCCGGCTTGGCCAGGCCGAGGGTCATCTTTAAAAATTCATCGTTAGCCACTTTATCGTTAGCTATCAAAAGGCAATTAACACCCAACGCAGGCGTCCAGGTAAATGCAACCTGGCCATGCACTAATCTGTCGTCAATTCGTGTAAGCTTAATCATTCGGGTGTTCTCGTTGTGCGGTAATTAGTTTATTTACGTATGTCATTTGTTCCCTAGCATTTGCAATGGCCAAAGTAATTACTTCCTCAACCGGTGTTTCGGCATCAGCCATTAACACTTCTATCAGCAGGGGCAGGTTAAAGCCCGACACGATATAGACGTTTGATCTTAACGCATGTTGCAGCACCTGGTTGGTGATACTTCCGCCCAAAATATCGCAGAATACCACCAGTTCATCGTTTTCGCCTATTTGCTTCATCACCTCATTGATTTGGGATTCTACAGATACAGCTTCATCAACGTAAGCCTGGATCAAAAAGACATGATCTGTGGCTCCTATAATTATATCAAGCGATGATTTTACGCCTGCGGCAAACGTGCCATGCGTGGCAATCAGGAACTTTCTTGTTTTCTCACTTTTCTCCATCAGGAATTAGTAGCATTTAATAAGTAAATTGGCATTACAATATATGCATTTTTACGTTCTGCAATAATCAGTCAAAGTTTATTCAAATACTATTTTTAAGGCACTACAATACCACTACTATAGATTTTAGTATAAAATCAGGGTAAGACTTTGTCATTCTGAGCGACAGCGAAGAACTGTCTCTTGAGCTTTAGCGAAAAATCTTTATTGACTGATAAGTCTTCGCCATACTTGTCCTGCGTTCATACCCCTGAGAAGATCCTTCGCTGTCGCTCAGAATGACAAAGGATTTAGCGCTCTGCATAGTTTTTACAACTATTTCCCAACCGTAGTGCTAATGTAGTGCCTTAAAAATCCTTGCAGAAAATGTAATACATTAGCTTTGGACATCGGGATGCAGCCAACATCTGTCTATCATATAAACGCTTTCATCTAAAATAATATTTATGGTTTTATCAAACTTGAAAAAACGGCTTCTTTATATATTATTATGCACGCCGTTTTTTCTGCATGCGCAATCGGTTAAAATAGTTACCAATCATGTGGGCTACGAGGAGAGCAAAGCCAAGCATGCGGTGATTGTTGAGGAAAGCAAACTGGACATCAATTCATTTAACTTAATTGATGCTGCTACAGGTGCAAGTGTACTTAGCGGTAAACCTATATTTAGCGGTCCGGTTAGCAAATGGAAAAATTTCCAATTCTGGACCATTGATTTTAGCAGCTTTACCACGCCCGGCACTTACAGACTTCAAATAGCATCGCCAAAAGGCCCTATAACTTCCTATCCTTTTGTCATCGATAAAAACGTTTTGGAGAAGGCTACCATATCCGATGTGGTGTATTATTTTAAAGGCCAGCGCAGCTCTGGTTTGCTGGACAAGGCCGATCATCATTTACTGTTATCGGGAAAAACAACTGATACCATCGACGCGCATGGCGGCTGGTACGATGCAACCGGCGATTATGGCAAACACCTTTCTCACCTTTCATTTTCCAATTACTTTAACCCGCAGCAAATTTCGCTGACCGACTGGAGCCTGTTTAAAACATACGAGCTTTTAAATGCAAGGCCCGGAACCGATTTCCGCCAGTTTAATCGCAGGATTTTGGATGAGGCAATGTATGGCGCTGATTATTTAGTAAGGATGCAGGCTAAGGGCGGTTCGTTCTATCGTTCGGTGGGCGCTCCCGGTCCGGGTAAATTGCCTAAGGATAGGATGATCCCTGCCGAAGAGGGGAGCTACCGGATAAAGAAAACAAAGGATCAGACCATCAATAAATCCACTACCGAAAAAGACTGGCGGCTTTACCAGTCGAGCTACCGCTCAGGTAGCGGAATGGCGATCGCTGCTTTGGCAATGGCGTCCGCTTACCCCGTAAGCGGCGAGTTCAGCAATGCCGATTATCTAAAGGCAGCAGAAAATGCTTTTGCTTTTTTAGAAAAGGACAACGAGAAAATGGATTACGACCACAAGGAAAACATGCTGGACGATTATTGCGCCCTGAATGCAGCTACCGAGCTTTATAAAGTAACCAAAAAAGATGTATACAAAGCCGCAGCCGCCAAAAGAGCCGCCAGTATCATGGCAAGATTAACCAGATGGAAAAACTATAAAAATTATTTCAGGGTTGATGACAAAGACAGGCCTTTCTTTCATCCATCAGATGCAGGTTTGCCTTTGGTAAGCCTGTTGTATTATTATCCATACGCTACTGCTGATGAGCAGGCGGCTATTAAAAAGACCACTAAGGAATCGATGGAATTTGAGTTTGCCATAACCAAAGAGGTAAATAATCCATTTGGATACAGTCGCCAGTTAGTGCAGGATACTTTGGGCAATCGCCGCAGCACATTCTTCTTTCCGCATGGCAGCGACGCTTCCCCATGGTGGCAGGGCGAAAATGCAAGGCTTGGTTCGGTGGCCGCTGCCGCAAGAATGGCCGCCAATATATTTAAAGACGACAAGCCCTTTCATGACCAGTTGGATGGCTTTGCGTTGGATCAATTAAACTGGATCCTCGGTTTAAATCCGTTCGACAGCTGCATGTTGCAGGGAACAGGACATAACAATCCGGCATATGGTTTTTTCGGCACGTTTGAATATACCAATGCGCCAGGCGGAATTGTAAACGGCATTACCTCGGGGTTTGATAACGAGGATGATATAGATTATAATATTCCTTACGCGGTGTCTGGCAGAGATTCCGACTGGCGCTGGGCCGAGCAATGGCTGCCGCACACGGCCTGGTACTTACTGGCGGTTTCAATAAACGACTAACATTAAACCAATGAAAAAGAATATAGTAAGTTTAATTTTCCTGTTTTTGCTTTGCAATCTTGTTTTTTCACAAGACAAGCACAAAATGTTGGCGATTGGTGATACTGCCCCCGATTTTAGTCTGCCCGGAATAGATGGTAAAACCTACACCCTGCAATCGTTTAAAAATGCAAAGGTGCTGGTGATCGTTTTTATGTGTAATCATTGCCCGACTTCGCAAGCATATGAAGACAGGGTTATAAAAATGACCAGCGACTATGCATCAAAAGGTGTTAGCATTGTTGCCATTAACCCCAATAATCCGGCAGGACTACGGTTAGATGAATTGGGTTACAGCGATCTTAGCGACTCGTTCGCGGATATGAAGACCCGCGCCAAAAACATGAAGTTTAATTTCCCTTACCTATATGATGGCGAAACGGAAGTAACATCCAACAAATACGGCCCGGTTGCAACGCCGCACATTTTTGTGTTTGATAAGGACAGGAAGTTACGCTACAATGGCCGCATTGATGATATGGAAAATCCTGCAAAAACACCGCACTCACTGGATGCTAGGAATGCTATTGACGCTGTTTTAACGGGTAAGGAAATTGCCGTGCCGGTTACCAAAACATTTGGCTGTTCCATAAAGTGGGCGGAAAAAAGTGTGTGGCTGGAAAAAGCGCAAACTGAGTGGGCAAAGGAGCCTGTTAAGCTGGGCACGCTAAGCGCCAACGGCATAAAGGAAGTAATAAAAAACCATACCGATAAATTAAGACTGATCAATCTGTGGGCCACCTGGTGCGGGCCGTGCGTTGCGGAGTTTAGCGACCTGGTTACCCTTAATCACACCTACCGCGATCGCGGCCTGGAGTTCGTGAGCATCAGTGCCGATGACCCGGTGAATAAGGATAAGGCATTGAAGTTTTTGCAGCGTAAACAGGCGTCGGGGTTAAATTATATCTATACCGGTGATGATAAATATAAGATGATAGAGGCGGTTGATCCCAAATGGGATGGTGCGTTGCCGTATACGCTTTTGGTTGATCCTGATGGTAAAATTGTTTACTCGCACCAGGGAGCCATAGACGCCGAAGAACTAAGAAAAATAATTTTTGATGACCCGATGATGGGCAGGATTTATAAAGAGCCAGTTGCGAAACCGTGAGGTGGTTTGAAGCGGTTTATATCGTTTGCAAATTGGGTGCTCCGTAGGAGCTACCTCTTTGTAGCATTTTTAAACAATAGAATATTGCTCCGTAGGTGCAACCCTTAAGGTGCATGGCGACGATCCAAGGTGTAAAAGGGCAGCCTCTACGAGGCACAAGACGGGGGCGGTTATATTTCTACAAAGAGGTAGCTCCTACGGAGCAGATAATCGTGATGGGCGGGTGTTGACGATTGGAAAGTGAATAACGAATGAACTTATACTAATCAGCAAAAATAAAATGATCAAATCATTGAGAAGGACTTCGGCATCAGCTTTAATTATCCTTGCATTTTTTAGCTTAAATGCGAATGCCCAGGCTATTAAATTCAAGGTATTAGTTTTAGCCTCCCAAGCCAAAGACCACTGGAAAAGTATTTCGGCGGGGAAGGAGTTTTTTGAAAAACTTGGTAAAGAAAACCACTTCGCTGTTGATTTTACAGATGATACCAGCAAGATCAATGATGCCAATTTAGCCAAATACCAGGTATTCGTGATGTTTCATTTGGCACCGTTTGATATGTCGGCAAGCCAGCAGGCGGCTTTGCAAAAATTTGTAGAACAGGGCAAGGGTTGGGTTGGCGTTCACGCCGCCGGACTAACCGGCAAGGAATTTTTAGGGCCGAATTCAAAGGCCGCTTACTGGCAATGGTTTGAGGGGTTGATGGGTAACGTAACATACTCGCCGCACCCGGCATTCCAGGATGGGATGGTAGTAGTAGAAGACCATGATCATCCGGGTACAAAAAACCTCCCTGCAAAATTCTGGCTGGCAGACGAATGGTACGAGTGGAATAAAAGTCCGCGGGGTAATGTGCGGGTTTTAGCGACAGTTGATGAATCGACCTACAAACAAAATAAACCAATGGGCGATCATCCCATGATATGGACCAATGAAAATTTTCGCCGAATGATCTATATCTGTATCGGCCATTCACCAACCTCATTGGTAAATCCAAACTACGTAATACTTATGCGGGACGCCATTTTGTGGGCGGCGTCGAAATAAAATCGACCTAAAAAAAGAGAAATGAAAAGAATAACCCTAATAGTTGGATTGTGCTTATTGAGTATGGTAAGCGCGTTGGCACAAAAAGCACCCCGCTTTAAAGTGATAGCTCTTTATGAAAATGGCGGGCACCATATTGAATACTCAAAACGGGCGAAGATCTGGCTGGATAAGCTGGCTGCCGACAGCAACTTCACCATCGACTACATCCAGAATACGGATAAGATTGACGATGCTTTTTTAGCAAACTACCAACTCTTCATCCAATTGGATTACGCACCGTACGGATGGAAGCCAAAAGCAGTTGCCGCTTTTCAAAACTACATAGAGCAAGGCAAAGGCGGCTGGATCGGCTTTCACCATGCTACTTTGCTGGGCGAGTTTGATGGCTACCCGATGTGGGACTGGTTCAGCAAATTTATGGGCAATACCCGCTATAAAAATTACATAGCGACGTTTGTAAAAGCTACAGTAAACGTGGAAGATAAAGCGAGCCCGGTTATGAAAGGGGTGTCGCCATCTTTCATGGTAGAGAAGGAAGAGTTTTATACGTACGAAAAAAGCATGCGCGATAACGTACATGTGCTGGCTTCCGTGGATGAATCAACCTACGTGCCGAACTCTGATATTAAAATGGGCGATCACCCGGTTGTATGGACAAACCCTAACTACAAAGCACGCAATATTTACATTTTTATGGGACACTCACCTGTCCTTTTTGAAAGTAAGGATTATACGACCTTGTTCAGTAACGCCATTTTTTGGGCAGCAGGGAAGAGGTAGGGAGGAAGTCCGAAGGTCCGGGAAGCCAGTAAAGTCTGAAAGCTTAAAAAGAGATCATGATAAAGAAAATAATTATAGCCCTAAGCCTGCTGCCTTGTTTTTGTATCGCGCAAAGCGATACAAAAATGGTGGTAATGCAGATGCAGAATGGAAAGATCTATTTTGATAATGCTTACTCACTTAACGTATCGCTTAAAAAAGATGAGCTGTTTAACCGTGCCGCCAATTGGCTTAAAGGGGCCTTTCAATACCCTGATAAAAGCATTGACGTTACCGATAGTAAGAAGGGCGAGGTTGCCGGGACAGGCGTATTCAAGATCATCACCAGCGAAGCCGGGCACTATTACTGGCTGAAGTTTACTGTGAATATCGTGGTACACAACGCCACTTATGAGCTTAAGTTGCACGATTTTTATGAAAAACCAATAGAACCTGGTATCTCCAACGAGTATTCAAAAATAGAATACCGCTGGTGGGATTACCGGCAGGGCAAACCATGGAGCCCGGAGGACAAGCCTTTATTTGAGGGGATGAGTAAGGATTTGAATGAGATGATGGCATCGCTGCAGGCGGCAATGAGCAAATAAAACCATAACCAATGAAAAGAAATTTACTAAAGGCGGTCTTAAGCTTCGCACTAATCTTAACACTGCAAACCATATCGTTTGCCCAGGCACCAAAGTTCCGGGTGCTGGCGCTTTACTCCACCAATGTGGAATCGGACCATGTGGATTTTGCAATGCAGGCCATGAAGTTTTACGGAAAGTTTGCTGCGAAAAAGGGTTTTGGCTTTGACACTACCTCGCATTGGGATGACCTGAATGATGAAAAATTAAAAAGCTACCAGGTGGTGGTGTGGCTGAATGAGTTTCCGCACAACAACCAACAACGTGATGCCTTCGAAAAGTTTATGACGAATGGCGGGGCGTGGCTGGGTTTCCATGTATCCGGATATAACGACAGGTACACCAAATGGACCTGGTTCGTAAATTTTTTAGGGGCCACATTTTACAACAACAACTGGCCGCCGCTGCCAGCCAAAATGATAGTGGATGATAACACGCACCCGGTAACCAAACGCATGCCCAAAACCTACATAGCACCGATATGCGAATGGTATGGCTGGAAACCCAATCCGCGGGATAACAAGGACGTTAAGGTGCTGGTTACGTTATCGCCAGAAAACTATCCGCTGGGCAAAAAGGATATCATTACCAGCGGGGATATCCCCGTTGTGTGGATTAACACCAAATACAAAATGCTGTATATGAATATGGGGCATGGTGATAAGAATTTTGAATCTGACACGCAGAATATGATGTTTGAAGATGCCATTATGTGGCTAGGCGGGAAGGAATAATACTAATAACAAATACTTGTCATTGCGAACGATAGCGCGGCAACCTCGTCGCCGTGCATATTCGCCCTGTGTGCGACGAGGTTGCTTCGTCGTTCCTCCTCGCAATGACAATGTTGTATAATTAGATTGTTTGTTAATGCAATGTTTAAGAGCCGGTTATCCTAAAGTTTGAGAAGAAACTTGTTAAGATCACTCTTTAAACAAAATAGCAATGACAAAAACATGTTTACTTTACACCCTTTTACTGCTGGCGCTGTTGGCGGGACAATCCTGTACACAAAAAGTTGATGACGACAGTCCAACTTATCCACTCGACCCATTAACGGCAACCGAAATGAAGAAGGTTGTCCAGATTTTAAAGGACAGCAAAACTACCACCGGCAAGGATATTTTTAACATCATCAACCTGAAGGAGCCGCCTAAAGCCGAGGTATTGGCTTATAAACCGGGCAAACCTTTCAGGCGGGAAGCATTTACCAGTTTTTATGATTATGCAAAAAATGGTGTAACCGAAGCTGTTATTGATTTGAACGCCGGCAAGGTTATCTCTGTAAAAAACATTCCCAATGTAATAGGGATGGGATTGGAAGCGGATTCGGTTGCCAATGCCATTGTAAAGAAGGATGCCGGTTGGGTAGCAG
This sequence comes from Mucilaginibacter phenanthrenivorans, assembly GCF_024721155.1. Classification (GTDB taxonomy): domain Bacteria; phylum Bacteroidota; class Bacteroidia; order Sphingobacteriales; family Sphingobacteriaceae; genus Mucilaginibacter; species Mucilaginibacter phenanthrenivorans. Next base: position 637,315 of record NZ_JAHVAP010000005.1, on the reverse strand, counting down.
CACTAAAAAAACGCGGCATTTCTATTGACTCTGTCAAGCATAGAAGCATTTTTACCGGCGATATAGGTATCGCCCCCATCGGCCACCGCGAGCAATTGGTTATTGCCCGGCGCAAAAAGAACAACGTGGACATTGAGGGATTGATGGCCTATACAGACTTCACTACAGGTAAAATTCTAAAAATAGTCGATGAAGGCAATAGCTTCAGCGCCGCGGTCGACTTAAATTATTTTAAGAAAGATTCTGTACGGGAGCTTAATAAGAGCACAAAGGCGCTCATCATCACTCAGCCCGATGGACATACGTTCGATATAAAAGGCCATGAAATTACCTGGCAAAACTGGAAGTTGCGTTACGGCGTGGATAACCGCGAGGGGCTGGTGATCTATGATGTAAAATATAATGATAAAGGCAAAGAGCGCTCCATCATGTATCGCGGCTCGATGCCCGAAATGGTGGTGCCTTATGGATCGCCCGACCTGTTCCAGGCATCCTATAATTTTTTTGATGCGGGAGAATATCGCCTTGGCCAGGGTGTTGCGCAATCTATGAGTCCGGGTGCGGACGCTCCTGAAAATGCAGAATACACGCCAGCAATTTTACACCGGGAAAACGGAACACCCTTCCAGATTGACAGGGCAGTGGCCATTTTCGAGGAGTATGGCGGTACGCTTTGGCGCCATAGCACCGTATCGCGCAGGGCGACCAACCTCGCCATAAAATACTACACCATGATAGAGAATTATGATTATGCCTTCACCTGGCGCTTTAAGGAAGATGGCACCATTGATGTCGACGTGGAGCTTACCGGTATAGTTGAGGTAAAGGGCGTTCACCGCGTCAACGAAATGGATAAGCCGGATAAAGACGACCTATCCTATAACGGGCATTCATTCGGCACGTTAGTTCATAAACATGTAGAGGCTATCAATCACCAGCACTTTTTTGTGTTCAGGATGGACCTGGATATCGACGGCGCAAAGCATAACAGCGTTATGGAAATGAACTCCAAGCTGGTGCCACCGGGTAAGGATAATCCTTATGGTAACGCCTTTTATGTTGATGGTACTCAGTTTAAAACCGAGTTGGAAGCACAGCGCGATGTGGATTACCTGAGCGCCCGCAACTGGCACATTTACAACAATATGGAGATGAATGATTACGGCCAGCATGTTGGCTATATGCTAATGCCCGGTGCACAGGCCAAAACATTTGTTCCAGAAGGTTCATTGCTGCGAAAGAAGGCTGGGTTTTTAAACCACCAGTTTTGGGTCACACAATATGCCGAAAATGAAGAATATCCCGCCGGCAGGTATCCGGCAAGTAATAAAGTTTATGACGGCCTGTCGGAGTGGACGGCAAAGAACCGCGCCATCGATAATAATGATATCGTGGTTTGGTATGTGGCAGGGATAACGCACATTGTAAGGCCGGAGGAATGGCCGATCATGTCTGTACATCACATGGGCTTTTCGCTAATGCCATTCGGGTTCTTTTCAAGCAATCCAACCATCAACAATACCAATCCTGATTTTATAAAAAAGCAGTTTAAAGATGTGCAGCTAAAGCAGGAGGGATCTGATATTGAGCATGAGTAGTAGCAACTAACAACAAGATCGTCATTGCGAGGCTGGTTGCTCGCACCCGGCTTCGAAGCAATCTCTAAACTATGCAGGTATCGGAGTAAAAAGCTATGTGTTTACCAAACAGCGGCTGTGAGGTCTGCGGAAATCATAAAGGTTCGTTGCTTGTCCTGTGCAGAGTTTGCTTCGTTCCTCGCAATGACGACGTTTTGAGTTGTTATATTTTTAATTTGTTATCTCAATCAAAAAATCATACAGATGCACTTCTGTAGAAAGGCCTAATTTTTTGCGCACCCGGTACCTGCTGATCTCGACGCCTTTAAGCGAGATATTGAGCAGCTGGGCTATTTCCTTGGATGTGAGGTTGAGCCGTAAATAGGCGCACAGCTTTAAATCTGTTGAGCTGAGGCCGGGGAACTTTGTTTTCATGGTGCTCAGGAAATTGTTATGCACCTGGTCGAAATACATGGCGAAATGGTTCCAGTCGTCATCTTTTTTATCGGTATCGCTCAGCATCCTGAAAACACTGCGGAACTGGTATGCCGGATCGGGGATGTTTAGTTTTTTGGTGAGCACCATTAATTCATCCTTGATGTTAAGCAGTAAACGGCCTCTGTCGACCAGGTGCATGGTCAGTGTCGCCAGTTCCTTATTTTTATAGTTGAGCTCGGTTTCAAGGTTCTCATTTTTTAGGGCGATGATCTCTTTGTCGCTCCTGTCAAGCTCAAGGCTGTGGAGGTATTGCAGTCGACGCTGTTCATCATCGTGCATTTTTTGTTGCAGCTCAAACTTACGGTGCTGCGCCTTAGCCGCCCAGATAATTATCCCGGCAATGATCAGGGCATAAAAGAAATAAGCCCAGGGAGTTTGGTACGATGCCGGTTCTACCTTAAAAGTATAATTTACCGGAGCCGAGGCGTTACCAAGGTTGTTGCGGGTTGTTACTGAAAATGTATAAGTTCCATATGGCAAATTGGTATAGTCCTTTTCTGTTTTTGCTGACCATTTAGACCACTCCTTGTCAAAGCCTATCAGCTTATAACTGAATTCCTCATTACCTTTTTGCGCGAACAAGGTTGACGAATATTCAAAGTGGAACGAGTTCCAGTGATTGGTAAGCTTTGGCGTTTGATTGAGATACTGGACGTTGGCAACCTTATTATTCTTCATGAAATACCCGCCGAAAATAAGGCTGTCTTTTTCAGCAATTGTTTTAACGGTGGTTAGCAAAACGTTCAGCTTATTTTCAGTGGCAACGTATTGGCGATAGTTTAAATGATAAATGCCATTTGTTGACCCGACAAAAACATTTTCGGCATCGTAAGGATAAATAAACCCTGAACCCTTTACCACTTGCCCGGACAGTTCGGGGAAATAAATAACGTTATACGGTTTTGTGGAAGTTGGCTTGCTGAAGTCAACAACCCCAACGCGTTGGTTACTGATGAACCAGATGTTCCCGGACTTATCTTCTGTTAAATACTGAACAGGCGCATCCCCGAAGATTGGATTAAAATATGCCGAGCGCACGAATTTATTTTTAGCACCGCTATATTCATAAACACCCTTTTCGGTACCTGCGATAATTTTATTCCTTAAAAAATATACCTGGTTATTCAGTACCGATGGCAGTCCATTTTTATCGGTGTATTGCGTATAGATCACTATTCTCTTCCTGTCGGGAGAGAGCTGAATCCTGTAAATTCCCCGGTACGGATGCGATGCCCATATGGTATTGGTGTTATCACGTGCCAGAACCGGCAGCGATTCATAAATACCAGGAATTTTTCCTGCGTCAGTAAGCTTGCCGCCCGTGTTTTGCAAAAGCTGTAAGCCTGTGTACGTACTGATAACAATATCAGGCGTGCCGGGGATCGGTTTGAAGATCCATGCACCGTGTCCCGTGGCTATTGGCTCTGCGCGATTGCCCCGAAGTATCATGGCGCCTTCCTGTTGTGCTATGGCCAGGTTGCCGTGTATGTCGCTTAAATTATAGACTAATCCTCTTGTGTTATCAACCTCTGTAAAAACGCCTTTGCCTTTGCTGATGTCTGTTTGCTGCCCGTTTAGTGGAATGCTGTATAAGCCATTTGTTGTGCCTACGAACAGCTTTTTGTCGAAAACGATGGCCGCGTTGCTTTTTACCTGGTTTTCCTTATCGATATAAATATGTTTAACGGAAGTATTGTAATTTATAAACCCCAGCCCGTTTTCGAGGCCGAGCCACAGGTTTTTGTCATGATCGGTGAGGATGGCGTGCAAGTGATTATTTTGCAGGCCCTCGTTAATGGAGAAGCGTTCAACCTGGTTCCCGTTTCCATCTATAATAAAAACGCCGTTTGCCGCAGTGCCTATTGCGTACCTGTCATCGGCGATTTTTTTTGTGCAGGTAACCAGGTCTTTGCTTAAAATATTATCGATGGATACACTCTTATGGGTGAGGGAGGATGCGGTGAGTAAAAACAAGCCTTTTTTTAGGGTGGTAAGCAGCAGCGTATCCTTTTTATAATCAGTGATGCCCGTAACCTGCAGGCCGGTGGTTGATAATGTGCCACAACAATGCTGCCATTGGTTGTTCTTAAAAAACATCAACCCGGAATCCCTGTCTTCAGCATACAGTTGTGAGCCCGCCTTCGCCAATAAACGCCAGCCGCCCGGTGCATCAAAAGTTTTTAGTTCGTTATCCTTTAATTCAAAAATACACTCGATGGTGCGGAAGAAAACTTCATTATTTACAACAGCAACATCCCAGATATCCGCAAATTGCCTGGCCTTCTGTGGAAGCAGGTTTTTTAACGAATGGAATTTTAAGATGCCGTTATTATCAGGAAAGAAGTACCCCACCTCATCCTGTCCGCCGCAATAGATCCTGCCCGCTGCGTCAATAGCAACCGACTTAATGGCCGCCTTATTTGGCATCTGGTAAATTTTCCAGTAACTGCCATCGAATGATAAGAGACCCTCGTCATTAGCAAAATAAAGCATGCCGTTTCTACCCTGGTTAATACCCCAGATTTCTGTGCCTGCATTGTAATCGGTATGGGTGTAATTTTTAATGGCAGGAATGCCGATGGTGGGCTGAGCAATAGCCGGGCAGCTTAATGCAATAAGCAGGAGCAGCAATAAAATATTTTTCCTGATCAACATCCCGGTTAATAATTAGAACCGAAAGTTAATGAAGATTTTACATTGTAGTGTTGTTCAATATTGGTAAAATATCGATTCTAGCTTTATTTGTGCCTTTTTAGGCGCATTTCGAAAATTGTTGTAGTGGTGATGTAGAGGGAGGGGAAGTCCATAGTCCATGGTCGATAGTCCATGGCTTAGGAAAAGGTTCATATTTCAATCTTGATTTTTCAATCTCAATTCTCATATCTCACGTCTCAAATCTTATTTCGCTGCCCAAAATATACTATTGCGTATCAGCGTAGTGAAGTTGATGTCATCAAACAGCTCGGGGAAGTGGCCCATGGCTATATAGATGTTTTTTGCCTTAACATGCTCGTTGGTCCATATTACGGGGTGATCGCCCATTTTAACGTCTTTTGCCGGATTGTACGTCGTCTCGTCAATACTGGCGATTACGCGTACATTTGGTCTGGGACTCTTATTATATATATACCATTCATCCTTTGTAATAAATGTTGGCGCAATCCCTTTCATTGCGGGATGTGTTCTGTCTTCAACGGTAAGCTTTGCATCAGTGCCGCCCGGAATGTGCAGCTTAAATTCAATACCGCCCATAAAACCCGAATACCATTGCCACATAGGATAGCCATCAAATACTCCCAGCAATGTGGGGTGGTGAAAACCTACCCAACCGCCCCGGCCGTTTTCAATATAATCTTCAAAGGCATCCTGGGCGTCCTTCTCCCATGGATAGGGTGGATAATCCAACTGGATAAACAATTGATATTGTTTCAAAAAATCCTTGTTGATCTGTTTAGTGTCGCTTATATAATCTATGGTGAAATTACTATCGGCAGCGAGCTTAGTTAGCCACACTTTTGCGGCCACATCAAACTTGGCATGGCCACCTCCGATTTCTGCAATAGCAATGGCTTTAAACCGGGGCCTTTGCGCTGTTTGCGCTACCAGGTTTTTACTACCTGCAATAAATAAATAGAAGGCAATTAGTACGGCAAGTTTTTTCATTTAAGGTTTACTTTATATATGACGCAGGGGCTTTGCCACCTGTGACAATTATATATTAAACTTTCGGTTTTAACAGCCTTTATCGCTAAAAGTAGAGGCAAAGTAGTGCAGGTGTTTTAATAGGTAATAGGCTGTTCAAAAACCATTCAAAAGTTGAACAAATTGAAACATAAAAACCTGCATATCAACTGAATTGTCTGCGCCCCTACATTACCACTACCAGCTCTGAAAAGCTATGTAATCACAAATATTTCATTGTAAGTTCGGTCAAACTAACATCCTATTTCTCACTTTAAAAAAAACTTTTTTATGAAAAAACTCTACACGTTAGTTGCGTTTTTGCTTGGCTGCTTTATGTATGCATCGGCACAAAATGTAACTGTAAAGGGTACTGTGACAGATGATCACAACCAGCCCCTGCCGGGGGTAAACGTTAAGGTAGCCGGAACAACCAACGGTACCTCAACCAGTGTCGACGGAGCATTCTCCATCAGCGCGCCTGCAAATTCCTCGCTTGTGTTTTCCTACATAGGCTATGTAAGCCAAACCGTAAAGGTTGGCGGAAAAACGGTAATTAACATTACCCTAAAGGACGACCAACACGTTCTGGAAACCGTAACGGTAACAGCGCTTGGTATTGAGCAAAAAACCAAGACACTTACCTACGCCACGCAAAATGTATCGGGCGATGAGTTAAACAAGGTAAAGGACGACAACTTTATCAACTCATTGGCAGGTAAGGCGGCAGGTGTGGTAGTTACCAAGGGAACCGGTGGCCCGGGCAGCCCTACAAGGGTCGAGATCCGTGGTCAAAAATCAATTGGCGGTAACAGCGCGCCGTTGTATGTAATTGACGGGATCCCTATTGGCCAAGCATCAGGCGGGTCAATGACCGGCTTTGGCGGCGGTGATAGTCCTGACCCGCTTTCTCAAATCAACCCAGATGATATAGCAAGCACCGAAATATTAAAAGGTGCGGCTGCGGCTGCACTTTACGGTAGCTCTGCGGCAAACGGTGCAATTTTAATTACTACTAAAAAAGGAAAGGCCGGCCAAACGAGGATTGATTTCAATTCTTCAACTTCATTTGAGAATCCCATCTCTTTGCCAACAACACAAACCCAATATGGGCGTACCGTGGCAACACAAAATGATATGTGGGGAGCTAAGGTGTCAAACGGCAGCGATGCCTTCATTAAGGATTTCTTCAATACGGGGAAAAGCTATATCAATGGTGTGACAGTAAGCGGCGGTAGCGATATTGCCACGTTTTACGCTTCGTATGCCAATACCAGGGCAACAGGTATTGTGCCCAACAACTCGCTAACCAAACACAATTTTACAGTAAAGGGGTTGGCTAAATTCTTTAAGGGTAAATTAACAGTCGACGGATCTGTGAATTATATCAACCAGAAGCAGGAAAACCCGCCGCGTGCCGGTTTTTATATGAGCCCGATATTCAGCTTATATTTATTCCCCACTGATGATAATTTCAACAATTACGGAAAGGTTGGTAATAAGTATGAAACGTTTAACTCGGTGCGTGGATTGTATGATCAGAACTGGCCATATGAGCGGAATGAGGCAAGTACCAACCAAAACCCTTACTGGATCCAATATAAGGACCTGGACGAAAATTTCACTGCCCGCAGTATTTCATCATTCAGAGCAAAATATGATTTTACCAGTTGGTTAAATATCCAGGTTCGTACCACCTTAGATCAGTATAACTATAAAAATACCGTTAAAAATGCCGCAGGAACCGACAATATTGACGTTGGGGATGGTGGTAATTTCACTGGCACCTACGGCGTATATACCGGCTTCGGTACGCATTTATATTCAGACGTTTTGTTGAGTGCAAGCGGCAAGGTTAGCAAAGATTTTTCCCTGTCGGGTACTTTGGGTTTGAGTGATGACCGTACCTATGATTACAGCGAAGGCTTTTCAAGCAGTAATAGCTTCGGGATGCTTTTTCCTAACTTTTTCAGTATTAACAATTTCGATTCTGCCCACCCTTTTAACTATGGTGAAAGTGAGAGTAAAGGCATCAGCCAGGCAGCATTTGGTACGGCAACTGTTGGATTTAAGGAAACCGTATACCTTGACGTTACTGCGCGTAACGAATGGGCATACACCTCTCCGCAGGCATTCTTCTATCCTTCGGTTGGTTTGTCATATATCCTAACAAACACTATCGGAACTTCGAATGTATTAACCTTCGCCAAGATCAGGGCATCATATGCAGAGGTAGGTGCGCCGCTGGGTCAAGGTATCAACAATACCGACCCACCATACAGCATTAACCATACAACAGGTTCAACAGACCCAAGAAATACCCTGCCATATTTCAGTGGCAGCACACAGGCCATCATCAAGCCGGAACGTACCAAATCAACAGAAGTTGGTGCAACGGTAACGTTGTTCAATAAATTGAATATCGACCTGACCTATTATGATGCACGCTCAAACGACCAGATCATAACCATCCAGGCCCCTACCGCTTCAGGAGCTCAAAACTTTGTGCTGAATGGTGGCGAGATCCGCAACTTCGGCTTTGAGGGAACCATCGGCTATCATGCAGATTTTGGAAACTTGAAATGGAATCCGTCAATAAATTTTTCTCATAACAAAAACCAGGTTCGCCAATTGAGCCCGCTTTATACTGCAGACAGGTATGTTGTATCTTCATCTGACAACTCACGCCTTGTTGCCTCTTTCCTTACCAAGCCTGTTAATGGCAAGTATGGTTCATTTGGCGATTTGTATGGCCGTGTGATTGAAAAGAATGCTGATGGTTCTGTGAAGGTGGATGACCAGGGCCTACCTGTTTTGTCTGACGTTGACCAAACTTACGTAGGCAATCCAAACCCTAAATTCCTTTTAGGTTTTAATAACAACTTCAATTATAAGGCATTTAATTTATCATTCCTGATCGACAGCCGTTTTGGCGGCGATGCTTACTCGCTAACCCAGGCCTGGTTTGATTATAAGGGTATGTCGCAAAGAACTGCTGATGCCAGAAATGCAGGCGGTGTTGACGTGAACGGTAAAAAGGTTGACGCACAAGCCTACTACGGCCGCATCTCTGGTGGTGGTAACTATCCTGCAGTTGAGGAATACCGCTATAGTGCAACAAACATCCGTTTAAGAGAACTTGCATTCGGTTACACGTTCCCGTTAGTTGGCGGCGTATTTAAAAACCTGAACGTTTCGGTAATTGGCCGTAACCTGTTCTTCTTCCATAAGGATGCACCATTTGATCCTGAACAGGCAATTTCAACAGGTACCAACGTACAGGGCATCGATTCATTCGGTTTACCTGCTACAAGGTCGTTTGGGTTTAGTTTAAAGACAACACTTTAATTGTTTATAATAATTAATAAAAACATGAAAAAATTTAGAAATAAAACAAGCGGAAAGCTTGCGATGGCGTTAATGATGGTGCTTACGTTTGCATCATCATGCAGGAAGGATATGGCGGGGCTCAACCAGGATCAGAAATTAATACCGCGTGCGTCACTGGCGATTGACGGTAACGAGGCAAGCGTGTTATTACCTGGTATGATAACTAATATTATATCCCCTACAGATTATTTGTACCAGCTTCAGCAAAACCTGGGACAGGACATTTATGGGGGATATTTAATGACGCCTACACCGTTTATCGGGAACGTGAATAACGTTACCTATTCATTGGTTGACGGTTGGGTTAATACCATCTGGGACATCCCGCAGGGAAACGTGCTAAATACCTGGCTGCAATGGAAGCTGTTAAAATATGATACCAAATATCCGGATCTGTACGGAATCGCGCTGATCTGTAAGGCCTGGGCCGCTTCAAGAGCTGCCGATGCCTTCGGTCCTATCCCATACAGCAAATTCGGTGAATCAACTGATGTTCCGTTTGATTCGGTTAAAGATGCCTATTATGCATTTTTTAATGACCTTGATTTGGCAATAGCTGCACTTTCAAAAGTTGAGGACGTAACCCCTGATGCCGACCAGATACGTTTTAAAAAGGTTGACAAAAGCGGTTTTGGCGGCGACTATGCCAATTGGATCAAGGCTGCAAATACCTTAAAATTACGTTTGGCAATCCGTATCAGCCTTATTGATGCTGCCAAGGCAAAAACCGAGGCTGAATCGGCTGTGTCAAATAAATATGGCTTGCTGGATGCTACTACTCCTCAATTCAGCGTAGTGCCGCCTGATGCAAATCCATTATACACTATTACAAATGCATGGGGTGATATCCGTTTAGGAGCGCCTATAAGCTCAATACTTGGTGGTTATAACGATCCGCGTTTACCTAAGTATGCTGCCCCTGCTGCAGATCCTGCTGCCGGTGGAAAGATCATCGGGATTCGCCAGGGTATTGCAATTGCCGACAAAGGTACTTATGAAGATTTCTCGTTAATGATTAACCAGGTTACTACACCAATAGTGATCATGAACAAGTCTGAAAGTTACTTTTTACGCGCCGAAGGCCTGTTAAGAGGCTGGAATATGGGTGCCGGTACTGTTCAAAGCTTTTATGAGAAGGGAATTCAGACTTCATTTGACGAAACATCAGCAGGCAGCGCATCTGCTTATATTGCCGATGCTACATCAACTCCTGCTGCATACGTTGATCCAAAGAACGCGGCTAATAACGCGCCGCCATTATCAAGCATTACCATTAAATGGAATGACGCAGATAGCCCGGATAAAAAACTGGAGCGTATCATTACTCAAAAATGGATCGCTGGTTTCCCTGAAGGCTGCGAGGCATGGGCCGAGTTTAGAAGAACAGGCTACCCTAAACTTTACCCGGTTAAGGTTAATAACAGCGGTGGTTTGATCCCTGCTGGTGGCTTCATCAGGCGTTTCACCTATACAACATCATTCACCAATGCTTCAAAGGCACAGGTTGATGCTGCCGTAGCTAAGGAGTTCGGCGGTGTTGACAGCCCATATAAAGCATTGTGGTGGCAGGTAAATTAAGGTACTTAATGTTGATTGGTTAATTTAAGTAAAGTTGGAAACCCCTCTTGCCGGAACGGTAAGGGGGTGTTTTTTTTGTGAGCTGGCAATAAATCGCGCGACATGATCGATACAAAAATGATTAACCGATATATTGAAACAATTTGAGCAATAAAGTGTTGTGCCTAACGTAGGCTATGCATTTAATCATATAACTCGTCTTCTACTTTAAATGTATACCTTTAGCTTGTTCAGATAGCTAATCTTATCCCATCTGCTCCCTTATATTTGTAAATCTTCCAATATGTCGTTACACGGTTCCACCCTTCCCGACAATGTCAATTCAGAAAAGCAATTTCCTGTGGTTGGGATCGGTGCCTCGGCAGGGGGCATAGAGGCATTTAAGCTTTTTTTGAAGTCGATACCTGAAAAAACAGGCATGGCTTATGTATTTGTTCAGCACCTGCACCCGGAATATGATAGTTACCTGCCTGAAATTTTTCAAAAATCCACCAAAATCCCGGTTAGCCTGATAGCCGATAATATACATTTAGAACCCGATCACGTATACGTTATCCCGCCCGGTAATATTCTTACCGCTACAGACGGGGTGTTAAAACTTGACCCCATAAAGAACAAAAAGGTTAAAACCATTGATGTTTTTTTTTCGTCGCTTGCCATTGTTCATCAAAGCTTTGCCGTTGGTGTGGTATTATCGGGCGCTTTAAATGATGGTACGCTTGGTTTACAGGTAATTAAATCGTACGGGGGCTTAACGTTTGCCCAAAGCGAAGATACTGCCATTTTTGATAGTATGCCTAAAAGCGCTATCAGATCGGGAGCTGTTGATTTTATTTTGCCTGCAGACCAGATCATTGAAAAGCTTATTTCTATTAATCAGCCTTTTCGTGCAGACTACACTAAATCGCAGATCAAACAAAATGAGCCTGAGCAGGATGAAGAGATCTTCAGGCAATTGCTTACCGTATTGCGCATAAGGCGTGGAGTTGATTTTACCAACTATAAGCAAAGCACTATTAAGCGGCGTATGGTTAGGCGCATGGCCCTTAATAAATTTGAGAAGCCCAAAGACTATTTAACTTTTTTGCGGGAAAATAAAAGTGAACAGGATGCCCTGTATAATGATATGCTGATATCGGTAACTGATTTTTTCAGGGATCCACAAAGCTTTGAATTGTTATGCAACTCAATATTCCCCGGGCTTTTATTGCACAAAAACCCATCTGAACCGCTCCGGATCTGGGTGGCAGGCTGTGCTACCGGCGAAGAAGCCTACTCAATGGCTATTTGCCTACAGGAGTTTTTAGGGGATAAGATGTCGACCCGGAAGATCCAGATTTTTGCTACGGACGTATCTGAAATGGCTATTTCAAAGGCAAGGACGGGTATTTACCGCCAAAATGAGTTGGATGGTCTGTCCTCGTTCCAGGTGCAGCAATTTCTTAACAAGGTGGATGGTGGCTACCAGGTAAATAAATCAATAAGGGATATGTGCGTTTTCGCACATCATAATTTATTAAAGGATCCTCCTTTTTCGAGAATAGATTTGGTGAGCTGCCGGAATGTAATGATCTACCTGGAGCCGGTACTTCAAAAAAGAGCATTAAATACCTTCCATTATGCACTGAACGAAAGAGGGTACTTAATGATGGGTAAATCAGAAACAATTGGGTCAAGCACCGATCTGTTTTTGCCCGTTGATAAAATTCAAAAGATCTACCAGTCAAAGGGGCCCCATGGAAAATTCAGGAATGTAACATCTGAACGGAGTGAGCAAACATTAAAGGATATAGACCAGGTAAACCTTGACAATGGGGGAGAAAGGGACATCAATAAAATTGCCGATGCCTTATTACTTTCAAAATATACCCCTGCGGGTGTTATGGTTAACCAGGCGTTTGATATTATCCAGTTTCGGGGTAAAACAGATGCCTGGCTCGCAGTATCGCCAGGCAAACCAAGCTTCCATGTGCTGAAAATGGCCCGTGAAGGCCTTTCGTTCGAGATCCGGAACCTGCTGCACATGGCTAAAACCAAAAAGACCGTAGTACGGAAGGAGGGAATCTCTTTTAGGGTAGATCAGGGACAACAGTATGTTAATATAGAGGTAGTTCCGCTCTCAGACAATGAGGAGGATTACTATTTGATACTTTTTCAAAACAGCATTCTTTCGGGAACCTCATTTTTAGCTGAAAACGGATCATCGTCCCCGCATCCGGAGGAAAATATTAATGCCTGGGTACAACGGATTGAGCAACTGGAAAAAGAGCTGAACCAAACCCGCGAGGATATGCGGTCGATAACTGAAATGCAGGAGGCTGCCAATGAGGAATTGCAAAGCGCCAATGAAGAACTGCTATCCGGAAGCGAGGAACTGCGCAGCCTGAACGAGGAGCTGGAAACATCAACAGAAGAACTGCAAAGTACTAACGAGGAAATAACGATTGTAAATAACGAACTGCTTGACAGGAATGATCAGTTAAACAATTCCCGGAAATACACCGAGGAGATCTTCAACACCATTCATGATCCCCTGGTTATTTTGGATAGGGACCTTACCGTACTTCGGGCAACCGACGGGTTTTATAACATGTTCAGGGTGAATGAAGAGGATACAGAAGGTAATTTTGTATATGACCTGGGCAATAAGCAATGGGACATCCCCGCACTGCGTCACCAGTTAGAAGTTATATTGCCGGAACAGGGCTTTTTTAAAGCTTTTGAAGTAGACCATGTTTTTAAAACCATCGGCCGCAGAATAATGCAGCTTACTGCCCGGCAATTTAATACGTACACCAATGAAAAATTGACCCTGCTGGCTATTCATGATATGACGGATAAGCGGAGGGTTGAAGAGGGCCTTGCCGAAGCAGAGCGCCTGCTGGCTGAAAGTAAGGAACGCCTGCATTTTGCAATTGAATCGGCAGGAATAGGTGCCTGGGATTTTAATCCCCTAACCCGGGAGCTTATCTGGGATAATAGAAACAGGGAGCTATTTGGGCTTGGCCCCAAAGATATAGTTGACTTTGCTGTTTTTTTAGAGCATATTCATCCTGAAGACCGCCCGTCTGTTGAGGATGCCATAGACAAGGCGCTAAAGGGGAAGAACAACGGCGAGTTTAATGTAGAGTACCGTACCGTAGGGAAAAATGATAGCAAACTACGCTGGATAAAATCAAAGGGTAAAGCTTATTTCGACAATGACAAAAAGGCTACCCGATTTATCGGAACCGTTTTGGATGTTTCAATTGAAAAAGAGTTAGAGCAAAGTACATTAGAACTATTAAGAAAGAAGGATGAATTCATAAGCATAGCCAGCCATGAGCTGAAAACACCAGTTACAAGCTTGAAGGCATCACTGCAATTGCTGGATAGGATGAAAAATAATCCATCGCCAATGATGCCCCGGTTTTTGGACCAGGCTAACAGGAGCATGGTGAAAATTACTCATTTAATTGATGAGCTGCTGAACGTTAACAGCATGAAGGAGGGCCAGTTAAGATTAAATAAACACTTATTTCCCATTGCGGATATGCTAAAGGACTGTTGCAGCCATGTAAGGGCCATAGGTAAATATGAGCTGATTATACAGGGTGATGAAACGCTGGAGGTAAATGCTGACGAAGACCGGGTTGAGCAGGTAGTGGTTAACCTGGTGAACAATGCTGTTAAATATGCACCGGATGAAAAAAACATCTATTTAATTATTGAGAAGAAGGGTAATGCAGTTATGGTCTCGGTTAAGGATACCGGCCCGGGCATCCCAAAGGATAAGATCCCGCACCTGTTCGATCGCTATTACCGGGCCGATTATGGTGGTGGTCAATATTCCGGTATGGGTCTTGGGCTTTATATTTGTAAAGAGATCATTAAACGACACGGCGGCTCAATTGGAGTTAACAGTGAATTAGGTGTGGGATCAACGTTTTGGTTTACGCTGCCGTTGTAATCCCCCGGCAAACAACGTTGCCGCGGGTTTAGCGAAGCGTAACCCGTGGTAATGCATTCCGGAAGCTTTCAGCTTCCATGCAAAATATCTTGAATTTAATTGAAATTTAGGTGATAAGCTGAAAGCTTATCACATGCGTTGCCACGAGTTACGTCCTTCGGACTAAACTCGCGGCAGCGATGGTTTTTATTGTTACTTATGATTTTTACTTCTCATTCGACATCGAGTAGGGCACATCAGCCTTATCAATCCCCCTTTGCTTATTTGGGGTGGCCGACATATCAAAATTTAAATTTGCACCGCTCAACAAAGCCTTATGGCTTAACCAGTTGAAGTTATAAGGCTTTCCATTAACGCTCAGGCTGTTTACATATTTATTTTCGGCGCTGTTGTTGGCTGCGTTTATGGTAATGGTTTTGCCGTTTTCCAGGTTGATGGTTAACTTTTTAAATAACGGGGCTCCCAGCACATATTGGTCGCTGGCCGGGGTTACCGGGTAAAAGCCCATCGCCGAAAATACATACCAGGCTGATGTTTGGCCGTTGTCCTCATCGCCGCAATAGCCATCAGGTGTCGCCTTGTAAAGCTTGTTCATGGTTTCGCGTGCCCAGTATTGGGTTTTCCATGGTTCGCCCGCAAAATTATACAGGTAAATCATGTGCTGAATAGGTTGGTTACCATGCGCATATTGCCCCATATTGGCGATCTGCATTTCGCGGATCTCATGGATAACAGTTCCGTAATAGCTGTCGTCGAAAGTTGGCGGCAGGGTAAATACAGAATCGAGCTTGGCTATGAATTGTTGCTTGCCGCCCATCAGGTTTATTAATCCCTGGATGTCGTGAAATACGCCCCAGGTATAATGCCAGCTGTTGCCCTCGGTAAATGCATCGCCCCATTTAAACGGGTTGAATGGCGTTTCGAACGAACCATCCTTATTTTTGCCACGCATCAGGCCGGTTTGTTTATCAAACAGGTTGTGGTAGTTCTGGCTGCGTTTTTTATAGATGTCGATTTCTGACGCCGGTTTGTTAAGGGCTTTCCCTAATTGGTATATGGCAAAATCATCGTAAGCATATTCCAGCGTGCGGGCTGCGTTTTCATTAATCTTTACATCATAAGGCACATAGCCTAATGTGTTGTAATATTCAACGCCACGGCGACCTGCTGCATTCGGCCCCTCGTTATTAGCGCCATGTTTCAAGGCCTCATAAAGCGTGTTGATATCATACCCGCGCATCCCTTTTAAATAAGCCTCGGCAACTACCGATGCTGAGTTATTCCCAATCATACAATCGGCGTAACCCGGGCTCGACCATTCCGGCAGCCAGCCGCCTTCCTTATAATCATTAATGAGGCCCTGTTGCATCTCCTTGTTGATGGACGGGTACACTAAATTCAGGAAGGGATAAAGCGCCCTGAATGTATCCCAGAAACCGGTGCCTGCAAACAGGTAACCCGGCATTGTTTTGCCATTGTATGGACTATAGTGTACGTTTTGACCGTTGGCGTCAACCTCGTACATCTTATTGGGGAAGAACAACATACGGTAAAGGCACGAGTAAAAAGTGCGGCTCTGGTCGATAGTGCCGCCCTCGATATTTATATGGTTCAGCGTTTTGTTCCAGGTTGCTTTAGCCTTTTGTTCAGTAACCGCAAAGCTGTCGTTAGCCAGTTCACGCTTTAAGTTGAGTTCAGCTTGCTCAATACTGATGAAGGATGATGCTACCCGTAAATGTACCTCCTCACCCTTTTTTGTTTTAAAGCTGATAACTGCACCTGTGTGGTCTCCGGTGTATTCCAGCTGTCCTTTATCAACCTGTTTGTCGTGCCAGGCTGCTGCGAACTCAAAGGGCTTATCTACATAAATAACAAAATAGTCTTTAAAATTATCGGTTACGGCGCCGCTGTTTTTAGTGCTGTAGCCAATTATCTTTTGTTCGCCGGGAATGATCTTCACATAGGATCCCTTGTCAAAGGCGTCTATCAAAATATGTGAGCTATCGCTTTTGGGGAACGTAAACCTAAAACTGGCCGCACGCTCGGTTGGGGTGATCTCGGTTGTAACATCATAGTCGGCCAGGTAAACGCTGTAATAGTATGGCTTCGCTATTTCGGCCTTGTGCGAGAACCAGCTGGCGCGTTTATTTTCGTCAACTACTATCTTACCTATTTCGGGGAAGATAGAAAACATACCATAATCATTCATCCACGGTGATGGCTGGTGTGTTTGTTTAAAGCCACGGATCTTGTCAGCATCGTAAGTGTACTGCCAGCCGTCGCCCATTCTGCCGGTTTGCGGCGTCCAGAAGTTCATGCCCCAGGGCAGCGCAAGTGCCGGGTAAGTGTTACCATTTGACAGCGCGGGTTTCGACATGGTTCCCATCAGCGGGTTGATCAGTTCAACGGGATCTGAGACAACAGCCGCCTTTTGGGCCAATAATGTAAAAGGTAGAAATAGGGTTGCAAGTAGGGTGACTTTTTTCATAGCGTTATGAGAAGGCCTTGATTTTATATTTAGTGAATTCAATTATTTGTAATACTGTTTAATAACTTATATAAGGCAAAAAAACTTCCGCGCACAATTGCTCGTGCACGGAAGTAACCAACCTTTCCTCAAAAAAGCTCTTTTATCACCATTTCAAATCAACCTTAATACCGTCGGGGCTATTGGCAAAACCGAGGTAAAGGGTATTTGATGATGGATCCCACGATGATTTAACATCGGTAATAACTTGTCCTTTGCTGTCAGTAACCGTTGTGCTTTTCGGCTGCGCAGGTAGCAGCACACGGGCGCTGTTTACTGTTTTAGCCGGGCTTTTAGCTACAAATGTGTAGCTGCCGGCCTGTACCTGTTCGTTATAAATTCTTGATGCAGATGTAAGCACCTGCGGCTTTGTTTTATCCGCAACACGGTTCACCACATATAACAATGATTGTTCGCCGGGGTTAATAGTTTTTTCGGCGAGCACCGGCAATTGCGGGTCGAACAGATCGATCACCGGACCCTTCACTACGTAAGGCTTGCCATCGGCATTTTCATCCATTACGGCTACTATATCGTAAGGGCCGCGCTCTAAATAAAGGCTGTTTTTAAAAGTAAGCTCGCCAGCTTTTCCATCTTTTTCATAAGCACGCTTTACGGCATCTATGTAGCCGCCGTCGTTATTGGCCTGCACTACATATTCTTTAGGATTTTGCCTTAGTACATACACCGCACCTTTACCAACTTTAAAATGCTCGTTATCTTTTGTGGGGTTGATGCCCAGCAATTTGAACAAGTGTTGTGATGGCGCGGTGAATTTATTGCCCTTGGTATCCCACCATTCCATAACAGATTGGTACGGATCATCATCCTTACCGCAATAGATCAGCACACCGCCTTTTTTAACCCAGGCAGCTAACTGGTTATGTACGTCAACCGACACAGGCTTCATGTTCGAGTAGCTCATCACTAAAACCTTGATGTGTTTTAATGATGCCGCATAACCCAAATTTTCCATGTGAACAGTTTGTACCGGCACACCGCGTTTTACCAATGGTAAGGTTTGACCATAGAAGTTAGAAAATTGCGGATCTTCAAACCCATTATGCGTAGGGAAGCGCTGGAACATTAATGAATTGCTCATCAACACACCGATGCCGTTTACACCGGATACCTTGTTATCAGATTTTGGCATGCTGTTTAGTGCATTAACCATTACCTGCATTTGGGTGGAGTAAAAATTCGGGATCAGGATCTTCTCGTTACTGTTCGGTACCGGGTAAGGGTGCGTATAGATCCTTTCGGGCCATGGCATTACCTCGTAATCCGAGATCATTGGGTACAGCAACTTAGCAGTAAATGTAGCCTGGTAATTACGTTTGTAATCGCTCCAGTCATGCACCCGGTCCTCGATCGGGTCGGTAAGGAAAAACAGCTTGCGTTTGGTTGGCGCCGTCATGGATTCGGTTGAACCGTATTCAAGGAAGGCATTTTCAAATACACGCTCCTTCTTCACCCCGTTAAAAAATGTAGGTTCGCGGGCGGTACCTGTCCATACCTGGGCTATGTAACCGTCGATACCGGGCAGCGAAGCTAAGCTTGCCTCCGGACTAACAATTTGCCATGATGAGTAGTTAACAAGCGAGTGGGTTGCGATGAAAACCTTCACAGCAACGCCTTTGCTTTTGCCATATTCTTTGGCGTATGATGACACCTGTTTGATGGCATCGTAATATAAATGGTATTTTAATTTGCTCGATAGATAGGTGTTTTCGGCAGAGGCGTCCTGTGGTTTCCAGGGGAAGCCGTAATATTTTTGCCATTCTTCTTTAAATGGCGCGCTATAACCGGCGCGGGCCCAAAACTCGGGCTCCTCTAAAAATATGGTGGTGATTCCGGCATCAATTACCCTTTTAACAACAGCCGTTTTCATATAGTCAATAAACGACTGCACGGGAACTACATAAGGCATGTTTTTGCCATGCATAATGGTATCGCCCTTAATGGTTACCTGGCCTACGCCAAGATGGTTCTTACCATCCCATTTACCGAGGAAGTAATCATAATACTGTCCCCAGGCAATGCCGGTCATAAAATTTACCTGGTAGCCATGGTCGCGCCACGATTGTACACGTTGCTCAAAGGTCATCCCGGGGCGATCATTAGTGCCGTAAACAATGGCAATGTCTGACCGTACATCAATCTCGGGCATCCAGGGGCTGCTGGTTTGGAAGGCGGTTTTTTGCGGAAGCTTTTCTGTAGACTGTGCAGACACAGCGAGCGAGCTAAGCAGTAAACTGTAAAATAGGATAGATCTTTTCATTAATTATATTTTATAAATAGGGTAGATGCAGGGCGAAAAAGAGAAGGGCCGAAGCCCTCCTCAAATTAATTTGATCATGGATATGGCACTGACACAGGCGTGCTGTAATTGTATTCATCAAGGCCGGCATTTATCCTGGCGCCAACCCTGAAGTAAACATCCTGCGCAGGTAACGCTCCACCAATAGTTTTTATGGTGATGGTTTGGCCCAAAAGGCTGGTACCGTCCGATCCATTATAAGTGGTAAGTGTTGAATACCTCGGATCGTAGTTGTTATTACCATCGTATTGGGTGTTGCTTACATACAGGTTAATGTTAGTTACATCAAGCTGGTAAGCCGGATTAGCGGTGCCACGGGTAATTTTAACCTGTGCGGTAACCGATTTATCGGCGTTAAATACCGGTTTGCCAACCCATTCTATCCTCAAAAACGGCTCAACTTTAAAGTTAACGGTTGCCGAACCCTTTAAAGTTATGGTTTGGCTTGCGTCTGATATTACCGTACCTGTATTATCTGTTTGCACGATAGGCACAAACGGCCCTTCCACCGAAATTTTGTAAGTAGCATCAAACAACTTGGTATTGTTAAAAGTGCCATCCTGTTTCGATTGGAAATAATAGGGCGTAGGGTTTGCGCTATAGCTTATTTCAAGCAGTTTAACGCGTGTGCCTCCTCCTCCAATTTCCGTTTGCACGGTTTGCCCGGTGCCTGCATCAATAGTGCTGCCGGATAGTGTGGACGACGGAGCTGCGTAGTTATCCACCTTGCTGCATGAACTGGCCGCAACCACTACCAGGCACATTGCTGTATAAAATAGCTTTTTCATTTTTTATGTATTAATAACCTGGGTTCTGAATTAAGTTAGTACTCTTTGTTATAGCTCCCTGCGGAATTTGCTCATAATACCACCTTGGGTCGTAGGTGTAAGTGTCATTCCTCTCGTCGGTGCGCGCGTCAAAGAAGTATTTGCCGGCTTGTGACGAATAGAAGGGCATTAATATTTTGTAGATGGTTCCGTTTTGCTCTTTATCAAATATTCTCCACCGCCTTAAATCCCAATAGGTTTTATTTTCAAAGGCAAGCTCCTTTCTTCTCTCCATACGTAGCGTATCGATGGTAAGGGCGCCCACACCCGACAGTTGAGTTGCTCCGGCCCTTGAACGGATCTGGTTAATAACGGTAAAGGCATCAGCCGCATTAGCGCCATTGGTACCGGCGCTGCCTAGTTCCAGGGCTGCTTCAGCGCGGTTTAATAATACTTCGGCATAACGCATCTCAATCCAGGTTTGGGCCTCATTGTTTTCCTTTACCTGCGAAGTAGCAAGGTTTGGATCAAGCCATTTCCTTACCGAGAAGCCTGAAATAGCACAGGTTTGGTCGCCGGTGAAAATTCCGCTCAACCCGGCTGGGTTCATCAATGTTCCATCAGGCAGCTTATAAGCTGTTTGTGTAGATGTTGAAGAAACCTGGAGATTAGTAAGTGGGTATTGCGACCTTGATCCCGCAGGTAATAGCGGGCTAATGCCGCCGGTTGCAGCTCCTGTGTAAATGCCCCGACGGATCTCGATATTTTGACCTTTAAATACATCACCCGGGAATATTACGGTTGCCCTTAAGCGCGGCTCGGCGTTAGCAAACAGGTCCATAGTGTTGGTATACAAGTTATAATGTCCGCTTGCGTCCAATGTTTTAAGTGTGCCATCGGCATTTTTAGGTAAGCCGCCAAACATTTCCACAAAATTAAGCGTAGGGTTAACTTCGGCTGAGTAGCCGTTTGGCCCTATCAATTGGCGTGGAACGTTATAAGCATCGTAACCATGTACTGAGTTTGGATAGCTGTATTCGCGTACAAAAATGTTCTCCTTGCTTCCGGCATCAAAAAACATATTTACAAAATTTTGGTATTGTGCAGCTTTATCAGTTGGTGACCACGCCGATAAATACAGGCTGTAAATGCCATCAAGCGTTTTAGCGGCATCATAGGCTTTTTGGAAATATGATGCTGCGGCGCTTGCGGGAATTCCGCAAAGCTGGTTTTTGTTGGCATCAAACAGCGTAATAGTATTGTATTTAGCAATTGTGCCTGCATAAAGCATAGCCCTTGATTTAAATGCAGCGGCAACGTATTTATTTGCGCGGCTACCATCGCCGTAATCGGTGTTTACCGCAGGCAGGTTAGCTATTGCAAAATCAAAATCACTTGCTACCTGGTCCCAAACCGCCTGTTCTGATGAACGTGGCACTTTAAGATCGGTAACATCAGATCCCGGGGTGTAGTTTAGCACTGTATTTACAATCGGTACACCGCCTAAACGTTTTACGAGTGCAAAGTAAGTCATGCCGCGTACAAAGTAAGCCTCGCCAAGCCATGCATTTACCTGTGCAGTGCTGAATGTACTTGCATATTTAGGCAAGGTTTGAATAAAGTAATCGCAATCATGGATTACAGTATATGAACCTGACCAAAGGTCCCAGTTCCATCCGCCAAGATTTTCCTGCATCGAGCCGGTTTGGTCGCGGCTCAATGCCTCGCCTGTTGTAGCAGGCGTAGGGCTGATGATCCAAAAGAAGTTTAACCCTCTTTGGGGTGAATACCTGAAATCTTCAATAGGCAGTTCGCTGTAGAGGCGTGCCATATAGGCCTGGATACCACCGTTTGACGAAAAAACGTCTGCATCCTGGATGATATTTTTAGGTGGGATATTAAGCTTTCTGCAAGCCGAGACTCCCGCCAGTAAGAATACCAGTAATATTAAATATTTATATTTTTTCATGATCTGTTGCTGATTAGAATTTGACATCTAAGCCAATGTTAAACAATTTGTCAAGCGGGTATAAGTAGCCATAGGTACCCGACGGGTGTTCCGGATCGACGTATTTTACATTTGTAATAGTAAACAGGTTATAGCCGTTTGCAAATATCCTTACGCCCTTAACGCCAATTACCTTTAGCGCCCTGTTTGGCAGGGTGTAGCCAATTTCAGCGCTCTTTAGCCTCAAATAAGCTGCATTAACAAAGTTGAAAGTCGAGTTGGTATTGGCCGTAGTGCCAGTGTAGGCAAATTTTCCGGGTACCCACACGGTGTTCGGATTGTAAGGATCTGCATTAGGATCAGCCGGGTGAAAGTCGTTATTAAACTGAGTTAAGGCACTGCCTCCACCCCATAACGGAATATTCAACTGCTCGATGTACGAGACGCTGTACATCCCGGTTCCCTGGAATAACAGGTTAAAATCAAGATTGGCGTACGAACCACCAATGGTTAGGCCATAAGTAATTTTAGGGATTGCAGGTCCGCCGTTGGGATTGCCGCCATAAGCAATGGGGTGTACGTCATTGCCATCAATCTGGCCGTCACCGTTCCAATCCTGGTAAATGTAATCTCCTACTACTACCGCCCTGTTAACGTAAACCGGGCTGTTTAAAATTTGCTGATAGTTTTGGTATTGTCCTGAACCGCCGTAACCCATCTGTATGCCCTGGTTCCTGTTACTGTTCAGGCCTTGCCAGTCGAGATATGAGTTGCCTTTTTTCGATTCAGCAAATGAAGTATTCATGGTATTGGTGTACAGGAATGTTCCCTTTACATTGTACCTGAACTTGCCGATGCTGCCCCTGTGGCCGATCTCAAAGTCAAATCCTTTAGTCCTGTCACCGTTAAGATTGTCCTGTGGCAACGGGGCTCCAAGTACGTCAGGTACCTGCAAAACTGCCGAGGCAAGTAATCCCTTACGATCGCGGATAAAATAATCAAATGTAATGTTGAATAAACCATGAAAGGCATCCAGGTCAACACCTGCGTCAAATGTATGCGAGGTTGACCAAGTGATCGTAGGGTTAGGAATTCCCTTGCTTTGAACAGAGTTTATATACGTGCCGCCAAATACTGCACCGCCGGGCAACTGGTTATTTGAACCGCCGGCAGGGTAGTTATATCCATTTAAAAATTGGTAATATAACGAGCCATCATCACCCAGCACGCCATAAGAGGCACGGAACTTTAAGTTTTCGATGTGTGATAAAACTGATGAGTTTTTCCAGAAGTTCTCGTCTGATACCCGCCATCCTAATGATGCTGACGGGAAAAATCCCCATCCCTGGTCAGGTGAAAATCGCGACGATTTATCATCCCTGAAACTGAATTCAGCCAGGTACTTGCCTTTGTAGTCGTAAGTTAACCGTCCTACAATCGAATTGGTTGCATATTGATATAAAGCATTGTTACCTTGATCTTGTGTAGCGTTTTGATTGGTCGAGTTACCGGCTCCTATCTGATCAACAGGGATAGCAAGCTGCCTGTAGGCTGCAAAGTTATCACCACTTTGCTCATTGCCTTCATAAAGCAATAAGGCACTTATGTTGTGGCTTCCGAAGCTATGCGCGTAGTTAATAGAGAACTGGTCAGTGTTTTTTGGATAATCATAATATTGACGTTGTACAAACGACGGCGAATTATTCACTGAAGGAATATACGCTTTGGTAGCATCGTCGTAGCTGTAAAGGTTGTACGTTTGCTGGAACAGCTTGTTATCCTGGATCTGCTCATCGTAGCTATACACACCCTTTATGGAAAGCCCGGGTACGAACGGAACCTTATATTCAAGGCTTAACGAGCCGTCAAAGAATTTATTGGTTTGCGTACTGTAACCGTTGATGTCCGAACTTCCGTAGGCAATTGGATTACCGCCGTCAACCGTACCATTAAACAGGTACATAGGGTTGTTGTTGGCATAAAACGGTTGGGTAGGTAATTCGCGCCAGGCTTCCCTGGTAGTGTACCAGAACGATTGCGCCGGCGAATTCTTTTTATCGTAAATGGCGCTCATGTTTAAATTAACCGTTAGGTTTTTGCCAACCTTACTGGTAATGTTAGAGCGTACATTATAACGTTTGTAGTTAAGGTCATTACTCTGCAGGATCCCGTCCTGGTCAGTAAAGCCGCCGCTTATAAGATATTGCGTACTTTCGTTACCACCGGTTGCGGTAAGATTATGTTGTTGCTGCATTGCTGATTTTTTGAACGTAGCATCATACCAATCGGTGCTTTGCTTGGTGCCGTTGGTGTATGCTGCAAAATCTGCCGGGGTATAAACAAGGTTTCCTCCGTTGGCCTGGTGCAAAGCCTGCTGATTAACCAGTGTCATGTAATCTGTAGCATTTACCGGTTTTGGTAATCCCGAAGGTACCTGCCAGCCGTAAGTGCCGGTATAGGTAAGCTGAAGCGTGCCGGCCTTGCCTTTTTTGGTAGTAATGAGAATTACACCGTTAGCTGCCTTAACACCGTAAACTGCGGCCGAAGCATCCTTCAAAACTGAAATACTTTCAACATCGTTAGGGTCGATCCTCGAAAAAATGTTGCTGGACCCAACGCTGTTGTCGCCGTTGCCACCGGTAACAGAAAAATCCGGCTGTTCGATACCATCAATTACAATTAAGGGATTGCCCATGCCTCTTATCGAAATGTTGTTCGAAAAATCGCCTGGCTCAGCTGTGTTTTGCACAACCTGTAAACCAGCAATCTTACCGGTAAGCATGTTTTCAACGTTCTCATTCTTTGTAGTTACAATCTCGTGGCTGGTTACTGAAGCAACGGCGCCGGTTAAGGATGCCTTCTTTTGCGTACCATAACCTACAACCACAACCTCATTAAGCGTTGAAGAAGCTGGCTCCAGCGAAACGCTGTAAGTTTTTTGATCGGTAACCGGAACGCTCTTCTCCTGGTAACCCAGGAAGGTGAAAATCAGGGTTGCACCCTTGTCAGTTGCAATGGAGAATTTTCCGTTAACATCTGTTACCGTACCGCCGGCCGCGCCCTTAACCTTTACGGTTACACCGGGAAGCGATTGTCCTTTTTCGTCGTTAACAGTACCTTGTACCGTGCTTTGCGCGAAGGTGGAGAAGGAGAGAAGTAAAAGCATGAGCAGTGTTCCGAATCTGAACAGCACTTTCATGAACTTACCCCGATGATGGACGTTATGACACCCACCATAATTGGTAAAAGTTTGTTTCATAAATAAAGTAATTGGTTAATTGGTTTATAATAATTGCAGCCCGCATCAGAATTACAGGTGGTCAGCCAGGTTGGTTAAACCTGTATGTTCTTCAATTGGCTGAACAATATTAGAGCGTGGAGTATTAAAGAAAGGGTTAAAATTGGGGTTAATACCCTATAAATTTTATTAACCGGGGCGAATTAACCCATTTGTTAATAGTTAAGGAATGGTTGATTGGGTTGATTAGGTTAGATTGGGTTGAATAAGTTAGGAAACTATGGTAGGGAATTGTTGACATGCGATGCCTGGTTTAAGAAGGAAAGTTTATTTTAATTACAGCTTCCAACTAATAAACCCAATCTAACTCAATAAACTTAATCAACTCAACCCTCACTTCGCCGGGCAAATCTTTTCAAAGGGCACTGCATAAACCTCGCCTAATGATTTTTCATATTCAGCAACGAAATCATTATAGATCTTGTGTGCGAATTCAACGCCTTTTGTGCGTCTGAGGGCTTTGAGCTTGTACTTTATTGCCTCGTCATTAAATGGATCGATGTTCAAAACCACGCGGGTTACTTCAAGGGTTTTGCGGAAGTCGCCTGCTTCGTAAATTTTTCTTACTTCGGGTAGGATCAGCGGCATCAGGGCCTCTTCATAGTTCAATTTAATGCCATCCAGCCAGGTTTCAGGAATATATTGCAGCAGGCCGCCACGGGCTATCAGGTCGAAATGGGTTAAAATAGTGTCGTCGCTTTGATTGTTTACATTGTCTGTATTTTCAATAGCGTCAGTTACGATGAAATAATCGCAAAACAGGTCGTCGCTTAGCTTAAAGCTATATGTGTCGTTTGAGAAGTTAAGCTCAATGCCATCGATATCAGCAAGGATATTGCGCAGGTGGTTAATGGTAACTCCTTTTATATTCTTTGTTTTGGCAACGTCCTTATCAGGCCACAAGGTTGTCGAGATCTTTTTTGAAACTACGCCGCCTTCGCCCTTGCTGTTTAATAATACCAGGATAAACAATTGCTTTATTTTGGGGCTGAACATATAGGTGATGTCCCTGCTTTGTTTGTCGTATACGGTAAACTCACCTAATAAATAAATGGCATTAGGGCGTTTTTCGTCTTCCTTTTTAGGTAATGCAGCGGCGGCTGCCAAATCTCTGTCAGTACCCTCAGGCTCTAAATCTGCTTTTTTTCTTTTCCGCCTTGAATAAGCAAGCGCCACTGCTATGGCAAGCGCCACTGCTATGGCAAGCGCCACTGCTATAATATATGAGTATCTCAAATGTGTAGTGGCTTCCGGTTGTTGTGATGCCAAGTAATCTTTTTCTCTTACCGGCGGCGATGCCAGCGAATAAACCCTCACTGTTGAATAGTCTGGTGTGGTAAATTCCTGTATGGCGCAGTAAAAAACATCCTGCGTATGGTTATAGAAGAGATTAATATCGGTTTCAATTCGCTCACCCTTTGCCGGGATGTTGCCGCTAACAGCTTCGTACGAGCCGTTTTGGATAGAGAATTTATAAAGCCTTAAACTGGTTTTCGGTTTATCGTGTGCATAGCAAATGGCATAAAAGCTTTTTTTGTCGGCAGATATAATGAGGTTATTGGCAGCCACAAAGTCTTCGCTGGGTGGGGTAATCTCCCAGCATTTTTTTATGGTGTGGCTTGTTAAGTTAATCCTATACAGATCATAAAAATGCTGGCCACCAACAACCTGGTTGCCCGATTGGTTGCCATATCCGCCAAAAATATAAACATCGTTATTTTCATCAGCCTGGCTAAAGCCCGAAAAAAAGCGCGGCATAATTTTATCGCCGGTAAACTGGATCTTATCCCAACTATCTGTGGCTTTATTGTACTCAAAAAAATCCTTGTAATAGGAATATGAGCCGTATCCGCCAAACAGGTAAAAATTCTCCTGCTTGTTATCATAAAATATATTGTGGTGATGCCGTTGCTCCCTGATGTTAGCTTTGCCAACCACGTCCCATTTTAAAGTTGCCAGGTCGAGCGAGGCGACGCTAGGCAAAGGTGTTGGTGACTGTTTGGTGGACTTTAAAGTTTCGTAGGCATACAGCTTATTTTCTTTGGTATTTATAATGCTTTTGCCCAAATGCAGCGGCAGGGGGCATGGGTTTTGAAAAGCCTGCGCCGCCTGGTAATTGCGCTGCACATCGTAAAATATGAGCGAGTCGCTTTTAAACATCAGGAGCCTTTGGGTAGCTTCATCGAAATTAACCCCGGCCACCTCTTTAAAGTCGCGGGTGAATCTTGGCGTCCAGAAGTACGATTCATTGATGAGCCAAACCGGGTTATCCACCGATCCCAAATCATCCCCATCACTGCTGAATACATTTTTTCCGCTCCACTCGTTAAGCGGGAAGGAGTAGTTTTTTACCCCATCGCCAATAGTCAAATTACGGATGGCCATTTTCGGAACATCAGAGTAATGTTCGTTTTTTCCGAAATATATTTTGGGTGTGATGGCGTTGTCGAATCCAAAATCGCCGGCCTTGTACCATTTGCCGTTTATTAAGATCCCAACAGTATTAGCCTTAAGATCAATGTCGATCTTTACCGGCATCCAGTTTCGTTTCTTTAATTGCTTAGGCGCTAGCGGAATAGTTATCTTATTGCTTTTGCTATCGATGTTGAAGTTCAGAAACGGGGAGCCATTGTAAATGGAGCTTAAGCTATAGGAGTTGTTTTTGCCGTCGGTAATATTAAGGATATACCCCAAATGCTCATTATCCCAAAGGGAAAGGTCAAAATTTATATAAAGATGGCTCTTAAAAGTAGGCGGATCAGTTTTAAAAACAAGGTAAGATGTACGCTTGCTGAGCAGGCTGTCGTTCGAGTTAAATTGCAACCCTTGTGCCCCGCCCTTAAGAGCGATTAACAGTATAATAAAAACAAATACAATTCTATATACGCCGAATACAGGTATTAAAATTTTACTTTTTCTTACCATTTAATGCCTTAAAATAAAAGAGGGATAGTATTTTTAATTTAAAAGCTAAATTATAATTTTTTTGGCATGTTGGATGGTAACATTTTTAGCGCAATTAATCCAAAAATTAACCCTGTTTCTGTCAGGTAATAATAGTGCGGAAGGTGAGGTTTATCCGGGGCTTTGTAATGCGCTTTGCTTTTGGTAAACTATGCAGCCAGTTGGTTTGTGTGGTGCCTTTCATCACCAGCAGACTGCCGTTTTCAAGTATAGTTGAAACGGTTTGTTTGGATGATCTGTGTTTCAAGCTGAACTTCCGTTCGGCGCCGAAACTGAGAGATGCGATGGTGGTATTTTTTCCAAGAGATGATTCGTCGTCGCTGTGCCATGCCATTCCCTCATCGCCGTTATGATATAAATTTAACAGGCAGGAATTGAAGGTCGTGTTGGTAATTTTTTCCACCAGCTGTTTCAGCGCCAATAATTCCGGTGTCCATGCTAACGCTTTTTTTGTAGTATTGGAATAGGTATATAGGTAGCCATCGTCGCCGTACCAGGCAGCCTTACGCTTGGTGATGATATGCTTGCCAAAAATAACAGCCTCATCGTTTTTCCAGGCGATGGTATCCATCAGCACATTGGCATAATTTAATGCGGCTTCCGCACTCATAACGCGACCATGATAATTTACAATACCGTCATACGGGAGCAGGTTTATAATTTCGTCGTTACTAAACAAATCCATTTTTCCATTCTTTATATGCTGCAATCATGCAATGTCCGCAGGGCCGGTAGCCTTCATCAATGGCTTCGTTTCCTGATGTGAAAAATACCCGGTTCTCTCTTTTCATCCGCCTGCCCGACTTGCAATTTAGCGTGCCATAAATTTTAAGTTTTCGATTGCCACCAAGCAGAATTTGTTTATGCCTGATTAGTTTTCGCAGTTCCGCATCAGTAATGTGACTGTGTTTGATCATTAACTCAATGCATCATGAAAAATGATGCCCAGTGTATAACGTTCACCGCTGTGTAGTGCGCTTACACCATGCTTCATATTAGCCCGGTAATAACCTTTTGTCCCTTTAACCGGCCTAAAGTTGGTGGTAAATACCAGCACATCTCCCTTTCGCGGTTTTAAAACTATTGCCTTTGACTGAGCTCTCGGGACCTGCTCCGTAAGCACAAACTCGCCGCCGGTATAATCTTCGCCCGGCTCATTTAAAAACATCACCAGTTGCATAGGGAAATAAACGTCGCCATATAAGTCCTGGTGTAAAGTGTTGAAACCACCGGGGCCATATTTCAGGATCAATGCGGTAGGCTTTTCCTGTTTGTTGGCGTGGCAAAGCTGCTGCAATTCTGCGAATGTATCGGGGAATGTCTTATCGATGTTTAACACTCGCATCCAATTATTGGCGATAGGGGCAAGGTTGGGATAAACCCGTTCCCTTACCTGTTGTACTAATGATGGTAAGGGGTAGTTGAAATATTTGTACTCCCCCAAGCCATAACGGTATCTTTCCATTACAACGGTTTTGCGGTATGCTGATGAGTTGCCATAATTTTGAATCAGTTCATTACAATCTTCCGCAGAAACCAGACCTGGAATAATTGCATAGCCCGCGGTGTTCATGGATTCGGTTACCGATTGCCAGTTTATGGAGGCTATATTTGGTGTTATATCCTGCATTGCTATTCACTTTTGTTAACGTAGAGACGCAAAATATTGAGACTCTTACTTTGCATTTCTTACCTGTAAATTTAAAATCCGGACGCGGGAGACGCAAAATATTGCGTCTCTACATAAGAATTAATTCACCGCCTCTATCTGCGCCGCTTCCCATCCTATCATAGCCGTTTTGCGATTACTGCCCCAATGGTATTGCCCAAATTGACCGCTGGATTGGATCACCCTGTGGCAGGGGATCAAAAACGCCACCGGGTTATCGCCCACAGCACTGCCTACTGCTCTTGATGCGGTTGGCTGGTTAAGCTGAGCGGCTATATTTCCATAGGTTGATAATTTTCCAACAGGGATCTTCAATAGCGTCTCCCAAACTTTAAGCTGGAAGTCTGTGCCTTTTAGGTGAAGTTTGATCTCGTCGAGCTTGCTCCAGTCGTGCTTGAAAATGTACAGCGCATTCTGCTGGATCATATCAACCACTTGTTTGTAAGCTGCATTCGGAAATGCCTTTTGGAGTTCAACTAGCCCATCTCCTTCACTGTTGGCAAATGCTATATGGCAGATGCCTTTTTCGGTTGATGCTACCATAATGTTTCCAAAGGGACTTTCGGCGTAGCTGTAATTGATCTGCAGGTTTTCGCCGCCGTTTTTGTATTCACCGGGCGTCATTCCCTCTATATTTATAAACAGATCATGCAAACGGCTGGTACCCGATAAGCCGGTATCAAAAGCAGTGTCGAACAATGTTGCCTGGCTGGCCAGCATCTTCTTGGCATGATCAAGGCTGATATATTGCAGAAATTTCTTCGGGCTTACACCTGCCCAATCCGTAAAAATGCGCTGAAAATGGAATGGGCTCAAATGCACCTTTTCGGCAATTTCTTCAAGGGTGGGCTGGTTTTTAAAGTTGTTGCGGATATAGCCTATTGCATCTTCAATACGGCTGTAATTTGTTATTTCCTGGTCCTTCATTTTTGTTTTCCTTTATTGTACATAACAAAAGTACAGCGCCCCCAAACGGAAACCGACCCGAAAGTTGCGGAGTTTCAACAGGTAAATATAAGGCAATAATCAGAAATGAATGTTGGAGTTATCACAACAAAAAAGTCCCCCAGTAATTAAACTGAGAGACTTCGTTTGAGATTATCGTGTTAGATATTTATATGATTAAAACATTGAAAACTCAACACGACGATTGATCTGACGACCTTTTTCTGTTTTGTTTGTGGCGATAGGGTTTGCTTTACCATAACCTTCAGCCTGAATTTTCGACGCATCTGCACCTTGTTGTGCAAGGTAAGTTTTAACAGCTTCAGCACGTTCCCTTGATAATTTTAAGTTAGCAGCTTCAGAACCAACATTGTCGGTATAGCCTGCTAATTTTAAATTGAAACCTTTGCTAACCAGTAACTGGGCAAGCTTATTCAGGCTTTCAAAAGAATGCTCACGGATAGTAGATTTACCAAAATCAAATTCCAGATTTTTAACGGCTTCATTAACTACCTTTTTATCTTCCTGGGTTACGTAAACCTTAACATCAGGTTTCTTTACCGGAAGCGGACATCCTGAACCATCAACCGCTGTACCGGCAGGGGTGTTAGGGCACTTGTCAAAAATATCAGGTACACCATCGCCATCAGTGTCAACTGTAAGCTTGTCAACTTTGGCATTTGTCGCGCTCAAGTCTGATTTTAAACGTTCGTTTTCAGCTCTCTGGCGATCAACCTGCAATTGCAGACGTTGCTCGTCCATTAAGTACTCTGTACGCATTGACGACACTGGATTGTGTGTAGCCAATTGCGGTTTTGAACGGCTGCCTAAGGCAAACTCTAAACCAACGTGACCGTATGAAAACCTGTCGTTAGTTGAACCTCCAACAATGCCATCAAAGTCATCAGCATTAACAAAATTTACCTGGTAGCCTAAGTCAAGGTTTACACCTTTAGCCAGGTCGATTTTAAAACCTGCGCCTACGGGTAAGTAAAAATCGTGTGTGCGTTGTTGGCGGGTAACTGTTCCGTTGTCATTAACAACAGCAGAGTAACCAATAACACCACCACCCAAGGTTAAATAAGGCTGGATGCCCGATTTGTTGTGTCTCCAGTTGATATTAGCCAGCGTGAAGTTTGCGGCTAAGTCTACAGAGTAATTAATGTCAGTGTTAAATGATGTGTAAGTTCCATTAGCTTCGTTAGCCGGAGTTACAGCGCCTGCAACATTACCCTTCATGAAATTTAACTGTAAGCCAAATGATGGCAGGATCTGGTCCTTAATAAAACCGCCGTATCCTATTTTTTCGTGCGGAGAATGGAAATCCTGGTTCTTAATACTGAAGATAGAGTAGGGGGTTAAAACACCGCCTTCAAAGCCTACCGACCATGTACGAAATGCACTTCCACTTGAAAATGGTTGAACGTAATCGGTCGACATTGTTTTTGTAGTGTCCTGGCTTTGGGCAAAAAGATTCCCGCCAATAGCAAGCCCCGTTAATAATAATGAAGCTTTTTTAAGTTGTGATCGTGTCATTTTAAATGTGTATTAAATAATTGATCTGAATGTTAAGATCAGATAGCCGGAGGCAATTGTAGTGCCACCAAATTTAAAATGTGAGGCACGGCGAGTTGCTGAAAGATGGCTAAATACACTGATGTCTAAGAGGATGTAAGTTGTAAGCCCCGCGACTAAGAGGTATTTATCGGGCAAGTTTTAATTTGAAAAGGCACGGGAAAACTGTCCTGTTTTTACGTCGATTTTGGTAAATGTGGAGGTTAATGACTAATTAACGGGATTGGTCAGTTTATAAAACTGGCGTTAATTGTTAGATATTAAACGTGGCTTTTAACAGTATGATTCGCCCCGGAATTACATAGGTGTTAGAGGAAAACGTATTGGCCGAAAGGTACAACGCATTATATTTTTTTACGTTGAAAATGTTATTTGCGCTAAGTTCTATATCTGTCTTAATTTTACTGAACCTGTACTTTACCGATGCATCTGCAAAAGTGTATTTAAGATCGTTTGCCTGGTCCTGGTGGGTGTAATAATGCTCGCCGGATAATTTAAAAAAGAGATTTTCGCGCGGGTTATAGTTCAAAGAGCCCTCCTGGTAAACGCTTTTTATTTCATGACCGGAAGCTGAAGCGGATGACTTACTGTTAAGCTGGGTACCTGTAATCTTGTAACTTATATTTAGCGCATCACTGATCTTTGTGTCAAAACCTGCGCTTTCATTTACCGAGATAGTTTTATAAGGCAGCAGGATATTATTCTGAATCTGGTTTGAACTGTTTGATTGCCATGACACGCCGCCGCTGAACGTGGTGCGCAACGCAAAGGAATATTTGCTGATGGAGCCATTCAGCATCCATGTGTTTATGGCATTTGCGTAGGGCAGTACTACACTTTGTTCGAAGTTGTTATTGACAATTTCTGAGGCAATGTTATTTGCCGAGATATGGTTATAGGAAGCCACCACACTAAAAAAGAAAAGTGTAAGCGCTTTGCGGTAGTTAAAACCGAGGGCGGCGGTTTGGCTTTTACGTTCGCTCAAATCGGCGTTATTTGCAAACAGGCTCCGGTAGTCCTTTAGAATGTAGCCATGATAAATATCCTGGATGTTGCCTATATTATTTTTTAATCCATATAACAGACTAAAGTAATTTTCAACCCCGCTTTGATATTTCACTGTTAGCTTTGGGTTAAAATACAGGCGATTAAGCTGTGTGTTTAAATCATATAAGTTATCGGTATAGTGGATCTGCTGCAGACTTAGCGGCAGCGTTAAGTTTATTTTAAGAACTTTTCCCGGCATGTCATAAGCGGCTTCGGTATACACCCTTTTACGCGACCAGCTTAAATTGTTCTGGGTGCTATCCAATGCTGTGTTAATAGAATTGTCGGTTTGTAGCGCATTTAAACCCGACTGCAGTTTTTGCTGTTGAAGTGTAAAGCCGAACTTATAGCTCTGGGTAAAATAATCAGCGGGGATTTTATAAGCCACATAATTATTGGTAAACCAGGTTGGCACATTGGCGTTTTGAATTAATTGCTGATACGGATTATTGTTATTAAAAACAGCGGGGTTCAAACCGGGACTGATTGACAGGCTTTGAGGTTCTTTAATGTGATCCAGGTAGGAATATACTTCGATGATATTATTTGTTTTAAAGGTTTGCATCAGGTTAAACTCATTCGAGAAATCGGAAATGTTATCCTTTAAAACCTGGTTTACGCCGGTGCCGTTTGTAACCAGCGCCGAGTAGTTTGTGTTGTGGCTATAATCTGCAACCAGGTTGTCGTTTAAATAATATTTATCCTTGTTAATGTTTAGCGAAAGCTGGCCGTGAAATATGTCGGGCCTGCTTTTGTTATGCTGAATTTCGCTGTATTTAACCGTATCAGTCGGCAGGTAAATGGCAGTTTGTTTTTGATAATCCTGTAGTTGCGTATCATGAAGGTAGTAGAAGTTTGTTTTTAAGAGTACATCTTTTTTTAAGTGAACGAGGTTGTTCACGTTTATAATTCCCGACTGATTAAACAAATACCTGTACCGCGGTAACTCCGGATCACCTGCTGTACCTGTTGAAAGTATGGTGGCGGGCTTATCGTTATCTAATTTCGTTAGGTAATCTGATAAATTGTGCGATACCAAATCACTCTGAACATCGAAGCCGGTGTTGTTGCCCTTCAAATAATTAATGGCCTTATAATTATCTTTAAACATCATGGCATTCAAGTCCTCGTCGTATTTGCCCGGGATGCCGCCACCTACGGTTTCCTGCCCAACCATTTGAATTTTTGCGTCCTTCTTAAAGGTGAGGTTTAGGGCAACATCGTCGCTCACTACTTTATCCTTCAGCATTTTTATAGGCTGATGATTCTCAATCACCTGTACCTGGTCTACCGCGCCATGCGGAATGTTGTTGGTGGCGATATTGTATTTGTCATCCAACAGGTTATCCCCGCCAATATAGAGGTTGGAAATCCCCTTGCCGTTGTAGGAGATCTTGCCGTCAGAAGCAACGGATATACCCGGTAGCTTTTTTATTACATCCCCAATCACCCGGTCCTGCGGATTGCTAAAATCCGATACCTTGTAGCTCAGCGTGTCGCCGTTGGTTTTCAGGAACGGCCTTTTATCCTTTACAATTACAGTTTGTAGCTGGTTAGTGGCTGCTAACAGCATAAAATTATAGGACGCGGCCAGATCGGTTATCGCCTTGCTTTGTTTCTTAAAGCCTATGCAACTCGCCTCAACCGATAACACGTTTTTTTGCGCATCACGCGGTACAGCCAGGCTATAGTCGCCTTTATCATTGCTAACGGTATAGACTAATATTACATTATTACCGCCTTTTAAATTTATGCTTACAAAGGCCAGTCCTTTACCTGTGCTGTCTTTAACCGTGCCCCTTATGTTTTGCGCGTAAGCACAAAACATAAATGAACAGCAGCAGATCATGATCCCCAAAAACTTAATGACGTGGCTCATTTCTTTTCAGGAAGTTCTATCGGGTTGTTAATTACCGGGCCAGCCCCTATTTTAATGTTGATACTCGGCTTTGGCCCCGGCCCTCCCTGTAAATTTGCTCCCGAGCCGGCCATTGCAGATTGAGCGAAGGCATTCGGATCCTTTTTCATGGCATCCTTTAAGTTTGTAAATTCCTTCTCGGTAGTTTTAATTCCACCAGATGGTAATTGTATAATGTTAGGGTCGGTATCATCGTCATCCATGCCGATCATTTTTATCATTACCCCGCCGGTTGGTTGGCTATCGTTGTTAACTGCCGCGCTTGCTTTTGGTGCTTTGGTTAAGTCTTCAATGCCATCAAACTTAAATACCACTTCCTTTTTATCGTCATAGGCTTCCAGTATTACACCAGGCAGGCCGTTTAATTTCCACGGGCCGCTGTGAAATGGCAGGTCGGGACAAAACCAGGCGGTGTAATCACGACCTTTAAAATGTGTTATTGCTTTTTGACATTGTAAGCCAGCAAAGCTGGCGGTATCGGCGCTTATTTTCCAATCAATTACCGGGTACGCTTCGTCAATCAGGTAGCTGTTGAAGAGCTTCTCTTTTCTCACCAGTCTTTTCTCATTCGGGAATTGATAATATTCGGTATTTGAACCAGAGTTCTTTCCGCGCATTATTTTGATATTGCCACCCGGGTTTGCAGCCATTTGTTCCTGCACTTGTTTCTTCATCAAAGCATCCGCCATTTTTTTATCATAGCTTTTGTATGCACTTGAATTCTTGCCCAGGAACAGGACCATGTTTTCATTATAGAATTCAGTTTTTTTGGTAGTATCCCGCAGGTGCGAAAATTTATAATGAACAACGGCTTGCGCCTGTTCGGGCGCTTGTGCCTCAACAATGCTTATCGCACATAGGAGGCAACTGAATAAGAGTAATGTTTTTTTCATCGTATTGACAGTTAAGTTTATAAATGATAGCTATTAAGATTTCGTAATAATACGATTTATTCGTAAATCTACGACAGTGTCGTAATTTATACAAGGGATTTAACATTTATTAACTTTTGGAAGGCGGGATATTCAGCTGTTGATTCATCGGGGTTACCGGGAACATTAAGCTCCGGTAACGTATTCAAAAGGGCGGTTCCGCCCTGGAGTATCTACTAGTTTAATAAGGTGATCAAATAACCTTTGAGGAAATAATACAATCATGCGCAAGGTTAGCCGGCTTCTGTTTTGGAAGGGGAATTGGGAAAGATAACTTGTTATAAATCTCACATACAATCTGTGTTTTATAAGATCATATTGATGCGTCCTTACCCTGCGGAAAAAAAATCGTATCCGCGTTCCATCTGTCCCATTGCTGCGGAACGAGCATGATAGTGATCAACAGGACAGCGCGTGGTATAACGTGCTGCAGATCCCAGATAGGCTCTACCAATCCGTGGCCGAACGAAACCACCAGCAGGTCAATAGCCACCAGGTAACAGGCCCATTTGCGGAAAAGTCCGATAACAAGTAACAGGCCACAGATCAATTCTACATAAGAAGTATAGTAGGCAGTACCCCAGATGAGCCATTTTGGGATGAACGTCTTTTCAAAATCCTTAAAAAACATGCCATACACTTTGGGTGCCGTATAGGTAAAGATCTTTCCGTAGCCCTGCATCAGCAAAATTATACCAAGCAGCGCAC
This sequence comes from Mucilaginibacter phenanthrenivorans, assembly GCF_024721155.1. Taxonomy (GTDB): domain Bacteria; phylum Bacteroidota; class Bacteroidia; order Sphingobacteriales; family Sphingobacteriaceae; genus Mucilaginibacter; species Mucilaginibacter phenanthrenivorans. The sequence continues at coordinate 600,024 of NZ_JAHVAP010000005.1, read as the reverse complement.
GTGTAAAAAGTAAGCCGGCGGCGCGGGATGTTTTGTCGTTCATGAATGATTGATAACTGGATCTTAAACTTAAAGATATACAAAAGATCTGGTTGAACTTACAGCCTGCGTGTTAACTCGTAATGGGCAGCTTTAAATGGTACGGCTAAGCATCTATTTTGGTATCCACGGCAACAGCTTGCCACTCTGCAAGGTCGTTTAATAAATTCTCAGCGTGTTGCTTAATTGCATTTACCGCATCTTCGCCGAGTTGCAACCTCAAGGGCGTTTTTTCTGCATTAAGCGCCTTATCAATTGCTGCCGCAGCCTTAAAGGGATCGCCTTCCTGGGTGCCGTTCATGCCTTTGGCAAAATTTCTTGTTTGCCCAACCGTGTCTTTATAGGCGGAGTTTTCTGGCATGTACTTCATTGCTGTCCCAGCCAATTCTGTGCGGAAACTCCCCGGTTCAACAATAAGCACTTTTATGCCCAACGGCGTCACCTCGGCGGCTAACGCCTCTGAAAGGCCTTCAAGTGCAAATTTTGATGCAGAATAAGCGCCAAATCCGGCAAAGGAAAGCTGCCCGCCCAGGCTGCTGATATTAACAATGGCCCCTGATTTTTGTGCCCGGAAAACCGGCAGCATAGTCCTGATAACTGCAGCGGCGCCAAAGAAATTTGTTTCCAGTTGTGCGCGCAAATCATCGTCGGATGTTTCCTCAACCGCGCCTACTATTCCAAACCCGGCATTGTTGATGAGTACATCAACCCGGCCAAAACGATCGGTGGCCTGTTTAACAGCATCGGCAATTTCGGCGCTATTATTTACGTCCATTTTTATTGCCTCAACCTGGCTTGGTGCCGTTGCCCTTATGCTCTCCAGCTTATCCAAACGGCGGGCAGTAATTACAACATTATATCCCTGCTGAATAGCATATTCGGCAAATGATTTCCCAAATCCACCGGACGCGCCGGTAATGAACCATACTTTTTTTGCATCATTTTTCATAGGTGTGATATTGAAAGTTTATCTTTTCAAATCTGCGAAAAATCGGCTGGAATCAAAAGCGTGGATGTTATTTTGCTCACCAGCAAAACGTCGGCATAATCAGGTACGGCGCTTATCTCATGCCATTGGGTATCGCTGCCAAACTCCTTCCAATGGGCGTCCTTGGCCGCAAGGTCGTCAAAGGTAACCATGTAGGTAAGGTTCGGGCGTTGTGGGCCTATCACCGTTTCGCCCCAAAAAACCGGGTTAAATTCAAGCCGTTTAAAAATATCTATCTCACCTTTATCATTAAACATCTCTATCTTCTTTTTGCCTGCCGCCTCACTGGCGCTCTGGTATTGGCGCAATTCAAAAATGCGTGATTTTTTTGCGGGTGCAGTAAGTGTCGGGAAGTGTGTAAATGCTTTTAAAAGCGAGCTTTCTATCCGCTCATAAGCCGGGTTTGTGGCAGGTGCATTAAGGTAAGCGGCACCTTTCCGCACAAGCACAGGGTCTTTAGCCATGCCATCCTCAACGGTACTGAAATGTGTGATGCTGTTATATTGTGTAAGTACAAAGAGCCGGGTTTGGCCGGTGGGTTTCATTTCTGTAAATACCCCCACATGTTTAACACCAAGTTTGTTTAATGCCGGGATGGCTGCGTTTTTCAAATAATCCTCAACCAAATTTTGCTGGGGTTCATCCTTTAAGCTATAAACCGTTAGCTCGTAATATTCAGTGCCTACAACGGGGCTTGTATTTTCCATAGCATTACTTACAGCGGGTAAAATGGTTGCGGCAGCGCCACTAAGTAGGGTTGATTTTACGAATGAGCGTCTTTTCATTATTGGCTAAAATAAGTAATTAATTACAATAGATTAAGGGTGATACTAAATCCATAAAGCCCCCAAAGTACATAATAATGCCACCGTCATTACCAGCAAACCCAGTTTTAAAAATGCCCATGCGCTTACGGTTATTCCCTCGCGCCGCAAGGCAACCAGCCAAAGTATGGTTGCCAGTGAACCGGTTATAGAAAGGTTGGGGCCAAGATCAACACCAATTAACACAGCGCTTTTAACCATTTCGGGCGAGTGGCCGGCCTGGATAACATTTCCGGCGATTAGCCCGGCGGGCAGGTTATTCACCAAATTACAGGCAAATGCAATACCCAGGCCGCTGCCCCAGGTGGCTCCTGCTACAGAATGGGCGGTTTGTTCTTGTAAAAATAGGGTAAGCGACTGGATCAGTCCTGTTTTATTAAGTGCTTCCACAATTACAAACAGCCCTGCTACCAGCGGCAAAACCGCCCATGAAACACCCTTGATTACTAGAAGCGGATTTTTTTTAGCCCTGATTATAACAATAGCAGATGTAATAATGCCGGTAATGGCTGTTGGCAAACCCAGTTGCAGATCAAGTGCCGAGGAAACTAATAAAATTAGGGCAGTGGCTGCAATGCCTGCCATCGCGGTTTTTCCGCCTGTGGAGAGTGTTGGAATCGGTATGTTGGTTTCCAGGTCTTGCTTTAGTTCATTTCGCTGGGTAAACCGAAGCATAATAAAGGTTGCTGCAATTGAAACCACCGAGGGTAAAAAATATAACTGTAGCCAATGTAACAATGGCGGCATGTGACTCCCGTAGATCACCAGGTTGGCAGGATTTGAAATAGGTAGAATAAACGATGCCGCATTAGCAATAAAAGCGCAGATCAATAAATAGGGGAGCGGGTTTTTAGCCTTTGCCGCCTTTGCCGCTGCAGCAACTGCTGGTGTTAACACAACCGCCGTAGCATCGTTTGATAAAAATGCGGTTACAACAATTCCAACCAGGTAGATCAGTAAAAATAGTCGGTTTGACGAACCCTTTGCCATTTTAGTGGCGTGGGCGGCAAGCCAGTCGAACAGTTTTTCCTCCCGGGCGGTTTCTGCTAAAAGCATCATCCCGGTTAAAAACAAATAAACATCTGTTCCCTTCAGGATGCCTGCTAATCCGTCAGACGGCAGGATCAATCCAAACACTAAAAGGATCACGGCACCCGCAACGGCCCAAACCGCTTCGGTTACTTTGAACGGGCGGATAATAACACCGGCTATTGCAAGAAAGGAGATGATCCAAATGGTAATATGCGTCATAGATACAGGGATTTTCAAAGATATAAATTAGGATGGTATGGTTTTAAGATCATTATGAATGGGGATCGCAGGCTAAACGGAGTGTTTTAGAAAATACCAACCACAGGAAAATAGAAACGGTGGTAAAGTGACCCAAAAATAAAAGAGCAACAAACGGGAAGTGACCAACCAGGACTCGAACCTGAACCGTTAAACGGTTTCACCAGCGAAGTAACACTTGCCTACGGCATCTTTCATTTAAAGGAGCAAAAAACAAACGGTGAGGAACAAAAACTGAACTACTGTAAATTAATTACCGGCTGGATTTGAACCAGCGTCCTTCCACCTGCGGTGGATGTTCTAACCGAAGTATCACCGTTTTACGGCATCCTTTAAGCCCCCTACCCCTGAAGGGGAACAATTTTTCTTATTTCCCCTTCAGGGGATTAAGGGGCAAAAGAAGAGCAACAGGTAGCCTGCGTTGTGGTTTTGCTTAACAGGCGAAGTAACGCAAGCCTACGGCATCTTCCTTATTTCTTAAGGGCGATAGTCAATATGTGCGAAGCAAAATGCTTAACTGCTCTGCCCGCTGAGCTACATTGGATTGCTCCAACAGCCGGAATCGAACAGGCGACCCGAAGTAGCACATATTTACGGCACCTTAAATTTTTAATTTCTTAAAAAAGGGTAAAAAGCGACAGGTGAAATGCACCTTGCGGTGCTCCTGCTCTAACCAACTGAGCTACAACGGCGTTCGCATAAGCGTGACGATGAAGGCCGGACTTGAACCGGCGACCTGGACGGTAAATGCGAAGTAACACTCATCTACGACACCTTTTTATTTTCAATTTCTTTAAAAGAAGGGCAAAAGACAATAAACCATTCAATACTGTGCTCTATCCAATTGAGCTATCCTTACGGAGACGGATTCGAACCATCAACCCCAGCGCCCAAACGAAGTAGGGCTTATTTACGGCACCTTCTTTTATATTTTATAAAGAGCAACTGGCGAACCGGGATATTTGTGAGGACTCGAACCTCATACAGTTGATACTGTACTGACCTCAGCATTTCAATTTGGTGCGAAGTAACCCGTTTCTAACGGCATCCTTATGTTTTTAATTTCTTTAAAAGTATGGGGTGTTAGCTTCCCCACACTGTGTTTATAGTTCTATCTTATTTATTTCGCTTAAAGCGGTATCACCGTTTTCTAATGCAGCTAACACATCAAAAACCTTATCGCTCCAGCCGGCTATTAAGTAAACATCATTGCGTAACAATTGCAATGGAGCCTGGCCATAGCCTTGCAAGTCGAACAGGTAGAGTTTGGCCTGCGGCGCAACTTCTGCCTTGTAATGCAACCATAAAGGCTGCATATGATCGCCGGTTGTTGACTGGCTGTTCCATAACTGGCAGTCGGTAAATATTAACACCTTATCCACCTTAACCTTTTGGTTCAGCAGGTCCTTTATCACCAGGTAACCATTGGTTGAATAACCAACTTCACCCTCACGGCGGTAAAACTCTTGCACGTTACCCAATATGTTATTACGGGGTACAGTTATTGTTTTCCAGGTATTACCAAACATACCTACTTCCACGTTTTTACAACGTGATTGCAACAGCATAGCCAGCATCAAACCAACATCATACAACAACACCTTCGATTTTGCCGAAACAGGCTTTTGCATCGAACCCGACACGTCGCAGGCCAGCAATACGCGGGTATCGTAATCAAAACCCTTGATGTTTGCGGCGCTTGCCTGTACCGCTTTTTCCAAAGCATCCAGCAATTCGCCGGTATAACCTTTGTTGCCAAACAATAAGGTGCTTAATTTGCTTACAGTACCTTTTGTTCGTGCTTGAGTATCCGCTGCTACCAATTCGCGGTAAGCCGCCAGGTAACGAAACGGAAACTGCTTAGCCTTTGCAACCTTATCCGCATCGGCAAGGGTTGCACATACCTTTTGAAAGTGTACATAGCTTACTCCGGCATCTTGTATGTTACGCAGGTTTCGCAGCAAGGCCATGTAACCCAGCTTTCCGCTATCGATGAGTTCTTCCCACTTTGCGCGGAACGCTTCGGCTTTTGCATCCTCGCTATCGTAATTGATTTGACCTAACGCCGACAACTCAGTTTCCCAGGTATATGGTGTTTGCGGGTCGCCGTTCACAATTTTGTTGAACAGTAATTGTTGCAATTCATCCTTTGCCTTAGGGTGAACCAGGAACAATGCGTCACGCAGCTTTATACTACCATCTCGGTTGTACTTGGCAAACTGGTATTCGTCAAAGCGGTTAAATGCGCTGGTTAAACCCTTTTGCATTTGCTTTGATAAACGGTTCAGCTTTTTAGTGCCGGTGCGTTTGTTCAGCAATTCGTAGCAAGCCAACAGCTCTGTTATTTCGTCGGCGCGGTTAATTACCCCATCGGTAACCCGGGCTACCAGGTTGTCGCCCGAGTGCACCTTAGCCAGTTCGGTAACCAAAACCAACGGCACCGAACGCATGTACATTTTAGTGCGGGCATAAACAGCCAGCTTACCCGTAAATACCGGATCGCATTTGGCAATTAGCGCACGTAAACGGTTTAAACGATCTTCGTCCTTTTCGTAAAACGAATCGTTGAGGCTCCAGGTAACTACGGTAGTGTAGAGTTCCATTTCGGCACTCATCACAAACGCCTTTGCGCCTTCGTAATTGGTAACCTGTGTTTTAGCCTTGCTTAGTAAATTAAATTTCATTGGGAACCTCCCTTTTTTGTTTTGTTGATACAAAGGTTGAGCGCCAGTGCGCAGTGTATTTGCGCAGTGAAAAATATTTTAATTTTTTTTGAGATATTTATAAAATCAACGTAAACCATTAGCCGCAATGACTTTCCTTCCCTACGAGAACTTTTATATCATCACCAACCTAAAACCCGAAGCCGTTCAGCAACGCCTTGAAGCAGAAATTTCTCCCGGCGATGGTAGTTTTTTCAAATTCGGGATGTCTTCTTCGTCAACAGCTACATACTTTGAAGGTTTCGCGGTAAATGGTACGTTTAAGTTTAAACGGGTTATCAGCTACCGTAACTCATTTCTTCCGCAGATAGAAGGCACAACTGAAGTATATCCTAGTGGGAGCAGGGTGCATGTAAAAATGAAGATGTACCTGTTTGTGGTTATATTCATGTGCTTATGGATTTGTCCGCTGGGTTTAGCTACGATATGGGCAGTTGTGCGGGCAATCGTAGATAAACACATTGAGCCTAATAATTTTGTGCCGTTTGCGATGATGCTGTTTGGGTATGGGATTACAATGGGCGGATTTAAATCTGAAAGCATCAAGGCTAAATCCAAACTGCTTGAGATGCTTGACGGAGAAATAGGTAGCTCGACACCCACTTGAAACGTGGTATTATCTCATGATTCACCCCAATCCAATCTTCTGCAGGATTTTTTTATACAGATCTTCCTTTAATTCCTGTCGTTCCGCATCGCTTAACATAGATACGAAGTCCGGCTCATCCTTAAGGGAATCATACCAATTATCTACCAGCTCAGTTTCCTCAGCAGTACATTGCCGCTGGGTATACTTTATAATCAATTCAAGGGCGGTAACATTTTTCATTGAACTACTGATTTTAAGCCAATCAGAATTGTGTGTCTTGCTATTGTGTCGATATGACACAAAATAAAGATAATTAATCCAGTGTAGAAAATGCGATAGACAACTACCTGCCAAACATCGACGAAATGGCATTTTTAATAGACCTGATAAAATTTGTTAGTTGCAATCGCTTAAAAATTAAATAATTATGTTTTTGAAAATATTAATTCCTAATTTTAGTCTTCAATCTATAAACGTCCACCTAAATTAAAGCAACATGCCAAAGTATGTAATTGAAAGGGAGATCCCCGGTGCGGGTAACCTTACTCCGGAACAGTTAAAGGGAATTTCACAAACCTCATGTGGTGTATTAAGCAGCATGGGCCCGCAAATTCAATGGCTGCAAAGCTATGTAACCGGGGATAAGATCTATTGTATTTACATTGCGCCGAACGAGGCAATGGTTCGCGAACATGCATCGCAGGGCGGCTTCCCGGCCAATTCGGTAAGTGAGGTGAAAACCATTATCGACCCAACGACTGCAGAGTAACCACTCAATTTATTTTTATTAATGATTACCACAATCCTCTATATTTACTGGACAGTGATTGTGTTGCCCTCTTTCAATACTAATGAACCTAAATAAAATACCCCAATGGATTGGCGGCGTGGGCTTAGCACTTTCCGGCTCACTCTTAATTTATTTTGAAAGCTATCGAAACAGCGAATTGATTTCGGGGCTAGGCTATCTCGCTATCCTGCTTGGCTGGGTGTATATCCATATGCAGGTAGTAAAAGGCACTCCCTTTGATGAGGAAACCAATGAGTTTTTAAAGGCAAACCCGGAACCCTTTAAAAAGCGGCTGGTCAGATTGTCTGGGATTACCGTGACGACAGGGGTGCTCATCGGTAACGTATACCTGGCTTATACTATGGCAAATACCAGGCGCAGCAATATATTGCAAAATGGTGTTACCAATACCGCGGTTGCCACGGTGGGCAGAATAGAGGCCAGGCGTTCAAAAAGCAGCACAAGCTACTATGCCGTTTTTATATACACGGTTAATGGCAAGGAGATCTTCCACCCGCGTTACGAACATGAGGGAGATTTTTCAACCGGGCAGCAATTCCAGATCCGTTATTCAGTTGACTATCCCGAGATGTTTAAGATAATAAAGCAGCTGCCACCCACTATAAACTAAATAGCTACATTAGCCTAAATGAAAAAACTCCTGATCCTTTTTACTATACTTCTTACTGCCAAAATCGCGGTCGCTCAAAAAAACTTTGAGGGCGAAATTGATTATAGAATGTATGGCCTTTCAGGAGGTCAAAAAGACACCACTATTGGCAATTCATATAAAATCATCTTTGGTAAACATTCCATAAACATGCAAAGTTTTACCCAAAAAGGAATCCTGTGGGAAGAGCAGATCATGCTGCTCGACTCTGCTAAACAATATGTAATAGATCATCGCGACAAAACCTATATCCTGGCCTGGAAATATAGGCCGGGTACAAAACCGCTAATCAGCCTTCCGTGGGGAATGGATAAGATTGCCGTAAATCCTGCAATTAAAAAAATAGTAGGATACGATGCATTTGACAATTTTTTAACTACCGAAGGCCATCCGGAATACGGCCACGTCGACCTTTACGAGGCAAAGCCGCTATATTTTAAATTACCGCCGCATATAGCCCTCGGATCTTTTTTCGAGAGCATGCTTTTTTATGATAATCACATCATGCTTGCTATGCGGGTGATCTCAGGGAAGGCGCCTTATGGGCAAATAAATCGCGTGGCCACAAAAGTGGAAGTAAGAAGGGTAGACGATTCAGTCTTCAAAATTCCGGCGGGCTATACTCTTAAGGAGCTAAAGCCTGCGGTCTTTAATTGAGAAGGGGGGCGGTAAATATTATGTACTTTTGTTAACTGATTGATATTTAAATATTTGCATTCAATAGTTGCGCTGGCAAGTTCTTTACAGCGCGAAAAAACGCTTTTTTTTCCTCAAAAAGCACCCGATTACCAAAGTAAAACCCCCTTTTGCTCCTGATAAAAAAAATGATTACGAGGGAAGCCGCGATTTCACCCCTGATAAAAAAATCGATTACGAAACCAAACTACAATTTCGCTCCTGATAAAAAATCGGGTTACGAGGGTAAAGTACCATTTTACCCCTGTTAAAAAATGGGATTACGATACCAAAATAACCTTTTGCCCCTGTGAAAATGCAGGAAAATTGCTGCTTAGAAACCGATTTTTTGCTGTAATTGGATGTGAAAGAACGTGGTGGAAGAAATAATTAATCCGGGATATCGCTACCTAATCAATTTGCTCAATTGGAATTGACGGCAATTAGCTTTTTGAGGTTCGAATGAATTCAAATATAAGCAATTTCCCTGGTATCTATGCTGACACTATTTTGTCATCGTAAACGAAGTGAAGGATCTTCTGCACGTGATAGCCATTGCGTAAAAGTATGCTGAAAACTTATCAGGCGAATACCTTGCTTGCGAGGAAGATCCTTCACTTCGCCCGGTATGACAAAAGGACTTTTTTAATGCTTCGAATGCGCGTAGTTTAAAATCCAGCGCCATAAAGCATATTGATTACCTCGAAGCTATACTGCTTGTTGCTGCCTGCCCCTGGTGCAGGTGGATGTATTTAAGCTTGTACTGGTTGGATAACTTATCGTAAGCCATCAGTTCGGCATCCTGCTTAAAGGTGCTTTGAATGCTGTAGCGGAAAGCTGGCTGCGACGGGAAACTGTTCCACAAGTTTTCAATGGTTAGGGCTAATACGGGTTGTTTGTTGCCGGCGCTAAAAAAGTAACGTTCAACAGGGGTGTATCCCTTACCTTGCTGTGTTAGTTTTTGTTTTTTATAGATGGTAAAACCAACAGTGTCAATTATGCCATAGGCTTCGTTATTAAAAATACGATAATCCTGGTTGTGCAGCTTGTAACCATAAATATCGCTTTTTGCCAGTTTCACTTTTTTGCCCTGGTAAAGCAGACTGATGTTTTTCCCATTTAAAAATTCATTAAGCTGCAGTTTTTCGTTATCCCCTAAAACATAGGTTAGCTTGTTTAATTTGTAATCCTGCTCGGTAAGGTAAATGCCGGTAACGCTTTTTGAGTTTTGTGCATGTACGAATGTTGCGTTTAAGCTGATGATTGCTATTGCGATAAGCGCTTTGATCAAAGTTTTCATTTTATTAAAATTATTAAGTGTTTTTGTTTTTGCCTGTTCTGTTTAATAAAAGGCCGGGCGGCAAAACCCGGCCTCTCTTATTCAACCTTAACTTACCTAAACAATGAACGGTAAGTTATTGCTGTGCTTTATTGTTGTTTTTTGTTTGATGCAGAGGTTTATGCCATTGAAATGCCAGACGGCTTGGTGGAGATGGTGTTTTATTTAAATAATTGAAAATCAATACTTTAATTTAAATAAAAAGAATGCTCGCTCTTTATTTTTACTCGTATTGATAAAGGGCTTTTATCATATTGAGGAAGCGATTTGGCTTTAATTTTCTTTCACGAAAAAGCCGCAAGCGATCTTTCAATCTGCTTGCGGCTTTTTTGTCATCCTGAACGAAGTGAAGGATCTTATTCGTGAGAAAGGTATTCGCCTGACAAGTAGCCAGCGTACCTTTCCAGCGTGAGTGTCCCGAGCTGAAGATTCTTCGCTCTCGCTCAGAATGACAAAATCGCTTTATACAGCTATATTAAAATCTTACAAGCAACGCTGCTATAAACCTTGTTTCTGATGGTACCAGGTCCGGTGTAAAATCTGCGGGCACCGGGGTGGTGTTGTAACCATCAGGGGAGGTTACGCCACCGTGGCCTGCAAAATAAGGTACGCTGGCATGGCGGTGTACCACCTCTAAACGAAAGGTCAGGTAATCGTTTGGCATGATATCGAACGTTGTAGAATAATCATAGCCATGAAACTGATCGCCGGGATTTGCGGAGAACGGATGTGAACCCACTGCGCCAGTATTAATGGCCGGGATCGGGTTGGCATCGCCTGTAGGATACAACACTAGGTAACGACCAGGGTTGTTGATCACGCCCCCGCCGATTGTCCAGCCGTAATGCCCCTTGCCAAATATTACACGGTTATATACCATACCGCTGGCGAAATACTGGGCGGGACCTTTAACCGGGTCGGCATGAAAGCCGTTTACGCCATCGCCTTTTTCAAAACCGATATCGCCGGTTAATGAAAATGCCATGCTGTTTATAAAGCTGTTTTTGTTGGTGCTTTTAAAATAACGCACCTCAATGCTGTTGTCAGAGTGGAAGCGTTTTCTGCCGGGCTTGTCCTGCGTGTCAGCACCGTAATAGGTGTTGGTGAGCGCCTGGAACCATTCAACAGGACGCCACAAGATCTGGCCACCTATGCCGGGCTGGCTGTTAAACATCCCATACGACTGCCAGCCATTTATTAACCATGGCTCGATCTTCAGTTTATCCGAAACGAAGATCTGAACCCGAATACCATTAAAAAACCACGGCGTATTATCCGAAGTGAACGATGGTTGGTAGGCCCAGTTCTCCGCATTGTAATAGGAGAACAAACCAACGTACGACATAAAGATCCCGGCATCAACGTTAATGCCATGCAGCACATTAAAGTGATAACCGGCGTTGGCCTCGCTTAGGTAACGGTAGGCGGTAGCCTGGTCAAACTGACCCCGGGTAACGCTCAAATCATTACGCGGTACTACTGTTGACCGGGTACCAAATTGGGTAAGTATAGTTGCCCTTATGTTATCGTAATGAAAATCGCCGCCAAATGCTGCAGTTGATATTTCAAATTCATGATCATGGGCCAGCGCCGTTGAGCCAACAACCGTATGGTCGATAGGATTATTGTTTGACGCTGTATAATTTACATCAAGTAAAATGCGGCCGGTAAAATATTTAGAATCCAGCAGCGGGGTATGCCTGCGGTCGTTGCCGTTTAGCCAGGTAAAATCGCCAAAAGCAAATGGTTCGCTCTTGGCAACAACGGTGTCTTTTTTAACTGTGGTATCGCTTTTTAAAAATGCGGGAGTTTTGTCCTCCGTTTTTCCTGTAGATGCAAGCACGGGTTTGTCCTGCGAAAAAGCACAGGTAAGCGACGCACCTAAAATAATTGATAAGAAAACTTTTTTCATTTTTTATATAATTTGGATGTTCATTACCCGGCCTCAAAACGGTTTATCTTTTCGGCCGGGTAATTTGTGCCGGGTATGGCAATTGATGTTCCTTGTTAAGGATATTATTTACAAGTAGTTGGAAATTAATATTATAGATTATATTTATAATGTTTGATCCGGTGTATAGTCAATATAGATTCTCATTTTGTTATGACTGTTTTCTCAAAATGATCAATTCAGCAAATGATACTCTTCTATTTTGCGGTAAAGTGTTGCCAGCCCAATTCCCAGGATGCGGGCAGCTTCAGATTTGTTGCCCTTTGCATATTTCAGGATGCGGCGGATATGGTGTTTCTCTACGCTGTCCAAATCAAGCGCAACAAGATCGTAGTAACCCCCACTTTGAAATTCGTAGGGTAATAGCTTCGGTGTAAGCAAGGGTTCGTCCATCAGGATGATCACGCGTTCAATCACGTTTTTCAGTTCCCTGATGTTACCGTTCCATTTATGCTGATTCAATAGCTTAAAAAAATTCTCGTCGATATCGGGCAATTTTTTATTCACTTTCCCGGTGTAGATCTTTATAAAATGCCGGGCCAGTATTTCTATATCGCCGGTACGTTCACGCAGCGGGGGCAGCACAATTGAAAAGCCGGATAAACGATAATACAAGTCAAGGCGAAAATGATTTTCCTCGGCCTCTTTTTGCAGATCACGGTTGGTAGCGGCAATCAGGCGCACATCCACTTTGGTCATTTTTGTTTCGCCCACCTTCATAAAAGTGCCGTTTTCCAGCACCCGCAAAAGCTTGGCCTGCAGGTCCAGGCTCATTTCGCCCAGTTCATCTAAAAAAATGGTGCCGCTGTTAGCTTCTTCAAACAGTCCTTTTTTATCTTTTACGGCGCCGGTAAATGCACCTGCCTTGTAACCAAATAATTCGCTTTCCAGCAGTTCCCTGCTGAATGCGCTACAGTTAACGGCCACAAAGGGCTTGTTTTTTCTAAGGCTCTCCTGGTGAATGGCTTCGGCAAAAACCTCCTTGCCTGTGCCGGTTTCGCCCAGCAGCAATACGGTGGCATCGGTTTTGGATACCTTTTTTGAGAGTTCAATCGCCTCAATAATTGCCGGTGACTTTCCTAAAACTACCTGGAAACCTCGCTGCGTTTCTATCTGCTGTTCCAGCTCGGTCACCCGGTATTGCAGGTTAGCCTTATCCATCGCCTTGCTTACCAGCGGGATGATCTTTTCGTTATCGTCGCCTTTGGTCAGGTAATCAAAAGCGCCGTTCTTTATCGCCATCACGCCATCGCTGATGGTGCCAAAGGCAGTAAGATTTATTACTTCGATATAAGGTTTTACCTGCTTTATCTTCTTTACCAGCTCCACGCCATTTGCATCAGGCAGCTTCACGTCGCTTAGTACAACCCTGATATCTTCATGCTCTATCAGCTTCAATCCGGCCTTCGCACTGGCGGCTTGTAATACATGGTAGCCCTCCATTTCAAGGATCCGTGCAAGCAGTGCGCTGAGCTTTACCTCATCGTCAATTATTAATATATTTAATTTCATTTTTATACTTGTTTGGATTGTTGATCAGCATAAGCGGAAGCGTATCCAGCAATTTGATATAAAGGTTGATCCCGTTCTTGATCTCCTCCAGGAAGATGTATTCATCAGCAGAGTGCGAACGCGCGGAATCACCCGGGCCAATTTTAACGGACGGAATAGTCAGCCAGGCCTGGTCGGACGTAGTGGGCGAACTATAGGTTTTACAGCCTATCGCGATCCCGGTCTTTACGATGGGATGATCCTGCGGAACCGAAGACGCTCCCAGCGAACCTGGACGTACGGTAAATTCCGAACTGACATTATTTTTTATGGTATTCAGGATATACTCCTGCGTATAGGTATCATCATTCCTGATGTCCACAGTATATTCACATTTGCCGGGAACGATGTTGTGCTGCAGGCCGGCTTTTATGGTAGTTACCGTCATTTTAACCGGCGGCAGGCCCTCAATCTGCTGCGGGAATTTGAATGACCTGAACCACTCCAGGTCCTTCATACAGTTATAAATTGCATTTTCGCCCTCTTCCCGTGCCGCATGGCCCGGGCGACCGTTACTGATGCAATCTATCACCAGGTTTCCTTTTTCAGCTATCGCCATTTGCAGCAGCGTAGGCTCACCTACAATTGCCAGCTCCAGCTGACCTAAAAGCGGGAGAACAGATTTGATGCCATTAATGCCGGAGTTTTCCTCTTCAGCAGTCGCCGCCAGGCAAAGGTTAAATCCCAGCCCCTGGTAGCTGTAAAAATGCAGAAATGTGGCAATCAACGACACCAAACAACCGCCCGCATCATTGCTTCCCAACCCGTACAACCGCCCGGCGAAGATCTCCGGGCAAAACGGATCGTTGGAATAACCCTCGTTAGGCTTAACCGTATCAATATGAGAATTGAGCAGGATGGTCGGGCGTTCCGGATCATAAAATTTATTGTAGCACCAGATATTATTCCCTTTTCTTTTTACTTTGATACCATAAGTTGCCAGGTACTCCTGGATCTGATCTGCGGCATCAGCTTCCTCCCCGCTAAATGACGGCGTGCGGATGAGCTTCTGCAACAAGGTTACAGCTTCACTAAACAAATGATTGCTTAACGGCATCCTTTCGCGCACCGGCGAAAGTTCTCTTGCCCTGAGATTTTTAATCATGGTTTTTTAGTTTAATTGAGGATCAAACAACATGGCGGTGCAAAGGCAATTAGTCCTCTTTTTGCCTTGCAGCACATCATAGTTCACACAGCTTTTACAGCTGTCCCAAAAAGCGGATTCCTGCGCTATTTCGGCATAGGTAACCGGCTCGAAACCCAGGCGGGTATTCATCTTCATGATAGCCGAACCAGACGTAATGCTGAATACTTTTGCCAGCGGGTACCGCGTGCGCGACAGTTCAAATATTTGTGTTTTAATTTGTGAGGCAACACCCTGGTTGCGGTGCTGCGGGGATACGATAAGACCACTATTTGATACAAATTTTTCGTTATCCCAGGTTTCGATGTAGGAGAACCCTACCCATTCGCCATTTTCAGTTATGGCAACAATTGCCTTTCCATTGTCTATTTTTTCTATTACCGAGGCTGCCGATCTTTTGGAGATCCCTGAGCCCCTTGCTATTGCCGAACTTTCCATTTCATGAATGATCTGGTCAGCAAAAACCACGTCCGACGCAATGGCCGGCCTTACAATAATTCGTTCATCTTCCATTTCTTTTTAGTTTATTTCAGTTAAATGCCCGAAAGTTTTTTAACTGTACAAACCCTTGTACCAAAAGAATGCCCATTGTGCCGATACTTCCGCAATTGAGTGTTTAGCGCATTTAAAGGCCGATTTTTATTTTTTATGGCGATTTTCGGGAATAAAAAAGCCTCTCAAAATGAAAGGCTCTATTTTCAAAAAAAGATTATTTCGTCGAGAGTCCTAAGTCCAGAGCCTGAAGTCGAAAGTCAAATTTTATTTTTTCGACTCAGAACTTAAGACTCCCGACTCAAGACTAATTTACATGATGATGATCTTCCCGGGCAGTGCCGGAATATTCCAGGTAACCATTTTCGTTTACCAAAATTTCGCTCAATCCGGCCGGGCTTTTGCTCTTTTTCTTTTTAGGGCCGCCTAATGGAACGATGATGATCGCTATTAGGGCACTTATTTCCAGGATAATATAAAACGCTGTCATGTCTGATTAAATTATATGTACCGGGGATTTATCAATTGCCATACCACAAAAGCTGAATTGGATGGAAATAGGGGTTTAAGCTAAAATTTAAGAGAATTTTTGAGTGGATGATTTGTATAAGATTATTGGGGGTATCATTTTGATAGGGGTAATTTATCAAAATGGAACGAGGTTGGTTACGGCGTGTATCGCGAATTCATCAGTTCCCTCAGCTCAACCGCCGGTAGCAAACCGCGCCCGGTTATAGCTTATCCCGTACCAGGCCGGCACTTTTTTGACCACTAGCATTAATCCTTTGACCACCGGGTCGTGCTTTAATTCACAATGATTTAAAATTGTAAACTTTTCATACACAGTTAATTTAGTTTATAAATTTTAAAAATACAGCTTCATGAATCAGGACCAAACCTTAAAAAATATTAACTCCGGAAACGCCGGCAGACAGTATTACCTCGACTGGTTAAGGGTAATCACCATTTGCCTTGTGTTTCTTTTTCATTGCAGCCGTTTTTTTGATTTTGACGATTGGCATGTAAAAAACGCAGTTCTTTCGTCAACAGCAAACCTGTTCACTTTTTTTATGGTACAATGGATGATGCCCTTGTTTTTCTTTATCTCGGGCGCAAGTACGTGGTTTGCGCTTCAATCAAAAACAGGCGGTAAGTTTCTTAAAGACCGGATGCAAAGAATTTTGGTTCCGTTAATTTTTGGCATTTTTATCCTTTCGCCGCACCAGGTATATTTCGAAAGGGTTTCGCACTACCAGTTTGCAGGTACGTTTTTAGGGTTCCTGCCCCATTATTTTTCAGGCTTGTATGCCTTTGGCGGAAATTTTGCGTGGATGGGTTTGCATTTATGGTATTTGCTGCTGCTCTTTGTCTTCTCTGTTATTTCACTGCCCTTGTTATTGCTTATAAAACGAATATCTGCGGGCCGCATAAAGTCAGGATCGGCTTTTATTTATCTGTTCATGTTCGTGATCCTGTTGGCATTGCCCGGCTGCTTGTTCTCGCCGGATAGTATCATTGGAGCAAGAGTTTGGGGAGGCTGGAATATAATAGAGCATTTGGTCCTTTTTATCTTAGGATACTTTGCATTTTCAATGATCGATATTCAAAACATATGGTTAAGGTACCGTTACCTTTTGTTGGTAATAACAGTTCTATCAACAGCGGTAAACATCTATCTTTTTGTAAATAATATCAAATTTGATTTCGGCACATTCCCATATTTCCTTAAAATAGCATTAAGAAGCGTGGTTTGCTTCAGCTGGATTTGCACATTGCTGGGTTTCGCCAAAAATAAGTTAAACTATACCAATAAGTTCCTCAAATATGGCAATGAGGCGGTGCTGCCGTTTTATATTATTCATCAGCCCGTTATCGTGCTTATTGGCTATTTTATTGTGCAATTACAGCTTTCAATCGGCCTTAAATATGTGATTATAGTAGTTGTATCCTTAAGCATTGCAATGTTTTGTTATGAATTTTTAATAAGAAGATCAGAAGCAATAAGGTATCTTTTCGGAATAGGCCGCTCTAAGAAAAAATAGAACAGGGAAGTTTCTGTCTCCAGGGTCTCTCGAATGCTATTAAGTTAAGGAAAGAATAGAACAACTATTAATATTGAACACCGAAGTATACTTCATTATTCGGCGTTCGATATTTTTACCAACGCAATCTCTTAACTTAATAGCATTGACCAACGTGGCAGTCAGGCTGATATTAAAGCAGATTTTTTTTCTTACCTACTTATGCAAATTAAACGACACCATCGCCCTGATGGTATACCCGTTTTGCGAGGCCACAGTGCCCACATCTCTTATCGCTTCTGAAGGGATAACGGTGCTGTGGGTAGCATAAAATACCGGGCCGCCGCAAACTGAAAAGGCGAACTTTGAATTAGCCGGCGCAAAATTTATCGATGGGCCGACCAGCAGTTTAGCGCCTCCCTCTGCCTCGTCCGATTCCCAAAAACCTTCCAGGTCCTCGCCTACAGCTTCAAAGCCGGCAAAAACAGGCCCGGCAATACGATGCTGGAAGCCAACGCTGGTAACCAGGTCAATATTGTCGCGGGTTTTGCTGAACGCTTTTTCAAAACGCATATTGCCGCCTATCCGCCATGAAGCAGCTTCGAAGGAGGCAGTAACCCGGCTGAAGATAGCGCCTGTATTTGAAAAATCGCGGTTAACACCAAAGCCTAATCCAAAGCGGGAACCGAACAATTTATTTCCGCCAACAAAATCATGGATCACCTCGGCCTGTTGTGCACTTTCCGTACCGCCTTTGTTCGAAACACCCAGGTCGGCGTTAGCAAAGAGGGTAAAGCGGTTGCCAAGGTAACCCTTAACGGCAAACTGCTGGTCAACCCCATCATAACCAAAAGGGCCGGCTGTCCGCTCGCCATAGGCGCCGGTATAATTAGCACTCCATCCTGCGCTTTCTGCGGTTAGGGTGTTAACCGAGAACAGGAACGGCTGGGGTGCACTGCCACCGCCAGAACCTAAAGGTTTAATATATTCCTGGTTTTGTGCCGTTGCAGCAAAGCCTGTCAAAAGGAGTATCAAAAAGGTAAACAGTTGTTTTTTCATATCCGGTGTTTTAATGTTTATGAAGATAAGTAATTGTTAAATTTTGTTCGAATTTAATTTGGGGTTCTGGCTGGCATTAACCTGGTAAGTTGTAATTTCATTAGTGCTGCTTATCTCAACAACCCGGTACCCTTTATAGTCGGTGCCCCAGTTCCCACCAAAATGCGAGTCGAAAAAATGAGGGAACTTATTGGTGTACTTAACTCCGTCCAAAGTATGGTCGTGCCCGTGAAATGCAGCTTTAATATTGGGGTAGGCGTGCAGCAGCTCAACCGTTTCGGGGCAGTTTAAAAATATATCCTTGTCCTCCGGCACCCATTGGTGCGGCGGAATATGTAATATGGCAAACACAATGCTTTTACTTTTAAACTTTTCGAACGATGCCCTTAAAAAAGTATTGTCGGGGCAAACATAACCGCCTTTCGTATCAGCGGTATTAGCAAATACAAAACCGATATCGCCAAATTCAAGTGTGTATTTGTCTTCATAGCCAAAAACATTCTTCCATATTTTGGCATCCGCAAAATCATGGTTGCCGGGAATGGTGTGATAAGGAACTGGCAGCTTATCTAAATAAGTTTCCTTAACCTTGCTCAGCAGATCAGGGCGGTTATGCACCAAATCGCCATTAATGATCACAAAATTCAGGTGATTTTGCTGATGCTCCTTAGTCAGCCAATCGATCAAATTTTTGTAAAACGTATCTGAATCGGTATCCGGCTGTGCATAATGACCATCGGAGGCAATGGCGAACCGCATTTTAAGATCACCCGTATTTTTTTCAGGAGCCACATGCCTTTCGCCAGCAAATGCATTAACGGCGGGCAATAAGCTTATCCCGGCCAAACCGGTTAATCCCGACTTTATAAATCTTCGTCTGTTACTCATCTTACAATAAATTAGTCGTCATCATCCTTCTTTTTCTTTTCAAGGATCACGAAGGCACTCCGTTTCGGCGCAGGCATTACGGCATTTTCTCCCTTAACCGATTTCCAGATCACCTCATTCATGTCCTTATCAGGCACGGCATCTTCCTTAGCCAGGTTAAACGATTCCGATCGTTTGCTGCTTTCATTTACAGCAATATTGCGCTGTTCTATATCTATCTGCGCAGGAACAACCTTGAAAGGCGTATTATCCGTTTTATTGGTAAAGCACTCATACATCGGCAGAGCGGCAGCGTCATACTGGCTCATCGGCGGCAGCCCTAAAATCAGCTCCATGGTGCGCAACATGCCCGATGTTGAGTACATGCTATGAATAACCGCGTTCCGTTTTACAAACGGCCCGGCAATAAAAGCAGGGGAACGGTGCGCATCAACATGATCGGGGCCGCTTTGTGCATCATCTTCCAGCACAAAAACCACCGACTCCTTCCAGATCGGGCTTTCAGCCAAATGCGCCAGGATCCGGCCCACAGCAAGGTCATTGTCAGCAACTGCGGCAATCGGTGAATATTTACCTTTTTTCTGCCCGCTGGTATGGTCATCGCTGATGCGCAGGGTATTGAATTGCGGAACTGCGTTGATGGTTAACAGCGAATCGAAGTCATGCTGCCAGGCATCTGCTCGTACCTGGTCCTTAATATCCAGGTTAAATCCCGGCGAATGCGGGCCCATGTGTCCTTGTAATGATTTAATGCTGGCTTTATTATAGGAGCCAAACTCACCATAGCTCCGGTAAGTTACACCGGCACGTTTGCAATAATCCCAGATATAGCCATCATCGGGCCCTGACGCAGCGCCTGCGTATGCCGGTCCGCGGTTGCCGTAGTTAGTAGGCCATGTTTTCTCTATCACATCAGTAGCATAGGCACCCATGCTCCAGTTGTGGCCGTCTTCGCTCACCTCGGCATCTACATAAAAATTATCAAGCAACACAAATTGGTTAGCAATTGCATGCTGGTTCGGGGTAATGTTTTTTCCGAAAATACAAAGGGAGCTATCCCCGTTTCCCTGGGGCATATCGCCTAAAACCTGGTCGTAAGTACGGTTTTCCTTGATGATGTAAAACACATATTTTATCGGCGATTTTTCGCCGGCCTTGCGCGGGATGGGATTGCCGGCCTCGCCGTCGGCCAGCGCCGTACGCTTATCATTAAATGGCGTATTGGCATAAACCTGTTTGGTATAGGCTTTCAATTGTTCAGGTTTGGGATCATCAATAAATGACAATGCACCTTTAAATAAACCGCCGATATATTGGATCATGCTGTTGGCCGTAAGCCCCACGTGTTCCCCGATGTTGTTATCCTTTAAAAAAGGCTGAGGTCCTAATGGGTTAGCCATACTTGTTAGGCCTTTGCCGTTGGCAACAATTATTTTACTGCCCAGGGTTTTCACATTTGTTGGATACCAGCCTACAGGTATGAAGCCCATGCTCTGGCTGATCCCGGGTTTTGAAACATCAAAAACGGCCAGGCAATTGTTATCGGCATTGGCGATGTATAAAGTTTTTTCATCTGCCGAAAGTGCCAGTCCGTTGGTGGTTGACCCGGCTAAGCGGGTAGGATAAAGTACTGTTGAAATAGTTTCAATTACCTTGTTTGATTTTGTATTGATTACCGAAACCGTATTATCATTGGCATTAGCTACAAATAGCTGTGTCCCTTTTTTGTTTAAAAGCAGTTCATTGGGATGACTGCCGGTATTTATGATGGTTCCAATATTATTATCAACGGTATTATAGGCCGCAACCTTTGCTATTCCCCACAATGAAATATACAGCGTTTTTTCATCGGGCATCAGGCTGCAGCTATAGGCCATGCCGGGCAGTTGCACTTTTTTTATGATGGAATGTGTGGCAGGCTCGATAACATAAAGCGAGCTGTCATCCTTGGTTACCACGTACAGGCGGGTGTTGCTTTTGTTGGTAACCATGCCGGTAGGACACACCTTGTTTTTTGGCCACGGATTACTTAATTTAATGGTATCGGCATTACCAAACTTATTGTCCTGCAAATGGAAATCAAGTACCCAGTTGTCGTACCCACCCGACACATATAAATGCTTTTCATCGCGGCTAAAAGCAAGGCCATACCATGATTTTCCTAACGGTTTTTCATCAAGCAACTGCTCATTTCGCGGATCGATCAATTGAACCGACTGTTTGCTTTGCCCGTTATTGGTTACTGCCAGCAACCTGCCTGTTGAGCTTAGTTGCAGGTTTAACGGCAGATCACCCAGGGGAAGCTGTCGGCCGGCCGGGCTTAGTTTCCAGCCATTGGGCAATAATACCTGTCCGGTCTGCTGAATTTTACCCGGCAGTTGTGCCTGTGCATTCATGCAAAGCAAAAACAAAAGCGCTGTACCCAGCACTTTTGTTTTATGAGCAATTTTATTAATTGATGTCATAAATAGAGATTTATAAAATTAAACTAAATGTAACCGCGGTATATTAAGTAAATACAACCTTTTTGCTAATTTATGTTATTAAAAAGCGTATCCCGGGTTCTGTGTTAAATCAGGATTTATCCCCCGCTCCGACTGCGGGATGGGGAAAAGCAGCCTGTACGATTCAATATCAAAAGCATTGGCGGGCAGGTTACTGTATATGGTTTTTGCCTTGGCGCCATATGCTGTCATAACCGGGATGGCGTTTCCTGTGCGTACCAAATCATTCCACCTGTGGTTTTCAAATGCCAGCTCCACCCTTCTTTCATGCAGGATAATTGCCCGTAATGATGTTTGGTTAGTTTCGGTAGTCGGAGCCAATCCGGCACGTGCACGCACTAAATTTAAATTTGCTAAAGCCGGGCCGGTTTTTCCCTGCTCGTTCTGTGCCTCAGCAAGCAATAAAAGTGCATCGGCGTAACGATAGATCGGCCAGTTATCGTTGGTGTTGTTTGGCGCTACATGCGGTAAGTGTAAATATTTTTTTGGATATGGGACCCCAACCTTACCTGGCGCGGGACTATAGCCTACAATGCTTTTGTTGGCCGAAATAACCAGCAGGTCGCTTGAGTTATAAGCTCCTTCAGCAACGGCGATTGATGCGTCAAGGCGCTTGTCGCCCGGCTCATATGAGTCGATCAGATCCTGCGTTGGTGTATTCCAGCCGCCGGTTGCCGATGTATTGGTAACCGTACCTGTTATCAAAACTGTTGTAGACGTGCGCGGCAAAAACTGGTAGATAAAATTACTTGGCTGGCTGCCCGCAGCTGTACCTTCCAGGTACTGGATCTCAAACAGCGATTCGATGCTGTTTTTATTTGTTGTTGAAAAGGCATCGGCATAATTGGCATTAAGGCCATAGCCCATTGCCGGCAAGGTGGTTAACAGCGCTTCGGCCTCGGGATATTTCTTTTGCGTCATATACACCTCGGCCAGCAGCATGGTTGCCGAACCTTTTGTTGCCTGCCCGCTTTGCGGGAATTTTGCAGGGGGCAACAATTCCTTCACCGCGTCCTTCGCGTCGGCAATGATCTGCGCATAAACCTGGTCCACCGTTGAGCGCGGTAAAAATGCATCGTCAGATTTTGTTACCTCTTTTAAATACAAAGGCACCTCGCCAAAAAGCCTCACCAATTTGAAGTAATTCCAGGCGCGTAAAAATTTAGCCTGTCCGTCAATATCGGCTCTTGCCGCATCGCTCATGGTAGCGCCGGGGCCACGCCCGATCACGATGTTTGACCTGGAGATGCCGTTATAGCAGTGAAAATAAACAGCATTTACATAGGCGTCCGTAGCATCGTCAACCCAGTCTGAAATATTTTCGCGCTGCACATAGGCAGTACCCCTGTTGGCCGGGTAAGGCTGGTAATGGGTGTTGTCCGACCGCATTTCGGATGTAAAATAATCATTGACGGCAAGGTCGCGCAGTGGCACGTAGGCAGCAACAACGGCCTGGCGCATTTGCGTTTCGTTCTGGTAAAATGTTTCGGGCGATAGTGAATCCTGCGGATGCAGGTCGATAAAGCTTTTTTTACAGGATATGACTGTAGAAAGAAGTATGATGGTAGTTAAGAAATATATCTTTTTCATGTTATATTATATTTTGGATAACCTATTTAAGCGTTGTGGAAATACCTATCGAGAATGTTCTTGGCACCGGGTATCCCTCTTCATCCACCCCAAGCCCTGAAGTTGCATCCAGGCCAGACAGGCCCACTTCGGGGTTCATGCCCGAGTAGCCGGTAATGATAAAGGCCTGCTGAACCGAAGTATACAATCTCAGGTTTTTAAATGTCGATCTGTCCTTCATTTTAAATGTATATCCAAGTGTGATGTTCTTTACGGTGAGGTACGATCCGTTTTCAAGCCATTGGGTATTCACCTCGCGGCCTAATGCGGTGGTACCTGTTTTGGTGCGCGGGTACATTCCTGAACCCGGGTCTTCCGGCGATCTCCAATGATCAAGTGCGGCGGCAAGCGGAACCCTTGAACCATCCATGTTGGTTTGATAGGCCCATTTAGCAGCATTCAAGATCTGCCCGCCAACCTGGCCTGACATTGAAATGCTCAGGTCGAAGTTTTTGTAAGTGAAACTATTGGTAAAGCCGTAGGTAAAATCAGGAGTTGGGTCGCCAATGAATGTGCGGTCGTTCACATCATCAATTACGCCATCGGGTACACCGTTAGGACCGGAAATATCCTTTACCTTAATGGTACCAACGTCAGATGCTGCACCGTATTTGGCTGAGCTAGCCAGGTCGGCAGCATCCTTATACAATCCCTCGTAAATAAATCCATAAAATGCGCCCAGCGGGTGACCCACCTGGTTGCGGTAATAATCAGAAGTAACGGTATTATTCCTGCGCAAATATCCCGGCGAAACCAGGTTTTTGATGATATTCCTGTCAATAGAGATATTCAGGTTTGAGCTCCATTTTAACGGGCCTGTCAGGTTGATGGTGTTTAAGGTAAACTCATGTCCCCAGAAGGCAAAATTACCTACGTTATAATTGATGGTTGTAAAGCCTGACGCCCTTGGGATCGGCCTTGCCTGGATCAAACCATCAGATACTTTGTTGTAATAATCATAAGTAAAACTTACGCGGTTGTTGAACATCGACAGATCAAGACCCACATCAAATTGCTTATTGCGTTCCCATGCAAGCTCGGAGTTTCCTAAGGTGCTGATGGTTTCACCCGGTACCACGGTACCGTTCAGGATATAGTTAAAGCTGCCCAAAACAGGAATAGCCGTAAAATTACCAATGTTGTTATTGCCGGTGATACCATAGCTGGCGCGGACCTTTAAAAGACCGAGATTTTTAAACCGCTCCATAAAGCTCTCGTCGCTAACAATCCAGCCTGCGGATACCGAAGGGAAAAATCCATATTTGCGATCCTCGCCAAACCTCGACGAACCGTCGCTGCGCACAGCGCCCTGCAATAAATATTTGCCTTTATAATTGTAGTTTAAACGGGCTATGGTTGAAAGCAGCGAATATTGGGTGGTTGAGCTTGAACCTGCGCTTATTGAAGTTGCAGCGCTGAGATAAGGAATATCATCGCTTGGAAACCCGGTGCCCGATACCGAGTTGCTTACTGAATTGTAACGCTGTGCAGAGTAACCTACCAGAGCCTCAAAGTTGTGATCATTGGCGATAGTCTTGTTGTATTGAAGATTTGCCTCTGCCGTCCATGAATAATTATCAACTGAGCTTGCCAAACCTGTAGCCGGGGCGTTGGTAGTAACCGATGGGGAAAATTGGTTCCGGGTTTCGGCGCCTTTATCAACCCCCAAATTGGTTTTCAATACGAGGCCGGTGAAAAACTCATAATTTAAATAGCCATTGGCCAGGATGCGGGTGGTAATGTAATCATCCTTGGTTTTTTGAAGGATAGCCAGCGGGTTAAGGTATGAAACCATGCCCGGAGAAGCAACCGACGGCGTATAGCTGCCGTCGGGCTGTAACGGACTGATCAATGGGCTTGCCTCAAAGATCCTTTCAAAGATCCCGCCAACACCATCGGTGCTTAACCTGTTGTTATGATCCAAACGATAACTCGGCGCCAGGTTAAACCCAATCTTTAGCTTATTGTTGGCTAAGGAAAGGTCCTCATTCATCCGCAGGGTAAAAAGTTTTGTACCGGTATTGATAACCACCCCGTCCTGCGCCTGGTAACCGGCCACTACGGTCGACGATGATTTTTCCCTTGCAGTTTGAATAGTTAGATCATAGCTCTGGATAGGGGCCGATCGCGTTAGCAAATGAAACCAATCGGTGCCCACGCCGTTGGCTTCGGGGTTCACATAAGGCGCGTCGAGCGGGGTTTTTAATGGGTCGAGCCCCTCGTACTTAACCTTATCTTCCCAGCGCTCCTTCATGAACTCGGCAAACTGGGTGGCGTTCATCATTTTAGGCACCTTATTTTCCGGGATCTTCTGCATCCCGAAGTTGCTGTTGAACGTAATATTCGATTCGCCCTTTTTAGCATGTTTGGTGGTAATCAGGATGACCCCGTTTGCCGCACGCGAACCATAAAGTGAACTGGCAGAGGCATCCTTTAATATGGTAAATGATTCAATTTCATCAGGGTTGATGTTGTTGATGCTGCCGGTGATAGGCAATCCATCAATAACAAATAAGGGCTGATAATCTGCCGCCAGCGATGCAGCGCCACGAATACGGAATGCCATACCACGGCCTGGCTGCCCGCTGGTTTCTGAAATTTGAACGCCGGCTGCCTTTCCCTGCAATTGCTGGGCAAACTGCCCAACAGGCATGTCTTGCAGCGGTGCGGCATTAATTTGGGTAATGGAACCGGTTACCTCGGCGGCGCGTTGCTTACCATAACTTACGGTAACTTCCTTTAACATGCTGCCGCCCTTTATGGTGATGTTGAGCACCACCTCCTTACTCGCCGAAACCACAACATCCTTAGTCTCCACGTTTTTCGATCCCACAAAATAGGCATCGATGGTGTATGTGCCTTCGGGGATGGTGAGGCTATAGTTTCCATTCGCATCGGTGGCTGTGCCGTAGCTTGTGCCCACTACCCGAATGGATGCGCCGGGCAATGGCTCGCCGCTTTCATCAACTACCTTTCCGGTAATTTTACCCGACAGCTGTTTAAATAATAAAATATTGCCGGCTTCTTCCTTAAAGGCTATGCCTGTGCCCCTGAACAAATGGAACAATACTTCCTGCAAGCTTTTGCCGGTGAAACCCGTCGGGTTTATCGTTTTGTTTCGCAGCCCCAAATAATCCGCGTCATAAGCAAATGCCAGGTTGGTTTTTTGCTCAATCTGTTTAACCGCGTCGTACAGGTTTTCACGGTCGAATTTTATGTCGACCCGCTTATCCAGGTTTTGGGCGTCCACAATGGATGCCTGCCCGGTAAGCAGCCCGAGCGTTAATAAAATACTAAAGGATAATAAAGTAATGCGCATAAATTGCTTCCATAACTGTGTATAGAATTTCATATTTTTGTTTGCTTTGTGATGGTGAATAAATTACTGAGCGTTGCAGGTGCGGATGGCCGTCCTCATCCTGCAAAAAATAATGCGGCTCTGTTTTTACAGGGCCGTTTTTTATTTAATAGAGGGTTACTTCATTCCCCTCCTTTCTGAAATGCGTATTGTGCAGCTGGCCAATCACCTTCAAAACCTCCCTGGCAGGCACGTTGTGTTGTACCTGCAAAGTGAAGCGGTAGGCGCTGATCCTGCTGCTGGCCGCTTTAAGCGATAATCCATAGATATTTTTGATGCAAAGGGCCAGCTCTTCAAAATTGGCCTCCTTTAAATAAGTCGAGCCCTCCTTCCAGCTTTGCGCCTGGTTGGTGTTTACATTTACCTGCTGCCCCTTGCCGGTAATTGTGTTATAATATTCCTGCTCACCGGGCAACAGCATAGCCAGGGTTTGCTTACCCTTTGTTACACCAACCTTACCGGTGGCAACGGTTACCTTAATGCTTTTTAGTTTTTTATAGGATTGGATATTGAACGATGTGCCCAGTACCTGTACATTTATTCCGCCTGTATGCACAATAAAGGGCTGCGGGTTTCTCTTCACATTAAAAAATGCCTCACCCTCCTGCAGGTCTATCTCCCGCAAATCGCCCTTAAACAAAACTGGCACACGGATGCGGGTGGCGGAGTTAACCCAAATAATGGAGCTGTCAGAAAGCGTAAGTTGCTTTATTTCGTTTGTGCCGGTTTGCACGGTATAATAGTCTGCCTTTTCGTTTTTCCCCGCCCGCAAGTACCAGATGATCGCTGCAATACCGGCTATAAACACCAGCGTGGCTGCCATACGAAATATTGGCAGCATAATAATGGTGGATTTTGACGTCGCCGATTTTACTTTGTTATGGATGGCAAGCCTGATGCGTTCTTCCTCCGCTTCACTGAGGGGCTGTTCCTCCTGTTCATACGACTTATACCAGGCCTCTATGATGGCGTTTTCAGTTTCGTTCGACTCCCCCTTTAAGTAGCGTGTTAACCTTTTTCTGAATTTATAAATATCCATTGTTTGTGTTCTCAGCATTATGTCGCTGATTGCAGCCTTTGGTACTTATAATTTATATGATGTTTATGTTAATTATTTGTGAAGCAGTAAAAACAGGAGCGCCGTATAGGTTAAATGCTTTTCGGGATATTTTTCGGCGATGATGATGCGGAGGCGGCGGGATACCTCGGCGATGTAGTTTTTTACAGTTTGATCGGCCAGTCCCAGTTGCCCGGCAATAGCCTTTACCGAATGGTTTTCACTCCGTAGGAGGTATACCTGCTTCAGCATTTCGGGCATGCAGTTCACCGCATCCTCCAGGGTTTTTTCCAGGGCGAAGTAATCGGTAAGGGAGTCGATGGAGTCTTCGAGAAGTTCTATCCGCTCCAGTGCATTTTGCAGCTGCAGGTCGTTTGCCTTTTTTGAACGGAAGTGGCTGATCACCCCAAAGCGGACCGCACTTTGCAGGTAATTTTCAACCGAGGTATGCACTTCCAGTTGCTTACGGCGCTGCCAGATCTTTATGAAAATTTCCTGCACCACATCCTGCGCTATCACATCATCATCCAGCCGGGCATGGGCAGTTTGGTAAAGCTTTTTCCAGTAGCGTTCAAACAATACATCAAAGGCCTCGTGACTGTCGCCCTTAATTTGCACCAACAACGCACTATCTGTTAAACTTTCCATGGCTAATTGCCGGCAAAGTTATGCGCCCAATGTTAAGTTAATTTTAAATTGTATGGTTTACAGTTAAGGGGAGGTGGGGGCAGAATGAGCAGGCTGTAAAATATTCGAACCAACTTTCGTAAAAAAATACTGTCGTAAACATTTACCCGGATGCTTTGATGGCCAAATCTGTCAGTTCATCGGGGAATTTGGCCTTTACACCGATACTTCTATCTGTTGGTACATTCAGGCTGATAAATTTGTCCTTAAATCAGGTAATAAGCAGGCACAAACTATAAATAAAACTGACAGGTCATGAAAAATAAAATAGTAGAAATTATAAAAATTGCGTTTATCTGCCTAATTATAATGTGCATCATGCTGTTTTATGCCACCACCTAAGTCAGGAATACCTGTACCTGTCAACGTACCATAAGGACGCTTTTGGTAGCGGAAGTGGCGATTTTACCCGTGACAAGGTAAGCCTAATGATCATAAATGAAAGAATCCCGGAACATACTTTTTTAGACGAAAAAGTTGTAAATTGAACCATGATTAAAATCGTTTTCCCGATTTTATTGCTGGGTATCGTCCTGGTGTTCGCCGGTGCTGCAGTACGCCAGCCAGGTCACCCTGAATCCGCTCATGATGTAAGTATATGCGGTGACTTGCCTTCGGACCTGGCGGCGGGTAAAGACGGGAAATTCATCCCTGTTATAGCCGGTACAGGACATCATCATTATGCTGTCCGCACCATATCAGACAGTGCACAAATTTATTTCGACCAGGGACTTTCCTTCTATTACGGGTATCATTTTACAGAGGCACTTGCATCGTTTAAAGAGGCTGCCCGGTTTGATCCCGGCTGCACAATGGCATGGTGGGGGCAAACGCTAGCCCTGGGCCCTTATTTTAATAGTTATACCTATAAGATGCCCCGTGCTGTGCCCATCGCGCTGCTGGCTTTACAGCGATCGAATACCGGGGTAAACGCCAGGGAGGACGACCTGGCCCACGCTATGTTGCAACGCTACTCCTCCGATTCCACCAATGCCGACCGCGTTCAGCTGGATGAGCGCTATGCAGCGGCCATGAAGAGCCTTACCGCCAAATATCCTTCCGATAATGACATTAAAGTATTATACATCGACGCAGTTATGCTCTGCCACAAATGGGATTTCTGGAATACAGATGGTAGCGCTAAACCCTGGACGCCTGAGTTGGTCAGTTTATGTGAAGGCATTCTTAAGGCTGAGCCCAGTCAGCCCGCCGCGTTGCACTATTATATTCACCTTACAGAGGCCTCACGCCATCCCGAGACCGCCCTGCCTTATGCTGATGCGCTAAAGGACCTGATGCCCGGTGTAGCTCACATGGTGCACATGTCAACCCATTCCTATCAGCGCAACGGACTTTTCGCCAAGGGCGTGCTGGTTAACGAGCACGCCAATACGATCTTCAGCAAAATGGATACGGCTGCTCCATATCTTCACCTCAATAAAAATAACCCGATCCACTTCTTTGCCGTGCAGTCCTACTGTGCAATGAATGCCGGCATGTATGCCAAAGGCATGCCGCTTTACCTGCGCGCCAGGGATCGGATGGCAGCGCTCAAACCGGCCTATAAAAACGACCCCTACGCCCAGTTTGTATACACCCTACCCGAAATTGCGCTGGTACGCCTGGGTAAATGGCAGGTGCTATTGAAAATACCCCGCCCGGATGTGCAATGGAAATACGCCCTGATCATTGACGATTTTGCCAAAGGTATGGCGCACGTTCGCGCACATGACCTCGCAGCGGCCCGGCTTTGCCTCAATAGCCTGGAAGCTAACCTTAAGGACAGCCTGCTGGCTATCCGCCGGATGCCTTATAATAAACCGAAACAGAGCGCCGAGGTTGCAGCGGGCATACTTAACGGGGAGCTATTGTTTGCTGAAGGAAAAACTGTGGCAGCTATCGATGCATATAAAAATGCAATCAACGCTGAGGAACAATTGATCTACCGTGAGCCGCAGGAATGGTTCCTTCCCGCACGGCAGTACCTGGGTAACTGCTTGTTAAAAATGAACCAGGCTACAGCGGCGGAAAAAGTTTATAGGGATGATTTAGTGGCCAACCCTGGAAATGGCTGGTCCCTGCTGGGCTTATATAACAGCCTTAAAGCCAGTCATCAACTGGCAGCAGCTGCAAAGTATAAGACACTTTACCAGCAGGCGTTTGCAGACGCAGATGTCAGACCTGTCGAATCGGTATTTTAATATCCGGCTAAAGCTACACCCAGGTAACCGGCATTCTAATGGTCATCCCTTTCCCTCCACATACTTCTTAAACCCATCCAGCACCGCCTGGCAAAATTCCTGCTGCATAGCATGGGGATGGTCGTCATTGGGTTCAAAGGTTTCCACCAACTTTACTGGTGTACCCGCTATAAAGGTGATGGCGCTGTGGCGGCCGTCGTTAAGGGTGTAGGAGATGAATTGGTTGGTGATCACCTCGTCGTAGGTACCGGTAAAATCGAAGTTGAGGCTGCCGTCCTTCAGGGCCATGGCGAACAGGAATTTGCCAAAGGGACGCAGGTCGTTTTCTACGCGGGGCGTATGCCAGGTGTCATCTGGATTATTCCATTGCATAATATCCTCGGGCGTGGTCCACAGCGCCCAAACTTTTTCAATGGGTGCGTTTATTTCAACTTGTGCGGTGAGGGTAGTTTTTTCGGCGTTACTCATAATGATTATTTTGTTATACAAACATAAGGCCTTGCAGCAAAAATGGCGCAGGGTGGTAGTGACAATGTGAGGGGGAGATTGTGCCAGGGGGAAAGTAGGAATAACGAACACTCAATAACGAATGTTGAATAATGAAGTGAGCTTCACGTTGGGCGACAATAACTAAATCTTTTCACTACATTTAAACACCAAAACAAACCAACTTATCCATGGACCAAAATCAATTGACCGAACCTGAAAATATTACCGGATTCAAAAAATTTAAACGCAGAAGAAGCCTGTTGCCGTGGTGGGTAATCGGTTTTACATGGATCTTCCTGGTATTTGGTGCATTAATGCCGGTAGCCGTGGTTTTCGGTTTATTAAGGCGCACGTTCGCTGTTTCGTTGCTGGGTTTATCAACCGACGACCCATTTTCCCTTATCGGGATATTTGTGATGCTGCTTTTTGCTTTTAAAGGTATCACCGCGTTTGGTCTCTGGACGGAAAAAAACTGGGCTATCGATTTTGCAAAAATCGACGCCATAACCAGCACTGTTATCTGTTGCGGTGTTATTGTCTATTCCCTTATCGGCCCTCATTCCATCAGCATCAGGCTGGAGCTGATCGCAACTATCCCCTACTACATAAAAATGAACAATATAGAATACGACTGGAAGAATTTTGACGAGCAGGAATCTGTTCCATTTCCGGTTGAGCAGGGGTAAGCCGGTTCTTTGTCATATTGAGCTGAGGCGAAAAACTATCTCTTTAGCGCAGCGAAAGATCTTCAGCAAGCGACATTTAGGGTGGATTGCTGTGCCAACGACTTATCAAGTGGAAACACATGGTCCATGTAGAAGATACTTTGCTCTCGCTCAGGACAAATTTGATGACCATGAAAGTCTTACCGCAACTGCTCCTTTTGTTTCAATTTCACCCCATTCTGCATCCACCATCTTTCCTTACTATACTATATCCTCCACCGCATGCCATCGGAAGAAAACGCGTTCAGACTTCACTCGTTTTCTACCTATAGTTATGACAAGCTTCTCTTATAAGAATAGCACCCTTAAATCATAGCGCCCCCTATCATTTTTGATAATAAACCCTATCAAAATGATAGACCTGTTTTCTTAAAATTATATTATTTCAGCAATTGATGTTAGTTTAATTAATTAATATACAGGTATTTATAATAATTAAAAAATCACTGGCCTGCCCTTTGCCAACCACTGTGAAAATAAAAGACAATGAACAATAACCAAGCTATTTCCGCCCCTTTCGCTTTGCAAACAGATTCTTTTGCAAGTTGTGGCATAAGCTATTGGTTATCAAATTGCTATTTGCTTATGGTGTTATGTTTTTTAGTGATCAGGGTCATTTTAACCCGCTAATAACAGGGGTACCTTTATACTGCATCATCGTCAACTCTAAATTAATTAAATAAAATATGAACACAATCATTCTCTTCATAGCCCTGCTAATTGGCTGCTGGCTCATTTTTAAATCCATTGACTATTTCGAAAAAATCTAAAAATCATGTTAGCCCTATTCATCGTAGCAATTGCAGTTTTCATATACATGATATATGTGCTGCTTAAACCCGAAAAATTTTAATTGTAAATCGCAATGAACACTGAACTATTTGGAATTATTGCCTCGTTTGCCATCACCATGCTGATCGCAATCCCGCTTGGCAAGTACCTGGCTAAAATGTATGCCGGGGAAAAAATATGGACGGATTTTTTGAAGCCCATCGAAAACGGAATTTTTAAATTATCCGGCATCAACCCAAATGAGCCCATGAACTGGAAACAGTTTTTAAAGGCAATGATGACCATCAATATTTTATGGCTCGTATACGGCTTTTTTGTATTGATGCACCAGGATAAGCTACCGCTGAATCCTGATGGCAACACAGGCCAATCTGCCGACCTTGCCTTCAATACCATTATTAGCTTTGTGGCCAACTGTAACCTGCAACATTATTCAGGCGAGAGCGGCGCCACTTATTTCACCCAGCACTACATCTTTATGTTCCTGCACTTCACTAGTGCCGCAACCGGGATGGCTTGCGCGGTTGCCATATTTAAGGCGTTCAGGGATAAAACAGCTACCGACCTTGGTAACTTTTGGAACTTCTTTTTAAAATCCATCACCCGTTTACTGTTGCCATTGTCGATAGTAATTGCGTTGATCTTAACCTTTAATGGTACGCCAAGCAGCTACGCAGGCAAGGATAAATTTATTTCGCTGCAGGGCGATACCGTAAACGTGTCGCGCGGCCCTGCTGCACAAATGATAGCTATTAAGCACTTAGGTACAAACGGCGGCGGCTGGTTTGGCGCAAACTCTGCCCACCCGCTTGAAAATCCGAATTACCTTACCAACATGACTGAAATTATTGCCCAGTTCATCGTACCGGTAGCAATGATCCTGGCATTTGGTTTCTTTATCCGCCGTAAAAAATTAGCCTGGATGATGTTTGGGGTGATGATGTTTGGGGTGATGATGTTCATGATACCAACCGTAACCGGCGAACTGAATGGTAACCCGCTGATCGCAAAAATGGGAATCAGTCAATCAACCGGAGCTATGGAAGGCAAGGAAGTGCGCTTTGGGCCAACAGCCACGGCTTATTGGAGCGTGTTGACCACAGTAACCTCAACAGGTTCGGTTAACGGCATGCACGACAGTACAATGGCCCTTACCGGTTTATGGCAATTGTTGGCCATGATGGTGAACGGCTTCTTCGGCGGCTGCGGAGTAGGGCTTATGAACTACTTTATATATGTAATTATCGCAGTGTTTATATCCGGCTTGATGGTTGGTCGAACCCCTGAGTTCCTCGGCCATAAAGTAGAGGCACGGGAGGTCAAGATTGCTGCGCTGATAACGCTGCTAAGTCCGTTCCTTATTATGGCGGGAACAGCGCTTGCCAGCTATATGGTAACTGCTCATGCCAATATTGATTGGGCTGTAAAACCATCCACATGGCTCAATAACCCTAAATACCATGGCTTTTCGGAGATGTTGTATGAGTATACTTCATCAAACGCCAATAACGGTTCAGGTTTCGAGGGTTTGGGCGATGGTAACATCTTCTGGAACGTAACAACCGGGATAGTGATCCTTTTAGGACGCTTCCTGCCGATTATCGGCCCGGTGGCTATAGCAGGCTTGCTTGCACAGAAAAAATTCATCCCGGAATCAGCCGGTACTTTAAAAATCGATACGCTCACTTTTGGAATAATGACTTTTGCTGTCATCGTAGTACTGAACGCCTTGTCGTACTTCCCGGCGCTTGCGCTTGGCCCATTGGCAGAACATTTTTCCATGCTTAAGTAATAGATAAATCAGAAAATGAAAAATCAATCAAATAAATTATTTGAATCAGCCCAGGTTCAAACTGCCTTAAAGGAGTCCTTCATTAAACTGGATCCCAGGGTGATGATTCACAACCCGGTTATGTTTACCGTGGAGGTAGGTACATTGGTAATGGCGGTAGTGAGCGTTTACAGCTTTTCGCACCATGACCAGGGATCATTTGGGTATAACGTTTCCATATTTATTATCCTGCTTTTAACCGTGCTTTTCGCCAACTTTGCTGAGGCAATTGCCGAAGCACGCGGAAAGGCACAAGCAGATAGCTTACGCAAAACCCGCCAGGAAACACCTGCAAAGGTTGTTATGCCTGATGGAACCATCGTAAACAAATCATCAAGCGATTTACGCAAGGGGGATGTGTTTATCTGCGAAACAGGCGACACTATCCCTACAGATGGCGAGATCATTGAGGGGATTGCCACGATAGACGAATCAGCCATTACAGGCGAATCGGCACCGGTTATCCGCGAATCGGGCGGTGATAAATCATCAGTAACAGGTGGTACCAAGGTATTGTCTGACGAAATAAAGGTAATGGTATCAACCCAGCCGGGCGAAAGCTTTTTGGATAAGATGATTGCTTTGGTAGAGGGTGCATCGCGCCAGAAAACACCAAACGAAATTGCCTTAACAATTTTGCTTGCCAGCTTTACACTGATATTTATCATCGTTTGTGTTACGCTGCAGCCTTTCGCAAATTATGCAAATACCCCTATCACTATAGCAGCCCTGATCTCATTGTTTGTATGTCTGATCCCGACAACTATCGGCGGCCTTTTATCAGCCATCGGTATTGCCGGGATGGACAGGGCTTTACGTGCCAACGTGATCACCAAATCGGGTAAAGCGGTTGAGACAGCGGGAGATATTGACGTGTTGTTGCTGGATAAAACCGGTACCATCACCATCGGTAACCGTAAAGCGACTCACTTTTGGCCCGCCAGCGGCGTAGCGCCTGATGATTTGATCACCGCCTGTGTACTTGGCTCATTGGCCGACGAAACACCGGAAGGTAAATCAATAGTTGAGCTGGCTGCCGGTCACTTTAAATTACCTGTTGCTCCTGCAAATTCAGAATTTGTGAAGTTTACAGCAGAAACGAGGTCGAGCGGGATCAATACACCTGATGGCTTGCGCATCCGTAAGGGAGCGTCAGATTCGATAAGAAATATCGCCCTAAAGGCCGGTAATCCTTACCCTGGAGAAGTTGACGAAAGGGTAAAGATCATTGCATCAAATGGCGGTACACCGCTGGTAGTTTCGCAAAACGAGAAGATCCTTGGTGTTGTAGAGTTGCAGGATATCATTAAAACCGGCATCGCCGAACGTTTTGACCGCCTGCGCAAAATGGGTGTAAAAACTGTAATGGTTACCGGTGATAACCCCTTAACCGCCAAATTTATTGCGGAAAAGGCTGGTGTTGACGACTATATAGCGGAAGCTAAGCCCGAGGACAAAATGAACTACATTAAGCTGGAGCAAAACGCCGGCAAGCTGGTAGCCATGATGGGCGACGGTACAAATGACGCCCCTGCGCTTGCACAGGCCGACGTAGGTGTTGCCATGAACAGTGGTACCCAGGCAGCTAAGGAAGCCGGTAATATGGTGGATTTGGATAACGACCCAACCAAGCTGATCGAGATCGTTGAGATCGGCAAGCAGTTGTTGATCACCCGCGGAACGCTTACCACATTCTCCATAGCGAACGACGTGGCCAAGTATTTCGCCATTGTACCAGCCTTGTTTATGGCCTCTATACCAGCATTGCAAAGCATCAATATAATGGGATTGCACAGTCCGGAATCGGCTATTTTATCGGCTGTTATATTTAACGCCATCATTATCCCGATGCTGATCCCGCTGGCTTTAAGAGGGGTTGAATACAAACCAATAGGCGCAAGCGCATTACTGCGCCGTAACCTGATGATCTATGGTGTTGGCGGTGTTATCGCACCGTTTATCGGCATCAAATTAATTGATTTGATTGTTGCACATATAATCTAATAATTAGAGAAATGAAAAAGTATCTTATTCCATCCATAAGGATCACCATAGTACTTACCATAGTATTATGTGTTATCTACCCGGTATCCATCATGCTTGCCGGTAAGCTTTCAAAAGGTGCCGGTAACGGCGAAACAATAGTAGTAAACGGCAAGGTTGTTGGCTACGCCAATGTTGGCCAAAGCTTTACCAAGCCCCAGTATTTTTGGGGAAGGCCATCGGCAGTGGCTTATAATGCCGCCGGTTCGGGAGGTTCTAACAAAGGCCCGAGCAATCCTGATTATTTGAAGGATGTGTCCAACAGGATTGACACCCTTTTGAAATATCATCCATACCTTAAACGCAGCGAGATTCCTGCCGATTTGGTAACTGCTTCAGGCAGTGGTCTTGATCCTGATATTTCTGTACAAGCTGCACAGATCCAGGTGAAACGTGTTGCCCAATTCCGTAAATTGGACGAGCAAAAAGTGGCAGCACTGGTGAGCAGCCAAATTGAACAGCCATTATTGGGTATATTTGGTCCCGCAAGGATCAATGTGCTTAAGTTGAATGTGGCGCTGGATGGGCTGAAATAAATGCTTAACGCCTCACCCCCAACCCCTCTCCAATAGAGAGGGGCTTAAAAAGAGCGAAGCTAAAGTCCTCTCCTTTGGAGAGGATTTAGGTGAGGCGAACGAGAAAGCCACCCTAAATTAAAAGTGTTAGTTTTAATAAGACCATGTCAGAAGAAAACAATCCCGATCCGGTAAAAACTTTCATCGAACTTGTGAAACATTCAAGGCGGGGAAAGTTTAAAATTTATATCGGCATGAGCGCTGGTGTAGGTAAAACTTACCGGATGCTGCAAGAGGCACATGCCCTGCAGCGAAACGGGATCGACATTCAGATTGGTTATATTGAAACCCATAACCGGGCCGAAACGCATGCGTTATTAGCCGGCCTGCCTGTAATACCGCGACGGAAGATCTTTTACAAAGGCAAGGAACTGGAGGAAATGGACCTGGCTGGTATTTTAAACCGGCATCCGGAGGTGGTTATTGTTGATGAGCTTGCCCATACCAATGTAGAAGGCAGCAAGAACGGAAAGCGCTGGCAGGATGTGCTTGACATATTGGATGCGGGCATCAGCGTGATTTCGGCGGTAAATATTCAGCACCTGGAAAGCATGAACCAGGAGATCGAGTCGATAACCGGGATCCCGATCACCGAACGTATTCCGGATAAGGTGCTGGAGCAAACAGATGAAATTGTTAATATAGATCTTACTGCCGATGAGTTGATCGACAGGTTAAAGGAGGGCAAGATCTACGACAAGAGTAAGATAAATATTGCGCTGCAAAACTTCTTTCAGCCGGATAAGATCCTGCAATTGCGGGAGCTGGCATTAAAAGAAGTGGCGCACCATGTGGAGCGAAAGATAGATATAGAGATTCCGAAGCAGATTAAGCTGCGGCCCGAAAAGTTTTTGGCCTGTATTTCATCCAATGCCGAAATTGCAAAGGTAGTGATCCGTAAAACGGCACGACTGGCCAGCTATTACCGCTCACCGTGGATAGTGCTGTATGTACAAAGCAGCAAGGAGAGCGGCGACCGGATAAAATTGGATAAGCAGCGCCACCTGATAAATAACTTTAAATTAGCTACCGAGCTTGGCGGCGAGGTAATGAAAATAAAAAGCGACAACATAACCAAAACAATGATGCAGGTAGCCGAGGAACGCGAGGTTACCACCATTTGCATTGGCAAGCCGCATCTAAGCCTGTTCCAGGTGATCCTGCGGACAGCAGTTTTTAATGAACTTTTAAATAAAATAGCAGCGACAGAAATTGATTTGGTCATTTTGTCCTGATGTGAATACTAACCAGTTATAGCCATGAAAATTAAAAATAAACTCCGTCTTGGGTTCGGCTTCCTTTTCGTTATCGTACTTTTTTTTGGTGTGGTAGCTATATTTTATATCCATGAAATATCCGACAGCGCAAAGGTGATCCTTAAGAATAATTATGAGTCGTTAAGTTTTGCGCGGGAAATGCGTACCGTACTTGATGAAAATAAGCTGCCTTTAAACCAAAAGGCCATTACCGATTTTAACCACCACCTGGTGCTGCAGGAAAATAATATCACTGAAAAGGGGGAGAAGGAAGCTACTGTAGGCTTGAGAAAATATTTTGATGTGCTACAGGCGCCGGATAGCAGTCCGCTACAACGGGATAGCGCCCAATATCATGCACGGGCGCAGCTCAGGAAAATAGAACTGTTAAATATGCAGGCGATTGTTCGTAAGAATGACCGGGCGCAAGCATCGGTAAACAAAGCAACCATTTTGTTGGGCCTGGTGGGCACCTTCACGTTCCTGGTACTGTTTAGCTTTAGTGTTAATTTCCCGGGCTTTATTGCTGATCCATTGAGGAAACTTGTCGACGGGATCCGCGAAATAGGCCAGAAAAATTATAACCAGCA
This sequence comes from Mucilaginibacter phenanthrenivorans, assembly GCF_024721155.1. Lineage (GTDB taxonomy): Bacteria > Bacteroidota > Bacteroidia > Sphingobacteriales > Sphingobacteriaceae > Mucilaginibacter > Mucilaginibacter phenanthrenivorans. The sequence goes on along the minus strand of NZ_JAHVAP010000005.1, from coordinate 561,254 downwards.
CCTTAACTTCAGTGCTAATGACGAGTTTGCAGATGTAGCCACAGCATTTAACGAAATGAGCGACCGGCTGCAGGAATGGGAAAACAGCAACCTTGCCACGGTGCTTTCTGAAAAACAACGGATTGAAACCATCATCGAACAAATGCAGGATGCCATTATCGGTTTAAATGAGAAGAACGAGATCTTGTTTATTAATACCGTTGCCGAAAATATTTTAAATTTAAAGGAGAAAAAGATAGTTGGGCAGCCTGCAGAGAAATTTACGGCCACCAATGACCTGTTCAAATCCATTATAGAAAACAGTGCACTACGATCATTTAAAATTGCGCTTAACGGCAAGGAATCTTATTTCCAGCTGGAGAACCGCGAGATCGTAATTCCAAACCTCGATCCAAATCCAAACGATGTGGTAAGCATTGGCAGTAAGTCGGTAGGGCAGGTGTATGTGCTGCGGAACGTTACGGAGTTTAAAGAGCGTGATGAAGCCAAAACAAACTTTATCGCCACCATCTCGCATGAACTCAAAACACCTATCTCGTCCATAAAAATGAGCCTGAAATTGCTGAACGATGAGCGGATAGGCCCGGTTAATCCGCAACAAACCGAATTGCTGGGGCATATCAAGGACGATAGCGACCGCCTGCTGAAAATCACCAGCGAACTACTTGATCTTTCGCAAGTGGAAACCGGCAACATCCAGCTGAACTTTGTAGTATCTGATCCCCGTGAGATTGTAAACTATGCGCTAAATTCTGTTAAATTCCCGGCTGAGCAAAAAGGGATCAGTTTACAGGTAATGGCGCCGGCAAGTATTTCGAGGGTACATGCAGACTTGGAGAAAACTGCCTGGGTGCTGGTTAATTTCCTGTCGAACGCTTTGCGTTACAGTGGCGGAAAATCAAAAGTTATTATCGAGCTGAAGGAAGAAGGCGATAAGGTGATCTTTGCTGTAAAAGATTTTGGCAAGGGGATAGATGAACAATACCAGCAAAGGCTTTTTGAGCGCTATTTCCAGGTGCCTACTGACGGGCAAAATAAGTCAGGCTCGGGCTTGGGCCTTGCCATCTCAAAGGATTTTATAGAGGCTCAGCAAGGTGAAATTTGGGTGGAAAGCGCCATAGGCGAGGGAAGTACCTTTTACTTTTCGCTGCCGGCACACCAGGAGATGAAGGGGAAGGGGTAGGTGTCTTTTTCTGAACCTTGATTGACTTGATTTCAGGATGAAAGGATAATTGCGATGACGGGTGCTAGTAAGATTTAAAACTCTTGCCCTTCCCCCAAAAAAATGTACCTTCATCGTATTCAAACCTGCTATGTTAACCGAAATAAGCCCCAAAAAAGACGCACTTTACGGTAGAATAATTTTACAAATCATACTATTTGTCGCCCTGCTGTATTTTATTTATGGCGTAATTTTTCCAAAGGGAAAGCACCATCTGCATGACCAGGCTGCTAAAGACTGGCTTTTAGTGCTCGTTGCACTCGTGTTCAATATTGGATTCCTAATCAAACTTTATTCAATGCCTTTTTGGGTGATAATTGACGATGAATCAAAAACGCTGACATTTAAATATTTAAAGCTGCCACCAAAAAATATTAGCATATACGACATTACCGGTTACGCTACAACAACTATGAAAGATCGGTCACAAAGTTATTTTGGGATCTATATTTATCTCGACGAAGGAAACAGGATTTTATTAAGCGATAAGACTTTTTATGATTATTCACCGGTAGAAAGGTTCCTTGAGCAATTAAAAGTCAAAAACCTGGGCGAGGAGTAAGGTTGATTTACCCTGTATTTAACCCCTCTTCACTGTCATATTGATTTGCTTTCCACCCAGCAAGTAAATTAACCTGCATGTAACAAATTTAGTACAAACGCTCCTTTGCTAACTTTTCAGTTAAATTTAAAAAGCGCTTTGCAACAGTTTGTGTATGCACCAGTTGATCTAACCAATCATTATACCTTAACACCTGATAAATGAATTTTCCGACTGCCAGTTATTTGCCATTAAGGGCATATACCCTAATTATAGCTGCACTTGTAATTGGGCTATTTTCGTCGTGCGGAGATTCTTCTCATCAGCAGATGATAAAAATACTGACGGAACTGCGGGTGAGAAACAATAGCAGGTTAAATTTTAATGATCCTGCGCCGCAGCTGGTTAAAATTGACTCTGAGATACGTGCCAGCGCAAACCAGGGCGACATTAATTTTTATAACTATGTAAAGGCATCTCTGCTGGTTAAGTTAGGGCGGGAACAAGAGGCGGTTACGATATATGAAAATCTGCTTGACAGGTTGGATCCGGCAATAAGCGCGCAAATGCTTCCGGAGGCAGCCATTGCCTGTGTCCGGCTGGGTGAGCGAAACAATTGCATGTTAAACCATACTGGCTCGTCGTGCGTTTTTCCGATTCAGGAACGTGGTGTTCACACCATTCAAACCGGCTCGCAAAAGGCTATTAAGCTATACGAACAAATACTAAAGGACAGTGTAAACGATTTGGAATCCCGATGGCTCTTGAATATTGCTTTTATGACACTGGGCGGCTACCCTAAAAACGTGCCTGCCAAGCTGTTGATCCCTAACCTGGATGTGGATACCGGTTACAAGGTAAACCCTTTCACAGATGCAGCCTCCGCGCTTAAATTAACCGTTGACAACAAGGCGGGCGGGGTTATTGTTGATGATTTTAATGGGGATGGTTATATGGATATCATGACATCGGGCATGGGTTTGGACGATGAGATGCATTATTTCCAAAACAACCAGGATGGCACATTTTCCGATCGCACCGCGCAAAGCGGACTGAAGGGAATAACAGGCGGCTTAAATATCCAGCAAACGGATTACAACAACGATGGGAGGCCGGATGTTTTTGTATTAAGGGGCGCCTGGCTCGAGAAGGGCTTCGGAAACCAGCCCAGTTCACTATTGCGCAATAACGGCGATGGAACATTTACAGATGTAACTACAAATGTCGGCCTGCTTTACTGCCATTCCACACAAACAGCGGTATGGGCCGATTTTAATGGTGATGGATGGCTTGACGTATTTATAGGATATGAATCAAAAAGTCCGGATGATATTGAAAAATGCGCGTTGTACATCAATGATCATGGCAAGGGATTCACCAATGTGGCACAGCAGGCACATTGCGATATGGACGGCTTTATAAAAGGAGTGACGTCGGCAGATTATAACAATGACGGCAAGCCCGACCTTTTTATTTCCGGGATTGACGGCAAAAAATTCCTGCTCAAAAACATTACCAAGCCCGGTAAGGCTATCGATTTTGAAAATGTTACCGATAAGGCTGGATTTGCCGGTGATAACCGCCCAACCTTTGCCACCTGGTTTTTTGACTACAATAACGACGGGTGGCCCGATATCATAGCCGATAATTTTGATTTTAAAAGCTACAGCACCACTTTGGGCTATTTTGCGGCAGCGGAGGCATTGGGCAAACCGGTAAAAGGGGCAGGGAACATATTTTTATACCGCAACAACAAGGACGGCACCTTTACAAATGTAACTGAAGAGGTAGGGCTTAATAAGGTGGTTTTTGCCATGGGCGCCAACTTTGGCGACATCGATAACGATGGCTACCCCGACATGTATTTCGGTACCGGCAATCCCGATTTCAGGTCGCTGGTGCCAAACAAGCTGTTTAAGAATATGGGAGGTAAAAGATTTGCGGATGTTACCAAATCTGCCCGTGTTGGTAATTTGCAAAAGGGGCATGGCGTTGCCTTTGCCGATTTTAGGAACATAGGCAGGCAGGATATTTATATCGATATGGGAGGGACCTACAGCGGCGATGCCTATGCCAATTCGTTATACTTAAATCCCGGGCAGGGAACTAATAACTGGATCAGTCTGAAGCTGGAAGGAGTTACCGCAAACAAAGCCGCAATAGGCAGCCACATTAAAGTGACATTTACCGAAAATGGGATTAAGCGAAGTGTATATCATGACGTAAATTCGGGCGGAAGCTTTGGTTCGTCACCATTGCAGCAGGAAATAGGCATAGGCCAAGCGAAAATCATTGATGAGATAGCAATACAATGGGCAGGGAGCCAGAAGACACAGTTCTTTAGAAACATCACCCCAAATCAATTTCTACATATTGCCGAGGGAGATAACGTGGCACATCCAATCCATTTAAAACAGCTTAATTTCCGCGGCGTTTCCAATACAATTTGTTATCCGTTAGTGGCGCAAGTAAAAAATAAATAATCTTCCGGGTTAGACATGGAATGATCGCTCTTTAAACTAAATCAAACAGTTTCATTGTCCATCCGCGCAATTATTTTACATTTGCAATCCTAAAAATACGGAGAGGTGTCTGAGTGGTCGAAAGAGCACGCCTGGAAAGTGTGTATACTTCAAAAGGGTATCGAGGGTTCGAATCCCTCCCTCTCCGCCAGGTTCAATATAAAAAACAAAAGCCTGCAAATCAAATAATTGCAGGCTTTTGTTTTTAGGTTAAACGACTATATTATTCACCAATTCGCTACAAAAAAGGGCGTAATTCGGTGAGTAATTTTAGGAATTCTCTTACTCACCAATATCTACACATCTATTTGATATTCAACATGTTCAAGTGTTGAACATCTTGTAAAGTTCTAATTGCAAGCTTACTTTTGTTTCACTTTTTAACGCTTAAAAACGTATGAAAACTACATTTAGCTTGCTCTTTTATCTAAAGAGACCAAAAAATTACGAAAATGGGCCAATGCCTATCTATTTGCGTATTACTGTAAATGGTAAACGCGCCGAAACTACCTCAGGGAGGGAATGCCTGCCTGCTCACTGGAACAATACTACCGGAAGGTTCCGGGGGACAAAAGAAGAAGTCAGGTCATTGAATGCTTACCTGGATAACCTGCAAACGCAGGTTTATGACGCGCATAAAATACTAACCGAATCGGGTGCTACGATAACGGCAGAATTAATCAAAAATAAGCTGCTGGGCAAAAGTGAAAAAGCAAAAATGCTGATCGCTGTTTTTAAAGACCATAATAAAAAGGTGGCAGCTTTAGTGGGTAACGAATACGCGGCAGGTACGGTTACGCGTTATGAAACCTCTTTGCGCCACACCCAAAGCTTTATGGAGTGGAAATACCAGGTAGCTGATATTGATGTTAAAGCTGTCGACCATGATTTTATCAGTAATTATGAATTTTACCTGCGTTCCGAAAAAAAATGCGCCAACAACTCAGCGGTTAAATACATTAAGAACTTCAAAAAGATCATCCGTATCTGCCTGGCCAGCGGATGGTTAGAGAAAGATCCTTTTGTAAATTATAAAGCCAAAGTAAAACAGGTAGACAGGATATTTCTTAATGCCGATCAGATTAGACAAATATCAGAGAAAGCTTTCTATACCGACCGGCTAAACCAAGTCAGGGATATTTTTCTTTTCTGTTGTTTTACAGGCCTGGCTTATGCAGATGTACAAAAACTAAAGCAATCGGAGATCATAAAAGGGGCTGACGGAGAGATGTGGATCGTCACTAAACGTTTAAAAACGAATACGCCGACGAAAGTGCCGTTGTTACCCGCGGCGCTTACGATACTGGAGAAATATAGTAACGATCCTTTTTGCATAATAAAAGGAAAAGCGTTGCCTGTATCAACCAATCAAAAGATGAACGCTTACCTGAAGGAAATTGCAGGCGTTTGCGGCATCAACAAAGATCTCACATTTCACATCGCCAGGCATACCTTCGCAACCACGGTTACCTTATCTAATGGGGTACCGATTGAGACCGTCTCAAAAATGCTTGGGCATACCAATATTAAAACCACCCAGCACTACGCTAAAATATTGGACTTGAAAGTCAGCAGGGATATGGCGCTGCTAAAAGAGAAATATAAAGCAGGTGCTTTTTAAAGAAGACAATGAAAATTCCAGCAACTAAAAAAATCAATTCACTTAAATAATTATATTTGTATGAGAACAATTAATAACAATCCAACAACCACCGCTGTGATTGAGCCCATAAGAAAATCTGTTTTTGAAATGTCAGCAGAAGAACTCTCTGAAAGACTTAGACCGACAGCAGAAATGCTAACGCAAGAGGCGTGGGACAACAATTCCTATATTGTTTATTTTGATGAAAAGTTATGTCCTGCCGATGATATTATGGTTCATGAATACCGGGACCATAAAGAGCTGGTAAGGGTATTAGGCGTTGACAATATCCAGGTTATTAAAGTTCTGTAGATATGAAAACCCAACCCAGCTCATTTTTGTAGCGGGGCCAAATGGAGCAGGTAAATCGACTTTCTCAAAGGATTTATCTCCTGCTGGTGCATTTATCTTTGATCCGGATAAAGAACAGGCCGCTATAGCTTTAAAATACCCCAATTATCCTCCTGAAAGTATTGGACATGCATTTCAACAGTATTTTCAGGATTGCATAGAATTAGTAATTAAGAAAAAAATGGATTTTGTCATTGAAACAAATTTCAGGGATCATTTATTGATGGATATTGCTGAACGGTTCAAATCCTATGGCTACGAAACAAATATGATATATCTTGTTTTACAAAGTATTCCCGAGTCGATGGCACGTGTTGCAGCCCGTGTAAAAGCAGGGGGCCATTATATCGATGATGCCAGCATTCTGTATAATTACAATGAAGGGCTTAAAAATCTGGAATATTTTGCCGGCCGCTTTGACAATCTGGAGATTATTGATGCCACAGGTGACTATCATAAATTAAGGTCTGTAATGAGCATTCAAAAACAGCAACTAATTTATTTGAGCGATAAGCTGCCTAAAAACGCAGCGCTGATCATTAACCAAATTGCAGGTCGCTACGGTAACATTTCAGAGAAGCGAGACAATGACGAAGAGCGAGGCCGGGATTATACTATAGGCAGGTAGTGAAAACCATCAGGAAAAGCCGTTTCCACATTGCGCAATGCTGCATTCAGGAAACAGCTTTTCCTTACCCGCAGGCTAACGTTCGCTAAGCTCACGACAGCCTTTTGCCACCCCACCATCGTTCCATTCCTTTTTTCACCCTTTCGCGAATTTAGGCCAAACCGGGATGAAAATTCAAGGGCATGTAAATGGGCGAAAGTGTTTTTTTTTCAGCGGCCGCCCACCCTTGAGTTTTCACCCGGTTTAACTCAGTTTGTTGCTCAAGATGAAAAAATGGAATGCATTGTTCAATCATATTGCAACTTTATTTTACAGGTAATCGAGCCCAGTCATTGACCTGGCTAAACAGTTTAACCGGATCCATTCCGGGAAAGTTTATGCTGGCATATTCCCTAAACGCTGCTTGTGTTTCCGGCTGTTCCCATTCCATCGCCGTTAATAACAGCATCGGCCATTGTTTGATTTCTTTCATAAAACCGTAAACAGATAAATATGGCGGCGCGTAGTAGAATGAGTTTTCAATCAGCTTATCATAAACGGTTTTATTAAACGAGCTTTTCATATCCCGGATAGCGTCGTAGGCAATGACATTTTTACTGCCATACAACATAATATCTCCTATGGCAGTCATACCCTCATCCCAGAAGAAGGTATGCAGGTAATTAATAAACCCACTTTCCATTTCGTCACAAAGATCTTTACTGTAATGCGCATACTCATTTTTAAATAGTTCCAGTGAGAAATCATCGGGGTGCTTGTCAGTAATGAATTTGATAACTTCAGTTTCCTTTTTGATAACATCCTGCAGATCCGGTCCTTTTCGGATCCTGGTCCCTGGTATGGTAAGTAAATACCGCTCTTGGGAAAGTAACTCAAAATAATAACTCTTAAAAAAAATGGTCCTGCGCTCATAAGTTACCTGCACATACAGCGGATGTGTGGTTACGCCATGAAAGTAGACCTGCTTTAGCCGGTCATTGAAATAGGTTTTAAAAGAGATTTTCAATTTTTTTACTTTTTCTTTAAAATTATTTTCAGTGCTTTTTAGCGGTTTTTGATAGGTTATTAAAATTTATTTATTCCTAACCTATCGCGAATAACACCGATTCGTATTAAATCGAACGAACATAATCGCACTGCAAATATATCATTAGTTTTGATGTATTTTAAATTATCAAAACAAGTTTTTACATTTGCTTTGGTTGCAAAACCGGCTGATCTTCTATAATCCCTCTTTCGGGGAGCTTACCTATGCCTGTTCAGGGCGTGGAGTAATGTCAAATTATCATCTATTCATGTACTAAACAACTATTTTATGAATGTGGACCTGTTATCAAAGGAAGATTTAAAAATCTTCAAAACCGAATTATTGAACGAAATCAAGGAAATGATCAAGCCTGGCACCGGGCAATCCAAACAATGGCTCAAGAGTGCTGAGGTCCGGAAGATGCTGAGCATCTCTCCCGGTACCTTGCAGAATCTGCGGATCAATGGCACATTGCGCTATACGAAGATCGGCGGGATGATGTATTACAAGCTGGAGGATATTACTAAAATACTGGAAGGGAACCAGCGCTAATGCCAACCAAAATAAACCTCGCCTTTGCAGATTACAGCAGGCTGATCAAACGTATGGGAAAGGACCATCGCCTTTCAAGTACGCATATCAGCTTATGCGCTGCCTTGTTTGCTGGCTGGCAAAAAAGCGGCTATGCCAATCCTTTTGGCATTACCCGCAAACAACTGATGGTGTATTCCAAGATTGCTTCGGTAGCAACCTATCACAAGTGCATTCGTGAATTGGATGAACATGGGTACATCCGCTACCAACCGAGTTTCAGTCCCAAACAGGAGAGCCTGGTTTACTGGCCGGAAGGAGTTCAAGATGAAACTGAGGCACGATGAACGGTATGCATAACAAGTTCAAAGTTCGCAGTGCGCATGTTCATTGCGAACAAATGCTCTGCGAACGCATCAGACGAGACTATCGCTATAACTATTTATCAGCCTATCGCTATATCAGCAGGGCAATAATCAACAAACTTTAAGCATTTTTTATGACCGCATCGAACAAGTTCTGGGATCTTAATCGTCCTTTTCTTCATGGAAGAAAAGGAGCAAGCGGAAGTTGGGCAGAGCCCTACTTTGCTTGCCCTACGCTTCGCTACGGGGGTTTTGCGTATCCTCCGGGGATACTTAGTGCGGTTTTTAACTGCGTAATAAAGGAAATTAGAATACTTGGCAGTATTCTCTATAATTGGAAAATGCTATAAAGCTTTGGTTAAATTAGAGGATTAGAATAATGGAAGATATTAATTTAAGGTCAGTGAGATTCCCCATTGTGGTTGACGAGAAGTTTGAAAAGATCGCCCTTAAACTGGGCCGGACGAAGCGCCAGGTCTTTATTCAAATGGTCGACTACTTCTATAAAAGCAAGAAAGACCCGATGGATCTGAATGACGAACTATTGAAAAATAGCCTGCTGAAAAATCACCAGCAGTACATCGGTTTTATCAAAACACAGGAAAATATGCTGCTCGTACCGATGAAGACATTGATGGACAAAATCGGCGAATCGCAGCTGCAGATTATTGACCGCTTTAATACGGAGGTGTTAACGCATAATGTGGATATACTGAATAACCAGCATGCCCTCGCGGCTATGTTTGGTGAAATCGGGCGGTTAATGGAAGCAATATTACAAAATCAGAAAAGCAAGGAAACGCTCAAGGCTCAGTTTATCTCCATACTGGATGCATATATAAAATCGAGGGAAGCTTTTACCATGATGACACCAGGAAGGGAAAAAGAAGAGTTAGTAAATTCAGTTAAAGAACAAATCAGATTGTTATAACTCGGGCGGCAAATATGTTTATCAATATCAGCGACAGTAAAGAAGCAGCCAATAAAGGAAGTAGCGGCGGGCTGGTTCATACCTGGAAAAAGAGAACAGGTTCGATAAGAAAAACGAACCCGAACACTGGTTCAATGGCAGGCAGGTAAATATTGATCCTTATTACGTCATGCAGACCATCGATCATAACATCGCCAAATTAGGCAAGGCAGATTCCAAATTCTTCCTGGTCAATATCAGCCCCAGCCAAAAAGAGCTCGCTTTTTTAAGGGAACAGTATGGAAATGACGGTGTAAAAGACCAACTAAAAGGGTTCGCTGTTCGGGTAATGGATGCTTACGCGCAGAACTTTAAACGCGAAGGCGTAAACAGCCACGAAGAGCTGGTATGGTTTGCCAAGTTGGAGAATTACCGGTATTATACTTACAACGATTCTGAAGTCAAACAAGGCATCAAAAAGCGTGGCGACCGCAAAGATGGCGAGCAGCTGCATGTACAGGTTATTGTCAGCCGGAAGGACCGCACTAATAGCATTAAGCTCAGCCCGATGAATACCTCGCGCGGTAAAAATGAGGAACATTCCAAAAAGATGGGACAGTTTGACAGGATGGCTTTTAAGCAAAGTGGGGAAAGTCTTTTTGATGAGTTATTCGACTTTGATAGGCAGCTAAAGGAAACCATGGCGTATGCTAATTCCCAAAAAAACGGCAGCATGTTTGAACGGCTGGAAATGGGTAGGCTGGAAATGGAGGGTACTCTTCCATTGGATGGGGTAAAGGAAGAAATCGTAAATTACAAAGCAATAAATATCAAAAAGCTGGATGATAATTTAAGCGAACCAATTCATTTTAAGATAACCGATGATGTGGACGATGAGGCTGTACATGGCAGGAATCGCCACCGGCATAGGCCCAGGGGGCGGTAGTCCTAATATTGCAATAATTTGCATTTCAACTTGGCTATAAACCATTTTTCTTTTTTTATTGGCTTTATTTCAACAATTTAATAACGTCACTACCCAAAAGAATAAGATTAGCGCTACAAAAGAGAAATATTATTATTTATCAGCTTCGATTTGCCATTTTACAAACTTCTGGTTTTGGCGCGTCGGTATTGGAAAAATGGAAAACTTTTTGCAATGTTTCATTTCAGGCAAGGCGATATAATTGTTAGACACATGTGTCAAGCTTGTCTTAACATAAGTTAAGTCTATTTCTTACCGTAGATCAAATGGATTCGTTGTGGAATACAACAACTTTGTATTGTTCATTTAAACAAGGACATTAAAAATATGAAAGCAATATCAAAGATCGCAGCCATGCTATTGTTCATGGTGAGCACAACTATTGTAACTCTCAAAGCACAATCAAAACAAGAGATCGCCAAAATGCAGCAACAGCTAAAACAACTGACATAGACAGTTGATCGAACTCCTATCATGTACGGCTAAACTTGTACGCGATGAGCTCCGCGGGATTGTCATCTTCATCAAATATCACTCAACTCAATCCGGCTAAGTTCAGCCTGTTCCTTTTTTTTGAATTTCAAAGCCAGCTTATCAATGATCAGGTATATTGCCGGAACAACAAATAGTGTCAGGATCATGGAACTGGTCAATCCACCGATGATCACCCAGGCCATACCATTCTTGATCTCCGAACCAGCCCCACTGGCAATTGCAATAGGCAGCATCCCCAGAATCATGGCCAGCGTGGTCATCAGGATCGGCCGTAAACGTTCTTTACCTGCCTCGATCAATGCTTCCTTCACGCTGCGCCCTTCAGCTTTAAGCTGGTTGGTAAAATCAACGATCAGGATGGCATTTTTAGACACCAGGCCCAATAACATGATCACTCCGATGATCGAAAAGATGTTCAGCGTTTCCATGGCAAGCGCCAGGGCCAGCAAAGCGCCGATCAAAGCCACCGGTATAGAGAATAATACCACAAAGGGATAGACCAGGCTTTCATAAAGCGCCACCATAATAAGATAAACCAGGAGTATGGCAATAATCAGGGCAAGCCCCAGGCTGCCAAAGGCATCAGCCTGGTTCTTTACATCACCAAGGTACTCCACAGATATCCCTTCCGGAAGCTTGATTTTTGCCGCTTTTATTTTGATCTCGTTAGCGACCGTTCCGGTTGGCCTTCCTGCAACATTGGCGTTGACCGTAATAGAACCCATCCGGTCGCTTCGCTGTAAAACACTTTCACCCAACCCATCCCTTACTTCAGCAAACTGGCTCAATATGAAAGCCTGCCCGTCATTATTAACGAACGAGAGGTTTCGCACGTCGTTAATATTGGACCGGTCGTAACGATCCAAACTGATCAGGATATCATACTCATTGCCCGATTGCTTGAACTTGCTCTTACTGTTGCCACTGAAGGCGTTCTGCAAAGCGCCGCCAACCTGGCTGGCGTTGATCCCCAGCAAGGTCATTTTATCACGGTTGAGCTTCACCTCCACCTGCGGCTTCCGGTCTTTGACCGAAAGCTGTACGAATTTGGTTCCGGGTATGGCAGCCACCATGCTCCGGTATTGTTCGGCAACACTCCGCACGGCATCCCTGTCCACTCCTTTGATCGCGATCTGTATAGGGGCAGAACTGGCATTACCGGTGATGGAGGTTGATGAGGCGGTCACTTTAACACCGGCAATAGCAGCGCTCAGTTTTTGCTGTATGATAATGCCGAACTCGTCGGCAGTCATACTCCGTTCTTTGCGGTCTTTCAGGCTCACCGTGAGTTCAGCCCTGTTCGCATTATTACCGGTTCCGACTACACCGCCGCTCACAAACCCGATACTGGAAAATACCTTGTCAACCTCAGGCTGTGCCATGATTATCTTTTCTACCTGCTGTGTTGCCATGTTGGTTTGATAGATGGACGCTGCCGGTTCGAGTTCAAGGTTGACCAGTAATTCGCCCTGGTCACTCGAAGGGATAAACGATGCGCCGATAAAACCTTTGCCGACCAGCATAACTGAGCCAATAATGAGCACAATTACCCCGGAGAGTAACCAGCGTTTTTTGTTCAGCACCAACTCCAGCATCTTGCCGTAACTTTCTTTGAGAACATCAATAAAGTGTTCGAAGCCGAGGTTTATGCTGCCCCATAAGGTATCTTTCGTCAGGTGCTCCAGCCTGCCAAAGCGGCTGGCCAGCAACGGCGTTACTGTGAACGAGACGAACAGGCTCATGAGCGTAGAAAATACCACCACCATGGAGAACTCCCGCAATATTGAACCGATTATTCCGCCCGAAAATGCCAGCGGCAGGAACACTACAACATCTACCAACGTGATTGCAATTGCCGTAAAACCGATCTCGCTACGTCCATCCAATGCGGCCTTCCGGCGCTCAGATCCCACCTCCAGGTGCCGGTAAATATTCTCCAGCACCACGATAGAATCGTCGACCAGGATGCCGACTACCAGCGACATGGCCATCAGGGTCATCAGGTTAAGCGAGAAACCCAGGAAATACATCGCAATGAACGTTGGGATGATGGATGAAGGCAGCGCGATCATGACAAACATGGAACTGCGAAAACTGTGCAGAAAGGCTAACATCACGATGCCAACAATAACAACGGCCAGGCCAAGGTCTTCCATTACCGCGTTCGCCGAACGAAGGGTATAGGTGGACTGATCGCTCGATACTATAAAGCGAATGCCCTGAGCTTTATACTGGCCTTCTAGCCGGCTGAACATCTCTTTTACGCCCTTGCTGACATTCACCGCATTGGCGTCTGTCTGTTTGATCACCTGTATACCAACAGATGGCAAACCATTAATATGATTAATCGCTGTCACTTTCGCCGTCGCGTCAATCACCTCGGCAATATCCTTCAGATAGATGCCGCCGCCGCCCGGTTGTTGTTTCACAATGAGGTTACTGATCTGGCCGACAGAGGTGACATTGGCATCAAACTGAATAGATACCTGCTGGTTTTGGGTTTCAATCCTGCCAGCGGGGAACGATTTGTTAGCATTATTGATCGCATCGCTTACCTGGGTAATGCCCAGCCCGTAAGCCCTTAACTTTCCCTGATCAATGTTGACCTGTATCTCCCGCTCATCACCGCCAATAATGTTAATCTGCCCGACACCGCTCACATTCTGCAGCATGGGGCGAAACTCCTGATCTACCAGGTCATATAACGCTTTGGGTGCAAGCGTTGAAGTAACACCTGCACGAATAACGGGCGTTTCCTCCAAGTTGATCTTATTGACTATCGGGCGGTCGATATCATCCGGCAGGTCATTTTGTGCCTGGTCGGCTTTACGCTGAATGTCGCGTTCAGCCTGGTCAACGTCTGTTCCGCCTTTTAGCTGGACAGCGATTTGTGACACCCCTTCCTGTGAGGTTGAGCTGATCTTATCCAGGCCTTCTACCGAAGCGAAAGCGTCTTCCAGTTTTTTGGTCACGGAAGTTTCGACTTCAGCAGCTGAGGCGCCCGGGTACACTGTACTTACAGAGACGGTGGCTACCTCGATATTGGGCAGAAGTTTATAGTTGAGTTTGGAATAGCTTAAAGCCCCGAACAGGAAGAGTACGGTGAATATAACGATAATAAATAAGGGCCGTTTAACGGCAATCTCTGCTATTGACATGTACCGGTGTTTTTGTTTTTAAAATGGATCGTACGATCTTTATTTTTAAATAGGTTTGTAAGACAAGCAGCAGCAGCACAATGACGCGAGTAATAATAGTCAACCAGGGTAACCTGTATTGCCGCTCATTTGCCACTATGCCGGTAGTTATTTGGAAATACTTACCGGCGTACCGTCCTTCAAATTGATCTGACCTGATGTTACCACCTGATCGCCGGCTTTCAGGCCACTGGTGACAGCGACCATACCAGCCGTTTCGGCCCCTGTTTGAATACTTTTCTGCATGGCAAGGCCATTTTCAACCACATACACCGTGGCATTCTTAATACTTTCAGTCAGTGCCTCACGCGGGATGACCAGCACCCGCTGAGAGGTCTTTTTTGAGAAATCCGCATATACAAAAGTGCCCGAACGCAGTATGGCATTTTGTTTGTTATCGATCTGTATTTCTGCCAGGTAATTATGTGTCTGATCTGCCTGCGGACTGATAAAGGTTACCGTACCGGCAAACATTTTACCTGGATAAACGTCTGTGGTTATTTTAACTTTCTGCCCCTGCACAATCTGGTAAACCTCAGCTTCCGTCAGGTTCACCTGTACTTTAGCTTTTGAAAGGTTGACGATGGTGGCTATCTCTGTACCGGCATTTACAAAAACACCTTCTTCAACGGGTCTGGCAGATATAATGCCGCTGGTCGGCGCCTTGATGGAAGCGTCAGCCAGATTTTTGCGTGCCTGGCCGGCCTGGTTCACAGCATTTAAATAATCCTGCCGAATGTTGTTTACCTGCTCCTGTGTAGCTGCCTTTCCCTGCAACAGCTCTGTATAAGTGTTCAGGTCGTTGCGCAACTTGGCTACGCTTGTTTCCGCTTTTTGTAACTCGAGCTGCTGGCTGCGGGTATCGGTCAGGGCCAGAATCTGCCCTTCGTTCACATAATCGCCCAATTTAAATCGCATCAGTATTAAAGTACCGCTTGTTTTAGCAAGGGCTTTGGCTTCTTTGAAGGGTGTAAGATTACCGGTTTTGACGATGCTAATCTCCAATAGATGCTCTTTGACGGGAGCTGCTTTAACCGGGATGCGGACTGACTTAACAGGTGCCGGTTTGTTCTTTTCGTCCAGTTTCTTCTTATTGGATGTAAGCCGGAATACGATCAGCGCCGCGATCGCTAAAAGGGCTATAAGTACAATATACTTAGTTTTCATGTGTTGATGATAAGCCAGTGTAAAAGGTTTTTAAAGTGCCGCCCGCTTTTTCAAGATCGATACGGGTCTGGAAGAAGCTGTAAAGTGAGTTGAGGTAATTATTTTGTGCTTCTTTTAATGAGTTTTGAGCATTCAGCCAGTCGGTAAGGTCGGTAGTGCCTTTTTGTAACTGCAGGTCGGTGGTGCGGAATACCGATTGCGCCAGATCAATATTGCGGCGATTGTTCTCTACGTTGCTTTGTTCTTTAAGTACCTTGGTTCGTGCGTTCTCGTAGTCCAGCTGGTATTTGTCTTCATCCAGTTTCAGGTTCTCCTGCGCGTTAAGGCGCTTGTATTTAGCCTGGCTATATTGTGCATTACGTTTAAAGAAATCAAACAGCGGGATGCTGAGTTTAAAGCCTACCGCCGAATACGGTGACATGCCGGAAAAAGCAGGCCCGAGCTGGTCGCCGAAACCGACGAGACCATATTGTGCATAAGCGATCAGTTTGGGCAGGGCACCCGCTTTAATCCGGCTTTCGTCAATCTCCAATAGTTTGGAATTCACCTGCGAAATGCGGTAGTCGGTACGATTACCTGCCGCGAACGTACTGTTATTGACAAGTGCCGGGGCAACAGGCTGGAACACATTGCTGGCAGCTGTACTATCAATAGCCAGCGCATCATTGATGGGATAACCCATCTCATACTTGAGCTGATTCCCGGCGAGGGTAAGGTTGCTTTCGGCCACCTGTATCTGCGATTGGGCGTTATTATAGTCAACGGTCACTTTATCCGCATCTTTTTGCAAAGCTGTACCCTTTTTTACCCGGAGGGAGATAATTTCCATTTGCCCCCTGTAGGTTTCCTGATTGCTTTTTAACAGGTTGAGCTGTTCCCGGTAAACGAATATTTGCGAATAAGCCGTACTGATATTATAAATGATAGTTTCATCGTTCTGTCGTTGGTTCAGTTCCGCTTGCTGTACATTGTACTTATTCGCTTTTAAACTGATAAGCAATGACTGATCATAAATGGTTTGATCAATGCGTGCCACATGGTTGGTATTAAATTTCTTGGTAAAGGCAACGCGGAGGTCGTTTGGCCCGAAAATCCCGGCAGGAATGACCGTTACCTGAACCTTCAGGTTATCGTCCAGCGTACTGTTAACCCCTATGCTAGGCAGATAGGCGGCCAGGGCCTCTCTGGCTTTGGCATCCGCGATTTTCTTTTCATTGGCGTATACGGCATTGCTCCGGTTATTTTTCAAACCATAATCAATGCAGGTTTTAAGCGACCAGGAAGACTGGGCAGTTAACCCGAAAGGGAGAAATGCCAGTAATAGGAATACGATGTTTTTGCTCATAGTACAACGGTTTGATGGCAGCCGCTGGCGTTTTATGGTTAGTGATTATCGTCTTTTCTTCGCAAAGGGGTTGAATGAAAGACCAACGTTGAAATATGCTGAAGGGTCAGTTTTTGCCTGAAAAATCGGATCATTATAAGATTTGTTGCGGTCGAATATCCTGGGCGACAGACTGGTCTTCAATCCGCCTTTCATGGTCAGGATAAAATAATCCCAAAGCCGGTATTCATAGATCAGCCCATTATTCAAATCCACCTGATTAAATTCAAATGTCCTTCCCGTATTGTCCTGGTTATACAGGTAGAAACTGGTACGATCAAGTTCAGTCCCTACGGTGATCCTGCCATTTTGGAATACCCGTTTCCGGAGAAATATATTCCTGGGCAGGGCAATATCCGCGACTAATCCATCGTCGAAGTGATGCTCGTAAGTGAATACAGGAAGTACCGGTAGTTGGGCGCTTGGGTCAATGTTGACAACAACCCCGATACCTATTTTTGTCTGCGCATCGGCCTTTAATAGCATAGTTGCAGCAAAGAGGCCCCGAACCCGTTCGAACTTTTTTTCACTTCCGTCAATACTTACACTACTGGAATATATGGTTGTTTTATTAAACAGTTTTGATATATAAGCCAGGTTTAAGGACGAACTATGATATTGAAAATCCTCTTTCACTGAACTGGTAAGTCCTGAAACAGGTTCATTCAGCGCGGCGGTAAGCGAAGTTAAACGATAGGTAAAGGTAGTTCCCAGTATCCAGTTTTTGGATTTGATGAAATTGATGTTGGCACTTGCCCTGGCCTGCGTCCAGTTGGTTACCCTGCCTGCGGGTAATGCTTGGCCACGTAGGGTCGAAGTGAAATTATAGGGTCCGGAGCTCGAAAATTCAAAATTGAAGGTCCTGGTTTCAGGAAATTTGTCGGCAGCATAAGCCACCACTTTTCGGGCTATACTGTCCTGGTTTTGCGCGAAGCCTGTTTTCGACAGGATCAATGCCGCGCCAATGAGCAGGAATTTGGTCGTTGTTTTCATGATTACTTGATTATTTGGATGTCTGATTGAAAAAAATCGAATAGGAATATTTTGTCGAAAGTCGAGGACAGGTTGTGCTGAATGATCAATTCATTAAAAAAAGGGTCGTGTTGCTTTACACCTCTTGCTACCAGGACCAGCCACAATGCTGTAATATCGGAGAACTCAGCACCTTCAGGTTCGTACATAACTTCGGTTTCCTGTCCGGAATACAGATACGACGGCAACTGGAGATCGCAAAAGGCAATACCGATTCTGCACCCAGCATCTTCTATGACATATACCGGGTGGCGCTGCCTGTCAGCAATCTGCATCGACGGCCGGTAACATTGGACAAAGTGGTACAAGTAGGCCAGTTCCGTGAATTTACTGCAATCGTTTTCATCGGATAGGCTGGGATGTGACGCCAGTTTTGCTGCTAATTCCTGAACTATTTCCTGATCCATTTCGTTTTCGTTTTGCCAAAGAAAAGCACTAAAACAACGTCAGATTTTGTTTATATACTAAACCTGCTGCTTTTTATACCAAACCCCGGTTTGTCCGGTCTTTTTCGTAGAAGAAATAATGCGTTTGAATAAATATGAAGTTTATCGATACAGGTATCCCATGCCTATTAATGGCAGAAGGGGCCGGATAGGTGGTCTGATATTACGCTACACAGGAAAAGGAATGAACGGAATAATTGAACAATAACTCAAACAGGAGGTTCCAAGGAAAATGGAAAAGGGCTCAATAGATATTGGTGAAGTCTGACTGGCTGGATGGGCCGGACGTTTTATCGAAAGGCACCACTATATTTATCAACTATACCAAATAAATTTCAAATTCAATCTAAAGGAAACACATCGATATCCACTTAAAAACATAATATTCAATTGTTTAATCGCATTTGCATTTCCAGCAATCGACATATCTTTGCCCAATTAATAGTCGAATTTAGGTTGGTTGATATATTTTCATTGCCAGTTCAACGCATCTGGATATGCAGATAGAATTTTAAATTAAGAAAATGCGGTTAAACTGTTTACTCAAAACAATAGGTGTTGTCGCTTATGTGTTTTTGGTATCATATTACGCATTTATTTATGGTTATACAGCTTTTCGTAGTATTCTTTCGCCAGCCGGCCGGCTTCAAATCCGGGAACGACATCAGTAGCTGCTTGTTTCATGATGGCTAACCATATTCCTGGTTTCTGATAGTACATTGGTAATACCGCATTCTCCAGGACTTCCATCAGATTCTTATTTTCCAGGCTGTCCTTTTCTACTCCGGAGAAACCCACCTGTGCCTTGGCGATAAGGAAACCATTCTCTTTATCCCTGGCAAACTCAGGCACCCAGCCATCAGGCAGGGACAAGTTGATACTGCCGTTCATCGCAGCGGTCATTCCGCTGGTGCCCGAGGCCTCGTGGTACATCCGCGGATTATTCAGCCAAACGTCAGATCCTTTTTTTAACAGGGCCGACAAAGCCAGCTCATAGCCGGTTAGTACAGCACAGTTTTTAAAAGGCTTCGCCCGGCTCGTGATCTGGTTAAACAGGCCGATGCCTTCGCTGTCTTCAGGGTAAGGCTTCCCGGCCCAGATCACCTGTACCGGAAAGTTCTTATTGTTGAGTAGATTGATAAACCTGCCCCAGTCCTGCATGATCAGGTCGGCACGTTTATAACCGGCAAAGCGCCGGGCCCATACAATGGTCAGCACGTTTTCATCAAACAACTTCCCGCACTGATCTGCCACCACCTTAAACAGCTCATGCTTCATCTCTTTTTTCCGGATGATAATGCCTTGGTCGTCATTTGAAAGAATTGCCTGGTCAATGACCGGATCGGCCCAGTAAGCCTTGTTCTGCGCATTGGTTACCGATGTAATCTCACAAACCCCCGGATTATTAGCCCACATTTGCCTGGCTACCTCGCCGTGCAGTTTGGATACGCCATTGGCTTTCCGGGAAAATTTGAGTGCCGCAAGGGTATAATTAAAATAATCCCCGTCCAGGCCCAGCAAATACTTGACCTCGTGTTCCTTGAGATGGTAAAAGAAGGACATCTCTTTAAGCAAACCGTAGCTGTGCGCTTCATTGCCGGCCATCTCTGGTGTATGAGTTGTAAAGACCACTCTTTTTCTTACCTCGTCCAGACTTTTGTACTTGGCGTGCAGGAAAAAGTTAAGGGAGACCGAGTGCCCCTCGTTCATATGGTAAACATCTGGCTCGATGCCTAAAATATCCAGCAGCATCGCGCCGCCGATACCCAAAACGATCGTCTGCGCGATCCGGGTAGTTTCATTTGGGTCGTACAGGCTGTGGGTGATGGATTTGGAGACTTCATCGTTTTCCGGAATATCGGTACTGAGCAAAAAAAGCGGCGCGGTACCAAACGTTTCCGGCCCGAGCAGCCATGCCTTAACATGCACAGGGGCATCATGAACAGGTACTGCAAAAACGATCCCTATATCCTGCAAAAAGGCATAGTCCTTTTCTATAAAATCGGGCTTCATCAAGGCATTCCCGTCACGGACCTGGTCATAATAGCCGTATTTCCAGAGCATGCCGATCCCCATCAGGTTTTGCTTCAATTCATAAGCGCTGCGTAAATGTGAACCCGACAGGAAGCCCAGGCCGCCACTGTAGATTTTCAATGCCTGGTCGACCGCAAATTCCATGGAGAAATAGGCCACCGTAGTTTTATATTGGGGATCCGGGGTATAGCCGAATATTTCATCTTTTGTAATCATGGTTTAAATGTGTATCCGGTAAGGTGTCCATTTGAAATTTTTATTGAGCTTTAGTTCAGCCTCAAGCCGTCGAAGGTTGTTGTCTACCAGGTTAAACCACAGGTCCTCGTAATGATCGATGCGGTATTGTAATAATCGGGGCAGAGCCGGCTCTCCTTCTTTGATCAGTTGTCCGATATATTCCTGTGCACCTTTTTTAGCTTTTTCCAGCGCGTGAACTAAACTGGTATTACCATAAAATATTTCGCTGTCCTGAACTAAGCTTAACTGGGTGTTGGGCACGAACCGCTGAACAACAGGTTTAAAATCATTCGTTGAAATTTCTGTTACGGTAGTATCAGGCTTCAAGACCTGGTAGTATTTAAAATATGGCTGTCTTTTCATCTTATTGACCGTTGGGCTGATTATTCCATTTCCAGTTAAGTATCTGCGGCATATCCTTGCTGTTGGTATTAATATAATGCGTGTGTTGGATCAGCTTATCCTGTAGTAATTGTCTGAGATAATCCCCCTTCGGGTTATTATGGTCAATGCCCATAAACTCCATTGCATAACAAATAAACTCCCGGAAACGGCGTAATTTTCGCCCATTCATTATATCCCGGGCTACTAAAACCAGTCATAACTCTGAAACATCCAGCGTATCAGGTTTGGTCGCATCACCGGCAACAGGATTTTCCTGATGCATTGTCAGCTTGAACGGCAACTGAAGATCACAAAAAGCGATACATGTTTTGGTTTCCTCGTCTTCCATAATATACACCGGATGACGCTGCCAACCGGCAATATGCATAGACGGCCTGTAACATCGAACGAAGTGACATCAATAGGCCAATTCCGTGAATTTACTGCAATCGTTTTCACGGGAAAGGCTGGGATGTAACCCCAGTTTTGCTGCCCATTCCTGAACTATTTCCTGATCCATTTCATTTTCGTTTGGCCAAAGAAAAGCACTAAAACAACGTCAGATTTTGTTTATATACTAAACCGCCTGGTTTTTATACCAAACACCGATTTGCCCGGCCTTTTTTGTATAAGAAATAATGGCATTGGTATAAATTCCGGCACTGCCTTCATAGAATATCCTATTTTTGTTATTCCCCTAAAACCATTTCAAGTGGACCAGCATACTGATACTTTAAAGAACGAAAGAGCAATCAACCTGTTGATTGGCACGCGTTATCGCCTGCTACGGCACATCATATTTTTATTGGGGCTTTTTTTGTTCATGTATAGCTCCAATTGGTTTGAGCAATATGACAATGCTTATAAATATTATCGTTTTTGCGTCGTGTACTTTGGGTTTATCGCTATGATTTACCTGAATATGTATGTCTTGGTACCAAGATTTTTTTTTAAAGCCAGGTATTTTATTTATATGCTGCTGCTGGTATTAATGGTGCTCAGCACATTGGTGTTGGTATCGCACCTGTTGAATAGTTATATTGACGCGAACGAAATGGGCAGACAACGACCCAATCCAAATGAAATAGGGCCATATGCGGGCACGGGCGTATCCATCGCCATTATCCTGGTAACCACCATGATGAAACTTTTCGGCCAGTGGATCAAAGACAAGGAACGGATTACCGAATTGAATAATTTGACCCTGAGAATGGAGCTAAATGAATTACGAAACCAGATCAACCCTCACTTCCTGTTCAACATGCTGAATAACGTGAAGGCCTTAATCCGTATTGATCCGGAAAGAGCTTCGGTCGTTATTATGAAGCTTTCGGAGTTTTTGAGGTACCAGTTATATGAGAACGGTGAAGCGAAAACATCTTTGCAATCAGAACTGGATTTTCTTTCCAACCTGGCAGAATTAGAAAAGATCCGGCGTGATAAACTTTCGATAACACTGGAGACAGCAATTGCACCGGAACGCCTGAAACAAATCTTTTTACCGCCGAACCTATTTACTACGTTCCTGGAAAACGCTATCAAATACAGCGTTGACACGACCGACGAACCGGAATATATCCGTGTGTATATCTCGGTTAATTCGGGTGGACTTTATTTCAACTGCGTCAATTCCAAAGGCCCGGATATTTGGTCTGCTGATCGTAAACATAGTGGCCTGGGTCTGGCCAATATCAAACGCAGGCTGACGTTACTATACAAAGACGACTTTGTTCTGAAGATTTCACCAAAAGCTGACGAGTATTCTGTGACATTAACTATACCCTTATGAATTGTATCATTGTTGACGACGAACCCCTGGCCCGAAATGAAATGGAATCCCTGATCAGAGAGGTCTCCTCCCTTGAAATACTGATGAAATTTTCCAATGCATTTGCAGCCAAGGAATACCTGGCGAAAAACGAAGTCGATTTGCTGTTCCTGGATATCGAAATGCCAGGGTTGAACGGTGTCGATTTTGCGGCCAGTATCCCGGGAAAATGCCTGACCATCTTTACGACGGCCTATCCCCAGTATGCCCTGAGAAGTTATGAACTGGACGCC
The DNA here is from genome assembly GCF_024721155.1 of Mucilaginibacter phenanthrenivorans. Taxonomy (GTDB): domain Bacteria; phylum Bacteroidota; class Bacteroidia; order Sphingobacteriales; family Sphingobacteriaceae; genus Mucilaginibacter; species Mucilaginibacter phenanthrenivorans. Next base: position 538,093 of record NZ_JAHVAP010000005.1, on the reverse strand, counting down.
ATAGATTATTTGCTGAAACCCATTGACAAAGTTCGCCTGGAGAAGGCTATTCGCAAAGCGGAGATGTATAATAAGCTCCTGTCCGACGATACCGCAAAAAACACGATAGAGCTCAATACAAACGACTTTTTCTTTATCAAATCAGACCGAAGGACCCACAAACTTTACTTTGCGGATATCCTCTACATAGAAGGGCTAAAAGACTATGTGATCATCTATACGCAAAATCAAAAACTGATGACTGCCATGAACCTGAAAACCATCCACCAAAAAATACCGCAAAGTTTGTTTTTCAGAGTAAGCAAATCGTTTTTGGTAAATATGGAGCGGGTTACCTCATTTGATAATCACACAGTATATCTCGGCGAAACAGACATCCCACTGGGAGACATTTATCGGAACGATTTCGTTAAAAGTTATGCCGAAGGACATGGTGATAATCAATAAACTAATTTTTACCGCACTATAATTGTTTTGACTTGGCTGGTATGTGCGCTAAGATACCCTAAGGTAGCAGGTGAAATATTGGTTGGCGGGTTAGATGGTGCAACAGATCCGCTCGGCCCGTTACTGCCCTGCTGCATTAAAGTCGACCAATACGTATAAACAAGCTTATCTATGCACTGCATCTCCACTGTTACGGTATCACCGGAATAAATTTTGATGGCATCCTGGTCCAGTAGGGTATGGATATATCTGCCGTCTGTAAATTCGTCATTAAAGGCAAATACGCTTGTCACCTCAACGCTATTAACATACATTACAAAACGGTATTGGTTAACTACACCCCCTGGGTCCTGGTAGTGTACCGTAATCTCCTTTTCATGATTACTGTTATTAACCGGTTTGTTTTTGGCAGTAATGGAATCTAAAGAAACCAGGGCTGGCATGGTCGAACTTGCTGTATACTTTTGGCCGTTTATTATGGCTGCCATAGTGTAAGTGCTGCCTGCAACGCCGTTCATTGAACTGCTGGTGTAAGTTCCAGATGGCCCCTCATTATATGGATAGGTATGACCGGCATCATCAACTACAGATACGGATGCCCCCGTTACAGCGGGGTAGGTATTAGTATTGGTAAATGGTACGTTCCGGCTGATTTTAATGTATTGTGGCCCGTTCACGTCAGTCAGATTTCCTTCAATCACCAGCTTGCCGGTATCGTTTCCTAACTTCAGGTCGACCACTTTAGTGCAGGAAACCGTTAAAATCGATAGAACAGATACAATGTAAATTTTATATAGTTTCATAGTAATGCGCTTAAAATTTAAAGTTCCAGGTAACTGAAGGGATTGGGGTAGCAAAAATGCTGGTTTCCACAGCCTCGGTTGTATTCGGTACGGTTTTGCTGTCGCGAAAAGTGATGAGATAAGGGTCTCTATGCCCATAAATATTATAGATCCCAAAGATCCAGCTGGAATGATATTTTTTATGTTCCTTCCCTTCCAGGGTTGCCCCTATATCCAACCTGTTTGAGGAAGGCAGGCGGTAGCCGTTGCGTTGGGAATAAGAAAAAGTAGTCAGGCCTCCTACCTCATATTTGCCGGTTGGATATGAAACCGCATTGCCTGTGCCATATATAAAGGCGCCTGAAAATGACCAGCGTTTATTTAATTGATAGATGCCCACAACTGACAGATCATGCGTCCGGTCCTGCCGGGCCGGGTAATAATTGCCATTATTAATGGCGTCAAACTTAAGCTCTGTTCTTGATAATGTGTAGCCTATCCACCCGTTAAACCTGCCGTATTTTTTCTTTAAAAATAACTCCAGACCGTAGGCCCTGCCCGCGCCGTAAGTCAATTGCGATTCTACGTCCTGGTTGGCTATTAACTGGGCACCATCCTTATAATCAATCTGGTTCTGCAGCTTTTTGTAATACACCTCGGCGGAGAACTCATAGGTATTATCTTTAAAATTCCTGAACCATCCTGTCGAAACCTGATCGGCAATTTCAGGCTTAATATTGTTGCTGCTCATCACATAAAGGTCCGTCGGGCTGCTGCTGGTTGAATTGGTCAGTAAGTGGATATTCTGGGTGTTACGATTATAAGAAGCCTTGATTGAGTTCTCATCATTTAATTGGTAGCTTGCAGAAAAGCGGGGCTCAAGATTTATATAATTCTTCACGAACTGGCCAGATCCATAGGCAGTAGAGCTTAAGGTATTGCCTGCGGAGTTGTAGGTGCTAAAAGTGCCCGGCCCTACTAAAAACATACCGCTTAAACGCAGCCCGTAAAGTATGGTTAATTTATCATTAGCTTTCCATTCATCACTTACATAAGCTGTATTTTCAAAACCGTAACGTTGTTCAACGCTTTTGTTGTTATAACTGGATGTTGCGGTGGTGGTAATATTTCCTGGAGCTATCGTATGGTGCAGTACATTTAACCCGAATTTCAGCGTATGATCGTTACCAATGGAATATTGCAGGTCTTCTTTCAGGTTAAGATCGGTTATTTGCGAAGTAGCTTTAAAATCATTTTTATTTTGTGAGCCCTGGATGGTGTAGTTGTAATTGCTGTAAATAAGGGATGTATTGGAGAATAGCCTGTTATTAAATATATGATTAAACCTGATCGTACCGGTAGAATTCCCCCAGTTGGTCCCGAATATGCTTTTTAAAGCCAAAACGTCTTTTCCAAAGTACCCGGAGAGATAAAGGGCGTTTTTATCATCAAAGTGGTAATTAACCTTCGCATTGACATCATAAAAATAAAGGGTACTGCCTTTAATGGTCGAATCTGAAGAAGCCTTTAAAAACAAGTCGAGATAAGTACGCCGGGCGCTGACCATAAACGATCCTTTGTCTTTTACTAACGGGCCCTCCACTTTTATTCTCGAAGCAATAAGGCCAAGACCACCCTGTACGGTGAAATCCTTATTATTGCCGTCATTCATTATGATATCCAGTACCGATGATAACCTTCCTCCATATTCGGCAGGCATTCCGCCCTTATAGATACTTACATTCTTAATCGCATCGGAATTAAAAGTCGAAAAGAAGCCAAAAAAGTGCGAAGCATTATATACGGGCGCTTCATCCAGTAAAATCAGGTTCTGGTCCGATGCGCCGCCTCGCACATAAAAACCAGTATTCCCTTCGCCCGCTGATTTTATGCCAGGTAGCAAGGAAATCGTCTTTAAAATATCTCTTTCCCCAAGCAGTACGGGCACCTGATTGATTTGCGCCATATTTAGCTTTTCAACGCCAAGAAGCGGCGAGGCGATTTGGTCATTATTGGGCTTGTCAGACCTGATAACGACTTCCTGCAATTCGCTGTTTTTGTTCAGCGCGATATTTATAGTTTGACTATGTTGCAGTGAAATTTGTTTAGTGATCGTCTGGTAGCCTATGTGAGTAAACAGGAGTGTATAATCACCCGGAGGGGCCTGTATAGAATAAAAACCATAGCTATTGGCGGTTGTGCCGTTTTGCGGCAATTCTTTTATTTTGACGGTTGCACCGGTGAGTGTTTCTCCGGTTGCGGCATCTTTTATTGTACCACTGATAACGCACGGCTTCTGAGCTGAAGCAATAGCCGGTATTAAAAGTGACAAAAGGGAAATAAGCGTGAAAGCTCTTATCATGATTTGAATTTCACGCTAAAGTATCCGGAATGCTGCTGTCTTTTTTTGATATTATATCAAACGGTCTGTAAATTATACGAAACGGACTTTTGGGCAGAGAAAGATCCGGGATGTCAAATGCGTTCGAATTGAACTGGTCTGCATTACTGAGCGTTAAGGGAATGTCCCGAAGTAACGGGTTCTCACGGATATCCCGGTTTGGGATATATTAGCTAAATTAAAATAACCCGTCAAGGCAATTTGCAGCCTCCGTGTATTACTAAAGCTGCCGTTATTCCAATTTTATCATATTTAATTGCCTATTTCCCATCTATAAATCGGGATCAATCATTTTTGCATTAAACTCAGGATTTAATTTTTCATTTAGAGCTGTGGGCTCTACCGTAACAATAACTTCTACAGTCGGTCTTACGATCATTGCTAATAAGTGTCCGCTTTTTACCGCGAGCGCATAATTTGTATCTTTTCAATGATTTGTAAAGATACATGTATCAAAATAATAGTTAGTAAATCGGTGCATATTGTCCCGATAACTATATTAAATATTGTAAGTCAATAGGGTATTGATCGGGTTCGAATCTCCTACGACGATGAACATTTTAATCTTTTCTAAAAAATTAAGAATTCTTTAACTTGTCATCATGTACTCCGTTAAATCATTAATTGATTAAGATTTAAGATGAGTTATCTTGTGAAAATTGTTTACCTTGTTTATCTTTACACAATAAGATTTGCAATTAATCTGCATTAAAAAAGTGGTGAGTATTTCGGTGAGTAAGAAATCAAATCCATTCTAATATATTGAATACCAAGTTGATGAAAAAGGAAAACGAATCCCTCCCTCTCCGCCAAGTTCAATATGAAAAACAGATAGATGCCTGCAAATCAAATGATTGCAGGCTTTTGTTTTTTAGGTCAAATGGCGTTTCCGATTTTCATATTGCAGTTGCCACAAACCGTCAAAAAACTACCGTTACCTATGGCGATTGCCTCAAAAACTGCGGTCGAATCAGCATATACCCGATTAACCATCCTTCGTGTGAACACCATCTATGTCATGATTGATTTGTTGTTATGAACAAGGCGCTTCCATCTCACCCGAAGCGCCTTAGCTAATCAACTAAATCACAGAATTCCTTTCTGTGGTATCTTATGCGCCTCCTTTTACCAAATTGACTTTAAGGGCAATAGCTTTAAGTTTTTTATAATTACTCCTTTACTTTTTTTAAGATGTAACTGATTAAATGGCTGTGTCGGAAAAAAAACACTTGTCATTACTGTTAATCCGTCATCAGCAAATAATTCAATTGATGACACATCAACTACTATTTTGATATTAGCTTCCAATGAATTGTTACTTAACCGGGGCGAAAATGCGGTCTTTGAAAATGCCGGGTTGAAATCAATTTTGCCCGACTTTGCCCTGTGTATAAAGTACTGATTCTTAGCATTGTCATATCCAATTATCAACGCCTCTCCAACGTCATTTGAAAGTGTTATAGAATAATCATTGAGCTTGTTAATGTTAAATTTTAATACGAATTGACTGGACAGTCCTTTAATTCCCTTTCCTGTCAGGAGATTCCTATTTAAGTTAACAGGCGCTCGTTCAATGCCGGTTAACTCTTTTAGAGGATTAGATGTTAACAATATCCGACCACCCACCTTTTTTAGCCCAAGCTCTTTTGGAATGGTCATTGCGTTTCGCCATTTTTTGGTTGGCACCTGGTTGGCATATTCCCAATTACTCATCCAGCCTAAAAATATTCTCCGGGCTCCCGTATTTGACCAGGTGACACCGGCATATTCATCGGGTCCGTAATCTAACCACTTGATCGTTGAATCAATTTGGGTAAATTTGTTTCCGTCAAAATGGCCTATGAAATATTGTGTTGCCGATCCGCCATTGGGACCACCAGGATTTACGTTAACAATTAATGTCCAATAGGTTTTGCCATTCAATTTCATAGGAAAAAGGTCCGGGCATTCCCATACGCCACCATGAGCTCCTAATTTCTCCCCAAATTCACTTTCCTTTTTCCAACTTTTGAGGTCAGGCGAAGAATAAAATGTAATACGGTCTTTTGTGGCCAAAGTCATCACCCATTTCTTTTCCATGGCATACCATATTACCTTAGGATCCCGGAAATCCCTGATTCCGGGATTTCTCAGCACTGGATTTTTGCTATATTTTGTCCACGAAAATCCATTATCCAGGCTATAGGCGAGGCTTTGGTTCTGAAAATCATTCTTACCTTCTTTTTCGCCGACGGGGTCATGGTTCGTAAAAATAGCGACCAATGGCATTTTTTCTTTATTGCCGAAACCCGAAGTGTTGTTAGAATCTGCAACAGCGCTTCCTGAAAATATATAGCCTAAACTGTCAGGATAGAGCGCAATGGGCAACTCCTTCCAATGCATTAGATCCTGGCTTACCGCATGTCCCCAATGCATGGGCCCCCAGGTTGTTCCATCAGGATAATACTGAAAAAAAAGATGGTAGGTTCCTTTATAAAAGACCATGCCATTCGGATCATTTATCCAATGTCGCTGGGGTGAAAAATGTATTTGTGGACGGTATTGTTCATGGTAAATTTTAGCCGTATCCTGTGCTTTTAAAAAGCAGGGAATGCAAAGTAAAATTCCCAGCAGGCAACCCATTATCTCTTTTTTCATATTATACAAACTACTGATGCAATTACTTTAAGGTATATTTAGTTAGATTTCTAAACGTGGCTGTCCCATTCACGCAGTAAATTCCCCATGGTGCGCCCTGCATAGCGTATATGCGGGTTGTTAAAGCCGTTTTTCCGTTAATATACATAGTTGCGATCGAATTTTCGATGACGATCTCCAGAGCATAATTAGTCCCCGCCGCCAGTGTAAAAGGTATTGATGCTTCTGTGACCGTTGAGCCGGATGCTATACGGTCACTTTCTGCATTACCATTTTGGAAACCCAAATGATAGGTTTGGGAAGCTACCGAACCGGCCCCAAGTAATATCCCGAAACTTTGTGGTACCTGTGAGAAATTCACAGTGGTTTTTATAATAAAAGGCCCGTTTACGTTCCCAAAAAGGGCATAACTGGTATCAGCGGCAGCGTTTAACTGGTAGTCCAGCCCTGAAGTTACTTCATCACTGCTTTTCGCGGTCGCTGTAACCGTATTTTCTTTGTAAAACACCTTATCAATTGCTGCAGGAACATTGACAGCCAGAGTTCCGTCGGCGTTCTGAGTCAACAAATGCGTACTCATATTTCCTGCGAAATCTTTGCTGCCAGCGTCACTAAATCCACTTTTTGTTGGCACCCAGCCAAAAAGGTAACGATTTTTCCCGTCAAATGTGGTTTTCGCCGCATAAAAATAACGGCTGTCCAAGAGGTCGTTTGCCGGAGTAGTCCATGGGCCCGACGGTGAATTAGCATACCTGTAATGTGTGGCATTCTGAATGTTGGTATCAGAAAAAACCAAATACCAGTAATTACCCCACTTAAATACATCCGGACACTCCAGCATATCGTAGGTGCCTGGTGAGTAAAAGTCGCCCTGGAATGCCCAATTGGGGTTTGAAAGGTCTTTGGTTGTATAATAAACCAAAGTGCCGGTATTTTTACGGGCACCTATAACCATCCAATATTCGTTAGTTACGTCGTTAAAGAAAATATTAGGATCTCTGAAGTTATTAAAATCGTAACCTTCTGGCGGAGTAATAAGGAACCCTGTTTTCTTCGTCCATTTGTTCAGGTCGGAGCTCGTAGCATACAATATCCCTTCCTGCGGGTGACTTGTGCCGAGGAATAAATAATTATGTCCCGTATAATAGCCATAATAAGTATTGCCGGCCTTGATAACGGAGCCTGTACCAAGCGTGTAATCCTGCTGGCCAGCTGTGCCTAACCCGATCATCTGGCCCTGGTAAGTGTAGTTCAGGAGATCTGGAGTTGTAAATTTATACCATGGGTGATACTGGGGCGCGTTGTCCCGCCAATCCATCAGGAAAAATAAATGGAAGGTATTGTTCTCATAAAATGGCATAACATCGCCGACATATCCTTTTACAGGAGCAGGATAGACCGAAAAGAACGGCATCGAAGGATTTACCGGTTCTAATTTGGTGCTATCCTTTTTACAGGATATCATCAGGATATCCAACAAAAAAAGAAAGAATAATCTCTTCATCATTATTGGTTTTAATGGGCCTTAGCATTTGTTGAAGCTAAGGCCCATATTTAAATTATTGGGTTAATATGCTTAGAGCGTTTTTAGTCATTTTCTGAATATTCGGCAAAAATACGTTTGGAATACTTGGCGTTCCGGAGCCTGGATCAGGCTCATTATACCAATCGTAAGCACCCAGGGCAATTACGATTGTTTTCCCGCTTTTATTGACCGATGGCCATTCTGCGATGTTTACCGTATTATCGGTATTGGAACCATCAGTCGACGCAAGGGCAATACCTCCGGTAGCAGCCTGCCAGCCGGCAGTATTGGTATAGCCACCCCAGTCGCTTACCTTCCATTGAGCAGTATGGTTTTCCCGCTCCGTGCCTTTACCTAATAAAAAGGCAGTTGATGAACCACTTAAAGTCAGACCCTGGAATAGCGGATTTGCTTCATTTCCGGTAAAAGAAGTTCCCCAGTTGTTATTTGCGTCGATGCCTGGATTACTGTCGCCGAAAACGTTATTCGGACCTTTTCCATTAGGAACAATTCCCAAAGAAGGCAAGTATTCGGCACTATACCCGGTCAAGAAGAAATTGCCCCCGGCAGCATAATAAGCTTTAAGCGCAGTAAGAACATTTCCCCAGTTGGAAATATCAGGTAACGTCTGGCTGCTATCAAAATGCCACCAGATAACTTTATATTTAGCAAGTGATACTGAACCATTATTAACATTGTCAAATGCTACATATTCAGCATTCGGGTAATTGGCAAATAACCAATCTGCGGCAGCTTTTTCATCCGGGTTTGTTATCCCGGCGCGAGTGGCAGCGGTACCTAAGTACGCGATATAGGGTATAGCTGTTTGCACAGTTGCGTTAACGGTGTAGGTCACCGATGCGATGCTCGATGTAACCGTATATTTCACAGGCTTAGTGAAATCCTGGGGTGTCCCAATGGCAGGGCTGATAGTCAGGCCTGTTGACAAAGATATCGATGGGGCTACATTACTTATATTAGTGCCCGGTGGCAATACTACTGAAATAATGTGGGTAATATCATTAACAACCCCTGTTACTGTATCAATTTTAAAGCTTGTAAAGCCTGGCTGTACTGAGGCTTTAACGGTATAATTGTTATAAAGATTGCCGCTCACAACCTGGTAGGTAACCGGTAGGGTCATGTCGACTATGGAGCCGGATGCGGGTGTGATTGTAGCACCCGCACCTATTTTTATACTGGGTGTAATTTTTGAAAGGTCTGAACCAAATGGTAGCACGATGTCGATTTCGTGCGTAGTTGAATTGATTGTCCCGGTAACACCGTTTGCGGTAAAGGTTTTTAATTCGACATCGGTATTCAGCTTAATATCCGATGTGGTTTTTTTGCAAGCCGGCAATACCATGCATGCAGTTAATAGGAACAGCCACATGCTGTTTCTGAGTATTGTTATATATTTCATATCGTTTAAATTTAGTTTGTTACCACCCTGTGTTTTGTTTGTATAATCCTTTACTGAAGTTTATCTGATTTAAAGGAATCGGCAAATATTCATCCCGGTTCTTTTTGAAAACCGCATCCTGTAACTGGCCAACCCTTGACTTCTCTGCGTTGAAGTAAGCATTAAGATAATCTGCCGCGATACCCCATCGTACGAGATCAAAAAAGCGGTAACCTTCCATTGCAAATTCCATACGGCGCTCAAAACGCAGCGCCTGGCGGGCATAGTCGTTCGTCCATGTACAATTAATTCCCGGCTGATAGGTGCTAATCTTGTAATTTGAGGTAGCGCCTCCATTTGCCTGCTTCAATAAAGAGGTGCTGTTGGCGGCGCGTTGACGAACCTGGTTTATGTAAGGCAAAGCCTGGATTTCCTGGCCCGATTCTATTTGTGCTTCGGCTTTCATCAGCAGCACATCGGCATAACGGATGATAGCCCAGTTCTTAGAGCTCGACATAAAAGGCGGGTATTTTTTAAATGCCGGATCATCATAGGCAACAGTTTCCTTCATGCTCAGCAGCGGCCCGTAAACCTGTGGAGCGCGTGACCATGACGCCTGATAAATGAAATCGGTTTTATATTTATATGGATGGCCAGGAATAGCCGCGGTGTGATCCATCCTTGGATCAAAGGTGCTGGCAAAATAGTCGCCGCTCGCTTCCACATCATTGTTATTAAATGTATTAAATAAGGGTAGGCCGTTGTTATCAGTTTGAAAAGCGTTAATCAAGTTATGGCTCGGTACATGAAACCCGCAGCAGCCGTATTGTGAGACCATAGGATAGTCAAGAGAGTGCCCGTTGTCAACACGACCTTCAGGTGTCCCATCGTTTTGTGAATATTGAATTGCAAACACCGATTCTTTGCTGTTGTCGAAACTGGACAGAAAATTGTCTGCGAAATCGGGAAGCAAACCATACTGACCAGAGTTAATCACGTCATCACATAAGGAACTAACCTGTGCCAGCTTAGCTTTATCAATGGCGGTAACGTTGTTATTATCGTCCTGGGTATATGCCTGGTAAAGCAGCGTCTTTGCCAGATAGGCTTCCGCGGCGTATTTATTAGCCCGGCCAATATCGCTTTGTTTTGCCGGCAGGTTTGCCGCGGCAAAGCTGAAGTCATTTGTAATTTTTGACCATAACTGATCACTTGTATAACTGCGGTTCGAAACAGTATCATAACCTGCTTTAGGTATATTTTCGTCTATATAGGGGACTCTTTTATAAAGAATCTTAAGCAGAAAATAAAAATGCCCTCTTAAAAAACGCATTTCTGCCTGACGGGTTAATTTGTCAGGAAATGCCGCAGTTGAAAGGTTATTGATCCTTCCTAAAGCATCATTTACACGGTTGATGCCAACGTACAAACGGTACCAGGTGACATCGGTGGTTCCCAGATCGACACGGTTTAGAGAAAAAGTTTCATAAGCATGGAAATCCGCGACGTCACCAGTTCCGTCACCGCCCTTGTAAGCATCGCCGCTCCTAATACTTCCGTAGGCCCACATATCGCTGTAAGGCGCGGCCCAATAGTCGTTACCAAGTGCTGAATAGGCCGCGATTGCCATTTTTTCCACATTCGCAGGCGTATTCAATTCTTCACTGGATATCAACGCCTGCGGTGTTTCATCCAGATATTTCTTGCATGATACACCCAGCGTGCAAATCAATACAGCTGCAATTAATATTTTCGTTTTCATTTGATTTTTCATTTAGATTTAAAAAGTCGCGTTGATTCCAATGGAGGTTACGATAGGAATCGGGAAATTATTAGTTGAATTTTCCGGATCCGTGGCTGTATAAGAACTGCTTTTTATTGTAAGCAGGTTATTCGCCTGGATAAATACCCTGGCATCATGAATTTTTAACGTTTTAAACGCTTTTTTGAGGTTATAGCCTAACTGTACATTTCTTAGCTTGAGGTAAGAGCCATTTTCTACAAAATAGCTGGAACCTCTGCCTTCATTGTTCCTGTCAACTAATGTAAGCGCCGGTATCGTTGAGTTAGGGTTTTGTGGGGTCCATGCTCGTAATACCCTGCTACCCCAGTTGGCTCCTGGCTGCAACGATGTAAAATCTGTGAGTTGTTTATAAGTGTTGTAAACATCATTACCCTGAACGCCCTGAAGAAAGAACGTAAAATCAAAATCTTTGTATCGTAGCGTAGTATTTAAGCCGTAGCTGAAATCAGGGTCAAAACTTCCTATATAATCACGATCCTTATCGTTGATTATCCCGTCATTATTGAGGTCTTTGTACCGAATGCGGCCAAGGGCTTTACCCGGTTGCACCGCTGAGTTGTCAACCTCGGCCTGTGTGGTAAATAATCCATCTGCCACATAACCGAAAATAGAATTTACGGACCGTCCTAATATAGTCTTGTCTGTTCCGTTGCCCGGATAGGAGGTAAGCACCTCTGCCGGAAGCTTGGTCACTTTATTGCGGTACGCAGAAATATTAGCAGATAAACTTATACTGAAATCGCTACCCAAGTTCGCGTCATAATTTATCAGCGCTTCAAAACCCGTATTTTTGACAGAGGCACCGTTAGCTGTCTCATTGCCTCCTTCGCCAATTACAGCAAGATAGGCGGGTGTGATAAGGATGTCAGTAGTATTTTTAATAAAATAGTCAAAAGAGCCTGTGATCTTATTGTTGAAAAGGCCGTAATCTAACCCAAAATTATTTTGGGTCGCCGTTTCCCATTTAAGATTAGCGTTACCTTGCTGCGTTTGTACATATCCGGATGGAAGCTGCCCTGTCCCTGACCCTGTAATGTCATATGCGGTACCCCCATCAAACAGACCGGTGATGTTAGTACCATAAACCGGGGAATAAAGGGTATTTGTCGCATAATTTGGAGCGGACTGATTACCAGTTTGGCCCCAGCTGTAGCGCAATTTCAGGTCGGATATAAAAGGTGCCTTACTCTTAAAAAAAGATTCTTCACTTACGCGCCATCCCAGTGAGGCGGCGGGAAAATAGGCATACCTGTTGTTACTGCCGAATTGGGAAGAACCATCACGGCGCAATGTAACGGATGCCAGGTAACGATTGTTATACACATAGTTAGCCTTGCCAAAAAAAGACATCAGTGCATTGCCAGCGCCGCCGCCTCCATTCAAAACGTTTGTGGTGCCTGAATTTAAATAGGCATAATCATAGTTCTCAATTGCATAGCCCTGGCGGCTTCCGAAAAAGTTCTGATTAATCACTTTAATTTGCTCATGGCCAAGTAAAAAATTCAGCTTGCTCTTTTTAAAATCCAGGTTATAGGTCAGCGTATTTTGCCAGGTCAGACTTCCGTCAATTGACGTGCTGGTATTCACCAGGTTAGAAGGGTCATTTAAAAAGCCTGAAACATATGACTTACGAATGGTTCTGGCGTAATTTAACGCATAATCGATTCCGAAATTTGACCGGAAATGAAGATTTGGCAATATTGACAAATCCGCAAAAGCATTGCCGAATACTTTGGCAAAATTATTCTTATTCTGTTTGTTATCTTCAATCAGCCTTAGGGGATTTTGCCTGTCGGCCATCCCGTTTGAAGGGCCACCCCATCCTCCGTTTATGTCATATACAGGGGTCGCGGGTTCGTCTATCAGGGCAAGGCTGGTAATGTCTCCTGTCGGCAGTAAAACATCGCGCATATAAGTGGCATCGAAATTTTCACCGACCTTTAAGCGATTATTAAAAAAATTGTAATCGGAATTAAATCTGGCGGTTATTTTCTGATCCCGGGATTCTTTAATAATACCCTGGTTGTCATAATACCCAAGCGAAAACAAAGAGTTGCCTTTTTCATTACTATTAGAAACCGTTAAATTGTAGGATTGCAATACCGAAGTGCGCGATATCTCATCAAACCACCGGGTATCCGCAGGTCTTAAAGTATGACCCGCATCAAGGAATTCCGGCAGCAGCACTTTATTTAAAACAGGGTTATTGTAATCGCCATTCCAGTTATATTGATACGTACCATTGTTGTTAGGATTTGATACGTCATTTACAGCGGCTCTCCAATAGGCCTCGCCCCGTTGCTGGGTGTTCAACACGTCCAGTTTACTTCCATAAAATTCAAGCGAAGTTGTTGCCGCAAAGTTGATACGGTTCGCACCCCCCTTTCCTTTTTTTGTGGTTACGATAATGACGCCGTTGGCGGCCCTTGATCCATATATGGATGCAGAAGAGGCATCTTTCAGTACCTGGATAGATTCGATGTCGTCTGCGTTAAGCTCCTGCAACCCGCGGGTTGTAGGAATACCGTCAATTACATACAAAGGATCGGTATTGTTCAAGGTTCCGATTCCACGGATCCTTACAGAAACGTTACCGGCGGGAGAACCGTCAGTAGCAATACTTACCCCCGGTACCCGGCCTTGCAGCGCTTTTATGGCATTACCTGCGGGTATATCCTGTATGTCTTTAACATTTACAACACCTACAGCGCCCGTTAGGTCTTTTTTTCGCTCAGCGGTATATCCGGTAATTACAACCTCGTTTAATTCGCTACTGTTTTCTTTGAAGGTGATTTCAAGGTTAGTGCTTTCAGCGGTTACTTTAACTGTGACCGGCTTAACACCCACATAGGAAAACCGTATGGCTTGCCCAACGGAGGCCTGAATAGAAAATTTGCCTCTGCTATCTGTTAAAGTTGCTTTTTGGGTTTCTAACACTATGACAGACACCCCAGATAATGGCTGGCCATCTTTGTCAGCCACCGTTCCAGTTATTTGCCGGGTCTGTGCAAATGCAGCTACCGCCAACATCACCAGCATGGAACAAAATAGTAATAGTTTTCTCATTTAATTAAATTTGGTTTATATATAATTGGTTTAAAACATTTGGTTTCTGAAAGCTTTATATTCTTCTAAGTCATATTCAGGGCAACCTCCTTTCTTTGTTGCAATAAAGCCACCCATTGCTATTGCACTTTTTAAAATTATTTCTGGAGATTCATTTAAATAATGTCCAGCTAAAAAGGCTGCTAAAAAGGAGTCTCCACTGCCAATGGTATCTTTTACTTTCACCTCGCTTCCCCACGAATGATAGGCGTTATCGGTTTTATAATAAGATGCACCGGACTCTCCTTTAGTTAGGATCACCTCCTTGATATTAAAGCGTTCCATAATAAACCTAACTTGACTTGCTTCGTTCCCAAAAGAACCACGGAAAAGGAGTTGCGCCATTTCTAATTCTGCCTGATTAAATTTTACAATGTCAGCTTTATCTAGTAATGCTTTGAGCAAATCCTGCCCAATAAATGGCGGTCTAAGGTTGATATCGAATACTTTTATAGCATCGGTTTTCAGTAACTCGAACAAGCTTTCCCTCGTTGTTTCGTTTCTTGAAGCAAGACTGCCGTAAACAATGTAGGAGGCAGCATTTATTCTATCTTTCAGGCCACTGTTTTTTTCAATATAATCCCATGCAACCGGGAACAAAATGTCGTAAGAAACTTCATTACCGTTATTCATTTTGGCAATTACTTCACCAGTACGATAGTCGGTATCGGATTGGAGAAATTGTCTGTCAATACCCCAATGGTCTAAAAGAGCTATTAATTCGTTCCCCTGAACATCCTTGCCAACTTTACTCAAGATACTGGTCGGCATACCCAGTTTATTCATATGGTATGCTACATTTAATGGTGCCCCTCCCGGCTGAGGCCCATCTGGCAGCATGTCCCACAAAATTTCACCAAAGCAAATCGCAGGTATAGTAGATTTTTCTTTCATATATTAAATTCTAATGCATTACTACGCTGGTTTCAATCTGCTCCAGTGACTTTCCTTTCGTTTCGGGCATCCATCGCCAAACGAATATGAGTTGAAGTACCATCATCGCGCTGAAAAAGGAGAAAGTAACGGTACCTCCCAGTTTTTCGGCAAACCACGGGAAACTGAACGCTATAATTGCAGCCATTATCCAATGAGTTGAACTACCCAATGTTTGTCCTTTTGCGCGTACCTGGTTAGGGAAAATCTCTGAAATAAACACCCAGATTACGGCCCCCTGGGAAAAGGCAAAAAAAGCTATGAATATCATCATGTAAATGGGTATTGCAAAGCCTTCAAAATGACCAGAATAAAAAGTGACGGCAACCATTGACAGGGAGGCAATCAAGCCGACAGATCCTATCAGCATCAAAAGGCGTCTGCCTACTTTATCAATAATATTAATAGCCAGCAACGTGAATATGAAATTCACCATCCCTATTCCGACCGTCGAAAGCAAAGACGAACTGGCACCCAGCCCGGCCATTTCAAATATCCTTGGCGCATAATAAATGATGGCGTTGATACCGGAAACCTGATTAAAAAATGCAATTGCGATCGCCAGTACAACAGGTAACTTGTAGTGGCCTGAAAAAAGGCCTTCACTATTCATCCCGGGAGTACTTTCCAGCCTGGAATTCTTTATAGAAACTAATTCCTGATCACAATTTAAAGGATTTATGATCCTAAGAATTTCCAAAGCGCGTCGTGTCTCGCCCTTTTTCAGAATTAACCAACGCGGGCTTTCCGGTATAAACTTGATCAATATCAAAAATATCAAAGCCGGAATTGCCTGGACACCCAGCATAAGCCTCCACGAAGTATCGCCTAACTGGCTAATCAGGTAATTTGAAAGGTAAGAAATCAGAATTCCAAGCACCACGTTGAATTGGAACAACCCAACTAATCTGCCCCTTTTATCGGCGGGTGAAACTTCGGATATATAAATAGGTGCAGTTACCGATGAAGCGCCCACGCCTAAACCACCGAGAAAACGGAAAACCATAAAAATATACCAATTATCAGCCAGGGCCGTGCCCAATGAAGCTAATAGATAAGCCATTGCTACAAAATACAAGGTGTTTTTTCTCCCGAAACGATCTGATGGTTTGGAGCCCAATAATGATCCGATAACGGTACCTATTAAGGCGATAGAAATCGTCAATCCGTGCGCAAAAACCGAAAGATGCCAGAATTGTTGGATTGATTTTTCCGCGCCCGATATTACGGCAGTATCGAAGCCAAATAGAAAGCCACCGAGGGCTACGACCATGGACCATGCCATGACAGAATTTTTACTCATAAAAAAAGAATAGTATTATAAATGGTTTGTTGGTTGCAATGTAGAGGGGTAATAAAAATTATGTGATTAATTTTGTCTCAAAATTCTCTAAAATTGTAACATTATTTAAATGGCTGATATGTAGTGCTTTATATCAAATTAGATATCTCTTTTTTTGAGAATCTATAATCTGGTTACATCAAATCTCTAATTATGTTACATTATTGTTATTTACCAGGAACACCCTGCTAAAGGGATATTTGAATAATTGGTTACTTTATGCATAACTTTAGTCCTCGTTCCAATAAAGCCAATTTTTACAGTTAAAAACCTTGTTATTTTTCTACATGAACATTCGAAGCAAAGTTTCGGCTATATGTTATTATCAGTACATATTGATTTTCCTTGTGATGTCACTTTTCATCAGTGGATGTCATAAAGTCAAAAACAAGGTTAGTTATACTATAGGTTTTTCGCAATGCACTGGGTCTGACCTATGGAGAAGGACTATGCTGGATGAGATGAAAACAGAGTTGTCACTTCATCCCGGTGCAGAATTTATCTATTCAGATGCACAAGGTAGCAGTAAGCGGCAAGTTGCCCAGGTCGCAAAAATGTTAGATCAGGGAATTGACTTATTGATTATCTCTCCAAACGAAGCACAGCCGCTAACACCTATCGTTGAAAGCGCATATGAAAAAGGAATTCCTGTAATTGTAATTGATAGGAAGACAGCGTCCTCCTTATACACCGCCTATGTAGGTGCCGATAATTATGAAATTGGCAAAATGGCGGGCCAGTATATAGGCTCAATGGCCAAAGGGCCTATAAATGTAATAGAAGTAATGGGCCTTCCGGGCTCTTCTCCGGCAATCGAAAGGGACCGGGGATTTGTAGATGGTATCAAAAGGTTCTCCAATGTGCATTTAATTAATAAGGTTTATGGAGACTGGCTGAAAAATAACGCTCAAACAGAATTATTTAAAATAAAGGATCAATTATCTGCTGTTAATGCCGTATTTGCCCATAATGATGTAATGGCGGCCGGCACGCGTCGTGTTTTAGACAGTTTTAATTTACCCAAAAAAGTAAAGGTTATTGGTGTAGATGCTTTACCCGGAAATGATGGTGGTATAAAAATGGTCGATAATAAAGAAATTGATGCCACGCTGCTTTACCCAACTGGCGGAAAAGAAGCGATCATTACTGCTTTCCAGATATTGAACAAGGAACAATTTTTCCGGGATAATATTCTGCAGTCAGTTGTCATTGATTCAGCAAATGTACGGCTGATGGAATTACAGTGGAGGAAGATCAATAGCCAGCAAAACGATATCGTAAGACAACAAAAATTGTTAAAGGAACAAGACGAGATATATAAAGATCAGCAATCAGTTCTTAATATAATCGTTATTTCTTTAGTATTAGCCATCGTATTCGGGGGACTGGCTTTTTACTGGTTAATGGAGAACCGCAAAATAAACAGAAGTCTCGAAGCAAAAAATGATGAGATTTTACACCAACGTAACCGGTTGATCGAAATGTCGTCCATGGCTGAAGCCGCGACTGAGGCCCGGCTGAACTTCTTTACAAACGTTTCACACGAATTCAGAACGCCGCTAACGCTGATGCTCGCCCCCATACAGGATTTTCTTTCAAATGAAAATCATTCAGAAATAGCAACAAGAAATTTTAAAATGATCCAGCAAAATGCGCTTCGGCTATTAAAGCTGGTTAATCAATTAATCGATTATCGTAAAATAGAATATGAAAAACAATCCTTGAATGCTTCTGCCAATAATATAGTAGAATTTCTAAAGGAAATTATTGACAGCTTCCGGCTGATTGCAAAAAATAACCATATCAGTCTGGAATTTTTCACCCCAAAAAAGGAAATTATTGTTTGGTTTGATACCAATATGTTAGATAAAGTGTTCTTTAACTTAATATCAAATGCGTTTAAATTCACTTCAGAGAGCGGGCAGGTTAAAGTGACCCTTCGGGCAGATAATGATGACTTCGTGGAAATCGAAATAAAAGATAACGGTGTTGGTATAAATCCTGAAGATGTTTCAAAGATATTTAACCAGTTTTACCAGGCAGAGAATGCGCCAATAACCGGATCAGGTATCGGTCTTTCGCTTAGTAAGGAAATTGTAGAAATCCATCAGGGTACTATTGAAGTAAAAAGTAAAAAATGGGCTGGCACTACATTTATTGTTTCCCTGCCGTTGGGCGATAAGCACTTGAAAATAAATGAGAAGTCTGGCAACCACGAGGAATGGCTTGATTTAAATTCAAGGTCCCAAATTTACCTGGCAGATTTAGAAAAAGTTGTTGAACAGCCCCAAAAAGATCTGTTAAGTAAACCAAAAGAATTGACCATTTTAATTGTAGAGGATAATACCGATCTGCTTCACTATCTCGTGGAAAAATTCAGCGTACATTACGAGGTCGATTCCGAAGAAAATGGCAATAACGCACTTTTAAAAGCTATTGAACTGGTTCCTGATCTCATCATATCAGACGTTTTGTTGCCAGGACAATCCGGTAAACAACTGACAGAGAAACTTAAATCGGATGTAAGGACTTCCCATATCCCAATAATTTTGTTGACTGCCCAGGGTAGCCTGGAGAACCAAATTTCGGGTATTGAATCAAAAGCCGACCTATATATCACGAAGCCTTTTAATTTTGATTATTTATTAGCCAGCGTCCATAATTTAATCAATAACAGGATTTTATTAAAGGAGCATTTTACAAATGATATCAGCCTGATTGAAAAAATTCCGACCTCCAAAAATATTGATAAGAAATTTTTAAATGATTTTGTAGGGATCGTCGAACAAAATCTATCTAATGAAAAGTTCTCCGTGGATGATATTTGTAAAATCGTAGGAGTATCAAGGATTCAGTTATACAGAAAAGTAAAGGCCCTGATGGGTTGTAATATTGCAGATTATATATTAAACAGGAGATTACTGAAAGCAAAACATTTACTGAATAATGGAAATCTTACAATAGCTGAAATAACATATAGGATCGGGTTTGCAAATCCTAATTATTTTGCCACCGTTTTCAAGGCAAAATATGGATGTACTCCAAGTGAATTTAAGCGGAATAAAATTGAAGATAGTTAAATTTGACGGATAGGCACGGATAATTAGGATGTTGCGATTGCGCTGTGGAGTCACCCATACCTCCCCATGATCCACTTTTCATTACAAGTACCGCTATACGGTCACCCGCAAACAGAGCCAACGGTCTCAGTTACTTCCAGCAAAAAGCGAACGCAGTTTTCGATGGTGCGACCGTATTGATCTGTAAGTTTGTTGGAGATATCCTGTCAAAAACTGGTCCTGTAAATAGCTATTTTGCGGCACGGATTTCCACGCCATCACTTGCTATTCCGATGCTTTCAACAAAGGGCTTATATTTGAGACTGATTAGGAATCAACTATATAATGTCTATACCAAACAATCAAGGGATACTTAAAACTTTTTAGGTGGCTTTCATCAAATGGTATGAGAAAAAATAGAACAAACTCACTTTTGAGTAATCCCCTTCCATTCGTCTGTTCTGAATGGTACGGCTGGCAGCCCTTCTTTATTGACGAGGTTACAAACCGGGTTGTCCGCCCATGCGTAACGTACGGCTACCGGAACATTTACTTCATCCGAACTAACTATTACCTTATCACCTGCGATTCTTGCCGATGCCCAATAAAATTTTTTATCATCTCCCGCTATTGCGAATCCCTTTAATGATCCTGTATCCCGCGTAGCAAGTCCTAAACCTATCCCTGTAAAACTTATGATTATATCTTTACCCTTGACAACGAAGTTTTTATACATTGGCCCCGAGGCAATAATATTTTTCCCATAAGCTTTTTTTTCTGCTATCAGCGCCAGCCTACGTCCTACCTCCTGCTTATTTGTAGGATGAAGACTGTTTGCATCGCCGATATCTATTATGCAAGCCATGCCTGTATTCGGTTGTGACAGTGTGAGTGTCTGCGCTTCTCTCAATTCAGCCCATTCGCTTTCAGCAGGAAGCGGATCTTCTTTTTTGAAGTTTGCCAACTGAACATATAAAAAAGGAAGGTTACCCTGATGCCAACGTTGTCGCCAGCTGTTGATCAGCATAGGGAATAATTCCCTATAGCGGTAAGCCTCCGTATCATTCGCCTCGCCCTGGTACCAGATAAATCCTTTGACCCCAAAAGGAATTAGCGGATTAATCATGGCGTTAAACAGCACCGCAGGGTAATTTTGATAATTATGGATTTTAGGAATGGCCGGTTCAACATTTGTTTTATACAGCCATTTCCCTGCTAAAGATATCTTAGAATAACCATCAGTAATATAAATGTTTTCAGCCGGGGGGGGCAATCCACCACCGCCCCACAGCATAGCCATTCTGATAGCAATGGTATTTTCTCCGTTCTTAACCAGACCGGCTGGAATGGTATAAGATTGCTTTGGATTGCTACTCCAAATCGTTTTGCATATTTCAGCGCCATTAAAATAAAGTGAATAATTCATTTCAGGACGGCCGATATTCAGTACCAAATTTTTTCCCGCAAAGGATGGGGGTAACACAATTTTTTTACGTAACCACATCATCCCTTCATATTTTCCAATTCCAAAATCTTTAACCAGCCGGGGCATCTCGACCGCCGTCCAACCAGAATCATCATAATCCGGTAAAGGAACAGTTTTATCAGTATTATTCTGTGGATGATAAACGATGTCCCAAAAACGTATCATATCCAGGCTATCTTTTACAACATTGTTTTGAGTCAGCGTATCGCCTGCAAGCATTTTTGCCCTGGTAGCAGCCGATGTAAGCTGTATTTCCCGGCTTGTCCATGTTTGTACCGGCGTTGCTCCCCAGGTGCTTTGAATAATACCAATTGGTACGTTTTGCTCTTTATGTATTTTACGGGCAAAATAATAGGCAACAGCTGAGAGCTGCTTCACACTATTTGTGTCGCATAATTTCCATTTTCCCGATAAAAAATCAGTTTGAGGGCTTACTTTAATATCATGTTCTACCTGAAGAAAGCGGATCTGGGGAAAATTTGCTTTGGCAATTTCATTCGGAGCATCCTGCGCTTGTTGTACCTGCCATTCCATATTGGATTGTCCGGAGGCCAGCCAGACATCTCCTATAAGAATTCCTTTTAGTTTGATGGCGGATTCCGGCTTTCCGGATTCAAAAATTTTGAGATCATAAGGGCCTCCTGCTTTGAACTTCGTAAAATGTAACATCCATTTGCCTTCCTTATCCGTTTTTGTCTTTATAGTTGCCTTGCCAAGCATTGCAACAATCAAGGAACCCGGAGTTGCTTTTCCCCAAACCGGAATGGCTATGCCTCTTTGCAAAACCATATTGTCGCCAAATACTTTTGGCAAAGTTATTTGGGCGTATCCTGATTGAGCGTTACAAAATATCGCCAGGCATAAAGAAAAAACAATCGCCCCAAAAAAAATTCTATTTATAAAAATCATATTATTACTTTTTCACTTTAATAGCTTGCGTCAATTAATGTTGGTTGCGAAAAATAACTATTTCGGCATCCTTACCGGTAATAGTAGTTCTGGCTTCCGCCAAATCCTGAATCAGGTAAGTACCTGTTTTTATTGTCTGCCCTTTACTAATTTATTTTACATTAAAGAAATCGCCCCGACAAAACCTCTTCTTGCTACTTAATATTAAACGTTGCTGTTTGCCTGATATCTCTTGATGACGCAGCGGCCAGTATCTTGTATTGACCAGGCTCAATCATCCAATTTTTTAATTTATCGTTAAAATAGGCGAGATCGTTTATAGCTATGTTTATTAAAACAGGAGCCGTTTGACCCGGTGCTATCATAATCTTTTTAAACGCCTTTAATTCTTTACCAGGGCGCAAAACCGTAGAGTTCAGTTTGCTGATATAAAATTGAACAACTTCTTTGCCTGCTACGGCGCCGGTGTTCTTAACCTTTAAGGAAACTGTTATTTTATCCCCCCTTTTATACACTTTCTTGTTAGTGACCAAATCACTATAAGTAAAATTGGTATAAGACAACCCGTAACCAAAGCAATACAGCGGATCTATGTTTTTAGTGTCATACCAGCGATAGCCAACCAGTATCCCTTCTTTATAATCAGCCGTCATATTATTACCAGGATAGGTATTTAGGGCGGTAGCGGGTGAATCACCTAACGAGACAGGAAAAGTAAATGGTAAACGGCCTGATGGGTTCACTATACCTTTTAAAACATCGGCCAATGCATTCCCTGCTTCCGATCCGTTAAACCACGACCAAACAATCGTATGATTTGATTTTTTTATTTGATTCAAATCGTACGGAGCGCCCGCCATGATTACGATAATCGTATTAGGGTTAGCTGCGCTAACCGCGTTAACCAATTCCTGCTCGCCAAAGGGCAGCTTCAAATTCTTGCGGTCATGGCCTTCGCTTTCAAACTCGCGATTAGAACCGATGCACAAAATGGCGATGTCGGTTGTTTTTGCAAGCGCCACGGCCTGGTCGATCAACATTTGGTCGGGCTGATCATAACCAGCATTTTGTGCATCCGTATTGTTTGCTAAATAATTAGCCTTGTACCCCTGGGCAAAAGTGACGCTGGCTGTTTTACCAAACCTTGATTTTATGCCCTCTAATGCTGTTATCTCGTGCTGGGCCTTTACACCGGCCCCATATCCTCCTAAAGCAAATCTACGTACCGCGTTGTCGCCGATGACCGCAATGCTTCTGATATTATTTACCTTTAAAGGCAATAAATGAGCGTCATTTTTTAACAGGACTATAGACTCTGAGGCGATGTCATAGGCGGCTTTGGCGTGCGCCGGCGTGGCAATAGACCCTGTAGAGTGATTTGAGCTCATGGATGTATGATAGATTAACCATAAGATCCTCCTCACTTTATCATCTATTGTTTTTACTGAAACCTGGCCTGATTTTACTGCCGCAAGTAGCGGCTTAGCAAAATACCACTGATCATACGGCCCACTTGAGCCCATTTCTATATCCAGGCCATTATTAGCGGCCGCAACGGTATGGTGTACTCCGCTCCAGTCGGACATTACAGCTCCTTTAAAGCCCCACTCATTTTTTAATACTTTATTCAATAAAAAGTCATTCTCTGAGCACCAGTAACCATTCAACTTATTATAAGCCGACATTACCGTGTAAGCATTACCTTGCTGTACAGCCGCTTTAAAGGCGGGGAAATATATTTCGCGCAAAGCGCGCTCATCAACTATCGTGTTTACACTATCGCGGTTAAGTTCCTGGTTATTGGCGGCAAAGTGTTTTATACAGGCTGCAACATGCTGACTTTGAATCCCTTTTACTGATTGAATGGCCAATTGGCTGTTTAAATAAGGGTCTTCGGAATAATATTCATAGGTACGGCCGCAAAGTGGCATCCTGCAAATATTGAATGCGGGCGCAAGCATTATGTTCTTTTGCCGGGCGTTGGCTTCCTCGCCTATAACTACCCCGTATTTATGTGCCATCGCCGGGTTCCATGTGGCTGCAATTGCCGAACCATTGGGTAAAAACGTGGCCGAATCGGTTGTCCAGTTGGCTGAGGCCCAGTCGAAACGTTTTATTTCTTCCCGCACGCCTAATGGGCCGTCGTCACACGTTAACTCAGGAATACCAAAACGCGGCACACCTGCCGAGGAAAATAAAGCATTGCCATGAAGCATTTGAATTTTTTCTTCCAGTGTCATTTTCCTGAGGATGTTGTTGATCTTCGCGGTAAGCGCCACCTCACTTTTATTTTGTGCCAAAACTTCGCCCGCCACTAAAAATGCCATAAAACAGGCAATGGTATATTTCATAAAATATTATTTCTTTTCATTTTGTCGATGCTATTTATCTGCGGCCGTAATTTTCAACAGCATATGTTTTAAAGCCAACTCAGTATTCCACATAGCGTGTAGTTGAAATCTTATTTTGAAAGGTAACGCATCCCATAATGTTCTAAACATTTTTGAGTGAACTTCTTAATAAGAACCAAGCCCTCGCTACACATTTTTTTCGATTCAGGCGTTGAGATAGGGTTACTGAAGAAAGCAGGATGCTCTTTAAGCAAAATACCAATTGTATCAAAATTCTCTATCAAAGCTTTAATTTCACTTTCATCTAATTCCGGCCCTTTTGAAATAGTTTGATCTTCCATATTCCTTTTTTTAATATCCTTTAGTGCTAATTGAATATATTAGTTTGAACTTGCGGAATTATGCCGGTATCACGAATAAACTCTTATTCGTGATACCGGCAGTTTTAAGTGTCATTGTCTTAAATAATTCGCGGGTTGCTGAATCAACGTTTATTTGCCTCCGGCTCCCAAAATAAAGGCTTAACGGTTTCACCAAATCGGCAGTAACAGCCCGCTTTGATCGAACATCTATTGATAAATAGCATCAATAAACCAACAACCGGACTTAATCAAATTTCCATTCATCAAACAAAAAACCCTCTCCATAAAATACAAAATAGATATTCCCTACTCCTTTAGGTATGTTCTGTTGTATTTGCGCTGAGAGCGTAGTCCAATCCTTCGCATCACATTTAAGGGAAACAAGAGCCGGGCCTTTAAGATTATTTACATAAACATCAATTTGACCTGTTCCTTTCACCCGGGCTTCGAATTTGGCAGGAATCTGTTTACTAAAATCGGCTCCCCGGACCATGAGAACTTGTTTATCTATTTGTGCTATGGCAACCATATTACCCACAATACCAGCAGTATCGAACGTAACGTGCCCCGAAGTGCCTGCCGTGGTTTCTGCTTGCTGCAGAACGAACGGATTTAATAGCTTAGTTTGTGACGGACCTTTAAAAGTTGCGTTGATCATGGGGATTTTCACGCCATTAGTTGTATCCATCGGTGCTACTTCGATACCCACATTACGAAAACCACCCTTAGTGTTAAAATAATCTTGTAAATACATGGCATGGTAAGCAAAATACCATTTCCCTTGAAACGTGAACAAGTGAGAGTGATTGTTTGTATAAGGACCCACGTTATCACCCACCGGGTGTTCGCCAGGATTCTTAAAGTAATTATCGCCATACTTCCAACTACCCGAATCTAAGGGTGTTTTACTCGTCATATAGGATATGTTGCATGCGGTTGGTGCAAGAATATTGCTATAAGGCCATACGTCGCGTTTATCCCAATTCGTACAATAGGTATAAACCCAGGTTCCATTGATAAAGTTAAGGTCGCTGGCCTCATTAAAATAAGGAGCGGGTATCTGAGAAATACTACTGGCCAAACTGATCATATCTGCTCCTAATTTGACGATTCTGGCATTACCCGGCATATAGGGTGTTTTTTTCGCTCCGCCGCCAAAAACCAGCCAGCCTGTACCTTGTTTGTCAATCACAACGCCGGGATCGAATGGAACATCGACATCCACACCGGGGACAGAGTGGTCGACTATGGCCTTTCCTAATGGGTCTTTCCAGGGGCCAACGGGAGAGGTGGAAGTAAGCACGGCTGAGCCAAAAGCGTTATTGGAGTAATACATATAGAAATGCGTTTTACCATCTGCTTCCATTCTGGATTCAATTGAAGGCGCCCATGACGAAGCAGTCCATGGTGCCAGCTTTGCTGTATTTATGAGGCCATGATAAGTCCAGTTGACCATATCATCCGAAGACATCATGACCAGTGAACGGATAGACTCGGCACTATTTGTTCCACCCGGTCCTACCTTCAAATACTGTTGATTATCATTTGTGGCATACACATAAACTCTTCCATTGTATGCTATAGCTGTTGGGTCGGCCGTAAACATAAAATCTAATAAAGGATTCCCACTATTGGTGAGAAGTTTCGGCGAAACAATTGCGAATTTTGATAGCAGATTTTGATTATCTGGCTGTGAAACTTCAATTTGCTTGACATCACCATTCGAAGTGTTGATAGTCACCATCGCCTTGCGGCCAGCCCCCGTGTTGTTAGCGTCCGCAATTAATTTAAGCGTAACATTTCCCGGGCCTCCCGATGACTTACTTATCGTGAACCATATAGTTGAGCTATTGGCTGTCGCTGTCCAATTACCATTGCTGGTGATAGAAACATTAGAACTACTTCCTTCCGACTCAAAAACAACTTGCGCGGAAGAAACAGTGAATTGAGGTTGAGGTTGAGGCGCAACCTGTTTCTTCTTACAGGAAAAAGAAAGGAATGTGAAAAAGAATTGTAAGCCTAAAAATATACCAAGACCCTTTTTCATATTTATTATATTGTTCATTTTTGTTAGTTTAATTTATCTTTTCATAATCAATACCAATCATAAACGTCAAGAAAACGGTACTGTGTAATCTGTTCACAGTACCGCTATTCCAGAAAAAGCTTTAATCCAACATTAATTTTACTTATATCCAGCCACAAGGGCATCATACATACGCTGGTCTTTTACCACATTATTAGCCCTGTCTAACATTTGCCCTACCTCCCAAAAAAATGGCAGCATACCATTCGTTTTAGCCGATTTGGTCACAAATTTTGTCCAGTCATCCACAGACCTGTTGTGCATCAACGTATCCTTAGGCATAGGCTTGTTGGGGTCGGTTCTCCTCATTGTTGCATATTCACCCAGCACCACAGGGATACCTTTATCAACAAAATCATGTTTCATCAATTGGTATTGAGCAGCGATCGCAGCCTCGTCTCCATTTCCAGGGGTGTTGTTGCGGTCTGGCTCAATAGTGGAAACATTCCCAGCCCCCCAGTAGTAAACCATCTTGCCCCAGCTTGCATCTGCATCCATTAGAGTAAATTGAAAAGGCGTATAGTCGTGCACCTCGAGCATCAACTTGTTAGGTACCGGGTCGTGAGGCATAGTAGTCATCAAAGTATGGGTTATAGAAGTATTAGTGTGAGGCCCCTGCACAACCAGCACCCGGTAGGCGTTCCTGCCTCCGGTAGAGCGAACTGCATTGATGAATGTTTCGTGATAACCATTGAGTATGGCCATTTGCTCGGCATTGTCAGCCTTAGGTTCATTCGTGCCGGCAAATATAAGATGCTCATCAAAATCACGCAAGGTTGTAGCAATCTGCTCCCAAATCGCCTTTTGCATTGCATTAACGGAATCTTTCTTTACGGCATTGACATTATCTTCCAGCCAGCCAAGATCCGCGTGAGCATTTACTATCACATACACACCATTATTCACACAATATCCAACCACTTGTTTCACCCGCGCAAGCCATACAGGGTCAATTGTTGCCTTTTTCCGATCACTTAAATGAGTCCAAACCCAGTTCATCGGAATCCGTACAGCAGTGAAACCTATTTGCTTTACAAATTTTATCTGCACGTTGGTAATAGGACCAGTCACCCAATTATTTTCGATGTCGGAGTCCATGGTATTGCCAAAATTCATTCCCATTCCCGTTCCCATTTTTGCAGCAAGTTGCACGGCAGTACTGGTCATTCCGGTCATGTCCGGCGCTATGGGCGAGGTATTATAACTTGGGTACAGGTTGGGGGGCAGGGGGGCCTGGGTAACGGTCACCCTTCTTGCCTGCCCGTTTGGTGAACTTATGTATAAAATTGCAGACTGGCTTGCACCTGTACCATTTGGCGACGTCACTGTCACATGAATAACGGTACTCCCGCTCTTGCCCGATGTAGTACTTAGTTGCAGCCACGACAAAGCAGGATTGCTTACGCTCCAGTCAGCATTGCTGGTAACGGTAATGTCCTGGCTTCCTCCTTCGGGCGCAAAAGTAATGGTCGACACGCTAACCGTGAGTTCCGGTGCCGTAGTTTTCGCCTTTTTGCATGCGAGAAGGATGATAATCGCAGTAAGAAATACTACGGATTTAAAAAAATAGTTTTTTTTCATTTATTTCTATAATTTTTATTTAAAAGAGCCCTCTGAACAATACTGTTCAGAGGATTTTCTCTTCAGCCACAATAGGCGTATTAACGGAACGGTTTATACTAACTAAATCTGCCTATCTAAGCCCTGCACGTTTTTTCAGCGAATCTAATATTTGCTTACTTCCTGCAGTATTAGTTGCCCGGTCAAATACGTTGCTGGCCATAAAAACGGCAGCACATTATTTGCTTTGGCCTTTTGTTAAATAATTTAAAAAATGCCTCTAAGAACTTACCGGCAATAAAACGGATCGGCCGGATATCCTTTTAATTTAACAGATTGATGGTCAGTAATAAATTCGCCCATAATCAATGGCATTCTCCTATCTGCAAACATTATTTTTTACTTATATCCTGCAATAATGGCATTTAGCATCCGCTGGTCCTTAACCACATTATTTTTTCTGTCTAAAGCTTGACCTACCTCCCACCAGAAGGGTAAAAGACCATTCGCTCTCATAGTTTTGGTCGAATAAGTTAGCAGTAATCCACAGACCTGTTGTGCATCGGCATATCCTTAGGATTACCCGTGTTGGTTCCGGAGTCCGTCTCCAGGTTCCATATTCACCCAGCACCACAGGGATACCTTTATCAACAAACTTCTGTTTTATCCTTTTGGAATTCAGAATCGATCACATCCTCTTCTCCAAAGGTGGGGTTGCGGTCTGGCTCAATAGTAATGCGTCTGCCCTGCATATAAAAAATTCAGTGATTTATTTTTAACCAACTTAAATGATTTTGAGTAATTTGATTTTACTCCTTCAATCTGAACTATATACAATCCTGATTTCATTGAAGATCCCATTGACAATTAGCTTAAAATTTTATTGTCTCTACTTTTCTTCCAAAGTATATCAAAAATGGAAACACAAAATGGTTGATCAGAATTTACAGCTTCACCTTTAAATTCGTTAACAAATAGAATTTGGATAAACCTTAATTGAATTGTCACATGATTGGTTCGATTCAGCCGCCAGGCTTACTTCGTTCCAGTAATTATAAAATTATCAAACATTATAGCATTAGCAGTCTCAGTATTAGGATTCATTCTGAGGCTTATTGTTTTATAATTTCCTAAAGGCAAAGCAACCGATTTTGTTTCTGCATTCCACCCTCCACCACTGGCAACTGTAGGTAGAGTTACCCAAGAAGCACCGCCATCAATACTTGCTTCAATTTTTGGTTTTACAGCACCTCCTCCATCTTCAACAACAAAATTATAAGACAGGCTTAAATTTGTATAACCAGCCACATTGATATTAGGTATGGTAACAGCAGCACCTTTGAATTCTATTTTCAATAGAAATCCGTTACCCCAACCTTGACGCAAATTTATATTGGCATCACCAGCGGTTTTTAAATTTACTCCACCATTCCATGTTCCTGCCTTTGTAGATGGTGCAAATGAATACATATAGGCATCACTAACGTAGGCAACATTTGATTCAAAATTTTCGGAATACACAGTTTGCTGTGCTTTGGCTAATATCCCTGTTGTTAGAGCAAAAAATAATAGTGCGATTTTTTTCATTTTACTTGAGTTTTAAATTATTATTAATTATTGTTTAAAAATTGTTCATTATTTGTTTGAAAAAATTGGTACAAATAGTTTTAGGTATTGGTGTTTAAACCTCTTCACTTTGTTATTTGACATTCACTTATTTTACCACTTTCAAGGTGGGTTCACCTTAGAGTGCATAGCATTAAGGGCTTCTGCCAGATCTTTGTGCCTCAATTTTATTTAGTTAAAAAGCCCCACAGCAGCTGCTGCCGTGGGGCTGTAGGTTATTTAATTTTTACACACCTAATATTGTCAATAGCGACATAAAAACCAGTTGCAGTTGGCGAAGTACTGAAATTTTCAAGGTACATATCATAAGGACCCGCACCAGTAGACCCTAATAAATCGCTTATTTGAATAAGTGATCCACCATCCCCTAATTGGTCAACTGTTGATCTGAATTCAGATAAAGGAATAGTTACGGTTTCCCAACCTTTCGTTTGAAAAGCAACCTTACTATTTTTCCATGGCTCATAACGCGCAACAAACTTGTCACCTGCAGATCTAGTTTTTATAAGAAGAGTACCCCCTTTCCATGGCTTAGCCACACTTATGTCAAATTGAAAAGCCCAGTTTGCAGGAGGATCTGTAATATTTGCCACAGGTACCCAGTGATTACCCGTATTAGAACTACCCAATGGGAAGAACGCACTTGCACCGCCAGCTAAAACAGGATTATCAATAGACATAAACTGACTATAGTCTCTTCCCATCGAACCATCAAATTCGTGAGTGTTCCAAGGCCCATTTAAATTTTCATTTGGCGCCCAGCCAAAACCAAAATTATCACCCCACTCAAAATCTCCTAAAAGACCTACTTTATCGTTATTTTGAGTATTTACTTTATTAAAAGTAGCAGCCGTTCCAGAACTGGTAACAATGGTCACTGGTCCACTTGAGTAGCTGTTCTCATCTGGAGCCGAAAACTTAACATAAGCGCCACGTGGACCTTCTGTGAAATTAGTAATAGTAGCACCGCCAAAAGAAATTGACTGGATACCCTTAAGGTAAGCACCATAAACATAAACCGAATCACCAAGTTTGGGATTAACGTAGGAAATGCCATAAATGACTGGGTTCGTAGTTATGGTATACGTGGCCGTAAAACCTTTAGTCGTTACTACTACCTGCTTGGTGCTTTGTACTCCACTCGGCATCACAAAGCTAATAGTGTCTCCGGACAAAGTCGTATTAAAGTGTGGAACGGGAAGTCCTGCATACGTCAAGGTCTTTACAAATAGTAAATTCCCACCAAAAAGATAAACCGAATCGCCCGGGGCGGCAAATGCATCTGAAAGGCCCCAAACAACAGCTGCTGGCGGACCCAGTTTAAAATTAAACGTGGCGACCCCCCCTGCTGTTGTAACCTTTACGGTATACAGCTTGCTGGTGTCAACAGTTGAATACTTTATCCCGGGAATTTGCACAACGAGGCTTTTATCCGCAAATAATACAGAATTGAAAGTTGCGGGCACACCGTCAAATTCTATTCGGGTTGTAGTTTTTAAATTCTGCCCGGTTATCACCACCCATTGGCTGGTTGGAACGGCACTGGTTAAAACAGTGTCATTTGGTGAATGAACATAAGTCCTAACGGCCGTAATTACCGGTGGGTTAGAACCCTCTGTGTTTTTTTTACAAGCTGGCAATAAAGCCACCACCATCAGTAATAGCGGCAATAAATACAAGCGGATGTCTAAATTTTTTTTCATGTTAATATATTTTTAAATGTTAATAATTAATAACTAATAATTAATAACCAATAATTAATAATAAGGTACCGGTGGATCCAACAATTTAGGGTCGGAGACCATCTCAGATGCCGGAATTGGCAGCCTAAATGAACTTATGGTTGCAGGAAGCGCAGTTGGCGGGGCAGTAGTATCCCTTTTAGCAACTTTCGTTAGCGTGTCATAAGTAAACGAAATACGGGCATGATTAACATCCGCACTATTAACGAACTGTACGGCATTAGCCGGATCATAATAAGAAAACCTAACCAGGTCTGGCCAGTATTGCCCTTCATAAGCAAGTTCAATTCTTCTTTCTTTACGCAGTGTTGTAGCGTCCAGCGTCGTAACAGGATCTACGCCTGCCCTTGTCCGCACCAGGTTGAAATATTTAATGGCATCCCCACCGGCGATACTTGAATTATTCCCAAGAAGCGCCTCGGCATACACCAGGTACACATCGGCCAACCTAAGAATTGTATTGTGTTCAATATCCGACCAGGCATCCATTGATGGAAAACCGTTATCTTTTTCGGTGCCAATGACGTGTTTCTTCAAGCCCGGATCGGTTGCATGATAACCACCATCGATTTGATCTAATTCCGGATAACGATCCCCTGTGAGCATAAAAGTAGCTTTGCGGCGTATGGAATCTTGATGCGAATAATTCAGGTACAAATCGTAGGTTGGCTGCAGGGGCTCCCATGCGCCTCCCCGTTGAGGGGTAAGTATTGAATTTGGCGAAAAAAGGAGTTGTATGGCGTTGCCCTGTCCATAACCCACGCCCCCAACCCATTGTAAAGAAAATAATGATTCAGGGTTATCGTTGTTTACCGGCCTGAAATAGTCATAATAACCTTGATGGTTCGCATCAAGCTGCCCAAAAAGCTTTAAATTGCTATTATTACACACATTGCCGGCGTACTTTATGGCACTGTCAAGCAATTTCTGGTCGCGGTTCCCGCCACTTTTGCCTAAACCTGCCATTGTTAAATACACCTTGCCCAGCATCCCTTGTGCCGACCAGGTAGTTACCCGGCCTTTGTCATCCGTTTTTGGAAGATTATTTGCTGCATAAGTCAGGTCGTTGGCAACGAATTTATAGACATCCGAAACAATATTGCGGTTAAGCAGCGGATTTTTTAGCAGTTTGCTGTTATCTTCGATAATTGGCACGTCTCCAAAATAAATCGCCAGGTGATAATAAGCTACGGCACGAATAAACCTTGCCTCGGCTATAGCCGCATTTTTGTCTTTTACCGAAATGGACGAAGGCGCATATAGCTGTATAGCATTAATAACGCCATTACATTGCGCTATACAATTGTACAAGCCAACCCAGCCATTGGTCACAAGATTATTTGAGCTGGTAACGGTACGTGTAAAAAGCTGTACCAAATCGCCATTATACGGAAAACTGCCGTTACCAGCCAATACGTCGCCAAGTTGTATCCAGGCCTCATTGCTAAATTGCCACCAGGTGGCACCGCCGTACAGGCTTGCCGTAGCCAGCCGTAAATCGGAAGTGGTTTTATAAAATTTAGCAGAATTGATCTGCGAGTTGGACGGACGGTCCAAAAAACTCTTTTTACATCCGGCTATTGCGGCTGCAAATAGCAGGATGATGATGATGATTTTGTGAATTGATTTCATAAACATATATTTTAAATCGATAATTGTTTTATTATTTTACGGTTATGTTTGCCCCCATGGTAAATATCCTCGGCTGCGGATAATAACCGCCGTCCCATCCTGCCTGAAGCGGGTTCCACGAGCCTATCTCAGGATCCATGCCCTTATATTTTGTAATTACAAATACATTAGCCACAGTAGCGAACACCCTAGCTGAATTCACGCCTATTTTTGACAAAAGGTTTGGTGAAAACTTGTAACCTAGTGTAATATTTTTGCAACGCAGGTATGAAGCATCCTCAAACATCAAACTATTAGGACGGAAATTACCGTTGGTATTATCATTTCTCAAACCTATAATCGTTGTTTTTGGGTTGGTAACATAAACATTGTTAACATCGGATGCAGAGCCGCTGGGATCTACCAAAGCCAAATGTGCATAGTTCAATACCGATGTAAAAAAAGTGCCATTATTTTGCGGATCGTTTTCCGGTACAGCCATTTGATTGAATACCTTGTTGCCATAGCTGCCGCTGAAGAAAATATTCAAATCGAAATTTTTGTAGGTAAATGTATTATTGATACCGTACTGGAATTTTGGGAGTGGCGAGCCCAAAAAGGTTTCGTCCCTTGAGTCGATAATACCATCGCCATTCCGGTCTTTAAACATAGCGTCGCCGTACCAGATACCTCCGCCTGCTGCAGAAATCGGATAGGGTTTACCGTTCGCGTCAGCAGGCCGGGCATGTGTTTGAAAATCACTTGGCTTTGAAAAAATTCCGTCAAATACATAGCCATAAAATTCGCCAATGGGCTGGCCCACCACTGTTTTTTCAATTATGTCGTTAACCTGTGGAAGATAAGTTTTCTCGCTTAAGTTAGCCTGGGCTCCACCAGCACCTAAACTGGTCACTTTATTAATATTCCGCGATATGGTAAAAGCGGTTTTCCAGCTAAAATTTTTAGAACTAATATTGGTAGAGTTGATCTGGAAGTCGACCCCTTTGTTGCTTAGCGAGCCGACATTGGCATAAGGCGCTTGCATGGACCCCGGCCCCCAACCCGCTACAGTACCAGAGTATTCCGGAAGCGGCACCTGTAATAAGAGGCCGTGTACTTCGCGGTCATAAACATCGAGTGTAAAACTTAACCGCCCATTAAAAATTGTTGCGTCAATTCCTGCATTATAATAATGTGTTTTTTCCCACTTCACATCCGGATTTGCCATATTGCTTTGAAACTGTGCTGTACCTGATAAGCTACTTTCAACCGTGCTAAGTTGGGTTATATAGGTATTGCCCGGTATGCCCTGGTTGTTAGTCACCCCATAACCAAGCCTAAGTTTCAATTCATTAACAGCCTTCACATTTTTCAAAAATGCCTCGTTATTAATTTTCCAGGCGAATCCACCCGAATAGGTAGTAACCCAACGATTGCCAGGCGCAAAATTCGAAGAACCATCATTCCGTACGTTGCCTGTTAGCGTGTATCTGTCTTTCAAGGAAACATTGACACGGCCGAACCAGGATTCCTGTCCAGAGCCGCCGGTAGGGTTCGATTGTGAATTATTGCCGGAGTTTGTGGCCGTGGTATATTCACCGGCATCAATCGCCTGTACATTGTCTGAAGCAAAATTCCTTCGCCCGGCGCTAACATATCCGAAAGTGCCCGCCTGCGCTTCGTGCCCTGCTGTAGCATCGATATGAACATTTTTGAAATTATGATAGTAATTTAAAAAGTTGCGCACTACCATATAAATATTTTGGCTCCAAAAAGTGGAACCATAGTTTTGGCTGACGTTATTTCTACCAAATTTAAAAGTTGGTGAAAACCTATCTTCTGTACCAAAATCGAAGTTACCGGATACCTCACTCCGTAGTGACAGTTCTCTTGCCAACTGTATTTCGGCATATACATTGCCGAATACTTGATTCCTCTTTCTTTGGTCTTTGATAATTTTTGCTAATGCCACCGGGTTGGGAAAAGCTGCTACCCAACCGTTGGGGTCGGTTTGACCACCATAGGAGCCGTCTTGGTTGACTACCGCAATATCAGGGGTAACGCTTAGCGCGGTATTGATTACACTTTGACCGGTCGCAGCTACATTTTCATCAATATGCGTCAACTGAAGGCTTGTCCCTATTTTTAGCCATTTAGTTGTTTTATTGTCCAGATTCAGCCGTACCGAGTATCTTTTAAAATCAGAGCCAAGGGCTATCCCTACCTGGTCAAAATACCCGGCTGACAGTAAATAATTGGTTTTGTCGTCTCCACCGCTTACAGTAATTTCGTGGCTCATCTCCGGCGCTCTCCGGAATAATGCACTTTGCCAGTCGGTACCAGGGCCTAAATATTGAGGATTGGCAAATTGGGGCCTGAAATCAAAGCCCCAGGCAACAGACCGGTCGTTAATGATAGACGCAAACTGCGGCAAATTCACCGTGGGCATCCGCTTTGCTATTTCCTGGAAACCGGCATAGAAATCATAAGCTATCTGCGGCGCACCGGCTTTACCCCTTTTTGTAGTGATAATAACTACACCATTGGTTGCCTGCGAACCGTATATGGCTGTTGCCGAAGCATCCTTCAATACATCTATCGATTCAATATCATTAGGATTGATAGAATTTAATGGATTAGAACCATTCCCGGGATCGCCGACCGGTGGAATAATGATACCATCTATTACGTACAATGGCGCATTAGCGCCGGTTATTGACGACACACCACGTATTTGAATAGACACGCCGCCGCCGGGTTGGCCCGATATCTGCTGTACCACAACGCCTGCAACTTTACCCTGCAGGGCCTGGTCAAATGTAGTTGGTTGGGTTTGACGCAGGTCTTTCCCCGATATTGAACTTATAGAGCCCGTACCGTCTTTTCTGGCTATCGGTTTGCCATAACCAATAACAACCACTTCGTTTAAGTTACTGGATGTTGAACTCAACTTAACATCTATTTTGTCGGATTTTCCAACTGTTACTTGCTGAGGTGTATAACCTAAATAACTAAAGACGAGTATATCGCCCTGCTTTGCTGTTATTACATAACTGCCATCAATAGCAGACATGGCCGCGGTTGAAGCCCCTTTGACTTGAATACTAACCCCCATCATCGGATCAGCGTTGTCGGCGCTTGTTATCTTTCCGGATATACGGAGGCTTTGCGCATAGCTTGAAAAACATAGCAACATGCTTGCTATAAATAACGAAATACCATACTTCATTCTTCTTTGTAAATTTTCATCCATCTTATAAAGGAGTTTTAATGTTTTTTAATAATTGGTTCATTTTTGGTGTTTGTTAGGTTTTTAATCTCGGTTTTTCTTCATAGTCTAATAGGGTGGTCTTTATTGGGTTTGAAATTTGTTGTTCAATATTATTTAATGTCTCAACCAGGTGTACTGCCAAAAAGCCAGGCGGTGCAATTATCCGCTCGTATCAAAAAGGCTTTATATTGAGGCTACCCTAAAGCGGGAAAACTCTCAAGTAAAAACATTCCTGCAGGGTGAAAAAATCAAAAAACCGATAAACGTGTAAATGGCGTTTTTTAGGCATAATCAAAATAATTGGTTTATAAATCTTGGTTTACATATAATAAGTTGGGACGTATTATATTGGGGTAAAGTTACCTGCAAGCCTAGATCGCCGGGTGTGCTAATGTGGGTGATTGGTGTGAAAAATGTCAATCTTACTAAAAATCAAATAATTGATAATCAGATATTTAACAAAAAAATGAAAAATAAAAATTACGCTGACCCTTTGCAAAAGGCAGTTTTTTTTCGAAACTATAAACTATTTGAATTAGTGGGATTTATGTGAGAAAATCAATCTATACTTTCCAGGTACTC
This sequence comes from Mucilaginibacter phenanthrenivorans, assembly GCF_024721155.1. Lineage (GTDB taxonomy): Bacteria > Bacteroidota > Bacteroidia > Sphingobacteriales > Sphingobacteriaceae > Mucilaginibacter > Mucilaginibacter phenanthrenivorans. Next base: position 501,070 of record NZ_JAHVAP010000005.1, on the reverse strand, counting down.
GGAAGGTGTCATCGAAAATTCTTCTTTAAATACTTTAGAAAAATATTTCGCATCATTGAAACCTACCTCATAGGCGGTTTCGGCTATGGTGAATTGTTTTGTAAGTAGGAATTGTACTGCTCTTTTTAACCTTACCGACCTAATAAACTCAACCGGGGTTTTGCCAGAAAGATTAAAAACTTTATTATATAATGCTGTACGGCTCATATTCATCTGACTGCTTAGCAATTCAACTGAAAAGTTGGTATTTGGAATATTCTCTTCAATTACCGTCAATAACTTTTTCATAAATTTCGTATCGGGAGTTTCGATTTCCAAATCGCCCGGTTTCGCTTCAATTTGCCTTTGATATGTTTCTTTTACTACCTGTTGATTTTTAAGCAAGTTATGAACCTTAAAGCGTAATATGTCAAAATTAAAAGGCTTGGAAAGGTAGTCATTCGCCCCGGTCTCCAAACCGGCCAGTTGCTTTTCATCGCCGGTAAAGGCGGTAATTAATATAAATGGTATATGTTCGGTGCGTTTATCGCCGCGGATCTTTTTACAAAAATTAATACCATCAATTTCTGCCATGTTAATATCACTTATGATCAGATCGGGATGTAAAGCCAGTGCCTTTTGCCAGCCGTCTTTACCATTTACGGCTTCAGCAATACCATATGAATGCTTAAGATCATCTTTTAGACAGGCCCTGAAATCGGAATTATCCTCTACAATTAAAATGGTAATATTTTTATTGCGTTTTTCCTGACTTGGCCTGTCGGGCTTAGGGGTTTCCACTTCTTCGGGGGCATTTTCAATACCGGTAAAATTATTTTGGGGGGATATCTTTAATGGCAGCCGCACAATAAAACAACTCCCTTTTCCATATTCGCTTTCGACAGAAATGGCGCCACCCATCAGGTCAACAAACTCTTTAGTAATTGACAAGCCAATACCACTTCCCTGGTTGATTAACGAAGGGGGCATGTCATTCTGAAAAAACCGCTCAAATATTTTATTGTGTTTTTCAGCCGGAATACCGACACCTGAATCTATTACCTTAATTTCAAGTAAAGTCATTTCCACGCTATTGGATTCCAACAACTTTGCTTCAACTGCTACGTTACCGGAGTCAGGGGTAAACTTAAATGCATTTGAAAGCAGGTTAAAAAGTATTCTTTCAATTTTATCCTGATCAAAAAAAGCAAATCCCGAATCAGTATCACACTTAAATAAAAAACTGATATGTTTTTTATCCGCCAGATCGGTAAATAAGTCGCATGCTTCTTTAATAATTTTAATGATATCGGCTTCACGCAGGTCAAGCTGAAGTTTTTTTACTGTCATTTTACTAAAATCCAATAGCTGGTTAATCATATTAAGCAGCCGCTTAGAATTTTCGTGGATCAATTGAAGCTTTCGCCGACTATAATTATCATCGGCCTGTTTTAACAACGTTTCAACTGGTGCCATAATCAAGGCGATAGGCGTTCTGAATTCGTGACTAACGTTGGTAAAAAAATCTATTTTCATCACATCCAGTTCGTGCTTATCCTGTGCTTCCTTTCGCTCACGCTCGATCTCAAACCGGGTTTCGATCTTTTTAATGCCTTGTTTGCGGATGTAATATAATATCGCTATGATGGAGAAAACATACATAACATAGGCGATTGGCGATTTCCAGAACGGGGGCAATACTTTAATTTTTAATTTTATATAGCTGGGTTTCCATTTTCCCTCCTGGCCAATGGCCCGTACCTTAAAAATATAATTGCCTCCATCAAGGTTGGTGTAGGTAGCCTTCCGGGTAGCATAGTCTGCGGTAAGCCACCCTTTATCAAAACCTTCCATCATATACTGATGCGTTATTTTATTGGGGTTAAAGAAATTTAAGGCGGCAAATTCAATAGTAAATACATTTTCGCTGTGATTCAGCGTTATCTCCTGTGTGGCCGAGATTGCTTTAGGTAATATGACATGGCCGTCAACTTCTTCATTGGCTGCTATACTTTTGTTGAATAGCTGAAAATCGGTGAAAATTAATTTAGGCTCATCGATATTCAGATGTATACTTAGTGGGTCGAAAATATTGAAGCCGTGCGAGCCGCCAAATACCAATTCCCCTTTATTGGTTTTTAAGGCCGCATTTAAACTGAACTCTTTGCCCTGCAGGCCATCTGTTTCATCAAAGTTTTCAAATTGAAACTTATAGGTGCCATTGCCCGGGGGCAACGTTATCCGGCCCAGCCCGTTTGCTGTACTTAGCCACATGGCGCCCCTGTTATCTTCCAATACATTCAAAACCTGGTTGTCGGGCAACCCGTCCTTTTTCGTCAGCGAGATAAAACGATTGGTTTCGGCGTTCAATATGCTTAGTCCGTCCCTTGTCGCTATCCACATTAGGCCCCGGCTGTCCTGCGTGATACTATGGATGTCATCACTGATCAAACCATTAGGGTCATTTTTCTTTTTATTATAATGTATAACGCGACGTCCATTTTTTAATATTTTATCTATCCCAAAGTATCCTCCTACCCAAAGATTACCTTTGGTGTCCTCAAAGAGTGCGGATATTAAAGGCGCCCTGATATCCGTTTGTTTAATGGGAGGGGAAAATATTTTTTTGTCTCTGTCAAATATTTGCAACCCCGCCCCAAAAGTGCCTATCCATAACCGGTTCGATGAATCTTCCAGGATATTCCATACCCGGTCATCAGCAATGCTCGTCGGCACCTTGTCATTATGTTTGTAGTGAATAAATTTTCTTCCGTCAAAATGATCCAGCCCCCCAAAATAGGTACCTATCCATAGTTGCTGATCATGGTCAATACATAAGCTTACAATAATATCATTGCTGAGGCTGTTCGTGTTTCCCCGATCGTGTTTGTACTGGGTAAACTTGCCTGTTTTGCGATCAAAATAAATTAAACCGCCTCCATTGGTCCCAATCCATAAGTTACCGTTTTTATCTTCAACAAATTTATTAACATCTTCAAAACCAACACTCGCGGGATCTGAAGCAAAGTGCCTGTACAACGGGAACCTGATTATATTCTTATGATAATAACTTACGCCCTCTTTAAGCGTACGGGCCCACATAATGCCTGTGTTGTCTTTGTAAAGCGTTACAGTATTTTGTCCCAATGATTTTGGGTCATCTTCCCTATTTAGTAAATAAGTAATTTTCCCGCTTTTTTTATCCAATAAGTTTATGCCGCCATGATCAGTAGAGATCCACATGAGGCCGTCGTCGGCCTGAATAATACTAGTGATGATGTTCGATGTAAGCGGTGTTTCTGACGATTCTTTTGTGATGTACCTAAACCGTCCTGTTCGTCGGCTGTAATAATACACGCCGGAATCCATGTTGGGGGTAAACACCCAGAGATCGCCGTCACTGTCAATAGTTATCGAGTAGTCCCTACCCTTATTATTAGCAGCTTTTTTAAAAATATCTGTATGGTACGTAATTGCATTGCGTTTTACATCAAATAGCTCTATTACGCCGTCGTCATAAGCAAGCCATATATTGCCGGTTGTATCCTGCACCATGTCTGTAACAAAACTTGAATATAAAGATGGATTGGAATTATGACTATGATAATAACGCGTGGCTTTTTTTTTCAGCTCATTATACCTGCAAAGGCCAGACCCAGAACATAAAAACCAAAAGTCGCCTTTGCCGTTGTGAAGTATCTTGGAAGCGAACGGATACCCCGGAAGTTTGAAAGAATCGATCGCTGACGATACATCATTATTAAACTGCTCCGTTTCGGGATCATAAAAGGAATATCCACTCGGGGTTGTTATCCATAATTTTTTGTCAGGCCCTTCAAAAATATTATTTATGAAGCCGTCATTAATGGAGTTTTTGTTATTTACGTCGTGCTTGAATACTTTAAAAGTATAACCGTCATAACGGTTAAGTCCCGAAGGCGTGCCGAACCACATGAAGCCCTCAGAATCCTTAAAAATGCAGGTGACCTGGTTGTGCGACAGCCCGTTGCTTATGTTGAGCCGTGAAAACTGGTACTGGCTGTTTTGCGCAAAAGCATTTATATATGCTAAAAATGATATGACTGCAAGAAGAAAATAAAATTTTGCGCGCATCAAGGTATTGTTGAAAGGCCGAAAGTTAATAGTGTAACTTGCATGGCAGTATACTAAAGTAATCTATTTGTTACAGAAGCTGGCAATTTAGCACAATAAAATAGATAAGCTTTAATTTTATATTTTACATGAAAATTTACGTAAAATTATTAAATAAATGGATTATCAAAATAAAAATATGGCTGTCATATTTCGATGCTTTGACGAATTGATCGGGAAAAGACAGAACCGCCAGGACCGAAATTGTTTGGATAGGCAACACGCAAAAAATAATAACTACCAGCGGATAAAACACATTCGATAAAACCGTAACCGTTATAAAATATACACAGCAGGATGAAAGATCCAACCAGTTGCCGGTCCTGTTGAAAAACCCACCAAAACCTTCCAGAAAAAGAAGATTCGCGGCACACAAACTGCTGCCTATAAAAAATTACAGGCGATCAAAATCAGTTAGTTATGTTATTACAGCTGCGGCTTAGGTTAACATTTCACTCTCTATTTTCTGACTTTTTTACCCATCGCCCATTTTTCTCTTTTATAATTTTACCGCCAGGTTAATAACCCAATGCTTAGCAAAAATATTACTAAAGAGATTTGCAGTCATTCCAACCGTTGTGTTGGCTGATTTTAAAGCGCACTTTTTTATTAACTACCTTTTTCGCAGGGCGAAAAAGGTAGTTTAACCAATTAAACAAATAAACCGGTCCAGACCTGTTTTATTCTTATTGAAAAATGAAACTAATGTTAGACTCATCCCTGTTAGGGATAGTAACTGCCTTATTATTAGTCGTTTTAACCGGTATTGTTACCGCGAAACGCGGTTTTTATGCCTTGCAAAAACTTGCAAATGAGTTTTTGTTTATAACGACCTGGCTGAAGGCAGTTATAAACAAAACAACGCATCACATCGCGCATATAACATCGTTGATAATGAGATTTATAAACTCATTTTGCCCTGTTGCCCGATACCTTCATTTGCAATAATCAATTATTCACCTGCGGCAAATTATGTGTCGCCACTTAACCATTTTTTATGAAAAAAACTCTAAATTATTTATTAGGCATCCTGGCGATCCCGACATTAACAAGATGCAGTAAGCAAGAAATTGCTGAATTAAGCGTAAAACCAATTATTACAAACACTAATAAGTCGTTCGACGCAACCAGTTACGTATTATTTACAATATAAATCTCCGATAGATGACCGCAACCTGGAAAATTTTAACTTTTTTAATGGTATTTAATTTTTGTACATCAATAAAGGCGCAAAAAAAGAATGTTGCGCTAAGCCCCCCCATGGGATGGAACAGTTACAATTGTTACGGTATGACGGTTCATGAGGATGAGGTAAAAGCAAATGCTGATTACATGGCGCAAAACCTGAAGGCGCATGGCTGGCAATATATAGTGGTGGATTTTTTATGGTCCTTTGATAGCCGAAGTGGCGACCCGTTTCAAAAAAGACTTAAAGATGGCTCATATAGCCCCTGGCTGGCAATGGACCAATGGGGGCGTCTAACACCTGATACAATTAAGTTTCCGTCGGCATTGCGAGGTAAGGGGTTTAAGCCATTGGCTGACTATGTCCATTCGCTGGGGTTGAAATTTGGTATTCATGTAATGCGTGGCATCCCACGCCAGGCAGTATGGGCAAAATCACCCGTAATGGGCACTAATGGCATAACTGCTGATATGATAGCCGATACTAATTCAAAATGCGCCTGGATGAACCACATGTATGGCCTGAATATGGCTAAACCCGGTGCGCAGGAATACCTGAATTCAATATTGAAGTTATATGCCGCTTGGGACGTTGATTTTATTAAGGTTGATGACTTATCGGCTCCTTATAGCATTGCGGAGATTGAGGGCTATCGGGAGGCAATTGATAATTGCGACAGGGACATCGTGTTCAGTACATCACCGGGGGCTACGCCTATTTATAGAGCCGATAACTTAAAACAAAATGCCAATATGTGGCGGGTAGCCAATGACTTTTGGGACGAATGGCCCGCCGTATTGCAAATGTTTAATTATGGCAAACAATGGGAAGGCCTTGGCGGCCCCGGCCATTGGCCCGATTGTGATATGATACAGATAGGCAAGTTGTCAAAACGAGGCCCTGTAGGTCCCGAGCGTTATAGCAAATTTACAAAAGACGAGGAGTATTCGCACATGACATTTTGGACCATCTTCCGCTCCCCGTTAATTTTGGGCGGCAACCTGCCCGAAAACAGGGAACAGGAATTGAAACTGTATACAAACGATGAGGTGATATCCGTTAACCAACATGGAACCGAACCGCGCCAGTTATACAAAACTAATGATGCAATGGTTTGGTATTCGCACGTGCCCGATAGCAAGGATATTTATGTCGCTTTATTCAACCTCGCGGCACAGCCGCACGATGTAGATGTAAACTTTGCCCAACTTGGCCTGAAAGGAAAGGTAGCCGTCCGGGACCTTTGGAAAAAAAAAGATGTAGGTACATTTAAAGAAGGATATAAAAAAACAATCAATACACACGGTGCCGCTTTGTTAAAACTATCGGTGCTTAATTAAAGTCATCTTAGCGGTAATACACGCTCAAATAAAAAACTATAAAGGAGAGTTTTAAGCACGCGAGACGGTCTTAGTAACAGTTTTTGAAATGATAAACACTAATTTCCGATACCAGTGTATTTCAAATAAGGTCGCTATTTATACAAAACTTTTAAAAAAATCTGCAATGTTTGAGCGCATTCCGAATAAAGAAAATGTCCATTTATCCTTATAAAATAAGTACAAAAAAACTAATATTATAAACTTTCACAATGAAAAAAATATTACCCATTTCAAGTTTGTGCCTGTTCCTGTTCACTGCAACAAGCTTGCAAGCGCAAAACCCAATTATCCAAACCACATTTACAGCCGATCCGGCACCTATGGTATACCACGACACCGTGTTTTTGTATACAAGCCACGACGTGACTACATCTTACGATTTCAATATGCAAGATTGGCGCTTATTTTCAACCATAGATATGGTGAATTGGACCGACAGGGGCGCGCCGTTATCGTTAAAAACATTCTCATGGGCAAATAAAGAAGCCTGGGCCGGGCAGTGTATTTTTCGTAATGGTAAATTTTACTGGTATGTGCCAATGAACCAGGCCGACGGCAAAGGTATGGCTATTGGGGTAGCCGTTGGCCCAACAGCCGAAGGGCCATTTATTGATGCCATTGGCCATCCATTAGCTTATACTGGTCGTGGCGATATTGATCCTACGGTATTTATTGATACCGATGGGCAGGCTTATCTGTATTGGGGAAACCCACAGTTGTTTTATGTGAAATTAAATCAGGATATGATCTCTTATTCAGGAGAGATACAAACAGTGCCGCTTACGGAGCAAGGATTTGGGAAACGTACCGGAAATTCCAACCGTTTTACCCAATACGAGGAAGGGCCCTGGTTTTATAAACGAAACAATTTGTACTATATGGTATATGCTGCCGGTGGTGTGCCGGAGCACATAGCTTATTCTACCAGTATGGGGCCAACTGGTCCTTGGGTGTACCGGGATACAATTATGCGCAGTATTAAAAAACGCGGCGCATTTACAAACCACCCTGGGATGATAGATTACCATGGTAAATCCTACTTTTTTTATCATAACGAAGCTTTACCAGGCGGAGGGGGCTTTACAAGGTCGGTTTGTGTTGATCAATTTACTTATCAACCTGACGGTACAATCTCTATGATCACCCCGACTACCGAAGGCGTGACCGAAGCAGTAGGAAACCTGGATCCTTTTGTTCGTCAGGAGGCAGAAACAATAGCCTGGGAATCGGGTGTTAGTACCGCAACAGGTAATAATGGAATATACGTAACAAATATAGATAGTGGTGATTATATTAAAGTACGAAGCGTCGATTTTAAAAGAGACCCAAAGTCATTTTATGCGAATGTGGCAGCAAATACTGATGGAGGTAAAATAGAGATACACATTGACAGTCCCACCGGTTTCTTACTGGGCACTTTATCCGTAAAAAGCACAGGCGGTTTGGAAATATGGAGAACCCAATCTGTTGCGGTTAACAAAGCAAGTGGTATTCACGATGTGTACTTTGTGTTTAAAGGTGGCCAGGGGCATTTGTTTAATTTCAACTGGTGGAAATTCAATTCGAAATAAATAAGGGCTTAAGAATTTACTTAATATAAGGAATAATCGATGTCGATGAATTTCGATGAAGTTGATAAAGTTGGGCTACCCCGTGAAAAAAACGGTGCGCATGAGAAAATACTGGATTTCAGGCGTTCTATTTCAGACGAAGTAACCAGTCTGCCAATGTTTGAGTGCAATCCGAATAATGGAAATGCCCCGTTGGCCTTTTAAAATAAGTGTAAAAAACACAATAAATAATATTAAATTTCAAGATGAAAAAATTATTATCCATTTCAAGTTTGTGCCTGTTCCTGTTCACTGCAACAAGCTTAAAAGCGCAAAACCCTAAGCTTACGCTTGATTTAACTAAACCCGGCGCAAACGTAAGTCCGCAACTGTATGGGTTGATGACCGAAGAGATCAACCATTCGTACGATGGGGGTTTGTATGCTGAGCTGATAAAAAACAGGATATTTAAGGACAACCCAAATACGCCGGAAGCATGGAGCCTGATCAAGGAGGGTGGCGCGAAGGCCACAATTCAATTAGTTGCCGCAAACCCCGGCAATGTACCCGTCGATCAGCAGCGCCAGGCAATTAATGGCGCGTTAACTACTTGTTTAAGACTTTTGGTGGATACAGGCGGTGGTAGGGCAGGTATTGCAAATGAAGGTTATTGGGGCATACCTGTTTTGCCTAATACAACTTATAACGCTTCTTTTTATATTAAGGGTACGGACAACAAGCCATTCCCCCCCCGCCCCTGGGAGCCCAAGCCTACAGTTGCTGTTCCGGTAATTGCTGATAATACCGCCGGGCCTATAACCGTAAGTATAGAAAGTAATGATGGCAAAACGGTATATGCTTCGGGGATCATTAATTTGGTAAAAAGTAGCTTTTGGAAAAAATATGAACTTAAATTAACAACAAGCGCTGATGTTAAACCAACATCTGATGCCCGTTTTGTTATTTCTACTAACCGCACCGGTGTTTATTATTTTAACCTCGTCTCTTTATTTCCGCCAACTTATCATAACCGCCCAAATGGAAACCGGATAGACATAATGAAATTATTGGCTGATATGAAACCCCGTTTTTTACGTTTTCCCGGCGGTAATTTCCTTGAAGGCCCAAAATTGACCGATGCATTTCCGTGGAAAACTACTTTAGGCGCGCTTGAAAATCGCCCCGGCCATATTGGCTCATGGGGCTATCGCCCTACCGACGGAATGGGCTTACTTGAGTTTTTAGAATGGTGCGAAGACCTGAAAATGGAACCACTGCTTGCTGTTCATGCCGGCTATTCGCTCGACGGCGACCATGTGGATGCAGGCCCGCTTTTAAAGCCATATGTAGATGATGCGCTGGATGAAATTGAATATGTTACGGGCGACGTACACACATACTGGGGCGCTAAGCGCGCGGCAGATGGGCACCCGGCACCTTTTAAACTCAGCTATGTGGAAATTGGTAACGAAGACGGGTTTGACGACTCTGGCAGTTACAATGGACGTTTTGCCCAGTTTTGTGATGGCATTAAAGCCAAATACCCTAACCTGCACTGTATTTCTAGCATCGGCGGTAAAGATTGGCTTGGAGGAAGAGGTAAATTAACAATTCGCAAGCCCGAAATTGTAGATGAACATTATTACCGCACTGCCTGGGAAATGGAAGAGGATGCGGCACATTATGATAACTACGACCGCAAAGGATATAAAGTTTTTGTAGGTGAATGGGCAACCCGGGAAGGCATACCCACCACCAATTTAAATGCCGCCCTTGGAGATGCCGCCTGGATGACGGGTATGGAACGCAACTCAGACGTGGTTATCCGCTCATGTTACGCGCCGTTGTTTGTAAATATAAATAAAGCAACGGCAACCGCGCCAAAGGCATGGCAGTGGGATTCGGACCTGATAGGTTATGATGCATTGACAAGCTATGGGTCACCATCGTATTACGTGCAGAAGATGTTTAACAGCTATATTGGTAATAAGTTAGTTCCTGTGGCTGGTGTAAATATACCAACCCAAACGCGGCCGGCTAATAAAACCGACAGCGCGGCGAACAAAATACCCGAACCCATACCAGCCATGTTTTATGTAGCTACCCGGGACACCAAAACAGGAAAACTGTTTCTTAAAGTAGTAAATGCAACAGGCAAGCCTCAATCGGTTGACATCAACTTAAATGGCGCCGGAAAGTTATCACCAGAAGGTATGCTGGTAGTAATAAAAGGCGACAAGCCCGAGGACACAAATACGATCAGCGACCCAAAAAAAATAGTTCCGGTTACCAGCAAAGTAAACGGGATCAGTAAAAAATTTACACGAACATTCGATGCCTACTCGGTAAGCGTACTTCAAATAAATATATTAACTAAGTAATTGAAACCAGCTAAGAATAGCAGGACAAAAAAACAAATGTGAATATGAGAAATACCATTTACAGGCTATGGATGACGGCCTTAATTATCACGCTTGTAGTGCCGTGTTTATACGCACAAAAAGCCACCAATCCCATTATTTATGCAGATGTACCGGACATATCAATAGAGCGTGTAGGTAATAGCTATTACATGAGCAGCACAACGATGCACATGAGTCCTGGTGTACCGATTATGAAGTCGAACGACCTGGTGACCTGGAAGACGGTGGGTTATGCATATGATACGTTAGGAAACGTTGATGCATTAAATCTCACAAATGGCAAAAACGCATATGGGGAGGGTTCGTGGGCAAGTTCTATTCGTTTCCATAATGGCACCTATTATGTAAGCACATTTTCTGCAAATACCGGCAAAATGCACATTTACAGCACTAAAAACATTGAAAAAGGTCCGTGGAAAGCCATGTCATTTGCCCCCGACCTGGGTGATCACTCCTTGTTTTTTGATGATGACGGAAAGGTTTATATGATCAGCGGGAGCGGAGATTTAAGGTTAGTTGAATTAAACAAGGACCTTTCCGGCATAAAGCCTGGCGGAACAGACCAGGTTATCATTAAAAAGGCAAACGTGCCTTCGGGCGGCATTGGTCTCGGTCCGGAGGGCTCCCAGCTGTTTAAGATAAACGGCAAATATTATCTTTTCAATATTACATGGCCACCGGGCCACGTACGCACTGTTATAATCCACCGGGCAGATAAAATCACCGGCCCGTACGAAGGACGAATTGGGCTACAGGATCTGGGCGTGGCGCAAGGTGGATTGGTTGAAGCGCCAAATGGAGCCTGGTATTCTTATTTGTTCCGTGATTATGGCTCGGTGGGCCGTATTCCCTATTTGGTACCTGTAAAATGGGAGGATGGATGGCCCGTTTTGGGCACCAACGGCAAAGTGCTGGATACACTCGACCTGCCGGCCAGTAAAGGTTTGATCCCAGGCATTGTGGCTTCGGACGAGTTTACCCGTAAAAAAGGCGAACTGGCATTACCACTGGTTTGGCAATGGAACCATAACCCGGATAATAGTTTGTGGTCTGTTACAGCGCGGAAAGGGTATTTACGACTCACCACTGGCAGGATTGACACCGATTTTGTGATGGCACGAAATTCATTGACACAACGCACTATTGGGCCTGTTTGCTCGGGTTCGGTATCGCTCGATATTGCTAAAATGAAAGATGGTGATTTTGCGGGTTTGGGCCTTCTGCAAAAAAATTACGGGTTGGCTGGTGTAAAAATAACCGGGGATAGCAAAGCTGTCGTAATGATCAATGCAAGCACCGGAAAACCTGTGGAAGTACAAAAAATCCCCTTAAACCAAAAGGTAGTATACTTTAAGGCGGAATGCGATTTTACGAACAGAAAAGACGTGGCAGACTTTTTTTATAGCCTCGACGGGAAAACATGGATACCATTGGGCACACAATTAAAAATGGCCTATACCTTCCCGCATTTTATGGGCTATCGTTTTGCTTTGTTTAATTATGCTACAAAAAATATAGGGGGAGCGGTTGACTTTGACTTTTTTCATATAACAGATTCCATTTCCCAGGAAAAGTAAAGCAGGGTAAATTAACGAACGCAAAAAAAATAAAAAATTGAAAAAATATGTCTTACTGTTATTATGCTTACAGGACGTGATACCTCATTGGTGCTGATTGATCTTATAAAACAAATTAAAAATTCGTGATGAAAATTAGATTATTAGCGGTTGCAATATTATGCATTTTTGGTTATTTAAAAACATTTGGCCAGGAGGTCAATAATGCCATCGGGAAAGCGCAGCCCTTCCCTTATGCTTCGGTTGTATTAAAACCGTCATGGATAAAACAAAGAGAAGACTTGAACACAAGGTATGTTAAATCTCTTGACCCCGACAGGTTATTACACAATTTTAGGGTAAATGCAAAATTGCCCTCTAACGCTAAGCCTCTTGAAGGCTGGGAAGCACCGGATGTTGGATTGAGAGGCCATTTCACCGGACACTATCTTTCCGCCGCTTCGTTATTGGTAGAAAAGTATCACGATACATTATTAAGCAAGCGGCTTAATTATATGATAGACGAATTATACAAATGCCAGCAAGCTTTGGGCAACGGTTACTTAAGCGCATTTCCGGAAAGCGAATTTGACATATTGGAAAGAAACTATGGTGGTGTATGGGCACCGTATTATACTTATCACAAGATCATGCAGGGCCTGCTGGATGTTTTTGTGCGTACCAAAAACAAAAAGGCATATGTGATGGTCGTGGAAATGGCGGCTTATGTCAATAACAGAATGTCCAGGCTTGATAAGGAAACCATTGAAAAGGTACTTTACACCCCAGAGGCGAATCCTGCAAACGAATCCGGTGCAATGAACGATGTTTTATATAAACTCTACAAAATTTCAAAAGACCCTAAGCACCTGGCACTCGCGAAAATATTCGACCGTGATTGGTTTGCCGTTCCTCTGTCAAAGAACGAAGATATTTTGAATGGGCTGCACTCCAATACGCATTTAGTATTGGTCAATGGATTTGCTCAGCGATATTCCATTACGCAGGAAAATTTATACCATGATGCTGTAGTGAATTTCTGGGATATGCTCATTAAGCATCACGCCTATGCAAACGGATCAAGCAGCGGGCCACGGCCTAATGTTGTCACACCCACATCACTCGCTGCAGAACATTGGGGCGTGCCTGACCATCTCAGCAATACGATGACAAATGAGATTGCAGAATCATGTGTAACACACAACACGCAGAAACTAACTTCAACGCTTTTTTCATGGACAGCCAATCCGATCTATGCCAACGAGTACATGAATGCATTTTACAATGCAGTGTTGCCAACACAAAATTCCCTCACAGGAAATAATGTTTATCATTTACCGCTTGGTTCTCCCAGAGTTAAGGCTTTTTTAAAAGAGAATGATTTTCGCTGCTGCAACGGCACAAGCATCGAGGCATTTGCTTTATTAAATTCAGGAATTTATTTTCATGGCCATTCTGATTTGTGGGTTAACCTGTACATTCCCTCCAAAGTTGCATGGACTGAAAAAGGTATAGTATTGGAGCAACAAGGCAATTTTCCCACAGACTCCACGGTAGAATTTACTGTTTCAGCAAAGAAGAAGGTGGTTTTTAATCTTAATTTTTTAATTCCCGCCTGGGCAGGAAAAGTAGATATATATGTCAATGACCAAAGGCAGAATGCAAATGTTTCGCCTTCATCCTATTACAGTATAAATCGTAAATGGAAGAACAATGAAAAAATAAAACTGGTTTTCCACTACAATTTTTATATCAAGGCTATGCCTGATGATCCAAGAGTAGTGGCCATATTTTACGGTCCCAATCTCCTGGCATTTGAGACCGCATCTGAGGTCATTTTAAAAGGAACAAAGGAAGAGATCCTGAAAAACCTGTCAGTATCCGATAACAACCTATTTCATTTAGCTGACGAGGGGAGAATTTACTCACTCCGCCCACTGTATGACATTGGAGATCAATCATACGGAGTATACGGTACTATCAGAGGGTATTAATGGAGGAGAGCGTGATCTGAATAAAAACTTAACCCCAAATCCAGGATATTAGTTAACAAATTTGGTTTAATTTGTAGCACTAGGTGGATATTCCGGGAGGCCTGATCAGGCTGCTCCGTGCGCTTTGGAGCACCGCGTTGTGTAGGCAATTAAAAAAAACGGAATTAATAATCAATAAATCAATATGGTCAAAGTGTTATGGAATTAATTGTTTGCTATTCCGGAACCTGCGCTCAGGATAACAGCCGTCGCCGAATCTAAAAACTCTTTTTTATGGTGTTCACCTATACCAAAACCATCAAGCCCGACCTGATCGGCCAGCTCAATCCTATGGAGCAATTGCTCCATAGCATCCACACTGCTTAATGTATTAAGAGTGCCATACATTGCTGAAGCAAAACTGTCTATTCCTATTTCCATGATAGTAAAATTATTTAATTACAATGAATGTAAAAAAGAAATGCGTGCTTTTTAGGAGCAACCATTTCTTATTGGCTAGTACCTAACTAGAAGACTCCTGATAAATAAAGACTTTATCAGGTTTTTTTGATTCGATAAAATATCGTTAAATAAGAAAATCGTTTGTTTCCAGGTAGTGCTGGTTCGAGTTCGAGAAACATTGTTACTGAAAAATACTCAAAATATGATTCTCAATTAGCTCCAAATCGTTTTATAATTTGGAACTAAAGGCGTTTCAATGTAAAACAATTCACCGTCTATCTCAAACTCCACTTCCAGGTTTTCAAGATTTGAGATTCGAACCGCATCATCTGATGTTAAAGCATTACCATCTATGACGGTATCGCCTTTTAAAACATAAAACGTATAACTACTATTTTTATTTAATTGTAAATTATACTTACTTTTCTTATCGAAAAAAAGGCGTTTGATTGATAAACCCGGCGTAAGCACATTGGCAATACTTCCTTTTCCGACATAAATAATTGTTTTAATTCCATCTTCAATTATCGGTTTAAAATCTTTGCAATGATAATCTGTATATGATGGCGCTTTTTTTATTGCTTCATTAAAATTAGGATCAAACCAAATTTGGAAGTTCCGTGTTCCCTTAGTAATTCTTTCCTGGTGCTGAATTCCGCTATTTGACTGAATAACTTGAAAATCTCCTGTTTCTAACGGTGTCCAAACTTTTGTTGCCGTGTTGTAATGTGATACATTTCCATCTAAAACAAAAGTCATTATTTCAAACCCTTCGTGCGGATGCAATCCAAACTCACATTGGTCAATTGCTCGTGCGTGACTCCAATAAAATAGACTGGAATATGGTTTAACATTATCTTGGGCTCCATTAGCTACCGGTTTGTTTGCAATAAAATTACCATTGAATATAGTTCTATTAAACTGGTCTTCTTTTTTTAATAACTGTATCATTTTTATCCCCTTTTTTAATGTTGTGGCATACAAAGCATCCCAATTGTTGCATATCCCTGCCATTTATCCTGCGTCCGTTCCGACAGGACCAAACGGCCCTACACTTCCTGAGGTAAAAGACAAATTCTCAGCCTCAGTGCAGAAGAGCGATATTGGAATTTCTATAACAAATATCCTGACCTGATGATGAAATTGCCACAAAAGTACATCGCCGGTTACATAGGCGTCACGCCTGAATTTTTAAGCAAGATGAAAAGCAATGGTTTACGAAAGTCGTAATCTTGAAATCCTGAATAAAAAAGCGGGTATTTTTCATTAAATAATTTGGATACTCATTTAAATTTCAGATATTTAGGTATAAATAATGGAGATCTATGATCTCTAAAAACAAGTTTTCAAGTCATACTATCGATTCAGATCCAGGCCATTCCGCCTACCCTGGATGAACTTGTAGCAAAAGGGCATCCCGTCCGTATTGTAAATGACATCGTTAAGAGGATCAATATCGATCATTATAAGAACATGGCAGCACCAGGCTCCGACAATCCGTGTGTCGCTTTTTTTCAGTAGCTATGTGCTTGCTTCGGTCCGTTTGGACCACAATAAACACAACCAATAATCTGGTAATTTTGATTTGTGCCGTAAGCTATATGTATTGTCAATACCTTAGGTGGGGTATTTATAAGTGGCTCCGGAGTCGTTTTTGATTTCTCATAGCCCCTTAACGTATCTATGTTTTATTTGATAAATCTTTTATATTTTTTGATATATTAATAACCAGCGAATATATCTTACAGGGCTATATACTATATTAGATGACCAATTAACCATTAAAGCCCCTATTTGAAAGGCATCTAACAATTTATATATGACTACAGAAAAAGCATTTTGGCTTTGGGAGTTTTTAGGTCGGCTGCATCCGCTGGCGGTGCATTTCCCGGTAAGCCTGTTGTTGCTGGCTGCAATACTTGAACTATTCACGCTAAAAAGTTTCCAGTCAAAATTCCGCCCGGCCATAAACGTACTTATTTTAACCGGCGCGGTTTCTGCAATTATCTCGGCTATCTTCGGATGGTTGCTTTATCAACACGGCGATTACAATGGCCAGATACTTAAAATCCACCAATACCTTGGCTTTATAATGGCCGGGCTGAGCGCCGCCGTGTTGGGAATGCTTTATTTGATTCGTACGCGAGGCGGCCTTATTGGGGCTTACCGCATTGTGCTTTTTACCACCGCCATAGGTGTATCGGCAGCCGGCCATTTTGGCGCCAGCCTCACCCATGGCGATAACTTTTTATCAAGCACCCTGCCCTGGGATAAGGATTATGAACCGGTTGCTGCCAGACAATTTAATTTGGCGGCCATTAAATCTGATTCTGCCAAATTAACCAAACAGCAGGAAATGGAATTGAATACGGATGTGCGCGCCATTTTTGCGCACAACTGCTACCAATGCCATGGGGCGGAAAAAATGAAGGGCGATTTAAGGTTAGATGGAAAACACATGGCATTTAAAGGCGGCGAAGATGGCGCGGTAATTTTACCAGGAAACGCATCGAACAGTGAGTTGTACAAACGCATATCATTAGCTCAGGACGATAAGCATGTTATGCCGGGCAAGGGTAAAAAGCTATCCAGTACAGATATTGCGCTCATACAATTTTGGATAAATAAGGGTGCCCCGTGGCCGGATGATGGTAAGCAGGTTATCTTTCGCGTAGCTAAGCTTGAACCGCGCAACCCGGCTTTACCTGCAGCAACAAGCAACCTTTCTAATCCTGTTGATCTTTGGACCAATAAATATTTTGCAAAAAACAATATAAAATGGGCTAACCCTGTAAACGACCATATTTACTTAAAACGGATTTACCTGGATATAATAGGTTTAGTGCCCGCTCCATCGGACTTTGATCGCTTTGCAAATGATACCCGCGCAAATAAAAGAGAACTTTGGGTTAGGGAGCTGCTAAACAGGAAAGATGATTATGCAATGCACTGGTTAAGTTTTTGGAACGATGCCCTTAGAAACGATTATACGGGAACCGGGTACATAACCGGCGGAAGGTTTAATATTACAAACTGGTTGTATCAATCATTAAGAAACAACAAGCCTTATGACCAGTTTGTAAAAGAATTAATTAGTCCAACTGAGGCATCTAAAGGTTTTGTGGCGGGTATAAGATGGCGCGGTGTGGTAAATGCAAGTCAAAAAAACGAAATGCAGGCAGCCCAAAATGTTTCACAAGTGTTTTTGGGGTTAAATTTAAAATGTAATTCATGTCATAATAGTTTTATTAGCGATTGGAAACTAACTGATGCTTATGCTTTTGCCAACGTGTTTGCCGATAGTACATTAGAAATAAACCGGTGTGATAAGCCAACCGGAAAATACGTAGATGCAGGAATGCTCTGGAAGCAACTGGGCACTATAAATAGTAAGGCGTCATCCGCCGAAAAACAGCGTGAATTGGCAGAGAACTTAGTGCAGCCTGCTGATGGGCGATTATACCGGACCATTGTGAACAGAATATGGGCACAAATGATGGGGCGCGGTATTGTGGAGCCGGTAGATGTTATGGATAACGCCCCCTGGGACCAGGATCTGCTGGATTGGATGGCCTTTAACTTTGTGGCTAACAAAGCTGATTTGAAGGAATTGATTTATCAAATAGCTACTTCCCGAACCTATCAATTGCCCTCTGTGGCCTTTAAGGAAGTCTCTTTTGTGAGTAATCCAAATTATAAATTCCGAGGGATGTTACGAAAAAGGATGTCGGCCGAGCAGCTTACAGATGCTGTAAGCAGCGTAATATCGCCTGTTTTTGTTGAGAACGATATGAAATATAATCCCATCGATAAGGCGTTAAATAAAGATAATGTCAAATATCCATTTGTAAGGGCGTCCCTTGTAGCGAATAACGAATTTTTAACCGCATTAGGAAGGCCCAATAGAGAAACGGTAGCCACAAGCAGGGACTCGCAAGCCAATTTGCTTCAAGCGCTGGAGCTAACGAATGGCGAAAGGCTTACCGCGGTGCTGAAACAGGGTGCACAGCGTTGGCAGGGACAATACTCTGATCCTAACCTGTTGATTAAAGAATTATACAGTAGGGCATTGGGCCGGCTACCCTCAGAAAAGGAATTTGCTGTGGCTAAAAAATCGTTAGGTATGTCGCCAAATACCGACGCAATCCAGGACCTGTTTTGGGCGGTAGTTGTTTCGCCAGAATTTCAAATTATTTATTGATAATTACTATTTAGGAATTGATTAATACTTTTTAACATGTACTGGAACAGACGGGAGTTTTTAAAAAATACAAGTACGGCAGCGCTGGCGGCTATGGCTGGCGGAATTCCGCTAACCAATTTATTGACATCGTGCAACAAAAAAAACCTGCATTCAACTGCGGACACGGTTATTTTACTTTGGATGGCTGGCGGCATGGCTCATACCGAAACATTCGACCCCAAAAGATATACGCCCTTTACAAAGGGGATGCAGGCAAATAGCGTGTTAAGTACTTTTAAACCGATGCCTACAGTGTTAGACGGGATTAACTTTTCCGAAGGATTACAATCAATTGGGAATGTACTGAACAAAGGCACGCTCATCCGGTCATATATGGCTGCTGATATGGGAAGCATCCTGCATTCCAGGCATCAGTATCATTGGCATACGTGTTATAAGCCTCCTCAATCCGTTTCTGCGCCCCATATCGGGTCATGGATAGCAAAGGAATTAGGCCCGTTAAATCCGGTCATTCCGGCATTTGTAGATATTGGGCAACGGTTTACGTTGGGCGAGGGGGAGGAGCTGAAAGCTTTTCATACAGCGGGGTTCCTCGGTAATGAATTCGGACCGTTCCTGGTACCGGATCCATCATCAGGACTGGAGAGCGTGCAACCCCCGGTGGGAATGACATCCGCCAGGTTTGAAAAACGTAACGAGCTTTATCACGATTTGATAAGCAACAGCCCAATAGGGGAGTTTGGTAGCGATTATCAGAAGGAGTCGCTGAAAAGATCAATGGAACAGGCTTATATTTTATTAAGGTCGCCAGAGGCTAAAGCGTTTGATTTGAGTTTGGAGCCGAAACATATTTATGACGTTTACAATACCGGTAAATTCGGGTTGGGTTGCCTGATGGCACGTCGGCTTGCCGAACAGGGGGCGAGGTTTATAAGCGTAACTACCGAATACGAACCTTTTAAAAATTGGGATACACATGATAATGGCTATACAAGGGCCATCGATATGAAAAAACAAATAGACGGCCCTGTAGCACAATTAATCAAGGACTTGGAGCGTACTGGCAGACTGGATAGAACCCTGGTGATTTTAGCCAGTGAATTTAGCCGGGACATGATGGTTGAGGGACGGCCAGACGCCAAAGTTCCGGAACAGGTGATCCAGCCGGATGTGATCCAGGATATTAAAAACTACGGAATGCACAGGCACTTTACCGGGGCTGGTTCAATGCTGATGTTTGGCGGAGGCATAAAAAAAGGCAGCGTATATGGAAAAACGGCTGATGAAAGGCCGTGCAAAACAATTGAAAATCCAATAGTGATAGACCAGGTTCACCAAAGCATTTACCATGCGCTGGGCATAGCACCCGATACCAATTACGTTGTGGAGAAACGCCCGTTCTACACAACGCCCGATGGGTTGGGTAAACCTGTGATGGAGCTGTTTGCATGACAGGTTTTTATTACCCTTATCATACACAGACGAGAACTTTTCGGTAGCACGACTACTGCAAAAGTTGAATGAAATTGCAATGGCACAGGGCGAAATACCTGGGAAATTTTTTGGCTCAGAAAATCAAAGAGAAAATCTGAGCCATTATATTTTAATGCTTTGTCAGTTATAATCCTTCATCGTGTTGAGTAATATCCAACCCGGCAATTTCTTCATCTGCCGATACTCTTAGCCGGCTTATAGAATCCGTTATTTTCAGCAAAAGCAACGAACCAAAAAAAGCAAATGCAGATACGGCTACCAATGCTATAATGTGAACATAAAACAAGTGAGTTTCACCATAAAACAGGCCGTTTCCTGTTAAGTTACCACTATTAACATTTTTATGGGCAAACACCCCTGTAAGCAGCATACCAACCATGCCGCCAACCCCATGACAAGGGAATACGTCCAGTGTGTCATCAATTGACGTCTTTGATCGCCATAATACAACCAAATTACTCACACAAGCAGCCACAATACCAACAATTAATGAATGGGATATTGTAATAAACCCTGACGCCGGAGTAATGGCGACCAGACCAACTACTGCTCCAATACATGCTCCCATAACCGATGGTTTTTTGCCGCACATAATATCAAAGAATATCCATGCCATGGCCGCTGCTGCCGATGCGGTTGTGGTGGTCGCTAAGGCGGTGGCTGCAAGTGTACCGGAGCCAAGTGCAGAACCCGCATTAAAGCCAAACCAGCCAAACCACAGTAATCCGGTACCTAATAATACATAACTTATCCTTGCTGGCGAGTGAACGGTTTCGTTCCTTTTCTTTAAATAAAGTGCTGATGCAAGGGCCGCCCATCCTGCAGACATGTGTACTACTGTACCGCCTGCAAAATCCAATACGCCCAATTTATTTAATAAACCATCGGGATGCCAGGTTGAGTGGGCAAGCGGACAATAAATAAATACACAAAACAGACATATAAATATAATATATGAATTAAAACGTATCCGTTCGGCAAAGGCGCCGGTGATTAAAGCTGGTGTAATCACCGCGAATTTTAATTGGAACATTGCAAATAGTACCAGCGGTATTGTTGGTGCAAGTTTCCATGTAGCATTTCCAAGCATGCCTTTCATCATAAAGAAGGTACGCGGATCGCCGATAACACCACCAATGGAATCGCCAAAGGCAAGGCTAAATCCAAATATTACCCATATAACGGTGATCACCCCCATACATACAAAACTTTGCAGCATGGTTGACAAAACATTTTTCTTAGTCACCATTCCACCATAAAAAAATGCGAGGCCAGGAGTCATGATCAGCACGAGCGCGGTAGCTGTAAGCATCCAGGCTGTATCACCGGAATCTATTTTATTATTAGGAATAGTTACAGTTTTAACCGAAGGGAAAACGAGGGCAAGGGCTACAATAAATATTAACGCGCCAAAAGGTATAAGTTTTTTCATTTTTTATAAGTTTTAGAGACCATTTACAAAAACTAATAAACACAGTGGTTATACACTTGCTGTATTTTAATACCCTGATCCCTTTTAATTGTATCCGGCAAGTGCAACTCTTGAGTTGCACCGCCTTTTACAATATTGATTAAATCAGGGGTATTTACGTCATATAAAAATTGGTTGAATTTGGTGCCGATTTTAGTATCCACCAATAACAATTCTTTTATTCATTTTACCTGGTAGTTTCATCAGTTTTCCGGTATGCCCATCCGAAAATGAGCGGGAATACCCAGAGGCTAAATACCATGGCACAAAGAATGCCGCCTATTACCACCCTGGCCAGCGGTCTTGAACTTTCGGAACCTATACCATGTGATAAAGCGGCAGGCAGTAGTCCTATGGCGGCCATCAGCGCTGTCATCATCACAGGTCTTATCCTTGAATTTACGCCAAGTTTCATTGAGCTGTAAAGCGACTGGTGCTGACCCTTCATTTTTTCCAGGTTTTGTTTGAAAACAGTCATCAGCAATACGCCATCCTGGATACAAATACCGAACAGTGCAACAAACCCGATACCCGCCGAAATACTGAAATTGGTCCCGGTAATCATCAATGCAAGGATACCGCCTACGATAGCAAAGGGCACATTCAGGAACACCAATGTGGCGTCTTTAAAATTGCCGAACATGACAAAAAGTAATAGGAAAATAAGCGCCAGACTTATCGGCACCACCAGCGTAAGGCGTTTTTCCGCGCGTTGCTGGTTCTCGAAATCGCCCTGCCACACCATGCGGTATCCCCGTTTCAATTTCACTTTCGCGTTTACTTTTTGTTGCGCCTCGGCAACAGTGCTGCCCATATCCCGGTCACGCACCGCAAATTTAAGGGTGGCGAACCGCTCGTTCCCTTCTCTGAGCAAATAACAAAGGCCTGTTTTTTTGGTTATGCTTGCTATTTCCTTTATGGGCACCTTTGCTCCGCTTGCCGTAGGCACCAGCAGGTTGCCAATATCTTCGGGGGTTTTGCGATATGCTTCAGGGAAACGGATCCTGATGTCAAACGTCCTTACGCCTTCGTATAAAGTAGATGCTGCCTGGCCGCCTATAGCCATAGCAATTACTGTGTTTGCATCGGCAGTAGCCACGCCATACTGGGCCATCTTTTGCTGGTTAAGGGTAATATCCACTTCGGGCGAGCCAACGTTTTTTATAATGCCCAAATCGTCCATACCCCTCACGCCCTTTAATATGTTATAAATCTCCTTTATTTTAGGTTCCGAGTAATTTAATGAGTCGCCGTATATTTTTACGCAAATAGAACCCTTAACACCCGAAATCGCTTCATCCACGTTATCCTCAATAGGTTGTGAGAAGTTAAGATCAAGGTTTGGAAATTTCGCCTGGATCTGTTTGATGAGTTCGTCCTTCGTGATCTTTGGTTTCCAGTCATCCTCGGGGTACAGCTTTATATTAAACTCATCAATGTAGAACCCCTGGACATCTGTTCCGTCATCGGGCCGTCCAACTTGCGATATCGCAGATTGGATTTGCGGAAAAGTCAGCAATGTTTTACGTATCTGTTTTGCCAGTTCTACTGATCTGTCGAGCGATATGCTGTAGGGCAGCTCCACCCTTAACCATATTGAGCCCTCATCCAGTTTGGGCAAAAACTCACTACCTAAAAACTTAAAGCTGTATAAGCCTATGGCCATTGCGACTAAGGATAGCGTAACAACAGTTTTTTTGTATTTGAAGGCTTTTGTGAAACCCGATAGCATGAAGCTGGTTAAATAATGTACAAATGGGTTGCGCTTTTCGTGTACGTTTTTATTAAGCAGCATGCTAATAAGCACCGGCACCAGGGTAAGCGTGGTAATTAAAGCGCCTAGCAAAGCAAAGCCAAGCGTGTACGCCAGGGGCGAAAACATTTTTCCTTCTACCCGCTGAAAGGCAAACACCGGCAGCAATCCGGTAATGATGATCACTTTGGCAAAAAAAATGGTTTTACCAAATTGGGCGCCATTATCTGTAATGATGTCTGTTTTAACCATTTTGTTAAAACGATCCATCCCCATCTCATGGGCTTTATGATCAAGTACCACAAACATACCCTCCACCATCACCACGGCTCCGTCAATGATGATCCCGAAATCGACCGCGCCAAGCGAAAGCAAATTGGCCGACATCCCCATCAAGTGCAGGCAAATGAAGGCAAAGAGCAGCGCCATGGGGATAATAATAGCAACAATAAGCGTTGTTCGCCAGTTGAACATGAACAATGAAACCAGCAGGGTTACCAGCAATATACCTTCTATCAGGTTATGCAACACAGTATGTGTGGCGTAGTCTATCAGATTGGTCCTGTCGTAAAAAGGTATTAATTTGGTATCAGCAGGCAGTACATTATTGTTTATGTTGTCAATTTCCTCTTTAACCGCTTTGGTTACTACGGAAGGGTTTGCATCTTTACGGATCACGATGATGCCCTGTACAACGTCTTCCTCGTCGGCTGTTGTTCTTTTACCATCTTTACGGATTATTGCGTTGTTCCGTGCTATCCAGCCAAGCCTGGGCACATTTGTTAGCGATACTGTCGCCACATCGCTTACCAGCAGCGGCACGCCGTTGTTGTTGCTGACAATGACATTTTCTATATCATGGATATCCTTCAATAAACCGATTCCCCTTACAGCAAAGGCCTGGTTATTTTGATTGATGACGTCGCCGCCAACATTAACGTTGGTTTTTTGTAAAGCTGTAAATACATCTAATGGGGTTATCCCTAAGCTGGCTAGTTTTCCCGGATCGACTGTTACTTCGTACATTTTTGATTTTCCGCCAAAACCGTCGACTTCAGCAACACCTGGAACGGCCTCTAACCGCCTTTCTATCACCCAGTCCTGCATGGTTTTTAGTTCCGTTGGGTTTCTTACAGAACTTTTGAGGGTGTACCTGAATACTTCTCCGGTAGGGCCGGTGGGGGGCTGCACCGAAGGACTTACACCGCCCGGCAAATCGGCATTGCCTAATAAATTCATTATCTGCTGCCGCCCTTCAGGGTCAGTTACGCCGTCTTCAAATTCTACCTTTATCAAACTCAATCCAAAAACAGTGATAGAACGCAGGCTCACTTTTTTCTGAACCGGGTTAAGGGCGATCTCCAAAGGGATAGTAACCAGCTTTTCAACCTGTTCGGCGCTTTGGCCCGGCCATTGGGAAATCACTACTATTTGGGTACTGGTAACATCAGGATAAGCCTCTATCGGCATTCCTCTAAAAGTTATTATCCCGGCTATAATTAATACAGCAGAGAGAAATAAAACGAGGTACTTGTTTTTTAAGGAAAGGCTAATAATGCCTCTCAGAAAGTTGTTCATAATCTATGGATTATTTAATAATAGAAGTTTAACTATTTAATGAGTTGTAGTAGTAAACGAGCAGCGCATCCGCACCTATTACCTTGTCACCGGGCTGTAAACCGCTTTTAATAAAAGCTGTTTTCCCGTTGTTGGTTATCACCTCTACCGGCCTTATCTCAATGTTATTTTTCCCTTTTATAATAATCACATAATATTGGCTATTATCAAAAATCAGCGCCCCGCTTGTTACAGATGTAGCCTTTTTATTCACAGTGTTGCTGATTGCGATGGTAGCAAACATTTGTGGTTTTAATGCATAGTCCGGGTTATCAAGCACCACCCTCATCTTCATCACTTTGGTTGCAGGATCAAGCACATTCATCAGTTTGCCTACTTTGCCTTTGAAAACTTTGTCGGGGTATGTGTTGGTGGTAACCTCAACCGGGTCCCCTTCATGCACGCTGTTAATATTGCTCTCGTAAACATTGGCCTGCACCCATACGTCTTTTAAATCGGAAATGGTGAACATGTTGCCGCCGTTATCTGCGCGCACAGTCATATCGTTGGTTACATTTTTTTGAACGATAAAACCGTTAACGGGCGATTTAATCTCAAAATCACCGTTTCTATTATTACCGTTGATGGCTAATATTTTTTCGGCTGCTACCTTAGCCGCAACCGCCTGTTCATAATTCACTTCGGCAGTGGTAATATCAACCTGCGAAGCCAGGCCGCTTTTAAACAACTGCTTTTGCTGTTCGAGTAGTTTGGCGTTCAGCCGCACATTTGCTTCGGCAGTAATCAGGGCTGCGTTGTAATTGGCAACTTCAGGGCTTTTAATGGTGCCTAATACCTGGCCTGCGTGTACATAATCACCGGGCATTACGCGGATATTCTGTATATTGCCGCTCACCAGCGGGAATATATTGGCAACTTTATCGGTATTGTAATCTACAATGCCATTAAACTTAATGGCGTAGCTGATATTGGATGTTTTTACTGTATCTACTGCCAGTTTCTGAAACGCTGAATCAGGAATGACATAAGGAGCACGTACCTCACTCTCCTGTTCGTGTTTACACGAAACCAGGTTAAGCATTAAGCAGGTTATTGAAACAATGATTAAGCTGCTTTTATAAATTTGTTTTTTCATGTTATTATTAAATATCCTGATGAAGATTATTGATTAAAAAAGGGGGTTCCGGTAACAAAATTGAGTTGCTCAAGCGCCGTGACACGGCTGAGCTGGATGTTATTTAACTGTACCGCGTTCACTTTATATGAGTCGTACAAATACAGGAACTCTATCAGTCCGATATTCCGCACCTCATAATTTTTAACTACTTCCTGTATCAGGTGGGTAAAATCGGCCCTGAATTTGGGGTCGAAACCGTTACTGAGTTTTTCATAACGCGAGACGGTTAGATAGTTAACAGCTATGTCATTTTCCACCTGTTCCTGCTGGCCCTGCAATTGTAC
Organism: Mucilaginibacter phenanthrenivorans; assembly: GCF_024721155.1. GTDB lineage: Bacteria > Bacteroidota > Bacteroidia > Sphingobacteriales > Sphingobacteriaceae > Mucilaginibacter > Mucilaginibacter phenanthrenivorans. Next base: position 474,446 of record NZ_JAHVAP010000005.1, on the reverse strand, counting down.
CTTGCCCTGGTCTACCGTTAATTTAGCTTGCTTAATACCACCCTGGTTTCGGTCAAAAAACGGCAGATTAAATTCAATGCCGAGATCGGTGAAATTTGGCACGGTTCCGCCAGCCTTGTCGTATCCCAAAGACAGGTTAAAATCAGGTACGGCCAGCGCCTTTTGATACTTTAAATTTATATCGTTGTATGTTACGGCCGATTTTGCCAATCTCAAATCGTAGCGGTTGTTATAGGCTGAGTCAAGCAGTTTCTGATAAGGCACTGTGGCCAAAATATCCTTCCCGTCCATATCATAATTATATTCCGTTTTAATGTAAGTTCCGGGCTTTGCCCTTATCAGTAATTGGAGCTGGCTTATGGAGGCATCAATCCCCGCTACCAGGCCGGCCAGTTCGGCCTGCAATGAATACAATTGTGACTGGATGCTCAAAACATCCTTTTCGGAAATATTGCCTATCGCATTTTGTTCCTTGTATGCCTTTAGTATCTTTTGCAGGGTATTAATCTCGGCGTCGTATACCTTGACGGATTCCTGCTGAAAGTGAATTGTAAAAAAATCACTGCGCAATGAAGCCTTCAGTGTCCTCAACAAATCAAAAAACTGGTATTTAGCCTGTTCAACGCCTATCTTAGCCAACTGTATATTCTTATTCCGTTTCCCCGCAGTTGTAAACAATTGAGAGATACTGCCGGAATATTCACTCTGGCCGGCACTGTAATCAAAAAACTTGTGGGTATCGGTATTATACAAGGCCGTAGCAACGCTGAAATCAGGGTTAGGGAACAGCTTAGCCGTTATCACCTGGGCCTCGGCTATACCAATGTTATAATGCTGGGCAATCAATTGAAGGTTGTTTTTTAAAAACAGGTCTTCGGCCTGTTTAACGGTTAGTTTAACGGTGTCGCCTGTCGGGCTTTGTCCAAAAAGCCTGCAACTGAACAGTACCAAACCGATAAATAGTAAATTAATAGGGGGTTTGAATAACATAATCTTAAGAAATTGAACTTGAATGGTTATTAAGTAATGGATTTTTGGATGCCATTTAAATTGTAAGGGCGGAAGGCTTGTTGTAAATTTTTGCCATGCGTTAAATTTTGCTGTTTACTGTTTATCGTTAATTTAGTTGAGCGCTTTTTTTTGCAGCTTCCGTTCCATTTTTACCCGGCTTGTGTTTTAACTCAAGATTGAATACATCTCTGATATTTGGCACCCCACCATATTGGCCCTGAAGGTATTCCTTGTCGAAAATTGCATTGCTGCGAACGCCTGGGTTAAATATGTAAAGGGCCGTTATGGAAGAAGCTCCATATGCGTCCTTGTTAAGGAAAGCAATCTGGTCCCTTCTTAATTTCTTGAGAATTTGCTGATTATAGGAGATAGACACCAGTTGGGCTCCATTTTGATTGTATTTATCTGAATTAAATAAATCCATCACCATGGTTATAATATAAGGGTGGATTTTGGCATCTAAATCATCAATCCAAAATGTACCCCCATCCATTAAAACTTTGATCATTGGACCGAGTAACGCGATAAATTTTTGTGCCCCGGATGATTCTTCCTTATTTAGTTCAAAGGAAATATTTTCGACTTTCCTGTTCTTCGAATCATATTTAATATGAGTTGAACCAAGTTTGATTTTAGGCTGGGAATTATTAAACCCTGAGAATTTTCTATAGGAGGTTTTTTGCTCTGCCTGTTTATCCATCTGTCTTTCAACACCGCTAAAACCCAGGTCTGATTTTTCAATGATCTCATTTAACAGCGAACTGTAATTCGGGTCTGCAAGCAATTCCGCTGTATAGCTAAGGGCATCATCCAGGCTGGGTTCAGCATAAATAATATTTTTGGCAAACCAGGTCGTTATCTGCAATCCCAGGTCAATATTAAATTGTGCTAATACCGAAAGATATAAAGCATCACTGCGTGTTAATTCTGTAATTAGCAGCAGCTTGTTTTTATATTCATTTGAGAACCGCTTAACAATTTCAAATTGATTTTTAGTTCTTATAAATACTGTTTCCTCGCGCCGTTTCACAATCATGTAAAGCCATTCGCTAACAACCGCTTTGTTATCTATTTTAAAGCCATACCTGTAAATGACGTTATCAATCATCATTGAACACTCAAAAAACGATGGTTTATTTTCGGTTTCAGTACTTAATCTGAAAGGCTCAATAAGATAGGTTTTAGTGAGTGCGGATTCTTTTGCCGAATTGATGACAATGTATCTCATTAGGTTAAAGCCTTTAAACAAATTGGTTTTACCCGCTGAATTGGCTCCTAATAAGGCAATTGATTTTAGAATATTAATAGGATGATTTCCGTATTTGCAGGAAAATACGTTTTCAGCATATTCTTTTATTGAACACGCTTCCATATCTAAAGTCGCTTTATCTTTAAACGACCGGTAATTTGATAAACTAAATTTTAGTAGCATAACCAATAAATTTATCTGCCAAATGCAAATGGAATTTTATCCATAATGCATTCGGTATTATTGTGTTAATAGTAAGATAGTTGATTGAGTGATTGTTAATTGGCGTTTTGTGAATACAGCCAGGCTATCTTGTACTGCTTGTTATAGCTATCATAAGCTGCAAGGTCACCGTCATTTTTAAACAGGCTTTCAACTGCATAAGTAAATTTGGGATGCTTTGCGTACACACCTTTAATGTTTGCCATGGTAAGTGGCTGAATTGGGTCAGACAAACCCGAACTAAAATAGTATTGCTCGGTAGGTTTTGGCCCTTTACCTTCCTGTACCAGTGTTGTGCGGGTATAAATCAGTATACCTTTGCTTGAAACTATACGATATTCGGCATTTTTAAAAAAGCGGAAATCCAGGCCGTCTTTGCTGTATCCGAATATGTCGCTTTTAGCAAAAACCTGTTTTTTGCCATCATGGGTTAAAACCACCGTGTTGCTACCCAAAAGGCCGCTTACTTTTAGTTTGTCATTACCAGCTGTAGCATAGCTTAGTTTATGGTTCATATAATCCTGGAGTGTTAAATATAACCCTGCGCTTTGGCCATTTGCAACAGCGCTTTGGATGAAGAATGCCATAAATGGCACAAGGATCATTAATTTAGAAGCTTTCATTTTGATTTAATTTTATTGTTAAACATTCTGTTAATATTATTATGGAACTGGAGTATGCCTTGATTCTTTTGTTTCAGGAATCAAGTGCCATTTTCAGATAATGGCACTTGATTTTATTTGTATTAAAATCTTGCTATCAAAGCAATGATAAACCTGCTGTCAGATTTCACTAAATCGTATGGAATAAAATTTGGATTAGGTACTGTTTGTCCCGCTGCATTTACAATGGTTGGCGGGTTCGGAATGTATGAGTTTGTATTGAAACTGGTTTGAGGGTTGGTTTGATAACCATTGCCTCCTGGCCCTGTAGTAACGCCGCCTGGTCCATCGAAATAAGGGATGTTCATAAAGCGGTGTACCAGTTCGAAACGAACGGTTAAGAATTGATTAGGCATATAGTCGATAGTGGTGGAAGCATCCCAACCTGCCATTTTTGCACCTGGTGTGGAACCGGCTATAAATGAGTCGGTAGCAAGGCCCGGAGGTACTATTGATAAATAATGGCTTGGGTTCGACATAACGCCGCCGCCTATAGTCCAACCCCATTTCGCCTGATCGCCAAACCAAATCCTGTTATATGCCATGGCGCTCACGAAGTTAGACGCGTTTTTGCCAAAGGGTGAATAAACGACGTTTCCGGGAGCGGTACCATTCTGAAAGCCGAAGTCGGCAGTGAAAGTGAATGCCGCGCGTTTAATGCCAGGTAGCTTTTTATCCGCTGCATCGAAATATAAATATTCCACCGAGTTGTCAGTATGGTACCTTTTTACATCCGGTGCGCCGGCAACATCTGTTCCGAAATAGTTATTAGAGATGATCTTGGTGCGTTGGTTGGGTTGGTTTACATATGCAAAACCTAAGCCCGGCATTTTATTAAACTTTCCATAAGATTGCCATCCGTTGATAACCCAAAGTTCGATCTTGGTTTTTACACTTGGAAATAACTGAACGCGGAGACCATTAAAGAACCATGGCGTGTTGTCGGAAGTATAAGATGGCTGATAGGACCAGTTTTCAAAGTTGTTGTAAGACATCAAACCGATGTATGACATGAAAACACCCATATCAACGTTGATACCATGCCATACGTCAAAATGATAACCGGCATAGCCTTCGCTTAAGTAGCGATAGGCAGTTGGCAAATCATATTCGCCCCTGTACGCGCTATAATCATTTCGTGGCACCGTTGTAGCGCGTGTACCATATTGCAACATAACACGCCCGCGTACATTTGCATAATGGAAATCGCCCCCAATAGCCAACATTGATAGGTCGACTTCGCCGTTGCGTGCTAAGGCGGTTGATCCCGTTACCAAATTATCGTTCGGATGATTGTTCGACATGGTATAGTTCACATCGAAAGTAAAATCGCCGGTAAAGTAGGCGTTATCCAGTAATTTTGAAGATTGGCGGTTATTTCCGTTAATCCACGAAAAGTCGGCATAGGCCAAAGGCGTCGCCGTTTCCATGGCTTTTTTTATAGAGTCAGCTTTTCGGATGGAATCTGCTTTCAGGTTTCCAGCGTCAGCCTTCATCATATTAATAACCGGGCTATTCGTCTGGGCTGATGCCCGGAAAATACATCCTAATAATAAAATAAGGGTAAATAGTTTTTTCATGTTTTGAATTGTTAAGAGTTAGATTGATAATAGTTATGTTATTTATTCTAATGTTTATCCCCTATGCCACTTTAATGCCAATAGGTTTAAAAAGTAGTTAAGTGATTGTTAATCAATAATTTGATTAAAATTTAGGATAAGTGAAAGCGACGAAATGCTCCAAAATGACATTGTTGGATTACCACAATGAAAGAAAAATTGAGTTTTTGACTGGTTAGTCAGCTGGAATTTGCCTTTTTTATTAAAATCGAAAATAAAAACCCAATAAATTGGGTAATTTTATGTTTTTGGCAAATAAAATGGTGTGTTTTCTAAAAAATGTACTTCTTTTTTTAGAAAAATAATCCAATATGAGAAAAAAGTGTAATTTTTGACAGCGTTAGGTGGGTGTAATTGAGAAAAATAGACGGGAGATATATGTTTAAGCCTGTTTTTTGTGGTTGTGTTTTATAAACAAACAATCAAAATAAGGACTTAATGAAGTAAGAGAGAAGGGGATGTGCTTTTTAAAAACGAAAGCAAGCTGAAGGATTATAACCTGGTTTACAAGTTATAGTCTTCAATTTTACGATATAAGGTTGATAACCCAATACCCAATAATTTGGAAGCCTCGGTTTTATTGCCTTTTGACTGCGACATTGCTTTACGAATATATTGACTCTCGATAGTGGCCAGGTTTAAAGTTGATCCTTGATTTTCCAGGCTATCAGAAAAGAAATCAAAATGAAGCAGATCGGGAGTAAGTGTATCGCCGTTTGCGATTATGACGGACCGTTCTATTACATTTTTAAGCTCGCGGATATTACCCTTCCAGCTATGTTGGTTCAACGCTTTTAGAAACGCATCATCCATTTTTTTAATTTTGCGGTTAAGTTTATTTGAAAAATCCTTTAAAAAATGATTTCCTAAAATTTCTATGTCTTCTGTACGGTCTGCAAGCGGAGGAAGGTGGATGGTAAACACGGCCAAACGGTAAAAGAGATCCAGCCTGAACCTGTTATTTTCAGCCTCATGTTTTAAATCTTTATTGGTGGCAGCAATTATGCGCACATTAACTTTGGTGCTTTTTGAGTCTCCTACACGGTTAAAGGTGCCATCTTCCAATACCCGCAGCAGCCTGGCCTGTAAGTCCAGGTTCATTTCACCTATTTCGTCTAAAAAAAGAGTGCCCCCATCGGCCTCTTCAAACAAACCTTTTTTGTCTTTTGTAGCGCCGGTAAACGAGCCTGCCAAATGTCCAAACAGTTCGCTTTTCAGCAATTCGTCCGAAAAAGAACTGCAATTAACCGCTATCAGCGGCTTGTTCCGGCGGTCGCTTTCTTCATGGATAGCCTGGGCAAATATTTCCTTGCCGGTACCGGTTTCACCTAACAGCAGTGCAGTGGTATTGGTGGGTGCAACTTTCCTTGCAAATGTGATGGCTTCTGTAATGGCCGTTGATTTACCAAGTATGGTATCAAAAGTATGGTGATGTTTTAGCTTTTTTTCGAGTTGGCTAACCTGGAGCTGTAAATTAGCCTTTTCAACCGCTTTATTTACTATCGGAATGATACGGTCATTATCATCGCCCTTCATAATATAGTCGAAGGCGCCATTTTTCATAGCTTTTACACTGTCTTTAATGGAGCCAAATGCCGTAAGGTTAATCACTTCAACATGTGGGTACATGTCCTTAATCCGTTTTACAAGCTCTACACCGTTGGCATCCGGCAATTTAACATCGCTGATCACTACCCTTATATCTTCATTTTCCAGGAATTTTAAACCGGACCTGGCAGATTGGGCTTGTAAAACGTTATATCCTTCGGCTTCTATAATTCTCGACAATAGCCCGCCGAATTTGTTTTCATCCTCAACAATTAGTATGGTTGACAGCATTTTATTAGGGGTATTTATTTATTCACCGTTTACATTTAAACATATACAACAAAGCGATGAAACTAACCATGCCAAAAATGTGCCTGATTTATAAATTGTGCCTTTAGGTTTGTAATTCAGAGCTATTGCTCAATGTTTCAGTTTTACACTTTAATAAAATAACATCATTTTGAGAAGGCTTTTTATCAAAACGGCAAAAGAGCAAGCCTTGAAATATGATGTTTTAGCCCGGTTCAGAAAAACTTTGCCAATTTGAATATACATCAATCCGTATTGGCAAGATATCACACGCAAGAGAAATGGGACCGTTATTTTAATAATTTGATTGTCAGGTTGTTATTATGATAAATACGTGTCGCAGTAGCGATGGCATATTACTTGCCTTAATCAAAACTCAATTTGTGCATTGTTGAATAGCTATTTGTGGGTATGTAAATCAATCCTTTACCTATGAAACAAATAATTTCTACTTATAAATTGTATGACCATTAAAAACAATTTAAGGGCCGGTATCGGTTTCCTTTTTCTGATCTCCTTATTAAGTTCAGCGCTTGCCGCCTACTATATATACAGGCTTTCAAACGATGCTAAGGCCATCTTGCGAAACAATTATAGTTCGCTTGTTTTCGCAAAAAACATTAACCAGGTACTTGATCTTCCGGGTTTTCCTGATGAAAATCAGCTTAAAATAATTGAAAATAATATAAAAGGTGAAGAGGCAGACATAACAGAACCAGGAGAAAAGGCATTTGCAGATTCGCTTAATGCCGACTTCAGGCGTTTTCGGGTGTCTTTAAGTAACCCTGCTCTTGCTGCCGCGCTACGGATTAAAATGCAAAAATCCGCTTACGGCGTCATGGAGGTTAATATGAACGCCATGGAGAACAAAAACAAAAGGGCGGAAAACAAGGCGAACCTGGCTATATTAATTGTGGCCTTTATCAGTTCAATTTGTTTAATAATTGCGTTTCTCTTCCTGCTTATATTTCCGAATTATGTTACCAAACCTATTAACGATCTTATTGCAGGCATAAAGGAAATTGCCAACAAAAATTACAACAAGCGCCTCTCATTTACCTATAAGAATGAATTTTGGGATCTGGCTGAAGCTTTTAACCAAATGGCGGCCAGGCTTTTTGTTTACGAGAATAATAGCCAGGCAAAAATAACGCATGAAAAACTTCGGGTTGAAACGATTGTAAGAAATGTAACAGATGCTATTATCGGTTTTGATGAAAATGGGATAGTGGCATTCGTTAACCCCATAGCTGTTAAATTATTAGGTATAGATGAAAAGGATATTATCGGCAGTTCAGCACAACAGGCGGCCGCAGATAACGACCTCTTTTTTAAATTGATTAATGAATTTGAACATTTTGATGACTTGAAATTATACCTTGACGGTAAGGAAAGTTATTTTATAAGAGAGCTGTTTGAGATATACGCCCCTGAAGACGGACATTTATGGGGAAAAAATGAAGATGAATCAAAACGTATAGGGTATTTTATATTTTTAAAAAATATCACCCGGTTTCATAAGCTGGACGAGGCCAAAACTAATTTTATTGCAACCATATCGCACGAGTTAAAAACGCCGATCTCATCCCTTAAAATGAGCTTGAAATTGATGGAAGATAAACGGTATGGAACCATAACAAATTTCCAGAAGGAACTTATTAATAATATTAATGATGACAGCGACAGGCTCTTAAAAATAACGAGTGAATTGTTAGATATGGGGCAGGTTGAAACAGGCAAATTATTATTGAATTTCGGAAATACCAATCCTCAAAATATCATTAAATACGCCTGTGAAACAATAAGGTTTATTGCCGAACAAAAAGAAATAACGCTTAACCTGAAGTGCCCTAAAAACCTCACGGATGTTTGGGCCGATCCGGATAAAACTGCATGGGTGTTAATTAATTTCTTAACCAACGCTATAAAGTACAGTTCAAAAAAATCGACAATTGATGTAACGGTAAAAAAACATTCCTCTGCAAAAATTGAATTTTCAGTTAAAGATCATGGAAAAGGAATAGAAGAAATTTATTTACCGAGGATTTTTGAAAGATATTTTAAAGTCCCGGGATCAGATTTTGCAGTTTCAGGAACAGGTTTAGGCCTTGCGATAGCAAAAGATTTTATAGAAGCACAAGGCGGTGAAATAGGCGTGGAAAGCAAGATAGGAGAAGGCAGCAGGTTTTACTTTTTATTACCGGTTAGCTTAATTTAATGGAATTAAAAATTAGTAAATGAGCTGCCTGCGCTCTATTTGGGATAAACAAAGTTAGTCTGTTCTTCTTTTACCTTTATTGGCCTTACTTCAATAGTTGCAGAGGGGACATATTCAAATTCAGGATTATTTTTTGCGATTGCTATCGCTTCATCCATATCTGTTGCTATAATATGGTAATAACCAACCTGAACCTCTTTACTTGGGTCGATTGCTACCTGTGTCCAGGTATTTTCATTTTTTGAAATGATATAACCCTCCCTTACGATAGGTTGGGCGCCTATTAATTTGCCGTCCGCTCTTAATAAGCCGATGTAAGTCTCACACTTTTTTATAAAAGCGAGATGCTGATCTGCTGAAAGTGCTTTTTTTGCATCACCCGCATTGTGGATATACAACATAAATTCTTGTTTCATATTTTTTTAATAAATGTAAGATCATCGGTTAAATATTTAGGTCTTTATCTTTAAACAAGATGCTGGAATCTTACTAACTAAGATACCTTGTTTTTTGATCAGATGGAGCTAACTAAATTAATGGGGTAAACACATTTGATAACATATAGTACCTAAAATCACTGCCAGGTATTCTAATAGATTCCCGTTCACCCAACAAATCCAATATTGAAAACAAATAAAAGAAGCCATATCATAATCAAATGATATGGCCTCTTCAAAGATCATTAGCGTATTTGGCTATTGATTTATTTTAAAGGATTCCCATCCCCCAATGGAAGTTCTGTTACAGGTCATGGCCTGGGTGCCGTTTTCGCTCGAAACATACAGGCCGTTGCTTCCTCTCAAAGAAACTGTTCCGTCGGCATTGCTTACCCAATCAAACTGTTCCCAGGGGCCAACTGATGTGCGGTTGCAGGTAATTGCCTGGACGCCATTTTCTGATGATACATATTTTCCCTGCGATTGTAATGCAATTTTTCCGCCTCCGGCATCAACAACTACAAACGATTCCCAGCCCTGGGCCGTAGTGCGGTTGCAGTTCATGGGCTGCGTTCCGTTTTCGCTGCTCACATATAAATTGTTTGAACCTTTAAAGGTTACCGTTTGCCCTATAGGTGCAACACTGCCACTACTTACCACGGGCTGCGTAGGGCGGGTAGCTGTGAGTGAAATTTGCCCCTTCAGCATTTTACCACCATCTCCGGTCAATCTTAAATAATAATCAGCGGAGCACGCTGTACCATCCTCATCCAGGGTTACGAAGGATGAACCAGCCGGAACAAAAGCTGAACTTTCCGCAGTTTTCGCGATCTGGTTACCTTCGTTATATTCATCAAACATTGATATATAGATGCTTTGGCAGCCTAGTTTTACCATGTTATAAAATTCGTGCCACATCAAATCTCCGTGTACCCTTTGATGTGCCTGTAAATCGCCGGGCAACACACATGGCTGATAGTCGATACCATTGCTGTTACAATAGGCCTGGTCAGGTATATTACATTGTTGTAATAATTATCGGCGTCGCCTATGTTGGCAACACGGCCAATCATCCAGGGCGAGAGCATGTTAAAAGCGGAATAGGTAGCCAAAAAGCCCGCCTTTGAATCCTGCCCCGCTGGTGCGGTGCGCCACTGCGTTGGTACCCCGCCGATAACATAACAACCCTGTGTTTTAAACCAGTTTATCACATCCAGGCATACTGCTGCGGTCCACGGATGATCGTTATCGTTAAAACCAAATCCCCAGATACATACTACAGGTTTGCCGTTTTGTTTTGCATAAGCTGATGAGGAAGTGTAGGCCGACATTTTATTGGTCCAATCGGTTTTTATTTCCGATTGCATATTTGTCCAGTCGGTTACATCATACATAATATAAAACTTACGGCCATAAGTTTCTGCCGCAGTTTTAACCTTCGCAGTTATTGCATCCCGAACCGGTCCTTCCGAGCCGGTGGGATTAAACCGCTGTAATGCTGCCGCGTCGATACCATTCTGCTGCATCCATTGAAAATGGGTGTTAACCGTCTGATCGGTAAAAGATGAAAATAGTTTGGCGGGCTGCCCATTGTTTAAATTTGCAAACCCTGTTTGGTAAGTACTGGTATAGTCGCGTACATCGGGCCACGATTTGAACCCCAGGTTGTTTGTTGAGGGAGCCTGCGATTGGTTTTGCGACCAATGCCACCAGGCGTTTATCGGTGAGCCATCGCCAATTGCCGCGAACCATCCCTGGTAGCCAACAACTACTTTGCCGACAACATCGCCCGGCGAAGACGCAAATGACCTTGAATTGATCTTGATCTTGCCCAACGCATTTGACTGTTCGGGGGAGTTTTTCTTGCAGCTGATTACCATAGTAGCAAGGGCCGCGAATATTATTATATTGATTTTTTTCATAATGATTTTGTATTGGTTAGGTATTAGTAAATATTTATTGGAATTATTTCCCGCTTTAAGGAGGCTTCAGAATAAATGTTCGCATGATGGTTAATACAGCTAATGATCTTGAAAAGACTTGGATGTAGGTTTTAAATGCAAATTATAGCCGCGTATTAAAAATTGCTTAATAATCAATTAATGTTTTAACTATAAATAAATTATTTTTAATACAGCGTGATATGCGTATCAATTAAAATAATAAGAAACATAAAAGGAAAAGTTTGGATGGCAGGGTCTTATACGGGCATGGCTTTTTCTGGCCGAATCACAACTGATAAAACCGCACAGTCGTTGTAACGTTTTCGAACGGCATTGGTAAGGTTTGTTTTATAAGATATTTATTATCAATATATTATGCATTTGGCATGGAATTTAAATAGCATGGTAACAGTTGCTGTATTGCTTGAGATATACATCAGTCCGGTTTATTAAAATGAAAATTGAAAATCACATGCTGAAACTGGCGGGTAAAAAGTCAACCTGCGACGAATCACAGGAACTGGATGATTTCCTGGAGAAGGAAGATCCTGAGGCATTCGCGGTATTACGGCTACTGGCGGATTTGATAATTGACGAACCCGCATCCAAAGAGGATATAAATCGCAGCTTTGCAAAGTTAACGGAGCGGATCAAATCCGCTGAATCGCATCAAGTTCCGCAGATTACTGCGTCAACCTATAAAAGGCAACCTAAAAGAAAAATAATTATTTACCTTGAAAATTAAATGGCCATGTTGCAAACATATTTTAAACTCGCCTACCGGAATATAATAAAGGACAAAGCTTACGCAATCATCAATATATCAGGTTTGGCAATAGGCCTGGCCTCGGGTATCCTGATTTTGCTTTGGGTGCAAAATGAATTGAGCTACGACAAGTTCCATAAAAATGCCGGGCAAATCTATCGTATAACCAGCGAATTTGGTGATTCAAAAAGCGCGGCTAACTCGGCAGGTATGCCAGCAGGTTTAAAGGCAGAAATGCCGGTTGTTAAAAATACGGTGCGTTTAGGGCTAAGCAACAGCGTACTGCTCGAAGCGGGTAATAAAAAATTTGAAGAAAAACGAGTGTTTTATGCCGATGCGAGTTTCATGGATGTGTTTTCCTTTCCTCTGGTGCATGGCGACCGCGCCACAGCATTAAAACAAATAGATGCTGTTTTGATAACACAGGAAATGGCAACAAAATACTTTGGAAAAGAGGATCCCATTGGCAAGGTAATCCGAAAGGATAACCAGGAAAACGTGATAGTAACAGGCGTTTTAGCCAATATTCCTGCCAACTCCGACCTACAATTTGACTTCGTTCTTCCGATGGCCTCCCTGGCTAAAACGTTCGACGATTTAAAAAGCAATACATGGGACAACTTCAACCTTTTCGACTATGTTCAATTGCAAAAAAGTTTTGATCCATCTGCTCCCAATTTATCAAGACTTGAAAAGCAAATTGACCAGATCTTTCAGAAGCATAGCCCGGGAACCAAGGCCTTGTTCCAATTACAGCCCTTAACCAAAATCCACCTGGCGCCTGATAGACTTGGCGATATGCCAGGGCACGGCAATGCGCAATACGTAAACATCTTTTTTATCATCGCAATTTTAATCCTTGTGGTGGCCTGCATCAATTTCATGAACCTGGCTACTGCACGGTCAGCCCGGAGGGCCAAGGAAATCGGCTTGCGGAAGGTGGCTGGTGCTGTGCGTGGGCAACTGATCCTCCAGTTTTTAAGCGAGTCGGTATTTATTTCCTTCCTGTCCTTATCGCTTGCGCTCGTGATCGTCCAGTTATTCCTGCCGGTATTTAATGAACTGGCGAACAGAAAACTCGCTATCGATCTGTCGGATATGAAGCTTTGGGTAAGCCTTTTTGGTATTGCCTTGTTAACCGGGATCATTTCGGGTAGTTATCCCGCCTTATTCCTTTCAGGCTTCAACCCGGTTAAAGTACTAAAGGGGAATGTAAAGTCAATGGGCGGAAATTTACTGTTCCGCAACACTTTGGTTGTAGTTCAATTCATGGTTTCCATCGTGTTGCTGGTAGGCACAGTGGTGATCTACAACCAGCTTAGATTTATCAGGGACAGGAATCCCGGTTTCGAGAAGGCCAATCTCCTGTATATACCCATGACGGGAGACATCTGGCACAAGCAACAGGCTTTTAAAGATGAGTTAGCACGAAACCCGCTAACCAGCGATTTCGCCATCACCTCCGACCTGCCTACCAACCTGTTGGGCTGGACGCTTAGCGTAGGCTGGGACGGTAAAGATCCCCACTCGCAAATGTCATTTCCGGTAATGGCCGTTAATGAGGATTTTACCCATACATTCAGGATGAAGCTAGTGAATGGCCGAAGTTTTTCGCGAGGCTTTAAAAGCGATTCCAATAACTACATGATCAACGAAAAGATGGCGAAAACTATGGGCTTAAATGCCAATACCGCCGTTGGTAAACCGTTAACGCTTTGGGGTAATAAAGGCACCATAGTTGGCGTAGTAAAGGACTTTAATTTTAAACCGATTTCGCAAGCTATTGAGCCATTGGTTATGCCCTTTAATAAGATGGGTGGTTATATAATGGTACGAACCCTGCCCGGTAAAACCAGTGCAACCATACAGGTTTTGGAAAAAATAAGCAAGGAATTAAACCCGGCCTACCCCTTCAAGTTTGATTTTCTTGACCAGGAGCTTGCTAACCTCTATAAGGGTGAACAACAGATGGGCAACATTTTTAACCTGTTTGCCATCCTGGGCATATTTATTTCCTGCCTGGGTTTATACGGTTTATCCGCATTTATGGCCGAGCAGCGTACCAAAGAAATTGGTGTGCGCAAGGTATTAGGCGCATCCGTTTTAAGCCTCGTTTATTTATTATCCTCCGGCATCACCAGGCTGATCGTGATCGCTATAATTATAGCCATACCGCTTTCATGGTATGCGGTGAACAGCTGGCTGGCCGGTTTTGCCTACCATATCAATGTTAGCTGGGTGGTATTCTTCATAGCTTCCGCGGCCGCTTTGAGTATCGCCTGGATCACCATGAGCTATGAGTCGATAAAAGCCGCAATTGTTAACCCGATAAAGAGTTTGAGAACAGAATGACGGGGAGCACAGCGCTAATTGAACGATTCCCTGAACGCGTTTGGTGAAAGATCGGTGCTACGCTTAAATAATTTATTAAACGACTGCGGGTGTTCAAACCCCAATTGATAGGCAATTTCAGCAACATTCATGCGGGTGGTTGTTAGCATTAGCTTTGCCCTTGCTATTAACCGGTCATGAATATGCTGCTGTGCACTTTGCCCGGTGAGGGTTTTAAGCATATCGGTGAGGTATCTTGGCGATATCCGGAGGTGGCCGGCAACTTCCAAAACGGTTGGGATCCCACTCGCGGAGGCTGTAAAACGGTCGGCAAGGTAAGTATCCATTTGGCTGATCAGATCGTGATGCACAGCCTTTCGGGTGAGGAACTGCCGGTTATAAAAACGGTTGCTGTAGTTAAGCAGCAATTCAATCTGCGATACCAGCACATCCTGGCTAAAGGCATCGGTGTTGTTATCCAGTTCGGCGGCGATATTTTCAAACAAACCGCCAATTACCTTCTTCTCCTTATCCGAAAGAAATAAAGCTTCGTTCACCGCGTAGGCGAAGAAGCCATAATCAGCAATATTTTTACCCAATTGGTAATTCCGGATAAGATCAGCATGAAAATAGAGCGTGTAGCCGTCATAGCTGCCTTCTTCGCCAGACATAGTAACCAGTTGGTTAGGCGCTAAAAAAGCCAGGCCCCCTTCCTCAAAGTCATAATAACCCTGTCCGTATTTTACCTGGCCCCTGAATTCCTTTTTAAAGGAGATCTTATAAAAATCGATCAGGAAACTTCTTCCTGCGTTTTCACGGCTGATCTTCGTAACATCATAGTTTACCAACGCAACCAGGGGATGCAGGGGTTTGGGCATACCTATACCCCGCATCAGTTCAGAGATGTTTTTAAAAACAATGGGCGGCTGCGTAGCTTTCATGGGCAGACCAAGTTAACATTAATCCTGTATACTTGGCCTGATAACGATGTCTCCCACATCCACATTGTCCGGCTGGCTGATCGCGTAGACGACACCACCTGCTATGGCATCAGGCGAGATCGCTATCTGTGCAGCTCTTTCCTTAATGGCACCCCTGGTTGCATCATCCTTAATATGATCCGTCAGTTCGGTATTCACAAAACCGGGCGAGATGCCGGTTACCCTGTATTGTCCGCCCGATTCCTGGCGCAACGCCTCGGCAATGGTACGCACTGCGTTCTTGGTTCCCGCATATACGCCCTGGAGGGGTACGATCCTGATCCCCGA
This sequence comes from Mucilaginibacter phenanthrenivorans, assembly GCF_024721155.1. Classification (GTDB taxonomy): domain Bacteria; phylum Bacteroidota; class Bacteroidia; order Sphingobacteriales; family Sphingobacteriaceae; genus Mucilaginibacter; species Mucilaginibacter phenanthrenivorans. The sequence goes on along the minus strand of NZ_JAHVAP010000005.1, from coordinate 458,863 downwards.
AGTTGAAATAATATTGATGATATGGCCCGAGCCCTGCTTTTTAAACACAGGCAAAGCTGCGGCTATGCCGTATAGCGTACCCTTGAGGTTCACATCAATCATTTCTTCCCATTCGGCTACCTGTACATCGTCTATCCGACCGAGATGACTGATGCCGGCGTTATTCACCATTACGTCTAAACGGCCGTATGTTGTACAAGCTAAGGCAACCAGATTAGTCAGATCCCCGCGCAGCGTGACATCAGTTACCAGGCACACAGCTTCACCGCCGGCTGTTTTGATCCGGCTGACCAAGTCCTCCAACCGGTCTTTCCGGCGGGCGCCCAAAACCACTTTTGCTCCCTGTGCCGCCAGCATGAGCGCTGTAGCCTCGCCAATTCCACTGCTGGCGCCGGTAATTGCCACCACTTTTCCTTTTATGTTGTTTTTCATGATACAAAGGTGGACAAACATATTGGGCATAAGTTAGCCTAAACCGTAAATGGTGTAGCCTAAATGTATGGAAGAATTTGAGCTGATTGCCGATGATGGAGGTGAAGGCAGGCGGGGAATGGGAGGAGATATTACTTAGCACTTTCCATAAAATTCTTTAACCACCACAATCGTTCTAAATAGATCTTGAACCATGGCTTGCCGTTATTTTGTTTCACCATTTCGAGGTGGTTGTTTACAAACTTCTGTGGATCATCTATAACGGTACAATTATTTAATCGCACTGGGGATGCAGGCAATTGATGGGTAGCAAAATACGTTTCCAGCTCGCCGATCTCGTCGTCCCAAACAGGGTGGTTATAAATTTGCTCCTTGCGGTATTGCACCTGGTCGGTATCACAGCCAAATGTTTGTGCAAACAGGTTTAATATGGGTTGATGATCGCTGATGCTATAATTTTCGGGCGATGCCTGCTCCGGCTTTGCGTTTGGCGTAATAAACTCCCTGTGATCATATTTTAAAAGGTAGTCTGCTATGTCCAGTCCAGCGGTACGTTCTTCGTGGTTAGCGCTTAATTCAAGCAGGGGCGATACCTTGAAACCCATGCCAATTGGTGTTGCCTTTTGCTGCCATTTATCAAAGCAGTTCAGGTCGGGAAACAGGGTAACATTGCGGCCTTTAAGCACATGGCATTTTTCGGCATTCAAATTACTTAAGGCACCCGCCGCCAGCCATATAAACCTGGGCAAGTAAACGCCCGCAATTATTGCCGACTTTTCGCTCTCCACTATCGCCACCGGCTTTAAAGGTTCTTCTTTAAGCAGGTGTTCGCCGAAGAAGCATTGCTTTAGCCGAAAGTCTTGAGTCTTAAGCTCTGAGTCTTGAGTCGAAGATCGGTTATTTGACTTTTGACTAACGACTCCGGACTTAAGACTGATTAAAGCATGTACCCACGTAATATGGTTAAACGGTTTCTTCACCCGCCTGCCGTCATCGCCATACAACATTACCTTGCCGGTGCGGATACCGCCATCAATGGCAATTTGCCAAAACACAGTTGCGCCCGTCCAATGATCCGACGAGCCGATCAAATACCTGCCGATCAATTCTTCTGTAATCTCCCCGCCAAATAACTTAACCAGCCAGTTTGTGAATATGTTAGTTGCGTATCCTGTGAGGGATTTTTCGAGGAGTCCATGGTCCATGGTTGATGGTGTTTTTGGTCCATGGTCCATGGTCGATGGTGTTTTTGGTCCATGGTCCATGGTCGATAGTCCATGGTTGGGAATGAGCTGCGGGTGTTGTCGGCCTTTCTTTTTTACTATCGTCCATGGTCTATCGACTATGGACTTTCCCTTTCCTGCCATGGTCCATGGACTATCGACTATGGACTTTCCCTTTCCTGCCATGGTCCATGGACTATCGACTATTGACTTCCCCAACCGCTTCGGCTTACAATGATACCCGCACCTGTCTTCACGACTGCAGCGGCCTACATGGTCGGCAAGGTGGTTGCCCGTTTGGGTATCTATGTAGCGGCTGAACGTTCGTTTACGGTTACATTCGGGGCAGGTATAACGGCTGGCAGGGCCTTTATAGGGTTCAAGGGTGTAGCGGTACATTTTAGGTGTGGAGTGAGTGGCAGTGTTAGTGGATTAGAGAAAGGGGGGATGTCACCCTGAGGCACTCGAAGGGCGACGTGCGTAGTGGCCTGTCCGCGTGCTAAGCATGGTGAATAGGCCTTTGCCCACATGCTTCCCTTCGATAAACTCAGGACAGGCTTGTGCCTCAGCATGACACCCTTTTACATCATTTTACATCACTTACATGCATAGTGATGTAACCGATGTAAAGTGATGTATTATTTAAGGCGTTTAAGTATGCGGTTTACTTTTGATTGTACGGAGTTGAACTTGCTGTCATCGGTACAAAGCTTTTTGGCGATAGCATAAGCAGAGATCCCGGGTTCCGCGGTCATTAAGTCAATTACACTGGTTTCAAATTCAGACTTATCCGTTTCCGACGGTACCTTTAAATGTGCCTTTTCGGTGCCGTAACCCTCAAACTGAAACAGCACGAAATTATAGGGCTGGCTTACCCGGCACACCACCACGTTTTCGCCGTGATACTTTACTTCGGCGCTGCGGGCCTTTATTTGTTTCAGGTAGCGCGTCTTGCTGTCCTGCTGACTCTCGCCTATAGTAAAAATACTGTCTGTTAAGTTAGAGAGGTGCTTGCTGCCCTGCAAATGGTTGCGGGTAATGGGTTGCGAAAGATCGCGCTTGGGGGTATGTGCCAGCACCATCAGGCTCAGGTTGTACTTACGCTTCAGCTGGATCAGCATCTTCATCAGCGGCAGGGCATCCTTGGCCTTTTCGGTTTCGGTTTTAAGGTAGGTGATATTATCAATAATGATGATCTTGGAGCCTGTTGCAATAATATCTTCTTCCAATTGATGGCTCAAAAAATCTTCAAAGCTGTCGAAGCCTACTTTCTCATAATCAACGCTATCGGGGTTGATCTCGGCACGAAGCAGGTTATCATTAAAGATATAATGATCATTATAATTGATAGAGTAACGCCCCTCAAACTGCTTCTCGGTAAGCTCAAAATCAAAGTATAATACAGGCTGCCGTTCTGCTTCCAGCCTGAAGCCGGTAATGGCGCAGCCCAGGCTGATGCTGTTGGCCACCTGTACGGCCAGTAATGATTTGCCTACGCCATTCTCGGCAAACAGGATACACAGCTCACCCTCGAACCAAAACTCATCAAATAACATTTTAGGGACAGGGCGGTGCTTTGCGGCCTCTATCCATTTGTTGGCGGTTTTGATCTCGAACAGGCGGTTGCCGGCAGGTTCAGGATTTGTTTGGTTGATGATGTCATCAACATGTTCAAGGGCCCTGGCGGGCGTAATGGAGCCGATGCCCCTTTGCTGGAGGTTGAATTGCGGTTTTAGCATTTTAAGGATTATAATGTGTAGATTTTTTTCTTTAGTCTTGAGTCGGAAGCCTTTAGTCTTGAGTCAGAAGAAACACGTTGGCTTTAACTCAATAATATTTAACTAGCCAAAGCGAATGCCGGGCGGGTTAAAAAGGTTTACAATTATACAGATTAAATCTGTAATAATAAAGAAAATAAAGAAAATAAAGAAATAAAATATAAGAACGGTTGTTTATTGGATGTGTGCCTACAAGCGGTTTGTTAATAAGGCGGGATATGAAATATTTTGCGATGTTTTACATCACTTTACATCGTTTACATCACCATGCATGTATGTGATGTAAAATGATGTAGTGCGTGTAAGGGTAGTTCAATACTTAGCAGCGGTGTCACGAGTGCCCTACCTCTTTTGGCCAGCGCTACACACTCGCGCCAGGGGGGCTGTTGTAAGTGTTGTAAATGTTGTAGTATTGTATGGATAGTTCAATACCTATCTGCGGTTTCACTAGTGCTCAATCTCTTTTGGCCAACGCGACACACTCGCACCTGAACGGGAGAAAGGCTTTTCGATTTGCACACTGCCGCATTAACTATAAATTTATGAGGAACTATTATTATTTATTTTGGAGCGATGCTGTACAACGTTTTATTAAGCATAATCCTAAAGAAAGGGTAAAGACACCCTTAACCCTAACTTCTTGGGTATTTACATTAACTGTGCTTAGCACGATGCTTTGGCTGAAATATTTCCATGTTTATCAAAATAAATTTGGCTTATTTGGAATTTTTACCACGTTAGGAAAAAAAACACCTTTCATTTTAGAAATGGGCGTGGTATTCTTATTAATTTATATCATAAACTATGTTTTGATATTTTGGCGGGATAGATATCTGTTGATCATTGAAAAGTATCCGTTGGGAAGGTTTAACCTCAGCGTGATTGTTACAATGGCTATGTTGGCATATTTTTTATTTACTATATTCTTATATGGCTATTTAACTGGTCAGATGTAAAACCTTCCCTCCCTGGCGCGAATGCAGCCAGAGCCCAAAGAGGTGGAGTTCTCGTGACACCGCTGACAGGTAAACCGCATTTATTTACATCACTTTACATGCATTACATCACCATGCATGTAAGTGATGTAAAATGATGTAGTGCATGTAATAATAGTTTAATACTTATCTGCGGTATCAAAGATTGCCCCACCTCTTTGGGTCGGTGCGGCACACCAGCGACAAAGGAGGGTGTGAAGGGTTGTTGAACAAGGGTTCACTCGTAGATCTGCCCGCTCAAAATGGGAAGTTGGCAGGTAACAAAGCTTGCATTGGCTGCAATATGCAATAAAAAAAGCCCTGAACGATGTCAAGGCTTTTTATTGCGATCTCTCAGATCATGGGCAGTAAATGGCAGTGTAATTGCATGTAGCCGCCGTTTGGGTGCAATTAGTGATTTGAGGAGGATTGTCTGGATCGTAACAAGTTGCATAAATATCCTTTGGTGTATCAGCACAAATGGAAGTTGGCGTAGTACCAATGTAACAATTAAAAATGTAACCGGCATGGCCGCCTTTTACCTGTTTCATCTCAATTTTTGATAATTTTTTCATAGTTGTGATAATTTAAGATTATTAATAATAAGTTTTAAGTGTTTTAGTGCTGTTAAGATAATTATTTTTTATTAAATATCCAATTGATAGTAAATCTGAAACTTATTTTAATAAAAAATGAGTCAAAATGAGGATATTTAAGGATATTTTCTTTATAAATCTTATTTATAATCAGGAATAGTATAACTATTGTTAAGTTTTGCCAATAATTATACCTCACTGGTCGAAGTTGATGCCTTACTAAAGGCATACATGTTCCTGATTGTCCTGGATAGGGCTGCTTCGTTTCTATCTATCACAAGTTGTATTCAAGCTGGGGTGGGTGTCACCCTGAGGCACAAGCCTGTCCTGAGTTTATCGAAGGGAAGGGCGACGTGCGCAGTGGCCTATCCGCGTGCTCAGCAGGTGCAGAGGCCTTTGCCCACATGCTTCGAGTGCCTCAGCATGACACCCCTTACGTGCGCAGTGGCCTATCCGCGTGCTCAGCAGGTGCAGAGGCCTTTGCCCACATGCTTCGAGTGCCTCAGCATGACACCCCTTTTTAACCCGCAATGTCGTGATGGTGAAAGGAAGCTAAATAAATCCATCCTGCCAACGCTAATCCTAAATTCATTCCTCCCTCAAAACACTTCCCCGCAATGTTTGTTGCAATACAATCCTCATAAAAAAAGGCCTTAAAATAACGTGGAAAATAAAAAACGTATCGCAATCCTGGGCGGCGGGCCGAGCGGATTGTTCATGTTTAAACGCCTGGTGGATTCCGGGAGATTGGACATCAGCATCACCATATTTGAACGTAAAAAAAAGCTGGGGGCAGGTATGCCCTATAGCGCCGAAGGTGCGAATGACGAGCACATCACCAACGTATCCGGCAACGAAATCCCCCTGCTGGTTACGCCCCTTGCCGACTGGATAAAGAAAGTACCGAAGGATACGCTCGACAAGTTCCACATCGACCCAAAACGTTTTAACGAATACAAAGTGTTGCCACGCCTGCTGTTCGGCCAGTACCTTACCGCCCAGTTCGACCTGCTGCAAAAGCAGGCCCGGGAAACCGGCGTGGAATACGAGATCCATTACAACAGTAACGTAACCGACGTCATCGATCATCCCGAAAGGGAAATGATTACCGTAGAAATAGACGATACCGAACGCTTTGAGTTCGACCAGGTGATCATTTGCACCGGGCACAACTGGCCGCACAAACACGAGGGCAAGGTGCCCAACTATTTTGATTCGCCCTACCCGCCCATGAAGCTGGCGCTGCAGCTGGATCACCCGGTGGCCATCAAGGGTTCGTCGCTTACCGCCGTGGATGCCATCCGTACGCTGTCCCGCTATAACGGTACTTTTGAAAAAAGCGAGGATGGGGTGTTGTCGTATCAGCTATCAGATAATAGCCCGAACTTTAAGATGGTATTGCATACCCGCAATGGCATGTTGCCGGCTGTGCGGTTTCATTTGGAGGATTCCCATTTGTCGAACAATTCGCTGTTGAGCAAGCAGGAGATCGCGAAGCATATCGCCACTAATGACGGCTTTTTATCGCTGGATTATATTTTTGAAAAAGATTTTAAGGCACCCATCCGCGAGCGGGAACCCGAATTTTACGAGCGCATTAAGGACATGAAACTGGAGGAGTTTGTAGCCGCCATGATGGACCTGCGCGAACGCCTCGATCCGTTCCAATTACTCAAAGCCGAATATGCCGAAGCGGAGAAATCCATCAAACGCCGGGAATCGGTTTACTGGAAGGAAATGCTGGGCGTATTGAGCTTTGCGCTTAACTATCCTGCCAAGCACCTGTCTGCCGAGGATATGCAAAGGCTGCAAAAATCGTTGTCACCGCTTATCTCTATCGTGATCGCCTATATCCCGCAAAGTTCAAGCGAGGAACTTCTGGCATTGCACCAAGCCGGGGTTTTAGACCTCATCCCCGTTGGCGACGATAGCAGGGTGGAGGCAGCAACCGATGGCGGGGCCATTTATCATTATACCGATGAAGCCGGGAATGAGCAGGCAGTGCATTATAATACTTTTATAGATTGTGTTGGTCAGCCGCATTTGGCGTTCGAGGAATTTCCGTTTAAAAGCTTATTAACAAGCAGGACGATCACGCCCGCCCGGCTTAAATTCCGCTCGCCAGCAGCGGGCCAAAAGGCGATGGATGAGGGTAAGGATGTGATCCGGGATCAACACGGCGATTATTATTTAAAGGTGTCGGGCATCACCATTAACGACTATTTCCAGGTGGTGGATGCATACGGCGCGTTTAACGACAGGATCTATATCATGGCGGTTCCGTATATTGGCGGCTATAACCCGGATTACTCGGGTTTGGATTTTAGCGAGGAAGCTTCATCCACCATTATTAAGCGACTGTCGGCATGAAATTGTATTTGTTATTATTGGGCGCCGGAGCGCCGGGGCGAAATATCGAGCAGCATGATTATTTCTTCGGAATTGCAAACGAGCTGAAGGACCTGGTACCCGATCTGAAAGCCTTTTGGCCCGAGGCAGGTAATACCCTGCACGTTGACGGCTACCGCGAAGTAACTAGGGTTGAGAATTGGTCGATCCGCGTTGTGCCGCAAGATGACGAAACGCCGGAATCGGCAAATAAGCTCTTCTTTCTAAACCTTGGCGGATACACCACAGGCAAGCTGGAGGAGCAGCACTACATTGTATTAACCGTTCAGGGAACCCGTGCACTGGCAGTACAGGAAGCAAAGAAGAGTTTGTTCTTTAAAACCAATTCATTAAAAGGCATTGCCACTTCTCACATCGACGAAAAGTATGGAGTGGATGTAGATAATGTTTACCAAATAGATGACCTGTTGTCGCCGGCCTACAAGGAAAAATACCGGATTGTTATTGGTGATGGAACGGAGACTCCGGAAGACGAGATCCATTTAGGTTATTTTAAGCTGGATAAACTGAAATGACGCCTGCTGAACAATTAACCCACTGGGTGAAGCAGAAATATGAGGGCCGGTTGATAAAAAGCACATACAAGCCATATTTCATCCATTTACAGTTCGTGGCTGAACAAGCCGGAAAGGCAACTAATTTCGGCTACGAGATCGGCCTTTGTCATGATATTTTTGAAGATTTTGCTATTAAGCCCGTTGAATTAGCCGAAACGTTGATCAGCTTTGGTTATACCGATACCGAAGCCGCCTACATTACCAATGCTGTAACAGAACTTACCGATGTATTTACCGCTGCTGCCTACCCTGATCTGGGCAAGAAGGAACGCAAGGAACAGGAAGCCGCCCGCCTGGCGACCATTAGCCCTGCCGCCCAAACCGTTAAATATTGCGACCTCATCTACAACATTGGCTGGGTGATGCACTACGACCGTGAGCATGCAAAAAAATACCTCAAAAAGAAACAGCTCCTGGTAACCAACATGCTAAGGGGCGATAAGATTTTACGTCAGAAGGCACTACAGCTGATTTGGAATTCATTGGGGGAATTATAATGGGGGGATGGTTTTGGTGTTAGGTTGAAATGCTTTGCCTGCTCGCGCAGATGCTGCAATGCAGCCACGGTGCAGAGAGCCGGATCGGTGCACGGGTGTTTTATCTTATGCTCAAATAAAAACTGGAGGCACATTAGGTGACGTAAAGACATGGAAGCGTGAGGTGCTCAAACCCTATCATAGTCTACGGAATATACATATCCTTATTTGGTAAAGATTCAATGACCCGTAGGGTCTACCGCTTTGTAGCAACAAAAAAGGGGTTTTCCTTTGCATCGTAGATGCTACCCTTTATTCATCTAACAGGTCGTGGAAAATGTATTTCTCATCGAATTCTACATCATTACTTTTCAGGATCTGCAAATATTCCTCCCTGAATGTGCTTTTTGAATGATGTTCCTTTTGATTTAATATCACATATATAAATAACAAACGCGAACAAGGGTAGACCCTATGGGTCAAAGAGACGGTTTGCCTTTTTTCTACAAAGCGGTAGACCCTACGGGTCAATAGTAGATAATATCTGTTGTGGAGTGGATCAATATAAAAACTAACGAACTTGGATTGACTAAAAACATTGCCTGCATTGGGTTGTCTCCCCGGCCTCTCCTCCAAAAGAATTCTTCGGACAAAGGCTAGCTAGGTACATTTTTAATCCAATAAAATTCAATGACCCGTAGGGTCTACCGCTTTGTAGCAATAAATAAGGTATTTTTCTTTGCATCGTAGATGCTACCCTTTATCCGTCTAACAGGTCGTGGAAAATGTATTTCTCATCGAATTCTATATCATTGCTTTTCAGGATCTGCAAATATTCCTCCCTGAATGTGCTTTTTGAATGATGTTCTTTTTGATTTAAAATATATTTAATTACGCTATCAATTTGAGAGTGGCTATTGCTAAAAGCTCCGTACCCTTCCTGCCATTGAAATTTTCTTGATGTTAGCCCTTTGCTATTTATAAATTCTGAACTATCGCCTTTCACCAATCTCATAAATTCAGAAATAGATTGTTTTGGATTAAGGCCGATAAAAAGGTGAAGATGATCCGGCATTGTATTTATGGCAAGCAATTTATGCCCATTGTTTTGAACTATCCCGGTAATATATTTTTGGAGACGATCTTCCCATTCTTCTTCGATAATGGCCCTTCGATATTTTACCGCAAATACAAAATGTATATATAATTGTGTATAGGTGTTTGGCATGGCTTCCGCTTTTACACAAAAATAATAAACGCGAACAAGGGTAGACCCTACGGGTCAAAGAAAATGTTAGCCTTTTTTCTACAAAGCGGTAGACCCTACGGGTCAATCATAGGTTATTTCTGTTGAGGATAGATCAAAAAACTAAAAATGGCTGGATAGATCATTAAGATATTTACATGCCCCAGCTCAAAAGGTGAGGGTTCTAATACTAATAATAAACGCGAACAAGGGTATACCCTTATGGGTCAATCGTTGGTCATTGCTGTTTTGGCATTAATCAAAAACCTGCAGCACTTCAAATTGATGTAGAAACAAGGCGTGCATTGGGTTATCTCCCCAACCTCTCCTTCTAAGGAGCCTTCCGGAAAAGCTACGGTGTGTAAACATTTTATCAGTATTAGTCAATGACCCGTAGGGTCTATCGCTTTGTAGCAATAAATGAAGGAATTGTTTTTTGCCTCGGAGAGGCTACCGTATTCGTACGATAGGTCGTGGAAAATATTTTCCCGTCACTGATCGAAGTTTATAACTTCCTACTTTTGCCATGCGGCTCCGCCCATTATATTTGTACAATCAGCGCGTCATCAGGTGCTTGTCCTTTGCTTAATTTATGAATACTGGCCAGTGTTGTTTCGGCAATCTGCGACAGCGCATCTTCGGTAAAAAAAGCCTGGTGGCCGGTAACCAGCACATTTGGGAAACTCAGCAGCCGCTGTATGGTATCATCTTCAATAATACTTCCGGATAGGTCTTTAAAAAACAAGCGTTCCTCCTGCTCGTATACATCAATGCCAAGGTTAGCCAGTCGGCCCGTTTTTAAAGCCCCTATAACAGCGTGCGTATCAATCAGTGCGCCCCGGCTGGTGTTAATCAAAGTGGCTCCTTGTTTCATTTTGGCAAGGCTGTCCTGGCAAATCAAATAACGGTTATCGGGCGTAAGCGGGCAATGCAGCGATAGGATATCTGCCTGCTGCAGCACATCGTCAAAGGTGGTGTATTGTACACCGGCGGCAACCATTTCCTCATCTTTAAACAGGTCGAAAGCGAGTACCCTGCACCCAAAGCCCAGCATGATTTTACAGAAGGCCTTGCCGATTCGCCCGGTACCTATTACCCCCACTGTTTTTCCGTGCAGGTTAAAACCTAAAAGTCCGTTCAGCGAAAAGTTTTGTTCCCTTACCCGGTTATAGGCCTTGTGGGTTTTGCGGACCAGCGTTAACAGCATAGCTACCGCATGTTCTGCCACCGCTTCGGGCGAATACGCCGGCACGCGGCACACCGTGATCCCGTACTTTTTTACCGCTTCCAACTGTACATTATTAAACCCGGCGCAGCGCAATGCAATAACCTTTACACCTTTGGCAGCCAATATTGCTATTACTTCGGTTGTCAGCTTATCGTTTACAAATACGCAGACTGCAAATGTACCCTGGTCAACCGCATTAACAATGTGCGGACCGAGATGTGTTTCCAGGTACTCCATATCAAAGCCATAATTGGCATTATGCTGGTTAAACGAGGCGATATCATAAGGCTTTGCCGAAAAGAAAAGGACTTTCATAGGTGATGCTGACATGCAGGTAAAGGTAAGGGATTATGCGGCAATACCCTTTATCGGAACGCTATTTTACAGCACCGGCTAACTGCCCCGCCTTTAATATATCGTTGAGGGCCTGTCCTGGCGTCTTGCCTCGGCACAAGTAATTTAAGCAACCCACTTAGATTAAATACCATTCCCATCCATCCCCTCAAATCAAAATCTTTGTATCTTGCCTAACCGATAAGCATCCGCCTCATGACGTCAACCAAATTTCGCTTCATCATACTAACCGGCATTATTGCCCTTACTGCCGCGAGAACAAACGCCCAGGACCTTTACGCCGCCCAGCGCCAATCCTGGCTCAAAAAAGCGGAGGAATATAAACCCGTACTAACGGAAACCATCAAACATCCTACCGGTATTGTTAAGCTGGAAAAGGATGCCGCAGCATTCCAGGGCTGGAAAATGGTACCTGCGGGACGTGTTGAACAATTTTACAACACGCCTATCAATCAAAAAAACACCGGAATGATAGTTGATTTTGGCGAACATATGACCGGCTACTGCACCTTTACCCTGAAAACCTTGCGGGGCGATATGGATTCGCCATTGCGATTGAAGCTTACCTTCGGTGAGGTGCCTGCTGAGTTGGCCACCCCGTTTGATCCATATCCGGGTGGCTTAAGCCGCGCCTGGCTGCAGGATGAAACCGTAACCGTTTCGGTTTTGCCTTCCACTGTTACCATCCCCCGCAGGGTAGCGTTCAGGTATGTAAAGATAGAATGGCTGGGCTCGTCCTCCGGTTTTGAGTTCGGGTTTACAGATCTGCACTTTAAGGCCTCCACCTCGGTTACTGTCACACCGCCGGAACTGGCGGCAACCACATCGCCCATCATAAAGGATATCGACCGTGTTGGCCTCGCCACACTTAAGGAATGCATGCAAACCGTATACGAGGACGGACCGAAGCGCGACCGCCGCTTATGGATCGGCGACACGTATTTGGAGTCGCTGGCTAACCTGTATTCCTTTAAAAACGATGGACTGACTAAGCGCTGTCTATATTTATTGGCCGGCCTGTCCAACGAAGACGGCATCCTTAACGCCGATGTATTTGAGGACCCCGAGCCTCACGCGCAAAAAACTCACTTATTGGATTATTGCTTCCTGTACAATGTGGCCCTCAAAGAATATGTTGCCGCAACCGGCGATAAACAAACCGGGCTCGACCTGTGGCCAGTCGCCAAAAAGCAGCTCGACATCGCCAAAATGTATACCGGCGAAGATGGCATGATGGACTATGTAAAAGCCGGAAAAGAGTGGTGGGTATTTTTCGATTGGAAGGACGGGCTGGACAAACAAGCCCCGCTGCAAGGCATCACCATTTATACCCTTAACCAAACTTATGCTTTGGCCAAGCTATTGGGTAAGGAAAACGAGGTGACGGAAATTCCCGCCATGGCAAAAAAATTGAAGGAAGCTGCCCATAAAAATCTGTACGATAAAACAACCGGGCTATTTGTAAGTGGGCCAAATAAACAGGTATCATACGGCGGACAGGCCTGGATGATCTTAAGTGGCGTTGCATCAAAAGCCGAAGCGCAAAAGGCTTTAAAAGCATTGCCAACCGTTGCCGATGCCGTGCATCCCGGTGCACCCTATATGTATCACTATTACATCGCCGCTTTAATTGAAAGCGGATTAAAAACCGAAGCCAAAGCGGCACTGGTAGATTACTGGGGCGGCATGGTAAAAAAGGGCGCCGACACGTTTTGGGAAGTATATGACCCAGCTGATGAGTTTAAATCGCCTTACAACTTTTTCCCGGTGAATAGCTATTGCCATGCCTGGAGTTGTACGCCGGTATACTTTATCAGGAAATACCCCGAGATTTTTCAGCAGTGATCGGCTTATTAGGGCAGGCGCTATATCAAAAGTCAAATTCTCAAATGAATAGCGAAATTATATTTTGTGCAAATCAAATTCTCTGTTACTCTGTGCATTCTTTGCGCCCTCTGTGGTAAAAACTAACCACGGAGATACGGAGAAATTCACGGAGTACGCAGAGACCAAATATTATTTTGTTTTGAGAAATTTGCCATTTTAGTTTAAAAGGGATTTCCCTGAACCTGCCTCCAAAGCAGGCACAAAACACATCTGCTCCATCACTTTTGTTGTAAGGATAACGCCGCGGTTTGCGTCATATTGCGCGAAAAAAAATATAGTTGAAAAACGGCATTTTGATAAGTTCTACCTTATATTTTTGGCTTTGCACATCTCAAAAAAACCAAAAGTATGACGCCAGGAAGCACAAAAACAGCGAATAATATAAACAGTTATGTACTTGATTTTCATGAGATCGACAGGTCAATGTTGATGCTCACCGGAGGCAAGGGCGCTAACCTGGGCGAACTGTCAAAGATCAACGGAATCAATGTCCCTGGAGGATTTTGCGTTACCACCGAAGCGTATAAAAAACTCATCGAAACTAACGGGGAGCTTAACAGATTGCTGGATCAGTTAGCATATCTTAAAGCAGAAGACAGAGGAAATATCAGCGAAATCAGCGGAAAGATTCGGGCGGTCATAGAAGGCGTGCCAATTACTAACAATATAGTGGATGAGATAGCAGGCCACCTAACAAAGTTTGATGAAAATGATGCCTTTGCGGTGCGGTCAAGCGCTACGGCGGAAGACCTGCCGACAGCCTCCTTTGCAGGCCAGCAGGATACCTATTTGAATGTTATCGGAAAGGAAGCCATCCTGGAGCATATCAGCAAATGCTGGGCTTCCCTGTTTACAGATCGTGCGGTGATTTATCGAATACAAAACTGCTTTGACCACCGCAAAGTTCAACTGTCTGTAGTTGTTCAGCAAATGGTGTTTCCCCAGTCCGCAGGAATTATGTTTACTGCCGATCCTGTATCTGGGAACAGGAAGGTGGTGTCTATCGATGCCAGTTTCGGACTGGGCGAAGCCATGGTCTCCGGCCTGGTGAATGCTGATCTTTATAAAGTAAGCAACGGCAAGGTTATCGATAAAATGATTTCCGTTAAGAAATTAGCCATATACGCTTTAAACGGCGGCGGTACACAAGAGCGGGAGATTGAACCCCAGCATCAAACCAGGCAAGCATTGACGGATGAACAGGTTTTACAACTTGAGTACATCGGCAGAAAAATTGAAGAACACTTTGGCAGCCCGCAAGATATTGAATGGTGTTTGGCGGATGATACTTTTTATATTGTACAAAGCCGCCCTATCACTACTTTATACCCGGTACCCGAAGCGGATGACTGGGAGAATCACGTCTATATATCTGTTGGCCACCAGCAAATGATGACCGACCCGATGAAGCCATTGGGATTGTCCATATGGCAGTTAAGAGCCGGCAGGCCCATGTTTAAAGCCGGCGGAAGGTTGTTTGTTGATGTTATGGATCTGCTGGCCACGCCTGTCGGCAGCGCAAATTTATTGGAGGCCATGGTGCAACATGATCCGCTTATAAAAGACGCACTGCTGACCATCATAGAACGCGGGGATTTTATAAAATCGTTACCGAACGATGAACAGGCACCGGTGATTGTTAAAAGCACTAAGGGTATGTCGTCTGCGGATATTTTGGCGCAGGTGGGTAGCGACCCGGAAATCGTTGCTGATCTGATTAAAGATAGTGAAACATCAGTTGAAGCGCTAAAACAAAACATCCAAACCAAATCGGGGCCAGCGCTATTTGATTTTATCCGGGAAGACATTGAGCAATCAAAGAAGATGATATTTCATACCAAACACATGGGTGTGATCATGGCTGCAATGAATGCCTCAGCGTGGCTCAATGACAAGATGAGTGGATGGTTGGGTGAAAAAAACGTGGCTGACATACTTTCTCAATCCGTACCCAACAACATCACTTCGGAGATGGGTTTGGAGTTATTGGATGTAGCAGATGTGATCCGTCCTTATGCGGAGGTAATTAATTATTTGCAGCAGGTAAAGGATGATAATTTTTTGGATGAACTGGTTAAGCTTGATGGGGGGCAGGAAACCCGGGATGCAATCATTGCATATCTCGACAAATATGGTATGCGCTGTGCCGGTGAGATAGATATTACCAAAACCCGCTGGAGCGAAAATCCGGCTATCCTTATCCCGATAATCCTTGGTAATATCAAGAACTTTGAACCAAGGGCCGGCGAGCGAAAATTTGAAAAAGGGCGACAGGAAGCGCTGAAGATGGAACAATCGTTGTTGGATAGATTGAAGCAATTGCAGGGTGGAGAACAAAAAGCAAAAGAGACAAAGGCAATGATCGACCTGATCAAAAATTTCGTTGGTTATCGTGAATATCCAAAATATGGTATCGTTAGCCGCTTTTTCGTTTATAAGCAGGCTTTGCTGAAGGAGGTTGAACAACTTGTACAAGCCAACGTTATTCCCGATAAGGAAAATGCCTGGTATCTTACCTTTGAAGAACTGCGCGAAATGGTGCGCACCCATAAGTCAAACAACCAGCTCATCAGCAAACGAAAGGACGAGCATAAAATATTTGAAAAACTTACTCCGCCACGTGTGATCACGTCTGATGGTGAAATTATTTCGGGCAGGTACAAGCACGAAAATCTCCCGGCCGGAGCAATTGCGGGCCTGGCTGTTTCTTCCGGGGTGATAGAGGGGCGGGTGCGTGTGATCCTAAACATGGAAGATGCTGACCTGGAAGACGGCGATATCTTAGTCACCTCATTTACCGACCCCAGCTGGACACCACTGTTTGTATCCATAAAAGGCCTGGTAACCGAAGTCGGCGGACTGATGACCCATGGCGCAGTTATCGCGCGGGAATACGGCTTACCAGCAGTTGTCGGGGTGGAGAATGCTACAAGGCTGATCAAAGACGGGCAGCGAATCAGGGTGAATGGGACGGACGGGTATGTAGAGATATTATAAATGGAGGTGTTTATTAAATATACCTTTGAGTTTTTAACCTATCTTACATACTCATATTTGGCACTAGGTAGGGTTAAGATTGAGAGAGGCCCGCCTAGTTCGTGACAACAAACGTCGCATAAAGGTTTGGTGTCCCATAAAGTTCCATTTTGATTTTTGTGTAATACCTCCCCATCCCTCGATTGAATAGCCATTCAGGATAAACCTTACCAATATTATATCTATAGTCCTTTTTATGAGCAATGGACAGCAGCGTTTTACACAGGCTATCGTTAAATCTTTTGTCAAAATGACTACTTAAAAAAATTGAATTTAAACACATCATAATATTCACGTGGTCGCTGTCTGAAATCGCCGAAAGTTGCTTCGTTTGAAGAAGCTTGGTAGCCCTATCGACACGTCGATGAAATTCGGTCCATGTAATTTTTGTTGGATTATTGTGGGCGGAATCCGGTATGAACTGTTGGTGTTGGCCGAATGAATTTTTGATCGTAAATAACAGCCCCACGGTCAGAATGAATGTTGAGATATATTTTTTGAATAACATAATTAGCAATTATTAAATGTTTGCATCAAAAAAATCACTTGCGGTTAAGCAACCTGAATTTCAAAGGCGACAACCCGGATGCTTTCCGAAAAAAGCGAATGAAGTAAGCGTAATCTGAATAGCCTAATTCGTAGGCAATCTGCTTTACATCGGCATCGCTGTGATACAGCAAACGCCTGGCTTCGCTAAATATTTCCTGTTGGATCCAATAGCTCACTGTAGAACCTGTAACATTCTTTATCGCCTCATTTAAATAGCCTGGTGAAACATTAAGCTTCGAGGCATAGGCCGCAGGGCTTTTGATCGTTCGGACATTTGCTACGAGCAGGTTTTTAAATTGACGGACAAGCTCGGCAGATCGGGTATGTTTATTTTCTGCGGATTCTAAATGATTATATGTACTGGCTGCCATCGCCAAAAATGATTGCACAAGAGTATGGATAATTGGCAGGTAAAATTTATCGTCTTGCCGTTCAATAAATTCGTTATGCAAGAGCTCGAGCAGGTTTGAATACTGCTTTAATTCGTAGTCTGTAAGCCTGCATGGAGCCTGCAAATTTAGCCTGCCCTCAAAAACGTCCCTAAGCTCGGCTGGAATTAATGCAGTATCCACCGCCAGGAACCAACCCTCAGCACGATCAGTTTTTATCCGGTAGTGAACCTGTGATGGTAAGATATAGTAGAGTTGACCGGCAGTAAGGACGATGTCCTGCAAATCGACCTTTGAAGTTCCTGTCCCATTTGTAAGCAGGAAAAAGATATAATGATCGTCACGGTGAGCTGTTTCTGTTTCACTTCGGTGCGTATCGCCGGGCCGGAAAACTTTGATCTGCAGGCCCGCGCTTGTTTTATTTTGTAACTGGTCTACCGGGATGCTTTTCATCAATGCAAAAATACCCTTATATCTTTAAATTCAGTAGTTTGTCTGCATTGCCATGAGCAATCTTTGCTAATTGTTCATCGGGGAGCTCAATCGCATTCAAAAATTCAATACCCATTTCGTTCGTACTAAATGGATAATCAACAGAAAACATAATATTATCGATGCCGAAGGTATCTAAGGCAATTTTCAGCGGCGGCTGTGTAAAGAAACCGCTGGTGGTGATATGTACGTGTTGATGGAAGGTATCAGTTAACGTACGCTGGTTTGCACCTCCATTCCCTGGCTTGAATGCTCTTTCCGATCTTACCATCATCATGGGCAGCATTTCGCCCATATGCCCAATTATTAGATTTAATTTGGGATACTTATCGAAAATTCCTGCATAGAGCAGGCGCAAAACATGCAGCGCTGTTTCTGAGTGCCATCCCCAGCCATAACAGGCCAACGCTTCAGCCATACCCGAATGATTGGGCAATCCATTATAGTAAATATCTGCTACACCTTTTGGCGGCAGGCCCGGGTGGAGATAAATTGGAACGTCCAGCTTTTCCGCCCGTTCAAATATCGGTGCAAATTCAGGTTGATCTAAAAATTTGTCTTCTGTCAGTCCCCTGATCATTGCGCCGCGAAAATTGTATTCCGTTACTGCGCGTTCCAATTCATCGGCCGCTGCCAAGGGAGCTGTCATCGGCAGGTGAGCAAAAGCCGTAAACCGATGTTCGAACCCTATGATCCTTTCGGCGATCAGGTCGTTATATTGCATAGCAAAAGCGGGGCCATCCTTTGGGTCCAGCAAGTTAGCGCCTGAACTATCCACCGAAAGCACCTGCATCGAAACGCCATTATCATCCATTGATTTTAAACGCTCCGCGGTAATATCGGCCAGCTTTGGAGCTATCCGCTGCATTGCTGCTGATTGACCAAAACCTCCCAAAGCCTCTTTGGGGATCTTATTTGTCATTTCCGGGAAGGAAATATGTTCTTCAAGTGTTATTATCCGCATGTTAAATTGATAGGTAAAATGTCTGTTGTATACTCCTGACCGTTCATGAAATATATAAAGACAAAGAAACTCACTCAACTTTTAAACTGCAATGCACCATCAATGGCAGATATAGGACAATTCGTGGATTAACGATAGTTCGATTGTACAATCGAAATGAATAATTAATCAACATGGTAAAAGTGTGTTATGGGTTAACTACCAACTCAGAGATACCCCACAACACTTAAAAAAAGGAAATAATCACAACTAATCGGGAAATGCGCTCATAATCCAGCCTGTCTTTTCGCTGCACCTTTGTATTGTTAAAACGAAACAAAAACTTTAAAATCTAAAAAAAATGGAAAATCAAGCAAAATCCCAGGCAGTAAAAAACGTAGTATTGGTACATGGCGCATTCGCCGATGGTTCTGGTTACAGAGGTGTTTATGAAAACCTTACCAAACAGGGTTATCATGTAACTGTCGTACAAAACCCACTGACTTCCCTTGAAGATGATGTAATAGCAACAAAATTGGCGCTGGATGGCCAGGATGGCCCGGCTATACTTGCAGGCCATTCATGGGGAGGTGCGGTTATAACCGAGGCAGGTAACCACCCGAATGTTGCAGGACTGGTTTACATTGCCGCCTTCCAGCCGGATAACAACGAGTCGGCACTTCAATGGTTCCAGACTGCTCCACCCGCGCCAGAGAACGGCGTGCTGGCTCCTGATGACAAAGGCATTGTTTACTATGATAAAGCAAAATTCCACGCCGGGTTCTGCGGTGACCTGAGCAAGGAAGATGCGGAATTTATGTATGCATCACATGGTGAGTTCTATGCCCAATGCTTTATAAGCCTTATCTCTGATGCCGCATGGAGAAATAAGCCAACATTCGGTATTGTAGCCACCGATGATAAAAGCATCAATCCCGAAATACAGCGTACTATGTACAAGCGTTCCAATACAAAAGTTACCGAGATAAAAGGCAGTCACGCTGTTTATATCTCACAGCCACAAAAGGTGGCTGCTGTAATTGCAGAAGCAGCACAAGCTGTGTCTATCAATTAACCGAACGTTCGATTACAATTTAAGCCCCATTTACCGATTATGGTAAATGGGGCTTTGAATTTTACAAAGGCCTGGAAGGAATATTTTAAAAACGCAGGCAATTTTAAATTAAAGTTTTGGTTTCGATTGCACTTTCGTACTTTGAACGTCGATTAGGCTGCAACCGGTAGTTACGCTGTGTTTGGCTGTAATTAAATTATTTAATCGACAATGAGGCTTAAACTAACGGAGGAAAACACGGGTGGAGAATTACTGCTTTTTAAGGAAGAAGCGGGGTTTGACCGGTTATTTTTCGCCAGGGATCGGTTCAACAAGTACTTTACTATCGCGTGGAATATTGGGGAAAGCCAAACGGTTATCATTGACGGATCTGAGTATGATTTCCCGGCCAATTCTCTGCTGACACTTTTGTTTAACCAATCCTTCAGCTTTAAAAATTCTACTAATATCATTGCCTGGCAATTTAACAGGGAATTTTACTGCATTATCGATCACGATAGTGAGGTGAGCTGCGTTGGGTTCCTGTTTAGCAGTACAGATCACCTGTTCGTTAAGCTGGATGACATGGCGCGACAAAAGTTACAATTACTCTCCGACGTTTTTATTGAGGAATTCAAGACCTCGGACAATATCCAGAGTGAAATGTTGCTGGTGCTGCTAAAGCGCCTGATCATGTATGTAACCCGGCTGGCCAGGTTTGGGTATGTGCCTGCCAAAAAGCTTCAGGACGAAAGGTTTCATATCATTCGAAAGTTCAATCTGCTGGTAGAAGCAAATTTTAAATCGGAGCACTCTGTTAGCTTTTATGCTGAGCAACTTTGTAAGGCACCCAAAACCTTATCCAATCTTTTTGCAATTTTCAACCAAAAGACTCCTTCGCAAATCATCCAGGACAGGATCATAGTGGAAGCCAAACGGCTCTTGTACTATACCGACAGATCGATAAAGCATATAACATTTGAGCTTGGGTTTGAAGACGTATCCTACTTCTCCGCTTTCTTCAAAAAAAATACCGGGATCTCGCCATCTGATTACAAAAATTCGCCGAAAGTTTCCAAAGAAGGGAAATAATCACAACTAATCGGGTAATGTGCGCATAAGCCCCCCCCTGCTTTTCAGCGCACCTTTGTATTGTTGATTCAAACAAAAACTTCAACAACAAAAAAGATGAAAAAGCAAACATTAAAAAACACTTTGAAGGCCGGTATCTTAGCTTTAACAGTAGCTCTTTTTGCTGTAATCAGCACAGTAACTGAAGCAAAAGCACAAACAATTAAGAATGTGGTGTTGGTACACGGAGCATTCGCCGATGGCTCCGGCTGGAAGGCTCTTTATACCGTGCTGACAAAAAAAGGATACCATGTAACCGTGGTGCAAAATCCATTAACATCACTCGAAGATGACGTAACTGCAACCAGGACAGCGCTTGACAAACAGGACGGCCCTTGTATCCTTGTTGGACACTCATGGGGAGGAGCCGTTATCACTGAGGCTGGCAATCACCCCAAAGTGGCAGCACTAGTTTATGTAGCCGCATTTCAGCCCGACAAAGGCGAATCAGCATTGCAATGGTTGCAAACTGCGCCGCCCACCCCTGAAAACGGTGTACTGCCTCCGGACGATAAGGGCATTGTTTACTACGACAAAGCTAAATATCATGCAGGTTTTTGCGCTGATATAAGCGAAGAGGAAGCCGACTTTATGTACGCATCACAGGGTGCATTTTATGCGAAGGGTTTTATAACACCGATTACTGATCCTGCATGGAGACATAAACCAACCTATGCCTGCCTTGCAACCGAAGACAAAAGCATCAACCCTGTTATCCAGCATAAGATGTACGAACGCTCAAATACTAAAGTAACAGAAGTGAAGGGCAGCCATGTAATCTTCATGTCTCAGCCTGAAGCAGTGGCCAAGGTGATCATCCAGGCTGCAAATGACGTTTCGGTAAATCACTAATGTAATAGGCAGGCAAAAGTAACGCCCGGCTAAAAGTCCCCCGATCTCCGCTTCGCAAGATTCCATGGAATTATCATAAGGCTGTTCGAATTCGGGCAGCCTTATGATTTTATGTTGAACGTGCGACTACCCTTTTTAACGAAATACTTACCAATGCCAAAACTGCCAATACCAGGATAGCCCACGCGGCTTGTTCTGCTGCCTTGTTTACAAAAGCTGAAACAAAATTTGGTGTTTGCGTAGCTCGCTCCAGGATCCATGCAATGGCAACCATGCCAGAGATAACAGCGCCCCCAACCCTGACATATTTATAGACAGGTGTTTGGCTTAGTAAAATTAACCACGGAATAGTAATTAATACAACAAAAAGCTGCATCACCTCGATCCCCAAATTAAAGCCAAAAATACTTAACACCAGCATGCCTGCACCCAGTTTAAGGTTAGCTAATATGGATGCAAATGCCAAGCCGTGTATTAAGCCAAAGCCAGCCGCTACATACATTTCCTTCCCCGGAAAAATTGGCTTTATGGCATGAATTGCAGAAACTAAAATGGAAAATGCAATCAATATTTCTACCGGTTGTGCTGGCAACCTTAACCAGCCGAGGGCACCGATCAATAGGGTAATGGAGTGGCCAATTGTAAACGAGGTGACAATTTTCAATAGCCTCAGGATACTGTATTTTGTGCCGCCAAATTTGCCCCATTGCCTGCCATTTGTCAAAAGCGTCGCGGGTAACAGCAGCACGATCAAAAATAGTAAATGATCGGTACCTTCTTTGATATGCTGCATGCCTAAGGCAAACATACTTTTGAACCCTTTAAACCAGCTTCCCTGCTGCAAATTTATTTCCAAAGGATAGATTACATTGTCCCTGGTATTCCAGCTGATTACCATTGCCTCAGCCGATGAAGTATTTAAATTGCCGGTCTCCCAATCGCTGCGGATGGAAAGAAGGGCTGCATGGTTAATAACCTGGTGCATGATCACGTCATAATCGAGCATAAACTTCCGGGTACCTTCGCCCGGCTGTGGTATGATCACAACGTAGGCAACTAATTCCCAATAATCGATACCATTCTCGATATACTTTCCCTTGTCCATTCTCAATGATTCAACTTCAACCTGCCATGGAGCAGTTTTTTTCGAGTACGCGTGGATATGCGCCTTTAGGTATTCCTTTAACTGCGGCCCGAACCTTTCAATAAGTGTTTCCGGGTTTTTAGATATGTTGTTGCCAAAAGCAAGTTCCAGTTCTGATAACGGCATTTGAAGTTCCAGTGCAACCCTGTTAGGGCTTGCATCTAAAAAAACAAGCGTATTCGGTGTTTGATGGGCGCTGGAAGTGGTTGGTCTTAATGCTGCGATAGCAAGAATGGTTACGAAAACAAACAGCCGCCAGCTGTTTTTCTGGCGACTGTTTATTGAAAACATGTTTTCCATAGTTTCTATAAATCTTTTTATAAACCTATATAATCACGGCTATGATCTCTCATGACGCTATGGTAGTGAATTCCGGAAAGCACCACACCTGTCTGGCAAATAAACTCTATCCAAACACTTGGTCCATCTATCCTCACATAATCGGTATTGGTTGTTAAAAATGAACTGGCTGTACCGGCAACTGCTGATGTATTGCTGGCATAGCACACATAAGTACTTGCTAGCTCGTTTTGATAAATGGTAGTGAAAGCAGCCGCAGAAGTGGCATCCAGGTCGTTAATCCATGGCATCATGGCTGCCAACACTTTTGCCTGTGCTGCCGTGCTCAATGTGCTTACCTTAATTCCCTGTTTGGTGGTTGGGAATGTGTTGGTAGTAGATCCCGGGATCATCAGACAGTCTGAGAAGGAACTGGATATTTTTGCTGAAGCCAGTTCAGTACTTGTGAACGAACCAAGCATATTCTGCATAGCAGTATGTTCAGATTCCATTGGGCCACTATAGGTGGTGCCGTTTAAGGTAAATGAACCTTTTGGCTCTACGCCCTGGTGCAACGGTGTGATGCTGGTAACTACACCGGCGTCATAAGTGATATTTTGTGCGTAATGGTGTCCGCCTATCTGCAGCATCCATTTCCCGGTTGTAGATGGGGTACCCAAAAATGCGATAACATAGTTGCCTGAAGAATAGCCGGAAGCAGTTTGCCCCAGGTAATCATCGGCAGCCATAATTTGGGTGAATTCGTCATAACCTTCCCCGGTTGTTGTTCCGAAGGCTGCCTGTGCAACAGCTTTTGCAGCGGTTAACTGTGTGCTGGTTAAACTGCTAAATGCCAATCCGTTTCTGCATGAAAGCCCGCATGGCAGGTTTGACCATCTTTCTGCGTTTGCCAGGTTCAATGTAAGTACAACTGATGCCTGCTGCGTAGTGGTAAGCGTTGCTAAAAAAGCATTGGCTAAACAGGTTACTTTTGATGCAACGGTTGTTGAGGTAGAGCATCCCGTAGATGTACTTGCTGTACCTACAGTGACTGAAAAACTACACGTTTGCCCGCCAAAGGTAATGGAAAAGGCGGCGGTACCTGTTGACGTTGCTGTACCGGCAATCGCGTACGTAAGGCTACCTGCCCCGCTGGCTAATGTACCCGCTGCTAAAGTTGCCGTTAGCCCGGTAACCCCGGTTGAGGAGATAGCAGTACCTGCCGAATAAGCAGCCCCGTTACCACCTGTATACGGTACCGTAGCGCTGCCGCTAAATGCCACATCCACAGTTGCTGTTGATGATACTACTGCCGAACCACATGTTAAAGCCGAAACTGAAGCAGTGGTAGTTCCGTCTGTTTTGCTGCTCTTTTTGCAAGCCACCAGGATGCAGATCCCTATTAGTAAGGTCGTCCCGGATAAAAGTATTAACTTTTTCATGATTTAATAATTTGTTTTAGTTTCCTGATCCGAAAGTATTGTCCATTCTTTTCGGATTATAGATATTATCGGTAAGCGGGGCTGATGTGTCGATAAACTGATGCTAGCCGACAATTAATCCATACAAAATATAGCATGAAGCGTTGATTTGGGACGGCATGGTAAAGAAGTATCCTGATATTTTTGGGGAAGTCTACAATCCTGTTTATGAGCATTTGGTCAATCATATTTAGTAATTCCTCATTCCTATTAGTTACATTTGCCCTGATATAAGTTCTTTACTTTATTTCTTTTTCAACCAGTATAGGTTTTACTTAATTGTAGATTAATAGGGAATCGTGTGTAAATCACGAACTGTCGCGCAACTGTAAGTAACATAAAAAGTTTTTGCCAATCGTGTCCACTGTCGCATTATGTGTATGGGAAGGACGGTAAAAATGTTATAAGTCAGGATATCTGCCATACTGAATTGACAATGCTTTCGCGAATGAGGCAAAGTCTGGTACTACGTGTTTTTAATTGTTGATCCTACCTGGCAATTACATGCGTGCGCTCCCTTCTTTTCTTATCCAAAAACAGCATTGCGAAGTTTAGCTAAACGGGCTTTTAACTGAATTATTTATTTAATCATTAAAAGAAATGCTAACACAAAATCTCGGCTACCCGCGTATTGGTAGCCAGCGTGAGTTAAAAAAAGTCTGCGAAAATTATTGGGCAGGCAAAACAGGATTAAAAAATGTACTAACCGTCGGGAAAAACATCCGGCACGAAAACTGGCAGATCCAAAAGGATGCCGGGATCGACATTATCCCCTCAAACGATTTCTCCTATTACGACCAGGTATTAGACCATTCCCTGATGTTTGGGGCCATCCCGAAACGCTATCATGATGTGATCTTGAAAAAGGGGAATGAAGAGCTCGATCTCTATTTTGCCATGGCTCGCGGCTACCAGAAAGACGGACTGGATGTAGTGGCGATGGAAATGACGAAATGGTTTGATACCAATTACCATTACATAGTTCCTGAATTTTATAAGGATCAGCAATTCAAATTATTCTCCAATAAAGTTATAGATGAATTCTATGAAGCTAAACAAACAGGCATTATAACCAAGCCCGTATTGATCGGCCCTGTTTCGTATTTGTTATTGGGCAAGGAGAAGGAAGCGGGCTTTCACCGGCTCGACCTGGTTAAAAACCTGCTACCGGTGTACGTAGAGATCATTAATAAATTAAAGGCATTGGGTGCAGAATGGATCCAGTTTGATGAACCATTTTTAACCCTCGACCTTACAGAAAAAGAGCAGCAGGTTTATAGAGACACCTACAAGCAATTGCGAAAGGAATTTCCCTTCCTGAAAATTGTACTGGCCACTTATTTTGAACGCCTCGGTAGTAATACTGCTTTAACCGTTTCGCTGCCCGTTGATGTATTGCATCTCGACCTGGTTCGTGCGCCGCAGCAACTGGATGAGGTTATCGCACAACTACCGCAAAAAACAATCCTTTCTTTGGGTATTGTGGATGGCCGTAATATTTGGAAGAATGATTTTGAGCGGTCGTTAAAGATCATTCAAAAGGCAAAGGATAAGTTAGGGGCTGATCGTGTGTGGATAGCACCATCCTGCTCCCTGGTACATTCGCCCTGCGACCTCAATAATGAAACAAACGAGGCAGTGCTAACCCCTGAGATTAAACAATGGCTGGCCTTTGCCCGGCAAAAAGTAAGCGAAGTGGTGTTGCTTAAAAATCTCTCATCAGGTAACGCAAGCGCAGGAAATGAACACCGCCTGGCAGAAAATAAGCAGGCTAATGCCAACCGGAGATCTTCGGCCCTTATTCATAACCAAAAGGTTAAACAACGCGTTGGAAACATAACCGAAAAAGATGCAAGCCGCCAAAATGAGTTTTCTGTACGAAAACAATTACAGCATCAATTACTAAACCTGCCGCTGTTTGCGACAACAACAATAGGCTCGTTTCCGCAAACGGCGGAGGTGAGAAGCTGGCGTGCGCAATTTAAAAAAGGTACCTTAACGGAAGCCGAATACAATACGCTGATTGAAGAGGAAACGGAAAAGGCGGTAAAATGGCAGGAAGAAATCGACCTTGATGTATTGGTACACGGCGAGTTTGAACGTAATGATATGGTTGAATATTTTGGCGAGCAACTGGCGGGCTTTACGTTTACGCAAAACGGCTGGGTGCAAAGCTATGGCAGCCGCTGTGTAAAGCCACCTATTATTTATGGCGATGTTTCCCGGCCACAACCAATGACGGTTAAATGGTCTGCTTATGCACAATCATTAACTAAAAAATGGATGAAAGGCATGTTAACCGGCCCCGTAACTATTTTACAATGGTCGTTTGTGCGGAATGACCAGCCGCGTTCTGAAACCTGTACACAAATTGCCTTGGCTATCCGCGATGAAGTTTGCGACCTGGAAACCGCCGGGATTAAAATTATCCAGATTGATGAGCCTGCCATCCGTGAGGGATTGCCTTTGCGTCGGGAAGATTGGGCTGCTTACCTGGATTGGGCGGTAAAAGCATTCCGCATTTCTGCAAGCGGCGTAAGCGACGATACGCAAATACATACGCACATGTGCTACTCTGAATTTAACGATATCATCAAGAGCATTGCCGAAATGGATGCTGACGTGATCACGATTGAAACATCCCGGTCTCAGATGGAGCTGCTCGATGTTTTCGCCGATTTTAAATATCCGAATGAAATTGGCCCCGGTGTTTATGACATTCATTCGCCCCGTGTACCTAACCGCGAGGAAATGATCAGTCTGCTTAAAAAGGCAGAAACGGTTATTCCCGACAGCCAGCTTTGGGTAAACCCCGATTGCGGTTTAAAAACGCGTGGATGGGATGAAACAAAGAAGGCCTTAATTGAAATGGTAGCCGCCGCCAAACAAATGCGGGAAACGGTAAAGGAAACAATTTAAAAACAAGGTCCGGGCAGCATAAAATGTGCTGCCCGTTTTAAAATTAAACCATGGCTCAACACGAAGCAAAACACTGCCCAAGGTGCAATATAGCCTTTGAATGTAAGGTAGGCAGTATCCTGCAATGCCAGTGCAACGGTATAAACTTTACCGATGCAGAATGGGATTATATCAGGCTTACTTATACCGACTGCCTTTGCAGGCATTGCCTGCAAACTATCAAACACGAGATCAGCTCAATTGCTGTTAAACAAAAAATACAGGCAATACTTGCCTCGATAAAAAAACAATGAATTTAGAAGAACGAATAAACAGATCTGAAACACGGATTTTCAAAGCGGTGTTCCCCAATACCACTAACCATTACGATACACTTTTTGGCGGTACGGCCATGCACATGATGGATGAAGCAGCTTTTATCACAGCCACCCGTTTCAGCAGGCAGGTAATGGTTACTGTGAGCAGTGACAAGATCGATTTTAAAAAGCCTATACCGGCCGGAACAATAGTGGAGCTTGTGGGCCGGGTTATTCATGTTGGCAATACCAGTTTAAAAGTAGGGGTAGAGATCTATATTGAACAAATGTATGCCGAGGGCCGGGAACTGGCCGTTCATGGCGATTTTATCTTTGTTGCTATTGACGAAAATAAAAAACCTGTTAAGATCATCAAGTAATGCTGGTATACGTTACACGCAAAGAGCATTTTAACGCTGCACACCGGATGTACCGTGAAGAATGGCCGGATGAGGAGAATCTGAAGGTATTTGGTAAATGCGCCAATCCAAACTGGCATGGTCATAATTATACTCTTTATGTAACCGTAAAAGGTAATGTAACTTATGAAAATGCTTACCTTATTGATTTAAAAGAGTTAAAGGTGATCATAAATAGCTTCGTGATTGAAAAGCTCGACCATAAAAACCTCAACCTGGATGTTGAATTTATGAAGGGCAAAATGGCTACTACAGAGTTACTTTGCATGGAAATTTTCAACCAGCTAAAGGAACCTGTAGAAGCCTATAATGGCGTGTTTTTACATTCGGTTAAGTTGGCTGAAACCGAAAATAATTACGCGGAATATTTTGGCAAAGACTGATCCGCTTAGTTACCTGCCGGGAACTTCCGGACTATAGGTTAACCTGCTATTGTCACTACCAGTCTGCGCCCATCCGGTACATCCAGGTCCCAAAGCTCAGCAATGTCTTCCAGCTTAACTTCGGTGGTTTCAACCTTCAATTTGCCATCGGCTGCCAGCTGAAACATCTCTGGCAGGATCTCGGAAAAAAGTTTGTGGACCTGTTCCTTAGGCCAGCTACCCAGGCCAGATCCGGTTAACTGCAAATCAACGCTTCTTAAGTTGGCGGCTGATAATTGAATCAGGTCGCCGGTCATGCTGCCGACAGAAACAAACTTGGTTTTGTGGGTAAACGAGCCTTTGCCCATTAAGCTTTGCAATATCATTTCGGCAGTATGTCCCCACAGGTAATCAATAATTACATCAATCGGCGTGCTTGCGTGCGTTTCCTTCAATTGCGCAATAAATTGTTCGTCTTCTTGTTTAACCGAAATGATCTCATCGGCGCCAAGCTTCAGTAACTCCTGTAACGATTGTTGATTTCTCCCGGTTGCAATTACCTTTTTTGCGCCGTAATGTTTTGCTATCTGCACTGCTACCCGCCCTGTAAAGCCGGTAGCGCCATTGATCAGCACCACATCTCCCGGCTGAATCTCCGCTTTAAACCGAAGACCCATGGCTGCGCCAATTACAGCATTTGCTAATGATGCCGCTGCTGCATCGCTTACGCCGGCCGGTAATTTTACAATCCTGTCTTTTACAATGGTGGCCTTCTCTGCAAGCATCCCGCTCACCGCCATTCCGTAAACCCTTGTGCCATCTTCAAGGATACAAACACCATCGCCGCCAATAATGCGGCCGCCTTCCTTCGGGGCATCACTTGAGTAGTGCTTGCCGGTTGCTCTGCCTTTATCAAAATGTTTTATAGCCACGGCTTTTACCGATACCAATAGTTCGTCATTGTTTTGAGCGGTGGGCTCGGGGAAATCTACATATTGAGGGAGTTCACCCTTCTGATACATTACTGCTGCCTTCATTCTTCTTGTTTTTTGTTAAGACAAATTTACAGCGATGCCAAAGGCCGGGCGATAACATATGTTACCGAATGCATTCCCCCTATCTTTTTTTGGCAAGGGCGCTTTTTATCCTGCTGAGGTGAACCCTGCTTACCCCTAAATAGGATGCGATGTAATGCTGTGGTACCCGTTGAACTATATGCGGCCTTTCACTTACCAGGTTTTGGTAGCGTTGTTCGGGTGTATCCCTGATGAAGGAAACAAATTCGTGCATGTAATGCAATTGCCGCTCGGCAGAAATCGCTAACATCATTTTAATAAAGTCGGGTTCCTGGCTCAATTCATCCATTAAATTGGTGAGGTGCTTTTTAGGCAGCAGGTAAACCACGGATGGTTCAATGGTTTCGATGGTGAAAAGGCTCGGGGTGTTTTTCAGGAAGCTTTCGAATGAGGTTAAGCCCTCGTTTTCAAAGAAAAACTGCACGGTTTTATCGTTGCCATTATTATTGAAGCATAAACGGACGCAGCCCTTTTCCACAAAAAAGTAGTGCCCAGATACTTTTCCCTCTTCCAGCAAAACCGTTTTCGCAGGAACTTCCATCCGCTGCTGAAACTCCAGGTATTTATCCCAGTAAGTACTTAATTGGGGAAATTTATCTTTGAAATGAAAAAGCATGAATTAATAATATGATTTGCTAAGTTAAGATATTCATAATGCTATGGCACCTGATGCTTTCATGTGATGTTAAAGGTTGTTAAATTTAAGGAATTGGCCCTTAATTTGTTTAGGTAAAATATGAAGCAAAAAGTACTGGTTATAGAGGATGAACCGATAATTGGTGAAATGATGAGCCTCCTGCTTGAAATGGATGGTTACGGCGTAATAAGCCTGGCTGATACCGGCATGGCGCGGCGTAAACTGCATGATAAAGAGGTAAGCCTGGTGATGCTGGACCTGAACCTAAAAGGGGAAGATGGCCAATCTATGTGTGCCTATATTAAAGGGCAGGATGACCTTAAACATATACCCGTGATCCTCGTATCAGGTAACTCCGACCTCGAACAAATTAAAATAGATTGCGGTGCCGACGATCATATTGCCAAACCATTCGGGCTTGATGATTTTATGAGCAAGGTGCGTACATATTCGGGTGCCGTTAATTAACTACATCCATTCAAGTTCGCCGGTGTTAAAGCCAAGCGATACCGCTTTTGCAAGAAAACGCGTCTTGATATCATCCGGGATGCTGTTTTCACGGGACAGGAACCACAAGTAATCCAGGCTATTGCCCGAGACAAGTGCATAGTGATAGTCTTCATCAATATCAAGCACATTATAGTCGAGGTAAATAGGAAGATAGTAGGCTACCTCTAACTTGCCGCGAGTTTCCGGCCCCTTAAATTTTGCCTTGCCTTCGGCTTCTACCGGTTTATTCTTTTCAAAATTGTATGCGCGCGTAATAACACGGATGGAACCATCCTCATTCAGCGAGTATTCTTCGGTTAAATTCTTTAAGTTTTTTTCAATGCGGTTTGGCAGACGGGCAATCTCATACCACATGCCCATGTATTTCCTTTTATCAAAAGGCTGTACTATCGCGCTTTTGGGAATCTTCCCTTTGGGCCATAAGGCATAAGCCACCCCGGCTATCCCAGCCCCGACAGCCGCGCCGATCATCCATTTCTCTTTTTTCATACCTAAAGAACGTTCGGAATACTGATTTAGTTTTTCCCCCTGACCCGGTTAACTCCCGCTTCGTCAATTTTCAATAAGTCTTTTTTCAAAATAGATGGTGCCTGCTATCGGGCTGTACCGGTATGGCTCAATTTCATAAAATCCGAGGTAACGGTATAGCTCCTGGGCCTTTGTTTGGCCCGGCACGGTGTCGAGCCTGATGAATTTATAATTCAGCTGCCTTGCCGTTTCAATTGCCGATTCCAATAAGCTTTTTCCTATTTTCAAACTCCTATAGGCGGGCTTTACATATAGCCGCTTTAGTTCTGCTATTTCTTCAGAAAATTTGCGTACCCCGGCACAACCTGCGGTTTCGTCATTGTCGACAAAACACAAAAGCAAGGCTCCTTCAGGTTGTTTGTATTGTTGGGCGATGGTGCTTAATTCCTTTTTGAAATCCTGGTAACCGAGGTCGAAATCTAATGAAGCGGCATATTCTTCAAATAATATTTTCGCTTGTTCAAACTGTTCGGTTGTATCGGCTATTTTAATGCTGACGATTGACATTTTTTATTCGTTTTGTTTTTGCCTCTAAAAATACTGCGCGAAGGCAAAAAGTTTAAAACAAATGTCGAATTATCATCAGCATTACCAATAAAATACCACCTGGCTCGACTATTTCAGCGCCTTAACTATTTCAACTTCTGCAAGCGGTTCCATTACCTTATAACCGGCAAGGTTGGGGTGAACCCCGTCTGTCGCCCACTCACTCTTTAAACCCTGGTCCGCGTTAACCATGGCGGAGTAATAATCAATATAACCTAGCTTGTTTTTTTGTGCATAGGCTTTTAACAGCTCATTTAATTTAATTATCGATGCACGCGGATCTATACCCGGATGCCACGGAAAGGCGAGTGCCGGTAATACCGACGAAAGCACCACTTTTATATGCGCCGCTTTGGCAAGTTCGGCCATTGAAAATATATTGCCGGCTACATTCTCAATTTTTGAGGGGCCGGTGTTCTCGGCAATGTCATTAATTCCCGCTAAAATTACCACTACGGTGGGTTTCAGGTTGATCACATCCTCCCTGAACCTTACCAGCATTTGCGGCGTGGTTTGTCCGCCGATGCCCCGGTTGATATAAGGCCTCCCCGTAAAAAAGCCGGGGTCGGTATTAATCCAGCCTTCGGTGATGGAGTTGCCCATAAACACCACACGCTTTTCGCCGATGGAAGGTGGCGGCAGTTTTTCATTGTCGTCCTCGTAACGCTTTATCCAGGCCCAATCCTTGTGGATGCGTTCCTCAATCATCTTCTGGAAATTGGCCCATGCCTCGGCCTTTTTTTGTTCTTCGGTTTGCTGGGCTTTTGCCTGGATGCCGGTCAGTAACAAGAGACAGAGTAGTAGTTTTATAGTTTTCATGTGATTGGGTTATAATATTGCTTTTTCTGGTTCACGAAATGGAAGACTCTTATTGGTTTGTATAGCAAATGTATGAAAGCTAAATTGATTTAGCAAATTGAAATTATTCGAAAAACATACTTAAGGCTTTATTTTATTTTTCTTCTTTATTTATATAAAATTTATCCTTAAATTAGTTTTAAATAACCTCGTATGGAATTGACACCTAAGACCTTAGCAAAATCAGCAACTTATTTAGAAAATGATGTTTTTAAAAAAATTATAAATTGGGATTTGACGGCAGTTAGATGCTATATAATAAAAAAGGGCTATTGTGCAGCTGAACAAATTGATCAATTAGAAAAGCAGTACAAAAGGTTTATTTTTTTATGTACTATGAAAGGATCTAAGCGCGTTCCTTTTTCCTATGCTGTAGACCAAATGTGGCATAGTCATATTCTATTTACACAGGATTATATTTCATTTTGTGATAAAGTAAATGGTAAATATATTCATCATTGTCCGGTAGAGGTAGATGAAGAGAATAAAACAGCAATTGAATCTTTAGAATTTGAAACTTTGGAATTATATAAAACGACCTTTGGAGAAAGGTATTTTTCTTCTTTAATGATCGACGGTGCAAAATGCAGAGATTGCATGGGGCCTTACGATTGTTATGATGACCCCGAGCCACCTAAACCTGGAAGTCCCGAATTGCCTCCTGAACCTGAAAATTAGTTTCTTTACACTCTTTGTAAACTACATTTAAGTGGGTATTTGCTCAATAAGTGGTGACTGAATTTTTCTCAATTTCTTTATTCTGATAACATTTTGATGCGACTCAAACATGAGCACACAACGTTTTCTTCCTAACTCTTTTATCAAGAACATCGCCTTACAAATAAGAGAAGATTATGACATGCAAAATAATCCTTTTCCTATAGATACTGATGATCCAAAGAGAAAAACAGCTGATGCTAAAAAACAGCCAACAGGCTTTATCGGCAGGAAACAGCATTCGGCAAAATTTCATCAGTTTCTCCAAAGTAAATCGAAGAAGGGTATTTTCTTAGTTACCGGCTTTCGGGGGATGGGAAAGACGAGCTTTGTTAACGTAGTACTTGATCACTACAAAAAGAATCCCGAGAAAAATGGGGAGATATTGACCGAAAGAGCAAGGAGAAAAAGGGCGGAGGCAATTATTCCTATACACTTAACTTTAACCCAGAACAATCCAAAGGAAATAGACATTCTGCGGTTAATGGTTACAAGTATAAACGATCAATACCCTCGTCAGCGAATAAACTGGGTGCTATTGATAACGCAAATATTAATGGTTCCGGTTATACTTGGTGCCATTATCCTGGCCACAATATTGTTCCGAACCGATGCTATAAACGTTTTTTATCCGGGAGTTAAATCAATACCAGAGAGTTTCCATGCTCTATGTTGGTGTACAGGCGGTGTCGCCTTATTTCTTGTTATATATGTAGGTTTAAAGAAATATCATCATCACCACGAAAAAAAAATGACGCCCGAGCGCCGCATCAAACATTTAACCGAAAGATGCTACTCGGTAATTTCAGAAGAGAATAGTAACAATGATGAAATAAGTTTTCAGGGAATAAATGCAAGGATATTAGGAAATAGCGAGAAAACTATCAAGCAGTCGGCATTAGCGACTACCAAAGAGATTGAATACGAGCTACAGGGATTTCTAAAGGAGGCAAATAAAGAATTCATCTTTATTTTTGACGAATTGGATAAAGTTGAGCCTACGGTTGGTGCACTTTATTTTTACGATGACGCTGACAATAAGGACACAGCAAATTCCTATGAGCGTAGGGTACGTGATCGAAAGCAGGCGGTTATCAATATAATTGCGGGGCTAAAAAACTTTTTTACAACAGCGGAAGCGCGATTTATTTTTATTGCGGGACGCGAAATGTTTGATGCGTCTCTTGCAGATGTAGCTGATCGGCAGGCATCAGTAAGCAGTATCTTTACCTATGTTTTTAATATTGAAAGTTTTTTAAAGGAAAAGGATATCAGGGAAGGCGACAGCAATAAAAATAACGCTTCTTTAAGCTATGCAACCGAAGAGTATTTAAAGGGCGTTCTTTTCGGACAAAATATCGAAGATTCATTATTTAAGTCGGCAGTTGATAAGTACACCGGCTATAATTTCTCCGATCGAGGTTTTGTTTCCTTCGGTAAAGACGAGCCGGAGTTTGTTAAATTATACTTTATCCTTCAAAAGTTTGTAACCTATCTAACATATCGCAGTAATGGTTCGCCAAAGAAAATGATAAAGGAAATTCAAGAGCTAATTATTTTAAAGCCGGGGAAAGATTCTTTTGACAGTCGTACCATAGTATTTGAAGAAACTAATAGTAACTCAAATCTTTAT
The DNA here is from genome assembly GCF_024721155.1 of Mucilaginibacter phenanthrenivorans. Taxonomy (GTDB): domain Bacteria; phylum Bacteroidota; class Bacteroidia; order Sphingobacteriales; family Sphingobacteriaceae; genus Mucilaginibacter; species Mucilaginibacter phenanthrenivorans. Next base: position 423,852 of record NZ_JAHVAP010000005.1, on the reverse strand, counting down.
TTATATTTTAATTACGACAATCAATACAGGTTTGGCTTTATCAATTATTTATACAGGCCTTTTTTAATTAAATATGGACGGAGTTTCAAACTTTTCAGCGACAACATTATTCAGTCTACGCCGTATCTTTTTGATCATCTGCTTAAATTTCACCCGTTTGCCTTCTCCTTGTCGAACCTTGAACTAATTCCGGAAATCCTTTCCGCCAATAAGACCCCCGCGTTGCGTGATCATATAAATAAAATCATTGAACATCTTACTTTGAATCACCTTAGGGAAATCGAAATTGGGCTATTTAATTACAAGTTTTTTAGCCGTACTCTAAATGAAATCTCGTACCTGTCAAAGATTTTTGAACAAGAGGGAGCGGGCTTAAATTTTACACTTGACGAAAGTTACTTGGTTAAAATTCACGTCCGTGATAAAATTAAAGAGCTTCGTTATAATTATCAGCAATTAAATACCGATTTAAATGTGTACCAACAGGTATTTTCCATAACACATTTAAATCATATTCTGGGCGATTTGCATTTTTTCGATCAGGAATATAATGATGCTATTTTAGCCTATCAAGATGCAATAAAGCCAGTTGATATGTTGCCTGTTGCCACTATTGATATATCTGATTTTGTGACTCTTGTTAGAATTAAACTTAAGTTGGGCTTATGTTTCGAAAAAATAAACTCATTCGATAGCGCCTCAGCATTATATTCGGAATGTACCCGTGACACGGTTCAATTTATCTACAATTTTCAAACTGTATTAAGGGAAACCGGCGAAGGCAAAAACCTTCACAATAGCACACTACGTAATTTTGATAAGTCTTTTCTACAGGAGATTATGCCGCTGATTATTCAAGGCTTTTTAGCAAAAATGATCATTAAGGAGAAGATGAGGTTCAGCGGGGTTCGGGATTTTACAAAAGATATTTATAATGTTAGCAAAATGATAAATTTTGTGAACGAAGAATTTAATAAACCAACAATCGTACATGCCAATTTATTATTACACGCGGGAAACCTCGCATATTTTAAAAACACACTTGGTAAAAATAAAGGAGACCAAATAACGGCTGCAGAAAATGCGTTTGAATTATCTGATGCAGGCCGGTCAACTTTTTTAAAGGATCTCGAGAAGCTTGAAAATCGTAAAGGCAATTTCAATGTTAAGTCTAAATTACGGAGGAAGCCTTTATTCGCATTACATTTGTATTTGCTTGGAATTTGTGCTACAATAGATTCAAGAAAAAGTCCTTCTGATGAAAGGACCCTGAATTTAATTTGCAAGGACAAAAATATTATAAGCGATTTACTAGAAAGTATAATTAAGGATAAGGAAAACTTTCTTTTAAGGGGCCTTGATCATCGGTATTTAGCTTATTTTCTGTCAAATATTGGGGATTGTCTTTTGGCTATGTATCAACATAAGGAAAAGGATAAATATTCCAATTTTAAGGTTTATGAGATTTTTGATTTAGAGTCGAAGGAAGCGGTACAAAATGAGCCGGATCTGCTGCGTAAATTTCAGCTTTTTCTCAAACAGCCGATCACTCAAGAGGATTTTTCCTTTAAAGATATTTTATTGTGTTATTATTTGTCGGGGGAATTTTTTATAAAACATGGCAGGGCAATTAGCGGAAGTTTCCAGTTTAGAAAGATCATGCATGTTTTAAGAATAATTCTTACAAAAGGTGATAAAGATAATGTTAATGCTATACCTCCGGATTTTGTCCATGAATATATTGATGATTTGTTGGTTAAACGGGTTATCGAGATTGCCGGCAACAATGCAGCTAATACGGATTTGCACATGCTAGAAAAAGCTAAAATGGAAAGCCATTTGAAAAGCAAAAAAGATAGACAAGGTGAAATTGATAAAATGGTGGAAAGCATGTCATTAAATAATATCTCCAATCATGCTGACACAAGGGAAGCAGTTTTATTGTCTGGCTTTATCAAGTTAAAAACAGGGGCTGAGATCAAGGATACTTCCTTGTTTATATCTTCCAACAATTCAATTTCTACCCAATATGCCCGAATTCTGGAACTCGATTTTCATGCTAAATTCTCTTACAAACAACTAAAGAAAACTGAGACCAAAAACATTCCAGCTTTAGTGATTAATTACGTTTATAGTTTACTCTCCTTGCTTCGTATTCTCGAGATATATAATAATGATTTTGTTATCGGTTATCGGTTTTCTGCTTATACCCATTTTCATTTGGCCCAATTTCTCGATGAAGATTTGGATGATTATATTAGGGATTTTCCTGTCGATATAAATTTAAAAGATGAGCTTGATTTCTTGTTGGGAGAGGGCTCTTATTCATCGCTTAATAAAAACTATCATTTTAAAATGGCAAAGGACTTATTTGAAAAGGCCATTCGGCTGCATTCATACGGCACAGAGTACAAAAACATGATCAATGGAATGCTATATTTAGAAGACGATTTTAATGACAATTCGTATCATTTTGGAGCTGCAATGGACAGATACTTAATGATAAATAATGTTTTTGATTTAAATATAGAAGAATGCAAAAAATCAATTATTAATTTTAATCCCGCACAATTTTTTAATGATGTTAAATCGACGAGCAACTAAGAAAAATATCAGGATTGTGTAAGAACATTCGATTCTCTCCCTCTTCACACCACCGCCTTCAACACAAACAATCCTTCATAATACTTCTTATATCCCCATCCCAAAAGCAAATTGGGCACCATTAAGGTAAGGCCCATCAGCCAGCCCGATGGCACTAAAATGGTATGAAACAGCAGCACATTTAAACTGATCGGGAAAAGCACCACCGCCGAAAACGGCGCATAACGATTAATGAGCAATGAGATGCCGCCGGCAATCTGGATCACCTTCTGCATGGGGTAAAAGTAGCCTGTGCCTTTAAGTCCCGCAATAAAGGCGCCTGCCTTGCCCGTGTGCAGCGGTTGGTAGGGAATAAAATGCAGGAAATAATCAAGCCCGAACACCAGGTAGAGAAACCCGAGCAATATGCGGCAAATAAGTACGGTGGTTTTCATTAATCAAACTTAAACATAAAACCTGCCAATCAAAAAAAGCGCCCGCAGTAAAACTGCAGACGCCTCATGAAAACCTAACTCATACAAAAACTATCGCTTACAATACAGCCGCTCTCTTTTCGCCATAACCTTTTTCACTGGGGCCGTATTGTTAATTGATAGACTGATATAAATGGGAAAGGTTTAATGGGGAGGGGGGCATAGTTGATGGTTCATAGTTCATAGCCGAAAGCATGCTCACCCGTTTTACCGTTAACAAATGACAATATTACCATGAACCATCAACCATGAACTATGAACTTTTTCACTATGTTTGTGCGATTGTCAATTAGGCGGCATCATCTATAAAAAAGCGTGTAATTTAATGCTGAGCATCAACGAGATTAAAAAACCTATTGCGGCTGATATTGATGTTTTTGAGGGGAAGTTTAAGGCTTCCATGCAAAGCTCGGTGCCATTGCTCGACCGTATTACCCATTATATTGTTAAACGCAAAGGCAAGCAGATCAGGCCGATGTTCGTGTTTTTTTCTGCCAGCATTTGCGGAGGAATCAATGAATCTACCCATCGCGGGGCCGCCCTTGTTGAATTGCTGCATACCGCTACGTTGATCCATGATGATGTGGTGGACAACTCGTACCAGCGCCGCAGCTTTTTCTCAATAAACGCATTATGGAAAAACAAGATAGCCGTTTTGGTAGGTGATTTTTTGCTATCGAAGGGTTTGCTGCTGTCCATGAAGAACGATGATTATCGTTTTTTGAAGATCGTTTCTACCGCTATGGAACAGATGATCGAGGGCGAATTGCTGCAGGTGGAAAAGGTGCGGAGGATGGATATTGAGGAAAAGGTTTACTACGAAGTGATCCGCCAGAAAACGGCCAGCCTGATAGCCAGCTGCTGCGAATGCGGCGCCGCATCTGCCGGCGCCGATGATGAAACCATTGAGAAGATGCGCCTTTTTGGCGAGAAGATAGGTATAGCGTTCCAGATAAAGGATGACATGTTTGATTTCGGAACCGACGATGTGGGCAAGCCGCTCGGTATCGACATAAAGGAAAAAAAAGTTACGCTACCGCTAATTTATGCGCTTAATAGCAGCAAGCCTGATGTTAAAAAGCAAATGATAAACCTGGTTAAAAACCATAACGACGAACCTGAAAAGATTGCCCGCATTATTAACTTTGTGAAGGAGACCGGTGGATTACAATACGCCGAAGCCGCCATGAAGAAATACCAGGACGAGGCTTTTGAGATATTAAATACCTTCCCGGCAGGTGAGGCACGCACAGGGCTGGAACAACTGGTTCGCTTTACAACTGAACGCAATAAATAATGAGCAGCGAGCTGATCTTCATATTAGGCTTCATCGTGTTCATTTTAATAATGTTGTCGCTGGATCTGGGCCTTTTCGCCAAAACCGACAGGCCGGTGAGCCTTAAGCAGGCCGGCATCATGAGCGCTGTTTGGGTAACATTCGCGCTGATCTTTTACGTATTGATCCTGAATTTCGGCGACCTGCTTCACCACGTGGATAGCTTCGCCGCGCTGCAAAGGATCAATGTCGAACACTTTCATAACCTGAAACTAAATCCTAATGATTTCCAGGGTGGGTTGAAGCTTTATCGCAATAACCTGGGGCTGGAATTTATTACCGGCTACGTGGTAGAATATGCCTTATCGGTTGATAATATCTTTGTGATTGTGCTGATATTTACGGCATTTGCAGTTAACCCGAAATATTACCATAAGGTGCTTTTTTGGGGTATCATCGGCGCGGTACTGATGCGGTTTAGCTTTATTTTCCTGGGATCGACACTGATTACCCATTTCCATTGGATCCTGTACTTATTCGGCGCATTTTTGGTGTACACCGGCGTTACCATGTTCATCAACCGGAACCAGGAGGATGAAATTGACCCGGAGAACCATAAAATAGTAAAATTTGCATCCAAATATTTTGCGGTACACCCAAAGTTTGAGGGCGATAAATTTTTTATAAAGATCAACCGTAAAAAGCTGATCACGCCATTGTTCCTGGTGCTGCTCATCATCGAAGTTACCGATCTTGTTTTTGCAGTGGATTCTATCCCCGCGATCTTTTCCATCACCAAGGATCCTTATATCGTTTTCTTCTCTAATATTTTTGCTATCCTGGGCCTGCGTTCCATGTTCTTCCTGCTGGTAAATATTATCGATAAGTTCCATTACTTGAAGGTTGGCCTGGCAGTATTGCTGGCATTCATCGGCTTAAAAATGCTGGGGGCAAATTATGTTGAAGAGATCGGACTCACTACAGGCAGGTCCCTCCTGATAATCTTAGGCATCCTGGTTGTAAGTGTGGCGGCGTCTTTGATATTTCCGAAGAAGGAAGAAGTGAAAGCATAGCTAGATAAAATTTACGAAGTTTTTAAAACTTCGTAAATTTGACTTCGTTACAATCTTAAATCTCACGTCTCAAATCTCATATCTACAAAAATATGGCAGACAACAGCAACCCCAAAATTCCTACACTTTATGAATGGGCCGGAGGCATGGAAGTGTTTGTAACTCTTTTTGATAAATTTTACGACAAGGTTTTGGCTGATGAGATCCTTGAGCCGGTTTTCAAACACATGTCGGCGCAACACCGGTTGCATGTGGCGCATTTTGTGGCCGAAGTTTTAGGTGGCCCGAAGGTTTATAGTGAATCGGAAGGCAGCCACTTCGAGATGATCAAAAAGCACCTGCAAAAATATCTCACTGAAACGCACCGTAGGCGCTGGATGGAACTGCTGCTGCAAACCGCCGATGAACTGGACCTGCCTGCCGATCCGGAATTTCGTTCCGCCTTTTTAGCATACCTGGAATGGGGGACCCGCATAGCCGTCATCAATTCAAATACCAGCGAAGTTACCGAAGACCCCAACGTACCAATGCCCGAATGGGGTTGGGGCGTACCAGGTGGGCCGTTTTTGGGGTGATTTATTGATGTGCGAATGTGCGAATACCCTTCACCGTGCGTCATTGCGAGGAACGAAGCAACCTCTAAGCTATACAGATCAGCGCCCAAAGGTATTGTGGTAACCAATCAGCGGTTGTAAGGTCACATCAGCATAAAGGTTCCTCGATTGTCCTATGTAGAGCTGGCTTCGTTCCTCGCCATGACGGTTGAGTGAGTCTTCCTTCGCATTTTACTAATCTCTGATCTCCGGTCTCTAATCTCTCAAACAAAGTGCTTACCTTAGCCAAATGCAATGGATTGATTTTAAGCTCTTCAAGATTACTCCCTTTTCTATATTGGACATTTTGCTGCTGGCAATTATTATTTACCAGCTGTATAACCTGATCAGGGGGACTATTGCTGCCAATATTTTTATCGGTCTGGCGCTTATTTATGTGCTTTACTTTATCGTTCCCGACTCAAAAATGCCGTTGCTTGCCGGCATCCTCAAAAAAGTGGCCGATGTGGGCATCATTGCCGTTATCATCCTGTTTCAACAGGAGATCCGGCGGTTTTTGCTGCTGGTAGGGAAGAACGCCTCGCTGCAGCGTAACAAGGCCTGGTGGCAGTATTTTTTTGGCAAGGCGCAGATAGAAAAGGATAATTACGCCCGCATAAAGCCAATTATTGATGCCTGTAAAAGCCTGAAACAAACCCGTACCGGTGCCCTTATCGTATTCGCCAAATATTATGATGAGCAATTTTACCAGAACAGCTGTGAGGTAATTGAAGCAAAGATCTCAAAGCGGCTGCTGGAAAGTATCTTTCAAAAAAATAGTCCGCTGCATGATGGTGCGGTTGTTATTGCCGAGAACAAGATAAAATCAGCCAGCTGTATTTTACCCCTTACTGAAAAGACCGACCTGCCAACGCAATTTGGCTTACGCCACCGTGCAGGCATAGGTGTAACTGAAACCAACGACGCCACAGCCATCATTGTGTCTGAAGAAACCGGCGAGATCTCTTACGCCAAGCAGGGTCGGGTTAAAATGAACATCAGTTTTGCCGAATTGGAAAAACTGCTGAATAAGGATTTTTAATATTTAACGTTCTTATATGATGCAAACGCTTTATTCATTCGATACCTTACGGGTTTTGCTTAATGTAAGCTTGCGTTACCTGCTATTTACAGGTTCCTTCTACTTGTTTTTTTATGTGTGGAGGAACAAAAAATACTGGCAGGCAAAAATCCAGCAAAAGTACCCGGATAAGCAGCACATCTTCCGCGAAATAAGGTATTCCTTTTTTACTGTATTGATCTTCGGCTTTGTGATCATGCTGACGATAATAGCGGGCTCTAAGGGGTTAACACTCGTTTACACACCCATTAACAAATATGGGTACGGATATTATTTCATCAGTATTCTGCTGATGATAGTTATGCATGATACCTATTTTTACTGGACACACCGTGCCATGCACTGGAAGCCATTGTTTAAATGGGTACACAAAACACATCACCTGTCAACTAACCCAACGCCATTTGCCGCCTATGCCTTTCACCCGCTGGAGGCATTTGTTGAGGTGGGTATTATTCCAATCATCGCGTTCACCATCCCGCATCATACTTCAGCAATCACCATATTCGGAGTTTATTCACTGCTGTTGAATGTTGCTGGGCATTTGGGTTACGAACTTTTCCCCGAGGGCTTTGCCAGTCATAAGATTTTTAAGTGGCACAATACTTCTACACATCACAATATGCACCACCGTCTGGTAAAGTGCAATTACGGGCTATATTTTAACTTTTGGGACAGGGTAATGCATACCAACCACCCGGATTATGAAGAAACCTTTAACAAAGTAGTAACACAACGAAAGCAGGAGAACGTAGTCGCCGTGCCGACCGGTGAAGCTGTTCAATAAGTATTAAATGCTTATTAATTAACTATTTGTCGTTACAACAACCGTATTTTATTATATCTTTACGGAGCGTATTGCTTATATTCCAATAATCAAGCACGGTTGTTTTAGCATGCAAATACTATCTACATTGTCAAAAATTGCAGAAGCATTAGGTGTGTCCCTTACGCTTAGCCTGGAATATTTGTTATTTGCAGGCTCTGTTTTCATTTTCTTTTATGTATGGAAGAAAAAAGAGTTCTGGTATTTGAAGATCCAGCAAAAATTTCCGGGCAGGGAGCATATCATCCGCGAAGCAAAATATTCCTTTTTTACAGTGATTATCTTTGGAATGGTGATACTACCGGTAATGTGGGCCACGAGGGAGCGTTACACATTGGTTTATTATCCCATTAATAAATATGGTTATGCGTACTACTTTTTCAGCATCGTACTGATGATTGTTGTACACGACGCTTATTACTACTGGGCACACCGACTGCTGCACTGGAAAAAAATCTTTAAGTATGTGCACAGAACACACCATTTGTCGCTAAACCCAACCCCGTTTTCCGCATATGCGTTGCACCCGGTTGAGGCACTGATAAACGTCAGCATTATTCCGCTGATCGTATTTACAATTCCTTACCACGTGTCTGCCATAACTGTTTTTTCCGCTTATACGCTAATGATGAATGTTGGCGGTCATATGGGGCATGAGTTTTTTCCAAGGGGCTTTGCCACCAATAAATGGTTTAAATGGCACAATACGGCCACGCATCATAACATGCACCACCGCTATGTTAAATATAATTTCGGCATCTATTTTAACTTCTGGGACAGGGTAATGAAAACCAATCACCCCAAATACGAAGAAAATTTTGAGCAGGTTATTGTACAACGTGAACGGGAAAAATTAGTCCGGGATGCACTTCAAACGCCGGAAGAGGGTGTTGCTTTTCCAAATCTGGAGGAAGTGTTGTTGTAGATTTATAAGGGGGCAATGGAGCTAAGTGTTCAATAACTCTGCGCCTGCTTTAATTTCTTAGCCTTGTCGGCACCAAAACCCAATATCGGCATATTATCATACCCATCAAGTTTTGCTATTGGCATATTGTCAAATCCATCAAGCTTCATAATTGGCATTTTACTGAAGAATGGCTGGCCGTCTAGCTTAACCATATTGCTCGTCAGCGTCCAAGCTTTATCAAGATCAAGTTTTGGCTTTAACAAATTGTTGCCGTCCGGCTTGCTCTCTGTTGGAGGTGTAAAGTATTTTTCCATTGGGTTTGAAAAATCTTTTGGCTTAAGCTGTTGAGTTTGCGCCTGCAGTGAGTAGGCGCCGCTAACCAGGATGCATGCAAATACAAGTTTTTTCATGACGGTTATTTAAAGTTCACGTAGAGACACAATGCTTTGTGTCTTTGTATAATAACAAATGTAAAAAACAGATTTGTTAAATCACGTTAATTTTGATTCGGAAAATGTTAAAGTTTAGGTTAAGTAGTTGATTAAGTTAGATTGAGTTGATTGGGTTATCGAAAATGGAATTTAATTATCCAACTTAATCTAACCTAATCAACTCAATTAACTATTTTTTATTTAGCGTCGTTAACAGCTTTAACAGCCTCGTCGGCAGCAGTTGCTGATGCGGTGTCATTCAATTTTGTACGCTCGGTCTTTATGGTGTTTAACAAACCGGTAATAAACGGAGCTACGCCAAATTGCTTGTATTTAATGCCAAGTTCCTTAAGCGCGGTGATGCCCTGCTGTGCATATTCAGGTTTGTCAACACGGCCGGTCATAGCAGCAAAGCTGCGGGTTAAGCCAAACTTGGTTTGCGGACCCGCGTCGCTGTATTGCTTGTAAACATAAGGCCATTGCTCGCTGCCGCCATTTGTTGCATAGGTAGTAACGATGGCCTGGCTAAGCGCGCCTTTGTTATCCTGTTCAAAGCCCTTTGCTAATGTTAATGATTGTGCCGGATCCAATAAAGCAATTGCACTTAAAGCCGCACCCTGTACTGCGTACGACTGGCTGCTCAATGCCTGTTTAAACAACGTTAAATTACCGGATGCCTTTAACGCACCCAGCTTGCTGATGGCAGCAGCGCGAACCAATGTATTTTCATCAGTTTGTGCCAGTGAGGTTAATACAGGTAATGCAGCATTGTGGATATCATCGATGCTCATGTTCAAAGCTTTTATTGCTTTGATGCGTAAGCCGTAATATTTATCCTTTAACGCAGCAATCATTACTTTTTGCCCGGTTTTATCGGCCTGGTGCGCAGCAGCAAAGTTTATCGCCTCAAAACGATCCATGTATAACGGAGCGTTAAAGTATTGGAACGCAAATTGATCAAGTGTTTTGTCGTCGGTTTTTTTGACAAGTAAAACTTTATCGGCATCAACGTTTACCAAATCAGGTTTTGTTGCAGATGGGAAGGTCAATGTATCCGCCTTGTCATTCATCCAAACTTTAAACCTGTTCTTTTTACCACCGGCGTAAATATCAACAGCCATAGGCAATTTAAATGTTTGGCCATCCTGGGTTTGCGCTAAATAAACGGTTTCGGTTTTGGTCGCATCATCATATTTATAGCTGATGTTTAAAACCGGGTGACCTGCACCATAATACCATTGGTTAAAGAACCAGTTCAGATCCAGTCCACTGGCTTCTTCTTCTGCTAAGCGCAATTGTTGTGCTTCGCCAGCTTTAAACGCGTTTGTTTTTAGGTAGATGTTAAGGCCTTTGTAAAAGGCATCCTTGCCTAAATAATTGCGCAGCATGTTTAAAATACGGCCACCCTTTTGGTAAGTCACTACGTCAAACATATCCATCTCGTTATTATAATGGAAACGTACCAGGTCCTTTGTTTTTGCATCAGGCGAGCTCAGATAGTTCACCATGGCATCGTTGCTGTGTGCATCAGCTTCGTCTTTACCGTATTTATGTTCAGCCCAAAGCATTTCGCTAAAGTCAGCAAATGATTCGTTTACGGTAAGGTTGCTCCAGCTTTCGGCAGTAACCAAATCGCCAAACCATTGGTGGAAAAGCTCATGCGCAATAGTACTGCGACCGGCATCATAATTAGCATCAATCAGTTCGCGCGGGGTTTCCTGCACATAATCGCCATGTAGCGTTGCAGAAGTATTCTCCATCGCACCGCTCACATAATCACGAACTACGATCTGCGAATATTTATACCATGGGAAATCAACACCCAGGGTGGTTGAATAAAACTCAATCAATTCAGGCGTCATCCCGAAGATCTGTTTTGCATAAGGTGCATATTTAGGTTCCAGGTAATAGTTTACCTCCTTGTTGCGCCATTTGTCCTTGTAAATTTTAAAATCGCCAACGGCCATCATAAACAGATAAGGCGCGTGCGGCAATTCCTGTTTCCAGGTATCGGTGCGGGTGCCATCGCCATTAAGCTTCTGACTTGCCAGGCGGCCATTCGACAAAGTAACATACTTTGCCGGAACTGTCATGCTGATCTCGTCAGTTGTTTTTTGTGATGTTTTGTCGATAGTAGGGAACCAGCATGAAGAACTTTCAGATTCGCCCTGTGTCCAAATCTGGGTTGGCTTATCTTTTTCGGTACCGTCCGGGTTAATGAAATATAAACCTTTAGCGTCAGTTATAGCCGCGCTGCCCTGTTGTTTCAGCTCATTTGGCTTCGAGGTATAATCAATATAGATCGTATAATTTTCTGTGTTATGATAAACCTTATCCAGCTGAATATTTACGGTAAGGCTGTCGTCATACTTAAACTTTAAAGGGATGTTTTTACCATTCTTAACCACTGCAATGGTTTTCAGGTCCATGCCCTTGGCATCAAGCCTTAGGCTGTCAGTAGGATAAAAGTGTGGCTTCAAGGTAACCCATTCCTTGCCGTACAGGTAGCGTTTCTTGTAATCGAAGCGTACATCAAGCTTGGTGTGGATCAGGTCGTTGATCCTGGGCGGTGTTGCCCGGTAGATCTTCAATGCCGGATCTTCGGGTTTAGCGGTTTGAGCATTGGCAGCAGTTATAGCCAGGCCGCTAAAAAGGCCCGAAAGTATAAATGCGGAGAGCGTTTTGGTTGTTATCATAATGACGAATAATGGTTTTTAATAAAAGAATTTTGGTATGGGTCAGTTTGGGTATATATTATAATACTTAAACAAAACTATAAAGTTTTGACAATTAAAACTAAGACGATGTGGATACAAATAAGTTACAGCTGCAGCGGGTTTTGTTTTTTGATTCAAGATTGAACCAAAGGGTCAAAAACGCACGCCAACTGTTCGGATGCGAACATTTGTGATTGATGATTTAATTTATAATATTCTGATATATAGGTATTTAAATAAATGGCATGTCTTTTATTACCTGGTAGCTGTAAAACATGTGTAGGAAAAGGGTAGTCGTAAGTACAGATGGTTAAGATATTAGCCATTACTTTTAAAAAAGACACCAATGAACTAATGAACAAGTGAACCAGTAAACTAACACCATGATAAAGAACTATTTAAAAATTGCCTGGCGCAACCTTTTAAAGAACAAGGCGCACACGTTTATTAATGTAACCGGCTTATCGGTGGGTATGGCGGTGGCTATGCTGATCGGACTTTGGATCTGGGATGAATTATCATATGACAAATACTTTCAGAATCACGACAGGATAGTGCAGGTATGGCAGCACCAAACCTTTAACGGCAAGGTGGGCAGCCAGATAGCTATGCCTATTCCCTTAGGCACAATGCTGGGTAAGGATTACCGCAGTGATTTTAAATATGTAGTACTTTCCAGCTGGAATTATGATCACATTTTGGCCGTTGGTGATAAAAAAATAACGCAACCGGGCAGTTTTATGCAAGCGGAAGCACCGGACATGCTTACCCTGAAAATGCTTAAGGGAACAAGGGCAGCTTTAAAAGATCCGTCATCCATTATGCTTTCCGCTAAAGTAGCAAAGGCAATGTTTGGGAACGACGATCCGATGAATAAAACAATTAAGCTCGACAACCAGCAATTGGTTAAGGTTACCGGTATTTATGAGGACCTGCCCCACAATACAAGCTTTAACGAATTGTCGATCATCATTCCATGGGATTTATATGTGAGCAGCCAACAATGGGTAAAGCAAGCATCAACACAGTGGGGAAATAACTCATTCCAGATCTTCGCGCAGCTAAATAGTAACGTAGACATATCTAAAGTTGACGCCAGGATAAGCAAAATCAAAGCAAAAAATATTGCTGCACAAGGCGATAATGTAGGTGCATCATTTAAACCGGTAGTTTTTCTGCATCCTATGAATAAATGGCACTTATTTTCTGAATTTAAGGATGGCATTAACACAGGGGGCGCTATACAATTTGTGTGGATGTTTGGCATTATCGGCGTGTTTGTGCTGCTGCTGGCCTGCATCAACTTTATGAACCTGAGCACAGCCCGGTCGGAGAAACGGGCGAAAGAAGTGGGTATTCGCAAAACAGTAGGCTCTTTAAGAATTCAATTGATCACCCAGTTTTTCAGCGAATCATTATTGGTGGTGGTTTTTGCGTTCCTGTTTTCCATCGTGCTCGTATTATTGATATTACCATGGTTTAACCAGGTTGCCGATAAAACTATGGTGATCCTTTGGGCCAGCCCTGGTTTCTGGATCTTAGGCATCACCTTCAGCTTACTCACAGGCTTAATTGCAGGCAGCTACCCGGCATTTTATTTGTCGTCGTTTCAACCTGTTAAGGTGTTAAAAGGTACGTTTAAGGCGGGCAGGTTTGCTGCTATACCGCGCAAAGTGTTGGTGGTGCTACAATTTACGGTTTCGGTTACCTTAATTATTGGTACTGTTATCGTCTTTAAACAGGTGCAGCATACCAAAAACAGGCCGGTTGGATATGACCGTACAGGACTTGTACAAATGAACATGAAAAGCGATGTGATCCACAAGAGTTTTGCCGCAGTACGTAACGACCTGCTGCAAAGCGGAGTAATTATAGAAATGGCCGAATCCGGCAGCCCCTTAACCGATGTTTACTCAAACAACAGCGGTTTAAAATGGAGGGGTAAAGCGCCCGACCTGCAGGACGATTTCGGAACCATCCGTATGAGCCCCGAATTTGGTAAGGTTGCTAATTGGAAAATTTTAGACGGGCGCGACTTTTCAAGAGAATATGTAGGCGATACATCGTCAATGATCCTCAACGAGGCGGCTGTGAAATTCATGAATTTTAAGCGACCGGTAGGGGAAATAGTTGAATGGGGCAAAAAGTTCAAAGTGATAGGCGTGATAAAAGACCTGCTGATGTCATCTCCATACGAACCGGTAAAACCCAGTGTATTTATATTGGACACCGGCGTAGGCAATATAGTTGATATCCGCTTGAATCCAAAAGTGGGAACCCACGATGCCCTGGCTAAAATTGAAGCCGTATTTAAAAGATACGATCCGGGAAGCCCGTTCGATTATAGGTTTACAGATGAGGAATATGCCAAGAAATTTGCCAACGAGGAACGTGTGGGCAAGCTCGCAGGCTTTTTTACCCTGCTTGCCATCTTTATCAGCTGTATGGGGTTATTCGGAATGGCGTCGTTTATGGCCGAGCAGCGCACCAAGGAGCTAGGCGTACGCAAGGTGCTTGGCGCTTCGGTATTCAGCTTATGGAAGTTAATGTCGGTTGATTTTATAGTGCTGGTAAGTATTTCATTGCTGATAGCCATCCCCACAGCATATTACTTTATGCACGGCTGGCTGCAGGATTACAAATACCGCACCGACCTATCCTGGTGGATCTTTTTAGGAACAGCCGCCGGCGCAATCATCATAACCATACTCACGGTAAGTTACCAAAGCATAAAAGCAGCGTTGATGAACCCGGTGAGTAGTCTTAAAACGGAATAAGTTAATTAGAGACCAGAGGCCAGAGATTAGTTGAATTCCGGCAATGAACCATGAACTATTAACCATGAACTAAACATGATAAAGAACTATTTTAAAATTGCCTGGCGTAACCTGGTAAAGAGCAAGACACATACATTTATTAACATCGGCGGTTTATCGATTGGGTTGGCCTGCAGCCTGCTTATTTTGCTATGGGTGCAGGACGAGCGTAGCGTAGATGGCTTTCATGCCAACGGACCTCAATTATACCAGGTATATGAACGCAGTATACAACAAGGCGTAACCGATGCCAGCTACGTTACACAAGGGTTACTGGCCGATGAGTTGAAAAGAAAAGTGCCGGAGGTTCAATATGCCAGCGGCCTGGAACAAAATCATCCCCGTACGTTTGAGGTCGATAATAAAGTGCTTAAAATGGATGGAACTTATGCCGGGGCAGATTTTTTGAAAATGTTTAGCTATCAACTTTTAAAGGGAACGCCCAGTAGTGCTTTGACTGCCGCCAACAGCCTTGCAATTTCCCGTAAAATGGCCGAAGCTTTTTTCGGTTCGGTTGATAATGCAATGGGGAAGGCCATTCGATATGAAAACAAGGACAATTTGGTGGTAACCGCGATTTTTGAAAATTTGCCGGCTAACTCATCGCAGCAATTTGATTTTTTGAAAAGCTGGAAGGCTTTTGTTGCCGAAAATACGTGGGCAAATAACTGGAACAGTTCCAGCCCGTCAACTTATATACAGCTACGCCCTGGTGCCGATCCTAAGAAGGTAGCAGCTAAAATTAAAGATTTTCTCAGCTTTTACAGGCCAGCCACAACAGGGCTCCGCACCGAACTTGCATTGCAACCTTATACAGAAAAATACCTGCATTCAACATTTAAAAACGGAATGGCTGACGGTGGCAGGATTGAATATGTAAGCATTTTTAGTTTAGTGGCCATCGTTATTTTACTTATTGCCTGCATTAATTTTATGAACCTGGCTACCGCCCGCTCAATAAAACGGGCCAGGGAAGTTGGCGTGCGGAAAGTTATGGGCGCGGCCAGGATAAGCTTAATAAGCCAATTTATGAGTGAAGCGCTGCTCCTTTCATTTATATCAATGATTATAGCGATTCTGATAGTTGTATCGTTATTGCCTGAATTTAACAATATTACCGGAAAGCAGATTGTGATACAAGCGGGACAACCGGTTTACTGGCTGGCTTTGGCAGGCGTGCTGATAATAACCGGGTTATTATCGGGCGGATATCCTGCTATTTTCCTGTCATCGTTAAACCCGGTTCGGGTGTTAAAAGGCAGCCTTAAATTTGGGCGGGGCGCAACGTTTTTCAGAAAAGGGCTAGTTGTTTTCCAGTTTACACTATCAATTATCCTTATTATAGGCACCATCGTGGTTTCGGGGCAGATGAATTATATCCAGGGTAAAAACCTGGGGTATAATCGCGAAAACCTGCTTTATGTCCCCCTAGAAGGAGATTTGATTAAAAATTACGATTTGTTTAAATATGAGGCATCGCAGATGCCCGGCGTACAGTCCATCTCAAAAATGAAGGAATCGCCCACAGTAATAGGCCATTCAAGGACCGACATTAGTTGGGAAGGCAAAGATCCAAATCAACCGGCGTCGTTTTCTGATGCCACGGTTGGATATGATTTTGTGAAAACGATGAAGCTGCAGCTAACCGGTGGACGCGATTTCTCAAAAGAATTTGCCGACTCGGCAAACTACCTTGTAAATGAGGCCGCCGCTAAAAAAATGGGCTATCAAAACGCAGTCGGCCGTCCTTTATCATGGGACGACCGCAAAGGCCAGATTGTAGGCGTGCTGAAAGATTTTCATTTCAACTCATTGCACGAGGCCATCGGGCCACTGGTTATCCGCCTGGCTGATAATCAAAAATGGGGCACAATACTGGTCCGTATTAAAGCCGGCAAAACAAAGCAAGTAGTAGCCGGGCTCGAAAAGATAGGCAAAGAGCTTAATCCCGACTTCACATTTTCGTACCAGTTTTCTGACCTGGAATATGCCAAATTGTACAACAGCGAACAGGTGGTAAATAAGCTTTGCAATTATTTTGCGTCCATCGGCATTTTTATTTCGTGCCTGGGCCTTTTAGGTTTGGTTATGTTTACCGCAGAACAGCGCGTTAAAGAAATTAGTATCCGCAAAGTATTAGGAGCAAAGGTAAGCTCGCTGTTTGCATTATTATCGTCGGAGTTTTTGATACTGGTAGTGATTTCATTGCTGATTGCTTCGCCGGTTACGTGGTATGCCATGAGTAAATGGCTGCAGGGATTTGCCTACCATACAACTATGCAATGGTGGATGGTTGCCCTGGCAGGTGGCCTGATAATTTTAATCGCTATGGCGACGGTTAGTTTCCATGCAATTAAGGCAGCGCTGGTAAACCCTATAAAGAGCCTGCGTTCCGAGTGATTAGAGGCAGAGATTAGTTAAAAAAAGCTCCGGCTATGAACTATGAACCATTAACTATGAACTAACCATGATAAAGAACTATTTAAAAATTGCCTCGCGGAGTATTTTGAGTAACAAGGCTTCGTCATTGATCAATATCGGCGGCCTGGCGGTGGGTATTGCTGTAGCTATGCTGATTGGTTTGTGGATCTGGGATGAGCTGTCGTTTGATAAATATCACCAGAATTATAAAAATATTGCCCAGGTAATGGAGCGCTCCACGTCCAATGGCGCTGTAAATACCGGCGGAACTATTCCGTTGCCGCTGGATGCCGAAATGCGTAAAAGCTATGGCAGCGATTTTAAGCACATCGTTATGGCATCGTTTAATGATCCGCATGTGTTAGCTGTTGGTGATAAGAATATCTCCTATCCCGGCAGTTTTATGAGTGCAGAAGCGCCCGATATGCTTACCCTTAAAATGCTCAAAGGAACCCGCAATGGGCTGAACGGGCAGTCGGGGATACTGATCTCACAATCTGTGGCGAAGGCGTTGTTTGGCGATGCTGATCCCATAAACCAAACTGTAAAGCTTGATAACAAGGCCTCATTTAGCGTTTCGGGCGTTTATGAAGATCTGCCGCGCAATGCCACGTTTCACGATGTAGCCTTTATGGCCCCCTGGGATTTTTTCGCTAACAACAAGGATTGGATTCAGCGCGACCCTAATAACTGGAGCGATAATTCGCTGTTTATGTATGTACAGGTAGCTGATAATGCTGATATGGGGAGGGTGTCTAAAAAAATAAAGAACATAAAGCTGAACAAAATAAACCAGGAGGAAGCCAAAAGGAAGCCTGAAATGTTCCTGCAGCCAATGAGTAAATGGCACCTGTACTCAGAATTTAAGAATGGGATAAATGTTGGCGGTGCAATTCAATATGTATGGCTGCTGGGTATTATCGGTGCGTTTGTGTTGTTACTGGCTTGCATCAACTTTATGAATTTGAGCACCGCCCGGAGTGAAAAACGCGCTAAGGAGGTAGGTATCCGTAAAGCTATCGGCTCATTGCGCGGACAGTTGATCAGCCAGTTTTTTTGCGAATCGATGCTGGTGGCCGTACTGGCGTTCGTGTTTTCACTGGCGCTGGTATGGCTTGCGTTGCCTTATTTTAACAATATTGCCAACAAGCAAATGACTATTTTATGGGATAAGCCGCTATTCTGGCTGATGGGCGTAAGCTTTACCTTATTTACAGGATTAATTGCCGGTATTTATCCCGCTTTATACCTATCGTCGTTTCAGCCAGTTAAGGTATTAAAGGGAGCGTTCAAGGCTGGTCCGCTGGCGGCCATTCCGCGCAAGGTGCTGGTGGTTATGCAGTTTACGGTTTCGGTTGTTTTGATAATTGGTACCATCATCGTTTTTAAACAGGTTCAGTTTGCCCAAAACCGACCTGTTGGCTACAGCCGGGACGGCCTGGTTGCGATCGAAACCACGAACGATGACCTGAACCGGCAGTTTTATGCATTCAGGACAGATTTGTTAAAGACAGGAGCGGTAAAAGAGTTAACGGGATCGTCGAGCCCAACCACCGGGCTTAATAATAACCGCGGCGACCTGGAATGGAAGGGGAAGGAACCGGCAGTATCCGCTTCTTTCGGCAATGTTAAGGTAACCACAGAATATGGCAAAACTGTAGGCTGGCAATTTGTCGAGGGCCGCGATTTCTCGAGCCAGTTTACTACAGATTCGTTATCCGTTGTGCTGAACCAGGCAGCTGTGAAATATATGAATCTTAAAAATCCGGTTGGCGAGATCATAAAGGTGGGACCAAGATATTTAACCGTGATTGGCGTGGTGAATGATATGGTGATGCAATCGCCGTATGAGCCGGTCAGGCAAACTATTTTCAGTATTGGCCGCGGCGGATTTGATGATATTATTATAAAAATAAACCCCAAGGTCAGTATGCACGAAGCGCTCAGCAAAATTGCTGCTGTGTGTAAAACCTACTCTCCATCTGTTCCATTTGCTTGCAAATTTGCTGATGATGAATACGCAAAGAAATTTGCTACCGAAGAGCGGATAGGTAAGCTGGCAGGTGCATTTTCGGTACTGGCTATTTTCATCAGCTGCCTGGGGCTATTTGGTATGGCATCGTTTATGGCGGAGCAGCGTACGAAAGAGCTTGGGATCCGCAAGGTATTGGGCGCAACAGTGTTCGGTCTGTGGCGATTATTGTCGGTTGATTTTGTCGCGCTGGTTATTATCGCACTGCTAATTGCTGTACCGCTTGCTTACTTTTTTATGCATGCATGGCTGCAACATTACAGCTACCATGCTGAGCTATCGTGGTGGGTGTTTGCTACAACAGGAGCCGGAGCCATCACGATTACCTTACTTACGGTAAGCTACCAAAGTATTAAAGCTGCGCTGGTGAACCCGGTGAAGAGTCTGAAATCAGAGTGATTAGAGGTCAGAGACCAGAGATTAGTTAAAGGCTAACTCCGGCTATGAACTATGAACCATCAACTATGAACTAAACATGATAAAGAACTATTTAAAAGTTGCCTTTCGGAACCTGGTGAGGAACAAGGCACATACATTTATAAATATGGCCGGCCTTTCTGTGGGACTGGCATGCAGCCTGCTGATTTTGTTATGGGTGCAAAATGAGCTTGGAATGGATGCCTTTCATAAAAATGGTAAAAGCTTGTTTACCGTTTATGAACGCCAATATTACGATAATAAGGTAAACACACAATATTATACGCCAGGAGTGTTAGCTGCCGAAATGAAGCGGGTGATCCCCGAAATTCAATATGCCACCAACGCTGTATTTTACGACGAGCACACTTTTAAGGTAGGCGATAAGGTGCTGAAGATAAAGGGCGGCTCAGCGGATGCTGACTTTTTTAAGATGTTCAGCTTTCCATTGGTGCAGGGCAACGCACAAAGCGCCTTAAGCAATCCCTTAGGAATTTCCATTTCGCAAAAAATGGCGCTGGATTTTTTTGGAAGCGGGCAGGAGGCAATGGGTAAAACCATCAGGCTTGATAACCGCAAGGATTTTGTAATTACATCGGTATTTGAAAACGTAGGTGCAAATTCATCCATAAAATTCGATTACCTGGTCAATTGGTCCTCATTTTTGGAGGATAACCCATGGGCAAAGGAATGGGGCAACAACACCCCCTTTACTTATGTGCAATTACGTGCCGATGCCAGCCCGGACCTGGTTAATAAAAAGATAACTCATCTTTTAGAGAACCTCGACAAATCTGAAAAGAAGGGAACCTTTACCCAGGAACTGGCCCTGCAGCGTTTTGGCGAAACTTACCTGCACGGCACATTTACCAATGGAAAAGTGGATGGCGGGAGGATCGGCTATGTAAACCTGTTCAGCATTGTAGCCATATTTATCCTGCTGATAGCGTGTATCAACTTCATGAACCTTACAACAGCACGTTCGGTAAAGAGGGCAAAGGAAATAGGCGTACGCAAGGTTGTAGGCGCGCTGCGAAGCGTGCTCATCAAGCAGTTTATCAGCGAATCCATATTACTTACTTCAATAGCGGTAGTAGTCGCACTCGTGCTGCTGGTAGTTTTACTGCCAGCATTTAACCAGGTCACCCAAAAACAAATCAAACTGCCATTTAGCGAAGCATCATTCTGGTTGAAGCTGGTGTTAATTACGCTTATTACAGGGATTATTTCCGGTAGTTACCCGGCCTTGTTCCTGTCTTCATTTAACCCGGTTAAGGTTTTAAAGGGTGGTTTAAAGCTTGATTCCGGTACAACCCTGTTTCGCAAGGGACTGGTGGTGTTCCAGTTTGTGCTTTCGGTAGTTTTAATAATAGGAACCATTATCGTATCACGCCAGGTTAGCTATATCCAGTCCACCAATCTTGGGTTCGACAGGGATAATCTTGTTTATATTTCCGTGGAGGGAAACCTGGCACAAGGTTATGAAACTTTTAAGAACGAAGCGCTTAAGTTACCCGGCATTAAGTCTATATCCCGCAGCAGTAATCCGCCTACAACCATCAGCAATTCTACTGTTTATGTAGATTGGGAAGGCAAGGACCCCAGCACCAAAGTTTCGTTCAGCGATGCCGCGGTAGGGTATGATTTTGTGAGCACCGTTAAGCTTAGCATGGTTGCCGGCCGCGACTTCTCAAGGGATTTTGCTACCGATACTGCCGGTTATGTAGTTAATGAAGAAGCGGTGAAAAGGTTGGGTTACTCCAACCCCATTGGCAAGCCCTTAACCATTTGGGGTGCAAAGGGAAAGATAATTGGTGTGATAAAGGATTTCCATTTCAGTTCGCTGCATGATAAGATCAAACCGTTGATCTTGTATTGCGGCGAGAAGGCCGGCGATGGCATGATACTGGTGCGTACGATGCCTGGTAAAACTAAGCAGGCACTCACCAGCCTGGAAGGCATTTGCCGGCAAATGAACCCTAACTTCCAGTTTACTTATACGTTCTCAGACGACGAATACAACAAGCTTTACAACAGTGAGCAGATCGTCAGCAAGCTTTCTGATGGCTTTGCGTTCCTGGCTATTTTTATTTCATGCCTCGGGCTGCTGGGTCTTGCCATGTTTACTGCCGAACAAAGGGTAAAGGAAATTGGGATTCGCAAGGTACTTGGCGCAAGTGTAACATCATTATTTGCCTTGTTATCTGCTGAGTTTTTATGGCTGGTGCTAATAGCCCTGCTGATTGCGATTCCGGTTGCTTCATATGCCATGAATTACTGGCTTCAATCATTTGCGTACCATACGCCGGTACAATGGTGGATCTTCGCCCTTTCAGCCGGGTTGATCATCCTCATCGCGTTGGCAACGGTAAGTTTACAAGCAATAAGGGCAGCATTGATAAATCCTATAAAGAGTTTACGCTCTGAGTGATTAGAGATTAGAGGCCAGAGCTTAGTTAAAAAACGTACTCCAGTGACCTGCGTTCTCGCAGGTCACCCTTTATAAAAGTGCTTGTTGTATTTTAAGTTTAAATAAATACTTTTATTCTACAATTAAAACCTCAACCATGAAAAAAATACTTTTACTTGCCGGGTTGTTAATCGCCTTTTCCGGTGCCTTTGCACAAACCATTACCTATGGAATTAAGGGCGGATTAAACCTCACCCAGGTGCCTGTACAATCTACCACCTTTGGGCTATCCTCTTCATCTGATAAGTACCTCGTCGGGTTTCATATCGGTGGTTTGGTTGCTATTGGCTTCGAGTCATTTTCAATCCAGCCCGGTATTTTTTTTCACCACAAAAGGAGGCAAGACTAACGCAGATATTGATATAAATTTTGGCGACGAAAGATTTAAAGGGACTGCTGTGGTAAAAACCAAACTCAATTACCTCGAAGTTCCGGTTAATTTTATTTACAAAGTTCCGGCGGGAGTTGGGAAGATGTTTTTTGGTGCGGGCCCGTATATAGGTTATGGCCTTTCGGGGAATGCCTCGGTAACTTCCAATGTTGATGGTCAAACAGCAACGCAAAACCAGGACGTAAAATTTGGCAACGGTGATGGTGAAATAAAAAATCCGGATTTTGGCTTTAATGTTTTAGCGGGATACGAATTACCTATGGGCGTTATACTGAATGCGGGATACGGCCAATCTTTCGCCGGCTCATCCAATACCAGCGGCAAAGTTAAAAATCAGGGTTTTCAGTTTTCGGTAGGATATTTCTTTAGGTAGTAGCTTTAGCTTAAAGCAGAAAGACTAAAGCTGAAAGCAAGAAAAGAGCTAAGTTTTTTTACCGAAAGCAAAAAGCTGAACAGGTTATCCCTCTTCAGCTTTTTGCTTTGATCTTTATGCTTAACTAGCAATACTGCTCAAATGCACCGATAAGGTTATCAGCAATCATTTGTGCCGGGCGACCTTCAATCTGATGACGCTCGATAATATGAACCAGTTTGCCATCCTTAAATAAAGCCATAGCCGGTGATGACGGAGGATAAGGCAGCATATAAGCGCGAGCCTTGTTAACCGCATCAGCTTCCATACCTGCAAAAACTGTTACCAATTTATCAGGATGTTTTTCGCTCTGGGCCGCCATACGTGCAGCCGGGCGTGCATTTGCTGCCGCACAACCGCAAACCGAATTTACCATTACAAACACGGTGCCTTCGCTTTCAATAGCCTTAGTAACCGCATCTGCATCCTTTAACTCTTCAAAGCCAACTCTTGTAAGCTCTTCCCGCATTGGGGCTACTAAATATTCTGGATACATCTTTTTCTCTTTTTTTCTAAATTCGACAACAAAAATAACAAATGATTGGGCTTTACAACTTAAAATTCAGAATAATAACAATCTGCTGACGGTGGGAGGAGTCCTAAGCCAGAAGTCGTTAGTCCGAAGTTGGAAGAAAATCATGCCAAATTTTTTACTTCAGACTAATAACTTTATACTAATGACTTAAGAATTCAGAGGCAAACAAACATTTTGTTTTTATAACCCAAACTCCTATCTTGCCGTCCCTAATTAGTAAACTGATGAAATTGAAACCGTCTGACGTTAGTACCGTCATCATTGTTAATAAGAATAAGGAAGGTTCTCAAACACTTCAAGTCAAGACAAAACACATCAATCGCCTAAAGCATTACCTGTTTGCCGTTTTAGCAGTTATCACCACTTTAACATTATCGGTTATTTATTTGAACCATAAAAGCGGACAGCAGGAAGAAGAAAGATTACGCCTGGTGGCACAACTGGTAAAACTAAAGGGTGAAATTCCTCCACCCAACATCGAAGTAAAAAAAACAAACACTGCTCAAAGCTATATCCAGTCGATAGAAGTTAAACTACAAACCATAAACAACTATTTAAGAAAACGCGGCTTAAAAGGCTTTTCAACAGCCGCTGTTGGCGGAAACGGTAACGCGGAAGCCGCCAAGCTTACCGATTCTGAAACCTATTCGTTATATGATGAATACCTGAACAGGCTGGTACATACCGTGGCCTTTACGCCTATGGGTTATCCGCGTGTAAGCTCGCTAACTTCATACTTTGGATACCGCAGTGATCCCTTTAATTCAGCAAGCGCTGAATTTCATCCGGGCATCGATTTTAAGGGAAACCGCGGCGATGAAGCCAAATGTACCGCAACGGGCAAGGTTGTTTTTGCAGGCTGGTATGGGGGTTACGGCAACTGTGTTCGTATTGCACATGCCAATAGCTTCGAAACCCTGTATGGCCACCTGTCGAAGATTTCGGTGAGGGTTGGGCAGGAAGTTACCGTTGGCCAAAAAATTGGCGAGGTAGGATCAACCGGGCACTCAACCGGAACGCATCTCCACTATGAAGTTCGCAAAAATGGCAAGGCCATCAACCCAATAAAATTTTTGACACTTAACAATTAATACCAGGAACAATCATGGCATTATTTTCAAAGAAGGAAAAAGTTTCGTTAGACCTGCAATCAATATCGACACTGATTAGTGAAGGTTCCATTTTCGATGGCAACCTAAAGGCGCCATCGGTTGCGCGGATAGACGGGCAGGTAACCGGCGATGTTATGGTTGATGAAGGACTGATATTAGGCGAAGCCGGATCAATACATGGCAACGTTATTACAAAGGAAATGGTTGTTTACGGCGTGGTAAACGGCAATATCCAAACAAATTCCCTCGAAATTAAAGCATCGGGCAAAGTTACCGGCGAGATAAGGACCCAAACCCTTACCGTTGAAAACGGCGCTGTTTATAACGGCAGCCTCTCCATGACCCAAAACAACAAGCTTGCACAAACCAATAAACTGCCTAAGAAAGAGCAGAAGGTTTTGGAAGTTGGTTGATTAAGTTGATTGGGTTTATTGAGTTGATTATGTTTTAATCTTCCCAATCAACTTTGTCGGGATACATTTTTAGATATTTGAACTCGTCAAAATCTTTATAAAAAGTTGTTACGGGAAAGTTTTTTTTCTCGGTAGAACCTTTCCATGTTAGGTGAATAACAGCAAATTGGGTGTCAATTTCTTTTTTTCTGCTTACAAACAAAATGTCGTCATTCCTCCGACAAAGTGCGGCGAAATAAAAGTCTGCAAGAGGATGTGCTTGTGCATTATTGAAAAGTTTGAAAATGGACAGTGATATATTGGGGGAGTAAATGCCCAATTCCTTCTGCAACTCTTCTTCAAACAAAAGCTTTTGTTCAATTGATATAGGCTCCCATGGTTCTTCCGTAAATGACCTGGACACAGGTTGAAGAAAAAAATCATCAATAACGTGCCAGTCGATACCGATAATATCAACCTGTATCGGCCTGTTTGGAAAGTTCCATGAATCATTGAAGGTTATCCCACCGGCAGCATAAATAAAGTATCCGTTATTCAACTGTACATTTAAATTTAAGGTGAACCATTCTTCAAAATCGGGTACAGTTAAGGCATTAAATCTCCAAACATAGTCTCGCACATCGTTGTAATAGCTTTTGGCTGGCGAAAACTCACCATAAAGATGGCCCATACTGTCATCGCCGACCCGAAGTTGAACCGAGCCTATTAATTTAGTGTGAGAGAATATTTCCGCTTTCATTACCGTAAATATATAGGTTTTAACTTGCCATAGGGCAACTTAAACTCCCGGATTTCATTTTCATAAAGGTATGCCTTACCTTTGAAAAAAAATTAAACAACTATGTCATCAGTAGAAACTGCTTACACCAAATACAAGGTAAAAGACTTTTCATTGGCTCAATGGGGTCGCAAGGAGATAGAATTAGCTGAGGCCGAAATGCCGGGCTTAATGGCTTTACGTAAAGAGTACGGTCCGTCGAAAGCATTAAAGGGCGCACGCATTGCCGGTTGCCTGCACATGACTATCCAAACTGCTGTTTTAATTGAAACTTTGATTGAGCTGGGTGCTGAAGTTACCTGGTCGTCATGTAATATATTCTCAACCCAGGATCATGCCGCTGCTGCTATTGCTGCCGCTGGTGTTTCTGTTTATGCCTGGAAGGGTATGAACGCCGAAGAATTTGACTGGTGCATTGAGCAAACTTTATTTTTCGGTGAAGACCGCAAGCCATTGAACATGATCCTTGATGATGGCGGTGATTTAACCAACATGGTTCTGGATAGATTTCCTGAACTGGTTGCCGATATTAAAGGTTTATCAGAAGAAACTACTACCGGTGTACACCGCTTATATGAGCGTGTTAAAGCCGGTACATTGCCAATGCCAGCTATCAACGTAAACGATTCGGTTACCAAATCGAAATTCGATAACAAATACGGTTGCCGCGAATCATTAGTTGACGCGATCCGTCGTGCTACTGACGTAATGATGGCCGGTAAAGTAGCTGTTGTTTGTGGTTATGGCGACGTAGGAAAAGGTTCGGCCGATTCATTGCGTAATTCAGGTGTACGTGTTATCGTTACCGAAATTGATCCTATCTGCGCATTGCAGGCTGCTATGGAAGGCTTTGAAGTTAAGAAGCTTGACACTGCTATCCCTGAAGCTGATATTGTTGTTACCGCTACAGGTAACATGAACATCGTTCGCGAAAAACACTTCCGTGCTTTGAAAGATAAAGCTATCGTTTGTAACATCGGTCACTTTGATAACGAGATTGACATGGCCTGGTTAAACGGTACTTATGGCGATTCAAAAATTGAAATCAAGCCACAGGTTGACAAATATACAATCGACGGTAAAGACCTGATCATTTTAGCGGAAGGTCGTTTGGTTAACTTAGGTTGCGCAACCGGTCACCCAAGCTTTGTAATGAGTAACTCGTTCACCAACCAAACTTTGGCTCAGTTGGAGCTTTGGAACAACGGTGCGCAATACGAAAACAAAGTTTACACCCTGCCAAAACACCTTGACGAAAAAGTTGCCCGTTTACACCTTGCCAAAATTGGTGTTGAGCTGGAAGTTTTAGACCAGGACCAGGCTGAGTATATCGGTGTTACTGTTGATGGGCCGTTTAAACCGGAGTATTACAGGTACTAATTTGAGGCGAAAGCCGAAAGGTTTTCCGTTACACAAAGGGTATGATCTCCAGATCATGCCCTTTTGTTGTTTGCTACCGCGAGTTTGGCGATCAGCGTAACTCGTGGTGCGGCATATGGTAAGCTTCCAGCTTACTGAGCAGAAAGCCAATGTTATCCGAAAGTCGTTTCAATTTGATGTTTATTTTGGGAAGCTAAAAGCTTCCCAAATGTTATACCACGAGTTACGCTGATCGCCAAACTCGCGGCAGCGTTTGAGACAAGGTTCAAGATAGAAAAGGGCATGGTTTTAGGACTGTGCCCTTTTTTTATTATTTTGCAATTATGAACTATGTAACCGGTCCCAACGAGAAAACTACAGCAATTATATTTTTCACCATTTATAGTGTGATATGGGCAGGAACGTTTGCATTTTTATATAAGATGCACCAGGCCGCGTTAAGGTACGACAGCTCCGGATGGAATCATGGAGACTTAATTTCTTATTTTCCTGTGCTGGTATTTTTGTTGTCAGTGATGTACCTGTTTATTTTAATAATAAAGTCGTTTAGGTCTGCAAATAAAAAGCTTTACAGGTGGATTACGGCATTGGCTTCCATACCAGTGCTAATAGTTTTGATTTTTATTACACAGGGCTTCTGAAAATACTTGAAATTATAATAAATCATACGAATCCCTTATCCATCCAAAAAGCTGAGGCCTTAATTCATTGGTATTGCTTAGCCTGATGTTGTTCTGATATCTGCCGGCGGTTGCTGTCGTTTTTACTATCTGTGGCATTTCAATCGGCTTGGCAGAATAGAATTTCAGGTCGAGCTGTTTTTGCATGGGGCGGATAACGAAGAACGTTTGGCGGTGTACAAACGTGATGCAATTTGGGGTTGTACCTACTAAAACATAGGGCCAATCGGCAACTTCAGCCAAAAGTTTATCGAATAATAACAACAGTTCATCGCTTTTGCCCTTAAACAAATCATCGAGACTTATTTTAGCACAATAGTGGCGTTGCTGCTCGTTAAGCAACTCCCGTTCGCATTTTGGGCATATGTATGGCATGGTTTAAAATACAATTGTAAACTTCGTCCCCGCAATTGGCGTTCAATAAAATTAAACATTTTATTGAGCCGGGTAGTTTGATATTAAGAAATTTGCCCGGATAAAATAAACCGGACTTTAACCGCTTTGCGGTTAATCGGCGTAACTTTACAACCTCAGGTTGTGTTTTTTGTTATTGAAACGATAAACAACAAAATATACCTGTTATTTTATAACTTCAACCGTACTTAATTATTGATGGAACACGTATATTATATTTTAGAGGATAACGAGCAACTAGGCCCATTCAGCATTGATGAAGTAATGCAAATGGATCTTGACATTCATACAAGAATCCTGTCACCCTTAGCCGATACCTGGCAGGACGCCTGCGACCTGCCGGAGTTTTATCCCTATTTTGAGGCCAGGGGCATTTATTTGCCAACCGGCGATAACCTAGCGTCGTTTGCCTGGCGGCTTGTTGCCTGGATAATTGATTATATCATTTTAACTATTGTGCTTAGCTTTATTTTAAGCGCGATGGCCGAACGGGGAATCATTCATATTTTAAAATCGTACGATGATTTTGTTAAGGCACCGCGAAGCGAATTACTGCTGATGCAACTGGTGTTTGGAATAACGTTGATAATTTATAATTCAGTTTGCGAAGCGTCGTCACTACAGGGAAGCCTTGGTAAAAAGGTGTGCAAGCTGGTGGTGGTTGATATCGACGGTCAACGCCTTAGTTTTGTCAATGCTTTTTTAAGGAGCTTTGGGAAGGCCATATCTATCTTTATAGTTTATTTGGGATTTGTAAGTATACTTTTTACCGAGCACCGCCAGGCATTGCATGATATGCTTGCTAAAACGTACGTGGTGAAACTTTAAAAAGGATGGGGCCGGCATGATCGATGACTATTACTTTGTGCAATATGGAATGAGATTAGGACCCTTTACTTACGAAGAGCTAATAGGATTGCAACTTGATATCGATACCCCTATTTTGCGGCCAAATACAAGTACCTGGGCGGATGCCTGCGATATCCCCGAACTGTACGCTTATTTTGAGAAAAGAGGGATTTACTTCCCTGCCAAAAGCAACCTGGCATCGTTCTGGTCGCGGTTGCTGGCCTATATAATTGATTTCATTTTAGTGGAGATCCCGTTGCTTTTATTGTTTTATGAACTGGCTTTAAAGGGGGATATTGATTACCACTCGCCGATGCAAATGTTTATGGCAGTCGTGGCTTTTCATATTGTAATTATTATTTATAACACCATTTGCGAATATAGCCTCATGAAGGGTAGCATCGGTAAAAGAATTTGCGGTCTGGTGGTTGTTGACGTTGATGGGGGAAAGATTCGCCTGTACAGCGCGCTGAAGCGGAATATCTTTAAGGTATTGTCGCGTGTATTATTTTACCTTGGTTTTTTACGTGTTTTGTGGGATGAGCACCGCCAGGGATGGCACGATGATTTTGTAGGGAGCTATGTAGTGAGGAGAGAGAATAAAGTTCATGGTTAATAGATCATAGTTCATAGCCGGAATTTACCACTGTTTTTCTACCATGAACTATGAACTTCTTTAAAATAACCTATCCTTCATTACCAGCGTGCCCGCTATCATATCGTGCAAACATTGCTGTTGTTTACTAAAAAAGCTGAGCAGGTAGCCTATAAATAAAGTTGATACCGATACGAGCTTTGCCAGGTTTCTTGCTATTGCCCGGCCCGGGCTTATCCGTTCGCCCTGCATATCACAAACTTTAATATTAAGGATCTGCTTGCCGTAGGTGGCCTGTTTTGCAGAAGATTCCATTATTATTTGGTAAACCAGTTTTATCATAGGGATAACAGCAAAAAGGCTGAATGTGACGATTAGCCGCGTTGCCCTATCGTTAATAAAAATTACGACAAAAAATGTAATGATGGTGCATACACCCGAAACAAAAAACCAATCGAGTGCCGCGGCCATTAACCGCTGATCAAAGTTGCCAAAGTATTGGGGGATCAGCGCCTGTTTGCTGAATCCAAAAAGTTCACGCAACTCAGGTATTTCATGCGCCTCCTTATAATCGTCCATAGCGGCAGTTTTTAAAAAATCGCCGGGTTTTATTTTGTGTTCCCTTAACTGCTCAATTGTGAATGGCCCCTGCGGCTTGCCGCCTATTACGAGAATATACTGATTGTTGGAAGGTTGAAATGTTGTAAAGTTGAAAGGTTCCATTGCAAATCAAATTTAAGGATAAAACCATCACTAATGATTAAAGGCTGAAATGTTCGGCAAAGAATAATCATTGCTACAACATTTCAACCTTCAAACGTTTCAACTTTACAACAGTCGAACTAGTATCTGCTTACATTAAAGCCTGACAAGCCGCCACTGATATGAATATGGATCTTATTTTTTGCTGCAGCGAAATTTGGAGTTTCGTAATTATTGTCGCGGGTTTTGTTGAAGCCCTCAAAATCGTTACCTGATAAGCCCGAATCAGTTTCGATGCTGCAGGCAGCACTTTCTGGTATGCTAACGTCAACTCCTGATACCCCTGTTGAAATTTCAACGTCGGTTAATAACAAAGGCTGACCTAATTTTACGTTGAATGACGCCGCGCCGCCGTGTATTTTAAGGTTTCTCACTTTAAACTTTGTTAAGTCGAACTCAACGCTGGCTGCACCTGTTTCTACATTTATATCCCAGATAGGGGTCGGGTTTAACCGCATTTCAACCTTGTTCTTATCTGAATCGAAATTTAAAGTTTTATGATCGGCCATTTTGAAGTTAACATCAAATACAGAGTCGGCCTTGTTTGTAGTGAAATTGTACCTGCCATTAGTTTCGTTCGTATATGCACTAAATAGCTGGTTGGTAGTGTCTGACAGGTTGTACGCAGTTCCGCCGCCGCTCACGTTAAGACGGGCAAGTTTTATTCCAGCGTTATATGGCGTGTTAAAAGTGCCCTTACCGGTAGTTCTGAAATCGTCGTTATTGTCGTCATCGTCATTGTTATCGTTGTTGCTGCTGTCATTATCGTTGTCATCATTGTGATAGCTAAAGTTACCATGGCGGGGCCAAAAATTGTAACGGTCGCCAAAGTCGCCAAATAACAACAATCCTACACCAACTACCACTACCGATATTTTTGCAATAGTAGCCCAAATAGTACGGTTATGTGCAAACACCAGGTTTACGCCTGCAATTACTAAGAATATCGGCCACAAGTGTATGATATTGTAAAAGTGGAAATGCAGGTATCCATAATTACTAAGCAGGATGGCTGCGCCTATCAGCACCAGTATAAGTCCGGGAATTATTTTATCATTTTTCATCTTGTTTCAATTTAAAGGTTAGCCTTTGTGTGGGCTGTAATTATATATTGTTTGTGCTGTCGGACTGTGGAGCGGCATCGGCTGTAGTATCGTTATCATTTTTATCGGCATTTTTCAGGTTATGCTTGTGCCAGGCGTCATTTTGCTGACCTGACAGGAGCAGGGCACAGCCGGCAATAACTAATATCAGGGGCCATAACCTGCCGAAATCAAAATCAGGGATCAGGTCGTATTCGTCAATCAGGATGAAGCCGCCAATAAGTATCAGAACGGTGCCCACAATAATGCCGGCATGTGATTTTTGCTTTGGAACGTTTTCAATCGGGTTTTCGCTGAACGGGTTGCCTCCATAAGGATTGCCGCCGAACGGGTTTCCACCGAATGGGTTCGCGCCTTGTTGCGGATTGTTAAACTGGCCACCGGGTTGTTGCGGTGGAACGGTATAGTCAACCGTTGGGTTATTAAAATTACTGTATAAATAGCCTTTCCTGGGTAATACTATCCATAATACGATGTAGGGAATAACGCCTACACCTGCCAGGCAAACGGACCCAACCAATAGTAAACGAACGATGGTAACGTCCATTTCGAAATATTCAGCGAGGCCTGCGCAAACACCACCTAACACTTTGTGGTATTCATCACGATATAGTTTCTTGTTCATTTTATGTTGTTTTTTGAGTTGATTTATATTTGACCGTATGTTGGTGTTATTACTATTTCATCTACGTTTGCCCCGCTGCTCATTTTGTAAATGTTGACAATGGCCGATGCAACGTCTTCGGGTAAAACCATTTTATCCTTGTCAACCTGCGTTCCCTTCCACGAGTCGGTTAAGGTTGAGCCCGGAATAACTGCAGTTACCTTTATCCCATGCGGCTGCATTTCTGTACGCATTACCTTGTTAAGACCTAACAGCGCATATTTTGTTACACTGTATGTACCAGCCTCAGCAATAGGACTTAACGAGGCTACCGAACAGATGTTGAAAATATGTCCATCGCATGCGTTTATCATTTTTTTACCGAAATAACGGTACAATTCATAGGCCGGAGCAAGGTTGGTGTTTACATGTTTTTCAAGCGTTCCGTCGGCATCATCCAATATGCTTGAATATTCATAAATGCCGGCGTTGTTTACAATTATACCGATGGCGCCTAGTTGCGCTTCAGCAGCAGCGGCAAAGTCAAGCAACTGTTGTTTTATGCTTACGTCGGTAACTGAAGTAACAATTTTTATGTTCGGGTTTATGGCTGATAATTCGCTTTTAAAGGCATCAAGATCGGACGCGTTCCTTGAGCAAACGGCAAGGTTGATCCCCTCCTTTGCAAAGGCAATTGCTATTGCCCGGCCCATTCCCTTTGTTGATGCTGTTATTAGCGCGTTTTTCATTTTATTTTATGTTAAAGTTTGATGTTTGATCAAACAATAATATCTAAAAATCTCAATGTTTTAATTGATATATCAAATCTACCTTATAAATAAGGATGCCTGTTATGGCTTTTGGTAAAGCGGGATATATTTTCGGTAAACAGTGGAAAAATAACGGTGAAAAAAACAGGAAGGTAAGTTTAAGGCATACGCAATGCTAAGCCACAAGCTATGCCTCACTAAACCTGTTGGAATATCTTAGTAACGAATGAGTTTTGCCGGTTACTTTTTCGTCTTAAAAAAGAAATACGTTTGGCTGCTATAACTAAAAATAATGACCAGGAATGTTGTGGCAATTTTAGCCGGGGTAGGGTACCATCCAAAATAATCAACAAATACCTTTAGGAGCAGGTAATTGAAAATGATACAGATGAACACTACAATCAGATAACGAATAAGTTGGCTCCTGCGGTTAAGGCCCGTATCTTGGAATACCACATACCTGTTTAAATAAAAACCCGTCGGTTGGCTAAAACAGAAGGCAAATGCCATTGCTGCTATATGCGGGCTTAATGTAAAATTAAAGATTTCGAAATTATGCTTTTTAAAAACGAAGTTATAAGCAAACGAAAATATTACAATGTCAAACACCGTATTAGCTCCGCCGGCTGCAGCGTACCTGAATGTTTTTAAAGGAATGATTTTTTTAAACGGAGAATAAAAGAAGTCAATTATTGATAATATGAGGTTCCGTAAAAAATGGTGTGCTTGTTTCATTTAAAAAATTCCGGGGCAAATATACGAATTGTAATATCGGATTTAGTCCTATTGACCACCTATCGCATAATTCTTACAAATCGTGAGCTAATAACGACTTATGGTCTAAGTTATTATTAACGAACCTCAAACCATCTTCCTGATATTTAGTTGTAATACGAAATGTATTTAAACATCCAAAAGTCATCAAAACGCATAATGTTAAATAACACGGCGATGGTAATGCACCATATTGCTTAAAACCGTATTTTTAGCCGAATTTAATTACTAAATGTTTCAAAGCTTAGGAAAATATATACTCTTACTTAATTTAAGTTTCCGAAAACCCGAAAAATTTAAAGTTTACTGGGCCGAGGTTATGCGCGAAATGGTTTCCGTGGGAATCGGGTCATTGGGTATCATCAGTATCATATCCCTGTTTATTGGTGCAGCCACAACAATACAAGTAGCCTTCCAGCTATCCAGCCCGTTAGTGCCGCGTAGTATAGCCGGCAGCATTGCCCGCGACTCAACCATATTAGAGTTTAGCCCAACCATATCCTCGCTGGTTTTGGCCGGCAGGGTAGGATCGAGCATTGCCTCGCAAATAGGCACTATGCGGGTTACCGAGCAAATTGACGCGCTTGAAATTATGGGGGTAAATGCCCCCGGATACCTAATAGCACCTAAAATTATTGCAGGCGTAACAATGGTGCCATTGCTGGTGATTGCCTCTATTGCCCTGGGGATTACAGGTGGCTGGATTGCATGCATTTTATCAGGCGACGTTAGTCCTGCTGATTACATTGCAGGTGTACAAGGCGGTTTTAACGGGTTAACCGTTAGGGTTGCATTGGTTAAGGCTGCTGTTTTTGGTTTTATTATTGCTTCTATTTGTGCCTACCAGGGGTTTTATACATCAGGCGGCGCGCTTGAAGTAGGCCAATCGGCTACCCGCGGTGTAGTATACAGTTGTGTGATGATATTATTTGCCGATTTGGTTATAACACGTTTAATGCTATGATCGAGGTAAAGGATATTTATAAAACATTTGGTGAAAACGAAGTGCTGAAGGGGATAAGTGCCAAATTTGTTGCAGGTAAAAATAACCTCATTATTGGCGGGTCCGGTTCCGGAAAAACCACGCTGCTTAAATGTATTGTAGGTTTACATGACCCTACAAAGGGGCAGGTCTTTTTTAACGATGAAAATTTTACGGAGATGGATTTTACACAGCGTGTACCTATCCGCACAGAAATTGGGATGCTTTTCCAAAACTCAGCGTTATTTGATTCAATGACGGTTGAGGAAAATATCATGTTCCCTCTTAACTTGTTTACTCAACAATCAAAAGAAGAAAAGCTCGATCGCGCCAATTTTTGCCTGAAGAGGGTAAACCTTGAAGGTAAAAATAAACTGTATCCATCTGAATTATCGGGTGGGATGAAAAAGCGGGTGGGCATTGCACGCGCCATCTCCATGCAGCCAAAATACCTGTTTGTTGATGAGCCCAATTCCGGGCTTGACCCTAAAACATCTATTCTTATTGATGAGCTGATCAATGAGCTCACCGAGGAATATAAAATAACCACCGTTATTGTTACCCACGATATGAACTCGGTTATGGGCATTGGCGATCATATTGTGTTTTTGCACAACGGCCAAAAATGGTGGGAAGGATCGAACCACGAAATTGCCCATACCGATAACAAAGAGCTCAATTCATTTGTGTTCGCCAGTAAGTTTATGCAGGCAGCGAAAGAGAAATTGTAGTTAAGTCCGAAAGTCAGTAAAGTCGGGAAGTCCGAAAGAGGAAAAGATTATTTAACTTTGCGGCTTGTTTAATTACTAACTAAAAGCATCTTCCGGACTTTCGGTCTTTCCGACTTTACGGACTTCCAAAACCATGATCCAACTACTTACACCCACCCACTGGAAAGATTACGAACTGATTGATTGCGGTGACTTTGAAAAGCTGGAGCGTTTTGGCAATGTGATCCTCATTCGCCCGGAGCCGCAGGCAGTATGGAGCAAAGCTTTGAGCAATGCTGAATGGCAGCGCCTGCACCATATAAAATTTAAGGGCCGCTCGGCAACATCTGGTGAATGGCTAAAGAAAAATCCTGCCACTCCCGATCGCTGGCATATTGAATATAAAAATCCTGAAGCAAGCATTAAATTCCGGTTGGCATTAACTTCATTTAAACATCTTGGGATCTTCCCCGAACAGGCTGTTAACTGGGATTATATCACCCAAAACATAAAGAAGTTTAAAACACCCGAGCCCAAAGTGCTTAACCTGTTTGCTTATACCGGCGGTGCGTCACTTATTGCGCAGGCAGCGGGGGCAGATACAACACACGTTGACTCCATAAAGCAAGTGGTTACCTGGGCCAATGAAAACCAGGAACTCTCGGGCTTAACCAATATCCGCTGGGTAGTTGAAGATGCCCTAAAATTTGTGAAGCGCGAATTGAAACGTGGAAAAAAATATAACGGCATCATCCTTGATCCCCCCGCCTACGGCCATGGCCCTAATGGCGAAAAATGGAAGCTGGAAGATAACATCAACGAGATGATGGACGAGGTTATCCAGCTGCTCGATCCGGAAGAACACTTCCTGATTTTAAACACTTATTCTCTCGGCTTTTCATCGGTAATAATTGAAAACCTCATCAAAAGCGCCTACCCCCAAGTTCAAAACCTGGAAACCGGAGAACTTTACCTGCAGGCAACCGCGGGGTCAAAACTACCGCTGGGTGTGTTTGGGAAATTCTTTAAAGCTTCGGTTTAGAGACTGGAGACCAGAGGTTAGAGATTAGTTGAGGAGAAAACTGATATGCCTAAATATCAGTCAAAAACTCAAATCAGTCGGGTAAATTGTTAATAATTTTAGCCATATTCGCGGCAAAAAAGGTGTTAATTTGCAACAACACTGTTACAAGCAAAAATCTATCAAAATGAAAGTGAGAAACATTATTCTATCTGCATTTCTACTACCCACATTAATGCTGTTTTCAAATTGCAGTCAGCCGGCCGCCGGTTCAAAAGACAAGTCTGCCGCTGCGAAGGACACCACTAAAAAAGTAGCGGCAGCTGCTGAGGATACTGTTCCTGCAAAAGTTGTTTATCCGCCTCTAGATAAAAAACTTTACGATTCGTTGATGAAAAAACTGGCCAACGGCGATACTACCGGGAAATGGCCTGTAAAAAAGGCCCCTTACCCTTTGCCTGGTGCTATTTTACCCTTTAAACGCGTTATCGCCTATTATGGTAACCTGTCCGCTAAAAAAATGGGCATCCTGGGCGAACTGCCGCCAGACGAAATGCTGGCCAAACTGCATGGAGAAGTAAAACATTGGGAGAAAGCCGATCCGCAAACACCTGTGCAACCGGCGCTGCATTATATAGCAGTGGTGGCCTCCGGTTCTGCCGGTAAGGACAACATGTATATCAACCGGATGCCTGATAAAAAAATAGATAGCGCAGTGCGCCTTGCTAAAAGGGCCCATGCCATACTTTTTTTGGATATACAGGTAGCGTTGAGCAAGATCCAGGCGGAGCTGCCCAAGCTGGAAAAATACTGGCGAATGCCTAACGTACATTGCGGTATCGACCCCGAATTTTCTATGCATGATGGCGTCCATCCCGGCAAAAAAATAGGGTCTTACGATGCAGCAGATGTTAACTATGTTTCGGCTTACTTAGCCAACGAGGTGAAAAAATATAACCTGCCGCCCAAAATTTTTATTGTTCACCGTTTTACCCGTAAAATGCTGACCAATTATCAAAACATTAAGCTTCACCCCGAAATTCAGTTTGTTATGGATATGGACGGTTTCGGCCCACCCGATTTAAAGACAGGAACTTACCGCGATTATGTTTATCACGACCCGGTACAGTTTACCGGCTTCAAATTGTTTTATAAAAACGACTCGTGGTTGCCGCCCCATCATATGCTAACGCCCGAGGAGATCCTAAAGATTTACAAGCCGCACCCGATTTATATACAGTACCAATAGTCGTAGAGACACAATACTTTGTGTCTTAGGTTAAAATTTATTAAAGCATTTGTAGAGACGCAATATTTTGCGTCTCTACGTATTTAAAAGAAATGATAAAATGGGGCATTATAGGCTGCGGGCGCATTGCGCACCGCTTTGTGCAGGGACTTAAAGCTGTTCCGGGTACTGAATTGGTTTCGTTATGGTCGCGCCGGCCTGAAACGGTTATTGCATTTTCAGAACAGCATGGTGGCCACGCCTGCGCTACCGTTGAAGAACTGCTTGCCAGCGACATCGATGCTGTATACATTGCCACACTTCCTGATAGTCACCCGGAATATTGTTTTGCGGCCTTTAACGCCGGTAAGCATGTGCTTTGCGAGAAGCCGGCAGCAATTAATCTGGATATCTTAAACCCAATACTTGAAGCGGCAAGGTCAAAGGGCTTGTTGTTTATGGAAGCGATGAAGCCGCCATTCTTTCCACTATATAGCCGTTTAAAGGAATATTTGATAACTAATCCTATTGGCCCGGTGGGATATGTAAGAGCTGGATCGTCGGTGGCCGATATTCCACGAGACCATCCAAATTTTAGTTATGACTACGTTGGCGGCGCGATAATGCAGATAGGCATTTACGAGGCATTTTTAGCAGTTGATTGGCTGGGTGAAACTCAACAAGTGCAAACCATGGGCCGGTTTGGCGGAACAGGGATCGACATGTTTGCGATATTTCAAACCCTGCATACCAATGGCTATGCACAGCTTTACGCTGGCTTCGATCTGCATGGAAAAGGGGATGCGCTAATTTGCGGAACCATAGGACACATCACCATCCATAAAAACTGGTGGAATCCTTCAAAAGCCACCATCAATTACCTGGATGGGCGGATTGTTGTAATCGATGAGCCTTTCACTGCTGGCGGTTTAAATTATGAAATTGAACATTTTTGTGAATTGATAAAGGCTGGCAAAATCGAAAGCAATATTGTCAGTTATGACATGTCGCGGCAGATGATCGCGATGCTGGATAAAGCACGGGAGCAGGTAGGATTGAGGTTTAAGGGGGAGTGACTTCCTACTGCGTCATTGCGAGGAACGAAGCAAACTCTACTAAGGACATTCATGAACCTGGATATTTGTGGCGACGTGAATGCGGCATTTTGCATTACTATATAGCTTATGTTTCGTTGATTAGCATGTGCAGAGTTTACTTCGTTCCTCGCGATGACATGTTATTGAGTTACTCGCTTTTCAAACTCTTCACCGGGTTAACCAGCGCTGCTTTTATAGACTGAAAACTAACCGTAACCAAAGCGATCAATATTGCTGCTGCACCTGAAAATACAAATACCCACCAGCTGATATTTATGCGGTAAGCAAAGTCCTGCAGCCACGTGTGCATGACCAGCCAAGCCAATGGCGAAGCAATAACAAGTGCGATAAATACTAGCTGCACAAAATCCTTTGAAAGCAGGGCCGCAATGCTGGTTACTGAAGCGCCCATCACCTTGCGGATGCCGATCTCCTTTTTACGCTGAGCCGTGCTGAAAGCCGAAAGGCCCAATAAGCCAAGGCAGGAGATCAATATTGCCAAAACCGAAAAACAAACAAACAAGCTGCCGAAACGCTGCTGCGAAATATATTGTTTGTTGTAAGCTTCATCCTCAAAAAAGTAAATTAAGGGTAGCCCCGGTGCCAGTTGCTTCCATTGTTTTTCTACCTGGGCAATCGTTTGCTGAACGTGGGCAGATGTTACGTCAAGCGTAAGGCAGGTAAAAAAGCCTGTTGTCGGCCTGATAGCCAAAGGCTGCACCAACTCCTGCGATGAGTGAAAATGAAAATCCTTTACCACGCCGACTATAGTGCCATCAGCCTTAAATTGCTTAAAGCTTTTGCCAATAGCTTGTTCGGGAGTTTTAAAGCCAAGCTTCTGCGCCATTGTTTCATTTATAAGCATGGCTTTTTCGTCGGCCGCGATCTGTTTGTTAAAGCCGCGCCCTTCAATTACCTGCACACCGTATTGATTCAAAAAATCATTGTCGAAGTAATAGGTTTCTGCCAGCACATCCTGGTTGGCGTTATCTTTATCTGCTATTATAGTTGATGTTTTATTGTTTGGTGTGCCGGGCACACTGGATGAGTAGCTTACACTTGAAATTCCAGGTATGGCAGTAAGCTGCTGTTTAACCAGGTCGGGATGATCAGTTATGCGCGGGTCAAATTGATAGTCTATTACCAGTTGGTGGGCTTTTTTAAAGCCCAACTGTTGATTCTGCATAAAGTCGAGCTGGTTGTAAACCACTATAGTGGAGATGATAAGCACAATTGAAATGGCAAACTGTGCCACTACCAATGATTTACGCAGTACCAGGCTGCCACTGCCGGAAGCCAGCTGTCCCTTTAAACTGCTGATCGGCTTAAAGCCAGATAAGAATAAGGCAGGATATAACCCGGAAAGGAAACCTACCAATACCGCTATCAATAACAACCCGGCAATGTAATACAGGTTATCGAAAATGCCCGTCGCAATGGTAGTACCCGTAAGCTGGTTGAACGTGGGCAGAAGTAAAGTTGCCAATCCTAACGCTAAAACAAAAGCTATCAAACAAAGCAAAACTGAGTCGGTAAAAAACTGGATGATCAGTTGTTTTTTTGTTGCGCCTAAAACTTTACGTACCCCAATTTCCCTTGCCCGCTTTAAGGAAAATGCCGTGGTTAAGTTGATAAAATTAAAGCAGGCAATAAATAATACAAACACAGCAACTATGGAAAAAATATAAATATTAGTTATACTGCCGCTCTCGGAGCTACCGGTACGGTGCCCGCGCGGTTTGCCATATAGGTAAACCCTTTTTAACGGCTCCAGCGACAACATGTATTTCGATTGGCTTTGATCCATATTGGCATTTACGATGCCGGCCAACTTGGCGTTTAGCTTTGCAACATCGGTGCCGGGTTTTAACAGCAGGTAGGTATAAAATCCAAAATGTGCCCAGTTGGTTTGCTGTCCCATCTGGAAGGTGGAGATGGAAAAAAGCATGTCCACCTTAAGGTGCGAGTTATAAGGAATGTCCTTCATGATCCCGGTAACAGCAGCTTTTTCCTGTCCGTTAACCAGTAATGTTTGCCCGATGGGATCGGTATGGCCAAAATATTTTTTTGCAGCGGTTTCGGTTAGTACTACATTAAACGGAGCATCGAATAAATGTTTGGCGTCGCCACGCAATAAAGGCCACGTAAAAACATCAAATGCTGAAGCATCGGCATAAGCGATTTCCTCCTTGGCAGCATTGTTTGGATTGCTTTGGATGATCATATCATCCATAAAGATCCTTGTAGCAATTTTTACCTCGGGGAAGGCTGCCTGCACAGCCGCCGCCATGGGAGCCGAAGTGCTTTCGTAATTAACACCTACGGGAGTTTTGACATCGGTTACCAGGCGGTAAATGTTATCTGCCTGCTTGTTATAACTGTCACGACTCAATTCAAATTGCACATACAACAAAGCAAAAAAGCAAACACAGATGCCGGTGCTTAGCCCGATAATGTTGATGGTTGAAAATGCCTTATGGTTTATAAAATAGCGCAGCGAGGTTTTAAAGTAATTTTTTAACATAAGCCGGTGATGAAATCACAAGATATGAAAAAACATTTTATTTTTTCAATCGCTACCGCGAGTTTAGCGACAGTGTAACTCGTGGTGCGGCATATGGTAAGCTTTCAGCTTACGGAGCAAAAAGCCCATGGTATCTAACCTTGATTCAAATTTTGATATTTATTCATGGAAGCTGAAAGCTTCCCAAATGTACTACCACGAGGTACGCTATGCTAACCTCGAGGCAGCGAAACTAAATATCGGTAGCATTAGTACAGAAGTGTCAAATTATCAATCAATCCCTTTTCACCTGAATAATCCCTGGCGCTGCTATACAAATAATGTTCAGGCTCGTCAACCCAACCGGCGGTAACAGGGTTGTTGTGAATGTAATCCAGCTTTTGATCTATTACTTCATTGCTCCATAATTCTATCGGATGATTTTCATCCTGCTGCCAAAACTGGTAGTTTTCATTATTAGGATTTTGAATGCCTTCCCGCTCAAAAAACCAAAGCATCCATCCGCGCCTGCTTTCCTGTATATTTTCGTCAATGGCTTTAATTATAGCTTTTGAAGTATGTCTTTTTACATCCCTTAAAATACTTCCAATTGGTTTTCCTTTACTGCTGATTATAAGATGCACGTGGTTGCTCATGATAACCCACGCATATAATTCAAGACCTTTGTTAGCCATGCAATATTTAAGACTATCAACGAGTATGTCTTTATATTCCCGTCGTGTAAATACATCGATCCATTTTACTACCGAAAACGTTACGAAATAAAGTCCTTCCGGATTGTGAAATTTATAATTGCGGCTCATGGGGTTAAGGTAATAGGTTCTTGAGAGTTATTAAAAAACGGTTGTTGTTTTTATGGAAGCTGAAAGCTTCCTAATTGCACTACCACGAGTTACACTACGTTAAACTCGCGGTAGCTTCTGTTTTTTACGACAAATACTTCCCAACTATCGGCATCCTTCTCCCCATCCCAAATGCCTTTGGCGAAACCCTCAAAATAGGTGGGGTCTGGTAGCGTTTATGCTCAGCAAGGTTTACCAAACGAATAACCCGGCGCACGGTAGTTTCATCATATCCCATTTTTATGATCTCGGCTGATGAGCGCCTGTCTTCTATATACACTTGTAAGATCTTGTCCAGGATATCATATTCAGGCAGTGAGTCGGTGTCCTTTTGATCCGGCCTTAATTCAGCAGATGGTGGTTTGATGATGGAGTTTTCCGGGATGATCTCCTTCTCTAAATTGATGTGACGCGCCAACTCGAACACCTGTGTTTTATAAACATCGCCTATAACGGAAATTCCGCCACACATATCGCCATATAAAGTGCCATAGCCTACTGCCGCTTCACTTTTATTAGAGGTGTTCAATAAAATGTAACCAAACTTATTACACATCGCCATCAGCAATACAGCACGGCTGCGCGACTGGATATTTTCCTCTGCAATATTAAATGGCAATCCCTCAAACTGCGGACTCAAAGTAGCTTCAAAAGCTTCCGTAATATCTTTTATGGCGATGGTTTCAGACATGCAGCCCAGGTTCTTAACCAAATCTTCTGCATCCTTTATGGAATGATCACTTGAAAAACGGCTTGGCAGCAGCACCGCCATTACGTTTTTAGGCCCTAAAGCCTCGGCTGCCAAAGCGCAAACCACGGCAGAGTCAATCCCGCCGGATAAGCCAAGGATGGCCTGCTTAAATCCAGATTTATAGAAATAATCTTTAATGCCTAAAATTATACCGCTATGAATCTGCTCAATATCACTTACTTTTTCAGGTTTGATGGTGGTAGGGTGTTCATAGGTAATAGCTCCATTATCACCTAAAGTGTAATAAGCAACGCTTTCCTCAAAGTATGGCAGCTCGTCGATCAGTTTTCCGGTGTTATCAAATATTAACGATCCGCCATCAAAGATCAGCTCCGTTTGCGCACCTACGTGGTTTACGTAAAGTAGCGGTAACTGGTAGCGTTTGGCATTATCACTTAAAATTTCAATTCGCTCCTCGTCGTGGTTATAGGCAAAAGGCGAAGCGGCAATGTTGATCATCACATCCGGTTTCTGCTGGATCAGGATATCCATCGGCCTGGTAACATACAGCGGATTTTCAATGGTGTTCCAAAGATCCTCGCAAATGGTCAACGCAATGCGGTGCCCCATAAATTCCACACAGCTAAACTCTGTGGATGGCTCAAAATAGCGGTATTCATCAAAAATATCATAATTGGGTAACAGCGCTTTATTAGCAACTGCTATCACCTTTCCCTCTTCAATAAAATACGCCGAATTGTTCAGGTCTTTTCCCTCTGTACGGTGGTTAGGGGTTGGCAAACCTATGATACAGGCAATGCCGTGGCACTCCTTAGCTATTTTTTGTGCTGATGACTCGCAAAGATCAATAAACTCATCAAACTCCAAAAAATCGCGCGATGGGTAGCCGCAAACACAAAGCTCGGCAAATACTACCAGGTCGGCGCCGTTGGTACGGGCCTTTTTTATATGCTCAATAATTTTTGCAGTATTTGATTCAAAGTTACCGACATGATAATTAAGCTGTGCTAACGCGATCTTCATTGTAGATTATTCTGGGTGGATAGATTACAAACGGTTTAATTAGGCCGTTTGCATATTTAAATGCAAATAAAAATTATTTTTGCTCAAAGCACAAACAATGACTGTTTTAAAAGCTAAAAAGCCTTTTTATTTTCTCGTTTTACTTGCTGTAGCCTTAAGCGCCTGTAAAAGCCATAAAACAATTGACGTAAGCAATATACAGCTTGAAGCTAAGATTGAGCGCTTCGACCAGGAATTTGACGCCATGCGTACAAAACCTATGGGCGCACAAGCCGCCTATCTGCAACGTAAATACGGCGTTTTTTATCATGATTTTATGGGGCTGATATTACAGGACCGCGATATCAATATCCAGGACACTTCCTATTTCCAATTGCTGCGAAAGGTATTTGCCAACCAGGCTTATAATGACCTGAAACACGATGTGGATTCTGTTTACAAAGACGGCCTCGATAAACAAGACGAGGAACTTACAGATGCCTTTAAGCATATCAAATACTATTTTCCTAAAAAGCAGTTGCCGCGGGTGTATTCCTATTATTCCGGATTTTTGGCGCAAACCACCATCGGCAATAATTACATCGGCGTTGGTATCGACCTGTTTTTAGGTGCAAACTCACGTTTTTACCCTGCGCTTACAGAGGCTTATCCGCATTACCTGTCGCGGTTTTTTAATAAGGAGAATATTATTCCGCGCATTGTTGAGGGCATAGCCCGCGAAGATATGTTCCCCGAAACCGACAGTAGCAAAACCCTGCTTTCGAAAATGGTATATAACGGCAAGATCATGTATTTTATGGATCAGATTTTGCCTGATGTGGGCGACAGTACCAAAATTGGATATACTGCAGCACAGATTAAATGGTGTGATGATTTTAAATCGAAGATCTGGGCTTACTTTTTGGGTGAAAATTTATTGTACGAAAGCGACTATCCCAAAATTCAGAAGTACTTAACAGAAGCGCCGTTTACCCCTGGTCTTGGGGAAAAAAACGAGTCAGCCCCAAAATTGGCTATCTGGACAGGCTGGCAAATTGTAAGGCAATACATGGACAAGCATCCGGAAGTCACCCTGCCACAATTAATGGCAGACGGGGATGCGCAA
This sequence comes from Mucilaginibacter phenanthrenivorans, assembly GCF_024721155.1. Taxonomy (GTDB): domain Bacteria; phylum Bacteroidota; class Bacteroidia; order Sphingobacteriales; family Sphingobacteriaceae; genus Mucilaginibacter; species Mucilaginibacter phenanthrenivorans. The sequence goes on along the minus strand of NZ_JAHVAP010000005.1, from coordinate 378,899 downwards.
AAGATCCTGAATGGATCGAAATATAAAGGGAAGTAGGGGGAGAGTTCTGAGTCTGAAGTCGGTAGTCTTGAGTCAAAAGAGACTCAGGACTTGAGACTATGAACTTAAGACTTATTTCAATATCGCAAATACTGATTTCAGCGCAATTAGCACACCGATGATCAGGATGATGTTCGATACCATTGAAGAGTAATGAAAATCAGCAAAACGCAGGTAAACACCTACTATACCTATTACTATAGCCAATGTCATTAATTTGTAGTGACCTTCTGCGTTAGCGTTTTCTGTTGAATTCATCGTGCTTATTATTAAATGTGCCGCAAATATAATTGTTTGCCGAAAAAATTAAACCCCTTTTGTGATTTTAATTTAAGAGCGAGTATTATTTACGCCTGCCTGATCCTTTTATACCGGTATTTGCCTTTTATCCGGTAATTTAAAAATGTTCCCTTCGAGGTTGCTGCCTTCATTTCATCAAAAACATCGGCGGGCACACCTATATAATTATATGCTGCGCCGGAGGTGTATGTTATCCGCAAAGTTGACTTTTCTTCATCATAATCCATATTTGCAACAACCGATGATGGCATAACTGTTATTATGGTTTACTGGACTATTAATTAAAGGTGGCCTGTCATGGTGAGCTTGTCGAACCACGTCGCGCGCAGAGGCTAATCCGCGTGCTAAGCATGGTGCAGGGGCCATTACGCTCATGCTTCGAGTGCCTCAGCATGACGGCCCCCTTTTCTAATTTGCACTCACCTCCCCAAACAACCCCTGTGCCTTCTTAATCGTTTTCTCCAGGTCAATCCCTTTACCTAACACGCCTTTAAACAGGTCACCGGTTTCCTTAATGCGATGGATGGAATTGAAGATGGTAAAATCCTTCATGGTCAAACCCGGTTTTACCTCATCCCAATCCAACGGCATGGAAACTGTTGCGCCAACCTTAGGGCGAAGGGAATAAGGGCCCGCAATGGTTGCCCCGGGGCGATTCTGTAAAAAATCAAGGTACATTTTGCCTTTGCGGTTGGCAATCATCCGTTCCAGGCTGGTATAGTCCGGGATCTGTTTGTGTACAATGCTTACTATGATCTTCGCAAACATTTGCGACTGGTCGTAATCATACTTCGCAGCCAATGGTATATATATATGCATCCCCGTTGAGCCTGAGGTTTTACAAAAGGACGGAACATCAATCGCATCCAAAACCTTTTTCACTTCCTGCGCTGCCTCAATTACCTGGTCGAATGTGTTTTTATCGGGATCCAGATCGATTACACAATAATCCGGGTTGTCAGGTGATTGAACGCGGCTAAACCACGGGTTCATCTCAATACAACCAAGTGAAGCCATCCACAATAATACCGCCTCATCACTTCCCACTAAATATTCTTTGTGCTCACCATCGCTGGTGGTGTATGGGAATGTCTTGGTGATCCAGTCGGGCGTCTTGCCTTTAATGTCCTTTTGATAAAAACTCGATTCATGAATGCCGCCCGGGAAACGGTTGAGCGACATTGGCCTGTCCTTTAAATAAGGTAAAATATATTCAGCAACCTGGTAATAGTAATTGAACATATCGCGCTTGGTCACGTTATCCTCAGGCCAGTAAACTTTACTCAAGTGAGTGAATTTTAAATCGTGGCCACAGATTTTGCGTACCTGCGTTTCATCAGTCGGGTTAAGCAACGTTTTGGGCGATTTTCCCTTTGGCGGCTCAATAGCCTTGCTATGAGCATCCGCTTTTTTGTTGTCAACTTCTTCCACGGTTTCTGCTGTTTCCTTTGGTGTTTCCAGTATCACATCTTTTGCTTTTTTGTCGCTGCGCATACCTTTAAATGATGCCTGCCTGAACACGCCATCGCTGGTGATCTCGGCGAAGGCAACCTCGCCAACCAACTCCGGCTTCAGCCAGGTTGGTTTGGCGCCTAAGCGTTGCGGGCGAAATCGCGATGGCTTATCTACATCCGGCTCCACATCAAAGGGGCTTTTATCGGTGATGAGGGGCTTAAACTGGGCCATCATTTCCTTCTGCATTTTGTCGTTAAACCCTGTGCCTACCTTTCCAACATAACGCAACTTGCCATCGTCATAAACGCCCATTGTTAAGGCGCTGAACGACTTGCTGGTACCTTCATTTTTTGTAAAGCCGGTGATAACCACTTCCTGCCGGCGCTGCACCTTTATCTTCAGCCATTCCTTCGAGCGCAGATCAGATGTATAAACACTGCTTGCCTTTTTGGCGATGATGCCTTCCAGCCCGATCCTTTCGGCTGCGCTGAAAAATTCTATTCCGTTTGTTTCAAATACTTTACTTTGACGGATGCGGTCGTCATTTATGGGTAGCACATCCTTTAAAATAGCGAGGCGATCTCTTAGCGGCAAACCCATCAGGTTTTTACCCTCGTACCATAAAATATCAAACACATAATAAACCAGTTCGCCGTCGGCTTCGCTGCGCCAGTTTTGCAGGGCGCCAAAATCGGAGATTCCTTTATCATTCAGCACCAGGATCTCACCATCGATAACAGCATTGATCTTCCAGTCCTTTAAAATTTTATTGATGGGATAAAATTTATCAAATGGCAGGTTATTACGCGAGATAAGCTGCGCATCATCCTTACTGATAAATGCAACGGCGCGGTAGCCATCCCACTTTACCTCATAAAACCAGTCGGGATCATCAAAAGGCTCATCTACCAGGGTAGCCTTCATTGGTTTTACATTTTTGGGGACAGCAGATTTTGGAGCTGATTTTATAAGCGCCGCAACATCGGCCCCAGCCGTATCCACCAGTGGAACATCGGTGTTTTCACCCACAACTTCCTCAACCGGTTGCGGAGGGCTTTTTTTTTTACTTTTTGGTTTTTCCTCTTCTACATCTTCTTCGTGTCCGTGCTGCCAAACTTTTTCACTGGTTTTTTCCATGCTCTCAATGGTTTTGCCCGAGATAACTGATTTATCCTGTTTGGTGATATCCTTAGTTGATGCAAAATCGTCATTGTGTTTGATCAGCAGCCAGGCATTATCGCCCATGCCATGCGTTTTAACCAGCGCAAACTCGCCTTCCAACTTTTCGCCATGCAGCTTTATTTTAAGCTGGCCTGATTTGAGTTGGGCAAGCAAAGCTTTTTCCTGCGCCTTTTTGCCTTCTATCTTATCGATGGGTTCGTAGGTTCCTTCATCCCAAACAATCACGGTACCGCCGCCGTATTCTCCCTCGGGAATAATGCCCTCAAATGTGCGGTAATCATAAGGGTGATCCTCAACCATCATGGCCAGCCGTTTTGTTTTAGGATCGGTTGATGGACCCTTTGGTACCGCCCAGCTTTTCAGCACGCCATCCATCTCCAGCCTGAAATCATAATGCAGCCGAGAGGCATCGTGCTTTTGGATTACGAACCTAAGCTTGCTTTTGTCACTGCTTTTGCCTGCCTTAGGCTCGGCAGTTTTGGTGAAGTCGCGCTTCTCGGCATATTTTTCCAGGCTCATAGTCGTGTGCTTTATTTTTGCAGATGGGCTTCTACCGCCTTGGCAGAAGAGCCAACGGCGTTTATGGCCGATTTTAACCTTTCAGGTGTTACACCAAATTTATTCGACCAGTATTCCACCTCGTAATACTCACTTGCATCTATGAGGTCTGTTTCAGTGCTATGGGTATAAGTCTTATAGTCCATTGTTAATAATTGATTTTTATATTAACAATGATGAGCGGGGAATGGTTTTTCTTAGAAGTAAATATTGTAAATCATGAGGTAAAGGTTGTAACTGTCCCTTGCGAAGCTGAAGGCGTCGTCAATGATGTCGTGAGCACTTGCATTATTTTTTGTTCAGGTACCGGGCGATGGTGGCAACAGATGAACCGACAGCCCTCACCGCCGATTTTAATTTTTCGGGTGTGATGCCGAACTTTTTGGCCCAGTATTGCAGCTCATCATCCTCACTTACATTTATCATGTAATTATGACCGGCAGGGATTGTAAATTTAGTATTCATGGCAATGGATTTAGGGTTTAGCCAACTGAGAACAACCGAATACGTAAAAGGTTTTCGTGAAAAGAATTTTTTTTATTTTTTTCTTATGACACCCATCATGATTTTTCAATAGCGATGGGTTTTAAACCCGTCGCTATAAAGCATTTTGTAAATCACTAGTTCTTTACAATCGCCACCCGTTTGGCGCGGTAGTATCTTATCAACACCCATATCCCAAAGCCGACAACAAGAAACACCCAAATATTGGCCAGTCCGAGAATGAACAGCTCAAAGATCATCCAGTCATTTCCAATGCATTCAATAAATCGTTTAAAGAAGGGAAGGTTATACGCCGACGGATCATCATTGGCTATGGTTTCTTTATAAATGGTATTGCTTTGGTAAAAGCTTAGCGATACAACGCTGTATTTAACTGCATCGTCGATCTGACGGTTACTGATTTGCTGATCAACCATGTCATCTTTCAAAAGCAAAACATTTGCGGGATTTTTTATAATCACCTTTCCTTTTTTCTGCTGATCTATCAATTCCTTCCTGCTTTGCAGTTTTAACTGTGCCGCCAAATAATCCAGCGATTTATCAGAGAGATCCAATTGGCGGTTAGTGACGTAAATACCAAGTCGCCCAACTTCGTTCATAAAGTCTTCCAGTTTTTCTGACGGAATCTTCACGGTCATTTCCGCATTGTTACTAAAGGCAGTAACCCTTATTATGGAATCACCGGTTTTGTGAATATCAGTGCTTCGCAATTCCGAAGAGCCAACCTGGTGATGCATCACCAGTCCTTTATAACTTGTAGTTAGGGCAGTGATTTTTTCGCTGACTTGCTGTACGTTTTTTACTTTGAAGTGCATGTCGGCAGTTTTTACAATTTTTGGGGTTACTGGTGAAAAATCAGTTATACGGGCACTATCGGCGCTACTGGCGTTATTATTTACAAATTCTTCAGAGCCGTGTTTTCCTTTACATGCGGCCAACAGGATAATACCTGCAAGCAGCATCATTAATATTTTTGTTTTCATGAGTTTGTTATTGATTTATTTAAAAATGGACATAGGAGTTGCTCATCGTGAAGCTGAAAGCTTCCGAAATGCACAACCACGAGTTACGCTGCCGCTAAACTCGCGGCAGCATTTAAAGAAAATTGTTTAGCTTTTTACCAAAGCGGCCGGCTGTTTCTTTTTGAGATACCTTACCAGCATCCAAACACCAAAGCCGATTGGGAAAATTACCCATGCATTGGCAAGCGCAATCAGTAATGAAACAAACACCCCCCAGCCGTTTTCAAATGACATATCCAGTTGTTTGATTGCCGGAGGGTTATAAGCCGAAAGATCACTGTTGGCTATAATTTCCCGATGGATCACATTGCTTTCATAAAAGCTCAGCGTAACTACACTGTTTTTAACTGAGTCATCCGTGCGGCGATTATTGATCTGCTGATCAACCATATTGTTTTTAAAGGCCAGTAGGTCGTCAGGGTTCTTTGCTGTGGCGGCATCCTGTTTGTTTTTGGCGACCCTTTCGCTTTGGTTTTTAAGCTTCATTTGGGTCGACAGATAATCGAGTGACTTATCGGTAATATCCATATGGCTATTCTCTACATATAAGCCCATTCGCGTTACCTGCAGCATAAAACTCTCCAGGTTTGCCGGTGGGATTTTCACCGTCATGTCGGCAGTGGTATTCACCACGGTAACCCGCATAATGGAATCGCTGCTTCTTTTAATGTCGGCGCTGTTTTCGGATGTGGAGTTGATGGTGTGATGGATCACCATACCGTTAAGGCTGGTCGTCAAAGCTGCAATTTGTTCACTGGTTTGCTGCACGTTTTTTACCTTAAAGCGGATGTCGGCCTTTTTTACCAGCTTGGAGCCGGTTTTTAGCGTGTCTTTTTTTAGGTCGACTGCTTTTTCTTTACTTGTAGAAACAGATGTTGAATCAGCAGATTCTTTGTCCCTGCGGCCTTCACAAGCGCCCAGCAGGAAAAGCCCCGCCATCAGCGTGATTGAAATTTTTGATTTCATAAAAATAAAATTTAAATTGTTTGTTTTTTGGTACTTATTGATACCGGAAAGTGGCATAAGGTGACCCAAGAGCTGCTGAACTAAGATTTATAGGACAAAAGGATTTTAGGATTTTTACGCTTATCAATAATATATGCTAGACAGACTTTTTCTTATAATCTCATAAATCCTATGAATCTTAGTTTATTTTTCACGGGTCTTTGCCTGCTCGTCTCTATACAATTTGCAAGCGCCCAGTCTGTACAATGGATCCGCCCGGATAATGAAAAATCGCCGCCGATGTGGGGTATTAAGGGTGGGATAGTCTTTAGTCTTTGGCCTAAATCGATTGAGCCATCCGGGCCGGGAACAGATGGCGGCCCACGCGGATTGATCCGGATTGGATACGAATACCAGGGTTCGGTTAATTTGATAAATTATATCGCCATTGAACCGGTTGTAAACGGAGATATGGAATTTAGCGAAGTTTCACCATCTCGGGGGGATGGTAAATGGGGCAAATTTTTGTGGGCGACAGATAAACCGGATGCAGATAGCTTTACACCTTATGCCAATACACGCGGCACTATTACACACCCTGATCCGCAAAATCCAACTATTGAACAACTCTCATTTTTTATCTGCATGGAAAAGTTCAACGACGGTGCACATCCTTATTTAAAAGTCACCATCAGCAGTGATAAACCGGGTGAGCTAGGTCTGCAAATTTTTAACCAGCCTGGCAGTGCAATAATGGAACGCTGTGCGTTAACGGCAACCATGGGTAATTACTCAAGATTGAGGTTGTTATATTTAAAGGATAAGGTGATCGATTCGCGTAAATTATTTGCCGGTTATGATGATATCGATTTTATAGAAAAGGAACCCTACCCAGCCAGCCAAATGCTCAAAAATAAGCATGGCGACCTGATGGTTTGTGCAGAATCAAACGAGACGTTTAATGAACTTGCCGCATGGCCCCAACAGCCGGATTATTTGAAGAAATGGGGTTGGCGTTACCGGCCATTTTATAAACTTACCCAATACTGGCGGGTTGACTCGGCGGGGTACGACAGTTCACTACAGGTAAGGGTAAACGGCCGGGTGAAATACTGGGGTGCGGAAAATCCTGATAAAAGCGCTTACACGGCCGTCCCCGGTGGCCCGGCATTTGAAAATTTTGAATTAAGAGATAACTATCATCCCGGGCAAAAGTTTTATTTTGGATTGACGAGAAAGTCAGCCGGGGAGCTGATAGATGAATTTTAAGTTTAATGTGTCCAAAACTCCGGAATGACAGGAGGCTTGATAAACTATGACGTGCAGCGGCGGTAATTGTTACCAAAAATTTATACGTTTTGCAAAACCCGTGTAAACTTTTGATTAATAACGTCTTATCGAATGCTGTGAAATTGACACTATATTTAAGGATTTTAAGCCGTTTTGAACACAATAAATACTTATTTAGAATTAATATAAATTATATATTGCTGTCATTTATTTGTCACTGATACTGTAATAAATTTTACTTTTGTGACTGAAAATTTCGGGTTATATATACATTTCTCTGTGAATATCAATCATTAACAATAAAATTATTTAGTATAAATACGCTTTATGAGGAGTTTCTCATTGATTTTTAAACAATTCTCACGGTCGGTTTTACTGATTGCCTGTTTTGCTTTTTTGGGCTCATACGCTCATGCGCAGGGGGATGCAGCTAAGGGCGAGGCCCTTTTTAAGGCCAAATGTACCGCGTGCCATAAGATAAACCAGGTATTAACAGGTCCGGCTTTAGGCCCTCAGCTTACCGAGGAGACCGATGATAAATACCTTATCAAGTGGATCCAAAACAACCAGGCCTTAATTGCAGCTAACAACCCAAAAGCAGTTGCGATCTTTAAAAAGTTTGAACAGAAAGGCATGACTGTTTTTCCTGAACTTACTGATGCTGATGTGACCAACATTATCACTTACGTTCGTACTGAATGGAAAACAGAGCAAGATGCTGCCAAAGCAGGGCCTGCAAAAGGTGGCGAAACGGCCACTGAATCGGGCCCAAGCGATGTGGTGATCTATTCCCTATTAGGTGTTATTGTGCTTGCGTTTATTATCATATTGGTATTAAACAGGGTAATTGCAACATTAGAACGCCTTTTATCAAAAGGTTCCGAAGTTTTAGCATTAGAAACTGCCGAAGTTGGAGGTGAGCCTGTTGATCGTTTAGCCGGTTTAAAAAAGCTTGCTAAAAATAAGAAGCTGGTTTTCTTCGTACTGCTTTGCGGAACACTTGCATTAGGCAGTTGGACCTGGGTTACCATGTGGACTACCAACGTTCACCAGGGTTACCAGCCGGTACAGCCTATTAAATTCCCGCATGACCTGCATGCCGGCGCGATGAAAATTGATTGCCAGTACTGTCACTCAGGTGCTTACAAATCAAAGAATGCATCGATCCCGTCATTAAACGTGTGTATGAACTGCCACAAGGTTGTTAAAACTGAGTCGCCTGAGATTCAGAAGATCTACTACGCACTGGGATTTGATCCTAAAACTCAAAAATACGACAGCACCCAAACGCATCCTATGCAATGGGTACGGATCCATAACCTGCCAGACTTTGCTTACTTTAACCACTCACAGCACGTTAAGGTGGCCAAGTTAAAATGCCAAACCTGCCACGGACCTATCCAGGAAATGAAGGAAGTATACCAATACTCTCCGCTTACCATGAAATGGTGTATCCAGTGCCACAAGCGTACCAATGTTGATTTTAAGGGCAACGCATACTATGCAAACCTGCAACAAGTACACGATCTGTTAAAGGACGGCAAAAAAGTTACCGCAGCATTAATGGGTGGTATTGAGTGCGGCAAGTGCCATTATTAATATTATTAAAACGTAGCATTACAGTTTATATAGCTTAAATGGATAGCAATAAAAAATACTGGAAAGGTTTAGAAGAGCTGAACAAAACCCCGGAATTTGTTGAATTAAACAAACACGAATTTGCGGAGCCTATTCCTATCGAAGAAGTTTTAACCGGTGGTGGTTTAGAAGGCAGAACCCCGCGCCGCGACTTTTTGAAAGCACTTGGCTTTGGCGTTGGTGCTGTAACACTGGCTGCTTGTCAAAAAGTACCGGTACATAAGTCGTTACCTTATTTAATAAAACCTGAGGAAGTTACCCCGGGCGTGCCTAACTATTACGTTTCAACTTACGACGGCCAGGCTATTTTAGTAAAAACCCGCGAGGGCAGACCTATTAAAATTGAAGGCCATCCAAATGATATTTTAGCAAAGGGCGGTGCAAGCGCACAGGCACAGGCATCTGTGCTTGACCTGTATGATACCAACCGTTTCCAGAGCCCAACCAAAAATGGCGCTGAAACAGGATGGGCGCAGGTTGATGATTTTGTTGTTCGGGAATTGCTGGCTATCAAGGCTGGTGGCAAAAAGATCCGCATCGTATCATCAACAGTAAGCAGCCCGTCAACTTTGGGCGTTATTGCTGATTTCATTAAACAATTCCCTACTGCGGCACACATTAACTACGACGCAGTATCGTACAATGGTATTATAAAAGGTAATCAGAATAGTTTTGGTAAGGCAGTATTGCCACATTACAATTTTGATAAGGCCGACATCATCGTAAGTTTTGCTGCTGATTTCCTTGGCACCTGGATCTCTCCTGAAGAGTTCACCCGCCAGTATGTTTCAAACAGGAACATCAAATCGCTGGAGAGCAAAAAAATGTCACGTCATATCCAGTTTGAAACTGGTATGAGCCTTACAGGTTCAAACGCCGACGTTAGGATCCCGATCAAACCATCGGAAGAAGGCCCGGCGCTGGTAGCTTTATACAATGCAATATCAGGCAGCACATTACCGGGTACAAAAACAATAGATAATAAAGTTGCAGCAAATGCAATTACCATAGCAGCTAAGGAATTGGTTGCAGCTAAAGGCAAAGCATTAGTTGTAGCAGGTTCAAATGATGTTGCTACACAAGTATTGGTAAACGCTATCAACTCTTTGTTAGGCAGCTACGGCACTACAATCGATCTGGACAATCCATCATTACAATATGCAGGTAACGATGCCGAGTTTGTTGAGTTTGTAAGCGATATGAAGAGCGGCGCAGTTGATGCAGTGTTCTTCCTGAATGCTAACCCGGCTTACGATTATTACAACAGCAAGGATATTGCTGACGGACTAAAGAAAGTACGCCTGAAGGTTTCCTTCGCTTCAAACGCTGATGAAACTTCAAGCCTGTGTAACATAGTGGCTCCAAATCACCATTATTTGGAATCATGGGGTGATGACAATGCAATATCAGGTTACTACACTGTATTGCAGCCAACCATTAACCCGGTATACGATACCCGCCAGGCTGAACAAAGCCTGATGAAATGGAGCGACAATCCTTTAAAAGATTACTACTCTTACGTAAGAAATAACTGGAACACCTCCTTACTAGCTAAGGGCGGCTTATCTGGCCAAAGCGGATGGGAAACCTTGTTACAAACAGGTTTTGTAAAGGCAGCGCCGGTAACAGGTGGTTCATATACCTTTGCTAAGGACCTTAACGCAGTTGCACAAACTATTTTAGACCACAGCAAGGAACTTGCAGGTGATAAAACGGAAGTTCAACTTTACCAAAGCGTGGCAATGCGTGATGGCAAGCGTGCCAACAACCCATGGTTACAGGAATTGCCTGACCCGGTTTCGAAGGTTACCTGGGACAATTTCGCTGCCATGGCTCCTTCAGATATGAAGAGAAAAGGTTTGGTAGATGGCGACGTCGTTAAAATTGATGCAAACGGCTATTCAGTTGCGTTACCTGTTTTATCACAACCAGGCCAGGCACAAGGCACCATATCGGTTGCTGTTGGTTATGGCCGCACAGTTGTTGGTCCGGTAGGTAAGGGCGTTGGTCAAAATGCATTCCCTTTCTACAGTCTGCGCAACGGAACATTCCAAACCAGCGCTACCGCTACATTAACTCCAACCGGTGATAACTCACCTTTGGCTCAAACACAAACACACCACTCTATCGAGGGCCGTAACAGCATCATAAAGGAAGCAACATTTGTTGAATACAAAAAGAATCCTGCTGTAGGTACCGGTAAGAGCGAAGATCATAAGGATTATACTGAAAAGAATAACCTGTTCTGGCAAAAATATGAACGCCCTACCTATGATTGGGTAATGGCTATCGACCTAAACGCTTGTACCGGTTGCGGTGCTTGCGTGGTAGCATGTAGTGCAGAAAACAACGTACCGGTTGTAGGTAAGGACGAAGTAAAACGTCGTCGCGAAATGCACTGGATCCGTATTGATCGTTATTACAGTTTTGATGATAAAGGAGATGGTGGTGTAACCAGGGAGCATGCAATTGCAGACCTTAATACCGATCAGCTTGATCACGTAAAGGTGGTTTATCAGCCAATGCTTTGCCAGCACTGTGACCATGCACCATGCGAAACTGTTTGCCCGGTATTAGCAACCGTTCACTCGAGCGAAGGCTTAAACCATATGGCTTATAACCGTTGCGTAGGTACACGTTACTGCGCTAACAACTGCCCTTACAAAGTTCGCCGCTTTAACTGGTTTAACTATTGGAATGATGCACGTTTTGAAAACTATCTTCAAAATGATCACACATTATTGGTATTGAATCCTGATGTTACCACTCGTTTCCGTGGGGTAATGGAGAAATGCTCAATGTGTATCCAAAGGATCCAGGCTGGTAAATTAAAGGCTAAAATTGAAAAACGCCCGCTTAAAGACGGAGAGATAAAGATGGCTTGCCAGCAAACATGCTCGGCTAACGCTATCGTATTTGGTAACAGAAACGATCCTGACTCTGAAGTTTCAAAAGCTTTGGCCAGCGAAAGAACTTATTACGTTCTGGAAGAGCTTGGTGTACAGCCAGGTGTTGGTTACCAAACAAAAATTAGGAATATATCTGAATTAGAGGCTTAAATTATACAAGAGAGATTTTAAAATATGGCATCTCATAGTGAATCAATTATCAGGGAACCGTTAATTACGGGAAAGGACATCACCTACGCCCAAATAACAAATGATGTACTGCGCCCTGTTGAAAATATGCCCGGCAAAGCATGGTGGATAGGTTTTTCTGTCGCCTCTTTGGGTGCATGCCTTTGGGTCTTTGCCGTGAGTTATACCTTTTGGTATGGTATAGGCTCGTGGGGATTAAATAAAACAGTAGGTTGGGCCTGGGATATCACCGGTTTCGTGTGGTGGGTAGGTATTGGTCACGCCGGAACACTTATTTCGGCCATCTTGTTGCTGTTCCGTCAAAACTGGCGTAACTCCATCAACAGGTCGGCAGAAGCGATGACGATCTTCGCGGTAATTTGCGCCGCAACATACGTAGTATCACACATGGGCCGCCCATGGTTAGCATACTGGCCTTTGCCGCTGCCAAACCAGTTCGGCTCTATATGGGTTAACTTTAACTCACCGCTGGTATGGGACGTATTTGCGATCTCGACTTACTTCTCCGTATCATTGGTATTCTGGTACACAGGTTTATTGCCCGATTTGGCAACCATCCGTGACCGCGCTACAGGCATCCGCAGAAAAATTTATTCTGTATTGTCCTTCGGCTGGACGGGTTCAGTGAAAACTTGGCAGCGTTTTGAAACTGTTTGTTTGATTCTGGCAGGTATTTCAACACCACTGGTACTATCAGTACACACCATTGTATCCATGGACTTTGCCACCTCCCTTGAACCGGGATGGCACACTACCATATTCCCTCCATACTTCGTTGCGGGAGCTATCTTCTCAGGTTTTGCCATGGTGCAAACGCTGTTGCTGGTAACCCGTAAGGTATTAGGGCTTGAAAACTACATCACCATGTTCCACATTGAAGCGATGAATAAGATCATCCTTTTAACCGGATCAATTGTAGGTGTGGCTTACTTAACTGAGTTCTTTATTGCTTATTACTCAGGCGGCGAATATGAGCAGTATACATTCTTAAACAGGTTTATCGGTCCGTACTGGTGGGCAGGTTGTATGATGTACGGTTGTAACGTACTGATGACGCAGCTGATGTGGTTTAAAAAAATCCGTACAAATATTCCAATTTCATGGGTATTATCTATAGTGGTTAATATCGGGATGTGGTTTGAACGTTTTGTAATCATCGTGATCTCCCTTCACCGCGATTTTGTGCCGTCAAGCTGGGCCATGTTCTATCCAACCTGGATTGACGTTAGCGTATTTGTCGGATCAATAGGTTTATTCTTTACGATGTTCCTTTTATTCATTCGTGTGTTGCCATCAATAGCAATGGCCGAAGTGAAACTGATATTGAAGAGCAGCAGTGAGCAGGCTAAGCTTAAACTAATTAAGAGCGGTCATTTGGAAGGTGAACAGGTTGAATTCTATGAAGAATCATTAACCAAGTTTGACAGCGTTGATATTACTGATTACAAAAAAGCATAAAAATGAGCAGCACGAAATATATTTTAGGCCTTTTTGCAGATCCTGATGAAATGATGCACGGGATTGACACACTACAAAAGAACAGTGTTCCTATTTACGATGTTTATACACCGATGCCTATCCACGGTATTGAGAAAAAGCTTGGTATAAAGGATTCACGTTTGGGTTATGCAGCATTTATGTTTGGCTGCCTGGGTGGTACAACTATATTCAGCATGGCATATTACATGCTTGTACAGGATTGGCCTATGAACATTGGCGGTAAGCCGGCATTTGCTATCCCGGATTTTGTTCCAATCACTTTTGAGTGGACTGTATTATTTACAGCATTTGGTATGACACTTACATTTTTCTATGCAACTCACCTGTTCCCGGGCCGTACGCCAAGGGTAATGGACCTGAGGGCAACTGATGACAGGTTTGTTATTGCCATTGATGCACAGGGAAACATTCCACACGAGGATATCACTAATTTATTAAAAGAAGCAGGAGCTGTAGAAGTTAAGCATAACGATAGAAAATATGTTAGCTATGAATAAAATTAAAATATTGGGCATAACGGTTATTACTATTGTTGCATCGTTGATAATTTCATCATGCAAGGATAAGAGAAGCACCGGATGGGAATACGCTCCCAATATGTACGAGCATATCGCATTTGATCCTGATCAGGCGAATAACAACTTTAAGGATGGTAAAACTGCACAGCTTCCGCCTGCGGGTACTACCCCGGTGGGTTTTGTAAGATTTGATTATCCGAACACTAAGGACGGCTATGAAAAAGCGGGCCTCGAAGTAAAAAGTACATTGCCGCAAACGCAGGCAAACTATGCCGATGGCAAGATCTTGTTTGAGCATTTTTGCTCACCATGCCACGGTGTAAGCGGACAAGGCGATGGCCTGGTGGTTGCGCACGGTTTCCCGCCGCCTCCATCATATTCAAAGGGACAATCATCACGCGGTGGTGCAATGAAGGACCTGACAGACGGTAAAATTTATCATACTATTACCTATGGTGTAAACCAAATGGGTTCATACGCTTCACAGCTTGAGCCTAAGGAGCGCTGGAAGGTAATTATGTACGTTCACCATTTACAAACTTTATAAGCTATTATTAATGAACAATTCTCATAGTTTCGACGGGCAATTTGAATTTAAGGGCACAGCCAAAACCTGGAGCATAATCATGATCGCGGTGGGCGTGATTGGATTGATCGCAGGGTTTTTAACAAATGGCGAACGCACTTTTGCAGACTTATTGCTTAATGGTTATTACATGTCGTGCGTTTGTATTTGCGGGATCTTCTTTTGCGCAGTACAATACGTGGCGCAAGCGGGCTGGTCAACAGCGGTGCTTCGTGTTCCGCAGGCATTTGCAAAGGTTTTACCATATGCCGGTATAATTTTGCTTGTTATTATAATTGCTGGATTATTTACCACCCACCAGGGCCCTAACGAAGAAGGAAAGATAACAACAATTCCTTACTTATATAAACTTTGGGCGCTTAAAGGTGTTACTGATCCGCATAGCGAAAATTTCGATGCCGTTATCACAGCTAAGTCCGGTTATTTAAATACATGGTTTTTCCTGGCACGTTTGGCAATTTATCTTGGCAGCTACAGCTTAATTGGCCGCATGCTGGTTAAATATTCAAACAACGAGGACGAATTAGGCGGTATGTTTAACTACAATAAGAGCTTTAAAATGTCGGTTATATTCCTGTTAGTATTTGGGTTTACCGTTCCTTTATTTGCTTTTGATACAATCATGTCGCTGGAGGCACATTGGTTCTCAACTATGTTTGGCTGGTATAATTTTGCAGCTCTTTGGGTTAGCGGTTTATCGGTTATTACTTTAACACTGATTCTTTTAAGAAAAGCGGGTTATATGCAATGGGTAACCGAAGATCACCTGCATAACTTAGGACAGTTAATGTTCGGGTTCTCGGTGTTCTGGACTTATCTATGGTTTGCCCAGTTCCTTTTAACCTGGTACGCTAATATTCCGGAAGAAGCCACTTATTTTTACAAAAGATGGGAGCCGCAATTTAAGCCTTGGTTCTGGTTAAATATTATCATTAACTTTTTAGCACCGTTGCTTACCTTAATGTCACGCGATTCAAAGCGTAAGGTACAGGTATTACAGGCTGCTTGTATCATATTGATCTGCGGTCACTGGCTTGATTACTGGCAAATGATTATGCCTGGTACAATAGGTGCTGCAAAGGGTTCAGAATGGTATACTATATTGAGCCCTATTGATCTGGCGCTATTTGTAGGATTTGCAGGCTTGTTTATATTCATGCTGTTAACAGCGTTGAGCAAGTTCAAATCGCTTATTCCTAAAAAACATCCGTTGCTGGAAGAGAGTCTTCATCATCATTTGTAATAATTGTTATTTTTGCACTTTAATAAAAGAATACCAAACAACCATTAAAATGGGATTCAAACAACTAATAAATTCTAAAAAAACACTATCGCTTTTGGCAGCGTTTGTGCTGTTTGGCACCGACAGGTTAATGGCGCAGGCAACAGCGGCTGCTGCTGATACAGCTGCGGCTGATAAAAGTGCGATGTGGACAGGCGTAGGCTACTATGTGTTACTATTTTTGGTAGCTGCTTTTTGCGTTGCCATACTGGGCAAAATACTAAGGGTTTATGACCTTACCCAGCAAATGCAGGGGAAGAAAGGTGTAAACTGGAACGGTGTAATGGGCATTTGCTGTATATTATTCCTGATAGCAGGTATGTACGGCGCTTATTGGTCATTAACGGTACAGGGAAGCATGAAGTTGCCTGAAGCTGCATCGGCACACGGTGGCGCTATTGATGACATGTTTACCACAACAACCATCCTTACGCTGATTGTATTTGTAATTACACAGATTTGCCTGTTTGGCTTTGCATTTGTTTACCGCGGGTCTGACAAACGTAAAGCTTACTTTTTACCACACAATAACACCATTGAAAAGGTTTGGACAATTGTTCCGGCTGTTGTATTAACCATATTGGTTGTGTTTGGATTCTTTACCTGGCAGCGGGTAGAGAACAGCTCTGAAGTTAAGGGTGACCTCAACATCGACGTAACAGGCCACCAGTTTGCGTGGGAGTTTCGTTATCCTGGTACTGATGGAAAGCTTGGGTCGCTGAATTTTAGGTTAACAACTCCATTGAATAAACTGGGTGTTGATTTTAAAGATCGCAATAGTTTTGATGATATTTCAGCTGACACACTGGTGCTACCGGTTCATCAGTCAATTCGTTTGAACATACACGCGCAGGACGTAATCCACAGCGTTTATATGCCTCACTTCAGGTTACAGCAGAATGCGGTACCCGGTTTGCCAACTTTCTTCAAATTTATTCCGACCATTACTACGGCAGAGATGAGGAGAAAAACTGATAATCCCAAATTTGAGTACCTGCTTTATTGCAACAAAATATGCGGAGGAGCCCACTACAATATGCAGAGGGTAGTACGTGTTGTTTCACAAGCTGAATACCAGGACTGGATTTCAAAACAGAAACCATATTTAACAGATCAGTTAAAGAAGGAATTGCATTTCGCAGACAACAAAACTGCTGTACCGGCAGCTTCAAACAGATTAGCGTTAAACAATTAATATAAGAGTAACGATTATGTCAACATTAGCAGTTCACGATCACGGAGTAGTACACCACGAAGACGGTCACGAACACCACCATAAAGCAACTTTTCTGAATACCTACGTATTTAGCCAGGATCACAAATATATCGCGAAGCAATTCCTGGTAACAGGTATCATCATGGCATTTATTGCGATGAGCTTGTCTATCCTGTTCAGAATTCAGCTTGCTTATCCTGATAAATCATTTCCATTTTTGGAAACATTGCTTGGTCACTTTGCTCCAGGCGGTCGTTTAAGCCCTGACTTTTATATGTCGCTCGTTACTATACACGGTACTATCATGGTATTCTTTGTGTTAACAGCGGGCTTGAGCGGTACTTTTGCGAATTTATTGATCCCTCTTCAGATAGGGGCACGTGATATGGCATCGCCATTTGTTAATATGCTTTCATACTGGTTCTTCTTTATAGCCAGTTTGATCATGTTATCATCATTCCTTGTGCAAAAAGGCCCGGCAAGTGGTGGCTGGACGATCTATCCTCCGTTATCGGCATTGCCAAAGGCTATGCCTGGTTCGGGCATGGGTATGACGCTGTGGCTCATCAGTATGACCTTATTTATCGCCTCACAATTAATGGGCGGTATCAATTATATCAGTACGGTATTAAACATGCGTACCAAAGGTATGGATCTTTGGAAGATGCCTTTAACAGTTTGGGCGTTGTTCCTTACTGCTGTTTTAGGCGTATTATCATTCCCGGTTTTAGTTGCAGGTGTGGTATTACTAATTTTTGACCGCAGCTTTGGTACAAGCTTCTATCTTTCAGATATCGTTCTGGGTGGCGTTCCGCAACCTTATGAAGGTGGTAGCCCAATCCTGTTCCAGCACTTGTTCTGGTTCCTGGGTCACCCTGAGGTGTATATCGTAATTATGCCGGCGATGGGTCTTTCATCCGAAGTACTGGCAGTAAACTCGCGTAAGCCAATCTTCGGTTATCACGCAATGGTTTATTCACTAATAGGTATTTCTGTATTGTCATTTATCGTATGGGGTCACCACATGTTTGTAACGGGGATGAATCCGTTCCTGGGCGGTGTGTTCATGATCACTACATTGATAATTGCGGTGCCATCGGCGGTAAAAACATTTAACTGGCTGGCTACATTGTGGCGCGGTAACATCCGCTTCACCCCGGCTATGTTGTTTGCTATCGGGATGGTTTCATTCTTTATCTCTGGTGGTTTAACCGGGATCTTCCTTGGTAACGCTGCTTTGGATATCAACTTACACGATACTTACTTCGTTATTGCCCACTTCCACCTTGTAATGGGATCTGCGGCTATATTTGGTATGCTTGCAGGTGTTTACCACTGGTTCCCTAAAATGTACCGTCGTATGATGGATGAGCGTTTAGGTTACCTGCACTTTTGGTTGACATTTATCGGCGCTTACCTGGTATTCTTCCCGATGCACTTTATGGGCCTTGATGGCGTACCTCGTCGTTACTATGCCTTCACCGAGTTTGAATCGATGAAACGCTGGTTAACAGTAAACGTATTTGTTACCTGGTCGGCAATTATGGCGGGTATCGCACAGCTGGCATTTGCATTCAATTTTGTATATTCTATATTCTGGGGTAAGAAAACTGTTCAGAATCCATGGAACGCAAATACATTGGAGTGGACAGCGCCTATCGAACATATTCATGGTAACTGGGCAGGAGAGATCCCTACTGTTTACCGTTGGCCATATGACTACAGCAAGCCTGGTCATGATGAAGACTTTATACCGCAAACAGTTCCATTCTCACAAACCATGAGCTCTAATCTTCCGCATGATTTTGAAGATAATCCGGGCGGTTTGGAAGAATACACCAAATGGACAAATGCACAAAAAGCTAACGAAGCAGTAAAATAGTTTTACTACTGATCTGATCTTTTTAGGGTATCTGTACCGGAAGTATTTCCATAACAGGTACCCTAAATTTTTAAATATACTGATACAACACCTGGAGCAGGCATGTTGAGGAGCTACTACCGGCTTTCCGCTTTGTGCTTTTGGCTTTCAGCTTTGAAAAATGAGGACATCCAAGTCGAAAATTCGTTTCCAAAAATTTAACCTCGCTACTGTAATTCTGCTCTTCGTATTGATACTCGCTGGTGGAATTGTTCGTAGTACAGGTTCGGGAATGGGTTGTCCCGATTGGCCGAAATGTTTCGGCATGTATGTGCCCCCAACTAATAGCGCACAACTTCCAAAGGACTATAAGCAGAAATACCTTGCAGGGAATCTTGCAAAGAATCAACATTTTGCCAAAACGCTTGATGTATTCGGCTACACAGACCTGGCCAAACGGATCCGTGAGGATAAATCAATACTTGTTCCGGAGGAGTTTAACGCTGCAAAAACCTGGACAGAATATATCAACAGGGTGATTGGCGAAATCACCGGTATTTTTTGCCTTTTGACTGCTATTTTTGCGTTCAGTTATCGTAAGGAAAATAAGCTGATCCCGGTATTAAGCATCTTAAATTTGTTATTGATCGGCTTCCAGGCGTGGTTGGGCTCAATCGTGGTATCGACAAACCTGGTGCCATGGGTGGTTACAGTACACATGCTATTGGCGATGGCTATAGTGGCGCTCGCAATAATCACTTACCATTTAGCAAGGGTACATGGGCGACCTAAATTTACAGTAAACCCGATAACACATATCATTACATTATTGACTTTGCTTATAAGTATATTGCAGATTGCATTCGGCAGCGAGGTACGCGAAAAGATTGATGCCGTAGCAGGCCATTTGCAAGGGGGCTATCGAGATGACTGGATCAGCGGTGCGGGGGCTATATTTGAGCGCCACCGCGATGTTGCCATATTGGTACTGATAGCTAACACCGTTTTATATGCGCTGATAAGGCGCACGTTTAGCCGTCACTCGTTGCAGCAACAGATCATGAGTTTTGTTTTTTTGATGATCATGCTGCAAATTGTTAGCGGAATAATATTATCATATTGGTCGTTACCACCGGCAGCGCAGGCGATACACCTTGTATTGGCGACCTTGGTTTTTAGCGGCCAGTTTTACTTGATGCTTAATTTATACAGGTCGGTTAAAGGAGGGATACATACATGATCTGGAAGGACTTTTCAAAGCTGATAAAATTAAGGCTCACGTTTTTGGTGGTGTTTTCGGCTTCCATATCATTTTTAATTGGCAGTAAGGTTAATGGCGAGATCATCTGGACCAATTGGCTGATGTTGATAGGCGGCGGTTTTTTAGTAACCGCGGCAGCAAACTGCTTTAACGAGATTATAGAAAAGGATCTTGATAAGCTGATGAAGCGCACCATGGACAGGCCTATTCCCGCCGGGAGGATGACTACGGGTCAGGGTTTGGTAATGGGTTTATTTATGGGGATAGCCGGTACTATTATGCTGGGTAAGCTTAATTTAACAACGGGATATCTTTCTGTATTCTCGGTGATCTTATACGCGTTTGTTTATACACCATTAAAAAGGAAATCGCCAATTGCGGTTTTTGTGGGCGCCATACCGGGAGCGTTACCACCGCTTATCGGTTATGTTGCAGCGCACCCAAAAATTGATGAAATTGCATTAATATTGTTCGGCATCCAGTTTGTTTGGCAGTTCCCTCATTTTTGGGCGATCGCCTGGGTATTGGATGACGATTATAAACTGGCGGGTTTCAGGTTACTTCCGTCAGGAAAAAGAAATTTAACAAGTGCAATTTTTACCTTTGCATCTACATTAATACTAATACCCGTAAGTTTGTTACCAACTTATTATGGGTACGGCGGGTACTATGTAGGCGGGGTATCGTTGGTGTGCAGTTTGATGTTCTTTTATTTGGCATTTAAGCTAATGAAGGATCTGGAGATCCCGTCGGCAAAGAAATTGATGTACGGATCGTTTTTTTACCTGCCGATAGTGCAGTTAATGTTTTTATTTGATTTTATAGGAAAAGGGAGATGATGGCTCAGATACAACAGGAAGACAAGCTAAATCTTGGCGCAAAAAAGTTCAGCATGTGGATCTTTATATTCACCTCTGTATTACTTTTTTCCGGATTTATCAGCGCGTTTATAGTTTATAGTGGGGGGAGAGGGCACGCTTTGCAGGTAATTATGCCGGAGGCATTCAGGTACAGCACGTTTGTTATTATTTTTAGCAGTGTAACACTTCACTTGGCATCTAAGGCCGCCAAAACGCTGCAGATTGGTAAACAGCGAATGTATTTATGGTTTACCATTATTTTAGGCGTAGCTTTTTTTGCCATCCAGATTTATGCATGGTATGTGCTTGCCTTTAAAATGCAAATCTTTTTCTCGAACCCGAACGCATCGCGGTCGTTTATTTACGTTTTTAGCGGGGTGCATTTAGCACACGTTATTGCAGGCTTACTTGTATTATTAAATGCAGTGTTTGCCACTTACAGGAACATACCACAAGTCAGGAATATATTTAAGATGGAGATGGCATCTATTTTTTGGCATTTTCTCGATATTATGTGGATTTGTCTGTATGTTTTTTTACTTTTGAACCAAAATTAATCTATTATCCAAGTACAAATGAGTACAGTAGTAACACAACAAGTTGATGAGGTAAAATCAACACCATGGTCGGGAGGCAGATCGCCTTTTAACGTAGAGTATGGTAAAATGATGATGTGGTTTTTCCTCCTTTCGGATGCCTTTACATTTTCATCATTACTGATCTCTTACGGAGCTTTACGTTTTAGCGCGCCAACATGGCCAACTCCGTCACTAGTATTCCAGTCAGTTCCGGGTACCTCTATTGAGCATGGCGCTCCGCTTGTTTTCGTGGGCCTGATGACTTTGATCCTGATATTAAGTTCAGTTACAATGGTACTGGCTGTTGAAGCAGGGCACCGTAATGCGAGAAAGGAAGTTGTTGGCTGGATGATAGCTACCGTAATTGGCGGTTTAATGTTCTTAGGCTGCCAGGCGCTGGAGTGGAATCACTTGCATAGCGAAGGTTTCTGGTGGTCTGCGATTCCCAATGCAGAAACTTTAAAGGAATTCTTTAAAGAAGGTGTTCCACTTGGGCAACAGCAAATGTCGTCGCACCAGTTTGCAAACTTGTTCTTTACCATTACCGGTTTCCATGGTTTCCACGTATTCTCAGGTGTTGTTATCAATATCATTATTACAATCAATGTGTTATTGGGAACGTATGAAAAACGTGGCAGCTATTTAATGGTTGAGAAAGTTGGCCTTTACTGGCACTTTGTAGATTTGGTGTGGGTGTTTGTATTTACTTTCTTCTATTTAGTTTGATAATTTAAAACGATATTATATATGTCATCAGAAACCGCAACTATACATCATGCAGAAGCCGTACATGGCGATCATGAGGGAATGACTAAAAAAAGAATACTTAAGGTTTTTTACATCCTGTTGGGTATAACTGCTATCGAGTTTTTTGTAGCACTTGTTATAGCTCCAAAACATCCGGGAGCGTTATGGATAAATCCTATTTATATTGTGTTAACGCTGGTAAAAGCATTTTACATAATAGGCTACTTTATGCACTTGAAATTTGAAAAAACGGGACTGATCCTTGCTATCGTAATCCCGGTGCTTTTCATTATCGGTTTAATACTGGTACTTACAAATGAGAGCCATTATTGGATTGACCTTCGGAGTCAGCTTGGGCTCTAATGAAGAAAGCAGGCATACTTAAAAAAATCTCGATCCTGGTACTTGTATTATTAGTACCGGGATTTTTATATTATTTACTAAACGTTGGCGGCAAAAACAGGTATAAACCGCTTGCTGTTTTCGGCCCAAAAGCAATCGCTAAAACCACCCACAAGGTTAAAGGGAAAGATGTTCCGGATACCATATACCATACCCTGCCCGATTTTAAATTAACAGACCAGGACGGCAACCCGGTATCGCTTAAATATTTTGATAACAAAATAGTGGTGGTGAACTTTTTTTACACCGGCTGCCCTACGGTCTGCAAGGTGATGAACGAAAATATCAGTACCGTAGCGGCTGACTATATAAGAAACAAAATGGTGTACTTTGTTTCCATAACAGTTAACCCGAAGCAGGACGATGCTGGTACATTAAAACGGTACGCAGCCCAATTAATGCCGACTGGTAACAAGAGGGTTTTTTTAACGGGTGATACTGCTACAACATACAATCTAGCCCGCAATGGCTTTTTGGTGAACGCCTTTCAAAGCGGACCGAACGATTTTATATACAGCGATAAGATCGTATTGATAGACCGGGAAAAACGGATAAGAGGCTACTATAGTGGTGCACAAACTGACGAAGTTGGTCGCCTTAACGATGAAATAAAAGTGTTGATATCTGAGGAGTTGAGGAAAAATGATCCTGGGCTGTATTGATTGAGCTATATTAAGTAGAACGCATATTGTAACAACAATGACTGATAAATTTATATTCCGTTTCGTGGCCGGGGTTTCTGTATTTGTGTTCCTGGTGGTATTTATTTTGAGTTTGAAGATTATTCCGAGGCCGGCGGTGATCCCGTCATTCACTTTTATGCTGCCGAAGTTAAATGCCATAATAAATGGCACCTGCAGTGTTTTATTGCTGATATCCTTATACTTTATTACCCATGGCAATGTCACCTGGCACAAACGCATCAATATCGCAGCGTTTTGTCTTTCATCAATTTTTTTGGTGTCGTATATATTATACCACTACTTATCCCTCGAAGCTCACTATGGGGATCTTGATGGCGATGGTAAGTTATCCGCCGCCGAAATTGCCGCTGCCGGAAGTTTAAGATATGTTTATTACGTAATACTAATAACGCACATTATCCTGGCTGCCGGCGTCTTGCCGCTTATCCTGCTCAGCTTTTACCATGGTTTAAAGATGCAGGTGGAAAAGCACAAAAAGCTGGTCAGGTGGGCGTTCCCGATCTGGCTGTATGTAACTGTTACCGGCGTTATTGTTTACCTGATGATCTCGCCATATTATTTTTATTGAGGAGTAAACTCGGGTGTTTCAAAAGGGCCTAATGTGCCGCAGATACCTCCGGTTCGCAGTAAAATATAAATAATAACGAGTGATAACGTAGGTGTGCAATTTCAATAGGGAGGAAACCAACAATTGCTTGCTAACTTATTATTAATTAAATTTGCCCTATGAAAACAAGCGTAAAAACTACATTATTCCTGGTTGTATTTGGCTTGATGGTAATAAGCGCCATATCTGCTAATGCACAATGCGCACAATGCGCCGCTACGGTTGCAAGTAATTCAGCAAATGGAGGTTCAGCTGCAAACGGACTTAATAATGGGATCCTGTTTTTACTTGGCGCGCCTTACCTTGCAGTTACTGTTGCTGGCATCATTTGGTACAAAAAATACCGCCGTAAAAATGTTGACCTGAACATACGCGACGAGAAATTGAATTTGAACTAGGAAGTTCATGGTTGATGGTTCATGGAACCAGATTACATATTTCCGTCTTTGGCCATGAACCATTATCTATGAACCATGAACAATAACAATTCCCCCCAAACACCAAAATCGTGGGCAATGCTGCATACCAAGTGCCCGCGTTGCAGGCGCGGAGCTATGTTCAGTGGTGGTTTGTACAATTTTGGGTCAAACAAAATTTATGATCATTGTCCGCACTGTAACCTGCACTTTGAAATTGAGCCGGGATATTTTTACGCAGCCATGTATGTGAGCTATGCATTAAATGTTTTTGAAGGATTTATTTTGGTTGCCGCAACTTATGCTATTACACACAATGCCGATTCTCCATGGCTTTATACAGCGGCAATATTGATAGGCCTTTTGTTGCTTTCCCCAATAAATTTCAGGTATTCGCGTGTTCTACTTTTATATTGGCTGTCACCAAAAATAAATTATCAGCCCCATTTAGATATCGATGATACAACGCCATACCTTTGATTTTTTAAAAGAACTGGTTGAAAATAATAACCGCGAATGGTTCCAGGCAAATAAGGAGCGTTACGATGCTGCCCGTGAAAATGTAATTGACTTTGCCGCAAAGCTTATCAGGCTGATGCAGAAAATAGATCCCAATATCGATACGGAGCTCGACCCCAAAAAATGTGTAATGCGCATTTACCGCGATATCCGCTTCAGCAAAAATAAAACACCCTATAAAAATAATTTTGGCGTTAGTATTCCCACTAAAGGGCATAAGCTTGGCGGCGCGGAATATTACCTACAAATCTCTCCCGAGAAATCATTCATTGCGGGTGGATATTGGATGCCGGAAGCTGCTCATTTAAAAGCCATTCGCCAGGAAATTGACTATAATTCCCATGATCTGAAGAAAATAATTGACGATCCGGAATTTATTAAGTTATTTGGCGAATTCAGGAAACAGGAGCAATTAAAGAGCGTACCGAGAGACTATGATGCCGGTAACGAAAATATCGAATTACTAAAACTCAAAAGCTTTGTTGCGTTCCATTACCTGGAGAATAATGAACTGTCGAAAAATAATGCTGATGAAATTATTGCTGACGTTTGCAGGAAAATTTACCCGTTGAATGTTTTTTTAAATAATGCTATTGCTTAATCTACGTTAATACTACTATGAAAATCAGATTCATTTTATTTGCAGCCACTGTTTGTCTCGCAGTAAGTTCATGCGTGGTGATGTCGCCTAAAAAATATAAAGCCTTAGTAGCCGAACGCGATTCACTTTCAATGCGCAGCAATGCCATGCAGGATACTGTAGCCATGCTACGCGCCGACACCATGCGCCTCCATCGCGAACTAAGAGAGCTACAGGGAAATTACGAGGGATTAAAAGGTACCTACGGTTCGCTTAATGATAAGTATACTGCACTTAACAGTAATTTTAACGCAAGCTCATCAAGAGTAAACGAGCTGTCGTCTGACCTTAAAAAACGTGAGGCCCGCTTAAAGGAAGTGGAGGATGCCCTGCACAAACGTGATGAAGCTACCAACGCGTTAAAAGATAAATTGCAAAAAGCCCTGCTTGGATTCCAGCAAAATGGTTTATCGGTTGATATAAAGAACGGGAAGGTTTATGTATCACTTACCGATAAGTTGCTGTTCCCATCAGGAAGTATAGTGATTGATGCACGAGGTAAACAAGCGCTTGAGCAACTGGCGATAGTACTTAATAAAGAGACCGACATTAACATTGCTGTTGAGGGACATACAGACGATAAAAAGGTTATTAACCTTGGACAGATAAAGGATAACTGGGATTTGAGTGTATTACGCTCCACATCAGTTTGCCGATATTTAACCGAGGTTGAAAAGATCGATCCAAAAAGGCTTACCGCTACAGGCAAAAGCCAATACCAGCCAATCGATCCTGGAAATACGGCAGATGCCCGCACCCATAACAGGAGAATAGAGATCATCCTTAGCCCTAAGCTGGATGAGCTCTACAACCTGATAAAGCAATAACGCAAGTAAGGGATTTAAGGACTATTATGATTTTCATAGCAATCCTTAAATCCCTTAACTATAGTTGAAGCAGATAAACTAAAAAGCGCGCTTCTTTAAATCCTATAAATCTTAAAAATCTTAGTCTAGAAGGGGCTGTTAAAAGCTTCAAACGCTGGAAGAATTTCGTCCTTTGCAGAAATGATCGCTTCGCCGGGAGCCAGGCCCCAATCAATATTCAACATCGGATCGTTCCACAACACGCCGATTTCGGAGGTTTTGTCGTAGTAGTTATTTACTTTATACGTAAAAACGGTATTGTCTTCTAAAACAGCAAAGCCGTGTAAAAAGCCCGCTGGAATCCAAAACATTGTTTTGTTATCTCCGCTTAACTCTATTGAGAAATATTTGCCGTAAGTAGGTGAGTTCTTCCGGATATCAACAGCAACATCCAACACACGACCATTGATAACGCGTACCAGCTTACCCTGTGCAAACGGATCAGCCTGGCCATGTAAACCTCTCACTGCGCCTTTGTGCGAAAAAGACTGGTTGTCCTGCACAAAATCGACAGTAATACCAGCCTCAATAAATTTTGCTTCGTTATAGCTTTCGTAAAAATAGCCCCTATCGTCTGTGAAGATACGTGGTTCAATTATCAGCAGGCCTTTAATATCAGTTTCAGTAACCTTCATATTTAATCAACGGTTTTCATTAATGTATTGAATATTACAAACTGATTTTCAAATTCCTGGTTGTGGATTGCCTGCAACTGGTGCAGGTGCTTGTTGTAAAAATGGTTGAAGTTTTCGATATTCTCGGCATAATATTGCACGCAATAAGTTACTCCCTCATTAGGAGAATCGATAACGTTCAACACCTGGTACGATTTAAAATAGCCGGTTGCCATCACCGCCGGAATATGCACTTCCTTTACCCAGCTTAGCCATTTTTCGTGGATACTCTCGTCCACAATTACTGTATCGTTAAATATGATCATCGGGAGCAAAGGTATTAATTTTAGTTGATTGAGTTGATTAGGTTATATTGAGTTGATTAAGTTTTGGATAGAGCAGTGTCTAACCCAATCAACTTATTCAACCTAATCAACCACTCACTTTAAGACGCCCCCTCATTCTTATCACCCCGTAATAACCTGAAACGTTTTCGGGCTTCGTTTATATACAGGCTGCCTGAATAATCTGTAATGATTTTCTGGTAGTAGATTTTTGCTTTCTCCTTGTCGTTTAGCTGGTTTTCATAGATATCGCCCAGCATAAAAACGGCGTCATCTGCCCAAAGGTCGAAGCTGTGTTCTTCGGCGATTTTTTTAAGCAACGGTACCGCATCTGCGTAGTTTTTTTGCTGGATGAACAGGCGTGCCTTGGCCATTAAGATATCGTCGGTAAGGGAATTGCCGGGGTATTTTACGTCGATGCTGTCAAGGGTGATTAGCGCCTTTTCAGGTTGTTCGGCAAATATCAGGAGATCTGCGCGTGCATAAATTTTTAATGCCGCGCCGCTGGTATCCGCGCTGATATTATCTGAGATCAGTAACGAAAGATTTAACGCATCGTTGGCTATCAGTTGCGATGTGGCAGCCTTCAGCACATCAAGCTGCCCTTTTGCCCAGGTAAAATCGCCTGTATAGTAGGCCAGCTTGGCGTTGCGGTATTTTGCATCCTGGCCAACTGTAGTGTTTGGATAATCCTTTTCAACCTGGCTATACAATAATGTAGCATCCCAGGGCTGGTTATTTAAAAGCATAACATCGCCAAGGTCCAGCTTGCAGCTTGCCAATAAATTGGATCGGATCCCCGCAATTTTTACGGTTTCGTCCAGCAGTTGTTGAGCATCTGTAATTTTATGCAGTTTAAAGGCCTCCAGGTTGGCCAGTTTTTGCATAGCGAACGCTGTGTTGGCATTTTTACCAAATTCGGTTAGCAGGTCGTTATAGTCCTTTTCAAGGCTCAGTAGGTCTTCCTTAACGTATTTGCCTGATGTTACCCGCAAGTTTTTTGTGTTGATCAGTTCAATTTTCGCAGGGATGTAGTATTGCTGATCCTTCCCCTTGCTAACAAGAAATTCATAACCCCGGATGGCGGCATCATAAGCCTCGTTGGAGACCAATGTACGGCACAAGTCGAAAATATTTGTACCGTCATCATTTTGACGCCTGCTTAATGCCAGCGCCTGGTTTAATGCCATATCGAATTGCTTTTGTTGCAAAAATTGCCAGGTAAGCAATTCAGGATATATGGTTTGTTGCGGGTCCTTCTGAATCCTTTTCAACAGGGCGATCTTTAATAGGTCATAATCCGTGGGTCCCTCAAATAGGGTCGACATGGTGTTTTCAGCCTGGGTAATAAATGGCGGATTGGACGGCAAAAAGTTCAGGTACTCTTCAACCAGCGAAGCCTTATCTCTTTTGTAGCGATAGAGATTGATCAATTCATACGAAAACAATTGGTCGTTTTGCAGCAACTTACGCCCCTGAAGGAAGATTTTTATAGCATAATCGACATTTGCATTCTGGTAAAATAATGATGCAAGCATGGAAATTTTCCCTTGGTCAACCGGCAGGTTTTTTATCAGGTCGTTATATATAGCGTCAGCCTTTTCAATGGAGCCCTGCTGGGTATATGCTGTCCCGAGCATAATATTATACTGGCGGTCCTCCGGATGCTTGCGGATCATTTTTTTAGCGATACTTATGGCATCATCAAACTTTTTTGACCCGAGCAAGCTGGTCATGTAAACATTAAAAAACTCCTCGTTATTCTGTTTGTAAAGCTTTTGATATATATCAAGCGCCTTTTGCTCCTCGCCGTTAGCTGCATATTGTTTGGCCAGCAGTAAGTCATTGTCCTGCGCGAATAGCTTCAGACCAGTTGTACAGATCAACACAACACATAAGAGGAACTTCTTCATTATTTCAAAAATAAGGTATTTAAATGATGTGCGGATGGAAGAAATGATGTGCGGATACGAGGATGTGCAAATGTGCGAATAAAAAAGCCAGCGATGGCTTTACCTCTACCGCTAGCATTCGCACATCCTCGTATCCGCACATTAGCACACCAAATTTAACTACTGGTAAAATTGTAGTGACAGTTTGAATAGCTAAAGTTTATTGTATAATTTAACCTGATTAAAAATACCCGGGAGTAAACCAATGTTGAGGCATTTTAAAATATTACTATTTATTGGTATAGTTGCTGCTTTAGCCGCCTGTGAGCATAAGGCAGCGCCTATTCCTATAATCGACTTTTTTAAAACCCCGGAAAAACTGGCGTATAGAATTTCGCCGGATGGTAAATATATTTCCTACCTGAAACCATATAGGGATAAGCAGAACCTATTTATTCAGTCATTAGCAGATGGCAAGGAACAAATGGCCACTTCGTTTATCGATTATTCGGTGAGGGGCGATTATTTCTGGACATATAATAACCAGTTGGTTTTTTTCCAGGATATAATTGCTGATGACGAGATCAGGATGTTTGCCCTTAACATTTCCGATTTGAGGGTACACGAGGTTATATCACAAAAAAAGGTGCGGATAGCCGTCGTGAGTCGCAATAGACAGGAACCGGATATTGTAAACATCAGGATGAACAAGCGTGACTCCGCTAACTTCGATATCTACCGGCTGAATATAAAAACGGGCGATTTAAACACCTACCTGGTTAACCCTGGTAATATAACGCAATGGTATCCGGATGCAGACGGTAAGATCCGGTTGGTTAAGGCATCTGACGGCGTTGATGAGGCCATACTTTACCGTCCGAATGATAAGGAGCCATTTAAGCGGATCATAGCCAACAATTTTAAAACCTCTGTTAAGCCTATAGCATTCACAGGTGAAGAGAGCTATTTTTTTGCCCTGTCAAACATTAACCGCGACAAATCGGCGCTTGTTGAAATTAATGCTGTTGACGGTACGGAGCGCAGGGAGATATTTTCATTAAGCGATGCTGACATCCAGGATTATGGCTATTCAAAAAATAAGCGGAAAATTGAATTTGTGGCGTGGGATGCAGCAAAGCCCCGGAGGCATTTTCTTGACCAGGAAGCAAAGAATATTTATGACAAATTAGCTGAACAACTAAAAGGTAATCAAATAGATATTACCGACAGGGACAGCGCCGAGAATAAGTTTATCATCACCACTTACACTGATCGTAACCCTGGATCGTATTATTTGTACGAAAAAAGCTCAGGGAAATTAACCAAGCTGGGAGATATCAACTCAACGCTTAAACCGGATGAGTTGTGCACCATGGATTCGATATCGTACGAGGCAAGCGATGGAATGACCATCAACGGTTATCTTACCTTGCCGCTTGGATCAAAAAAGACCAATCTGCCGGTTGTGGTAATGCCGCATGATGGCCCTTTTAGCCATATCGGTTGGGGATATAATCCGGAAGTTCAATTCCTGGCTAATCGTGGGTATGCTGTTTTCCAGATTAATTACCGGGGGTCAACCGGGTTTGGAAAAGCTTTTCATAGCGCCGGATTTAAGGAAGTTGGCGGAAAAATACAACAGGATATTACAGACGGTGTTAACTGGCTCATCAGCAAAAAAATAGCCAACCCTAAAAAAATAGCCATTTTTGGCGGAGGCTTTGGCGGTTTTTCTGCTTTATATGGTTTGTCTTTTCACCCCGGATTATATAACTGTGCCATCATACAGCATGGTCTCATCAATTTCTTCACTTATTTTAAGGATGCGCCGCCATTTTTTAAACCTCTTGTGCAAATGTTATATGAGCGTGTTGGTAATCCTGAAACTGATGCCAGCCAGTTCAGGGCCATCTCACCGGTATTTAATACAAGCAAGATTAAGGCACCGCTACTTATTTTTCAGGGTGCCCGTGATGATAGGGCAAACATAAGCGAACTAAATCAGTTTGTACGGGAACTGAAAAAGCAGAATGGCAACGATAAGGTAAAATACTTTTTGAAGCCAATGGAACGTACGGTGTTTAAAAGCCAGTCAAACAGGATGGAGATGTATGCAGAAATTGAAAAGTTTTTGGATGAAAATATGCGGGTTAAGCCCTAACCGCTTATGAAAAAGCATCTTAACATTTATCGGAAAAACTTTTCGCTCATCATTGTCTTCCTGGTGCTTATTTCGGTGATTTTCATAGTCGCTCTTTTTGTGTCCTATAATCTTAACGCCAAGTACGTGGAAAATGAGTTTGCCTCAAAAAAGATCGATGTACTTGAGCAAACCATAAAACCCTATAACGACCTGTTTCAATATAAAATTCCTGAAATTACATCATACCAGGGATTTCTTGATTCGGCATCTGCTGCTAAATACGCCGATTCTGTGTTTCATAATTATAGTTTTGTAAGGCGAATGGTCTTCTATGACGCACAGATAGGTAACCTGAAGAACAATACGACTGGTAAAAATAGTTTTGGGATAACCATCAGATCCATGTACCACTATTGGCCGAAAAACGGGAATGTTCAAGGCCTTAGGGTTTGGAACACTATTGATGAGCCTGATTTTAAAGAAATGGCTGACAAACTTGTCAGTTACATTACATTTTCAGATACTTCACGCAGCTCAACACAGGATGAAATATTCAGATCGTTTTATGATGTTCAACCCGGAAAGATAAGTTACTCCAATATTCTTCGGCGCGAGGATGTGAAAATATTCAGGGAGTTGAGGCGACATCCTAACTCGTCATCATATTATAAGCAAAATATGATGACTTTTTTTCTTGATCCGAATATGCTCAAGGTGAAAAATACGCACAAGGAGCTATACCAGGATATTACCATACAGCCTGTTGTATATGACCCGCTCGATAACCAAAATGGAAACCTGGTTACCGAAGTGGCGCTGTCGGGAGCCTTCTCCGACTTTAAACTATATTTCAGTTCGGCGCCAGATTTTCTTAATACCGAAATCAACCGCCGGTTTATGCCGATAGGAGCGCTGGTATTGTTAGTTTACTGTTTTTTGGTGCTTATAGGCTGGCTTATTTATCGTAACTTAAGTGTTAATATCAAACTATTTAAGCTTCAATACGATTTTATAAATAATTTTACGCACGAGTTTAAAACGCCTGTTAGCGTTATAAAGATTGCCGGATCGAATTTGAGCGGAGATAGTGAGTTAACCGAACGCCAGCGTAAGCAATATGGACGGATTTTGAATGAGGAGGCCGATAAGCTGAATGAATTGATGAATAAGCTACTATCGTTTACGCAACTTGAAAATAAATCGATTAATATAAAAGAGGAGGAAATAAATGTCGAGAACTTTGTAAAAGGCTATATTGAAACATTCAGGATTAAATATCCCGACTTTAATATCAATTACAAAGTGCATGGTGTTGACCAGTTTTATACTGACCCGGTTTTATTGGGAAGTGTTTTTCAAAACCTAATAGAGAACGCCTACAAATATTCGCATCCCCAGAAAAAGGAGCTTACTATAAATGTAACGAGTGTTAAGCGAAACATTGTCTTCTCGTTCCGGGATAAAGGAATAGGGATTAATAATGATGAACTGACCAATGTGTTTAAGAAATTTTACAGGATAGAGAACCAGTACAACCAAAACGGAAGTGTGGGCCTGGGTTTGGCTTTTTGTAAAGAACTGGTTAATTTTATGAGCGGAGAAATAATTGTTAACAGCAAGGTAAATGAAGGGTCGGAGTTTATAGTTACCTTACCCTATGAAAATTAAGATATGAATAAAGAAATAAAAATTGCGCTGGTTGAAGATGACGAAAACCTGCGTTTCCTGATAGCCGAACGGCTGCAAAGCGAAGGTTATAAAGTTTTGGAAGCCGCCAATGGCGACGACGCCGAAAAAATAATTCTACAGGAATTGCCTGACATTGTTCTGCTGGATTGGATGCTGCCTGGTAAACAAGGCTCTGAAGTTTGTGCCAACGTTAGAGAAAAGGGTTTTGATAACCTGGTGATTATGATGACCGCCAAGGCGCAGGATGTCGATAAAATAGCAGCCTACAACTTCGGTGTTTCTGATTATATCATCAAACCATTTAATATGGATGTTTTGGTAGCTATGATTGACAACAAGATCAAGTTTTCACTGAATAGCGAGAAGGCGGAATCATACAAGTTTGCCAATATGGAGCATTTGCCCAATACGCATTTGCTGGTGAAGGAAGGCCGGAAAATTGAACTTACCATATTGGAAAACCGCATCCTGCTTTATTTTCTTAAGAATAAGAATAAGGTAATTAACCGCGAGGAACTGATGATGGAAGTTTGGGGCTACAACGCCGATGTAAACACCCGTACCCTTGATATGCATATTGTGCGCTTGCGCAAAAAGATAGAATCAAATCCTGATTCTCCGCAGTATTTGCAAACAGTGAGGGGGATAGGATACAAGTTTGTTTATAACGGATAGCGATATTTTCGAGCGATTGATGGCTTTTAAATCCTATTTAAAGAAGACGGTAGTTTGCGCATTTTTGCTGTTTACCAATGGTATTGTATATGGGCAAACTACAGTTAACATTGCCGGTACAATATATACCATCCCCAAATTTGGTGTCGATACACTTAGTTTAAAGGAGCGATACATTAAGGAAGATTCATTACTTACTAAGTATAAGTTTACAAAGGCATTGGCTCAATCCAAAGATGATTTTGAGGCAAGATGTTTTGTAAAAACGGCTGATATTGGGAATCGTTTTATAATGATCATTCTGAAGGGGAATAAGCATAAATTGTTGGCCGAATTGTATGACTGTCGCTATGTCGCCATGTTATCCGATGGCACACCGGGAATTAAATTGGGCACCTATGAATCCATATGGATCAAAGAAGAACACAATCATATAAATCTTAGAACTGATACTAGCTTCATCAGGCTGATTCAATTGGGGTTGTTTGATTTCCCTGATAAAAAATCTTTTAAAGGCGGTAAAGACTTGCCCACAATGGAGGAACCTTCTCAAAGCGACTATGTAGTGGAAATCAAATTAAATGGCAAATACCACAGCTTTAGGTATTATCCTGACCTGCTGAAAGACGATCCGGGAAATAAAAAACTGATTGATGGCAGGGCAATTATCAATGCTTTTTTTGATCTGGCAAATTGCCGGCGATTGATGTAGCAGAAAACTTTAAGCTGATTTATAGACGGATGATTTTATAAAATCTCCATAAAAAGTATGCTCTTCAATTATCTTGTATCCGTGAAACTCAAACTGCTTTTCAACATCAGGCAACGATGACGACTCTATGCCGCATAAAGTTCTAAAAAACAAAAACATCGATCTCAATAAAATATTTTGCCACCATTTTCCCGTGAGTTGAAAGTCGGTGATGAGCCAAATCCCGTTAGTTTTAAGCGACTTATGGATATGGATGAAAACCTTACCGGTAGTTTCTTCGGTGAAATTATCAAACAAAAAAGGAGTTATTACCACAGCGAAATCGCGGGTTTCTACATTTTCAATGGCGTCATTTATGAAAACCACTTCGTTACCGCCAATGTTCCGTTTTTTCGACAAGGCCATCATATCCGCAGCAACTTCAACATAGGCGATTCGCAGGCCTGAGGGATGTATCCTGGTAAGTTCGTCCAGTATCCAACCTGTTCCGCCCCCAACAATAAGCACACTGGCATTTGCTGGAACAAACTGTAACAGGTAAACCTGTGCATTGATCGGCGCGCGCCCATAAACCAGTCGTGATAGCCGGTCATAAAACCACGCAGAATTGTTATAGTTGGCAGCCATTGAGTTTAAAAGATATTAGAACTGATGACATGAATTGCCATTATTGGTTTGGATCAAAAGAATGTCCAGATCCAATTAAAAAGTATTACTACCAGGTACTGCAGGATCAGCACGCCATCCATATAAAAAAAATAGTAGTATTCGTTCTTTTCCCATTTCGATTTAAAAATGAGCCAGCCGGTTAATATTACAGAGAGTGTAAGCGCTAAAAAGTTATGATCAATGCTGCCGCGTGTAAAAAGAAGCAGTAAAATAACATATCCGCCCAGCAATATTTGGCAAAACAGGTATGCGTTTTTCTCTCCTAAAACGGTTGGTACCGTTTTTAATCCTGATTTACGATCGTCAAACAAGTCGCGGATATCAAATGGGATGGTGAGCGCAGCGATAAATAAAAAGCGTTTGGCAATAAGAATGGTTGTATCGTGCAGCGAGATGGTTGTTAAATGGAAGTGAAGTGATTCCTGGATAGGCAGCAACACAACACTCATTGTCCACACCAATGTTATCAGGAATTGTTTTAACCACGGAATATGTCTTAACCCGAATTTTTGCTCGCCTATGGTGAATATTGGAATGCTATAAAAAAAGGAGATCACCCCCAGGAAAATCAGCAGAATCCTTGACTCCATCGACAGCAGTACAAATAGCGGCACTAATGATAGTAAGGAGACAATAGTAAGTGTTACCATTAACCTGTAATGCGAAAAGAACCAGCGAACCCGTAAATACGGCGATTTTAGCGGATCGCCTGTTTTGGTGGCGAGGATGCTGAAGTTATAAATGCCCAGGGTTGAAGTAAAAAGTAAGCCTAATACAGGGAAGACGGGTTTTGATCCTATTAAATAAAAGGTAAGCAGCGCCTGTGCTACCGCACATAACGACATGAAGATATTACTGAAGAGCAGAAAATCAAAAACAGGCTGAAATGCTTTTTTCATTTTCAAAGGTTGATGGCCGTTCTATGCAATTTTATATTTTGGATCTGTTCCGGCTTTTAATTCAAATATCGTAATCTCCGGCAATATTCCAACACGTCCGGCTAATCCTAAAAAGCCATAACCTACGTTTACGTATAATTGCTGATGACCTTGCTGGTAATGACCAGCCCATTCATTGTAAATATACTGGACGGGGCTCCATTGAAAATTTTCTGTTCTTACGCCCATTTGCATGCCATGCGTATGGCCCGAAAACATGGCATCGATTTGCGGATATTCCGGTAACACCTGCGCCCGCCAGTGTGATGGATCGTGCGACAACAGTAATTTTACAGGCAGGTCGTCGGTGTTTTTAACGGCGAGATCCATACGTCCGTATTTTGGGAAGCGACTCAGTTCGCCCCAGTTTTCGATCCCTAGTATGCCTATTTCTTCACCGTCAACCTTTAATCGCCTATTTTCATTCATCAGCAAGTCGTACCCCATAGTTTTGTGGGCGCCTACTATTTCGTTAAAGTTTTTACGTTTGGATGCAGCATCCGGCCACCACGAATAATCGCCGTAATCATGATTGCCAAGGCAGGAATAAACCCCAAGCGGCGCCTTTATCTTGCTGAAAATATCAAGGTAATCCTTTACTTCTCCGCTTAATATGTTCACCAGGTCGCCGGTAAAAAATATGAAATCGGCTTTTTCACGCATCAGCATTTCAACGCCGCCGGTTACCGCCTTTTTATCGTAAAAACTACCAGAGTGGATATCGGAGATTTGGCCCAGTTTAATGCCATCAAATGCCTTTGGCAAATTAGGAAGGTAAAGTTTTTTGCGGATGACATGATAGTCGTAAAGGCCGCTTTTCATGTTCAGCTTTATAGCTGCCAGGGGAATTGCACCTGCCAATAAACCTGCCTTCATCAAAAATTCCGAACGGGGAATGGATGGGACAGGCGTATTACTTATAGTCTTGTTGTCAGTGGGTGTATTCGATACCGGCCTACCAGTCTTTTTGAAACGACTTTTAGCGGCTATAATTAGCCTGCGTACATCGTCAATAAGCAGGAACGGAACAAAGCAAATTTTAAATATGAATACCAGGAAGAAAAGCACCACAAATGCCAGCCTTACCATCATTCCTATTTTTACAAAAATTACTATTATTAAACCCGTTATCAGGAAAATCGAAGAAATCCAATAAAAATTCCGAAACCATTTTTTCTGGAGAAACAGCTTTTTCTTTGACGCACCAAGCAACCCGCTAAAAACATACAGGTCGAGGAGTAGCAAAACAGGAACTATTAATATGATGTGGAGGGCTTGTCCCTTCATTTATACAGGATAAAAATTTATAGGATTAATAACGGTCATCATCAAGATCCAGATCGTCATCATCCGGCTGCAAATTAAACAAACTGTTGAACATATCCGAAAATGCGAAGCCATTATCCAAAAAGCCCTTGCTTAATTGAGAGAATTCTGACAGCCCGTGCAACACAAATTCCATTAGCAGTAAATCCTGGTTTTCAGTTAAACGCGGATGGAATTTTTTCACCAATGTTTTTAAACCGGTAACTGAGTTTAATGCCTTTTTATAGTCTTGCTGCGGCAACTCGTCTACTAAGGATAAATTATTGCCTTCGCTAAACCAATTGATGATTTCGGCATAAGGGTTGGGCGCTTTTGCCTTCTTAGCCTTTTCGGGATCGGGGAAAAACTGTAGCATCAGCGTTTTGATGGCTTTACCAATCAGGATGTTTGCCACCTTGCCCGGGCCTTCCAGCTCGCCTTCATAAACCAGCTCGATTTTACCGGTAATGGCGGGGATCACCCCAAGGAAATCGGAAATGCGAACGAATGTGTTTTTCTCATTATTGATCAGCATTCTGCGTTCAGCATTGCTGATCAGGTTTTCATAGGCTGATATGGTTAAACGGGCAGATACCCCCGATTTTTTATCGATATATTCTGAATTACGAGCCTCGAATGCAATTTGTTCAACCAGGTCCTTCACTAAGTCATCTGCCTCAACATTTGCGCGCTGGTCGGAAGAAATAGAAGCTTCCTGCTGGGTAATCTGACGTGAAATTTCAACAGACCGAGGGTAGTGGGTGAGGATCTGGCTTTCTATCCGGTCCTTTAACGGCGTCACTATAGAGCCACGGTTGGTGTAATCTTCAGGGTTTGCGGTAAACACAAACTGGATATCTAACGGCAAACGCAATTTGAACCCACGGATCTGGATATCTCTTTCCTGTAAAATATTGAAAAGCGATACCTGGATGCGTGCCTGCAGATCGGGGAGCTCATTGATAACGAAAATGCCACGATGTGCACGAGGGATCAAACCGAAGTGGATCACGCGTTCGTCAGAATAAGTAAGCTTCATGGTAGCCGCCTTAATCGGGTCAACGTCGCCAATCAGGTCGGCAACAGTAACATCGGGGGTAGCCAGTTTTTCGGTATAGCGTTCAGAACGATGGATCCAGCCGATAGGCGTGTCATCACCCTTGGCCAATACCTCATGATGACCGAACCACGATATAGGTGCAAGAGGATCGTCATATAATTCAGATCCCTCGATATACGGCATCCACTCGTCCAGTAAATTTACCAGCAAACGGGCAATACGGGTTTTTGCCTGGCCACGTAAGCCAAGCAACAAAATATTGTGACGGGATAATATTGCAGTTTGCAGATCAGGAATTACCGTATCCTCAAAGCCGATAATGCCCTCAAAGCCACCGCCGCCCTTTTGCAGTTGCTTAATCAGGTTTTCGCGTAGCTCATCCTTAACCGATCGGCTTTTATAATCGGTTTTCTTTAACTGTCCGAGGGTTGTTATTTCTTGTTTGTTCATTAGTTCAATGGTTCATTAGTTCATTGGTACTTGTCGGATAGTTAAATCGTGGACGCCCAGTGAATTGTTTTATAGGGTTGGAATCCGCACATCCGCATACTTGCACATCCGCACATTACCTCACCGTCTTTCTTCTATTCTTTATATAATCTTCAAAAATGTATTCGCCTAAACCGTTCAGCGAGCTGTAAAATGCTTTGCCGCCATTGGTTTCGGTAAACTTGCGGACAAACTGCTGCAGGTAGGGGTCCTTAGCGATCATAAACGTGGTGATCGGGATCTTTAGCCGC
Organism: Mucilaginibacter phenanthrenivorans; assembly: GCF_024721155.1. Lineage (GTDB taxonomy): Bacteria > Bacteroidota > Bacteroidia > Sphingobacteriales > Sphingobacteriaceae > Mucilaginibacter > Mucilaginibacter phenanthrenivorans. The sequence goes on along the minus strand of NZ_JAHVAP010000005.1, from coordinate 339,524 downwards.
TTACATTGAGCAGCCATGTTCAGGGTTTTGTTAACCACCTTCCTGTCAAGTCCGATACTGTTCTTGTAATATTTTGTGCCTTCCTTTAAACAGGTAGGCTTGCCATCGGTGATCATAAAGATCTGCTTATTGGAGGTTTTGCGCCTGCGCAACAGGTCGGTAGCCAGCTCAAGCCCGGCATAAGTATTGGTATGGTAAGGCCCAACCTGTAAGTAGGGCAGGTCCTTTAATGTGATTGGCCAGGCGTCATTACCGAATACAACAATATCCAGCGTGTCCTTCGGATATTTGGTACGGATCAGCTCAGCCAGCGCCATAGCAACTTTTTTTGCAGGGGTGATCCTGTCTTCGCCGTAAAGGATCATAGAGTGCGAAATGTCGATCATCAGCACCGTAGAGGTAAGGGTTTTGTAGTCCATTTCCTCCACTTCCAGGTCGCGTTCGGTCATCATGAAATCGCCGATACCGTGATTAACCTGGGCGTTGTGGATAGACTGCGTCATGTTGATCTGGTCGAGGCTGTCGCCAAACTCAAACTCCCGGCGCTCCGCATTTTTTTCATCACCCTGGCCGGAATTCGGCGAACGGTGATTTCCCTTGCCTGATTTTTTCAGCTTGCCAAAGATCTCCTCCAATGCCGACTGACGAATACTTTGCTCGGTTTTCGCTGTGATGCGGAACTCGCCATTTTGTTCATCATCGCTCAGGTAGCCTTTTTGTTTGAGCTCGTCGATGAAATCGCCCATCCCATACTCATCGTTGGTAAGGTTATATTGCTTGTCGAGCTCGTTCATCCAGGCTAAAGCTTCGCCTGCATCGCCCGATGTATAGTTAAGCAACTCCAAAAATAGCTTCAGTAATTCCTCAAATCCGCCTTGTGGGATCTGATTGGGTTTAAACTTCGAAAATTCAAATCCGCGCATAGGGTACCCTTTCTGATATAAAATAACGGATTATTTTCTGCAAAAGTTTTCAAAAGCTAGTTTTAAATGGAATTGTTAGGATTGAATGACAATAGGGGGGGGGAGTGGGGTTTTGAATGAACAGCGGTACCATCTGTCAATTGTAGCCGTAGGGGCGTATCGCATACGCCCTAAATAATAGATATACGAATACATGGAATCTTACGCGCATACGGGGCGTATGCTATACGCCCCTACGATTTATTCTGCTTTTTTTAAAATTTCGCCACCAAACTCTCATCGTAAACCGGGTTAGCCCCACGCTTACCGGCTACAAATGATCCTACCAAACATGCCCGCTCAATCAGTTGCTGCATCGGCTCCTTTTTCAATAATCCCGAAACAAACGCAGCCAAAAACGCGTCACCCGCACCAACGGTATCTACTACTGATACCGGGCAGCCGGGGTGTTCATAAAATTCGTAATCGTGCCAGGCCATTGCGCCGTGTTCGCCGCGGGTTACGCAAATGGTTTTAGGGTGATATTTTTTCTGGAACTCGATGATGTTCTCTTTTAAATTGTCAGTATTCCCGCCGATAAGCAAAGCTGCTTCATCTTCATTCATTTTGATTACATCGGCACCGGCTACTAGTGTTTCAATGGTTGATAGTGTATAATGCGGCGGACGGAGGTTTACATCAAATACCTTTAACGCGGTCGTTTCCTGCAACAGGTTGAGCAATGTATCCTTGGTAGCTTCCTCACGACAGGCCAGGCTACCGTAAACTATGGCAGCAGCTTGCGACGCTGCTTTGGTAAGTGCAGGTTCGGTTTGAATGTTATCCCATGATACAGGTTCCGGGATGATGTAGGTTGCTACACCGGCGTCATCAAGGCTGACCGTTACCTCGCAGGTTGGCAGCTTTTCATCCGTTTGGATCAGCTCGCTGTATAAGCCGTTTCCTTTTAGGAAATCAACCAGGCCATCGCCTGATGCATCCTTGCCGACCCTGCTGGCAAACAAAACATTCATGTGCTGTTGCACCAAATGGCGTGCAACATTCATCGGTGCGCCACCGGCGGTTTTTTCTTCGCCAAAGGCGTCCCAAAGTATTTCGCCGAAGCAGAGGATATGTTTCATAGTGTGGTAAAGATAACCGCTGATTTTGAATGATGATTATGATTGCGCTGATTTTTTTACAGGATTTTAGGATTTAAGTGATTTGCGGATTTTGGCGGTAAGCAGATTGAGGGGTAGATTTTTGCAATTGGATTTTGAAATCTGTGTAACGAATCATTTCCATACTCGTCTTATAGTTAAATGGTCGAGATCTTCAATAACATTCGCGAGGTGCACAGGTTTATGAAGCCCTGTGAGGAACTGGCGGATCATATTGAATTTTTTTCGGAGTCTGCGCCGCCGGGCTCGCTTATTGGCGCTCCTGAAAGTGTAAAAATGTTCCCGAGCTGGACGCCTACATTCTGGATAAACCTGGGCACATCTTACCAACTAGCCGTAGGCGATAGAAATTATTTAATTAAAAGCACCGATGATATTCTTGTTTTACGGGATACCAGTGTTGAAAAACTAAAACGACCCACTGACCATATTTTTACGGTTAAATTTCATCCCGGTGGTCTGGAAGCTGTTTTAGGCATCAGTCAGGTAAGCCTTATCGGGCAGGTAATTAATCTGAATGCGATATTACCGCCCGCATTTCTTCAAAAAATCAAGCAGCTCCTATGTTTTGAAGAGCGGTTGACGCTGATGCAGGATTTTCTTTTAAGTCGGTTTAAAAACAGGAGTAAAGATCATTACCTGCAATTTGTGAATGATTGCATTGATGGGTACGATGAAGCAGGGATGCAATTAAATACTTCTGAAATGGCGGAAAGGATGTTCGTTACTTCCAAAACCATCAACCGGTATTTTAACAAGGTGGTGGGGACATCGCCTAAAAACTACTTCACCATTATGCGTGCCCGTACTGCCCTGACCGCTTACGTTGCTCAAAAGGGAAACTTTATTCCCTATGATTTTGGTTATTATGACATGAGCCATTTTTATAAGGATGTGGTGAAATTTACCGGGCAAAAGCTTATTCAAAATTTGACCTGACGATTGTCCGTTTTTTACTAAAAATCTATCTTCCAATGCTTTTACTTTGATGAAAATAGAAACATCATCATGATAAAGCATATCATCTACTTATCCGTACTTATAATTTCACTGCAAAGTATCGCCATCGCGCAGCAAAAGGAAACCTATACCCCAAAAATTGAACCTTGTGAATGCCAGTTTAAAGCTGACAGTTTAAAAAGCCATTGCGCTTATTTGATAGTTCCGGAAAACAGGAGTAAACCCAATGGCAAAACTATAAAGCTGCCTTTTATTTATGTGGAGAGCAACAATCCCAATAAGCTAAAAGACCCGGTGCTATATACCGCCGGTGGGCCGGGTGCGAGTTCGTTGCGCGGGGTTAACTTTATTCACTACCGCCAGTTTATGAAAAACAGGGATTACATTGCCTTTGAGCAGCGTGGGACCACCTACGCACAACCCTGCCTGTCGTGCGATGGCATCAGCGAGGCTATAAAAAATGCCTATCGGAAAAACCTGCCACTGGATAGTACGATCATTCAGGAAGCCAAAAATTGCCGGAAAAAGCTAATTGCTGACGGTAATGATCTGTCGGCCTATAACACTACTGAAAATGCCGCTGATATTGAAGACCTGCGCCGCGCCCTGCATATCGATTCGATAAACCTGATCGGGATTTCCTATAGTGGCGGTTTGATGATGACCGTAATGCGGAACTATCCAAAACATATCCGCTCCGCTATTCTCGACTCAGCATTGCCCGGTTTTATAAATTATGAGGAAGATGCCATGTTCAGCATTAACGATTCATTCAATAAGATCTTCAGTAATTGTGAACGCGATTCAACCAGTAATCCTCTATATGATAATTTGAAACAGCGCTTTCGGCAATATTTTACATCCATTGGCAATAAGGAATTTACTCTGAAATACTTAGAAAAAGGCAAAACCGATAGCATCAATATCATATACAGGCGCAGCGAATTGATAGACCTGCTGATGAACAAGCTTACCAGCAATGCCGAACTGAAAAATGTGCCTTATGTAATAACTCAAATTATCGCAGGTAAGCAGAATGTATACATGAAAAGTTATTTCGACGATATTTTTAATGCAGGCGCCGACAACACTTTAGGCATGCGTTATTCCATGTATTGCTCCGAGCAGATCCACTATGCCAATCAGCAGCTTATCGACAAACAGAACGACATCTTTCCGTACCTTGCAGGGTACAGGTTTAATAATGTTGATCATCCTCTTTGCAATTGCTGGAATGTAAAGCCCGTTGAACCTGTTGCCAAAACGCCGGTTTATTCAAATATTCCTACACTGCTCGCAACCGGGGACACTGATCCGTATTGCCCGGGTTTTTATAATGATGTGATTCATCGGTATATGCCCAACAGTCAGCGGGTGTTGTTTACTGATAAAACCCATGGTCCCGCATTAAATTCGAGAGAGGGAGATTATTTGATAGCTGATTTTCTTAACCATCCTTATCAAAACGTGAAGGTCGATGGGAAGAAGATAAAAACATGGTAAGGTGAGGCAATTAGTGAATTGGCGAATTAGTGACTTAGTGATTGGAATTAGTGTTTAATTATGAGAATATTTATTACGATAATCTTTTCTGTTATTTGCCTTTCCGCGTTTGCTCAAAGGCGGGATAACAGGATTGTGATTGGAACCGTTGATACGGTTTATTCAAAGATCCTGAATGAAAGGCGAACCTTGCTGATTCATGTTCCGCCGGGCAATAAGGATGAACGTTACCCTGTTTTGTACCTGCTGGACGGCGAATCACACTTTTATTCGGCAGCAGGTATTGTACAACAAATGGCAGGGGTTATTCCTGATATGATAATAGTAGGGATTGCTACCGAGGGCACCCGCGATCGTGATTATACGCCGACTCAAGTATCTGATTCAAAAGGATCAGGAAGAGGCGTTGATTTTACAAAATTCATTGAAAAGGAAGTGTTTCCCTATGTAGACGCACATTACCCAACTGCGCCATATCGTGTTCTCAGCGGTCATTCACTAGGTGGGCTATTAGTGGTGAATACCCTAATTAATTACCCCGCTATGTTCAACGCTTACATAATAATCGATCCGGCTTTATGGTGGGATAATAAAAAATTGCTAAAACAGGCACAGCAACAATTACCGGCCATCGATCTTAAAAAAAAATCGGTGTTTGTAGCAATCGCTAACAATATGCCGCCTGGGATTGATACCATCACCGTAATGAAGGATACGCTTAATCATAATACAAACATAACCCGCACAGTTTTGCCATTTGTTAAGGCTTTAAAAGAGGCTAAACCCAAAGGCCTGCGCTGGAATTATAAGTTCTATCCAAATGAGCGCCATGGCACGATAGAACTAAACGCCGAGTATGACGCATTACGTTACCTGTTTGATTATTACCAGTTCAGGGATAGCCAGTTCGACGGGCATCCTGAGTTAAATGTCGACTCGGTACTTTCCGCTCATTTTAAGATGCTTTCTGATCGCTTAGGTTATAATGTTGTTCCGCCGGAATCATTGGTGAATAGCCTGGCTTATCATTGCTGGGAGATAAAAAAGCCGAAGGAAGCATTTTTACTTTTTAAAAGGAACATCGACAATCACCCACAAAGCGCAAACGCGTTTGACAGCCTGGGCGATTTTTATGCCGGCGCAGGCGAGAAGCAGAAGGCTATAGATGCTTACACGAAGTCGTTAACCTTGCAGGAAACCACGGATACAAGGAAAAAGTTAGAGGAATTGAAAAAGTAGAGACGCCATGCTTCGCGTCTTTGAGCGACCTGCATAAATCGCTTTATTTAAAAATTTGATTATCCCGCAGGAGACGCGACGCATCGCGTCTCTACAAATTTAATAAGGTTTCCCCGCAGCCAGTTCTCTGTTGGCCCATTTAACTGCCAGCTTTTCCCGGTATTGGGCATAATTTGCTTTAAATGCCATTTTTAAAACGCTGTCTAATCCACCCTTTACGGCAACGTTGTATAAGCTGGCTGCCTTGCGGGTAAGGGAAGCATCCCAGGCACGCAGGCTTAGGGAGTAACCACCGGTAAGGTATTTCATCCAGTGCCAGTAGCCGGTAGGCATAAACAGGGTATCGCCGTGTTCTAAAAATACTTCGATGCCTTCAACACCATCAAGGGCCGGGAACTTTTTAACATCCGGGTTTAGTATATCATAATCCTCCAGGGCATAAGTGGCGTTGGGAATACAGTATAAGCGGCGTTTCCACTTATTCTCAAACAAGATCACATGTTTTTTGCCGTGAAAGTGCGTGTGAAATAAATGCGGAAGATCAATATCATAATGTAAAAACGTAACAGAGTTTGATCCGCCGAAGAACATGGATGGCATGCTTTCTAAAAAGCCGCCCATTAGGTCCTTTGGAAAAACGATATCGTTCAGCAGTTCAGGTGCTTGTTTAAATATGTTAAAAAAGAAGATCCTCAACTCGGTAGGCTGAGACATGATCAGGTCGATATATTTATCGAACGGCATTTCGGCCGCTGATGAATTGATCGGTTTTGAAGGATCGGCTTTTGAGTTATCATAAAGCGGCACAACTTTGCTGCCAACCACGCCTTGTAAAAATTCTGGAGTCCATTTGTCGCGCGCGGGCCAGTCTTTTGTAAGGCCCTTAATAACTAAGGGACGGCGCGGCTTTAAATAATTAGCTGTAAAATCTTCAGGGGTAATGGTTTCTACAGTATCAATAGGGCGGAGGATAAAGCTCATATTTCGTGTTGGTTCCCCTTTAATATAAGCTGAAACGCAAACTTATCTAACGGAAAAGTTAACAAAATAACGAAATAAATTGACGAAGTGTATTAACAAATTGTTAAAATTACAAAACTACACAGGCTCATTCTCTATCAACGCTTTATTTGCGCGCTTAATAGCCAGCTCTTCCTTCCAGTCCATGTATTTTGCTTTGAAATTTTTCTTCATCAAATCGTCGAACTTGCGTTGGATAGTGAGGTTATAAAGGCTTTTTGCCTTGATTGCCCATGATTTATCCCAGGCGCGCAGGGAAATAGAGAACGAACCATCTAAATACTTCATCCAGTGCCAGTAACCGGTAGGCATAAACAAGGTGTCGCCATGTTCAAGAAAAGCTTCCTGTCCTTCAACGCCATCCAATGCCGGGAATTGTTTGAAGTCAGGATTTTCTATATCGTAATCTTCCAGTGCATAAGTCGCAAAGGGAATGCAGTATAGTCGTTCGCTCCATTTCTGGTCGAATAAAATAACGTGTTTGCGGCCATTAAAGTGGGTGTGAAAAATATGAGCAAGATCAATATCGTAATGCAAAAACGTTACTGATCCCGCACCGCCAAAAAACATGTTGGGGTATTTATCTAAAAATCCGCCCATCAGATCGCTTGGAGAGCGGTAATCTTGCAGCAATTTAGGCGCATGTTTGATCGGGTCGAACAAAAAGATGCGGAGGTCAGTTGGCTCCTTTTGAATCAGGTCGATATAGTCGCCAAATTTCATTTCGGCAGCCGATGCGTTGATGGGTTTTGAAGGATCTGCTTTTGAACTGTCATATAGCGGAACAAATTGATCGCCAACTGCCTCCTTTAAATAATCAAACGTCCATTTTTGCAGGGCGGGCCAGCTTTCCGTTGCCTTTCGAATGATCAGCGGCTTGCGTGGATTTAAATAATTATTAATAAAATTCTCCTTACTGATGCTGTCAACGCGATCGATCGGGGTTAAAATCAAACTCATCTTCACAATTATTTAACACGCAAAAGTAAACAAACCCGAAAAACGCGTAAATAGTGAAGTTTGTTTTTGATAATTTTCTGACAGTTGGCGGAGTCGATAGTCCATGGTCGATAGTCAATAGCCAATAGCCGGGGAATATGTAGCATATACCAAAAAAAGCCGCCCAAATTGGACGGCCTTTGCATAGATAGTTAAATATTTTGACCTTAATTAGGCATCAAAACTGCATTTACTACATGGATCACTCCGTTGCTTTGAAACACATCAGGAATAGTGATCCATGATTTTCCACCTTTTTCGTCAACAAGGTAAAGCTTCTTACCTTCGGCCATAACGGTTAATGTTCCGCCTTCAACAGTTTTTAATTCTGCTTTTCCGTTGCCTGCTTTTACCTGCATCCACAGGTCTTTAGCACTTAAGCGACCGGCAACCACGTGGTAAGTTAAAATTTTAGTTAGCGTAGCCTTGTTTTCTGGCTTTACCAGGTTGTCGACTGTTCCTGCCGGTAAAGCGTTAAATGCTTCGTCAGTTGGTGCGAATACGGTGAACGGGCCTGTTCCTTCTAAAGTTTCAACCAAACCGGCAGCCTTAACGGCAGCAACGAGTGTTTTATGATCCTTTGAGTTTACTGCATTTTCAATAATGTTTTTTGTTGGATACATGGCGGCGCCGCCAACCATTTTAGTTTGAGCATTTACTTTTGGCGCTATGGCAATAGCTGCTATTGCAAGGGCCGCGATAATTAATTTTTTCATGAGTGTTTGTTTATAATTTTATTGGAGATACGGCAGGTTGTTAGCGGCGGTTTTTAAATACCGGGTAATTCGTATAGCTTTAGGGTGTAAGTAGTTTTAAACCGATAAGGAATATAATACGTAGATGTCGCCCGCGCTTTGGGAGAATTTACAACAGGCAGTAAGTAATTGGCAGAATAGTTGGATTACTAAAAAAATAACTCAGAGGCAATATGATCGGCATAAAGCTTACCCATCGCGGTGAGGGTAATAATATCTTCCCTTCTCTCAATCCACCCCTTTTCAAAAAAAGGTTCGGCAGCTTTAATCAATGGGCTATCGGCACCAGCAGCAATAATGTTGATTTTTTTTAGATCGAGGCCCCACATTGTACGCAGGGATGTCATGGTATATTCGTTCAATCGGTCAGTTTCAGTAAGCAGTTCGGTTTCAGCGGGGATCTCAGCCTTTTCAAGCGACTGGATATATTTTGCATTATTGGGCACGTTCCACTGTCTTGTTTCGCCGTTAAATGAATGGGCCGACGGGCCAATGCCAAGATATTTCACACCTTTCCAGTAATTTGAATTATGGCGTGAATAATGGCCAGGCTTGCAAAAGTTGGAGATCTCATAATGCTCAAATCCGTGCGATTGCATGGCATCCATCAATAAAACAAATTGTTCGGCGCTTTGCTGGTCGTCCATTGGTGCCTGTTTTTTCTTTTTGATGAACGACGCAAGGGCCGTTTGCGGTTCAACCGTCATGGAGTAGGAGGATATATGGGGAATATCCAGCTCAAATACTTTATCTAAATTGTATTTCCATTTGGTATCATTAAGTAACGGATAGCCGTAGATTAGGTCGACAGTAATATTTTCAAAGCCCAGGTCCTGTGCCCGTTTTACCGATGCTTCGGCTTCGGCAGCCCTGTGTACCCGGTTCATCCACATCAGGTCCTCATCAAAAAACGACTGAATCCCTATGCTGAACCGGTTGATATCCGTTTGTCGCAGTGCCTGTAGTTTGGCTTTATCAAGGTCGTCCGGGTTAGCTTCAATGGTAATTTCGGCATTGGCAGTTACGGTATGCTGTTTGGTTATGGTACCGATAAGCAGGTTAAGCTCATCTGCGCTTAATATGGACGGTGTGCCACCTCCAAAATAAATGGTTTCAATGGTTTCGCCTGCTAAATAAGTTTTTTGCAGTCCGATCTCCTTTATCAGCGCCTGTAAAAGATCGTCCTTATATTTTAAGGAGGTGCTGAAGTGAAAATCGCAATAATGACACGCCTGTTTACAGAAGGGAATATGGATATAGATACCGGCCATCGGGGCAAAGGTAGCTATATTAGCCTCATTCTGTTGTCTTAAAGCAGACTACAAACTATATTCGACTATGCAAAGTGTTAATTTACAATAATTTTGAAAGTGATAATATATATTTAAATTTAGTTTAATATAGTAACTTTTACTTTGTCCCGGTAAATTAGTGTTATGAAACAATATTCGGACGTTCAGTTAATGCTCGAATTGCAAAGTGGAAATCATTGTGCATTCAAAGAAATATACGAACGTTATGCCGATAAACTAATAGCAATTGCGCTAAAAAAAACAGCGGACGAAGATGAGGCCATGGATATGGTCCAGGAATTATTCCTGTCGTTATGGAAGAACCGTAGCACCATACAGCTTAACGGGTCTCTTGCCGCATATCTTATTGTTTCTGTAAACTATATGGTATTCAGGTGGTATAAGAAACAAAAATCACAACCTGTACCGCTAGATAATATTACGGAAGAAAAAGAAAGTTACGAAGACAGTACCGCTCAAAAAATAAGCATTTCTGAATTAAGCAGGTTAATAAGTGCTGAAGTAAATAACATGCCTGAAAAGATGCGCCAGGTTTATTTATGCAGCCGGGAGCAGGATATGAACGGCCAGCAAATAGCAACGGAATTAGGGATCTCACATCAAACGGTTCGTAATCAGATCAGCGGAGCCTTAGCCCGGCTAAAAAAATCTGTTCATCAATATTATAATGTTGTTCCTTTCGATAATTTCAAAGAATTTTTACTGCTGATATTTTTTTTTCATTTCTTATAGTACAACCGCCGCCAACCTGTCACTTATTAGGTATATAGCCAAATAAGTGAACGAACAGGAAATTAAAAAACTTCTAAAAAAATTCCATTCAGGTAAATGCACTCCTGAAGAATTAGCCTTGCTGAAGGCTATGATGCATGAATTTGACTCCGAAACGGATTCTAAACCGTTAAAAGAGGGGTTGAAGCAAGCGCTCTGGGAACGAATAGAAATGCAGACCGTGGCTCCCGCTAAGGTTAGACAACTGAATATGATATGGCTGAAAGTTGCAGCAGCCCTGGTGCTGGCAATTTTAGGCGGCATTTTATATTCAGGGAAATTCTTCAATCATAATGCCGGCGATAGAATGGTTTACCAAACGGTTACAGCGCCAAAAGGCCAAATGACCCAGGTAACATTGCCGGATAATACAGTGGTGCAACTGAATGCCGGCACTACAATTAAATTCCCTGTTAAATTCAGCGACAAAAAACGCGAAGTGTTTTTATTGGATGGAGAAGCATTTTTTGAGGTAGAACACGATGCCTTAAAACCATTTTTAGTACATACGGCCAAAGTTACCACACAGGTATTAGGCACATCATTCAATATAAAATTTTATAACGAACTATCTGATATCCGGCTTTTTGTTAAAACCGGTAAGGTTGAAGTGCACGATCAAACGCATACGTTTGGTATGTATACCCCCAGGCAACTGTTAATTTATAATAAACAAAGCCAAAGTTTTATAAAACAGCAAATTGCTGATGACCATTCGATCAGCTGGATGAGTGATGAACTTATTTTAGATAATGTTTCATTTAAAGAGGTGGCCGTTTATCTCCAAAACAGGTACAATATTAATTTCAGATACCTGGGTACAAAACCCAACAGGCAGCATTACTCGGTTAGACTTCCAAATAAACTTACAATTAAACAGGTGGTGGATATACTACAGGTTATTGATGGCAGATCATATAAACTGCAGGGTAACACAGTAAATATTAAATAAATATAAAGAGAAAACCAATGCCTGCTGTCAACAAGCATTGGCTAATTACGGGTAACTGCCAAAACTAAAACAAGCGGGCAGCTACTAATCACTATTAAAAAAACAAATATATGGAAAAACCTTTAACTCAGATTTTGAGAAAGTTAATGAGTGTAGTTTTATTGCTCTTAACTGTTTTAACAGCATCAATGCCGCGGAGGGCTTTGGCAGAACAAAAAAATTCAATAACCGACCAGCCGGTAACGGTAAAGTTTGCCAATGAAACTCTTGATGCCTCACTTGAAAAATTAAAAAAAGCAGTGAATAACGTCTCCTTTAATTACAAGCTAGAGGATGTGGCGCAGGTAAAAGTAAAAGAAAGTCAATTTATCAATAAATCTTTAAAGTATGTACTTGATGCTTTAACCAGCCACACTGCTGTAGAATACAGGGAAAAGTACGGCACTATCATTATTTCCCGTAAAAAAGTTTTACCGGTAGTAAGCAAGATAGTTATAACGGGTACGGTAACAGACAAAGACGGCCCCCTGCCCGGTGTGGTTGTTCGCAGTAAAGCTTCAAATGCTGCAGTTTCTACCGATATAAACGGGAATTTTAAAATAACAATAGAAGAAGGGGATACTTTGATATTTGCCTTTATTGGATATAAGACACAAACAATAGTTGCGGATCATTCGCCCCTTAATGTAACCCTGGCAAGTGATATGACCGGATTATCAACGGTAGTAGTTGTAGGTTATGGCACTCAAAAAAGGGCGGACATTACAGGTTCGGTTGGGTCTTTAAAAGTTTCAGATGTTAAAGACCGTTCTGTTGGTTCGGTTACTGAAATGCTGCAGGGCCAGGTGGCAGGTGTAACTGTATTAAATGAAGGCGGCGATCCTACTGCCCTGCCCAGCATCAGGGTGCGCGGACAAAGCTCATTTAATAGCGAGGGGCCATTAACAGTGGTGGATGGAACAATTTACAACGGCGGCCCTATAAACCCCAGCGACATTGAATCTATCGAAGTATTAAAAGATTCGTATGCGGCTATTTATGGCGCGAAGGCTGCTGGTGGCGTAATATTAATAACTACCAAGCGTGGTAAACAGGGAAAAACAAATGTTGATATCACCGCAAAGGCTGGCTTCCAAAATGCCGAAAAGATTTTGCAGGCATTAAATGCGGCACAATATGCGGATGCTATTAATCAAGCCTATGATAACGCCGGCTTACCCCGGCTGGATGCGTTTAACGCACAGGTAAACCCCGATTCGCGCATCACCAGGACTAATTGGCCCAATGCACTTTTCAGAACAGGTCATGTACAGGATTATAACCTGAATTTAAGTGGCGGCAGCGAGAAATCTAACTTTTATGTTTCAGGTGGTTACCGAAGAAACGATGCTATTTTGCTGAATACACATTCAGAAAGGTATAATTTCAGGTTTAACTCTGATCATAAAATTAAAGACTGGCTTAAGATAGGGGAGAGCGCCTCATTTTCATATAATAACGGACAAGGCGCCAATACTACAAGTGATTACACAGGTGCAATACTAACCGCTATATTTTATCCGCCTAATGCGTCTATATATAATGCTGATGGAAGTTTTGGCGGTGTACCGGCACAATATGCAGGCTCATATGGTGATGTGATTAACCCGGTAGCTTATCTTAAACGATTGGATAATAGTGATGCTGTAACCAGCCTTAATATAAATCCATACGTTGAAATTAAATTTTTAAAGGATTTTAAATTCAGATCAAACCTTGGGGTGAATAAAAACCTGGAAACAATTAAAAATTTTGATACCAGGATTTTAGAGCCGGGCAAAAAGTTTTTTGATAATTCACTGTTCCAGGAAGATAATAATTTTATTACTGTTTTGGCAGAGCAAACGCTTACGTACGACAAAACGATTGGCAATAACCACCATATAACAGCATTGGCGGGTTATACCTACCAGGACGATACACAGGAGTTTTTTAGTGTTAATACCGATAATTATTTAAATGAAGATCCCTCGTCCCGGTATATTATAAACGGAACCCTTGCACCAACAGGTATCCCCTTACAAGGACAAAAAAATGAAAATGCCACTATCTCCTATATCGGCAGGGTTGGTTATGAATATAAGGAGAGATACCTTATTAATGGCATTATACGCCGGGATGCAACATCTCAGTTAAGCAGTAAATACCGGTCAGAAAACTATCCGGGAGTATCTGCCGGATGGATCATTAGTAAAGAGCCTTTTTTTCCTAGAGAAAGTATAATCTCATTTGCCAAGTTAAGGGCAAGTTATGGCCAATCAGGCAACCTGCCCGGTTTGCCAAATTTTCCTACCTCTGTTTCCTTAACTAAAACTTCGGGTTATTTGGGTAGCCCTGCAGCCATTATTACAGGGGCGGCAGTCGGGGGGATTTCAAACCCCAATTTACGTTGGGAAAAGACAGCACAAACAAATATTGGCTTAGATTTAGGCTTTCTGAATGGGCAATTAGATCTTACCGTTGATGCCTTCGTAAAAAAGAACACCCAGTTTTTGTTTCAACCGCCTGTAGCCGCTGTTTACGGGGTGTCAAATGGACCATTTGTAAATGGGGGCGAGATCCAAAATAAAGGGATTGAATTAGCGGTTAAATATCAGGGCAGCACAGGGAATTTGCATTATAACCTTTCACTCAATGGGTCGTACATTAAAAATAAGATAAATGATATTTTACCCGGGCAGGAAACTATATTGGGCAACCCAACAGTAAGGGACAATCTGGTGCCTGTGCAACTGGTACAGGGATACCCGCTTTATTCCTTTTTCGGATACCGCACGGCGGGGTTATTCCAGTCGCAGGCCGAGGTAAATGCTTACAAGGCACCTGACGGCACGCTGATCCAACCAAATGCAAAGCCGGGAGATATAAAATTTGTTGATGTTAATGGTGACGGAAAGCTCAATACAAGCGATAAAGTTTATTTGGGTACTCCCTTTCCCAAATTTAATTACGGATTTACAGCTAACCTTAACTACGCCTCGTTTGACCTCAGTGTATTTTTACAGGGGGTAGCAGGTAACAAACTATTTAATGGCGTTAAATACACTGGTTTAAACGCATCAATACAAAACTACAACCTGTTAGCGGCAGCTAAAAATGCCTGGACACCTACCAACACCAATACCAATATCCCAAGATTATCAGCCAGCGACCCTAATGGTAATTTTAGTAATGTTTCGGATTTTTATGTTGAAAGCGGCGCCTATATGCGGATTAAAAACGCAACACTCGGTTATACTGTAAACAAGAATTTTTGCGATAAAGTGGGAGTCCGCAGTTTAAGGTTATATGTTGATGCGCAAAATCTGGTAACATTCACCAAATACACAGGCCTTGACCCCGAAATAGGTATTGGCCAGAACGGAGTTGATCTGGGGCTTTACCCACCGTCAAGAATAGTTTTATTAGGTGTTAATGTTGGATTATAATTTACCAAGTAAAGGATTTTAAAATAAAGAGTCATGAAATTTAAGAATATATATACTTGCACCATTTTAAGCATTATAATTTTAATAGCTGTGCAAGGTTGCAAAAAGGGCACCCTGGATAACATTAAGCCAACAGGTACGCCAACTACGGCCAACTTTTGGAAAACAGCCGATGATGCCCAGCAAGCTGCTAATGGCTTGTATGAATTGCAGAGTAACAGTGAAGATATGTACGGGCGTGGTTTCTTTTGGTTTATTAATGCAAGTGATGACATGGTTGTGGGCCGTACATCGTCTGACAGGGAAAATATAAAAAACTTTGTTTGTACCGGAAATGAAGGCAGTACTTACGCGCCATGGTCTTTACATTTTGTGGTAATGAAAAGGGCTAATGATATTATTAATAATGTCCCGGCTATAAATATGGATCAGGCAACTAAAAACTTTATCCTTGGGCAGGCATATTTTATTCATGCCACTATGCACCTGGAAATTGCCGATCTGTATGGAACCAACGCGCAAGGTGCACCTTTACAAAACAGGGCTAATCCGATTGCGTTTCCTGCGCAACCTGCATCTGTAAAGGATAATTATGCTTATATCGTGTCTGATCTTAAAAAGGCAGCCTCACTTTTACCATATTTTGACAAGCTTGCCCCTGCCGATTATGGGAGGGCACATAAAACTGCAGCATGGGCTTACCTGGCGAAGGCATATCTGCACGCTAAAGATTACGCTAATGCAGAAAAGTATGCCGATTCAGTAATTTTAAGTGGTAAACATCAATTGTTAGCAAACTATGCAGATGTATTTAAAATTGCCAATAACTATAGTACAGAATATATTTGGTCTGTAGCCAGCAGTTCAAACGGACAAAGCATATTGCCCGGTGCGATGCTGGAGAATAAGGGATGGGGCCTGTACAATGGTTTTGGTTATTTTCAGCCAACTAAGGAGCTTGTTGACGAATTTGAAGCAAGCGACAAAAGGCTGCAGACAACCATTCTTAAACAAGGCGATACCTTCCAATATTTCGGACAAACTTATACTTATCCCATCGGCGGGAAGAGTAACAGCTTAACCGGCTACCAGTTTAATAAATATATGGAGCCTTTCAGCTATGCCGGTGGTATTCATGTAAGCCCTAATGGCGATGAACCATCAACCGATTTAAATGTACCCTTATTGCGCTATGCCGAGGTAATATTATTCAAGGCTGAAGCTGAAATTATGCAGGGTAAAAGTGGTGATGCCGAGATCAATTTAATCCGCCAGAGAGCAGGTTTAGCCCCCAAATCAGGTGCAAACATGGCAGATTTAAAGCATGAACGCCGTTGTGAGTTGGCAGGTGAATGGAGCGACAGGAACTTTGACCTGGTTCGCTGGGGCGATGCGCAGACCATTTATGCCAAGCCATTACACGGGGCCAATGGTTCTGTTGTTTGGCCCGCCCGTAATTTTGTTCCGGCAAGAGACAACGTTTGGCCTATCCCACCAAAAGATATCCAGATAAGCCAGGGCCAACTTAAACAAAATGCTGGTTGGTAATTGAAATGAGAACCATTGTTGTACCACTATAAATATAAGGTACGCATAGTGTTAAACACGCAAATTAAGGGTATACAGATACATGGGCCTGGTAAAATCTTCCTGCTTTTTTTACCTAAATCGGAGATGTTTTCGGATAAGAAAAATTTATTGGTTGATAAATTAATAACCTATTGAATTTAACCGGTGGTAAAAAGGAAATTCACCCAACCTGTTAGTAGTAACTAACCTTATTTCAATAATAAAGGCGGGAAATTTCCCGCCTTTATTATATAGTTAAATAATACCTGCTTTCTATTTATTCGGGATAATGTCTATTATAACTGTTCTGTTATAAAAACGATCCTCGGGCAAATTGTTTTCAAAAGGTGAATGGGCAGGATCGGCGCCAAAGCCGGAAGTTTCAAATTTCACATGGTCCCTGCCTGAATTGGCTATGGCATGTTCAATGATCTTTTGGGTTTCCTTGGCCCTGTTGTCCGACAATTTTTGATTGTGTTCTTTTTCTCCGATAATATCCGTGTGCCCATGTATGCTAACAGTTGCCCCATCAACAATTAAGGGTGATACAATACCGGTTAAAAACTTATCATACTCAGCCATCGATTTCGCTTTATCAAAATCAAATACGATACTATAACGGAAGCCTTTTTGAACTTCATCATCCTGATGGGCCAAATGAATTGTACTTTCTTTTTTGATAACCGATCCGCTATTTGTCTCCGCGGTCATTACAACCTTATAGTCACCACCAGGGTTATCACCCAGGATGGAGGCTTGTGGTACATTTTGCTGGTCTCCGGAGAATGGTCCGTAATGCTGGGTTATTCCTTTTGAATCCGTGACGTCAATGGCCCACGATTTAAGTAATTCTTTGGCCGAGTCGACTTTAAAAACAACTTGATTATCAAGTGGGTTAACCTGGGTAGATGTAATTTGAGCCGGTTTCATCATCACTCCGCCTACTTCAGCTAATAATTCGGGTGAAGCGCTTTCAATGTCAACCCTGCGGTCTTCTGCACGCAGCAGGACAAGCTCTTTTGTTCCCCCGGGTTGCTCTGAGGACGGATGTGCTTTGAAGCTGCCGCGGGTCGTAATCCTTGAACTGCTGATTCCAAATACATCTACTAAATATTGTTTTATTGATTCTGCAAACGCTTTGGCATCTTTTGGTCCTTTGCCTGAAGCTCCGTCAAGGGAAATGGTAGTTTCGGGATTTGCCCGCATTCGATCACCTAAAATATTCAGTACATTATGATAAACGTTTAATTGCCCGGCAGAACGGTCCGTCATGCTCTCTAATTGTTCGTGCTGTAACTGTCCTTCCCTAAAACCGGTTGCCTGTTCTTTTGTAAGTATAACATACCTGGTTGGAATTTCTGTTGATCCGTCATCAAAAAATACCACATCAAGCAGTGGTAGTGTTTCGCTTACTTCGTGTTTTACCAATACATTTCCGGGGCCCTGAACAGAAAAAATAAAATCATGAACCACAACAGGAATAATTGCAGCCGGCGGAGGTATTGTCGCAACTTTATGCCCTTTGCCGAATTTGAGGGCTATACCTGCACGCACCGTTGTAACAGACCAGCTTTCAATATTACGCGGTTCCTGTCCAAAATATGGATGATAGGAAACAAACGGAGAAATACTGATCATTGTAGTGTTTGCAGCCGGTGAAACTATAATATCATATCCTACACCAACCTGGCCCGAAACCAGGGTTTTGTGCATGGCGCTCAGTTCGGCATCGGTATTGGGCTGTTTAAACTGGGTATATGCGAAATCCTTATTAATATTGAACGCGACCCTTGGCCCAGCGAAAAAGTATAAGCCTGTTGAAGGCACACTCAGGCGGATACTTGGCTCAACGGCAATATAACTCGTGCTGGTTTCTAAGGTAGCCGGGCAATTACATGGGGCCACTACATCATTAAACTTTCCACCACGGCCATCATATGCTACATTCAGCATAGCCCCCCAGATTCCTGCGGGACGATATTCCGCCAAAATTGATGCATAAGGACGTACCCCATTGCCTTTATGGAAAGCGGTTGGGGCAATTAAAGAATTGTTTAGCCTTTGGGTTGTGCCATCATAAAAGTTGAAATTGGCAGCGCCGGATACACCAAACCACCAGGTCGGTAATGTAGTTTGAGCTTTAACCGCAGTTGCAGCCATGGTGATCATCAAACAGCAAGTAATTACTTTTTGAATTATTTTATAAGTTGATAACATAAGATATTTTTTAATTGTTTTGGTTGATAGATCTGTGTTACATCCCTCAAAGGAGATATAACACAGGTTTACACTATTTTTTGCTTATTGAGGAACATTAACGGTCGTATTTACCATAGTAACAGAAGCTACCAAAGAAATAGCCCTGCCATTTAATACCGTTTGTACCGCATTACCAGCCGTAGAAAAAGTAATGCCCGCAGAGGATATAATAGTTCCTGTCATGATTCCGCCACCTGCGCCGTTGATTACAGCTGAGCTTCCTACATACCAATAAACATTTTTAGCAAGTGCGCCATTTTTTAGAACCACATTCCTGGCTCCTGCTGGTCCGGCTGTGCCTACGGTAAGTCCGGCAGCTGTCTGAAAGATCCAAACCGCATTTGGATCGCCCTTGGCATCAAGTGTAAGGTCGCCATTCGTGATCTTAAATGTACCGCTTGCGGCCTTATATACCCCCGATGCTAAAGTTAAGCCGCCCAATTCGCCTGCGCCGGGATCAATTCCTCCTGGTTTTGAAGCTGGAGAAATACTGTTATAGGCGATGGTTGCATCAAGCAGCCCCTGTGATGCAACTGCAAAAGAAGTAGCTGTTCCGGGAGCTGGCGGAGCTGTATAGATCCTGCCGCTTACATCCCCTTTGTTAAGTGGTGTTTCTGTATAAATATCACCGGTTGTGCCATCATGAAATCCTGTTACCAGGGTTGACGCAGCTGTTGTGCCGATGCTGCCATTGTTGATCACCGTATTCAGACCCTGGTTGGTTACGCCTGCATTTCCGCCAAAAGCTCCGAATTTTGCAGCATTCCCCAAAACGGGTGGTATTATTACTACATTAAGTGTAAAGTTTGCCGTTACATGTTTATTGGCGTTCATGGTAACGGTTAATGGATTGTTTGTGCCTGTTGCATCACCACTCCATGATGTAAATGTATAACCAGGGTTAGCAGTTGCTGTTGCACTTGCTGACGAACCTGATGCATATGCCCCAGAACCTGTTGTTGAACCACCTGCTGCCGGGCTCGACGACAATACTAATGCAAACTGGGATGGAGGTATTGCCTTAAAGTTGGCCACTAGTTTACGGGCGCCAACCAAAATAAACTGGTAGCTTGAACTTGTTGAAACGATATTGCCGTTTTCTGTCCAGTTAATAAAGGTGTACCCGGTATTTGGATCGGCTGTTACTGTTACTTTTGAACCTGCATTATATGAACCTGATCCATTTGTTGTTCCGCCTGCTGTTGGGCTTGAATTTAATATTACCGCAAACTGCGAAGCAGGTATCACCTTAAAGTTGGCAACCAATGCCCTGTTGCCGGCCATAGTAAACTGGTAGCTTGAACTGGTTGAGACTATTACTCCGTTATCTGTCCAGTTGGTAAATGTATAACCCGTATTAGGTGTTGCTGTTACAGTAGCTACAGATGCCTGCGCAAATGTACCTGCGCCATCAGTTGTTCCGCCAATAACAGGGTTTGATGCCAGGGTTATTTGTGGAATGGTTGTAAAGGTCCAGGAATAATTACTAACCATCGCAGTATGTAAAGTATCGGTTACCGCAGATGTAATAGTACCCGTATAAATTACGAAAGGGAGCAGCGGTTGGGTTGGGGTAAAAGTAAAAACCGTGCCACTTGTTGCAGCTATTGTTCCTGTAATAACTGTAGCACCCTGTTTAATGATAAATGTTTTTTCATTAATGGTTGACGGGGACATACTGGTGTTAAAAGTTGCGGAGATCACCTTGTTTAAAACAATATCTACAGCTTTGTCAGCCGGATCGGTTGAAACCACAACAGGGCAAACGCCTTTGATCTCGCCCTTAAAGTCATCTTTTTTGCATCCGAACGCTAAAACAATGACAAGTAATACCAGCGACCATGTGGTTTTTAATGTTTTGGAATAGCCGTTGCTTTGACGCATAAAGGCGCTATCCATAGTCTGGGTAAAGTTTTTTTTCATGAATATATATTTGATAGGTAAATTGTAACTCCCTGGGTCCTATTGGGTCAGATTTCAGGATAGTACAAAACTATGGTGATGCGTAATTTATGTGTTACATAACTTTTTGAATATGTTATATAATTCACACATTTACCAGCCCGGTCTGGCTTTGAAATGTAAAATGCTTAAACTGCGAAGGAGTTACACCGGTAACTTTTTTAAATTGGGTAGATAAGTGTGCAACACTGCTGTAATGAAGTTTCCAGGAAATTTCAGTAAGGTTTAGCTCATCCTGCCATATCAATTGCTTTACCAACTGGATTTTATGCAGGATGATAAAATGCTCGATAGTGATACCCTGGATATCTGAAAATATATTAGCGAGGTAAGTATAATCGAGGTTTAGTTTGTCGCTGAGGTAGTCAGAAAAATTGGTTTTTAGTTGATTCTCTGAATGATGGATCATATCAATGATCACCTGTTTAATTCTTTCAACTAAAATGCTCTTTTTGTTATCTAACAGTTCTAATCCGTAGTTTAGCAAAGCAACTCCAACTTCTTGAATTTGTATTGGTGAAACAGTACCCGCTATTGTTACCCTTCCCTGCTCAATAGCTGTGCATTTTAGGCCGGCTTTTTCAAACTCAAGTTCAACAATCATTTTGCAACGACTGCTAACCATATTTTTTATAAAGAGGTTCATTATACCCCTCACTTACAAAGCCTATGCCTGTATTATTTTTTTAGCTTATAAGTGTAATTTAAATAAAATGTGGGTTCCGGGGTTTAATTTTATACTGCCTTCAAACAAGGGAGAGACATTTTTTCGGTAAAAAACGTTTTTTGAACGAGTTAAAAATGCCTTTATTAAATTCCCTGCAGGAATATTTTTAATAAATCATGGAGTATGATTTTATGCGATTTATGATTAGAATAAAGGATTACTTTAGTTTTTTGACGAATTTTCATATTGAGAAATAAATAAAAGATTTTTACTGATTTTTTCTCATGCCGATGAAATACCGCCCAGGGACTAAGGATTTGCGACTGGCCAAGCGGCAAGGCGGACATTTCACATTTTTTATTTTAAAAATCCCTCATAAGCTTTATTCCGAAGCATCGCCCAGGTACGATCATACGACACTATATAATGTAGCTTTACAACAATAGCCATCGCAAGGCTCAATTTGAAATAACCCAAACTAAACAGGGCCAAAACCGCAGCGCCGAATAATGCCCATTCCAGCAGAAGCCGTACTACGCCCGGCACCTCCACAGGGGCGGGCTTTGGGTCGTTTTGAATGCGGAAAACACCCCATAAGGTCGCGGCTATTGCAGGTAGACCAATAGCTGAGAGATATTGTAACCAGCCGGTTGTTGCATGCCATCCCCAATAGCCCAGTGCAATCAACATGGTTATTTCCAGCAGAAAACGTACGGCAAGATTTATCGGGTTGGTGTTCATAGTTGGGCTGCGTTTTTGCAATAGGCAAAATTGAACAAAAGAGACAGGATTTAAAAACTAAAACGTTTTGAAGTGCCCGCCCCTGCTTTCACATCAAGGATCAAGACTAAGGTATAGCGGCTGAAGCTTTTAAACGCCCCTTTGCATTATGTTAACATTAAATAATTAGCCCGTTATAAAACAATCAATTATTAAGGTAATTTTGCAGAATTATTAATACGGGTGTTTATTTTACAATGAGGTTTATTCTTTTTTGCTTCTTATTGATCATGATTACCGGCTACTATGCGCTCGCGCAGCAGGATTCTGTAATAGCAAAAAAAGACAGTGCCCTGCCGCATACCGGCGCTAATCCCGCTGTTGTTACCCATGCTGATTCCGTTGCAATAATTAAACAACAGCGCGAACAATTTTTAGCCGACTCATTTGCTATGAAATGGCTGATGGTTGATTCTTTACAGCATTACGATGTATTGAAGGCGGCAAATGACAGCACTTTTACTGATATCGGCATCCTTTTAAAAATTCCAGCTAAGAAAAATGAACAACTGCGTACCGGCGACGCCCGTAATTATCGCAGCCCGTGGCTTATTGCTATCATCATTGGCCTGCTGATCTACACCGCGCTCTTAAATCTTTTTTTTAATAAGGATCTAAAGATGGTTATCCAATCGTTTTATAATAAACGGGCTGTTTCGCAACAGGATAAGGAAGGTGGAGTGATCAATTCATGGGCTTTTATAGGAATGTTCTTGCTGTTCAGCCTTACGTTTGGCTTGTTTTTATACCAGTTAACTGTTTTTTATGGCGTTGCCTATACCATTACAGGTTTTCGCCTTTTTGTTTTTTTATCGGTTTTAATAGGCTTGCTATTTGCTCTTAAGTTCCTGATATTGAAACTTATAGGATTTATTTTTGACATTAATAAAATAGTAAGTGAGTATATAGGGATATTAAATCTTACTTATTTTAATATCGCCTTTGTTTTTCTATCGGTAGTTATATGCTTTAGTTTGCTTTCAGACAGGTATATACAAGTATTATTGATTTTTACACTGGCTTTAATAGCCGTAATATTTGCATGGCAATACCTGCGAAATAGTGTAAACATCATTTCTAATTTTCGATTTCATAAATTTTATTTATTTATCTATCTTTGTGCCCTCGAAATTTGCCCAATTTTAATTTTGATTAAGGCACTTAATATATAGTTTTTGGCAGTTATAACAATTGAATTTGGAAGAGAGAAAGAAAAAGGTTAAAAGCATTTTAGTTACTTTGCCGAAGCCTGAAAATGATAAAAATCCATACGCCGAGCTTGCTAAGAAGCTTAACTTGAAAATTGATTTCAGATCATTTATTCATGTTGAGGGCGTACCGGCAAAAGATTTCCGTAAGGAAAAGATTAACCTGGCAGATTTTAGCGCGGTAATTTTTACCAGCCGTAACTCGGCCGATCACTTTTTCAGGATCTGCGAGGAGATGCGTTTTGAGGTTCCGGTGGAGATGAAATACTTCTGCCTTTCGGAAACCATCGCCCTGTATCTTCAAAAATACATCCAGTATCGTAAAAGAAAGATTTTTTTTGGCAAGCAAACTGCATCCGATCTGGCAGAGGTATTAAAGAAGCATTCGAGCGAAAAGTTTCTTTACCCATGTTCGGACGTTGCTGCAGAGGAAACCCAAAAATTCTTGCTGGAGAATGGCTATAATTTTACCCCGGCCGTGCTTTTTCGCACGGTGTGCAGTGATCTTTCGGATCTTGCCGAGGTGTTTTATGATATAATAGCCTTTTTTAGTCCTTCAAGTATCCAGTCGCTTTATAAAAACTTTCCTGATTTTAAGCAAAATAATACCAGGATAGCAGCTTTTGGCGCAACAACGCATAAGGCTGTACTTGAAGCTGGGCTTATTATGGATATCCCGGCCCCAACACCGGGCGCCCCATCAATGACGATGGCCATTGAACAATATGTTAAGCAGGTTAACAAGTAACCTTAGCGTCTCTCCACAAAAAAATAAGGAAATTTTAGTAACAGTTAATCGAAAATTGATTTCGGTTAACTGTTTGATAATATTGAATTTATGTTTTAAATTGCCACTGATTTGACTCGCATGGCAGTTAATTTCCGAACTTCAGCGAAAAAAAAACACCGATTTATTTAACCTTGCTGCAACTATTTTTTGCAAAATATCGTATAAATGCAAACTAATTAGCATAATTGTAACTGATAAATTAATTCAGGTTACGCATTTATTAGCTATTGGTTTAAGAAAATTCAACTATAAATAGAGTAGATTGGACTGATAAAAAATGTTTTTTGCGATTTAATCGGGCAAAATTAATATATTCGGGGGTCACATTGTGTTATATATATTATAGCTAACATTGATTTTTAAGATGAAACAAGTATACTTTTTATTGAGTGTTCTGGCGGTTGGGTTTTTAAGCGGCTGCGGCAAGGGAGGAGACAGAGGGGAGCTTGTAGGGGTCCCGGCGCGATCGTTTAGGGCAGAAGTGCCTTATGGGATGGTTTACATTCCTGGTGGCTCATTCCTGATGGGGCAAACAGACCAGGATGTTACGTTTGCACAAATCGAGCAGACCAAACAGGTTACACTTCCTCCATTTTTTATGGACCAAACCGAAATTTCTAATAGCCAGTACCGCCAGTTCGTTAACTGGGTGCGCGACTCGATCGCTATCACCAACTATGTTAGCGACGACAAGTATTATCTTAAAGCAGGCAAGGGTGCAACCCCTAACCCAAGCGGAAAAAAATATATCAATTGGGCTTATGTGAAAAAATATCCCGTGATGAGCGCCGGCCGTGGCAAAGGTGCTGCTGCAAATGCCTCAAAATTACAAGGTATGTACTACCAGGGCGACGATCGTATTTTTGATCGTGATGAACTGGATGTGCGCCTGCTAAAATATAACTATGCATTAGAGGACTTGCGTTCAGCAGCTAATTATCATAATGATAAAAGCAAAAAACGTTCTGATTTCATTTTGCGCGATACAGTACCGGTTTACCCGGACACACTTGTTTGGTTGAGCGACTTTTCATACGCTGCCAACGAGCCAATGACAGAGGGATACTTTTCGCACCCGGCATTCCGCAATTACCCTGTTGTGGGAGTAACCTGGCGCCAGGCACGTGCCTTCACCGTATGGCGTACACGCTATAACGAAGCATACAAAGATTCAAGAAAAATGCCACACCGCTCACCTTATAACTTGCCTACCGAGGCCGAGTTTGAATACGCAGCACGTGGCGGCAGGATAGGAACAGATTATCCGTGGGGTGGTCCGTATCCAAAAAATGCCAAAGGATGCCTTTTGGCAAACTTTAAACCGGGCAGAGGTAACTATACCGACGATGGCGGCGCTTACACAGTAAACGTTAAGTCGTATTTCCCAAATGATTTTGGGTTATACAATATGGCCGGTAACGTAGCCGAGTGGACCTTATCGGCATTTGACGAATCTGCTTCTACATTCGTACATGATCTTGCACCAACCTTTAACTATGAAGCCAAAGCCAATGAGCCCGAAGTAATGAAGCGCAAAGTTGTGCGCGGCGGATCATGGAAGGATATAGGCTTCTTTCTGCAAAACTCAAAACGCACTTACGAATACCAGGACACCGCAAAATCATACATCGGTTTCCGTTGTGTAACACATTTCCTTGGTCGCGATATCACGGATAAACGATAACAGTAAAACCAAATAAAAAATAATATTTAATCTTTTTCAAATTAATATGGCTGGGAAGAAATTACCTTACGGAATCAATAACATTGTATCATGGGGAGCTACGGTGGTTATTGTAGGTTTACTATTTAAAATTCAACACTGGCCTTACGGCGGTACTTTTATATCTATTGGGTTAACTGCTGAGGCTATTTTGTTCTTCCTGTTAGGTTTTCAAAGGGATGATAAGGAAATTGACTGGAGGCGTGCCTATCCTGAATTAGATGATGATTATGACGGCGAACTGCCAAAGGCTGCGGTGCGTAAAGCGATCCCGCAGGGAGATAGCTTCTCAAATACAGCGGCTCTTGACGCCATGCTGAGCGAAGCAAAAATTGGCCCTGAATTGATAAACAGTCTTGCAAACGGCTTGCGTACATTTGGCGATAAGGTAAACTCAATTTCACGGGTTACTGATGCAGGTGACGCAACTATTGCCTACACAAATAAGATTAAGCAGGCAACCGCAAGCTACGACAATTTAAATATTTCATTCGAAAAGGCATCGGCAAACCTTGCTGAAATGGCCAGTTCAAATGTCGATTCAAAATCATACCACGAGCAGATCAATAAGATGGCTAAAAATTTAACCTCCTTAAATGCTGTGTATGAACTGGAGTTACAGGACTCAAGCAACCATTTAAAATCAATGAATAAGTTTTATGGCGAAATGGCCTCAACTATCCAAAACTTTAACGAGTCGGCAACCGATTCGAAACAGTTTAAGGAAGAGGTTAACAAATTAGCTAAAAACCTATCGACGTTAAACTCGATATATGGCAATATGCTTTCAGCGATGAATCAGCCACGCGTTAATTAAGAATATTTTTATTTAATTAAAGAAACAAAGACAGATGGCTGGAGGTAAGCAAACCCCAAGACAACGAATGATAGGTATCCTGTACCTGGTACTATTGGGCCTTATTGCCCTTGATGTACCGGAGAGTTTACTGGATGCATTTAAAAATATTAGTGATAGTTTATCAGCTTCAAAAACAAATGTTCAGAGTGGGATTGATAATACGTTTAAGACATTTGAAAACGGTAAATTGAAGGAGCAACCCGAAAGAGCAGCACCTATATATGCCAGGGCAAAAAAGGCACGAGACCTGTCTGATGCACTTGATAAATATATCGACTCACTAAAAAAAGTAATGGTTGATGAAAGCGGCGGTATGGATGAAGCTACAGGTGACTACAGCGGACGCGAAAGTTTGGATGAATCAGTAGATCTGATGGTTGACAGGAGGAAATATGCTTTTGAGCTGCATAAAAAGATAGACGCAACCAGGGAAGGATTGGTTAACCTGCTTGATCCCAAAGATCGCGCAGGAGTTAATCTTGCCTTGCAGGCTAACGCACCCTTACCAAGAAGAGGATTTCCGACCAAAAATTGGGAAGAAGCCAACTTTGGTGAAGGAATACCTATGGGAGCTGCCATGACTGCTTTTACAAAGATTCAGTCGGATACAAAAAATGCGGAAAACGAAGTAGTTAAGAAGATCTTAGTGGAGGTTGATAAGGCCCAGGTAAATCTTGATCACTTTGATGCAGTAGCCGTGGCCCCTACAAGTTATGTATTGGTAGGCCAAACTTATACGGCAGATGTTTTCCTTACTGCCTATGATTCGAAATTATCTCCTACAATTACCGTAGGCGGTTCTCCATTACCTACGGAATCAGGTAAAGGCAAGTATACCGGCAATACAAGCAGTGAAGGTTTAAAAACATGGTCTGCTACTATAAATGTTAAACAAACGGACGGAACTATAAAAACATATACTACGCCTACACAAAGCTATATGGTTGCAAAACCATCGGCAGTGGTATCACCTGATAAAATGAACGTATTGTATATTGGGGTACCTAACCCGGTATCTGTTTCTGCCCCTGGAATTGCAAAATCAGATCTGCGCGTAAGTATGAGTAGTGGTAGTTTAAGCGGCTCAGACGGACACTACACTGCTACGGTAAACAGCATAGGTACTGCAACTATCAACGTATCAGGTATGGTATCAGGTAAACTTACAAACCTGGGCAGTACATTGTTCCGTACCAAAAGAATCCCTGATCCTAAGCCGCAATTTGCAGGCAAGAGCAGTGGTAACACCAGTGCAGCCAATTTACGTGCGCAGGATAGACTTTTCGCAAAACTTGAGGGCTTTGATTTCGATGCTAAATTTACGGTGACCCGTTTTGCGTTGCAAATTGCAAAACCACGCCAGGATGTTGTTACTTTTAGTACTACCGGCGCTGATCTGTCAAGTGCAATGCGTTCAGCAATGAGCACTGTTTCACCAGGTACAACTGTTGTGTTTAAAGATATTATAGCCGTTGGTCCTGATGGCACACAAAGGGGACTCGACGCGATTGTATTAATTGCTAATTAAAATGATTATGAAAAGGATTTTAGTTGTATTACTTTGCCTTGCCTGCATATCATCATATGCACAAAGGCGCAGGAAAAAGCCGGCTGCAAAGCCTGCACAAACAACGCAACAACCGGCTAACCAGCCCGCTGCGGTTAATCCAACAACAATGAGCGCTGTACCTACCGATACCACCAAAAAAGTGGTCGCTGGGCCTGCAAAGCCTTTTGAAAGGCCCTTGGATGGTTATTTTAAAAAGGCTAACATCTTAAGCGCGAAGGTTACGCCGTATGCTAACCTAAGGGAATCTGATGCTGCTTTTGTGAAGCGAATTTGGCGCGAAATTGATATTCGTGAAAAGATGAACGCGTACCTGGCTTCGCCAAAGCAACGCCTGATTGATATTTTGTTAACGGCAATTGATGCAGGTGAATTAACAGCCTACGATCCAACAAATACCACTGCTGATCCGGGAGGCGATAGCTTTTTAACGCCACTCGCTCCGGGAAAAGCGCGATCAAGAATGGCCGATAGTAGCGTGGTTGATCAGTTTGATAAGAACACCGGCGAGAAAATAGGCTCCAAACTACAGGCAGGCGAATTTAACGCGGATAGCGTAGTGAAGTTCCGTATAAAGGAGGATTGGGTGTTTGACAGGCAGCGTTCTATTTTTGAACCACGGATCATTGGTATTGCGCCATTGGTGAAGGTTAAGATAGGTACTAATGAAGATTACCAGCCTGCATTTTGGGTGTATTTCCAGGAAGCAAGGCATATTCTTGCAACCAAGGAAGTGGTTAATCGTAACAACGATGCCACCGGTCTGAGCTTTGATGACGCTTTAGTGAAACGGCTTTTTACAAGCTATATCGTGAAAGAATCAAACGACAAGGATGAACGAATAAAGGATTATGCCAATGGTATAGATAAACTATACGAGTCCGAACGAATAAAGAAGAACCTGATGGATTGGGAACTTAATTTGTGGCAGTATTAGTGATAGTTGATTAGAGGTTAGAGACCAGAGATTAGTTTCTTCCGAATAGATATACAAAGGCCATTGCGGATGCAATGGCCTTTGTTCTTTTTACTGCCGCGAGTTTAGCGATAGCGTAACTCGCAGCGATAGCATTTTCTAATCCCTAACCTCCGGTCTCTAATCACTGGCGTCATCACCAAAATACGAAATAATAGCCTTTGCCTGTTTGGTATTCACTACTTCCAATAATTCAGTTTCTGTTGCAGCGCGTATCTTTTTCACTGATTTGAAGTACTTCAACAGCTTTTCGGCGGTGGTTTTTCCAATGCCTTCAATCAGTTCAAGCTCGGTGACAAGGGTTCCCTTATCCCGTTTTTTACGGTGAAATGTTATGCCGAAACGGTGTGCTTCATCCCTTAATTGCTGAATAACCTTTAACGTCTCTGATTTTTTATCGAGGTATAATGGATATTGATCGCCGGGGTAATATAACTCCTCCAGTCGTTTGGCGATACCGATCACTGTTACCTGCTTATCAATACCCAGCAGTTTTAAGCTTTTTAATGCAGATGATAACTGGCCCTTTCCTCCATCGATAACTATCAGCTGAGGCAGTTCGGTGCCTTCGTCGAGCATGCGGCGGTAGCGACGGTGAACAGCCTCTTCCATAGTTGCAAAGTCATCCGGGCCCTCGACTGTCTTCACGTTAAAATGACGATAATCCTTCTTCGACGGCTTTGCATCTTTAAACACCACAATTGCCGAAACCGGGTATTTGCCCTGGAAGTTAGAGTTATCGAAGCACTCGATATGTCGTGGCAACTGGTTCATCCGGAGATCCTTCATCATTTGGGTAAGCAGACGGTCGGTGCGGATCTCGGGATTTAGCTTTTCGTATTGGTCAAGCTTGTCGCGTTTAAAGAAATGAACATTTTTTTGTGAGAGTTCAAGCAGCTTCTTTTTTTCGCCAAGCTTTGGCACGGTGAACTTTATTTTGGCATCGTCAAGGTCGATGTCAAATGGCACGATGATCTCTTTTGAATGACTATCATAGCGGCTCCTGAATTCTGAGATGGCCAGGGTAAGCAACTCCTCGTCACTTTCATCCAGGCGCTTTTTGAGCTCTATGGTTTGCGTTTGTATGATGGTGCCGTTCATCACCTTTAAATAGTTCACAAAAGCGTATTTTTCCTCTGAAGCAATACTGAAAACATCCACATCAGTTATGGATGAATTTACCACGGTTGATTTGCTCTGGTAGTTTTCCAGTAGTTCGAATTTCCTTTTCAGCCGGTGTGCGCCTTCGTAATTCATTTCAGACACGGCCTTCTCCATATCTGCCTTAAGGTTGCGCAACACCGCGCCGATCTTGCCGTTTAGTATATCGGTTATTTCTTCAATACTGTGATCATAATCCTGCTCGCTCTGGTAGTCCTGGCAGGGGCCCTTGCAGTTGCCCAGTTGGTATTCCAAACATACCTTAAACTTACCTTTTTCAATATTCTCGCGACTAAGGTTCAGGTTGCAGGTACGCAACGGGAAAGTCTCCTTTATCAACCCGAGTATGTTGTGCATCATGCTCACAGATGCATACGGTCCCAGGTATT
The DNA here is from genome assembly GCF_024721155.1 of Mucilaginibacter phenanthrenivorans. Lineage (GTDB taxonomy): Bacteria > Bacteroidota > Bacteroidia > Sphingobacteriales > Sphingobacteriaceae > Mucilaginibacter > Mucilaginibacter phenanthrenivorans. Next base: position 308,552 of record NZ_JAHVAP010000005.1, on the reverse strand, counting down.
TTGAGCCATCACGAACGATGCGCCTTGTCCAGAAGATGCGGGGATAGTTTTCATTTTTGATGATGATCCAGGGATAGGTCTTATCATCCTTCAGCATCACGTTGTAACGTGGCTGGTGTTTTTTTATCAGGCTGTTTTCCAAAAGCCACGCATCAACCTCGGTATCAACAATGGTAAAGGTTATATTTCTGATCTTTGATACCAATACCCTCGTCTTGGCATTTACGTGGTTATCCTTATTAAAATAGCTGGTAACCCGGTTGCGCAGATCCTTAGCCTTACCGATATAGATCAGTTCCTTTTCATCGTCCCAAAACTGGTAAATGCCGGGACGGTGAGGGATGTTTTTTAATACGGCTCTATAATCGAAATTGTTCATTAGTTCACTGGTTCATTGGCCAACTTATAGCAAATATTTGTTTAACAGTTGGAAGCCGAAAATAAATATTGTCATTGCGAGGAGGAACGACGAAGCAACCTTGTCGCCGTGCATTTGCGCCATATATGACGACGAGGTTGCCACGCTATCGCTCGCAATGACAATTTTGTATTAGCTATTGAGTTAAATTTAAAATCCTAACTTTTTATCCACATCTCCCGTCCCCTGTTGCTGCTGTTTATAGGCATTACAATCCATCACAATATTAACGCCGGATTTCGGTGCATCAAAGTCAACATTTCTTTTAATGCCGAGGGAGGGATTGTCGTAGACCCGCCGCATAAAGCCCGCAAATATAGGAAGGGCTGAGTTAGCGCCCTCGCCCATGCGGGTTGAACGGAAGTGAATATCACGGTCCTCGCAGCCGGTCCATACTCCGGTAACCAGTTGTGGGGTAATCCCCATGAACCAACCGTCGGAGTTTTCCTGGGTGGTGCCTGTTTTGCCGCCGATCGGGTTCGTCATTTTGTATCTGCCCCTTAACCTCGATCCTGTACCATCCTCTATAACACCTTTAAGCATATAAGTCATTACATAGGCGGTCTGTGCATCCATAGCCTGTACAACCTTAGGAGTGTGCGTGTAGATCACGTTGCCGTTCCTATCCTCAATGCGCAGGATATAAGTAGGTTCTGTCCATGTGCCGTGGTTGGCAAATACTGAGTATGCACCTGTCATATCAAATACTGATGCATTAAATGTTCCCAGGCAAATAGAAGGGTAGGGCGGTACATCGCTGGTGATGCCCATCTTTTTTATAAGCTCCATCACCGGGATCGGCTTAACCTCATTCATCACATAGGCGGCCACGTAGTTTTGTGAATAACCCAATGCTTTTCGTAAGGTTATTGACCCTTGTAAATAATCAGATGATGATTGTTTAGGTTGCCATGGCGTGCCATAGCCGGTTATAGTAATAGGTACGTTATCAACCTCCTGGCAAGGTGAAAAGCCGTTCTCAATAGCCACAGCATAAGTAAACGGTTTTGCAGTTGAACCTACCTGCCGTGTGCCAAGCTTCACCTGGTCGTATTTAAAATGCTCAAAGTTTGTACCACCTACCCATGCCTTTACATAGCCGGTGGTGGGGTCCATGCTCATCATGGAGTTACGGAGCATCATTTTGCTGTAAACCATTGAGTCGATAGGTTTCATTAACGTATCAATATCCCCATGCCAGGTAAAAAGCTCGAGGCTGTCGGGAGTATCAAAATTTTGTCTTATTTCATCATCCGACTTTCCTTCTTCATGCAACTGCTTGTACCTGTCAGACCGGAACATACCCTGGTCAAGCAGTAATTTGTAGTTTTTGATATTTTTTGCCCGGTTAACACCACGCCACTGGGCATCAAATTGTGCCTGTAAGGTGCCCATATATTCCTGCTGGGCCTCTTCGGCATAATTTTGCATGGTGGCATCAATGGTAGTATAGATCTTTAATCCGTCCCGGTCAAGGTCATATTGCGTGCCATCGGATTGAACGATGTTCTGATCCTTAAAGATCTTCTGGATCTCTTGTTTTAACACTGCCCTGAAATAGGGCGCCGGCCCATCATTATGCGTATTCGGGCTAAAGTTAATGCCAATAGGTTTTTGTTTCAGCTCTTCTACCTGGCCGCCGCTTAAAAATCCCTGTTTATCCATTAATTCCAGGATAGTGTTGCGACGAGCCAAAGCCCTGTCCGGATGCCTGATGGGCGAATAATAGCCTGTCCCCTTCAGCATTCCTACAAGCAATGCGGCTTGGTCGGGCGTAAGTTTATCAGGACTAACGCTAAAATAGGTGCGGGCTGCTGATTTTATACCGAACGTATTGTAGGCACCGAAATCGACTGTATTTAGATACATGGTTACAATTTCCTGCTTGGTATAGCGGCGTTCCAGCTCGATTGAAATGATCCATTCCTTCAATTTTTGTGTAAAACGGACAAATGGATTATGTGATCCACCATTCGAGAAAAGGTTTTTTGCCAGTTGCTGGGTTATGGTACTACCCCCTTGCTTGCTACCTATCAGGTTAAAAAAAATAAGGCTGGGTAAGCGTTGAAAATCGATGCCGGAGTGTTCGTAAAAACGGGTGTCTTCAGTGGCTATTAGTGCATTAACCACGTTAGGTGATAATTGGGAATAGTTTACACTCGACCGGTTTTGAACATAATAGGTGCCTAAGACAGTTTTATCTGCCGCCAACACCTCTGATGCCTGGTTGCTTTTTGGATTTTCAATAGCTCGAAAGCCCGGTAATGGACCAAAGGCTCCAAAAAAGGTTGCTACAAGCAACAATACGAATAGTAGGAAACAACTGATCACGGTTTTCCATATATACCAGTTGTATCGTCGTATATCCTGCGGGGCGAGTTTAATGATCATAACAATTAAAAATTTCTTTGATAGTAGTCTATGTAGCTATCCAGGGTTTTTGCGTCGGCTAATTTATTCAGATTTTCCTGTGTTATAATAAAAAAGCTGTATTTATCCTTGGGCACCTTCATAATATCGGGTAACAACTGCACAATTGCGCGGGCATATTTTTTAACATCGGCAAGCGAGTAAAAGCGCCCCACGTATATAACCTGATTATCTGCGCCGACAGGCAATAGTTGGTGTTTTATTCCCTTTCCCGCATACATGGCCCTGTTAAATTGCCCAAAACCAAAACGCGACGACGCCAAATTAGTTGTTCCGCTTTTTACATTTACTGCAAAATAATAGTTGGTGCTATCGTTTGATAAAAAAATTGAGGGGACAATATCCGGCATCTTAATCGCGGGCACCTTTGCCTGTGCTATGGTATCCACTCTGTCAGCTACGCGGGGAGCCTCCGGAACTGGTAGTTCAATTTGTTTAATAGCAGGTTGATTGGTTGTGGTTGTTATTTTAGGCGCCTGGGCTATTTGTGCCGTTGTTACCTGCTGTTGTCTTTCAATCCTTACCTGTGGCTGCTGGTTAACGGCAAACGGATTTACTGACGGGCGGTATGCTGTTTCTTCTTTAAAGGCAGGATTTAGGGTAAATGGCAGATCAAGCGGATTATCGTCAGTAAGTACTACCGGCCGCGCCAGCAATTCGGCCTGGTTGGTATTGATGTAAGTTAATTGTTGGCTTACCAACGGCGTAATCAACTTATCGTCCGGAAATTTTTGGACAATTTGCTTCAGGCTGTCGGTGAAGGGCCCTACCTTTTCATTATGCCCCTCGGCAATTGTTTTAAGGTAATACAGCTGAGGGCCGAACTTATTGCCGGGATATTGTTTTAGCATCTGTGGAACACCGGTTATTACCTGGCTATACTTTTTGGCGGCATACAGGTCAAACACCTTATTATAGGCTTGCGTGAATTCAGCATCCTGGTCTTCCAGTTTTTTTGCAAAATCAGGGTCCGAAATTATTTTGGCAAATGGCGTATCAGCATAGTTTTTTAGCAGCAGATCCTTATAATGATCTGACTTTGATTTGTCGACATCGCTATATAACCTATATAAGCTATAATATACCGCGGCAATATTCGGATCGTTCGGAAATCGGCGTAAGATCAACTCATAGATATTTATCGCCTCCTTTTTATCACCCAAAACATCACGATAGAAATTTCCTATATCGGTGTAGGCGTTATAAATTTTCACGTTTGATTGGGCAAGGCGTTCAGAAGTGAGGGGCAACCCGTCAAGAAGTTCCTTCCGATAGCCACTGGCAATACCTGGTTTTGGCCTGGCTCCCGGCTGTCCGCTTACCGGCGCATCAGGATCCGCCGCTGCCGAATTCATCTGATTAGCCGTTACATCACTGTTTGAACGGCTGCTTCTCCGCCAGTTGTCCTCCAGCTTACGGTCGCCCCATTTGCGTTTAAAATCGCCATACCCCTGGCTTACCGCATTATTGTTATAAAAATAAAATGTAGCACCCGTTCCAGCCTTTCCCGACCGGGGCCCTGAGTTTACGGTTTCCGTTACAGTGCTTGATAAAGATGCGGCAGCCAAATCGGCCTGTTGTTGCAGCGTTTGGTCGGTAACCATTTTATCAATTATCTTATTGCGTGCCCCTTCGTCCATTTTGGCCAATGCCTGCAAGGTATCCTCCCGCAAAATAATTTGGTAGTTGTTCGCCAGCAGCTGCAGGTTTACGCTAATTTTTTTCACGGCGGCGTAGCCCGGATAGTTAACCGGCAGGGTGGTGACGGTACTGTCATAGTATTTTTTCGCGCTAAGGTAGTCGGCCTTGTTTTTAAAGTAGATCTCAGCCAGGCGCAGGTAGCTTAGTCCTTTTTGGTTTTGGTTTTTAACGCTGGTTCTAACCGAAAGCTTATAGTTTTTAATAGCGCCGTCAATATTTTTGCCGGACATTTCCAGCTGGGCAACCTGGTAGTAGATCTGGTCCTTAAATTCCTTGTTATTGGGTTCCTTTAAAAGAGTCATCAGGCGTTCGGTGCGGCTGGTCTTAATCCCATCTGCAGCGTCCTCAATCCTGATGCGGTTTAAGCTGGCGTTAAAGGCCATCTCGAATGACACGTTGCTGCTTGCTATCCGGTTGTAGTTTTTAACAGCTTCTGCAGGTTTTTGGTTAAGCTCCTGCAGCTGACTCAAAATAAAAGTCCAGCGGAGGCGTGTCATGCCGTCGTGGCAATGGCTTATTGCCTGTTTCGCCATTTCCTCGCCATCGGCATAATCCTGCACGTTTATATCGTATTGCAGTTTGCTTGCATAAATGTCGGCAATCAGGCCCTTATTCTTTTTTGGGTCGATGTTTTGAATTGCAGTATCCAGGGCGAGTTTAGCCTGGGGAAGATTGCCCAGGTACATTGATGAACGTGCCTTCCAGGCAAGGGCGTCCTGTACAAGATCCATACGCGTTGGATACGTTTTAATAACGTAGTTTAAAAATTCAATGGCATTAAAATAATTCCCTTCAAGGTAATTCGCCTTTCCTAAAACCAGGTATGCATCACCCTGGTAGTGGCTTTGCTCCTTGATATTGATAATTTTATTTGCCTTTGCTATCGCTTCCTCAAGGTCTTTATCAGGTGTTGTCGATTGGGCTGTAGTGTCGGGGTAAACGTTCAGTAGCTCATTATAATTGTCAACAAAGGCCGAGGCATAACTTACCTGCTTTTGCCGCAGGATCTCCCTGGCGTTAAAAAGGATGTTATAGTGGGCGGTAAGGTTTTGCATGGTGCGGTTAAAACCGCTTTGCTTTTCAAGTGAACAACCTGCTGTAATAATTATCAATGCTGAAAGCAGGGATATTATTTGTTTATTTACTTGAAATTTGAAAACCCTGTTCAATTTATAAGGTGGTTTTAAAGCCTTGCTAATTTAATAACATTTACGTAATAGGATAACTAAATTTGCATATGGCCAAAGATGAACAAAAACAGGAGAACGGCAACGAAAAACCGGCGAATAACTATATAAAGTTTACCGGAATGGGATTCCAGATGATTGCAACCATTGGATTGTTTACCTATGCCGGGTATAAAATTGATGAGAGCGCCCACCATGCTACAAAATGGGTGACGGCAGTGCTTTCACTTGTCGGTGTTTTTGTATCTTTGTACCTTGTTATCAGGTCTGTTAAAAATTAAGCCTGGTATATAATTGTTTGAACCCTGACTAACCAATTATAAAATGCACCGTATCGCTCAGTTATTTGAGCCCTGGTTCATTATAATAGAGACTAATTGTTAAACTAAATGAAAATTATCCCATCCATCTTGTCATTCCTGGCATTTGTGGTAGCAATTGCTATACCACCCCTTTTACTTCAATATGCCGGAAACACCAGTTTACTGGTCAATAACTTTTGGACTATATTTTTCTTTATGTCGGGCCTTACGCTTTTGGTATTAGCCGGGATGTTGCTGGCCAAACAAAAGGACCAGGAGTATTTTACCCCAGCCTTTTTAGCAGGCACAACAATTAAGTTGTTGGCGTTTTTAATATTTATATTCGTTTTTGTGGCTAAAAACGTCACAAATAAGCATGTTTTTCTGGCAGATTTTATTTATATATATTTATTAAATACTGCCTTTGAAATTTATGTTTTGTTACGTAACTTGCGGCACGAAAAATTAAGGTAGAAAACTTCATTTAGATGAACAAGAGCTCGATTTTGAACTTAAAACTTTTTAACATTTCTTTAATTTGCGCGTTTTTTTTAATCGCAGGCGGATTTACAAACTCGGCTTTTGGCCAGGAAAAGGCTCCTGAGGGCTCAGAAAAGAAGTTTGAACCCAAAGAAATAATACTTGAACATATTGGTGATTCACACTCATGGCCGGTAGTTGGCGAGGTAATGCTTCCGCTTCCTGTTATTTTGTATACTGATAAAGGTTTGGAAGTATTTTCATCAGCCAAACTAATGCCTGCAGATAGCGCGGTTTATCATGGTGCTCATTATAATTACAAGCTTGAAAAAGAAACAGTGAAGGTTGTTGATGCATCAGGCGTTGTAGATGAAGCGGCGACAAAAAAAGTAATGGACTTCTCCATCACCCGTAACGTAGCTTCTATGTTCATGGCTATTACCATATTGCTGATTGTGTTTTTAAGTGTTTCATCAGCGTATAAAAAACGTGTTGGTAAAGCTCCTAAAGGCTTACAGTCGTTTATGGAGCCCCTTATATTATTTGTGCGCGACGATATTGCCCTGCCTAACATAGGTGTAAAGTATTTAAGGTTTATGCCTTTATTACTTACCATATTCTTTTTCATCCTGTTGAATAATCTTTTGGGTATGGTTCCCTTCTTTCCGGGAGGTTATAACCTTACAGGTAATATAGCGGTTACGGCCGTATTATCAGTTATCATATTTTTTGTGGTTAACCTTAATGGTAACAAACATTACTGGAAGCACATATTTGTGCCAAACCCATGGTGGTTGTTCTTCATCATGATCCCGGTTGAAATTGTTGGGATTTTCACCAAGCCAATAGCATTAATGATTCGTTTGTTTGCTAACATTACAGCCGGTCACATTTTGATCTTAAGCTTAATATCATTAATATTTATTTTTAAAACCATTTGGGTTTCCCCTGTCTCAATTGTGTTTGTTGTGTTTATGGATGCCATTGAGTTACTGGTAGCGTTCCTGCAAGCGTATATATTCACGCTGCTTGGTGCCTTGTTTATCGGGATGGCTATTGAAGAGCACCATACTGAGCACACTGAAGTTTTGTAATTAATTATCTTAATATATACACGTTTTAAATTAACACACAATGATTGGAATGATTGGAACCGCAGGTTTGGTTTTAGCTCAGGCAACTGGTGTACACGGTAGCTTAGGCGGCCTTGGCGCTGGTTTAGCCGCAATTGGTGCAGGTATCGGCATCGGTCAAATTGGTGGTAAAGCTGTTGAAGCTATTGCACGTCAGCCTGAAGCTATTTCTAAGATCCAACTTAACATGATCATCGCTGCGGCCCTTGTAGAAGGTGTTGCCTTGTTCGCGGTGGTTGTTGCAGCTTTCTTTTAATAGGAAGCAGCATGTAGCATTAAAATAGCCCGGAGCGGTTGGCGCCGGGTTATTTTTAAAATGAAATTACTTATAAATAAAATATAATCTGAATTATGGATTTAGTTACTCCTCACATTGGTTTAGTTTTCTGGACTACACTTTGTTTTGCGATACTATTGTTTATACTGGGTAAATATGCCTGGAAACCTATTTTGGCTGCAGTAGCCGAACGCGAGCAATCAATTGAAACAGCTCTTTTACGTGCTGAGGCAGTTAGGGAGGAAATGGCGCGTTTAACAAACGAGAACGAGGCTTTGTTAAAAAGCGCCCGTGCCGAGCGTGACGCTATTTTATCGGAAGCTACCAAAGTAAAGAACCAGATCATTGCTGACGCTAAGGAAGCAGCGCAGAAGGAAGGTTCACGCCAGATTGAGCTTGCCCGCATAGAGATCAATAACCAGAAGGCTATTGCTATGGCTGATGTAAAAAACCAGGTAGCATCACTTTCATTAGAGATTGCTGAAAAGGTATTACGCAAGCAGTTTGAAGATCAGAAAAAACAAGACGAACTGGTTAAGGATTTGTTGAGGGACGTGAAATTAAGCTAGATTTTCAGATATGAGATTTGAGACGTGAGACATGAATAATGTTTCAAATTAAGGTCTCACGTCTCACATCTAATATCTCACATCTAAATAAAAATATGTCAGAATTAACAGTAGCAGCCAGGTACGCAAAAGCCATTATTGATCTTGCAGAAGAGCAAAAATTGGTTGAGCCTATAAAAGGAGATATGGAGCTTTTTTTACACACATTAAAAGCAAATCCTGAATTAAAAGCGGTTTTGGCTAATCCGATAGTATCTCACTCAAAGAAGGTGCACATATTGGACGATATTTTTGCTTCAAAGGTTAATAAAACCAGCCTGGCTTTTTTTAAGCTGATGGTAAACAAGAGCCGCGGCGAGGTTTTATACGCCACCGCAGGTGAGTATGTAAACCTTTATGATATCAAACATAACATCGTTCATGCTTCGGTAGTATCTGCGACAGCATTGTCTGATACTAACAAGAAAACAATGATAGCTGATATTGCAGCTGCAACCGGTGGTACAGTAAAACTGGAAGCTAAGGTTGACGCTAATTTGATCGGCGGTTTTGTATTAACCGTTGGCGACAGGCAGATAGATACCAGCATTGCAAGTGATTTACATAAATTAAAGAAGGAATTTGCCAACAGGTAATTCCAATTAAAAGTTAAAAACTAAAACTCTAAAATAAATTTAAAAATGGTAGAGGTAAGACCAGACGAAGTATCAGCAATTTTGCGTCAGCAATTAGCAGGCTTCAAGTCAGAATCTGAACTAGAAGAAGTGGGTACTGTACTCCAGGTGGGTGACGGTATTGCACGCGTTTATGGATTAACAAAAGTACAATCAGGTGAGCTGGTTGAGTTTGGTACCGGTTTACAGGGTATCGTACTTAACCTTGAGGAAGATAACGTAGGTGTTGTATTGCTTGGTAAATCCGATGATATTAAAGAAGGTGATACCGTTAAGCGTACAAACAGGATCGCCTCTATCAATGTTGGTGAAGGCATGCTTGGCCGAGTTGTTGATACCTTAGGTACTCCAATTGACGGTAAAGGCCCTATCGCCGGACAGGTTTATGAAATGCCTTTGGAGCGTAAAGCGCCGGGTGTTATCTACCGTCAGCCGGTAACTGAGCCATTACAAACTGGTATCAAGGCTATCGATGCGATGATCCCTATCGGCCGCGGACAACGTGAGTTGGTAATCGGTGACCGCCAGACAGGTAAAACTGCTGTTTGTATCGATACTATCATCAATCAGAAAGAATTTTATGATGCCGGAAAACCGGTAATATGTATCTATGTTGCCTGCGGACAGAAAGCTTCTACCGTAGCTAACATTGTACGCACACTGGAAGAAAAAGGCGCTATGCCATATTCTATCATTGTTGCTGCTAACGCGTCAGACTCTGCTACTATGCAATTCTTTGCCCCGTTTGCAGGTGCTGCCATCGGCGAGTACTTCCGTGACACAGGTCGTCCTGCATTGATCATTTATGATGATCTTTCAAAACAAGCTGTTGCTTACCGTGAGGTGTCGTTATTGTTACGTCGTCCACCGGGTCGTGAGGCTTATCCAGGTGACGTATTTTACCTGCACAGCCGTTTATTGGAGCGTGCTGCTAAGATCAACGCGAATGATTCAATTGCGCAGGCAATGAATGATTTGCCTGAGTCTATCCGTGGTATCGTGAAGGGTGGTGGTTCATTAACCGCATTGCCGATCATCGAAACACAAGCGGGTGACGTATCAGCATACATCCCAACCAACGTAATTTCAATTACTGACGGTCAGATCTTCCTTGAGTCGAACTTGTTTAACGCAGGTGTTCGTCCGGCTATCAACGTAGGTATCTCGGTATCACGTGTGGGTGGTAACGCGCAGATCAAATCAATGAAGAAGGTTGCCGGTACTTTGAAACTTGACCAGGCACAATACCGCGAGCTTGAGGCTTTCTCAAAATTCGGTTCAGATTTGGACGCTTCAACAAAAACAGTACTTGACAAAGGTGCCCGTAACGTAGAGATCCTGAAACAAGGCCAATACTCACCGGTAACGGTTGAAAAACAGGTTGCAGTTATTTACTTAGGTACTAAAAACCTGATGCGTAACGTACCGGTTAACAAGATCCGTGAGTTTGAAGCAGAATTTACAAGCCAGCTGGAAGTGCGTCATCCTGAAACATTAGCTGCCCTTAAAGCAGGTAAGTTTGATGATACAATCACAGGTGTGCTTGAAACAGTTGCTAAGGAACTGAGCGGAAAATATTAATAGTTAGAAGTATTAAGTCTTTAGTCTAAAGTCTTTAGTCCTAAGTCAACGACGTGGAACTAAAGACTCAAGACTTAGAACTCAAGACTCAAAAAAAGAATGGCTAATTTAAAAGAAGTAAGAAACAGGATTAAGTCCGTAAGCTCAACGCAGCAGATCACCAAGGCCATGAAAATGGTTTCGGCAGCTAAGTTGAAGCGGGCAACCAACGCTATTGTACAATTACGCCCTTATGCCAATAAATTGAAAGATTTACTGGCAAACTTGTCTGCAAGTTTAGAGGATGGTTCATCTCCGTTTTTAGCACAGCGTGAGCCAAACAAGGTATTGATAGTTGTGGTTTCGTCGAACCGTGGTTTGGCCGGCGCTTTTAACGCCAACGTTATAAAGACTGCCAATAACCTGATAGCCGAAAAATACAGTGAGCAGCTTAAAGCCGGTAATATATCGATAGTTGCTATCGGTAAAAAAAGCCAGGAGTTTTATGCAAGGCGCAAATACAACGTTATTGGTAACAATAATGATTTGTACCTCGACCTTAACTTTATAAATGCTTCCGTAATTACCCAAAGTATTATGGACGGCTTTTTAAAAGGTGATTATGATCGTGTTGAGTTGGTTTATAACCAGTTCAAGAACGCAGCTATGCAGATCTTAACTGTGGAGCAGCTGTTACCGGTTCCAAAACCTGAAGTTAAAAAGGATGATACCAAAAAGGATCTGAATAAAGTACAGGTTGACTACATTCTTGAGCCATCGCAAGAGGCTATAGTTGAGCAGTTGATCCCTAAAAATATCAAGATCCAGTTATACAAGGCAGTGCTTGATTCAAATGCATCTGAGCACGGCGCACGTATGACCGCGATGGATAAGGCAACGGATAATGCGGGCGAGTTGTTGAAAGCACTTAAGCTTTCATATAACCAGGCACGCCAGGCAGCCATCACTACCGAGTTAACGGAAATTGTGAGCGGCGCAGCAGCGTTATCAGCGCAGTAATTTTATAAAAATTTATATTGAAGGGTTTCTCTGGAAAGAGAAGCCCTTTTTGTTTTTGTCATTCTGAGCGACAGCGAAGAATCTTCTCAAATTGCTTAGTCTGCGATATATCTGTCCTCCGTCTATGTTTTGCGTTGAAGATTCTTCACTTCGTTCAGAATGACAAAGGTTGTTGTAAACAAATCCTGCTATCCCTTTGTTATTCCTTTATGACAAAGCCAGTAAACGCAATAGACAAGCCATCATCAACACATAAGCCAGTTGATAACGGCGGCAAAAGCCACGTGAGAAAAGAGGATAAGGAATATAAAGGCGATCAGCCTAAGCAGGAAAATATAGCCAAAAGGCATGAGCGGGAGGAGCAGCCTGTTGAATCGGTTAAGAAGGCACCGTCTAAGGGAGTTTGAAGTCTTGAGTCAGTAGTCTTCAGGCCATTTTTGATTTGATACTATCGACTTAGAACTTAAGACTACTTAACAATTCCCGCAGAATTAAACTGCAGATCATACAGCTTGCGGTAGTAGCCATTCTCAATGCGCAATAGTTCCTGGTGCGTGCCACTTTCCATAATCTCACCATGATCAAGCACGATGATCTTATCTGCATTTTGAATGGTAGACAGGCGGTGTGCAATAACTATAGCTGTACGACCCTGCATCAGCTTGGTGATGGCGTTTTGAATCAGGATCTCTGTCTCGGTATCAACTGATGAAGTAGCTTCATCCAGTACAAGGATAGTCGGATTGTAAACCAACGCCCTGATAAACGAAATTAATTGCGACTGCCCGGCAGATAAGGTAGAACCCCGTTCCATTACATTGTAATCATATCCGCCCGGGAGGCGTTCTATAAATTCATGCGCGCCTACATCCATCGCTGCAGCAATGATCTGCTCACGGGTAATTTCAGGGTTATTAAGGCTGATGTTATTGCCGATGGTATCGGTAAATAGAAATACGTCCTGTATTACAGTAGCGATGTGGGAACGCAGGTAATTGACATCGTACTCCCTGATATCTACGCCGTCAACTGTAACTTCACCTTTGCCAATTTCATAAAAACGGTTCAGAATGTTTATCGTTGATGATTTGCCTGCACCGGTTGCGCCAACCAAAGCCAATGTTTTCCCAGGTTCAAGATGGAAGTTGATATTTTTTAACACCCAGTTCTCGTCATTATAGGCAAACCAAACATTTTTAAATTCAATATCGCCCTGTAAAACAGCAGGTTCCAGTTTGCCGGTATTTACGGCAACTTCATCAGTATCCAATACTTTAAAGATCCTGTCGGCACCGACCATACCCATTTGCAGTGTATTGAATTTATCAGCTAATTGGCGGATAGGGCGGAAAAGCATATTCAGCAATACTATAAACCCGGTTATCGTACCAGGTGTAACGCCGTGCGGGTTAGCCGAAATACTCAATAATTCCTTATCGGATAGAATGCGCTTACAGCCGTACCAAACCAGCAAGCCGATACAAACGGCAAACAAAATTTCAACCACCGGAAAAAATATGGAGTAGTACCAGTTGGAGCGAATGTTAGCGTCGCGGTATTTGGTGTTTACTGATTTAAACTTGCGCATCTCCTGGTCCTCGCGGGCAAAGATCTGGATCACGCTCATGCCAGAGATATGTTCTGCTAAAAAAGTGTTCAAATGTGCTACTTGTGTGCGTACTTCCTGGAAGGATGATTTGATGGCTTCCTTAAATACATAGGTAGACAGAAAGAGGAACGGCATCGGGATTAATGTGATCAAGGCAAGCTTCCAGTCCTCAACGATCATATAGCCGATAACAGCAATTACCAGCAGCATATCACCCATAATAGAGATTAATCCCTCGGAAAAGATATCTGCAATGGTTTCGAGGTCGGATACTGTGCGGGTGATCAGCATCCCGATTGGTGTATGGTCGAAATATTTTAAACGCAGGCTGGTGATGTGATTAAATATCGCTATCCGCAAATCACGAATAACAGACTGGCCAAGCGAGTTGGTCAGATAGGTTTGATAATACTGCGCAATGGTTTGAATAATAAGCTGACTGATCATCAGCCCCACCATAAAAACAAGGCCGTCGTAATTGTCAGTTAAGATATAACTGTCAAGCGTTTTTTGGATCAGGATAGGCTGTGCCAACGCAATTGCAGCCAAAAAAATGGTAAGGAACGCAGCAATGATAAAGGTCCGCTTATAGGGGTCGACATATTTCATCACCCTGCCAAGCAGTTTCCAATCAAGCGCCTTACCTGTAACCTCAGCCATTTAGTGAATTAGTGATCTATTGAATTAGTGAATGGGATAAGGCAAATTTAAATTTATAAATCGAAATAAAACCTTTCGCCTTTATCCTTTTACCTTTTGCCAACAAATGGATAAGATATGTTTGTTAAATATAATCCTCCTGCTGGTACAGACATGCCCGCATTACTACGGTTTTTGCTTTCAATGATGGCGCGCACAGCTTCCGGTTCAATTTCTTTTTTACCGACCATCAACAATGTTCCCACTATGGCCCGAACCATATTGCGTAAAAAACGGTCGGCCGAGATCTGGAAAACAATGCCATCGTCCTTGACAATCCACGCTGCATGGCTTATTTTACAATTGTTGGTTTTTACCTGGGTATTTGATTTGCTGAAACAACTAAAATCGGTGTACTCTTTAATTATATCAGCAGCCTTGTTCATTAAAGCTACATCGGGCTTATCCCTTAATTCCCACGAATAGCCATTTTTAAAAGGGTCTTTACTAAAATGGATATGGTATTCATAGCTGCGCTGAGTAGCATCAAATCTTGCATGAACCTCAGCATTAACCGGGAAAATGTTTTTTATGGCGATATCTTTTGGAAGGATAGCATTAATGCTGCGCAAAACAGCGCTATGATCTATGAACCATGAACTATCAACTACATCAAAATGCGCAAAAAAATCTTTGGCGTGAACTCCGGTATCTGTGCGTCCGCAGCCTAATGTTTCTATCGGCTGGCGTAAAACTGTTGACAATGCCTTATCTAAAACTTCCTGTACAGCAACGGCATTCGGCTGCGTTTGCCAGCCATGGTAATTGGTACCATCGTAAGAAAGTTCAATGAAATAGCGTTGGGTGGTCACCCCGCAAAGTTATGAAATTTGTAAGTGTTCTATATTTTCAATAACTACAACTTTTACAACCCTTACAACAACTACAACCTAGGAAATATACTCCTTATAAATCGATTCAAATAAAAGCTTATTCTCAACTGCAATATCAAATGGTTGGTCGATAAAGGAGTTGCTGTAGCCAATGGCTTTGGCAAGGTTTTTTAAAACTTTAAAATAGGTGATCTCGATACCCTCGATTTGCTGCAGGTAAAAGAGGATAAACACGTCCTTCTCCAACGCGGTCTTGCCGGCTTTAATTGCTGAAAGGTAAGCTTCAAGGGTAAGTGCCTTTATGCCGAGTGTGTTTGTTTTTTCAGGTTTTTCTTTGATGGCGGCATATACTTCATCCATTTGCTGGATCTGGCTCGCCGTGTCGTCAATCCCTTCCTGGATAGCATGCTTTAATACTGTTAGTGTTGCTATTCCCTTCACCTCCTCAAAAAAGGCAATAAGATGCTGTTTACCATAGTAAATATAGTTCAGGTGTTCAAGGAATGTTTTTTTTAACAGGTAATCGTCCATATGCACATCTATGGGTTGCATTGAGGGTGGCATTGAATCGCTCATGGTACTTTAATAAGGGGCCTAAATTAGCTATTAAAATTACGATAATTTTAATAGCTAAACAATTATATCTTTGCTATATAAATCAAGATCATGTTACAACGAATACAAAGCATTTACCTGTTTTTAGCTTCACTGGCGCTGTTTGCCCTTTTCCTTTTCCCGCTGGTGCATAATGTTTATGTGGCAGGTAAGCCTTTAACCATCATGGTTACCGGCGTTTACCAGGACGTGAACGGACAAAACACGCACACCGAGTTTTTTATGGGCTTAACTATTGCGACCGCAATCCTTGCCATCATCCCGCTGGTAATTATATTTTTATACAAAAATCGCAAACAACAAATAGCATTATGCTACAGTACGTTGCTGGTAATTGTTGGTTATAGTTTCTGGCTGTCGCAAATGGCAAAAGGAATAATGGGCAGTATCCAGATCGATACCCATAACTGGGGAATCGGGCTTTTCCTGTCATCAATAAGTATGCTGCTTGTTCTGCTGGCTGTAAGGGCAATTAAGAGCGACGAAAAGCTGGTGAAATCGGCTGATAGGCTGCGCTAAACCGGGATTTTCAGGATTAAACGGATTGCGGCATCTATTGACTTGCAATCCGTTTAATCTCTAATAGCTTTGTTAATTCTATTCCCGTTTTCGCGCAATCCTCTTCTCCCTGAACTGCAAAAATATGGTAATCAAAATAAGTGCGCTAAAGGCCGAGTTTATCCAATGATCTGCCGGGGTAGTTTCATCAACAATAAGGGCCCTGTATACCAAAAATAGGAATAGGAACCCAATAATAACCAGTAGAATATTTATTAGTGTTTTCATTTCTTTTACTCTGCAAGATTTTTATTCGTTCAGCTCAATTTAATTTTATCTTTTCATCGGTTTTACACCCTCTAAAAACATTTTATTTTCCTAACCCAACCAACTCAATCCAACTTAATAAACCCAATCAACTCACCCGCTAATTAAACCTCCCAAAGCCCTCAATCTTTCTATATGGCTTTGTAAGGAAGTCGCCAACAACCTGGTTAAACATGTCCTTATATATCAATGGTGTTGAATGACCAGAGTTTGGCAGGATCCACAGGTAAGCGTTAGGGATGGTTTCCGCTATCAGCATGGTATGTTTGGTGCGGATCACATCGTGGTCGCCACCTATAACAAGGGTGGGGCAGGTTATTTTTTTTAAGTCGGATAATTTGATATGCGGTTCGTATGAAAGCAAGTGAAGCAGCTTGAGCTGGTTTTTCATCTCTGGCGTTACATTCTTTATTTTTTTGATAGTATCCTGCCCCATCTTATTCATCTTCATTGCGTAGTTATACACAAACGGATCAACAGCAGTTGTATCCGGCTCCAGGTTTGCGCCTGTTACCGCCAGCTTTTTTACTTTGTCAGGGTGGCGGATAGCCATCATCAAGCCCTCAATGCCGCCATCGCTCCAGCCAATTATATAACACTGCTTTAAATTCAGCTTATCTAACAAGGCATTCAAATCATCCGTGATCATTTCATAGCTTAATGAATCGGATGGGTCTACAGATTTTCCCTGTGCACGGCTATCGGCCAGGATCACCTGGTAGTTTTTCGCGAAGTACGGGATCTGGTATACAAAATTATTAATGGAGCCGCCGTTTCCATGAATAATTAACAGTGGTTCGCCCTTGCCATAGGTTTCGTAATACATCTTGAAGCCCCTGATGTCGGCATATTTGCCAACTGCCGGATTGCGGCCATAGTGGGTGGTATCCATATCCTTCTGAGGGGTCTGGGCAAAACCGAACTTTACGAAAATGCTTAAAATGAGGACGGTGGCGATTTTTAATTTCATGTTATAATAAATAAACTTTCAATAAATATATGATAATTGTTTAAAAAGTAGCGTTTTATGGCGATAAAATATCATTATCATAAATTTGAAAATTGCTATTTGAATTGTAAATAATAATGGATACCTTTGCGCCCGATTTGGCGATGTAGTCAAATTCGTTATTTAAATTCATGAACCCATTTATTAATCTGGGAATCCGTCATGATATTGTTAATGCCATCTCTGAGTTAGGATTTGAAAATCCTACGCCAATCCAGGAACAGTCAATTCCGGTATTGTTAACAGGCAGCAACGATTTTGTCGGATTAGCCCAAACCGGCACTGGTAAAACTGCTGCCTTCGGACTACCGCTATTGGAACTGCTGGACTTCGAAGAAAATTATCCGCAAGCACTTGTATTGTGCCCAACCCGTGAACTTTGTTTACAGATCACGAATGACATAAAAAACTACTCCAAAAAAATGAGCAACGTTAATGTTGTTGCCGTTTATGGTGGAGCAAGTATTTCTGATCAATTACGCCAGATAAAACGCGGTGTGCAGATTGTTGTTGCAACCCCTGGTCGTATGCTTGACATTATTAACCGTAAGGCGATTGATTTTTCGCAGGTTAAGTTTGTTGTATTGGATGAAGCTGATGAGATGCTCAACATGGGCTTCCAGGAAGACATTGACAGTATTTTATCCACTACGCCGGATACTAAAAAAACATGGCTGTTTTCAGCCACCATGCCTACTGAAGTTCGCCGTATAGCGAAGAAGTACATGAATGAGCCGTTTGAGCTTACCATGGGCACAAAAAATACCGGTAATGCAAACATTGAGCATGAGTACTATATAGTACGTGCCCGTGACAAGTATGCCGCATTTAAACGTATTGTTGATTTTAATCCTGACATTTTCGGTATCGTATTTTGCCGTACCAAAATTGAAACACAGGATATTGCTGAAGCACTTTTAAAGGATGGTTATAATGCCGATTCTTTACATGGCGACCTTTCACAGCAACAACGCGATAAGGTAATGAAACGTTACCGCGATCGCAGCCTGCAATTGTTAATTGCTACTGACGTTGCAGCCCGCGGTATCGACGTTAATGACGTAACGCACGTTATTAACTATTCGCTTCCTGATGAAGTTGAGAACTACACCCACCGTAGCGGCCGTACGGCCCGTGCCGGTAAAACCGGTGTATCAATCTCCATCATCAACGCAAAGGAATTAGGAAAGATCCGCCAGATTGAGCGTGGCTTAGGAAAGAAATTTGTTAAGGCAGAAATTCCTACCGGCTTTGATGTTTGCGAAAAACAATTGTTTAGCATTGTACATAAGATACATGATGTACAGGTTAATGAGCAACAAATTGAGCAATACCTGCCGCGTATAATGGAAGAATTTAAAGATTTAACCAAAGAGGATTTTATAAAACGCTTTGCTTCAATCGAATTTAACCGTTTCCTTGATTATTACAAAAATGCCCCTGATCTGAATGCGCCGCTTGAGGAAGGCCGTCGTTTTGAAAGAGACGGAGAACGCGCACCACGTGGTGAAGGCGGAGGCAAGTCTGAATACACGCGTTTATTTATAAACTTAGGTTCAGTTGATGAATTTAACCGCGGCGACCTGCTGGGTTATATCTGCAACCAATCAAAAATAAGCGGACGCACTGTAGGTAAGATAGACGTTAAAGGTGTTTACTCGTTTTTTGAAGTACCAAATGCCGACGTTGAGAAGGTGATGGGTGGCTTTACAAACGCAGAGTTTAAGGGCCGTCCTGTACGGATAGAAATATCAGGTGAAGGCAGCAGCGAACGTCGCGAAGGTGGCGGTGGCGGTGGCGGTTACCAGCGCCGTGAAGGTGGTTACAACCGCGAAAGAAGCGGTGGTGGCGAGCGCCGTGAAGGTGGTTATAGAGGCAACAATGGCGGAGACAGGAATGGCTCGGCAGGTGGTGGCTTCCGTGACTTCTCAGGCAAGCGCAAAGAAGACCGTCCTGAACGCAGAAGAAGATTTTAATTTTAGTTTTTCATAAAGGTGCCTGGTGGTTCGGGTACCGGTTTAGTTTAGTTAGTTTGTTTGCAAACCCTCATTCGCAAGGAATGGGGGTTTTTGCATTTGAAGATTTTTGGTTGAGGGTTGTAAATGTTGTAGTTGTCTTCGGAAGGATAATGGTAATAAAAAATGCCGGCAATTAGATACCGGCATTTTTGCTAAAGAGGCCTGTCAGAAAAAATATTCTGATTAACCAGTCTCTTGTTAGTCATTGTTACAGCAAATCAAATATTGCCCTGTCTGGCAGTATTGGATCTGGTTAGGTGTGTAAGTACACCCGTAAGTTAACAGCGCTGGAAGAGGTCCGCAAGTGCATCCCGGTGGCAGTTGTAGCTTTCCACCATTTACATTTTTCATTTCATTTCTGGTCAGTTTTTTCATTTGGTTTAGTATTTCAATTGTTTTGACCCTGGTTTTGATATCGGTACAGGGTTCGGCTACCGCAGAACGCTCTTTCAGTTTAAATGGTAACTAAATTGTTGATCTACCTTTTTAACTGTCTTGTATAACTTGCTTAAAATCTGTTGTTTTTTTATTTGTGATTAATGGTTAAGGTTAATAACCCAAGGTAAATAAAAACAAGTGAACGGAGAAATAAATGTTTAAATATTTTCTAATCAGGCAATAAATAGGAGATTTCTACTGGCCTAGCACCAATATCCTGTAACCGGACTTGAATTCTATGCTAAACTCAGACTGCAGATCAACCTAAAAATCATCACCCCGAATACCGTATTCCATCCTACTGTAAAATACATAACACAATGTTAACGTAATTGATACTGATTCTTAAAAATTGTACCTTTGCAGCAAAATAACTGACCACCCATTTGATGAAGTTGAATATTGATTATCAGGAAAAATTCCAGTCGCGCCATATAGCTCCAAATGAAGCTGATACCGCACAAATGTTGAAAGCTGTTGGCGTAAATTCGCTCGACGAATTGATCAGCCAAACCATTCCGGAAAAGATAAGATTAAAAGCTCCGCTAAATCTTCCGCCGGCAAAAAGCGAGTTCGATTATCTGAATACGCTTAAGCAAACTGCATCAAAAAATAAGGTATTTAAATCATTCATCGGCCAGGGTTACTATGATGTGATCGTGCCTGGAGTTATCCAGCGCAACATCCTTGAAAATCCGGGATGGTATACCCAGTACACTCCTTACCAGGCCGAAATTGCACAAGGCCGCTTACAGGCTTTGTTGAATTTCCAGACAATGGTTATCGATTTAACCGGGATGGAAATTGCCAACGCATCGTTGCTTGACGAAGGTACAGCTGCTGCCGAGGCGATGTTTATGCAATACAGCCTGCGCAAGAATCAAACCGCCAACGTGTTTTTTGTGTCGGACGAGGTGTTCCCGCAAACCATAGATATTTTAAAAACCCGAGCGCAACCTTACGGTATCGAATTGCTGATTGGCGATCACCAATCAGTTAAACTGACCGAAAATATGTTCGGTGCCATAGTTCAATATCCCGCAGGCAATGGCGCTGTTTATAACTATACCGACTTTGCTGCCAAAGCACACGAAAAAGGCATAAAGCTTACCGTAGTTGCCGATATAATGAGCCTGGTGCTTTTAACCCCTCCGGGTGAATGGGGCGCAGATATTGTTGTTGGATCAACCCAGCGCTTTGGCGTTCCAATGGGCTTCGGCGGTCCGCATGCTGCATTTTTTGCAACTAAAGAAGAATATAAAAGATCGATCCCCGGCCGTATCATTGGTGTTACTATAGATAGTGCTGGTAACTATGCCTTACGCATGGCCTTGCAGACCCGCGAGCAACATATCCGGAGAGATAAGGCTACTTCCAACATTTGTACCGCGCAGGCATTACTGGCTATTATGGCCGGGATGTATGCCGTTTATCATGGCCCTAAAGGTGTAAAGCTGATTGCTGAACGGATCCATGGTTTGACCGTATTGCTTTCTAAATCATTAAAACAATTAGGCTACGATCAATTGAACGAAGCCTACTTTGATACATTGAAATTTGATTTAGGTGCACTGGCAAGCCCGGTTCATGCAGAGTCAGTCAATAACGAAATGAACTTTAATTTTAAAGGTTCGGTTGTTACAATTTCTGTTGATGAAACTACGGCACCGGAAGATATCAAAACCATGGTTCGCTTTTTTGCCCGTGTAAAAGGTAAAACTTTGAATGATGTTACGTTTGATGAGATTGCAGCAAACCTGGAAACAGTTATCCCGGCCGATCTTCAACGTACATCAGCTTATTTAACCCACGCATTATTTAATTCGCACCATTCAGAACACGAAATGTTGCGTTATATCAAATCACTGGAAGCAAAGGATCTTTCGCTTTGCCATTCAATGATTGCATTGGGTTCATGTACCATGAAGCTTAACGCTACTACTGAAATGGTTCCGGTTACCTGGGCCGAATTCAGCAAAATGCACCCCTTCGCACCAACCGATCAGGTAGGTGGTTACATGCAATTGTTTGATGAGCTGAATAACTGGCTAAGCGAGATCACCGGTTTTGCAGCCATGAGTTTACAGCCGAACGCCGGTGCTCAAGGAGAATACGCCGGTTTAATGGTGATCCGTGCTTATCATGCAGACCGTGGCGATAGTCACCGTAATATCGCTTTGATCCCATCATCTGCACACGGTACCAACCCTGCGTCAGCAGCAATGGCCGGAATGAAGATTGTTGTGGTTAGATGTGATGATAACGGAAACATCGACGTTGCTGATCTGAAAGCAAAAGCTGAACAATATAAAAATGAGCTTTCATGCCTGATGGTTACTTACCCCTCAACTCACGGTGTGTTTGAAGAGTCGATCATCGAGATCTGCGAGATCATTCACGCTAACGGAGGCCAGGTTTACATGGATGGAGCTAACATGAATGCACAGGTAGGCTTAACAAGTCCCGCAAATATCGGTGCCGACGTTTGTCACCTTAACTTACATAAAACATTCTGTATTCCGCACGGCGGCGGCGGTCCGGGCATGGGCCCTATCGGTGTAGCCAAACACCTGGTTCCTTATTTACCGGGACATGCTGTTGTTGATATCGATAAAGGCAAATCAATCCACGCAGTTTCATCTGCGCCATGGGGTTCTGCGTCTATCTTAATTATCTCACACGCATACATTGCCATGATGGGCAGCGATGGTTTAACCAACGCAACCCGTTACGCCATATTGAATGCCAACTATATTAAAACACGTTTACAGCACCATTACCCGGTACTTTACACTGGTGCAAATGGCCGTTGTGCACACGAAATGATCCTGGATTGCCGCGCGTTTAAGAACTTCGGCATCGAGGTTACTGATATTGCCAAACGCCTAATGGATTATGGTTTCCACGCGCCGACTGTATCGTTCCCGGTTGCGGGTACCGTTATGGTTGAGCCGACAGAATCAGAGCCAAAGCATGAGCTGGATCGTTTTTGCGATGCGATGATTTCCATCCGTCATGAAATTGATAATGTAGAAAAAGGATTATCCGACAAAACCGATAACCCTTTAAAGAACGCGCCGCATACTGCTTCTGTAATTACCGCTAACGAATGGGAGCATCCATACAGCCGTCAAAAAGCTGCATTCCCGCTGCCTTATGTTGCTGCTTACAAATTTTGGCCATCAGTTGGCCGCGTAAACGATACTTATGGCGACAGAACATTGATCTGTTCATGCCCGCCATTAACCGATTACGAGTTTGAAGAAAGCGAAGTAACAACCCCGGAATACGGAACGTGAAAATGATGTGCGAATGTGCGGATTTCTGATGTGCGGATGAGATTGAACAGGTGTAGAGATTATCTAATTTAATTTCAAAAAGTATTTATAATTTAAGGCTCCTTTATGGGAGCCTTTTTACTTATCGCCGTAGTGTCCACGCATACGGAAAATTATTACTTCTTTCGTCGCTTCATTTATATCGTAAGTAATTCTGTCTTTTTTGTTTATTCTTCGTGAATAGCCTGACGTATATTTTAACATTTCAGGTTCACCAGGGGTAGGGGAATGGGGATTTTGCTCTAACGCTTCTATAATTTTGTCGATTTTAATTAGGGCTTGTTTATTACCTGATCTTTTCCAGTAGTCAATATCTTTAAGCGCGTCTTTATAGAAGATAATTTGGTAAGCTATTTCCATAGCTCCTTGCGGTCAATCTTTGTAAACTGGTCGGATTCGCCGTTTTTATAAGCTAATTGCCCGTTAATAACAGATTGCTTAATCTCTTCGCCCGAAAGAGCATCGTTTGCTCCAACGGTTTCAAATTGAATTTTTAATTTTTTAAGTAAATCTTTTACAAATGAAGATTCAGCTTCATCTTTTACTTTAATTAATAACTCTTCCATATCACAAAATTATAATAACAAATATAACGATAATTTTCAAATGGGTATTTACACATCAACACTAGTTGCGAATCCATCTTTTCCTCCATCCGCACAGCAAAAATTCGCACATTAAAAATTTCACCGCCTAAAATCCCCATTTCACCGATTTCTTTAGCCCGCTAACCTATTTCAGATTGGCGTTTTTGGGTTTGCGATATACTTTTATATCAGCAAACGAAATGGAAACCAAAACTGATACAGAAATGAACACCTATCAAAACTCATACGCAGCATTCCCCGGCATGACTATGGATGAATATAGCTTTATTCATCATGCATCTGCCGGGTTAACTCCAAACCAGACTACAACCTTTATGGCTGTTTATAGCAGTCGCAGGAAAAACCCAACTGATATATTGATAGGAACCTTATTTGGCTTCATGGGCCTTGCCGGCGTGCAGCGTTTCATGACTAACCAGATCTTATTGGGTATCCTGTTTTTAATAACCGGTGGTTTCCTTGGGATAGGAACATTGATAGACGCATTCAGCTACAAAAGCATCGCTAACGATTATAACAGACTTTTGGCTTATGATTGTTATCACATTGCCAAAATGAATACCTAACATTCAAAGCGGGGAGCGCAATGAATACAACCTGAAAAACTCCCTGAATCCATCATATATATGTAAAGCGAAAGCTCAATTCGGATAACGAATTGAGCTTTTGCTTTTAACCACTTTTATAGCGTTTGCAAAGTTTTTTGACTAATCTCTAGCCTTTGGTCTCTATTTAACTAACATTGATTTATCCCTTACCGCCTTAAATTCCGAACCATTTTTCCATCCCGGGAAGGTGCTTTCATTAGCCAGCTTATTACCAACTTTGAAAAGCAGGTTAGCTACCTCGGCCATACCGTTTGCATCCATAGCAGGGGAATAACTGTCTGATGGCTGGTGATAGTGTTTTTCGCCGTATTCTTTTTGTTTGGCTTTGCCATAAGCTTCCCCGTGTGCGGTACTTTCAGCGCCATTGTTCATGTCAAGCGCCGGCACGCCAACTTTTGCAAAGTTGAAATGGTCGGAGCGGTAGTAACCGCCGGCACCAGGGTTTTTATCACCGGATATTTTTTTACCATCAGCCTTTGCAAATTCGGCTACATAATCCTCCAAATCATTTTGGCCTTTACCGGTTATAGCAAAATCATTGGTTTCGCCGTAATCGCCTAAGGCATCCATGTTCAAATCGGCAACTGTTTTGTTAAGCGGGAAGATTGGGTGCGTAGCGTAATACTCTGAGCCAAGTAATCCCTGCTCTTCGCCGGTAACTGCTAAAAATACAACTGAGCGCTTGGGTTTATCTTTTAACTGGACGAATGCTTTGGCTACATTTAATACTGCTGCAACACCGCTGGCATTGTCAACTGCACCGTTATAAATGCTGTCGCCCTTTGCATCGGGTTTGCCAATGCCAAGGTGGTCCCAATGGGCTGTGTATAAAATGCATTCCCCTGGCGAGGTACTGCCCTTTAAAACAGCGATCACGTTATGCGAGGTGGAGTATTTTAGCTTTGTTTTTACCGATAAGGTAGCAGTCAAATTTAACGGGATCGCCTTAAAATCCTTTTTACGGGCCAGCGCCCTGAAATCGCCTGTTATACCTGCCGCTGCAAACATCTTTTTGGCAGCATCCTCAGTAATCCAACCCTCAACCTTGCAACGCGACATGTGCTTATCCTGTTGCTGTAAATACAATTTTGCGCCGGTAAAGCTGTTGGCAACTACGCTCCAGCCATAGCTGGCAGGCTCGGTTTGGTGAACTATGATAATTCCGGCTGCTCCCTGGCGGGCGGCTTCTTCATATTTGTAGGTCCAGCGGCCGTAATAAGTCATGGTATCATCTTTAAAAAAACCACGGATGCCTGATTTGTAGCCCGGATCATTAACCAGCACAACTACTGTCTTTCCCTTTACATCAAGCCCGGCGTAATCGTTCCAATGATATTCCGGCGCAACAACGCCGTACCCTGCAAACACAAGCGGAGAGTTTGTAAGCTGTACTTCCGGAACTTCCTGGCGGGTTGAGGCCACAAAATCAGTTAAATAATTCACGCTGATATTTGTTTTACCACCAGTTATGGTCATGGTTGCAGATGGCGTACTGGTTACTTCAACCATCGGTACTTCCTGGAAATAGCTGCCGTTGTTGCCTGGTTCCAGGCCTTCCTTTTTAAATTGAGATGAAATGTAGGCTATGGCCTTTGTTTCGCCTGCGGTAAAAGGTTTGCGACCCATTAGTGAGTCGTCGGCTAAAACTGCAATATGGCTCTTAATTTCGTCACCGGTTATTACACTGGCGCTTTCTTTATCGTGCTTGCATCCAGTCAAAGCGGCGACAGCAGTAAAGCATAAAATTGAAATGTAATTTTTCTTCATATCTGGGATTGTATAAAATCAAATGTAACCAAAAAGCGTAATGTTTGTTTTGTGGGATTGTTACCCATTGTAATAAGTTGGTTATAATGCTCAAAAGCCATTGATAAATTGTCTATTATACAATTTATCACCTAATTTTAAACTTGCCAATTGTAACGACATGTTAAAAGTATTCAAAACTATTACGGCTTCGATGACAGTAGCTGTATTGATACTGTTTATTGCAGAGGTTGCTGATGCCCAAAGAGGCAGAACGCCGAAGCCTTCCGGCGTACCAGCCGAGATCCAGGTGACGCCCTACAAAACAACCATGATTGCCGATGGCAAGGATGAGGTGCTAATCAATATAAAAATTATCGACAGTAAGGGTGATAGCGTTCCGGGCGTTAAAATCCCGGTTACGCTTCATATTACAGGCGATGCTAAAATTGTAAAGATCTATAATGCCGGCGATATCAACAGCCTGGCGCATACCGATAGTACCTGGCAGATAACCGTTGCCACCAGTTGCAGGCTGGTGTTACAGGCAGGTCGCACACTTGGGCATATAAAATTCGAAGCTAAAGCCGATAGCCTTTATCCCGGATCAACAGAAATTCACACCGTGCAGCCGGGTGTAGCCCATGCAGTTACTACCGGTAAATATGTTCCCAAAACTGTTAAAGGTAAAATTTTAGGTGCCGATATTTCCTTCCTGCCTGAGCTGGAAAGCAAAGGAATAAAGTTTTCTGACGTAAACGGTACGCCGGGTGATGCTATACTGATTATGAAGGAACATGGCTTTAACTATATCAGGCTTCGCATTTTTAATGCGCCTGCAAATGCTAAGGGATATTCGCCTAACAAAGGCTTTTGCGATTTGGAGCATACCAAACAGATGGCCAAAAGAATAAAAGCCGCAGGGATGAAATTTCTGCTCGATTTCCATTACAGTGATTACTGGGCCGATCCACAGCAACAGAATAAACCTGCTGCATGGGTAGGGCAGGATTTTACTATGCTTAAAAAATCGTTATATGATTATACAGTAAACGTAATGCAGTCGCTGAAGGACCAGGGCACTACACCTGATATGGTACAGGTAGGTAATGAAATTAACCATGGGATAGTTTGGCCCGAAGGGGCTATTAATAATCTTGACAGCCTTTCGCAATTGCTTTACGAGGGAATTAAAGGTGTTAAGGCTGTTAGCCCGTCGACGGCGATCATGCTGCATATTGCATTGGGCGGACAGAACGCTGAATCAAGATTCTTTTTGGATAATATGGCTAAAAGAAATGTGCCGTTCGATGTGATTGGGCTTTCCTATTATCCCAAATGGCACGGAACACCTGCAGATCTGAAAAACAACATGGCCGACCTAGCCAAACGCTACAAAAAGCAGGTTATGGTTGCCGAGTATTCGCAGCTTAAAAACCAAGTAAACGATATCGCTTTTACTGCACCTGGCGATAAGGCGTTAGGCTCGTTTATTTGGGAGCCGCTCAGTACCTGGGAAGGAATTTTTGACCGTAGCGGCAGGGCAAATGATTATATGAATGTGTACCCGGGTATAGCGAAGCAGTATTTGGATGATGAGTAAGATAGCTTAAATTTTACTTAAAACCCTTTCTCCATTTTAATAGTTATACATAATCAATAAATACTTTGATTATGAGATCTATCTGGAAGGGCTCGCTCGGTTTTGGGCTGGTGAGCATCCCCGTAAAATTATATTCAGCTATTGAAACCAGCAAGCTTGATTTTGATATGCTGGACAGTCGTGACCATGCCCGCATTCGTTACCAGCGGGTTAATGAGCATACCAAAAAGGAAGTTCCTTATGATAAGATTGTAAAGGGCTATAAACTGAACGACGATTATGTAATTGTTGAAGCCCAGGATTTTGAGGACGCTGCTCCTGAAAAAAGCAAGGTAATAGAGATAGAAAGCTTTGTGGACATCGCCGATGTAAACCCTATGTTTTACGAAACATCCTATTATACCGAACCGGATACAAAGAATAATAAAGCGTACGCACTATTAGTTGAAGCCTTGCGAAAATCAAAAAAGGCAGGCCTGGCGCGCTTTGTATTGCGCAGTACCGAATCGCTTTGTATAGTACACCCGGTTGAAAATGTGCTGGTGGTAACCCGTATCCGTTTCGGGCAGGAAATCCGGAGTACCGAAGACCTCGCTATTGGAGATAAGGTAACTGTCAGTAAAAAGGAGCTGGACATGGGCCTGGCGCTCATCAATCAATATGCTGAAAAGTTTGATGTATCTAAATTTAAGGATGAGTACGATGACGAACTACTAAAGATCATACATGCAAAGGCAAAAGGCAAACGTGCTACCGTTAAAAAACTCAAACCTAAAAGGGCTACCGGCGATGACCTGTATGATCAGTTGATGCAGAGTTTGAGCGCGAAAAAGGGGGCATAAAAAAAATTGTCATTGCGAGCGATAGCGAGGCAATCGCGAACTTTACAAAGCAAATAGACAGGTGTGAAAATTGCATGGCGGTCGTGCACAGTTCGCGATTGCTTCGTACCTCGCAATGACATGTGGGCAATAAAAAAGACCTGGTACATAACCAAGCCTTTTTATTGTTGTGTGTTTTTGATGGAAGATACTTAAATCGCCGTTGGCCTGCGGATTAGCCCAAGTACCAGGGCTATAACTGCTATAACCAGTAATACATGTATTAAGCTGCCTACAGCCATAAAGAAAAATCCAATTGCCCAGCCTATAATAAGGATAACGGCAATGATGTATAATAATGAGTTCATGATCTTTTTTTTAATTAATGATTTTCATAGAGTTACATTATAAATATCAAAAACGATCAGAATGTTTTGGGCAAGTTACTTTTTTAGTCCGCAAGTCGGGAAAGTCAGAAAGATTAGAAGATCGACATCCACCAAACAACTTTTACAACCCTTACAACAACTACAACTTACTCACCCAACGCAAGCCACTTTTTCCTGACCACCATTTGCGCAGGCGTTACATCCGGCAGCGAATCAACTTTATATTTCATACGGTTGTTTCTTAACAAAGTAACGGGTAAAGTTATCGGTAAACCATCGCGCATTACGGTAACCGTAATTTTGTCACCTACCTTTTTACCATTCAGCATGGTTGGCACATCGGTTACCGGAGCGCCGTCAATTGTTACAAGCTCGTCGTTTACATTGATGCCATCTATCCAGCCAGCGCCGCCGCGTAATACGGTTGTTATGTATTTTTTGCCGTTTTGCTCAGCTATCATCACACCTAAACTTGGGTCGTTGGTTGCCGCTGCTTCGTCCGTAGCCTTGTAACCTGCGTAGCCAAGGTACTTGTTATAGTCAAGCGGGGTAACGCCATAAACATAGTTTTTGTAGAACTCATCCAGGTTTTTACCGGCAAATTTCTCCAGCCCCTGTTTAAATTCGTTGTCGGTATAGCCGCGTTTTTTTCCCTTGTAATAGGTGTTATATAAATACTTCATTACGTCATCAAGGCTGCTTTTACCCTTGGTGTCATTAATAATCTCCAGGTCGAGGAGCATACCAACGGCAGCGCCTTTATCGTAATATGAAATCCCGGTATTGATGGAATTTTCATTAGGACGATATGATTTTATCCAGGCATCGAAGCTCGCTTCAGCTAAGGGTTGAATTTTTGCGCCGGGCTGATTTTCAATGGTATTAATCTCGCCGGTTATTGCAGCTAAATAGGTTTCGGGCGTAATAAGCCCGGCATGGCGCAATATCAGGTTTTGATAGTATGCAGTAAACCCTTCTGCGATCCAAAGATCGGTAGTGTAGTTTTCATTGTCATAATCAAACGGACCTAAAACTATCGGGCGCAGGCGTTTTACATTCCAAAGGTGGAAATGTTCATGGGCCACCAGGCTTAAAAAGTTACGATAACCAGCCGGGTTGGTGTAATTATCCCTCGATGCGCCAAGCACTGTTGAGCTTAAATGCTCCAAACCGCCACCGCCGCGCTGGGCGTTCAATACTATAAAAACATAATGCTTGTTAGGGTTTTCGCCAAAAACAGCAGTTTCCTGTTCTACAATTTTGGCCATATCAACCTTTAATTTCTCCTTATCGTAATTGCCGCCGCCTACCATGCACACTTCATACTTAACACCGGCAGCATCAAAGCCAAAAACATCCTGCGTACCCACCTCAATAGGTGAATCAAACAGAATGTCATAATTAGGTGAATGGCGCGTGAATTGGTCACCGTTTACTGCTTCAAGGCTGGTTGAAACAGTCGTCCACCCTTTGTAAGGGATAATTTTTATGGTTGACGGTGCATTCAGCATTTTATCGGGATAAACAAAAATTCCCGAAGTTGATAAAAAGCCATGTGATGCATCAACAAAGCTGGTCCGCACCGAAATTTCAAAGCAATACACCCTGTACTTTACGGTTACTGCAGATAAGCCCGTGGTATTGATCCGCCAGGTATTTTTGTTCAGCTTCGGCGCATCAATGGCCTTGTTAATAGCCGATGCGGTGAAGGATTCAATATTTTTTGCAAATTCCCTCACCAAATATGAGCCCGGCGTCCAAACCGGCATTTTAAGATCTAAAGTATTCTGAGCCAGGCCCGAAATGTTCATCTCCACATCTGCATAATGTGCTTGTGCCTCGGGGAAAGTAACGGTATACGAAATTTGAACAGCGCCTGCTGCGTTGCCGGATGTAGAATTCATAAAAAATAGTATTGAAAATAGGAGAGCCGTAAGCTTAATAGTTTTCATTTGGGGAATTTAGGAGCCGTAATTTATCAGCGGTATATATTTCTTGAGGATTTAAAAATTATTTCGAGGTGCAATTTATAATTTTTTTGAATGCGGGCATAGTTTCTTTAGTTGTAAAATGGTTGATACATGCAACTATTAAGTGTTATAACTAATTACATTCGTGCCGATTATGGATGTGAAACTGGTTGAACCTATCTCGCGAAAGCTGAATAATCTTGGAAGAGCCTATTTGGGGATGCTTGCCAAGCGTGTAGAACCCCTGGGAATTAGCAGGTATTACTATGCCCTGGCCTATATACGCTATTACGACGGTCAACTTACGCAAAAGGCGTTGGCAAAGGAGCTGGGAAAGGACAAATCATTAATAGTAAACATAATTGACACGCTTAGTGAGCAAGGTTTTGTGTATCGTGAAATTAATCCGGTCGACAGGCGCGAGCACCTGTTATGGGTAACCGAAAAAGCAAAAAAGGCAGTGCCCGAAATAGTCGAAGCATTTGAAATACTCAATAAAAATATAACAGCCGACATCCCGGAGGAGGATATGAAAATATTTTACTCGGTACTAACGAAGATGACTGAAAATATTAAACCAATTATAACAATAGAAATTAACGACGAAACAAAATCTTAACAGATTACCACGATATGAGGACCAAATATATTATATGGATTGCACTTGCGCTGCTTATTGGCTTTTTGGTGTATAACAAGTTTTTTAGCGAGAAGGGGAAGGAGGCTATTGCCCAAAATTCGGCCAAGGGTGCAAAAAAGAAAACCGGCCCGGTGCCTGTAAACATCATGATAGTGAAAGATACCGCCGTTGATAACACCATAGATGTAACCGGTACCCTTGATGCAAACGAAAAGGTGAACCTGGTGAGCGAAACCGCAGGCAATATCACCGGTATTTATTTTACCGAAGGTACATACGTTAAAAAAGGCCAGCTACTGGTTAAGGTTTACAACCAGGATTTGGTGGCATCGTTAAAGCAAAATGATTATTCGGTGGCGCTAGCCAAACAAAACGAATACCGGAACGGCATCCTGTTAAAAAAAGAAGCCATCAGTCAGCAGGAATACGACACTTCGTTAACTTCGCTGAATACGCTAAAAGCACAAAGCGATGTACTAAAGGCACAGATTTCCAAAACTGAGATCAGGGCCCCATTTTCGGGAACTATTGGATTAAGAAACATTAGCCCCGGCGGTTACTTGTCTCCATCAACCTCTATCGCATCATTAGTGAATATCGATCCGGCGAAGGTTACCTTTTCGGTACCTGAGCGTTACCTGCCATTGATTAGGCAGGGCACGAAGGTGAGTTTTACAATCGAGAGCTCACAGAAGAACTTTTCGGCGGTTGTGTATGCCATTGAGCCGGCCATCGACTTAAGTTCGCGTACCATAACAGTAAGGGCCAAAGCGGCAAACCCCGACAACCTGCTTAAAGCCGGTGCATTTGCCAAAATAAATTTAACGCTCGACCAGATCCCCAAAACCATTATGGTGCCTACGCAATGCGTTATCCCCGATTTAAAGGACAGTAAGGTTTTCGTTTATCACAACGGCATGGCACTGGCGAAAACGGTGAAAACCGATTTACGAACTGATACCAGGATTGAGGTGATCAGCGGATTGAAGGCGGGCGATAGCCTGATTGTATCCGGCCTGATCCAGATCAGGAATAAAGTTCCTTTGAAAATTTTAAAAGTTATTAAGTAAACCATATTTATGAGTTTATCGTCAGTAAGTATAAAAAGGCCTGTATTGGCAACGGTAATGTCTGTTGTTATCGTGGTGTTCGGTGTCATAGGCTATAAGTTTTTGGGGGTACGCGATTTCCCATCTGTCGATCCGCCAATTATAACTGTTACCACTAGCTATTCAGGTGCCAACGCCGATGTAATTGAGTCGCAGATCACAGAGCCGCTGGAAAAAAATATAAATGGTGTACCTGGAATTCGTAACATCTCGTCAACAAGCTCAGTAGGCTCAAGCCAGATAACCGTTGAATTTGACCTTGACGCCGACCTTGAAACCGCAGCAAATGACGTGCGCGATAAGGTAGGGCAAGCCCAAAGGCAACTGCCGCAGGATATTGATGCCCCGCCGGTAGTTACCAAGGCCGATGCCAGCTCCGATAACATCATCACCCTAACAGTAAGCAGTAATGTGCGTAATATTATGCAGGTGGATGATTACGCCGAGAACGTGCTGCAGGAAGGTCTGCAAACCATCCCCGGCGTAAGTGCTATTAATATTCAGGGCCAGCGCCAATACGCTATGCGCTTATGGATCGACCCTAATAAATTGTCGTCGTACGGTTTAACGGCTACCGATGTAACAAACGCGCTTAACATTGAAAACGTTGAGTTGCCGGCTGGTAAAATTGAAGGTAACAACACCGAAGTAGTGATTAGGGCGGTTGGTAAGCTATCCACAGAAAAAGATTTTAATAACCTCATTATCCGTGCTGATAGCAACCGGGTTGTCCACTTAAGCGATATTGGATATGCCGTACTTGGTTCGGCAAATGAGGAAACCTCGTTAAAGGAATCAGGCGTGCCAATGATAGGCCTGGCAATTGTGCCGCAGCCAGGAGCCAACTACGTGCAGATTGCGAAGGATTTTTATGTAAGACTAAAGCAGATTCAAAAGGATCTGCCGCCTGATATTTCGGTGAAGGTGGCCCTGGATAACACCAAGTTCATTAACCAGTCGATTAGCGAAGTGCAGGAAACCCTGCTCGTATCGTTTGTGCTGGTGGTAATCATCATCTACCTGTTCTTCCGCGACTGGCTTATTGCGTTCCGTCCGCTCATAGATATCCCGGTGTCGTTAATTGGCGCATTCTTTATTATGTATGTTTTCGGGTTTTCTATCAATATATTAACGCTGCTGGGGATAGTGCTGGCCACGGGCCTGGTGGTAGATGACGGTATCGTGGTAACGGAAAATATCTATAAAAAGGTTGAAGGGGGCATGCCTATCCGAAGGGCTGCTTTTGAAGGTTCGGCGGAGATCTTTTTTGCGGTGATCTCCACATCTGTAACGTTGGCGGCAGTGTTTTTGCCCATCATATTTTTACAGGGATTTACCGGCAGGTTATTCAGGGAGTTTGCGGTAGTTGTTGCCGGTGCGGTATTGATCTCTGCGTTTGTTTCGCTTTCATTAACGCCAATGCTTAATGTTAAGCTGATCCGTAAGAATTCAAAAAAATCGAAGTTTTACGAAAAAACAGAGCCATTCTTCGAAAATATGACCAGCTCTTATAAAGAATCGCTGGTCAAATTCATGAAAGTGAAATGGGTTTCATTTGCCATTCTCGGGGCTTCGTTGGTGATCGTTTACATATTGTTACTGATAACGCCAACCGAGCTTGCGCCGCTTGATGATCGCAGTTT
This sequence comes from Mucilaginibacter phenanthrenivorans, assembly GCF_024721155.1. Lineage (GTDB taxonomy): Bacteria > Bacteroidota > Bacteroidia > Sphingobacteriales > Sphingobacteriaceae > Mucilaginibacter > Mucilaginibacter phenanthrenivorans. The sequence goes on along the minus strand of NZ_JAHVAP010000005.1, from coordinate 274,280 downwards.
GTTAAGGTATTCGGTTACCGGTTCTGAAGGGGCAAGTTATGAGTTCATGACGAAGTATATGGATAAGGTGTCGGACCTGGTGCAGGATTCGATCCCGGAAATGAATGTGAACCTCGAGATCATTTCGCCGGGAAGCGGCGGTGGTGGTTCGGCAAACTCGGGCTTTGGTCGTGTGGGTTTGGTTGCTCCCGACAAGCGTACACGCTCCCAACAGCAAATTGCCGATTATTTAAGTAAAAAGTTAAGCAAATTTCCGGATGCGCGTGCGCTGGTGATACAGGAACAAACCATAAGTGGTGGCGGTAGCGGTTCCAAAACTTCGCTGCCGGTACAGTTCGTGATCCAGAACCAGGATTTTGAAAAGATAAGAAAGATATTGCCTGCATTTTTTGCCGAGGTATCCAAGAGCCCGGTTTTCCAGGGAACGGATGTGAACCTAAAGTTTACAAAGCCGGAGCTGCGGGTGGTAACAGACCGTGACCGGGCCCGGGATATGGGTGTTTCGGTATCGGATATTGCTACGGCCCTGCAGTTTTACTATAGTAACGGTCGTTTAGCTTATTTCCTCATCAACGGAAAGCAATACCAGGTAATTGCCCAGGTAAATCGGGCAAATCGCGATCAGCCACTGGATTTAAAAACCATATACGTACGAAATGCAAAGGGTACGCTTATCCAGTTAGATAACGTGGTGAAAACTACTGAAGACGCCACGCCGCCTGCTATTTATCACTTTAACCGGTATAAATCGGCAACCATATCCTGCGGGTTGGCGCCCGGCAGAACTGTTGGAGAGGGCATCATAGAAATGAACAGAATTGCAAAAGGCATGCTCGACGATTCGTTCAGCACAGCTTTAAGCGGTCCATCGCGTGATGCTGCCGAAAGCGGATCGAATATCGTATTTGCGTTTGCATTTGCGCTGTTGCTCATCTACCTGGTGCTTGCTGCACAATTTGAAAGTTTTGTGGATCCATTTGTGGTGATGCTTACCGTGCCGCTGGCAATTGCCGGTGCATTCCTTTCCCTGTGGCTGTTTAACCAAACGCTGAATATTTTTAGCGAGATTGGTATGATAACACTGGTGGGGCTGGTAACCAAGAACGGAATTTTGATAGTAGAATTTGCTAACCAGCAAATGGAGCATGGCCTTGCCAAATACGAGGCTGTGGTTGAGGCCGCAACAGCCCGTTTGCGTCCGATTTTAATGACCAGTTTGGCAGTCGTGCTCGGCTCGGTGCCTATTGCGTTTGCATTGGGCGCGGGTGCAAAGAGCCGTGTTTCGTTGGGGATAGTTATTATGGGCGGGGTATTATTCTCGCTGGTATTAACGCTTTATATCATCCCAATGATGTACTTAATATTTGCGTCGAGCACCCGTAAGGACCCTGACGCAGAAGACCCGGATGATGTGAAGAAGGTAAAGAAAACCCGTACGCAAAAACTGATAGACAAATTAGATAAAGAAAAAGAATAAGCGATATGATGATTAAAAAATTAGGTTGCCTTGTTTTTTGCCTGATAGCATTAACACTAAGTGTTAGTGCGCAAACCGACACCGTACTTACCTTGAAGGATGCGGTCGAAATTGCGTTGAAGAACAACTATCATATCCTGCTTACAAAAAACAACAACAGCATAGCTCAAAATAATGTTACCATAGGTAATGCCGGATTTTTACCGCAGGTAACCGGCAATTTTACAACCACCCGCAGTATCCAGAATACCAGGCAAACTAAAAGCGATGGTACAGAAACTGACCTGCATGGTGCACATAATGCCACCACATCCTACGGGCCAAACCTTAACTGGACCATTTTTAACGGCTTTGGTATGTTTGCTAATTACGACGAGCTGAAGCAATTGAACCAGTTGAGTGATGTGCGCTCACGCGATACCATTCAGAACACGCTTGCCAGTGTAATTGACACTTATTATAACCTGATCAACCAAAACGAGCAGTTGAAGGCGTTGCAAGGGGCAATTGTTATTTCCCGCACGCAGCTGCGCTATGCTAAGGATAAGTTGCAGGTAGGCCGTGCATCGGGCCTGGATGTGCTGAATGCACAAGTTAACCTGAATACTGATACTGCCAACTATTTGAACCAGCTGCAGCAGTTTAAATCGGCCAAGATCCAGATGAACCAATTACTGGTGCGTAACCTGCAAACAGATTTTTCTGTGGGCGATACCATTGTAGTTGATGATAGGCTTGTTTTAGGGGATATTCTCACCAAGGCAGAAAGTCAGAATCCCGCGATCCTATCGGCACAGATCAACAAAAGAATTTCCGAAATTAACCTGAAACAGGTCAGGGCAAGCAGGTATCCGCAGGTTTCTGTAAACTCGGGATATGTGATAACAAACAGCCAGACTCCCGCAGGCTTCACTACCTCCCAAAACAACAAAGGGTTCAATTACGGACTTACAGCCAGCATAAACATATTCAACGGCTTTAACCAAAACCGCATGGAACGCAATGCACGGATCGGAATAGACAATGCTGCCATTAATTACAAACAAACCACGCTTGATGTGCAGGCGCAGGTCAGCAATTTGTACGTTAGCTATCTTTCAGGCCTCGATCTGATAAAACTGGGACAATCAAACGTTGAGGTGGCCAAAAAGAACCTCGAGATCTCGCTTGAAAAGTATAAGCTGGGTAATATTACGCCATTGGAGATCAGGGAGGCGCAAAGGAATTATTTGGATGCCCAATCAAAATTCTTTGCTGCGCAATACCAGTCAAAAAGTGCAGAGATCATGCTAAAGGAGATTACAGCGAGTATAAATATTCAGTAGGTACGTTTGTCTTGTCCTGAAATAGGTTTATACAAAAAAGTGAAACATTCTGATAATCAGAATGTTTCATAGTGTTCCACCTGTTCCACGTGTAAAAATGGAACGCTTTTGCCGCCGGGAGGTGCCACTAACTTAATGACATTGCCCTACGGGTCATGCGTTTAAGATGTAAATAACTTTTTCAAAAACTATATTTTTTAAATTGGTTTAAAAAGTTAATTTTGAACTTGATGGCTATTTGTTTTAAAACCTGTTTGCTGATTGATGATAATTACATTGATAATTTTGTCACGCGCAAAATATTAGAAGGCGGCAACTTTGCCGAATCTATCGTTGTAGTGCGCTCAGCAACCGAGGCCATACAATCCCTAAGCGAAGGAAAGATAACACCTGATGTTATTTTTCTGGATGTACGCATGCCTTTAATGAGCGGTTTTGAGTTTTTGGAGGAGTATGATAAGATAGCTATCGACAAGACTAACATCAAGATCTTTATGCTATCGTCGTCATTGGATCCGCTGGATATGAGGAAATCGACAGATAATAAATACATCACCCAGTTTATTCACAAACCTCTCACCCAAAAAGCACTCGAAGAACTTTGTCCATGATCCTGGTGGCTGATAGCGGGTCGACTAAGACCGACTGGTTGCTTCAGCTTAAAGATGGCGAAGTAAAACAATTCAGGACGGCTGGTCTTAACCCTTATTTTTTATCGGAAAAAGAAATTGCAAAGATCCTGCAGGAGCAGGCTACCGATATGATAGCTTATGCCGCTGATATTGACGAGATCTATTTTTTTGGTGCAGGCTGCTCAAGTCCCGACAGGCACGAGATCGTGTCAAACGCCATCAGCCAGTTTTTCACCAAATCGTACATCAGTGTTGATAGTGATCTGCTTGGCTGTGCTTATGCCACCTGCGGGCATGAGAAGGGCCTTTGTTGTGTGCTGGGAACCGGCTCGAACATTTCTTTTTTCGATGGCGAGGATATTCACTCGGGCAAGCACGGCCTTGGTTTTGTTTTAGGCGACGAAGGTGCCGGTACCTGGTTTGGTAAAGCGCTGATCACTGATTTTCTGTATGGTAAAATGCCGCACGACATCAGCCTGAAATTTGATGCTGAATACCAGCTGGATAAGGCGAAGGTAATAAAGAACGTTTACCAAACACCGAAGGCGAATTCGTACCTCGCAACTTTTGCCCGGTTTATAAGTACCATAAGACAAACCGAATATGCCCAAAACTTACTCCGTGTTGGTTTGCTTGAATTCATTGAAACTAATATTAAGTCGTACCCCCAATACCACCGGTATAAGTGTCACTTTGTAGGTTCCATTGCCTATGTGTTTACAGATGAGCTAACGGCGGTTTGTAAAGAGAACGGCATTCATATCGGCAAGATCATTAAACAGCCTATCCATGATTTGCTGGCGTTTATATTGAGCCGGGAGAACTAAAAATGGCGTCATTGCGAGGAACGAAGCAAACTCTCCAAAGGACAATCAACGCACCTTTATGTTAATAGGAGCCTTGAAGCCGGCTGTTTGATTGCCACATAATTTAATACTTCCTGATTTGCAAGCTTAGAGGTTGCTTCGTTCCTCGCAATGACGAACTGGTGAGCAATTACTTCCAAATAAACCGTTTCACCACGATAAACCCAATCCCCAGCGCTGCTAAAATGCATCCGATCACTGCTAAATAATCTCCATGTATTACGTAAAATGTAAGGTCTGAATTTAGGTTGATGTCTTGCTTTAAGGCTGTTTTTACCCACCATTTGCTCTGCTGTACTATATCGCCGCGTTGATTGATGAACGCAGAAATCCCGGTATTTGCAGAGCGGCATACCCACCTGCGGGTTTCAATGGCGCGTAGCTTGGCATAATCCAGGTGCTGATCCTTGCCGCTGGTGTTTTCCCACCAGCCATCATTGGTGACTATCGCAATAAATTGTGCGCCTTTGTGTACAGATTCGGCAACCCAGCTACCCCAGATGGATTCATAGCAAATAACCGGATCGGCGCCGATGCCGCTTTGCGAGTAAAATACCGTCGGATCATCCTGGCCACCATAAGTTCCGGTTGCGCCACCTAGATGCGCAAATACCGGCTTTAAGAAGGATAATGCTGTCGGGAATGGTAAAGCTTCCGCGCCCGGCACTAGCTTTGATTTATGGTAGAATTGTACCTCGGCCGAGTTTTCAATATTTACTGCGGCATTAAAGTTATCATAGTAAAGCTTTGTTTGGGGATCGTAGATTGCCGTTTTGGTGGCTTCCTTATCGTAGGGTCTGAATGTTTCGGCGCCGGTAAGTATGTTGCCGTTTTTGTATTTGTTTAAAAAGTGCTGAGCCCTTAAAAAGTAGTTATTGGTTCTGATGGTTTCTTCATTCACCTGTTCGGCAATTGCAGTTTCGGGCCATAAAAAGAATTCGGTATTTGGCTGGCCAATTGAATCCGACAACTTCGTTAAGATATCTAACTGCCGCATCGGCGGCATCGAACTTTCCTTGGCATAAGGATCGATGTTTGGCTGCACTACCACGATGTTTGATGGATTGGGTTGCTCCCTATAGTTATAATACCTGCTTAGCGAAAATGCCAGGGGTGCGATTAGCACAATTACAAAAGCTGAGATAAGGCTTAATCGTAATTTTTTATTCGGCGCTTCCCGTATACCAATGAAGACCAGGAATGCTAATATGTTAAGTCCCCAGATCCAAATTGTGCCTCCATATACCCCTGTGTATTCATACCATTGCACCCATTGATGCGTTACTGCAAAGCCGTTGCCCAGGGTCATCCAAGGGAAGGCGAGGTCCCAGGTTTGGTGCAGGTATTCGTATGCCATCCAGAAACAAACGAGACCAGCAAGTCCCCAAGTGCGGTTGGTTACCAGGCGTAAGCGGTAATACAGCCATACAGCCGTTGCCATCAGTAATGGCCCGAGAGAATAGGGGATAAGCGAAATCGGTAAGGCTACCACTTCGCCCACTATTTTCAGTGAGTTATAAACCCAGTAAATTGATAAAGTGTTCCAAACAAAAAAGCCGAGAAAGGTGGTGCCAAAAATCTTTTTGCCTTTTTTAGTGTAATCAGATCTGATGATATTTTCGATAGCCACCAGCATCGGAACAAAACCTACAAAAAGCAGGAACGTTGAATAGGGAGTTGGCGGCCAGGCTATCCAAAGCAGTAAACCAGAAATAAGCGCAAGAAGAATGTTTTTTTTCATTTATAAAATCATATAACCTGAGTGATTGCGAGGAACGGAGGTTTTAGTCCCTCTCTTTCGAGGGTTTAGTTATCGCGCCCGCTACACACATCACGAACTCTCCTTTTACAGGATGCGTTTCAAAATAGGTTTTTACTTCCGCTACCGTCCCCCTAACTGTTTCTTCAAACATTTTTGTCAGTTCGCGTGATACGGAGATCTGGCGGTCAGCACCAAAATAAATGGCCATTTCATCCAACGTTTTTAAAAAACGGTGCGGCGACTCATAAAGTATGATGGTGCGGTCCTCGGTTGCAAGAGTTTTATACCTTGTTTGACGGCCTTTTTTTAGCGGCAAAAATCCCTCAAAACAAAAACGATCAGTAGGGAAGCCAGAATTCACGAGTGCTGGTACAAAAGCCGTAGCGCCGGGCAGGCATTCAACATCAATTTCGTTTTTGATAGCCTCACGCACCAAATAAAAACCCGGATCGGAAATAGCGGGCGTGCCGGCATCCGAGATCAGCGCAATGTTTTTCCCCTCCTTTAAAAAACGGATAATTTCGTTTGACGACTGGTGCTCGTTATGCTGGTGGTGCGAAAATACTTTTTGATGAATCTCAAAATGCTTCAGCAACGGCGCAGATGTGCGCGTATCTTCCGCCAATATCAGGTCAGCCTCTTTTAATACACGGATAGCCCTGAATGTAATATCTTCCAGGTTGCCTATCGGGGTTGGGACTAAGTACAATTTTCCGGTTAAGTTCATTGTTCATTGTTGATAGTTCATGGTAGCTGCTTTGAGTTCATTGTATTGCCAATAAATATATCGCTGCGATGCCAATAATCTATTAACTTTTCCAAAAATGGCTATGAACCATGAACCATAAACTATGAACTAATTATATCTTTGCCTAAAAAATAAAATAATGCTGCAAGTTAGTTATATCCGCGATAACAGGGAACAGGTTTTAGAACGTTTAGCTGTAAAAAATTTCAAACAGCCTGAATTGGTTAATGAAGTGATTGATTTGGATGATAAGCGCCGTTCGACCCAAACCTCGCTGGATAATACTTCTGCTGAAGCAAACGCAGCTGCCAAGCAAATTGGCGACCTGATGCGCAACGGGAAAAAGGACGAGGCAGAGACGCTAAAGGCAAAAACCAGCGCCTGGAAGGAAGAGATCAAGAAGCTGAGCGAACAGCTGGCGCTTGTGGAAGGCGAGCTTTACCAAAAATTGGTGCTGATGCCCAACCTGCCGCACAGTTCTGTGCCAAAGGGATCAACTCCTGAAGAGAACGAAATAGTGCTGGAGAATGGCGTTAAACCCAACCTGCCTGAAAATGCACTGCCTCATTGGGAACTTGCTACCAAGTACAACCTGATAGATTTTGAGCTGGGTGTTAAAATAACCGGTGCAGGTTTTCCGGTTTATAAAGGCAAGGGCGCTAAACTACAACGTGCGTTGATTGCTTTCTTTTTAGATGAGGCTGAAAAATCAGGGTATAACGAAGTGATGTTGCCGCTGATGGTAAACGAGGCTTCGGGCTTTGGAACCGGTCAGCTGCCGGATAAGGAAGGACAGATGTATCATGTAGGTGTGGATAATTTATACCTCATCCCAACTGCAGAAGTGCCAATCACCAACCTTTACCGAGATGTGATTTTAAAGGGAGATGAACTGCCGGTGAAAAATACCGGTTATACACCTTGTTTCCGTAGGGAAGCCGGATCATATGGGGCACATGTGCGCGGTTTAAACCGTTTGCACCAGTTTGACAAAGTTGAATTGGTACAAATTGTACACCCGGATAATTCTTACGATGTTATTGAGCAAATGAGCCTTCACGTGCAGGGACTACTGCAAAAACTAGGACTCCCTTACCGCGTGCTGCGTTTGTGTGGCGGCGACATGAGCTTTACCGCTTCATTGACTTATGATATGGAAACATGGAGCGCGGCCCAGCAACGTTGGCTGGAGGTATCATCTGTGTCGAATTTTGAAAGCTTTCAGAGCAACCGCTTAAAGCTGCGCTTCCGCAATGCTGAAGGCAAAACACAACTGGCGCATACGCTTAACGGCAGCGCATTAGCCTTGCCGCGAATTGTTGCAACCTTACTGGAAAATAACCAAACAGAAAAGGGAATTAAAATTCCGGAGGTATTAGTGCCGTATACTAAGTTTGAGTGGATAGACTAGTCGTCTGCGATTTTCCGCATTGTGTCTATAATGTTTGTCGCATAGTGTTGCCCCTACAGGGCAAAAGACTTTCTTGTTTTTTTCTACCAATATCAGGCACCGATGGTGCCATCCTATCTGGCAGGGTAAACCAGAATGGGTTTTTAAGTAATGGTCGACGTTGTGGCGGTAATTTAAAATATATATAGAAAATATTCGAAATTTATTTCGCCAACACACAAGTAGCAATAGTCGTATGCTTGCTTGGGATCCCAGCGGGATCAAATATTGGTAGAAAAACAACAAAACGACATTTTCGTGCCGTAGGTACGAAACACCGGTTAAAGGTCTACACTGGTATTACTCCGCAATTGAATCTGGTGATGATTTTGGATGTTAGTAAGATGATTTTAGTTCGTTACATTCATCACCCATTTTACAATGGATGCATCGATAATGGAGTTGAAGGTATTTAATACCGATTTGTTTTTTGAGTTTTCACCCAGGTCTGCCCTGTATACGAAATAATCAACACCGATAGCCTTCAAAAAGCTGTCGGTTTTTTCGTTTGCGGTGTTCTTGAAACAACAGATTTTTACCTTACTGTAAAATTTATTAACCTTGATCCGGCGTAAAGTTTTCTCCATTTCCTTCCCCATAAATTCGTAATCAAACACAATAACATCGGGACTTAATTCGTATATAGACGGGAAAATGCTACTGGTGGCAGAAACATGCCTCACATTAGTATAATCAGCCAATAGCTGATTGGGGAAAATATCAGGTGCCACTAAAAGCACCTTTTTAAAGCGTGTACGGATCATGCTTATACAAATTAGGGTGTATAAATATAAATTGTAAAAATCACATTGTCAAGTGCTTATTACGTGCTTTGTTCTTAAAGGATCGGTGTGTTTTTTAAATAAAAGATATCTAAACGGTGAAAATCTTGAAAGGAGAATCGAAAATTAACCCGTAATTAATATTTTATAATAGAATGTTGTATTTCCAATGCCAAATCATAGCCAAGAGCATATTTATATCAGGAATGTTACAACATTGGGGAATATATTAATTTATGAAAATTTCAAATTTTTATAAAAATGGGGTCTTTTTTACGATTATTGTAAGGTGTCGAACCTGTGAATCGGGAGAATATCAAATTATTTTTGACCGGATTTTTGCGATATGAATTTACAATTCCGAAAATTTATTTATCGATGACGCCTGATCTTAAGTAGCTCAGTCGAATCTGCTATATCGTTATAAAAGACTTTTCAGCTGTTGACGATACCGGTAAAATAAATACTCTGCCAATATACGCCCTTATCCTGCTCAGCCAGCTTTGCGCCTTAACAGGCTTTGTGAGATCTTTTAGGGGTCTCGGAACAGACTCATTATCGTCATCGGCCGCATCAATAAAATGGTTTTCAATCAAAACTATTTCGCGGATGGACGGGTCGCGGTTAACAATATCATCCAGTTCCGTAAGCTCGTTAAATGTAGCCGTGCCGTTTTGTTGACGTTTTATCAAAATTTCATACCGCTCCTGTAAGAAGGTACGGCGGATCAGGGGTTTGCGCTGGCTCATTTTATATATCTTTAAAACAATAATACTATCATCAAACAATATGCCGATGTTGTAATTTATTGAATTTCAGAAACTTGCAAAAGTATTGTTTTGTGGGTTGAACCTTTTTGATACAACATATTGTCCGTTTCCGTGCAGGTATGACGGATTGAGAAAGCTATAGTTTAGAACAGGATAAAATAAAGAACTTGCCTCATCACAATTAATTAGGCTTTATACATAAGAATTCGATTGCTATTTACTCTCAGCCATTGCCGCTACAGCCTGTAAAAACCAGGCAGCGTGTGGGATCCACTGCTCTGTCCAGCGCCATTCATTTCCGTTGTCTTCAGTCTTATAGTCTATGCCGCTGCCGTCGCCGTTATCCTTTCCGCCGGTAATACCATTTGAGATCCCACCCCGTTCAGACCCATGCCTGAAGTTTGAGTGCATGTAAGTTACATTGTTCCTCCCAAACCCATACATAAAGCACATGGAATAGGGGTTACAGCCCAGGATCCATGAAGTTTGCTGCGATGCAAAAACAGCCAGCGAATCTTTTATGCCCCAATTGCCTTTATCCGGGTAAACCAGCTTACCGCCGATCAATGCAGCAGTAGCCAATGATCCCAATCGGGCATCCTCGCCTTGCCACCACCAGCCTGTTTCATTGTCATGTGGAATGAAAAAGCCATCCTTAACAGCTCCCTTGTATAAAAATGATTGCCGTGCATAGCCAAAGGGGTTATTCACATTATTTGTTACGGCAAGATTATAGTCCAGTGCCTTTTTAATGGTAACCAACGCCGAAGTTCTCATTACTTCATCATTTTCCTTTGCTAAATAGCGGGACAATGCAATTACCGGTAAACCCGCATCGGCGGCATGCCAATAAGGGCGGTTGCCATCATTGGCGATGAAATAACCCGCCGGGCTCATTCGTTTGTTTAGGTTTTGTGCCCGCTTCCTGGCCTCATCGCGATAAAGTGAACTGTCGGTTGCTATCCAAAGTTCCGTGGCAGCCATCAATGCACAGTAATCATCAATGATGTTTTCCTTGCCGTCATCGTCGTATTTTGTATTGTTGATAAGCAGGTGCGCAAATGCCAGTTTTGCGCCATCGAGATATTGCTGCGAGGTAAATTCGCCATTCTTTTTCCATTGCGAGATGCGGGCCAATGCGGCTATCGCCATACCGCCGCCCTCACGAAAGGCGCATTGGTATTCATCGGTAGTAACGCTGTTTGCACGTAGCCCAACAATCCGGCGGGCATTCGGGTCCTTGTTAAAATAACTGAAGATGATCATGTAGAAATAATCATCCTTTGATAAAGATCGCATCATATAGTCAGCCCCGTATAACGCCTCATTATCTAATGAGTCTTTTATGTTCCATTTTTTTAATAAGCCGGGTATTGCTTCCGAGGCACTAACCATAGACCATACCACCAACGGCGTTTGTTGCGGCGACATGAAATTTGCGTAAGCGAGGTGCGAGAAATATTTACTCACATCGCCAGAGGCATCGCACCAGCCGCCATGCATATCAACGGTTTTGTCGCCACCGCCCTGCAGGCGCATGTGCGAGTCGGCTGCTATTTCCTGTGGGGTATTGGCCCGTTGCTTGTTGTAATAATGGACGATGGACGAGATGGTAAGCCTTGCCAGTGCGTTTTCTTCGATAACAAACGGAAAGGAGGTATATGTTTTTCCACCTACACTCACCCTTACGCTATATTTCCCTCTTTTTTTAAGAGCGGAAAAATCAGCCTGGTAATAGCTTTTGCCGGGCGTCCATTCATCAATCTGCTGCGGACCGCTAAGTACTCCTGTAAACTCCTCCTGGTGGGTTACTGTATTGATTATGTTAAATATCGTTTTCTGGGTCAGTTTACTATCGGTCCCAACAACTGCAATTTTTGGTCCCTTAATGTCGAACCCGATTTGATTGGCGTAGATGGTTACCTGGGCAAAGACGGTAAGTGATAGAATAGAAAAAGCGATAGACAGTAATAGAGCAGGCAGTTTCATAAAGATGTTTCTCAAGAATAAATATATCAGGAAAGATAAGTGCTATTTAGTAAAAAGTTTGCAGTAAAAGGAGCAGTAGTGGTATTGTAGGGGGATAATAATAGCCTGTGTAAGGGCTATTTATACAAACCTATACTGCAAAACCGCAGTAACAAAAGGTGTTACTAATTTTATATCGTGCGGGGTATGCAAGGGGATTTCGATAAAATCTCCGGGACCTAATTTATACAATTCATTGCCAATGGTACATTCACATCGGCCCCTTAAAACAAACAGGCTTTCATAAAATTCACCATGCTGTTCTTCGGGTACATCTGTGTTACCGGTGATCAGCATTTGCTGCACTATATTATCTTGCCGGATGACGTGCATCAAAAAATCCTCGGTAGGTTCTTCAGGGATAAAATGAGCAAAGGTATCCAGCCATGGCTGCGGATCAGTAGAATGGCTGAGTACAGGAAGATTATTAGCATCCAAAACAAACTCATCAAAACCAAGCGCAGCCATTATATTTCCCTTAATACTTTCGGGTGGTTCGCTGGCGGTTAATTCAGCTAGCTTTTCAAAAGCAAGCTCAACAGCATTCAACTCCGCCTTAACTTCAGGATAAAGCATGGTTAACTGGATCAAGTACGCCTGGTCCTCTTCATTTAAGTGGCCGAGGCAGTATTCTTCCAAAACACCGCTTTCAATATACGCTTGTATATCCATCAATTAATTAGGGTTTGTTTTTTGTTTCATAGCCTTGCGGATATTGATTTTTACTTCATCAACGGGTATTCTCAGTATTTCGGCCACTTCATACACCTTGTAGCCCTGGTGGATCATATTAAATATGGCAATCTCATTAGCAGCCGTTGTGTCGTTAACTGCATCAGTATACGAGTTACGGGCAGTTCCGGTTTTTAAATTGATAGAACTAAGGTAATTAATACTTTCTGAACGCGCAAACTGCAGAGCCCAGGTTAAGAAGGTTACCTGGCTGTCTTTAAATTGATGAATGTTTTTACAGATCGTCTTAAATGTTTTTTCAAGCAATTGGTCTGCAATTTTAGGATTATTAACCATTCTTATAATGTATCCGTAAAGTTTAGCAGAATAGGTTTCACATAAATGCTCACAACCTTTTGGGTCGCGGCGCAAAAGTAACTCCACTAAAGCAGGTTGGGTATTATAATTATCCTCCAAAATAAGCAGCAGCATTAAATCAACTCATCAATAAATTTAAAAGCAAACTATTGAGATTAGTATGGCATGAAAGTACAAAAACAATTGTCAACAATTAACACTTACTAATTTATAAAGCATTCCTTTGGGGAATGAGCGGAGGAGTCAGGAGTCAGGAGTCAGGAGTCAGGAGTCGAGAGTCAAGAGTCAAGAGTCAAGAGTCAAGAGTCAAGAGTCAAGAGTCAAGAGTCAAGAGTCAAGAGTCAAGAGTCAAGAGTCAAGAGTCAAGAGTCAAGAGTCAAGAGTCAAGAGAAATGCCTATTAAGTTACCAAATTAATCTTGATTCCTGGCTCTTGAATCTTGGTTCTTTTCCAGTAGCTTTGAAATTATAAACGATGAAGTTCAGAACCGCCAGGCATACAAAAAATTTAAACCGTATTATCGACTTTTACGGCAGGGTTTTAGGCTTAAAAGTTTTGGGCGAATTTAGGAATCATCATAACTACGATGGGGTGTTCCTGGGCCTCCCCGGGTCCGACTGGCACCTGGAGTTTACCACCTCTAATCTTTCCCCGGTTCACTACCCCGACAATGACGACCTGTTGGTATTTTATGCCGAATCCGTTGAGGAATTCAATAACATTAAACAAAAGTTCATAGCAAACGGGGTTCGGCCCGTATATCCTAAAAACCCGTATTGGATAAACAACGGCATCACCTTTACTGATCCGGATGGTTTCAGGATAGTGATCTCGGTGTTAAGAATTGTGCCTAAAAACTTATTAAACGCTAGGAAAGAGTCATAGCCTAAAGTCATAAATCTTGTTACCGGCAGCCAAACAATTTCTTCAATTACTACTTGTGTTATAAAGCAGTACTATGAACAGGACCATTGGAATTGTACTTATTATTATAGGCGCCGCCATGCTGATATGGACCGGATTTACCTATACAAAAAAAGAAAAGATTGTAGATGCAGGCCCCCTGCAGATCTCTGTAGATAAGCAGAAATCAGTGAACTGGCCACCATATTTGGGCGGGATCTTATTAATTGGCGGAATAGTGATTGTGGCTACGGCGAAGAAGAGCTAAAAGCCAAATACGCAAAGCCGAAAGCTGCTCTTATTAAAAGCGGGAAGCTTTTTGCTTTCAGCCTTTAGCTTTTACCTCCTTTCTTCCCTATCTTCGCTTTTAATGATCTTCGATTTTCGGCTAAAGGTATTTCATACTGTCGCACAAAGGCTCAGCTTCACCAAAGCTGCTGCCGAGCTATTTATTACCCAGCCAGCCGTTACAAAGCACATAAAGGAATTGGAGCATCAGTTGAATGTGCAATTATTCAGGCGGAATGGCAACAGTATAGTATTAACCACCGCCGGAAAGATCATGCTGCAATATGCTGAAAAGATCTTCCAAACCTACACCGAACTGGAAACAGAGCTTGCCCAGTTAAACAACATGGAAGCTGGTACGGTTCATATTGGTGCAAGTACAACCGTTGCCCAAACCATTTTACCTAAGATCCTTGCGCTGTTCAAGAAAACTTATCCAGCCGTAAATTTTACGTTTATCCAAGGCAACACGGATGTGATCACCCAATTGGTGTTAGCCGAAAAAATAGATATCGCGATAGTGGAAGGCGCCGCCCACTATCCGCAAATTGCCTACGCGCCCTTTGCCAAGGACGAGATTGTGCTGGTAACCCGGGCCAATAATCAACTCTCTAAAAAAGCAGAGATCACCCCAAAACAATTACTGCACATTCCGTTGATACTTCGGGAAGCAGGTTCCGGCACGCTTGATATTATTTTTAATGCTTTAAGCGATGTCGGCATCAATCCGAAGGAGCTGCAAATTGAGATCAGGCTGGAAAGCAGCATCGCCATAAAACAGTACCTGCTGTATTCAGAAACCGCCACCTTCCTCTCCATTCAATCGGTGATAAGTGAGCTTAAATATAATGAATTGAGCATTATTGAAATTAAAGGAATGGAGATCTTCCGCACGTTTCAGTTCATCCAGTTACAGGGTAAAAACTCAAAGCTTATTGATCTCTTCAAAAGATTCTGCCTGGCAAGCTATAACTTAAAGTAATCGATAATTACTATTTGTCATTAGTAAAAAGTTATAATAAACAAGACCTTTAATTATTATTTTAATGGTAATTTTATGGAACTTGTTAATACTGATATTTGCATTATAGGCGCCGGTCCTGTTGGTTTATTTGCCGTTTTTGAAGCGGGGCTTTTAAAAATGCGCTGCCACTTAATAGATGTTTTACCGCAGGTTGGCGGTCAGCTCTCCGAGATCTACCCCCAAAAGCCGATTTATGATATCCCTGGGTTCCCAACCGTCAACGCCCAACAATTGGTTGATGGCTTAATGGAACAGATAGAACCTTTTAAGTCCACATTTTCATTAGGCGAACGCGTTAACGAATTACAGCAATTGGAAGATGGTTCATTTATTACCACTACAAGTGATGGTACAGAGGTACATAGTAAAGTTGTAGTAATTGCGGGTGGACTCGGCTGCTTCGAGCCACGCAAGCCGGCTATAGATCATTTGGAGGAATTCGAGGGTAAGGGTGTGGCTTATATGGTAAAAAATCCGGAAGCTTACCGCGGCCGTAAGGTGGTATTAGCCGGCGGCGGTGACTCTGCGCTGGACTGGACTATTTTCCTTGCAGATATTGCCGACGAGGTTACACTCATCCATCGCGGCGATACATTCCGTGGCGCACCTGACAGTGCCGAAAAAGTTTTTGAACTCGCTAAGCAGGGACGGATAAACCTTATTCTACAGGCGCATATAAAAGCAATCAGCGGTAACGGGCATTTACAGGAGGTAGAAATTGTTGACCGCGAAAACCAAACTTCTGTTATTGCCGCTGATAACCTGATCCCGCTATTTGGCCTCACCCCAAAGCTTGGCCCGATAGCTGAATGGGGATTGAATGTAGATAAATCCGCCATTATGGTGGATACGGTTGATTACAGCACAAACGTAAAAGGCGTGTACGCTATTGGCGATATCAATATTTATCCCGGTAAGCTGAAACTGATCCTTTGTGGTTTTCATGAGGCTGCGCTAATGGCGCAAAGTGCTTTTAAACAGGTTTATCCCGATCAGAAACTAAGCTTTAAATACACTACTGTTTATGGAGTGAGTGCTTTTTAAGCTGATGTTAAGCAGAAAGCCCAAAGACTAAAGCTGAAAGCCAAAAGATAATTATAAACAACACTACAAAAGCTTAAGCTTTCTGCTTTTAGCTTTTACCTCAAATAATATGATTAATTTAACTATTGAAGACAGAGACGGCAGCCGTCGGCCTGTGGAAATACCTGAAGATATAAGTTTAAGTTTGATGGAGGTTTTGAAGGCAACAGACCACCAAATATTGGCCACCTGCGGGGGGATGGCGCTTTGCGCAACATGCCATGTACAGGTTTTAGAGGGTCCCGAAAAATATTTCCATCCCTCTGACCAGGAGCTTGACCTGCTGGACACCTTGCCTGATGCCGCATACGACAGCCGCCTCGCCTGTCAGTTGAGGATCAGCGAAGATATGGATGGTATGGTGTTCAGGATATTGGGGGAGGAGTAGCACGCAGGTTTACCTGATATGGGTAATTATATCCTGCAATCCTTCCGGGTTATTTCTGTTGGCCTCAATTCTGCCGATTCTTCCGTAAACAAAGCCTCTGAACAAATCATTTGCTTCATACATATCATTTTCGGCCTTTCTCTTGTTGTTTAAGATTAAGGCTTGAGGGGTACGGATAATACCAAATGGAAATCCCCACCAACCTAAAAGGGCGGTCTTTATCATTGCATTGTTGTTTTGCTTATTAAGGCATTGAGGGCATCCGATTTTTACTTCTTTTCGGTAATGGGTAAAAACAACAAGGCTTACAACGTTGGCAACAATTGTGGCATTTAATTTCTCTCCTACACCATTACAAAAAGGACATGGAAGATTTCTTAACATTTCGGTGTAATCTGCGAGGTCGCTCGCCTTTACTTCCTTTGTCTGCACTTCTGCTGCTTTTGCCACGTCGGCGGAGAGCCCACGTTCCTTTATTATTTGCTTTAATAAATTTAGCGCTTCCGGGCGAAGGCCGGCAGCTTCTTCGCTGGCTATACGGATAAGTTTTTTGTCGTCGAATTGCTCGTAATTTTTCCGCAGTTGTTCAAGGTTTGGTTCCATTGTTGTAATTGTGATATTGCAGTTCAATAATAATATTAAATTTGGACATATCACCGAAATAAGAATCTCGTTTCTTTACGCCCAATTCGTCGGGAACGGAATATCCTTCACACTCAATGCCTTAAAGTTCGCAATCTTATACTCACGGCCCGCATCGTTATA
This sequence comes from Mucilaginibacter phenanthrenivorans, assembly GCF_024721155.1. Taxonomy (GTDB): domain Bacteria; phylum Bacteroidota; class Bacteroidia; order Sphingobacteriales; family Sphingobacteriaceae; genus Mucilaginibacter; species Mucilaginibacter phenanthrenivorans. Next base: position 256,939 of record NZ_JAHVAP010000005.1, on the reverse strand, counting down.
CATAAAAAACGGGTCGGCCTTAAATCGTTCATAGTCGTCTGTTAATTGCTGTTTTAACGTAACCAGCCGGTTAAGGTAAGCAGGAGCAAAGGCAGATGGGTTTTTAAGCAGCCTGTCGGTATACTCAAGCAGGTTATAGCATGTGGTAAACTGGCCACAGGCAATAATGCAGGCTTCATCATGCTCCTGCAGGCAGTCCGTTTTATCAAACCATAATGTAGTGCCCATATTGAATGCTACCTGAGCCACTATTTGTAAGTCGCGGCTGGGTTCCATCGGCGGCGGCACAGGATTGCGTGTGCGGTTAATATTGTTCGAGAAGGACAGATCGTAAATGTGGTTCCCCTTGCCACGGTTCTTCCACTCCGGCGATCCATAAAATGTATTATAAAGCAACTGCCTTATCCGCTTTAAAAAAACGCTCATATTAAGTAGCATTACTGAGTCGGCCCTTGCAAGCAACATTTGCTTGAGCACAGGCATCGGGGTTTTTGTAAAATATTTTACAAGCAACAGCACTATGCGCTCTGTAAAGCTTTTCAATATGCCGGATGGTGTACCTGATGCCGTTACGTTAAAGACCTTCTTCCTCACCCATAATACAATCCCCATAAAAACTAATGGAAGCGGGACAAGGATGCTGCCAACTATGGTTAAGGCGGTGCAATGAAGACAGACACCCGCAACGGTAATGCCCACAGCTGCTATAAAACAGGCAATAACGATAAGATTTACGGCGCTGAGGCTCAATCCGCCTTTGTGGGGAGCGGCGGGCATTACATAAGGCTTGATAAAATGGCTGCCGACATCATTTACCAGCATCAGGTTAAATGGCTTGTAATCGGTTTCACGCTCTATTCGCCGGCGGTCGGCATCCATCATGCTTTGCAGGCCCTGGTTATCGGTTATGCCGCCGTCCATAAAGCCAACCCGTTTTTTACTGATAAACTCCCTTTCCTGTTTGTCGCCGGTTTGCGGCTGCATGGTTAGGGCTTTTTTAAGGGTATCTTCGGTTAACCCCTGGTGCGTAAAATCGTTTGGGAAAATAATGGGCTCAAACCCAGCAGGGAAACAGGATGAGGCTGCAAGCAGATCGCTTAGCTTTAATTCATCGGCTACCGCCTCGTCAAGAAATATAATATGGTTCCCAAACTTAAAATATTTGTCAGGCTTACTGTCGTAAACTAACTTTTTGTCCTGCCTGAACGACAATCCGGTATAAAATTCGGTAGTGTTGAAACAAACTTCCTGTAAGTGTGAGCCTTTGCTGATTTTACCAAGCGCCTTTAACGTACTTCCCTCAAAAATATACTCGTCATAAGCCATGGCGAATGCGTTAATGATGTTGCGACTTTTTTCCGGACGGTTCCTCCACCGTGCTTTATCTGATAGTATTTCGAGCGCATTTTTCAGGATCTGCTCACCTTGCAATGTTTCAAACAGTTTAACATAGAACTCCGCGAATGTTTTGCCACCTGAATTGTACAGCGCATATAGTGCTGCGGTAATTGTGCCGCCTGATGCCGACGATATGAAAGTAACCTGGTGCAGCAGAGAAGTACCGTTAAGCGGATCGGCGGGGTCACTGAATTTCGTATTGTTTAAATATGATAACACACCCAGCGCAAATGAGGCCGCGCGGAAGCCGCCGCCCGAAAACGCAAGGGCAATATTTTCAAATGGTAGAATCTGGTTAACGTGTAGTAATAAAGCAGCAGGCTGGCCTGTTGCGTCTGTGTTTTCCATAGATTTAAGGTATTAGGGTTTGTACTTATAAAATTATGGAAATAAATAATTATAACAAAGAATTTTAACGCGATTATTTGTTTGTAAACACATTTATCTCCACCTTTAAAGCATCACGCAGGCTGCAGGATTCGGCCACGTTGGCGCCAATACTGCCATGGGACAACAGAAATAAAGATTTGTTTATTTCTGTGATTCGATATACATTTAATACCAAATCATTAAAGCATATCATTATGAAACAGGACGTTAGTAAAATTTCCGACAAGATCAGGTATTTACAAACCACCCTGGCGGTAATAAACGGAAAATGGAAACTACCGATATTGATCTCCATGTATTCCGGCATTTCCCGCTTTCGCGATCTGCAGCGTAATATCCCTAACATTACTACCCGTGTGCTTTCAAAGGAATTAAAGGACCTGGAAGCCAATAAACTCGTACTGCGCGTTGTGCACGATACCCACCCTGTATCTATAGAATATAAGCTGACCACCTACAGCTTTACCCTTACTCCGGCTGTTGATGAAATGATAAAATGGGGGAAGCAGCATAGTAAAGGAACATTGTAATTATAGTTTATCATGCTTAAAACCTTGCGTTCGATTCCCAAACCCCTTGAAGGTGAATATCCGCCGTACGCCATCATGTACATGAAATTGCTGCCTGACGATGGTCTGGTGCTGGAGCATATGAAGGAAAATTTCATGACTGTGAAGGAATTGATCTATAGTCTGCCAGAGAAAATGCTCTATCACCGCTACGCTGAAGGCAAATGGAGCATTAAGGAAACCCTGGTTCATATTATTGATGACGAGCGCATATTTGCCTACCGCGCCCTCCGCTTCGCCCGAAATGAGCAAAATAACCTCATCGGCTTCGACCAGGACAGTTATACGCACTACTCAAAAGCCAACGAGCGCGACCTAGATAATATTTTCGACGAATACCTGGCCGTCCGAATGGCGACACTAACAATGTTCAACGGCTTGCCCGAAGATCCGTTTATGCGGATAGGAAAAGGCACCGGCACTGCCAACAACGCCAGCGTTCGCGCCCTGGCCTACCACATTGCCGGGCACGAGCAGCATCATATCAATTTGATAAGGGAAAGGTATATCCCGACGTTTAGTGTTTGAACCATGATTAAAGGATTTTAGGATTGCCTTGATGTTTCCTAATCATGAAACCTTTTAATCCTTTAATCAGAGTTCAAAACGGATAGTAACAACGCAAAGTACCGATCTAGAAATTCCTAAAATCCAATTAATCTTAAAAATCTTAGTTTTATTTGCATTTATATAAGTACTTATATAAATTGCGTCCATGAATTTATATCAAAGTTTGGGATACCTTGTTTTAGGCAGCCGGTTACGGCGGCTGAGCGAGGGTTTCCTGGCCGAAATTAACCGGGCTTACCAAAATGAGCGGATCGATTTTGATGCCAGCTGGTTCCCGGTGTTTTATTTACTATCAAAGAACGAATCGCTTTCTATAAAGGAACTGAGCGAACAAACCGAGGTTTCACACCCGGCGGCGAGCCAGCTGATCACAAATTTGAAAAATAGAAAACTGGTTACCAGTGCTACCTGTGCCGATGACGGCCGTAGGCAATTGGTACAGTTGACAGATAGCGGCAGGACTTTGCTCACGCAGATCATGCCGGTGTGGGATGCCATTCTTTTGGCGATGAATGAAGTATTGAATAATGATCCCGCTTGTAAGGAACTCCTGCCGAGCATTAGCGCATTGGAAAATGCTTTTCGGTCGGCCAATCTTGCCGACAGGATCAGCGATAAATTAAATGTTGAAGTAAATGCCGCAGCCAATGAGTAACATATTTAATTATGGCAGCAGCCATTTAAGCATAGGCACCGCTTTGGACATTGCCAGCAGGAAGGTAAAAGGTGTTATTGATGCCGATGCTGCTGAAAAGATCCAAAACTCATGGCGTGAGGTTGAAAAAATAGTCCATGCCGGGCAGGCAGTGTATGGCATCAATACTGGGTTTGGTCCGCTTTGCGACACCCGCATTTCCGAAGCTGATACTTCGTTGCTGCAAAGCAATTTGTTAAAGAGCCACAGCGTTGGCGTAGGTAATCCCATCCCGCAGGAAATTGCCAAGCTGATGATGATCTGCAAGGTGCAGGCGTTGGCACAAGGATTTTCCGGGATCGCGTTAGCAACACTCGAGCGTATTATCTGGCATATCGATAATGATATTATCCCGGTTGTGCCTGAAAAGGGTTCAGTAGGCGCTTCCGGCGATTTGGCTCCCCTCGCGCACCTGTTTTTACCGTTGATTGGTTTTGGTGAAGTGTTTGAAAAGGGAGAACGCTTGCCCGCCGGAAAGGTATTGGCATCCCATAGTTTGCAGCCCCTGGTTTTAGGACCGAAAGAAGGCCTTGCCTTAATCAACGGCACACAATTTATCCTTGCATTTGCTATAAAAGCCGTACAACGGCTTGATGATGCACTGAACCGGGCCGACCTGATCGGTGCGCTGTCGTTGGAGGGGCTAATGGGTTCCGCCCGGCCGTTTGACGAAAGGCTGCACCAGTTGCGCCCTTATAAGGGAACAAAGCTGGTTGCCAAACGCCTGCATACCTTATTGAAGGATTCGGAGATCTGCAATTCGCATGTTAACTGCGATAGGGTGCAGGATCCATACTCCCTGCGTTGTATGCCGCAGGTACACGGCGCATCGCGCAATGCCTGGTTGCATTTGAAGGAATTAACCGAGATTGAACTGAATTCGGTTACCGATAACCCTATAGTTTTTAATGCTGAAGACACTATTAGTGGCGGAAACTTCCATGGCCAGCCTTTGGCTATGGTGTTGGATTATGCTACCATCGCGGCAGCAGAATTAGGAAATATTGCCGACCGCCGTTGTTATTTAATGAGTGAGGGCAGGTATGGCTTGCCCAAGTTGCTGATCAATAACGCAGGCTTAAATTCCGGATTGATGATCCCGCAATATACCACGGCAGCTTTGGTTACCGAAAATAAAACGCTTTGTTTCCCGGCCAGCGCTGATAGCGTGCCGACGTCCTTAGGGCAGGAAGATCATGTTTCCATGGGGTCCATCAGCGGGCGCAAGCTGAACCAGGTGATAGACAATTTGGAATACATCCAGGCTATCGAGCTGCTTTATGCGGCTCAAGCTATAAATTTCAGGCGACCATTAAGATCGACCGCGGTAGTTGAGGCGTGCCATGCCCTGGTACGTGAACACGTTTCATTTATTGACGACGACCGCATCCTGTCGGACGATATCAACGCTTTACACAAAATAATTACCGACGGCTCATTTTTAGCCCTCGCCAATAATACAGCAACCGCTCACCAAATTAATTTGAACGATGACGAATTCGGAATTTATTAAAACCTACGCCAACCACCCGGTGTATAAGGCCCCTCGTGGTATGCAGCTGCACGCCAAAAGCTGGCAAACAGAAGCGCCTTTACGCATGTTGCTCAACAACCTTGACGGACAGGTTGCTGAAAACCCCGATGAGCTGGTAGTTTACGGTGGGATAGGCCAGGCCGCCCGCAACCCGGAAGCTTTACGCAAGATCATTGAGTTGCTGTTGGAATTGGATGAACATCATTCTTTATTAGTGCAGTCCGGTAAACCGGTGGGGATTATCCGTAGTCACCCGGAGGCACCGCGTGTGCTGATTGCCAACAGTAATTTGGTGCCTGCATGGGCAAATTGGGAGCATTTTAATGAATTGCGGTCGAAAGGATTAATGATGTACGGGCAGATGACGGCGGGCAGTTGGATCTATATCGGTACGCAAGGAATTTTACAGGGCACGTATGAAACATTTGTTGAGGCCGGGAAACAGCATTTTAATAACGACTTAACTGGAAAGCTGATAGTTAGCGCCGGTTTAGGCGGAATGGGTGGCGCTCAGCCATTGGCCGCAACCATGGCAGGCGCTGTTTTTTTAGGGGCGGATGTTGATGAAACACGCATACAGAAACGATTGGACAGCCAATACATCGACCGGATGACCCATAGTTACGATGAGGCCATTACCTGGGTAAAGGATGCCATGCAAAAAGGTGAAACGCTATCTGTTGGTTTAGTAAGCGATGCAGGTGATATGCTGGGAAAATTGCTTTTTGATAACTTTATCCCCGATATGCTAACCGACCAAACATCGGCACATGACCCGCTGAATGGTTATATTCCTAACGGCTTAACCTTAACGCTTGCTTCGTTATTAAGAACAAGTGATCCGGCAGAATATAAACAGCTTTCATTAGCCAGTATGGCAAGGCACGTGGGCCTGATGCTGCAACTGCAAAAACGCGGCGCCATAACATTCGATTACGGCAATAACCTGCGTGAATTTGCACGACAGGGCGGTGAGGGCGATGCCTTTAATTTTCCGGGCTTTACCCCGGCATATATCCGCCCCCTATTTTGTGAGGGTAAGGGACCGTTCAGGTGGGTAGCATTATCCGGCGATCCGGAGGATATTTTTACTACAGATCGCGCACTGATGGAGTTATTCCCGGACGATAAACCATTGATCAAATGGCTCACCAATGCACAACAAAAAATCTCGTTCCAGGGCCTGCCTGCACGAATTTGCTGGCTGGGTATGGGCGACAGGGAAAAAGCGGGCCTATTGTTTAACGATTTGGTAAAAACAGGTAAAGTAAAAGGCCCGATAGTGATCGGCCGCGACCATTTGGATTGCGGCTCGGTTGCGTCGCCAAACCGGGAAACTGAATCAATGCTGGATGGATCAGATGCGGTATCAGATTGGCCATTATTGAACTTAATGTCGAATACTGCGGGTGGTGCCACATGGGTATCTTTTCATCATGGCGGTGGTGTGGGTATGGGTTACTCGCAACACGCAGGCATGGTCGTTTTGGCCGATGGAACGGATCGCGCAGCAACTTGCTTAAGCAGGGTATTATATAATGATCCGGCGATGGGGATTTTTCGTCATGCTGATGCGGGCTATGATAAGGCAAAGGATTGGGCGGAGCGGTTTGATTTGAAAATTTGGTAAGCCATCTGAATCAGAATTTACAGAATTTAAGAATTAACAAAATTAGCTTCCTGATATTCTGAAAATTTTATAATTCTGAAAACGGCATAGTCTTCTTGAACGCCTTAGAAAACAAACAATAGGTGAAAAATTCTGATTCAGACAATAATCTACTAACATGAAAATATTACACGGTCCATTCACCCAAATTCTGCCCTTAACAGGGATGCCTTTAAAAGGCGCATTAAAGGATGATCAACTACAGGTCATTTCTAATGGTGGAATCGTGGTTGAAAACGGGCTGATATTAGCTGTTGGGGGTTTTGAAACACTGCGCAAGCAAAACCCGTCAGCACAAATAAATGAAATTGAAGGTGATGGCGTGCTGCTTCCCGGCTTTGTGGATTGCCACACGCATATCTGTTTTGCAGGCAGCAGGGCAAAGGATTACGCTATGCGTATCCAGGGGAAAACCTACCTGGAAATTGCCAAAGCCGGCGGCGGCATCTGGGATTCGGTAACCCAAACGCGTGCAGCCGATGAAGCCTTATTAACCGAACTGTTATTAAAAAGAATTGAACGTCATTTATCTGAGGGAGTAACTACCATTGAGGTAAAAAGCGGGTACGGACTATCCGTTGAGCAGGAATTGAAACAGCTACGCGCTGTTAAGGCGGCAGCTAGTCAAACCAGCGCAACCATTGTTGCCACCTGTTTAGCTGCTCACATGGTTCCGAAAGATTTTAACGGAAGTCAAATTGAGTATTTGGAGCATATTTTAACGGATCTGCTTCCTATCGTTAAAAAAGAAAACCTGGCTAACAGGGTAGATATATTTATAGAGCAAAGCGCGTTCAATGCTGATAACGCGACCACCTACCTGAATAAAGCCAAACAAATGGGTTTTGACATTACGGTGCATGCCGACCAGTTTACTACCAGCGGAAGCAAAGTAGCCGTAAACGTTGACGCTGTTTCTGCAGATCATTTGGAGGCCAGCGGGGATGAGGAAATAAAATTATTAGCCAGCTCGAATACTGTTGCCGTAACTTTACCCGGCGCATCGCTTGGTTTAGGAATGCCCTATGCGCCTGCACGAAAATTGCTCGATGCCGGTGCATGCCTTGCCATCGCCAGCGACTGGAACCCTGGCTCCGCCCCAATGGGCGACCTGTTAATGCAAGCCGCCGTAATGAGCGCCGCCGAAAAGCTAAGCACGGCCGAAGTATTCGCCGGGTTAACCTATCGCGCAGCAAAAGCCTTAAATTTAACCGACAGGGGGAATTTGGATGTGGGGATGAAAGCTGATTTGCAAGTGTACCCGGTTAATGATTATAGGGAGATCCTGTATCAGCAGGGGCGCTTAAAACCGACCGCTGATTTTTTTGATTAAATGATTGCGCTGATTTTTTAAATATCTAAGTATAAAATAAAACAACTAATCTCTGGTCTATAGCCTCTAATCTCTATGAAACAACTCATCGAATGTGTTCCCAATTTTTCTGAAGGTGTAAACCTTGATATCATTAAACAGATCACCAACGAGGTTGAATCTGTTGAGGGTGTAAGGCTGCTGAACGTGGATCCCGGTAAGGCGACAAACCGTACCGTGGTAACTTTTGTGGGCGAGCCGGATGCTGTTATCGAGGCTGCTTTTTTAGCGATAAAAAAGGCAGGCGAGCTGGTAGATATGAGCAAGCACAAGGGCGAACATCCGAGGATGGGCGCAACCGATGTTTGTCCGCTGATCCCGATTGCGAATATCAGCATGGCGGAAACTGCGGAGTATGCTAAAAAACTTGCAAAACGGGTTGGTGAGGAATTGGGGATCCCGGCTTATTTATATGAATACGCACAGGCAGATAAAAAGCGAAATAATCTTTCGGTGATCCGTGCCGGAGAGTATGAAGGATTTTTTAAGAAGATAAAACTACCTGAATGGGCGCCTGATTTTGGTCCGGCAGAATTTGACGGAAAACGCGGGGCAACGGTTATTGGTGCACGCGATTTTTTGATCGCCTATAACGTCAACCTGAATACAACCTCAACCCGCAGGGCAAATTCCATTGCCTTTGATGTGCGCGAGGCAGGCAGGGTAATGCGTGAGGGTGACCCGATCAACGGTAAAATAATTAATGATGAAAACGGTAAGCCAAAGTCTATTCCCGGTTCGTTAAAATCAGTAAAAGCTATTGGCTGGTACATTGAAGAGTATGGCATAGCCCAGATCTCCATGAACCTTACCAATATTGAAATTACCCCTTTACATGTAGCCTTTGATGAAGTTTGCACCAAAGCAGCAGAACGCGGTATGCGGGTAACAGGCAGCGAGCTGGTGGGTTTAGTTCCCTTAAAAGCAATGCTTGACGCCGGTAAATATTTCCTGCTGAAACAGCAGCGCTCCGTTGGTGTGAGTGAAAGGGAATTGATCAAGATCGCCATAAAATCAATGGGACTTGCTGAGCTTTCGCCATTCGTTCCTGAGGAAAGGATTATAGAATATTTACTGAAGGACAAGGCATCGTCCAAACTAGCCTCCATGACGTTGATTGATTTTGCCGATGAAACAGCGAGCGAGAGCCCTGCACCGGGCGGTGGTTCCATATCCGCTTATATGGGTGCCTTGGGCGCTGCTTTGGCAACCATGGTTGCCAATCTTTCATCGCACAAAAAAGGTTGGGACAACAGGTGGAAGGAATTCAGCGACTGGGCGGAGAAGGGTCAGCAATATAAAGATGAGCTGGTAAGATTAGTAGACGAGGATACAGCTGCGTTCAACAAAATAATGGAGGCGTTCAGTTTGTCAAAAGCTACAGAAGAAGAAAAGGCCGCAAGGGATAAGGCCATCCAGGATGCCACCAAATACGCTATTGAAATTCCGTTTAAGGTAATGCAGGCAGCTTACGGAAGCTTAACCGTAATAAAGGCCATGGCCGAAACCGGTAATCCAAACTCGGTAACCGATGCAGGCGTTGCCGCCCTTTGCGCCCGCAGCGCGGTTATTGGTGCCTTTATGAATGTGAAGATCAATGCTTCGGGGTATAAGGACAAAGTGTTTATTGACGATATTATTGCTAAAGGAAATGAGATTGAGCTGAAGACTATGAAACTGGAGGAAAAGATAATCGCTTTGGTAAATGCTAAGATTGTCTAACCGTTTGAAGTTATCAGATTTACGAAGTTTTTAAACGGTGCAGCCCTCAACGAGGCCGCTGAAAACGAATCATTACGAGTTAAACTTCGTAAATCTTTAGTTAGCCTTCCTTCTTTTCCGCTCTATAAAGTTCACTACTAACCGGCTATCGGCAACCATAAAATAGCCCACAACTACTTTTAAAAAGTTCGATACCAAGTATGGGGTTGCCCGATTGTCTCGTATTTTGGAATAGGTGGTATCGTTTTGAATATATTCAAATCCGTTGAAAATAAGTGACGGCAGGCTATCCACCAGCATTAACCCGCCCAAAACGATTATTGCAATGGTCAACAAACTGGAACGGTGAATCGTTACCTGTCGTATTTAATAGCATCAGCGGCTACACGGTTTGGTTTTCCCGTAACAGAGGAATCATCCCCAATAATAATTACAGCATCGGCTCCGGCCCGCCTTGCATCATGCGCCAGGTTTTGTTTTAGAATATCGCGGGAGTACTTATGAGCGATGATACGCCCCATCACCTTGTAGGGCCGCTTAACTTCACCGGCAGAATAAAACACATCCACAGATTTCGTTTTCGGATATTTAATGCCTGTGTAAAGGGATGGCTGACTGCAGGAAATCAACAGCATACAAAAGCAGACGGTGATAAAGAAATATTTTCTCATAAATTATTAAATAGGATTGTATAAATATAAAAAAAGCCTCCCCAAAAAATGAGAAGGCTTTTATATGCTTAAAGCAGAAAGCTGTTTTCTGCTTTGGTCTTTAAACTTTTAGCTTACGAAGCCATTTGCTTCCTGATGATATTCAGCGCGCCACCAGCTTTAAACCATTCAATCTGCTGTGCATTATAAGTATGGTTTACTGCAAATGATTCTGTAGAACCGTCTTTGTGGTGCAGCACTACGGTTAACTGTTTGCCAGGAGCAAAAGTAGTTAAGCCGGTGATGTCGATGGTATCATCCTCCTGGATCTTTTCGTAATCGTTGCTGTCGGCAAAAGTGATGCCGAGCATACCTTGTTTTTTAAGGTTGGTTTCGTGGATGCGGGCAAATGATTTTACCAGGATAGCACGAACGCCTAAGTGACGCGGTTCCATAGCAGCATGCTCACGTGATGAGCCTTCGCCGTAGTTTTCGTCGCCTACAACTATTGTTCCTATACCATGCGCTTTGTAATCGCGCTGGGTAGCAGGAACCGGTCCGTATTCGCCGGTTAATTCATTTTTAACACTGTCGGCTGTTAAGTTAAAGTAGTTGATAGCGCCGATCAGCATGTTGTTCGAGATATTATCCAGGTGGCCACGGAATTTCAACCATGGGCCAGCCATTGAAATATGGTCGGTAGTACATTTACCTTTGGCTTTTATCAGCAGTTTTAAGCCGGTGATATCAGTGCCTTCCCATGCAGAGAAAGGATCAAGCAATTGCAAACGTGATGATTTAGGATCAACAATTACATTGATCTGGCTGCCGTCTTCAGCCGGTGCCTGGTAACCTGCATCCTTAACCGCATAACCATTGATCGGCATTTCGATGCCCAATGGTTCGTCAAGCTTAACCTGTTCGCCTTTTTCGTTGGTCAGCGTATCAGTAAGCGGGTTGAAGGTTAAATCACCTGCTATCGCGAAGGCTGTAACAATTTCCGGCGATGCTACAAACGCGTGGGTGTTAGGATTACCATCCTGGCGTTTCGCAAAGTTACGGTTGAATGAAGTGATGATCGAGTTTTTACGGGTAGGATCGTCGGTATGACGCGCCCACTGGCCAATACACGGGCCGCAGGCGTTTGCCAAAACTACACCGCCCATTTCGGCAAATGTAGCGAGGTAGCCATCACGGTCAACGGTATAGCGCACCAGCTCCGAACCCGGAGTGATGGTAAACTCTGCCTTAGTTACTAAATGTTTATCAATTGCCTGTTTAGCAATAGATGCCGAACGGGTAATATCTTCATAAGATGAGTTGGTACATGAACCAATCAAACCAACTTCCAGTTTTGTAGGCCAGCCGTTTTCTTTAACTGCAGTAGCAAATTTCGAGATAGGCCATGCCAGATCCGGTGTGAATGGACCATTTACATGTGGTTCAAGTTCAGATAAATTTATCTCGATAACCTGGTCAAAATATTGTTCAGGATTTGCATAAACTTCATCATCACCTGTTAAGTGTTCTTTTATCGCGTTAGCAAGCTCAGCAATGTCGGCACGTTTTGTACCGCTCAGGTAAGTTGCTGCTTTTTCATCATATCCGAAGATCGAAGTAGTTGCGCCGATCTCAGCACCCATGTTACAAATGGTACCTTTACCGGTAGCAGAAAGTGAACGTGCACCTTCGCCAAAATATTCAACAATGGCGCCTGTACCACCTTTTACAGTAAGGATCCCGGCAACTTTCAAAATAACGTCTTTAGCTGAGGACCAGCCTGATAATTTACCGGTTAATTTAACACCAATAAGTTTAGGGAATTTTAGTTCCCATGGCAGCCCGGCCATAACGTCGCAGGCATCAGCGCCACCAACGCCAATAGCGATCATACCCAAACCACCTGCGTTAGGTGTGTGTGAGTCGGTACCGATCATCATACCACCCGGGAATGCATAGTTCTCCAACACAACCTGGTGAATAATACCTGCACCAGGTTTCCAGAAACCCAGTCCGTATTTATCAGAAACGGAGGCCAGGAAATCATAAACCTCGCGGTTCACATCTTTGGCAGTGCTTAAGTCAGCGTCAGCGCCAACTTTAGCCTGGATCAGGTGATCGCAATGCACAGTTGAAGGAACAGCAACCTGCGGACGGCCAGCTTGCATAAACTGCAATAAAGCCATTTGCGCAGTAGCATCCTGCATAGCAACACGATCGGGTGCAAAGTCAACATAGTCAACCCCACGGCCAAATGCTGTTTGGGCATCTCCTTCGCTCAGGTGGGCATATAATATTTTTTCGGTTAAAGTAAGGTGTTTACCGGTAGCTTTACGGGCGGCATCAACACGGGTGCTGTAGCGGTCGTAAACCTTTTTGATCATATCTAAATCAAAAGCCATTTGTATTTGATTTTTTAGGTGTATAATAACTAAAATTGACTCTGTAGAGTCAATCCGGCGAATTTACAAAAATTAGAAGTAAAAGGAAGTCAGCCCAATGTACAATTGTTATTTGGATAGGTTCTAAATAGAGATTAGAGACTGGCGGTTAGAGATTAGTTGAATGCGGGTGATGTTTTTTTATAGCGATGGGTTTTAAACCCATCGCTATGGAAGAGATTTAGTCTTCTTGATATTCTACATTGAAAAGAGGGTCGGCAATGGCACATGCTTTTTTATAGATGATAATGCAAATTCCGGCAAAAACAACAACAGAAGCCAGTATTGCCAAAATGTAATTGTGCATACCCATAAAAGCTCTAAGCTCCTGTTCCGGACCCGGTAAAAACAGCATCATTGATGCGGTAAAGTTAATGGTGAAATGAATGATCATTCCGGGGATGACAGATTGCGTTTTATAGTAAAGCCAGCCCAGGTACATTCCGCCGATGAATGCCGGAAGCGCTTGCCATGGATTAAGATGTATTGCGCCGAAAAATATGGCAGATATCAGGATAGCCTTAAAAGGCGGATAATTTTTTAACAGGCCATTTAAAATAATTCCGCGGCACAATATTTCTTCAAGAATTGGAGCTGCAATGCTAACGGTAGCAATAGAAAAAACATCCTTTGTAAAGGCTTCTTCAAATACTTTCTTAACTGAGTTCGGCATCGGGATCAGATCGGAGAGCCATTCTAATGGGATGATTAACGCCAGCGCGCCGATGATAACAACGGGCACAAGCCACCCCTGTATTTTGTTAAAATTTATGCTGATGGAATAACCTTGTTGCTTTTTGCTTTTTCGCAAAGCATAATTTATACTAAGAAGCATTGGCGCTACATAAAGTACGATGTTAAAAAGCGACTTGTATACAAATGGCATTTTGGGAAAAATAGCTAAAATTATCCCTGCCGGTATTGCAACAATCACCGTGTTTAACAGTATGATAAAAAAAAGTGTGACAAGCTTTTGTACATCCGGATAGGGAGTTCTCTGAATTTCAAAATCGGTGGTTGATGGATATTGTGGATCAGCTTCGGTCATACTTCAATATTACAAAGAATCTTTATTTTCTTTGGTATTCTTAAAATTCCAGAACGCTAAGGGTTCTGATCCAGGCATTTAAACTCATAACCTTCCCTGCTCCACACCTCCATTGCTCTCGGCAAGGCATATTCCATTCTTTCTTTTGCCTTCAGGCTATCATGAAACAGTACTATGTCCCCGCCTTTGGTGTTCTTCAAAACATTATCCAAACATTGTTCTGGCGTTACATTCAAATCAAAATCAGCAGACAATACATTCCACATTATAGCTTGCAGCCCCGGTTTGGCTTCCTGCAGCAACTTCAATTGTGACCTTTTCATGCGGCCATAAGGCGGCCGGAACAATTTTGTATCCAGTAGTTTATCGGCCTGTAAAATGTTATCAAGATAGATATTGTCTTCTGTATCCCAGCCTTTTAAGTGATTATAGGTATGATTTCCAATAGCGTGCCCCTCGTTTTTTACTTGTTCAAATATGTCGGGGTGTTTGTTTACATTGTCGCCGATGCAGAAAAACGTGGCTTTGGCATTGTACTGTTTTAAAATATTTAAAACAAACGGTGTAACAATCGGTATAGGTCCATCGTCAAAAGTGAGATAAATGCACCGGCTGCTGCGGTTTGCATTCCATAGTAAATTGGGATAAAGCTTTTTAAGCAGCCAGGGGGTTTTTACCAAGTACATTTTTTAGCTAATGGTTGACGGTTCATAGTTCATGCTATCTTGAGCGCTGTTAGTTTTAAGGCTGGCAATATGGCCTAAAATTATTAATAATTTATATAAAAGGGAATTATCGCGGTTGCTATGAACTATCAACCATGATCTGTGAACAAATATAACCTTATGACACAAAATATATTTAAACTAACAAGGGCGGGTATCTTAAGCATTGTATGTTTGGCTTTACTGAGTTCTTCGGTAAAAGCACAACAAGTGATAAGCCTCCAAAAGGCGGTTGATCTTACCCTCGCTAATAACCTTACCATTAAGCAGGCGGTAGTTAATGAAAGCCTGGCTAATGAAGATTACAAGCAGGCCAGGTATAACCAGTTGCCAACTGTGAGCGCTAACCCGCAGGCTTCCTATAACTTTGGCCGCAGCCCCAATTTAACCACCTATACTTATAGCAGCCAGTCGTTTTTATATATTAACGGGCAGGCTTCGGTAGCTGTTACCCTTTTCCAGGGAGGGCAGTTGCGCAACCAGATCCTGCAGAACAAACTACAGCTGGATGTAAACAAAACCAGCACTGCCAAGGTAAAAAACGACCTGCTTTTAAACGTGGTTACCGACTATCTTACCATCCTTACTGACCAAGATCTAGTGGCTGCTGCAAAACAGCAAATTGAACTGGCTAAAATAACTTTAGACAGGGCCCAGAAAAACTTCGATCAGCAAAATGCAACCATGGCCGACCTTGCACAGGCAAAGGCACAGGTTTCAACAGCCGAGTTGAATTTAACCAACGCCCAAAACCAGGTTGATCTTGCCATTCTGATATTGAAACAATACATGGAGATGGATCCAGCAACAGAAATAGCCGTTGAAAAGCCGGATATCAGCAAACTAACTAATATCCGCACAATTTATGATGCCACCGAGGTAATTAAAACAGCCTTTACCATTAATCCCGATATCCGCCTTGCTGAACTGCAGCAGCAAACATCGGCCCAGGCTATAAAGGTTGCTAAGGGAAGCTATTACCCAACGGTATCGTTATTTGGTGGGGTCGGGTCAAACTATTCCAATCAAAATAAGCAAAAAGTAATTGGCTTATCCCCCTTTACCCAACAAATTGGAACAGTTCAAGCTACCGGCCAACCTGTTGTTGCCACAAGTGTACAACCTATATATGGCCCATACTCATTTACAAACCAGTTTGGCGACAACTTCAACCAGTCGATAGGCTTAAGTGTGCAGATCCCCATTTTTAATCATTTTACCGCGCGCACTTCGGTACGTAAAGCAAAGCTGAATTATCAGAACGCCGAGCTGGCCACCCAAATAGCTAAAAACAATTTAAGTAAAACAATTATACAGGCCACACTTGACCTGGAAGCTGCTGAAAAGAGTTACTTGTCTGCAAAGCAAACATTCGAATCGAACAAAGAAGCTTTAAATATCACCAAGCAGCGCTACGATGCCGGTTTTGTAAACACGCTGGATTACAATACAGCGGTTACAAATTTCGACAAATCGCAAAATGATATGATAGAAGCGCAATACCAGGTAATATTCCGCAGCAAGGTAATTGACTATTACATAGGTAACCCGATTACTTTATGATGTGCGGATGTGCGAATATGAAGATGTGCGGATAGCAAATCCAAAAGAAGAAATAAGAAGTCCGGAAGTCCGGAAGAAAAAAGTAAAATCACAATCAAAATAAAATCCGAAATCGAAAATCCGACTTCCGAAATAAAATAGAATCATGGGAAAAACTACAAAATATATTCTGATCGCATTAGGCTCACTTATCGTTCTGCTTATTGTGCTAAAGGTTGCGGGCGTTATCGGCAAGCCTGATAAAACGCAGGTTGCTACTGAAAAGGCGCTTAATCGTGACATCTCTGAATCGGTATCGGCCAGCGGAAAAATTAAGCCGCATCTTGAAGTAAAGATCAGCCCTGAGGTGTCGGGTGAGGTTGTTGAACTGCCGATAAAGGAAGGCGATGTGGTTAAGAAGGGACAACTGCTTTGCAAGATCCGTCCTGATATCTTGCAGTCGGGTTATGATCGTGCGGTAGCATCTTACAATAGCCAAAAGGCAAGCGTTGGCAATTCCAGCCAGATGCTTAAACAAGCCGAAGCAACTTTTGAAAACCAGGCTTCGATCTACAAACGCGATCAGGCGTTGTACAACAATAAAGTATTAACAGCGGCCGAGTTTGATGCTGCCAAGGCAAACTACGAAGGTGCCAAGGCTGCATTGGAAGCCGCTAAGCAAAACGTTATTGGCTCTACATATGGATTGGCTCAATCAAACGCATCTGTTAAAGAAGCTCAGGATAACCTGGCTAAAACAACCATTTATGCGCCGGTTGACGGCGTAGTTTCAAAGCTATCGGTAGAAATTGGCGAACGTGTATTAGGTACCCAGCAATTTGCCGGTACCGAGATCATGACCATATCAGACCTGAGCCAGCTTGATGTAAATGTTGACGTGAATGAAAATGATATTAACCGCATAAAGCTTAACGATTCATCAAAAATTGAGGTTGACGCTTTTTATGGTAAGACCTTTGGCGGTAGGGTGATTGAAATTGGTAGTTCGGCCAATGTGGTAGGTACCAATGCCGACCAGGTGACCAACTTTACCGTTAAGGTGAGGATAAGCCCAGAGTCGTATAAGGACCTGTTGGTTAAAACTGCCAACAACCAGGTACCCTTCCGCCCGGGATTGACCGCTACCGTTGATATCAGCACCAACCACACCAATTCGCTATCTGTTCCAATCCAGTCGGTTACTACCCGCCAGGAAAAGAAGGACAGCACCGGTGCTAAAAAAGATGAGGACAAATCAAAACCAGCTATTGCTGCACCGGTAAAAGAATATGTGTTTGTTTACAGTGCTGGTAAGGTAAAACAGGTGCAGGTAACAACAGGCATCCAGGATGACAGCTATATCCAGATCCTTTCAGGTTTAAAAAGCGGCGATGAAGTAGTTTCGGCGCCATTTGCCACTATTTCGAAAATATTAACTGATAAAATGATTGTTGAAAAGGTAGACAAGAGTAAGCTATTTGTACCAACGGGCAATTAGTAAGCAGTTGACAGTGTGCAGTTGGCAGTATGGGAAGCTGAGAAATAAGTTACTGACTGCAAACTGCCAACCGGAAACTGCAAACTAGTTCATGATAAAATCACTAAATTTGTCCTGTCAATTAAACCTGGCAGGACATTTTTATTGTTGATGAGTAATAAGAGGAAAACGATCGCCGTTGTTGGCGGAGGCAGCTGGGCTACGGCCAATGTTAAGATACTTACCGATAACAGCACTGAAAAGGAAATTTTTTGGTGGATGCGGAATGAGTCCGCAGTTCAACACCTGCAAAAGTTCAGGCATAACCCCAATTACATCAGTTCGGTTGAAATAAGTGTGCCGGCGCAAAATATCTCGACTAATTTAAAAAGCACCATCAGCAATGCTGATTTTGTGCTGCTGAATGTACCCGCAGCGTTCTTAAAGGAAGCGCTTGCAGGCATAACACCTGCCGACCTGGCCGGTAAAAAAATAATATCCGCCATAAAAGGTATTGTGCCCGACGAGAACCAGATCATTGGCGAATTTTTGAACCAGCATTACGGTATTTCGTTCAATGATTTTATCGTGATCAGCGGCCCCTGTCATGCTGAGGAGGTTGCACTTGAAAAGCTATCCTACTTAACCATAGCATCCCGCAATAATACCCTTGCAGTTGAATTTGCAGGCATGTTTAGCACACGGTATATAAAGACCATTGTTTCTGACGATATTTACGGAACTGAATACGGCGCTGTTCTTAAAAATATATTTGCCATTGCCAGCGGCATTTGTCATGGCGTTGGCTACGGCGATAATTTCCAGGCGGTTTTAATAGCAAATGCCATCCGCGAGCTGAAGCGCTTTGTGGATGCTGTGCACCCAATTGACCGTGACATAATGGAGTCGGCCTACCTGGGCGATTTGCTGGTCACAGCTTATTCACAGTTTAGCCGTAACCGTACTTTTGGAAACATGATAGGAAAAGGCTATACGGTAACATCGGCGCAGCTGGAAATGAACATGATAGCTGAAGGATATTATGCAGTAAATTGCCTACACCAGGTTAATAAACAGTACAACGTAAACATGCCTATTTGCAACGCAGTATATGCCATTTTATATGAAAAAAGGCCACCCGCGCTTGAAATGAAACATTTGGCAGAACATTTGAGCTAGTTTATTTAAACAAATTCAAATACCATCATGAAAAACGTACTTAAAGTAGCATTGGTTGCTGCCGGCATATTTTCATTTGCCAACAGCAACGCACAAACACACAAGGATTCAACCCTTGGCCATAAAATAAGTAAAACGGCCACAAAGGTTGGTCACGCAACTGCCCACACCGCAGCAAGCGGAGCCGCAGTAGTTGTCGACAAGAAATATGAAGGTAAATGTGGCCCTAACGGGCAAACCGTTTACATTAACAAACATTCACATTACTATTACATCAATAAAAAGGGGCATCGCGTTTATCTTAAAAAATCAGAATTGATGGATAAACCTGCATCATAAAAAACAGTCAAAAAGCAGCATCCTACTTAAAGGATGCTGCTGTTCTATTACTATGAAAAGGTTCGCATTAATATTTATTCATTTGGGTTGCGCTTTCGTTTTGCTTTGGGTTGCGTGCACTTCCAGTCCTAAGAAAAACAATAAGCTGGAAGGAAACTGGAGGTCAAAGGACGGTTCATCAAAGCTGCAAGTAACGGATAAACTTTTTACGATGGATGGCGGCGAAGGTGAAGATTATTTTACAAAAGGCGATACCGTTTTTACCTCGTATCAAGGAAATAAACCTTATACAGCCTTCGTGATCCAAAAGCTGGATGACCATTATTTAAAATTAATGGGACCGGATTCCGTTGCGATGGAGTATAATCGCTAACCTCGAATTAGCGCTGAAGTATCACCCCGCCAGCTGCCTCAAATACATCTGTATTGTATTCTCTAATCCATAATATAACGCATCGCTGATAAGCGCGTGTCCTATACTTACCTCATCCAAACCGGGGATGTTTTCAGCAAAGTATTTAAGATTATGCAGATCAAGGTCGTGTCCGGCATTAATGCCTAAGCCGAGTTTTTCGGCTGCTTCGGCTGCTTTTATATAAGGCGCAATGGCCTGCTCTTTATTTTGAGCGTATTGGTGTGCATATGCCTCGGTATAAAGCTCTATTCGGTCGGTACCTGTTTTGGCGGCGCCCTCAACCATTTCGACAACCGGATCAACAAAAATAGAAACCCTGATGCCAGCGTCTTTAAAAACCTTTATAATATCTGTTAAATATTGCTGGTTGGCAATCGTGTCCCATCCGTGGTTTGAAGTTATCTGCCCTAAAATATCCGGAACCAGGGTAACCTGTTCGGGTTTGTTGGCCAGCACGAGATCGATAAACTTTTGCTCCTGGCAATTGCCCTCGATGTTAAACTCGGTGGTCACTATCGCCCTAAGGTCGAAAACATCCTGGTAACGGATGTGTCTTTCATCCGGACGGGGGTGGACGGTTATGCCTTGTGCACCGAAACGCTCACAATCTTTTGCTACCTGTACCAGGTTAGGATTATCGCCGCCACGCGAGTTGCGCAGGGTGGCTATTTTATTGATATTGACGGATAGACGGGTCATATGTTTATTTCGGATGTTAGATTACGGATTTAGTATTATAAGTTTGTTATGCTTAATTTGTGTTGCAAAACTTAAATAAAGTTTATCCGTTATTTGCACTGCAAAACTACAATGAAACAACTGCTAATTTATATATCATTCCTTTTTTTATTCAGTATAGTTTATGTAACAAGCGGTTATGCCCAGGCTAATTTTACCAGGATTACCGGCTATAAGGTTTTTTACGGCTGGGCCAAACATGCCCCGCAGGATTGGATGATTACCCGCCAGTTTGTAAACGATGGCAAAACCTATTTTTTATTGGTTAACCCGCAAACCCTTGAAACGAAAATAGACGAGCCCGATTTTTACCAGGTTAAGCCAATGACAATCGACGAAGCCCGCACATTTTTTAAAGCAACGCCTTATATAAAAGCGCTTGAAAAGGCCGAAAAGCAGTCGGTAAATACCCAGGACGCAGGGATAGAAAGCGGGATGCCAAAGCAAACCGGTATTACCTTAACGGCGGATCTATGCCCAAGCCATAAGCCGCTCGACAAAATAATCTTTACCGATATTATAGAACAATTTAAAAAGGTGGAACACCCGGTTCCCGTAGCATTATCGGTTACCGGCATCTGGATGCGGCAACACCCCCAAGACCTTGAGTGGTTGAAAAAAATGCAGGCCGATCACGAAATTTACATCACCTGGATCAATCATTCCTTTAATCACCGGGTAAGCGCAAAGCTGCCGCTTAAGGAGAACTTTTTGCTGGAAGCCGGGACAAATATCAATTACGAAGTACTGGAAACGGAAATGGCAATGTTAAAAAATGGCTTGCTGCCGTCAGTGTTTTTCCGGTTCCCGGGATTGGTGTCTGACCAAAAGTTGGTGTTTGAAATAACGGATTTTGGGTTGATCCCGATAGGTACCGATGCATGGCTTGCTAAAGGGCAACAACCGCAGGCCGGCAGCATAGTTTTGATCCACGGCAACGGAAATGAGCCGGTAGGGGTGAATGATTTTATAAAATTACTGAAGTCAAAAACGCAATCTATCGCCAAAAAACAATGGCTGCTTTATGATCTGCGGGAAAGTGTTGATGAAGAGTTTGCAGGAGAATAATTTAACAGGATGATGCGCATTCGCTAATTCACTCCCTCACTAATTCACTAATTATGGTGGTCAACTTCCTTTTCAATGTACGACCGTTCCAAAACATTCACCAAATCGCCAATACTGATGGGTTTTGAAACAAAGTGATTCATTCCGGCTTCAAGACATGCAGCTTTATCCTCAACCATAGCGCTGGCCGTCATAGCTATGATGTAGGGTTGTTTTTGTTTGCCTTTGCGGATGATACGGGTTGTTTCCAATCCGTCGAGCTCGGGCATTTGCACATCCATTAGTATAATATCAAAGAAATCGTTTGCTAATGCCGCTAACACCTGGTTCCCATTATTAACCACCAGCGGATGATAACCGAGCTTATTGATAACTTTTGTGATAAGTTTTTGATTGATCAGGTTGTCCTCGGCAATTAATATGCTCATCGGAAATTTTTGCGCGAATTGTTCAGAAAGCAATGTAGCCGTTACTTTTTCGGGCGACGACGGTTGGCTGTTCATCAGTTCAGATTGCATAATATTACACAATTGCTGCTGCTTAACAGGCTCCAACAAAACTTTCACCGATGGATCGTTAATTTTATTTTTTTCCAATACCGAACAGATTAATACCACAGGCACCTTTTTGTCGATATTTTTAATTGAGCTGATTAGTTCACCTGTATCTGTTCCCGGAATCTCTGTGCCGGTTATTACCAGGCTGATTTTACCATCTTTTAAATGCTTTAACGCGTCTGCCGCAGTTGAAGCGCAAACCGGTGTTAAATTCCATTGCTTAAGCTGTTCCTGCAAAATATTAAGCGCTGTTGCGCTTTGGTTAATTATTAAAACCCGTGCACCATTAACTGCCGTTAAATTACAGCCCTGGTTAACTGATGCCGATTCATCCCGGCTGCTTTTAATGTTAAATATTACTGAAGTGCCTTTTCCGGGCTCGCTTTCAATAGCGATCTCGCCACCCATAAGCTCAACCAGCCGCTCGCATATAGCCAGCCCAAGGCCGGTACCGCCATAGCTGCGGGTAATTGATGCGTCGACCTGCGAAAATGCCTTAAACAGGCGCTTTAGCTTTTCAGCAGGGATACCTATGCCGGTGTCCTTGATCTTAAAGCCGAGATTTAGTTCGGTGCCGGCTTTTCCTAATTGGTCTACTTCAACAACGATTTCGCCTTTACTCGTGAATTTGATAGCATTGTTTACCAGGTTTAGCAGGATCTGCCTGATGCGCAGTTGATCGCCCATTAGTTTTTCGGGAACCCCGAGCGCTATATGGTACAACAGGTTCAACTGTTTTTTCGCAGCTGACTCTGAAAACAGGTCGAGCACGTCTTCGATACAATGCCTCAGGTCAAAACCATGGTGATCAAGTTCCATCTGGCCTGATTCTATTTTTGAGAAATCGAGAATGTCGTTAATTACATTGAGCAGGTTTTCACCGCTTACCTTAATAATATCGGCGTATTCACGTTGCTCGGCGCTTAATGGTGTTTCACTAAGCAGCGATGCCATACCCATTACACCATTCATCGGTGTCCTTATCTCGTGGCTCATGGTGGCCAGGAAAACGCTCTTGGCTTTATTAGCTTTTTCAGCCTCCTTGCGCGCCTGTAATTCCTGCTCCTTTTGCTCTTCAAGCTCATCATTCAGTTCCTGTAAATAGTCGGATTGGGACATCAATTCTTCCGACTGTGCCTGTAATTCCTCGTTTAAAGCCTGTAATTCCTCCGCCTGGCTTTGCAGCTCTTCCGATTGTTTGGTCACCTCGGCCGTTTGCTCTTTAACCAATTTTTGGAGCACCTTTCGCTGTGCTTTAATAGCATAGATACGGTATCGGGAATAGCTATAAACAATAAGGCAAATTATTATCAATACCAATATCCTGAACCACCACGTCATATAAAACGGCGGTATAATAATAATTTTAATGGTTGCCGGCTTACTATTCCAGATGCCGTCGCTATTGGCAGCCTTCACTTCAAAAGTGTATTCGCCCGGGTTTAGATTGGTGTAAGTAGCTTTTCGCTGTTGCCCTACGTAGTTCCAGTTTTTTTCAAAGCCATCCATTTTGTAGGCATAGGAATTCATTTCAGGAAGTGTGTAGTTTAGTGCACTGTACTCAATAGTGAAAACCGACTGATCATAACTTAGGGTAATTTCCCGTGTTTGCGTGATGGATTGTTTAAGAACAGAATTTGGGCCTATTGCCACCTTTTTGTTGAACAGTTGAAATCCCGTAAATACAACATTATGCTGAGTTCTATTGATCACCAGCAAATCAGGATCAACAATATTAAAGCCATTATGACCGCCAAAAAGTAACTTGCCATTTTTAGCCTTTAATACAGCGCCCATAAAAAACTCATAGCCCTGTAAATTATTGGCCGCGGTATATTTTCTGAACTCTTTTGTATGTGGCTTAAACTTTACAAGGCCCATATTGGTTCCCAGCCATAAAAAGCCCTTATCATCCTCGGTGATACTATTGACGATAGAATACCTTGAACTGTCGGAGAAGGTGTAGGCAGAAAGTGTATTCGTTTTTTTATCAAGTAAATTAAGGCCGCTGCCCAACGTTCCCACCCAGATATTGCCTTTGTGATCTTCAAATATCGATATAATGGCGTTACCGGTTAAGCCGGTGGTGGTTTTAAAGTGTATAAAACCGTCGGTTGACGGATTGTATAAGTTCAACCCGCTATAAGTTCCTATCCACATATTACCCTCTCGATCCCGGTAAAGTGATCGCACATCGTTGTTAGATAGTGAGTGTAGCGTATCTGAAGGCGAATGCTTGTATCGCTTCACAACCTTTGATTGGTGGATGATATTGAGACCTTCGCTGTCCATGCCAACCCAAATGTCGCCGGTTTTATCCTCAGCCAGCGCAAAAACTGTATAGTAGCTTATCTGGCTTGGGTTTCGGCCTGTCGCGTAATGTGTAAACTTTTTTGTTTTGTAATTCAGCACGTCAAGGCCGGCATTATAATAACCTATCCAAAGGTTTTCATCCTTGTCCTTTAAAAGCTTGAGGATGTGCTTACCGGCTATCGAATTTTTATTAGCCTGTGGATAGTAATGTGTGAATTTTTTAGAGGTGGTATCCAAGTAGTTCAATCCACCACCATCGGTACCAATCCAATATCCTTTACCCTCTTCGGCAAATGAGGTCACTATGTTATTGCTTAACTTGCTGGAATCAGTAAGGTATTTATAATAATAATCAAATGTCGTTACATTGGTATCGTAGTACCTAACGCCTGATTCATAGGTGCCCAGCCACAAGATCCCGCCGGTATATAAAACACATTCAATGGAGTTATTTTCGCTGGTATTAAACCTATCGTCATTTAAGTAATGGGTAAAAGTACCGCTAACTTCATCAAAAAGGTCAATCCCATCTTCTGTAGGCACCCAAATCTTTTTGTTCCCGGCAAGGGCCAAAGCATCTACGTCGTTGTTGGTTAACGAGAATTTATTTGTGGGTTGATTTGCGTAATGCTTGAAGGAATCGGTTTTGAGATCAAGCACATCAAGTCCCCTGGTTGCCGTACCTATCAATAAATTTCCGTCTTCATTTATCAACAATGCATTAACCTGGTCGTCACACAAACTGTTAATATCGTTGCTGTGCAGGTAAAGCTTTGTTGCCCCTGAAGGGTAGCTGAACCGATAGAGACCGCCCAGTGTACCTAACCATAGATTACCGCCATTGTCTTCGGTAATTGAAGTGATATGGTGGCTGCTAATGTCATCCCGGTTTTTGGTGTATAAAAATCTTTTAAACTTTTTTGTCTTCACATCAAGCAGGTCTATCCCCGAATAGGTACCAACCCAGATGTTGTTCTTGCTATCCTCAAAAACGGACGTCACATCCATACTTGAAAGCGTACGCTCGTCATTTTTATTGGATACAAACGTGGTAAATGAATCGGTATTTTGGTCGTATAAACTTAAGCCGCCACCGCTGCCTATCCAGATGTTACCCGCTTTGTCTTCAAAAATGGTAGTTACGTTATTTGAGGGGAGGGAATGCTTGTCTTTTGCGTTGTGTCGATAAACGGCAAAGTGATAGCCATCATAACGGTTCAGTCCGTCATCGGTAGCAAACCACATATAACCGGTGTGGTCCTTAATAATGCATTTTACATCGCTTTGTGAAAGACCCTGTTCCAGTGAAAGCGTTGAAAATTTTACAATTTTATTTTGCGCCTGTATAACATCATTCAATGACATAACAATGCAGATTGGCAGTATTACGCGTGCAAAAAAAGTTTCCAGGTTCAGACTTAGCATTAATAATATTCTACAAGGAAATTGTGTGATTATAAGGGCAAATAAACAACGCAGTGGCTATAACATTCTACATCAAACAGTTTCATCCTTTTACGATCTTTTTGTATAAAGGTTATGTTAACTAACGCAGTTAATACTCCACGAAATAATTTGTAGAGCAGGAAGTTATTCAGAAGCAACAGCCTCGGGGGTCTGAATTTCGTTTAGCGACAACGGAATCAGTTTTTTGGTTTTCAGGAACGTGATGGTTACAATAGCTATCGTCATGGTTCCGCCAAAAATAACCGAGGTAACGGTCCCCAGCAATTTTGCCGCCGTTCCGGATTCAAATGCGCCGATCTCGTTTGACGAGCCAATGAACATGGAATTAACGGCTGATACCCTGCCGCGCATATGATCAGGTGTAAGGAGCTGCATAATGGTACCGCGGATAATAACGCTGATGCTGTCGAACGCCCCTTCGGTAAATAAGAAAATAAGGGAGAGGTAAAAGCTCCGCGAAAGACCGAAGCAAATAATTGATAAGCCAAAACCGGTAACGGCTATCAGCAGGTTACGCCATGGTTTTCCCATGGGCGAGAAGCGGGCCATCGCCAGCATAGTTAAAACGGCGCCCAATGATGACGTTGCACGCATGATCCCCAATCCTTCAGAACCAACCTTCAGGATATCCTTTGCAAAAACGGGTAGTAAAGCTACAGCCCCGCCGAAGAATACGGAAAACAGATCGAGGCTCATGGCCCAGATCAGCATTTTGCTTTTAAATACAAATGAAATTCCCTCTTTGAGGCTGTCCCATATGTTTTCCTTGGGGATAAATACAGGGGGATAGGTTCTTAATAAGTAAATAAGTACGATGGATAGCAGCAGGAAAACCAGGATGACACTAAACGCAGCAGTTATACCATAAAATCCATAGATCAAACCACCTGCTGCTGGACCAAGAATGGAGGCAATTTGCCAGCTGGAACTGCTCCAGGTGCTGCCGTTAGGGTAAAGCTCTTTTGGAATGCTATGGGCATAAATGGTGAAGGTTGCCGGCCCATAGAAGGCGCGGGCTAAACCATTTAAAAATATCATGAAATAAATTATGGGAACTATCCATCCTTTATGGATATGCGGCTCCATGCTTTTCATGGTAACCACAAACATTACTACCGAAGCAAAAAGCACCAGCCCCGAGATGGTAAGCAACATTTTACGCTTTTCCGATTTATCGGCAACGTAACCTCCATACAAGGCGATGCCTATGGCAGGAACCGCTTCGCACAAGCCTACCAAGCCCAACGCAAAAGCACTTTGTGTTATTTGATAAATGTAAAAACCAATTATTACGGCCTGCATCTGGTAGGCGAAGGTGAAGAAAAACCGCATCCCGAGGTACGAACGGAAATCCTTATAGCGCAAGGCTGCAAATGAATCTGTTTTGGGTATACTATCGCCGTCTGCTGACACTAATTGTTTTTTGTTTGTGATGCGGTAAAATTACAATAATAAAAAATCAGATTTGCGAAGTTTTCAAAACTTCACAAATCTGACACAGAAATTACAGAGTAAATTATATGGTTTAATTTAACCCATGCGTATCTATCAAATAGATCAATGATGCCATTGAAGCGGCCCCCAACTCCAATTCACGTTTGTTTACATTTTCAAAAACATCGTTCGGCGTATGGTGTACATCAAAATAACGCTGTGAATCTGGTAAGTAACCAATTAATACCACATTTTTCGATTTTGCTTTCAGCGGGCCAATATCACTGCCGCCTCCGCCGGCTGCTAAAACACCCGAACCGTAAGGGGCAAGTAAGGGCCCCCAATTGGTATTGATGCTTTTTAACAGCGCTGGCGATACGCCTTCAAATGTAAAACCCCGTGGAGTAAAGCCTCCAAGATCTGATTCAATAGCCGCGATATGCTCCTCTTTATTATCGTTAGCAAGCTCGGCGTATTTTTCGCCCCCGCGATCTCCATTTTCCTCGTTTATAAAGAATACGGCCCTGATAGAATTTTTAGGTTTATAACCCATCACCTTCAGAAGGCGCAAAGCTTCAACAGATTGTACTATGCCGGTACCATCGTCATGAGCACCTTCGGCCAGGTCCCATGAATCCAGGTGACCACCCACAGTGATGAATTTATTGGGATTTTCTGATCCCTTCATTTCGGCAACAACGTTAAACGATGGTGCATCGGGCAGCGTCTGGCAGTTTTGTTTAAAGTAAAACTTAACAGCAGGTAACGACCGCATTTTAAGCATTGTACTCAACTTGTTGGCCTCGATTGTTGAAATAGCTGCCGCCGGAATATTTACGCCATCTTTTACATAAAGTGTAGCGCCAGTGTGTGGATAATAGTCCAGGCTTTCTGTTAACGATCTTACAATAACACCTACCGCACCAAATTTTGCGGCGGCGGCAGGTCCTGCAAAACGCTGATCGCCTGCAGTGCCATATGCATATAAAGTTTCGATAAATTTAGGGTCGAACGGACGGTTGAAGAATACTATTTTCCCCTGTATAGCGTCCTTGCCAAGAGTTTCAAGTTCCTTCAAGCTTTGAACTTCTATTACCGGCGCTGTGATGCCATTTTTTGGTGTGGCTACCGACATGCCGAGGGCTGCTATATGTACGCTGATCCTTTGATCGCCTTTAATTATTGCACCCTCTTCCTTAGCGCCGCGCACCCAATGTGGTACCATTACCGGTTGCAGGAATACTTTATCAAACCCATAGCCCTCCATTAGTTTTTTACCCCATTCAATAGCCTTTTGAGCATTTTCTGAGCCGCTTATCCGCTGGCCGATATTTTTACATAAGTAATGCAGGTTGCTATAACATTGGCCATTAACCAATTCTTCGTCGTAGATATTGCGGATCATTAGCGAGTCCTGCGCCTTTACCAGGCCGCTTACTAAAATAAGAGATGATAGGAGGGTGAGTTTTATTTTCATTATTGTCAGTTATGCAGTAATATAGGAAATGTGGTAAGAGTGACGTCTTCTATTTGTCAAATATACTCTTGATCTGCAAGCCTTTTTAACACAGCGTTTACTTCTACTGTATCATATTCGCTTTTTAAATATATTTCTGCCAGGATAACTTTTTCGGCGACGATTTTAATGTAGGTAATCACTCTCGCACCACCAGATTTTCCTTTTGATGAACCACTAATGGCCAAACGGATTTTATAAATATTTTTACCTAAATCATCCCCTTGAATGGGATTTTCGGCGAGTTTTTCGATCAATGACGTTACATCTGCTAATATACTTCTATGCTTTTTGGCAATGTTTTTTAATTCCTTTTTAAAGCCGGAAGTTAAAATAACATCAAATGCCATTATTAAGTTCGATTTCTATTTCAGCGATGGCTTCCTTTGCATTTTGAAGATTGACTTTTCCCTTCTCCCAATCATTAATCTCCTTAAATGATTTTTTGAGTTTGGTTAGTAGCTTTTTTTCTTCTTTATTTAATTCTGCACTTTGATCTATTTTATAGTTCAGCCCGAACCGTGTTAAGATTTCCCTTATTACGGGCAAATCTTTTTCGTTATCAATATTTACGGTTAAAGTAGTCATAAAACAAAAATACGAATTAAGCAATAAACAATTATACAGCAGGATATTTATTTTATGGGTTATGGGGACAAATTAAGAAAGGAGTTACGAAATCTTATCCCAGCTCAACCCATCCTTTTTCGATTTAGAGGATTGATGCAGGATTTGATTTTCAGGCAATGCCAATTGTGGATCCTTTTCAAAAATGCCTTCCACGCATTTGCGTACTTGTATCAAAAGTTCCTGGTCGGTTACCAGGTTAGCTACCTTTAAATCAAGCACGCCGCTTTGTTGGGTTCCTTCAATATTTCCAGGACCACGCAATTGCAGATCGGTTTCGGCAATTTCAAAGCCGTTGTTAGTTTTAACCATGGTATTTAGCCTTATTTTGCCGTCGTGGCTCAACTTTTGGCTGCTCATCAAGATACAGAAAGATTGCTCAGCCCCACGACCAACGCGGCCTCTTAACTGGTGCAATTGCGAAAGACCAAAACGCTCAGCATTTTCAATGATCATTACAGATGCATTAGGGATGTTTACGCCTACTTCAATTACGGTTGTAGCTACCATTATTTGCGTTTCGCCTTTAATAAACCGGTTCATTTCAAACTGTTTTTCAGCAGCTTTTAGTTTTCCATGTACGATGCTTATCCTGTACGCTGGCAGCGGAAATTCATGCGCCATAATCTCAATGCCATCCATCAGGTTTTTGAGGTCAAGCTTTTCGCTTTCCTGGATCAGCGGGTATACAATATATACCTGCCTGCCCTTTGCGATTTCCTGCTTCATAAAGCCAAACATCCTGAGTCGCTGGGTTTCATAAAAATGTACAGTTTGAATGGGCTTACGCCCGGCGGGTAGTTCGTCAATTACCGAAATATCCAGATCGCCGTACAAGGTCATGGCAAGCGTACGCGGAATAGGGGTGGCCGTCATTACC
Source organism: Mucilaginibacter phenanthrenivorans (assembly GCF_024721155.1). Lineage (GTDB taxonomy): Bacteria > Bacteroidota > Bacteroidia > Sphingobacteriales > Sphingobacteriaceae > Mucilaginibacter > Mucilaginibacter phenanthrenivorans. The sequence continues at coordinate 226,605 of NZ_JAHVAP010000005.1, read as the reverse complement.
AGGATGTGTGGTGGAATGCTGTTTTTGCGCCAAAGCTTAGCCCGCTGCTCCACGCCGAAGCGGTGCTGCTCATCAATTACTACAAAGCCCAGGTTTTTGTATTGCACCTTATCTTCAATAAGGGCATGGGTGCCGATCAGGATCTTTAACTCGCCGCTCTCCAGGCGCTCATGTAACACTTTTCGTTCCTTTTGTTTGGTTGATCCGGTTAATAAACCCACCTCTATAAAATCATCACCCACCAGTTCCTTTATAGTTTGGTAATGTTGATTGGCCAAAATTTCGGTAGGGGCCATTATGCAGGTTTGGAAGCCGTTATCAATTGCAATCAACATACTCATGAGGGCCACAACTGTTTTACCGCTTCCTACGTCACCCTGCAAAAGGCGGTTCATTTGTACACCGCGCTGGGTGTCCTGCCTTATCTCTTTTAAAACACGTTTTTGTGCATTGGTTAAAGGGAATGGTAATTTTTTGTGATAGAATTCATTAAACGTAGCGCCAACACTTTCGAAAATATTACCTTTAAATTTCTGACTGTGATGTAGTTTGTTCTTTAACAGCTTAAGCTGTAAAAAAAACAATTCCTCAAATTTCAAGCGATGTTGTGCTTCATTAAGCTTAGCCGCATCTTCAGGAAAATGGATGTCTTTATAAGCCTCCGCGCGGTCTGTTAATTTAAAACGGTTGATAAGGTATAAAGGCAGGTTTTCATGAACGTCCTTTAAATGCTGTTCCAACAATGCGGAAACCAGCTTCAAAATGCCTTTACTATCCAACGAAAATTGTTTTAACTTTTCGGTTGAATTATAGGCTGGTTGGAGTGTTAAGTTCCCCTTACGCTGCTGTATTTCTGTGTTGTACAGCTCCATTTCGGGGTGTGCCATTTGCGGCTTCCCGTTGAAGAAGGTTGGTTTGCCAAACAGTACATAAACTTTGCCGGGGATGATGTTCTTCTCCACCCATTTTATACTCTGAAACCATACTAATTCAATTATCCCTGTATCGTCCTGGGCCTGCGCTACAAGGCGGCTGGTGCGTTTTTCGCCAACAAATTCTTTATGGGTTAAGCGTGCCAGAACCTGCACATAAGGCAGATCGGCCTGGATGTCCCTTATTTTGTAAAACCGGGTACGATCGATGTATTTGTAAGGAAAGTAACTCAGCAGATCGCCAAAATTGAATACTTGCAGCTCTTTCTTCAAAAGTTCTGCGCGGTGAGTGCCCACGCCTTTTAAATATTCAATCGGGGTTTCAAATACCTGGGTACTCAATTAGTAAATTGGTGAGTTAGTGATTTATTTAGCCTTTAATAGCCGTAACGGTTATCTCTACATTAACACCTTTTGGCAATCCAGCAACCTGTACCGTTTCGCGGGCCGGGAACTCATTCTTAAAATAGGTTCCGTATACTTCATTAACCTGGGCGAAGTTTTGCATATCGGTTAAAAAGATGCTGGTTTTAACAATGCTGCCGAAATCAACTCCGGCTTCGGTCAAAATTGCGCTGATATTATCCATTACCTGTTTTGTTTCGGTTTTAATATCATCTGTTACCAGTTGCCCGGTTGATGGATTCAGCGCAATCTGTCCTGAAAGAAATACAAAACCACCAGCTGACACAGCCTGGTTATATGGGCCAATTGGGGCAGGAGCATTATCGGTATTAATTATAGTTTTCATTTTTTTTTAAAGGTAATGTAAAGGTCAAGCTATATTGAGTGGCCAGCGAATTGTTGTTTATTTCTTCAGGATATATATTTTAACCACTATCCAGATAACAGCTAACAAGAACATAATTATGCAAATTGCGTTTATGGTGTGCATCACCTTAAGGTTAAAGCTGGTTGGCCTGTTGGGATCCTTTTTCCTGAAAAAATACATAAACAAATATAGGAAAGGTTAAAGGTGAAAGCAAGAAGGCGAAAGGTAATAAAGCTTAAAGACGAAGGCTAAAAGCGTAAAGCCAAATGGACAAGGTAAAGAAAAAGCTAAAAAGGCAACATCAATATAGCTACGAGGTCCGAAAGTAAATGAAGCATTTCGGTTTTAAGCGCCCTGCTTTCTGCTTTTTAAGCAAACAAAAAGGCTTCCCAATCCGGGAAGCCTTTTATTATAATAATTTAATTAAAATTATTTTTTGAATTCAACGCGACGGTTTGCAACACGTCCTTCTTCAGTTGAATTGTCAGCTATTGGATGAGTTTCACCAAATCCTTTAACCTTAACACGTTTTGCATCAACACCTGAGTTAACTAAGTAAGTTTTTACAGAGTTAGCACGGTCTTTTGATAAACGTAAGTTGTGAGCAGCAGTACCTTCAGATGAAGCATAACCATTTAAAGTAACTGAGCTTGAGCTTGCACGTAAATCAGCAGATGTAGCATCTAATACTGGGTATGAAGATGTTTTTAACACTGAGCTATCAAATTCAAACTGGATGTTTGAGTATGGAGTAGCTACAACAGCGGCAGTCTTAGCAGTAGTATCCGGTTTAGGGAATACAATTGGGCAACCAGAACCGTCAACAACGCTACCAGCAGGAGTGTTAGGGCATTTGTCAAATTGATCAGCAACGCCGTCACCATCAGAATCTTTTTTCAGGTCGTTAACAGCAGTTTCAACATTTGTTACGCGGCCTTTTAAAGCTTCAACTTCCTGGCGTAATGCAGCATCGTACAATTCGTCATACATCATTGCAATTGGGTTCACCCACTCTAAGTTCGGTTTTGATTTCGGACCGAAAGTGTACTCTAAACCACCATAAGTATAAGAGTAATGGCTCATTGTTGAACGATCGATAGCATCACTGTAAGTTTTATATCCGGTAAAGTTGTAACCTTGTATAAAGGTAACAGTGTAGCCAACATTCAATGCTAACGCGTCAGAAAGTTTGAATTTAACACCAACACCAACTGGTGCGGCTAATTCTTTTACTGTGTTGGTGTAACCAGTTGCTGCACCATCAACTAATTTTGGTTTGTACAAATCCAAACCAACACCGGCTGAACCGTAAAAGTTAACAGCATTTGCACGGTGCAGGAAGCTTACGCTACCAAAGTTAACAACTCCGCTCAATGAGAATTGATTGAAAGAAGTTTCGTAACTTGAATAACCGAATTTGGTAGCTGTAGCCGAGCCATCAGCCTGGCTTTCACCCTTTACTTTACCACCATAATAATCTAATTGCAAGCTAAAAAAGTGCGATAGTTGATCTCTCAATGTGGCACCATAACCCAATGAAAGTTTAGTGTGGTTAGAAGCATTTGACATGAATGGAACAAGACCAGATGTAACGCCTGCATTGATACCTAAACTTAATGTGTTGTACTGACCTAAACCACCAAATACCTTGGCAGTAGTAGCAGTGTCAGACATTTTCATTGTTTTCATTTTGGCTGTGTCTTGCGCTGAAGCAACACCAACTGCCATCAAGGAAACAAATGATAAGACGACTGTTTTCTTTAATGTAGAATAGTTCATAGTTTTAAGATTAAACGATTTTAATTGTGATTTTTTTCAAAAATAGTAATTATGTTTGAATTTGTAACCAAACATTGTTCCAAATTTTGTAATTATTATACAAATAAATAAAAAAAATTGTTTTAAAAAAATTAATAAAGGGTAAAAAATGAAATATCTACCTGTTAATAATGAGGTGTTTACCTATAATAGAAAAAATTTCGTTTCACGATTAAAGCCCTGTTCTATAGCCATTTTTAATGCAAATGATGAATTTCCGAGGAATGGCGACCAAACCTTTATTTACAAACAAAACCCTGATTTTTTTTACTTAACAGGCATCGATCAGGAACAGAGTGTACTAATACTATACCCCGACTGTCCTAATCCACTATACAGAGAAGTACTGTTTTTAAGACAAACCAATGAACATATCGCAATTTGGGAGGGCCATAAGTATACCAAAGAGGAAGCAAGGACAGCTTCAGGAATAGATAATATCTATTGGTTGAATGACTTTGACGCTATTCTGCATACGATTATTAATTACGCCGAGCATATATATATAAATACAAACGAAAACGACAGGTATAGCCACACCGTACCGTACCGCGACATCAGGCTGTTGGACACGCTACGTACAAAATATCCTTTACATAAATATGAACGGTCGGCGCTTATTATGCGTGATTTGCGCGTTGTTAAATCGCCGATAGAAATTGATCTTACAAAAAAGGCATGTGAAATTACAAGGGATGCCTTTGTACGGGTACTTAAGTTTGTTAAGCCCGGTATTACTGAATATGAGATAGAAGCAGAAATAACACATGAATTTTTAAGGCAGCGTGCTACCGGGCATGCCTACAGCCCTATCATAGCTTCCGGGAAAAATGCAATAGTGCTGCATTATATAGACAATAACCAGGTTTGCAAGGATGGAGATGTGGTGTTATTTGATTTTGGAGCTGAATACGCCAATTATAATGCAGACATGAGTCGCTCGATACCTGTTAGCAGGCGTTTCACTAAACGGCAGCGCAACGTTTACGATGCAGTGTTGCGGGTAATGCGTGCCGCCACAAAGATGATAGTTGCCGGGGCAGTATTAAATGAATACCAGGACGAGGTGGGCAAAATAATGACCGATGAATTAATAGGCCTGGGTCTGCTGGATAAACACGATGTGGCAAAACAGGACCCGAAAATGCCTTTGTACAAAAAATATTTTATGCATGGCACATCGCACCACCTTGGATTAGACGTGCATGATTTTGCCAGCCGCTATAAAGCATTTGAGGTGGGAAATATTTTAACCTGCGAACCGGGTATTTATATAGCAGAAGAGGGATTGGGGATACGAATAGAAAACGACGTATTGATAACCGCGAATGGTAATATCGACTTGATGGAAGATATCCCTGTTGAGGCGGAGCATATTGAAGAGATTATGAATAGCTGAGTTTTGAATAGTGAGCGGGATCGTCAATTCCATGTTTACTGTCAATTTATTACTCACCACTTGTCCAAAAAATCATACAAGTTAAACCCCGGTTTATTTAATGCTTTGGCAATATCCTGCTGAAGCTTTTTTTTGTCTACATTGGCCATCCGTTTTTGACGAATTATACTGTATGCTTTTTCGGCCAGTAGCAGTTCCCTGCGCGAATTTTTTGTTTTGGATCTTGACCGGATAAAGTTGATCACTTCTTCTATTCCTTTATTTTTCGAAGCTACGGTTTTAAAAACCGGTAGTTTTTCCTCTTTAAGCTGGATCTTTTTCAGGTTGTTTACAAAAAGATCGGCATCTGCCCTGTCGGCTTTATTTACTATAAAGGCGTCAGCAATTTCCATCAGACCCGATTTAATGTTTTGGATCTCGTCCCCGCTTTCCGGCACCAAAACAAGTAGGGTAATATCAGCAAGGCCGGCAATTTCGATCTCTGACTGTCCAACGCCTACGGTCTCTATCAATATATAGTCAAATCCGGCAGCCCGCAAAACGTCCGTCATTTCTATCGCTTTTGCCGACAGGCCCCCCAATGAACCGCGGGTGGCTAATGAGCGGATAAAAACATCCGGGTGATTAAAATGGGGTGCCATCCGGATCCTGTCGCCCAATAATGAGCCGAAATTAAACGGTGAAGTTGGGTCGATGGCCAGGACGGCTACTTTATTGCTTTTGCTCAGTAGCCCGCTTATCAGCGAATTTACCAGTGTGCTTTTACCCGCACCCGGCGGCCCGGTAATGCCTATAACAGGGGCATCTTTTATGAATTTTAGATTTTTTAAGAGTTCATCAGCGCCCTGCAGATCATTTTCAACAATTGTTAACGCGCGGGCAACTGATCGAAAATCAGCCGAGTCCGGTTTAATGTTGTTGATGGTGTTTTGCATAGTTTCCTCTTTTTCCGGTGTCGCTACGGCGCCTGAGTTTGAATAAAGTAACAAATATATAATGTATTTCAACAGTCGGATGGGTAAAATTATGGTAAACGGCTTTGTTTATTTTGATAAATTTTGCCTGGTAACATGTTTGCAATAGAAAGTTATATTTGTCGCACTTAAATTTTAATGAAGATAACCCCGCTTTCATTTTTTATGAGGAATTTTAAATAATTTATCGGCGCTAATGGACATTAAAAAAAGCGTTTCCATCATTATTCCTAACTATAACGGCAGGCAACTCTTAGAGCAATACTTACCCTTTACTTTAGCCGCTATTAAAAAGGCCGGTACTGTTTACGAGGTTATTATTGTTGACGATTGTTCAACGGATGATTCCGTTGCCTTTATCGGGTCACATTATCCGGAGCTAATCTTGGTTGCAGCACCTGAAAATAAAGGATTTTCGCATGCCTGTAATTTAGGTATAGCCGCATCGCAATATGATTTGATAATGCTTTTGAACTCAGACGTAAAACTTACCGAAGATTATTTCGAGCATCAATGGAAATATTTTTTACGCTGGGACACCTTCGGCGTAATGGGCCGCATTATCGATATGGACGGCGACCATATCCAGGACGCCGCCCGGATGCCTAAATTTAATGGACTAAAACTGAAGACAGATTATTTTTATTACACCAATAATGAAAATGACCGTTTGTTTACGTTCTATCTTTCGGGAGCAAATGCATTAATTGATGCAGCAAAGCTTAAGCAGATAGGTGGCTTTTATGAAATTTTTTCGCCATTTTACTGCGAGGATAATGAACTGGGCCTGCGCGCCTGGAAACTGAACTGGAAATGTTATTATGAGCACAATGCTGTTTGCAGGCATTTGCTATCGGCAAGTACAAAACAATATAAAACGCCGCAGTGGGTTAAAAGCGTTTATTTTCGCAACCGGTTTTATATGCACGCGCTCCATTTTGACGGGTTGGCCCGTTTTGCCTGGTACTTTCAGATCACTATTGTTGATTTGCTGCCAAAGTTAATAATCGGGCAAACCTGGATCTGGAAAAGTTACCGTGAGTTATTTAAGAACCGGAAGCTTATAAATGAATATCGCTTGAAAATAAAAAAGCTGATGGATGATAATGAGAGTCATAAAACCATTTTTAATGTAGTGAATAATATTAAGGGCTCAGTAAAAAATAAGAAGATCGTTCGTTTTAAGTCCTGAACAGGTTGATATAAAAATAAATGGAACAAACGCCTTTGGTTTCGATAGCATTGTGTACCTATAACGGTGCTAAATACCTTGCCGAACAGCTTGATTCGCTCATCGGGCAAACCTATAAATCAATTGAAATTATTGTTGTTGATGATTGTTCTACCGATGAAACCTATAGCATTTTAACAGCCTACGCCGATAAGTACCCGCAATTTAAGATCCACAGGAACGATAATAATTTAGGCTTTACCGGGAACTTTGAACGGGCGGTAAGCCTGTGCAATGGTGGGTTGATAGCCCTCTGCGACCAGGATGATGTTTGGATGCTGGATAAAATAGCCTTGCAGGTTGAGGCGATTGGCGATAGTTTGCTGATTTACCACGATTCAGAATTCGTGCATGAGGATGGCAGCAGCATGGATAGAAAAATGTCGGACCTGATGAACTTGTACCGGGGCGATGATCCGGAGGCTTTTTTGTTTTTCAACTGCGTGTCGGGCCACGCTGTTTTAATGAGAAGGGAATTACTGCAGGATGCCCTACCATTAAAGAAGGAGTTTTTTCATGACTGGTGGCTGGCTTATGTAGCCACTAATATCGGCAAGATAGATTTCATTCCGCAGTGCCTGGTTAAATATCGTCAGCACAATAAAAGCGACACCAATATTTTAAAGATAAAGCGGGAGAAAAACGCTTACCGGTTCGATTCGATCCAGAAAATTGAGCGCGAATATAAATGGCTGGGCTATTGTGCGGCATTTAAAAACAACAAACGACAGGCGCTGGTATCTGCAATATATCAGGCATACACCAAGCGGCTTAATAATCATGTGTCGTTTGCACTAAGCAGGTTGCTTTATAAATATCGGAACACCATTTTTTTTATTCGCAAAAAAAGCAGCCTCAGTAAGCTTAACTATATCTTTGGCCGAATTTGGGGCGTAAAAACCAAAAGGCATTTTATGAATTTTGATTAGCCGGGTTAAGCGCTAAATCAGTTTCAACAAGTTAAATACATGCAACAAGGCGGAATAAGGAAAAATACAAATAATAAACAGCCATTGGTCTCGGTTGTGACGGTAACGTATAATGCTGCCCAAACATTGCCGCAGTTATTGGAAAGTATTGTCATCCATAAGAATGATAATATCGAATTTGTAGTGATTGACGGCGGCAGCACAGATAGCACCCTTAATATTTTAAAGGAAAATGAAGCCGTCATTGACTTTTGGATAAGTGAGCCGGATAACGGCATTTACGACGCCATGAATAAGTCGCTTCAATATTTTAAAGGGCAATGGGTTGTTTTTTTGGGTGCCGATGATTTGTTGATGAATGATTTTACCAAAATGCTTTCGGTATTAAAAGATCCGAATACCGTATACTATGGCAATGTGATATTTTATGGCAAGCCATTTTTTAAGGTTTATGACGATTATTATCTAACCAAATTAAATATCTGCCACCAGGCTATTTTTTATCCGAAGGCAGTTTTTGAAAAATACCAATACGATCTGCAATATAAGGTATACGCCGATTACCACTTAAATCTGCGCACATGGCACGATCCGCAGTTTAGGTTTCAGCATGTTGATTACCTGGTGGCCAGTTTTCCGGAGGGTGGTTTTTCGTCCTACACCAAAGATCCTGTTTTCGAAAAGGACAGGGATTTGCTGTTTAAAAAGTATTTAAAGCGTAAAAGTTACTACCGCTATTTAAACCGCAGCATTGGCTTTTGGGGAATGTTTAAACGGTTCATACAAAATAAATAAACATAAACTCGTTTTTTATGCTTATTAAAAACAGGAATTTATTCAGGTTAACGCGTTTCATCCTGCTGAAGCTTCCATTGCTGTTCCGGTTTTTTGCCAGGTTTCGGAAGCCTCAAAAAAGGTTGTTGATTATTAAAACGGATGCCATCGGCGACTATATCCTGTTCCGCAATTTTATTGAGCTCACGAAGCTGTCAGAAACTTACAAAGGTTATAAGATTGATGTACTCGGAAATGTGTTATGGAGAGATATTGCCTTAAAATACGACAAGGCTTACGTTGATGAATTTATATTTATCAAAGCCAATTTATTATACGATGCCCCCCTGCAAACTTTAAAGTTGGGCTGGCAACTGTTTGCAAATAATTACGAAGTAACCCTGCAGCCCACCTACACCCGCACATTTATTAACGACGGGCTGGCCGGACTTACAGCCGCAAAGCAAATTATAGGTTTTGAAAGCGATAATGAAAGCATAGCCGAACGATACAAAACTAAAACAGACACATTCTATACAAGCCGCCTATTGCTTCCTGAAAACGCTTATTTTGAATTTGAGCGTTCGAAGTTCTTTTTTGAAAGCGTGTTACAACAAAGCCTTTCGATAAATGCAACCAACATAATTACAGTATCAAGTGAGGTAAGACAAGGAATTGTAATAGTGCCAAGCGCCGGCATTCTGAAGCGATGCTGGGAAGCCGAGAAGTTTCTTGAACTCATAAAGCTCATTTTGAAGCACACATCACATACCCTTTATTTGGAAGGTGGCCCATCTACCATAATATTTGCAGACCATTTAAAGGATGAAATAGCCACTAAAAGAGTTATTGATTTAACAGGCAAGACTACATTGCCTGAAATGATTGAGCTTATCGGTAATGCTGCCTTGTTAATAGCTAATGAAACCAGCGCTATTCATATTGCCGTTGCGGTCAAAACCCAATCGGTTTGTGTAATGGGTGGGGGGCATTTTGAACGGTTTTCGCCATACCCTGAATATTTTGAAAGCCGGCCCGTCTGTGTTTATCAAAAAATGGATTGTTATTACTGTAATTGGAACTGTATCTATAAGGTAGCGGAGGATGAGCCTTACCCTTGCATAGGCAATATTAGCGTGGACAGTGTTTGGCAGGCAGTATCGCCGTTATTACTGCAATAAATAAGTATTTATTGCCCTTGAAAGAGTTGCAGGATAGTGGTGTCTTCTACTTTATTAGCGTCCTTATCGTGATAATAAAACTCGTCAACCTTCCTTTTTTTGCTCGTATCGCCATAACCTCTTTTTACCTTCGCATCATATTCCTCCTTCGAGCGGCAATAGTAGTGGTTTAACTGGATCTTATTTACGCTGACTTCTGAGAATGACCCGTCTATACGCACGAAATTTTCATTCACGCAAAACTTACCGTCTTTGTATGCAAAACTATGCGCACCTAATGCTTCTTTGGTAAAGCGCGGTTGAACAATGTTTTTGATATGGCTGTTAACACTAAATGTTTCGTCGGAGCGTAAGGTAAAACTTTCCAGCTGAGGTCGGTTTGTTTTTTTAATGTGCCCGTTTGATCCGAATACCAGCCAGTTAATACCCAGCCCGCCATAATCCTGGTAATCTTTTAAAAATTCAACCAGGTTACCGCTGGTGGTTTTGGGCACCATAAACTCATCGGTATCAATAAAGCCGATCCATTGTGATGTTTTGCCATACTTTTTCAGGCACTTATTGTACGCCCTAACCTGTTTGGCCTTGCCACGAATGCGGGTGACTGTGGCGTATTGTAGCAGGTTCAGTTTTTTTAAGGTATCATAAACCGGGACTTTGCTGCTGTTATCGTAAATATAAAAATGTTCTACGCCTGTTTTAAGGTGATAATTTATCCATTCCTCAAGGTAATCGTTTTCGTCCTTTATAATACAGCACAAACTCAGTGTATAAGTATCGGCCAAAGCCGCCCTAATGCCGGGCTGCTTTGTTAACTTAAGTCCGAATGATCCGATTGAAGAGAATAACTTTTTAAGCATATTTATTAGACACAGGCAAGAAAACAAAAATATCAAAAGCTCGCTGAAACCTGACAGGCCAGTGTAATTATTTTGAATGGTTTGTAACGGCGTTGCTTTTTTGGTGTTTAATAAAGCAAATAAACAGGTTATATAGTAATTAATTAATAACTGTTAGATTTGCACTTTTATATATTCTTTTAATGAAGACATATTTCCGGCTACTGTCCTTTGCCAAACCAATTGAGAAGTTTGCTATCCCGTACATCATATTTACATTACTGTATGTGATTTTCAGCTCAATGATATATCCGTTGTTGGTGCCGTTGCTCAATACGCTTTTTATTGACAATACCTGTAAAGCCGCTGCCGCCGCCGCGGTTCAAAAACCTACATTCTTCCTGGACATCTCAGGCTGGTTTAAGTTTTATATGGATTATTTCATTAGAATTGAGGGGCGATGGGGGGCATTGAAGTACACCTGTTCAATTATTGTTCTCACCATGGTTATAGGTAACTTGTTCCGTTACCTTGCGGCGCGTACCATGGAGAACCTGCGTGTGCATACCTTATTGAACCTGCGTCGCTCCGTTTTTAACAACATTATGGACATGCATCTTGGATATTTCAATAATAATCGGAAAGGCGACATCATTTCAAAAATCGCCTCAGATGTTCAGGTTGTACAATTTTCGGTTACTGCTACTTTGCAGGTTATATTCAAAGAACCGGCGACCATGATAGTTTTCCTGGTATTACTTTTTACTTATTCTGTAAAACTAACATTAGGGTCGTTACTGGTTGTACCTATTTCGGCTTTTATCATCTCTAAAATAGTAAAACGCTTAAAGGCCCAGGCCATATCGGCGCAGCAAACTTATGGAAATATGATTAGCTATCTTGACGAATCTCTGCAAGGGGTGCGCATCATCAAAGCATTTAATGCGACTGATTTTATCAAAAAGCGCTTTGACGATGAAAACTTTAGATATTCTAAAATATTGCGTTCCATGGCTAAACGCCAGCAGTCAGCTTCGCCGGTATCTGAAACGCTCGCTATCACCATGATCTCATGTATCGTGCTTTATGGTGGCTATCTCATCCTCAATAAAAAAACCGACCTTACCGGGGCACAGTTCATCGCGTATATTGCCATTTTTTCGCAGTTGATGCGACCAGCCAAAGCAATGTCCGATTCATTCAGCAACATCCATTCGGGGATAGCCGCAGGCGAACGTGTACTTGCGCTTATTGATGAAAAACCTGCTATAAAGGATAAGGTTGGCGCAAAGGATATAGATGGATTTAAGGATAGCATTGAGTTTAAAAATGTATCGTTTGCTTACGATGGAAAGGATGTACTGTCCAACATCAATCTTACCATTCCCAAAGGGAAAACTGTGGCGCTGGTAGGCCCGTCGGGTGGGGGGAAATCTACACTGATCGACCTTATCCCGCACTTTACAGAGCCACAATCCGGTGAAGTATGTATCGACGGGAATAATATAAATGATTTGACAGCCCATTCATTAAGGTCATTATTGGGCGTGGTTAACCAGGAATCGATATTGTTTAATGACTCCATCTTCAATAACATAGCCTTTGGTAAAAGCAATGTTACCATGGAAGAGGTTGTGGCTGCGGCTAAAATAGCAAACGCCCATAATTTTATAATCGAAACAGAGAAAAGTTACGAAACCAATATTGGCGACCGGGGCGCGAAATTATCGGGCGGGCAAAGACAGCGGATTTGCATAGCGCGGGCGGTATTGAACAATCCGCCTATCATGTTGCTTGACGAGGCTACTTCTGCATTAGACACGGAATCGGAGAAGCTGGTGCAGGACGCGCTGAATAACCTCATGAAAAACCGTACTTCGTTAATTATAGCCCACCGGCTAAGCACCATACAAAATGCTGATATTATCGTAGTGCTTGAAAATGGACAGATTGTTGAACAGGGAAATCACCAGCAATTGATTGAAAACAACGGACTGTATCGGAAGCTGATTGACATGCAAACTTTTAATGCAGATTAGCGGGGGGATCAAGAGGTAGAGAGTAACTGTCAGTACTTTAATTTCTGACTCTTGCTACCTTTGATTACTGCATCTCATCTGTCGTTGATCTTATCCTTGATAGCTTGCCAGTCGGTCATTAATAAACTGTCGGGCATGCCTGCCTTTCGTTCGGAGTTTCTAATATATTTCCTGGCTTTTCGCAGTAAGAAACTTTCCTTTTCAGGCGCTAGTGGATTATGGTCAAATTTTGTTTTGGTAAACAGGTGCAAAAACTTACCATCTGTATGAAAATTATAGTCCAGCTGATCAGCTATAGCCTTAAGCGATTTTTCGTTATAAAAAGCAACATGTTGGCCGGTCTCCGTTGCAAAATAAGCCCAGTCATCAACTGTCTCAATTTTTTCGGGTTGCAGTTCAGTGCTGAAGATCAAGTTATCGGCAAAGGCCATTATTTCCTTTATTCCAGGTATTGGATCTGGCAAATGTTCAAACACTTCGAAGGCCGTTACAGCTTCAAAAGTTGTGTTTACAGGCAAATTTTTAAGATCGAAATATTCAGCAAACAAGTTTTGGCAAAATTTATCGGTATTGTAAAAGTTGAAGCCCTTGTCGCGCATCAAACGGGTAAACAACCCATATCCACCCGCGTAATCTAAAAAGGTGCCTACAGCATCAAAGTATTTTACCAATAGCTTGCTAACAGCAGCGCATAAGAAGATATTGCGGTAGGGCAAACCAACATCGAGTTTTGTTATAGCAGAGGAATAGGCTTCTTCCAGCCAGTATGGTTCTTCAGTTTGGATAAAGCCGGTATCGTTGCAGCGGTAATACCTTACATCGTATTTGTTTAAGATTCTTGCAGTGAACAATAAGCTAGTATTTCCTCCCGTTATTTTGCTTTGCATGGCTTAAAAATGCATATTTTAAATTAAATGGCTTTAAATAAACTTAAAACACTCAGTCTGAAGTTGCTCAAATTGTAACAATTCTTTTTCAAACCGCTTTGCATCCAGTTTGTTACGATATCAGAACAATATTCTGCTGATGTTTGGGTTTCCAAAAGTAAAAATTTAATAATATGAACCTTCCTGACACCGCTCCATACCAGGTAAAGTCTGCTGTTTTATTTTTAATATTCAACCGGCCCGAAACCACCTTTAAGGTATTTGAAGAAATTAGGAAAGCTAAACCCGCCCGCTTGTATATAGCATCCGACGGCCCGCGCCCCCACTGCCCGGATGACAAGCATTTGTGCAAACAATGCAGGTCGGTTTTGGAGAGCGTTGATTGGGAATGTGAGGTGAAGACATGTTTTAACAAGAAAAATCTTGGTTGCAGGGACAGCGTTTCGGCGTCAATTACCTGGTTTTTTGAAAATGAAGAGGAAGGTATTATACTGGAGGATGACTGCTTACCAGCTAACAGCTTTTTCAAATTTTGTGATACCCTGTTAGAAAAGTACCGAAACGATACCCGGGTGAGGCATATTGCCGGCTGTAACCTGCAGGAAGGGAAAAAGTGGGGCGAAGCAAGTTATTATTTTTCAAATCGTACCCATGTATGGGGTTGGGCCAGCTGGAAACGAGCGTGGGATGAGTATGATAAAAATCTGAATAAATATAGCGATGAGGAAATAAGGGACCGATTGTTTAATATTTATGACGATCCTATTGTGGTACAAACCTGGCTGGAAATATTTCAGGCTGTAAAGGCGGGTAAAATTAACTCCTGGGCCTATCCGCTTGATTTTGTAAATTTCTTTAATAACGGGCTTGTCATCATTCCCAACGAAAACTTGATCTCTAACATTGGTTTTGGCGAAGGTGCTACGCATACCGTCGGCACCAATCATTTGTACGCAAATTTGCCCGTATCGGAAATTGATGAGATAGTCGACCCTGTATTTGTAATGCCTGAAAAACGGGCAGATCTCAATATAATAAACCGGGATTTTAAGATAAAGGAAAGGCGGCAGAGAGAAAATGCCTTCAGTAAAAAAATAAAAAAATGGATCGTATCTGCCTTTAGACACGCTGCCTTGTAAATCCCGGCTCCCCCAAAATAGTTAGTTTACAAAGTTTTTTAAAAAAAATGTCGCGTACGGTAACAATCTATCGTATTGGCATTGTATTACCGTTTTAGAAATTGCTATGGTGGATTCTTTAACTACGATACTTTGCAATGTCGCGACGAGCAATATTATTTTTTTAAATGATATTACTTGTAATATTTTACAACAACTTTGTAATATGAAAGTTACTCTCCATTCCGTTCATACAAAATCACCCGTATTGTTCATCCTTTTTAACCGACCGGGAACCACAAAACAGGTTTTTGAAAAAATAAAAGAGGCAAAACCAGCACGTTTGTACGTGGCTGCCGATGGGCCGCGCCCTTCCAGGCCTGGCGAAGCAGAGCTGTGCGCATCAACCAGGGCCATTATTGAGGGAGTAGACTGGGAATGCGAGGTTAAAACGCTTTTCCGGAGTGAAAACCTTGGCTGTAAGGATGCCGTTTCGTCGGCAATTAACTGGTTTTTTGATAACGAACACGAAGGTATTATATTGGAGGATGATTGTTTACCGGCCCCCAGCTTTTTTAGCTTTTGCGACGCCATGCTGGAAAAATATCGCAATGATACAAGGGTTAGGCATATTACTGGCTGTAACCTGCAATCCGGCAAAAAGTGGGGCGATGCCAGCTATTATTTTTCAAACATTACGCATGTTTGGGGATGGGCCAGTTGGAGGCGTGTTTGGGCAGATTATGACAAAACCTTAAACCGATATAACCACGATATAGCAGAAAAACTAACTGGCATTTTCCATGATCCCTTTATAGTAAGCTCCCTAAAACATGTTTTTGATGAGGTTAAGGCCGGTAAAATTGACACCTGGGATTATCAGCTTGATTTTGCGAATTTCTTTAACAATGGTCTAACTATCATACCTAACGAAAATTTGATTAGCAATATTGGATTTGGAAATGATGCCACCCACACACTTGACCACAATAACATATACGCCAATATTCCGCTTGGCGAGATAACCCAGATAACTCATCCACAATATTTGCTGCCTGAAAAGCGTGCGGACGTGGTGGTACTAAAACAAAATTTTAACATCGACGAGAAAAAACGTAAGCACAAAAAGCTTGGCAGAAGAATAAAAAGATGGCTTAAACCAGTTGATAAGATTTAAGTATTTTTAAAAATAAGCGTATAAAAAAGCAGCCCGCTGATCATATCAACGGGCTGCTTTTTTAAAATATGGCGAGTTATTGAAACTTAAAGCCTATGCCAAGCTGGAATACCTCGTTACGGTAACCCGGTATGTAATAAGCGTTATCGTCAGTTTGCTGAAAGTCGATGGTGTACCTTGCCCGTAACTCCACATTCGGATTCAAGTCAAAGCCAACGCCAATCACGCCATCCAGTACTGTTTTGTCTGATGTAGTGCTGTAATGCTCTTTGGCGGTAACATCAAATCCATTATCGTAGGTGTTGGTGGTTGAGATAGGGAATGAAAATTGCGGGCCGATCACGAAGTTAACAAACGGCGATAACCTGAATTTTGCCAGCAACGGCACATCGATAAAGTTGCTGCGTTGTGTAAAGTTGCCATCGGTGGTTTGGGCTGAATAGCCTTTTTGTGAAAATAACACTTCAGGGGCAAATGATATCGGATAGGCTACCGGGATATCCAGGGTAAGGCCAACGTGAAACGCTGTAATGCCGGCAGTTGAATAGTTTGTGTTATAGGCATCAACGGCATCTGCAAAATTAAAACCACCTGCAATACCTATCCGGGTACGATAAAAATCATTTGCCGAACTACGCGGTGCTGAACGCTTTACCGGGCGCCGGTGACCATAGTAATATCCTTGTGCGCTTACTGAACCCGCTACCAGCAGGCATATAGCAAAAGAGAGAATTTTTTTCATTTCGTTTTTGTTTAATTATACTCATAGAGTAAAAAATTATACAAAGGTTTATTCGCATTTGTTTTTTTTATCACAACATCTTTAAAAAATGCCTGTTACAACAAATAAGATTTACGCTTACATTTGACTATGATTCTATCCATACAACGCTTAAAATGCGTTCTAATACCAATATGTTGCCTTGTTTCATTAAACGTTTTTGCTCAGAAGGAAAGCTATATACAACTATTAAACCATCAAAATCACTGGGTCGATTCGGTTTTTAAAAAGATGAACCGCAAGAAAAGAATAGCCCAGCTATTTTTTGTGCGGGCACATACCAACCTTGGGCAAGCTTACGAAGACTCGGTTGCAAAGGTGATAGTTGACGAGCAGGTGGGGGGGCTCGTGTTTTTCCAGGGCGGCCCGGTGCGCCAGGCGCAGCTGATCAATAATTATCAGAAACTGGCGAAGGTTCCGCTGCTTATTGCCATGGATGGCGAGTGGGGAGTAGGTATGCGGCTGGATTCAACCATATCATACCCCTTCCAGATGACGCTCGGGGCCATACAGGATAATACCCTGATCTATAAAATGGGCCAGCAGGTTGCCTACGATTTTAAACGGATTGGGATGCAGATGAATTTCGGACCCGACATGGATGTTAACAATAATCCCAACAACCCGGTGATTAATTACCGCTCGTTTGGCGATGACAAGCATAACGTTGCTGCGAAAGGGATAGCCTATTTTAAGGGGATGCAGGATGCGGGCATTTTAACCACCGCCAAGCACTTTCCGGGCCATGGCGATACCAATGTCGATTCGCACCTTGATCTGCCCTTGCTGCCCTTTACAAGGGCTCGTTTAGACTCGCTGGAGGAATATCCTTTCCGCGAAGCGATCAACGCCGGCATAAGCGGAATAATGGTAGCCCACATGGATATCCCGGCCCTGGACACGACAAAAAATTTACCTTCAACTTTATCGAGACCGATTGTTACCGGCGTACTTAAAGATTCGTTGAGATTTAAGGGGCTGGTGGTATCGGATGCCATGGAAATGAAGGCTGTGGTTAAATACTTCCCGAAAGGAGAGGCGGATGTAAGGGCTTTTTTAGCCGGCAATGATATCATTGAGCTATCTGAAAATTCTAAACTGGCAATTAAGCTAATAAAAAAGGCAATTCGCAAAGACAGGATCTCGATGGCTGAATTTGAAGCCCGGGTAAAAAAAGTACTTATGGCTAAATACTGGGCCGGGCTAAATCATTACGAGGAAACCAACATTACCAATTTAACAGAGGACTTAAACAGACCGACAGCCACTGCGCTGGTGCAGCAATTAAGCGATGCCGCTGTAACCCTGGTAAAGGGTAGTGTCGCAGCATTGCAGATGACCCCCTTGCAAAAAACGGCTATAGTTAGCATTGGCGTAGTTCAACCAACCGTTTTTCAGCAGGAGCTGGCCAAATTTTATGTTTATAACAAATTTTTCAACGTAGAAAAAAAAGCATCGCCGGCCGAACTAAAGAATCTGTTGGCAACGCTTAAGGAGTATAACCAGGTTTATATCAGCATCAATGATACCCGTTTACGGCCAGCAAGCAAACTTGATTTTAGCAGCGATGTGAAGCGGTTTATAGGCGATCTTGCGGCGCAAAATAATTCTGTGATCAGTGTTTTTGCAAATGCCTATACGATAGCCGATTTGCCCGGCATTGAAAAGTGCAACGCATTACTGGCTTGTTACCAAATGACGGATGCCCTGCAACGGTCGGCAGTAAAAGTGATAACCCGGCAGATTAATCCAACCGGGAGATTACCGGTTACCATCAATAAGGATTTTACAACCGGAATGAGGGGAGGCTTGTAGCAGGGGAGAGTCAAGAGACAGGAATCAAGAGTCAAGAGTCAAGGAATAAGAAATAAAGCGGGGTAATTTAAATAATAGCAAAATGGAAAAAATAAGAGCAATTGTTACAGGAGCCACAGGAATGGTAGGCGAGGGGGTATTGCATGAGTGTTTGCTGAGCCCGCATGTGGAATCGGTTTTGGTGATTAACAGGAAGCCTTGCGGTGTGGTGCATCCCAAATTAAAGGAAATCATCCATGCTGATTTTTTCGATTTGAGCGCTATTGAAACTCAACTTTCCGGTTATAACGCCTGTTATTTTTGCCTGGGTGTTTCGTCTGTTGGGATGAAGGAGCCGGAATATTATAAGCTAACCTATAGTCTAACCATGCACGTTGCCGAAACATTAAGTGGGCTTAACCCGGATATGGTCTTCTGTTATGTATCCGGCGGTGGTACCGACAGCACAGAAAAAGGCCGGGTAATGTGGGCCAGGGTGAAAGGCAAAACCGAAAACGATTTGATGAAGCTGCCGTTTAAAAAGGTTTTCAATTTCCGCCCCGGGTATATGCACCCTACAAAGGGCTTAAAAAATGTGCTGCCTTATTACAAGTACATTACCTGGCTGTATCCATTTTTTAAGATAGTATTACCCAACATGGTGAGCACCCTTGCCGAGCTTGGTCTGGCCATGATTAATGTTACCGTTTTTGGGTATGAGAAGCAGATTTTAGAAGTGAAGGACATAAAGGTGGTTGCACATTTGGAGGATTGATGTGCATTCATCAGAATAACAAATCTTATATCCCCGCCACCTGGTCCTCTAATTCCTGGTACCACTCGGCGCCGTACTTGCGGATGAGAGGCGCCTTCAGGAATTCATGAACCCTGACCTTTAATTCGTCGCCAAATGAGCAGGCGGGACTGCAAATGCTCCAACGATCATAGTTCAATACGTCAAACTCGGGGTACTTTGTTATACGGATGGGGTACAGGTGACAGCTGATCGGTTTCTTCCATTCAATAGCACCATGTTCATATGCTTTTTCAATGGCGCATTTGGTGATGCCGTTTTCAAATATTACATATGCGCACTCCTTGTTTACGTCAACGCATGGAGTAGTATAGTCGCCCTCAAAATCTGTAACATATGTGCCAACTTTTTCAACGGTGGCAATCCCCTTGGCGTTCATAAAGGGTTTTACTTTTGGATAGATCTCATCCAGGATGTCAAGCTCATCAACATTCAGCGGTGCTCCCGAATCTCCTTCGAGGCAGCAGGCGCCCTTGCACTTATTTAAATTGCAAACAAAATTTTCCTTTACTACATCCTCATGTACTAAAACATGGCCGACCTCAATCATATTTATTTTTTTATGGGATTTAAGGGGAATTTTAAGCCCTTCGCTCCGGTTAAATCCATTGTTATGCTTCCTACCACCAATTCAACGTGGGCCTTTACCGGGATTCTGTTGTTGTCGTCAGTGATCCACAAATATAGCTTACTACTTTTTCTAAACACACGCCCGGGAATAATTGTAGGGTTAAATTTTAAACAGTTGAACGTCCCGACCGAACAATCCATCTTTTCCTTACCTACATAAGTGATCTCCATACTGTGAACCCCATCCTCCAGGAAATACTGCAGGTTAAATTTATCACCGATATGGATCTTTGAAATATCAATACTCCGGGCAAAGTAATACGCTGACAGGAAGTCGAACGTTTTGCCCTTCATTGGGTAGACACCTTTCGCAGCTGTTATCTTATCCGTATTGTGGTCAAAGGTTACGTTATCCGTATGCCTGTAGTTTGATTCCTTACGGTTTTCGGTGTAAAAGTAGGGTTCAAGTGTTTTTTCGTCAACATAGGTTTCATAACGGTTGCGCACCTTATAGAAAATGTCAAAGGTGCCGGCAGTTTTACTGTCGGCCACAATGTGAAACGCCGGGTGATTGTCAAATTTTTTGTCGCTTTCGCTAACTTTTATAACAGCTTCTGCTGCTGTAAAAAAGCCGTATTTTAATTTATAGCTTAATTCCTCGCCCGCCTTAAATGATGGTTCGCCCAGGTAGGTGATCTCCTGGCTAAATAATGGTAAACTAAAAACTATAAAAAGGGAAATTACCAGGAGGTACTTATTCATTCTGATTTTGTTATTGGCCTGTAGTCTTAAATGATAATTGACGGTATTTGTTTTTATTGATTACTTTAAGACTCTGACTATAAACTAAATCGAAGGTAAATTAGTATATATGAAGATGACATTTTGTTTACTATTGGGTTTACGAAGTTTGAAGGACCAAGTAAACCCATTACTGGTGTTAATCTCTCTTTTTATAAATTGGCACTGTTGAGCATGGTTCGCCAAACATCAGGCTTTTTACTACCGGGGTAAGCTTTTTTGTTAATTCAACATAGGCCGAAACCGGCACAGGAGTATCGCCGCAGCCCTTTATCACAATGCGCTGATCGCGGTATTGTTCAAGATCAATATTGGCAATGCCCTTTACAAAAAGCACCGTTTCCAGCACATCGGCATCACCAAAAACAACCTCCCTGGCATATGGTGCAAGGCGATTAGCCAGCAGCATATAGGCCCAGGCGGGCACTATGGCATCGGCGGAGCAGGTTACAGCTACGTATTTATCCTGGTATTGAGCCCAGTCGTGCCCTTTAACAAATTCCCTGAAGTCCTTTTCTTTTAATATCAGTTCCATGAAAAGGTTATCCTTTATATCGTACACCACCCTTTCGCCTTCGGGATAAAATGCTGCCGGATCTAATGTAACTAAACCACTTTGTGCAACCTTATTCACGAAATTTTCCTGTATTTCCATAGTCTGTTACTATTAAAAAACCAATCCACTTTAAATAAAAAATCCGGGACTGGCTATGAAGCCATCCCGGATACAAAAATACTTTAAAAGTTACTATAAAAACTTAGCTCTGTAATCTTTTACATTCGCCTTATCTTTCAGGGCATCAAATATCTGTGATTGTGAGCGTTGCATTAGCGCCTGGCTCAATTGATCCTTCTCTCTTACTGCGTTTGCAAGCGGGGCAGGATTTATAAAGCTATCAACACTAAATACAAACACACCTTGTGTGCCTTCAACCGGTTTTGACAGTTTGTTTGGCTGTGATCCAAACACAGTACCCACAACCTTGTATTCAGTTGATGAACCCGGGATAACAGGGTTTGCAAAAACAATATTCTGGATCGGGTTAACCTTAGCGCCTGCCTTTTGAGCAACCTGGTCAATGGTTGTAGAACCATTTAATGCTGCCTGTAGTTTATCAGACAATATTTTACCCTTTACCTGGTTTTTCACCATAGGCTCGATTTGTTTTTTCACCGCATCAAGCGAAAGTATGCCTGCCGGTTTAACTTCCATTAGATGAGCAACAATATTTTGATCGCCGGTGATGTATACCTTGTCAGAGAAATCGCCTTTTTCAGCGCCGAAAGCCCATTTTACAATATCACGGGCGCTTTCAACACCCTGGATGGAACCCGCAATGCCGTTTACGTCGGCAGCGGTTTTTATCTGCAGGCCTTCTTTCTTTGCTTCTGCTTCAAAGTTTTCCTTGGTAAGGTTACCTAAAAAGCCCTGTGCCTTGCTGTATACGGCTGTCTGCGTTGCGTTGCTGGCCTTTAGCGGAACATCAACCAAAGCAACCTTAACTACTTTTGACGATCCCTTAAGATCTTCAATTTCTACAAGGTGAACGCCGAATTGCGAAACAACTATTTTCACGTCGCCTTTTTTAGCGCTGAAAACTGCATCGTCAAAAACAGGGATCATTGCGCCACGGGCAAATGTACCCAGGTCGCCGCCCTTAGCCGCCGATTGCTTGTCGATAGAATACATGTTCGCCATTTCGGCAAATGATTTTCCGCCTTTAATTAATTTCTCAATTGAGTCGGCTTTAGCCTTCGCTTTGTCAACACCGATCGTGTTGGCATCAATAAGGATATGACGTGCCTTTACTGAATCGGCTTCAACATGCGAGTCAACCAGTTTTGCAATTTTATAGCTGCCTGCAGTTAAATACGGGCCAACCATAAAGCCGTTAGGCGCAGTAAACATTACTGAATCCAGCTTTGGATCAAGGCGTCCCTTGTGCAAATAGGTAATTGGCACTTTTGTTTCAGAGTTTACCTGTACAAATAGCGAATCGTTTGTAGATGCCTTGAAGTCTGCAGCTATTTTTTCAGCCTTGGTCTTTACTGCAGCTGAATCGTCTTTCGACGGAGCAGCGTTAAAACTCACATAATCAAAAGTTCTTAATTCCTGGGTAGTTTTAAACTCATTTTTATGCTCATCATAGTAGCTTTGGTAGTCTGCATCAGTTGGTACAGCTTTGCTATCAGGTACAGATGCATAGTCAAGCGTTACGTATTTAAAATTAGCCAGTTTGTTTTTTGCCTGGTAATCTTCTTTAGCCTCAAGCGAGTTAACATACAGGCCGGTAGTTACCAGCGCAACATATTTTTGATTTAGCTTGTTGCCTATCAAACTCTCAATAAAATCGGCCCACTGTTGCCTCAACGGGTCATCAGCTTTCGCTGCTGCAAGGTTAGCCTTAAACGTATTGAACCTGTTTACATCAACCTTGCCGGTTTGCGGGTTGCCGAATGCCTGCACAATTTGCGGATCGGGATTGTTGCCATTAACCATTGAGTTAACTTCATCATCGCCTACAACTAAACCAAGCTTGTCAACTTCCTTTTTCAGGATCATCAGGCTTATGGTATTATTCCAGGTGGTTTCCTGTACATAAGCCGTAATTTGAGGTGTTAAATTATTTTGGCCCGATTGCTGTTTGAATTGGTTGGCATTCTGCTCAAATTTTTTATTAAACTCGTCATACCCAACTTTTTCGCCGTTCACTTCACCCAGCAGGTTCCGATCATCTCTGAACATTGAACCACCTGATTTAACAACTTCGCCTGCAATAAATGCAAGTAGTGCAAACCCAATAAAAAATGCGAGAATCTTCCCCATTCGTTCCCGCAAAAAACCCATAACACCCATATACCTGTATAATTACTTTATTTTATATTGTTTAAAAGAGGGCGCAAGATACAATTTTTAATAAAATTCTATAACACAAATTTTTGTGTGTTAAATTATTAAAAAATGGATCTGTTTGTGCCCGAAATCAGTTTATAAATCATTTAGAAATTTACTCTTCGCGAATTTTGTTCCTGCACCTGGCGCTATAATTCTTCCTATTGTACTTCTTTATCATCTACATAGAAATTCCCGGTCATTTGGTCAATATGCCAGGGATAAAAGGTTTCATTGCTGTCAAAGCCTATCCCGTCAACAATGTTGCCGTTAGGTGATATAATTTCGACAGGCTTTGATGAATGCATTTTTTTAGCGTTCATATCATAAATCAACTCGTCCGATTTAAAGATCTGGCCCTGCGCATTTGTGGCCACCACGTTTTTATGAAACTCAATGATGTTTTCCTTGTCGTGCTGGATGGCATTGTCTGAAACAATGTTGCCGTTCTCCTTTAAATTGATGTCATAGAAAACTATCTTGATCCCCTTTGTCATTTCTTTATAGGGCTTGGGTGTGTCGTCGTACGAGATCATTACCGGGGCCGTAAGATGGGCCTTAACCCTTGCGGAATCACTATAGATTACATCTACACCAAAAGAGCGGGAAATAGGTTTATTCTCTTCTTTAGAGGCTATTTTTTTGATATCGTCCAGGGAGTTTTCACATGCGCTCAATAACACCAGCGCGCAAATAACCAATACTGGTGTGTACAGGTGCGATAACTTTATTGTGCGACTATGCATGGCTGTGAATGTAGGAACTTAAATGGAAAGTGTCAATACAATGAAAACGCGGGGCGGCGAAATTATTGTCCTTTATTTTATTTCGATCTATAAAAACCAATACAAATAGTATTAAAAATAAAATGCCGGTAACTTATCGTTCCCGGCTATTGATCCCTGGTTTTCTTTTATATTTATTGATACTTATATTTCAGGAACCACTTATCGTTAAGCGTAAAGCCTAAGTGGATGTTTATATAGTTTTCTTTAACCAGTCCGTTTTCAACCGTTCCGCGTTTGCCAAGCTCGGCAGAAAGGTTTATTTTGTAAAAGGTGTTAAGCGTTTGTGCCGGCGCCAAAGGCAGCCCAAAACCAAAGGTAACAGCGTAACGGTTAATATTGGTGTTATTTAAATTAAGATAGGTTTCGTCGTATATAAAGCCTAAGCGATAATCAACCCTGGCGAAGTAGTTACGCAATGCATTGTTGTTTGGGGTGATCTGCCCACCTATGTTAAATGTTTTGCTGTTTTGAAAACCTGCACTGGCGCCGGCTATAGTAAGGTTGCTCCATTGCCCCATAGTAAAATCGGCACCAACAAGATAATGTCCGTCACGTTGGTACGATACACCGAAGTGGTTGATCTGCGGAAGCTTGATTTTTGTTTTGGTGCTTTTGTTATTCACAATGGAGTCGGCCGCCGTATTTTGATTGCCGCTGCTGTCATAGGTATACTGGCTTACAATGTACGATTCCGTATTGTTGATGCTGTTGGCTGTTGATGCCGAGTAGCCCAACACTACGTGTTTGGTGTTATCAGCCCAATCAAATGAGTATTGAATACCATAATCATAGTTCAAACCGCCAATGCTGTTGCTTTGTTCAATTCTTGAGTTAAGGGTACCGTACAGTGTAGGAATCTCGGTTGAGCTGGTTTGCACCAGGTTACCAAATATATAAGATATGTTACCGCCTAAAAGCACGTGTTTACCAAGGCCAAAACCATACCCCATGTAAGCCTTTGACAAGCCACCATCGCCCTGGTACAGGTAATTAACGGCGTTGGTATCAACTGCTGATCCAGTTCCGAAGTTAGTGCGAGTTTGCTTGTAGTTATACCCCATCTCGGTGTAAGGCATTAAACCAAAGCTAAGTGCTGAGTGCTTGGTTACAGGAATTGCAAAATTCACATGGCTTAACCTGAAATTGGAATTACTTGTACCTGTTTGCCCGGTCTGGGAAAGACTTACTATGTTTGTGTATATACCGATGTCAAAAGTAGTATAGTTTATTGCACCGTATGAAGCCGGATTAAGTACGTTAATGGTATTGTAGTTGTTTATTTTATTGATAGCAGTACCAATGCCGCCCATCGCCCTGGTCTGCGGCAAAACGGAAGGATCATAGTCGCCTATTCCGTACCTCGAATAGGGTGAGCTTGTTGTGGCAGTTGATTGTGCCTTTGCTCCAAGTGCAGAAACAGCAAGTAAAATTATTATAAAAAACCTGGTATATTTAATCATTATTAGTTTGTATAGCTGCGTTTAATCCTTTGAGAACCAAATGGGGTTCAATTTTTATACAGGGGGCAAAGATGCTATTTTTTAACAGGCTATCAAAAAAAATACTGTCGCCCCCGGTTAGTACAATATTCAGTTCCTTTTCACTGCTTTTATAGCTTTCAATAAAGCCTTCCAGTTCGTATTTTATTCCGTTTTGCACACCTGATAATATGGCTGATGCTGTACTGTCGCCGCCTTTGGCATTGAAAGTTTCATCCGCATTTATTAAAGGCAAGCCTGCGGTATAATTATTTAATGCCTTATAACGCATATTTAACCCCGGTGATATACTGCCGCCAAAATAATTCCCGGCTGCATCCACCCAATCATACGTTATGCAGGTGCCCCCGTCAATCACCAGGTTGTCCTTACCCGGGTACAGGTGATATACCCCGATAACCGCGGCAAGCCTGTCGAGCCCGAGCGTATTTGGGGTTAAATAGTGGTTTGTTATGCCACTTGTCATCCCTGCGCTGAAGTATATTAGCTTAACTTTTTGGGCCAATAAACCTTGCCACTCTTCCCTGTCCTTTTTTACTGATGATATGATGGCCCTTTTTATGGGATAATCAGTAAGAATCTTATTTATAATGCTTGAATCTGCCGGTTGGTAATGCTCCGTTTGGAGCAGTTGGTTATTGTCAAAAACAGCAATTTTTGTAAAGGTATTGCCGATGTCTATAACCAGTTCCATTTTTTAGTTCTGAGTCTTGAGTCGAAGGCCCTGAGTCTTTAATCAAAATCGACTAGCGAGTCACGACTGATGGCTTTAGACTAGTTAAACTCTAACCAGTGATAAAATCGATTCAAAAATTGCCAATCCGTCTTCGTTTGCCACCAAAGGGTCAGAAGCCCGCTCGGGGTGTGGCATAAAGCCAAACACGTTACGGTTGATATTGGTGATACCTGCAATATTATCCAGCGAGCCGTTAGGGTTTGATTCAGGTGTGATCATGCCAAATTCGTCGCAATATTTAAACAACACCAGGTCGTCATCATAAAGTGATTTCAAAACGTCCGCATCGGCAAAATAATTACCCTCGCCATGGGCGATAGGGATCTTCAATGCACGTTCCGGATCAATTTGAGCAGTAATTAACGAATTTGAAGTTTGCGCCTTCATATAAATGTTGCGGCAAATAAACTTACGGTTCTCATTGTGCAGCAATGCACCCTGTAGCAGGCCTGCCTCGGTTAAAACCTGGAAGCCATTGCAAATCCCCAGCACATAGCCGCCTTTTGCAGCAAACTGGATAACCTCGTGCATAATTGGCGAAAAACGCGCAATCGCACCTGAGCGAAGGTAATCGCCAAAGGAAAAGCCGCCGGGTAAAACAATAAACTCAGCACCCTGAAGATCGTGGTCCTTGTGCCATAAACGAACCACTTGCTGGCCCATTATTTTTTCTAATACATAGATGATATCCTCATCGCAATTAGAACCGGGAAATATAACTACTCCAAATTTCATTAATTTGATTTTTTGTGTAATAATGATACAAAACTAATATAACAGTCGTGATTTGAACGAATGTAAAAGTTAAAAAGTGTTAAACTGAAAATAGATGATGCTGATTAGCAGCAGCAAATACAGCGATTCATAGAACCATTTATTTTTTGCATACAGAAAATAGTACGAAAAAAATACCGCGCAAGGTACCGCACACAGTATAAAGTGATTCAAATTAAAGGGCGTTTTTACGTAAAATGAAAGGGCGGCAACCAAAAAAATAATAAACAATAACTGGAACGATTTACGCACCTGCACATAGCTTTTAAAGAAGTTTTGCTGCAGTTTTATAAAGCAAAGAGCCAATATCACTATTACCGGGATAAGCACCAGGTAGCTTAAATAATGAATGTTTATGCTATCCGGAAACTTGGTGCCAAGGGGCAGCCAGATATTGTAAAACTGGTTCAGGCTGTCATTCATGTAATAATATACAGCCAGGAAGAAAAATACTGTCACGTAGCCTACTATGCTTGCCAGGATCTCGCGCCAGTTTAAGGGCCTGAAAATTACCAGGGCTATCCATAATACTAAGAAAAGGTAAATGAATGGCAGGTAGATTACAGAACCTACAGCTACTATCATCCCCAAATCATAGGCGGCCGACTTGGCATCGTTGCTTTTATAAAAGCTGAACAGCTTAAACAGCATCCAGATAACCAGGAAATTGCACAGTAATGGCGGGCTCAATACCAAAAAGGAAGTGAATAGGCCGGACACCGTTATATACATAAGTGCCGGCAAAAATGTGGGCTTGCCCAATAAATTATAATGGTTAACCAGGTGATTTAACAGCAGCGCCTGCGCAAATACACAAATGGAAGCCAGCAAGATATTGTAGGATGTTGATGCCGGGTTTATAAACGAGCCAGGGGCGATCAGCAGCCTGGAAACAGGTTCGGAAAAGGTAAATACAGTTGTACCGGGGCCCGCAAACAAATAACCCGCCCGCGAAACGAACAATATTACTGCGAGCCATAAAATATTAAGCGGATTGAGCGCTTTAAAAAAACTGATCATTAAGGGCCGTTGTTTCTGCCGGCAAAATTAGCACAAATGCGCTAAGAAACAGTTTAAGGTTGCGATTTTATTGCGGATCTGTTATTTGGCGTACTTCTTTACCAAATCATCCACGATCTGTGCGGTTTCGTCGGGGAAGTTTACAACGACCTTATTATCATCACTTATCCAGTTGTTTAAGCGAAAAATAAAATGGTCATCAATTTCATGAATTACAGGTACACCAAGCCTGGAGGCGGCAAGCGCATTGCATTGCTGTTCGTATTGGCCCTTCATGGGGATCATCATTACTTTTTTCTGCAGAAACAAAGCTTCGGCCGGGCCCTCAAAGCCGCCGCCGGTTAATAAGCCTTCGCAACTGGCCAGGCTTTTGTTAAAAGCTTCGTTGTTTACCGGGAAGATCTCCACGTTGCCCTCTACGTAAGGCGTTTTTTGGCGCTTGGAGAAGATCTGCCATTGCTTATTGGTTTTGCTCAGGTATTTGATGAGGAACTTATCGTCATAAGCGGGCAGGTAAACGGTATAATGGCCCAGGTTTGATGTTTTAAGATTGCGGATCTCGCTGCGAATCACCGGCGTATGAATAAAATCGTCATACCTGTCGAAATGGAAACCCACGTGGTGCGTGGTTGGCGAATAGTATTTTAAAAGCAATTCTGCAAAGCTCCATTTGGATGGCCGGGGAGTATTGGGCGACACAAATGAACACTGGTGGCTTAACGAAACTGCAGGAATCTTTTGCAGCCTGCAGGCCCATGCGCTAACCGGTTCAAAATCGTTGATAATCAGATCGTATTCCTTTAGCGGCAAGCTGCGGATGTCGCGCCAAAGCCGGGGTAGGTTCATCAGTTTGAGCGTAGCCCAGTTGTCAACACCGCCGCTTTTACCAAATACAAAGCTAAAGCCGTGAAATTTATATTTAAGGGGCTGCGCGAGGGTAACCTCGGCTTCGGTGCCGCTCACCAGCAGGTCAACCTCACCATACTTTTGCAGCAGGGGCACAATTTCGCGGGCCCGGCTGATATGGCCGTTCCCTGTTCCCTGTATGCCGAAGAGTATTTTCATAGTTAGTTACGAGAGGTTATAAGGGTTGCAGACGTTGTAGTGGTAGAAACCATTAATTTTTGATGTACGCAAACTTGTCGAAATTTTGAATAGGTTGTGTCAAAACCCGATAATAAAATACTAACATTCCAATTTTAGGAAACGTTTACAACACTTATAACGCTTAAAACTTTTTAAACCAAAGTTAATCCTGTTCCTGTTTAAAACGTGCCAACAACAAGCTTACATCCATTTTTGCATCAAGGTCCTCAATGTCTGTTTTGTCGTCTTCATCGGCATCGGTATTAAAATCTGCGGGGTCATATTTAAATATGGTCCAGGTTTTTTTGTTGTATTCAAGCGCAGTAAGGCTTTCCACCCAGTCGCCGGAATTTAAGTAGGTAACGGTGCCTGTTTTTTCTGTGGACTCTATCTGCCTGATTTCGGCGTGATGGATGTGCCCGCAAATAACAAACTGGTAATTTTTATCAACAGCCAGGTCGGCTGCAGTTTGTTCAAATTGATTGATGAATTTAACGGCTTCCTTGAAGCGGGCCTTTACCTTTTGCGAGAAGCTCATTTTTTGCCTGCCCATCGCGGTTAGCAGCCAGTTGGTAAAGCTGTTGATCAATATCAGGGTATCATATCCAACCGCGCCAAGCTTTGCCAGCCATTTTGAATGTTGCATGGTTACGTCAAACACATCGCCATGAAAAATCCACGCTTTTTTACCATCTATATTCAGCACCACTTTATTCATTAACTGGAACGAACCCATGTTAAAGTCGGCGAATTTGCGCAACATCTCGTCGTGGTTGCCTGTTAAATAATAAACCGGGATGCCATCGGTAACAAATTTTAAAATGCGGCGCACCACCTTCATGTGGGTTTCGGGCCAGTACGATTTACTGAACTGCCAGATATCAATAATATCGCCGTTTAAAATAAGAATTTTGGGCTTTACACTCTTTAGGTATTTGAGCAGTTCTTTGGCGTGGCATCCGTATGTACCAAGGTGCACGTCGGATATAACAACAATATCAACTTCGCGTTTTGCCATTAAAATTGGGGGGATATTTGTCCGTCCGGTAGGAGATGCCGGTAAATTAAATAACAATTATAGAAGCAACGATTAATCTTCCTCTTCGTCGTCGTCATTAACTTTAAGTTCAAATGGGCTAACGTAGTATATGCAAACTAAAAATAGTAAGCTGCCTACAACCATATATGCTAACTCGTTATGCATCTGCTACATTTTTTACAAATATCCGAAAACCGGATTATTTAATTGTTAAGACTGTGTTAAATGTAAAAGGTTTCACGCAGCCTGAAATTTATTTTCAATTCGCCCCAATTGTTTTAAATGATGCAATAAGTGTACCCGGATAAATTTATACCATTGGCCGGCATTCAGCATGCCCAGGCGGGGGTGTTTGATACGCGAAGTGGGTAACGAATTCTTTAATAGTGGCGAGGTATCGTCGATGCGTTTACGGCATTTTACCAGCAGGTTTTTAGCGTCTTCCTTGCTGATCTTTTCGGCCGGCATTTTTGCTTCGGTACCTTCGGGTACTTTTATCCGTACAGGCGGAAAGCGCCCCGTTAACATTAAATAACGGCCTATGAGGTTTAATCCCTTTTTAGTAGCCTCGCAGTTGTTATGTGTACAGCGTTCCAAAGCTATTGACGAACCTAAGGTAGCCTTTAAAATATGCGAGTAAACTTCTGCGTACGACCATCCGCCACCCGGCGGGGTTTCGGTAAAAAGCGCATCAGGAATGGTATCCAATTTGGCCCGGTACTCGTCCAATGCGGCATCAATGGTTTTACGCTCTTTATTCAGGTTCATTTAGTTAAAGGTAGGGGTTTTAAATGGATTTGGAATATGTGTTTCTGCGGTAAAGATTCTGTAGGGGCGTATCGCATACGCCCAACGCCGTATCAATTTTCGAAACGATGGATATAAAACGATGTACAGGGCGTATGCGATACGCCCCTACGATTGATGGCTACAACACCCCCATCAACTCATCCAACCCACTAATCTGCATCGGAACATCATCCGGCTTGGGTGCATTAAACGGATTAAAATAAATGGCGTCCATGCCAAAATTTAGGGCGCCGTAAACATCCGCTTCCAGGCTGTCGCCTATCATAATGCTTTCGTGTTTTTGCGCGCCGGCCAAATCAAGCGCATGCTGAAATATTGCCGGGTCGGGTTTATTTACGCCGACGATCTCGGAGATAATAATGTTTTCAAAATACTCACCGATATTGGTATTGCCCACCTTTAGTTCAGATGCTTCCTTAAATCCGTTTGAGATCAAATGCAGTTTGTATTTACCTTGCAGGTATTGCAGGGTTTCATGTGCGTGCGGAAAAAGATTGGTTTTGGTAGGGCAGAGTTTTACGTAATGATCCTCAAAACCTTGCGGCATAGCATCGTGGTCAACGCCCAATTCGGCAAATGCTCTTTTAAAACGGGTGTCCCTTAGTTCTGTTTTGGTGATCTTCCCGGTATGGTATTCGGCCCAAAGCTGGTGGTTGTGACGGGTGTAGGTTTCAATAAACAGAGATGCTGATTGCAGGCCGATCTCCCTTAAGCTATAAATATCATAAAGTTCATACAGCGTTTCCTCCGCATTTTTATCAAAATCCCAGATGGTGTGGTCGAGATCGAAGAAGATATGTTTGTATGTTTTTATTTCGGATGTCGGATTTTGCATTTCGGAATTTTTAGAACCATTGCAAAGTTAATACAAAACAAACTTGCAATATTACATTGAAGGGATGACTTTTCTAATTGCCACTTTGATAATCTAACAAAGAAAAGTCCCCAACGACTACCCTACATAAAGGTCGACGTCAAATTCAGCATTCAGTTCGAGGGCAATTTTATTGTATCTCTTATCCAAATGAATCCAGGGTGTACTTTCATCATTACCCTTATAGGTATATACGGCACAGGCAAATTCACAATAATATTTTAAGCAAAGGGGCTTGAACTCATTTATTTTACCGTCAATGATGTTTAGCATTTCATTCATCTGATCTTCAAGCGAAGCGTATTCGTCAAGACCGCTGTTCATCGACCAAAGATTGTTTTCCCATAGGGGCGATTCAGCCTTTTTAGGGTTTCGCTTTTCTCCCTTTATGCGCACATATACGGGGTCTATCCCAAGCGTTTTGGTTATGGTATTATGGTCAATGTCTTCAAAATCACAGATAATTAGTCTTAGATCGACCTTGTTTCTATTCATGTAATATTAAATTGAAAAATAAATCCGAAATCGAACATCCGACTTCCGAAATTCAATGCACTTTTTCCCCAAACGCCAAATCCCCTGCATCCCCTAATCCCGGAACTATATACGCTTTACTGGTCATCTCCTCGTCAACGGCACATACCCAGATTTTTACCTTTGGCAGATTGGCGCGCACATGGGCAATGCCCTCCGTGCTGGCAATAACCGCAGCTACGTGCAGGTCCTGGATTTCGTATTGCGCTAACAACTCCTTGCAAACCTGGACAAGACTTTGACCGGTGGCCAGCATGGTATCACACATCACCAGCGTTTTGCCGTTGAGATCGGGGGTCGAGATATGGTCGACGTTGATGATGAACGTACCGGTCTTTTTTACTTTGCGATAGGCTGTTGCGAACAGCGAGCACGCATTATCGAAATAATTTAAAAATCCCTGGTGAAAGGGCAGCCCGGCGCGGAGGATTGTGCCTAAAACTACTTCCGTTTCCGGCAGGTTTATATTTGCCAAACCCAGTGGCGTTTGCACCTCATACTCGCCATATTTTAATGATTTGCTCATTTCATAAGCAAGGATCTCACCCAGCCGCTCCAAATTATTGCGGAAGCGCGCCCTGTCCTGCTGTACATTACTGTCGCGCAGCTCAGCCAAAAACTTATTGGCGATGGTGTTGGTTTGATTGAGGATGAAGACCATGTGTTTAGATTTGAGATGTGAGATTTGAGACGTGAGATAGAATTGGATTTCGGACTGAAATTAGGAAAATATTTTAAGCTGATAAAATATTGCTGACATAGGGTTGTCAACATAGCCTGGTAGTTTTGATTAATAAACGAAATATAATGCTAAATAAATTGTTCGCTAATAACACTAACGTCAAATCTCATATCTCACGTCTCAAATCTCATATCTAATTAACTAACTTTGTATTACTCTATGGATTTCAATATAACTTCTCAGTACAGACCTACCGGAGACCAGCCCGAAGCCATCAGGCAATTGGTTGAAGGTGTAAATAACGGCGACCCTTTTCAAACCCTTCTGGGGGTTACCGGTTCGGGTAAAACCTTTACGGTTGCCAATGTTATTGCGCAAACGCAGAAGCCAACCCTGATATTAAGTCATAATAAAACACTAGCCGCGCAGCTTTATGGCGAGTTTAAGCAGTTTTTTCCGGAGAACGCCGTGAACTACTTCGTATCCTATTACGATTACTACCAGCCGGAAGCATTTATCCCTACAACTAATACTTATATAGAAAAGGACCTGCAGATAAACGAGGAAATTGAAAAGCTGCGCTTGCGTACCACCTCGGCCCTGATGTCGGGAAGGAGGGATGTGATCGTGGTGTCTTCCATTTCGTGTATTTACGGCATGGGTAACCCGGAGGATTTTAAGGAGTCAGTGTTCAAGTTTGCTGTTGGCACCCGCATCAGCAGGAATGCATTTTTGCACCGCCTGGTTGAGATCCTTTATTCGCGTACCACTGCCGATTTTAAACGCGGAACTTTCAGGGTTAAAGGCGATACGGTGGATATTTTCCCCGCTTATTTAGATTATGCCTACCGCATCTCATTTTTTGGGGATGATATAGAAGAACTTACCAGCTTTGATGTTTCAACAGGAAAGACTGTTGAAAAGATGACGCACATGGTGCTTTATCCTGCTAACTTATACGTTGCACCGCGTGAGCGTTTTACCCAATCAATTTGGGCCATCCAGGAAGAGCTGGAAACCCGTAAAAAACAATTTATTGGCGATGGTCGCTTTTTGGAGGCCAAGCGGCTGGAAGAAAGGGTTAACTATGACCTGGAGATGATTCGCGAACTGGGTTATTGCTCGGGCATTGAGAACTATTCACGGTTTTTTGACGGCAGGCAGCCGGGTGCAAGGCCATTCTGTTTGCTGGATTATTTCCCGGACGATTACCTGATGGTGATTGACGAAAGCCACGTTACCGTACCCCAGATCAGGGCGATGTATGGTGGTGACAGGTCGAGGAAGATCTCGCTGGTTGATTATGGGTTCCGTTTACCTGCCGCGCTGGATAACCGGCCACTGAATTTCCAGGAGTTTGAAAAACTGGCCCCGCAAACGGTATATGTTAGCGCAACCCCCGGCGATTTTGAGCTGGAAAAATCTGGCGGCGTAGTTGTTGAGCAGGTGATCAGGCCTACAGGCTTACTTGATCCGTTGATTGATGTACGCCCGGCGATAAACCAGGTGGATGACCTGTTGGAAGAGGTTGACAGAACTATAAAAATGGGCGACCGTGTGCTGGTAACTACCCTCACCAAACGCATGAGCGAGGAATTGGCAAAATATATGGACAGGCTGGGTATTAAGTGCCGTTATATTCACTCCGAAGTTAAAACGCTGGAACGGGTGGAGATTTTACGTGGCTTACGGCTTGGTGAGTTTGATGTACTAATAGGCATTAACCTGCTGCGTGAGGGACTGGATTTGCCGGAGGTATCACTGGTAGCCATTTTGGATGCCGATAAGGAGGGCTTTTTACGGTCGGAGAAATCATTGATCCAAACGATTGGTCGTGCTGCCCGTAACGACCGGGGCCGCGTTATCATGTACGCCGATAAAATTACCGACTCGATGCAGATGACGATGGATGAAACCGACCGTCGCCGGGCCATCCAGATAGCTTATAATACTGAACACGGCATTACGCCAACTACCGTTGGTAAAACCCGCGAGGAAATAATGGAACAAACCTCGGTAATGGACTTCAAGGGCGGTGTACAAAAGGCTTACGTGGAAGCCGATATGGTAAGCCTTGCTGCTGATCCGATCGTAGCCTATATGACCAAGCCCGATCTGAAGAAATCAATCGAAAATACTAAAAAGGAAATGCTAGCTGCGGCCAAGAACATGGACTTCCTGTTAGCGGCCAAGTTGCGTGATGAAATGTTTGCTCTGGAAAAGATGATGGAAGAGAAGTTCTAGGAGTGATGTGCGAATGCGTGGATGAGGAAAATGTGCGGACGCGTGGATCTGCGAATGTGCGGATGTTGTTCTCCGGGCGTCATTGCGAGGAACGAAGCAAACTCTGCACAGGACAATCAATGGACCTTTATGCTGATTTGATCTTACAGCAGCTTGATTGGTAACCACAATTTTATTGCTCCATGATCTGCATAGCCTATAGTTTGCTTCGTTCCTCGCAATGACGATGCATGTAATTAAAGGTCAGCGTTCTTAGCTTGTAACAATCGCATCAAGCTTGTGTCAAAAAACTACGCAAAATCATATGCAAACAATTTTGCCGTTATAATATTATATTTGCAGGCTAACTTTTAGTACACATGGCAAGGCTATTAGATTTTATATTACTGGCGATAGTTATTTTATACATTATAAAGGCACTTGTGCGTTTTATGTTACCGATGCTTTTTCAAAGCGTGGTGAATAAGGCACAGGAGCAGCAGCAACAAAATTATCAGCAAAACTACCGCAGCGAGCCTAAGGCCGATGCAAAAGTTAGGGTTGATTATATCCCCGAAGGGCCAAAACATAAGGTTCCAGATTCTGAAGGCGAGTTTATCGATTACGAGGAAATTAAATAGCTATGCTGATCCCGGAAGCTTTTAAGCCCAGGCGGCGGCATAAGAATATGGCGGAATCGATCAAGCTGATCATCGCTAATTTTGTTATTATTTCAGTTGGTGCGATATTTTGTTTAGAACACCACCATATCAATTGGTTCTTTTGGATAATACTTGGCGGCTTGGCTGTTTATAATTTCTTTACCTTGCGTAAGGATCTTGAAGTTTATAACAGGGCAGACAGGATTGCCTATATTTCGCATATTTTTATTTTGGTGCTGTTTATTCTGCTGTTTTATTTTTTACAATAGAACTGTTGGGAGTAAAAAACAAAGCCTTTTTGTTAAACCGCTCTTTACTCCATTTTAACTAATAACTTACTTTCTCATTCTAATTTCTATTTTTGGGGACAACATATCCAAAACATAGATGGGCAACTGGCTTAAGCGGAACGGCATTCACTTTTTAATTGCGGCGATTTTTTTAATCGTTTGCTTTATATATTTCACCCCGGCATTCCAGGGGAAAACAT
Organism: Mucilaginibacter phenanthrenivorans; assembly: GCF_024721155.1. Taxonomy (GTDB): domain Bacteria; phylum Bacteroidota; class Bacteroidia; order Sphingobacteriales; family Sphingobacteriaceae; genus Mucilaginibacter; species Mucilaginibacter phenanthrenivorans. The sequence continues at coordinate 189,665 of NZ_JAHVAP010000005.1, read as the reverse complement.
TGGGTCAGAATGATGTTACCCGCGCCCAATCAACCCAAAAGGAAATTAATGATTATCGGGCAAATGGCACCACCATTTTATGGACAAACCAAATACTGGGCGGCATGCCGACTTTCCAGATCTGGGCGCCATATCCGGGGAGTATTGCCACGCACATTGTTAACTTTTTAGATACTGCCTTCCCGGCGCCAATCTACATTGTTTTTCTACTCCTTTTCGGGTCATACTTTTTATTCAATGTTTTAAAGGTGAACCCATGGCTGGCTGCTGCCGGAGCGCTGGCATTCAGTTTTTCATCGTACAATATTATATATATAGCTGCCGGTCATGCCAACCAGGAATTTGCGATAGCTTTATTTGCGCCAATTGTTGCGTCGATCATATTGGTTACGCGCGGCAAATATTTGCTGGGCTCATCATTGCTGGCATTGTTTCTTTCTATCGAGATAAAAGCCAATCATATCCAAATGACCTATTACCTGATGATTGCGTTGCTGATCTTGCTGGTAATAGAATTGTATAATGGTGTCAAGACTAAAAACACAAGCGGCTTTTTTAAATCGCTAGGCTATATAGCAGCGGCAACTTTAGTGGCGCTGTTGGTTAATGCATCCCTATTATGGAGCACTGCCGAGTATAGCGGTGGTTCTATCCGCGGGAAGGCAAATCTTACCCAAACTGATAAAAAGCCAGGCAATGGTGTAGCACGCGATTATGCTTATGAATACAGCGAAGGCGTTGGCGAAACGCTTAGCTTTTTGGTGCCAAATGCCTACGGCGGCGCATCAAGCGGGCCCGAAGGCACGGAATCGCACGTGGCAAAGCTGCTTGTTGATAAGGGCGTAAGTCCCGAACAGGCACAAGGGGTAGCGCAGAGCCTGCCGCTATATTGGGGTAATAAACCCTTTACCGATGGGCCATGGTATTTTGGCGCTGTAATTTGCTTCCTGTTTGTATTTGGGTTGATGGTAGTTAAGGACAGGATCAAGTGGTGGTTACTGGCCACGGTAATTTTAGCCATGCTGCTTTCATTTGGCTATAACTTCCCATTCGTATCCGACTTGTTTTTTAATTATTTCCCGCTGTTTAATAAATTCCGCGCTGTTGAATCTATCCTGGCGGTGGCGATGTTGTGCGTTCCGGTGTTGGGTATCTTAGCACTCCAGCAAAGCATTGTTGAAACCGATAAGAAGGAACTGTTTAAAAAAGCAAAAATCGCGCTTTATATTACCGGTGGCCTTGCGTTATTGCTGGCTGTGTTACCTGGAGTAATATTATCGTTCAAATCAAACGGGCATCAGGATTTGATCAGCAAAATTTCTGCAGGGCTTACGGGGGGTAATGTACCGCTGGCTACTGATATTGTCAATGCGTTGGTTCAGGACAGGGCATCGGCTGCGAAGGCTGATGCAATCCGCTCCCTGATTTTTGTGTTGATTGGTTTTGGGATCTTATGGGCGTGGCTTAAACAGAAAGTAAATGTTACCATACTATCGCTGGCATTTTTGGTGTTGATACTGGCCGACCTTTGGATGGTTGATAAGCGATACTTAAAGAATGAAGCCTTTGTAGACAAGCAGGAGTCGCTGCAGCCTCAGCCAAGGCCCGTCGACCTGGCCATTCTGCAGGACAAAGATCCCGACTACAGGGTAATTGACCTGAGCCAGAATTTAATGCAGGATGCTACTACACCTTATTTTCATAAATCAATTGGCGGCTATTCAGCTGCGCGGTTCAAAAGGATAGATGAGCTGGTTGATAATCAATTCGCCAAAGGCATCAATCCTGCCGTTTTGGACATGCTGAACACCAAATACATCATCAACGCCGATACCGGAAGAAGTTTAAAAGTAATGGCAAACCCTGCAGCATGCGGGAATGCCTGGTTTGTAAGGCAGGTTAAGTACGTTGCCAATGCCGACGAGGAAATGCAGGCGTTAAACAAATTCTCACCAAAGGACGAAGCAATTGTTGATCAGCAGTATAAAGGCCTGTTGAAGGAAATTCAACCGAACAATGACACCACAGGGACAATCAAATTAACCGCATACAACCCGGATCATCTTACTTACCAATCAACTTCCAAAACCGGGGGTATTGCAGTCTTTTCGGAGATCTATTATAACAAAGGCTGGAACATGCTGATAGATGGCGCAGAGCAACCATACTTCCGTGCTGATTACCTGTTAAGAGCCGCGTCGATCCCGGCAGGAAATCATAAAATTGAGTTCATTTTTCACCCGGCATCGTATTATACTGGTGAGAAAATCTCAATGGCCGGTTCTGTTATTTTGATCCTGGCCTTAGGCGGTGCTGTATATGCGGAGAGAAGAAGGAAAACGGGGAACGACAAAAAATAAGCGTTTTACAGTTCAAAAAAACTAATAATTTACTTTATCATTCTAATTTCTATTTTTGAGGAATTAATATAATCCCTTTTAAGAAATTTAAATGAACAATTGGTTTAAGCGGAACGGAATTCACTTGCTGGTAAGCGCGGTTTTCCTGGTGATATGCTTTTTTTATTTTGGCCCTGCTTTCCAGGGTAAAACATTAGGGCAAGCTGATGTAACGGGCGCTCAATCAACCCAAAAGGAAATAAACGATTACCGCGATAAAGGGGTAACCATTTTATGGACCAACCAAATCTTCGGCGGGATGCCGGCATTCCAGATCTGGGCACCGTATCCTGATAATATTACCACGCATATCGTATCTACGCTAAAGGCCATATTCCCGAATCCCGTGGATACGGTGCTGATATTGTTGTTTGGAACCTACTTTTTATTCATCGTATTAAAGCTGAATCCGTGGCTTGCGGCTGCAGGGGCCTTTGCATTTACGTTTTCGTCGTACAATATTATATTGCTTGTGGCAGGGCACTCTAACCAGGTTTATGCTGTAGCATTCTTTGCGCCTTTATTGGCCAGCATCTTCCTTACCCTGCGCGGCAAGTACTTAACCGGTGGTGCATTAACGGCACTTTTCCTGGCGATGGAGATCCGCGCTAACCACGTGCAGATGACCTATTACCTGGTATTTGCCCTGCTGATATTATTGGGTATTGAATTATACCATGCTATCAAGGCAAAGACAACTTCATCTTTTTTAAAATCGTTAGGTTATTTGGCTGTTGCGGGCCTACTTGCGTTGGCAATAAACGCATCGTTATTATGGAGCACTGCAGAGTACAGTAAAGACAGCTACCGTGGCCAATCAAACCTGAAACAAAATACGAAGGAGCCAAGCAGCGGATTGAGCAAGGATTATGCTTACCAGTACAGCCAGGGCGTTGGCGAATGTTTTACATTCCTGGTGCCAAACGCATATGGCGGTCCAACCTATAATGATGTGATTGATCAGAACTCGGCAGTTGCAAAGGTGTTTATCGACAAACAGGTGCCAGCTGAACAAGCAGGTACCTATGCACAGCAAATTACAAACAGCTTCCCGGGTTTATTTACCTATTGGGGCGAAAAACGGCCATCAACAAGCGGTCCGTTTTATTTTGGCGCTGTTGTTTGCTTCCTGTTTTTGTTTGGGTTGCTGATCGTGAAGAACAGGCTTAAATGGTGGCTGCTGGCAACCGTGGTGCTTACCCTGCTGCTTTCATTCGGTGGTAATTTTCCTTATGTTTCCGATCTGTTCTTTAAATATTTCCCGCTGTATAATAAGTTCCGCACGGTAGAATCAATAATTGCAGTTACGAGTATTTGTTTCCCAATCCTCGCATTTTTAGCCGTACAGGAGATTATAAACGCTAGGGACAAACAGGCAATTTTAAAGAAGCTGTTGCTTGCATTTTACATAATCGGTGGATTGCTATTGATATTGCTGGCCGTGCCAACAGTTTTCCTAAGCTTTAAACCAAGCGACTTCCAACAAGGCATAACTTACCTTACCCAGGCGCTTAAAGGCGACTCAGGTGTAGCCACTGCAGTGGCAAACGCCATTGTTGCGGACAGAACAAGCCTGGAACGTGCAGATGCATTGCGCTCATTGATATTTGTAATTCTTGCTGCTGGGATAATCTTTGCGTTCATCAAGCAAAAAATAAATGTTACATTACTATCTGTAGGTTTATTTGCGCTTATCCTGGTAGACCTTTGGCAGGTAGATAAACGCTATTTAAAAGATGCAAATTTTACCGACAAATTGGATAACCAGGTAAAACCACGCGAGGTAGATAATTTTATTAACCGTGACACCGATCCTGACTTCCGCGTTTTTGACGCCACTCAATTGCAAAACTTTAAGCAGGATACATTCAACCCGTTCTTCCACAAATCATTAAGCGGGTATTCTGCTGCACGACTAAAACGCTATGATGAATTGATAGACGGACAGATAATGCAGAATCCGCCAAATCATGATGTGCTGGATATGCTGAACTCGAAATATTTTATCACCAGTGACAAATCACAAAACCTCACCATGGTATCAAACCCTACGGCTTGCGGACATGCATGGTTTGTGAAGAATATAAAATATGCCAAGGATGCCGACCAGGAAATGCAGGCCATCAGCAGCTTTTCGCCGAAAGACGAAGCGATTGTTGATCAGCAATACAAAAACCTGATAGATGGCAAACAACCAATGGGAGACACCAGTGGCACCATTAAACTGGTGAGCTATAACCCGGATCATTTGGTATATCAAAGTGGTTCAACAACTGCACAGATCGCGGTATTCTCCGAGATATACTACGACAAAGGCTGGACAATGCAGATAGACGGAGTGGAAAAACCATACTTCCGCGCCGATTATGTTCTACGTGCAGCACAGATCCCGGTAGGTAACCACACTATTAAGTTTGATTTCCACCCAACATCGTACTACACCGGCGAAAAAATCTCGCTTGCAGGATCAATATTCCTGATCATTGCGTTGGGTGGGGCGGCGTACTCCGGTATCAAAAAATCAAAAGAGGAAGCTGCTAAGAGGCCGGAGCCTGAACCAAAGAAACCTGAGCCGGCTGTTAAAAAACCGGCAACTGCACCAGCGCCTAATAAGGGACCGGCAAAAAAGAAGTAAAGAATGTTTATTTGAATAGAAATAGCGATGAGTTGAAAAAGCTCATCGCTATTTTTTTGAACCATGATTTTTAGGATTTGAAGATGGACTTGATGCCCGGCGCATAATCGTCCGCTTCCATCATGTAATCCTTTTATCAAGTAAATCATGGTTCAAAATACGATGTAAACTATTATAACACTTACAACCTCTACAACCAACCTTAATCATTCGTTCGCCTATTCTTCAGCCAATACCAGCCCAGGTTAAAGGCGATGACAACGTGGTTTAAAACGGTTGGCACCAAACCATAATACCGTTTCATGATGTCAAACCGTTCTTCCAGACTTTGGCGGTGTTTGGCCTTCGACATGCCACCAACCAGGTATTTGGCAACATAGCGGTTTACGTTAACTATCTTTTTTGCCTTTTTAGCTGCGCGGATGATCCAGTCGATATCTGCACTGAGCTGATATTTGCGGTCGTAAGGTTCGGTAAGTGCCCGACGGATGTAGATGGCCTGGTGGCTGATGCTCATGCCGTATTTAAAATCGCGCCAGGTAAACTGTTCGGGTGCCCGGTGTCGGCGCTGGCCGAGGCTTTGGCCCTCATCGTTGATCATTTCGGTTTCGCCGTAATAAATGTCAGCATCAGAGGCAGTAGCAAACACATTTTCAACTGTAGTCGCTTCAAAAAACTCATCGCCGGAATTCATGAAGATCAGATAATCGCCGGTGGCTGCAGCAAGGCCCTTGTTCATTGCATCGTAAATACCCTCGTCCTTTTCGTTGATGAGCCTGGCTATGCGAGCTTTGTATTTTTGGATGATTTGAAGGGTACCATCGTTTGAGTTGCCATCGATGATAATGTACTCAATATTGGGATAAGTTTGATTTAAAACCGAAAGCATCGTGCGCTCAATATCCCTTTCGTTGTTGTAAACGATGGTGATAACGGAGAGAGTGGGGCTAAATGCTTTCATGATCAAAATAAAAACAAATCTGTCATTGCGAGCGATAGCGTGGCAATCTCGTAGCTATGCATTTTCGCTTTGCATGTTTTACATTTTTCTACCCGCCCTGTATAGCTACGAGGTTGCTTCGTTCCTCGCAATGACAAGATGGGATATTTTAGGTGATTAAAAGCTTTCATTTCTTCAATATTGATTCATAGACAGCCATATATTGTTCCGAAACTTTCTCATTAGTAAAAGTGTCCAATACTTTTTGACGCGCATTTGCTGAAAGGAAATCCCCGCGCTCACTATCCAAAACGTAATGAATGCCGGCGGCAAAATCCGTTGCTGATTTAAATTCGGCGAGGTAGCCGTTTTGCAGGTGTTCTACCATATCGGGAATGCCGCCTGTATTAAAGGCTACAACAGGGGTTGAACAGGATAATGCTTCCATAATGGTGTTTGGCAGATTATCTTCAATCGCCGGGGAAACATATACATCGGCAAGGCTGTAAAGTTCTGCGATATCAGCCTGTGAGCTGATGATGCCCACCTCGTGAACTTTAAACGGAAGTGAGCTTACATCAAATGATTTGTTTTTTCCAAAGATCACGATTTCGATATCTTCGACTTCCTGGTAATTGTTTTTCAGATCATTAAGCGCATCCACCAAATAGGTGATGCCTTTGCGCCTGTCCATTATATTGGCGGCGCCGAAAAGGATGATCTTTGCTTTTGCGTCGATTTTCAATTTAGCCCTCGCGGCTGCTTTGTCTTTAGCTGAAAAGAGGCTGGTATCAATCGGGTTGGGAATGGTTTCGATGCGGAAGTTCTTCAACAATGAACTGGTACGCGCTACATCTGCCAGCCAATGGCTGCAGGTAACGAACACCATGTTTTTCGCCGCCTTCAGCATTCCACTTTTTCGCAGCCAGCCGGAATGGGACAGATCATCCTCACCCGGATTACGCAGCATCCAGCAGTTGCCGCATTCATTAATAAAATGATCGCAGTCGCCGGAGTAATGACAGCCGCCGGTGAATGCCCACATATCATGCAGCGTCCATACTATCGGTTTACCGGTTTCTTGTAATTGCTTTAAGTTATTGATGGAAAGATAGCCGCCATTGGTCCAGTGAAGGTGCAGTACATCGGCATTTACAATATCCGGTCGTTTGCTGATGTCCGTTCCCGCATGCGCTGTTGAAAAGGCAAACCTTACCGATTTATCCTTTGCTTTAAACCAGATAAACGGCAGCCGTTCAAATAAAAAATTGAATTTAGCTTTAAGCCTGCCAAAAGAAGTTGATCCTATGCTATCAACCCTTGGCTCATTGGTCAGCTTTTCCTGAACCTGTAATTTAACGTCAATCTGCTTTAATTGCAGCGCCTTTAGCAGGCGCATACAGGCCGCGGGCGCACCACCCCCGGCATCGGCTGTGTTAATTAAAGTTACTTTCATGTGGTGGTGCTAATTATCGCAGCAATTATAACAATTCTAAAATGAAAACTTTACTTTTGAAAAGGCTGTAATTAATGCCACAGATCAACAACAAAAAAACGGAAAACTATAAAATGAACTTTTTTGCTTATTTATTCCAGGATTGGAGCGCCAACCGGCAGAATTTTAAAGCACAATCGGTTTTGTTTTCCTTTAGGTTGATGATGGTTTTTAACCGCTATACCATTACCAAAATTATCTTCTTTCCATACTTCATGCTTTACCGCTTTTGGGTGGAGTGGGTGCTGGGGATTGAGCTGCCACGGAAGACAACGGTAGGCAAAGGCTTGTCGCTTTACCATGGGCAGGCATTGGTGGTGAATAAGGGCACGGTGATAGGCCGCAATTGTGTTTTGCGGAACAGCACCACCATCGGCCATAAAAAACTGGCAGACGGCAGCTTTAGCGCCTGTCCGCGGATTGGTAATAATGTAGATATCGGCGCAAACGTTTGTATCATCGGCGGTGTTACTATCGGTGATAACGTGGTAATAGGTGCGGGATCGGTGGTGATTAAAGATGTGCCATCTGATTGTGCGGTGGTGGGAAATCCGGCGAGGGTGTTGGAGAAGAAATAAAATGCGCAAGAGTATGCTTTCTCCCCCTAAATTTAGGGGAGATGTCGACGAAGGAGACAGAGGGTAAAATCTGCACGCGATGTTCACGCCAATGTATTTACGTAAACGAATGGCGCAGAGTTGACTCACCCGACGACGCTGCGCTGGTCGACCGATCTTCGCTGCGCGTAAAGAGTTAAAAGAAAAATAAAATTATCGGGTATCGAATTATAATTAATGGAACAAAATTTAACCGACCGTTCATTTTGGAAGGCCTTTTGGGAATCACGAAAGGGGCTGATATTTTATATAAAACCCAACTACGTTTTTGGCGATATCCTGGCTAAGCTGATTGCCGAAAAAAATATAAAGAACGCTATAGAACTGGGAGGATTTCCCGGCTATTATGCTACTTATCTAAAAAAATATCAAAGGCTAGATACCACGCTTTTTGATTACTATATCCACCAGGAGCTAATCAATGAGTTGCTGGAAAAGAACGGGCTGAAATCCGGCGATATCAATATCATCGAAGCTGATCTTTTTAACTATCAGCCGGAAAAATTATACGACATGGTACTGTCGTTTGGGTTGATCGAACACTTTAACGATACCAAAGCCATTATTGAAACCCACCTGCAATTTTTAAAACCGGGCGGCGTTCTGTTCATCACACTGCCGAATTTTAAAAGTGTAAACGGCTGGGTGCAGCGTAAATTCGACAAGGAGAATTACGACAAGCACAACATCAATAGCATGGACCTGCAATTGCTGAAGGATAGCTGCAAGCAACTTGGCTTAACAGAAATTGAATCTTATTACCACGGTCGCTTCACGGTCTGGCTGGAAAATAAATCAGAACAAAACAAAGTGGCGAAGATGATTGTGAAAACCATTTGGTGGGCAGGCAAAATTGCCACACGGATTGTGCCGGTTGAGAGCAAATCTCTGTCGCCATATATTGTTTTAAAGGCTGTAAAATAACGTGCTATATTATCGCAGGGTGTTGCCCCGCGTTGGTGGGTAGGACCCTTTCAGGGTCAAAAGGCCTGCCGCCCATGGCATTGCAAATATTCAGCAATTCACCACCGGTCATATTGTTTTAAAGGTTGTAAAATAGTATTTTAACCGGAAATTTAATGTTTGTCCCGAGACACAATACTTTGTGTCTCTACGTCAAAATTCGCAATATGAAAAAAATATACCTGCTCCTTTTCTCAACGTTATTATTTCAGCAACTTGCAACTGCGCAAAGCAACGAAGCTTATTTTACCTCGTTCCCTACACTTACCCCCGATGGTAAAACTGTAATATTCAGTTATGAGGGGGATCTTTGGAAAACAGAGATCGGTAACCCGGTGGCATCGCGTATTACTGCCATGCAGGGCGAGGAAACCCGGCCCCGGGTATCGCCTGATGGTAAATGGCTGGCGTTCTCATCAAACCAGTTTGGGAATAACGACGTGTATGTGATGCCCCTGGCAGGCGGCGAGATAAAACAGCTTACATTCCACAGCTCGGGCGACGAGGTTGATTCATGGAGCTGGGATTCAAAGTCGGTCTATTTTACCTCCGGTCGTTATAATATGTTCAGCGAATACAAAGTGAACATCGTCGGCGGCACACCAACGCGGCTTTTCGGCAACTATTTTAATACCATTCACGGTGTGTTTGAGCATCCGCAAACCGGTGAACTGTTCTTCAGCAGTACCTGGGAAAGCTATATTTTTGAGCAGCGCAAGCATTATAAGGGCGCTTACAACCCGGATATCCAGTCGTACAATCCGAAGACTAAAGTTTATAAGCAATATACCGATTGGGCAGGCAAGGATTTTTGGGCCACGCTGGATCAGAAGGGCGATATTTATTTTGTATCCGACGAGGGTAACCAGGAATATAACCTATACACTTTCATCGACGGAAAGAAAACCGCGCTTACGCAATTCCAGAGTTCTATTAAGCGCCCGTTTGTGAGCGCTAACGGCGAAAAGGTTGTTTTTGAAAAAGATTACCAGCTTTTTGTTTATGACGTGGCTTCTAAGCAAACTCAAAAAATAAACCTTAACCTTTCGCGTAACGATGTGCTTACCAAGCAACAGGAGTTTGATGTGAAGGGCAAAATTGAAGCCATGGATGTATCAGTAGACGGGAAGAAGCTGGCATTTGTATCGCGTGGCGAACTTTTTGTAAGCGATGTGGAGGGCAAATTCGTTACCAAAATTGAGCGCGGCAATGCCGAACGGGTTACCGAAGTGAAATGGTTGTCGGATAATAAATCGGTATTATTTAGCCAGACGTTGGGTGGCTATACGAATTGGTACAGCATTGCGGTTAATAAACCGGATAAGGAAAAACAGGTAACTACTGATAAGCAAAGCAACAGGCTGCTCTCCGTAAATAAAGAGCATACCCAGGGCGTGTACCTGAGCGGCCGCAACGAGGTAAGGCTGCTGGATTTGAAAGCCCTCACCAGTAAAACTATTGCTACCGACGAGATCTGGGGATTTCAAAATGCATCACCCTACATCTCATCAAACGGGGAATACGTGGTTTATACGGCATTCCGCAATTTTGAACAGGATGTATTTATATATGGCATAAAATCGGGTAAAACAATAAACCTGACCAATAGCGGGGTTACGGAAACCGATCCGTTTTGGTCGCCGGATGGGAAGTATATTTATTTTACCTCGGCGCGCACAACACCATTGTATCCAACGGGCAGCGGCGACGTACATGTTTACAGGATGCCCCTTCAAAAATTTGACGATGCCTTCCGGATGGATAAGCTAAAGGAGTTATTTAAGGAGGATAAGAAGGACACTACCACGAACAAAAAGGATAAGGACAAAAAGAGCGAAAAGAAAAAGCCTTTATCAGAACAGCCATCACCGAAACCGCCCGCTGATATCATCGTGAATACCGACGATATCATGAAGCGCCTGGAGCAGGTTAGTCCTGAGTTTGGGAACCAGCGTTCACCGTACGTGATCCAGAAGGGTGATAAAACATTGGTGTATTACTCGTCCAATCATTCGGAAGGCAAATGGGCCATTTATCGCACCTCCATTCAACCGTTTGAAGATAATAAGACTGAGAAAGTTACCGGTGAGGATGCCGGCGGCTTTGACGTTGTTCCAGCTTTGGATAAATATTATGCACTGGCCAATGGCAATATTTACACACTAAACATCGATAATAATAAACTGGATAAAGTTGATATCGGCTATAAATTCGACCGTAACCTTGATGGCGAGTTTAAACAGATGTATGACGAGGCATGGGCCGGGTTGGAAGAAAATTATTATGACGGCAATTTCCATGGTACCGACTGGAAGAAAATGCATGACCGTTATGCAGCTTACCTGCCTTATGTAAATAACCGTGCCGACCTGCGCATCCTGCTGAATGATTTGCTGGGTGAATTAAATTCATCGCACCAGGGTTTTTATTCAAACGGTAAGGAGGAGGGGAAGAATCTTACCTATACCACCATGGAAACCGGGGTGATGTTTGATAACGATGATCCATATAAAGTTGCATCTGTATTAAAAAACAGCAATGCCGACAAAGCAGGAATAGACGTTAAGCCCGGCGACCGCTTGAAAGCCGTGAACGGATTGCCGGTTGATGAAAAACAGGACCGGAATTATTATTTTACCAAGCCATCGCAGGATAAGGAGATTGAACTAACATTCGATAGGGCCGGGAAGGAAGTGGTAGCGAAATTCCACCCGGAAAGCGCTCATGAATTGTCTGAAAACTTATACGATCAGTGGATAGATGAAAATCGTGCTGCGGTAACTGAAAAAACAAAGAACCGGGTTGCTTATGCCTACATGAAGGATATGGGTACCGGGTCGCTGGAAACGTTTTTGGAGGATATGGTTGACGATGCCTATAAAAAGGATGCATTGATCCTCGACCTGCGGTACAACACCGGCGGTAATGTGCACGATGCCGTGTTGCGTTTCCTGTCACAGCGACCATACCTGCAATGGCAATACCGGGGCGGACAAAAAAGTCCGCAGCCAAACTTTGCCCCTGCTGCCAAACCGATCATCCTGTTAATTAATGAACAAACCCTCAGCGACGGCGAAATGACCGCGCAGGGCTTCAAAGCTTTGGGCCTGGGTAAGATAGTCGGCACAGAAACCTATCGCTGGATAATTTTTACCAGCGGCAAGGGGTTGGTAGATGGCTCGTTTTACCGCATCCCGGCCTGGGGTTGTTTCACGCTGGATGGCAAGGATATAGAGAAAAACGGCGTAAGCCCAGACATCTACGTAAAAACAGGCTTCACCGACAGGCTGGAAAATAAAGACCCGCAGTTGGATAAGGCGATTGAGGAGGCAATGAAGCAGCTCAACCGGTGATTTTTTATGATTAATGGATTGCGCTGATTTGATTTAGCACATCTTGTCATTGCGAACGAGGAACGAGTAAAGCAACCTCGTAGCTTACAGAGCGAAGAGAAAGGTGTAGAACTTGCAAAGCGTGAATGCACGGCGACGAGGTTGCCGCGCTATCGCTCGCAATGACAAGTTGGTGATTTTTGTGTTTTTTCAATTATTATATCATCATCCTCATCTTAAAAATCTTAGTCCAAATCCCTCAATCCAGGTTATATTTTTATCCTACCATCTTATTCATCTTGAAAATCTTAGTTTAATCATGGTTATATTTGTCGCCATGGAACTTCACCTTTTTGACAAGCAGGTTTATACCAACCGCAGGCAGATCTTAAAACAAAATATCGGCGCTGACGGCCTCATCCTTTTAATGGGTAACGAGGACAGCAGCATGAATTATAAGGATAATACCTACCTGTTTCGCCAGGATAGCAGTTTTCTTTATTATTTTGGATTGGATACCCACGGGCTTACGGCTATTATTGACACCGATACCGGCGAGGAGGTGATCTTTGGTAATGAACTGACCATAGATGATATTGTTTGGACTGGCACCTTGCCTACCGTGAGCGAAATGGCTGCCATGGTTGGCGTTACCCAGACCAAGCCTTACGACCAGGTAACCCATTACATCCATAAAGCCATAACATCGGGCAGGCCGGTGCATATTTTGCCGCCTTATCGCCCTGAAAATAAAATTAAACTTGCCGCGTGGCTGAATACCAGCTTAGCCGATCTGGCTAAATATGTTTCTGTTAAGCTGATAAAAGCCGTGATTGCACAGCGGGTAATAAAAACACCGCTTGAAGTAGCCGAGTTAGAAAAGGCGGTGAACATCAGCGTGGATATGGAGCTGGCTGTTATCAAACACACCCGCCCAGGGATCAAGGAATACGAGTTGGTTGCCAAAGCGCATGAAGTTGCAATTGCCAATAATGCGCGTTTAGGCTATCCGGCTATCATCACCACCCATGGACAAACGCTGCATACGCATTACTACGGTAATACTTTACAGGAGGGCCGCATGGTTTTGAGTGATATTGGCGCCGAAAATGCGATGCATTATGGTGGCGATCTTACCCGTACCTTCCCGGTTGGTAAAAGCTTTACTACCCGCCAGTCGGAATTATACCAGGTGGTGCTGAACTCGATGGATCATGCCATCAGTATGTTGAAACCTGGTGTAAGGTATAAGGATATTCATTTAGCCGCATGCCAGAAACTGGTTGAAGGGCTTGCCGAAGTAAATATTATGAAGGGCGATGCAGCCGAAGCGGTTGAAGCCGGCGCGCACACTATGTTCTTTCAATGCGGGCTCGGTCACATGCTGGGCATGGATACGCATGATATGGAAGATCTGGGAGAGCAGTATGTTGGTTATACCGATTCACTTAAAAAAGAAACATCCATTTTCGGGTTAAAATCGTTGCGCCTTGGTCGCGAGCTGGAAGCCGGTTTTGTGCTTACCGTTGAACCGGGCATCTATATCATCCCTGAACTGATAGACCGCTGGCAAGCCGACGACAAATACGCTGATTTTATCAATTATGATGTGCTGAACACCTACCGCGATTTCGGCGGGATAAGGATTGAGGATAACTTTTTGATTACCGATACCGGGAGCCAGTTATTGGGTAAGTATCTGCCGAAGACGTTGAAGGAGATTGAAGGGTTGAAGGGGTAAAAATAAAATCTAAGCACCGAAAGCCCCTATGTCATTGCGAGGTACGAAGCAACCTCGTAGCTTTACAGGGCGAAGAGAACAGTGTACAACTTGAAAGGCGTAAATACACGGCGACGAGGTTGCCGCGCTATCGCTCGCAATGACAAAGTTTATAAGAGTGCTTATTGGTATTCTACTTTTTCACCAAATACTTAACCTGCAACTGCTTCACAAACCTTAGGCCGCGTTTAAGCAGGCTGCCTTTACGGTTTTTGAGGAAGTGTTTGATGGCTGCGTAAGCTTGCTGATCTTCCTTTATCTCTGTGGGAAATTTAGTTACTGCCTTCTTGGCAATGCGCACCTGGTACATGTTCTCTTTGTTGGAGTGTACACCGCTGCCGTCGTTACCAATGTTTTGGATGAACGAGGTTGAAGGGTTGAGCGTTAAACCGCCTTTCAAAAATATAGAGGCGTACCAGCGGATGGCCCAGGAATCGTTTTTTCCGGCTTTAAAACCCGTTAGCTGTTTCCAGAAGTTCATGGTGCCGTTGATGGAGAACTGATCAGTTTTGTGTTTGTCGAACTGGTTGAGGAGCACGTCAACATCGTCCTCAAAATCCTTCCATGCACGTGCCCATGTTGCCCAGCCCCAGCTGGTAGCTGCGCGGAAGAAGAAGGTTTGAGGTAGCTTTTTATCAGCCAGCTCGTACATATATGCGCCAATGTGCATTACCTTTTCTTCGGTGGCATAACGGGTTAATGCCTCGTTAAAGTACTGTAATGTATAGGGCGACGATAGCAGATCATCCTCAAAAACAATGATCTTGCCGTATTCATTTACCAGCTGTGTTACCCCGCTGATGATGGAGTTGGCCAGCCCAAGATTTTCCTTGCGGAGTACTATCTTTACCGATTTAAACCCGGTTGTTTCTTTTATCAATTGCCTTACCTGTTCCACCTTTAGCTTGTCATCATCTGTTTTTGGCGCATCCGAAAAAATAAACAGGCGCGATTCGTCGGCCAGCAAATTTTTCTGTAAATAGCTGATGGTACGGCGCGTGTGCTCGGGCCGGTTGTAAACAAAAAGGGCAATCGGGGCAAGGTTTTGCATTGTATTGGTTAGAATATTTCGAGGTGCTGCTCGGCTTTAGTACATAAAACGGTATATGCGTTGGCTAATTGCTCGTTTATTTTTTTTCCGAAAATTTTCCCAAGGCTGTTTTTAACTGCGTACTCCGCATTGATCTTCAAATTGGTAACCAGGCTTTTGGGCTTTTTTTGATTGATGAAGGTATTAAAGCGGGTAACCTCGGGCTCAATCATTGATGTAAGATCATCCTCTACCACAAAGCCTTCGGTGCTTAACAGGTAACGGAGCGACGTTGGGGTGTAAACATTGATGTGCCCGTAAGCTAAAAAATGTTTGATCCGCATGTCAACACCAGCCCGGTAATCAAGAGGCACCTCAATCACATAATGACGGGCAACGCGCTTTAACTCGCGGAGCAGAATGCGTTCATGCTCAACATGCTCCAGAACGTGCGACAGGATGATGAGGTCGAAACTGTTGTCCTCAAACGGCAATTTATAACCGTCGAAAATTTGAACAGATTTAAGGTTTTTGATCGCCCGTGTTTTGATATGCTCGACGCCACTTTCAGAGATCTCGACTGCGTGGTATTCTGGTGCGAAGTCCTTATCAGCAAGCAGTTTTAAAATGCTGCCGTCTCCGGCGCCAACTTCCAGTACTTTTTTGAAAATGCGGCCGCGGCAAACATCAATAATGTGCTGTACCTTATATTTTGCGCCAAGCATCCGCCATGCCTCGTCGTGCTTTTCGTAAAATTCGTCGTACGCGGTTTTAACATTATCGCTTATGGCAGATTGTTGCATGCAGTTGGCCCTGATTGTTCAGGATTCAAATTTAGAGTATTCAGCAATTTAATGCGGATAAAGTTTTATTTTATTTGTGCCTCCCCCTAAAACTTCGGACAAACTTCAGAAGGATTGGTGTTATATTTAAACACATAGCTCAACGACAGTTCAAAACCGCCTTGTCCGTTGGTGGCCTGCCTTAGGGCCGAAGTATTAAAATCGTAGCTCACAGCAATCACCAGGCTTTTTACATGGTAGCCTACATCTGCGACTGCGGCATCACCGAGGCGGTACATGGCGCCAAGGATAAGGCCGTTGTTGGGATCGGCCTTTAGTTCGGAGTAAATGCCCAGTGCCTTTATCGAAGCCCCCTGCTGACTGATAAAAACGGCATGTGGGGTTACATCAAAATCATCAGACGCCTTGATCTTGACCCCTGCATGGGCTGTAAACCGGATCGGCAGCTTAGTGCTAACACCCTCGGTGGCAAACGGATCGCTTGGCCCATTGAGGTGTGCGGCGCTTATGCCGGCAAACATATTTGCCTTATGTAAAGGATCTCCATCATAATAAAAGATCCCCGCGCCTGCATCAAATACGGTTGCGCCTGTTGTTGGAAAACTTTCGTTGGAGGGTAAGGTAGGGTCGTATCCGCCAACCCCGGAGTTGTACTGGTTATCGAACTGTGCTTTGCTGGGGTCGAAGCTGCGGTTAATGAGCCCGGCCTGCAGGCCGAAATGCAGCTTTTGCGTGCCATCCGGCGAGATGGCTATCCCGTAGCCAAATGATCCGTACGCAGCGAAGTAATTATACCCCGCAGTCCCGGCAGCCTGGTTAATTACGTTGAAGCCGAGGCCCACCTTGTCGCCCGAGCGCACATCCATAGATAGACCGCCGGTTTTGTAACCGTTTGGAATACCTACCCATTGGTCCTTAAAATTGGCATTTATACGCGCGGTGCCGTCAATTACACCAGTTAACGCAGGATTAAGCCATAGCGGATAGGCATAATATTGCGAAAAGTGCGGATCGATCTGCGCCTTTAACGTGCTGATGGCCCCCAATTGGAGTAATACCGATATGAATACAATTAGCTTTCTCACCTTATTAATGTAACCGTTCCTTTTTTCTTCACTTGTTTTCCGTCGTTCATTATAGCCTCCAGGTAATATACATAAACTCCGGCAGGCTCAGCCCTGCCTTTATAGGTGCCGTCCCAGCCGTTTTGCTGGTTTACCGTGGTATACAGCATTTCGCCCCATTGGTCGTACACATAAAATTTCAGGCTCTTTATATTTCTATTACGCACATATACCACATCATTTTTTCCGTCACCATTTGGGGTAAAGGCATTGGCAACAAATATTAAGTCGGCTAACGGATCAATGGTGGTACCGGTTACCGGTAATGAATTAGCGCTCAACTGGCATGGTGCCC
Organism: Mucilaginibacter phenanthrenivorans; assembly: GCF_024721155.1. GTDB lineage: Bacteria > Bacteroidota > Bacteroidia > Sphingobacteriales > Sphingobacteriaceae > Mucilaginibacter > Mucilaginibacter phenanthrenivorans. The sequence continues at coordinate 172,252 of NZ_JAHVAP010000005.1, read as the reverse complement.
CGGTAGCGCGCACAATAATAGTAATACTTTCATTAACCTGTAGCCCGCTTACTTCATGGGTTAAACCAGAAACTCCTCCTGTAGGGAAGGTGAATGTGGCGCCGCCATCAGTACTTACTTCATATTCTCCCGCGCCCGGCACTGCAGGCCATTGGAAAGTTATGGTTGATGTAGTAACTGAACTTACATACGGCACCGGCGTAGCCAACTGTTGTAGCAAGTCGACCTGTACGGCTGTTCGCGACGGCGATGGGCAGCCTGTAGCATTATCAGTTGCGTCTACATAATAAGTAGTTGGGGTATTAACCGGAGGTGTTTGAAAGTTCGCAGTTGCAGAGAGGCTGGTACCGCCTGTTGGATCTGCATACCAGTTTATAGTTACGTTTTGGTCAAAAGTAGTGGCAGTTAGGCTGGCTTGATAGCCGGGGCAAACACTTGTACCCTTTGCGGTTACTAATTTTGGCGCCTGTTTAGCTGTAATGGTAGCCGCTGTATATGGCGACATACAATCGGCGCTGTTTACCGCCTGTACATAGTACGTTGTAGTGTTACCCACTGGAGGCGGCGTGAAGTCAGGTAACGACCAGATAGCGGGCTGATCGGGGTTTGCATTTGACGGATACCAATTGTAAGTTAACGATGCCTGCGGGTTGGCAACACTTAGCGTGGTGGTTGAGCCTGCACAAGCAGATGGGTTTGCGTTAACCAACACCGGCGCGCTTGGCGGGGTCAGGACTGTTACGTCTACCCTGGTAAGCACCGGGCTTGAGCAGGAGCCACTGTTTGTAGCCTCAACATAATAATGATATGTTTTGCTCTGGGTTAAGGCATCGGTGGTATAGGAAGTAGCTGTTATCAGCAAATTCGATTTATCCGGCGAATCGTACCAGTTATAAGTTAATGTAGGATCAGGCGAAGTGACAGAAATTATAGCCGGATTGCCGGGACAAATTGGGGCAACCGGATCGACAGATACATTAGCAGGCGTTTGGTTGACAACAATCCTTTGAGGGGTACTTTGCAGTACACAAGTTCCGGACGTTACATCACGCCTGTACCAGGTGGTTGTATAAATAGTAGGCGGATTATTGTAATCTATGGTATTAACACCAGCAATGAGACTCCAGGTAGCCTGGTTATCAGTGGAGCTGTACCATTGATACGTGTATGTACCAGGGCCGTCACCACCACCGGGAGGACTTCCTGAGATATCCCCTGGATTTGCACTAACACAAAAACCAATAGGTGGTGTGTTTATGGTATTACCTGTTATCGCTGGTGTAATATGTATTTCAACCGAATTACTGATCAATGGCGTTGTGCAAATGCTGTTCATTACCACGCGGTGGTAAAACATGGTTGAGGTAAGATTTGGCGGATCAAAAGTTGCGCCTGTCTCGCCATTTATTGGGGTAAAAATAATGTTGTCAGTTGATTGTTCCCACCGATAGGTGTAATTGCCGTCGCCGCCTGAAGGTGGTAGGCCCGTAATTGGCCCTGCGTCACCCGCTTCGCAAAATTTGTTCACAGGTGGTGCTGTTATGATATTATTGGCAAGCGCCGGGTTAATTGTTACAACTACGACATTGCTCTCTGATGTGCCAAGGCAAAAGCCGGACGACACTACCCGTTTAAACCAGGTTGTTTTAGTTAAAGCCGGTGCGGAATAATCTGGTGATGTTGCACCGTTTATCGGGAAAAAGGTGGTATTGTTTGTAGAACTTTCCCATTGATAGGTGTATGAGCCATTTCCGCCCGTTGGTGGTTGCACTGAGATAGTTAACGGACTGCTTGTTACACAATAAGAAGCGTTGGGCGGTTGATTTATTATATTGGATGTAATTGCAGGCGTAACGGTTATAGTTACAGGCCCGCTTACTAATGGTACGGTACACGATCCCGACGTTACACTCCGCTGAAAAATTGTAGTTTGGGTAACGGTTTGCGGGTCGTAATTTTGTACGTTTGAATTTGGGATTGGGTTAAAAGTTAATCCGCCATTGGTTGAGCTTTGCCAAACATAAGTAAAGATTCCGTTGCCGCCGGTCGGTAGTAATCCCGGTATCGGTCCGGGCGAGCCGCTTTGGCAAAATGATACAACCGGCGGGTTATTTATGGTGTTTTTTGCCAGGGGAGGCTCTATATTTACGGAAATGACGTTACTCAGCAATGGCACATCGCATGCATCGGACGTAATTGCGCGTTGGTAGTAAGTTGTTTGTGTTACCGTTTGCGGATTGTAGTTCTGTACGTTTGAATTTGGAATTACAGTGAATGGACCGGCGGCGGTTGCGGCACTTTGCCATACATAAGTATAATTAACACCGTCGCCCCCGGTAGGTTGGCTGCCTTGTAAGGGACCCGGCGCATAGCTTGCACAATGGGAACCGGCGGCGAGCGGGGTTAGTGTATTATTGCCTAAGGCAGATTCTACCGTGAAGGTAATGAGATTGCCAATATTAGGTGTTGTACAAGGGCCCGAGGTTACATAACGGCGATAATAGGTTGTTACATTTAATGCGGGTGGCGTATATTTATTTATATCATTAGCTCCTATAATAGGCGTAAAAGTTATATTGTCAGTCGAACTTCTCCATTCAATAATTAACGTGCCATCACCGCCTCCCGGTCCGTTTCCTGTAATGGTTTCCGGTTGGCCGCCGACACAAAAAGACGTAGGCCCGTGAGCCGTAATCGCATTGCTGTTAATGGGTTCTACTATGCTTATGGTAACCGTATTACTCACAACAGGCGGGGTGCAGGGTCCGGAAGCTGTCTTTCGTCGGTAAAGGGTAGTTGCAGTAAATGGCGCCGGGGGAATATAGCTTTGTAATTTATCATTTGAGCCTATATCGTTAAAGGTGGCGCCATTGTCTGTCGAGATTTGCCATTGATAGGTATAGCTGCCATTACCACCTGTTGGCAGTTCGCCATTAATTATTCCGACAGTGCCGCTTCCACAAAAGGAACCGGGATTTGGCTGGGTAATTCCATAGTTAGCGATTGGAATAGACGGATTTACCGCAAGATCGTTATAAGAATCATAAGTAGTACCTACGGCGGATACTATTATTGCGCGCCTGAACGAATAGATTTTTGCCGTGGTTGGATTACTTGTAAGTGTTGCTGTTGTATAATTGAGGTTTGTGTTTATGCCGGCTGCGGGGTTCCAATTGCCTGCAGCGTCAAGAATTTCCCACCTGTAGGTGACCGCAATTGGCGGCGGCGGATCACCTGCTATTGTGGTTGATGTACCGGTACATATTGGCGACGGACTTCTTGCAGCCAAAACGTTTACAGAGTAATAAGTGCCACCACTTGGATCCGCGGCATCAACAGTGTAACCCACAGCGCTGGTAAAATTCTGCGGAACCCCGGATGCCGGGTTTACCGTTGAGCCGGCCGTTACCGTTATTGTTGGTGTTAATGAAGTAATAACTTGTCCCGCGTGTACCACAATTCCAATGGAATGACTGGTTTCATCAATAACTTCGGTTGCAATTTGCTGTGGAATTTTAAAGGTTAAGATTTGGCCGGGAGCAAATCTTATTATCGGACTTTTTTTAGGCGGATAAGGACTTTTTACCGGCTTTAAACCAGCCTGGGTGTAAAAGCAAAAGGTAATAAAAGCCAACAGGAATGTTAAAAAGCGCATGCCTTTTTTTATTGTGCCTAAACAGAAACTTTTACGGTAAAATGTGTTCAATAGTTATCAATAAAGCCCGGAGTAAAAAGTATATAAAGCTAATATTCCGCTGCCTAATTCAGAAACATTTTTTTTCGTGCCCTGATATTTTTTTGCACAATGATAAAAAACGGCATGCAATGGTTAACGCTAGCTCACTAATTGCTTATTAGTTAGGGGGTAAGCAGCTGTTTGCGGCCAGACTTATTTATTAAATATCCAGGCAATTGGCAGCCTTATAAAACACAGATGTTGATTTACGATAGAATAACCCGGGCGAAATTCCGCTGAATGATAATTCCTTGTATCCTTTGCCCTTTAAAAACTTAATACCTTCCTGGTAAAAGTCGCGCTCTGAATCGTCCAATACAATAACGCCATTTTCAGAAACTGCATTTACAGCCTGTTTGCAGCAATTTACCCTGTCGCGGCCATCCACAATCAATATGTCGAATTTTTCCTCAAGCTTTATGGGCATCCGGCAATAGTCGCCATCGCGGATCAGCTCACAAAAGATCATCTCTGAATTGGCCGGCTTGGATTTTACGATCTTATCAAACCATTCCTTATCATGCTCAACCGAAACTACCAGCCCAGCGTATTTGGCGTAAAAAAAAGTTGAGTTGCCCGAGCCGAATTCAAATACGGAATGGTGCTTTTGGATGCGCTCCTTTATAAAATCGATAAAAGAATAAGTTACCCACGGAATGGGGTTACCCTCACCGTCAACCGGCGATTTGCTGTCGAAACCTTTGAACCATCCTATATCGTTCAAATATCCTTTATGGTTAAATGACAACAACGCCTTCAGCCTTGCAGGGCTGGTTAATACCTGAAGCAATGAGGAAATTTTACTCATTTTTTAATGATTTTTTGTGCGAGCGAAATTAGAAATAATGATTTTAACATCATAACACCCTGTTTGTTTACTTTTGGGATCAGCAATACAAAAAATGCTGAACTGGCATAAGCTATTAGTGTAGCAATAGCAGCCCCCATCAGCCCCATTTTGGGGATCAGGATAAGGTTGAGAACGATGTTCACTAAAGCACCAAACCCTGTGCGCCAAAAGGTAAGCTTAACGTAGCCCTCGGCTATCAGATACTGACTATTAGCTGCTCCTAAGAATACAAATACCCCCGACCAGATGTGTACTGATAAAGCGGGCGCAGCATAAGCAAACTCGGGAGTATACACTTTATAGATCAAATGCGAAGAAAACGTAATAATTATAGCCGCAGGTAAACTCAGGTAAACCATCAAGTCGTAAAGGTTTTGAATACGTTTTTTATAACGGTCCAAATCATCACGGCGGGCATTTAATATGGCCGGGAACAGGGTTGTCACAATAACAGTAGGAACGAAATTCCAGGCCTCGCTTAATGATGCAACTGTGGCGTAAGCACCGGCCTCTGATGGGCCGGATATGTTCTGGATCATCAATTGGTCTATCTTCATGTATAAGGAAACCATTATTCCTGATATAATCAACGGCCATGAATGCTGCAGTAGTTTTTTTGCCAATTGGCTATTGTATGCCCAATTGAAAATATTGCGTCCTTTGCGCTGATAGGTAAAGTAATATCCTGTAGCCAGTAGCAGGAAATCTAAAGCATAGGCATATACAAAGGCGATAAGCGGCATCTTTAGGTAGATAAGCACCAGCTTTATCGCTGCAGATAAAAGGTTTCCAATAACCTGTACCTGCATAATATATTTTGATTGAACCTCTGACTGAAAATAAGAGTCGATAACGTTAAACGCCTGGAAAACTCCCACCGCCGAAATTATCAGCACATAATTATACGGCGTTCCCTGGGCGGGATAAACCTGGTAGGCTAACCATATTAATGGAATACAGGCTATGCCGCCAGACAACTTCATCCAAAAGGATGTACCTAAAATTTGGTCGCGGTTTTTTGGGAATTGATGTAGCTCCTTAACAATAAACTGGTCGAGCCCCAGTGTGGCAAGCGCTGAAAATAAATAGATATAAGTAATGCCTCCGGTTATAATACCCAGCTTGGCTTTGCTTAGATATCGCGCAACAGCAATGTTAACAATGAGTTTGATAAGCAGGCTGCCCACTTTACCTATAAAAGTCATCCCCGTATTTTTGAAATACTTTTCTAAAGCCTGCTGATCAAAACCTTTAATGTTGGGGAAACGCATATTTTCAGAATCAGGGGCTAAGATACAAGAATCATCGCATCAAATAGAAGGAGCGCTGCCAAGTATTGTTTTCCGGGGATAGTAATTACTATCCATAGGTGGTAAAAATGCCTGTTATTGGTCATTGTATTAATTTATACCCAGATGGTTAAATTATTTAATAAATAAAGTCATTGTTAAATTTATATTAACAAATTAAATTCAGTTGCCAGCGCTATCAATAATGTAAATATTTGTATTGATTAAGTATTGTTCAACAAAAACAGATGTCGGTGCTATTTAAAATATTCATAAAGTTTTTACTGTTTTTAGCGGTGGGAATTATAGTGGTATCGCCGATCTCCAGCCTTATTTCGGGCAAGGTAATGACTCATCATCATCAATCTGTGATCAGTAAAACCAAGTCTGCACATCATCAATATTTTGAATGCGGCGGCCACAACCTGAGTTGGGATTTTTTTTATAAGCGCCACCTTTCAACTCCGCCGGTGCACTTTAAGTTAAGAACTGTTGCCATAATATACCTGTTGTTTAGCTTATTTGCCATTAGCTATGCCTTTGCATCCCCCAAAGTAGCAAAGTATAATTTTCTTTCGGGAAAAACCCAATTTCCGGTACTTCAGAAGCACCTGGTTTTTCAGACATTCCTTATTTAGCCTTCTCGCGGCATTTAGCCACAATCCATTATAATTAACATAATTATTCATTTCCCGGCGGCTGGTTTTTGCCTGTGCCGGGTATTGTTATTAATAAAATGAATTTTGGAGAAGATCTGAATCTGCAGTTAATCCAGGTTAATAAATCATACCAGCAATATTTATTTGGTGCACTAAAGGAAATAGACATTTATCAGCATTACCCTATTATTTTAACCATAAACAGGGCCGGCGGCCGTACCACACAGAAAGCTATTTGCGATGAGTTGCAAGTAGAAAAATCAAATATGGTTGCTATAATAACATCGCTGATAAACAAAAACTATGTTACCAAAGAGGTGAACTTTAAAGACCGCAGGGGTAAACTCATCACCCTTACGCCAAAAGCCAATTATTTAATAAGCGTGCTTAACAGTTTATTTGATGTTTTTGAAGATGACTTGATAGAGGAAATTACCTGGCAGGAAAAATACACCTGTTTGCGCGTATTAGCAAAGGCTAACGAAAAGCTCAAATCCATAGCTTTGAACAACGCAGGCTTTGACAGGATGATCAGGCAGATGGCTTTGGTAAATAACGAGGGGATTTTAGCACAGATACTGGTAGAAAAACGGGGATAAGGCCATAATGGTTATGAAAATGAACCATTGGTAACGCACTGAACAGAAACATATAATGGTTTGATAATGGCTAAAAATCGTTTGGTAAAAATGGCAGAAATAGCTTTGCATCAAAATATTTTGAGTGAAAAAAGTTATAAATTCTGTTCTGGCGTTCCTTCTCCTAACTGTAAGTTGTTCGGTTGTTTTTGCCCAGGGAACCGGTAAAATTGTTGGCAAGGTTATAGATGTAAAAACCAGCGAAACATTAATAGGTGCAACCGTAGGAATCCAGGGAACCACAACCGGCACTGCTACTGATGTGGAGGGCCATTACGTTTTGAACGGCTTAAAACCAGGGACCTATGCACTTACTATTAAGTATATTGGATATGAAGGCAAGGTAGTATCTGAAGTGGAGGTTAAGGCCGGTACCGCAACCGGCCTTGATGTTGCTTTAGGGCAAGCCGGGATTTCAAAACTTAACGAGGTTGTAATAAAGGCAACTTACCGGCAGGAATCGACGAGCGCATTATATGCTATTCAAAAAAACAGCATTTCTATTGCTGACGGAATTTCATCGGAGTTGATCAGAAAATCGCCGGATAAAAGTACCAGCGATGTATTAAAGCGCGTAAGCGGCACAACCATACAGGACAATAAGTTTGTAGTGGTCCGTGGCTTAAGCGATCGGTACAACAGCGCATCATTGGATGGGGCGCCATTGCCAAGCACTGAACCTAACCGCAAGGCCTTTTCGTTCGATATTATTCCGGCATCATTAATTGATAATATTATTATCAGTAAAACCGCCAGCCCGGATATGCCCGGAGATTTTGCAGGTGGTAATGTGCAGATCCTTACTAAAGACATACCCGATCAGAATTTTGTAAATATTGGAATAGGCTATGGCTACAACACACAGAGCACGTTTAAGGATTTTAGAAGCGGATACCGCAGGGTGGGCGATTATTTCGGGTTTGATGATGGCAGCCGGAAGTTAACTTCAAATTTCCCATCATCAAATCAAATCGTAAACAGGCAACTAACCCCCAATGGCAATATCCAGGCTATTAATAGCTTAAATAACGACTTTAATATTTATACGAGCAAGGCCCTGCCAACTCAAAACTACCAGTTTACCTTAGGCGATGTACGCGAAATTGGAAAAAGCAAAAACAGGTTTGGTACCACCATTGCTTTAACCTATAGAAATTCGCAAACGTTTATCCCCGATCTGCAGCAGCAGTTTGATAATTACGATTACCACAATCAGCAGTACAAATTCTCAACCAATGTAGGCGCCCTGGCTAATTTTGCTTACAGTTTCGGCAAAAGCAAAATAACTTTTAAAACTTTATATAACCGGATATTTGACGATCAGTTTACCTATCGTACCGGACGAAATACAAGTACATCAACCACCGGCGATAACCATTTTTACGCTTATGACCTGCTTGAAAAAACCTTGTTTAAAACCACATTAGATGGCGAGCACGGCATAGGGGCGAAAAATGCCAAACTAAAATGGAACCTGAGTTACAACAATGTTTTAAACGACCAACCTGATCAACGTAAGGTAAATTATAAACAAAATGCCCCCGGCGATCCGTACGTTGCCCAGGTTACAGGCCTTCAAAAAGAAAACGCCCGCTTGTTTTCACATTTAAGCGAAAACGTTTACTCGGGTAAGATAGATTTTAGCCTTCCGGTTAAAATGTTTAGCCAAAGCGTTTTTAAAACAGGCGTAAACTCGCAATACCGCGACCGTACATTTAGTGCCAGGTTCCTGGGCCTGGTGCTTAATACAAACGACCCTAATTACGACTCGAATGCTATTTTAGAGCGGCCTATCGGTACCCTTTTCGGGCAAAATGTGATTAACACCGGCTTGTATAATCTGGACGAATTATCAAACCCTACCGACAGGTACACCGCCAACAGTTTAACAAACTCGGCTTATGCTATGCTGGATAATAAAATAGGCGAGGGTGTAAGGATTGTTTATGGTTTAAGGGCCGAGAAGTTTAACCTGAAACTACGTACAGAAGAAACTAACGTAAAACAACCACGTACGGATCTTGATAACCTTGATCTTCTGCCTTCGGTAAATTTTACTTACAGCTTAACAAAAAAAGCAAATTTCAGGGCATCGTATTATCGAACAGTAGCGCGCCCCGAGTTGCGTGAAGTAGCTCCTTTTCCTTATTATGATTATGAGCTGCTTTCAACGATACAGGGCGAACCAACGCTAAAACGTACCACTATTGACAACGCAGATATAAGGTATGAGCTGTACCCTTCAGCAGGGCAAATCTTTTCAGTTTCGGCATTTTACAAAAACTTCACCAATGCAATTGAACCGGTAATTGATGACGTAAACTCATCAACTACCATCAGTTATTTTAATTCAAAATCGGCCTATGTTTATGGCTTTGAACTTGAGGTGCGTAAAACGCTTGACTTTATTGGCAGCGCGGCATTTTTTAAATCTACCACGGCTTACGCAAATTTTTCATTCAACAAATCAAAAGTTACCAATCCTGATGACGGTGTTAACCGGTTGGAAAAATCGAGACCATTGGTTGGCCAGTCGCCCTATGTTATTAATGCAGGCTTGCAGCATACCGAATTTAATAACAAGCTTTCGCTGAACGTGCTGTTTAATCGTTTGGGCAAAAGGATATTTTATGCTGGTGGTGTGCGTTTCCCAAGCGTTTACGAAAACCCGCGCAATGTGCTCGATTTCCAGGTTGGATATAAGGTGCTTAAAAGCAAAGGCGAAATTAAATTTAATGGCAGCGACATCCTGAATCAAAAATACGATTTCACGTACCAGCTTGATGGTAAAACCTATACCCCGCCCGGCACAGGTTACATCTTTAGGAGGTATACGCCTGGCTCCAATTATTCAATAGCATTTAACTACACATTTTACTAATCGTTAAACTCTTTAATCTTCAATAAACTATAAAAAAAATATGAAAAAATCAATTCTATTACTGGCGTTAAGCGCCATTATTTTGGCTACATCATGTAGTAAAACAAACTCCACTATCGATCCTGTTGTTCCGCCTGTAACATCGTCAACAGTTGAGGTTAGCGGCGACATAGCTACAAGCACCACCTGGAAGGCTGATAAAATTTACCTTTTAAAAGGTTTCGTTTATGTTACAAATGGAGCGGTGCTTACTGTTGAGCCGGGCACTATTATTAAAGGCGAAAAAGCAAGCAAGGGAACGTTAGTGGTAACCCGCGGTGCCAAATTAATGGCCGTGGGCACGGCTGATAAACCTATTGTATTTACTTCGTCTTTTGCTGCGGGCACACGTTCGGCCGGCGATTGGGGTGGTATCATCCTGTTAGGAAAGGCGCCTGTTAACCAGGGCGATAATGTAGGTATTGAAGGCGGTTTGGATGCCAAAGGCGATGCCGCAAAATATATACAATACGGTGGTTCAGTCGCTGATGATAACTCAGGCACATTAAAATATGTACGTATCGAATACGCAGGTATCCCTTTTTCACCTGATAACGAAATCAACGGCCTTACCATGGGCGGCGTGGGTTCAGGCACAACCCTTGATTATATTGAAGTTTACCGTTCAGGCGATGATTCATTTGAATGGTTTGGCGGTAATGTAAACGCAAAGCACTTATTGGCCATTGGCGGCCTTGATGATGATTTTGATACCGATTTTGGCTATTCAGGTAAAGTTCAGTTTGGCTTATCGCAACGCTATCCAACCATTGCCGACGTTTCGGGCTCAAATGCCTTTGAATCAGACAATGATGGTTCAGGCTCTGATAAAACCCCGCAAACTTCGGCGGTATTCTCTAACATGACGCTTTTGGGCCCTATTTCAAGCCTAACTGTGCCTTCCAACGTAAACGCTAACTACCAGCATGGCGCTCAAATTCGTCGTAACTCGGCGCTGAGTATATTAAATTCTGTTTTTGCAGGTTTCGCCGAAGGTATTTATATCGATGATTCAAAAGTTACCACCGCAGGCTCAACATCAACCAACTATACTGCGGGCCGTTTGGTTTTTGCAAACAACATAGTTTACGGAAGCAACAAAAAAGGCAACGAGGTAAAAGGTGACAACCCTGCTCAAAAAGCAATATTTGAAACAACCTTACGGGCTAACAATGTTTTTGACGCAGCCTTATATGCTGATGCTTTAATTACAGATCCGTTCAAATTCTCGTCGGATTTTGCCCGCCCCGGAACACCGAACTTCACAGTTAAAGCCGGTTCGGCAGCAGAAACCGGCGCTTTGTTTACGAATGCAAAAGTAACAAATGCATTTTTTGATAAAGTTAGTTACCGCGGCGCGTTCGGCGCAACCGATTGGACCGCCGGCTGGGCTAATTTCGACCCGCAGGTGTTACCTTACACAACTCCGGGTGCAGTAAAGTAAATAGTGTTAAGTCAACGGTCTTCTGTCGAAAGCTTTAAGTCAAATTTGTTTTTTTCTGACTCAGAACTCAAGGCTAAGTGTCAATTCATGATCGACACGACACCGGTTTAACTTAAGTAAAAGCTGCGCCAAATAATTGGCGCAGCTTTTTGAATTACATTCATTTTTACACAAGTTTTTTATGGGGTTTTTAAAAGCAAACTTAAATGAAACGGATGTTCAGATATCGCAATTTGCGAGAGCCATGGCATTGCCTGTGAGGGTTTTTATCATCCGGATGATAATTGAAAACGGAAATGGAATAAGTAAAAAGGCTTTTTATACTGATACCTATAAATCGCGTACAATCGATAAGCATATACTTGAATTAAAGTCGCTTGGGATTATCAAAACCAGTAATGAGCAAGCCAGTGTGATTTATTGTATCGATAAAAAAATGTTCGACATGATGTCAGTTAAGTTTAGCTTGCTTTTTAACCACAAAAGGCAATAGTAAATCCACAAAAAAAGCACCCGGTATTTTACCGGATGCTCTATATAATTTTAATAAGCCAGCAGGTTCCGCCTTTGTTGGTGTTGTCACCAACAAACGATGAGGCTATTGGGTGTGCATTTGTACAACCAGATTGGCGGCATTGATAAACAGACACAAACCTCATCCAACTTGTTGGTGACAACACCAACAAGGGCATCGAAATCAACAATCAGGGTCAATAATGAGTATCAGTGCTGTAAAATATGGGCAATAGGGTATAGGCGATTGTGACTATTTTCCTTTCTTAAATCTTCATCACGCAAGCGGCTTAGGTGGATGTCTAATATTTGTATGCTTTTACCAAGTGTTATCAACCGTAATTTAATTTATTAATCATTGGGTAAATTAATTATTAACTAAATATTAATTTAATTGAGCTTTTTTGAAATTTTAAATGCGCTTGTTCTATTTTTTATTAATTTTTATGAAATTATTTGTTTGCTACTATTGCTTTTTGTGAAATTCTTGTATTTTTGTTTTATAACAATTTCGTTATAACTTAAACCTTTCGCTTGTGAAAAAAATCAGAATAGCCTGTTTGCTATTTGCTGTAGCAAACATTTTTATTGCTTGTAAAAAAGAAAGCAGCCCAATTAAAACCGACTCATCGTTTTCTAAAAAATTAACCGGTAGCCAGGCAAATTTGCCTTCATCAGACAATTGGCTACAATTACCAGGTGCAGGTACGGATGTCGGTATAGGAGCTAATGGTTCTGTTTTTATAACAGACACCACAACAGTATCACCAACAGGGGGATATGGGATTTTAAAATGGAACGGAAGCAGCTGGACAACTTTTTCGGGAGCGGCAGTTAGATTAGCTGTAGACCCACAAGGCAATCCATGGGTGATTAATAAATCACACCTGATTTTTAAATTTAATGGTAGTGCTTTTCAGCAATTACCAGGTACAGGTACCGACATTGGCATAGGTGCCGACGGTTCTGTTTTTATCACAGATACCACAACAGTATCTTCAACCGGAGGATTCAGAGTTTCAAAATGGAATGGAACCAGTTGGGTTGTGATATCAGGAGCTTCAGGCGTAAGAGTAGCTGTAGATCAATCCGGAACACCATGGGTAGTTAATAAATCTAATTTAATTTACAAATACAATGGAACTATGTTTCAGCAGGTGGCTGGTTCTGCTACGGACATTGGCATTGGTGCTAACGGAAGTGTATACATTGTTGGCACAACCCTGGTTTCCACATCCGGTGGCTACGGAATTTCAAAATGGAATGGAACCGGCTGGACCGCTACCGTATCAGGTGCAGGAATAAATGTAGCTGTAGATCCTCAAGGACATCCATGGACAGTTAACGCTTCGCATTTAATCTACAATAACCTTAATTTATAAGGACTTATTTGCATTATATCTAAAGTAAAATCACCTGTATTTTTTTAGGACGATACAGATTAAAAAATTGGGTCTGCCGGGGTTTAATCTCGCGGACCCGATTTTTTTTGCACTCTATAGAAATATTAGCACACTATAAGAACTATCCAACAGCGAACAGTTACTTAAGAAAGCTTAACGAAAACAGAAGTCGAAATGGGCTTACTTTCAATTGCTCGTAACCTCAAAAAGTGAGAGGCGCAAGCTAATTTTGGCTTTTTATCCTAAAATCCAGCTAATTCGAAGCCCTCCCCAAAAAACTATCATTGTGGACATTGTCCTAATGGACAATCCAAAAGCAATCAAAATGCAAAAACCGTCTCATAAACTAGTTATGAGACGGCCTCTGATTATTGTGTCTGGTACGATTAGTTTAAATGCAATAACCCATTGCCATCGATATAAACGATGTCGCCGTTTGGCTTAACAGATATGCTTGTGGCAACTGCGGAACTTACTGAAATGGAAGCCCATGAACCCGGATCAGTTAATTTGGCTATGGTGATTGGCGAACCGGTAGTTCCGGTTACATATACGCTGCCATTAGCGCCGATCCCGATGTCGTTAGCTGAAACTCCACCAATAGGGTTCCAGAGACTTATGCCATCGTATTTGTAAACAATGTTTGATAGGTTAGCTACATAAGGAATCCCTGTTGGGTCCACCGCAATATGGATACCTGCACACCCTGGCATAGTAGTCCAGTTGCTGCCATCCCACTTCAAAATATTTTTACCCCCGCTTGGTGAAACATCCTGCGTACCAATAATGAATGTTGAACCATCGGCACCAATCCCTATGTCGGTAGCTGTACCGGGTAGTTGTTCCCAGGCAGATGTTGAATCACGGAAGCGATAAACGATATGTGATTTATTAACTACCCATGGCCTGCCATCAGGGCCTACGGCTATCCTGACACCTGCACATAAAGGCAGCTTATTTAATTTGTCGCCCGAAACCTTGTAAATACCGTATCCGCCAGTGGGCGACACCAAATCGGTCCCAATTACGTAAATAGAACCGTCGGCACCAACTGAAACATCAGATACTTTGGTATCCGAAATATTGTTTCCACCGACAATAACTACGCATTTTGCCGAAACCGCATAAGTTTTACTAACTGCTGTTATGGTAATCACGCCCGGGCGAAAAGCATTAATTAGCCCTGTGGCATCTATCTTTGCTATGGAAGTATCAGATGAGGCCCAGTTAATTTGATCAGCATGATAATTTTTCGCGGCAAGAAATTGCGTTGTACCCTGCGTAATCCGGACAGTATCGAAGGTAAGTTGTATGGAATGGTCCGGATTTGTCTGAACGTCAGTAAGCTTACTGCAGGAATTCAGGATCAATATAAATCCGAGCACTGCAATTGTGATAAGGTAAATTTTTTTCATGAAATGTTATTACGGATATAAATGTAGCTTTTTATTTGCAACAAAAAAAGCATCCGGTAAACCCGGATGCTCTATATATTTGTTGATTATCTACCTCAATTAACCACTCTCTCAATCAACCTAATCAACTTCTTATTGGTTAACAAACTTCTTAGCGTTAACTCTTCTTTCGTTTTCGTTCAGGAAGATCTTACGCATCCGGATGCTTTGAGGGGTTACCTCAATGTATTCGTCGGCCTGGATGTACTCCATCGATTCTTCTAACGAGAACTTGATAGCAGGGGCAATACGCACGTTGGTATCGCTACCTGATGCACGCATGTTGGTTAACTGCTTGCCTTTGGTAAGGTTAATAACCAAATCGTTATCACGGATATGCTCGCCTAAAACCTGTCCTTCGTAGATATCAGTTCCGGGATCGATATGGAAACGACCGCGGTCCTGTAATTTATCAATTGCAAAAGCGGTTGTTTTACCGGTATCCATTGATACCAATACGCCGTTTAAACGGCCTGGGATTGTGCCCTTCCATGGCTCGTAAGCTTTAAAGCGGTGTGCCATGATAGCCTCGCCGCCGGTAGCAGTCAGTACGTTGTTACGTAAACCGATGATACCGCGTGCAGGAATATCAAATTCAAGGTGCTGTAAATCGCCTTTTGGCTCCATTACAAGTAAGTCACCTTTACGTTGTGTTACCAGCTCAATTACCTTACCGGCAACTTCACCAGGTACGTCAACTATCAAAGTTTCAACCGGCTCGCATTTAACACCGTCAATTTCTTTAACAATAACCTGTGGCTGGCCAACCTGCAACTCGTAGCCTTCGCGGCGCATGGTTTCGATCAATACTGATAAATGGAGAATACCACGGCCATACACTAAGTATGAATCAGGCGATTCGGTTTCAACAACCTTAAGCGCCAGGTTCTTTTCCATTTCCTTGTATAAACGATCGCGCAGGTGGCGTGAGGTTACAAACTTGCCTTCCTTACCAAAAAACGGTGAAGTGTTAATGGTGAACAGCATGTTCATGGTAGGCTCGTCAATATGGATAACTTCCAGTTGTTCCGGTTTGTCAAAATCGGCAATGGTATCGCCAATGTCAAAACCATCAATACCAACTACGGCACAGATATCGCCGGAGCTAACCGATGTAGCTTTAACTTTACCTAAACCTTCAAAAGTATAAAGTTCTTTTATGCGTGATTTTTGAATAGTGCCATCGCGTTTTACCAACGATACCGGCATGTTTTCTTTTATAGTACCACGTGCAACACGACCGATTGCGATACGACCTACGAATGAAGAATAATCCAAAGAGGTGATCTGCATTTGTAAAGTACCTTCGGCAATAGGAGCAGGAGGGATGTTAGCCAAAATGGCATCCATCAAAGGGAAAATGTTATCAGTTGGAACCTTCCAGTCTGTGCTCATCCAGCCTTGTTTTGACGAACCATAGATAACCGGGAAATCCAGCTGATCTTCAGTTGCTTCAAGGTTGAAGAACAATTCAAAAATTTGTTCGTAAACTTCTTCAGGGCGGCAGTTTTCCTTATCAACCTTGTTTACAACAACAATAGGTTTTAAGCCAAGGGCTAAAGCCTTTTGTGTTACAAAGCGGGTTTGAGGCATAGCGCCTTCAAATGCATCGCAAAGCAATAAAACGCCATCGGCCATTTTTAAAACGCGCTCAACCTCGCCGCCAAAGTCGGCGTGACCAGGGGTATCGATGATGTTGATCTTAACATCCTTGTACATAACCGAAACGTTTTTTGAAACGATGGTGATACCTCGTTCGCGCTCCAGGTCATTGTTGTCCAATATCAATTCGCCTGTCTGTTCGTTATCACGAAAGATAGAACAAGCGTGTAATATTTTATCAACCAGGGTAGTCTTGCCGTGGTCAACGTGAGCGATGATCGCTATATTTCTTATTTTTTGCATGAAAATGCGCCTCTTAAATTTTTTGCAAAGGTACGTTTATTTAATGAAAATTTCAAGATGTAGCAAGTAATTGCTGAAATAATGATTTGGAGTTAACATTACTTAAGCACACCTTAATATGCCCGAAATGTATAATAAGTACAATTTCGTTATTTCAAGGGCTTTAATTTGCAGTTCCAGATGCGTATGTCCTCTGGTTCTCTCTTCAATAAAATAAGGTGGTACAACAGCGCCCGACTGTAAAAATCTTTGGCATTTCGAATATTTCTTAAACCGCATAACGGTCATCTTTTAAAGTGATATGCATCATATTTCTACCAGGAATACGGGTGTACATTGCGGTGGTTACACTGGTAACGCCTTATCTCAGTAAAAATTTCGAAATCGTTATTTATGGATAATAGTTTTTTAGCGTATATACAGAAACTTGAAACCATGGCCTTTTTTTCCGGCTATGCACTGGTTTATACAGGAGTACTTTTTCTCTCCGGGAACAAGTTGTTCAAAAGCAAATTTGTTGACAAACTAGTTTTACTGCTACCATATACCTACGCATTTGTTGGTGCATTATTCCTGGGGTTTCAAATTAGAAAGCTTTATCCCGATTATTCCCCCGAGCATATCCGACTCCTCATTCAACAATCTTATTTAGTAATCTGGGGATTTCTATCCATTGCTTTTTGGTTGCCGGTATTTAACAAAAGGCCCGTATTAAGTTTGATTCATAGTTTGGTGTTTTTCTGCGTTCTCGCCGGTGACCTCTTCATCCAGTTAACCACACCTTCGGCAGATAATAATATCCTAAAAAACGACATGAAGGTTTATGGCGCCAGCATGATCTTAAACCTGGGGGTACTTGGCTTTTTGGCAATTCTGGTTACACTCTATACCTATTTTAAAGACAAACAAATGCAACATCGTCATACAACAAGGCGGCAAAAAAGGCACCCTTAAGTGAATTTGAGATTAAGTGACTAGGATCATTTAATAAACGCTGAACCGTCACCTAACCGTAAAATTCCACCCTATACTTTTGACATTATAAAAACACATCAAACTCTTAAATAAAACAATGTTATGAAACGATTCAACAAAATACTGATGATTGCTCTAATTTTCATAAGCGGTTATGGATTAGTAGCAAGTTGCACGCATAAAAACGACCCTTTGCCTGCGTCCGTATCCACTGCAGTAAAAATTAGCCGCGGTACACATGTACACCTTGCCGGCGTGGTGTTAGGAGATACCAGCCAATGGAAATTCGACAAGGTGCATAGTGCCGTTAACTGGTCGAGCCCATTTTTAGAAGTGGGAGCTGATTTAACCGGAAAATTCAACCAATTCGGGGTAGCTGATTTGAAGGATGCAATGATGCTGAATTACATCACAACCAAGCAACCGGTGCCTGATACTTCATGGGCGTTTTACGAAAATGAACCTGCCAAGACACACTTTGCCGGATATATTCAAACCAACCAGGTAAATACAGGCGAGCCGGGCCGTGATGGCGGTTGTTTGATCACCACTTTTGGCACTACTAAAATTGTAGCAGGCACCCAAAACCTTACAGCGGCAAATGTTGCCCGTATAAAAACTACTTCAGTGGCATTTGATGCGGCCAGCAGCGGTTACATAGTAACCTTTGATTTTACCTGGCAGGTAGGTACCGGACCGGCTGTTACGCAATCAATAGTTGGAAAATTAAGCTATATACCTGAAACACTTGTACCGGGAACCACCAACAGCGAGTTTGGGCTAAAATTAGAGTTCCAGATAAATAAAGCTGATTTCGGTATCATAAACACTGAGGTTGCCGACAAAGTAAGCATTGTAGTTAATGCCAACTTTAATAACAAGTAATAAAAAACGACTTACGATGAAACGATTAGCAATTATTGCCGGGATCCTTTTTGTGATGGTGATCGGAGTTACGGGCTGCTACAAGGATGTTATCCTGCCGAAATCAGGAACCGATCCGAATGCCGCACCGATAGAATACAGTTATAAAACAGACATCGCCCCGCTGCTTAATACCAGCTGCGCCTTATCAGGCTGTCATGTTGCAGGCGCACAGGCACCCGACCTGGAAACAGCTGTATCATACAATAGCCTGGTTAACGGCGGATATGTAAATACCCTGGTTCCAAAACAAAGCGATCTGTATATCATGATCAACGGAAATATGGAGGTACACATTCCAAGCGCAGCCGACAGGCAAAAAATTTATGACTGGATAAGAACCGGTGCTCTTAATAATTAAGTGACTTAAAAAATAACGACGTGAAACTAAAAATAAATATACCAACCCGCCTGCTTAAAGCAAGCCTGTGCCTGGTTTGTTGTTTGTTACTACACCAGGTAACCCTTCGTGCCCAGGACACCACGGCAGCAGCAAAAGCAGATGTACCAGCCAAAGTCAAACCGGTAAAAAACACCTTTCAAAGTGTATGGATAATTGACAATCAAACGGTAATGGTACCCGTTAAAGGCACATTTGAGATGGATATTCAACACAGATTTGGAACGGTTAATAATGGCTACTCTGATTTCTGGGGGCTATTTGCCTCTTCCAACATCCGCATTGGTGTGGGCTATGCGCCTATTAATAATCTTAACCTGGGTATCGGCATCGACAAATTTGATATGCTTTGGGATGGAAGCGCAAAATACGCTATTATGAAACAAACCAAAGGCAAATTTCCGGTGAGTATAACCTATTATGGAGATTTGGCTATTGACACCCGTAAAGATGTTGGCAACACGCTTTTCGCCCATCAGTCTGACCGTTTTATCTCCTTCAACCAAATAATTATTGCCAGGAAGATCAACGATAAACTGTCCTTGCAAGTAGCGCCAAGTATTACACACCAAAATGCGGTACAAGGTTTCTACACAAAAAATGACAGTACCGGGCAAAGTATTTTCGAGGAAATGAAGCACGACCACTTTGCGATTGCCGTTTCCGGGAGATACAAGCTGGGTGATGCAACTGCAGTATTAGTCAATTACGATCAGCCTTTAACCCACCATGCCACCAATAACCCCAGTCCTAATTTATCATTTGGGTTTGAGTTTGCTACAAGCGGCCACACTTTCCAGTTGTTTATGGGTAATTACTCCATGCTGAACCCTGGAAAAAATAACCTATACAATACAAACAGCCCCTTTAAGTATACACAATCTGACGGTACAAAGATGAAGGGTGGCCAATTCGTCATCGGGTTTAACATTACCCGCCTGTGGAATTAGCAATGAGACAATAGATACAATTAATATCCAATGTTTTTAATCACATATAATTAAGTTAAGTTCTATGAAAACTAATTTATTATTAGCCACTTCAGCAGTTGCCGTGAGCATCCTGAGTGTTGCTTTTACCAGCATCCAACAGACCAAACCATGGCCTGTTCCAGAAAAAAGCGCGAAAATGGCCAACGCGGTTAAATCGAGCAAGCAATCAATAGCCGATGGAAAATCGCTATGGAATTTACATTGTGCATCATGCCATGGTAAAACAGGGTTGGGTGATGGCAGCAAGGCGGCCCAGTTAAAAACTCAGCCAGAAGACATGACCAAAGCGGCTTTACAATCACAATCTGACGGATCTCTTTTTTACAAGATCTCGGAAGGCCGCGATGACATGCCAAGCTTCAAAAAGAAAATCCCGGATGCTGATGACATTTGGAACGTAGTGAACTACATACGTTCATTAAAGAAGTAGTAATACCTCAATTAAAACAAAACGGCTTTTTAGTTAAGGCCGGGTTGTTTTAATTGATAAAAACTACGCATCAAAAGGTATTCCTGATCGGCTGCAAAAATTATTTTAAACAGCCGGACGGCCTAACCTATGCCATTTTTTAACACGCTATTTAAAGCATATATATTATGAATGACCAGGAAAAAATAACACCGGCAAATTCAGCATCACGAAGAAGGTTTGTTTGGAAGGCCGGCGCATTTGCTGCATTTGCTGCTGTTTCCGCATCGTTAGGACTGCCTTTTTTCGTTAAGAAAAATAAAGTTCAGCCCCTGCCCGAAGTAAAATGCGGCACAGTGAGAATGCTAACACAGGATGGCAGGCTGGTAGAAATAGATGCTTCGTTATTAACCGCTAACCGGAAAAAGGTTACGGACAACGAACTTAAAAACTGGATAAAAAAATAAGAGGATAGTCCTTATAAAAGTAAAATGGAAAAGGGAAATAATTCAAGAAGAGACTTTTTATTAACCGGTTTGATCACTGCCGGGTTAATATCAGGATGTGCACCAAAAGCCGACCCGTTTGAAGCAGGAGCCAGCGATATAGCAGTGGCGTCGGGCAAAAAAGTAAAGCTGTTATCAGTTGATGGAGAAGAGATTGAGGTGGATGAAGCATTTCTAAAACCTGTTCCTCACATGCCGCCTGTAAGCAATACAGAAGCAAGGATAGGTATACCCGGTAAAAAGTTTGTAATGGTTATTGACCTCTCCCGGTGTAAAAACCTTAAGAAATGTCAGTCGGCCTGTAATCATGCACACGAATTGAATCCCGGTGAGAACTGGATTAAGGTTGACCCGATGCAGGATGCAGAGCATACCGCACCCTATTGGGAGCCAACCACCTGTATGCATTGCGACGAACCACCATGTGTTAAGGTTTGCCCTGTTGATGCAACCTTTAAAAGGCAGGATGGAATAGTTTTGATAGACAGCGACCGCTGTATAGGCTGTCGTTTTTGTATGGCAGCCTGCCCGTATTCAACCCGGGTATTTAACTGGGGGGCTCCTGAAATTGCACCCGCCATTGCGGCCCAGCCATACTCGTGCGAAACCAGTATCCCTCAAAAAAAGGGAACAGTTGGCAAATGTGATTTTTGTGCAGATATGACCAGGATGGGCGAACTGCCGCATTGTGTTTCGGCATGCCCGAACGGCGTTTTTGCCTTCGGCGATATTAATGAAGATTCAGTAAGCAACGGCGCAGAAACCTTCAGGTTCAGCGACCTGATCAAAGACAAAGGAGGCTACCGCTTAATGGAGGACCTGGGAACTAAACCAAGCGTTTATTACCTGCCGCCTGTAAGCCGTAATTTCCCTTTTGAATCTGGTCTTGAAAATGACAAGGTGCAGAATAAATAATATTAAATAGCTAAGACGTGGAAAACTCAATAATAGATGAAAAGATAATAAATGACCTGCTGCCCCAAAAGTTTGGCAAGGCCGGCAAAATATGGATTGCCTTATTAACCGTGATTTGTTTGGTAGGCTTATTTGCCTATTACCGGCAGCTTCGCTATGGGTTGGTAGTTACTGCCATGCGCGATTATGTATCGTGGGGTATTTACATCTCAAACTTTGTATTTTTTGTGGCAATTAGCCTGGTAGGATCGTTAATAACGGCAATATTCAGGCTGGCCGGTGTAAAATGGGGATCGCCGCTTACGCGCATTGCCGAGATCATAGCTGTGGCTGCTATTATTTTCGCATCGCTGATTATTATTGTGGATATGGGTAGCCCCGAAAGGTTTTACTATTTATTTACCCACGGCCGGATCCAATCGCCAATCATCTGGGACGTGATAGTAATTACCACCTACTTTTTTATCAGCCTGCTGCTTTTGTATTACCCGCTGCTTCCTGATATTAAAATTTTACTTCGGTTTAAAGAAAAATCGGGTAACGGACTGCACAAGTTTTATGGGTACCTGGGTTCGTTCTGGAAGGGTACTCCTGCACAGTTTAAGCTAAGCGAAAAGGCAATCAATATACTTTGTATCACCATTATCCCTGTGGCATTTACCATCCACACAGTAACATCGTGGCTGTTTGCAACAACATACAGGCCCGGCTGGGACAGTACTAATTTTGGCGCTTATTTTATTGCAGGTGCCTTTTTAGTGGGCGCCGGCGCTGTGGTAGTAGCCATGTATGTTTTCAGAAAGGCATATCATCTTGAAAAATACATAACAGAAAATCATTTCGAAAAGATGGGCCGGGTAGTCGTACTGTTATCGCTGCTTTACCTTTATTTTAATATGAACGAGTTTTTAACGCCGTTCTTTAAAATGAAAAAATCAGAAGAGGGCTATTTAACGGGCCTTTTCAGCGGCGACTTTGCGCCTGTTTTCTGGTTCGCTATTTTGATAGGAATGATCATCCCGATAATCATCCTGTTATTTAAATCGGGCAGGAAGCCATTGCCTGTGTTTATAGTTGGCATAATGGTAATAATTGGCGCCTGGTTTAAACGCTACTTAATTGTAACGCCAACTTTGCTGCATCCGTTCCTGCCTATGCACGATGCCCCGGCAAGTTACCTGCATTATTTCCCGAGCTGGGAAGAGTGGGCCATAACCATAGGATCATTGGCCGGTGCATTGTTAATTATAACCCTGCTGGCAAGAATTTTCCCTGTGATACCAATTCAAGAAACTTTAACCGAACAACATGAAAAGGCTGTATAAATATTTTATCGCACTATTGGCATTTGCCGGCATATTAGAAAGCTATAGTGCCTTTGCACAGCCGGCACCGAAAGGCGACTTGAGCGTTGCAATCAATTACTACGTTAATAACAATACCGTTCCGTCGCTGCTGGTTAGGGTAAAAACCAAAGTAGATGGCAGGTTTCAGCCCGTTGCCGGTATCACCCTTAAGTTGTTCCTTGATAAGGACTCTGCGGGTACATCCATTGGCAGCGTCACCACAAACAGGAAAGGCGAAGGCCGGATCTATATCCCGGTAACGGTAAAAAAACAATGGGCTACTTCGGTAAAGCACACTTTTTTGGCAACATTTAAAGGTGACAAAAAGTATGAAGAGGCTAAAGCCGACCTTACAGTTTCCCGCGCTAAAATATTGTTAAATACCACGGATAAAACTATTACTGCCACCGTTTTGGAGATGAAGGACACTACCTGGGTGCCTGTAAAAGGTGTGGAGCTGAAGATTGCCGTAAAACGCCTTACAGGGGACTTACCGGTGAATGAAACCCCGGCATTCACCACTGATTCGACAGGCAACGTGTCTGCAGATTTTAAAAGGGACAGTATTCCGGGTGGAAAATCAGGGAGTATTGTGCTAATAGCTAAAATTGAAGATAACGATCAGTATGGCAATATATCTGTTGAAAAGACTGTTAGCTGGGGTGCGAAATTTATCCCTGTAAATACCTTTAACAAACGCACACTGTTTGCCACCAGGGATAAAGCGCCTATCTGGCTGCAATTAATAGCTTATTCAATATTAATTGCTGTTTGGGGGATCTTGATATTCCTTGTGTTTAACCTTTTTAAGATTAAGAAAATAGGCAGCCGGCTTGAATAGACCCTAATAAACTACATAAAAAAGAAGGACCGGCACTAATTACCGGTCCTTTGTATTTATAAGGTGTTTTTCTGAAAGCGGGCTGCCATAAACCACCGGTTTACTTTTTCTTCGCCTTAAAACTCCCGTTAGGCTGTATAAACGTGGCCACGGTTATTTGTCTGAATCGGCGGGCAGCCAGCTACAAAATGCACAATAAAAGAGGCTGCTTGCTTAAGTTAGGCGGCAGGATTTGAATTTTATCTGTCCTGTAAATCACCAATTGTATTTATATTTATAACATGAAAAAACTATATGCCCTTATTACAATCCTGCTAATTACCGTAGGTATAACTAACGCCCAGGACGGCTGGGTTACCCATACCGGTGATAACAGGGTATCGGTCAAGTTTCCATCAACTCCCAGGGAAGCTGTGCCGGGCAGCTTTATGGCCGTTGATAAAGATAGCATTGCATACATTTTTACCATAGTTGATTTTGTACAGGTAGCCGGTATTGATTCTGTGGCTTTGGCGCCTATAAAAACCACACCAGAATTTGCAGCGCAATTAAAAACAGGAATGAGCCAAAGTTTGCCTGATGTTACCTTAGCCGACTTTAAAATCGGCACATGGAAAGGATTTACCAGTTACACCTCAACCGGGGTGGACTCAAAAAAGAGAAAGTATGATATCTTCATGTTTATCATCGGCAATAAAATGTACAGCATGTCAACAATTGCCGCCGATGGCATAGGCAGAAGAGGCATGGATACATTTCTTGACTCCGTGGTGGTGAATAATTAAAGCAGCATGTAAGGCTCTGCTTTATCTCTGCATATGTTTCCACCCCCCTGGTAGTTTGGTCAAACTGTTTATAGACGATAACTATCCAGGTAAAGCAGGCCTTACCAATATTTATTGCAAAAGGCGCTTTTCATTCTCCGAAATTCACGAATCCGTTTTGTGCGGTTATAATTTTACAACAGCGGACCCGAATGGAAGGGTTTGATCATCTTTTTATCTTCAGAAACCGAGACCTTTTTACGGGCTTCTTCCTGTTCGGCTGCCTCTAACAAAAAATTAATGTAGGCTTCCAATTTCAATTTTTGATCATCGGATAGGAGTAGGATTTTTTGATGGAGCGTTTGTGTTTCCATAGTGCTAAATTTACAAAATATCCTTTATATTTCGCAATAGTTAATATGAAGAATATTATTTATTAATCCGATAATAAAAATAGGATGGCAGTCCTTCTTTATCCCAAAATATACCTCTATCGCCGTATAGTTTATGCCAAACTATTTATTGATGATAACTATGCCGAAAAAATAGACCTGGATAATATTGCCGACGAAGCCTTCTTCTCCAAATTTCATTTTATCAGGTTGTTCCATTCTATCTACGGCAAAACCCCGCATCAATACCTGTCGTTTGTGCGCATTGAAAAGGCAAAACAGTTTTTAGCAACCGACATAAGTGTCGCCAATGTTTGTTATGCCGTAGGTTTTGAAAGCGTAACCTCGTTTACAGGATTATTTAAGCGGATGGTTGGGCAAACCCCGGCGGTATACCAGGCAACACAGCATCAAAGGCAGGCTGAAATAGCCAGCGCCCCTCTAAAGTTTATCCCTAATTGCTTTGCCGAGAAAAAAGGATGGAAGCCAGTTGGCAGTTTTGAGTAGGCAGTTGGCAGCGGAAATTGTCATTTATCGGCACTACTCACCAATCTCCACTCACCTTTCTCCATTATAGCAATTTTGGAGAAGTGCGGTAGTAAATCAATGTGCACCTTCGTATCAACAAAACAAATTAAGATGATCACAAAAATGAACCACGTGAGCGTTTTTGTTCTGAACCAGGACAGCGCTTTTGACTTTTACGTTAACAAACTGGGCTTTAAGGTGCATACCGATGCGCCCATGGGGCCGGGGATGCGTTGGCTAACTGTTTGTCCGCCGGAACAGCCCGATCTGGAGATCTCCCTAATGTCGATAGATGAGGGGATGATGTTTAAAAAGGAGGCGGCGCAGCAAATGCGCGATTTGGTAAGCAAGGGAACGTTTGGATTCGGTGTGTTTGAGTGCGATAACCTGCTGGTAACTTACGAAGAACTAAAAGCCAGGGGTGTTGAATTTACCAAAAAGCCTACGCAGGAGTTTTATGGTTTTGAGGCTTTATTTAAGGATGATTCGGGAAACTGGTTTTCGCTGGGGCAGAAGAATTAATGTGCGGATTTTTGATGTGCGAATGTGCGGATTGATTTTGCAGCGGTAGTCTTTCATCCGCACATTCGCATCTCCACGCATTCGCACATCAATTTTTCATCCGCACATTCGCATCTCCACGCATTCGCACATCAATTTTTCATCCGCACATTCGCATCTCCACGCATCCGCACATTAATTTTTCATCCGCACATTCGCATCTCCACGCATTCGCACATCCTCCCTACAGCTTACTAAACCATCCCTTTTTCCAGAATACGATCACCTGGATAATGCCGATCAGCAGCATCCCGCCTAACGCATAAATATACCCGTGCGCGCTGTACAGCTCGGGCATGTTGGCGGGCATAACCTTGTTGGTTACCGGGTCGACCCGTGAGAAGTTCATGCCGTAAACCCCTGCCACAAATGTGAGCGGAATAAAGATAACAGAGATTATTGTTAGCACCTTCATGATCTCATTCATCCGGTTACTCACCAGCGACAGGTAAATATCCATTATGCTGCTGGTGATTTCCTTGTAACTTTCAATCAGGTCCATTATCTGGATGCAATGGTCGTAGGCATCCTTCAGGAACATTTTTACTTCTGCATTTATCAGCGGGCTTTCGGTGCGCAGCATGTCGTTTATCTTGTCGCGCTCAGGCCAGCAGGAGCGACGTAAAACTATCAGGGTGCGTTTGAGCTGCTGGGTTTCGTACATTATGCTTTTATCCGCCTGGTCGTACAGACGGTCCTCAACAATATCAAGCTGATCGCCAAGCTTCGCCAGCAGCGAGAAATAACAATCAAGGATAGTATCAGTTAGCGCATAACACATATAGCCTGCACCAGCGGTGCGAATGGAGCCCTTACCAATTTTAAGGCGGTTTTTTACGCCTTCAAAGTTTTCCTCGTGCGTTTCCTCAAATGTGATGATCAGGTTATCCTTTACCAGTGCCGAAAACTGGTGATTGGTAAGCTCATAATCCTTGGTGAACTGGATCATCCGGCTTACAGCAAACACGTAATCATCGTACTCATCAAACTTCGGGCGCTGGTGGATATTGGTGATGTCCTCCAGTACCAGGGGGTTTATGGTCAATAACGAACCCACCTCCTCAATTAATGCCGCGTCGCCCAGGCCCCTAACCTGGATCCAATGTGTATGGTCCTGGCATTTTTTGAATTGATCGAGTATCACCTTTATGCTTTTCCCCTCGCTACTGACAAGTTCCTTAGCATTATAGGAATATACGTTGATGGTTGGCTTTAACGCCCCCTCGGGGATGCTGATCTCACCCGGACTTGCGCCGATGTTCCCCGATTTACGGCGCGGATTATAGCGGAACCTCTTTATTTTATTGCTCATGGAATGTACCTACAGTTTCAAAAACTGAAATTAGCACATTTTGTTCGGAGTTTTTGTTGAATGGTTGATTAAGTTGGATTGGGTTGAATAGGTTAGATTGAGTTGAGTTATGGATGGTGTTAACCTATTTAATAGCCAAAAGGTCATCGAATTCTAACCGGTTCCTTTGGTTATAGTATTTAAATTCATCCAAAAAGAATTTTTGTACGTCGTTGATATGGTAATGATCCTTCAAGAAATCTGCAGCGCTAATATCCGGTTTTAGCGTGTTCATCAGTTTTATCAAACCATCTTTGCCTTCATGTTTCAATACATAATTAATTACAACAGCCTGGAAAATGAACGATGGATTTGTTTCATCATCAAAATAATAAAAATCATCCAGCTTGTTCAGTACTTCGGGGTGCTTAATGAGGTATGGGTAAAGTTTTTTTAGGTGATAAATGGCTGGTTTATTTGCGCTGCCGCCCCATAGGGTGGTTATGCCGCTTTTAAGCAGATCGGGCGCGCCGGGGTAAAGCATGTTTAGCGTTCGCAATAGTTCATGCAGATAATACTCGTTGCCCGATGTTATTATCATGCGGTTATCCATGTCAAAAAAGCCGCAAAACGTGGTAGACGATGACATAGTACCAGCCTGGTATGAAGCGCCAAGGGTAGCATACAGATTCTCACAGGCAGGCGCTGTTATGTAACTGATGTTGCCCGGCAGTTTTTTATTGAAGAACTTTTCTATCGCACCTAAATAATGGTTCGCTGAGTCGATTAGCGCCTGGTGGTAAGCATAGCCGGCAGGAAAGTGATAGGTAATGCAGGGCGACTTCACGGTCTGATAATGGGTAATGCGCATGTTTACAAACAAGGCATTAGTTAACTTTAACAAGCCGTTTAGTTTGGTTAAATAGAAATCATTGATCGACCATATGGTTCTTACCTTATCGCTTCCAAAATAACTAAAGAGTACTTTTATTTTAAATAGGTTGGTTTCAGGTTGGGTAATACCTAATATGATAATTTCGTCGAATTTAATCTCATACAGACTATGGGCGTCATATAAATCATAGGTTTTCAGGTTTGCAGCTTCAGACGGCAGCCAAAATGATTTGCCATCTTTTTTATTTAAACGTGCATGAAGATAATCTGATAAGGTATGGATAGCGGCACGATTTGTTGCGCTTTGCACGGTATCTACCGCCGCATTCAGGGTTATTTGCGCGTGGCAGGTATAGCCGGATAAGATAAAAACGGCGATGATAAGCAGCTTGAATGTTTTCATTAAACAGGATTGTTGGATGGCAAAAGTAATTTTTAATTTGAGGGTGTAAAATAGGGGAAGATATTTTTAGTGTAATTGCTAATTATATTAGCTTTATTTATTATATTTGTACTTGCCTGATAAATCCTAAACCAGGCAATTCAACCACCCCATTTTATTGTTTAAAGATTTGCCGGGTGGACCCTTATGTTCTTTCAATCATACTTATAAAAACCACCTAAAAGCGGCTGATTGCCCTTTTGCTGGTGGTTTTTGCCGGTCAATTCTGAAGTTTTTATCAGGGGTAAAAGGGCTGTTTTCCTTCGTAATCGTGATTTTTATCAGGGGTGAAATAAGGTTTTACCTTCGTAACCGGGTTTTTTATCAGGGGCGAAACGGCGGTTCACCCTTGTAATTCAAAATTTTCTCAGGGGCAAAACGGCGCCTTTCATCGTAATCCAAATTTTTATCAGGAGCAAAACCGTTTTTTGGGTTGGTAAAATTCGGCTTTTTGACGAAAAATCACCCTTCGGTAGGTGGTCTAAATTATAACAAAATCAATAATATATTAATAATCAATAATTTATGGAAGATAAGTACACCGGCTTTTTGAAGGGCCGCCGCGAACTCTACGCGAACCGGGATAAGTTCCCGATGGATGGCGATATTCCCGTCCTGCAATTCATTAATACCATACACAGAAGTGACACCGACGGGCGCAGGGATTACCTGGAAACCTATGATGATTTTTTAGATTGGGCCTATGATGCCAAAGTGGTTGAAGAAGCCGAGTACAATAACCTGTGCTTTGAAAGCTATTGTTATTTCCCTGAAGCGGAGAAGGTGTTTGAAAAGGTAATTGATGCCAGGAACTGTATTAATGACCTTGTTGTCAGCTTGTCAGAAGGTGTTGCGCCATACCCGGGTACGATAACTAATTTTAATACCCATTTTGAAGAAGTGAAAAAGCGCATTGTTTTGAATATGAACGGTTACGGCATGCTGGAGGTGTGGGTAGGTACGAAGGATCAGCTCGCTTTCCCGCTGTGGCGGCTTATCAAAAGCGCTCAAAACTTTTTAATGACCATGGACGGCCAATTCATTAAAAAATGCAAATGTGGTAATTTGTTTATCGACAGATCGAAAAATGGAAAGCGGAGGTGGTGTAACCCGGCTACTTGTGGAAGTGCTTATTGGTCGAAGGAGTATTATAGGAGGAGGAAGAAGTGTGTGGTGTGATGATTTGACGATTCCTTATTTTCTTGTCTCACAGCTATTTTGTACATTGCGGTTACCTGAACAACTATGCAGCAAACCTACAGAATATTCCTTGCCTCGTCTTACGAACTGAAAGCAGATCGTGAGCAGTTTGAGATATTTATTGCCCGCCAGAATAATTTGCTGAAAGACAAAAATGTGTATTTGCAGGTAGTTTTATGGGAAGACATCGGCGGCGAGGTTTACCAAACTCATAAGCAAGACCATTACAACAAAGAATTAAAAAGCTGCGACATTTTTGTAATGCTGTACTGGAGCAAGGTTGGCAAGTTTACAAATATTGAATTTGACAGGGCGCTTGGACAGTTCAGGTTTACTGACCATAATCCCAAAATCTATGTGTTTGAGAAAATCGCGCCGTTACCTAAAACACAAAATGACGTCGATAAAGACAGCCTTGTAGCATTTAAAAAGAAATATGCGGATGAAGGGCAGTTTCCCATTCAGTATAAAGATGCCGAAGAATTAACAGGATTATTCAAGACTAATCTTGATAAACTTTTTGCTGATAAGTATCTGCTTGAAGGCAGCAATAAACATAAAAACCCAGCCGAATGCCTTTATACTGATGGCAACAGCGTCCCTATTGGCTTTATAGGCCGGGATGATGAATTAAAGGCTATAAGAGAGAAATTAAACAAAGGCGGCAGCCTGATGCTTATAAATGCTGAAGGCGGCATTGGAAAAACAAGCCTCGCAGCAAAATATTGGGAGGAAAGCCTTTCTGATTATAAGTATAATGCATGGTTATTTTGCGAGGTGGGAATTATACCAGCATTGAAAAAGTTGGCACCCAAGTTAGACGTTGACCTTGCCGGATTGAATGAGGAACAGCAAACTGAGGCCATGAAACAGGCATTAATGCCAATTGCAAATGATACTTTATTGGTATTGGATAATGCGAACACAGCCGATGATATCAAAGAATTTATAAAAGTATTTCGCGGCTTTGGTTGGCATGTGCTTCTAACCAGCAGGTGTCATGCAGTTTTAGAAAAAGAGCAGGAACTGCATATTGAGCATTTACCACCTTTTCTGGCAAAAGAATTATTTGAAAAAAATTATAAGGAAGAAACTACCGAATTTGATACGTTACTGGACAGGCTTTTAGCGGCAATAGGCTACCATACCTTGTTGACAGAAATATTCTCAAAAAATTTGGCAGAGCTTAGAGACATAGGTGAAACGTTGGCCAAATTCTTAAACGATTTAGAAACTAAGGGGCTGTATTTGGAGGAACGTAGTTTTAATATCAGAACCGATTATACCTTGAACGTGCATAAAATTGCCGACCATACCGATGCTATCATTGAAATTCTTTACGATTTTACGGCGCTGGAAGAGAGTGAACGTTATTACCTGGTAAACCTTGCTCTATTGCCTGCTGTAAATTATGACTTGAAATTTTTAGCTCAGCTTTTTGACCCGGCAACTATCATCAACTTAAAAAAAATATTGGATTCTCTCTTCCAAAAAGGGTGGCTAGGTTATGCCGAAAGCAGTTATCGGATAAGTCCTGTTATACAGAAGTTGGTATTACAAAGAAATAAGGATTCGTTACGACAAGATAGCGAAAGGTTGTTAATAAACCTTGGTGAAAAGTTGGATGGTGATGGTACTTACCTGACAAATTTAAGTTATTCTGAAGCCGCATATTTCGCCAGATTGGTGCCGGTAATCACTAAAAACTTGGAAGTAAATCCATTTAAGTTGCTTGGCCAGTTGAATGATCGTAGTGGCGTTTATAATTTGGCAGTAGGAAATTTGTTTGAAGCAAAATCGGCAATAGAGAAATATCGGGAAATTGCCATTGCCGTTGATGACGAAAAAGGATTATCAATCTCTTATACTCGATTGGGCGACGTACTTTTGGAATTAGGCGACTTAACAAACGCCGTAGATTTTTATGAAAAAGGAAGAGATTTAAACGAGATGCTGAATAATAGATATTTACGGGATGCAAGTTATAAACACTCGTTGTCAATTTCATACGAACGTCTTGGAGATATTCATGTTCGTTTGAAGAATTTAGAGAAAGCGCTTGAATTTTATGAACGAGAAAATGAGCTAATTGGACAACTTTGTAATGAATATCCCGAATCTTTGAGTTTTAGGGCGGCATCGGCAATTTTTTATGAAAAATTAGGTAGTGTTTATATCCGTTTATATGAAATAGAAAAGGCATTGAATTATTTTCAAAAATTTAATGAATCAATCGGCAAACTTTATAAAGAACACCCTAGCTATGTATATTACAAGAACGCACTGGCAGTTTCTTTTGAAAGATTAGGCAGTACTCATTTCAGTTTGGGAGATTTAGTAATGGCGTTTGATTGCTTTCAAAAATTTAACGAGTTAAAGAAACAACTCTATCACGAACATCCAAATAATACGGATTTTAAAAATGGATTTGCCATTTCACATGATAACCTTGGGGATGTTTATAACAGGAATAGTGAAATAAAAATGGCAAAGCACCACTATCAGAAGGCGATGGTGTTATGGGAAGAGTTAGTTGTTACAACGCCCCAAATAGCCGAGTTTCAAAGATGTTTAACAATGATTGGAAAAAAACTAAGTGATTTAGCGGATATCATTTAAAGTGAAAGCCTCCCAAAATCTTAAGACTTCAGGAGGCTTTTAAGAAAACCAAATCCTTTACAACCCGAAAGCTGCCTTTACCTTATCTACATAGTCCAGTTTTTCCCAGGTAAACAGCTCAACTTCGCGTTTGATCTCTTTGCCATCGTGTCCTACAAATGTTTTGGTTACTACCTCGTTAGGGCGACCGAAGTGACCGTAAGCAGCAGTTTCGCTATAGATTGGGTTACGCAGTTTGAAACGGGTTTCAATTGCGTATGGGGTCATGTTAAAAATGGCTTCTACTTTTTTGGCAATTTCACCATCGTGTAAACCTACTTTACCTGTTCCGTAAGTGTTTACGTAGATGCCCATTGGCTGTGCGACGCCGATAGCGTATGATACCTGTACAAGCACTTCGTCGGCAACGCCGGCTGCTACAAGGTTTTTAGCGATATGGCGGGTTGCGTAAGCAGCAGAACGGTCAACCTTTGATGGGTCCTTACCAGAGAATGCACCACCACCGTGTGCGCCTTTGCCACCGTAGGTATCCACAATGATTTTGCGGCCGGTTAAGCCGGTATCGCCGTGCGGGCCACCGATCACAAACTTGCCGGTAGGGTTAATATGGTATTTAATAGCGTCGTTAAAAAAATGCGCATATTTTGGATATTTTGCCTTAACACGCGGGATCAGGATGCTGATGATATCGCTGCTGATCTTCGAAAGCATTGCTGCTTCTTCGTCAAAATCATCATGCTGGGTCGAGATCACGATGGCATCGATGCGAACCGGCTGGTTGTTATCGTCATACTCCAGTGTTACCTGCGATTTTGCATCAGGGCGTAAATATTTAATGTCGCTGTTTTCGCGGCGGATGGCAGCAAGCTCAATTAATAAAGCATGTGCTATGTCCAGCGCTAAAGGCATGTAGTTGTCAGTCTCTTTTGTTGCATAACCGAACATCATACCCTGGTCGCCGGCGCCCTGTTCTTCTTTTGCAGTGCGGTCAACACCCTGGTTGATATCAGGCGATTGCTCATGGATAGCTGAAAGCACACCGCATGAACTGCCGTCGAACATATATTCGCCCTTGGTATAGCCAATTTTGTTGATCACCTCGCGGGCAATTTTCTGAACATCAAGATAGGCTTTTGATTTTACCTCGCCGGCCAAAAAAACCTGGCCGGTTGTTACCAGCGTTTCGCAGGCAACCTTCGACTCGGCATCAAATGCTAAAAAATGATCGATCAAAGCATCCGAGATCTGGTCGGCAACTTTATCCGGATGTCCTTCTGATACGGATTCTGACGTGAATAAATATGACATAGATTTTTATGTATAAATTAAAATCAAATTGTAGAGACGCAATGCATCTTTTATGAAATAGCGAAATTTAAGAGGATTGAAGTAAAAACAAGCATGGTATTAGCACTTTTTTACGTGGTTGCAATCCGGTAAGCCCGATCCCTGTTAAAAGGGCCCGACGGCAATCGGGTTCGGGACAAACAATTAAATCAGTCCACTTTCAGGCGGCTAAATTAAAACAATTTTTACAAAGCGGAAAATAGATTTACTTTTGCCGCAATAATCATATTTAGTTGGAACGGAAAGCGTTATTTATTATTAACCCTATATCAGGCGGGAAGAAAAAGGACGGCGTTCCGGAACTCATCGAAAAGCACCTCGACGCTAATTTATTTAAGGCCACAATTGTTTTTAGCGATGGCATATCACATGCCCGCCAAATAGCAAAGGAAGCCGTTGGTAAATTCGACGTTATAGTAGCAGTTGGTGGTGATGGTACGGTAAACGAGGTGGCATCAGGCATAGTGGGGAGCGACACCACCCTGGGAATAGTGCCGTTTGGATCGGGCAATGGTTTGGCGCGCTTCCTGAAAATCCCGATGGATACCAAAAAAGCCATCGAAACGCTGGGCACCGGTAGTCAAACTACAATAGACTCGGGCAGGTTGAACGGGCAGCCGTTCTTTAATATGGCCGGGATGGGTTTTGATGCGCACATCAGCGAGGTGTTTTCACATACCACAAAGCGGGGCTTTATATCCTACATAAAATCGTCATTAGCCGAGATCTCGACCTATAAGGAACAGCATTATCGTTTGGAGATTGACGGCAAAACGGTAGAACGCGAAGCTTTTATGCTGAGTTTTGCCAATTCGTCGCAATATGGTAATGATGCACACATATCCCCTAATGCTTCTGTACAGGATGGCTTGCTGGATATTTGTGTGATCAGGAAGTTCCCGCTATGGCGCTTCCCGGAGATGGGCATCAGGATGCTCACCAAAACATCCGACAAAACAAAATATGTGGAGATAATGCGCGGGCAGCGGATCATTGTAAAACGCGCTAAGCCCGGTCCGCTGCACCTTGATGGCGAACCGCAAATGGCTGGTACCGATGCCGAAATTGTATTGGTGCCGAATTCGTTGAAGGTTATTGTGGGCGGGGATTTTAAATAGTCCTGAGTCTTGAGTCGATAGTCTTAAGTCTTTAGGAGAAGAATAAAGTGAAGAACATAAAAAAATTGAAAGTCAGACTCAGGACTTTCCACTCAAGACTATAGACTAAGAATCATGTCAAAAAAGAATTTCACAGGGGTAGTATATTCAACCGATCCTGATTTTCAATACCAGCAGGATGGGGGAGGCGATAGCCAGGCATTGCCGCCGCAACAACAAAATCTTAAAATATTCCTCGACCGCAAAGGTGGCAGCAAACTGGTTACGCGCATTACGGGCTTTGTAGGCCCTGATGCAGACCTGGAGGCCATCGGCAAAAAACTGAAATCCAAATGCGGTGTAGGCGGTTCGGTAAAGGATGGCGAGGTATTAATCCAGGGTGATTTTCGCGACAAGATCCTAATACTTTTAACCACCGACGGTTATAAGGCGAAGAAGGCGGGGGGATAGTTAATTAGAGACTAGTTGATTAGAGATTAGTTAATTAGAAACCAGTTAAATGGCGTTTCAATTTGCGCTGTAGGGGCGTATAGCATACGCCCAAATGTGGTAGTTAAATCGAATTTCCCCACCCTGTAAGCCATACACTTAGTGTATTGAATTAAAAATTTTATACTGATTTAAATTATTGATAATTAGTAATTTATATATGGTGTAAAAGGTACATTATGTAAATAAATACACTAATTTCCTTGTTTCTACCGTAGTAAAAGCAGTAATTTTGCTGCAACCAATTTTTACTATATTAATGAGAAGGAGTACTACCAGTTTACCTGATCTGAGCTATTTAAAGCTTGATCGGGCAAGGAATGTTTTTTTCCAATTAACCCCCGCCGAACTTGTTGATGAGGCTTTACAAAGGAAAGAAGGCGTTTTGGCCGACACCGGCGCCCTTGCAATTGATACCGGCGAATTTACAGGCCGCTCACCAAAAGACCGTTTTATTGTTGATGACGAGATAACCCACGACACTGTTTGGTGGGGTAAGGTGAACATAAAATTTGATGCCCCTAAGTTTGATGCCCTGTTTGATAAAGTTACCGCCTACCTGGCTGGTAAAGATGTATTTGTGCGTGACAGCAGCGCCTGCGCAAATGAAAAATATCACATCGATATCCGCGTAGTTACCGAAACGGCCTATCAAAATCTCTTTGTTCACCATTTATTTTTACGTCCTGAAGTTGCCGATCCGGATGCAACACCTGAATGGACTATAATAGCCGCGCCCGGTTTCAAAGCCGATCCTGCAATTGATGGCACCCGCCAGCATAATTTTTCGATCATCAATTTCACGAAGAAGATGATTTTGATTGGCGGCACCGGCTATACCGGCGAGATAAAGAAGGGCATTTTTTCGGTGCTGAATTTTATCCTGCCGCATGACAAAAAGGTACTTTCCATGCATTGTTCGGCTAACACTGGTGTTAAGGGCGATACGGCTATATTTTTCGGTTTATCGGGCACGGGTAAAACAACATTGTCCGCCGACCCTGACCGCAGCCTGATAGGGGATGATGAGCACGGATGGAGCGATTATACCATTTTTAACTTTGAAGGCGGGTGCTATGCCAAGTGCATCGACCTTACGCAGGAAAGAGAGCCACAGATCTTTAACGCAATAAAGTTTGGCTCATTATTGGAGAACATCAACTTTATAAAGGGAACACGAACCGTTAATTTTTCGAACATCGACAAAACTGAAAATACCCGGGTTGCCTATCCTTTACATAATATACACAATGCCGTTAGTCCCTCAATTGGCGATTCACCTAAAAATATATTCTTTTTAACGGCTGATGCGTTCGGAATTTTGCCGCCGGTTTCAAAACTGAGCGCCGAGCAGGCGATGTATCATTTTATATCAGGCTATACGGCCAAGGTAGCAGGTACTGAAGCCGGCATAACCGAACCCAATGCCACATTTTCAGCGTGCTTTGGCGAGGCATTTTTACCGTTGAACCCGGTTACTTATGCCGGGCTGCTTGGCAACAAAATAAGGAAGCACAAAGTAAAGGTATGGCTGATAAACACCGGCTGGACGGGTGGCCCTTACGGAACAGGCAATCGGATAAAGCTTAGCTACACCCGCGCTATGATAGCAGCAGCGTTAAGCGGGCAGCTGGATAATGTTAACTATGCCGAACACCCGGTATTTAACCTGATGATGCCGCAAACCTGCCCTAATGTGCCCGATAACCTGCTTAACCCGAGAAGCACCTGGGCAAATCCTAATACCTATGATGAACGGGCAAATGACCTTGCCCTGCTGTTCATAAAAAACTTTGAGCAATATGCCCCGTTCTGCAAAGCCGAAATTATTAATGCTGCCCCAAATGTTGTCGAATCGGGCCTGGTAACATAATTTTTATAAAGGCACAGTATTTTCATTTGGAGACCGAGGGCAAAACGACAGCGCACAACACTTCGTGCGCTGTCGTTTTACAAAGGAGGGTGCGGCATTGATTCAGGACAATTTCAGGAATAAAATTTTAACACTTTTAAGTACAGATGATTATAATGTAAAAAGCCCGGGAGGTAAAACCGCTTTGTATTATTATAATGTGTTTTCTTGCAGCAAATAAGCTCGAAAAAAAAAATTTGGTTTTAACCTAAGGTTTTAGTTATATTTACCCTCACGATGCAAATTCACCGGCTCTAAAGGTGTCGGTAACATAATTTTTATAAATTATTGTTTGCTATTATTAAAAAAAATAGGTTTTATTGCAAAATATTATTTGTACAAAACACAATTTTATACTTTTCACGTTATGTATCCACCAATTGTGCATAGTTGGTAAAGCTTAGATTAAAATTTTGTAAAGAATGGCGTAAAATATTTTTTTAATTCATTTAAATTCTATTTTTGTTATTCACATGAATTATTGCATTTAACAAACTTATATTCATAAACTAAAAACTAAAAACTAAAACTAAAAGTAATGGCAAACGCACCAACAAAACCAACTAGTCCTGTTAAAAAAGAAAGTACATCATCAGGCATGTTTGCAACTTTAACTATTCCGATCTGTATCGTAGTTGCAATTTTAATCTACTTCTTTATCCTGGGTCAACCAACTAACTTTGCTGACGGCGATGTAGAAAAAGGAACTGCTGCCAACTTCTTTGGCCAAATCTACAGGGGTGGTAAACTGGTACCAGTAATTATGTCTTACCTGTTAATGGTAATCGTTTTCTCTATCGAGCGTTTTGTTGTTATCGGCAAGGCTTCTGGTACAGGTAACGTTGACGCATTTGTACGTAAAATACAAACTGCCCTTAACGCAGGTAACATTGACGCTGCAAACAGCGAGTGCGACAAACAAAAAGGTTCAGTAGCTAACGTTATTAAAGCCGGTTTGAAAAAATACCGCGAAATGGAATCAGATGAGCTGTTAACCGTTGATCAAAAATCATTAGCTATACAAAAGGACATTGAAGAAGCAACTGCTTTGGAAATGCCAATGTTAGAGCAAAACTTAACTATCATCGCTACTTTAGTATCTATCGGTACATTAACAGGTCTGTTAGGTACAGTATTCGGTATGATCAAGGCGTTCGGCGAGTTAGCTGCTGCAGGTGCAACCAACCAAACTGCACTATCTGCATCTATCTCTGAAGCACTTGTAAATACTGCATTAGGTATCAGTACTTCAGCGCTTTCAATTATAATGTATAACGTATTTACTTCGAAAATTGATAATTTAACTTACGCAATTGACGAAACTGGTTTCAGCATTGTACAAACATTCGGTGCATCACACAAAAAATAATCAACCCGCTGTTGCTTAGTTTTTACCCCGGCCGGATACGGCTGGGGGTAGTATAATCCATTTATACATTTTATATTAAAAACAAAAAATTATGCCAAGAGTAAAAGTTGCCAGGAAAAGCACAGCAATTGATATGACGGCCATGTGTGATGTGGCCTTCCTGTTGCTTACCTTTTTCATATTAACGGCAAAACCGAAGGTTGAAGACCCTTCAAAGGCCGAAGTGCCTGCTTCAATAAAGGAAGTAACCATACCGGATGATAACGTGTTGACGATCTCTGTAGGTAAGCAAAACAAGATGTTCCTTTCCTTCAGTGGTACCGATGTTCGTGCAGAGACTTTGAAATCAATGGGCGAGAAATACAAAGTTGATTTTACGCCTGCTGAAATTAACAGGTTTTCAAATACCGAAGTATTTGGTGTACCAATGAGCCAGTTAAAGCAGTTTTTGGGCACGCCAACCAGCGATCTGAAAAGTTTTGAACAAAGAGGGATTCCTGCCGATACTACAGTTTCTAACGAGTTATCTGACTGGATCCTTACTGCGCGTAAAGCTGATAAGGGCTTACATAACCAGGATTATCATATCGCCATCAAAGGCGACAGGCAGGAACAATACCCGGCCATTAACACGGTTATCGCTATCCTGGGACACCAGAAACAATTTAAGTTTGATTTAATTACGTCGCTTAAAGCGGCACCCAAAAAATAAATGAAATGGCAGAATTAGATACCTCCGGCGGGGGTAAACATAAAGGCGGGAAGGTAAGAAGTAAAAAAGCCTCTACACGTGTCGATTTGACCGCGATGGTGGATTTGGCCTTCTTGCTGATCACATTCTTTATGTTCACCACTACGCTAAACAAACCTAAGGCCATGAATTTGGCCATGCCGGATAACTCGGATACTAAGATCCAGATGCCCGTTGCAGAAACCCGTACAATGACAATTTTATTGGGTGGAAAAAATAAATTAATGTGGTACATGGGACAGGCCGGAAAAACGGCCCCTACTGTTGAAGGTTATGGAGCTACGCAATTACGCAAAACTATAGTTGAAAATCAAAAAAATGTTGCGGCAACACATGCGGCAGGAGACAATGATATGATAGTTTTGATAAAGCCAAGCGATAAATCGACTTATGAAAACCTTGTTAATGTGCTTGACGAAATGAGCATAGCAAATATTAAGAGATATGCCATTGTGAAAATTACGCCTATTGAACTTGATGCGTTAAAGACACAGGGTTTATTGCAATAATATTTGAATTACGTAAACGTTAATTAATACTAAAGCCAAAAAAAAATGTTTGGATCAAAGTTAGACATATTAAACCAGCATTGGATTGATACTGTTTTCACAGATCGTAACAAAGCATACGGCGCCTACGAATTAAGAAAGGACAACGGGAGAAATACCCGTAAGGCCCTTTTGATAGGTGTGGTTGTGTTTGTTGTTGCGATATCTGCGAATACAATTATCGATATGATCTCTGGTATAATCCCCAAAGGGAAAGAGAAAATAAAGATCACCAATGTGGTGCTTTCGCCACCGCCGCCAGATTTGAAAAAACCACCTCCGCCACCTCCGCCTGAGCCGCCTAAACCAAAGGTTGACCAGGTGAAATTCCCGCCTCCGATTGTGAAGCCGGATGTTGAGGTTAAGGAAAAACCGCCAACCATTGAGGAATTGAAAGTTGCCGATCCGGGCCAGAAGAACCTTAAAGGCGACAAGAACGCCGATGTGGTTATTGACGAGCCGGTAGGTACATCTGATCAAAAAGTTACCGAAGAAGATCCGAACAAGATCTTTACCTCGGTAGAAAAAGTTCCGGAATTCCCGGGTGGCATGGAAGGC
Organism: Mucilaginibacter phenanthrenivorans; assembly: GCF_024721155.1. Taxonomy (GTDB): domain Bacteria; phylum Bacteroidota; class Bacteroidia; order Sphingobacteriales; family Sphingobacteriaceae; genus Mucilaginibacter; species Mucilaginibacter phenanthrenivorans. The sequence goes on along the minus strand of NZ_JAHVAP010000005.1, from coordinate 131,350 downwards.
TTCGGCAGGTACCTTAGTAAGAACATCAGGTATCCGGCAGTAGCCAGGGAAAATGGTACACAAGGCAAGGTTATTGTAAGCTTTGTTTGCGAGCGCGATGGTTCGTTAACAGACGTTCACGTAACCCGCGGTATTGGTGATGGTTGCGATGAGGAAGCGATTCGTGTAATTAAAGCTTCACCGCACTGGTCGCCAGGTATACAAAACGGACGTCCGGTTCGTGTTGCGTACAGCGTGCCAATTTCGTTCACTCTATCAGAATAAACGATTAATGTTATTCAATAATAACGAGCAAAAATCGCCCGCAAGGCGGTTTTTGCTCATTTTAGGTGTCATGGGGTTTATATGTGTAATAACATTGGCCCTGATGGTTATCTTCTGGGACGCCATGCTTCCGAACCTGTCAAAGGTGCAGCGGATTGGCTTTGGCGTAGTGTTGATAGCTTATGGCATTTTACGCTTTTCACGCTTAATCAAAAAAAAGCCAAATGAAGTATAGCTTAAAAAACGCGGGAATCATTTTGGCAGTGCTTGCGCTTTTTGCAAGTTGCAAGCAAAAGGTAAAGACAGTTAATGGTGTTGATCGTTCAACCATATTTATTGTGGACGAATCGTTTAAGCCGATTGTTGACCAGGAGCTTTATGTTTTTGGGGCCTTGTATAAGGATGGTCATCCTAAAATTCGGTACGCTTCCGAAAATGAAGCAGTAAATCTTTTATTTGCTGATAGTACCCGGGTGCTGTTGCTTTCGCGGGAGATGACCCCTGAAGAAACGAAGGTGCTGACTGCGAAAACCATTACGCCTATAGTTAATCGCTTTGCTATTGATGCCGTTACGTTAATTGTAAACCAGGCATCAAACGATACCACAATTACGGTTAGTGATATTAAGAAAATGCTGAATGGCAATACTAAAACTGATAAGGATATCGTTTTTGATAACCCTAACTCAGGTTTGGTAAGGTATTTAAAGGAGCTTTCGGGAAATAAGGATCTGAAACAAAAGAACATTTATTCGCTTAAATCAAACAAGGAAGTTATTAAATACGTGAGTGAACACCCCAATGCCATTGGCATAACCGGTTTTAGCTGGCTGAATGACCCCGAAAAGGATTACGCTGATGCGGTAAATAAAGTGAAGATAGTCTCCGTGATGGACGATGTGAGTAAAAATTCATCAAAAGAATATTTTTCACCATCGCAGCAAACGCTGGCATTGAAGCAATATCCGCTTACGCGCAACCTATATATCCTCAATTTTACCGGTAAACTGGGTTTAGGTATGGAATTTGCAGCGTTTATAGCAGGCGACAGGGGACAAAGGATAATCTTGAAATCAGGGCTGCTTCCTGATTCAATTCCGGGGAGAGAAATAAATATCATATCCAAAATACAACAATAGTTACAAACCAGTGACAGTTTTGTACAAAGTTGTTTAAACTTGTTTAAGAATATTTAGTCAAAAAATTAATATTATTGCAATAAATAACACCTTTGAATGTAATAAATGTTTTAAAACTTGAATTACATAAATAAATAACTAATAATAAATTATTAATTTTATGGGGTTTTTCCCGGCAGCACAACAAAAAGCTGCAGGCAGATAAACTACATTGTCTTTAAAAAAACAAATTTACTCAAGATGAAAATGATCAGTAAAATAGCCGGGGCAGGGCTTGGTTTGATGTTTTTAGGATCATCGGTTTTTGCACAAAGCTTAGCCGACGCAAGGAAGGCTATTGACGCAGAACAATACCAGAAGGCCAAATCGATGCTTAAGAACCTTACAACCACACAGGCAGATAAGGATGAGAACTATTTTTACCTGGGTTGGGTATATTTGAAACAGGATTATACCGATTCGGCAAAGGCCGTTTTTAATAAGGGGCTTGGCGTTAATGCAAAGTCTCCGCTTAACCTTGTAGGGATAGGTGCAGTGGCACACGTTGAAAAGGACAATGCTACCGCAACTTCAAATTTTAACCAGGCGTTGGCATTAGCCGGAAAAAACAGCAAACCTTATTTATATGTAGGCTTAAGCTATTTGTTGCCCGTTAGTGGATCAGCCGCCGGGCCTACCGGATCGAAGGTTACTCCTGCCGACGCAGATGCTGCTATTGCTGTTTTAACAAAAGGCAAGGCTGTTAATGCCAAGGATGCTGAAGTACTAGTTGCTATGGGTGATGCTTACCGCTCACAACTGAAAAGTACAGATGCGTATACCCAATACAGCGCTGCTTTAGCTATCGATCCAAAATCCACATCGGCAAATGTTGCCGAAGGGGTATTATGGCAGTATGCTGAAAACTTCGAGGATTCAAGGAAGCAATTCCAGGCTGCTTTAGCTATTGACGCTAACTATGGTCCGGCTTACCGCGAGTGGGCTGAAACCGACCTGCGTGAGGCACCAAAGGACCCAACTCAATATGATGCAAAAGTTAAATCGGCTGCTGATAACTATAAAAAATATATCAGCCTGACTGATTATTCAACAGAATCGCAAATGCGTTATGCAGACTTTTTGATCAGAGCTAAGGACTATACAACGTTACAGAAAGTTACTACCGATCTTTCTGCGTCAGCCAAAAGTAACCTAAGGGTTTACCGTTATTTAGGTTATGCTGCGTTTGAGAACAAGGACTATCCAACTGCTGAAACAGCGCTAACAAAGTGGATAAGCCAGGCTGGAGCGACACGTTTAATTCCTAATGACTATTTATATCTGGGAAGAACTCAAATTGCCCAAAAGAAAGATTCTTTAGGTGTTCAGTCGTTACGCAAAGCGTTAACTGTTGATACAAATCAGGTTGATGTTTACGGTGAGATTGCCAATTCGCTTTTTGGCTTACATAAATATGCTGAGGCTGCTGAAGCTTACAAAATTTATGGTCAGAAATCGAAACATGCTACCTTACAGGATCATTATAAAGAAGGGTTCAGCTATTTTCAGGCCTTTAAAGGACAGGTGATAGCACAACAGACTGTAAAAACTACAAAAGTAGATACTTCGTATTTGGTTAAGGCTGACTCAGCATTTTCATATGTTGAACGAAAAGCTTCAAAACCAATTGCGGCCATAGTTTTTCTACATGCCGGGGTGAAAGATTTTGAAGAAACAGGCGACAGAAGTGACATTAAAGGTTTAGCAAAACCGTATTACGAACAGTACGTGCAACTGATAACTGCTAAAGCTTCGCAAACTGACGATGATAAAACAAATTTGGCAACAGCTTATGCTTATTTAGGTAACTATGCTGAATATAAAGAAAAGGATTCAGCCAAGGCCCTGGACTTGTATACAAAGGGACAACAAATGGACCCGACTAACCCGCAGGTAAAATATTACTTCGCTACCAAAAAGGGAGCCGGTAAGAGCAAGTAAATAATTTTAATCATAAACAAAGCCTCCTGATTTATCAGGAGGCTTTGTTATTATAATCCCGTTTGTATATTTGCACCATGGAAGTACAAAGTTTGCCCGTTAATTATTTGCCCATCATTTTCCAAATGCTGGTTGCTTTAGGTTTTGTGGTTACCACCATGTTTGTAACCCATAAAATTGGCCCTAAAAGGGTTACCAAGGACAAGCTTACCCCGTTCGAATCGGGTATAGAAGTTGTTGGTAACGCCCGTACCCCAATCTCCATTAAATATTTCCTTGTAGCTATCCTGTTCGTGCTGTTTGATGTGGAAGTTATATTTATGTACCCCTGGGCAGTAAACTTCAGGGAACTTGGTAAGGACGGCATGATAGAGATGTTCATATTTATGGGCACCCTGTTATTAGGCTTTTTCTACGTGATTAAAAAAGGCGCGCTGGATTGGGACTAAATAAGTCCGAAAGTCAGTAAAGTCCGAAAGTCCGGAAGTAGCTGCGTTTGAAGGCGGTGTTATATTATCAAAACAGTAAATAACACAGTACTATATCAAAGTGACGCTAATGACCAATGACTAACTTAGTTTAGAATAATTCTAAATATATTCACCTTGTTGCATAGTGTATCTCTTACATTATAAATTATTGTAAATTTGTAGTGTTTATAGTTTAACTGTAAATGTCTTTAATTCTTGGTCCGGAGCTTTGTTTAATCCGGCTATCTGCTAAAGACAACCGACTCAACAAGGATGGGTTTTGTATCAAATAGATCATGAGTGATATTCAATTAGTTGATGCCCCAGCAGGCGTAGAAGGAGCAGGTTTCTTTGCTACTTCGCTTGATAAAGCCATAGGTTTAGCACGTTCAAATTCATTGTGGCCATTGCCGTTCGCAACTTCTTGCTGCGGAATTGAGTTTATGGCAACAATGGCTTCGCATTATGACCTTTCGAGGTTTGGTGCCGAACGTTTGAGCTTCTCGCCACGCCAGGCCGACCTGCTGATGGTTATGGGCACTATATCAAAAAAAATGGGTCCGGTTTTACGCCAGGTTTACCTGCAAATGGCCGAGCCGCGCTGGGTTATGGCAGTTGGTGCCTGTGCATCAAGCGGGGGTATCTTTGATACCTATTCCGTTTTGCAGGGTATTGACGAGGTGATCCCGGTCGATGTATACGTTCCAGGTTGCCCGCCACGTCCCGAAGCTATCATCGATGGCTTTATGGCAATTCAGAAATTGGTTCAAACTGAAACACTGCGCCGCAGAAATGAGCCGCAATATCAAAAACTCTTAGCTTCATACGGAATACAATAATGGGTAAAATTTCAAACGAAGAGCTTTTAAAGAAGATCAACGACAAGTTCCCTGAGCAACTTACTGTAGTTGGCGAGCCATTCGGCCTGTTAACGCTGGAAACCGGCAGGGAACAAATAATTGCCGTTCTTGATTTTTTAAAGAATGATCCCGCCCTTCAGTTTATATTTTTGACAGATATAACCGCCATACATTATCCTGAACAGGAAAAACAAATTGGGGTGATCTATCACCTGCATAGCCTGGTAAATAATGTGCGCGTCCGCCTTAAGGTATTTTTGGTTGATGGAGATGTAAACATCCCTACAGCTACAGACTTATGGCACGGCGCTAACTGGATGGAACGTGAAACCTACGATTTCTTCGGGGTTAATTTTGTTGGCCATCCTGATTTACGCAGGATCTTGAATGTTGACGATATGACAGCCTTCCCGATGCGCAAGGAATTCCCGTTGGAAGACCCGAACCGTGTTGATAAGAAGGATTACTTTTTTGGAAGATAACAGCAATGCAGAACCATCCGGTATATACAGATAACGATCCGCAAACCGAGTATTCGACCCTCAACTTAGGGCCAACGCATCCGGCAACACATGGTGTATTCCAGAACGTGCTGCAATTGGACGGCGAAAGAATTGTTAGCGGCGTATCAACCATAGGTTACATACACCGTGCCTTTGAAAAAATTGCCGAACACAGGCCGTTTTACCAGATAACCCCATTAACCGACCGTTTAAACTACTGCTCATCACCCATAAACAATATGGGCTGGCACATGACGGTTGAAAAGCTTTTAGGAATTGAAACCCCGAAGCGTGTGGATTACCTGCGTGTAATAGTAATGGAGCTTGCCCGCATCAGCGACCACATCATCTGTAACGGTGTATTGGGTGTTGATACCGGCGCATTCACCGGTTTCCTTTACATGATGGAACACCGTGAGTCGATCTACGAAATATACGAGGAAGTTTGCGGTTCCCGCTTAACAACTAACATAGGTCGTATCGGCGGTTTCGAGCGTAATTTCAACACTATTGCTTTTGCCAAGCTGCGTAAATTTTTAAAGGACTTCCCGGTTACATTAAAGGAGTTTGAATCTTTATTTAACAGGAACAGGATCTTTGTTGACCGTACCAAAGATGTAGCTGCAGTTACTGCCGAGGAAGCATTGAACTATAGCTGGAGCGGCCCGTTATTGCGCGCTGCCGGTGTTGATTATGATGTTAGGGCGATGAACCCATACTCATCATACGAAGATTTTGAATTTGAAGTACCTGTTGGTACCAATGGCGATGTTTACAACCGCTTTTTGGTACGTAACGAAGAAATGTGGCAGAGCCTGCGCATTATAGAGCAAGCTTTAACAAAGCTGGAAAAAGAGCCTACCGATATTTTCCATGCGGACGTACCTGATTTTTACCTGCCTCCGAAGGAGGAAGTTTATAATAACATGGAAGCTTTGATCTATCACTTTAAAATTGTGATGGGCGAAGTGCCAACCCCAACAACCGAGGTTTATCATTCGGTGGAGGGAGCAAATGGCGAATTGGGCTTTTATTTGGTGAACGATGGCGGCAGATCGCCGTACAGGTTGCACTTCCGCAGGCCAAGCTTTATCAATTACCAGATGTACGCGCCGATGAGCCGTGGGATGTTATTATCTGATGCAATTATTAACATGAGTAGTTTAAACGTTATAGCCGGAGAGTTAGATGCTTAGAGTTGACGAACAACAGGCCCCGGTTGATTTTACACCGGAACTGGTAAAACAGTTTGATGAAATAGTAAGCCGTTATCCGGAAGGAAAGCAAAAATCGGCATTGCTGCCTATCCTGCATTTGGTTCAGGCTGAGTATGGCTGGTTAAGCTCAAACGCAATGGATAAGGTTGCTGATTACCTGAAGATCCAGGATATTGAAGTATATGAAGTAGCTACTTTTTACAGCATGTACTTTATGCGCCCTTCGGGCAAATTTGTTTTGGAGGTTTGCCGTACCGGCCCTTGCGGGATAGTTGGCGCCGAAAAAATAATGGATCACATTGAGGAAGCATTAGGGGTAAAGGAAGGCGAAGTTACCGCCGACGGCCTGTTTAGCTGGAGAGGCGTTGAATGCCTTGCAGCGTGCGGTTATGGCCCGGTGTTGCAGATAGGCCCTGAATATACTTTTTATGAAAATTTAACCAACCACAAGGTTGATCAGTTAATTGCGGATTTGAAGGTGAAGGCACGTGGTTAAATGAATAAAACTTTAATTGTAACGGATGCATTGTTTGTTATTACCGTAGTTGTTATAGCATATAACAATGATGGCTTCAATGGAAATCCGTTATTTTTAAACATACTGGTGGGCGTGGCCTTCGCAAGCTGCATCATCAGGCATATAAATTATTACAAGCAGACTAAAAGGATATATTAACAGTAAATGGCACGCAAATTACTATTAGAGCATATCAATGTACCAGGCATCAACACGTTTGATGTTTACCGCTCAAAAGGTGGCTATGCTTCTGTTGAGAAGGCTTTGAAAACTATGACGCCCGACGAGATAGTTGAAGAGGTAAAAAAATCAGGCTTACGCGGTCGTGGTGGTGCCGGTTTCCCTACGGGGATGAAGTGGAGCTTTTTGGCTAAGCCTGAAGGCGTTGCACGTTACCTGGTTTGTAATGCAGATGAGTCGGAACCCGGCACTTTTAAGGATCGTTACCTGATGACTTACATCCCTCACTTATTAATTGAGGGAATGATAGTTGCCAGCTTTGCTTTAGGTGCCAAAACATCATACATCTACGTTCGTGGCGAAATGATGCCGCAGATCAGGATCCTGGAAAGAGCCATCGCGGAAGCAAAAGCAAAAGGATTTCTTGGTAAAAATATTTTAAGCACCGGTTACGACCTGGAGCTGTACGTGCAGCCGGGTGGCGGCGCTTACATTTGCGGTGAGGAAACTGCCCTGCTTGAATCGCTGGAAGGCAAACGCGGTAACCCGCGCATTAAGCCGCCATTCCCGGCTATTGCTGGTTTGTATGGCTGCCCTACAGTAGTAAACAATGTTGAATCTATCGCTGCCGTTGTGCCTATCATTAATGAAGGTGCCGATGAGTATGCCAAAATAGGTATAGGCCGCAGTACAGGTACCAAATTGATTTCTGCCGGTGGTAATGTTAAGAACCCTGGTGTATACGAAATTGACCTTGGCCTTCCGGTTGAAGAATTTTTATACAGTGAAGAATATTGCGGTGGTATTGCCAACGGCAAACGCTTAAAGGCGGTTGTTGCAGGTGGATCATCTGTGCCGATTCTTCCTGCTAACCTGTTCCTGAAAACAATCAATAACGAACCACGCCTGATGAGCTATGAATCATTGGCTGATGGTGGTTTTGTTAGCGGTACCATGTTAGGTTCGGGCGGATTTATAGCTTACGACGAAGACCAGTGCATTGTGCGTAACACCTGGAACTTTACCCGTTTTTATCACCACGAAAGCTGCGGACAATGTTCGCCATGCCGTGAGGGTACCGGCTGGATGGAGAAGGTGCTGCACCGTTTGGAGCATGGTCACGGTAAAATGAGCGACATGGACCTGTTGGTTGATGTATCTAAAAAAATTGAAGGTAATACCATTTGTCCGCTGGGTGACGCAGCAGCATGGCCGGTGGCCAGTGCGATCCGCCATTTCAGGGATGAGTTTGAATGGCACGTAACCAATGGCGCCGAAGCGGTAACAAGAAATTTCGGACTGGCACATTATGCCGATCCGTTACCGAAGAAGGAAGAGCCGGTAGCGTAAGTTACGCAATGCTTTACCTCCTGTCATTGCGAGGAACGAAGCAACCGCGAACTGTACAGGGCGAATAGCTAAGCATCCGACGAGGTTGCCGCGCTACGCTCGCAATGACAAAGCGAAATAAAAAGACAAGTTTGACTATATATAAATGTCAATGAAAGTAACAATAGATGGCATTGCCATTGATGTAGAACCGGGAACAACCATACTTAATGCTGCAAGGCAGATAGGTGGCGATATTGTTCCGCCTGCTATGTGCTATTACTCAAAGCTGAAGGATAGCGGCGGTAAATGCCGTACCTGTTTGGTAAAGGTGAGCAAAGGATCGGAAAAGGACCCGCGCCCTATGCCTAAGCTGGTAGCGTCATGCCGTACCACGGTAATGGATGGGATGGAAGTACAGAATATCACTTCGCCGGAAGTTATTGAGGCGCGTAAAGGCATCGTTGAAATATTATTATTAAACCACCCGCTGGATTGCCCAATTTGCGACCAGGCAGGTGAGTGCGACTTACAAAACCTTGGTTTTGAACACGGCGCAGCTAAAACCCGTTACGAGTTTGACCGCCGTACTTTTGAAAAAATAGATATTGGCGATAAGATTCAGCTGCACATGACGCGCTGTATCCTGTGCTACCGTTGCGTATTCACCGCCGATCAAATTACTGATCACCGTATTCATGGGATTCTTAACCGCGGCGACCACTCTGAAATTTCGACCTACATTACAGCAGCAGTTGACAACGATTTCTCTGGAAACGTAATTGATGTATGCCCGGTAGGTGCGTTAACTGATAAAACCTTCCGCTTCAAAAATCGTGTTTGGTTTACCAAGCCTGTTGATGCACATCGTGATTGCGATCACGAAAAATGCAACGGCAAAGTGACACTTTGGTACAAAGGCGAAGAAGTATTGCGTGTAACAGCACGTAAGGATGTATATGGCGAGGTTGAAGAATTCATCTGCAACACCTGCCGCTTTGATAAAAAGAAAACATCTGACTGGGTAATTGACGGGCCGCGCCACATTTCTAATAAATCGGTTATCAATGCCAATCATTATGATTTTGTGCCACTGCCGGTTGTTAAAACCAACCCGGTATTGATAGAGGCAAATAAGGAACAATTTGAACGAGACACACGCTTATAATGGAAGTTGCAGATATAGTAATTAAGTTTGTACTGATAGTGATCATATTCGCTATCAGCCTGGTTGTCGCCATGTATTCTACCTATGCTGAACGTAAAATTGCAGCGTTTTTCCAGGATAGGATTGGCCCTAACCGTGCCGGTCCATGGGGCATTTTACAACCACTGGCCGATGGTGGCAAGATGTTCTTAAAAGAAGAAATTATTCCAACAAATGCAAGCCCGTTCCTGTTTATAGCGGGTCCTTCATTGGCAATTTTAACCGCTTGTATCGGTTCGGCTGTTATTCCCTGGGGGCAAACAATTACCATTGGTACACACGTTGTTCCCTTGCAAGTTACAGATATCAATGTAGGTATCTTATATATCTTCGGCGTAGTATCATTAGGTGTATACGGCGTAATGATAGGCGGCTGGGCATCAAACAACAAATATTCGTTGTTAGGAGCCATCCGCGCGGCATCGCAAAATATCAGCTACGAAATTTCAATGGGTCTTTCTATCATCGCATTATTGATGGTGACAGGCACATTAAGTCTTAAAGAAATTGCCGAACAACAGCATGGCTGGCACTGGAACGTGCTTTATCAGCCGGTGGGTTTTATCCTGTTCATTGTGTGTGCTTTTGCTGAAACCAACCGTACACCGTTCGATTTGCCTGAGTGCGAAACCGAATTGGTAGGTGGTTATCACACCGAGTATTCTTCAATGAAGTTAGGCTTTTACCTGTTTGCCGAATACATCAACATGTTCATCTCATCGGCTGTAATGGCTACCCTTTATTGGGGTGGTTATAACTATCCGGGTATGGATTGGGTATTGGCGCACACCGGGCCAACAATTGCCCCTTTGCTTGGGGTAGCGGTAATGTTTACCAAGGTATTTTTATTCATTTTCTTCTTTATGTGGGTGCGCTGGACGATCCCCCGCTTCCGTTATGATCAATTAATGGATCTGGGCTGGAAGATTTTGATACCACTGGCCATTGCCAACATAATAGCAACAGGAATTTGGATTACATTTATAAAATAGAAGGGTACAGATGGAACCGTTAAGTAATAAACGTAAGTTAATTGAATCAAAGCCGCTTAATTTCCTGGAGCGTGCTTACCTGCCTGCAATTGCGCAAGGCCTGGCAATTACTATGAAACACTTTTTCAGGAAGCCTGTAACCATCAGCTATCCTGAAGAAAAGCGCGAATATTCTGAGAATTTCCGTGGCCTGCATTCGCTTAAACGCGATGAGAATGGTAAGGAACGTTGTACAGCCTGTGGTCTTTGTGCGTTATCATGCCCGGCAGAAGCCATTACCATGATAGCCGCCGAGCGCCAGAAGGGCGAGGAACATTTATATCGGGAGGAAAAATATGCTGCAGTGTATGAAATTAACATGCTGCGCTGTATTTTTTGCGGATTGTGCGAGGAAGCATGCCCGAAGGAAGCCATTTACTTAGATGGGCCACATGTGGAATCAGACTATCTAAGAAAAGATTTTATTTACGGTAAAGACAAATTAGTAGAAGCTCCCTTAAATCAATAAAGAAGTTTTATACCTTTGCCCTGCTCTTTTATAGGGGTAAAGGTATTTTGAAATATAAACCATGAGTACATTTTACTTCATCGCATTTTTGTCTGTATTTTTTTCAATACTGGTTATTACCGCAAAAAATCCTGTACACAGTATTTTATACCTTATTCTTACCTTTTTTACATTCACCGTCCATTATATTTTAATGAATGCCCAGTTTTTGGCCGTCGTTAACTTTATAGTTTACATGGGGGCAATCCTGGTGTTGTTTTTATACACGCTGATGCTCATCAACCTGAATAAGGAATCGGAGCCGCGCAAATCGAACCTGGTTAAAATAGTCGGAGTTATTGCCGGGGCTTGTTTTTTAGCTGTGATAGTTGCTGCAACGAAAACATTAGGCACATCCCAGCCGGTTGTACTGAATAACCCGGGACTTGGTTTGGTAAAAAACCTCGGAAAGATATTGTTTAACGAATATTTACTGCCATTTGAAATATCGTCAGTATTGCTGTTATCGGCAATGGTGGGCGCGGTATTGCTGGCAACTAAAGACACCAAGACAGCATAATGGAAACATTAACCAAAACTATACAAGGCGTACCGCTTAACCATTACATATTGTTATGTTCTATCATTTTTTCGATAGGGGTTATCGGTGTATTGATCCGCCGCAATGCAATCGTAATATTTATGTCGGTTGAGTTGATGTTGAACTCTGTAAACCTGCTGTTAACTGCCTTTTCTGTTTACAGGGGCGATGCAACAGGGCAGGTGTTCGTGTTCTTCGTTATGGCGCTGGCGGCAGCCGAAGTAGCAGTAGGACTGGCCATCATCGTGATGATCTATCGTAACACAAATTCGGTAGACATTAATGTGCTGAACAGGCTGAAATGGTAAGACGCAGCCCCCCGGCCCCCTAAAGGGGGAGTGAGGATGCAATAGAATTTAAGTTTAATAAATAACAATATATAAAAGCTTCGTTCCCCCTTTAGGGGGTTAGGGGGCAAAAGGTGCATATGGACAAATATATCTGGCTTATTCCTATTTTACCGTTGGCCGGTTTTATTATTAACGGTATTGGCCGCAATACCTTATCAAAGGCTGTTGTTGGTTTTATCGGCAGCTTAATGGTATTAATTTCTTTTGGTATAAGCGTGGCGGTTTTCTTCCAGGTAAAAGCTGCAGGAAGCGAATTCCACGGATTTAATGTTTCTCTTTTTAACTGGTTCTCGGCAGGTAGCGTAAAAATTTCGTTTTCCTTTTTGATAGATCAGCTGAGTGCCATAATGCTGTTAATTATAACGGGCGTAGGCTTTTTGATCCACCTGTACTCTGTGGGTTATATGAAGGACGATGCAGGTTTTGCCAAATTCTTCGCTTATTTAAACCTGTTTATCTTCTTCATGCTTTTGCTGGTGATGGGATCAAACTACCTGATCATGTTCATTGGTTGGGAAGGGGTAGGGCTTTGCTCATACCTGCTTATCGGTTTCTGGTATACCAATCCTGATTATGCCGACGCGGCTAAGAAGGCATTCATCATGAACAGGATCGGTGACCTTGGTTTTATAATTGCCATATTCCTCATCATGGTTGTTTTCGGCAGTGCCAACTTTGCCGATGTATTTAAATTAGCGAGCACAAAGGATTTTGCCTCGGCTCCGTTTACCTTAATTACCATCCTGTTGTTTGTTGGAGCGGTAGGTAAATCGGCACAGTTGCCATTATTTACCTGGCTGCCAGATGCGATGGCCGGTCCGACACCTGTTTCTGCCTTGATCCACGCTGCAACCATGGTTACAGCAGGCGTTTATATGATAGCCCGTTCAAACATCTTGTTCACGCTTGCGCCGGTTACTATGCACATTGTTGCGGTAGTTGGTTTAACAACAGCGGTAATAGCAGCACTGATTGCTTTAACACAAACAGATATTAAGAAAGTACTGGCATATTCAACTGTATCACAGTTAGGCTATATGTTTCTAGGCTTAGGGGTTGGCGCTTACACCGGTGCCTTCTTTCACGTATTAACACACGCATTCTTTAAGGCCTTATTATTCCTGGGTGCAGGTTCTGTCATTCACGCAATGAGCAACGAACAGGATATGCGTAACATGGGTGGTTTAAAAGGGAAACTGAAAATAACCTTTATTACGATGCTTATCGGTACGCTGGCAATCTCGGGAATTCCGCCGTTTGCAGGTTTCTTCTCCAAAGATGAGATCCTGGCGCACACCTTCATGCACAGTACACCTATGTACGTTATAGGTGTGATAACAGCTATGTTCACCGCATTTTACATGTTCAGGATGCTGTTCCTCACTTTTTATGGAAAATTCCGCGGAACGCACGAGCAGGAACATCATTTGCATGAGTCGCCGCCATCAATGACCATTCCTTTAGTTGTATTGGCTATTTTATCAATAGTTGGCGGTTTTATCGGAAGGCCTGAGTCATTAGGAGGGCATCACTGGTTGGAGCATTTCCTTGCCCCTGTATTTGCAAAATCGGCTCCGCTGCTTGTAACACCTGAATTGTCAAACAGCACAGAAATTACCCTGATGTGTATATCAGTTGGTGCAGCGGTGCTGGCAATTTTATATGCTTATTTCAAGTACATTAAGAACGCACACGTTCCTGTTACAGATACAGAAGAACGCCCTGCATTGGTTGACATCTCATACCATAAATTTTACATAGATGAGTTGTATGATACCATTATCCGCAAGCCGCTTGATGCCCTGTCGGTATTCTTCTACAAGGTGATCGATAAGATGGGAATCGACGGTATTGTTAATGGACTTGGCAGGGGAACAGTTGATGCAAGTAAAGGCTTACGCCTGTTGCAAACGGGCAACGTGGGGTTCTATATTTTTATGATGGTGGTGGGCATCATCTCCATTTTGATGTATATTTTATTTAAAGCATAAAGAACGATTAACGTTTACAACATAAAATGACGGTTAGTATTTTAATTTTTTTACCGGTAATTGCGGCCCTTGCTGTTTTATTGTTTAAAAACGATGCAGCTAAGCATGCGGCGTTAACTTTTTCTGTTGCCGAACTGGCAGTAGCACTTTTCTTCTTATCCAAATTTATTCCCAATGCCGATGTTCAGTTTGCAATTGATGTTCCCTGGATAGCTAAAATGGGTATTTACTTTAATGCAGGCATCGATGGGATCAGCATGATGATGGTGTTGTTGACCACAGTGCTTGTTCCGCTTATAATTTTAACCACCTACAAACATCAATATAAAAACGCAGGTGCGTTTTACGCGCTGATCCTGTTTATGCAAGCCGGCTTGCTGGTTGTATTTACTGCGCTCGACGGATTTTTATTTTATGTGGGATGGGAAGCCGCTTTGATCCCTATCTACTTCATTTGTTCATTATGGGGTGGTGAAAACAGGATCAGGATCACGCTTAAGTTTTTTATTTATACATTTTCGGGCTCGTTGTTTATGCTGGTAGGTATTATTTACCTGTATCTGCAAACGCCGTCAAAAACATACGACCTGTTCCAGTTTTATAATTTGGCTCTTGATGCACACCACCAGGTGTTCGTTTTCTGGGCGTTCTTTTTAGCTTTTGCCATCAAGATGCCGTTGTTTCCACTACACACCTGGCAGCCGGACACTTATACTGAAGCGCCGTCTGCGGGTACCATGTTACTATCCGGCATTATGCTTAAAATGGGGATCTATGGTGTTATCCGCTGGATGATCCCGAATGCTCCGCTTGGTTTTTTCCAATGGCAAAGCATGACCATTATGCTTGCTGTAATCGGTATCGGTTACGCATCTATTATTGCATTTAAACAAAACGATGGTAAGCGCTTGGTGGCTTATTCGTCAATAGCGCACGTTGGCCTTATAGCCGCGGGTATTTTTGTATGGAACATTGAAGGCTTGCAAGGCGCCATGATCCAAATGCTATCTCACGGCATAAACGTTATAGGGATGTTCTTTATCTGGGATATTATCACCAGGCGTTTAGGCACCAGGGAAATCAGCAGCCTCGGCGGTATAGCTAAGGTAGCGCCCAAGTTTGCAATAGCATTTTTGATTATTGTGCTTGGAACCGTTGCCCTGCCTTTAACCAATGGCTTTGTTGGTGAATTCCTTCTGCTAAGCAGTGTTTTTCAATGGAACATATATATGGTAACCGCTGCAGGCTTAACCATGATATTCGGCGCTGTTTATATGCTACGCATGTATAAGAAGGTTATGCATGGCGAAACTAATGCGTTAACAATTACTTTTACTGATATAAGCGGATCAGAAACACTTGTGCTTTCTATCATTTGTGCCTTAATAATAATAATGGGTATTTATCCTCAGCCAATTCTTCATATTTCTGAGGCTTCGGTTACCCACCTGTTTAATATAGTGAATCCTAAATTTCCGCAACTAAAATAAATGAATACGTTAATTATCATATCCGTTTTACCTCTGGTGCTTTTGTACCTGGGTTTATACAAAGCTCAAAAAGCTTTGTTACCGGTTACTATTATTGGTTTACTTTTAGCTTTAGGTTGCGCCATCTCACAATGGAATGATAACGCAGTACCTATTTATCACGGCATGATGCTGTTTGATAATTTCTCGATAATGTTTTCAGGGATCACTATTGTATCAACTATATTGATCATATTCCTCTCAAGGGGGTATTTTGAAAGGATCAGCAATCACATTGCCGAGTATTATGCCATTATATTGTTCTCGCTGGCAGGCATTATAGTTATGGTTTCGTTCCATAATTTAACCATGCTGTTTATAGGTATCGAGATCATGTCAGTTAGCCTGTATATTTTAGCCGGAATAAAAAAGAGCGATTTTGCATCAAACGAAGCTGCCTTGAAATATTTCTTGATGGGCGCTTTTTCGACAGGGTTTTTGTTATTTGGTATTGCATTAATTTACGGTTCATCAGGCTCATTCAACCTGGAAGCTATAAGCAGCTGGGTTTTGGATCATCCGCATGTAAAGGATATTACGCCTATGTTCTATACAGGCGTTCTGTTAATTATTGTTGGCCTTTGCTTTAAGGTAGGCGCGGCCCCATTCCATTTCTGGACGCCGGACGTATACGAAGGTTCGCCAACGCTTATTACTGCGTTCATGTCTACAGTAGTGAAAACAGCAGGCTTTGCTGCATTTTTACGCTTGTTCTCTGCGTGTTTTGCGCCGCTTTCAGCTTTTTGGGTGCCGGTGCTATTGGTAATAACTGTAATAACCTTGTTTATAGGTAATATAACTGCATTGTATCAGCACAGCTTTAAGCGGATGCTTGCATTTTCAAGTATCTCTCACGCGGGTTACCTGTTATTTGCTATTGTTGCTTTAGGTGCAAGTTCAGGGAGTTCAGTGGCCGTATATGCTACTGCTTATTCCATTGCATCAATTATAGCGTTTGGTGCTTTGATTCTTGTTCAGCAGCAATCCGGCAGCGACAACTTCGAGAGCTTTAACGGGCTTTCGAAAAAGAATCCATTTCTTGCATTGGTGGTAACAATTGCCATGCTGTCGTTAGCTGGAATTCCCCTGACCGCTGGTTTTATCGGTAAGTTTTTTATGTTCTCAACAGCATTAAAGCAATACCAGGTGTGGTTGGTTGTTTTAGCGGTTGTTAATGCAATTATCAGCATCTTCTATTACTTCAGGGTAATTGTTGCCATGTACTTCCGCGATGCAGAGCGAGCTGAACTTACAATCCCGGTGTATTACAAATTTGTATTAGGGCTGTCGGCGTTGATCACTATCCTTATCGGCGTTTACCCGGATGTAATTTCGAAGTTCTTTTAGGACCTGGGCATTAGTTCTGGCGCCATTGGTTAAGCGAAGATATATACGGTTACTTCATGAGTTTACGATGAAAAAGACGGCTTCAAACTCTGAAACTTTAATCTGTAACACAACTATTACAAATTGATTTTATATTCGTAATTTTACGGATAGTAAATGGATAGCTTTTGGGAACACCTTCAAAACTTAACGCACGCTCAATCAATCATAAGCTTTGGGTTTTACTTTCTGCTTATAGTTGTATTTGCTGAAACCGGCTTGTTTTTTGGTTTCTTCCTCCCTGGCGACTACCTTCTATTCATGTCGGGCCTTTTTTGTTCAAGCGGACAGCTGAATGTTTCCATCTACGAACTTGTGTTTTCGCTGATTGCGGCTGGTGTGCTTGGAAATTATACCGGCTACTGGTTTGGTTATCGAACGGGGCCAAAGTTGTTCAAAAGGAACAATTCCTTTTTCTTCAAACAGCGATATGTAAAGCTTGCAGAAGATTTTTACACAAAATATGGTGGCATGGCGCTGGTTTTGGGCAGATTTTTCCCGATAATTAGAACTTTTGCACCTATCTTTGCAGGTGTTGTTAAGTTTGACATCCGAAAGTTTACTTTATATAACTTTATTGGCAGTATTGCCTGGGTTTGTATTTTTACCCTAGCCGGTTTTTTTCTTGGTAGAAGATTCCCGCAGATAAAGGATTATATGGAATACGTCATTGTCGGGCTGATAATAATTACAACAATTCCGCTTATAATTGCTTTTGTAAAGCAGGCAATAAACAAGCGAAGTATTAAAGAGTTAAAATAGAAATAATAAATGAGTACACAACATCCATGGCACCAGGTTTCTCCTGGCGATAATGTTCCTGAAATTGTTAATGCTATAATTGAAATTCCGAAAGGCTCAAAAGCCAAATATGAAATTGATAAAGAATCAGGTTTGTTGAAACTTGATCGTGTTTTGTTTTCTTCGGTAATGTACCCTGCAAATTATGGTTTTATCCCACAGACTTATTGTGACGACCATGATCCGCTTGACATATTGGTTCTTTGCTCAATCGACGTATTCCCTATGTCGATAATTGAGGCAAAGATAGTAGGTGTAATGCACATGGTTGATAATGGTGAACAGGATGACAAGATCATCGCGGTAGCAAAAAACGACATGTCTGTTAATTACATCAACGACCTTGCCGAATTGCCTCCTCATGCCATGACGGAGATTGTTCGCTTTTTCAAGGATTATAAAAAACTTGAAGGCAAAAACGTAACCATCGAGCATTTGCTGGGCGTACGTTATGCACACAAAGTAATAAATGAAAGTTTGGAACTATATAAGTCAACCTTTCCTGTTTACCAATAAATAACGTATGGGGCCTGATCTCGAAGTAAACGGTTTATATATTCTCCTTACCTTTTTATTGGTGTTGCTCAACGGCTTTTTTGTAGCCGCTGAGTTTGCTATGGTAAGGGTTCGCGGATCGCAAATCGAGCTCAAGGTAAAGTCGGGCAGCCGCATGGCTAAGCTCACCCGCAACATTATGGGGAACCTTGACGGTTACCTGGCTGCTACACAATTAGGCATCACTATAGCTTCCCTGGCGCTGGGTGTAATAGGCGAAGGCGTGTTTACCAGCGTAGCCCTTAATTTATTTAAACTTTGTGGGGTTGACGTAACTTCGCACCTGGCAATAAATTTTGGCCATGTTCTGGCGTTTGTGTTTATTACCTTTATAAGTATAATCTTTGGCGAACTTGCTCCTAAAAATATAGCTATTCAGCGTTCAATGCGTACGGCCCTTGCTGTTTCGGCACCGTTGAGGGTTTTCTTTGTTGTTTTCAGGCCGCTCATCATGGTCTTAAATTACGTTGCCACGGCAATTTTGAGGTTGATGGGTATTAAGCAAGTGGAGGGCGAGTCGCACCATAGTTCAGAAGAGCTTCAGTACCTGTTGGAGCAGGGAAAGGAAACCGGCGCACTGGATTCATCAGAACACGAACTGATCCAGAACGTATTTGATTTTAATGAACGTGTGGTGAAAAACATCATGGTGCCGCGTACCAAGATTTCGGGCGTTGATGTTAATACACCGCACGACGAACTGGTGCAGCTAATCATTAGCGAAGGCTACTCGCGTATGCCGGTTTATGATGACGTGATTGATAAGATAATCGGTATAGTACACGCCAAAGATATTTTACCCCTCTTGGCGCGCAACCAGGAAGTTATTTTAAGGGATATTATCCGCAAGCCCTACTTCATCCCTGAAACGAAAAAGATCAACGACCTGATGGCTGAACTGCAGCAAAAACGCATCCAGATAGCCATCGTGTCTGACGAGTTTGGCGGCACAGCTGGTATGGTAACGCTGGAGGATATTGTTGAGGAATTGGTTGGTGAGATCCAGGATGAATACGATGAGGAAAAGCCAATTGTTGAAAGGGTAAATGATCGCGAATTTATTGTGAATGCCCTGGCACCCATCTATGACGTGAACGAACATTTACCCCACGATCTACCCGAGGACGGGGACTTTGACACCGTTTCCGGTTGGCTGGGTGACATATTTGGAAAAATCCCGGATGTAGGCGAACAAAAGGAATCAAACGGCTACAACATTACCGTATTAAAAAAATCTGACCAGAACATTGAGGCAGTTAAACTCGAACTGCTGATAAATGAAGAAGATGCTGTAGATTTGCATTAGGGACTCAGTCTTGAGTCTAAAGTCCTTAGTCTTAAGTCAAAAGTATACGAATTGACCGAAAACATAATACTAATTAATGCAATCATCGTTTTTATAATAGCTTTCGGCTTTATGCCTTTAGCTTTTAGCTTTAAAACATGCAACTTTTTTATACGCCTGACATAAACCCGTCCCACCCTCAATATTTTCTTAACGAAGAAGAGAGCAAGCATGCTATCCGGGTAATGCGGCTTGAAAAAGGCGATGAGGTGCAGTTAATTGACGGCAGGGGAGGCTTGTACCAGGCAAGCATACTGGACGCTCATCCAAAGCGAACCATTCTGCAAATAAGCTCGGTTACCCCGAAGTTTAATAAACGCAACCATTACCTGCACATAGCAATAGCCCCAACAAAAAATATTGAACGCACCGAGTGGTTTTTAGAAAAAGCAACAGAGATCGGTATTGATGAAATTTCCCTTATCATCAGCCAGCGGTCAGAACGTAAGGAGGCGAAGGTTGAGCGGCTCAATAAAATTATAACCTCGGCGGTAAAGCAATCAATAAAGGCATATCACCCGGTTTTAAATGAGCCGCTGAGTTTTAGCCAACTGATAAAAAAGCCATTCGACGGGCAGAAATTTATAGCGCATTGCGATACCGGTGATAAGATCACCCTGAAAAATGACCTTACCATTCGCGGTAACTATTTAATATTGATAGGCCCCGAGGGCGACTTTACCCCAACAGAAATTACTGATGCTTTAAATAATGATTTTAAAGCCATAACTTTAGGAGAAAGTCGTTTAAGAACAGAGACAGCTGCTTTAGAGGCATGCTTTGAGGTGAATTTTTTGAATAGGTAGTTTTGTTTGAATGAACACAACAAACCGTCATTGCGAGGAACGAAGCAAACGCTAAGTTATGCAGATCAGAGAGTAATAATATTGTGGGGACCAAACAGCGGCTTTAAGTTCAATAATAACATCCAAGTTCGTGATTGTTTTTAGTAGAGGTTGCTTCGTACCTCGCAATGACGCTGTGGCATTTGCTGTAATGACGAATAATTTAAATTGCAATCCAAAATGAAAAGAATTGTTGCCATACCTGTTTTGTTTTGCCTGCTGATTATCATCATCAGCTTCAACACACCAACCTATAAAATGGCCAAGCTTAAATATAACGGTGGTGGCGATTGGTATGGTGACAGAACCGCATTACCCAACCTGATCAAATTCTGTAATGATAATTTAAAAACAAACTTCCAGCAGGAAGACGAGGTGGTTGAGGCCGGTAGCGCCGAGATCTTCAATTACCCCTTTGTCTTTATGACAGGGCATGGCAATGTTATCTTCTCCGACCAGGATGTACGCAACCTGCGCAAATATTTAACAGGCGGCGGCTTTTTGCATATAGACGATAACTACGGGCTTGATGTGTTTGCCCGCAGGGAGATGAAAAAGGTTTTTCCGGAACTTGATTTTGTTGAGCTGCCGTTAAATCATCCTATCTATCACCAGAAATATCCATTCCCCAACGGACTGCCTAAAATTCATGAACATGATGGTAAACGTGCCCAGGGCTTTGGGCTGCTTTATAAAGGCCGGTTGGTTTGTTTTTATACCTATGAGTGCGATTTAGGCAACGGGTGGGAAGATTATGGGACCTATGCTGGTGATACACAAGAAAATCGCATCAAGGCCCTTAAAATGGGTGCTAACCTGATACAATATGTATTAACGCAATAATGACCGCTGATTTCGAGTGATTGTTATGATTTCGCTGATTGTGTTGGTTATTAACGCGCGTAACGCTATATTTAAAATCCTTTAATCAGGTTAGTCAAGTAAATCGACGGTCCCAATTTTAAAATATGCTGCAAATAAAAGCTAACGACAAATACAAATTCGACATAACGAAGAGCCAGGATGAACTGCTGATAAACGGCGACTCGATAAATGCTGATATACAGCAATTAAATGCTTCGGCATTTCATGTTATTAATAACTTACAGTCGTACAATGTAGAAGTAGTAAGTTTTGATCCTGCCGGGAAAACGGCCGAGATCAAGGTAAACAACAATACCTATAACATTAGCGCTAAGGATCAATTTGATATCTTGCTTGATAAGTTAGGCTTGAGCAGTTTAAACGCCGCAAGGGTTAGCGAGGTAAAGGCGCCGATGCCGGGAATGGTGCTAAAGGTATTTGTCTCAGAGGGAGAAGAAATTAAAAAAGGCGATAACCTGTTTGTACTGGAAGCCATGAAAATGGAAAACATTATAAAGGCCCCGGCCGACGTTACCGTTAAGACTGTTAAAATAAAACCTGGCGATAAGGTTGAAAAAGGGCAGGTTTTGCTGATGTTTTAGTTGCAAGAAAAGGTTTATAATTTCCTAAAATTCTATACAAACAAAAAATGCGCTTCAAAATGAAGCGCATTTTTTGTTTGTATATTTTAATATCATCGCGTCGCTTTATAAGGCTTTGATTTTTTAACACCGAAGTGTGGTTTACCTTCAGGGTGAATTTCAGGAGCACCAACCAATGTCATGGCGCAACGGAAGCCAACTTCGGCACTTGCGTCATCTTCGTTCATAAAACGACGGGTGGCAGGGTTTAACCAAAATGCCATGTCATTCCATGATCCGCCTTTATAAACTTTCGAATGGTCGTTAACCAATGTAGTTCTTCCAAACAATGTGGTGTTAACGGTATCGTTATAACCCCTGTAATCGGCGTTGTAAGGTTTTCCTGCCAAATCGTCTTTTTTACCAGGGATAGCTGCTGTAACAGTTCCACCCGGATTAGCAGTTGTGCCTGCTGGTGCAGCCGTTGTATTTAGCGGTGCATTAGGATCATTGCCAGCCGCAACTTGTGCTTGTTGTAAGGCTACAAGTTCGCTGTACTTCATTTTTTTGTTTGATTTTGACGGGTCCTTAATAGGCTTGCCGTATTTATCCTTTGCATATTGCCCCTTTATAGGATCGGATAATCTTTTGTTGGTAAACTCATTACCGCGGAATGGGTTGAAATCATCAAACTCCTCGAATGAAGTCTGGCGATAAGTATCCTGCACCCACTCGTTTACGTTTCCGGCCATGTTGTATAAACCGAAGTCATTTGGTGGGAATGATCGAACAGGCGCAGTAATGTCGGCCTTGTCATTCAGGTAACCACCAACACCGGCGTTGTCACCAGCGCCACGTTTAAAGTTGGCCAGTATCATACCGCGGGTAGCTCTCTTTGCTGAACGCACGCCCAGGCCATTCCATGGATATACTTTATTATCGTCAATATTTTCAAATTCGGTGTTTCCTATTAAGGCTAATGCAGCGTATTCCCACTCAGCCTCTGATGGTAAACGGTAACCTTGTTTCAGGATCCCGTCTTCCATACGCACTGGTCTAACTGCTTTGCCACCACCTTTGCCATTTGCACCGGTTGTTGCCTTTGCATTGGGATTCAGGTCGGGCATCATCTTTTTACCGTCAATGCCTGCACCGTGTAACTGTCCGTTAAGGTAAATATCCGTATTAAATGGTTGGCCGGCTGGAGCTGCTGGAGCAGCATTCTTGCCTTTACCGCCGCCTCCCATGTCCTTCCAGGCTACCATATTTCCGCGCTCACGTAAAATATTTTCGTTCGTACGGTCGGTTCTCCATTGGCAATAATCTTGAGCCTGGTCCCAGGTTACACCCACAACCGGGTAATCCTGGAATGCAGGGTGCCTTAAATAGTTATCAACATAGGGCTCATTGTATGATAGTGGTTTACGCCAAACCAATGTGTCGGGAAGTGCGTTGTAGTAAAGTTCGCGGTCTTGTGGAAAGGTAATGCTTATCCAGTGAAGGTAATCAAGCCAGTCCTGGTTAGCCACCTCTGTTTCGTCCATATAAAAGGAAGGAATGGTTACCCTGCGCTTTACGTTGTTATAATCATAAGTAACATCCTGGTCTGCGCTGCCACCAACCACAAAGGTACCACCCTCAATAGGGATAAGGCCCGGGCCTGGTGATGGATGCGTCTGCCTGAACCGCTCATAACCGCCATTGGTTTTGTCGTTATAAGCCATCCCGGTTTTTTCAGACTGCTGATGTTTACTGCAGCTGCTCAACACTATTCCTATACCCAACAGTACCATTGCAGTTTTAGTAAAAAGTACTTTCATGTTCTTACAGTTAATTTAAAGGGTAAATTTAAAACATTTTGCCTAAAATGCTAATTTATTAACCTTAATCTTTAAAAGAAATTTAAACTTTATCGCCTGTTTAACGAAATATTTGCTTCAGGTGTTTCAAATCCGGCAAATTTTTTAGTGGAAAACTTATTTGAATACTTATACGTAATAGCCAGCAATTAGCATATATTTATTACCTTAAAAGTAAGGATAGATTTCACGAATGAAGTTTTCATACAGCAAAGCACTTTTTATTTGCACTTCGGTTCTGCTGCCCGGTTTAGTAGTAGCACAAAGCACAGGAACGAGTGCGAACGGCTCAAATTACTCAACGGCTATACCTACAGCGGTCCCTTTTTTAAATATAACGCCTGATTCAAGGTCCGGAGCAATGGGCGATGCGGGCGTTGCATTAACTCCTGATGTGAACGCAAACTACTGGAACCCGGCTAAGTTGGCGTTTCTTACTGATAACGATAATGCATCGTTATCTTACAGCCCATGGCTGCGTCAATTAGTTCCTGATATCAGCTTATCCTATTTAAGTTATGCACATAAGATAGATGACCGCAATACCATCGGCGCTTCATTACGATATTTTAACTATGGCTCAATCCAGCTAACAGACAATAGTCAAAATAACCAGGGGACCTACACACCAAATGAATTTGCAATAAACGGGTCGTTTGCCCGTAAGTTTGGCGAAACGCTTTCTTTAGGGTTAACCGCCGGCTTTGTTCATTCCAGCTTGTCGAATGCGTTTTTCGCAACGGGGTCGGGTGAGCAGGCTAAGTCGGGGAATGCGCTATTGGCAGGCGTATCGGTATATTATAACCAGCCAACCCAGGAATTTGGTTCGGATGCTATTTTTGCCTTTGGCGCCAATATTTCCAATATCGGTTCAAAGATCAGTTACAGCGATGGCGGCCCTAAATATTTTTTGCCAACCAATTTAAAACTGGGCGTTGCCAATACCATCAACCTGGACGATTATAACCAAATTACATTTACCGTAGATTTAAATAAACTGTTAGTACCAACCCCACCAATAAGGGATGCAGACGGAAATATCATCAAAGGGAAGGACGATAACGTCTCCGTTCCCGCGGGTATTTTCGGTTCTTTTACCGATGCTCCCGGAGGCTTTCACGAAGAACTGCAGGAAATCACCATTTCACCGGGATTTGAATACTGGTACAACCAGTTGTTTGCAATACGAGCCGGGTATTTTTACCAAAACGCCAGCAAGGGTGGTGCTCATTACCTCACAACCGGGATTGGCTTTAAATACAGCAGCTATACGTTCGACTTTTCATACCTTGCCGCAAGCCAGCAGAACAGCGCATTGGCTAATACATTACGTTTCACCCTATCAGCCAGCTTTGGCGGCGACACAAACGCGCATAAGAGATAATGGCTAAAATTAAAGTAGGATTTGGGTTTGATGTTCATCAACTGAGAGAACAGCACCCGTTTGTTTTAGGCGGTGTTAATTTAGAGCACCATGCCGGCGCATTCGGCCATTCAGATGCAGATGTTTTATTGCACGCAATTTGTGATGCACTGTTAGGGGCAGCCAACCTGCGCGATATCGGATTCCATTTTTCAAATAAGGACGATCGTTGGAAAGGCATCAGCAGCCTTGTATTACTGCAGCATGTAATGGTTTTATTGCGTGAAAAAGGCTGGGAGATCAATAACATCGATGCGATGGTATGCCTGGAAGCCCCGAAGATAAATCCGCATATCCCGGCCATGCAGGTTAACATCGCCAAAGCTGCCGGTATAGATGCAGATGATATCTCTATAAAAGCAACCACTAATGAACAACTTGGCTTTATAGGTAGGGAAGAGGGTGTTGTGGCTTACGCGGTGTGTTTAATTGAGAAGTCCGAAAGTTCGAAAAATCAGTAAAGTCCGAAAGAGAAATGCAGCCGTTTTTATCTGCTGCATTTCAACTAATCTCTAATCACTGCTCCACCGGAGCGTCTTTCTTCATTACTACGTTGCCTGTACGCTTTAACGCCCCCCATCCGCTCAATTCACCTTTTAATGCTTTGCGGATCGATTTAAACAATACGTAGTACATCAGCTGGCGCCAGATAAACCGTTGTGGGATGATGTAAACCAGCTTTTTGTAATCTTCCTTTTCCATCTTAAACGCAATCATGGCAACAATCAAATCGATCACCACAAAAGCAGCGTAAAAGAAGAGAATTTTTCCAGGCTTATCGCTAAATAAACCGAATATCATGGTCAGATCCGCAATAGGAGAGAACAGCGGCAGGATGATCTGGAACACCAGAATATTAGGCATTCCGAGCATTCCGAAGAACTTATACTTTTTGTTAAACAGGGCATCCTTGTTTTTCCAGAAGCTTTGAATAACGCCAAAGCTCCAGCGGAAACGTTGTTTTAAAAGCCCGTTCAGTGTTTCAGGCGCTTCAGTATAAGCGATGGCTTCTGCGCAGTTTTTTACAATGTAGCCTTGCTTTAAGATCCGCATAGTAAGATCGCAATCCTCAGCAAGGGTGTCGTATGTAAATCCACCGGCTTTAAAGATGGCCGATTTACGGAAAGCGCCAATTGCGCCCGGAACTACAGTAATGCTGTTGATCAGGTCGAATGCACGGCGATCCATGTTTTGAGCCGTGATATACTCAATAGACTGCCAGCGGGTGATGATATTATTTTCATTACCAACCTTTACGGTACCTGCCACTGCACCAATTTCCTCATCGGTAAAATACGTCATCAGGTGGTAGATGGCGTCATCTTTTAGCTGCGTATCAGCATCAATACAAACTACAAATTCGTATTGTGCATGGCTGATGCCAAAATTAAGGGCTGATGCTTTGCCGCCGTTTGGCTTGGTAAGTACCTTCACCAGCGGATGATGCCCGTAGGCATTGTTAACGAGCTCGAAAGTTTTGTCCTTCGATCCATCGTCAACAAAAATTATCTCGAATATATTGTAATCCGTTTTTAGTAAACTCTGGATGGTCTTTATCGCGGTAACTTCCTCGTTATAACCCGGTACAATTATACTTACAGGCGGCAATGTAGATTTGTCGACAACAGCCCGGTTAATTTTTTTATCGTCGCTGAACTGCCTGACAGCAAGTATGCCAATCAGCACCACTCTGCCAATTGCTAAAAAGATAGCGGTCAGGAACAAATACAATAAAAACCAGTTGCCGTAGAAATAAAATTGGATCAACAGGTTATATAGCGAACCCAATATACCAGAATTAGCGTCGTCCTGGATCGGCGGCATCAGGTCATCTTTGGTTTTGCCCAAAACATCAGCTATGGTGGTGAATTTATAGCCATGGCTTTTAAAGAAATGGATAATTTCAGGAAGCGCCTTTATCGTTTCTTCACGGGTGTCGCCACCTGCATCATGCAGTAGCAGCATGGAACCTGCGTCTTTTTGTTTTATGGTACGCGCAATGATGCTATCGGCGGTTACTCCCGGCTGCCAGTCCCATGGGTCAATGGATTCACCGATGTTGATATAGCTTTGCTTTCGGCTTTCCGCTACCGGGATAACTTCGGCAAGTGTTTGCGGCTCAGCATCAGCATTAAATGGCGGCCTGAATAATATAGTACTTCGCCCGGTTACCGACTCTATGAGCTTGCGGGTGGCATTTAGCTCCAAGTTTACGCGTTGGATACTAACAGTAGAAATATCAGGGTGGAAAAATGTGTGGTTACCAATTTCATAACCCTCATCAAATTCGCGGCGCAGGATGGATACATTTTTTTCAGCCATTGATCCTACCACAAAAAATGCTGCCGGAACATGCTCACGTTTCAGAATGTCTAAAATGCGGGGTGTATAATCAGGATCGGGGCCGTCATCAAACGTTAGAACTATCTTGCCCGGTGCGTAGCCGTATTTCTTTATTACATATTTAGTTGGCAGCTTAATGTAGTTTTGATTGGTTATGACAAAATTTGTCGTATCCATCTTTACATCAATATGCCCGGTGGTTGGCGTGGTTATCAGGTCGAGTACCTCGCCGTTACCATCATAGTTGATTTTATTATTTAAACCTACCGAGGTTAAGCGCCTAACATCTATGCCTGTTTTTTTTAGCGAGTCTATTGACAAGTTTTTTTGGAAGAATGTCCATAAGCGCGGGTCTTCAGATCCTGCTCTCCATAAAGCTACGCCGCCGGTTGCCCAATCATCCGCCATACGGATGATGTTGAAATTTGTCGCCGCATCAGTAAAATAAACGGTATGCTCCAGGCTATCGTCATCAAAATAGGTATAATGGAGGTTAGCCGAGTTTGGATCGAATGTGATTTTGCTTTTATTTTCCTGTGCAATACTTATGGCCTGTGGGTATCCAATAGCTGCACCAACGCTGTTTTCCGGCCAGTCAACTGCGCCACCTACAACGGTTAATATGACCTTTTCGCTCGGGATGCGCGTACAAACATCATCCAGGATCTGCTCAACCCAATGCTGATTTGAAAGATCTCCGGCATTACTGCTTTCATTGTGCTGGTCAATAGCCATTACAAACAGGAAATCGTTTATGCGCTGTAGTCTCTCCAGGTTAAACTGCTCATCGTCAGGGATCACGTTTTGCGTTACCAGGTAGCCTGAGGCATGCAGGATATTGTAAAGATCATTTTCAAAAGCGATATAGTTTTTGCTGTTATGGTTCTTAATTTCGTCAAAATCAAGATTTACCCCCTGGAATTTATACCTGTTCAGCTGTTTGGCTATGCTGTTAATGAAGTTTACGCGGAGTGTTTTATTGGCTATAATGCGTTCAATGTCTTTGGTATCATACGCACCTTTGCTGTTGTCAATATTAACATAGTTAGACAGGGTAAGCAATACCGGTTTTTTGTATTTTTTATTCAGGTTAATAAGGCCGGTGTCCACAATGGCGACCATTGTATCCCGGTTGAGCGCCATAAAAAGGCCCTCGCTAACTATCATGTCGAGTTTGGTATAGTTGTCAGCAAGCGATGAGTAGGCTTGTGCTTCCCATGGGCGATAAAACGCGGCATTTATACGGTCCTTATTATTTGGCCGCTTTAGCTGGTGCAGGTGGCGGGCCTTAGCAAGTTTCTGGATTTCGCCCTTGTCAATTTTATAATCCTTGTATTTTTTGGATCTTTTTAATTGATCGAGTTCCTCTTTGGTTAGCTTTTTAGGCGCCGGATTTAAATTAGGCAGGCTGGGATATTGCTTAGATGTTACCGTAATTGCAGCAGCAACAACGCTGGCAATCAGTACGATAATAATTACGCGGCTAAGCCACTTAAAACGGATCCATCTGCCAGGGGTATCAGTTTGAAAAACCTGTTTGTCGGCCATTAAATTTCTTTAAATAAATACTATATGCTTGTAATGTATATAAATGGTCTGGTTTATTTGTGTGACTTATCGGGCTCGATGGCCGAAAAATCCACGCCGCATTTACAGTTACTGCCACAGCTCTTTTTGGTGAACAAGCTTTTATAAAGAAGCCTGCCAACATAAAAGACTGCCGCTGCAAATAGTATCGCTATTATAATTACCTGGATATTCACGTCACAAATTTAATACAATTTATATATAAGTACAGACAAGTAAATTATGAAAAAGTTTAATGTTGGTGATTAGAGGCTGGAGATTAGAGATTAGTTAAGAGAAATAACGGTGGTTGATGATAACTAAAAGTAAAGGATGCCACTCCCGCGTTCAACTAATCTCTAATTAACTACTAAAAAACCCCACTGTTCCGCCTACCCAATCAAAATCCTTATTATAGCGTACGCCGATCATTTTACCACGGCTTAAGCGGGCAAGGTTAACGGCTAAAGTTGGTTTTTCATCGCCGTTTGGCCACAGGTAAAGCAAGCGGATCTCAACTTTTACACCGCCATCCGGTGCCTGTACTACAGGTTCATAATTTACCTTTTGCTGCAGGATCCAATTCTCCGGATCCTTTATGTTTTCAATGTCATCTTTTTTTACGTCGATGATTACACCCTGCCCCGCAAATGAAAACAGGGGTTTTAAAACATAATTTTCAAGGTCGGCAGGGATTCCATTTAGCTCATGCAGAAATTGTGTCTTTGGGATATAATCGCCCTTTAAAAAAGGTATAGTGAATTTGCTGACGCGATAAAACCAGTTGGGGTGCGTGATCCATTCCACGTCAAGCGGCTGGCGGATGTCAACCACTTTTTCAAATATGCTTTGGTCGCCTTCTATTTCATCAAATATCAAACGGTTATAAATGCGTTTGATGCGTTTCTTTTCCCCATTAACAGTGTAAAAGAGTTGGTTGCCATCCAACTCCAAATCGCTCAACGAAATTACCGGGGTGCCGATGAATTTTTGGGTAAGATAGAAATCAACCGCGGTTTTTTGTTCGGGCGCATTTACATCCATCAAAACAACCTCGTCGGGATTATAGTCCCCAACTATTGTTTTTTTAAGTAAGTCGATATAGGATGATTTATCGAGTCCACTGAAAAATATGGACTGGTCATCAGCGATTTCAAAATTGCTTTTATAACAATCGGCAAGGTGTACCTGGAACCCGTACAATGATGGGAAGCCTTGCAACTCGATCAGTTTTGGAACTATATTCCCGTTTTCATCCTTACAAACGCCAAAATCCAGCGCGATAAAATGCGGATGATCATTTTCATTAGCCACACGCCATTTTTGGGGGATGGCCCTTTCGGTTAGTTCCTTAAAATTGGGTTGTAAAATGGTTTCGATGATGTCATCTCCAGCCGAGATCAGCTTATCTCTAAAATCGTCAGTTAAAAATACTGGTGTTTCCGCCACGCGGAAAGCGATTGGTTCTTTTAAGCCCTCATTCAAATCACTTAGAAAGTTTTGATACTTTTCTTCGGTAAAGTTGGCGTTGTATGTTTTCCTGGCGGATGGGTTCATGGTATCACTTTGAACTAAGATTTTTAGGTGAAAAGGATAGTAAGATTTAAATAACAATACTAATTTACAATTTTAGCTAATTGTTCCTTTAAGACAGGAAGATCCTGCTGAACTGTTAAATAAATTGTAATTGGCGACACTCCAAAATATTCATGTATTAGTTTATTTCTCATCCCTTTCATTAGTCTCCATTGTATTTCCGGATTCTGGATCTTAAGAACTTCGGAGATTTTTGAAGATGCCTCGCCGATAATTTCAAATCGCCTTACAACAGCATCTTGCAACATTAAATCATTTACAAATTCAAACTCTGTTTTACTACCGATGTAACCCAGAATCATTTCTATCGATTCAAGTATATCCTGCAAATACACATGATCCGATCTGCTCATAATATTGTTATTGCAGATGATAGAACCTCTGCTTTAATGGATGATTTAAGAGCGCTATATTCAACAAGATCCACTTTCCGCTTAAGCAATTCAGATATTTCTTCTTCAAGCTCTAACATTTTAAAAAGTGTAAACCCATGCCCAGCTTCTATTAATAGATCAACGTCACTACCCGCGTTTGCGTTGCCCTTGGCTACTGATCCGAAAATAGCAGCCCGCGTAATAAAATACCGCTTTAAAACCGGTAAAATAAGTTGCTGATATTTATCTATTTCACTCATATTAATTGTTCCTAAAATCTTTTAATCCTATAAATCTTAGTTCAGTTCCTGCAAACTCAAAACTGCCTGGTCTAAAAAATTAGGGATCATGGTGTTTTGGGTATGCGTAATTTTATCAGGATCTTCAAGTCGTTCAAGCATCTCGTTGTATTTGTCGATGCCGTGCTCGCTAACCACTTCCTTCTTTTTTTCTTCCTTTAATAACAGTGATTTTACACCCTTCGCGTCAGCTTCCGGATGAAACTGCGTGGCAAAAAAGTAATCGCTGAAACGGATCGCCATCATTGCCCTTGGCAAATCAACATGCGGACGTTCCTTTTCAATCGCCAGCAACTGCATGCCCAAATCGGTGAAACGTTTTTCGTCGGGATTTACCACCTGCCATAGTCTTGAGTCAACCGAATAAAAAGGGTCAGTTAATCCTTCAAAAACCGGCTCGTTAGCGGCCGCATGTGTTTTATGAATCGGCAGCACGCCAAATGAGGCTGAACGCCTCATATTGATATCGCCCAACTGGTATTTGCGGCACATCAGCTGAAACGCATGGCAAACAAAAAATCCGTATTTCTTTTGAGATGCATTTGAAAGGTTGATGTCTTCAAGCTTATCTACCAGCTGAAAATATTTTTTCTCCCATTCCGAGCCTTCACTGTCTATCGGGCTGCCGGGGCCGCCGCTCGAAATATAAATATCGAAATCGGTTCCGGGGACTTCAACATTCCTGCGAACGTCAAATACCTCGTAGTTTAAGTTCAGCTCATTCTTGGCTTTGTATCTCTCTAAAATTTCGCGGAAACCACGCATTCCCTCGTTCGCTATCCCATCATAAAAATCGAGAATGGCAACTTTAATTTCCGGTTTTTCTGTTTGTATCATCTCTTATCCTAAATTCCTTTTAACGTTTGCGACGTAATATAGTCAACAACGTCGGCAAAGTTATTATTTTGCTGATAAACTGCCAATTGCCTGTCGGCGCCTGTGCCATGTTCCAATATTTTGTGCACATATTGCAGGTCGTCACGGCACCCAAGGTCATCCACTACGTCATCTATAAAATCAAGCAGCTCTAAAATCAAACCACGGGTATTTACTTCCATCTCCTTACCAAAGTCTATCATTTTACCGTCGATCCCGTAGCGGGCGGCCCGCCATTTATTCTCATTGATGAGTGCGCGGTTATAATTAATAAACGACATATTTTGCTGCCGTAGTTTATACAACTTAGCGCACAAAGCCTGGAATAAAGCGACGAATGTCATGGTTTCATCAATCAGCATGGGGCAATCGCAAATGCGGAACTCTATGGTTTCAAAAAATGGATGTACGCGGATGTCCCACCAGATCTTCTTGGCATTGTCGATGCAATTGGTTTTCACCAACAACTTGATATAGTTATCATATTCTTCAATACTGCTGAAATAATCGGGAATGCCCGTCCGTGGAAACTTGTCAAAAACCTTGGTGCGGAATGATTTGTAACCCGTATTGCGTCCCTCCCAAAACGGGGAGTTTGTTGACAACGCATAAACGTGCGGTAAAAAATAGCGTACCTGGTTGGCAATATGAATCGCCATATCCCGCGATTGGATGCCCACATGCACATGCAAGCCAAAAATCAGGTTCGACCGTGCAGCCTCCTGCAGCTCATCTACAATTTCAAAATATCGCGGATGATCCGTAATCAGCTGGTGCTGCCAGTGTGAAAACGGGTGCGTTCCCGCAGCGCCGATGCGCAAGCCGATATCGCCGGCTAACTGTGCTACCGTGCCGCGTAATTTGCCCACCTCCTTACGCGCTTCCTGTGTGTTGTGGCAAATGTGTGTGCCTACTTCAACAACTGCCTGGTGCATCTCGGCCTTCACCTGGTCCTCGTGGATCTTTTGAGCGCTGTCAACAATTTTTTGTTCATGCGATGTCAGCTCCCTGCTCACAGGGTCAACCACCATGAATTCTTCTTCAACACCTATGGTAAACTCGTTCATTTTTAGTTAGCCTTTATAATTGGTTGGTTTAAACAAGCTTTTATCATAGCGATGGGTTTCAAACCCACCGCCATGCGAGCCGTTGTATTATTATTTTTTAACAGCTTTCTTCGGCTTTACAACTTTCTTCTCTGCTGCAATTTCATGATCAATAGCTCCTGCACTTACTTCCTTTTTCTCGGCTTTCTTCTCAACTTTTTTCTCTGATGATAAAAGATGATGACCCGCTGCGCCGGTTTTTACATACTCGCCCCAGGTAAGGTTATCGCTGTCGTCCTTTTGCTTTTTTGCGCGTTCGATGGCGTAATCGGCGGCGGTTTCAACAACCCAGTCGAAGTTATCCTGGCCAACGCTGGTAACTTCGGCATCGGGTGCAGGGTTACAGAAATCGATGGCGTAAGGTACTCCATCACGGATAGCGAACTCAACAGTATTAAAATCGTATCCCAAATATTTATTGAGCTTGATCACATAATTCTTTACGGTCTCCAGCAACTTTTTTGCTGCGGGAGCCTTGCCATGCTCGTAACGCAGGTGATGCGGGTTGCGCGGTTCGTATTGCATAATGCGTACATGTTTGCCACCTATGCAATAGCAACGGAAGTAATCTTCAAAAATAATTTCCTCCTGTAGCATCATTACGTATTGTTTGGTTTTGTTGTAATTGTCCCAAAGCTCATCCAGGTTATTGATCTGGTAAACTTCCTTCCAGCCTCCGCCGTCAAAAGGTTTCATATAAGCAGGGAAGCCAACGTATTTAAAAATACCTTCCCAATCCAACGGATAAGCCAGGTTGCGGAACGATTGATCTGTTGTATCATCCGGCAAATCCTTCGATGGCAGGATCACCGTTTTTGGTACAGGGACACCAATTTTTACCGCCAGCGCGTTGTTAAAGAATTTCTCATCAGCGCTCCACCAGAACGGATTGTTGATTACCGCGGTGCCGCAGATAGCTGCATTTTTTAGCATGGCGCGATAAAAAGGCACATCCTGCGAAATGCGGTCGACAATTACTGCGTAATCCAACGGCTCGGCCTGCATCACCTTATCGATACGCACAAATTCTGCGCTTATATTTTTCTCGCCCTTTTGGTTGATGCGAGCAACAAACGCGTGTGGGAACGATTGTTCCTGTCCGAATAAGATTCCTATTTTTTTCATGGGTAGTTATGTTTTTATTTAGTTCTTAATTCTAACTTCTGTTATTTTAATACGGTCGCTATCTAATCTCCAGCCTCTAATCTCTATCATCTACCTTATCGTTGACAAATAATGCGGAAACATTTCCTTCCAGATCGGCCAGTCATGACTGGCGAACGGGCGGATATCCAACCAATGGTTAATATGCTTTTGGTTCATAATGTTTGAGAGTCGCTTATTATCGCCCAAACAAATGTCGTGCTCGGCGGTGCCGAGGATGATATTCATGTGCCATAGGTCGGATAGGTTGCTGCCGGGTAAAAAGTCAACGGGGTTGTTATAAAACACGTCATCATTATAAAACCCATCGGTAAACTGCTTCATGTCAAAGGCTCCGCTCATGCTAAACAGGTGGCCGGTTTTATCGGGATGCTTTAGGGCGAAGTTTGCAGCATGATATCCGCCGAAACTGCAACCGGCGGTGGCTATTTTGCTAACACCGGTCTCGTACATAGCCCATGGCGCAAGCTCGTCAGCAAGCATTTTATCGTACCAGGCGTAGCGGTGCGCACGTTCTGCCGGACTAACTCCTTTATTGTACCAGGTAAGCCAATCAAAGCTATCCGGACAGTAAATTTTAACTAGCCCCTCGTCAACAAACCAGCGCACGCTGTCAATAAGTCCCTCATCCTTATTCTGGAAATAACGCCCCTGTGACGTCGGGAAAAGGATAACCGGGTAACCGCGGTCGCCAAAAACCAGCATTTCTACATCAATTCCCAGGTTTGGGGAGTACCAGCGGTGATATTTTTCAGTCAATGTATTGGGTTTTTATGATGATTGTAAGGTAACTTGTTTGTTTGAAAAAGGCAAGGATTTGGAATAAAGATTTGAAAATGAGCGTACTTTTATCATTTTGAAATCATCAAATCGGCAAATTTTCAAATTGTAAAATGTTAACCGTAAATTTGCGCCCTTAACTAATTGAAATAGAGATGTACGCGAGTTGGCTGGAGATGGAGATAGCTATCACTGAAAATATAATAACCATAAAGTCTGATGTGTTGAAGCGCGATGTTACCTGTACGCTGCTGATGCCGGAAGAAAATGAACTTACCGAACCCCTGAATTTGTTGTTATTGAATGACGGACAGGAAAGCGAAGCGCTGCAGTTAAAGGAAACCCTTGAAGAATTAACAAATATAAATCGTATAAAACCTACGCTGGTGGTTGCCATCCACGCCGGTGAAGAACGCCTGCAGGAATACGGTACCGCCGGCAAACCCGACTTTAAAAAGCGAGGTTCAAAAGCAGCTTTATATACGGCATTTATAAAAACTGAATTGCTGCCTGCTATTACAAAACTTACAGGCATCGAAAAATTTAACTCAACCGCTTATGCCGGTTTTTCTTTAGGCGGCCTGTCCGCATTGGATATTACCTGGAACAATCCGGAACTTTTTGATAAAGTTGGGGTTTTCTCCGGATCTTTTTGGTGGAGAAGCAAGGACCTTACCAAAGGCTACACCGAAAACGACCGCATTATGCACAGCATAGTAAGGAACACGGCAGTTAAACCAGGGATAAAAATCTGGCTGCAAACCGGCACCAAAGACGAAACCAGCGACCGAAACAAAAATGGCATCATCGACTCTATCGACGATACGGTCGACCTGATAAAAGAGCTTGAAAACAAAGGTTTTACCCGCCCTGCGGATGTTCAATACCTGGAAATGGTTGGCGGCAGCCATAATCCCGAAACCTGGGCTAAGGCAATGCCTAAGTTCTTGATTTGGGCCTTTGGGAGATAAGCGCTAATCATTAGCTTTGGTAAACCTTTATGCCAATGCGCTATAAATTCACAATTCTGCTGTTTCTTGCTTTGCTATCTTCCCAACTAAGCAAAGCCCAAACTTATGTAAAGGAAATTCTGCACGACAAGGTGCCGGTAGCGTTTACCGGGAAACTTATAGATGCCTATGAATTTAAGGATGCGGCAGGACTTCACCTTTATATCCTCACTAAAACTGAAGAAACAAGTAAGGTGTCGATCTTTGGATTCGGCTATACCCAGCACAACGGTGTTTTTGTTAAGGATTGGGAGATCAGGGATTTCTCCGACTTGGGTATCCTGCTTAGGTATACTTATACCAAAATCATCGATATAGATAAAGACGGACTGTTAGAAAGTATTTTTGTTTACCAGCTTGATCCGGATCGGGGGGATGGATCAACCTGGAAGATGATGGTACATTACAAAAATGTAAAATACGTTTTCAGGGTACACGTGCCGGAGCTTGATGAGGATGAATACTCGGTAAAATGGGATAAATCATTTGAAACATTGCCAAAGTCGGTCCGTAAATATTTAATTGATTATTGGAATATGGTAGCGGATAAAGAAGATTTGAAGGGGAGGTATGTACTTACTGACAAGATTAAATAACATAATCTTGCTATTTTTACCCCATGCATCACCCCAAAGAAAACCCCTGGCAAATAACCGGCGAGAAAGCAGTCTATGATAACCCCTGGATCAACGTAACCGAATACCAGGTTATCAATCCATCAGGCAACCCGGGCATTTATGGCAAGATACGTTTTAAAAACCTGGCAATAGGTGTTTTGCCTTTGGACGAGGAATTGAATACCTATTTGGTTGGTCAATATAGGTTTCCCTTAAACCAATACAGCTGGGAAATACCCGAAGGTGGCGGTCCGGAGGGTACCGATCCATTAGCTTCAGCACAACGTGAATTACTGGAAGAAACCGGGCTTAAAGCAAATTCCTGGACAGAGATTCAGCGCTTGCATCTTTCAAATTCGGTAAGCGATGAGCTTAGTATTATTTACCTTGCCCGCGATTTAAAGCAATTTGAGGCCGAGCCTGAAGACACCGAACAATTGATAGTTAACAAAGTGCCTTTTGCCAAAGCGTACGAAATGGTTTGTGATGGAACGATAACTGATTCGATAACGGTTGCTGCGGTTTTGAAGGTGCAAATAATGATATTGGAAGGAAAGTTATAGTTGATTAAGTTTAGTGGGTTGATTAAGTTATCACGCGTAAAATCCAATCAACAATTCTAACCTATTCAACTGAGTCAACACAATCTAACTTAATCAACCAACTCCAACCAATCAACTAAAATATTAAATTTGTAGCTTTTATGAGAAAGCTCTTCGGATATATCTTATCGCCGCTAACGGTCATCGCTTTTTTCCTGGCGCTGTTTATTTTTCACCCATTACAATGGATTGCTTATAACGTTTTTGGTTATTCGGCACACAAGAAGGTGGTCGATTTTTTAAACTTATGTCTGTTCAGTACTTTTTATTTAACGGGGAACAGGGTAGTGTTTATTAACAATCAAAACCTTCCGGTTGGGCACCCCCTCATTTTTATCGCTAATCACCAAAGCCTGGCCGACATCCCACCGCTCATCTATTACCTGCGTAAGTATCACGCCAAGTTCATCTCAAAAATTGAACTCACAAGGGGGATTCCATCTATATCGTATAACCTGAAATATGGCGGCGGCGCCAATATTGACCGTAATGATTCACGTCAATCTATTACTGAATTAGTTAAACTGGCCAACCGGATGAAAGAAAATAAATGGTCGACCGTTATTTTTCCGGAAGGTACACGTTCAAAAGATGGCATTGTAAAACCGTTCCAGGTTGGCGGTATCGCAACTATCCTGAAAAAATGCCCCGAAGCATTATTGGTTCCCATTGCTATTAATAATTCGTGGAAACTAACCGAACATGGCCTTTATCCACTCGGTACATTCATTAAAGCAACCTGGGAGGTGCTTGAACCGATTGAGCCAAAAGGAAGGCCCACAGAAGATTTGGTTAAAGAAGCTGAGATAAGAATAAAAGAGGCGCTTGGACAGCTAAGAAGTCCGAAGTCGTGAGTCGGTAGTCTTAAGTCAAGAAAGACTCGGGACTTTGGACTAAATACTCAGGACTTCTTCAGATGTTCTTCCCGTCAACAATCTTAAAAAACTCTTCCCTGTAGGTATCGCCAACTGGAATGATCTTGTCACCTATAAAGATCCGGCTCCGCTCAATGCTGTCTATCTTATTAATGGATACGATGTACGATTTGTGCACCCGGATAAAATGCTTTTCCGGCAGGGCATCTTCCATTTTCTTCATGTTCTGCAGGGTAATGATGCGTTCTGCAGGGGTGAAAATGGAGATGTAATCTTTTAATCCCTCTATAAAAAGAATATCATTAAGGTAAACCTTTTGAATTTTGTGCTCCGTTTTAACAAAGATGAAATCGCTCAACAGGTCCTGTTGTTTTTGTTGTACGGGTTCCGGCTGTATAGGGGCGGCTGCCGGCTGTAAAACAGCTTGTGCTTTTTGAACGGATTTAAAAAAACGATCAAAGGCGATTGGCTTTAACAAATAGTCTATCACATCCAATTCATAACCCTCAAGTGCATACTGTGGATAGGCGGTGGTTAAAATAACCTTTGCCTTTCCGTTGGCTATTCGTAAAAACTGGATACCGGTAAGTTCGGGCATCTGTACGTCCAAAAAAACCAGGTCGACCAGCTTCTCCTGAACGAGCGTAAGCGCTTCAATAGGATTTGTTGTGGCCTTAACCAATTGCAAAAACGGGATCTTTGAGATATAGTCTTCCAGTATATGCAGTGCCAAAGGCTCATCATCAACAATCAGGCATCTTATCATTTTATAAAACTAAAGATAATTCAACGGTATAAGTATCGGTTTCGTCGCGGATGTCCAAATTATATTTATTCGGATACAGCAAATTTAGCCTGCGTTTAACATTATTCAAACCAATTCCACCTGCCGGATCACGATTATTGTTATGTTTTTTGTTTTGTATGTAAAAATGCAAATGCTCGTCATCAACATCAATTAATAATCGGATAGGCGTAAGCGGATCATTCGCTACACCGTGTTTAAAGGCATTTTCAATAAATGCGATCAATAATAACGGTACTATTTGCTGGTTTTGTATTACACCCTCCACCTTGTAATCAATATAGGCCTTATTGCTGAAGCGTATTTTTTGCAGGTCGATGTAGTTTTGCAGGTACTGCAGCTCTTTGGACAGTTCGACCTTATTATCGTTACACTCATACAGCATATACCGCATAATTTCCGATAGTTTAAGAATCGCCTCGGGCGTGGTTGCAGATCGTTGGTAAGCCAGTGAGTAAATACTGTTAAGCGAATTAAATAAGAAATGCGGATTGATCTGTGATTTTAAAAATGACAGCTCCGCGCTCAATCGTTGATTTTCAAGGTCGCGCTGGATGCGTTCATTTAAAAACCAATCAATGGCAAATTTCAACGCGGTGCTTAAAAACAGGAAGAACAGGCTGGTGAATAGTGTGCCTAAGAAATACTGGGCGAAGCCAATTACATGCCCTTTGCTGTGAACCAATATAAATGATTTAAACAGCAACCCGACGCCGTATTTACCAATCCCGAATACTATAACCGTTATGGTTACAATAATGGCGTATGTACCATAGCGCTTTTTATGAAAAAAACGGGGCAGTAATATGAGGTAATTGATATAAAACAGGCTTATATTAATTACCGAGTATAAAATGAATACAACCAGGATCTCCCTGAGGGATATTTTTTCATCCAATTGGGCTATGAAGATCAAAAACGAGATCATTAACACCCAAAAAAACACATGCCAGAATATTTGCCAACGGCTTTTCATCACACCTAAATTAATAATTACACACCGTTAAAGCACTTATATTATATATAGTATCAGCTTTTGTCGATAAACAGGCTTAAAAATCCGACGAACGGGTTAGTTTGATTATTCTGCCATTCATCTATGAATCCCGTGCGTTGGTCTAAATGTTTTTAGCAGGTAATTTTTTTGATATTCCTTTGTATCATCAAACACAAACACAATGAAAACGCTTATCAAAAACTCCAATCCTTTCATCTTATTACTGGTTCCGGTATTCTTCGCGCTAATAATGGGCGTAAGTTACCAGTTTCATCAGAAAAAGGAAACTATTGTTGGTTCCTCCGTG
Source organism: Mucilaginibacter phenanthrenivorans (assembly GCF_024721155.1). Lineage (GTDB taxonomy): Bacteria > Bacteroidota > Bacteroidia > Sphingobacteriales > Sphingobacteriaceae > Mucilaginibacter > Mucilaginibacter phenanthrenivorans. The sequence continues at coordinate 90,758 of NZ_JAHVAP010000005.1, read as the reverse complement.
CAGGCAACCTCTTTGTTTTATAAAGGTGTTAGTTTAGTAAAAACCGTTTGTTCAATAGCCAAAGAAAAAGTATGGTAATTAATACTCAAAACCTAACCTTCACCTTTGGCAACCAAACCGTAGTAAAATCACTTTCATTACAAGTTCCGGAAGGAAGTATTTATGGCTTCCTTGGCCCAAACGGCGCCGGAAAAACTACCACCATAAAATTGCTGCTCAACCTGCTAAAAACACAGGAAGGCAGCATTTCTATTTTTGATCTCGACCTGCAAAACAACCGCATAAAAATTCTTTCACAAATTGGGTCGCTGATTGAACAGCCGGCTATTTACCTGCATTTAACAGGTAGAGAAAACCTGATGAACAGGGCCTTACTGTTGCAAATTCCTGAAACAAGGGTCGACGAAATGCTGAGGCTTGTTCACCTGCAGGATGCCGCTCACAAAAAAGCAGGGCAATATTCCTTGGGGATGAAACAACGTTTAGGGATCGCTCTAGCACTATTAAGCGACCCGAAGTTGTTGATATTAGATGAACCAACCAACGGCCTCGATCCGAACGGGATCATTGAAATTCGCGAGTTGCTAATGAAGCTAACAGGTGAGTACAAAAAAACAGTTTTTATCTCCAGCCACTTATTAGCCGAAATTCAGAAGATGGCTACCCATGTAGGCATCATCAATCATGGTGAACTGATGTTCCAGGGCAGCATCCAGGAGCTGGAAGCATTAAGTAAACCGTCGGTACAAATTGAAACCGATCAGGCCGTTGAGGCCGCTAATTTTTTAAAGAAGAATAATGTCAATGTTTCGGAAGTTAGCGACCATCATGTTTTTGTTCCTTATACTTCAAAGGAAAGCATGGGCGAAATTAATGCCATGTTAAACCAAAACGGTTACATGGTATACAGCATTAACAAACAACAACAGGACCTGGAAAAATTATTCTTAGCCATCACGCAAAACGCCTAAATAATTATGAAAGGATTTATACTCTCATTCCGGTCCGAATTTTATAAAACGCGCAAAACCATGGGTTTTTGGAGCGCTGTTTTACTGCCGCTATTGTTGTGCCTGTTTGTATTTATAGGCTTTTTTTATAAGAGTGATGGGTTAATCAATAACTCGAGCATGGAACTCTGGCTGAAGTTTGCAGCACCAATACTAGGCGTAATGGGGCTGTTATTGATGCCTATGCTCATAATTTTTATTGCTTACTCTGTAAATAGCCTGGAGCATAAGGCTGATACCTGGAAAACCATTTTTAGCCTGCCAATATCAAAGCTATCAGTTTACGCAGCCAAATACTTTTATGCGTTTTTTCTTGTATTCTTTTGCCTTGCATTGTTTGTATTGTTTACAATTGGCTTTGGTAATTTATTAGGGGTAATAAAGCCATCGTTAAAGTTTAGCGAATATAGTATTGCCAGTATTTTAGCGCAGATCTACTTTAAATTTTTCCTGGCCTCTTTAGGAATTCTATCTATACAATTTTTATTAAGCCTTTTGTTCAGCGATTTTATAAAGCCTATGGGGATTGGGTTTGTATGCGTAATTGTTGGAGGGATTTTGGCTGGCAACAGCTGGCAATACGCTTATCTTTTTCCTTATTCACATCCTATGATGGCCATGAAAGCCTTGGGGCCAGCTAAAAACGGCGGCAATCATCCGTCCGCCATGCCTCACTTTACTGTAGACCTGCTTACTAAAGACACCTGGGTGAGCCTTGTTATTGCGGTGGTAGTTTTTATCGCGGGATATTTTATTGTGCTCAGGAAAAGTGTGAAGTAATTTGTAGAGACGCAATATCTTGCGTCTCGAACCAATGTTATTTTATATCCAATCTCTTCATTATATTTACTTTACCTATCCACTATCATTATGGATGATAAATTTAAAAGTAAATATCGTATTCCATCAACACGATTAACTGGGTGGGATTATGGATCAAATGCATTATATTATATTACAATTTGCACCAAAGATAAATTACATTATTTTGGAGAAATAGATTCCAGCGAGGACGAAAACTTGCAGGACGTCGCATTCTTAAGTCCGACTATAATTGGGAATGTCGCAACTGAAAATTGGATTTCCATTCCTGATCATTTTCCATTTGTTGAACTCGACGAATTTGTAATAATGCCCAATCATATTCACGCCATCATATTTATTAATAAGCCGGACAAGCCTAATTGGGAACCAAACAAATTTGGAGTTCAAAGTCAAAATCTTGGCTCTGTAATAAGGGGTTATAAGGCTTCGGTTAAAACATTTTCCACTATTAACTATATTGAATTCGTTTGGCAGCCCCGCTATCATGATCGTGTTATTCGTAGCGATAAAGAATACATGAACGTTAAAAATTATATAATCGATAATCCGCGGCAGTGGTTGTTGAACGGTGATAACGAGGATTATTTATTTAAATAGCGGAGGCACAAACATCGGGAATTGCAAGCGGGAGACGCAATATTTTGCGTCTCTACAATTTACCGCACCGGCTTCGGATACACCGGCAAACTCTCATGTCCCTTTTCATCAACCGATTGCACAGCGAAAAAATAATTGTCCTTTGAGTAGGCTAACGTTAAGCCGTTACCTTCCACATAAAATTTCTTTTCCCAATAGGGGCTGGTGGTTTCGCGCATCAGCACATAATATCCTGCAGGTTTTTTACCGGTCTTTGGGGTTTCCCATTTTAAGGTTGTTTTATTGGTGAGATCGCTGGTTACCACGCCGACACTTTCCGGTTCAGATGGAGCAAGGGCCAGGTTTGCCAGCACAGATAAATTCATACGTGCTACCTTTTGAACATAATTAAAGTCCACGAAGTCGGGCAGATCACCATAGTCAACGCCTTTCTCAGTGCGGATATCCTGGTGCTGACGGTTAAAATCCTCGTTCATCTCGGTGAACCGTACTGCTGTGAAACCTTGCTGAAGAAATGGCACATGATCGCCGCCACGCAGGAAACGGTCGCGGCGATAGATGAGCTTTACATCCAATTGGTCTACATAGCGTTCCGCGGTTTCCTTAACATAGCGGGCCAACTCGCGCGAGGGGCTGTCGTCTTCACCACCTAAGGATATTAAACTTCTTATCTCACGATCATTACCTGCTGCTGTTGAGGGTATCCCCTCACTGAACACACGGACGCTGCGGTTATCCTTCAGATCAGTTTCCATTCCATGGGTATTGCCTACAATGTCGTTATTCAGCATGGCATCAACATTCCATTTTTCAGCTTTGGCGCGCTTGGCTACGTTGGTGGAGCCATATAAGCCCTGTTCTTCGCCAACCACGCACATAAATATAATGGTGGATGGGAACGACCATTTGCTCATCACTCTTGCCAGTTCCATTGATACTGCTGATCCTGACGCATCGTCGTTGGCGCCCGGCTCCACAGCGTTTGCGTTCATCACGTCATTAACCCTTGAGTCATAATGCCCCGATACAATATAAACCCTGTTGTCGTTAGGATCGGTGCCTTTTAAAGTAGCGAGCACATTTTTAAGGTGTACCGGTTTATCAATCCTATCGCCCTTTGGTTGGGTAAATGTATCAAACTGAACCGTCATCCTGCCGTTAGATTGTTCGGCGTATTTTTCCATCTCGGCCTTTATCCAATTACGGGCGGCGCCGCTGCCTTCGGTTTTGCTGGTGGTATCGCTCAACGTGTGCCGGCTCTTAAAGCTTACCAGTTTGCGGATGTTAGCTTCAATGTTTTTTGCGGATACTTCCTCAACCATTTGTTTGATAGGTGCGTCCTGTTTAATGGTTGTTTGTGCAGATGCCTGTAAAGCAAATAGTACTGCGATAATAGATAATAGGTTTTTCATGATGATTAATTCGTTTCTTCTTCCTGCATAACGTTGCCAACCTGCTTGAAGTTGCTTTTTACAAAATGGCACCAGTCACATTCTTTTTTGCCGCAGCCGGTGTTAAAATCATGTGCCATTATTTTCTGATATACAGTCGTAATTTGTTTGGTTACTTCTTCAGTATCTTCCGGAGTGATGATGACCTTTTCCTTATGATATTCGCCATCGTTAATGGGTTCGACAAACTCAAACAAGGTGCTTACTACTTCCCAGTCAATAGTGTGGTCGTTGTCAATTAAGATCTTGTAAAATACGGCCTGGCGCCAGTAATCGCCGCCGTTTGGTTTTTCATCGTTTGGTTTGGTAAATTTATCCTTTGCATATTTAAGCTTACCGGTTTTATAATCAACAACAGTCACCTCTTTCCCGTTAAACTCAACTTTATCCAGGTTCCCTTTTATAGGTACGCCTTCTACCTCCACATTTTTTATACTGCGTTCGGTAACTGCGTTTTTATTCCAGACTTCAATGTTTTGGTTGTAATAGTCCGGCAGGATCTTCTCGCCATAATCCAGTCTTAATTTAAATTCTTCCTTGGTAAATGAATCGCGGTTACGGTACATGTACCAGCGGAACTCCTTTATGAAGTCTTCGGTGAGCGGGAATTCGTTACCATCGTCCTTCAGGGTTCTGAATACCTTGTTTAATGCCCAGTGCACAGCCTGCCCAAACGTAGCCGACGGGCTTTTACCAGATGGCACCCTGATTAAGCACTGGAAATAAAACCTTAGCGGGCAATCCAGGTAATTGCTTAAGTGGGTTACAGATAACGTATAGTCCTGTAATAACAGGTTAATATAATTGGTATCCAGCAACTGCACCTTCGGTTTATCCGCCTCGCTGAATTGCAAGGCAGTAAAAGCGATCATTTCATCTTCGGTAACTTTTGGATAATGCACCGGCAAATCTGTATCAGCCAAAATTTCGCCCACAAATTGAGACGATTCCTGGTCCTTGCCGTTTTTATCCTTATTGGCAAAAGAAATAAACAAGTGCTGCTTTGCACGGGTAAGCGCCACATAAAACAACCTGCGCGATTCCTCCTTTTGGGCGATGTCATCGTCGGCAGCCTGTGTTAAAGTGTCAGGATAGCTGAACCCGTAATTGCGGCCTTTACTGTCCCAGATCTTTTTAGTGCAACCAATTAAAAATACGTGTTCAAACTCGAGGCCTTTTGATCCGTGAGCGGTTAGAAAATTGATGCCATTCTCAGAAAAAATGATCTGGTTTAATGCCAGCCTTATCTGGTTATCTTTCATCAGTTTGATCATTGCCACCAGGTCAGCCAGCTTTATATCCGGATTCTTGCGGCTTTCATCCTTTAAAAAATCAAAAAAGTTGGTGAGCACCTGCATGTACCAGCCTTTATCAGGTTGCTGCATGATGTATCTAAGAATGCCCATTTTGGCAATCAGTTGCTGAAAAAGCTGTTGCAGCGTATTGCTGGCCGAATAGGTTAGCAGGTAATCGATATCGCTTACCAAAAATTTCATGCCATGGTTTTTTGCCTCGTCAAACAAACCCGTTTGCACGGGAATCTTCATATCACTGATGTAGCGGCGCAGCGAGGTTTTTGGCTCATTATTTCTTGATGTGGCAAAATTCTCCTTGGATACAGCAACGCTTGCTTTGGCAATCTCGATAGGAGGGATGTCAAAAAAATCATAATGCATAATCTCGAATAACAATTCGTCTCCGCTATAAGGCGAATCCATTTCCATGGCCAGGTAGCGAAGGATATTGATGATCTTTTCGCCGAATGGCAATGTGAAGATATCTATCTTGCGTTTGGTGTTTACAGCGATGTTTTGCGTATCCAGGTATTGGATCAGTTCTTCAACCTGGCTATGGTTGCGGTAGATCACGGCTATTTCTCCCGGTTCGGTGCCGCTTTCCAATAGCTTTTTAATCTTATGGGCCACATCAACCAGTTCCTTGCCTGGATTTTCGTATTCGTTTATAACAGGTGCTACAACTAACGTATCAAAACGCGGGTGTGCCGCCTTTAGGTTTTTATCAAGCGCAAGTTGGGCGGTCAAGCGTTCCCGGTTGTTGTTGATGAGCGCCTTTGAAATGTCGAGGATGTGTTGATTGGAGCGGTAATTATGCTTTAATACCACCGTTTGCAGTGTGCTCACATAATCGCTGGCAAAATCCAGGATGTTCTTCATGTTAGCGCCCTGGAACCTGAAGATCGACTGGTCATCATCACCAACAACAAAAACGTTTGGTGTTTCCCAGTAGTTCAGCATAAACTTTAGCAGTTCATTTTGCGACCCGCTGGTATCCTGGAACTCATCTACCAGAATATACTGGTAACGCTCCTGGTAACGGCGCAAAAGTTCTTCATTTTCGCGGAAAGCCTTCAACACCCAAATGATCATGTCGTCATAATCATAGCGACCCTTTGCCTTCATCTTTTTGTCGAAATTCTGGTATTCGCCTACAGCGGCCAGCAATTTCTTCATCAGGTCGTGTGCCTTATCGATATCCTTTTGCTTGGGGTCGCCAATATTTATCCCTGCTTTGGCGTTTGCCCTTTTATAGATAAATTCTTCACGACTGGGCAGGTCGTCTAAATATTCGTTTACCGCCCTTTCGATAGTGGCCTCATTCCAGCCTTCGCTTTTCATGGTCGAGAAAAGGTTTTTCAGGCGCGGCGCTTCAAAATATATCTCACCGGTAAATCGTTTCAACAGGTGATCGTTCGGGAATTCATCTACCAATTCCCTGAAAAGCATCGCCGACTCCAGATCAGACAACGCCTCCATATTGAGCTTGCCGAAATAGTCCAGGTTTTCCTGGATGATCTCGTTACAAAAAGCGTGAAAGGTGTAAATATTAACGCGGTAAGCATCGGGCCCGATAAATTCAAAAAGCCTTTTGCGCATGGCAACAGCGCCGGCATCGGTATAAGTGAGGCACAAAATTTCATGTGCGCTGGCATCTGTTTCGGTTAATATTTTACCGATTCGTGCAGCCAGGATCTGTGTTTTACCAGTGCCCGGCCCGGCAATTACCAAAACGGGGCCATCCATTTTGTTAACGGCAGCCAATTGCTCGGGGTTAAGTTGGGCCAGAGCCTGCTGAAATTTTTCGTTGTATTTATTTGGAGTAGATGGAATCATTTGTAAAGTAAAGATAACAAAGATGTGGCGAGATTGGAGGGGGTAAGGGGAATGTTACTTTTAAATATATTGATTGGTCTATAAGATTGAGATAGGAGTACAAAAACAAAAAATTCAAACCATCCCATCCCAAATGCAAGCTTTTACAATTAATTTGGATAATATTGTAGTTATATAAATATTACACCATATTATTAATGAAAGTTGCTTTAATAACAGGCATTACAGGGCAGGATGGCGCATATTTAGCAGAATTTTTGCTAAAAAAAGGATACGAAGTACACGGTATAAAAAGAAGGTCGTCGTTATTTAATACGGATCGTATTGATCACTTATATCACGATCCGCACGAACCAAATGTAAAGCTAAAACTTCACTACGGCGATTTAACCGATTCCACCAATTTAATACGACTTGTACAGGAGATTCAGCCTGATGAGATCTATAATTTAGCGGCGCAAAGCCACGTAAAGGTTAGCTTTGATACGCCGGAATACACAGCCAATGCTGACGGTATCGGCACATTAAGAATACTGGAAGCGGTAAGATTACTGGGGCTGGAGAAAAAGACCCGTATTTACCAGGCTTCTACATCAGAACTTTATGGGTTAGTACAGGCGGTTCCGCAAAGCGAAACCACGCCATTTTATCCGCGTTCGCCTTATGCGGTGGCCAAACTTTATGGTTATTGGATAATTGTAAACTATCGCGAGGCTTATAACATGTTTGCCTGTAATGGGATTTTATTTAACCATGAAAGCCCTGTACGCGGTGAAACATTTGTCACCCGCAAAATTACACGGGCAGCATCAAAAATCGCTATGGGCTTGCAGGATTGCCTTTATGTTGGTAACTTATCGGCGCAGAGGGATTGGGGTCATGCAAAGGACTATATTGAGGCCATGTGGCTGATGCTGCAGCATGATGTTGCGGAGGATTTTGTAATAGCTACAGGCGTAACCACAACCGTTAGAGAATTTATAAAGATGTCGTTTGGTGAGCTTGGAATTGAGGTTGAATTTAGCGGAAAGGATGAGCACGAGCGTGGGGTAATAATTGATATTGATCAGCAAAAGGCCGAAGAGTTGGGATTAAATACTGATGCATTGAAATTCGGACAGACAGTAGTAAAGATCGATTCGAAATATTTCAGGCCGACAGAGGTGGACTTGTTGATTGGGGACGCAACCAAGGCAAAAGAAAAGCTGGGCTGGATCCCTAAATATGATCTGCAGGCGCTGGTTAGCGATATGATGCAGTCAGATCTGCACCTTGTAAAAAAGGACGACTATTTAAAAAAGGGCGGCTTTACAACACTTAACTATTTCGAATAGTTGAACTTATTTTAGTAATTACATACCTGCATTATGAAGAAAATATTTACCATTTTATTGCTGTTTTCTATAACAGGCATTGCCCGGGCGCAATCTGTTTACCAGGAATATTCATACCAGTTTTATCAAAAGCTCAATTCGGATGTTTATTCAACAAAAACACGGGTACATAGTGCACTAAAGCCATTCTTTGCAGACGATTCATTGCTAAAACATCACTATGATTCATTAATGAATTATGGAGATGATGGTAAGCCGCATAGCTGGGGCTACAAAAAACTTTTTACTGAGCATTTAATAGATGTCAAAAGCCCGGCATCAACGTTTTATGCAGATCTGCTTCCCGATTTTGATATCGGCCGTGATTTTAAGGGAAAGCTAACTACCAGCACCACTTCAATGGGTTTGCAATTTGGCGGTAGTGTTAGCAATAAATTTTATTATAATGTAGCCGGCTATTTAAGCAGCGCGGTAACGCCCGAGTATTTGTCGACGTATATAAACCAGACCGGCATTATCCCTGGGCAAGCATACGGTAAAACATATAAGGATAACGGCTACGACTGGAAATATATTACTGCCATTGCTTCGTACACTCCGGTTAAGTTTTTAAATATTTCTGCGGGCCGGGATAAAACTTTTATCGGTGATGGCTATCGCTCGGTGTTGTTGTCTGACGTAGCTTCACCATACCCGTTTTTTAAATTGACGGCTACATTAGGCAATGTAAGATACATGGCAATGTGGGCCAGCTTTAACGATCCTATAGATTTGGACGCTAATGGGAACAATAGGGGTAAAGGCGGCGTATTTCATTATTTAGACTGGAATGTAAGCAACAGGCTTTCTTTTGGATTCTTTGACGCGGTTATATGGTACAATAAGGATGATGCTGGTCACTCCCGCCCGTTTGATTTCTCGTACATAAATCCGGTTATATTTTTAAGGCCTGTTGAAGCATCAAACGGCTCGCCAGATAATGCATTGATAGGTTTTACCAGCAAGTATAAGCTAACAGACGGCATCACGGCGTACGGCCAGTTTGCGCTGGATGAATTTGAATCAGCAAATTTCTTTTCGAATGGTGGTAGCGCACGTAATAAATACAGCTACCAACTTGGTATAAGGGGCGCAGATCTTTTCGATGTTAAGGGATTAAATTACTTGCTTGAAACCAATAATTCAAAGCCCTATACCTACTCAGAGCGTGGCCCTATTATCAGCTACACCGAGAATGGCGAAATGCTTGCCCATCCCTGGGGTGCAAACTTCAGGGAGGTAGTAGCCTTGTTAAATTACTCGTACAACAGGTTTGATTTTTCAGGTGAGGTTGACTATGGTCATTACGGTTTAGATATAAACGGATTGAATTATGGTAAGGACCCCTTCGAAGACTATACCACTCCGGCCAAACAGAACGGTAACTATATTGGGCAGGGATTAACCACCAATATGATTTATTTAGAAGGAAAGATTGGCTATTTGCTAAATCCTAAATATAATTTAAGATTAGAACTCGGCGGTATATTTAGGGACGAGAAGAATACACAGTTTAACGATAAAACGGCAATGCTTACAATAGGCCTGCGCAGCTCATTCAGAAGTTTATATAACGATTTGGCGAGTTATAAAGCACATTGATGGGAAGTTAATGGTCCATGGACAAAGACCATGGACATCATTCAAGAACTATCGTCCATGGTCTATAGACTATGGTCTAGCTTGCTATAATATGCTTATTTTGCCGTATTCCTAATTTTTTTACCTGGGCGGCTATGCTTTGTGCATCATAGCCATTGTCGGCCCAAAGTTCAGGCTGCTCGCCGTGTTCAATGATCTGATCCGGGATCCCCAAACGAACCACTTGTGACTGGTAGTTATTATCTGCCATAAATTCAAGTACAGCGCTTCCCATACCCCCTTCAAGGCAACCATCCTCAACCGTGATAACCTTATTGAATTTTTTGAATACTTCGTGCAGCAGCGCCTGATCCAATGGTTTCACAAAACGGAGGTCATAGTGTGCGGGGTAATAACCGTCGTTGTTCAAATCGGCGGTTGCCTTTACAACCTCGTTGCCAATAGCGCCTATTGATAAAATGGCCACTTCTTCTCCATCGCAAATCTTGCGGCCCTTACCAACGGTGATTGCCTTCATTGGCCGTTGCCAGTCAACCATAACGCCGTTGCCACGCGGATATCTTATTACAAAGGGACCCATATTTTCCTGCTGGGCAGTAAACATCAGGTTCCTTAGTTCTTCTTCGTTCATAGGTGCTGACACCGTCATGTTAGGAATGCAGCGCATAAAGGCTATGTCATAAGCCCCATGATGCGTTGGGCCGTCAGCGCCGGCAACGCCAGCCCTGTCAAGGCAAAATACCACATTAAGCTTTTGAATAGCAACGTCATGTATCACCTGGTCGTATGCCCGTTGCATAAAGCTGGAGTATATGTTGCAAAACGGAACTAGTCCTTGTGTAGCCAAACCTGCCGAAAATGTTACCGCATGCTGCTCAGCAATACCTACATCAAACGCGCGGTTGGGCATGGCCTTCATCATTAGGTTTAGTGAACAACCTGATGGCATTGCAGGCGTTATTCCCATTATTTTGGGGTTTTGCTCAGCCAGCTCAATTATGGTATGGCCAAATACATCCTGGTATTTAGGTGGTTGTGGCTTATCAGATTTTGATTTCTTTATTTCGCCGGTTATCTTGTCGAATAGGCCCGGAGCATGCCATTTGGTTTGGTCCTTTTCAGCCAGCGCATAGCCCTTGCCTTTTACCGTTACACAATGTAATAGCTTTGGGCCAGGAATATCGCGCAAGTCGCGGAGCACTTTTACCATATGTTCAACGTCATGGCCGTCAATCGGTCCAAAATACCTGAATTTAAGCGCTTCGAAAAAGTTACTTTTTTTAAGCAGCGTTCCCTTAATGCTTTTTTCAAGCTTCTGGGCTATCTTAAATGCGTCAGGTCCAATTGCCGAGATCTTGGCAAGTACGCTTGCTATATCATCCCTGAAGCGATTGTATGGCTTTGAAGTGGTAATATCGGTTAAATACTCCTTCAATGCACCCACGTTAGGGTCAATAGACATGTTATTATCATTCAGGATCACCAACAAGTTTGAATTTTCAATCCCAGCATGGTTTAAAGCTTCAAACGCCATCCCCGCTGTCATTGATCCATCGCCAATTACGGCTACGTGCTGCCTGTCTGTTTCGCCTTTATATTGCGAAGCAACTGCCATGCCCAAAGCAGCAGAAATAGAAGTTGAGGAGTGACCCACACCAAAAGTATCAAAGATGCTTTCCGAGCGTTTCGGGAAGCCGCTCAGGCCGCCATGCACACGGTTGGTATGAAAAATATCCCGGCGGCCGGTTAATATCTTATGCCCGTAAGCCTGGTGGCCTACATCCCATACCAATTGATCGTATGGCGTGTTAAGTACATAATGCAGTGCAACCGTTAATTCAACAACACCTAAACTGGCAGCAAAGTGACCACCGTTGACAGATACAACATCAATAATATATTGACGCAACTCCTGGCAAACTTGTTTAAGTTCATCCTCTTTAAGTAGTTTTAAATCAGAAGGGGAATTAATTTGTTGAAGTAAATGGCCTGCTGGTACCTGCATTTAAGTCCTTAGTATTTAACTTGCAAATTACGGCATTTTATTAGAAATTAACTGCTAAACTTACTGAATAAATTATTGAACACGCTATAATGTGTGTTCATAATGACTAATATACATGCTTGAATGTCGCTTCATACAAGGGGAGCACACTAATATGCTGACACACATTAATCGTTTCACCAGACCTGATGATATCAGATTATGGTAGAGGCCCCTGTAGTAAGATCAACCATAAACGATTTGTTTTGTTGTTTTATGGTGAGTTTTGCCTTGTGGTTTCCCAAAAACTGGATAGTACCGGAGATTGTGACCTCTGCTGCCACGGTGTCACCTGGATGTAGGTAGCTGCTGCTGCTTTCAAATTCTGTAACGCCACCAATAATATCGGCAGCGCCGCTGGAAAAATCAATTTTAAGGGCGTTGAGCTTGTAGGTATTTGAATAGTAATTATACCCTTCAGAAAATCCGTTGCGGTAAAGCATATTGTTAGTTACAAACTGTATCGATCCGTTGGTTGAAATAAGTTTATAGGTGGTATCGAGTGCTTTTACCGAATAGTCCTGGGTTACTGTAAAATTATTTTTGGTCTGTGGCGATGTAGCCAACGTTACGAGGCTGTCATGTACCGTATAACCGTCGGGCCTTACCGTTGTACAGGTGTAAACAAACTTATATCTCCCTAAAAAGGTTTTTGACGTATCCTTAACTTTTACTGTACTGTTGTAAGTAGTATCAATGGTGAAGCCGCAAAGCAGTACGTTTTTAACGGGATGATTTGCGTCGTGACCTACAGTAACATTCGATTGGCTTTTTATTCCGTTATTAATATTGGTACCACCGTATTCACCAGCTAAACCGCGCATTAGGTTAATGGCAATATGTTTGCTCACCGTGTCATAATCGGTTGCGGTTTTGGGGGCAAGCTGCGTTTCTGATTTTTTGCACGATGCATAAAGTGCAATAACAATTGTTGCAAGCAGAAGAATACGGGTAAAATTTAACTTCATATAAGTTCCGGGTATGAGTCACTGAAAAACAAAATCAAAGGGCAAGCCTTTTACAGCAACCGGCACTTATACTCCGTGGGAAATTTTTTTGTTGCGGTTTGATGATTTTATTTTGGCATTGTACTGCCTTGCAGCAACTTCAACCTTTACAACTCTTAAAAATTAATCTATTTTTGAGGCAATGATGGTCGAAGAAAATTTTGAGATAAAATTACCCCAGTTCGAGGGGCCTTTCGACCTGTTATTGTTTTTTATAGAGCGGGATGAACTGGAGATCCATGATATTCCGATCGCCCGCATCACCGACGATTTCTTAAACTACATCCACCAGATGACCAGCTTGAACATGGAACTGGCCAGTGAATTTATCATCGTGGCGGCCACGCTGATGCGGATAAAGGCCAAAATGCTGCTGCCACGATATGAAGCCGAAGGGGATGGAAATGAAGCGGATACCAAAGAGGACCTGATCCGCAAGCTGATAGAATATAAAAAATTTAAGGAAGTTTGCGAAGAACTACATCCGCTGGAGAACGAGCGGTTTATGCAGGAAAAGCGCGGTAACATAAAATTCGACCTTGAACAAACGGAAGCCATTGCGTTGCCAGGGGAGGAGTTATCCGAGCTTAATTTATATAAGCTGATGATGGTGTACGGCCGGTTAATGAAAAAATACCTTAACCGCAGCGAAGAAGTAACCCATACTGTTATACAATATCCCTACACCATTGAGCAGCAAAAGAAGGCCATTGGCGATTTGCTGCGGATCAATAAAATGATGGATTTTAAAGCCATTGCCGCCCAGTCAGAAAACAAGGTGCAATTTGTTTATAATTTCCTTGCTGTACTTGAAATGCTGCAGCAGGAATTGATCGATATCCAGGTTGGGCTGGGCTATAACAATTTTTGGATTTCGGCGAAGCCGGAGATTAGTGGTTAGCGACTGGGGATTAGTTCCTAACGTGGAAAATCGGGATTAGAATCTTGTTCCAAAAACTAATCTCTAACCTCCAATCTCTAATCTCTTTTTCCTACCTTTGCACCATCAAATCACACAATGAAAAGAGATAAATTAATTTTTAAGCTGTTGGATGAAGAGCAGGAACGCCAGGAAGAAGGCATTGAGCTTATAGCATCCGAAAATTTTGTTAGCAGGCAGGTTATGGAAGCCGCCGGATCGGTAGCAACCAATAAATATGCTGAAGGCTTACCAGGAAAACGCTATTACGGTGGTTGCCAGGTGGTTGATGAAATTGAAACAATAGCTATTGAAAGAGCCAAACAATTATTTAACGCCGAATGGGCAAATGTTCAACCGCATTCGGGTGCCCAGGCAAACGCAGCAGTAATGCTGGCAGTATTACAGCCGGGCGATAAAATTTTAGGCTTTGATCTGTCGCATGGTGGCCACTTAACACATGGATCACCAGTAAACTTTTCAGGTAAATTGTATGAGCCGCATTTTTATGGGGTAAAAAAGGAAACCGGTTTGGTTGATTACGATCAGCTTAAAAAGGTAGCCCTGGAACAAAAACCAAAGCTGATCATCTGCGGAGCTTCGGCATACTCACGTGATTGGGATTACGAGTTCATCCGCAAGGTGGCCGACGAAGTTGGCGCTTTGGTATTGGCTGATATTTCACATCCTGCAGGTTTAATAGCGCGTGGTTTATTAGCCGATCCGCTGCCGCATTGCCATATTGTTACTACAACAACACACAAAACTCTACGTGGTCCGCGTGGTGGTATGATATTATTGGGCAAGGATTTTGAAAATCCATGGGGATTGAAAACGCCAAAAGGAGAGATCAAAATGATGTCGGCCTTATTGGATATGGCGGTTTTTCCGGGTACGCAGGGTGGTCCGCTGGAGCATATTATTGCTGCTAAGGCTATAGCATTCGGCGAAGCGTTGAGCGACGACTACATGGATTACATAGTGCAGGTGAAAAAGAACGGTGCGGCAATGGCAAAGGCTTTTACCGATAGGGGATATGAAATAGTTTCGGGTGGTACAGATAACCACTTGATCCTGATCGATCTTCGTAATAAAAATATAACCGGTAAGGCGGCTGAAAACGCATTGGTTGCTGCTGATATCACGGTAAATAAGAACATGGTTCCTTATGATGATAAATCGCCGTTTGTAACTTCGGGGATTCGTGTGGGTACAGCTGC
This sequence comes from Mucilaginibacter phenanthrenivorans, assembly GCF_024721155.1. Lineage (GTDB taxonomy): Bacteria > Bacteroidota > Bacteroidia > Sphingobacteriales > Sphingobacteriaceae > Mucilaginibacter > Mucilaginibacter phenanthrenivorans. The sequence continues at coordinate 75,579 of NZ_JAHVAP010000005.1, read as the reverse complement.
AATTTCAACCCGTGGTATGAAAGAAAAACAAATGGAGGATATTGTTGAACTGATAGACCAGGTGATAAATGATCCGGATAGCGAGGAAACCTCGAAGAAGGTGCGCAAGAAAGTTCATAAGCTGATGCATGATTATCCTTTATATCGCGCGAAACACGTCGAGATAGATTAAATATCAATATAAAAAAAAGCGTCATACGGCGCTTTTTTTGTATCCGGACTTTATTGGGAACGCTATATTTTGCATTTTTGCCGAATATTTGAAAAATACACCGGGGATGTATTTCTATAGATAATTACAACCTTTTAACCTGTTACAACGTTTAATACCATAATCTGCCTAACACTAAATTTAAAAAATTGGAAACCGAATTACATATAAATGTGCTGGTTGTTGATGACAACAACATAAACAGGCTTTTAATAAACAAAGTACTTACCCGCTGGGGAGCACAAGCAGATTTTGCCGAAAATGGCCTGCAGGCTGTTGAAAAGATTACAACAAACCGCAATTACGACGCAGTTTTAATGGACGTTTACATGCCGGAAATGGGAGGCATTGAAGCCACGCAGATAATCCGCGCTAAGGATGAAGCCTATTTTAAGCAATTACCAATTATTGCTCTTACTGCCTCTATGCTAAGCAGCGAAAGAAGCCAAATTGAGGAGGCCGGTATGAGCGATTACATCCTGAAACCATTCGATCCCAAAAATTTATTCGAAAAACTGAGCGCTTATCAGAAAGTGTGATTAGAGGTTGGAGACCAGAGATTAGTTGAAAACCATTCTTCGGCTATGAACTATGAACTATGAACTACTCGGCGTAGGCAATCGTAGCAATACTCAATCTTAATCCATCAATTTTAAGCAGTTCAGCGCCGCACGCTTCTAGCGTTGAGCCGGTTGTTATTACATCATCCACCAATAAAACGTGCTTATTTATCAGTTTTTCCGGGTTACTAACCAAAAAAACTTCCTGCATATTTTCAAACCTTGCAAAGCGTGATTTATGGGTTTGCGTTTGGGTTGATTTGATGCGAACCAGGTTATCTTTCTCCACAATAGCATTTAGTTTTTCCGCCAAGCCAGTAGCAAAACAAGCACTTTGATTATAGCCGCGCTCCCGCAGTCTTTTTTTATGAAGCGGAACGGGGATTATATAATCTGCACTATTAAATATTTCATTTTTTTTGATCTGATCTCCGGCAATACTTCCTAACAAATTGCCAATTTGCTGCATACCATTGTATTTAAACTCATGCATCATGTTCTGGATCTTACCGCCTTTGGTAAAATAGAAAAGCGCAAAGGCAGCCTCTAAATTAATCTTGCCCCAAAACTGCCGTGCGACAATATTGTCGGCTTGGAGGTGAAAGTTTGTATAAGGTAAGTTATAACGGCAGCCGGTGCATAGCAGGTGCTCATTAACAACCAGGCTTTCGCGGCAGGCCACGCAAAGTTCAGGAAATAGCAGTGAAACAAAATCGGTCAGGTAACTGCGTTGCAGGTTCATGGAGTGAATTTAAGGAGATTTTGATGTTTTTCTGAGGTAATTATAAAAAAACTGTCATTGCGAGCGATAGCGCGGCAACCGCGAACCCGTGCATTTATGCTATGTAGATCTCCACCATTCAATTCGCTCTGTATAGTCCGCGATTGCTTCGTTCCTCGCAATGACAGGATTTTAGGCTCTCGCTTCTTCCTTTATCGCCAACTGTCCGCAAGCAGCATCGATATCCTTTCCGCGGCTGCGGCGCAAGTGTACATTAACCCCTTGTTTTTTCAGGTAATCGGCAAATGCTTCAACCTTATCCTCGCCGGCATTAATAAAGGCTGCCATTGATATAGGGTTATATTCAATGATGTTTACCTTGCATGGGAGGTGCTTGCAGAACTGGGCAAGTTCGGCAGCATCCGAAATATTATCGTTAAACCCGTCGAAAATAATATACTCGTAGGTTACCGGGTTTTTGGTTTTAGCATAGTAGTATTTCAAGGCTTCGGCCAATGCCTTTAATGAGTTTTGCTCATTTATAGGCATTATGGTGTTGCGCTTTTCGTCGTTTGCAGCATGGAGCGATAGCGCAAGGTTAAACTTTACCTGGTCGTCGCCCAATTTTTTTATCATTTTGGCTATACCAGCTGTTGACACGGTGATCCGTTTGGCAGCCATATTCAATCCATCTTCCGAAGTGATCTTCTCAACCGACTCCAGCACATTCTTATAATTCAGCAAAGGTTCACCCATGCCCATGTAAACGATGTTGGAAAGCGGGATACCGTAATTCTCCTTCGCCTGCTTATCTATCAGTACTACCTGGTCGTAAATTTCGTCGGGATTAAGATTGCGCTTGCGCTCCATATAACCGGTAGCGCAAAATTTACATGTTAAGCTGCAGCCTACCTGCGATGATACACAGGCTGTCATGCGGCCCGGGGTTGGAATTAAAACACCTTCAATTAAATGAGTATCGTGTAAAATAAAGGAATTTTTTATAGTTTTATCCGCGCTGAACTGTGAGTTATGAATTTTAACATTGTTGATAGTGAAATTCTCATCAAGTTTAGTGCGCAGTTCTTTTGAAATGTTACTCATCTCGTCGAAAGAAAAGCATGATTTTTTCCATAGCCATTCATAAACCTGTTTCGCTCTGAAACCTTTCTCTCCAATTTGAGTAAAGTGTTCCTGCAAAACTTGCAGACTTAGGCTTCGGATATCTATTTTTCCTTTTGTATTAATCACGATACAAAGGTACTAAATAAAAAAAACTATCTTTTTTAATTGACATTCTTTTATATTTAAAACAATAACTAAAAGTTAATGTAATAACAGTTAGTTGGATTTGTTAAAAAAGAGTGTTACGGGAAGTGTTTTACTAATACTTGAATGAAAAGTTTTAAAGCCGATTACGTTTATCCTGTTTGTGCCGATCCAATTAAGAATGGAATAGTAACTGTTGATGATTTTGGAAAAATAATTGCAGTTATTGACCCTGCAACACTACCCGAACCCTATAATGCTCCGGTTGAACAACTGAGTGGTATTATTTGCCCCGGTTTTGTTAATGCCCATTGCCATCTTGAACTTTCTCATCTAAAGGAGAAGGTTAAGGAGCGCACAGGGCTGGTAAATTTTATTATTGATATCCAGAAGACCCGGGGCGCAGATGCCGCTGAAGTGCTTGACGCTGCATACAAAGCCGATAGCGATATGTATGAAAATGGGATTATTGCCGTTGGCGATATCTCCAATACAAATAGCACCATCGGTATAAAAACAGCCAGCAAATTATATTACCACAGTTTTATTGAAACTTTTGGGTTTTTACCCGGCAGGGCCACAGAAGTATTTGAAAACGCGCTCCACCTGCTTAATGAGTTTAAGCCACTGCCATCGTCCATTACGCCGCATGCACCATATTCCGTATCAAAAGAGCTGTTCAAACTCATCTCCAAATACAGCGATACCGGCCATAACCTGTTGAGTATGCACAACCAGGAGTGTGAGGATGAAAACAAATTTTACCGCTATAAATTGGGAAGTTTTAACGATCTGTATGCCCATTTCGGAATGGATATTACTTTTTTTAAACCACAGGCACGTAATTCGCTGCAGTCGATACTGCCATTGCTGAGCAGCAAGCAGGAAATTTTGCTGGTACATAATACCTGTACCAATTTAAAGGACATTTATTTTGTTAAGCGATTCGACCGTAAGATCCATTTTTGCTTTTGTCCTAATGCCAACCTGCATATCGAGGGGATACTGCCCAAAATAGAACTGTTTATAGGGCAGGGGTATAACATCACTTTAGGGACAGACAGCCTGGCCTCAAACAGCAAGCTTTGCATTTTAAGCGAGATGCGCACCATCCAGGCAAAGTTTCCGGCCATAAGCACTCAGCAATTAATTCAGTGGGGTACGCTTAACGGCGCTAATTTCTTAGGTATTGATGATGAGCGAGGGTCTATAGAAATTGGCAAAACCCCCGGTTTAAATCTCATATCTGGCCTCGATGGCTTGAAAATTACGCCGGAAACGAAGGTTAAGAAGTTGATTTAGTTGATTAGGTGAGTGGTTGATTAAGTTACAATGCATAGTTTTGCGTCTTATAACACAATCAACTTAATCTAACTCAGTCAACCCAATCAACCAAAACATGACCCATCTCAATATAACAATCAAAGGCAAAGTTCAGGGAGTATCCTTTCGGGCGTCAACTAAAGCTGTTGCCGACCAGCTTGGAGTTAAAGGGTCTATAAAAAATGAGGCTGACGGCAGCGTATTTATCGAAGCCGAAGGCGACAAGTTTGCTCTTGAGCTATTTTTAGATTGGTGCAATGAAGGGCCTGAGCACGCCGAAGTTACTTCTGTTGAAACCAATGAAGGCGAATTAAAAAACTATCGTAATTTTGAGCTCGTTAAAAAATAGCTTGTAACAGGTATAAGCTTTTAAATTAATTCCCGTTAATACCAAACATTGTCAATCGCTAAAAAATTCGCCGGGCAAACTGCCATATATGGAGTAAGTACCATTGCGTCGCGGGTACTAAGTTTTTTCCTTACGCCTATTTATACGCGCGCATATGCAAGCGGTGCTTATGGTGTTTTAACTACCATGTTTAGCTGGGCATCTATTCTGAACGCTGTTATGGCCTTCGGAATGGAAACCACGTTCTTTCGTTACTTAAATAAGTACAGCGATAATAAGCAGCGCGTTTATAACAACGCATTTGCATCCGTTGCCGTAATAACGGTTCTGTTTTTACTTTTCACCTTACCTTTTATAAGTTCTATATCATCATTCATAGAAATAGGAAGGCACGCCCAACACGCTGACTTCACTACTTATGTAGAATATTTTATGGCGATATTGATAATAGATGCCTGGTGCGTTATTCCATTCGCAAAGATTCGTGCAGACGGACGTCCCGGGCGTTACGGCGTTATAAAGTTTATTAACGTTATTATTTTCATCACACTCAATCTGTCATTCATCTGGTTTATCCCCTTCTGGCTAAATCATCATTTAGTTGGATCAGCATGGATAAGTACCTGGTATGTTAAGGGCTGGATAGGGTATGTTTTTTTATCAAACCTGTTTTCGAGCATCATTACATTCCTTTTATTGTTGCCTGAGTTTTTAAAGGTGAGGTTTGATTTTGACAGGAAAATGCTGGTTGAAATGTTTAGCTACAGCTGGCCCGTACTAATTGCCAATCTTTCATTCATCATTAATGAAAACCTCGACAAATTATTATTGGGTAAACTGCTGCCATTGGACATTAGCGATCATGATGTAGGGATCTATGGGGCGTGCGCCAAAATTTCGCTGTTCCTTAGCATATTTATCCAGGCTTTTAGGTTGGGTGCCGAACCTTTCTTTTTTAGTCATGCAAAAAATAAGAACTCAGGTCATACCTATGCCCGGATAATGGATTATTTTGTAATAACAGTATGCCTGATATTTGTGGCGCTGGTAGCCAATATTGATATCCTGAAATACTTCATAAAAGGGCATGACGCGAAGCAAACCGCTGTATACTGGACTGGCCTTGGCGTAATCCCGCCTTTGGTTTTTGGCTACGTAAGCCTGGGCATTTATATGAATTTATCGGTTTGGTATAAGCTGTCGGATCAAACTAAATACGGCTTATATATTTCCGGGATCGGGGCTATTTTAACTATTGTGTTGAATGTGCTATTCATTCCTAAATACAGCTATATGGCATCAGCATGGATCTCATTAATTGCATATGCCACCATGATGGTGTTGTCATACGTTTGGGGCCAGAAAAACTACCCTATCCCCTATAATCTTAAAAAGAACCTGGCCTATATAATTGCTTCAATAATTATCGTTTATTTATCGTTCTACCTGTTTAAACGAAATATATTTGCAGGTAACTTACTGTTGCTAATATTTGGATTAACAGCTATTTATTTGGAATGGAAGAATTTAAAAGCCATTTTTAAACGATGAATATCAGGATAATTAACAAGTCGAAAAATAGCTTACCTGCATACGAAACTTTGCATGCGGCCGGTATGGATCTGCGGGCTGATGTGGAAGAAACCATCACCCTTAAATCAATGGAGCGAAAATTAGTCCCAACAGGGTTGTATATGGAATTGCCGGAAGGTTTTGAGGCGCAGATTCGCCCGAGAAGCGGTTTGGCATTTAAGCACGGTATCGGCATTGTAAATTCGCCCGGAACCATTGATGCTGATTACCGCGGGGAAATTAAGGTGCTGCTGATCAATTTTTCAGATCAGCCGTTCGAAATAAATACCGGCGACCGCGTAGCACAAATGGTAGTAGCCCGCCACGAAAAAGTGAATTGGGAAGAAGTGGAAGTGTTGAATGAAACATCGAGAGGTGCTGGTGGATATGGACATACCGGAGTAGGATAGAGGAGTGGGAGTCAAGAGTGGAGATTCAAGAAATCAAGAGTCAGGAATCAAGACAGAATAATATAGAACAATAGATGAGAAACAAGCAAGATAATCAAACTGGAACAAGTAATAAGGCAGTGCAGCTTAAATGCGCTCTCTTGATTCTTGTTTCTTGCTTCTTGCTTCTCAACCAAAATGCTTTCGGGCAAAAAAAAGTGGTCATCGTTACCGGTAAGCCGATGACATCAACCGATAGTGCGGTGGTAAAGCAGCTTTTCTTTTCGGCACTGCGCGAGAAGGCTATTGAAAACACAACGCTAGCTGCGGAGTTTTTCGACAGGGTGATCCAGATGGATCCATCGAACGATGCCTCGCTCTATGAGCTTGCCAACATCAAAAAAACAAAAAACAATTATTCCGATGCACAGGAGTTGCTGGAAAAAGCAGTAACCGTTAACCCGGATAACGAGTGGTACTGGACATCACTTGCTGAATGCTACGAAAAAAACAACGGCATTGATAAGCTGGATAACGTATTTAATGAACTGATAAGGCTAAACCCCGACAAGCCGGACTATTACTACGACAAAGCCAACGCCTTTTTTTACCAGGGCAAATATGACGAGGCTTTGAAGGTTTATGATAAGTTGGAAGGGATGATAGGTCCGACTGATGATATATTGGCTAATCGCCAAAAGATCTACCTTAAACAAAATAAAACCGACCTGGCGGCGCAGCAACTGGAGCAGATGATCGCCAGTAACCCATCGGAGATAAAATATTATTTATTCTTGTCGCAGCTTTATAGTTCAAATAACATGGCTGATAAGGCGCTAAAGGTTTTGCTGACAGCCGAAAAGCTTAAACCTAATAATGGCCTGGTGCACCTGGCACTTGCCGATATCTATCGCGAAAAAAACAACATTGAGGCCAGTTATAACGAGCTCACGCTTGCATTTGCTATCCCCGAACTTGACATAGAACAAAAAATAAAAATTATTTTAGGCTACCTGCCCAGATTTCCCGATCCGAATGCAAGGGCAAGTGCACTTGAGTTGAGCCGGATATTGATAGTTGCCCATCCTGCTGACTCAAAGGCCTACGCAATATACGGCGATATGCTGCTGCAAAATGAAAAGTTGAAGGATGCAAAGGCTATGTACCAGAAATCGATAAGCCTAAACAACCAGGTTTATGAGGTGCAGGAGCAATTAGTACGCATTGAACTGGGCGACGGTGATTTTGATGGAGCGATTAAGGATGGCGAAAATTCATTGTCGCTGTTCCCTAACCAGGCCTGGATGAATTACCTGGTTGGTGTGGCATGGCTGCAGAAAAAGGATTACCACAAGGCCATGGATTACATTAAAAATGCAACTTCACTGGAACTTCAGGATAAGGACTTACTTTCGCAGAGTTTTTCATCGTTGGGTGATTGCTACCACGATTTGAGGGATAACAAAAATTCGGATGACGCATATGACAAGGCTTTAACTTATAACCCGGATAATGCCTTCACATTAAATAATTTTGCTTACTATTTGTCGTTAAGGGGCGAGGAGTTGGTAAAGGCGGCAAAAATGTCAAAGCGTTCAAACGAGCTGCAACCCAATAATGCATCGTTTGAGGATACCTACGCTTGGATCCTGTTTAAACAGAAGGATTACGCGGGTGCAAAACTTTGGATTGAAAAGGCTTTGGCCGACGATAAGGATAAAAGTGCCGTAAAATCAGAACATTACGGCGATATATTGTTTTACTTAGGCAACGTGGACGGTGCAGTAGAGAATTGGAAAAAAGCTAAGGACAAAGGTGATAAGTCGCCTGTTTTGGATAGAAAAATAAATGAAAAGAAATACATTGAATAAAAGTAGCTATGTTAAATTGATAGCTATTTGCTGTTTGCTATTTGCTTTCAGCTGCAAAAGCCGTAAGCCGTTGGTGGTAAACCGGGTGCCGGTTGATACAGCGGCGGTTAAGCCGGTTAATACCAAAGCTGCTACGCTGGCTTCTATAAAAACAAAGCAAACCAGCTTTAATACCTTTAGCGGTAAGGCAAGCACTAAGCTTGATATAAGCGGCAGTAGCAATAATGTTACGCTTAACATTAGGATCCAGCGTGATCACAAGATCTGGGTTTCTATTACAGCTATTGCGGGTATTGAAGTGGCGCGGGCTGAAATTACACCAGACAGCATACTGTTGATAAATCGGCTGCAAAGCCTGTATTTGCGCAAGCCGTTTAGCTATGTTAATAAGTACGCAGGCAAGCAGGTTAATTATAAAACGCTTGAATCATTGCTGGTTGGGAATGCCATTCCTGAACTGCTTACCGAGAATGCAGATTTTACGCCGGGTAATGGTGGATTAACCATCAGCGGCAATTTAGCAGATGTTATTTTTAAGCTGATATTAGGCCCTGATGTACGGGTAACGCAAACAAACTTGAGCAACCAGGCTGCCGGGCAAACACTACAGGTGGTTAACGGGGCCTTTATACAGGCTACCAACAGGGTGATACCTTCGCAAATAGATATCTCATCAGTAGTAAAAGATAAAAAAATACAGGTTAATTTGCATTATACAAGAGCAGACTTTGATCAGCCGCTGGAATTTCCGTTTAGTATTCCATCAAGATATTCACCTGCCGACTAATTTAGTACGAATGAGATTTTTTAAAGTAGTTTTCATATTTGTTTTGGTTTTTGCCGCTTTTAGCGTGCATGCACAAAGCAGCGCCGAATTGAAAAAGCAACGAGAGGCGCTGGTACAACAACTGGAGCAGCTTAACCACGAGTACCAGGAAACATCAAACAATAAAAAGACCACTTTAAAACAACTTACTTTATTAAAGCAGAAGATTAGTCTTCGGGAGCAGGAAATCAGTAACATAAACTCGGAGGTAAGAAATTTAGATAACCAAATCTCCGAGAGCAATAACTTCGTACGTAACTTACAAACACAGTTAGACCAGTTGAAGAAGGAATATGCTGCGATGGTTTTGTTCACCTATCGAAACCAAAGCGCCTATAATAAGCTGATGTTTATTTTTGCGTCGAAAGACTTTAACCAGGCTTACAAGCGTTTAAAATATTTACAGCAAATTGGAACCTACCGCATGCGGCAGGCAGGCTATATACAGGAAACACAGACCGAGCTGCACGTTAAGATAAACCAGCTTGATAAAAACAAGAAGGAAAAAAACAACCTCCTTGTTGACCAGGAAAAGGAAAAGAAAACCCTTGGCGAAGAAAAGAATACCCAGGTTGCGGTTGTTGCCGATCTTTCGAAGCACCAGGGACAGCTGAAGCAGCAGCAGGATGAAATACAAAAGAAGATAAGCAGGACTAATAAAGAAATTAATGCCGCTATCCGTAGGGAAATTGAAGAAGCAAGGCGCAGGGCCGAAGAGCAGGCCAGGGCTGAGGCAAGAGCTGCCGCCGCTGCTGCAGCTGCAAAGGCCAAGCTGGAAAATAAGGAAGTAGCAACGCCAAAAGTGCGGATAGCAGAGAAGAAGTTTAGCGACAGGGAGGCCCTGAACGCAACCCCGGAAGCAGCCAAGCTATCAAGCGACTTTTTAGGAAACAAAGGTTCGTTACCATGGCCGGTTGCAACAGGTAACATAAAACAGGGTTTTGGGATTTATTACGACGAAACCGGGATCAAGAACGAAAGCATGGGCTGGGATGTGAAGACAAACCAGGGCGCTTCGGTTAGGGCTGTATTCCAGGGTGTAGTTTCGAAAATTAAAGACGTTAGCGGAACCTACCTGGTTGTGATACAACATGGCGAGTACTTTACAGCTTACTCAAATCTTAGATCGGTTTCGGTTAAGGATGGACAAAAAGTAACTACCAAACAGGCGATTGGCACCGTAGCTACTGATTCATCAACTGGTGAAGCAATAGTAACATTTGCGATATATAAGGGTTATAGCCCGGTAAACCCTAAAATTTGGTTAGCGCCAAATTAGTTTAAAAATTATAAATATTAATTTGCCTATATTTGCAGGCTCAATTGTTGTGTGTATGCATAGTTTAGTTTTGGGATTTCTGAATATCGGTTCGTCCGAAATGATCCTCATTGTATTTGTGGCGCTGCTACTGTTTGGTGGCGAGAAATTGCCTGAAATAGCACGCGGACTTGGCAAAGGGATTCGTGATTTTAAGGATGCATCAGATGGTGTTAAACGCGAAATAAACAACCAAATAAACAGCTACGAGGAAAAGCGGGAAGAAGATAAACGCTTGGAGGAAACCGTTAAGGCAAACCAGGATGCTGCCCAGGGCAAGCTTCCGGAGTATACAAGCGGGTTTCAGCCAGCTGAAAATACAGTGCCGCTGTCAGATAATTTCACACCGGTTGAGCATACTACTACTGCCGAAACACATACGGAGGCACACACAGAACCTGCTGCGCATACAACTGCAACAGATTCAGAGCATACAGCAGAACACCATACTACTACATCAACAAATATTGATGCAGTTACTGCTGAACATACGAAACATTCATAAATAATATTAATCATAATTAAACATAAAAATAATGGGTTCATTAGGCGCACCAGAAATTATTCTGATCATCATTGCAATTTTAATACTGTTTGGCGGTAAAAAAATTCCTGAGCTTATGAAGGGTTTGGGCAAAGGCATGAAAGAATTTAAGGATGCACAAAATGGTGAAGGCACTACCAACACCACTTCGGGCTCTACAACCAACACTTCTGACGACAAGCCAAGAGTATAAATTGTAATACCGTGCCGGAAGATCCGGCGATGTTGTATCAAAGTTTTAAATTATAAACTTATCTGTTGAATATTTATGCATTCAACGGATAAGTTTTTTATTTTAGCCCCATGACTAAATCTTATACCTCGTTAAGCGAGATAAAGAATGAGATTGCTATAGGGAAAGTTACTGTAGAAAAACTGGTAAAAAGTTACCTGGGTAATATAGCTTCAAATGCACATTTGAACGCTTTTAATGAAGTGTTTGAAAACGAGGCGTTGAGCCGCTCTGTTGAAATTGATGCCCGCATAAAAAGTGGAACCGCCGGCAAACTCGCCGGGATGGTGATTGGCATAAAGGACAATATTTGCTACAAAGGGCACAAAATTAGTGCTTCCTCAAAAATTTTAAAGGATTTTACCTCTGTTTACTCGTCAACCATAGTTGAACGCTTGCTTGCCGAGGATGCGATAATAATAGGCCGCTGCAATTGCGATGAGTTTGCTATGGGCGCTGCGAATGAAACGTCGTTTTTTGGCCCTGTAAAAAATTATGCCGATCAAACCCGTGTTTCAGGTGGATCGTCAGGCGGATCGGCAGTGGCAGTGCAGGCAGATATGTGCCATGCTGCAATAGGCACTGATACAGGCGGATCGGTGAGGCAACCTGCTTCATTTTGCGGTTTGATAGGCTTAAAGCCGACCTATGGGCGTATTTCACGCCATGGTATAATTGCCTACGCCTCGTCGTTCGACCAGGTGGGTCCCATCACCCGTTCGGTAGAAGACGCTGCACTTTTATTGGAAGTTATGGCTGGTCCGGATGAGTACGACAGTACTGTCGCCAGCGTTGCTGTCCCGGCGTTCAGCAGTGAGATTAAAAAGACAGGCCCTAAAAAAATAGCTTACTTACAGGAAGCTATTTCAAGCCCCGGAGTTGATTCGGAGGTTAAAAATACACTGATAACGTATATTGATAAGTTACGCGCTGAAGGCCATACAGTTAAACCAATTGCGTTTGATTACCTGGATTACCTTGTGCCTACTTATTATGTCTTAGCCATGGCCGAGGCTTCGTCGAACTTATCGAGGTACGATGGCGTGCACTATGGCTACCGCAGCCCTGCGGCTACTGATTTGGTTTCAACCTATAAACGCTCGCGTTCCGAAGGCTTTGGTAAGGAAGTTAAACGCCGCATTATGCTGGGTACGTTTGTACTTAGCGCAGGTTATTACGATGCCTACTTTGCAAAAGCACAAAAGGTGCGCCGTTTGATAAGGGAAAAGACAGATGAAATTTTGCAGGAGTATGATTTTATACTAATTCCGACTGCGCCGGAACCTGCCTTTCCAATTGGACGACAGGAAAAAGATCCCGTGGTAACGTATCTTTCTGACATTTTTACCGTACAAGCATCGTTGACAGGAGCGCCGGCAATATCGCTGCCGGCAGGCAATAATAGCAAAGGTTTACCGTTAGGATTGCAATTGTTAACTAAACATTTCGAGGAACAGGAGTTGTTAAATTTCTCCAAATATTTCCTCGAACTATAGATAATTAATATATTAGTAGAATATACTGATAGCAATCGCTAAGTTAAACCCTGATTATGAAGAAAACACTTACGCTGATCATCTGTTTATTATCATTACAATTTGCTAAGGCAGCCCCCGATTTTTTCCAAAACGATAAACTGACAGGCGACGACATTAAGGCTCACACCGATACAACCATACTCCCGGTTGTTAACCAACCCGCCCCATTACCCTACCAAAGCGGCATCTACAAAAAACGTTTAGACTCGATAAAGAAGGACATTCCGTTGGATTATAACGAGTATGTGCAAAGCTATATCGAAATTTACATGCGAAACCGTGAAGAGATGGGTAAGGTTTTAGGCTTAACAAAATATTACTTTCCTATTTACGAAAAGGCCTTCCATGATGCCGGAATTCCGGATGAAATAAAATACTTATCCATTGTTGAGTCGAAGCTTGACCCTTATGCGGTATCGAGGGTTGGCGCAACTGGTCCGTGGCAGTTTATGTTTACCACAGCCAGGCTTTATGGGTTAAACATGGACGATTATGTGGATGAGCGCCGTGATCCTATCCAGGCAAGCTATGCTGCTGCAGCCTATCTAAAGGATGCCTACCAGGAATTTGGCGACTGGCTTTTAGCCATCGCATCATACAATTGCGGAAAAAGCAACGTAGAGCGCGCAATTGAAAAAGCAGGCGGCGCAACCGATTTTTGGTCCATCCGCCAGTACCTGCCAAACGAAACAAGAGGATATGTGCCTGCATTTATCGCGGTAGCTTATGTTATGAATTATTACAACCACCATAACATTGTACCGCAGGTTTGTAATATCGCCATGAAAACTGATACGGTATTGGTGAACAAGTTTTTACCGTTAAGTACTGTTGCACAGACGCTAAATCTCGACCTTGCCCAACTGACCATTTTAAATCCATCATACAAAAGGCAAATTATTAACGGCACGGCCAACAAGCCCCGCCGGATGATAATCCCGCAGATTGATAAAACCAAATATGCTGCATTATATGAAGCTTTAAATAACTCAACCTACGCCGCCGCCGCACCGCAGCCTATGGTTTACGCAGCTGCCTACCATGAACGGAAGGAAGCCAAAACGCCATCGTACCATAAGGTGAGACGGGGCGAAACCTTACGTGATATTGCCGACAATTATGGTATTGAAGTGCAGGACATAAAGGTTTGGAACCACTTGCACAGTAATAAAGCCGTAGTAGGCCAAAGGCTAAAGGTGAAGGAATCTGCAGATGAGCCGGAGGAAAAACCTGCCAAAAGCAAGACCCACAATTACGTTACCTATAAAGTTAAAAGAGGCGACACGCTTAGCGGCATAGCGTCAAAATTTGACGGAGCCTCTGTTGCAAAGATCCGCGAGCTTAACGGCCTAAAGAAGGGTGAGCTGCAGCCGGGGATGACTATTAAGATCAGCAAAGGGTAATTTGGTTTCGGATTTCGGATGTTCGATTTCGGAAATAGAAATTGACGAATGCTGAAGTAAGAAAATATGTTAAAGGTATTTTACGAGAGTGAGATACCTTTTTTGTTTAAGATAAGCTAGTTCAATAATGCTGTCTTTTCTTAACTTTAAGTAACGGTGATGCTAATGTGGCGTCATTTATAAAATGATACCTGGCAGGGTTTACACAAAATGCATACTTATTATAAAATAATAGAGTTAATTTATTGATTATCAAATATTTGAATTGATGTAACCCCCTAAATTATGTAAACCCGTGTAAACCCCTTTTTTTGCTAAGTGGGGTAATTCCAACCCAAGGCTATACGTCAATTTGTGGTTGAAATAATACTGAATGCGTTTAAATTAAAAAGTAAAACGATGGCAAACCTTAATTTCATCTCACCCTTTTTTATCGTTTCCACTTTAAAAGACTCGGTGGATTTCTATGTAAATAAACTTGGGTTTGAAGTATGGTATACCGGCCCTGATGGTGATCCATATTGGGCGATGATTGGCCGCGGCCCTGTTTCAATTATGCTGAAGGCTATTACTAATGACATAAAACCTATTCCCAATCACACCCGGCATGAATGGGCTCCCTGGGATGCCTACATTTCTGCGGATGACCCTGATGCGTTATTCGAGGAATTCAGTTCAACCGGCGCCACATTCCGGAAGCCCATCCATGACAACAGCGATAATTTGCGCGGGTTTGAAGTAATGGATGCCAATGGTTACGTTTTGTTTTTTGGACGACCCAAAGCATAAAAATTTCCTAATTCTGCAAATTCATAAATTCTGGAAATTCTGATTCAGACAATAATTCCGAAATCAAACCTCCGAAATCCGAAATTAATCTTCGTCCTTTCAGCTTTATCCGTAATTTTGCGGCCTGACCAGTAACTGAGAAGATGAGCAAACCCACCACCCGTAACCAGGACGCGTTAAATTACCACTCAAAGGGACGCCCCGGTAAAATACAGGTAGTACCTACCAAACCCACCAACTCGCAGCGTGATTTGAGCATGGCCTATTCGCCCGGTGTGGCTGAGCCCTGCCTGCAAATTGCCAACAACCCCGAAGATGTTTACAAATACACAGCAAAGGGTAACCTTGTTGGTGTAATCAGCAACGGTACGGCAGTTTTGGGCCTGGGTAATATTGGGCCCGAGGCAAGTAAACCGGTTATGGAAGGTAAGGGCCTGCTGTTTAAAATTTATGCCGATATCGACGTTTTCGATTTAGAGGTAAATGCAAAAACGGTTGATGAATTTGTAAACATTGTAAAGGCGCTGGAACCAACTTTTGGCGGCATCAACCTGGAGGATATCTCTGCTCCAACCTGTTTCGAAATTGAACGCAGGCTAAAGGCCGAGATGAAGATTCCCGTGATGCACGATGACCAGCACGGTACGGCGATCATTTCCGGTGCAGCATTGATCAATGCCTGCGAGATCCAGGGAAAGAAGCTTGATAAAATAAAAATGGTGGTTAGCGGTGCTGGTGCTGCCGCAGTTTCCTGTTCAAAAATGTACCTGGCCCTGGGTGTTAAAAGGGAAAACCTGGTGATGTTTGACGTGAATGGTTTAATAACTCCGAACCGTACCGACCTTGACGAAATAAGGCTTGAATTTGCCACCACCCGTACCGATATAAAGACACTTGCCGAGGCAATGAAGAATGCCGATGTTTTTGTTGGCCTTTCTGCCGGTAATATAGTTACTCCCGACATGTTGAAGAGCATGGCGAAAAATCCGGTGGTTTTTGCAATGGCAAACCCCGAGCCCGAGATTGCATACGACCTCGCAATTAATTCGCGTAAGGATATCATTATGGCCACCGGTCGTTCTGATTTTCCGAACCAGGTAAATAACGTTTTGGGTTTCCCCTACATTTTCAGGGGTGCGCTTGATGTAAGGGCGACTGCCATTAACGAAGAAATGAAGATTGCTGCAGTCCGGTCTATAGCCGGAATGGCGAAAAAGCCAATCCCTGAGGCGGTTAATCTTGCCTACAATACCACCAATTTAAAGTTCGGTAAGGATTATATTATTCCCAAGCCGATGGATCCAAGGCTAATCACCGAAGTTTCATCAGCAGTAGCGCGGGCAGCAGTGGAATCTGGTGTAGCCCGTAAGGCAATAACCGACTGGGATGCCTATACCGAAGAACTAAGGATGCGGATAGGCATCAATGATAAGCTGTTACGCAATCTTACAAACAAAGCAAAATCAAACCCAAAACGAATAGTATTTGCGGAAGCGGACACCTATAAAATTTTAAGAGCTGCCCAGATTGTTAAGGAAGAGGGGATAGCCACACCTATTTTGCTGGGAAATGTTACCCGGATAAAACAGATAATGAAGGAGTTTGACATCGAATTGGGCGATGTAACCATTATCGACCCAGCCGAAAACTGTGAGCGCCTGGATGAATATGCTGAATATTTATACAAAAAACGCCAGCGCAAGGGTGTAACGGTTTATGAGTCGAAAAAACTGGTGCACGACCGTAACTACTACGGTGCCTGCATGGTGCAGTTTGGAGAGGCAGATGCCTTAATTTCCGGCTTGACCAAGGATTATGTGACCACCATAAAACCGGCGCTGCATATTATCGGTACCGCAGACGGTGTGAGCAGGGTGGCAGGTATGTATATGATGATCACCAAAAAGGGGCCGGTATTTTTTGGCGATACAACGGTTAATGTAAACCCATCTATACAGGACCTGGTTGATGTTACGGTGTTGATCGAAAAGTCGGTCAGGAAATTCAATATCGACCCAAGGGTTGCCATACTTTCCTATTCAAACTTTGGATCAAACCAGGGGCCTATTCCTGAGAAAACAAGGGAAGCTGTTCGGATCCTACATGAAAAATACCCAGAGATGATAATCGATGGTGATATGCAGGCCAACTTTGCATTGAATGCTGATCTGCTTGCCGATAATTTTCCATTCTCGACATTGAAGGGCAAGCCTGCAAACACATTGATCTTCCCGAATCTTGAATCGGGTAACATTGCTTATAAATTATTGCAGGAAATAGGCGGCGCTGAGGCAGTGGGGCCTATTTTGCTGGGATTAAAGAAGCCGGTACACGTGCTCCAACTGGGCAGCTCGGTGCGTGAAATAGTAAATATGATCACCATTGCCGTAGTTGATGCCCAGGAAAAAGCCGGGTGAGTTCAGCAGGAATGAGAACCTGGCGGCTGCTAAATTTTTCAAAAGCTTGCAAGTCCTCATTCCATAATAAAATACCTTACTGTGCGTTGTAATGCTTTAACATAAAATGTTAATTTGTTAATAGTATTGAACCCGAATCTGTCGAAAAACCTTATATCTTTCGCCTGGAATTAGCGGCCGGATGTTTCTTAAATCATATAAAAACGTTTGTTCTTTAATATCAAAATATAATATGTTTTGGGTAAAAGATTTTTTTCAGAAACAGTAAAAAACCTTTTACCTTTCGCTTTTAACTTATCAATAATTAAAGAATAAATATGTACGCTTATATCGACGGTAAGTTAGTTTTTAAAAGCGCTGCCTTTGTGGTGATAGATGCCGGGGGAGTGGGTTATCACATCAATATTTCACTTAACACGTATTCAAAATTGGGCGCCGGCGAGCGCTGCAAGCTTTTTACCTGGCTGCACGTAAAGGAGGATGCCCACACATTATATGGCTTTATTGACGAGGGTGAGCGGCGCCTGTTTTTGCACCTGATCTCCATATCGGGGATAGGGCCTAACACCGGGCGAATGATGCTGTCATCAATTACGCCGGAGGAAATTCAGAATGCCATCATTTCCGGGAATGTTTCATTGATCCAGCGGATCAAGGGCATAGGCCCAAAATCGGCGCAAAGAGTTATACTGGAGCTGCAGGACAAGTTGAAAAAGGAGGGATCGGATACTTTAAGTACAGTTCCGTTAAACAAAACAGTGCGTGAGGAAGCCTTATCTGCCCTGGTGATGCTGGGTTTTGCCCGCAACGTTGCAGAAAAAACTATTGACCAGGAAATTAATAAAAATAACGGCGATTTAACTGTTGAACAGTTGATTAAAGCGGCCTTAAAAAGTTTATAATTACGTTAATTTTTAACAAGCTTGATTAGATTTTTTACCTGGAAAGTTGTTTTAATGCTATCCTTTGTCTTCGCATTTTGCGGGGTGGAGGTTGCTTTTGCACAACAACCAACGACAGGTAAAAAGGCCGATTCTGCTAAAGTTCAGATTCCGGCGAAGGTCGATGAGTCAAACAACCAGCGCCTGCGCCAGGGAGTTTTTAATACCGACCCGATAAACCTTGTTCGTACCATTGAATACGATGCCATAACAAACAGGTACGTGCTGTATGAGCGGGTTGGTAACCTGCTGTGGCGTCCTCCGCAATATCTTACGTTTGACGAATACCTGCGTTTAAAGGAACGGGAAAATCTGCGTGAAAACTTTAAGCAAGCGTCTGACGCCTATGCTTACCAGTCGCAACAGCCGGGATTTATCCCACCTTTGAAGATCAGGAGCCAAACGTTCAACCAGATCTTCGGAGGTTCGACCATCGACATCAGGCCGCAGGGCTCTGCCGAGGCGATCCTTACCGGGCAAATAAATAAGAACGAAAACCCCTTGTTTAATACCCGGCAGCGTACACAGTTCAACTTTAATTTCGATCAGAAGATCCAGCTGAATGTAACGGGCAACATAGGTGATAAATTAAAGATTACCACGAACTATAATACCGATGCGCAGTTCCAGTTTGAGAACCAAATAAAGCTGGATTATACGGGCAAGCCTGATGAGATCATTCAAAAGATAGAGGCCGGTACGGTAAGTATGCCGTTAAACACTACGCTGATAACCGGTAGCCAGGCGCTGTTTGGCGTAAAGACGAAGCTGAAGTTTGGCCGGTTGGATGTTACTACCATTTTTTCGCAACAGCGGTCGCAGTCAAAAACAATTACCATTACAAACGGCGCTCAGCAGGGACAGTTTAAATTTACCCCTGCCGACTATGAAGCCAACCGTCACTACTTTTTATCGCAGTTTTTCCGGAATAATTATAACAAGGCGTTATCCAATATCCCGATCATCTCATCAAACATAAACATTACAAAAATTGAGGTCTGGACCACCAACCGCACCAATACCACTACTGATTCAAGGGATGTGCTTGCAATGATGGACCTTGGCGAAAACACGCCATACAACAAAACACTGGTTCATGGCGGGCCGGCTTATTCTGGTTTGCCGGCAGGTTTTAAAGGCCCGGGTTTCCCGCAGCAGTCAAACACGCTGCTTGCAAATTTACCGGCCGCCACCCGTTTAACAAACGATCCGCAAAATACCATAGGCAGCTACTTTAAAAATACCGGTGGCTCCGATAACTATAGCAAACTGACCTATGCGCGTAAATTAACTGCTAAGGAGTTTACACTTCATCCACAACTGGGCTACATTTCCCTAAATTACCCGTTAAATAACGACGAGGTGCTGGCAGTGGCTTACCAATATACCTACAACGGTGTGCAATACCAGGTGGGTGAGTTTTCGAGCGATGTGCCGGTTGACCCGGTTAATCCAAAGGTTTTATATGTAAAGCTGTTGAAAAACCAACTGCTCAAAACCAGCCTGCCAACCTGGAAGCTGATGATGAAGAACATTTACTCGTTAAACTCATTCCAGGTTGCGCCTAAGGATTTTAAATTGACCGTAACCCGGTTGGACGATAAATCCGGCATTGAAAAAACCGTTATGGAGGAGGGGCAGAACACCAAGAGCAAGCTCTGGATCCAGCTCACCAACCTGGATAACCTCGATCAGCAACAGAACAAGCAGCCGGACGGTTATTTCGATTTTTTAGAGGGGATAACTATCGACTCACAAAACGGGCGGATCATTTTCCCGGAATTGGAACCTTTTGGCTCCGATCTTGCTAAACAATTTACGGCCAGTGAAACGGACCTGGCCAAGCGCTATGTTTACCAGCAATTATACGATTCGACCAAAACCATCGCGCAGCAATTCTTTCCACAGTTAAACAGGTACCTCATTAAAGGTACCTACACAGCAACGGGCGGGTCGGAATACCAGTTGAATGCGGTTAATATTCCGCAGGGATCTGTGATTGTAAATGCGGGAACGTTAACACTGGTGGAGGGCACCGATTATACCATTGATTATAGTGCAGGCCGGATCAGGATCCTCAACACAGCCTTACTTTCATCAGGCCAACCTATTACGGTAAAGGTTGAGAACAACGAACTGTTTGGCGTACAGCAAAAATCATTATTTGGGTCGAGGTTTGATTACAAGGTAAATGATAACCTGAACATTGGCGCAACCATTATGCACTTGACGGAGCAGCCTATCACCCAAAATGAAATTATCGGAGAGGAATCGATCTCGAACACTATTTATGGGTTCGATGTTAACTATAACGCCAACTCCCGGTTGCTGACCCGCCTGGTTGATAAGATCCCGTTTATTCATACCAAAGCGCCCTCGTCAATTAGCTTCAATGGTGAATTCGCACAATTGCTGCCCGGTAGCCCATCGATCCTGAATTTCGCGGGATCAAAGAACGGAACCTCCTATCTCGACGATTTCGAGAACAGTCAATCAGTCATCGACGTAAAGAGCGCTAACAGCTGGCAGATTTCAGGAACGCCGCAGATGCCACAATTCCCGGAGTCGCAATCATTTAACGACCTGAGTTACGGCTATAACCGAGCCCGGCTGGCCTTTTATAATATCGACCCTGTATTTTACACCGGATCCAGCAAAATCCCGGTTAGCCGCAACGAGCTATCAAACAACTATGTAAGGCAGATCCTGCAAAATGAAGTTTATCCCTATAAGCAGTCGCCTACAGGGCAGCCGTTGAACATTGCTACCTTAGACCTCGCCTATTATCCAATGGTGAGAGGGCCATATAACTTCAGAACAAGCGGGCTCAATGTAGACGGTACGATGCAAAATCCACAGGGTAAATGGGGTGGGATAGTTCGCGGAATAAATGCCAATGACTTTGAATCGCTAAATGTACAGTACATAGAGTTTTGGGTGATGGACCCATTCACTTACAAGACAAACTCAACCGGTGGTGATTTATATTTTAACCTTGGAAACATCTCTGAAGATATATTAAAGGACGGGCGTAAGAGCCTTGAAAATGGACTGCCTGTTGATGGAAATTTAAGCAATATTGATGAAACTGCCTGGGGGCGGGTATCAAAATTGCAGCCGGTTGTAAACTCATTCGATAATAATCCCTCATCGCGTAAACTGCAGGACGTGGGCCTTGATGGGTTAAATGATGCCGACGAGCAAAAGAAGTTCTCGGGTGTGGTTACTCAAATTAAAGGCCAGCTCAATTCGGCTGCGGGAACAGCATTTGCCGCGGATCCATCTTCGGATGACTACCAATATTACCAGGGGCCTGAGCTTGATAAAACCGCCGCCGGCATCTTACAACGTTACAGCAGGTATAACGGTACCGATGGTAACTCGCCAACAGCCGAACAATCTCAGGCCTTGTTGGGATTACAAACATCTGCATCCACCTCAATACCCGATGGTGAAGACATCAACCATGACAACAACATGGACCAGGACGATGAGTACTTTCAATACAAAGTTTCCATGCGACCAACTGACCTGGTTGTAGGCAAGAACTTTATCAGTGACAAGGTTACCTCAAACGTTAAACTGGCAAACGGAAATACAGAGCAAGTTACCTGGTACCAGTTCAGGGTGCCCATTAATTCATATCAGCAGGCTATCGGCGGCATCCAGGATTTTAAGTCCATCCGCTATATGCGCATGTTCATGACAAATTTTGCGGATACAGCAGTTTTGCGTTTTGCTTCATTGCAACTGGTACGCGGTGAGTGGCGCGCCTTTAACACCGAGAACAATCCAAACAATGTGATTGCCGATCCATCGATAGTTAATCCGCCGCTTGATAATTCTGTACTGGATGTGGAAACTGTAAACATTGAAGAGAACGGTAACCGCCAGCCAATCCCGTATGTGGTTCCGCCGGGCATTACCCGTCAAACTGACTATAACAACATTCAGACCAACACAAAGCTGAACGAGCAATCGCTGTCGTTAAAAGTTACAGCATTACGTGATGGCTATTCCCGGGCCGCATTCAGGTTATTTAATAACGATCTGCGCAAGTATAAAACCATGCAAATGTTTATACACGCAGAGGGTACGCAGTTAAAGGATAATGACCTGAGCGCATTTATACGCCTTGGAGTTGACTATGTAGATAACTACTACGAATACGAAATTCCGCTTAAAATAACCCAGCCGGGAACCTCGGCCCCAACCTCTATCTGGCCCGATGTAAATGAGCTTGACCTGCAGCTATCATTGCTTACAACGGCTAAGCTTGCCCGTAACAATGCCAAGTACCAGGGTAAACCGTGGCCTTTGACTATGCCGTTCACGGTTTCTGACGGGCACAATAAGATCACAATTGTAGGGCAGCCGGATTTGAGCCGGCTTACAGCGGTAATGCTGGGTGTTCGTAACCCCTTAAAGCCGGCATCGAACGCCAGTAATGACGACGGCCTCGACAAGGATGGAACCTTGTGGTTTGACGAGTTGCGCCTTACTGATTTTGACCAAAAGGGAGGCTGGGCCGCAACTGCAAGGGTTGATGCCAAGCTTGCCGATTTCGCTGATATAACCGTATCAGGCAGTAAAACCACCGTGGGCTTTGGTACCCTCGACTCCAGGTTGGCAGACCGGAGCCTGTATGATACCCAGGTTTATGATGTGGCCGCAAATTTAGAGCTCGGAAAGTTCTTTCCTGATAAGGCAGGGGTACATATCCCGACTTATATCAATGTGTCATCGCAGGTGAGCACACCTGAGTATGATCCATCATCGCCAGATATCACCCTGAAACAAACACTTAACGCTACCAGTGATTCCAGGAAACGAGATTCGATAAAAAATGCTGCGCAAGATTATACACTTCGAAAGAGTTTCAGCTTCACTAACGTGCATATAGCCAAAACCGACACCAAGGCTAAACCACATATATGGGATGTATCGAACTTTAATGCTACCTATTCATACTCAGAATACCAGCACCATGATAATACCACACAGAACGACCTGGAGAAAACCTATAAGGCTGAGCTGGATTATAATTACACCAATCAACCTAAATATTATAGCCCCTTTTCCAAACTGATAAAAAATAACCTGCTGGCGCTCCTGCGCGATGTTAATTTCAGCATCCTGCCGACGCGTTTAAACTTCAGCATCAGCTTCGATCGTTTTTATTCGGAAAACACTTTGCGCAATAACGACCCGAATAACTTTATTCCTATCCCAACCACGTTTAACAAAACCTTTAATATTACAAGGGTTTATGGGATTGGCTGGAACTTGTCGAAATCGCTCACTATGGATATCGATGCTACCAATCTTTCGACAGTTGACGAACCCGCCGGGCGCATAAACGGGTTGAAAATTGATACGCTTTGGAACAATTTGCTGCACCTGGGCCGCAACACCAACTATAATCATACCATAAACTTTAACTACACGGTGCCACTTGCCAAAATACCGGGTATGGACTGGACAAGCATGATTGCCCATTACAGCACGCACTTTAACTGGCAAACCCAACCGCTGTTTGCAATAAACGATCCGCAGTATGATGTGGGCAACAGTATCCAGAACTCGCGCACCATCCAGCTGAACCCAACATTAAATTTCGATCAGTTTTATAACAAGTTCAAGTTTATAAAAAGGGCGATGGGCCCCGACAATACAAACGGCGTAACCAAATTTTTTGTGGGCCTGTTGACCACCATCAAAAATCTGAGCGGTACCTACACCCGTACCGAGGGTACATTTATCCCGGGCTATTTGCCGCAATCAAACTTGTTAGGTGAGGATTTGAGCTATGGCGCTCCGGGCATAGGATTTTTATTAGGCAGCCAGACCGACCTAAGACAAAAGGCAGTTGCCAACGGCTGGATAAGTACGGACACGCTTCAGAACCAACTTTACGTAAAAACGCTGAATGAAGACCTGCACCTGAAGGGAACCTTTGAGCCGGTTAAATACCTGAGGATAGAACTGCAGGCCTTTAAAACGCAGAATCATACCTATCAAACCACCTTTAAATCGCTTGATGGATCAAACAACATTCAAAACCTTAACCCGGTAACTTCCGGTGATTATACCGTTTCCTATCTGACCATAAATACTGCTTTTAAGAAAACAAAGGGTGTAGACAACACTTCGCCAACGTTCCAGAAGTTTTTGGACGACAGGGCTGTTATTTCGCAACGGTTAGGCAAGCTTAATCCTAATTCAACCGCAGCGCCTGTCGGTGGCTTTACAGATGGTTACAGCGCAAATTCACAAAACGTACTGGTACCGGCGTTTCTTGCTGCCTATACCGGCAAGGATGCAAGCAAATCGGGCCTTAGCCAGTTTCCCAATATTCCAATTCCTAACTGGCAGATAACCTATAACGGGTTAAGCCACGTACCGTTCTTTATGGACATGTTTGATTCATTTGATGTAACGCACGGTTATCGGTCTACTTATAGCGTATCGGGTTTTACAACCTTATTACAGTACCAGGCAACTAATGGCGCAGTAAGCTCAAGGGATGCCAATAACGACTTTTTGCCATTCTACCAGTTTTCGCAGGTTACTATTTTCGAGCAATTTGTGCCATTGATAGGTTTGTCGGCACGGTTTAAAAATAACATGACCGGTAATTTTGAATATCGTCAGAGCCGGTCGTTAAGCCTGAGCATGCTGAACAGCCAGCTTGCCCAGCAAAATGAACGCGACCTCGTGTTCGGCTGGGGTTATCATACAAAAAATTTCAGGTTCCCGTTTGGCTTGTTCAGCGGCAAGCAGGATAATGATGTAAACTTTAAGGTTGATTTTTCTTTGCAGGATTTGAAAACGCTCATCTACCGTGCCGATGTGCAGGCGGCTGAAATATCATCAGGCGCACAAAATATTACCGTTCGTCCGTCGATAGATTATGTGATCAACCAACGCTTTAACCTCAACATCTTCTACGACTCTAACATCACCCGGCCATATACCTCGCAAACATTTAATACGGCGTTTACCAATTTTGGAATTAATTTAAAGCTGTTGTTGCAGTAGCCACTCCCGCGCGTCATTGCGAGGAACGAAGCAAACTCTAAACTATGCAAATCAGGGAACAATAATACTATGGCGTGCAGTCAGGGGCTGTAAGGTCACAACAACATAAAGCTTCATTGATTATCCTGTGCAGAGTTTGCTTCGTTCCTCGCAATGACGTGATGGAGATAGTGAGTGTAAGGACACAAAAAAGCTGCCCGTTAAGGCAGCTTGAAATATATATATTAAGTTATTAAAGTGCTTTTTTGCTTTAATCTTTCGGCTTAATTCTCCTTGCTCACGCTTCCAGAGCCAATGGTGCGGCTATCAGATGTGGCATTGCCGGAGTAAACAACATTTCCTGATCCTACGATATTTGCTTTGATAGTTTTATCGGCGCCAAAGTAAGCATTGCCTGAACCTGCTATGGTAACATTCGCAGTGCTGGTTTTAAATCCTTTTCCATTCAATTCCCCTGAGCCTGCGATGTTGATTTTTGATGCGTCAGCTGTTCCGTTAAGTTTAAGAGATCCCGAGCCGCCGATGGAAGCATGGAATTCACCCGCTTTAACAGACGATGTAACACTTCCTGAACCGGCTATGGAGATGTTTACACGGTCGCCGCTAACAGTTCCGTCGACGCTAATTGAACCGGAGCCGGCGTTATCAAGTTCTGAAAGCGATTTTGCGGTGATATAAATGTCTATTCTGCCATAATCAGCATTTTCATGATCATCCTTAAATTTAATGCGGAGTTTACCATCCTTAACATAAGTCTCAATTTCTTTGATCGCCTCGCTTGACGCGCTTATTTTCAGGCTTTCAGTCCCGTTTATTTTTACATGTACATCAAAGGAGCCACCTGATGCAATAGCGTGAAATCCTGAAACCTGGCGTGTTTCCTGCGATTGCGCCGACGCTGTTAATGTTGTAGCAACCATCAATACAGCTGCAAAAATGGTATAAGCTAATCTTTTCATAATTATTTAGTTTAATGCTTTAATGATAAGATGCACTTGTGCTGGAAAATGTTGCACGGGGAGGAAAGATTCTTTTGTAGTCCGAAAGTCCGGAAGTCGGAAAAGTCCGAAGAAGCTGCATTGGCTTGGACATTTCTAAATCTTCCAGGCTTCTCGGTCTTTACTGATTTTCGGACTTCTTCAATTCCTTCTTTAGCTTTCGTTCCGCCTTTCGCTTTAGCCGTTCGGCCTTTCGTTCCTGGTGGTCGCGCTTATTTTCAGCCTGCTGATCCTGCATTGTTACAATGGCCTGCTGGGTTTTTTTATCTAACCCAACAGATGGCTTTATCCCGCTGAGCAGCGTTTGCCATACTGAGCTAAAAAAAGCTTTCTCGGGCGGACGCGTATATTGTACAAAAGCCACGCGGGGGTGTTCATCCGGCTTATCAGGATTGTTATGTTTAAGTATGAAAATGTTGGCGTATAACGATTCTATCAGCTTCTTTTTTAACTTATCGTTCGTTGTATCAGCCTTTAACAAACTTACCTTTACATCACTGTACAGCATTTCCACTCTTCCTTTTGCTACAGCGTTGTTTGCAATAATGTCAAAACTGAATTGCTGCAGCGTGCCGCCATTAACCTTGAGCATAGCCAACGGCATTACTGCGGGATTAAGCGCCTGTAATTTCATTGGCCCCAGTGTGCCCTTATAATTAAATGCGTTATCCTTGTCGGTAAGGTTAAAGTTAAACTCAGTGCTGAGCTTGCCGCGGTTCATAAAATAGCTGGTAAGCTTTATATTGAACTTGCTATTTTTTTGCAGTGCCGTTTTATTGTTGGTGATGTTTAAGGCAGTTCCGTTGGTATTATTAAAGGATAACGAACCCGCTTGTTTCGACTTTGTATTAAATTCGTTATAGATTACGTTCATTCGCCTGAACAAAACAGTATCAAGGGTTATATCGTCACCGATTCGATCGATAGCGGCATTGGGGAAACTTTTTACCATGTTTTCTTTTTTTGACGAATGGTTGGGGTTGGCGAACACCTGGAACGAACCATCGCTAATAGTAAGCCTTGTCCCGGTAAGAATGCGGTATTTATGATAATTTAAGAAGTCGAAATTGTTAAGTTGCGCCGAATCAAGCCGCAGCGTGAAACGGTCCCTGTGGGTCCTGGAAAAAAACACATCGGTACTTGCAGGTTTTAAATTTATACCGAGCGCGGTTAGCTGCGATTTGGAAGTTGACAGTTTTAGCGAATTGATACTATAGGAATATAGTCCGCTTGAGGTGTTCCCTTTATAATTATTAAGCTCGGCAGTTATATCCTTGCAATAAAGCAACCGGGATTTGTCTGTTTGAGTGGCTGAGTCTATTAATAAGTCGTGTGCGCTCAGGTTCATTTCCTTGAATTCGGAGATGGCTATTTTGTGTCCCGAATTATCGGTATACTTAAACTTAACATCGCCCATCAATATATCGCCGATATGAATATAGTTAAGGCTTTTTTTGATTTTTTGCCAGGCCGTTCGCCTGTCCTTAAGCACGGTATCGCGAACGTGGTTTAACTGGAAGCTTATGTATAGTTCGGGGTTATAAAGCATTACCCTGCCAATATTGAGGTTGTGCCTGAAATAAAGACTAAAGGGATGGATGTGCGATAATACCAGCTTTTTTATGTGCAGTTCAACCAGGTTATTGGGTGCAATATGGTGGTTCTTCCTGCTGTTATATATTGCGGTGTCGGGCTTTAAGTCAATGTTATTGATAACAATGGTTCCGCGAAGTACATGCAGTTCGGCAGACGAAAAATTTACGGTATACAGGCTGTCGCTGCTTGTTGTAACGATGTCCTTAACTTTATTTTCCAGTATCGGCGACCAATAACTGTTTACAAACAAAGCCAGTATCAATATCAGCACAGTAAACACCAGGAAGATAACAAGGGATATTTTTTGCCACTTGTGCTGTAAATATTTAAGCGCCATTAATTGCCATTGTTTTGCTTTACTTTTTCAAGAGAATCCTTTTTTGCTTATTAGCCCACTTCCTGGCCTCCCGCCGTGCTTTACGGTCTTTTTTACACGTATTATACTTGTGCAGCAAAATACTAACTTTTGCGACAGGTACATTAACTTTTATCTCTGTTTTTTGCTGAAACCAACACTTTGTTTCAACCCGTCAAACAATCCCATATATAAAAAGCTGAAAAATGATACGGTAGGCTCCCGTTTTAAATCGATGGCCCTGATTTGAAAACGCCTTAAATATCTGTGTTATTATTTTTAGGTATAATTTTATTGGCAAGCATGGAAATAAGCCCTGTTTAAACCTAAGTCAATCAACCTATTCAACCCATTCTAACTTAATCAACTTAAAATCAAAACTAAAATAACTGCCAATATGTCACGCTGTATTTAATTTTTATGTATTTTTGCAGACTAATTTTTACAATGATGATGGATTTGGTTGTTCCGGATAAAACACATGATGAAAGCAGGCAGGGTGAAGCCTTATTGTTAGAACCAAAGGCAATTAACAATAACGGCCGTAAATTATACATTGAAAGTTATGGCTGCGCCATGAATTTCTCTGATAGCGAGATAGTAGCTTCCATTTTATCGGAACAGGGCTTTGAAACCACATCTGATTATACAACTGCCGATGTTATTTTTATAAACACCTGCTCTATCCGCGAGAATGCTGAACAGCGTGTGCGTAACCGGTTAAGAGATTTTACTGTAGCTAAGGTGAGGAACCCGGGCCTGGTAGTAGGTGTATTGGGCTGTATGGCCGAACGCCTCAAATCGAAGTTCTTAGAAGAGGAGAAGCTGGTTGACGTAGTTGTAGGCCCCGATGCTTACCGCGATCTGCCGAATTTAATTGAGCAGGTTGGCGGCGGGCAAAAAGCCGTGAACGTGCTTCTATCGCGTGAGGAAACCTACGCTGACATCAGTCCGGTGCGTTTAAATAGCAATGGTATTAATGCGTTTGTATCCATAATGCGTGGCTGCGATAATATGTGTTCCTTCTGCGTGGTGCCATTTACCCGGGGCCGCGAACGCAGCCGTGATCCGCAATCTATAGTAGCCGAATGCACAGACCTGTTTAACAAAGGCTACCGCGAGGTGACTTTGCTCGGTCAAAACGTTGATTCGTACAAATGGAAATCTACGGAGAAAGATATCGCTAAAACCGAAAGTGAAAAGCCGGTTTTGGGCGGAATGGATCTGCTGGACAAAGTACTAGCGTCTGGAGAGGACTTAACCGAAGTTCAGCCTTTACAACACGAGGCTGGCGATGTAACATTTGCCAACTTGCTGGAGATGGTTGCTTTGATTAGCCCTGAGCTTAGGGTTCGTTTCTCGACCTCGCATCCAAAGGATATAACCGACGATGTGCTGTATACTATAGCTAAGTACGAGAATATTTGCAACTATATCCACCTGCCTATTCAATCGGGTAACAGCAGGGTATTGAAATTAATGAACCGTACTTACAACCGCGAATGGTATATGGAAAGGGTAGCTGCAATAAACCGCATCATCCCGGATTGTGCCATCTCAACGGATATGATAACCGGTTTTTGCACCGAGACAGAAGAAGAGCACCAGGATACTTTGAGCATGATGGATCATGTAAAATTTTATTTTGCTTACATGTTCATGTATTCCGAAAGGCCGGGAACACTTGCCGCTAAACGTTATGCCGATGATATTCCGGATGCTGTAAAGAAGCGCCGCCTGCAGGAAGTGGTAGCCAAACAACAGGAACACTCGCACGAGCGTTTGAAAAAACTGGTTGGCACTACCCAAAAGGTATTGATAGAAGGTTTTTCAAAAAAATCGGATAAAGACTACGCGGGAAGAAGCGATCAGAATACAGTTGTTGTTTTTCCCGTTAATGAAAATTATAAGCCAGGTCAGTATGTAAACGTACTGGTTGATAGGTGTACTACTGCTACTTTGATGGGAACAGTGGTGAGCCCCCAAACCCCCTAAAGGGGAGTTACGTCCTGATGGTACGTCAGGAGTATATGGGGCTGTAAAGAATTAATAACTAAATATTTAACTAACTCCCCCTTTAGGGGGTCGGGGGGTATGGACATACAAGAAATTAAACAACGCTTCGGGATCATCGGCAGTTCGCCTTTGCTTAACCGGGCCATAAATATAGCCAACCAGGTTGCGCCTACTGATATCTCTGTGTTAATTACCGGGGAGAGCGGTAGCGGTAAGGAGGTGTTTTCGCACATCATTCACCAGATGAGCCCGCGTAAGCATGGGCCGTTTATAGCGGTGAATTGCGGGGCGATACCTGAGGGGACCATCGATTCCGAATTGTTCGGTCACGAAAAAGGCGCTTATACGGGAGCCGTTGGTGAGCGCAAGGGTTATTTTGAAACCGTAAACGGTGGTACTATATTTTTAGATGAAATTGCCGAAATGCCTTTGGGTACACAGGCCCGTTTATTAAGGGTGCTGGAATCGGGGCAATATATTAAGGTTGGGTCATCAAAAGTTGAAAAGACCAATGTGCGTGTAATAGCGGCTACCAATGTAGATGTATATGATGCAGTTAAAAACGGCAAGTTCAGGGAAGATCTTTACTATCGCTTAAACACAGTTCCGTTGCGCATTCCGCCGTTGCGCGACAGGAAGGAAGATATTTACTTACTATTCAGGAAATTCACATCAGACTTTACCGATAAATACCGCACCCCGCCAATCCAGCTGGACGAAGAAGCACAGCAGGTATTGATCAATTATTCGTGGCCGGGTAACGTACGCCAGCTTAAAAATATGGCTGAGCAATTGGCTGTTTTGGAACGCGACCGGGTAATCACGGCCCAAACATTGCTCACTTATATCCCTATGGAAGTGAGTGGCCGCAACCTGCCGATGCGGGTTGAGAATCAACAAAAGGAAGATTTTTCTGAACGGGATATTTTATATAAGGTGCTTTTTGATATGAAGCGCGACATGGTGGAATTGAAGAAACTGGTAGCCGATATTATTGAACATGGCGGCGTTTCTATCAATCATGCCAATCACTCGCAAACTATAAATCAGCTATACAGGGATATTGACCTGCCAAACGCACCCGATTCACAATTTACTTTGCAGCAGCCCGTTAATAACAATAATAACGGTAGCCCTTACAACATCACACAGGCACAGGATGCCGAAGAAGTGGAGGAGTCGCTATCCTTAATAGATAAGGAATCGGACCTGATAAGGAAGGCGTTGAAAAAGCATAAGGGCAAGCGCAAGCTGGCGGCAAATGAGCTGGGAATTTCGGAAAGAACTTTGTACAGAAAAATAAAAGAATTAAATTTATAATTAAATGAAAAGAATTAAGGGGCTGTCGTTAACGCTTATTGGTTTAATTTGGGTTTTACAGTCGTGTACATATAAGCTTAGCCTTACCGGCGCGTCCATTCCGCCAGCCATGAAGAGTATCCGGGTTGAGTTTTTTGAAAATACATCGCAATTGGTAGTAAATAATTTAAGCCGGCTATTTACCGAGGCGCTGAAGGACAGGATCAGGAATACAACCAGTTTAAATGTGGTTACCGGTGATGCCGATGCGGTGATGTCGGGTACAATAACAGATTACAGTATTGCCCCGGTATCGGTACAGGCTACTAACAATACCACAGCTCCATTAGCTGATCAAACGCGTTTAACTATTACGGTGAATGTGAAATATGTTTATGATGCGGATAAAAAGCTTAGTTTTGAACAACCGTTTTCAAAATATAAAGATTTCAAGGGCGCGATAGAGCCGGTTGAACAATCGTTAATAGCAGATATAAACAAGCAATTAACGGAAGATATTTTTAACAGGGCTTTTGCAAACTGGGATTAATTTGTAGCTTCAAACTGTGGATCAGAATTATAGTAATAATCAGAACGAATTTTTATGGACGTTGTTAGCCAATCCTGCTAATGATGCCCACCTGTACAATTATAATTTACAGCGCCTGGTTAATGATTTTCCGCAAAGCGGGATTTTGCAAGCCCTGCTTGCACACTCAGCTGATGAAAAAAACTTAAGGCAGGCCTCTGTTTATTTTAATGCAAAGGCACTGTATAAGCTGATCAATGCACCCTCGTCCTTTATTGGCGTAGCAGATGAAAAAATTATAGTTCAGCATAATATCCCGTCGGTACGTTTTAACGGACACCAGGCTGAAACAACTGACATAGCTAATACAGAAAATTATTTCAGCGATCATGCAGCAATTGAAACGATTGCCGAACCTCTTACAGATCACCAGGGTGAGACCTTACACGAAATTGGCACGATTGCCGATGCACATCACGCAGAGGAAGCCACAAATGAGATCTTAGATAATCATCCGGTTGAAGAGCACCTTACCGAAGTGCATCAAACCATAAATGAGATCCCTGTCGAGGAACATCATGTTGGAGAACAAATTGAATCATACGAGCATCAGGCCCTAAATGAGATTCCGGTTGAGGAACATCATGTAGAGGAGTCCGTTGCAACGCTTGAGCATCAACCCGAAAATGAAATCCCGGTTGAAGAGTATTATACCGAAGAACACAATGTATCTTACGGACACCAACCAGCGCATGATATTCCTGTAGAGGAACACCATGCGGATGAACATATTTCATCTCATGAGCATGAGCCTGCACAAGATAGCCCGGTTGAAGAACATTGGTTAAGCCATACTGAAGAAACTCACGAAGCGGTCGTTGTTGAACACGCTGAACATCCTGCTGAAGAACCTGTAGCAGAAACACATGAAAACAGCCTTGCAGAAATAAAGGATGAAGTTGTACACGAAATCCCTGCTGCTGAACCGATAATTAATTATGCCCAAGGCCTTGGCCACCGAATGACGCGTGATCCCGAAGAGGCAACCGCTGAGGATGCGCATTCAGAAATAACACATGAAGCCGCTTCGGCAGTACATGAAGAAGCTGTACACGTTGAACATTCTGTTGAAGATCATGCAGCCGAAGAAAATGTTGCGCCCCAACCGAGTCGTGAAGAGCCTGGATTTACCGATCCTGTAGCTGCCGAATATAACGGCTTTGCAGAGCCGGTACATCAACATGAAGAAGAGCAGCATGCAGTTGCAGATCATGTTGGCGAGGAACACCAGGCTGTGACAGAACAGGAACACGAATACAGACACGAAGAGACAACTAATCATACTGAAGAAGAGCATCAGGCGCACGTTGAAAACGAACATGCAGATCATCATAACATAGAAGAAGAAACCTTTGATGAGATAACCGGGATCGAAAACATAGATCTTGAAAAGGACATCATCAGCAACATAGCGGCTTCCAACTATTTTTCATTTGATCGCGCATTCGGCGAACATAAGGAGCAGGAACCAGCGTTAGCAAATGAGGAGGTACA
This sequence comes from Mucilaginibacter phenanthrenivorans, assembly GCF_024721155.1. GTDB lineage: Bacteria > Bacteroidota > Bacteroidia > Sphingobacteriales > Sphingobacteriaceae > Mucilaginibacter > Mucilaginibacter phenanthrenivorans. Next base: position 41,918 of record NZ_JAHVAP010000005.1, on the reverse strand, counting down.
ACCTATAAATGCTGCTGACGTTGAAGCTGACCAGCAGGATGTTTCAAAATACCACGACGAAAAATTGCCGTACAGTTTTTTATGGTGGCTTGATAAAACACGCAAGGAACATTCGGGGATCTACCAGCCTTATGTAGCGCCGGAAAACCCCGAACCGGTTAGTACCCGCCGGAAGTCAAACACTGACGAGTTGCAGCAGCAGTATTACGAAAATATTTTCCACATTACCTCGGTTGAGGAATTGGATAAGAGTTTGCCGCCGCCATCATTTGAGCCAACTGCCTTTGAGCCTACTAAACTTAAGGAGCAGGCAATCATAGAGCGCTTTATCCAGGAGGAACCACAGATTCGCCCGCAAAGCAGTGATAAGCTGGATAACGAGAATAAAGCGAAAAAAAGTTCGGAAGACAGGGATGAGCTGGTATCTGAAACACTGGCCGCTATTTACTCCGACCAGATGCTGTACCACAAGGCGATTGCATCATACAAAAAATTGATGTTGAGATTTCCGGAAAAAAGCCGTTACTTTGCGGAAAAGATTGAGCAGTTAGAAAAGAAAACCAATTAATATAAAAAGAAATGTATTCATTATTGTTGATCATAGCGATCATTGTGTGTGTCCTGTTAGTGTTGATGGTGTTGATCCAGAATCCTAAGGGTGGCGGTTTATCATCAAATTTTTCAAGTTCATCACAGTTAATGGGTGTTCAAAAAACAGGCGACTTTTTAGAAAAAGGTACCTGGATCCTGGCCATCACTTTAATGGTTTTATCGCTGGCAATTAATGTTTCGGTAAAGGGTGGCGTAGAAAAAAGCACTAACCCGCAAATAAAGGAACAGGCTGACAAGGTTGCAAAGCCTACTGCTGCACCTTCAACGGCTCCTGTTTTACCTGGTGCTCAAACACCGGTTCCGGCTGCTCCTAACAAGGCAAAATAAAAAACCATAAAATATTGTAAAAGGCTTTGCCCCGATAGCTATCAGGGTAAAGCCTTTTTGCTTTTTAGCGCATACTGACACGATGGCATCATAGATTAAGCTATCGTTAACAATAAAAAACATCATTACAAATTAAGGTGACAATTGAACAGTTAGTGTGACAATTTTGACCTTTATGCCTGCTTGGCATAATTGATGATGAATACCAGAGCAAACTTAAATTAATATAAAAATTAATAATTGTATAACTATGTCATTAAACATTAAACCTATCGGAGACAGGGTAGTAGTGGAAGCTGCTCAGGCCGAAGAGAAAACTGCTTCGGGAATTATAATCCCGGATACTGCAAAAGAAAAACCTCAACGTGGAACTGTAGTTGCTGTTGGTGAGGGTAAAAAAGATGAGCCTTTGACTGTTAAAGTTGGTGACCAGGTTTTATATGGCAAATATGCCGGTACTGAGATCCCTTATGAAGGAAAAGAGTATTTAATCATGCGTGAATCTGATATATACGCGGTTCTTTAATTAGTGAACGACTGATTGGATGAATTAGTGATTTGTTAAATCCTAATTCCAGATCGGTTACTCATTAATAAACAAAATTGAAACTATAAAACGAATGAAGGGGTAGTTTTAAAGCGAACTTTAAAAATCACTCATTCACTAACTCACTAATTCAAAATTAATAACATGTCAAAACAAGTTAAATACAATGTTGAAGCACGCGATGCGCTAAAACGCGGTGTGGATATTTTAGCTAATGCAGTTAAAGTAACGTTAGGCCCTAAAGGTCGCCACGTAATTATTGATAAAAAATTCGGTTCACCGGCAATCACCAAGGATGGTGTTACTGTAGCAAAGGAAATTGAGCTTAAGGACCCAATTGAAAATATGGGTGCACAAATGGTAAAGGAAGTTGCATCAAAAACTGCTGATATAGCAGGTGATGGCACTACTACTGCTACGGTTTTAGCCCAGGCTATTGTTACTGCAGGTATTAAAAATGTTGCTGCCGGTGCAAATCCAATGGATTTGAAACGCGGTATCGACAAAGCAGTTGCAAAGGTTGTTGAAAACCTGAAAGCTCAGTCACAAAGCATTGGCGAAGACAACAACAAGATCAAACAAGTTGCAGCTATTTCAGCAAACAACGACGAAGTTATCGGTTCGTTAATTGCTGAAGCAATGGAAAAAGTTGGTAAAGACGGTGTGATTACTGTTGAAGAAGCTAAAGGAACTGAAACTGAAGTTAAAACTGTTGAAGGTATGCAGTTTGACCGTGGTTACCTTTCTCCTTACTTTGTAACCAACGCTGATAAAATGGAAGTTGAGTTGGAAAACCCATACATCCTGATCTACGATAAAAAGATCTCTTCAATGAAAGAGTTGTTGCCGATACTTGAAAAACAAGTTCAAACCGGCAAGCCGCTTTTAATTATTGCTGAAGATTTAGACGGTGAAGCATTAGCTACTTTAGTAGTTAACAAGATCCGTGGCTCACTGAAAGTTGCCGCTGTTAAAGCACCAGGTTTTGGCGATCGTCGTAAAGCTATGCTTGAAGATATCGCTATCCTTACAGGTGGTACAGTAATTTCTGAAGAAAGAGGTTACAAGCTTGAAAATGCTGACCTTACTTACTTAGGTACTGCAGAAAAGATCATCATTGACAAAGACAACACTACTGTTATCAATGGTTCTGGTAAAGCAGAAGAGATCCAGTCTCGCGTAAGCCAGATCAAATCTCAGATCGAATCAACTACATCTGATTACGATAAAGAAAAATTACAGGAACGTTTAGCTAAATTATCAGGCGGTGTTGCTGTATTATATATCGGTGCAGCTTCTGAAGTTGAAATGAAAGAAAAGAAAGACCGTGTTGATGACGCTTTACATGCAACCCGTGCGGCTGTTGAAGAAGGTATTGTTGCAGGTGGTGGTGTTGCTTTCATCCGTGCCGTTGAGTCGTTAAAAGACCTTAAAGGCGCTAACGAAGACGAAAACACAGGGATCCAGATCATCCGTCGTGCTATTGAAGAGCCTTTACGCCAGATCTGCGAAAACGCAGGTATCGAAGGTTCTATCGTAGTTCAGAAGGTTAAGGAAGGAACTGCTGATTTCGGTTACAACGCACGTACAGATAAATACGAAAACTTAATTGGCGCCGGTGTTATCGACCCAACTAAAGTAGGTCGTGTAGCATTAGAGAACGCAGCTTCAATTGCAGCTATGTTGTTAACAACAGAGTGTGTATTGGCTGACGATCCTGATGATGCTCCTGCCGGTGGTCCTCCAATGGGCGGCGGCGGTATGGGCGGCATGATGTAAGAGTCGCAAGCCCTAAGTCTTGAATCTTAAGTTCTGAGTCTTTTTTGACTTTAGACTACTGACTCAAGACTATAGACTAAAAACAAACCCTTGTCTGATAAAACAGACAGGGGTTTTGTTTTTAAAATACAGGGCTTTCGTCATGGCAAGGTAAAGGGACGGTCATTTGTTAATCAAATGATTGATTAAGTAAAAATCGGGTTACAATAAGCCTTATTTTTGTTCGGGAAATCAAAAGTAATTGAATAGGCACAGCTTTTGAATAAGGATGAATACTATGAAAAATTTAACAGAAACAGCAAAACACTTACAGAGCCAGATTTTGGACTGGGTGCTATTTAAAGGCCCGGAACTTTTCATTACCATTTACGGTAAATAATAAATTTATAACTTTGCTTCCATCTTATGGAAGTTAAAGAATTTTACAAAGAGTTCCACACCTGGATCATCACACAGGGCCCTAAATACGTTTTCGGGATAATAGTTTTTACGATTGGCCTTTGGGTCATCAGGTTCCTGAGAAACCGCATCCGTCTTCGCCTCAGTCAAAGAGCGGTACATTCATCCCTCCAGCCATTTATTTTAAGTTTAACCATTACCAGTTTATATGTATTGCTGATCATTTGGGTAATGAATTACATAGGTTTTGAAATGACTATTTTCACAACCATCATCGGCGCGTTTTCGGTAGCGGCCGGTTTGGCGCTTTCAGGGACATTTCAAAACTTTGCGGGTGGTGTGCTTATTCTATTATTAAAGCCATTTGAACTTGATGACAGCATTGTAGCGCAGGGACAGGAAGGTAAGGTGATATCCATCCAGATCTTTTACACCGTATTACTAACGGCGGATAACAAAACAGTAATTATCCCTAACGGAAAGCTATTTAATGAAGTAATAGTAAACGTAACCCGCGAAGGTAAAAGGCGCCTGGATTTTGATGTAAAACTGGCTTATGCTGCTGATATTGATAAAGCTAAACAAGTTATGCTGGATGCGATAAAATCAACCAAAAATGTTTTGACCACCCCTGCAATAAGAGTTGGCCTGGTAGGGCTTGATAGCGACAGCATAAGGATTACGGTAAACGTTTGGGTTGAGCCTGCCAATTTCCTGGACGTTAAAATAGCCCTGATGGAAAAGATCATTAAAGATCTTGGGGCTGCCGGTATTAATTTCCCTAAACCTGGTTGATCAGATCTTTTGCCTCGCCTTCAATTCGAGGTACCTGTTTACCGTATTAATGGTAAGGTTTTGCGGTGTGGTTAAAATAGACTGTATATTGTATTTCAATAGTTCCTTCGCGATCAGTTTCTTATCATAGGCGAATTTTTCGGCTATGGTTTTTATGTAGATGCCTTCTACATCATCGGCTGGTTGTTCACTTACCTTTTTCAATTCGGTGTTTTCAAAGAACACCACCAGCAACAGGTGGAATTTGGCTATCCGTTTTAAAAATGGAAGCTGCCGCTGTAAAGCCGACATACTTTCATAATTGGTAAAGAACACCACCAGGCTGCGCTGTTTTATCACACTCCGGATAGTAGCATACAGCAGTTCCATATTTGTTTCCAGGTACCTGGTCTTTTCCTTGTATAGCACCTCCAGGATCTTATTGATCTGCGTAGGGCGGCGGTCCGCAGGGACTACGGCCCCGATCTTTTCTGCTACAGTTATCAATCCTGCTTTATCTTCCTTAAGCAAAGCCACGTTTGACAATACCAGGCTTGCGTTGATGGCATAGTCCAACAAGCTAAGTCCGTCAAAGGGCATTTTCATGGCCCGCGATTTATCAATCACACAATACACCTGCTGCGATTTTTCATCGATATAAGAGTTGGTCATTAAAGCGCCCTTGCGCGCGGTTGCCTTCCAATTTATTGTGCGGTAATCATCACCGGGCACATATTCCTTTACCTGTTCAAACTCCATGCTATGACCAAGTCTGCGGATCTTTTTTATACCGATCTCAGAAAGGTTGTTTGATATGGCCATCAACTCGTATTTGCGCATCTGCAAAAATGAGGGGTATACCGGGAGCGTTTCGCCCTGGCTAAAGCTGTACCGTCGTCTGATTAGGCCTATTGATGACATTGCATATACCCGGATATAGCCAAATTCATACTCACCACGCCGGGTTGGCCTCAGCGTATAATTGATACGCTTTCGTTGGCGCGGGGTTAAGGAGGTGGTAAACCAAACGTCTCTTTTTTGAAATTGAAAGGGAATTTCATCGATAATCCCAATGCTGATATTAAAAGGATACCAGTTTTCTATATAGATCCCTAATTCATTGTCGTCACTATTACTCAACCGTTCCGGCGCATGGCGCTTTGCGAATACGCCCTTTGATGTACGATAAAGCATAGCGAGGTCGATAACAAAAAGTATAGTCAGCGTAAAGAAAGCCAGTTCGGGAATTATATCCAGCCAGGGAAAAAAGAATGCAAACAGAAAAAGCACCACACAGCCGCCAAGCCCGATAAAAAGACGGTTGGTTAAAAACAGGTCCTTATAAAATAGCTTATAAATTTTCTTCACTTAATATTAAATAACTTCTGCAAGCCGCTCAGCCTGGTATCTGATCTCTAGCCTCTAATTAACTAACCCCTATCTCGGCACCTCAATTTTCTGAATAATCTGGGCCACCACGTCGTCAGGAGTAACGCCTTCCATTTCCTTGTCAGGCGTTAGCATAATGCGATGCCTTAAAACAGGGGCTGTTGCACGGATAATATCGTCAGGAGTAACAAAATCACGCCCATTGATGGCGGCAAAGGCTTTGGCTGCATTTATTATAGCCAGCGATGCACGCGGCGATCCGCCCAAATACAACGATTTATTGTTGCGGCTTTCGTGGATGATCTTCGCGGTAAAAACAAGCAGTTTGTCTTCAACATGAAGCCCCTTTACCACCTGGCGAATGGAAATAATATCCTGTATCGACAGCACCGGTTTAATGCTGCTCAATTGGTCGACGGTTTTTTGCTGATGCTGTTGAGTGAGGATCTGGATCTCTTCGTCTAGTGATGGATACTGGATCTCTATCTTAAATAAAAACCTGTCGAGCTGGGCCTCCGGTAAGCGGTAAGTACCTTCATGCTCAACCGGGTTTTGCGTAGCCAAAACAATAAACGGCTCGTCCATTTTATAGGTTTTACCGTCGATGGTTAGCTGCCGCTCCTCCATAACTTCAAATAAGGCCGATTGAGTTTTAGCCGGTGCGCGGTTAATTTCATCTATCAAAACAATGTTCCCGAAGATAGGGCCGTGCTTGAACTCAAATTCAGTAGTTTTCGGGCTGAATACCGAGGTTCCTAAAATATCCGACGGCATCAGGTCGGGCGTGAACTGAATTCGCGAGTATTTCGCATCAATTGATTTGGCAATAAGTTTGGCTGTTAGCGTTTTGGCCACGCCCGGTACACCTTCAATCAAAATATGCCCATCGGCAAGAATGCCTGCAATAAGCAGATCAATGCTATCGTGCTGCCCAACTATAATTTGGGAAAGGGATTCTCTTATTTGTGCCACCGCAGTGGTAAGTCGGCTCAGATCGGTTCGTTGTTCAAATATTTCGTCTTCCATAATTAGCTGGCTTGGGTATAAAATTTTTCAATAAATCGGTTTAATTCAATAAGGTCCCTATCGCTTACCGTTTGCTGCACACTTATATAATTGATATAGTTAACCAGGTCTTGCGCAACCCGGCTATCGATGCCCAATTTAGCAGTAAGCCTTTCAGCAAATTCAGTGTCAATTTTATTGACCTTTAAATTGTATTTGTCTCTTAAATAAGTTAAAAGATAGAGTATTTTTTTGTGCGCGATGTTGTTATTGTTTCGTTGCTCATAATAAACCTGTCCTACCACGTTCACAAATTCAAGCGTGGAGTTTTTCAACGGCTCAATTATAGGGATGACCCGCTGCCGGCGTTTAATTTCAAATAACACAAATACCAATAGCCCGAACAGACTTAAATAATAGGCCCATTGTAAGTTTGGATTACTAAAGAAAACACGCATCGGCGATTCATCTTCCGGAATATCCCCGTTTTGAAATTCGTCCCAATATACGGTGCTTGTTTCGGGCAGGTATGAAAGTGCTTTCGCCACATAGTCGGCTCCCTTTCCTTTAAGCAGGCTTATGTTAGAAAAAATAAGCGGGTTGGCACTTATGTATAAACTGCCTTTTCCAAATTTAAAACTCAGGTAAGTACTGTGCCCGCTGTTGTTTTTGCCGACAACAACAGCCTTTGCCGTATCGAACGAACTGAAGAATTGGTTACTTATATCCCTGCCGAATGTGTAATCAGAAGCTTGTTTTAGCTGATTGCTTGTAAAGTTTAACGACGCCTGGTTCTTAGCCGTCTCAAAACTTGTACTCAGTTTTAGTGTGTCGGCTAAAAAACCGTCAAAGGTAAAGGATGCCATAAAAACAGAATTACCTGCTTTTATGTACTTAACAAGTTGTGTAAAATCAAATTTATTAAGCTTAACGGCCTTTGCAATTATTAAGTAATTACCCGCGGTTATAATTGAATCATGCACCGCATGGTATACTGACGCATTGGTTTTTACGATTTTTGCGCTCGGAAATATTGCGTTAAGCTGATTGTAAACAACGTAAGTGCCATAGGGAATCTTATCCTTATAGTAAAGCGTAGGCTTCCAGTTAACAGGGATGGGCCTGTTGTATTGCGCAACCAGGTAAACCAATAACACGGCAATAGCAACTGAAAAGTATATTTTGAAATCCTTCATGCCTTGCCGTTTCTAAAATTCCTAAACAGTGAATGGATGTTGTTAAACGTAGGCGAATCAATTGTAAATTCGCCATACCAAATGTATTCGAATTGCCGTGTTAACAGTTTAAAGCTATCGCGTTGTTCGGGGTTTACTAATTCATTTATATAAATACTGTTGGTTTTGTCGGGTTGCCAATCTATCAATTGGCTATCACTCAATTGTTTCAGGCATTTTAAATAGAGCATCCGTACGGCAAGCCTGTAGTTTTGCTGGTTGATGGCCTTGTCGAGCTCCGTATCAAAATTTATCTCATGGATGTTCTCCAGCGATTCGGAGTACGGGATATCGGCCGCTACAGGTTTACGTCTCAATACGTTAAACATATCAATGCCCACAAGTTTCAGAATCATAAATATAATGGCCCCCAAGGCCAGCACAATAATGAGATACTCAAAAAACAAAAGCACCAGGTCAAAAAAGCTTTTATGCCCATCTACCTTTAAAGAACTGAATAATTGGGCGACCCAATTCCAAAACCAACGCCAAAATCTTGTCCATAGGGAAGTTTGCACCTCAACATCGTGGTATTGAAATTCAGGTGCTTTGCGGTAGGTTTCAAGGGCATGCTCATTGAAGCTCCTGGTTTTGATTACCGAACTATCGGTTTTTAAAACAGCCGGCGGCTTACTAACCACAGGTGGCTTTTTACCGGCAGCGTAACCCATATTCACTGCAATACAAACTAAAATAAGGAAAAGGTAACGTAGCATTATCAGTATTCTTCGGGTTGAGTGGTATCGTCCGGTGTTATGTTACCGAGTTGGTTTATCCTGCCAAGTAAACCTGTTCCATCTGTATGTTCGCTTAAATTAAAATAGCACAGGCTCATGGTAACTATTGGGAAAATGTAAAATACCTGGCAAAGGTGCTGCAAAAAAACTGTTATAACAGATAAGGTAATAGACAGGTGAACTCCCTTAGACGGATGAATGAACAAGCTCCCTAAATTAAGTAGCGTTGTTGGCAAAACAACAATAACCGTGGCGAAATAAACGATAAGGCCTATAACAAAAAGGCAACCGAATGTTAGCCACCAGTTATCCTTAATCAGCTTAAAACTTTTGTTAAATGCGTAACCAAGGCTAGTATTTTCAAACACCATTATCGGGAAAATAAGCCCGAATATAGGGTAAAGCCATATCCCTGGGATAAAACACAATACAAAACCGATTATCAGTAGTAAGCCAAGTAAAAAGCTGCTGCCAAATATTTTGAAGAAGAAGTACTTAAAATAACCCCAAACTTCTGATGGTGTAGCGGCAACGTTACCCTTTTCGCGGTATATGCATATATATGAATAAACAGTTACGGTTATGGCAACATAATTTAGCCACAGAAAAATAATACTTAAAATATATTCTAAACCTAACATCCTCGTAAATGGATTTGATGACCCGAATAACTGGTTAGAACGAACCGGGCCAAAGCTCTCATTTACAAAAGAAAACGTTTTGACTTGCTGCATAGATGATGCTATGGTGCCGGCAATAAGGAAAAAACCGGAAAAAACAAAAAAGCATAAAAGCAGCGGCTTTAAATTTTGGCGGACGAAAATAAAGGTGTCAGTAATAATTTCTCCAAAGTCGCGTGTTTTTTGGAGTTCAATTTTTGGCGTCATGTGATTTTTGGTTTCTGGTTAAAATGTTAGGATAAATGATTACATACCATATCATAAAGGTAAGAGACAAAGTTAAGATACTTACGCTAAGCCATACAGGCATTTCGGTATGCCGGGTAACAAAGCTTTCAAAAAAAGCCGCCGTTAAAAATAACGGAACCAGGCCAATGGTCATTTTCATGCCATCCTTAGCTCCTTTTTTTAATGATACAAACCGGTTATAAGTTTTAGGGAATAAAAAGCTATTGCCTAATACCAGGCCTGCCGCCCCTGCTATTATAAAGGATAATATCTCCAGCGTGCCATGGATCCAGATCACTAAAACCGACTGCATGCCAAGGCCTTTGCTAAAAAAATAATATTCGAATGAGCCAAGCATCACGCCGTTTCTGAAGGCGAAATAAACCGCGCCTACCGAAAATATAATACCGCTTACAAAATTTACAAAAGCGACATAAATGTTATTTGATGCTATCATGAAAAACATCGGGAACTCGCCGGCTTGTTTGTATACGCCAAAGGGATCGCCTTTTGCAATGTTAGCGTTGGTCATATCAACGTATTGATCGCCTAAAATAAGGCGGACAAAGTTTTCATCGTACTTTGCCGACAGGGCACCTATCGACGTAAACACCAGGAAGAACAGGAATGAATATAGTAACTGATTTTGGTATGTTTTAAATAGTAATGGTAGCTCACGCGTCCAAAAAAGAATAAAACGGTTACTTTTCTCAGTTTTGTTTTTATAAATAGACTGGTGCAATTTTGCCGCCAGCCCATTCAGGTACACGGTAGTTTTTGATTTTGGGTAAAAGGTTTTGGCGTAGGCAAGGTCGTCAGTTATCTCTATAAACCGTTCGGCAAGTTCATCCGGATTGTTTGTAGAGGTATTCTCGTAGCTGCTCCACTTATTTGAGTTTTGTTTAACAAACAGAGGTTCGCGCATCTAAAAATTGATTATTAAATAATTCCGTTAAAATAATTACAAATTTTTATCTTTCAACTATAATCAGAATTTAAAATAGTTTTAATAATTATATGCAGACCATCAGGATCACCACCCCGCAAAATATCGATATTGACTATGAGATTGCCGGTATAGGTGAACGAATTGTTGCACGTTTAATTGACATGGGCCTTTTTATAGTCATCCTTTTTGCAGGGCTGATCATCGCAGGGATAACGGGCAGCATGGGGTCAGAATTGACAATTACCATATTGGTTATTATTTATGCAATAATGTTTGTGTTTTACGACCTCATTTGTGAAATTACCATGAACGGGCAAAGCTTTGGCAAACGTATAATGAAAATAAAAATAATAAGCCTTAACGGGGCACGGCCAACACTTGGTCAATACATGCTCCGCTGGTTGTTCAGGATAGTTGATTTTTCATTAACATTTCAAGCCTGCGGATTAATCTGCGCCGCTGTTTCAGATAAAACCCAACGGCTTGGCGACATTGTAGCAGGAACCACTTTGATTAAAACCCATCCCCGAACAACTATTGATACCCTGGCTTTTACCCCTGCTGTAGAAAACTATGTACCGGTTTTTAACGAGGTAACTCAATTAAAGGACCATGATATTGTGATATTACAGGAAGTAATAAACACGTACGTAAAAACCGGGAATACGGAAATTGTTTATAGCGCTGCGCGCCGTACCAAGGAACTTTTAGCCATAACACAGCAGGTGAAAATGGATGACCTGCGTTTTTTACAAACTGTTGTAAAGGACTATAATTACCTGGTATCTGTTAATGACCAGCTGATAAATAACTAAAAGGAGGAACGGGAATATTTCTTGCTATCCAAAAAATTACCACAACCAGAAAAATTACTTTGGGAGTTAGCGGGTGGTAGATCACTTTCCACCTAAGATCTTTTTTCTGAATAAATGACTTTATCTTATAGAAAAAGTGAATGAAGAGAAATGGAAGGCTGATAATCAATAATATATTATAGCCGGCTGCTTCTTTGAAATTTCCGTTCAACAGGGAATGAATGGCCCTTTGAGAACCACACCCGGGGCAGTTTAAACCGGTAATAACATAAAACGGGCACTTTGGGAAGAGCCCGTATTTTGCAGGATCGTAATAATAGTATATTAAGCCAATTGTAACAAAAAGTGCTATTGCAAAATACAGGCCCCTTGAAAATGTCATTAGCCGTTGTGAGGGATCAAACTTACGCCCAGCACAATAACAAAAAGTATGTAAAGTACATACACGCCAATTCCAACAAAGAATCCGATTTTTGTCCATTTGCCGGCTTGCTGTGAAGCGTTTAATGCACCGGCATAATCTCCGACATCATATCTTGAATTAACAGAGGCAGCATTTACAATACCCACTATACCAAAAGGTAAACAGCAGAATATTGTAACTAAAATTGACTCAACGAGCCAGTTCTTTGGTCGTGGTGGGGGCATCTGCCCTGTTGGTTGTGTTAGGTCCATTTGATAAGATTTTATTTTTTATGAATGTATAAATCTATTTTGAATAATCAAAACATAGCCCTAAAAAGTGCGGATACTATCGTAAATTTACCCCGTGCAAAGAGAGCAAATTTCAGTTTTCGATATTTTTAAAATAGGGATAGGCCCTTCAAGTTCACATACGCTGGGCCCCTGGCGGGCGGCGCAGCAATTTGTACTGTCGCTTCAGCAAAAAGGCGTATTGGAACTGGTTGAACAGGTAAAGATCCTGCTTTACGGTTCGCTTGCAAAAACAGGCAGGGGCCACGGTACCGATATAGCCATATTATTAGGCTTAAGCGGAGATGACCCTGTAACCTTCGAAGTTGACCAGGTGGGGCCTAAAACAGACGACATCAGGAATTCGCATAAACTTGTTTTGGGAGGAGAAAAGGAAGTTGTTTTTAATGCCGAAGATGACTTGTTGTTCCTGTTCAGTGAAAGTCTGCCCTATCATCCCAATGCTGTTACTTTCCAGGCGTTTTTAAGCGATGGAACTGCTGTTTCAGAAACGTACTATTCTATAGGCGGCGGTTTCGTGGTAAAGGATGGCGGCGACAATGACCAGTCAAAGTTGGAAGTCGATCTGCCGTTTCCTATTGATACGGCAAATAACCTGCTGCACTGGTGTATGAAAACCGGCCTCAAGATCTCGGAGGTGGTAATGGAAAATGAACTGGCCTGGCGCAGCGAGCGGGAAACCCAGCAGGGGCTTAATAATATTTTTACCGCGTTAAAAGAGTGTATTTATAGGGGCTGTCATACCCGGGGCACCTTACCCGGGGGATTGAACGTGGACAGGCGTGCTGCCGCGCTTAATAAAAGATTGATCGGTAATCGTACCTACAGTAATTTTGATGAATGGGTAACCGCAATCCGAAGTACAGGGGAAAGTTTCAAAAATATACTGGATTGGGTAAGTTGTTTTGCCTTGGCCGTTAACGAGGAAAACGCTTCGTTTGGCCGCGTGGTTACAGCGCCAACTAATGGTGCCGCTGGTGTAATACCGGCTGTTTTAGCTTATTACATCGTTTTTTGTGACGGTTACACTAATGAACGAATCGTTCAATTTTTACTAACAGCATCCGAAATAGGAAGTATATTTAAAAAAGGAGCAACGATATCCGCAGCTATGGGCGGCTGCCAGGCTGAAATAGGCGTATCCTCGGCAATGGCCGCCGCCGCGCTTACCGAATGTTTGGGTGGTACGCAACGGCAGGCAATGATGGCTGCAGAAATTGCCATGGAGCATCACCTTGGATTAACCTGTGATCCAATCGGCGGCCTGGTGCAGGTGCCATGTATCGAACGTAACACGATGGGGGCTATTAAGGCAATAACTGCCTCCCAGCTTGCACTTCAAACAAACCCTGATAATGCCAAAGTAAGCCTTGATGCAGTGGTTAAAACCATGTGGCAAACGGCATTGGATATGAACTCGAAATATAAAGAAACTTCGGACGGCGGATTGGCTATTAATATCCCTATTAGTTTGCCGGAGTGTTAGTTTTTGATGCTTGATTCTGCATTTAAAAGATTTCATTATTTTCTTTGCAGCGTATTGATAATCAAGAGTTAAATCCCTAAATTCGTTTATCATGATGACAAACGACCGCCGCATATTTTTGAAACAGGCAGCGACCCTTGCCGGGGCGTTTTCTGTAAATAGCCTTTTTAATACGGCGCATGCCGCAGAATTTGAAAAAGCTTCACAAAAGATTAACCACCTCACCCCAGCGCAGGCCGCGCAGGATGAGGATTTCTGGAGCGTGATCCAGCGATCATATTCGGCAAATCCAAGCATCATTAATTTGAACAATGGCGGTGTTTCGCCCTCGCCAATAGTTGTTCAACAGGCCGTTGAACGCTATAATCAGATGGTTAATGAGGGGCCATCATACTTTATGTGGCGCATTCTTGACCAGGGCCGCGAACCGCTGCGTGAAAAGCTTGCTGAACTAGCAGGTACATCCCCAGAAGAAATCGCTATAAACCGCAACGCCACAGAATCACTTAACACCATTATATTGGGTCTCGATTTAAAAAGTGGCGATGAGGTTATCGGCAGTAAGTTCGATTACCCGCACATGATCCAGGCCTATAAGCAGAGGGCCATGCGCGATGGTATTATTTATACGCAGGTAAGCCTTAACCTGCCATCTGAAAATGATGACGAGATGGTTAAAGCGTACGAAGCTGCCATCACCCCAAAAACAAAATTGATCCACATTACCCACATGGTAAACTGGATTGGCCAGCTAATGCCGGTAAGGAAGATTGCGGATATGGCGCACGCAAAGGGCGTTGAGGTAATAGTTGATGGCGCTCACTCTTTTGGCCTGCTTGATTTTAAGATTCCCGAATTGGGTTGCGACTATTTTGGCACCAGCCTGCATAAGTTCCTTTCGGCGCCAATTGGCAGCGGGATGATGTGGGTTAAAAAGGAAAAGATAGAGAAGATCTGGCCGCTGCCGAGCAGCGCTGAACCGCATAGTAAAGACATCAGGAAGTTCGAGGAGTTGGGAACCCGCAGTTTCCCAATTGAGCAGGGAATTGGTGAAGCCATTAATTTTCATGAGGGAATTGGCAGCAAACGCAAGGAAGAACGCATTCGTTACCTTAAAAATTACTGGGCTACAAAAGTTGAGCATCTGCCTAACGTAAAGCTGCACACCTCTTTAAATGACAAATACTCATGTGCCATCTGCGGTGTGAGTATTGCCGGGATGACACCGGCCGAATTAGACAGTGCCTTGTTCACTAATTACAAAATCCATGTCGTAGGTATAAATATCGAGAATATCAGTTGTATAAGGGTTACCCCGCATGTTTATACCACTTTGCACGACCTGGATAAATTTGCAAGGGCAATTGAAGAAATTGCAGCAAAAAAGAAGGCCTGATTTTATTTTTCCAACCTGGCTTTTACAGAAGGCTCAAGGGCCTGCACCCACATTTGATACATTTGGGCAGACGGGTGTAAGCCATCATCGGCTATCAATGACGGGTTTGTAGCTGCCAACCTTGATATAGCTGTTATATCAATATAACTTAGAACGTGAGCTTTTGCCGTTTCCTCCCGGTTAATTGCATTAAAGGCATCAATATCTGGGCCTATTATGCTCTCTCCTCCATTGCCATAGGGGGTAACTCCGTAATCGGGGATAGATAGAACAAAAACCCGGCTGGCGTCGCCTTTTGCAAAATTGATTGCCGTCTGTAAAACCTGCGCAAACTTGGTCCGGTAATTGTCTTTGCTCTGATACTCGTGTTGATCATTAACCCCGATAAGTAAAGTAACAAAGTCATATTTGTTATCTTTAAAGTCACTGCGGGAAATAGCGCTTATTAAATCATCGGTAGTCCACCCGGTTGTAGCAATAATGTCAGGTTTTTGTACATTAAACTGATAGTAGTTTAATAAGCTTACAAGCTGGTACGGAAACGATTGAATTTGAGGTACAGACTGGCCAATGGTATATGAATCGCCCAGGGCGAGGTAAGTAACAGGAGTAGTCATGGGTTTTGTGGTTACGGTAGTGTCAGTTTTAACAACGGGGGCTGGCACAATGGCCTTTTTTGTACATCCCGATAAGGCTGTTACAGCAATCAAAATAATTTGTAATATTTTCATAACATCATCTCCATATTAAACAATACGGAAATATGATGCGTAAGGATTTTTTTTACTTCGTTTATATCAACTTTTTGCCCTAATTCGCGCTCAAGGCTGGTTACATCCTTATCGTCGATACCGCAGGGCACAATGTTTTTAAAATAATCGAGGTTGGTATTAACATTAAAAGCCAGTCCATGCATAGTTACCCAGCGGCTGCAGCGTACACCCAGGGCACAGATCTTCCGCGCATTTTCATTATCCGCGTCAAACCAAACGCCGGTATAACCGGGATAACGGCCAGCTGTCAGGCCATAATCGGCAAGGGTAAGTATTACAGCTTCTTCAAGGGTACGCAGGTAGAGGTGTATATCTGTGAAAAAATTATCAAGATCGAGAATCGGATAACATACAATTTGTCCAGGCCCGTGATAGGTAATATCACCACCACGATTTATCGGGTAATAAGCAGCATTCTTTTCCCTTAGTCCTTTTTCGTCTAAAAGTAAATGTTCAGGTTTGCCGCTTTTACCTAAAGTATATACATGTGGATGTTCGCAAAAAACAAGATAATTTAGGGTTTCATCGGCAACGCAATGATCGTAAGTATGGCCGTCAGCGTTTAAAATAGCGACCTCCTTGTTCCTTTGGGCGATCTTTTCCTTTACGGTTTCGGCAAATAAAGCTTCCTGTTTATCCCATGCTTCCTTGTAATCAATCAATCCCCAATCCTGCAAAAAAACCTGTTTGTTTTTCATGTTTTAACCTTTTACGTAGCCAACCATATAATCCTGGTACTGAAGGTAGCCAACTTCATATTTAATATCTGTTTCGCCTTTAAGCAGTCGGGCATCTACCCAACCGTGTCCCTCAAAGTTAAAAGGTTGCAGCAGAATATTATCAGCAAATGATATCTCTTTTTGGCCGTAGCATTTATAAACTGCTTCCTTGGCGCACCAACAAACATAAAGCTGCCTGATCTTGTCGGCAGTATTTATAAACGCCATTTCCTCCTTACGCATAAACTTGTGTGCAATCCGTTCAACCTTTTCCTTAACCTGCTCAATGTCAATACCTACTGGGCGCTTGCTGATCATTACGGCAGCGTAGTCAAAAGAGTGGCTTAGTGAGATGTGGTAGGGGAGGTTTACCAGGTAAGGCTTTCCGTGGGCGTCAACTTTGCAATCGATGTATTCCTCCGTGCGTAACATTTTACGTAACAACACACGCGTGCCAAGCCAGTGCAGGTTGCGCTTGCCAATCTTAAGGCTTTCATAGTGAGATTTTTCCTCATCGTCAAGGCGTAACTGACTGTAAAGCTCGTCGGCTTCTTCCTCAATTTTCCAGATGGCAAATTCTGTATCGTCATCAACCTGCTGTCTGTATGCTATAGCCATAAAAGTAAAATTGCAAAAAGGATGACAAACTTATATCAAATAACGTTAAATAGTATTGTTTTTTATAAATTATAACGCTGCAATCAAGGAAAATTACTTCTTATTAACTTTAGGCGCGTTATACCAATATCTTACCCTCTTATTTCAATTATATTTCCACATCTTCCCAAAACTTTTGTTGGTAACATAGCGTTGTCCGGCAAGGCAATTAGTTATAATTTAGCATCCGGTTTACAGGGCATTAATGATACTATCAGACAAAAGAATACTAGAGGAAATAGAGGAAGGACACATTATTATTGAGCCCTTTAATCGCGAATGCCTCGGCACAAATTCCTACGATGTGCACCTTGGTAAATATCTGGCCACCTACCGCGACAGGATACTTGACGCAAAGCTGCATAACGAGATTACCTATTTTGACATCCCGAAAGACGGGTTTCTTTTACAGCCCAATACCTTATACCTGGGGGTAACCATGGAATATACGGAGACGTACCGCCATGTTCCGTTTTTGGAGGGAAAGTCAAGTACGGGGCGTTTGGGTATCGATATCCACGCAACTGCAGGTAAGGGCGATGTTGGCTTTTGCAACACCTGGACTCTTGAAATATCTTGTACACAACCCGTAAGGATCTATGCGGGGATGCCGATTGGCCAGCTGATTTATTTTGTTGTAGAGGGTGAAATAGAAACCTTCTATAACACAAAGGGCAATGCCAAATACAACACGCCATCAACCAGGCCTGTTGAAAGTATGATGTGGAAGAACAAATTCTAGTTCATGGTTGATGGATCATAGTTCATGGTAAGATAAAAATTTATTTTTCGGCTAAACCGTACTAAAACTTTAGTTCAAAGGAGTAGAAACCGCTATATTCGCTGTATCACAAGTTTTTTACAGAATACAATGACTGTATTTTATACCTTGGTTTTTATTATCCTGAACTATGAAAAAAATCCTAATCCTATTAACATTATTAGCGCCTTTAATTGTATTTGGCCAGTCTGAAAAAAATACAGAAAAGGGCGATACACTGATCAACTCCATTACCGCGAAACTAAATTCGTACTCGGAAACGCTGAGCGCTGAAAAAGCTTACCTGCAATTCGATAAGCCTTATTACGCAATTGGAGATACAATGTATTTTAAGGCCTATATTACCATTGGTTCGGAACATAAGCTATCCGCATTGAGCGGGATTTTATATGTAGACCTGTTAGACCCCGATAACAAAATAACGCGCTCCATTAAACTGGAAATGGCAGCAGGCACAGCTGTCGGAGACTTTGCATTACCGGACACATTAGATAACGGCAATTACCATGTTAGAGCTTATACCAACTGGATGCGAAACAATGGCAGCGAATCTTTTTTCGACCAGGTGTTTACTATCGGTTCCGCCAGGCCGAAGGACCCCGCGGGCAAAAGTGAGTCCGCAAAAACAAAACAGGTTACAAAATCGGCCGGACTTAAAATTGATGTACAATTTTTTCCCGAGGGCGGTAAATTGGTAGCAGGTAATTATTCAAAAATAGCGTTTAAGGCAATTGCTCCTACCGGAAAGGGAACTGATATAAAAGGAACGGTTACGGATGATAGCGGTACTGAAATTTGCACGTTCGCATCGAGCCATTTAGGCATGGGGGCGTTTAATATAGTACCGGAAGCTGGGAAAACGTATAAAGCGAATATCACCTATGCGGATGGTACCACTAACGTTATCAATTTGCCCCTGGCATTAAGTTCTGGCTACACCATTGCAGCAAACAATACCAACCCGGATACGCTCCGACTTAGGATAACAGCCGGTGCCGAAAGCCCGAAGGAGGGTTTGAGCCTTATTGCCCAAAGTGGCGGCAAGGTATATTATGCCGTTAAAAGCGGCGAATTCAGTAAGTTTTTTACAGCCGTAATTCCTAAAGGCCGGTTTCCATCCGGCATTGTTCAATTTACGCTGTTTGCCCAAAACGGAGAACCACTAAATGAACGGCTGGTATTCATAAATAACAACAAGGATCAGCTAAAACTTGAACTTTCAAAAAAAGAAACATACGCGCCAAGGCAAAAAGTGAAAGTGGAACTTACCGCCACGGGTAAGAATAAAAGCTCCACCATGGGCAGTTTCTCTGTGGCTGTTACCGACGAAACAACAGTCCCCGTTGATGCTGACAACGAAAATACCATCCTCTCTAATCTGTTGCTGACCTCTGAATTAAAAGGGACTGTTGAAAAGCCCAATTATTATTTCGCTAATATTAATGAGCAAACGCAAGCCGATCTTGACCTTTTGATGCTTACACAGGGGTATCGCCAGTTTGAATGGAAACAAGTTTTAAACAACCAGCCTCCCGCACTAGCCTATCAGCCTGAAAAATCAATGGAAATTACAGGTAAAGTAACTAAATGGGGAAAGCCAGCTGTTGGCACAAAGGTTAAGTTATTTAGCAACCAGGGCGGCTTTTTTATGCTTGATACTTTATCAGACAGTAATGGCCGGTTTGCCTTTAAAGACCTGGTATTTGCAGATAGCACGAAGTTTGTTGTACAGTCGCGCGTTCCGAAGGGACAGGACGCTGTTGAGCTAAGTATTGATACCACCAAGCTGCCACAGGTTATAGCGGATAAAAGAAAAAACGACTTCATGGCCGCACCGGTAGAAGACATGTCGGCGTATTTTATAAACCAAAAGCAGTTTTATGACGAGCAGCAAAAATATGGCATCAACAAACACCAGGTACTATTGAAGGAGGTAAAAATCACGGCTTCAAAGGCATCGGAAATACCGCATTCCCAAAACCTGAACGGGCCAGGTAATGCAGATTTTGTGTTTGACGCAAAAGCCATTGCATCATTCAATTGCAGCAATCTGATTGATTGCTTGTCCGGAAGAATTCCGGGCATGTTGTTCACTCATGGTCAGCCCCCGAAAGGCATGGCCATCATAATTGACGGTAATTATATGGAGCCCGACGATTTCACTAACCTTAACCCCGACGATATCGAAGGAATAGAAGTGATCAAGCGCATTCACTATGCTGCTATTTACGGCTCAAGAATGGCCGGCGGCGGCTTTATCGTTACTACAAAAAGAGGAACAAAAAACAAGGAATATTACAGGTACGCCCCGGGGGTGGTAACCTATCATCCGAAAGGTTTTTACAAGGCCCGTGAATTTTATTCGCCACAATATGATAACCCTAAAACCAACCAGAAGATCTCCGATTACCGCAGCACTGTTTACTGGAAGCCAAACGTAATTACCGATAAGGACGGAAAGGCATCGTTTGAATATTTCAACGCCGATGCCAAAGGCACTTATCGAATGGTCATCGAAGGAATAGATACCGATGGCTATATCGGCAGGAAAGTGGTGGAGTATAAAGTGGAGTAAGTTAGCCAGAGGTTAGAGAGAACAGAGATTAGTTAGGACTGGTTACTTAGAGACTAGTTGATTAGAGATTAGTTGAATTTTTGAATTTCTAAATATAAAATTCAAAATGAAAGTCCTTGCAAGATAATTGCAAGGGCTTTTTACGTAAGTACAGGAACTAATCTCCAGTCTCTAACCTCTAGTTATCTAACGCCGGCACATAATCAACAGGCAAGAGATCAGCTACCAGTCTTTGGCCCCAATTACCGTCGAATATTACACTGGTAGGGTTTATTATGATCCCGTTATTATCAAAAAACGAATAAGGCTCATTGAAGATTAATGTGGTGATCAGTGCATCATCCCATTGTTTACTCGATGCCCATTCAGCGGTTGGCGTATTGCCAAGATGTGATCGTTTTTTATTGTACATAACATACAGGTTGTCTTTAAACGTTAAGGCATATTCGCCCTTAACATCTGTTTGCCTTACAAAATCGCTGTCGTTCAGCGGGATGGAGACCAGCGTACGAAAACTGTGGCTAATTGAATTTTTGTTAGCCGAGCCGGATTTACTGATAAGCCGCAATACTTTAAATCCTTCGTGTGTAATGGTATTAGAAACCGTCGATCTTAAAAAATGCATGCTTGAACCCTCGTAAGCGGCTAACCGGTTCTTTTTCCACTTCCGCATTTGAGATTCCGACCCTTTTAGATCCTCGAACGCCGAGGTTCCTTCGTAGTAGTTTATCCCCGTTCTTTGGTCGCTTACAAGCTTCGCCAAAAGATACCTGATCCGATAACCCAATGCCTTATTTTCGATTTCCAGGTAATCATTGGAGCTGGCGGTAAATACACCTGCTTCCGGATCATAATCCAGGTTGAGGATATCAGGCAACCCTTTGTTTACAATCTTACATTTACTTGCAAAATCTGAATTGCCAAAAAACAGGCGCTTAAATTTTTCATAATCCTTTGCCCAATTTGTTTTAGGTTTAATGCGCACCTCCTGCAGCATCATTACCTTTGGCACCAATTCAATGACCGGTAATTTAATATCGTTGTTTACTATAATATTTTGGTGCGATGGTTCAAAGCTCAGTATTGATACCACCAGGTCATATTGACCCTGCCGCACCCCTGTTAAGGTAAATGCACCGTGCTCATCGGTTTTGGTTCCCACCGCAGCATTGTTTAAAAACACACTGGCGTTTGCAACCGGCGTTTTATCAGCGCTGTTTATAACCTTTCCGGTAATAACATATTGCGCCAGGCAGGTAAACGGCAATAAAAACAGGAAAAGAAAAAATGATTTTATCAATTTTAAAATAACTAAAATGTTAGTTTTGTAAATGTAAAAAAATATTTTTCAATTAAATTTATTTGCCTGACGCAAGCAGCTGAATATTATCAAATTGATGAAATATTTTTTCAACGTAAAAAAAGTTCAAAATCATATTAAACCTTTTTAAAAAACGTTGTTCTTAGTATAAACAACAAAACACTCGTATGAAAAAATTCTTATCAATCATTGGCTGCATTATAGTAATGGCTGCAGCATCTTCATGTACAAAAAAGTACATCACACCGAACCCCAACGAAACTTTATTTGCTACGATAAACCCTTCTGATTGGGTATTGTCGACTGATGGAAAATCGTATTCAGCCCAGATCGATGTTAAAGAGCTTGATCCTAACTTCAATCACTATGGCGGTGTATTGGTTTCTATTTACTATCCTACAACAAACCCTTCTGATGAAGTCTATGAGCAATTACCCGAAGTATTTGCGGGTACATCATTTAGTTATACCTATAATGCGGGCAGCGTAGCAATCTATGCGCAGTCGCCTGATGGTGCAACAGCTATTAAGCCAACTGATGTTATTAAAGCTAAAATAATATTAGTGGCTTCGAACTAGCGGCTAGCGATTAGAGATTTGAGATTAGTTCCTGTCCTCAAAGCAAAAAGCCCTTGCAAAGTAATTGCAAGGGCTTTTTGCTTGAATTTATCTTGAGAATTTCGCGGTTTCTAACTAATCTCTAGTCGCTGTACTCTAATTAACTAATCCCAACTAATCTCTAATCACTAGTCTCTAATTAGCTAGCCTATTTTTCCATCTGCTCAATCACTTCCTGGGTTACGCCGGTAAAGGAGAAACCACCATCGTGGAAGAGGTTTTGCATGGTAACCATTTTGGTAAGGTCAGAGAACATGCTTACGCAATAGTCTGCACATTGGTCTGCATCGGCATTGCCAAGCGGGCTCATTTTTTCGGCGTAGTTTAT
Organism: Mucilaginibacter phenanthrenivorans; assembly: GCF_024721155.1. Classification (GTDB taxonomy): domain Bacteria; phylum Bacteroidota; class Bacteroidia; order Sphingobacteriales; family Sphingobacteriaceae; genus Mucilaginibacter; species Mucilaginibacter phenanthrenivorans. The sequence goes on along the minus strand of NZ_JAHVAP010000005.1, from coordinate 19,075 downwards.
AAAGCCGTCAAAACCCTTAACACCTGAGCCTGCAGTAGTACGGGTTGGTGATTGCGAGATTGTATTGATGCGCACATGCTTCTTTTTACCATAGTAATAACCAAAGCTGCGGGCTATGCTTTCTAAATATGCTTTATTATCAGCCATATCATTGTAATCAGGGAATACACGCTGTGCGGCTATATAAGTTAGGGCCAATACTGATCCCCATTCATTTATCGCATCCATTTTCATGGCAGTTTGTAATACGCGGTGCAAGCTGAGTGCGGATATATCTAAACCCTTGTGGGTAAAATCGTAATTGTTTTCAGGATAAGGAATGCCTTTGCGCACATTAACGCTCATCCCTATAGAGTGCAGGATAAAATCAACACCTCCGCCAAAATGCTCCTGGCTTTTTGTGAACAGGTTAACCAGGTCATCGTTATTGGTAACATCGGCACCAACAATAGGGGCATTACATTCTTCGCCCAGTTTATTTAATTCGCCCATGCGTAAAGCGATAGGAGCATTGCTCAAAATAATTTCTGCACCTTCCTGTACGGCGCGCTGTGCCACCTTCCAGGCGATTGATTGCTCATTAAGAGCGCCGAAAATTATTCCTTTTTTACCTTTTAATAAGTTGTAAGCCATTTTGATGATTTTATTTAGCGCGATAAAATTAAAATTAATTATTGGTATTGAGAATTTTGGCAGCGCTGATAAAATTAATCTAAAAAATAAATCCTATCGTCCTGTAGCATTTTAACCGTCCCCGTATCTAACAGCCAAAACATAGGGCGAAATAAGGTAAATTACCTCCATCAGCCAGTAAATAAAACTTATGGTATTTGAAGATATTTACCGTGAATATTGGAACAAAGTATTCAGGATCTGCATGGGTTATGTTAATGATGCCGACCTTGCTAAGGATATTGCACAGGAGATCTTCATCATCATTTGGAAAAAGCTGCCGACGTTCCGCAATGAATCTGCCATAGGCACCTGGATCTACCGGATAGCATCAAACAATTGCCTGCGTCAGATTGAACGCCAAAGCCGGATGCCTAAAACCGAACTGCCCGAGCAAATCGAAGATATATCCGAGCCCGATAAAGAATGGCAAAGCAAATTCCTGTATAAATGTATAGCTGAGCTCCCGGAAACCGACCGTATCATTATCTCCCTCGAACTGGAAGATGTAAAGCAGGCGGAAATAGCCAAAATAACCGGCTTGTCAGAGAGTAACGTTAGGGTAAAGATCTACAGGATAAAGGAAAAGCTGACTCAAAAATTTAAACAATATGAGCAATAATATCGATTTTAAGGAACTCTGGAATCGTGGCAAGGCCAATGCACCGGATGTAAGTGAAATTTTTGCAAAGGCAAATCAGCTCAACCGCAAAACCCGCAACAAGATCTGGCGGGGAAATATCATATTATCGTTAACCATCATATTTATGATATATATCTGGTGGCATTACCAACCGGAACTCATCACTACCAAAATCGGGCTAACGCTGGTGATCCTTGCGATCATATTCTTTTTGATCTCAACCAACCAGATGTTCCCGTTATTGGCTAAAACGGATGAAGAAACCGACAGCCACCAGTTTTTGGAGCAGATGCTGCGAATTAAGCAAAAGCAGGAATTTATAAACAATCAGATGCTAAGCGCATATTTTATTTTCCTATCGATAGGTATTTTCCTTTATATGATAGAGTATGCAGGAAGAGGGAGTTTGTTGTTTAAAATATTGGCTTATGGAATCACATTTGCATGGATGGCCTTTAATTGGTTTTATGTACGGGTTAAAGCGGCAAAAAAGCAACGACAGGCAGTTAATGAAATTATTAGCAGGCTTGAAGTGGTTAATCAGCAGTTGTTGGAGTAGGAGCGTATCTCACCACATCGTCATTGCGAGGCTGGTTGCTCGCAACCAGCTTCGAAGCAATCTCTAAGCCATGCATGCACGAGAGTGAAAAGTAATGTGGTAACTAATCAGGCGGGTATAAGGGCACTAAAAGCACAAAGGTTCCTGATTGTCCTGAGTAGAGGTTGCTTCGTTCCTCGCAATGACGTGACGGGTAAATCCCTCACTACACCGTCATAATGATAGTAAATTACCCCAGCAACTCCCTTGCATTCTGTAACGCGCTTTCTCCGGGTTTATCACCACTTAGCATTTTGGCAATTTCCAAAACGCGTTCATCCTTATTTAATTGCTTAATACGGGTATAGGTGGTTGCGGCATCATCATCCTTATAAACAAAATAATGGCTTTGACCCTTGCTGGCGATTTGCGGTAGGTGGGTAATGGTGATCACTTGTAAATTGGCTGCCAGCTTTTCCATTATCTGTCCAACCTGGTTGGCAACTTCTCCGGAAACGCCGGTATCTATCTCATCAAAAATTATGGTCGGTAGTGCCGTATTTTGTGCGATCAACGATTTTATGCTCAGCATCAACCTGGAAAGCTCACCACCCGAGGCCACCTTGCTCATTTCAGATAAGGCATGACCTTTATTTGCAGTAAAGAGGAATTTAACAATATCGAGCCCGTTAGCCCCCAAACCCCCTAAAGGGGAGTTATGTCCTGCGGTTGTAGAAAGTTCGATTTTGAGATTGGAATTGTTCATTCCCATTTCAGCGAGGGTTTCCAACACTTGTTTTTCGATGGCAGGTAAGGCTTTTTTACGATTAGCTGATAACTGGCCGGCTAAGTTTTCAAGTTCCTTTTTGTCGGCTTCAAGCTGGGTCTTTAATTTCTCGATTGCTTCGTCGCCGAAAACTGCTTGCTGAATTTTATTTGAAAGCTCATCCTGTAATTGTAACAGCTCTGCATTGGTATTTACACGGTGTTTTTTTTGCAGGATATAGATAATGCTCAGCCTGGCATTTACTTCTTCAGCGCGGGCTTCATTGGTATGGGTGCGCTGCTCGATAGTTTCTATTTCGGCGGCAATATCTTTTAGCTCGATCACCGCGCTGTTCAGGCGTTGGTGGAGTTCTGCAATTTGCGGGTTGAATTTTTCCAGGGCTAAAAGCTGATGCCCGGCTTCGCGTAATTGAATAATGGCAGATGTTTCGCCCTCTTCCATCAGGTAAAAGGCGCCAAGAAGATTGCGTTTGATCTCCCCGGCATTATTGAGCGAATATAATTCCTGCTCTAGTAGCTCCTGTTCGTCCGCAGAAAGTTCTGCTTTTTCCAATTCATCAAACTGGAACTGGTAATAATCCAGGTCGGCTTTTGCTTTGTCGCTTTCCTCAATTAGTTGCTGAAGTTTGGATGTCGATTTTTTATAAGCCCTGAATTTTGTACGATATTCATTCAGCAAATCGTCATGTTTGGCGACGGCATCAACTACTAATAATTGAAACTCGGGGTCATTTATTTCAAGTGTGGCATGTTGCGAATGGATATCAATCAGCCTTTCGCCCAAAGCCTTGAGCGAGTTTAAGTTTACAGGTGTATCGTTTACAAAAGCTCTTGATTTTCCATCGGCAGAGATCTCGCGCCTTAAAACGGTTTCAGCTTCGTAATCCAGGTCGTTATCCTCAAAAAACTGCTTTAAATGAAACGCGCCAATTTTAAATGTGCCTTCGATAACGCATTTTTTCTGCTGGTTAAAAAAATAACGGCTCTCGGCCCGCTGACCTAAAATAAGCGAAAGTGCACCCAAAATGATAGATTTACCCGCGCCGGTTTCGCCCGTAAGGATATTTAAACCACTATCGAAACTGATTTCGAGGTTGTCAATCAACGCGTAATTACTGATGCTGAGCTTCTGAAGCATAAAAAAAGTATCCCCTGTTTTGAGGATACTAAATTACGTGTTTTAGTTGATTGGTGAATAACTGATTGGTTGATTAAGTTGGTCTTATCCTGCCAAGCAAAACCTTTTCAACCTAATATAACTGATTAATTACTCATCTTCAGACTTTTCGGATTTCTCTACCTTTTCAACTTTTTCGGCCTTTTCAGTTTTCTCCCGTTTTTCTTTCCGCTCTGCCTTTTCAGTCTTTTCAACTTTCTCCGGCTTTTCGTCAGAATCGTAATTGAAGTTATAGCTGAAATTCATTTTCGATTTCAGGTACTTCCTGTATTGAGGACTGCGCTCATAGGCAGTCATCTTTTTAACCGCTTGCTGTAGCAGGCGTTGTTCGTTCCTTATTTGTTCGTTGTCCTGGTAGCCGCTCATTTGCCTGCCAAGCCTTTCCATTTCCTTTTGTTTTTCCTTTATTTCGGGGTTCTCATAGGCTTTGCGCAAACTGTCGCCCAGGGCCTGTACCCGGCGGTTCTGTTCTTTTGCCTCAGGCGAATCGTAGTGCGCACTTACCTGCTTGCCCATTTTTTCCAGGTCATCCTGCGTTATTTTAATATCTGCGGGGATGTGGGTTTCCAATTCGGCCTGGTATTTTTTGTAGTTATCGCTCTTTTTGTCCCTGTCATCATAGTAATAGTTGGTTTCAGGGATGCCATATTTCTTTTTCAGATCGCTGTTCAACTTCTTGAATTCAGGCGTGCTATAGTAGGCCCCTATCTTGCGGCCTTTTTCGCCCATTTGTTCAGTAATGGCCCGCATCTTATCATCCGGTCCAAAATTCTTTGAATAATCACGACTTGCTGCCTGCAAATCTTCCTGCATCTTTTTCAACTCCGGGCGATTATAAAAATCCTGCATTGCTTTACCGTCGTCTTCTATTTTCCGCTGCGCGTCTTTAAATTCAGCGCTTTGGTAGTAAGCAGAAATTGCCTGCGAATGTTTTTGAATCTCGGCACTTAGGGCTGCCATTTTGCTATTGTTTTCATCATCAGAATAGCTCATCGCATCGTCGCTCTCGTCGTTGACATGAGCATCGCTTTGCATTTTATGAACAGCTTTTTTTGTAGCATGCGCTTGTGTATGCACCGCTTTTTTGGCAACTGCCTTACGACCGGTGTCGGCAAGCAGGTGTTCTATTATCGGGGTAATTGCCTTTACAGAGATCTTCCCTTGCGCTATTTCAGGTTTAAGCAGGGCCATGGCGCCTATGCCCACGGTTAATATAAGCATGGCCAACAGGGTTGGGCGCAGGCTGGGTATTTGTTTTTTAGTTTTCATGATACGTTCAATTCTGTTTAATAAATGGTACTTTTTGCCTGTTGCGGCCAGCGCTAGCTGCCAGTCGTTTTGGCGGGTTTGCTCCAGCTTTAATAAAGCCTTCGCGTAGATGATAGGGTCTGCGGTGGCCTCTACAACCAGGTCGTCGCAGCAATTCTCACGTTCTTCGTTTATAATCCTGTTGATCAGTTGCGCACAGGGATTAAAAAATAACAGTATGGATATTACCTGCTGTAGCATATTTACCAGGTAATCGTTTCGTTTTATGTGGGCCAGCTCGTGTAACAATATGGCCTCAATTTCTTCCGCTGATAAAAAAGTAGCCAGGCTAAACGGCAGCAGGATAACCGGTTTAAAGTAACCCACCATGCAGGGTACATCAACCATTTTGCTCAACCCGGCTTTTACTTCCTTACTGATATTCAGCATTGCAGTAAATTTGTTCACCGTTTGCCTTAGCCGAATGTCAATGGTCAAGCCCTGCTTAATGGCATTTATTTTTTTGCGCGCCATAACCAGTTTGCCGGTGTTAAATATTAAACCCACGATGTAAATGGCGGTTATGTAGGGCAGGTACTCTTCAACACTATAATAATAGCGGATGGTTTGATCATTAAACCGCGCTATACCAGATGGCAGTTCTGTCAACAATGGCATTGCCGATAGCTTTGTGGGCGCCACCGCAAGCCAGTTGTAAATATTTATCTCGCCGATAAGGGTATAACCAAACCAACCGGTTATAGCAAACAGGCTTATCAGCGCCATCAGGTATTTTTTGGATGCCGATAACTGCGCCGAAAACATCAGCGCCAGCTTCAATACAAAGTAAATTAATAGCCCTTGCCATAAGGAATGGATGATAGTTATCCCCAAAACCTGGCTGATATTATATAGCGTGTTTTGCATCGTATTTAAATCCTGGCGGTTATTAAATTATTGCTGGTCTTCTTTAACAGGTTGCTCCTTGTCGGTTGTGCTATCTTTTTCAGGAGTGTAGGTGCGCGATTTACCAACCGAATCACGCATGATCCATTTTCTGTTTTTTATTTTGTTTCTCCATTCCGGGCTGTCAAATTGTTTCCTCATCAATTCGCCCTGCTTCTTTATCTGTTCCATCTGGTTTTTCCACTCAGGGCTGTCGAATTGCTTCTTCATTAGCTCACCCTGTTTCTTCATCACCTCCATTTGGTTTTTCCACTCCGGGCTGTTGAATTTCTTCTGCATTTCTTCGCCTTGTTTCTTCATCACTTCCACTTGCTTTTTCCATTCAGGGCTGTCGAAATGTTTTTTCATCAACTCGCCCTGTTTCTTCATAACTTCCATTTGGCTTTTCCATTCAGGGCTATTGAATTTCTTCTGCATTTCTTCACCCTGTTTCCTCATCGTTTCCACCTGGTTTTTCCATTCGGGGCTGTCGAAATGCTTTCTCATTTCCTCGCCTTGTTTTTGCATGGCAAGCATCTGATTTTTCCACTCCGGGCTGTCGAACTTCTTCCTCATCTCCTCGCCTTGTTTTCGCATGGCTAGCATTTGATTTTTCCATTCCGCACTTCTGAATTTTTTATTCATTTCCTCACCCTGCTTGCGCATAGCTTCCATTTGGCTCTTCCATTCCGGGCTATTGAATTTTTTTCGCATTTCTTCGCCTTGCTTGCGCATAGCTTCCATTTGCGCCTTCCATTCAGGGCTGTTGAAATACCTTTTTACGGAATCAGGTGCGTCATCGCTATAAAAATTATCATCGTATATTTCTGTTTTGTTTGATGAAGACGCCTTTTCAGTCTTAACTTTTTGCCTCCTGTTTTTAGCAATTACCTTACTCTTGGCTTTGTATTTATGTTTTGTAGTGTCAGCAAGTAAATTATACTGTGTTGAGTCAATAAGCGTATCTGCTGATATTACCTTGGTCAACTTTGCCTTTGCGATGGCCGCTTTCGGGTTAAACCATGCAATACAACTAAGGGTGCCGGCAAGTAAAAACAGCGCTATGATCAAATGGCGCATGCTGGCCATGTGTTTTTTAGTTTTCATAATTCTTTCAATTCTGTTTAGTAACTGGAATTTTGGTCCGGTTGCGGCAAGCGCCAGTTGCAGATTAGATTTGCGGGCCTCTTCAAGCTTTATTAAGGCTTGTGCATATATCAAAGGTTCACCAGTCTTCTCTACAACCAGGTCGTCGCAAACGTTTTCCCGTTCCTGGTTTATAATCCTGTTAATTAATTGGGTAAAGGGGTTAAAGAAAAGCAACACCGTTATCACTTGCTGCAGCAGGTTTACCAGGTAATCGTTTCGTTTAATGTGTGAAAGTTCGTGTAATAAAATGGCTTCAACTTCGGCCGTGCTAAGGTTAGTTCCAATAGAAACTGGCAATAATATAAGCGGCTTAAAATAGCCTATCATACAAGGTACATCAATCAGCTCACTGAATTTAAGGGTGATGTACTTGTTAATATTTAGCTTTTTGGAAAAGACATTAACAAATTGTTGCAGCTGCTCAGCCGGTAAAACGGAAAGTTTGATTTGCTGGATTTTGTTCCACTCTACAGCAAGCCGGGCAATGTTTATGATCAGCCCCATAAAATAAAATGCACATATAAAAGGCAGGTAACGTGCAATGCTATAATACCAATCCTGGTGATAGTGGGTGCCGGTTGGCAAGTTTAAATAGGGGAGTAGTGGTAGTTGATGCGCCGATTTAATGGTTACCCAACTGTAATCGCTGATCTCGGTTAGCAGTGTATAAATAAAACAAACAGAAATGGCCACCATTGCACCAATGGCCAGGTTATATTTTTTAACCGCGGTTAATGACGAGATACCAGCAAACGCTATCCTCAAAATAAAATAGATCAGCAACCCCTGCCACAACGAGTGGATGATGGTGATCCCTAAAACCTGGCTGATGTTATATAATATGGTTTGCATTTTAGTTTATTAGAGACTGAAGATTAGAGATTAGTTACTATCCCGTGGCTCCAGTCGTTTAATTTTATGATTTATTGCATTTCTTTTTTTAACTAACCTCTCTAATCAACTAATCTCTAGCCTCTACCTTCAAACTGCTTCAAATAATCCTTTATCGCGTCTATCTCATCCTTTGATGCCCGGTGATGACCAAGCGCCTGGATCACCAGATCGGACGTTGAGCCTTTAAACACGGTCGAGATGATTTTATCAAGTGCTGTTTGCTGCGCTTGTTCGCGGGTTATCAGCGATTTGTATAAATGCGTTTTGGAGGTGGTGTCGCGTTCCACCAATCCCTTGTCGTGCATTATCTGCATTAATTTTAGGGTAGTAGTATAGCCGGCATCCTTGTTTTTCGACAATTCCTCATGCACATCACGTACAGTACACTGACCCTTTTTCCAGATCACCTGTAGTATCTCCAGCTCGCTTTCTGTTGGTTTAATTTCCATTTTAAATAGTTATACGAATTTCTTCGTACAAAGATGTACGATAGATTTCGTATTTGCAAATTATTTATAAACTTTTTTTTAAAAAGACGCACGGGGAGGGGGGAATGTTGCAATCGCTGATGTTTTTTGATTAAAGGATTCCGCTGATTTTGAGAGCTTATATCGAAAGCTTCGGTTTAGTCCACAAACAGTCCAATCAACGAAATCAGCGTAATAAAAAAAATCAACGGTTTATTTCTGCAGCGTCTGGTACTTCAGCCCATTGGCCGGATCGGCCTGGCTTAGGATGTTCATGGCCGCCACTCTATCCTGCGGATCAGTTTTGGCGAAGATAGAAACGAATTCGTCGCTTTTAGCAGTGAAAAAGACGAGCGGGAACATGGCACCGAGGCGCTGCCTGTCGACCTGTGAGAGAACGGGGAGAATCGCCGAGATTGCTTTGCGGCCCTTGCCCGGATTATCAGACATCAGGTCGAGCCCATTGCGGTGGTAATCATAAACAAAGCTTCGGAGCGGTTGATATAGCTTATTGTTCAGATTTTCAGAGAGCCAATAGCGGTTGTTATTACCGTCAAATGCCTTCCAGCCCTTACTTGATGATGTTTGCGCATTGGTTGCCACGTTTTGGGCGGCAGCAAAGTAAGCCGAACCGCCAAGCCTTGAGAACGAATCATAATCCATACCCACAACTACATAAGCATAAAAGGCCATCAGGGATGCCAAATTGCTTTGAAAATTTTGATCTGTAAAATCAATGCTTTGCCCTTCGGTATAGGTGAAATCAATATCCTTATCGTTTACATTCAGCAGGGTTGAAGTATAGGTTGATCCGTATACCGGTCGCGACGATTGCACCTGCAGTTCACCGGCAAAGTTGCTGCTGCCATCCCAGGTGGTAATATTCAATATAAAGTTACATTCAATCCTTTCCTGTGGTAAAATAACATCTGCACTCCATTTGCGTCCATTTAGAAAGTCTTTCATGGCAGTTTCAAGTGCCTGGAAGATCCGCTTATTGGTTGATTGTATTTTTGGGGAAACAACCTGCACGTGAGCATTTAAATCTTGCGCAGCAACCTTAAGGCTGAGGCAGATTAACAGGATATAAATGCCAAATGCCTTCATTTATTTAATAGCGCTATAATTTTATTACAGATATCAAGAGCAACTTCGTCCTTGCTTTTAACAGGGTAGGCTGTTTTTTGCAGATCGCGGTCAATGATCGTTATTTTATTCGTGTCCTTTTTAAAACCCGCACCCTCGTCGTTTAGCGAATTTAGCACAATAAAGTCGAGATTTTTTCGCTGTAGCTTGTCTATTGCATTTATTTCTTCGTTGTCCGTTTCCAGTGCAAAGCCAACCAATATTTGTCCAGCCTTTTTCTGGCTGCCAAGCTTGCTTAAAATATCGGTAGTTTTCTTTAAGTCGATGCTGAAATCGGCATCCTGCTTTTTTATTTTTTGCTGCGCGATTGTAACCGGCGTATAATCGGCCACGGCGGCGCTCATCACACAAACCTGCGATCCTTCAAAATTCTGTAAACAAGCATCCAGCATTTCAGCAGCAGATGTAACGTTTATACGTTTAACAGCAAGTTGTTTACTTATTTGTGCCGATGGCCCTGCTATCAGCGTTACATCAGCGCCCAGCTTTGCAAGTTCATCAGCAATAGCGAAGCCCATTTTTCCCGATGAATGGTTGCCGATAAAACGCACGGGATCAATAGCCTCATAAGTGGGGCCTGCAGTAACCAGCACCTTTTTATCAGCTAAAGGAAGTTTCTTTTTTATTTCTGCGGATAGAAAGGCAATTATCTCTTCAGGCTCAGCCATCCGCCCTTCGCCATGCAACCCGCTAGCCAGTTCACCACTGCCCGGTGGGATCAACACATTACCAAATGATTGCAGCTTATCGATGTTCTCCTGGGTGGCGGTATGCTTCCACATGTCCAGGTCCATAGCAGGGGCAAAATACACAGGGCACTTGGCCGAAAGATAAACACCCATCAGTAAATTATCGCAAAGCCCGTTAGCCATTTTTGCCAGGGTATTTGCGCTTGCGGGGGCAATCAGCATTATATCGGCCCAAAGCCCTAGTTCAACATGGTTGTTCCACTCGCCGGTCTCAGGGATAAAATAATCCACCAGTACCGGGTTTTTAGAAAGGGTAGAGAGTGTTAGCGGAGTAATAAAGTTAGTGGCATCGGTAGTCATCACAACTTTGACGTTTGCGCCGGCCTTAACCAATAGCCTAACCAGCGTTGCCGATTTATAAGCCGCTATACTACCACAAATGCCTAAAACAATGTTCATAAGCCCCCTAACCCCCTAAAGGGGGAATTTTTGAAATTCAAAACTAAACAAAAAAACTCCCGTACGGGAGTTTAATATTATTAAAAAGCCTCTTCGCTCCCCCTTTAGGGGGCCGGGGGCCTATTGTTCCTTAGCCGGATTGCGGTAATAAACTTTGTCGTCTAAAAATTCCTGGATAGCTACCAATGATGGTTTTGGTAACTTCTCGTAATATTTAGAGATCTCAATTTGCTCACGGTTTTCAAAAACTTCTTCCAGGTTATCGTTCGACGAAGCAAATTCAGAAAGCTTTTGGTGCAATTCTTCCTTTACGTTGTTCGAGATCTGGTTAGCTCTTTTCGACATAATTACAAGCGATTCGTAAATGTTGTCGGTTTTTACATCTAACTCGCGTAAGTCGCGGGTTACTGTGCTGCTTGCTACGGCAGGTTTGTTAGCGTTATTGTTAATAGCGTTACTCATATCTTTTTTAATTTGGGATCTTTTTATCGTCGTTTCCTTTTTCAGATGACGGCCTGGCTTTCACGGTGTCCTTCGCAGCTATTTTCTTAGCCAATCTTGGGTTCACCATTGCTTCAGCCAATAACCTTTTGCTTTGGGCCATTTCATCCTGGGAGTATTTTTTATAAACAGCAGTTTCCTTTAAAAATCTGCTGGTCGGGTATTTTTCAGTAAACTGATCAGCCCAGGTAATTGCCAGGGTATAACGGTCTTCCTGGAAATCTACGCGGCTGTTTTTAGCATACTTATATTGAGCCTCGATGGTTAAGTATTCAAGCTCTTCTGCATACTTGGTATCAGGGTAATCACGCAACGTATTTCCAAATGCGATTACAGCAGCCTGGAAGTCGCCAATCGTTAAGTAAAGCTTTGCATTTGCATAGGCTTTGCTTTCAAGTTTATCACGTAATGTTTGGATCAGTTTGCTGGCCTCCGCAACACGATCGCTTTTTGGATAAAGATTTATAAAAAGTTGTAAACCATCTATCGCCTTGCTGGTATTAGCCTGGTCGAGTGAATATATCGGCGAATCAAGATACAAGCAATAGGCATACATAAATCGGCACTCCTCAGCTCTTGGGCTTGATGGATAAGTATCGGCAAATGATTTAAAGTGATAGCCTGCAGCAGTGTAATCCTTTAGTTTATAATTCGCATAAGCGTTATAATAGAACAGGTCCTCAGCACCTTCGTGCCCGCGGTAACGCGTTACCAGGTCATCAAATAAACCTAACGCCTTGGTATACTCTCTTTTATTATATAGCTTAATAGCTTCAGAGTACTTTTTGGCATTATCGTTACTGGCCTTCAGTTTTTCATATTTACTTTTACAACTGCCTAATGTAATAAGTAGTACAGCAATTACACAGGCCAATAACGTTAGTTGTTTTTTAAACATTTTGCAAAGATAGTTGAATATTATAAATCAGTCAATTATTTATTTTATATGGTTTTACGCCAATAACACGCACTCCCAATTGCGTGGGAGTTAATTTGCTGCTAATATATAACGCTTGTTTTACCCTATGTATATATATAGGTATGATTTAACATCTTTTAACAGGGAAGTGGAGTTCATGGTTGATGGTTCATAGTTCATGGCGGAAGAAATCAAACTCAGTTTTCTGCCGTTGTTACCAGCCGGCGTTGCGCTACTTTGAACCATGAACTATGATCTATGAACTTTTTGAAGATTAAATGCCTTCGATTGTCCTTTGGGGATGGTTAACGAATTCCAATTTTCTCCGGAAACCATCTTGGCGATAAATACGATCTGTCCGATGTGGTATGGGACATGCGCCAGTTGGCGGTTGATAGCCTCAATTACGGTATGCGCCTCGTTACGTATATATATAGTATATAGTAAGTCGTCGTCAGTAAGCGGATCGATGGCGTCATACATGCATTTCCACCCTTTGTTCCATAATGCGATAAGTTCTTCTTTGGATGATGCGGGATCTTCAAACTCTTCGTCGCGGTTACGCCATTCCTTTTCGCCGTCGCTGGTCAGGAAATCGGTCCAGCGCGAAATGGAGTTCCCGGCTATATGCTTTATTATAATGGCAATACTGTTTGATTCCGGGTTGTATTGCCAGTGCATTTGCTCTTCGCTAACCTGCGCAATAGCACGATCGCCTACTGATTGGTAATAACGGAATTGCTTTTTGATGCTTGATAGGTAGTTGTTGCCGGCATTTTCCATGTTTTTTGATGTATTATATATATGTATAATTAAAGGTAGAAGAATTTATATTGATTTTTATATGGGTAAAATTACCTGCTTATATAAAATATCCTACAAAATTACAGGGATAGTTATGCGCTCCCACTCGATACTCACTATTGGCCAACCCCTGCGCATAAATTTTTCTCGCTTATTTTCAAAGTGTTACAACTACACTGTGCTTTTTTCGCACAAAGTATTTGCAGGAATGAAAATGAAACGTACCTTTGCAGCCCGTTACGGAGGAAGATAAAGAGGATAGGGGACGGGAAATAAGGCAAACAAAAAATAAAAAAAAATAAAGTTTGCAAGTTTAAAAAAGGTTCATACCTTTGCAGTCCCAAAACAAGGGGGCAAAAAAACAAAGAGTTAAAAATAAAAAAAAATAAAGTTTGCAAGTTTAAAAAAGGTTCATACCTTTGCAGTCCCAAAACAAGGGGGCAAAAAAACAAAGAGTTTCGGAAGCGATTTCCGGCTTAACAATTGAAAAGTTAAACACAGTAAAATGTGTTAAAACATATAGCCTGACTGAGACAGAAAGGCGTCAAGTTCTTATAAGATACTGGATAATCATGTAGCGTAACAGCGGGAGTCGAAAGACAAAGCGGTTATGATATAGAGAGAAAAGGGATACTGTATAAAGATACACAGTGAACGGATCAGCGAAGATGAATGAAGTGATTCATGAATTAGAAACTACCGGTCACATAATTTTACAGATTCTATTATTAATAATAGGGTCAGTGAACAAACAAAACATTTTACAATGGAGAGTTTGATCCTGGCTCAGGATGAACGCTAGCGGCAGGCCTAATACATGCAAGTCGGACGGGATAGAAGAGCTTGCTTTTCTTGAGAGTGGCGCACGGGTGCGTAACACGTATGTAACCTACCCTTATCAGGGGGATAGCCTCTCGAAAGAGAGATTAAGCCCGCATAATATGAAGACACAGCATTGTGATTTCATCAAATATTTATAGGATAAGGATGGGCATGCGGAACATTAGCTAGTTGGTAAGGTAATGGCTTACCAAGGCTACGATGTTTAGGGGATCTGAGAGGATGACCCCCCACACTGGTACTGAGACACGGACCAGACTCCTACGGGAGGCAGCAGTAAGGAATATTGGTCAATGGGCGGAAGCCTGAACCAGCCATGCCGCGTGCAGGAAGACGGCCCTACGGGTTGTAAACTGCTTTTGTACCGGAATAAACCCTGATTCGTGAATCAGGCTGAATGTACGGTAAGAATAAGGATCGGCTAACTCCGTGCCAGCAGCCGCGGTAATACGGAGGATCCAAGCGTTATCCGGATTTATTGGGTTTAAAGGGTGCGTAGGCGGCCTGTTAAGTCAGGGGTGAAAGACGGTAGCTCAACTATCGCAGTGCCCTTGATACTGATGGGCTTGAATGTACTAGAGGTAGGCGGAATGTGACAAGTAGCGGTGAAATGCATAGATATGTCACAGAACACCAATTGCGAAGGCAGCTTACTATGGTATGATTGACGCTGAGGCACGAAAGCGTGGGGATCAAACAGGATTAGATACCCTGGTAGTCCACGCCCTAAACGATGAATACTCGATGTTAGCGATATACAGTTAGCGTCAAAGCGAAAGCGTTAAGTATTCCACCTGGGGAGTACGCCCGCAAGGGTGAAACTCAAAGGAATTGACGGGGGCCCGCACAAGCGGAGGAGCATGTGGTTTAATTCGATGATACGCGAGGAACCTTACCCGGGCTTGAAAGTTAGTGAATTGAGCAGAGACGCTCAAGTCCTTCGGGACACGAAACTAGGTGCTGCATGGCTGTCGTCAGCTCGTGCCGTGAGGTGTTGGGTTAAGTCCCGCAACGAGCGCAACCCCTATGTTTAGTTGCCAGCACGTTAAGGTGGGGACTCTAAACAGACTGCCTATGCAAATAGAGAGGAAGGAGGGGACGACGTCAAGTCATCATGGCCCTTACGTCCGGGGCTACACACGTGCTACAATGGGCAGTACAGAGGGCAGCTACCTGGCAACAGGATGCCAATCTCAAAAAGCTGTTCACAGTTCGGATCGGGGTCTGCAACTCGACCCCGTGAAGTTGGATTCGCTAGTAATCGCAGATCAGCAATGCTGCGGTGAATACGTTCCCGGGCCTTGTACACACCGCCCGTCAAGCCATGGAAGCTGGAAGTACCTGAAGTGCGTAACCGCAAGGAGCGTCCTAGGGTAAAGTCGGTAACTGGGGCTAAGTCGTAACAAGGTAGCCGTACCGGAAGGTGTGGCTGGAATACCTCCTTTCTGGAGCAGTATCCACAAAAACTCTCTCAAATTCATAGCAGCGAAGCTGTTATCTACATGACCAGTTACTTATATATTAGTTGGAGTGGTTAAAAGTGTTGTAGTAGTTGAAAAGGTTGAAAAACTAGATCAATCACTAATTCACTAAATCAGTCCATCACTAATTACAACGAAACAAAAGGAAAACCCAAAAGATGAAGCCATTAGTTAGGCTCAGCACATCTGGGAGACGAGATTGTAAGAAATTACGGTTTACGATTTACGAGAAAACGATTGTTAAATCCGAAATCGAAGATCTGAAATCCGAAATAACAAACAGTCCTGTAGCTCAGCTTGGTTAGAGCACTACACTGATAATGTAGGGGTCAGCAGTTCAAATCTGCTCGGGACTACTATAAAGGCAGTCATAAGTCTGGAATCAGAAGTTTAGAGTCGAAAGACTTAAGACTAAATACTCAGGACTAGAGACTCATTTTTAGGGGGATTAGCTCAGCTGGCTAGAGCACCTGCCTTGCACGCAGGGGGTCAACGGTTCGAATCCGTTATTCTCCACCATGCCCTCCGTTTCCTGAAAGGGATAGGATATAATGCAAAAGCCCCTTTAGGGGTTGGGGCCACGTTCTTTGACATATTGGAAGAAGTAAATTGAAAGAGAAGACAACAATAGAGGACTATTGAGGCTTCAGAAGTTTACGAAGATTAAAGGTAAAGAGGTAGCAATACCAATGAACCAATGAACGAGTGAACCAATGAACGCGATAGAAATCAAAAAGCATACCGTGCCGAGCAAAAGGCGGCAATGGTAGAAGAAAGTAAGAAAGGGTACACGGGGGATGCCTTGGCTCTCAGAGGCGATGAAGGACGTGATAAGCTGCGATAAGCTGCGGGGATTAGCAAATATAAATTGATCCGCAGATTTCCGAATGGGGAAACCTAACTATTTGAAGAATAGTTGCATAAATGCGCGAACCTGCTGAACTGAAACATCTAAGTAAGCAGAGGAAGAGAAAACAACAGTGATTTCCTGAGTAGTGGCGAGCGAAAGGGAAGAAGCCCAAACCGGCTATGTTACGGCATAACCGGGGTTATAGGACCACAACATGAATATTAAAGAAAACCGGAACGGGGTGGGAAACCCGGCCATAGAGCATGAGAGCTGCGTACGGGTAATTGATAATAGGATAGTGGTATCCTGAGTACCGCGAGGTCGGAGACGCCTTGTGGGAATTTGCCGGCACCATCCGGTAAGGCTAAATACTCCTGAGAGACCGATAGTGAACCAGTACCGTGAGGGAAAGGTGAAAAGAACCCCGAACAGGGGAGTGAAATAGAACCTGAAACCGTGTACTTACAAGCGGTCGGAGCGGACTTGATCCGTGACGGCGTGCCTTTTGCATAATGAGCCTACGAGTTACTCTTTCCTGGCAAGGTTAAGTGTTTAAGACACGGATCCGAAGCGAAAGCGAGTCTGAATAGGGCGTATAGTCAGGGGAGGTAGACGCGAAACCTTGTGATCTACCCATGGACAGGTTGAAGGTGCCGTAACAGGTACTGGAGGACCGAACCGATAAACGTTGAAAAGTTTCCGGATGATCTGTGGGTAGGGGTGAAAGGCTAATCAAACTGGGAAATAGCTCGTACTCCCCGAAATGTTTTTAGGAACAGCCTGGCGGTTGAGTTATTAAGAGGTAGAGCTACTAATTGGGTGCGGGGGAGTCAAATCCTACCAAATCCAGATAAACTCCGAATGCTTAATAATATACGCTGGAGTGAGGCTCTGGGTGCTAAGGTCCAGGGCCGAGAGGGAAAGAACCCAGACCATCAGCTAAGGTCCCTAAATTACCACTAAGTTGAACTAACGAGGTCCGATTGCACAGACAGCTAGGATGTTGGCTTGGAAGCAGCCATTCATTTAAAGAGTGCGTAACAGCTCACTAGTCGAGCGATCGGGCATGGATAATAAACGGGCATCAAGTGGTATACCGAAGCTATGGATTATGCAGCAATGTATACTGGTAGGGGAGCATTCTAACTTCCGGTGAAGCAGGAAGGTAACTGACTGTGGAGGGCTTAGAAAAGCAAATGTAGGCATAAGTAACGATAAGGCGGGAGAGAAACCCGCCCACCGAAAGACTAAGGTTTCCTGATCAACGCTAATCGGATCAGGGTTAGTCGGGGCCTAAGGTGAAGCCGAAGGGCGTAGCCGATGGACAACTGGTTAATATTCCAGTACTTTTTATAACTGCGATGCGGTGACGGAGTAGTGACACTGACGCGAACTGACGGAATAGTTCGTTAAATGCCGTAGGTATATGGACTGTAGTAAAGTACGCAGACCATGCTGAAAGCAGATAGTACGCAGAACCTTCGGGGGATGTGATAGTTCAGGTAATCAGACTTCCAAGAAAACCCGCTAAGCTTCAGGTTATAAAAACCCGTACCGTAAACCGACACAGGTAGTCGAGGAGAGAATCCTAAGGTGCTCGAGTGAATCATGGCTAAGGAACTCGGCAAAATGGCCCTGTAACTTCGGGAGAAGGGGCGCTGGTAGCAATATCAGCCGCAGTGAAAAGGCCCAGGCGACTGTTTAACAAAAACACATGGCTATGCAAAATCGAAAGATGACGTATATGGCCTGACACCTGCCCGGTGCCGGAAGGTTAAGAGGGGATGTTAGGAGCAATTCGAAGCATTGAATCGAAGCCCCGGTAAACGGCGGCCGTAACTATAACGGTCCTAAGGTAGCGAAATTCCTTGTCGGGTAAGTTCCGACCTGCACGAATGGTGTAACGATCTGGGCGCTGTCTCAGCCATGAGCTCGGTGAAATTGTGGTATCGGTGAAGACGCCGGTTACCCGCAACGGGACGGAAAGACCCCATGCACCTTCACTACAACTTAACATTGAAATCGGCTACAGGATGTGTAGGATAGGTGGGAGACTGTGATCATGCTTCGCTAGGAGTATGTTAGTCAACGTTGAAATACCACCCTTTCTGTATCTGGTGTCTAACTCCATAATGTGGAGGACATTGTTTGGCGGGTAGTTTGACTGGGGTGGTCGCCTCCAAAAAGGTAACGGAGGCTTTCAAAGGTAAGCTCAGTACGCTTGGTAACCGTACGGGGAGTGCAATAGCATAAGCTTGCTTGACTGTGAGGCAGACAAGCCGAGCAGGGTCGAAAGACGGATATAGTGATCCGGTGGTTCTGCATGGAAGGGCCATCGCTCAAAGGATAAAAGGTACGCTGGGGATAACAGGCTGATCTCCCCCAAGAGCTCATATCGACGGGGAGGTTTGGCACCTCGATGTCGGCTCGTCACATCCTGGGGCTGGAGAAGGTCCCAAGGGTTGAGCTGTTCGCTCATTAAAGTGGCACGCGAGCTGGGTTCAGAACGTCGCGAGACAGTTCGGTCCCTATCTGTTGTGGGCGCAGGAAGTTTGAGTGGGGCTGACCTTAGTACGAGAGGACCGGGTTGGACGAACCACTGGTGAATCTGTTATGGCGCCAGCTGTATTGCAGAGTAGCTACGTTCGGAATAGATAAGCGCTGAAAGCATCTAAGTGCGAAACTAGCCACAAGATGAGACTTCCATTGAGGGTCGTAGCAGACTACTACGTTGATAGGTCATAGGTATAAAGGTGGTGACATCATAGCCAAGTGATACTAATCGCCCGAAGCTTTCTCATAGCAGGTAATGAATGAGTCCATAGTCGATGGTCAATAGTCCATAGTCAGCAATGACTTAAGACTAA
>NZ_JAHVAP010000004.1 GCF_024721155.1 Mucilaginibacter phenanthrenivorans | reverse complement strand
AAGCAGGTTGCGGGCAACCCGCCTCGCAATGACGTGATGGTTAATTAACTTACGGTCAAGTAATTGCGAGGAACGAAGCAACCTCTACACAGGACAATCAACGGACCTTTATGTCTGACCCTCACGTCATTGCGAGGAACGAAGCAACCTCTGCACAGGACAATCAGTGGACCTTTATGCTTATGGAACCTTGCACCCGCATCCCGGTAACCACAATGGCTTTTTACTCCGGTGCATGCACGGCGCAGAGATTGCTTCGAAGCAGGTTGCGGGCAACCAGCCTCGCAATGACGTGATGGTTAATTAACTCATGGTCAAGTAATTGCGAGGAATGAAGCAACCTCTACACAGGACAATCAACGGGCCTTTATGTTGTTGGCTACCTAAACGCGGCCCACAAGCGACACGCTTGGAAGCGGAGGAAATTGTCATAAATTTAGTTTACGCTTATAGTTATCGTAATGGCAAAGTTATTACCGTCGGCATAGGCATACCATTGATCTACTGGAGAATCACTGTTCCAATAATCGGCAACCGGGCCCACCATGCTGTAGGCGGTTTTTCTGTCGGTTTTGTTCCGGTTCATATCCCAGTAGTTTTTGGTTTGGTCCATATCTATACCGGGAGTTTTTACATATTGCTGGCCTGCATCCCAGGTCAAGTCTTTACTGTAATAAGAAAGGGAAAGCGTTTCAAAAACAGCCAGCACACCGTTTTCCGGAAATTGAATATTATACCTGGAAACATCAACGCATAATAAATGCTTTTTCTCCGGGTTGTAGACAATTATACTGTCTGTTGTAAGTTCTTTATCAAGCGTGATACTATCTTTGCGTTTCAGGAAAAGACGCACCCTAAACGGCATTTCTATCCCGTGCAACATATCATTTACCACGTAATTAACTGAAGTAATAGTGCCCTTGATTTTTTCTTTATTGGGAATGTACTGCACAAACGCTTCATTTGGTTCGGTTGTGCGATGGGTTTTGTAAACTTTCCTGACAATTCCTGCTGTGATGGATTTAGCGGGACGTATAATAACTTCTTTTAATGATACCAGGGACGATCTGAGGCGAATGGTATCCGGGAATTTATCATTGTGTGGCAGGGCATAAGTGGTAGTTTCATAACCGATACAAGAAAGTATGATTTGAGCATTATTATGCAATAAATCCCTGTCGATAAGTATTTCGCCTTTGCTGTTACTCATCAAATACTGGTTACTATTTATGCGCGCCGTAGCTTTATCTATTCCTTTCTTTGTCGCACTATCCGCAATGGTTAACCGCCACAAATGCTGATCCCGTTGTTGTTCCTGGGCAAAGCAACGACCTGTAACGATCAGCAGAAAAAGCAAGGGTAATAGTTTGAGCATTTACAGGTGATGGATAATTTATTACATACGTTTAAACCAGGCTTTGTGCTATTGGTTTTGGTACTGAAGCTAAGATAGAGAAATTAAATAGCGATCTGGAAATTACGGCATTGTGCTGACGGGCATGCCAGGTATGCTGGCTACCTAAACGCGGGGTCATGCGAAGCACGTGGGCAAAGGCCTCTGCAACCTGCTTAGCACGCGGATAGGCCTCTGCGCACGTCGCCCTTCCCTTCGATAAACTCAGGACAGGCTTGTGCCTCAGGGTGACACCCCACCCCTGGTTGAATATAACTTGTCATGGGTAGGACGGAAAGAACCGCTGCACAGGACAATCAACGGAGTTTTACGTTGATTGGACCGTGCAGCCGCTTGCTCAGTAACCAAAACTCTTCACTCCGCCCCAAACAAACCCTTTGCAATATATTCACTCACCGTTAACAACGTAACGCCTGAATTTAATTTAGCTAGGGCTTCCACCACTTGTAGCGGGAACGACTCATCATAAGCCAGGTATCTTAACTGTTTGAATTGCTTAATGGCAGCTACCAGGTTATCGGCATCGCTGAAACTTACATCCCCGAGAATTAAATGTTGTACCGGCAAATCTGTTATGTCGCTTAGGTTGTCAAGGTCTGCATTAACCAGTTTTAAGTGTTCAACCTTTTTGAAATCGCTTAGCCATAGGGGGATGGGATAGTTTTTCTTTAATTTGACTCCCGAAGAAAAAGTAACCTGCAACACAATCCCCTTTACTTCATGAATACTTGCAGCAACATTTGGTGGTAAAAGCGCTGTGGTAAACTCCGGCGTTGTAAATAATAACTCTACTAAGTCTCCAATTCCTGTAACAACGCATTTAGGATTCAGGAATAATATTTTACCACCCCGTTCAAGAAAAGCTGCATAGATACTACCGCTGTTGTTCTTTATAATTGTTCTCGGGATAGCTTCCTGGCTTGGCTTTTTCATTAGGCAGGTAAGTTAAGGATTTGGGGCGGGAATTTAAGCATTATGCTGCTGTGCAAATGGCTATCTAAACGCGGGGCACTAGTACGCCACCTCTTTTGGCCGGCGCTGCATACTAGCGCCAAGGAGGGGCCGGGCGTACGGGTTACCTAAACGCGGGGCACTAGTACGCCACTTCTTTTGGCCGGCGCTGCATACTAGCGCCAAGATGGGGGTACATCACGACCTAATCCAACGGGAACAAGCTAATAGACTAAATCTAATAGCAATAAAGCTTTTGATTGACTACTAGTATTCTGCAGAATACAGGTTATCTATTTCCATGGAAATGTGCCACATGGGGAGTTAAAGGCATATTCTTTTTGATATTAAAATCATTACTTGTTGTTAATTCAGGTAAAATTGATAATTCATTAAGGCTTTTTCTAACGCTATTTTTTATTTTTATAAAACTATTAATTGATAGGTTCGCAAATTTCACACCTATAATAGTTAAAAAAAGTACAGCCAAATGTCTTTTGATAACATAACCCCCAATAATCGACTGATAAGAAATATAAATATCATTTTCAAAAGAACTATTGCTAAGTTGTTGTTCTAGGTTTAATTTAAAAATTAAAAGCTTTGCGTCTGTTTTATGTGATTTTCTAAGGTAAATTGCAAACCAAATATTTAAATTGCCGAAATAACTTAAGCTTTTTGTAATGGAGGTTTCTAGAAAATTATAAGTCCAATGATTTTTGTCGATTTTCCCTTCCTTTGCGTATCCATGTAATTTATCTAGTAGAGCGTGTAATTTTAGTTGATGTAGCCTATAATTGTAACACTTGTATTGATACATAGTATAATAAACAACAACTGCGATCAAAAAGATTATTAAATAGCTCATTCTATTATAATTTTAATAATAAGATGTAAACAGAATTAGATAACTTGAGATTTTAGTTTATATTATTGTCTGAAGATTTTAATAAGTATTTCAATCGTTCAATTTCATATCGATCTAAATTTCGAATCTTATTGAATGCGTACGATTTTCCAACTAAAATTAGCACGCTAAAAATAACAATAATCCAATGAATTTGTTCGCAATAATTATTATTTTTTAATAGGATCCATTTGTCAAATAACTCGTGTTTTTCATCAGTCGTTGTGAATACAAAATAGGATATTACAAAACTTATGATAATAAGTCCAGAGACTCCAACTTTGGAAATAATGCTTGTGAAGAATAAAAAGTACCGTTCAGTTATTGAATTTGCAGTGTTGTTTTTTTGTTTCGGATCAGTTTTGGACATGGTAAGGTTTTTAATTCCAGCAATTTAACTATTTATTACAGTTTTCAAAAATTATTTTTAGGACAAGACAGCGGCTACTTAAACGCGGGCCACAAGCGTCACGCTTGCGGTAGCGGGAGGGGATTGGGGATGGAAAATAGGTGTTGAGATACTTGTAGAAGATGTGATTTTTTAACCAAAAAAAAGGATACATTAGCCGAACCTAATTACTAATTATCATGAACTATTCGACTAAGCCTTTTATTAAAGCTTCCTTTTTTTCTATTTTGTTAATTTTTTCTGCTATCTCATTTGGTTATGCGCAAACAGATACCGTGGTTTTGAACAACCAACGCATCGCATGTTCTGTAAAGGAAGTAACACCGGACGCGGTTAAATACTCATTTCCAGGCGAGGATGTTATCAATTCTGTTTACAAAAACACCGTGCAAAAAATAATCTTTAAAAGCGGACGCGTTCAAACTTTTGCCGAATCCACTTCTTATAAATCTATAAGTGGCGTTATGGATTACGATAAGGTTACAATTACAGCTGTTGAAAGCGAAGTACGGGGATTGTTTAAACTATCGGATGTTAGCGCAAAAGCGAAAGGAACGACCGTTTACTCAAACCAGGAACGGGTGAAAGACAGGGCCTACCGGAAGATCAAGATCCAGGCAGCTATGTTTGGGGCTAACATTATTTACTTAAGTAATCAACGCACGGAGGGTAATAAATACGGAACTTATTTCACCGCTGGTTCAACTGCCGAAACTAATCTTACTGGTGTTGCTTACTCAAATATTTTACCCGACTTTGAAAAGTTCAAAAAGACCATTGGAACGAAAAACAATTTCAATGCAACAATAAAATATGAGTTAGGCGGCAGCGATAGCGACGTTTCCCAGGACAATATCAATAAGCCGTTTACCATAACAAATATTACAAACGATAACGGGATAGTTTTTATTGAAGGTGATCTTAAAGGTGAGCGGGATGTTCACAGTTTCCAATTGGTGAATTTTGGGGATAATAGCTTTAGTATAGCATATAAATATAAGGGTACTGCTTATAATTTGGTGATAAATATCTAATAACTGTGATATATACGCGTTAAAAACTTGATTGATCAACCTTAATATTTAACAATCTAAACCTTCACATTATGAATTTAAAACCACTCGGCTTAGTTTTAGCATTTGTCATGCTATGTTTTTCATGTAATAGCAATAACACTCAAATTGCTGAAAATACCTTTATTCATGGCGATAAAATCTACAAAATTATTGATAATGAATTGAGAGAAATCGGAGACTTAAATGCCAAGGATATTAAAAAGTTTGAGGTATCTAAGCCAAATCAAAGAGATTTAGGTTCATCAACATTAGATTTTGTAAAACCAGGCGCATATACCACACTTAAGGCTTTATATAGAGGTAATTATTTATATTACTCTTTGCAGTTGAAAGGCATGAACGATTTACGCGATAATTACGCGGACGGAAATTTGACTATCGAGTTCGTAGATGAATTTGGTTTCATAATACATTCCACTGAGATTTCCATTCACGATCTTGTAGGGATGGTCGGTAGTGATGGAAAACCAGTTTCTTTTGTTTATAACGGCAAAACAGAAATGAGTACAGAAATTAATTCTGCTATTAAAAGCTATAGCGTAACTTCCAGTATTAAGCCTAAATCAAAGTATAGTTTTAATTAGTCAATAAGGATGCAAGAGCAGAATGTTTTTTTTCCAGATTGTCTGTTTAAAATAACAGATATTTCGTCATCTACTTTTCTATATTTTCAAGAGCTACCTATAACGTTTACGCTACATCCTACTGTTTCCATATTCCAAACGGGATGCGATCCTATTCGGTTCAATAAACTCGTAGCGGAATCTAATTACCCTTGGAAAAATTCATTCAATTTTTTATTTGATCAATGGGCAGAAAGTCAAGATAATTTAATAAATACCTTTAAACTAATAGATCCATTGCTAAAAAAGGGATATGCAAGAACAATCTGGCTCGCATATCCCAGAAATGATGCTGCACTTGCGCAAACAAGAAAATTAATTAATTCCACAGGACTAAACAAAAAGGAGTTATTAGGTACAATAAACATTTCTATGGCTTCTCAGGAATTAATTTCGCATATTTTATTTGAAAAATTTCTGGAAATTTATGGCGGTGACATCAAAGCAGAAACAAGGGGAGAGACATATGAGGAAACACGCGCCAATCATATCGACTACATTGCGCTTTTAAAATATTGCGATAACTTATTTAAGCAATTTTCAATTGAGGACCTATTAATTGATGCCTACTTTTTTAGATTTAACTCCTTAGAATATTACCCCAAAATCTTACTAAGCAATGAAAATTTGATTAAATTTCTTACGTCTCTTCCTCAAGAGAAAGATAAAAATAAAACCGAACGTGAAAGTTATTATGATAAAATCGATATCATAGCTTGGGAAATATTTAGACAGTTAACGTCAAAGTATATTGATAATAATGACCCACAAAAAACAATTGGCTTAATAATCGATCTGCGGGAGAATCGAAGTAGGCAAATTGCTAATTTGAAAAATAAGTGCATGAAATTAGCTGAGCAGTTTAAAGGGGAATATGACTTAAATAATCTTGTGAAAAATATTTCAAAACATGTCGAGATTAACACAGAAAAAGAAATTAGAGAACTGCTTGATATGGATAAAAACCAGTATAATGACCTTTTTAATGAAATGTTTTCAGACGAAAAAACATGGATTGCTTTAGGCGCTTTAATTGTATCATTGATTATCGGTGGGCCAGTAATAACAGCCGGCTCGGCATTGGCTGGAATAGCAAGTATTGGATCCAAGGCCATAAAAATTGGTACTAAGAATGACGAAAAAATAAAGAACAGTGACTATTCATTAATTTACGTAATGAATAATTTTACTTGATAAAATCGAAAGACGTTTAAATTATGTACTTACTATCCCCCTCCTGGCGTTAATATCCGCGCCGGCCCAAAGAGGTTGGCTACTCAGTGCCCCGTATGCCCAGTAGTAAAATGCCTATCATTAATACGTTTGCGGCCTCTTTCACGTCATCCCATCCCGTACTAATGATCTGCACAGTTCAGAGATTGCTTCGTTCCTCGCAAAGACGGGTTGGATAGTTAGTATTATGCCTGGTTATCAGTCATTTATAATGTCAAATATTAAACCTTTGATAATCAGCATGTTTCATAGTGTTCCACCTGTTCCACGCAAAAAAATGGAACGCTTTGGAACGCTTGGGTACAAAAGATACACTTCCCCTAAACGCTGTTGGAAACACTTTGATGTAAACCCCCTTTATCCAGTTGGCAGTTTTGAGTTGGCAGTCCGCAATGGCTGAAAAAGGCAGGCTACAAATTTCTCTTGAAATATTAAATAAACCCGGTGTATATGGTTTACATTAAAATCAGTGTAAACCATGATTTTTCACTAATAAATTAATTCAAATAATTGATTTATAGCTGTTTATAACTATTTACATCATATGGTTTACATTGAATTATGTAAACCATGTAAACCCACTTTGTATAGTTTTCTACGGACGGGTAAAGGTATTAGTCGATTAGCAGGATGGCGAATTCTGGCGTAAACGCATGGTGTAGAAACCCCTCCCTTCGCCCTCCCGGGGGAGGGAATCGCACGAGGCCGCCGCTTTTGTTTGCTTAGCCCCAACCATCTTTCGGACTTTACTGACTTTCGGACTTTTCCGACTTCCTCCCTTCCCCCCAAATCATTATATTTGAAGCATGCACCCCTTCGCTTATACTATGATTAAATTCCTTAATTCGAAAAGAGCTTTAAAATTTACCGCAATTGTAATCACCAGCTTTATAACTCATGTGTCAATGGGCCAGTCGCGGTATAAGCCGGCAGAGTTGTTCCCGGCCTTGCCGCTGTTGCCGCCGGGCAGTGAATACCGCACCGCTACCGGCGAGCCGGGGCCTGCGTACTGGCAAAACCAGTCGGACTATGTGATTGATGTTGCGCTGGATGACAAGCAGAATTTGATCAAAGGCGTAATGACGGTTACCTATACCAACAACAGCCCCAAAGCGCTTGCGGACCTGTGGATGCAAATGGAGCAGAACGTGTATAAAAAGGAGTCGAGGGGTGTGCTGTCGGGCTTGTTCCTGTATAAGAACCCGGCTGCAAAAACACCGGATGGCGGCTTCGAAATTGAAGGCATCAGCATTGCCGGAGATAAGGGCGCTGAGATAAAATATAACGTTTACGATACCCGGATGCAACTGCACCTGCCCGAGCTTTTGAAGAGCGGGCAACAGCTGAGTTTCCGCATTCAATATCAATACCATTTCCCGGTTAACTATAAAAATGCCGATTTCCTGGTGAACAGAACGGACCTGCTACCCACCAAAAACGGTGATATTTATGCCGTGGCGCAATGGTACCCCCGCATGTGCGTGCTGGATGATGTGGAAGGCTGGAACGCGCTGCCCTACCTCGGCAATGGTGAGTTCTACCTCGACTTTGGCAATTTTAAAGTAAACATCACCGTGCCATCGGCCTACATTGTTGAAGGCTCCGGCGACCTGCTGAACCCCGAAGAAGTGTTGACCCCGGTCGCCCTGAAACGCTGGCAGGCGGCGCATGAAAGTGAGCAGCCGGTAATGATAAGGTCGGCAAAGGAAGTTGGCGAAGCATCGTCGAGACCATCAACCCCAACCTGCACCTGGAAGTTCCAGATGAACAACACCCGCGATTTTGCGTGGACAGCCTCTAAATCGTTTGTCTGGGAGGCGCTGAGCTTTAAGCTGTCGACAGGCAAAAAGGTGATGGCCTGTTCGCTATACCCTGTTGAATCTGCAAAGAAGACCAGTTGGCTGCGTTCGTCGGAATATGTGAAGTTCACCCTGCAATATTTCTCCGAAAAATGGCACGAATACCCGTTTAATAAAGCCGTAAACGTGGCCTCCAACCTGGATGGTATGGAATACCCGGGCATGGTTTTTTGCGCCGCCAAGGATACGGGCAATATGTATTGGGCAGTTGTTAACCACGAGCTGGGCCACACCTGGTTCCCGATGACAGTGGGCAGCAACGAGCGCAAATACGCCTGGATGGATGAGGGCTTTAACCTGTTTATGGATATGATGGCCACCAAAGACTTTAACAAAGGCGAGTTTATTGGCTATGCGGAAATTGACAGTCCGAGGATGTCGCTGTTTTCAGACAAGCTGTTGCCGATCGTTAGTCGCCCGGATGCCATTCCCGGCAACCAGGTTTACCCGGTTGAATACCAGAAAACGGCCTACCTGCTGGCCCTGCTGCGCAACCACATCCTGGGCCCCGACAGGTTCGACCCGGCATTCAGAAAATACATCAACGACTGGGCCTTTAAACACCCAACTCCCTGGGATTTTTTCAGGAGCATTGACAGCTCAACCGGCGAGGATCTGACATGGTTCTGGAAGTCGATGTTTTTAGAGAATTTCAAGCTGGATCAAAGCATTGCAAAAGTGGTGGCTAAGGACAATAAAACCTTCATCACCATTGAAAACACCGAACGCGCCGCCATGCCGCTGATTGTTGAAATAACCTACAAAAGCGGTGCAAAGGAACGGCGCAAATTCCCGGTGGAGATTTGGGAATATACCGGTACTTATACTTTTACTGCTGATAAGGATGAGGCGGTTGCTAAAGTGGTGATTGATCCGGAAGAGGTGTTTGTGGATGTGAATAGGGGGGATAATGTGTGGGGGAAGTAAGGGTGGTTCATTAGTTCAATTGTTCATTAATGTAAACGCATAGCGCAGAGTGGACTCACCCGGTCGACGCTGCGCTGGACCACCCTCTCTGCTGCGCAAAGAGGGAAGAGAAATAATCAGTAATTAAGTTTTAATTTTTTTTACCTCTTTACGCGCAGCGAAGAGAGGTCGACGAGCGAAGCAATGTCGGGTGAGTCCATTCTACGCACGACGATCTCCGCCCATCATCTTCCGGACTTTACTGACTTTCCCGACTTTCGGACTTCCCCAAAAACCTTTCGCCTTTTAGCTTTCACCTTTTTTCTTTCACCTCTTTTTCCTATACTTGTACGATTGACATTTGCACCAATTGGTCAGCCTAAAATAGCATTATGCCCAGGTACTGTTTAACCCTCGATTTAAAGGACGATCCGGCTTTGATAGCGGAGTATGAGCAACATCATGAGGCGATATGGCCCGAGATCAGGAAAAGTATCGTAGATTCGGGTATTACGGGGATGGAGATCTACCGTTTTGATAACCGCCTGTTCATGATCATGGAGGTTGATGATACCTTTAGCTTTGATGCCAAGGGCCAGGCGGATGCTGCCAACCCCAAAGTACAGGAGTGGGAAAACCTGATGTGGAAATACCAGCAGCCCATGAAAAATACCCTGAAGGGGGAGAAGTGGGTGATGATGAAGCGAATTTTTGAGTTGTAGGGGGGAGAGTGATGAATAGTGAGTGGAGAATAGAAAAAACAAATAAATAACAAACTTTGTCATTGCGAGCGATAGCGTGGCAACCTCGTCGCCAATGCGTTTTCGTTAATGCACGGGCGCTAGTGCACGACTACGAGGTTGCTTCGTCGCTCTGCTCCTCGCAATGACAATGTTTTATAGCTTTATACTAACCAATAAATAAATCTACCATGCTAAAAAAACTACCGTTCCTGTTGCTGCTGCTGATACTCAGCCATGCAACGTTTGCCCAGAAAATGATCGGCCAGGAAACCGACGCGCAGAAAAAGCAGAGAATGCAGTGGTGGGCGGATAGCCACTTTGGCATGTTCATCCACTTCGGCCTTTACTCGGGTGCTGCAAGGCACGAGTGGGTAAAACACAATGAGCACCTGACCAATGAACAGTATCAGAAATATTTCGACCAGTTTAACCCTGATTATTTCGACCCAACAAAATGGGCTAAAGCCGCTAAAGCTGCCGGGATGAAATATATGGTGATGACAACCAAGCACCATGAAGGCTTTTGTTTGTTCGACTCAAAATATACCGACTATAAATCAACCAATACCGGTGCAAAACGCGACCTGGTGCGCGAATATGTAAATGCTGTAAGGGCACAGGGCTTAAAGGTTGGGTTTTATTACTCATTGCTTGACTGGCACCACCCGGATTATACAATGGACGACGCGCATCCGCTGGTACAGGTGGATACGAGCCAGGCGAATTATGATCGTTTAAATAAAGGGCGCGATATGGCTAAATACAGGCAGTACATGCGCAACCAGCTTACCGAATTGTTAACCAATTATGGTAAAATTGATGTGTTGTGGCTGGATTGGTCGTGGGATAAGAAGGGACAGCGGCGCGGGCGCGGAAAGGGCGCTAAGGATTGGGGATCGGTAGAGCTATTGAAGCTGGCAAGAAAATTACAGCCCGGTATCATAATAAATAACAGGCTGGACCTGAATGAGTATAAAGACGGGGCGGACTTTGAAACCCCCGAGCAGGTAAGCACCGCCGAACTGGCCAAATACCGCGGCAGAACATGGGAAACCTGCCAAACGTTTAGCGGATCATGGGGCTATTACCGGGACGAAAATACCTGGAAAACCAACCGCCAGCTGCTTGATCTGCTGATCACCTCGGTAAGCAACGGTGGTAACCTGATCCTTAACGTAGGCCCAACCGCCCGCGGCGAGTTCGACTATCGCGCAACCCGCGCATTGGATAGCCTGGCAACCTGGATGCACGCTAATGACCGTTCTATCTATAACTGCACTTACGCGCCGGATACCTTTAAGATCCCCGAAAATGATAAGCTAACTTATAACGCCAAAACCAAACGGTTGTATGTACATTTGTACGATTACCCGGCGGGAGGCACCATAACTTTGCCGGGTTATGCTAATAAAATTAAGTACGCAGCGTTCTTAAATGATGCGTCGGAACTTTTGTACAAGCCATCGGCCACCAACCCGGACGACCTGGTGTTGACCGTTCCAACTAAAAAACCCAATTTCGAGATCCCGGTTGTTGAGCTAACGCTGCAATAACCCAATTTTGTAATAATGTCGATAGAAAAACACAGTTATATCCGCATCCACCCAAAGGACAACGTATTGGTGGCGCTGCAAAACCTGGCACAAGGCACGGAAGTAAACTTCGAGGGCCAAACCTTTAAGCTTACCGAAAAGATTGATGCCAAGCACAAGTTCAGCATTAACCCGCTGCAGCCCGACGATGAGATTTTTATGTACGGCGTACTGGTGGGCAAGGCAACGGTAGCCATCCCGCAAGGCGGGCCGATCAGCACCCAAACGGTGCATCATGCCTCCGGTGAGTTCCACCTTGGCAAACGCAAGCTGGACTGGCACCAGCCTGATCCCGGCAAATACACCGGCAAAACTTTTAACGGTTACCACCGTGCGGATGGTTCGGTAGGCACCGGCAACTACTGGATTGTTGTGCCGATGGTGTTCTGCGAAAACCGTAATGTTGATGTGTTGAAGGAGGCTTTGGTGGATAAGCTAGGCTACAAGAAAGCCAAAAGCTATGACGGCGACGTTGAACAGTTGATGGGTCTTTACCAGGCAGGGAAATCTGTTCAGGAGATCCTGAATGCAGATATAGAGGACTCGGCAGATAAGGCAAATTCAAAGAAATTCTTTAAAAATATAGATGGCATAAAATTCCTTACCCACGAAATGGGTTGCGGCTGTAACCGCAGCGATGCCCAAACTTTATGTGGTTTGATAGCAGGGTATGTTACCCATCCCAATGTGGCAGGTGCAACTATATTAAGCCTCGGCTGTCAGAATGCGCAGGTAAGTATTTTGCAGCAGGAAATAAAGGTACGCGATGCCAACTTCAGCAAGCCACTGGTGATCCTGGAGCAGCAAAAGATAGGTACGGAAAGCGATCTGCTGAAACAAGCTGTGAAACAAACCTTTGCCGGTTTGATGCAGGCTAACCAAACAGAACGTAAGCCTGCTCCATTATCAAAATTATGTATCGGACTGGAATGCGGCGGGTCGGATGGTTTTTCGGGGATCTCGGCAAACCCGGCATTGGGTTATGTGAGCGATCTGCTGGTAACCATGGGCGGCTCGGTGATCTTATCCGAGTTCCCGGAGCTTTGCGGTGTGGAACAGGAACTAAGCGACCGCTGTGTTGATGAGGACAAGGCCAACTACTTTATGCAGCTGATGACCAACTATAACCAACGCGCGGAAGCTGACGGTTCAGGCTTTTATGCTAACCCGTCGCCGGGCAATATTCGGGATGGATTGATTACGGATGCGATAAAATCGGCTGGTGCAGCCAAAAAAGGCGGAACATCCCCGGTTGCGGATGTACTGGATTACCCGGCCAAAGTATCAAAACCAGGTCTGAATTTATTGTGTACCCCCGGCAGCGACGTAGAAAGCACCACCGCAGAAGTAGCGGCAGGCGCGAATATTGTGTTGTTTACTACCGGCCTTGGTACGCCAACAGGTAACCCGGTTACTCCGGTTATCAAGCTCTCCACAAACACAATCCTGGCAACTAAAATGCCGGACATCATCGACATAAATTGCGGAACAATTATAGAAGGCGAAGAAACCATTCAGCAAACCGGTGAGCGCATATTGGATTATGTGATCAAGGTTGCCAGCGGCGAAGCGGAACCTGCATCGGTAAGATTGGGGCAAGATGACTGGATTCCGTGGAAGAGGGGGATATCATTGTAAGATTCCAGTTAAGAAAAAGGATGTCATGCTGAGGCACTCGAAGCATGCGGGCAAAGGCCTCAGCATCATGCTTAGCACGCGAAAAGGCCACTGCGCTCATCCTTCGAGTGCCTCAGGATGACACCCGATTTAGCTCAGAATGACAAAATACAACAGACACCTATGTTTAAACTAACCAACAAACAAGTAATAATAACCGGCGGCGGTAGCGGTATTGGCAAAGCCATGTCCATCCTGTTTGCGAAGCAGGGTGCCATCGTACACATCATCGAACTGAACGAAGACGCCGCCAATGATACGGTGACAGAAATCAAATCGGCAGGCGGACAAGCCGATGTTCATAAATGCGATGTAAGCAATCAACAGCAGGTTTTGGATGTTTTTGGGTCGATAGGAAAGATTGATATCCTGATAAACAATGCAGGTATTGCCCACATCGGCAAGGCAGATACCACCAGCGAGGCTGATTTTGACAGGGTGTACAATGTAAACGTTAAGGGAGTTTACAACTGCCTTTTTGCAGCCCTGCCTGTAATGAAGACAAATAAAGGCGGCGTGATATTAAATACAGCTTCTATTGCTGCGCACGTAGGCATAGTCGACCGCTTTGCATATTCTACCAGTAAGGGCGCCATCCATGCCATGACATTATCGGTTGCACGGGATTACATAGCGGATAACATCCGCTGTAACAGTATTTCGCCGGCGAGGGTGCATACGCCGTTTGTGGATGGCTTCATTGCCAAAAATTATGCGGGACAAGAGGCCGAGATCTTTGAAAAACTGTCCAAATCACAACCTATAGGCAGGATGGGGCAGCCTGAAGAAGTTGCTGCATTAGCATTGTATTTATGCTCTGACGAGGCCGGCTTTATAACAGGTACGGATTATCCTATCGACGGTGGTTTTATCACCCTAAACAACTAACGAGAATATCGGATTTCGGAATTTCGATTTCGGAATTGAAATTATCTAAAGCAGCAGATCAAAAGAATAAATCCGAATTCGAACATCCGAATTCCGAAATAAAAAAATATGAAACTAATACGATTCGGTGAAGCCGGCAAGGAAAAGACCGGTGTGATCATCAACGATAAAAAATACGACACCTCTGCATTTGGCGAGGATTATGGCGAAGCATTTTTTGAGAATGATGGCCTGACGCGTTTGAGCTATTTTTTGGAGGATAGCCTTTTACCTGAAATTACGGAAGATGTGCGTTTGGGTAGTCCGCTGGCAAGACCGTCAAAAATTGTTTGTATAGGGTTGAATTACATCGACCATGCAAGAGAAACCGACGCAACCCCGCCAACCGAGCCGGTAATCTTTATGAAATCGACCACGGCTATTGTTGGTCCGTTTGATAATATCGTGATCCCGAAAAATTCTGTAAAAACAGATTGGGAGGTTGAGCTGGCAATAGTGATTGGCAAAAAGGCAAGCTATGTGGAAGAAGCTGACGCGATGGATTATGTTGCCGGGTATGTGCTGCATAACGACGTATCTGAACGCGAGTTCCAGATTGAGCGTGGCGGTACCTGGGACAAGGGGAAGGGCTGCGACACGTTTGCGCCGATAGGCCCATTCTTTGCTACAAAGGATGAAATTGCCGATCCGCACAGCCTGCGCCTTTGGTTAAAGGTGAATGGGCAAACAATGCAGGATGGCAATACCTCGAACTTTATATTTAACATCCCGCATTTGGTCTCCTATACCAGTCAGTTCATGACTTTGCTACCAGGGGATATTATCTCGACAGGCACACCAGCAGGTGTAGGCCTGGGCATGAAACCGCCAATCTATTTGAAGGCAGGTGACGTGATTGAATTAGGTATTGACGGATTGGGTGAAGCTAAGCAAACGCTGGTTGCCTACAGTTAGTTAACATCAAATAGCAGCATGAAAGGCAGCAATATATTTATCGATGTATTGCTGCTTTGTTTTTGCCTTGTACTGCATAATAAAGCGTGGATGCTCCAGCGCCACGATGTTTTTAAAGAAGCCCTTTTCGTCATTTAGCTTGCGCAAGAACTTTTCATTCTTCCCCGTTCCGAAACAAAAGCAGGTATCGGTATAGATGCCGAGGTCTATTTGCTTTTGGATATTCTCTACCATAAAATCATAAACGGCGGCTGTTAGCTCCTTGCTGTCGTAATAATTGTAATTTATTTCCTTGCCATCCTTTGTACTGGCGGTAAAGCCCAGTGGGCACATGGAGTTGATATAAATGTGTTTGTAAAATTCCTCCGGTCCGCCAAAGGCCTCAATCACCTCATAAACAAATACCGACGATGGCTCATGCGTTTCCTTGCCCTCATAGTTGATATGGCATACCGATTTCAGCCGCTTGGAATCGGTAAAGGGAATGCCCGTAACGCCGCCGCCAAACCTGCCGGGGTTAATACCTACTATCAAATGCCGCTTGTTATCGTCATTATAATACTTGCTGTAAAACTGCTCCATTATAATATTGGCCTGCGGATTTTCCTTGAAGGGATTCAGTATATTGATCCCCGGCGGTAAGGTCCCGGTAAAGTCGAGCTGCTTGTTGAATTGGATTACTTTTTCGGCGAAGGTCATGTTGATGGTGTGTGAGGGCTAAAATAAATGGATCTATCCAATTTGTGTCCAATTTTATCCAAAAATAAAACGCCCCGGCAAACCTAATCTGCCAGGGCGCTTATTACTTTATTGAATATTATTGCTGAATTGCCTTCCCATCGAAGGTTGCTGATTTTAAGATCTTTTCCGCAACTGCAACAGCGGCCGGCGATAGCGGTGCATAGTTCAAATCATTACAGTATTTCTGTCCGTTATGAGTGTTCCACCACAATAGTTTTACAACTTTTTCGGCACGGTCCTTAGTGCGGCCGTTGTAGTTTTGTTCTTTGTAGATCATGGCCCAGGTAAACCCGCTGATAGGGTAACCATCCTTAGCATCCGTATTGCTTAATGAAACCTTTGCATCATCAGGAATGGTAATATTACCTGCAGCGCTGGTTGAAGCAACTGTCGGGGTAATGTAGTTACCGCTTTTGTTCTTCAGGTCGGCAAAGGTCATTTTATTTTGGATGGCATAGGCAAGCTCAATATAACCGATAGCGCCCGGAGTTTGTTTGATCAAACCAGCAACGCCTTCGTTACCTTTACCACCAAGACCAACGGGCCAATTAATGGCAGAACCCTTTCCTGGTTTGGTATTCCAGTCGGTACTAACCTTTGAAAGATAGGTGGTGAAAATATTAGTAGTTCCGCTGCCGTCGCTGCGGTGAGCAATGAAGATGCCGGTAGATGGTAGTTTAACACCCGGGTTTATCTTGGCAATTGCCGCATCGTCCCATTTAGTGATCTTGCCTAAAAATATATTAGCCAGAACATCCGGATCAAGTTTTAAGGTGCTTTTCAAATCGGGCAGGTTATAGCTGATAACTACTGCGCCGGCACACATCGGGATGTGCAATACATCGGCTCCCATTTTTTTCGCCTGGTCATCATTCAAAGGCGCATCAGAATCACCGAAGTCGATGGTTTTATTGGTAAGCTGTAAAATACCGCCGCCCGAGCCAATTGATTGATAGTTTACCTTAATACCGGTTTCCTTATCATATTCGGCAAACAGTTTTGAAAAAAGCGGGTAAACAAAAGTACTTCCCGCGCCAAGCAAAGTGTTTGCATCGCTTGTCGAAGCTGTAGCAGCAGCCGGTTTCGCTGAAGTATCGCTCCCCGATTTTGCATTATTTCCACCGCAGCTAACTAAAGCTGTCTCGGCCAGCAGCACAGCTGCAAACGCCAATTGACTAATCTTTAAAAATTTCATGAGTAAAGTATTTTAATGGTTAACAATGAAACACCAGCTTGGTGTTGTTATGTGTGTTATTTTATTGTTAACAAATCTACAAAATGTATGTATGGGATGAAGTGTGTAGTTTTTTCGCGCAGAATTGTTGGATATTTCAAAGGTTTTGTGAGGTGAATGACGAAATATCAAATATAAAAAATACCATCAAAACGGCAAAACCTTATAAATTTGATAGCCATATTTAGCTATAAAAATAAATAATATGGGCTAAATACTGCTTTTTTGATAATTTGTGAGTAGTGTTGAAACACTATGAAATTATTTGGCATTGATTTAGCTTTGATAAAGCAATTCGCACTTCGCCTAAAATTCTACGTCGGGGTAATATCCTCAACTTAAACCAATTGTAGGTGCTTTTGCTATTTATTTACTTAGTATAGATTTATATGCTTATCGAATCATTTGAAATCGGCGCTTTAATTGCAGTGCTAATTTTACCCGTATTTTTTCCGTATAAAAAGAAGGTAAAGGCTATTAAGATCCCAAAACACTATAACGATACAACGGAGGCCAATTACGCTATTAACGAGAACGGCTTTTTAGAAGAGATCCAGCACGACAAATTAAAAAGTCATGCTAATTAGCGAGTACTAATTCAGCCTCTGCCGCATCGGTCAGGGGCTTTTTAATGCAAAATTGTATAGTATCTATATAGATTATACAGCTTCTACTGATAAATATGCCGGTGTTATTTGGCTTCAATAAATATTTACCTGGTTAGTAATTCCTCGTCACCTATTTCTTCTTTAAATTTTATTCGTTAATCTTGAATTAAATCTACCCTAAATATGAAAATCCGTACCTACGCAGGCTATAACGAAATGTGCCGGGCTGCTGCCGAAATGATTGTTAACCAGGTAAAGCAAAAGCCAGATTCGTTGATTTGCCTAACATCCGGCGATACACCGGCCGGGATTTATAAACTGCTGATACAATATGCTAAAGAAAAACGGGTTGATTTTAGCAATTGCTATTTTGTTGGACTGGATGAATGGGTGGGAATGGATAAAAACGATGCGGGCAGTTGCACCAATTTTCTTTATGAGTCTTTCTTTACCCCGGCAAAAATAAAAGCTTCCCGGATGAAGGTTTTTGATGCCAAAGCCACAGATCTCAATGCTTCATGCACTGCAATGGATGATTTTATAAAAGCGCACGGCCCGCTGGCTATTATGCTGGTGGGTGTTGGCTTGAACGGCCACATCGGACTGAACGAGCCTGGCGTCGATTTTAATTCCTATGCCCATCATTCCCCTTTGGCGCCGGTAACAATTGAAGTAGGTCAGAAATACTTTAAACAACAAACCCAATTAACCGAGGGCATAACCCTCGGACTGAAACACCTGCAGGAGGCGCAAATACCCATGTTATTGGCGTCGGGCAAAAATAAGGCGGAGATAATAGCCCGAGCCTTACAGGGCAAGGTGACAAACCTGGTTCCGGCTTCTATTTTTCAAACATTCCCATCAGCTTATGTAATGCTTGATGAGGCTGCCGGATCGCAATTGACTGATTAAGGTTGAAAAATAATTAAAGGATGGAGGGACTTATTTAGATAAGTTCCCTGTTGATTAATCGGAGAATCCTAAAATCCTTTAATCATGGTTCAAAATCGCTATAGAATCATAATATTGTAACAATCCTCATTACAGCCCAACAATTAATACCAAAACGTGTTAAATTGCATAATTGCCGATCCCAAAAAAAATCATAAGTAAAAATGAAAACAGAAGAATTGATCAGTACCGCCGCTGCACTTATGGCCGGCGATAAGGGCCTGCTGGCCATGGACGAAAGCATCGGAACCTGCAACAAACGTTTTGAAGAAGCAGGCATCCCCCAAACAATTGAATACCGGCGTGCCTACCGCGAGTTGATCGTAACCACACCAAACCTGGGCAATTGTTTAAGCGGCGCTATTTTGTTTGATGAAACCATATACCAATCGACCAAAAAAGGCGTGCTGTTTATTGATATTTTAAAAAAGGCGGGAATTATTCCGGGGATTAAGGTTGATGAAGGCACCGTTAATATGGCCAATTTTCCCGGCGAAAAAATCACCGAAGGGATTGATGGTTTGCGCCAGCGCCTGGAGAAATATTATGATCTCGGCGCGCGCTTTGCCAAATGGCGCGCAGTGATCACCATTAGCGGGGAAACGCCTACCAAGGGTAGCATTGAAGCCAATATGCACCTGCTTGCCCGTTATGCCGCACTTTGTCAGGAAAACGGTATCGTGCCTATTGTTGAGCCGGAGGTTTTAATGGACGGCGATCACAGCCTGAAAAAATGCAAAAAGGTTACCGAAAAGACATTGAAGATCCTTTTCAAAGAATTGGAAAAACAGAAGGTAGACCTGCGCGGAGTGATCCTTAAACCAAATATGATATTGCCCGGCTTGAAAAGCGCAAAACAGGCAGGAATTGATAAGGTAGCAAAGGCAACGGTTACGACATTATTGAAATGTGTGCCGCCAACTGTGCCCGGCATAGCGTTCCTATCCGGCGGCCAATCGCCTGAATTAGCTACGGCTCATTTAAACGCCATGCACGTAAAATATAAAGGCAAGTTGCCCTGGGCGCTTACATTCTCGTTTGCACGGGCTATTCAGCAACCGGCTATGGACATATGGAGAGGCGAGGACAAAAATGTAAAGGCCGCGCAAAAGCTGCTTTTTGAAAGAGCTAGTTTGGATAACGCAGCACGCAGGGGTGAGTACACGCCTGATATGGAAAAGAAATAAGTCTTTAGTCCGGAGTCGGCAGTCTTAAGTCAAAGATTGATAAAAGGATTAGGCTCTTGACTCGAGACTAACGACTATAGACTCAAGACTCAAAAAAAAATGGAGAATATACAACTCTACCCCCTTAAGTTTGATCCCATTTACCAATACCGCATTTGGGGCGGTCGCAGGCTCAATAGCTTGCTTGAAAAGCCGTTACCCAAAAACGACCCTATAGGTGAAGCCTGGATCCTGAGCGATCGCGACGATCATCCGAGTAAAGTGATCAATGGCAAATTGAAGGGTAAAACAATTAAGGAGCTTTTTGAAAATGCACCCAAACAATTGCTCGGCAAGCTGCAGGGTAAGTTCGATAGGTTTCCCTTACTGTTGAAATTCCTGGACTGCCAGCAGGTATTATCCGTACAGGTGCATCCATCTGATGATCTTAAAAAGTATATCCCGAAAGGTGAGAACGGAAAGACTGAAGCCTGGGTGGTATTGGAAACAGGTAAGGACGCAACTATTTATGCGGGGCTAAAATCAGGCACTACCAAGCAAAAAATAGAAGCTGATCTGAAGAAAAATGAGGTCGCTGCCGATCTGGCCAGTTTTAAGCCAAAAGTTGGCGACAGCGTTTTGATTGAAGCCGGAACCGTGCATACATTAGGTGATGTAGTGGTTTTTGAAGTCCAGGAAAACAGTGATGTAACCTATCGTTTGTACGACTGGGACCGCATAGATGAAAAAACCGGGAAACCCCGCGACCTGCAGGTTAATGAAGCGCTGGCCTGTATCGATTTTGATAAGGTAGAGATAAAGCCAATTACAACCATCGTCAAAAGTAATGAACCAGTGCTAAGGGAAACCTTGATAGAAAACCAGCATTTCAACCTCTGCCGCGTAACGGGCGAATATCCGTTTATGGTAGGCAAGGAGGCGATGCCACGCGTACTGGTTTGCATTGATGGAGAAGGTGAAGTAGAATACGGGAACGAGTTTTACCACCTTACCAAAGGCGAAGTGATGTTATTGCCCGCTAATGCCGGAGCTTGTCCGTTTGTTCCAAAAGGAGAAGTGGTGATATTAGAACTGAGCTTGCCGGAGGAAGTTCATGGTTAATAGTTCATGGATCATAGCCGGAATTTAGACTCCTATTGATCCACCTACTTTTAGCCATGAACGATGAACCATCAACTATGAACCAAAAAACATGAAAAAATTAATTGTTTTCGACCTCGACGGTACGCTTGCCGAAAGTAAGGCTGCCATTGATAAGGATATGGCCGAAAGGCTGGCTGCATTGTTAACTGTAGCAAAGGTTGCTATCATATCAGGCGGCGACTGGCCCCAGTTTGAAAAACAGGTTTTAGGGCATTTGCCTAAGGGCAGCAAGCTTAAAAATCTATCTATCCTGCCCACCTGTGGTACAAAATTCTATCAGTATAAAACAAGCTGGAAGCAACTTTATGCCGAAAACTTTACTGATGCGCAGAAAAAGAAGATCATCGACTCATTAAACAAAGCAGTTGATGCATCCGGGTATAAAGCCGAAAAGACCTGGGGTGAAACCATTGAGGACCGGGGCAGCCAGGTAACCTATTCAGCATTAGGACAGACGGCGCCGCTTGATGAAAAGAAAAAATATGATCCTGATTTTAAAAAGCGCGATAAAATAAAGCAGCACCTGGATAAACTGATCCCGGAGTTTGCAGTGAACCTGGGCGGGGCGACATCAGTGGATGTAACTAAAAAGGGGATTGACAAAAAGTACGGGATGCACAAACTGCACAAAATATTGGATATAAAGATCAGCGAAATGATCTTTATCGGCGATGCCATTTTTCCCGGCGGTAATGATTTTCCCGCCAGGCAATCGGGCGCTTTTTCCATTTGCGTAAAGGATCCGGATGAAACAAAGCGTGTTGTTGAGGGTATTATAGGCAGCCTGGATGACGGGCATTTTAAAAAAGGGTTTTAACCCGGAGCAAATTTATGGTATCAGTAAAAAAAGAGGGTGTAATACTTAGGAATTCGGAGTTGGATTTTGAGAACGAGAGCGTACTAAATCCCGCGGTTATGCAGGTGGGGGAAAAGGTCCACCTTTTTTATAGGGCTGTGCATCAAAAAAATCAATCGTGTATTGGCTATTGCCGGCTTGATGGCCCCTTAACCATCGAACAAAAAGATGATAAACCATTCCTCGTACCAGAGTTCGATTACGAAAAGCATGGTATGGAAGACCCGCGGATTGTTAAGATAGATGATTTGTATTATTTAACCTATGTGGCCTTTGATGGTGCAAATGCCTTGGGTGCACTGGCTACATCAACAGACCTTGTTAATTTTCACCGGCAAGGCATTATCGTACCGCAGATCAGCTACGCAGATTTCGACCGTCTCACAAAAAACAACGCTGTATTAAACGAGAAGTACCTGCGTTATAACCGTGGCGCCAAAATTTTGGCTGATAAGGATTTTGTGTTCTTTCCACGCCGGGTAAATGGGAAACTAACCTTTTTGCATCGCATTAAGCCGGATATACAAATAACCTCAGTTAATAGTTTAACTGAACTCAATAACCAATTTTGGGAGGATTACTTTTCGCATTTCAATAAGCATATTATGCTGGGGCCGAAATATCCGCATGAGGTAAGTTATGTAGGCGCCGGTTGCCCGCCGATTGAAACGGAGCATGGCTGGCTGCTGATCTACCATGGTGTTAAGGATACGGTTAAAGGCTACGAATACTCTTGTTGCGCCGCTTTGCTCGATTTAGACGATCCCCGGAAGGAAATTTCCCGATTATCCTACCCATTATTCAAACCCGAGCTGGATTATGAACTCGATGGTGATGTGGACGATGTTTGCTTCCCAACCGGAACCGCTCAATTTGGCGATACCTTATATATTTATTATGGCGCAGCCGATGAGTTGATCGCCTGCGCCAGTGTAAGCTTAGCCGCTTTGTTGGATGAATTGACTTCGATAGCTAAAAATTAAACAAGCACCGCGCCGCCGTCAATCACCATGTTTTGGCCGGTTCCAAATTGCTGTTTCATCAGGTATAAAAAGGCGAACGCAATATCTTCTGCCTCACCAACCCGCTTTAATAATAAAGCGTCAGCTTGCGATTTGTATAAGCCCTCTCTGTCGGCTTCGCTCATGCTGCCCCAAAGGTTGGTTTTAATAACACCCGGCACAACAGCGTTCACCCGGATAGGCGCAAGCTCAACAGCCATAGCCCTGACAAAACCTTCCATGGCCCCGCAGATACTCGATGCTATTGACCATCCTGAACCAGGCCTTGCACTTGCAGTGCCGCTTGTTAGTGAAATGGAGCCGCCTGCATTGATATGCGGCGCGCCATATTTAACTGCGGTTAATGCACCCCAGTAACGCAGGTTAAAGAACGTGCGGGCTTCATCAATATTAGTTTGGTCGAGGGTATTTAAGGTTAGGTTTTCCCCGGCTGTATAAACCAAATGATCAAAGTTGCCTGCATGTTCAAAAAATGTTTTTATGTTTTCTTCCTTGCTTAGATCAACAGAGAATCCGGCGCTGCCTGCGGGAAGTTCTGCTAACGCATTATCTATTCGCTGCTGGTTCCCTGATACGATAACTACATTAGCGCCTTCTGCACCTGCTGCTTTAGCAGTAGCCAGCCCCAGACCCGAGCTGCCGCCTAATATGATTACCCTTTTACCCTGTAATGATTGATTGAATGTTGTTGGAGTTTCCATTGTCTTATTTATTTTGATAAGACAAAATTGCGGTGATTTTAAGGGGATGCACTTACCAAATGGTAAATTCTGTTATCCCTCACGTCTTTGCGAGGAACGAAGCAATCTCTGCACAGGACGATCAATGAAACTTTATGTTAGTGTGACCTTACAGCCGCCGGCTGCCCCCCAACAATATTTCCGTTCCCTGATTTGCACAGTTCAGAGTTTGCTTCGTTCCTCGCAATGACGCTGGTTGAAATTTCTGCTTTATTTCTCCAGCAACTCCAATACCTCATCCCAATTATTAACCCTTTGATGATGGTCGTAATTCACGTTATGAAAGGCATGGAACATAATGGTTGTTCCCTTAAAATAATCAAGGTTTTTGATATGGTCATCAATCATATAGTCGGTGTTGATGATGCTTTTATCGCCGCAGAAAATGATATGCCGCCAGTCGATAAATGGAAAATGCTCATTCAACCATTCCAGTTTTTCAGCCAGGGAGAGCGGGAACTCCATTGCTGCGGAAACGATATAAACCTCGTAGCTTTCCATCAAGGTTTTTACAGCTTCAACTGCTCCGTTCATGAGCGGTAATGTCCTGAAGAACCCGGGAGTCAGCACATATTTGCGGGATTGGGTTTTATCGGGAAAGATCTCCTTTTCATCCAATCCCTGGATCTCATCTAAGGAAATCCTTACACCATAGTCTCTTTCGTACCAGTTTAGTAAATGTGTTTCGGTATCGGCAATAACGCCATCCATATCAATAGCTATAGATTTTTTCATGGTTTAAAGTTAGAAAAATAGGCGTTGTTTTGGACGAAAACGACCTGCTGAGATATGAAACTCGATGAATTCTGACAAAGAAGTAACAAATAAAAAGAGGGGTGTCATGCTGAGGCGCTCGAAGCATGCGGGCAAAGGCCTCTGCACCCTGCTCAGCACGCAGATAGGCCTCTGCGCACGTCGCACTTCGAGTGCCTCAGTGTGACATCCTTTTGTACGGACTTACACAAGCTTAATACCTTATAATCGCCCAAATTCACTTACCAAAAGGTAAAATGCGATGGATAAACGGATTAAAGCTTCCGGTACATGATATATGCATTGGTCAAGCCGTTTTGCTGATGATCAAATGCTTCCGGAATTTCGCCGATGATGTTAAAGCCCAATTTCTCCCAAAGCCTTACAGCGCGTTCATTGCTCTTGATCACAAAATTAAATTGCATGGCTTTGTAACCAAGCCGTTTGGCTTCCTCAATAGAAAATTCGCCCATT
This sequence comes from Mucilaginibacter phenanthrenivorans, assembly GCF_024721155.1. Taxonomy (GTDB): domain Bacteria; phylum Bacteroidota; class Bacteroidia; order Sphingobacteriales; family Sphingobacteriaceae; genus Mucilaginibacter; species Mucilaginibacter phenanthrenivorans. The sequence goes on along the minus strand of NZ_JAHVAP010000004.1, from coordinate 568,532 downwards.
GCCCTGCCAATACCCAGGCCGCCAGTATCCGGCGATACCATATAAGCCCCGTTTGCAATATGCCTTCCCAAATCGGGCTGGTTATCCTTTAAAAGAAAGGTGCCTGCAACTTTGTCATCAACGGTGGCAACATAAGTGTGTTTGCCCTCGCCGCACCAAAAATCAAGTATTTTTTCGCGGGATGATCCCGGATCAAATACATAAGTATCTCCTTTAGCTATCACCTGCCTTATAATCTCCCAGATTTGACTATGATCCTCCGGGCTTGCTTTTCTTATTTCGATCATTTTTAATTTAAATTTTTGCGAATGCGGCTCAACGATTGCGGTGTAATGCCCAGGTAACTCGCAATATCCTTTAACGGTACCCGCATGGCAATATCCGGGTGTTGCATAATAAAAAGCTTATATTGATTTTCGGCATCTTCGCCCAAATAGGTATTGCGTACGTTTACTTTTTCTATAAGATGGAGTTGGTTCAGGTTATCGATGATCTCCTTCATATAAGGAAGCTGGTGATAAAGATCCATCAACCGACTTTTGCTGATCACCAGGATCTCTGCATCGCACGAGGCCTGGATAGCTGCTGGAGTAGGTGCTTCATCATTAAAGCTTTGCAGTATGGAACAAAACTTATTCTCGTTATAAAAAAAGTGGGTGAGCTCAATACCCTTATCGTTAACCGATACTATTCTTATCACGCCTTTACAAACAAAGAACATTTCCCGGCTTACCCTGCCATCACCCTTAAATAAATAATCGCCCTCCTTAAAATGCTTAAGCTCGAAATGGGAGGTGATGATTTGCTCATCTTCCGTGGAGATGTGTTTTAAAAGCTTTAAGTAGGCGACTAAAGAGTTCATAAGACAAAGATTGATAAAATATACCAATTGATATATTTTTCGCTTTTTCGTATATTTGAATGAATATTAAACCTCAGCAGCATGACAACAGTAACTATTGAATTGCCGGACAACGAAACAGACATTATATCAAAAATAACGAATATGGTGAAAGGCGTAAAAGGTAGCCGCATAGATATTGACAGCTATGACGATGGATTTACTGACGATGAACTAGCGTCGGTAAAAAGAAGTTTAAAGGAAGCAGGTATGATTAAACGGGGCGAACTAAAACCACTTTCAATGGATGACCTTTGGGATGAATAACACCGTCAACCCAACCCCTGAATTTAAGCGGGATCTGAAACCACTCTCAAAAAAATACAAAACGCTTAAAGAAACTATCTTAAAACTCGAACAGGATTTGATTGAAAATCCTTACCTGGGTGAATCATACGGACAAGGTATTTATAAAGTCCGGGTTGCTGATGGAAGTAAGGGTAAAGGAAAAAGCGGTGGCTTTAGGGTGATATATTATCATCTCAATAAAACCAAAGACGGAATTGCGATGCTTTTATTAAACATATTCGATAAGTCAGAAACATCCACCATTAAGAAGATCGACGCTGTTAAGCAATTAAAAGCTATAATTCAGGAATACTTAAATCAATAATCGGCAATTTCGATTACCACAGGTTGATTTAGGTGTACTTCATCTCATGACATTTCACCGATAATTAAATGACAATTAAATGAATACGCTTTATAATTTATCGCTGTACATTTGCTTAACGGTGTTAAATTATTTAATACCTAAACAAAATGGCTAGTAAAGACAGGATATTACGATTGAAGGAAGAAACCAGGTGCAACATCCTGGAAGCTGCGCTTCAGATCGTTAAGGAAGAAGGATGGCAAGCCTTGAGCATGCGCAAAATTGCCGACGTAATTGAATATACCGCACCTATTATATATGAATACTTCAGCAATAAGGAAGCGATTTTGCTGGAACTTAACCGCCAGGGTTATTTAAAGCTCGCAAGAGAATTAACAGAAGCCCGCGACAGGCACCGTTTACCGGCCAAACAATTGGAAGATATGTGGCTAAGCTACTGGAACTTTGCCTTTGCGAACAAAGAGCTTTACCAGGGTATGTTTGGAATAACTACCAATTGTAGCTGTGAGCTTGTAAATGGCTTAGCCGAGGCAGATATACCTTACGATTTATTCAGCGAGGTGATAGGGCAGATGATGAACATTGAAGATTTAGAAGGTGACGTGATCTGTACAAAGTATTATACCTTTTGGTCGGTTGTACATGGCCTGGTATCAATTAACTTATTGAGCCGCGGTTCGTCTGATGAGATCAACCGGATAGTATTGAAGGATGCTATCACCGGTATTATAAGGACCATGACCCCGTAATTTTTTTTACAGAAAAGTTGAACTGTTAAATAATTTAACAGTGTTAACTTAAAAGATACAATCAATACATATATTATTAACAACTAATCCCGTAAGCTATGAAAACAATGAATCAAACCATCGCCCCAATATCTAACAGTGTTAAACAATTTAATGATGTTAAAACAAATAATGTTATAACAGACATCCCGACTTCATATAACCCCTGTTGCAGATAGCAACGGTCAGGAACACAATCCATCAATAAAAACACAACATATAATGCACTTATACAAGAATAATACAATCATGAAAAATTTAATTTTAGCGATAATCGCAATTTCACTATACAGTTGCTCAAGCAAGCCGCAGGCACCTGCCGCGCCGCCGGCGCCATCATTACCGGTAGCTACCATAGTTACGGGTAACGATACTACCTTCCAGGAATATCCTGCATCAATAGAAGGTACCGTTAACGTAGAAGTTCGCCCGCAGGTAAGCGGCGCGTTAGACAAAGTATTTGTTGACGAAGGTGCTTTTGTAAGCGCAGGTCAGCCGATATTTAAAATTAACGAGCAGCCATACCGCGCAGCTCTGAACAATGCTATTGCAAGCCAGCACGCTGCTGAAGGCGCAGCGGCAAGCGCACAGCTGGAAGTTGACAAATTAACCCCGCTTGTTCAAAACAAGGTGGTTTCTGAATACCAGCTTAAAACAGCAAAGGCAGCTTATGATGTTGCAAAAGCAAACATTGAACAGGCAAAAGCAAATGTTAATACCGCACAGATCAATTTAGGTTACACCTTGATAAAAGCACCTGTTAGCGGTTACATTGGTCGGTTAAATAAAAAACAGGGAAGCCTTGTTGCTCCGGCTGACGTTGATGCATTAACACAACTTTCTGATGTGCACGACGTACATGTTTACTTCTCATTAAGCGAAAAGGATTTTGTAAGCTTCAAGGAACAATATCCCGGCGAAACTTTAAAAGATAAGCTGAGCAAATTGCCAACAGTTTCTTTGTTGCTTGCTGACAATTCAACTTACACCAAACAAGGTAAAGTTGATATGATTGACGGCCAGTTTGATAAAACTACAGCAGCGATCACTTTAAGGGCCAGCTTTTCAAATCCACAAGGTTTATTGCGTAACGGTAATACCGGTAAGATCCGCTTGAGCTTAACCCACAAGGATGCTTTACTGGTTCCTACAGATGCTACTATCGAAATGCAGGATAAGGTGTTTGTGTTTACCGTTGGCGACAGCAGCAAAGTTAAAAAAGAAGCTATCGATATCATCGGAAAGAGCGGAGCCAACTACCTGGTCAAAAGCGGTGTAAAAGCCGGCGACCAGATCGTATTAAGCGGCATCGATCACTTACAGGAAGGTATGGTTATTCATCCTGAAAAGGCAACTGACAAACCTGCTGCATTAGCAAAAAACTAATTAAGAGAATCAAGAATCAAGAAATCAAGAGTCAAGAAAAAGCGTCATATCAGATAAGTAAAAGACAAGTAATTCTGTCTTGACTCCTGACTCTTGCTTCATAACTCTACAAAAACACAAAGTCATGTTTCAAAAATTTATAGAAAGACCGGTACTCTCAACTGTTATCTCCATATTATTGGTGATAGTTGGTATACTTGGTTTAACAAAACTGCCCTTAGAACGGTTCCCGAATATTGCCCCTCCGGCAGTATTGGTGTCTGCCGTTTACCCCGGCGCTAATGCCGAGACCATTTTGCGCTCCGTAACGCCTTCGTTAGAAGAAGCTATTAACGGTGTGGAAAATATGACCTATATGACCTCTACTGCCAGTAATGACGGTTCACTGGGCATCACTGTTTATTTTAAACAGGGTACCGATCCGGATCAGGCGGCTGTAAACGTTCAAAATCGCGTGTCGCAGGCAACCAGTCAGTTACCTGCCGAGGTTGTTCAATTTGGTATAACCACCACCAAGCAGCAAAGCAGCTTCATTGGCGCGATGGCGCTCTATTCAGAAGATCCGAAAAAATACGATCAGACTTTCGTAGCCAACTATGCGCAAATCAACATTGTGCCCGAAATTAAACGTATCCCGGGTATAGGTTCTGCCGCCATATTTGGTGGTGTTAAGGATTACTCTATGCGTGTTTGGCTCAATCCGGGCCAAATGGCTACCTACAAAGTAACGCCTGCCGAAGTTATGGCCGCCATACAGGATAAAAACCTTGAGGCAGCGCCTGGTAAATTTGGCGAGCGCAGCGATGAGGCTTTTGAATACGTAATTAAATATAAGGGTAAGCTTACCAAACCGGAAGAATACCAGAATATTGCTATTCGTGCAAACGCTGATGGTTCTGTGCTACGTTTAAAAGATGTAGCACGTGTTGAACTTGGTGCTTATTCATACAATAGTGTGAGTAACCTGAACGGGCACGATGGTATCATTATAGGTTTGATACAACTGGCAGGATCAAACGCCAATCAAATTCAGATCGACGTTGATAAGCTGATGGTAAAACTGTCAAAGGATTTTCCAGCCGGCATCAAATACAACCAGTTCTATCGTACCAAAACCGACCTTGATGAATCAATCAACCAGGTTGAGCATACATTGGTGGAAGCATTTATACTGGTATTTATCGTAGTATTTATATTCCTGCAGGATTTCAGGTCTACATTGATTCCTGCTATAGCCGTTCCGGTAGCTATTATCGGTACTTTCTTCTTCATGAACCTGTTTGGCTTCTCTGTTAACTTGTTAACCCTGTTTGCACTGGTGCTCGCGATAGGTATTGTGGTGGATGATGCCATTGTGGTCGTCGAGGCGGTTCACGCCAAAATGGAGCACAACCCGGGAATGAGCCCGAAAGTGGCAACTACCGAGGCAATGCATGAAATTACGGGTGCCATTATATCTATTACATTGGTTATGGCAGCTGTGTTTTTACCGGTTAGTTTCATGACGGGTTCAACAGGGATCTTTTACCGGCAGTTTGCTTTAACCATGGCCATAGCCATCATTATATCGGCTGTTAACGCTTTAACTTTGAGTCCTGCCCTGGCGGCCCTGTTCTTAAAGAACAAGCATACTGCTGATGGTCATGATGCACCTAAAAAAGGCTTTGTTGAGAAATTTTATGCAGGCTTTAACGGCGGGTTTAATTATATGACCACCAGGTATGTAGGTGGCTTAAAATTCCTGATCCGTAGAAAATGGTTGAGCATAGGCGGGTTGGCATTAGTAGTGTTAATTACCGTTTTCCTGGTAAACAGGACAAAAACGGGCTTCATTCCTACCGAGGATCAGGGCTTTGTGGCTGTAGCAGTTAGCACACCATCCGGAACTTCCTTAAGTGGTACCAACAAAATCTTCAAACAAGCCGAAGATCAGCTTAAAACTTTACCATCACAAAGGTTTGTCACAGCGTTATCTGGTTTTAACTTTTTAACACAATCAAGCAGTCCATCTGCCGGTGTAATTTTCTTATTGTTAAAGCCTAACGAAGAAAGGGGCGCGGTAAAGAATATCGATGATATACAAAATATAGTAAGAGGGAAGTTAGCAGGCATACCAGGCGGTACGTTCTTCGTGTTCAGCTTTCCAACTGTGCCGGGATTTAGTAACGTAGAAGCAATGGACGTGGTGCTGCAGGATAAAACCAACGGCAGGCTGGATAAATTCAGCGGCGTTGCCAATAACTTTATCGGCAAGCTGATGGCTAAACCGGCAATCGCTTATGCCTTTACTTCCTACAAAGCAGATTATCCTCAATTACAATTAGAAGTTGACGACGAAAAAGCCGATCAGTTAGGCGTAAGTGTTAAAGATATCCTTGCAACTATGCAAGCATACTTTGGTACTGCCCAGGCATCCGACTTTAACCGCTTTGGTAAATACTACCGCGTAGTGGTTCAGGCTGATATTGCCGATAGGACCGACCCTACAGCTATTGATCGTGTATTTGTAAAAAACAAAACAGGCGAGCAGGTGCCAATCAATACCCTGGTTAAGCTAACCCGTGTATATGGTTCAGAAACCGCTTCACGTTTTAACCTGTTCAACTCTATTGAGGTTAATGCTATCCCTAAACCGGGATATAGTTCAGGTGATGCGATCAAGGCTATAGAGGAAACAGCAAAAGAGCAATTGCCAACAGGCTTTGCTTATGAGTTCGCTGGTCAAACACGTGAGGAGATCTCTTCGGGCGGACAATCAGCTATAATATTTATGTTGTGTCTGGTGTTTGTATATTTCTTATTATCAGCGCAATATGAAAGTTACATTTTGCCATTGGCTGTAATACTTTCAATTCCAACAGGTATTTTGGGTGTGTTTGTGGTATTAGGTTTAACCGGCATCGAAAATAACATTTATGTACAGGTAGCGCTCATCATGCTCATCGGCTTGCTGGCCAAAAACGCCATCCTGATCGTCGAGTTCGCGGTACAGCGCCGCAGGGCAGGTTTATCATTGGTGTCGGCGGCAATTGAAGCTGCAAGGTTGAGGATTCGTCCAATCATCATGACATCGCTGGCATTCGTATTCGGTTTATTCCCGATGAGTATTGCAACAGGCCCATCTGCACAGGGTAACCACTCTATCAGTATAGGCGCCGCAGGCGGGATGGTATCAGGAGTTATCCTGGGGCTGTTCATTATACCTGTGCTGTTCGTGATCTTCCAGGGCTTACAGGAAAGAATCTCCGGCAAACCGGAACCAGTTCTGACAGCCGATGGTGTAAATCAGCCTGAAGTTGAATTAGTATAAAGAAAATCAAACAAGGCTTGTGCGGTTCCCTCCTTGAGGAGGAGGGCTGACGGGATTAGTGAAATAAGCACTCTTCCACAGGGTAGGAATCGCAAAGCTTTTGTTTATAAAGAATATCATAAAATGAAAAATTATATAAAAATATCCACTATGATACTGGTATTAGCAGTGCTAAGCGCCTGTAAGGTATCAAAGGATGTAGAAACGCCCAAACCTGAGCTGCCGGGATCATTCAGGAATGCAGTAACAACCGGCGATACCAGCAGCATTGCTGATATACAATGGAAAAGCTTTTTTACCGAAGCAACTTTGCAGAAGCTGATCGATAGCGCTATCGCTAAAAATTACGATATGCAGATAGCCGTTAAAAATATCGAGGAATCGCAATTGCTGTTCAAGCAGGTAAAGTGGAACAACGTTCCGCAGGTTGACTTGAATGTTACAGCTAATTCACAGCGCCCGTCTGATAACAGCGTTACTGGCTTAAGCTTGAGTCAGTACAACATCGGCACAAAACACATTGAAGATTATTCTGCAAATGTGGCCATCTCATGGGAGGCTGATATTTGGGGTAAGATCCACAACCAGCAACGTACAGCGCTAGCCACCTACCTGCAAACTCAGGAAGCCAGGAAAGCGGTCCAAACTAATATTGTTGCCAGTGTATCGCAGGGTTATTATAACTTGTTGATGCTTGACGCACAGCTTGATATCGCACAAAAAAATGTAAAGTTGAATGATAGCACATTAAGGATAATCAAGCTGCAATATGATGCTGGCCAGGTTACTTCGTTAGCCGTTCAGCAGGCTGATGCACAAAAGCAAGCTGCTGAACAATTGGTGCCGCAGTTTGAACAGAACATTGCTATCCAGGAAAACGCTTTACGGATTTTAACTGGCGCATTGCCTGATAAGATTGAAAGAAGCGCAACTCTTGACGTAATGGTGATCCCGACAAACGTAGCAACCGGGGTACCATCGGCCATAGTAAGCCGCAGGCCCGATGTAAGGACTGCCGAACTTGCGTTGATGATCGCCAACAGCAAGGTTGGTATCACCAAAGCCGAAATGTACCCTGCTTTGCGCATAACCGCACAGGGTGGTGTAAACTCGTTCAAAGCCAGCAACTGGTTCAATATTCCTGCATCATTATTTGGTGTGGTTGCAGGCAGCGTGGTGCAGCCATTGCTTGACCACAAGCAACTGAAAACAGATTACGAAGTTGCCCAGGTTGATCGCGAAAAAACTGTATTGCAGTTCCGCCAGTCGGTATTAAATGCAGTTGGCGAAGTATCTGATGCTTTGGTGAAGATTGATAAGCTAAAGGCACAACAGGCAATAGCTACCAACAGGGTAAGCACCTTGCAACAGGCTACCAGAAATGCCGACTTGTTATTTAAAAATGGATTGGCTACTTACCTTGAAGTAATAACTGCGCAGGGTAACGTATTGCAAAGTGAATTGGAACTGGCATCGATAAAAAGAGATGAATTAAGCGCCGTGTCTGATCTGTACAGGTCGCTCGGTGGTGGTTGGAAAAACTAAAAACAATAACGATGAAGGAATTTGTAATCTCAAGAGGCAAAATGCTTTACTGTTCAATAAGAGATTGGAATATAACTTTAGCATTTTGGGCCATTGTAGTAGTGGTTGAAGTGGTGATGAATGTATTGAAGTAAAAAATATTTATACAGATCCAGTAGTTGGATCACAAATCATCCCAAACGGGATAACACCATAACCTGGTCTGTTGTCCCGTTTTTATTTCATTTAACTTTTTGGTAAGCGATAAAAAAGTAGATTAGCAAATCGGTTAATAGCATATTGAAAAACTACTCGGATGGCTTTGGCACGGTTAATGGCAAATGATTATCATATACACAACTAATAAATGAATCCGGCTACAGATCTCAGTAAAACAAAAAAAATAGGATTAGCGCTATCAGGCGGTGGTGTAAGGGGAGTGTCTCATTTAGGTATAATGCAAGCATTAACCGATAATGGTATTGAATTTTCGCATATATCAGGTACAAGTGCGGGAGCAATTGCCGCGTCCTTTTTTGCTGCCGGATATGCGCCTAAAGAAGTGTTACAGATTATTAAAGAAACTAAGCTGCTTAAACTGTTGCGCCCTTCAATTGGCAGTGCGGGCTTAATTTCTATACTAAGGGCCCGGTTTTTATTTGCAAAATATATTCCCCATAATTCCTTTCAGAAACTTAAAATACATGTTACTATCTCGTCTGTTGATCTTGGGGAGGGGAAACTGGTTTATTTTACCGATGGGGAACTGGACCTGGCAATTTTAGCCTCCTGCTGTTTACCGGGGATTTTTAAGCCCATTATTATTAATGAACATATGTATATAGACGGGGGGATCCTCAATAATTTCCCGGTTGAACCATTGGTAGGCAATTGCGATGTGATCATTGGTTCATCATGCAACCACTTACCGGTGGTTACCGAAATTAAATCATTTGGGAGCCTTGTTGACAGGGCCGCTATGATTGCTATCAACTCGAGCCTTAATATGCATAAAATTTTATGCGATGTAGTTATTGAGCCGCATGGCCTGGGTGGCTACGGCATATTTGATACCGATGCTGCCGACGAAATTTACAAGATTGGCTACGAAGAAGGGTTAAAAGCTATTAATGAGAACGAAATACTTAAAGGCATTGTGGAGGTGCATAAAGAAGCAAAAAGGGCATCCGGGGTGTAAGAAGCAAATATTATTTGTTAATTACAAATTCAACTCATACCGCGTACTTCTTCCCCCGCTGTCTCCCAAAAGTATTATCGCGCTTTTTGCCAGCAGATCTTGCAGATCTCTCGTTGCGGTTGCTTTTGATGCTTTGGAAATAGTAACATATTTACCAGCATTTATCCCACCTTCAAAACCTTTAAGACCTTCTTTCAATACTCTCTTTATCACTTTCAGCTGCCGCTCATTCAGTTCACCCTTAAACCTGTCGAAAAATTTGGCCTTTTTCAATGTGAAGTCTATATGGTCTTCGGTATATTGCTGCGCATTTATTATAACATCCACAAAATAATTTACCCACGCTGTTATTTCGTTTGATTTTTGAGCCTGCTCTAACGATTCGTAATAATTATTTTTTTTTGCCTCTATAGTTCTGGATAAGCTTAAAAGCACGGGCCGGCCAACGCCCTGTGATAGAGCTTTTTCGGCAATTGCACGGCCTATTCTGCCGTTACCATCTTCAAACGGATGGATAGACTCAAAATATAAATGGGCTATTGCCGACCGTACAGGTGCTTTTTTTATTTCATGTTTGCCTCCGGGGGCACTCTCATTAAACCAGGTAATAAACCTATCCATCTCTTCGGGCACCTTTTCTGAGGGAGGCGCCTCATAATGCACTTTTTCTTTACCCATTATGCCCGATACCACTTGCATTGGCGCAGTGTGGGCACGCCAGGCACCAACTTTTAACATTTTACTTGTACCCAGCAGCATTTTATGCCATGCGAATAATTGTTTTTTACTTAAGGGCTGCTGGTAGGTGTTGCGTACATCAAATATCAAATCACCTATTCCTTTTGCTTTTTTATCAGCTATATGTTCCGGCATTTTGTTTAATCCAAGGTCATTCCTTATTGACGACATTACATCTTTCCTGCTCAGGTATTCCCCTTCTATTTCTGATGTTTTTATAGCTTCGTACACCATAAATTCAACAATGGTGTCCATTTGTGAGTTTTCCGGCAACGACTTCAATACACCACTTATTAACCCGGTTTTTTCAGAAAACAGGTATAGCTTTTCTTCAATTTCTGAAGAATTATAAGTGAAGTTTGGCCAGTCTTTTTGTTGCCAGTTATACATCGTGAGCCGGATATTTATTCTATTCGGCTCAAATATACGTATTTTTTGAGCCGAATAGTAAATTAATCGGCTCAAAAATTTAATTTTATTGAGCCGAATAGGATTCCTATTCGGCTCATCGCTTTAGCAATCCTATCTTTTCTTGTGTAATATCCCTCAAATCATTACCTTTCAAACTCAAAACAACACGCTTCTTTCAATGAAATTTTTTACGTCAAAGCACTTATCCTTTAAGCTTGTAACCCTGGTAATTTTTATCAGCTTTAATGCAGCAGCGCAGGAAATTAGCAGGTACCCGTTAATACCATATCCTGCAGAATTGGTTGCCGGTAAAGGCTCTTTTATTATTACTTCAAAAACGAGTATTTTACTTGCTGAGCGGTTTTGGAATGAGGCAAATGAATTAAATGATTTGCTAAGCAAGGGCCTTGGCAAAAAATTAAGCATAACTAAAAACCCTAATCCCCATGCTATAAAATTGGTATATGATGCATCCATTGCTGCCCCTGAAGCATATAAGTTAACCATTACTCCGCAACAGGTAATTATAGCGGCAAAAGATCCCGCCGGAATCTTTCATGCTATTGAAACTATAAGACAACTGTTGCCTGTTTCAATTGAGGACGGCAACATAGCGAAGCAGTTATCGTTACCAGCATTAACCATAGAAGATCATCCAACTTATGAATGGCGTGGCATGCATTTGGACGTATCACGGCATTTTTTTTCCATTAACTATTTGGAGAAGTTTATCGACAGGATGGCGCTTTACAAAATGAATAAGCTGCACCTGCATTTAACCGACGACCAGGGCTGGCGCATCGAAATAAAAAGATATCCAAGACTTACCGAAGAAGGGGCATGGCGAACTTTTAATAACCAGGACTCGGCCTGCATGAAGCGCGCAGTTGATAATCCTGATTTTACTATTGATAAAGAACACATCATCCAACGCGATGGCAAAACGTTATATGGTGGCTTTTACACACAGGATGAAATGAAGGGTGTTGTGGCTTATGCTGCTGCCAGGCATATCGATGTTATCCCGGAAATTGATATGCCCGGCCATATGATGGCCGCAATAAATTCGTACCCGTTTTTAACCTGCAATGGCGAGAATAAATTTGGCGAGCTGTTTTCAAAACCCATCTGTCCTTGTAACGAAAATACGTTTGAGTTTGCCGAAAATGTATTTAACGAGATTATGAAGATCTTTCCATCAAAATATATTCATATTGGCGGCGATGAGGTTGACCGGTCCGACTGGGCAAAATCTGATGCTTGTAAAGCTTTAATGCAAAAGGAGGGAATTAAGGACCTGCCTGCCCTGCAAAGCTACTTCATTAACAGGATGGAAAAGTTCTTTAATTCAAAAGGACGCAAGATGATAGGTTGGGACGAGATAATTGAAGGCGGCGTAACCAAAACGGCGATTATAATGTACTGGCGTGGATGGGTGCCTGATGCACCTGTAAAAGCAGCTAAAAATGGCAATACCGTTATCATGACACCCGGCGAACCATTGTATTTTGACGCCCAGCCGGATCAGTACTCCATTTCTAAAGTATACCATTTTAACCCTATCCCGAAGGTGTTAAATAAAGAGGAAGCAAAAGCGATAATCGGTGCCCAGGCAAACATCTGGTCGGAGATGATACCCTCAGAAAAACGTGCCGATTATATGTACATGCCACGCATGACTGCATTGGCCGAAATGCTTTGGACGAATGATCAAAATAAATACGATTCCTATTTAAAGCGCCTGGTTCAGCAATACAACAGGATGGATGCACTGAAGATCAATTATCGTCTGCCCGATCTTCCGGGTTTGTTAAATGAATATGTATTTACTGATGAGGGAAAATTAAGCATTACTAAACCGTTGCCGACCCTTACTATCAGGTATACAACCGATGGCTTGCCACCGACAACTGCATCACCGAAACTGCCATCGCCTTTAATTATTAAAACATCGGAACTGGTTAAAGTAGCCGCCTTTACACCGGCAGGTACCCGCGGTGATATTTATAGCCTTAATTATACGCAACAGCTCATGCTTGGCCCGGTGAAAATTGCACCACCAAAGCCCGGATTGGCTTGCAGCTATTACAAAGCTTATTTTAAAGAAACCGCCTTAATGCACGGTGCGAAAGTTGACAGCACATTTATTACCAATAAAATTGAGGTGCCCTCCACAGTAAAAGCGCCATCATTTGGAATTACCTACAGAGGCTATATCGAAGTTCCGACTGATGGTATTTACAGTTTTTACCTAACCTGCGATGACGGCGGCGTTTTACGCATCGGCAATAACGTAACAGTGAATAACGACGGCAACCACTCAGCCCAGGAACGCAGCGGGCAAATTGCATTGGCGATGGGCGCACATCCGTTTAACCTTGACTTTATTGAAGGCGGCGGCGGCTTTAAGCTTTTATTGAAATATAGTTTAAATGGTTCGGAACCGAAGGAAATTCCCGCGAGTTGGTTGAAGCATTAAGATTAAATTGCAACTCCAATTTTAGCCGCCTAACTGCTCCGATAGGAGCAACATATTGGTAGCAAAATAATTAAAAGAAGTTTTTTCGCTCCATAGGTGCGTAACTAATTTGCACGATACAGAGATATGTTATTGACCTTAAAATGTTAATATTTTAAGGTCAATAACAATTTTGGCATTAAACGCCTTTAAAACTTCTAATATTCTTATTCCCCAAAGCTCTACTTATTATCAAAACAAATTGCTAATAATATTGGTATTTTTAATTGATATGAATGTGGATAGGATAACGGAGAAATTGAACATCCTGGCGGATGCAGCCAAGTATGATGTATCATGCGCATCGAGCGGCAGCAAGCGAAAAAATGAGAATAAGGGACTCGGCAATGCCAGCAACGGCATCTGTCATAGCTATACCGAAGACGGACGATGCGTATCGCTGTTAAAGATCCTGCTCACTAACCATTGCATTTTTGATTGTGCTTATTGTGTGTCCCGCAAAAGTAACGACATCAAGCGCGCTGCCTTTACCGTTCAGGAAGTGGTTGATCTCACCATTAATTTCTATCGCCGCAATTATATTGAGGGCCTGTTTTTAAGCTCCGGTATTTTTAAGGATGCCGACTATACCATGGAGCGATTGGTAATGATCGCCAAAAAACTCCGTACCGAAAATAACTTTAACGGTTATATCCATTTAAAATCCATTCCCGGCGCAAGTGATGAATTGATGCGCGAGGCCGGTCTGTATGCCGATCGCCTGAGCGTTAACCTCGAAATGCCAACCGAAGCCGGTTTAAAGCTGCTTGCCCCTGATAAAAACCGCCAGGATATGATTGACCCTATGACATTTTTAAATAAGGAGATCATCCAGCGTACCGAAGAGAAAAAGCTTTTTAAAAAAGCGCCGATGTTTGCGCCCGCCGGGCAAAGCACCCAGGTAATAATCGGTGCAACGCCCGAGAATGATCAGCAGATTTTAAACACAGCCAATCACTTTTATAAAAACTTCAATTTAAAGCGGGTTTATTATTCAGGTTATGTGCCGGTGCTGGCTGATAAACGCTTACCCGGCTTAAACACAGCCGTGCCAATGGTGCGCGAAAATCGCCTTTACCAGGCTGATTGGCTGATGCGCTTTTATGGCTTTAAAGTAAACGAGATTGTAAATAACCAACAACCACTGCTTGACCTGGACATCGACCCAAAACTTGGTTGGGCCATCCGTAATATGCAAGCCTTTCCTATCGATATCAACAAGGCTGATCTGCAATTGATCCTCCGCGTGCCGGGGATTGGCGTTCAATCGGCGCAAAAGATTGTAAGTGCCCGCAAATTTGCCCGCTTAAATTGGGATCAGCTTAAAAAAATAGGTGTTGCCATAAACCGCGCCAAATATTTTATCACCTGTAAAAGCAATGATTTTGAACGCAGAGATCTTACCGGAACTAAAATTAAGCAATTCATCCTTGCCGAGTCGCAGAGCAAATACTTAAAGAACGTGCAAAACCAGTTGAGCATTTTTTAACCATGACAAGGCTGATATACGATGGCACATTTGAAGGCCTGCTAACCGCTGTTTTTGAAGTTTATGACAGGAAACTCATACAGGTAAATCTACAAAAAAACGGGAACGCAAACAGCGCTATGTTTGAAGATGTACTGCAAATTATAACCGATGATATCCGGGCTAATCGGGTACTAAAAGGCCTGAATCAAAAGCTATCGGCGAATGGCGTGCAGCGTATTTACATTGCGCATCTCTCTGAAATGGAAAACGAAGAAAATAATATTTTAGGTTATATCAGGTATGCGTTTGATAGTAAACAAAATATAGAAGACAATTACGGCAACAAATACGTGCTCAGGATCTCGGAAATTGTGAGGATGATGCGCCGCGAAAAACACCGTATGGAAGCATTTATCCGTTTTCAGAAGCTTAAGGACGAAACTTATTATGCAGGCATCGAGCCTGATTTTAACGTTTTACCTTTATTGATCAAACATTTCAAAAGCCGCTATGCTGATCAGAAGTGGATGATCTATGATATTAAACGCAATTACGGTTTGTATTACGACCTGCACGATGTTGAATTTGTTTCGATGGAATTTTCATCTGTTAACTCGCCGGGTAAAGTGGTTGCTGCTTTCGGGGAAGATGAAGAAACCTACCAGCACCTATGGAAAAATTATTTTAAAAGTGTGGACATAGCCTCGCGTAAAAATACAAAGCTGCATGTAAGGCACATCCCTAAACGATACTGGAAGCATTTGACGGAGAAGATCTAAATATTTATCGTTTTTAAATAGGGCCGTTTTGTACAATTTTTTCGTTTTTGCACAATGTAGTTTTGGCCGTAATTTAAAGATCAAGCTAATATGAAAAAGCAAATTTTATTATCAGTTATCCTGTTATTGCTGTGTTTTAGCTTTAACAAAGTTGCCGCTCAAAGCGATCTGGCTGAAGAAAAAAAAGCTATTGCTGCAAGTAACAGTATTTATTTTCAATCGTACCTAAAGAACGATCCATCTATTTTTATCAACCGTTACGCAGAAGATTGCCTGATTATGCTGCCAAATGCACCCGCAATGAAGGGGCATAAAGGCGCACTTGACTTCTTTAAAATGACCAGCCACAAAAAAGGAGGGCTTTGGAACGGGAAATTTATTACTACCAATGTTTATGGGCTTGGAAATGGTTATGTGACCGAAGAGGGGATCTGGCAATCATTTGATAAAAACAATAAAATAATTGATAATGGAAAGTTTTTGGTGTTGTGGAAAAAGACTGCAAAGGGCTGGAAAATGTTTCGCGATTCGTTCAGCAGTGATAACCCCGCCAAATGAGAAAATATCAGTAAATTTACGTTATGGAATTTAAGCAGTTTTTTCCATCGGATATACTGAAGCCTTATGTAAGGCATTACTATATCTTTGAATCTGACTCGGATATTGAGTTTGAAGATACCGTTTTCCCCAGCGGGGATATGGAATTGATCTTCAACCTGGGTAGTGGTACCTGGGAGTCATCTGTTGAAAATAAATACTTAAAAACGCCTGGCATTGAACTATGGGGACAGGTTACCAAACCGCTCCCTATCCGCTCAAAAGGGAAGCACACCATGTTGGGCGTTAAATTCTTCCCGCATTCGGCCGCCTATTTTTTAAATGATGAAATAGGTTTGTTTAATGATCAGATCTCAAATGCAGCTGATGTGATTGGTGAGCCTGTTAACACTCTTTACGCCCGTTTGCTCGAAACATTGAATCCCGGTAATAGAATAGCGCTATTGGAGGCTTTCCTGATTAAACAGTTAAAGGAAAATGAAAAACGTTTTTTCAGAATTGATAAAGCCGCCAATATTTTGACCAGTATAAAAAAGGATCCCGCCGAAAATAACCTGAACAATATTGCACTAAAACATGGCATTACCGCGCGGTACCTGCATAAACTTGTTTATCAGAATACGGGCCTTTCGCCAACGGCGTTCAATAAAATAAACCGGTTCCAGTTCAGCCTTAAGCTTATTTCAAAAAACGACCTCTCGCTTACCTCAATAGCTTACGAAAGCGGTTACTTCGACCAATCGCATTTTATCCGCGATTTTAAATTGTTTACCGGTTTTACCCCCTCTGCTTACCTGCACAACATTACTCCTGTTAACCAGCTTTTACAGCAATAATTTTACCAGTTCCTGTTTGTACAATTTTGGCATTCGCCGCCAATGTAGCTTTGTTTAAAATTAATTAACAAGCTAAAAATATGAATAATTTTGAAGCATTTGTGCAACTGCACAACAATCCGTCCCAGTTCGTTTTGGGTAACATTTGGGACGTTCACAGCGCTACCGTATTTGAAGCTGCCGGTTACCAGGCTATTGGCGTATCAAGCCAGGCCATGTCAAACTCACTCGGCTACGCTGACGGCGAAAATCTCCCATTTGACCTGTTGCTGCGTCTTGCAAAAAGGGTGGTTGAGGTGGTGAAAATTCCTTTTTCTGTTGACATGGAAGGGGGATATGATAAAACTGCCGCTGGGATTATCAATAACATTAATAAACTGCATGATGCCGGCGTAGTGGGTATAAACCTGGAGGATACAATCCCCGGCGCATCACGCCAATTCCAGTCGGCAGACATTTTTCAGAGTACGCTTTCAGCAATAGCAGACCACATCAGCCGGAATAACATGCAGCTTTTTTTAAACATCAGGACGGATGGTTTCCTTATGGGCTCACCAACTGCGCTTGAAGATACGCTTGTCCGTGTTAAAACCTATGAAGACGCAGGCGCCCAGGGGATCTTCGTTCCCTGTATTACTGACAGCGGTGATATTAAAACAGTTGTACAAGCCACCACGCTGCCCGTTAATGTAATGTGTATGCCCGCACTTCCCGGTTTTGACGAATTGGGTGCACTGGGTGTAAAGCGCATCAGCATGGGGCCATTCCTTTTTAACAAGGTGTATAACAACGCGGGCGCGCTGGCAAAAGCAGTCCTTAGTGACAACAACTTCGCGTCGATTCTTTAAAAATAACTTAATCATCAATAAAAACTAAAAACAAATGAACTTACCAACAAGAGCACAGGACGCTCACACTACACTTGCAGCCGCCTTTAATACAGGCGATGTTGCCACCGTTATGAACATGTATGATGTTACAGGAATTATTGTGCCGGAGCCGGAAAAACCGGTATCGGGCAGGGAAAAGTTTGAAGAGGCCATAAAAGCCATTTTATCTATAAAAGGAAAAATGGAGATCAAAACCGTTTATTGCCTGCAAACAGGCGATGTTGCCCTTGGCCGTTCCGAATGGAGCATTAAGGATGGAGACGAAGTGAAAATAAGCGCCAAAGGCATTGAGGTAATGAAACAGCAGGCCGATGGTACCTGGAAAATTATAATAGACCAGGCATTTGGCGCAGAAGCTAACCTGGTGGCGTAAAATGAAAAAGCCTTAAGCCGGAGCATAACGCTGCGGTTTAAGGCTTCCTGGCAATTTATAACGTTACTACTGCTTCTTTATCTCTACCCTTCTGTTCAATACCCTGCCTTCTTCAGTACTGTTATCTGCAACAGGTTTACTTTCACCATATCCTTTTATAGCAAGATTATCACCAGAAATTCCACTGTTAACCAGATACAGTTTTACAGAATTTGCTCTCTCTACCGATAGTGCCATGTTGTGGTCAGCACTACCCTCGGCCGAAGAATTACCGTTCAATACAAACTTTACAGAGGGGTCTTTCTTTATTTCGGCGGCAATCTTATCTAAAGTAGGATATGAGTCGGTTTTTAAGATGCCTGAGTTAAATTCAAACTGGATATTTTTAAAGTTATAGTCGGGTTTTGCAACCGGTGGCGGCGGTGGCGGTGTTTCCTGCTGAACAGGAGCAGCCGGCGGTGGCGTTTCCCTCTTTACAGGTTGTGGATCGGGTGGATAGGTAACCGGCGGGCGCGTAACTATCGGCTTTTTAGCCTTACATGCCGGCAATACGGCCACTGCGAATAAAATACTAAATAACAGGAAATACGATTTGATAAATTTCATAAATTATGATGTATGATGTAAATATAAAAACGCAGCTTAAATTAGCTTATTGTAAATTATAAACATACTCACACTTTTTGCAGGCACCACGTGGTCATACATCGCAGATTTTGCACGTTGGTGGTTTTTATGGGTTCAAATAATTGTCCCTTTAGGTTTTGGGTGTAATTAAGCAACATTTGCTCGTTCACTAAAAAACGAACTGAGCCATCAGGCAATAAATAGCGCCGGTTCTCAATATGTTTTACTTTGTCTTCTATCCCTATGTCTGATGCCAGTCGTGCAAAAAGATAGCCGCCTGGTTTTAACACTTTCCACATGGATGTTAACATGGCTTCGAAATGGTCCTCATTGTTTGCAAAATGCAGTACCGCGCTGCTTATTACCAAATCGAAAGCTTCATCATTAAAAGGCAGATCCTCAGCCGCAGCCGTTTTAAAATTGGTTAAGGAAAGGTTTGGCGCAAGTGCGGTTGCAAGTGCTTTTACAGCTTCCACAGCTTGCGGGTTTGGATCTATCCCGTAGACATCAAACCCGTTGCGTAAAAAATAAATAAGGTTACGCCCGCCACCACAACCGGCATCAAGGATCTTGTGGCAATTATCAAAACGGCCTTTTAATAGCTGGTCGAAAAGGTAAATATCAATATTGCCATAAAGCTGTTGTAGGTTTTGCTGCATGGCGCTAATGTAAGCCGAACTATCCGGAAATTAAAAATAGTTTAGGATTGCAATTTTTTTCTATCTTTGCCGCAATTCCTGATTTGTTAACCATTTAAATATCAAGGAATCATGACAGAGCAAGTCCACATATCGCCCCTTTCGCTCATTGCCTAAACGGCAGGCAAAATCCTTTTTTCAATTTTTTTTAGATAAAATAACCGGTTGCTTTTTTTCACCGACAAGTTTTTTGTGCTGCCATAAATTTCTACAGCTGAGCGTTGTTACAGGGCTATCTCCCTAATCAGGGACGAATCATTGTAATTAAAATCAATATTAAAATTTTAATACAGGAAGCCTTATGGACCTGCATGAGTTGCCGTACCGTTTAAAATCGGCGAGGCAAAAAAGACGGCTCGTTAAGAAAGACCGCGATAAGCAATTGATTGAACTGGATAGGTTGCAAACTTCTCTTTTAGAACAAAAACGACAGCTACCAATGATACCCCTGGAACATCCTTATCAAAAAGGATGGAAACGGATTTTTGTATTACGGCAAGATGTACGGCAAAGCGAAAAAGCGATGTTTTACCAGGCAATATTGGATAAGATCAATACCGTTGAATATAACAAGGATATCAGCTTTAAAAAAAGGAAAAGACGGAAACAACGCTATCATTATGAAGAACAGCCTCAAACCTTGCGGCCTATATATGATAATGACTGGCAAAGCGATAAGTTAAAATTTACCGAAGCTGAAAAAGAGTGTTTTTATCGCAATGAAGAATGGTCGGCATCAAGAAGTAAAATAATAGTAACCTACTTATTTAACGACTCATGGCGCTTTGTGTTGGCGGTTAAGCCACACATTATTTACGAAGCAAAAATGGTTGATGAACAGCTGGAACAGGAGTTAAAAGCTATTGATAACAAGATTGCCCGGTATTATTTGTGGCCAAAAATCACGAAGATAAACAAGGGCAATTGTTATAAATACTGGAAGATAATCCCTTTTGAACAACCGAAATATGTTAACAAATTAAAAAACCAACCCAGGTATACCAACAAAGAGGCGTACCTGGATTAAAAAACATAAACCCACATGGGCAATTTAAAAACAAAAGATCTGACAAAAATAGGCTACACCAATAACCAATTGATAAGCCTGGTATTGGGCATAGCCTCGAAACATTTTAAGCACCATAGCAATGATCAATTGATCGACTTGCTAACGGAGATTAAAAACAACCCGGAAGAATACTTGCAGGACGAAGTTGCAGGAAAGATAGCCGGGAAAATAATTGGTAAAGTAGCTGAGCCCCAGTTTAAAGCTTTTGAGCTGATGGCAACGCCTGCACCATATAAAATTTATGGCGGTAAGGACATTGAAGCCGTAGCTAAAAAACAAATGGATTTGGCGATGCTGCTGCCCGTAAGTGTTCAGGGAGCTTTAATGCCCGATGCGCACATGGGCTTTGGCCTGCCGATTGGCGGCGTGCTGGCTGCTGATAATGCAGTGATCCCTTATGCCGTGGGTATGGATATTGGCTGCCGCATGGCGCTCACCATTATTGATGAAAGCGACACGTTTATTAAACGTTACGATTACAAGCTGAACCAGGCCTTAAGAAACCACACCCATTTCGGGATGGAGGGCGGATTGGACGTAAGGCAGGAGCATGAAATTTTGGATAGTGCTGTGTTTGGACAAATCCCTTTCCTGAAACAGTTGCGAAGCAAGGCCGTAAGACAATTAGGTACATCAGGTAGCGGCAACCACTTTGTGGAGTTCGGCGAAATTGAACTTGCAGAAAATAACACGCTGGGCTTGCCCGGCAAAAAGTACGCGGCATTACTTTCTCATTCCGGCAGCAGGGGGGTGGGCGCCGCAATAGCCAAGTACTACACGCAGGTTGCTATGAATACCTGCAAGCTTCCGCGCCATGCGCAACAGCTGGCCTGGCTCGATATGAACAGCGAAGCCGGACAAGAGTATTGGCTCACCATGACTTTAGCAGGTGATTACGCGAGGGCCTGTCATGAGCGGATCCACGCCAACCTGTTAAAGGCACTGGGTTTAAAATCAATCATGGTGATTGAAAACCACCATAATTTTGCCTGGAAGGACACGCTGGCGGATGGCAGGGAAGTCATCGTTCACCGTAAGGGCGCTACGCCGGCACACACAAACGAACTGGGTATTATTCCGGGTAGTATTACCACGCCTGCTTATATAGTAAGCGGCAAGGGTACTGATAATGCACTATTCTCTGCATCGCATGGCGCCGGGCGTGCTATGAGCAGGCAAAAGGCAAAGGATAACATGACTGTTTCCGGGATGAAAAAGCTGTTGGCGAATGCTGATGTAACCCTTATTGGCGGCAGTGTTGAAGAAAACCCGCAGGCTTATAAGGATATTGAAACAGTGATGCAGGCACAAAGAGAGTTGGTAAACATTGAGGGGAAGTTTTTCCCGAGGATTTCAAGAATGAACAAGGATTAAAACAATGAAAAAGGTAATTATACAAATTACAGCAGGCAAGGGCCTGGCAGAATGTTGCCGGGTTGTTGCCCTTGTGCTGCAAATGCTGTTAAAGCAGGCAAAGCAACAGGGAATACAAATTGAAGTATTGGAAACTATAAAAGGTGAATATCCTGATACATTATTATCAGCAACATTAACGGCGCAGGGCGACGATTTGCAGGTTTTGATTGCCGAATGGCAGGGCACTATTCAATGGATAGGCCCAAGCCCGTTCCGAAAAAATCATAAGCGCAAAAACTGGTTTGCAGGGGTGGCGGTTTTCGATGTTAAAGAACTGCCTAAGTGGGATTTAAAGGATGTAAAGCTTGAAACCACCAGGGCGTCGGGGCCGGGCGGGCAAAACGTTAACAAGGTTGAGACGGCGGTAAGAGGTTTGCATTTGCCGTCGGGTATACAGGTGTTCGCTATGGATAGCCGGTCGCAGCTGGAAAATAAAAAATTATGTTTAAGCAGGTTAGAAGGAAAAGTGCTGGCCCGGCAAACCGGGCAACTGGTTGAGCAGCAGCAAAGCAAATGGCTGCAACACCATTCGCTGGAGCGCGGCAACCCGGTTAAGACACTAAGGGGTAATTTATTATAGGTTAATAATTTAACCTTAATTTTCATTAGTCGTAACAAAATAATGTATTATTACAAAACCATACAGAATATTGAGCATATTTTTTATATTCGTTTTATATGCCGGACCATTTGATTGATAGCGAATTAATTGATCGTTTAAAACACGATGATGATATTGCGTTGTCAATTATCTACAAAAAATACTGGCAAATGCTGTATGTCTCGGCCCATAATATCCTGAAGGATCAGCAGGCCTGCGAGGATATAATCCAGGAGCTTTTTATAAAACTATGGAATAATCGCCATGCTATCGAAATCAACGTATCGTTAAAAGCGTACCTGTATGCGTCAATCAGGTACGAGGTTTACCGGCAGATTAAATCAGGTGCGGTTAGGGCCGATATTTATGATAATTTGTTAGAACGGCTGCAAACGCCGGAAACCTATCATAACATTGAGTACAAGGAACTGATAGGCCAGATAAATTCAGTAGTAAACCAATTGCCCGAAAAATGCCGGGAAGTTTATAAGTTAAGTCGCGAGGAACAACTGTCGCACAAACAAATTGCCGAGCGGCTTAACATATCCCCCAAAACAGTAGAAAACCAAATAACAAAAGCATTGCGACATTTGCGCACGTCGTTAACCACCACAGTTATTGCCGCTATTGTTTATTTTTTGCTAAGATAGCCTTTCGTTTCACTATCAAGCTTAAGGAGTAAACAGCTTCCAATGTCCTTCGGAGATGACTTCAACGGCGCCATCGGTCACTTTTATGGCGGTCTGATCGTCAATCGCGTATGACGGGACTGGTATGGTAGCAGCCAGCTTCTCTATGCTGGCTAGTGAATTCTCCGGAAACCATTCATGATCCAGGTGCGGATGTATGGCAAGATCAACCAGGTTCAGCGATTTATCCGTTTCGGCCGGCAGGACATGGTTACCGTAGGTGGTTCCAAAACGGGTCATTATCATGCTCCCGGCGCTCAGGCCCACGTACACCGTTTTGCGCAGCAGCGACGGCAATAAGTCAGTCAATCCGGATTGCTGCATCCAGTAGCACAGGTACTGGCAGTCACCACCTCCCACCAGCAAGGCGTCTGTCTCCTGCAGCATGGGAATCCAAAGCTCTCGTTTGATGCTGGGCAACGCGGTTAGCTCCAGCAACCCCAGTGACTTCCACCCCAATTCGCAGAAAGGGTCGCCTAATGACCCGCGGATCACCCTCCGTATTATATCAGCGCCGCCTTTTATCCCGTATATCGCGGTGGGCACGAAAAGGGCGCTTGCCTCGGCAACCGGTTTGCCCAGGAGTTCAACAAGGGCGTTATGGATGCTCGTGTTGCTGATACCGGCGGAAGTAAGAAGAAGCTTCATGATTTCTTTCTTTGGCTATTTTGTCGCCATGCTTGATAACCTATTCTTAAGTTGCCAATGGCCGACGTTATTTCAAATATTAAAATTAAATCATAAATCTCAAATATTTAAGATCACAGGCAATCAACTTTTTAAACAACAAACCCGTCAATTAGTGCAGGCTGATCACACGCGTAATTTTCCAGGTGCCGTTCACCCTTTTCCAGGTATGTACGAAACGGGCAAATTTTGAATTTGGGCCGGTGTCATGAATACTATGAAACCGGTGATAGCCCATTTCGACTGCGCCATAATCTTTAATCGGGTAAACTTCAATACTGCCCTTCAACAGCTCGCGGGTAACTTTTCCGCAAATATTGTTCTTATAGGCTTCCACCAGCTTTGCTTTTGAAGTGAGCAAACCGCCCTGGTCATGAAAAAATTCGATGTCATCCGATAGCAGTTGATCCTGCACATCCATCTTGCAGTGATTATAGGAATCTTCCCAAATACTATCCATTCGGACGATCTCGTCGTAGAGTTCCTTTGATTCCGGTTTGTAGGCAGGGCGCGTATATACTTGCTTAGCAGGCGTGCTGCATGCCGAAGCAAGGATTAACATTAGTAGTATACAGAAAAGGGTATTTTTTTTAGTTTCCATAATGTATGAGCAAGTTTTTATCTTATCGTTTTTTTTACTGTGACGATAAGATTTGGAAACAGGTTACATGCTGAAAGGGAAATGCTGAAATTGAGAACGGCGAATTTACTACCCCTATAGAATTAAAAGCCGAGGCAAGTAAATGGTGGCCGTATAACCAAGTCCGTCGGTTCAAGCACGCTTGAACCGACGGAAAAATACATGAAATCACACTAAAATTTGTAAATATCAACGAAAAAAAAAGTAAATTTAAAGAGCCGATCTTACTCCCCGGACCATCCAAGAATGAAGACTTTCTACGGGATATTTTTTATCCTGACATTGTTAAGCTGTAATAATAAACCTAAATCCGCTGTAAAAAAGGATGTACGTAAAAAGGTTGAAAAAAAGTCACCCCCTGCCGAAAAGGCAATCGTGAAATATACCGACAAACAACTTGAAGCATTTTTAGATAGTGTAGGGCACCTGGCGCAGAAGACACTAGCTGATAAGGTGGCTTTTGGGGTCGATTCGATATTTAAGAATTTCACCAAACCTATGAATCGGCTGGTGCCGGCCAATGATTTTGAGCAGCTTAAAAAGGCTATCAAAGCCAAGATGATAACACCGCGGTTAGCGCGGACCATCTTCGGCGAATTGAGCGGTGACAGTACGTGTAATGCCAACGGATTGCTTGACAGTGTAAAAAAAGGATATGTTCATTTATCATATTTTCCGTTTGATAAATTAAGGCAATTTGCAGTGCGTGTGAGCGATGCTGAACACTGTAATGGGTCTGACTTGTATTTTTTTAGGGATAACAGGATTATTGCCAAACAGGACGGCTATAGTAAATACTTTGATGATGATATTAAATATTATCCTGCAGGCGATGGTAATACGATAGTTTACCGAATGATTGAATTTAACAGTGGCAGCGGGATTTGGTGGAACCAATACTTCTTTTATAAATATGACGGCGACCAACTGATACCTGTTTTAAATATCCCTGAAAATACCAACCTGCTGCAGCCATCGCCATGGGGTCTTCGGGAGTTATGGTTTGAGTCGACAGTTAAACGGACAATTCCGCTAACCATTAAGATGGTATATCATCAAACACTGCCTGATACAACCGAGCCTGGTGATTTCGATTCGGTGTCGTACAATAACAGGCCAATGATTGTGAACGATTCAACTGTTGTAAAATATAGTTGGAATAAGCAAACCAAAACGTTGCAGCCTGACTTTACCGGCACGAAAATTAACCAGGCGCAAATACTGTCATATTACCTTAATGATAACGAGTTGCTGGCTATAAATGCTTATTATACTAAATATCAAAAAATGATGATCAGTAAAAAAAAGCGGCCTTATTTGTTGAATTACCTCAATACGATAAAAAATTATAAATAACACAAATACTGCCGCCAGCAAGAATACCCATGCATCCATCGCAATCCGGAATGGATAGTTTTCCAGCCACTTCTGCATGGCCCAATGTGCTGAAGGAGCTGATATCATAGCGGAGATCAAAATCAAAACGGCAAAGTCTGTACAACAAACATCACGCTTCAAAAAATATTTTCCATCCCCATAGGGGATAGCCCTTAATTTTTACTCTCCTTATAAAACGAAATTAGTTTTGAACCAGCAAGAATTCCGTCAGCTTATCGATAAGTATTTAGCGGGCAACGCGTCCGTTGAGGAGGAACAGTTGCTGCTGAATTTTTTCGACAGCTTCCAGTCGGACGCGGAGTGGGATAATGATGTGTTTGGCGCAAAACAACAGCTTGAAGATAAAATGCTAAGCAGGTTGCAAAACGCAGTTGCTCAATCAAATAATAAAAAGCGCAAAATATTCTCTATACCTGTGCTAAAGCACGTTGCTGCTGCGGCTATATTTTTAGCCGCCGCCAGCACTATTATGTATTGCATAATGCACAGGCAGCAGCAAAACCAGGTGGCTGTTAACAAACCCGCTGTTACGCATGATGTTAATCCCGGCGGCAACAAGGCCACACTTACCCTAAGCAATGGTGCAACCTATGTACTTGATTCTGCAAAAAACGGCATTTTGACCCAAAACGGGAAAATTAGCATAAAGAAGGAAAAGGACGGGCAGATAGTATATGCTGCCGATGGTGTAAAAAGTACTACTGCCGATGAGAACATGTATAATACCATGACCACAAAGGCAGGTGGTCAATACCAGGTTTTACTGGCTGATGGCACCAAAGTTTGGCTGAATTCAGAATCCTCAATAAAATATCCAACTGCGTTTAAAGGCAGTCAACGTATAGTTGAGCTTACCGGAGAGGCTTATTTTGAAGTAGCAAAAAATGCGGCCATGCCGTTTATTGTTAAGGTGAATGATATGCAGGTAAAGGTTTTAGGCACACATTTTAACATTATGGCCTATAATGACGAAGCTGCTGTGAAGACTACGTTGCTGGAAGGTTCTGTAAAGTTATCTATCGGGCAGGCAAGCAATGTTTTAAAACCCGGTCAGCAGGGTATGGTAAATAAAAACGGGCAAATTAAGGTTGTTGATGTTGACACCGACCTGGCCATAGCCTGGAAGAACGGCTATTTTGAGTTCGACCGCTCAAACATACAGGAAATAATGGCGCAGCTATCACGCTGGTATGATACAAAGGTTACTTACGAAGGTAAAATTCCGGACGATGAATTTGTGGGTAGAATTGAGCGAGGCGTAAAGCTGTCGCAGGTGCTGCGGATACTCGAACTGAGTCATGTGCACTTTAAAATTGAAAACAAAAATATAATTGTAACGCCCTGAAAAACGCAATAAGTAATTAAAAGCCATTAAATCCCTTGCTATGAAAAAACACCGACAAAGTCATAAATAATACTCTCCCTGAATCCCTTATCCCAAAATGAAAAAACCGGCGGGTGCTGCAACACCCTCCGGTTTTAAAAAATGGATGGGTTTACGCTATCATCAATAGAAATATAAACCAAAACATTCAAAGTTATGACATTAAACGCTAGTGGTAAAATTTTTATTGCCACAAAAAAAACAATTCAACAACTGTTTTTGATTATGAGGATAACAGTACTATTAATTATAATTGGCTGTTTGCAGTTAAGCGCCAAAAGTTTTTCGCAAACCATCACATTAAACGTAAAGTCTTCACCCATTCGCAAAGTGTTTTCGGCTATCGAAAAGCAAAGCGGGTATGGGTTTTTCTACCGCTACAAAGATGTAGAAACGGCAGCACCCGTTACCCTGCAACTAAATAATGCGACGCTTGAGGATGCGCTGGCACAATGCTTCAAAAATCAGCCGTTTACCTATACCATCGAAAACAAAACCATTGTTGTAAACAAAAAGGATATACCTGCACAAAGCATAACAAAAATTACGGTTTCAGGTACGGTTTACGACAATACGCATTTGCCGTTGCCGGGTGTTAACGTAAGAATTAAAGGCACTACTGACGGAACGGTTACAGGCACCGATGGAAAATACAGCTTAACAGCCGATGACAATGCCACCCTGGTATTTTCATTTATCGGCTACAAAACACAGGAGATCGCTGTTAATAAAAAATCCGCCATCGACATAACCCTGCAGGAGGATAATACCGAAATGAAGGAGGTTGTGGTAATTGGCTACGGTAACCAGGAACGTAAAGATGTTACTGGCGCCGTTGGGTCTGTTAAAATGGCCAATATAAAAGAGATAAAAGCAGCCAGTATTGATCTGAAGCTTGCTGGCCAGCTTGCCGGGGTTACTGTAAACCAGGTAACAGGTACACCGGGCGGTGGGGTATCAATCAATATCCGCGGCGCAGGTTCAATCGGTGCCGGTGATGATCCGCTATATGTGATTGACGGCTTTCCGGTATCACCAGGTTTTGACCAATATTCAAACCCATTGAGTACCATCAATCCGGACGATGTAGAAAATATCAGTGTTTTAAAGGATGCAGCATCCACCGCGATATACGGTTCGCGCGGATCAAACGGGGTTATCCTGATCACCACTAAAAGAGCAAAAAAAGGTGAATCAAGCATAACTGTAAACACCTCTACTGGTGTTCAGAGCATCCTTTCGCAAAGCAAGCTAAAAATGATGACCGCCGCGCAATTTGCACAGTGGCGCACAGAAGCCATACAGGACGCCAATAAGGTGAATGGTACAAATGACCCTATCCCCGCTGCGTACCGGAATCCGGCAGCGCTTGGCAAGGGCACCGATTGGTTTGATGCAGTAACCCGCACCGCACCTATGCAAAACTATGATGTTACCGTTGCTAATGGCACTGAAAAGGTAAGATCATTATTTTCTGCAGGGTATTTTGACCAGCGGGGAACAGTATTGAATACAGGCTTCCAACGCTACTCATTAAAAACTGCGATAGATGCCGACCTGATAAAGAATTTAACGGTTGGCCTTAGTTTAGCGCCTACCTATAGCCTGAGAAATTTACAGCAAACAGACGGCCATTTTGACTCCGGCGTATTAAGCCAGGCCTTATTAGAAAGCCCGCTTACCCCGGTTAAACAACCCGACGGATCATATACCAATGTGGTTGGCTCGCCTGGCACGTTCCAGAATGCAAACCCGGTTAGCCAATTGGTAAATACCACCAATAAATACAGCCAGTTTAGAACACTAGCCAATATTTATGCGGATTGGAAAATTGTTAGCGGGCTTGATATAAAGTCGACTTTTGGTATTGATTACCAAAACAGCACCGGCGATTATTTCAGGCCATCGTTCCTTGGCGGTTTTAACGTGCCAAACCGCGACGGGCAGCAGGTAAAAACAGCGGCGTCATTTAATTCATCAAGCACATTGAACTGGCTGAATGAAAACAGCATCAACTATAAAAAAACATGGGGCGATCATACGCTAACAGTATTGGCCGATTATTCCATCCAGCAGGAGATCAATCATAACCGCTTAACATATGGAACTGGCTTTGCCGATGATGCAATCCGCTCGGTTAATGCAGCAACAATTATTACTGCAAGCGCAGGGGATGAAGAATGGCGGTTACTATCGGTAATTGGCAGGGTAAACTATGCATATAAGGATAAGTATTTATTAAGCGCATCAATCCGTCGTGATGGATCGTCAAGGTTTGCTCCGGGACATAATTGGGGAACATTCCCGTCTGTGTCAGCAGGATGGCGCATTTCGGAGGAGTCGTTCTTCCCCAAAACAGAATTTATAGACGAGGTGAAGTTTACAGGCAGCTATGGCCTTGCGGGTAACAATGCGATCCCTGAATATGCCTATGCCTCGCCGGTTGGTCCTACCAATTATACATTTAACGGCACCCTTGCACCAGGTTCTTCCTTATTGCAATTAGGTAATGTTGATCTTGGCTGGGAAACCACAAAACAGCTTGATATTGGCATGGATATCTCCCTGGTTAAGGGCCGCGTTTACTTAATTGCTGAATACTATAACCGCTATACCCAACGGCTATTGCAGGGCATTTCGGTGCCAATAGTTTCCGGCTATGATTTCGCAACCGCAAACGTAGGTAACGTACGTAACAGGGGTTGGGAGTTTACCTTAACTACCAAGAACATCGTGGGCACCGGCTTTAACTGGACATCGGATTTTAACATCTCGTTTAATCGCAACAAGGTGCTTGATTTAGGCACAACGCCAAATATCAAGGAAGCTCCTTTGAATGACAATGCAACCAGCATTACCCAAGTAGGCTTACCTATGGGCCAGTTTTATGGTTACATATTTGATGGGATCTTTAAAACACAAGCAGAAGCCGCAAAATGGGGCTTGAACGCTGGTAATATTAAATACAAGGATATTAACCACGACGGTGTAATTGACGGTAACGACCAAACCATTGTAGGTAATCCGTGGCCGCAGTTCACTTTCGGATTTAATAACCACTTTGCTTATAAAAACTTTGATATGCAAATTGTAACCGCCGGTTCGGTTGGTGGCCATGTGTTTGATGTTTACAAGCAATTCACTACAAATCTTGACGGCGTGTTCAATGTGGAACAGTCGGTTATTGACCGCTGGCGTTCGGCAAGCAAGCCGGGTGCTGGTCTGCTGCCAACAACGGTATCAAATACCAACCTTGCCCGCGATGAATTTCCATCATATTGGGTTGAAAGTAACTCGTACTTAGCAGTTAAGAATATTGATTTAGGATACAACTTCAAAACAAAGTTCAGCAAAAACTTCAGGGTTTATATAAGCGCGCAGAATGCAATATTGATAACAGGGTACAAAGGCGGTAACCCGGAAGTGGGTATTGATACCGGCGACGGTAACCGCTCACTTTCACCAAACGTGAATTTTAACGCTTACCCCGTTTCTGCGGTTTACACAGTAGGCTGTAACGTAACGTTTTAATTGAGATTGTTAGTTGATTTATAATTCAAACAATAATAACTGAAGACATGAAAAAATATATATACCTTTTTTTAATTACAGCGCTTACCTTATCAGCCTGTAAGAAAAGTTATCTCGAACTTCAAAATGATACTACTCAAAATGCCGACAACTTTTTCAAAACGGCAGCACAGTTTACCCAGGCGATAAATGGCGCATACCAGCCTTTGCAAGGCATATACAACGGCTCGTTTTGGGTGTTGGCTGAAATGCGCTCTGACAATACCTCGTACGAGTATGATCCCTATGACCGCTCCGGTACCGAAAAGGAAGAAATAGATGAGTTTAGGGAGATAAATAATAACCAATATGTAGAGGTTTTTTTTGGCGGCGCTTATACAGGTATTGGCAGGTGCAATGTTATTTTAGGCAGATTGCCGGCAGCCAAATTAGGCGCTGCTGTTTCAGACCCAATAGAGGGACAGGCCTTATTTTTACGCGCTTTTAATTACTTTAACCTGGTACGTTTGTTTGGCTCTGTGCCGTTGGTAACAACGGAAGCGCAATCCGTAGCAGATGCATTTAAACTGGCAGTAAAAGCACCGGTTGACAAGATCTATACCCAAATAATTGCCGATGCTACTGCGGCTATCGCGAAGCTTCCGGTTAAATATACTGCAGATGCCGACAAGGGCCGGGTAACCAAGGGCACTGCCGAAACCATGCTTGCCGAAGTGTATATGACGCAAAAGAAATTCAATCTCGCCATACCTTTGTTGCGCACAGTAATAGCCTCAAACGCCTATAGCCTGAACGCTGATTATGCAGATAACTTTGACATCCATAAAAAGAATGGCCCGGAATCGATCTTTGAAATTCAATACCAGGAGGGCCCAAATGGGCTTGGCAGCGATTTTATAGACCAGTTTATTCCATGGGATTATTATGATAGCGATGTAACCGGGTTCGAGATCCAGAACGGGGCATTAAACGGCTGGAATATCCCAACACAGGATATGGTAAACGCTTACGAGGATGGCGATAACAGGAGGGATGCATCCTTAATCGACTTTACATCCGATGAGTTTGGCAATGATCTGCCTTTTGTTAAAAAGTACCAGAGCATTGCCGCTGTACAAGGCGTTACCGCAAATGATTTCCCCGTTTACCGTTATTCAGACGTGTACCTGATGCTGGCCGAAAGCCTTAACGAACAGGGTTTTGCAGGTGGCGGCGATGCATTTAAATATTTGAACCTGGTGCGGGAGCGTGCCGGGCTGAATGACAAATCGGTAGGAAATGAAGACGCTTCATTAAACGTACCTAACCAGGATGCCTTCCGCGCAGCAATTGCCCATGAAAGGCAGGTTGAGCTGGCTTTTGAAAATCACCGCTGGTTCGATTTGTTGCGCACAGGTAAGGTCCTTGAAGTAATGAAAGCACATGCAGCCAGCGAAAGGGCTTCGAAAAGTGATTATTGGAACATCAGTCCGTCTGCCTACACCAACATCCGCCTGCTGTATCAATACCCGCTTAACGAGCAAAACCTCGAGCATTGAAATTAATGCAGCCCGCCGCTTGTCAGTGGGCTGCAATATATATTGCTACATCAATCAAAACGACGGCCCCTAACGTTAATATAGTATGATTTTTTTGAGCAGGATTTTTTTGCGCAAAAGTATGTGTATAGCCACTGCTTTATTGATCCCGATTTTTACCCCCGGCGTACTACAAGCGAAGAAAAAAGCGCCTGTGCTTTTTAGGGTTGATAATTTAACCTGTGAATACAAAATTAATCCTATCTCGGTTGATGTTACAAACCCGCGCTTAAGCTGGAAGCTGATCACCCTGCAACGTAACCTGCGCCAAACTGCGTACGAAGTGAGGGTAGGCTCAAACGCTGCCACCATTTTAAAAGGATTGAATATTGTTTGGACATCAGGGCGGATCCCGTCTGATCAGTCAGTTCATATTTATTACGGCGGCAGGCCAATGATATCGCGGCAAAAGGTTTACTGGCAAGTTAGGGTTTGGAATAACAAGGGCCAGGTAACACCGTGGAGCCAGATCAATTCATGGAAAATGGGACTGTTAAGATCCGATGACTGGACAGCGCACTGGATCCAGAGTAACGATGCGCAGGATACAACTGGCGGTGCCAGCCCCATGTTTCGCAACGATTTCATGCTTACCCATAAGGTTAAGGCAGCACACTTATACATTTCAGCCCACGGCCTGTACGAAGCACAGGTAAATGGCAAACGAATCGGCGATGATTACTTTTCGCCGGGCTTTACCAGTTACAATAAGCGCCTGCAATACCAGGTTTATGATATTACCTCAAGCCTGCAAAAAGGGCTGAATGCTTTTGGTGTTACCTTAGGTGATGGCTGGTACCGCGGCTATACCTATGACCGTAAAAAGAATGTATATGGTAAAAAGCTTGCGCTGCTTTTCCAGCTCGAAGTGTTGTATACCGATGGTAAGCGACAAATCTTTGTTTCAGATAAAAGTTGGAAGGTTACCTACGGTGCTATCCGTTCCTCGTCGTTTTTTGATGGTGAAGTTTATGACGCCCGCAAGGAAATTCCTAAATGGGCAACCCCTGGCTTTAACGATGCCGGGTGGCAACCGGTAAGGGTAAACGATTTAATAAAGGATAAGCTCATCGCAATGGCCGGTCCTCCTGTTAAAAAGGAGGAGCGCTTTGCCCCACGCCAGGTACTTACTACGCCAGAGGGGGATCGCGTAGTTGATTTTGGTCAGAATTTAGTAGGCTGGGTGAAATTTAAATTAAAGGGAAAGGCGGGCGACACTATAAAGCTATATCACGGTGAAGTTCTTGATCAAAAGGGCAATTTCTACAATAAAAACCTGCGCACAGCGAAGCAGGAAATAACCTATGTTTTTAAAAGTGATACTGCCGAAACCTACGAGCCGCATTTTACATTCCAGGGATTTCGGTATGTAAAAATAACCGGGTACAAGGGGCCGATAGACTCTACCAATGTAATGGCATACGCACTGTATTCGGATATGGATCAAACCGGGAAATTCTCCGCCTCCAACCCGCTCATCAACCAATTACAGCATAATATTTTATGGGGACAAAAAGGTAATTTTATAGATATCCCCACCGATTGCCCCCAACGCGATGAACGCCTGGGCTGGACGGGTGATGCGCAGGCATTTGGCCGCACGGCCACGTTCAATATGGATGTCGCCGGTTTTTTCACCAAATGGCTAAAGGACCTTTCGGCCGATCAGATCAAGGGAGGTGCCGTGCCTTATGTTATCCCCAATGTTTTGGACTCCACCTATTCGGCTGCGTCAGGCTGGAGCGACGTGGCAACCATAATGCCCTGGAATGTTTATTTAGCCTACGGCGATAAGCAAGTGCTGCGGCAGCAATATGAGAGTATGAAAGCCTGGGTAACCTATATTCAGCAGCATACCCGCAATAACCTTTGGGATACCGGTAACCACTTTGGCGACTGGCTTTTTTACTCCGGCACCGATTACGAAGAAGGTGCCGCCCACACCGACAAAAACCTGATAGCGCAGGCATTTTATGCGCATTCCACCCAATTGCTTATTAACGCAGCAAGAATCCTGAATAAGGAGGATGATGTTAAAAAATACGTCCAGTTGCTCATTAACATAAAGAAGGCTTTCATGAGCGAATATGTTACGCCCAACGGGAGAATGATCTCGGGCACGCAAACATCCTATGTACTTGCCTTAAATTTTGATTTACTTCCGGAGGACCTGCGCGAGTCTGCAGCAAAAAGATTAGTACAGAACATTGATAGCTATGATGGTCACATCACCACAGGATTTTTAGGTACGCCCTACATTTGCCATGTGTTAAGCCGCTTTGGTTTTACTGACAGGGCTTATGATTTGCTGATGAATGAATCGTACCCTTCATGGTTGTACCCGGTTAAGCACGGTGCAACCACAATTT
This sequence comes from Mucilaginibacter phenanthrenivorans, assembly GCF_024721155.1. Classification (GTDB taxonomy): domain Bacteria; phylum Bacteroidota; class Bacteroidia; order Sphingobacteriales; family Sphingobacteriaceae; genus Mucilaginibacter; species Mucilaginibacter phenanthrenivorans. The sequence goes on along the minus strand of NZ_JAHVAP010000004.1, from coordinate 533,549 downwards.
GGGAACGTTGGGACGGCATTAAACCCGATGGCAGCTTTGAGGACCCTGCCATGAACTCCTTTAACCATTATGCCTACGGCGCCATTGGCGATTGGATGTACCGCGTTATCGCCGGCATAAACACTGACGAAACATCGCCGGGCTTTCACCGCACGATCATTTCACCGCACCCGGGAGGAAGATTAAAGAATGCCGACGGCGAGCTGGAAACAATGTATGGTAAGGTGAAATCTGCATGGAGCATTGCCGATGGTAATATTACTGTTGATATTACCGTGCCGCCGAATACTTCCGCACAAATTATCTTACCTTTAGTAGGCAGTGATGTAATGGAGAGTGGTGTAGAAATAACATCAATAACCGATTTAACCAATGTAAAAAATGCAGGCGACGATATCCAGCTAAATGCAGGATCGGGAACCTATCATTTTGTATACAAATTGAAAAATGTGAAGCCGAAACGGGCGTAAATGTAGAGACGCAATATTTTGCGTCTCTCTGCAATAGTTATATAATATTTATTTTTTTCTTCCCTCTTTCCGCGTAAGCGAAGAGAGGGAGGTCCAGCGTAGCGTCGACCGGGTGCGTCAACTCTGCGTGCGATAATCACGCCTGATAACCATTGATGACCAAAATATAAGCCTACTAATATGACCAAAACCGTACCCTCTTCAACTGCAATCAATGCCCGCTTATCCTCGCTCGATTTCTTTCGCGGGTTTACGGTAGCCTCCATGCTGCTTGTAAATGATCCCGGCGATTGGGACAACATTTATCCACCGCTGGAGCATTCCAAATGGAATGGCTGCACACCAACGGATATGGTATTCCCATCGTTTTTATTTATTGTGGGGGTATCCATTGTTTATGCCATGCAGTCGAAAAAGGAGGACCCGGCAAAGCATAATGCGCTGTTGCTTTCCATTTTACGGCGTACCTTGATCATTGTGGCATTGGGTCTTTTCCTTCCGCTCATCTCTGGTTTTAATTTTTCTCACCTGCGCTTTCCCGGCGTATTGCAGCGGATAGGTGTTGTGTTTGGAATCACCGGCTTACTATATGTTAAAACCAGCAAACGCACGCAGGCCATTTTGGCGGCGGTTTGTTTAATAGGTTACTATTTGATCATGACGCTGATACCGGTTCCCGGGATAGGCCATGCCAACCTGGAGCCAACTACCAACCTGGGCGCGTGGCTTGATCGCCTGGTGTTTACAACCAATCACCTTTGGAACTCCACCAAAACCTGGGACCCGGAAAGTATCCTGGGTACCATTCCTGCAGTAGGCACGTGCTTAATAGGCGTATTAACCGGAACCTGGCTCAAAAAGGATAAAACTAAAACCGGCAATCAGCTCCTGCAAATGGCAGGGGTTGGCACAATATTAATTGTTGCCGGACTGATCTGGAATATATTCTTCCCAATCAACAAGGCGCTATGGACAAGCTCGTTCGTGCTGTATGTCGGCGGGATAGATATTGTGATCCTTGCCCTGTGCTATTGGCTGATAGACGTAAAAGGCTGTAAAAAATTAACCCCGCCGTTCCTGGCATTCGGGCGAAATGCGATAATCACTTACGTGTTGGCTGATATTATCCCCGCTATACTGTCTGCTATCCCGGTTACATCAGACGGCAAGAAAACTAACCTGTGGGGGTATATGTATAACCATCTTTTTGTGCCTTATTTATCACCTGTAAATGCCTCGCTGGCCGGTGCGTTTTTAATGGTGTTCATCATATTTATCCCCATCTGGGTGCTTTACATTAAAAAAATCACCATCAAAGTATGACCGCATTTAAATATAATATCGTCAATAGAAGTGAGATTCAGCGTGTTCGCAGCTATGTAAGTCGAATGCTTAGCATGTGGGGTGCTGTGGGGACACAGCACCGGGGAGGGGGACTAGTGGCTATATTATTGATTTGTCTATCATTTACGGCTAAAGCCCAATTTCATATCATCCCCCAACCAAATCAGATCGTTGCCAGGAAGGGAACGCTTGCCTTAAAAAATGGTGATGTGATTGCTTATATGACGGATACAAAGGAGATCGGTATCTACCTGCAAAATTACCTGGCTAAAAGCTATAATCTTCACTTAAAATTACAATACCAACCAAGCATTGGGACTATCTTTTTGCTGACGGATACCACTATGTCAAAAGGCAGCTATCGCCTGAATGCAAATCATACCCGGCTTACAATAACGGGTGACACCGATGGTGTTTTTTACGGCGTGCAATCGTTATTGCAACTTCTTCCATCAACTGGTCCGCTGCCTTTAAAAGTGCCGGAATGTACCATAGCTGATGCGCCAAGGTTTCAATGGCGCGGGTTGAGCATGGACGTGAGCCGTCATTTTTTTACGGTTGATGAAGTTAAGAAGTACATCGACATAATGGCACATTACAAGCTGAATGTTTTGCACTGGCACTTAACCGATGATGAAGGCTGGCGCATCCAGATTGATAAATATCCGAAGCTGACGGAGCTCGGTTCAAAGATCACCTTTTACGAAAAGCAGGGCAAGTTCCGCAAGCTGGATAACCTGATTGACGGCGGCGGTCGTGATGGATTTTATACCAAGGATGATATTCGCGAGGTATTAAAATATGCAAAAGAGCGCTATGTAACCGTGCTACCGGAAATAGAAATGCCCGGCCATAGCGAGGCCGCTATTTTTGCATACCCGGAACTGGGCTGCCAGGATTCGACGGGTGAAAAACACCGCGTGCGGATGCTCGATCCAAGCGAAAATACATTCACTTTTATGGAAAACGTTTTGACGGAGGTGATCGATCTGTTCCCTAACCAATACATTCACGTTGGGGGCGACGAAGCCGAGGTGATGGACTGGTTGAAAAGCCCAACTGCCGTTGCCCTGATGAAACGGGAGGGTTTTACCAAGCCCGAACAGGTGCAGAGCTATTTTATCAAACGAATAGAAAAGTTCCTGCAATCAAAAAACAAAAAATTGGTTGGCTGGGACGAGATCCTGCATGGGGGATTAGCAGAATCTGCAACCGTTATGAGCTGGGAGGGTGAAGCCGGGGGGATAACCGCAGCACGGATGCATCACCCTGTAGTAATGACGCCACTGCCTTACATGTACTTTGACGCACCACAAGCCAATGAAAGCCTTGAGCCAATTGGATGGAACCCGCCCGTACCGTGGCAAATGGTTTATAACTACGAGCCGCAATCGAAACAGCTGAGTAATGACGAAGCCAAATACATCATAGGCGTGCAAGGCAACGTTTGGGTAGAGAAAATTCCGAACATGAGGCACCTGGAATATATGATGTATCCGCGCGCATTGGCTGTTGCCGAAACAGCATGGTCGTTAAAACAGGACAAGGATCTCAACAAGTTTGCTGATAAGCTGGATCAGCAATATGGTTTATTTAAATTGTGGGATTTAAACGCACGCTTGCCAAGTATCGACGGGGTAGGTGATGTGGTTACCAATGAAGATCATTATTCCCTTACTTTAAAATATCCTTTAAAGGATGCAAAGATCAGGTATTCGCTAGATGGTAAAATGCCTGATAGCACCGCCACGGCTGTTTTATTCCCTGTGAAGATCAGCGAACCGGTTACTGATTCGCTTAAACTATCGGCCTACATTACCTGGACTAACGGCAATCAACATATAATGCAAAAGGAATTTGTTAAGCATGTGACGATCAATCCGGCAGCGATAACCACTACCCTGCAACCAGGTCTAAACTATACCCTTTACAAAACCAAGGAAGTAAATTACAAAAAACTGGATACGATAGCGCCGGTAACCACCGGGATGCTCGCCTTTCCGCAGCAGTTTGCGCTTGCCCCGCCAGTTGAATCGGTAAATAATTGGGTCAAGGTCGAGGGTTTTATAAAGATAGACAATGAGGGTGATTACCAACTTACTTCGGGCTTTGAGGATAGTCCGCTTTTATTTGTGGATAATGTGGTGGTGATCAACCGGGACAAGGATAACTATGTTGATCCGCAGAAGGCGCTGCTGCACTTAAAAAAGGGTTACTATACTTTTAAAGGCTATTACTTAGCGGATGACGCCAACAGCGGCCAGAATTTATTGCAGTTGCAAACCGCTACAGGTAAATTGCTTGATCCGGCTGTATATTTATACCATCAATAGTATGGATATGCTTTCTCAAAAATGCGCACCGGCCTGTCATCCTGAGGCACTCGAAGGACGACGTGCGCAATGGCCCTTTTCCGTTTGCTTAGCAAGCGTACAGGCCTCTGCGCACATGCTTCGAGTGCCTCAGCATGACACCCCTCTTTGTTATTTCCCTATTAACCGTTTTTTAAAATTCAAAAGCATAATCTTATTCCTGGCAACATTTTTATCAGTAATTGTTGCTAATGCGCAATTGTACAAAAATCCCAAAGCGCCGGTTGAAGCCCGTGTAAAGGATTTGCTGGGCCGCATGACGCTGGAAGAAAAGGTTGGCCAAATGAGCATGACGACATTAAAAAATTCGGTAACCAACCCGCTTGCCTATGGCGTTTGTGAAAGTCCGTTTGTTACTATAAATGAAATAGCCCGCCTGTCCATCGCCGCAAAAAAATATGCCCGCGAAAAAACAAGGCTCGGCATTCCGCCCATCCAGATAGGCGAGTGCCTGCATGGGCAACTGGCTTCGGGTGCAACCATATTCCCACAGGCCATTGCTTTGGGCAGTACCTGGAACCCTGCATTGGTAAAACAAATGGCAACTGTTATTGCCTACGAAGCATCATCATCAGGTGTTGACCAGGCGCTTTCTCCATTGTTTGATTTAATAAGAGACCCGCGTTTCGGCAGGGTAGAGGAATGTTATGCAGAAGATCCGTTTTTGGTGAGCCAGATGGGAACCGCATTTGTAACCGGTATGCAGGGAGATCCAACGGAAAGCTTATTGGGGATCGGCAAGGACAAGGTGATGTGCACCGCTAAACATTTTGCAGCGTACAGCATCCCTGTTGCAGGGATCAATTTAGCGCCTGCATCAGTTGGAGAAAGGGAATTAAGATCAATCTTTCTACCGCCGTTCCAGGCTGCTGTACAAAAAGCTAATATTTATTCAGTGATGCCAGCCTATAATGAAATTGACGGCATACCTGCCCATGTCAGTAACTTTTTGCTGAACCAGGTTTTGCGGAAGGAGTGGGGCTTTAAGGGTTACGTGTTTTCGGATTACGAGGGATTGAAAATGTTATACACCTTTCATAAGATAACCCCAAATGCCGAAGGTGCGGCGATAAGAGGATTGAACGCTGGTGTTGATTTGGAAGCGCCGGAAGCTAATGTTTATGACAAGTTAATCGGGCTGATAAAAGCAGGAAAAGTAAAAGAAGCTAATATTGATACAGCGGTAGCCCGAATCCTCAGGGTTAAATTTAAAGCCGGCTTATTTGAAAAACCATTGGCTGATACCACAAAATTAAAGGAGCGTGTTCATACCCCGGCGCATATCGCGTTATCGCAAAATATTGCCGAGGAATCCATTATCCTGCTCAAAAATGATAAGCAATTGTTGCCGTTAAATATCAACAGCCTAAAATCTCTGGCGGTTATCGGCCCCAATGCTAACCAGGTGCAGTACGGCGACTATAGCTCAACCCGGGATAGCCGTTCCGGAACTACTGTGCTAAACGGTATTAAGCAATTTGTGGGTGATAAAGTAAAGATCAACTACGCCAGAGGTTGTGGAACTTCAGGGACTGATAAAAGCGGATTTGACGAGGCTGTTGACGTAGCCAAAAACAGCGACGCCGTGGTGGTAGTATTAGGAACTACCAGCGTAGTTTTCTCCGGCATCGGCTGGAACGGGCATACACCAGAAGGTGAACCAAAGGATCCGTTTACCTGCGGCGAAGGCTACGATGTTACCGACATAAACCCCGATGGCGTACAGCGCGAATTATTACAGGCTATTTATAAAACAGGTAAGCCCGTGATATTGGTATTGGTTCACGGTCGCCCGTGGAGTATCAACTGGGAAAAGGAAAATATCCCGGCCATCCTGGAAGCCTGGTATCCCGGCGAAAAAGGCGGTAATGCCATAGCAAATATCCTGTTTGGAAAAGTAAATCCATCTGGCAGGTTGAATGTATCTATTCCGCAGTCGGTTGGACATATCCCGGTGTTTTATAATCATGTAAATACAAGTAAAGGCTTTTACCATAACCCGGGCACGCCAGATAAGCCGGGACAGGATTACGTGTTCTCATCGTCGAATGTACTGTATCCTTTTGGCTATGGTTTGAGCTACACCACGTTTAAATACAGCAATATGCAGGTATCCTCACCTGTTTTTGGCAAAGATCAGCAGGTAACGGTTTCTGTAGATGTGACCAATGAAGGTAAAGTTGAAGGTAAGGAGGTGGTGCAGATGTACCTCGGCAATAAAATAAATTCAGTAACCACGCCTGTGATGGAGTTAAAGGGTTTTGACAAGATCAGCCTCAAACCTGGGGAAACACAAACGGTAAAGTTTATCGTGAAACCCGAAGACATTGCCATCTGGAACCTGGATATGAAGCAAGTAACAGAGCCGGGCACATTTGATGTAATGATAGCCCGCTCCGCAGAGGATGTGGTTTTGAAGAAGACTTTGGAGTATAAAGAATAATAAAAAAAAATTGTCATTGCGAGCGTAGCGTGGCAACCTCGTCGTAAGCAGGGCGAATATGCAAAGCTACGAGGTTGCTTCGTCGTTCCTCCTCGCAATGACAGGTTATTTATTTGGCATCATGAAAAAACTAACCATATACTTTACCCTGCTTTTATTAAGCAGCTCGCTTTTCGCCCAATCAAACAACCAATACGTCGATCCCTTTATTGGTACATCGGCAACGGGCCATACCTTTCCCGGTGCTACGGTACCTTTTGGCATGGTGCAGCTAAGCCCTGAAACCGGTAACTTCGGATGGAACTACTGCTCCGGCTATCGTTATGAAGACACCACCATTACCGGCTTTGCCCATACCCACTTGAGCGGCACAGGCGGCGTTGACTTGGGTGATGTCCTTTTTTTTCCTTTCCAGGGAGATCAACCTAAAGCATTCAATAGTAAATTCTCTAAATCAACAGAAAAGGCATCGCCGGGCTATTACACCGTTGTGCTTAGCTATAATAACATTAAAGCGGAGCTTACCGCTTCTGCTCATACAGGCGTACACCGTTATACTTATCTGAACACAGGCGCATCACACTTACTAGTCGACTTGCAAAGCGGTCTTGTCGACAGCAAAGAAGAACTGGAAACCCATGTAAACGAAGGCAGCATCAACATCACCGGAAAAAACAGCATCAGCGGTTATGCCAGTACCAGTTTATGGGTGGATAAGAAGGTGTTTTTTGTGGCACACTTCAGCAAGGCATTTAAAAGTTCTCATTTTATTGACGGCGATAACTACCGCCGATTGGTAATTGATTTTGATACCAAACCCGGTGAAACAATAGAAGCCAGGGTTGCCATATCCGCAGTAAGTATTGACGGTGCAAATAAAAATTTAACAGAAACCATCAATAAATCGTTCGACGTGGTTAAGGCTGATGCCGCCGCCGTTTGGGGAAATAATTTAGGTAAGCTTAAGGCCGAAGGAACCAAAGAACAAAAAATAACGTTTTATACCAGCCTTTACCATGCCCTCATCCAGCCCAATAATATTGCCGATATAGATGGCAAATACCGGGGAGCAGATGGCTTGGTGCATCAATCGGCAGATAAGGTTTATTATTCTACGCTCTCCTTATGGGATACTTACCGGGCAGCTCATCCGCTATACACCATCATCTGCCCCGAGCGCGACGGGCAAATGGTTGAAACTATGCTGCAGCATTTTAATGCCGTAAAGCTGTTGCCCATTTGGGCGCTTTGGGGTAAGGAAAGCTATGCCATGATAGGTAACCATGCCGTCCCGGTTATGGTTGATGCCAGCTTAAAGGGGATAAAAGGCTTTGATAAGGAAAAGGTATTTGCCGCTATAAAAACTACCCTCACCATTGGTAAAAGCCCAAAATACGACTGGAACCTGTACATGCATTACGGTTATCTACCATCGGACACAGTTAAGCGCGAGGCCGTTTCCCGAACCATGGAAGCAGCTTATGACGATTGGTGCGCAGCGCAACTGGCCAGGTTGCTACATAAAACTGCCGATTATAACTATTTTATTAAACGCTCAAAATTTTATACCAACCTATTTGATAAGTCGACAAATTTGGAACGTGGTCGCCTGTCAAACGGTGATTGGGTGCGCCCTTTTGCCAATCTAGATAGCGGACAGCTGGCCATCGGCGGCGATTATACCGAGGGCAACGCATGGCAATATGTATGGCAAGTGCAGCAGGATATTCCCGGGTTAATTAAGTTGATGGGCGACAAAAAACATTTCAGCGAAAAGCTGGACTCTCTATTCACCATGGATTCAAAAGTATTCGGCAAAGGCTCAACACTTGATGTTACCGGTTTGATAGGCCAATATGCGCATGGTAACGAGCCCAATCACCATGTAGCCTATTTATACACGGAGGCCGGCAATCCCGCCAAAACCCAGCAGTTGGTCCGGCAAATTATCGATCAATTCTACCTTAATAAACCGGATGGACTATCAGGCAATGACGATTGCGGGCAAATGTCGGCCTGGTACCTGTTTTCGGCGATGGGTTTCTATCCTGTTAATCCAGCCGATGGAAGGTACATATTCGGCGCACCGCAGTTAGATAAGATCACCATAGTTGTACCGGGTAAAAAAGCCTTTATTATCGAGGCTAAAAACCTGTCGGCAGGAAATAAATACGTGCAAAGTATAACACTTAACGGGGTTAGCTATACCAAAAACTACATTACGCATCGTGATATAATGAATGGTGGTAAGCTTGTTTTTGTGATGGGCGATAAAGCTGAAGCGCCGGTATTTTTAATTGATAATATCAATTAAAAATTTGATAATTATCAATTATCAAGTGATTTATTGATAATTATTGATTATTAAGTAAAAGATTGATATATTTGAATTATCAAGAAATTCATTGATGATGGATATGAAATATTACGCGGTAATAACCGGGGACATTATCAACTTCACACGATTAGATAATGACAAGCGCCAAAGAATAATAGCTTCCACAGAAAAGCTGCTAAAGTCATGGGTTGATAAACCTACGGACGCCGAGGTTTTCAGAGGGGACAGCTACCAGTTTATAATGGACGACGTTGAGGACGCGATCAAGAAAAGTATCCAGCTGATCTGCTGGTTTAAAAAGCAGCCGGAAAATAATAATAAGATCAATTTAAGCTCAAGAGTATCCGTTGGCATCGGCGGAATCGCTTACAAAGGAAAATCGGTATTGGATTCGGATGGCGAAGCATTTCACCAATCGGGAAGATCTTTTGATAAAATGGGGGCTGATGAAATACTCACCATAAAAACTACCAACGAAGAAATTAACCAGCAATTAACAATTATTCTTAGTTTTATAAACCTTTTTGTAAATCAATGGAAGGCTAACCAGGCTGAAGTTGTTTACCTGGCATGTGAGGGATACACCCAAACAAAAATGGCCGAAGCTTTAGGTATTAAGCAGGGCGCGGTTAATAACCGGCTAAAGGTTGCTAAATGGAAAGAGGTTGAAAAAGGGATAAATTACATTAGTAAGCTTGTAACAAAATAACAAATGGTTGCCAATTTATTGCTCCGTCTTATCATTTCACATCTACTTACCGACTTTGTTCTTCAACCGGTATCGTGGGTTAAGGACAGGAAGGAGAAGAAGATCAAATCGGTAAAATTGATCTGGCACGCATTGCTTACTGCCGTATTTGCTTACATATTTTCAGGACTATACAGTTGCTGGTGGCTTCCGCTGGTGATCCTGGTATCACATTATCTTATTGATGTTGTTAAATCATACCTGCCCGATAAATTTATTTATTTCATAGCTGATCAGCTAATGCATTTACTGGTAATTGTAATTATCTGGCTTTGTATTTATAAGCAGTGGCCGGTAATTACAGCGGGGATATCTTTAATAGTTGAAAGCACAAGGTTCTGGATTCTGGCGTTTGGCTACGTATCGGTAACCTGGCCGTTAGGTATTTTAATAGGTTTAGCCACCACAAAATGGCGCAAGGACCTGGAAGCAAATAAGGAAGCCCAAGAAGGATTGGAAGATGCCGGTAAATGGATTGGCATTTGCGAACGAACATTAATTCTGACATTTGTGCTTACCGGCCAATACACCGCAATAGGCTTTCTAATTACCGCTAAGTCCATCCTAAGATTTGGCGATAAGGACAAGAAAGCCGAAAAGAAAACAGAATACATCCTGGTAGGCACCTTACTAAGCTTTGCTGCATCGGCATTGCTTGGGATCATCATATCTGCTGCCCTAAAGCAATGCTAAAGATTGTAAGACTCCAGCTGATCGGCCAGTAAATGTAAAAGCCCTTCCTCAACCACACCTGTGTTTTTACAAATGTGCAGCACTTTATGCGCACCAGGTTCAAAGCTGGCAACAAATTTTCCCTCCTTAAAAACTTCAAATTTACAATGGTCGCTGCTGTGGTGCATGTAATCGACTACCTCAAAATGATGATTTTGATTATCGCTACTTACCGAAATTTCAAATTTTTCCATGATTGTTTTCACCCGAAATAACTAAGATTTTTTCCTTGGCACTTTGGCTCCTTCTTTTCTCGCTTCGGATAAACCAATAGCTATCGCTTGTTTTTTTGAAGTGACCTTCTTACCACTTCCGCTTTTAAGTGTACCCTCCTTCATTTCGTGCATGGTTTTTTCTACTTTTTCCCCTGCCTTTTCTGAATATTTTGCCATGATGATAGCTGTTAGTTATTAATAACATTATAACGTGCAAATGACCAGTCGGTTTTTAAAAATGACAAGATCCAATATTGATGTGATGAATTTTATTAAAAAATCCGGGCTTACATCAGCTTTATATGCTGATAAGCCAAACGATCGATCACCCCCGGAAAAACGATAACTACTGATCTCTGAAAACGACAATCTCTTTTAATTCATTAAGAAAAGATCAGATTGATCTGAGACACGATTAAATAAAGTGTGCTTTTTCGATAATTTGAACATTTTGTACTCTATTTATTAACTTTTGTACCCCTTCTCCCATTGGTGCAAAGCATAATTTTATCGCCCAGATAATAAACCGAAGGCATTTTCAAGAAAAATAATCATCGCTGACTTTTGGCCACCCAAAAGGAAGTTCTAGTTATCCTGTTTGTGAATGGGGCTTAATGCCGCAGGTATTTCGGACTTTATCGTTAACCAATTAACTATATAAACTATTGTAATTTTCATGCTAAATACAAAATCAATACTAAAAGCTGCTTTTTCAAAAATTATAATCCTGGTGCCTTTGCTGATTGTAATGAATGTATCAAAAGCCAGGGCGTCTATTCTATCTTACAAAAAGGAACCGGGCAGCGTAGTTTTTACCTTAGATAAAGGTTTGATGCAGGTTACCGTTTGTAAGGACGACATAATAGAGGTAAGGTATACCATATTTGACAGCCTGTCTAACAAAGCCTCACTGGTGGTTAATAACAAATGGAGTTACCCGGCTTTTAATCTCACAGAAAATAAGAAGGAGTATATAATTACCACCTCAAGGCTAAAAGTCATCATAAATAAAGCCACCAACGCTATTATTTATAACGACCTGGATGGGAACGAAATTACTTCTGAAAGCAGCGGCGAAAACAAAACCATTACCCCGGCAACTATTGCTGGGATTGATACCTATAATGTAAGTACCCAGTTCAATTCACCGCAAAATGAAGCACTTTTTGGCCTTGGGTGCCACCCTACGGATACGCTTTCCATTAACTACAAGGGGCGCAACCAGGACATGGCTATTAAGTACATGACGGGGGCCATACCCGTGCTATTATCCACCAAAGGCTACGGCCTGATGTGGGACAATTATTCGGCATCCAATTTTTACGGTGCTGAAGCCAACAATACGAAATTTAAATACGTTTCTGAAAGCGGCAGGCAGGTTGATTACTATTTCTTTTACGGTCCTGATTTTGACCAGATCATTAACTTGTATCGCACGGCTACAGGTACGGCGCCCATGTTTGCCAAATGGGCCTTTGGCTTATTCCAGTCGCAAGACAGGTATATGAGCCAGGATGAAGTTTTATCAGTTAAGGACAATTACCGCAAAAATCATATCCCGGTTGATGTTATTGTGCAGGACTGGTATTATTGGGATCCATTTCCAATTGGCGTGCATGTGATGAATCCCGCCCGCTATCCCGATCCTAAAAAAATGGTGGCCGAACTGCACAAGGCCAATATTCATGGCATGATCTCCATTTGGCCGGTATTTGGAAAAAAAACAAAGGATTTTGATGCGCTGCAAAAGACAGGTGGATTAACAGACATTACCTGGGATAACATCGTAACCCATACCTTCGATAGTTATTATGATGCCCATAGCCCCAAGGCACGCGAATTGTATTGGGACCAGGCGCGCGACAGTTTGATAAAACGATATGGCTGGGATGCATGGTGGGTTGACCAATGTGAGCCTGATAATGGCGCCCTTTTGGACGAACGCCGGAAAAGTAATTTTTCAATTGGCAGGGGAATAGATTATTTTAACACCTACTCATTGGAGCACTCAAAGGGGATTTACCAGGGATGGCGCAGGGATATCCCGGGTAAGCGCGCGTTCTTTTTAATCCGGCAATCCTTTGCTGGCGAACAGCGCAATGCAGCCACGCTATGGTCTTCAGATATCTCCTGTACGTTCTCAGCATTCAAAAGCCAGGTGCCGCAGGGGATAAACGCCTGTGTATCGGGTATTCCATACTGGACATCGGATATAGGCGGTTACCACTATAACTGGGTAGCGCCGGATTGGTCGAAACCAGAATTCAGGGAACTGTTTACACGCTGGTTCCAGTTTGGAGCGTTTTCGCCGATATTCCGGATCCACGGCAAGGGTGAGCGGGCAATATTCTCCAATAACTGGGATGACAAAACTAAAGCTATATTGTTAAATTTTGATAAGCTGCGTTACCGCCTGCTTCCCTATATATACTCGCTGGCGGGCCGCGTTTCAACCGATAATTATACCATAATGCGTTCCCTTGCATTTGATTTCAGGGACGATGCCAACGTTTATAATATCCCTGATCAATATATGTTTGGGCCGGCATTCCTGGTTAACCCCGTAACAGAGCAGTTATATACTGCAGCGGGGGCCGACGGTAAGGAAAAGGCCAGGACATTATACCTGCCAAAAGCTACATGGTATGATTTCTGGACAGGACAAGCCCTTACCGGCGGAAAAACAATAACAGCTTCGGCCCCCATAGATATAATGCCGCTTTATGTAAAAGCGGGTTCAATTATCCCCATGGGACCGGTGGTTGAATATGCAACGGAAAAAACCAGCCAACCCATTGAGTTAAGGATCTACCCCGGTGCAAATGGGGAGTTTAAGTTTTACGAGGACGAAAACGATAATTATAATTACGAAAAGGGGCAATATGCCACGTTTACCTTTAGCTGGAATGATAAACTACATCAGGTTGCCATATCGGCTATTAAAGGCGATTACCCGAACATACAGCAACACCGCACATTTAATGTTGTGCTGGTTAACGGCGAACACGGCTCAAATGTGGGGATAACCGTTAATGCAGATAAAACAGTTGAATATGATGGCAAGGCCGTAACGGTGCAGTTATAGTCATGGTGTTAAAATATAATGATTTGAATCAGGCCAGTGCAAAAGCTTACCTGATTAATAACCGATAAGAACGGGTTTATAATATTAAATCCGGGATTTAGTTGATAGTGGCATTAATTTATAAATGTCATAAATTGCGTTTCGGGATGAGATCCGGAACGCATTTTTTTATGCGAATAATAACACAACATTATATTACCTTAGTGTACGGCCTTTCATATGGTTCAAACCATTGATTGTCGACCCTTTTCAATTATACCGATGCGCATAAAATTTTATATCCTTATAGTAGCCATGCTTTTTGCGTGTGCCCGGGCTTTTGCGCAAGCCAGTCAGTACCAGTTTTCGCAACTGGATATAAGCAATGGCTTGTCGCACAACCAGGTAAACTGCATCTATAATGATTCAAAAGGCTTTATGTGGTTCGGCACCATGTCGGGTCTTAGCCGTTACGACGGTTATTCCTTTAAAGTATTCAAACACGATGCCGGTAATAAAAACTCACTCGTTGATGATTTTATACAAAGCATTTATGAGGGACCGGATCAAAACCTATGGTTAGCAACCAGGGGTGGGTTTTGTATCTACAGCCCTAAAACAGAGCAGTTTAGCATCGGCATATCACCCTGGCTAAAAGCACTAAAACTTCCTGCTAATGCAAATATTGTTAAAATAACAAGGGATAGCCACGGGGACTTTTGGTTTGTTTTGGCAAATTCAGGCGTTTATCGTTATAGCGCAGCAAACAAGCAAACGTATCATTATTCAAACAACGCAGACTCATTCCGGCTATTATATAGCAATAATGTGGCCGATATTGCCGGCGACACAAGGGGGAATATGTGGTTTGTTTATGGTGACGGCATGATTGAAAAGCTGGATGGGAAGCTTAATAAAATTACTTACCGCTCAGATATTTTAAGTAAAGCCAGCAATGGTAAAACACGATCTTATTCTATTACAGCAGATCGCGACAATGATTTGTGGTTTTACACATCAAATGTAAACGCAGGGGTTTATTATTTTAGCCCGGCAACTAACGTGTTCAGATATATTGATAAAAGATCAGGTACAGCCGGGTTAAATTCCAGTATCGTTAATAACATTGTTCAGGCTGATGACGGCTTGATATGGATAGCAACAGACCACGGGGGAATAAACCTGCTCGATAAAAAGAATTTTAAGATTACTTATTTACTAAACAGGCCGGATGATGCCAAATCATTAAGGCAAAATACTGTAGTGCTCTATAAGGATAATTCAGGTATTATGTGGGCCGGGACTTTTAAGGAAGGGATCAGTTATTATCACAAGAGTATTATTAAATTCCCGCTCTACAGGCATTACGCTTCTGATCCAAACAGCCTGAGCTTTGAGGACGTTGATAAATTTGTTGAAGATAAGCAAGGTAATTTATGGATAGGAACAAATGGTGGCGGGTTGATTTACTTTAACCGGAAAACCGGGAAATACACACAGTATAAGTACAATTCGCAAGACAGTAACAGTTTGGGCAACGATATAATTGTTAGCTTATGTATTGATCATGAGCAGAAACTATGGATAGGAACTTATTTTGGGGGGCTGGATTGTTTTGACGGAAAAACTTTTACCCATTACAGGCATGACGACAAGGTAGCAACCAGTATCGCGGATGACAGGGTGTGGAGTATAATAGAGGATTCAGCACACCGCTTATGGATCGGTACCTTCGCCGGTGGTTTGGAGATTTTTGACCGGTCAAAAAAAATATTCTACCATCCCTTTAAGCCAACAGAAATAAGATGCCCCTATATATCTGCAATTTTCGAGGATAAGGATGGTAACATTTGGGTAGGAGGCTATTATGGTATTGATGTGATAATGAAGAAGACCAACCAGGCTGTTCATTATAATCGTGATATCAATGATAGTAACAGCCTGATAGGCAATAACGAAAACAGTATTACACAGGATAGCCGGGGCCTGATATGGATTGGCGCCCGCGAAGGGCTAAGTATCTTTAATCCTAAAACAGGCAAGTTTACCCGTTTTGTAAAGGGAAATGGGCTTCCTGATAATTTGATATTGAACATACTGGAGGATAATAAAGGGATGATGTGGTTAAGTACCTCTGATGGATTGAGTCGAATTGAATTAACCGCAACGGGCAAGGGTTATAATTTTCAGTTTAAAAACTTTGACGAAACTGATGGCTTGCAAGGCAGGGAATTTAATGTAAATGCGGCTTTGAAAACCCAAAAAGGCGAACTGATTTTTGGCGGCGGGCACGGCTTCAATATTTTTGACCCCCTGAGCATCCAGCCCAATAGTAATAAACTCAAACTAATATTTACTGATTTTCAGCTATTTGATAAAAGTGTTACAGCCACCGAGGCCATCAACGGGCATGTTATATTGTCAGAAGCTATTTCGTCAACCCGTTCAATAACGCTTAATCACAACGAAAATGTCTTTACTATTGGGTTTGCAGCACTAAATTTCTTCAATCCTAATAAGGTGAAGTATCAGTATATGATGGAGGGGTTTGACAAAGGATGGCTTACAGCCGGCAATGCGAGCCGGAAAGCAACCTATACCAACCTCGACGGTGGTGATTATGTATTTAAAGTTAGGGCAGCAAATTCTGACGGTGTATGGGATCCCGATTACATCACTTTGAAAGTTAAAATACTACCCCCATTTTGGAAATCGCCGTTAGCGTATATTAGTTATGTAGTACTGATTATTGGGATACTTCTTCTGATCCGTCGGCGCGGAATAAAAAAGATAAGACAGCAATTCGTTGCTGAACAGGAGAAACAGGAAGCAAAACTTATTATAGAACAGGAGCGGCAGGAAGTTAAGCGGATGCATGAGCTTGACCAGATGAAGATTAAGTTTTTAACTAATGTAAGCCACGAGTTCAGGACGCCTTTATCCCTGATTATGGCGCCTGTTGATAAAATGCTTAATTGTACCGATGATGCCGATCAAAAGGAGCAATTGGGGATGGTAAGAAAAAATGCCAGGCGATTGTTAAACCTGGTAAACCAGCTGCTTGATTTCCGTAAAATGGAGGTGCAGGAATTGAAGCTGCAAACCAGGCCCGGCGATATAGTTAAATTTATTAAAGACATCACTTTAGGGTTTACTGACATTGCAGATGAAAAAAGCATAGGTTTTGTGTTTGATACGGATGTAGAAACCTTAATGGCAAGTTTCGATCATGACAAAATAGAGCGAATTTTATTCAACCTGCTTTCAAATGCTTTCAAATTTACGCCTAAAGGTGGTCATATAAGCGTGTTGCTTAATGTAATACAGGATGAATCAACGGAGGAATGTCAGCTACTTGAGATTAAAGTAATTGATACGGGTATTGGCATCCCTCAGGAAAAACACGATAAAATATTCGAAAGGTTTTTTCAGCATGATGTTCCGGGGTCGCTGCTTAACCAGGGCAGCGGTATTGGTTTATCAATTACATCTGAATTTGTAAAGATGCACGGGGGCAAAATAAGTGTGGAAAGCGAACCGGATCATGGTAGCTGTTTTATAATTCAATTGCCATTGTTATTACAGGATAACTTCAGTTTAACCCCAACAGCCATCAATACAAATAATGATGAGGAGCAGGATCCTTTACCAACCCGGGAAAATAA
Source organism: Mucilaginibacter phenanthrenivorans (assembly GCF_024721155.1). Classification (GTDB taxonomy): domain Bacteria; phylum Bacteroidota; class Bacteroidia; order Sphingobacteriales; family Sphingobacteriaceae; genus Mucilaginibacter; species Mucilaginibacter phenanthrenivorans. The sequence continues at coordinate 516,158 of NZ_JAHVAP010000004.1, read as the reverse complement.
GAATGAACCTAAATACCAGATGGTGGATAAAAAACCTGTGGTATTGCTGGTGGAAGATAACGACGACTTTAGGTTTTACTTAAAGGACAACCTGAAGAACACATTCTTTATTATAGAGGCGGCGAATGGTAAGGATGGCTGGCAAAAGGCCCTATCGCAACACCCTGATATTATGGTTAGTGATATAAGTATGCCCGAAATGGACGGGATTGAACTTTGCAAAAAAATCAAGGCCGATAAACGGACCTCGCATATCCCTGTCATTTTATTAACTGCGTTAACCGGGGAAGAGGAACAGTTAAAGGGATTAGAAATAGGTGCTAACGATTACATGACCAAACCATTCAATTTTGAGATCTTACTTTCAAAAATAAAAAACTTGCTCACCTTACAGGATACGTTTAAACGAACCTACAAAAAGCAGATGAGTGTGCAGTTACAGGAGGTGCCATTGCAATCTGAAGATGAGCGGTTTTTAAGAAATATGGTTGAGTATATAGAACAGAATATTTTAAACTATAATCTTTCTGTAGAAGAACTGAGCCGGCAAATGAATATGAGCCGGGTATCGCTTTACAAAAAAGTATTAATGTTAACGGGACAATCCCCGCTCGAATTTATCAGGTCAATCCGGTTAAAAAAGGCAATCCAATTACTGGCCGATAGCCAGATGAGTATAAGCCAGATCTCCTATGAAGTTGGTTTTAACACGCCTAAATATTTTACAAAGTTGTTTAAGGAAGAATATAATATGCTTCCCTCAGAATATATTAACGCAACCCGCAAAAAGAAATCTCCGGCATGATCAGCAATTAACGCGCCGCTGTAATCTTTATCTCATCAAATTCAATTTTTTATTTCCTGAAATACCGGCTGTTAAGGGGCATTTTTGTAAAATTTTTGTTCCTCTTTTGGGCTGTAAATCGAAAAAAACTTAAATAACGCACATGATATCCGGTGTGGGTTTAATTTAATACACTGATTTATAGTTTGTTATGTGTTAGTTAACATTTGGTCTATAATCATTATCAATACTGCCTATCCTGCTTTTCGAAACAATCATAGTTTCATTCCCGAGAATATGTGTTCCATGCAGCCAATTAAATTAATTGTAAATAATACACATACTCACCAATTATAAACGCAAAAACCCAACGAGGTTAATTTATTTTTTTGCTATGCTGAAAACTTTACTTGCCGTATGGTATAGGTTTTTTCACAGGTTGTTTCGGCAATCGATTGCAGAAATAAAAACAATGCTTGGAGATGATTTTAAAAGATCGCTTTCGACTTTGCTATATACCCCGTTGGACGAATAATGTGAGGAAAAATTATGAAGAAAGATTAACACCAACCAACCAAAATTTATGAACCAATTATTTACACACCTTAAAATTCATTTTTAAAATGGAAAAAAACTTACGAAAACGAATAAAATGCGGCGTTTTGCTATTTATGTCGGCCATGTTGCTGGCGCTTTCAGGCTATGCACAAACCCAAAGGGTTACCGGAAGGATAATAGGCGCTGACGATTCCAAGCCGCTACCCGGGGTTAACATTAAAATTAAGGGCACAACAACCGGAGTTGTATCGGCTGTTGACGGTACTTATGCCATTAATGCAAAAACAGGCGACGTGCTGGTCTTTAGTTATGTAAGCTATGAAACCCAGCAAATATATGTGGGGCAAACCAGTACAATTAATGTAACATTAAATCTGTCAGTAAACATATTAAATGAAGTTGTTATTGGTTATGGTAAAGTTAAACGGCCTGATCTTACCGGATCTATATCATCGGTTTCGGGGACCGACCTCTTAAAAACACAGCCAACTACATTTGACCAGGCTTTACAGGGGAAAGTTGCCGGTGTTATAGTGCAGCAGGTTTCGGGCCAGCCGGGTGGCGATGTGAATATACAAATACGCGGGATAGGCGGTTTTAACAATGCCCCCCCGTTGTATGTAATTGATGGAGTACAGATTCCACCCAATGTTCAATCGCCAATTGCGGGTCAGGGTAGCAACCCGCTATCCACTATCAACCCGTCGGATATCGCATCAATTGATGTATTAAAGGATGCCTCGGCTACAGCCATATACGGTTCGCAGGCTTCAAATGGCGTAGTAATAATTACTACAAAAAAGGGAGCTTCGGGCCCTCCGCTAATAACCTATGATGGATATGCGGGTAGTCAATCATTACCAAAGTATTACGATGTGATGAATTTGCAGCAGTATGCAACGTTTATGAATGAAAAATCGGCCATTATTGGCTATGATTTGAGGCCACAGTTTGCTAATCCGCAATATTTGGGCCTGGGTACTAACTGGCAAAAGGCATTATTCAGAAAAGCCCCTATGCAAAACCATAATCTTGCAATTAGCGGTGGCGATGCCAGGACAAAATATTATTTATCGGCCACATACTTTACCCAGGAGGGGATTGCTTTAGGTTCTGATTTTAAACGAACTTCTATTAACCTAAACATCGATAACAAAACTACAAACTGGTTAAAAATAGGCACAAATCTGGCGCTCTCTCATGTTGCAGAAAACGTAGCTACAACAAATACCGGTGTAATTTTGCAGGCATTAAACCAAACACCCGATGTAGCGGTGAAAAACCCCGATGGTACCTGGGGCGGTAATGACCCTAATATTTACGGTGCTTACGGTGCTAACCCGTTTGCCTTAGCTACAATCGTGACGGATTTGAAAAGCAGGTACCAGTTAATCGGAAGCGCTTATGCCGAAATTCAATTTACAAAGGACCTAAGTTTGCGTAATGAAGTATCCGGGAATTTTGATTTTGCTACTGAAGATCAATTTACGCCAACCGTTACCATGGGAGCTTATAGCATACCGGTAAACTCGGGCAGTTCACAGAGCGCACAAAACTTTTATAACGCAATCACAAATTACCTGTCATACCAGCACATGTTTGGTAAAAAATATTATTTCAGCGCTACGGTCGGGCACGAAGCGCAATTGGTTAAAAGTAGCTCGGTTTTGGCCGCACGCACCAATTTTACAAGTAATGATGTAACTACAATAAGTACAGGCGACCCAAAAACGGCGACCAATGCGGGTGCAAAAGCCGATGGCGCACTTGAGGCCTATTTTGCCCGCGCCAACTTTACGTACGATGATAAGTATTTACTAACTGCCACTATACGCAGGGATGGTACTTCAAAAATTGACACAAGTAACAGGTGGAATACTTCCTATTCGGGTGCAATTGCATGGAAGTTGAACCATGAAGCTTTTCTGAAAAATGTAAAGGTAATTAACGATTTAAAACTTAGGGTAAGTTATGGTTTGGTAAATAACCAAAACATAAGTGAGTATGCTTATGGTTCTACGTTAACCACTGTAGCAACAGGGTTGGCAGGTAATTCACAGCTAACCGCTACTTTGGGAAACCCCAATATTAAATGGGAAACGACAAAAGAACTTAACCTGGGTTTAGATTTCAGTATTTTAAACAACAGGATTGTATTTACAGGCGATGTTTATTCCCGCAAAACAAATAACCTGCTATTAAGCCTTACCGAGCCATACTATTCAGGAACTTATGCATCAGGAGGTTATTCGCCGGGCGCTATCCTTGCACCTTATGTTAACATTGGCGCTGTTAGTAATAAAGGCGTTGAGTTTTCAATAGCAACCACCAATATTCAATCAAAAAACTTTAACTGGAAAACCAACCTGATATTCTCTCATAATCAGAATAAAATTCTTGCCTTAAACCCGGGTACACCGGCAATATACGGGAGCATAGGAAGTAACGTATATACCAAAACTGTTGTAGGAGGATCTATTGGCGAGTTTTATGGTTATCAAACGCTTGGCCTTTATAAAAATGCTGCCGATTTCGCTAAATATCCGGCCCTTATGCAAAACGGAGGCGGGTCAATTCCTATTACGAATGGTTCCGGCGGGGTTTGGGTAGGCGACGTTATTTTTAAGGATAATAATCATGACGGAAAAATTGATGCAAATGATCAAACCGCTTTGGGGTCGCCTTTGCCAAAAGTTCAGTATGGCATAAATAACACTTTTAGTTACAAAAACTTTGATCTAACTGTTTTTATGACAGGCGAGTATGGTAATAAAGTTGTTAACCAGGTAAAGGTAAATGGGGATGATCCAAACCAAAATTTTGGATATTTCCAGGCTGTAAGTAACTACGCACACATCGGGTTGGTTAATCCTGCAGGCTCGGCATCGGATATTAATAATGTATTTATTACCAATCCCCAAACCAATATTACCAGGATTAGCCAGAGCAGCGGCAATCAAAATACAATCTTTTCAGACAGGTATGTTGAAGACGGTTCTTTTTTAAAGTGCAAGAGCATTGCTTTAGGCTACAGCTTTTCGCAAAGTATTTTATCCAAGATCCATTTAAGATCATTACGTGTTTATGCCAATGTAACCAACGTGTTTACCATAACAAAATATACCGGGTACGATCCGGAAATAGGTTCATGGAACCCATTATTAGCCGGGATGGATAATGGATATTATGCACAGCCCCGGGTTATTACAATTGGTGCCAACATATCTCTAAATAATTAAAATTTACTATTATGAAACTGATTAAAATAAATATATTCTCTTTGTTTATCATCGTCATGATAATAAGCAGTTGTAAAAAGCAGTTCCTTGACCGGCCTCCGCTGACAGGAATCACAACCAATAATTTTTATAAAAGTACATCCGATCTGAGGCTTGCCACTTCGGCCATTTACGCCCAACCGTGGTTTGACTGGAATAATTTCCCCTTGCTTGGTATCGGCGATATCATGAGTGGCAATATGCTGCAGCCTTACAATGCAGACCTGGCTCAGTTTACTACCTTTTCTATAACCAGCAATAATAGCTATGTTACACAGGCATGGCAGGGCTTTTTTAATGTAGTGGCCCACTGTAATGTAAATATAAAGGCTATCAATACCCAGTTGCCGGATAGCGTATCCGCAACAGGTAAAAACGGAGCTCTTGGAGAATTAAGGTTCCTGCGTGCAACCGCTTATTTTCACCTTGCCCAATTGTGGGGACCGGTGCCTATTATTGAAGATAACGATAAACTAATTGCCAACCCGCTTGTGCCGCGCAATAAGCTTACTGATGTTTATAAATTTATAATAAACGATTTAAGATTTGCAGCTACAAATTTACCAAAATCAGACCAGGCGGGGCGAGTGACTACGTGGTCGGCACAGGGTATGCTGGCTAAGGTATATTTAACCAGGGCGGGCCTGGGCCAAAGCGGTACCAGGAACCAATCAGACCTGGATAGCGCGATATATTTTGCAGGGAATGTTTGTAATACAAGCGGCCTGACACTTTTTCCCAGTTATTACAACCTGTTCAGAACCCAGTACAACGACAACTCCGAATCGCTGTTTGCATTTCAATGGGCGGCAGGTGTAGGCTATGGCCAGGGTAATGATATAGAAGCACAATTTGCCCCCAGCGCAAGCATAGTGCCTGGTGCTGGGTGGGGTGGGGCAATTGGCCCAACCACTAGTTTGTATAAATTGTACGCCACACGCGATTCAATCCGTCGTAAAGCTACTTTTATGCTCACCGGCGATTATTACCCGGAGTTAAATGCTGCGGGCGGAGGTTATACAGCAACCGGCGTAAATGTTAAAAAACATATAGTGGGTACTCCTGCCGATAACAATGCGCCAACTATGGACCGTTGGTCATCAATTGAACACAATACCGTTTTGCGGTTGGGAGATGTGTATTTAATATATGTGGAGGCTATATTGGGTAACAATAGTTCTACTTCTGATGGAAGGGCCTTACAATATTTTAATGCTATCAGATCAAGGGCCGGCTTACCTGTAGTATCAACCATCACAACTTCAACCCTGATGAACGAAAGAAGAGTTGAATTGGCATTTGAGGGCCAGTATTGGTTTGATTTGGTACGGCTTTCTTATTACAAGCCGCAGGCAGCGATAGATACACTTAATCATCAAACCCAGCTGCAACCCGGGCAAACGGTTGTTGACAGATCACTGTTTACTTATGATGCGAATACCGGAATTGCGAAGCCTGGATCCAACGGACTGATCATTACCCCGGCAACAATCAACACGTTTACCTTGCCAATACCGGCAAATGACCAAACGGCCGATCCTAAATTGTTGCAAGCACCTGTGGCGTATTACTAACAGAATTAGAATTATTTATAATATTCTTTAAATAAAAAATATGAAAAAGCTACTTTACAATGTCAATAACTATTTATTGCTTGTTATACTCGCTGCAATACTCCTCGCACAATCGGGATGCAAAAAAGATAAATTATCATCTACAGGCACGCCGGTTATTACATCAATCCGTAACTATGTCGCACATCCGGGCGATTCACTTTTAAGCAGTGTGGGCACCGGTCAATGGGTTGTTATTTCCGGGAAAAATCTAAAAGGTGCTCTTCAAATTTATTTTGATGGTGTAGCCGGCTCTTTTAATGACGCATGGTTTTCTGATACCAGCGCTATTGCATTAATACCCTCGGTTATTGCCTTCCCAACGGTACCGGCAAAACAGCTCAATACTATAAATTATGTAACAACGCATGGTCAAACCACGTTTTCTTTCTCAATTGTGGCTCCTGCGCCAACAATTTCAGACATTTCGGATGAAGCGGCTAACGTAGGTGATTCTGTCAAAATTTACGGTTTTAACTTTTTCTTTATCAAAAGTTTAACTTATGCAGGTGTTGCAATTACTAATTATACGCCTTCAACCGATGGCACGTACATTAGCCTGGCGGTGCCATCCAGTGTTACGCAGAATGGCGGCATTGTAAGTGTTACAACAAAATCAGGTTCAGCCTCTACCGTTTATAAGGTTCATGATTTTGTTGACGGCGTATTTCAAAACTGGGATTCTATAAACGGGTACCCGTGGGGGTCAAATACGCAAAACAGTTCTACTGATTTTCCCGGTAATACCGGCTACTATAACGTGTTGACGGCAAGCAACCTTTCTGCGGGTGACAATGCCTGGTATAATGGTGGCCGTGGAGTAAATATGAATGCCAGTCAATGGGTTCCGGTTGCAGATATTGACAGCAGTTTATCCAGTTACGCCGTGAAGTTCGAATTATCGGTTCCGAAATCTACTCCGTGGACTGCGGGTTCTATTTTCGTAGCAGTAAATTATAGCTTTACTTATATAGCCCGGTACAGGCCCTGGATAAACAGCGCGGGTAAAACAACGCCGTTTACCACAACCGGCTGGACAACCGTTACAATTCCGTTATCAACCTTCTTAACCAATAACGGTACAGGTACGCAGGTAGCTTCTATTAAGGACCTTGTGGGCGCCAGCGGTAACACAGGTATGAATATCTGGTATATGAATGATGGTTTAACCACGGTTACAGCTTTTACAGCAGCAATTGATAACATCCGGGTAGTAAAAATTAAATGATAAAGTTTTAGTTGATTAATTAATGCAAGGGGCCTTTTAACAAGAGGTCCCTGCATTTTTTACAAAGACAATAAATATATGAAGTTGATACCCCATTTAAAATACTATCCAATTTTTTTGCTGGCATTGTGCGCCTGTAAAAAAAACAACAGCACAATAACACCGGTTAAAACTGATACCACAGCCACCACCGTTATAACTCCGCAAACAGATCCTGTGGTAGCCAAGTCAGCGGGCTTTTTTTTAGATGACTGGGCACCCAAAACTTTTACCGCCCCACTTAATGCCAATGTTGCTCAACCAACTACCGCAGCTACTGTAACTGTAAATGTTGACTATAGCAACGTAATTACAAAGGTTCCTAAATACCTGTTTGGTAATAATACCAATCCGTATATGACCCAGATAGTTACCGAACCGGTTTTGGTAAACAACATTAAAAACCTATCGCCCAATATTCTCCGTTTTCCAGGTGGTAATATCTCAAGCGTTTATTTCTGGGACGGACAAATACCTGCCGACGCACCGGCCACTTTGTATGATTCAAACGGGAACAGCGTCGCAGCAGGCTATTGGCTGGGTAATAATACTGCAAGTTGGACATTGTCGCTGGATAACTATTATACAGCTTTACAACAAACTAACAGTACCGGGATCATCACGGTTAATTATAGTTATGCCCGCTATGGCACCAGTGCCCACCCCGATCAGGTGGCCGCGCATTTGGCTGCTAACTGGGTGCGCCATGATAAGGGGCGCACCAAATACTGGGAGATAGGGAACGAAAGTGACGGCCCATGGCAGGCAGGCTGGGAAATTGATGTATCCCAAAATAAGGATGGTCAGCCACAAATTATTACAGGGACACTGTATGGCAAGCATTTTAAAGTATTTGCCGATTCTATGCGCAAAGCCGCAACTGATGTAGGTGCTAAAATTAAAATTGGCGCACAATTAATACAAACAGATCCCGTAAATTCATGGAATACAGTTGATAAAACATGGAACTCCGGCTTATTTGCCTCCGCCGGCGATTATGCCGACTTTTATATCGTGCATGATTATTTTACCGGATCTGATAATGAAACGGCTGCTACTATTCTTAATTCGCCGGTAACAGAATCAAAGACTGTTATGGATTGGATGAAAACCACTACTTCGCAGGGAGGTGTCTCATTAAAACCTATAGCGTTAACCGAATGGAATTTATTTACAACAGGGTCAAAACAAATGACATCCTATATAGCAGGGATGCACGCTACAATGGTTTTAGGCGAATTGCTTAAAAATCAGTTTGGGATGGCCAGCCGCTGGGACCTTGCAAACGGCTGGAATGGTGGTGATGATATGGGTATGTTTAACGCGGGCGATGAAACCGATGGCGTGAGCAAATGGAACCCAAGACCAGCTTTTTACTACATGTATTATTTCCAGAAGTATTTTGGCGACCGGATGGTAAGTTCAACAGTACAAACCAATAGTGATGTATTGAGTTATGCATCTTCATTCACATCGGGCGAGGCTGGTGTGGTGATCGTTAATAAAGGCACAGCATCACAAACAGTAAATGTTGATATTAAAAACTTCGACAAAGGCAGTAAGTATTATTACTATACCCTTACCGGAGGAACAGATAACGGTGAATTTTCAGGAAAGGTTTATATAAACGGCAACGGCCCTAGCGGTGCAAACGGCGGTCCGTCGGGCTATTTAACACTTACGGCATCCTCATCCGCATTACAAAACGGTATAAAAGTTTCCGCACCGCCAATGTCAGTTATTTTTATCGTAGCCGAAAGCAAAAAATAAAGCAACTATAGCAAAGTATTTGTAATAGCTTTATGCAAGCTAAATTGAAATCAATATTTATGAAGTATATAATAAGTTGTTCTGTAGCACTTCTGCTGCTCAGTAATGTTTCGGCACAAACGAAAAAAGAAGCCGCGATTAATGCAAAGATCAGCAGCATCATTAAAAAGATGACGCTTGAAGAAAAAATAGAAATGCTTCATGGCAACGCTTTATTTTCTTCAGCAGGCGTAAAGCGTTTAGGCATCCCTGAGCTCACCTGCGATGATGGCCCCTTAGGCGTGCGCGAAGAAATAAAGCGTTTTGATTGGAACTCTGCTAACTGGACAACTGATTCTGCCACCTTTTTGCCAAATGGTTCGGCAATAGCGGCTACCTGGAACCCGGCGATGGCAAATAAATATGGAGTAGTACTGGGGGAGGAGGCAAATGCCCGCAAAAAAATTATAATGCTGGCCCCGGCATTTAATATTTGCAGGATGCCGCTTTGCGGGCGTACTTATGAATACTATTCAGAAGATCCATTTTTGAACAGTCAATTGGCTATTCAGTCTGTAAGGGGAATTCAAAGCCAGCATGTGGCTGCATGTATTAAACATTTTGCTGCCAATAACCAGGAGGTTAACCGCGGCGAGGTAAACGCAATAATTGATGAAAGAGCATTGCGCGAGATTTATTTACCGGCATTTAAGGCAGGCGTACAGCAGGGCAATGCCTATACCGTTATGTCGGCGTATAATAAGTTAAATGGTTACTGGTGTTCAGAGAATGATTTTTTATTGAACAAAGTATTAAAAAAAGAATGGGGCTTTAAAGGAATTGTAATATCAGATTGGGGTGGAACACACCATACAGTCGCAGCGGCAAACAGCGGACTGGACCTTGAAATGGGATCAAGCGGCCCTTATGATCAATGGTATTTCGCCAAGCCACTGCTTGCGGCTGTTAAAGCTGGCGAGGTTTCAGTAAAAACGATAGACGATAAAGTGAGCAGGATTTTATGGCTGATGTACCATACCTCAATGAGCGCCAATCACCCTAAAGGGTCAATTGCCACACCGGTGCATAGCAAAGCGGTATATGATATTGCATCAGAATCTATCGTTTTGTTAAAAAATGATGCGCATTTACTCCCTTTAAAAACAAGTAATATAAAAAGCATCGCTGTAATTGGCGATAATGCCACACGTACATTTGCTCTGGGAGGTTACGGTGCAGGGGTAAAGGCCAAATATGAGATAACCGCATTGGCGGGCATAAAATCAAGATTTGGTAAAACAGCCGAAATTAAATTCGCGCAGGGGTATAAGGCTAATTATTCGGCAAGCAAAACCGATGCGCAAAACGCTGGATCTGATCAGCCGGATCAAACCTTAATTAACGAAGCTGTAGCGCTTGCAAAAACAACTGATGTCGCCATACTGTGCATTGGCTCCAACCGTGAGTACGAAAGTGAGGGACATGATCGCAAAAACCTTTCCCTGCCCTTTGGCGAACAAGCGCTTGTTAATGCTGTGAGTGCGGCTAACCCCAATACCATCATTGTAATAATGGCTGGTGCACCGTATGATCTGAACGAAATTAAAAAGTCAAATCATACCATAGTTTGGTCGTGGTTTAATGGATCAGAGGCGGGGAATGCTCTTGCCGATGTTTTAAAAGGTGTTGTAAACCCATCCGGTCGTCTACCGTTTACTTTTCCCGTCTCATTAAAAGACTCACCCGCTTCCGCCTTAAATACCTATCCTGGTAACAATATGACGGCTGATTATAAAGAGGGAATATTGGTTGGCTATCGCTGGTATGACACCAAAAATATCAATCCTTTGTACTGTTTTGGTTATGGATTGTCTTATACCAATTTTACTTATACTGATTTGGCTACCAACAAGAAAAGCTATAAGCCGGGCGATAAAATAGTGGTATCAGTTAAGATAAAAAATACAGGCCGAACTGCAGGTAAGGAAACAGTTCAATTGTATATCAGCAAAGTTAATTCTTCTGTGTTAAGGCCCGAAAAGGAACTTAAAGCATTTAAAAAGATCATGATAACGCCCACCGAAAAATCTCTTGTCTCGATGAATATTAGTATAAGCGATCTTGCTTATTTTGATGATAAATTAAGTAAATGGGTGGTTGAGCCCGGCGAATATAAAGTAATGGCCGCTTCCTCGTCGAAGGATATCAGGCAGGTGACTTCATTTAGAATAAGCAAGTAAGCACGATATGGCTCAAGTTATTTAATTTGAGCTATATCCGGATTTAAGAAATTTGTTTCTAACAGAAAAGGCGCAATCTCCTGCGCCTTTAACCGATCATACATTGAACATAATTAGCGGTTAACTACTGAAAACCGATCAATTAACCAGTGCAGTTAATATTATAATATATGTAATATAGATTAATATTCTTTCGCACATATATTTGATATTAAATTTTTGAAACTTTGTACTGGATTTATTGTTTGATCATCACATAAATATTACAAATGAAAATTTTAAAATTAAAAGCAGTTACGTTTAGTTTATTTTTAGCTACAGCAAGTATGTTATTCGCAGGGTGCAGTGCATACACAAAAACAGAAAAAGGCGCAGCAATAGGAGTAGCAGGCGGTGGTCTCCTTGGAGCTCTTGTTGGCCATGCGGCAGGTAATACCGCAATAGGTGCGCTTGTAGGCGGCGCAGTTGGTGGCACGGCAGGTGGTTTAATTGGTCACAAAATGGATAAACAGGCAGCCGAAATTAAGCAGACTGTTCCGGGAGCGTCGGTGTCCCGCGAAGGTGAAGGCATTTTAGTGAAATTCGATTCGGGGATTTTGTTTGATGTCGACAAAACCAACTTGAAACCCGGTGCTCAAACTAGCCTTCAGCAGTTGTCCCAATCCTTAAAAAATAATCCACAAACCAATATTTTGGTGGTCGGGCATACTGACAGTACAGGAACCGCCGCTCATAATATGGATTTATCTATTAGAAGGTCAGTTGCTGTGAAATCATTCCTGGTGCAGCAGGGGGTAAATGGTTCACGGTTAACCACGCAAGGTAAAGGCGAAACAGAACCAATTGCACCCAACAGTACACTTGACGGGCGGGCGCAAAATCGCCGTGTGGAAATAGTGATTGTTGCGAACGATCAAATGAAGCAACAAGCAGCACAGGGCCAATAGTTAAAATAAAATATTGAAAGAATTATGAAAAAGCAATTAACTATAATTTCACTGGCGGCTGTATTTATTTTGGCCTTCTCAGCTTGTTCTACTGTTAAAAAACTGCCGGCAAATATCGCAGGCGCCTCACGGGCTAGATTTGTAGGTACCTGGACGCTTACTAACATAAGCTACGACGGATTACTACCAGGCTCCGTTCAAACCATATTTAACCAGGCATCGCCGGAAGACTTTAATGGCAGCAGCTGGAAACTCACCAATAGCGGTAATGGTATTTATACTTTGACTAAAGGTGCTTCGCAAACTATTTTTTGGTCTTACGATAAAAGTAACGGAGAAATATTCCAGTTTAAGAAACTTTATCAGGGAGATAGCGCAAGAAAAGTGCAGGAAGGCTACCAATTAATAGTTGCAGGTATTGACGGTAATACCATGACCTTAAAATTACCGGTCAGCCTTGGCAACAAAACAGCTTATGTTGTCTTGTTATTTAGCAAGGTGCAATAAGAATTTAAATCTTTGATCGCGTTACCTGGTTGGGACAGCTTGAGCTTACTGTCAGGCAACGCGATCAGAGATTTTTATGCAACAGGGTGTAAGGTAAAGGATTAACCAAATCCGCACAATGTTTATTGATTTCCGAGCAAAATCTGTATAAATGCGAAAAGCCTCTCTAAATTACTTAGAGAGGCTTTTTCGTGATCCTGCTGGGACTCGAACCCAGGACCCCAACATTAAAAGTGTTATGCTCTACCAGCTGAGCTACAGAATCATCCTTTATCGTTTCCGTTTAAAGTGGTGCAAATATAGGACTATTCAACTTGGTGTGCAAGCCTTATTTTAATTTATTTTTCAGCATTTTTAATGGCTTCACTTCCAGCTTTCTACAGTTTTAAAATACCTGTTTTTCCGCCATTTCCAGCAAATAAAATTAATTTTCCGTGCTTTGCCTTACCGCAAACGTTAAAACTGGTGGCGTCAATTTGTTTCCATGTTGTGCCGCCATCCATGGTAATGTTGCTGCCGGGAGTACCTGTCGCAATGAAAATATCGCCGGCAACAAACTCTACGCAGGATTGAAAGCCTGCCGGGCCCCTGGCCGGCGCATCAAATATTTTAAAGGGATATGGGCGGTAACTTATAGCAATAGAGTCGGTTATTTTGTCCTTTGAGTAATCCCCGCCAACCATTATTGCATTGTTTTTACCTGCTGCCACGGAGAAGGCCCCACGGGCCGGTTGTCCGTGTGTTATCGGGAAACTTGCATAACTCCACGCTTTTTTATTAAACGAATAAGAAATCAACCTGGCATTACTTCCGCCGGAGGCAATGAGGATCGCCTTATTGGTAAGGCGCAAGCAGGTGCCACTTGCCGCAAAGCATGCTTCGTTTGGTAAGGCGGTTGGCGGGTCTTTAAATGGGTTCCATGTATTGCCACCGTCATTAGTCTCTAACAATAGCAACTTTCCTTTTATCGGATCTCCCAAAATTAAACCGTGCTTAGGGCTGTCGAAATCCATGGCGTCAAAAAAGTAGGTGGTGTCGGCATTCCGATATTTTTCCTGCCAGGTAACACCGCCATCAACTGTTTTTAAAACCAGTGCCGGTGTTCCGGAACTCATCATCACTGCATTTTTATCTGAGAATGCTTCAATGTCCCTAAAATCGGCTTTTTCAAAGCCCTTTACCTGTTGCCAGTCCCAGGTTTTGCCGCCGTTATGGGTAATAGCAATGTAGCCCCGACTGCCACTTATCCAGGCAATGCTGTCATCAACAACCGAGAGCCCGCGGATACTGCTTGGTTTGCCCTGCTGGATCTGAACGATTGATTGCGCTATTATCCTAGTGGCGGATAATGAAAAGAGCAGGATGCAAAAGAAGATTAACGGTCGGAATTTTTTCATTTTTAAACGGATTAGCTTCCCGAAAGTAATTTATAAGCGGTCAAAATGCAACCAATTGTTGTTTTTTATATTTAATGGATTGCGTTTTGACTGAAACGATTATATTTGCAACCTTGTTTAGATGCGGGCCTGCCGTTACAGGTAAGTTCAAAGCTTCTCAAAAAAGCCCGGATGGCGAAATTGGTAAACGTTGCGGTCTCAGAAGCCGTTGAGAATTGTCTCTTGAGAGTTCGAGTCTCTCTTCGGGCACATCCTTTCAAGTCTTTAGTAGATAGTCTGAAGTCCCGAGTCAAAAACTACGAGACTTCGGGTTATCCACTAAAGACTTTAGACTTAAAAAGCCCGGGTGGCGAAATTGGTAGACGCACCATCTTGAGGGGGTGGCATTCGTAAGGATGTACGAGTTCGAATCTCGTTCCGGGCACACACACCATTGAATAAGCTTTATTTTTTATCGACAGCGCTTAACAACTGCGCGTTTTGCTGATCAACCAGCGCTGACTTTTTTGATTTCGATTCCGGCATTTTGTCCAGTTCATTTACTTGCTTTTGTAGTAACGAAACTTCGCTTTCGAGCACACTGATCCTGAGGTTATTTACCCTGGATTCAGCCTCAAAGTAGCTGCATAAGCGAAAAAGTCTTACCTGAACTTGTGCCGCCCTGGTTGACAACCACCTGACTATCCGACAGATAATTCATATAAAACAGCACCGAAGCCTTTTGTGGAAACATTTTTTTAATCTTTAATAATATTTATATTTGTGATACAACAACTTTTAAACCTTTATAATGAAAAAGCTCAGTTTATTGCTGATGGCGGTAGTTTTATTAGCCGCCGCTTCCTGTAAAAAAGATAGCTCAGCCCAAAACAATACCCAACAGGCACTTATAGTTGGTAAGTGGAACCTGCAAAAGCAAAACGTTACGCTGTATGTTAATGGTGGGCTGCAATCCGACTCATCCTTTACAACTTCTAACAAAACAGTTAGCTATGTGCAATTCAATAAAGGCGGATCATTTACTGCCGTAAGCGTATATAATTCGGAAGGAATAGGCAGTACTAACCTGTCGTCGCAACCAGCGGTCGAGTCAGTAACCGGGACTTACAGCTTTGTGGGCACAGCGTTTAGCTTATCAATGCCCTCGATAGGAAGCCTGAGCGCACCCACTATTACCGGTATTTCCACAACTACACTGCCGGTATTTCACCTGGTATCGCAATCGGCAAAAATAATTACGCTTACTTCTTCAGCATTCACTTTGCATACGGAGTTTACCATTACGGAAACTGTAAACAACAATACCCAAACTAATAAAACCGTGCAGGATAGTTATTACACCCGGTAGCTGCTTATAAAATCACGTCCTTTTCATTACCGGCCGGTAGTGGGCCGCTGTTATGCACAACTATGTCCATAACTGTTGGCGTTGCTACAGCCGCCTTTGGTTCATACTTATCGGTCCATCCCAATTTTTTTAAGACGAATATGGCCCCGGTGGATGATTGTGCGTGCAGCTTTTTCTCGTAATAGGCCTCGATGCGCAGGCGTCCCCATTTTAGCGTTTCTGAAAGTTCGCCGGTTTCCACGTACTCTTCAAATGCCTGCACGCTGTTGAACCCTAAATGCAGGGCAAGGCCGGCAAGGGTAGCCGGTTCCGGTTCGCGGTCATAAACCTTGCGTTGTGGCACTGGTTCATCAGCGCTTGTCTTGCCGGGTTTGTCCTCATAATGGAACTCGCCATCGAGGTAATCAAAATAACTGTTGATGCATTTCACCAGGTGGGGTGAATCAGCGAAATAAGGTGGAGACATGGTTTTATGATTTAAATGCCGATTGGCATATCGTGAATGTAAAAGTACGGAATTTAATTTAAAAATGCAAATATTTTTAGCAAAAAATCTGTCGTGTTTCGGTTTGAAAATAAACAATTGCCATATTTAACCGCTTATGTTTATTTCTTATATTTAAACCGCCCAACAAGTGGCGTCTCTATTAAAAGTAATTTATTATGAAGGGAATTTTTCTCATTGTTTTATGTCTATCAGCGTTTGCTGCAAAAGCTCAAAATACCGATACAACTGCCAACAAAAAAGATTCAAGTAAGTTTGTACGGGTGGAGGTGATGCCAGAATTTCCAGGCGGGATAATCAAGCTTATGGAATATTTTCGTAAAAATGAAAAAGCCCGTGGCAATGAGGGTACTGTGCGCATTTCTTTTGTTGTTGAAAGAGATGGCACCTTATCTAATATAAAAATTGTAAACGGCCTTTCAGATAGCGCGGATAAGGAGGCTATCCGACTAATTACCCAATCGCCGAAATGGATTCCCGGGATGCAAGGCGGTCGTTCTGTTCGGGTGAACTATGCGATACCGATTTATTTTCCTGCAAAATAAGCTCAACTGAAATACTGCCACAATTAGCCTGGAATATATTTTTCTTTTAAGTAAAAAAATGAATAAATTGCGGGAACAAAACCAGTTATAATATTGTTACCTTTATATGGTTAAAAAATGTTAAATTGTTAGTTAAATTTGGCAGCGAGGCAACTTTTGGCGTTTTATCTTCGTTTATAATTTTGTAGATTTAATTAATAATTTAAATATGCAGTTGAAGAGGTTTACTTACCTTATTCTTTTTGTCACAATTTCCTTTATGTCGGTGCTTGCATCGTGCCAGAAGGATAGTGACCAAAAAGATCCTGCAACTTTGAAAACAACCCTTGCCGATAGTGTAGCGGCCACATCACCCGGCAACTTCTTAGCCGCTTCGGGAACACTCTCTATAAAGATCAAAGATTCAACTTATGTGTTTGATGCGTCCAAAGATTCAATTGCATTTATTAACGTGCATGACGATGCTGAGGAAAACAACAGGTACTTCGGCATAACTGCAATTAACAAGGAACATACCATGAGCTTCGGCATCAGTTCATCAGGCATTGTGCATGAGAACAAGGATAGCAATATTGCCGGCAGCCAGTTCCTGGTAAACGCTGAAAGCATGAAGCCCGGGTTCCAGTATTCGCTGAGCCGGTTTGACGGTCAAAAGGATTTTGGAAATATCCACGTTGATAAATACTACCAGGACAGCGTACTTGCCAAAGGAACATTCCACGCCTTCCTTTCAACCGGCGACAAAGCCAACGCTCCCGTTTACAAAGCTGAAGGCTCTTTTAATTTAAAGCTGAAGTAGGGGAGGAAGTCCATAGTCGATGGTCCATAGTCCATAGTCTAGAACATTGTTCGCTAATTCCGAAACGAAAATCCGGCATCCTAAATCCAAAAGTAATCCCAACGTAATAAAACCCTGAGGCCACTGCCTTTTCGTAATGAGGTACCCGAAATTCGGCCTTTTTTGCGTATCTTTGCATAAATTTAAAAACATTGATGAAAGTATTTATTGCAGGCTTGCCACTTGAGGTGGATGAGGCCGAATTAACTGCTGTGTTTGGTGATTTTGGGCCCGTTACATCGCTCAGGATCATTAAAGACCGCGAAACAAAAGAGAGTAAAGGTTTTGGTTTTGTAGAAATGGCTAATGATGACGAGGCAAAGGAAGCGATTAGGTGCATGAACGGAGCAAGTTATTATGGTCGCCGTATCACGGTTAACGTTGCCGAGGACAAAGGTCCTGGTTTTAACGGTAGCGCCGGTGGTAACAAAGGTGGTTTCAGGCGTAATTAATTGCCAAATAAAAATATTTTTTTTTGTTGAGAAAAGCTCCCCGATGGATCGGGGGGCTTTTTTTGTGCACCGGCCCCTGGCCCCTAAAGGGGAACGCCAATTGATTTAATATCGAACACCGAATGTCCAATGTTGAATATTGAATGAAAAACTTCGGAGTTGGATATTCGAAATTCATTATTCGATATTATTTCTTTGACCTTTTATCCATCCATTATATTGTCATACATTTAGGCTAAACAAAAACGCCTGAAGTTTATTCATGGACCTTACCCTCTCCAACCGTCACAAGATCATCCTTACAGCCGGCATCCTTATTGCCTGTTTTTACTATCCGCTGGTTGGCTTCATCAGTTTCCGCGGTAATGGGTATACGGTAAATACACTGTTTATCTCGCGGCTGGTGATCTGGTTCGAGGTGGTGATATTGTACTTGTACGCCACCTATGCTGAAAAATCAAAGCTGCTGCTGTGGACAGAAAGCAAACAGAAATTTTGGTTTTACCCGGCTTCGTTTGGTGCGCTATACTTGTTGACAATAGGCGCCGGGATCGTATCAAAAGCGCCTGCTTTGCTTGGCTTGCGCGACAATCGGGGGATCTTGTACCACATGATGACGATCCTTAATAAAAGCTTGCCGCTGCTTGTTTTTAGCGCCGTAACTGCGGGTGCCACCGAGGAACTTATTTTCAGGGGATACCTGGTGCCAAGGCTGGAGCTTATCTTTAACAACAAATACATGCCGGTAATTATCTCGGCCCTTGCGTTTGGGCTAATCCATTTCAGGTACCATAGCTACCAGGAAGTTATTTTCGCTTCGCTTTTTGGGGTGGTATTCGCCATTCATTATCAATGGTACCGCAATATTAGGATCCTGATAGTGAGCCACGCAATTGTCGACCTTGTTTCTTTTCTCGTTTTCAGGCTGGCTATACATTACCATCTGCCATTAAAATGACCCTCAATTCAAACAAATTCCCGATTTCTGTGCTTAAATTTGCAGTATGAAACCCGGAGATAAAGTAATTTGTATCAACGACAAGATCGATGCCGACAAAAGCGAGGAGATCAGGCGGGATTTTGAGATCTGGATAACGCGGGACAAGGAATATACCATTCGCGAGATCCTGGACAACAATGGAATAGTTACCGGTGTATTGCTCGACGAGGTGCATAACTTCCCCAAGTTTTTTAAACTGATCAACCGTTTCCAGGAGCCTGCCTTTGCCATCTGGCGCTTCCGCAAGCTGCAATATGCAAGTGCACCTGCCGCCGCCGAAAGTGCAGTAGAGGAACTGGTTAAAGAAGCCCAGGAACTGGTTAAAATTGAACGATAGCTAATTGTAAATATCATGGAAAAGAAATTTGTTTTAGGCGATGTTGTTGTGATGGTGGCCGATGGGCCTAAAATGGCCGTTGAGGGCTACTCGGTGAGTGATGGCCCTACCGCCGGCGAACTGATAGAAAGCGACGAATACGTGAGCGTAGTGTACTTTACAGGCACCGAATTTAAACGCGACGTCTTCCACCAGGACCTACTGTTGTTTGTTGACGAGGTAGAGGCGTAGTTTTGAGTCCGAAAGTCTTAGGTGGCTGTCATGCTGAGGCACTCGAAGGATGAGCGCAATGGCCAAATCCGCGCGCTGAGCATGGTGCTTAGGCCTTTGCCCGCGTGTCGTGCTCGAGTGCCTCAGCATGACACATTTCATCAATATTTAAAAATCACTAAATCATTCTCTCCCCAAATCACTAACTCACTCATTCACCAATTCACAATTAATTAATGCTCTCCTCACTCACACACGACGATAAAACATTCGAAGACCAAAACTATGCCGGCACCACCGTAAGCGGCAAGGAGTTCAATAACTGCACCTTTAAAAAGTGCGATTTCAGTAACAGTAACTTTGCCAATAACAAGTTTATTGATTGCGTTTTTGATGGCTGCAACCTGTCGCTTATGAAGCTTACGCGCTGTACAATGAGCGCTGTTGAATTTAAAAACTGCAAGATCCTTGGTGTAAACTTTACCGAGTGTATCGATTTCCTGTTCAGTGTTGGGTTTGAGGGTTGCATCCTGGATTATTCGTCGTTTATGCTAAAGAAGATGCTGAAAACCAAATTCAGCAAATGCACCTTAAAGGAAGTAACCTTTACCCAGGCCAACCTTGCCGGCTCGGTATTTCGCGACTGCGACCTTAACGGCGCCATCTTTAACCGCACCGATATCAGTTCGGCCAACTTTATCACCGCCTACAATTACGACATCGACCCCGAAATAAACTCCGTTAAAAAAGCCGCTTTTTCAGCACAGGGCATTCATGGGTTGCTGAGTAAGTACCAGTTGAAGATAGTTTAGTTGATAGCATTATGGTGTTTAACGATGATCAGCATCACTATCAATATCACCATAAATAAAATGGGTGTTAACCACGGCCCAGGTTGTTTAATTAAGTTCATGTTGTTAGATTTTGTTGGCCTAAAAATACCTCCCGCTTTTCCTCAATCATTTTATCCAAATCAGCTTCATCCAAAATAACCCCATTCAAAAAAGCATCGAGTGCCAGTTTTTTAGCGCGCATTTTTGCGAGGGTAAACAGGCGATCGTTAACGGCGCTGTGTTCGGTGATCACTGCAGTGTAGGCTTCAATATCCTTTTTAATGGCTGCCCGCTCGATATAAGCCGAGATTAGCAGTTTATACTTCAATTCTTCTATCAATTCGCGCACGGCATCGGTCATCATGTCCTGCTTTTCGGCAGTTGTGAAGTGGATGAGCTTTACCCGGTCTAAAAAATCATAAACCGCAGTTGCTATGGTCGAATTGTCCTTTTTATCCTTTTTGCGTTGCAGGGCATAAAGCGCATTTTGCTTAGCCGTTTCAAATTGCGTTTGCAGACCGGGTACAGGCTTCGGTATATCGTCGATCACGCGTTCCTTAACAATGGTGGTGCGGTTTTCCGAGAGCAGGTATTGTTCAATAAACTTCAGGATAGTTACCACGCTTAAACCATAAAACTCACCATACCTGCCGCGGATACCCAGCGCAATAGCCTCCGGGATCTCGGTTAAACGGATAGCCGGGTGATATTTAATAATGTTGTCAGTAAGCACATTCACCATGTAATCGCAGTCGGCCTCGCTGATCTCCTTGGTATTGGTATCGGCAAACGCCTTTGCAACAGCGGCTAATACGGTTGTAAACAAGTCCCGCTTGGGTAAGTTCCTAACCATCTCCTGCCTTAGAATAGCCCGATCGCTAGTCTCTAATCTCTCTCCGATAACTAATCTCTGATCGCTAGTCTCTAATCTCTCTTCCATATTATCCCTCCCGCATTTCAACACCTGCAAACTTCATCGCGGCAGCAACGCCCCTTAAAGGCTGGGCATTAGCCGTGCGACCATAATTTTCTTTTTTGGCGCAACTTTTTTCTTTTTGATTCGCCGCAAGGTGTTTAGGCAGCCAGTAATAAAAGTTCCGGGCAATTTCCTCAATGGTTTTGTTGTTAAGGTCGCCAAGATCAATTTTTGAATCGTAAAAAATTTTAAAATAATCCTGCATGGCATAGTTGTCGAGCCTGAAACGGTCGCTAAGGATGCGGTTATTCTTTGTCTCCACATAAAAACCAAAAGCTTGCTGGCAGCTTACTACTACTTCTTGTTTTGGTTTACTGTTTTTATTTAGTTGGTCAGCAGCCTTGTCAATACCTTTGTCAGCAGCTTTGTCAGCACCCTGTTCAGTGGTGGTAAATTTATCCCTGAAGATTGCCTCCAGGTCGGATAATTGATAAGTGACATTCGCCGTTCCATTAACCGATCTGAACTTTAAAATGCCCACCGCCTTTAACCGCTTGCGCGATCTTTCGAGCGAGGATCTGGAGATCTTCAAATCGGCCAGCAATTTGGCGGTGTTGCGTTTAAACGGGTTTACCCAGTTGGTGCTGTTGCATACTTCCAGCAGGTAAAAGTACAGGGCAGTATCTGTGGCGTTAAAGGCGTGCTTCTCGTGAAGTAGCCAGAAGCCTTTTATTTGTGTGATGTAGTTCATGCTTTTTATTTCGGAGTTCGGATGTTCGATGTCGGATTTAGTGTTTATGTATTATATGCTTATTGGCATAATTCTATCAATATAAAATCATGTCATCGCCTATCGTTTGGCTTTCTATTAATTGGGTTAGCAGGTGTTTCAATACGGTTTCGCGCACGTGGCGTTGTTCGTAAAGGCTGGCATCATCGCGGTACCAGGTTAGGGGCGGGTTTATTTCAATCTGCGCCTTGTAAACGTAGTTCTTCGATTCATGCATTTTTGAGCCGAAGTAGCTGTTCAGGTTTTCCTCCTTAATTATCCTGGCGAATTGCTTTACGGGGATATCAACCTGCAGGCATTCGTCAAGCGTGTTTTTAAAATCGTGCTTGTCTTCCAGCCAAAGGGTAAGGGCGTCGGCGGTAAGGTCGTGGTCAGCAATGGTGATGCGGCTGTAATCGTAATCAACCGAGATGATGAGCCACCACAGTTTGTCTTTTAGTTTTTGAGAGATCTTTATCATTTTTTTAGTTCATTAGTTTATTTGTTCATTAGTTGAAGAGTTCGATAGTTCAATGGATAGTTCCGGTGGCATTTCCTGCTGAAGGGCCCGTACGCCATACCACCAATGAACTAATGAGCCATTGAACCAGTGAACTTTACCTGAATTCCGGTTTCCAGCCAGGCAGGTACTTCTGTATGGCGGCAATTTCGCGGCTAAACTTTTCGCAGGTGCTTTGGTAAGCCAGGTAGCGCAATAGCTGCTCGTTTTCGGGTTCATGTTGTGTTGTTCCGTTTTGCGGGTTATTATTTGTTGTGCCGATGGCTGAGTAGGCTAGGTGCATGGTGTCGTCGTTTAGTCCATGGTCTATGGACCATGGTCGTTGTTAGTGGTAGAAGTTGCTTAACGTTTTGTGCTCATTCTCACCCGGGCGGTTCTCTTCCTGTAAAATATTCTGTATATTCTTTATGCATTGTATTTGGTATTGATAAAAATTGTAGTACTTTAGTGAATTATTACACTACAAACATAAAGAATATTCTTTATTAAAACAAAGAAAAATCTTTATTAATTTTTATTGCTATGGATGAAGAATCAAAACCCAATAAAATTAAAACGGTAAGGCCCGAAACTTTGGAGTTTATTATACTCTATAACCAACTTCGCGGTAAGGCCTTTAATGGTAATGCTGAGCTGGCCGAAGTGCTCGGCTTTAACTCCACAAGTTCAATTACAGAGATAATAAAGAGCCGGCAGAACATCGATCCCGAAAAATTAAAGATATTTAAGGAGAAATACAGTGATTTCTTAACGCCGAAGAAAAATACAGCTAATTCTGAAAAAAGTAGTCCCGCCAAGCTATTTGAGGGCATCCCGATGTACGAAATTATAGCCACTGCCTCGGGCGTCGAGGTGTATAATGATATCAACGACTCGCACCCGGTGGGTCACATGAACTTCCCGGGCATCGAGGAATGTGATTTTGCGCTTCCTGTTTGGGGGCATTCCATGTATCCTTATTTGGAGAATGGTTGTTGGGTGGCACTCAAGATTATTCATGATAAGAAGATCCTGCCCGGTGAGGTTTATTACATTGAATGGGGCGACTATCGCATGTACAAGCGCCTGCTGGCCGGTGATAATGAAGACGAGGTGATTGCCCACTCCGACAATGTTACCGAACTGATCGGCAACCGCCTGAAGTATGCCCCCTTTGTCATCAAAATTGAAGAGATCAAAAAGCTTTGCCTGGTAAAGGATATTCATAAGAAGCATAATCATTGAGAGGGGAGGAAGGAGTCCATAGTCGATGGTCCATAGTCCATGGTCAATGTTTGAAAAATAAAAAACCATGGTCCATGGACTATCGACCATGGACCAAAACTAAGTATTATGAAATCAAAAGAATTCCCCTACAGCTTAAGTTATACCCTCGCTACTATCGTGGTGATGCTGGTATTGATGCTGATGTTATTTACCAATGTTAAAGGCAGCAACAGTACCTGGGCATGGGCAATTTATGGGGTGTTCGCGGTGATCTTCTTTTTGGTATGTGGCTTGCTGGTTGTAAAACGACTGATTCCCGCAATGCAGGGCAAAACCGCCCTCGAACTTAATGAAAACTGCATAATAGATTATATCCGCAATATCACCATCAACTGGACGGATGTTAAGGAGATCGGCCTGGTGCGGGGCAGGAGCTCGTCGCTGATCAGGGTGAGCCTTAAGTGGGTGTCGGATTATGGCAGCGAGATCGATATCCCGCTGCGTTTTGTTAAGGGCAAGGATGAGGCGATTTATGACGAAGTGCTTGAATATTTTGCGCAATAC
This sequence comes from Mucilaginibacter phenanthrenivorans, assembly GCF_024721155.1. Taxonomy (GTDB): domain Bacteria; phylum Bacteroidota; class Bacteroidia; order Sphingobacteriales; family Sphingobacteriaceae; genus Mucilaginibacter; species Mucilaginibacter phenanthrenivorans. The sequence goes on along the minus strand of NZ_JAHVAP010000004.1, from coordinate 491,775 downwards.
AGCGGCGATATCATTTTATAAGTATTATTTTTGATCATCGCTCTTTTAATAACGTCCTGAACCTTAACCCACAAGCCATGGCAGCCACTACTATTGATGATGTACTTGAACAGTTAGCGGATATTATTGCCGACAGCATTAAAACCAACGACCGCATGGGTTATTTTGCTGCGCTGTATTATAAGGTAACCGCCAGCGTTAGGGCCGGGATTGCTAAAGGCCTATTCACCGATGGCGTGCAAATGGAGAAATTTGATGTCATTTTTGCCAGTCGTTATTTGGACGCCTTGTCGGCCTGGAAAAATAAGCAGCCGCTTTCGGCATCGTGGCAGGTTGCTTTTGAGGCTACAAGAAGCTCATCAGCATTGATCTTGCAGCAGTTGCTGCTCGGCATGAACGCTCATATCAACCTCGATCTTGGCATTGCCGCTGCCGAAGTTTCGGGCGGGCAATTGGCCGGTGTGCAAAAGGATTTCGATGCTATAAATACCATAATATCGGCGCTTACCTACCAGGTAGTTAATGATATCGACCGGATGTCGCCCCTATTATCGCTGTTGGGGCTGCATTATAACGACCAAACATCTATCCTCATCCAGTTCAGCATTGATAATGCCCGCGATGGCGCCTGGTGCTTCGCCGAAGAGCTGGTAACAAAGCAGGGCGCGGATTACAATACCTGCATTACCCAGCGCGATCAAACCATCACAAAGCTGGCCGACGGATTGATCCACATGAAAGGCTTTATGCGCCTCACGGTTTGGGTTATCCACCTGTTTGAATGGAAAAACGCGGCAAAGATTATTAATGCATTGCATGAAGATAGCAAGCAAAAGATTGTGGTGGGATAAATGATTGTATAGCTTTACCAAACCTAAAATCAGATTCAATGAAAAAAGTAATGGTTTATTTGCTGCCCGCGTTGCTTATTATAACGGCAAGTTTTAATCGCACAAAAAAAGATGAGGTGGTAAACTATCTCAATACCAGCGAAACACTCACGGTAAACGGCCAGGAATACAAATTGTCGTGGAGTTCGCGTCCGGGAACCAACTATTATAAACAAGAATATCTGCCGGCAGGAGAAAACCCCGATCGTTATAAAAGCATGCTAATGGTGGAATATTTATTGATAGATACGCCGGCGAAAAATATTGTAGGCGTAAAAATTAACGAACTGAGGGAACGCAAGAAAAAAGATGCCGTGGCTAATTTCATGGTGCAAAAAAAATCAGAAACCGGTGAATACTTGCTGGACTTTATATTGAGCGACGGCGATGGCCGTAATATGTCCACCGTTGAATTAAACGCGTACCGGTACAAAAACTACACCGATAAGGCCGGGCATAAAGGCGTGCTGCTATTCGGACTAAGCAAAAGGGCCTATGACGATGACGTAACGCCGTTTATGAGAAACCTGAAGAATGAGCGGATGAACATAATAAACGCAGTTGCTAAAAGTGATTTTCCGAGGGTGGAGGTGAAATAGATTGGTAGATGTAATGAGTTAGTTTAGGGATTACGGTGTTGATACTTATTAATTAAGAATAATCTACAACCGTCGTCATTGCGAGGAACGACGCAATCTATAAGCTATGCAGATCATGGAGCAATAAAATTGTGGTTACAAATCAAGCTGCTGTAAGATCAAATCAGCATAAAGGTCCATTGATTGTTCTGTGCAGAGTTTGCGTCGTTCCCCGCAATGACGACTTGAGTTGAAGCTTTTCGAAAGTCACTGAAAATATTTTTAATTTTACCCCTATGCTCATCCGCCCCGCAACCCTTACCGATATCCCACAAATAATGCAGCTAATTGCCGAAGTGGTTCCCTTAATGAACGCCGCCGGCAACATGCAATGGGACAACACCTATCCTAATGCCGGAGCTTTTGAAAAGGACATTGCCCTTAACCAGCTTTGGGTTGCCGAAATTGATGGCAATGTTGCCGGCATCAGCGCCATCACAACCGACCAGGAACCCGAGTATGCCGAAGTTGGCTGGGATATTAACGAAACTGCTATTGTAACCCATCGTTTGGCTGTTAGTCCGCGATACCAGGGCAGGGGAGTTGCCGGTGCATTGATGCAGCAGGCCGAGGAGGTGGCAAAGGACCGCGGCATAAAAGTATTACGTGTTGATACCAATACCCAAAACCAGGCCACACAAAGGCTTTTCCCAAAGCTGGGCTACCAATATTCGGGCGAGATCGGCCTCGGTTTCAGGCCCGGAATGCGCTTTTTGTGTTACGAGAAACGTTTGGTTCATAGTTGATGGTTCATGGATCATGGCCGGAAAAGGAGGTAGTTAGTTGTGGTTTGCTGGCAATGGTTTGTAGTTGATAATGACTATTAATATCGTTTTGAAGTGGCCAAAATATGGCCTTTTCTAAAAACCATGAACCATTATCTATGAACCATGAACTATCGTGAAAATAAATTTTAAAATAACGTAACTACTTAGTTGTCACTATCGTAAAAATACACCAGGAATCAAATATTGGTTGGTTATTGATAAGTTTTAAAACGATGGACGTATTCTTTTTCTTTTTGGTAGCAGGGGTAACCATAATAGTCTTAATCTTAAAGTTCGACAAAAAACAGGCTGTAAAAGTTAATACAGTTTTACGTGAAAGCAGAAGCGTACCGCCAATGTTCTTATTGAAATTAACGGAGCAAAAAATAGCCACGCTAAAGGCTGCACTGCGTTATGACGATATCCCGCAAAATATGGCTGCAGCAGCAATGTCGGCGGTTTACAGCAGCAAAAATGAAACCTTAAGGTTGTCAAAAGTACAGGAGCTTAAAGTACTTTCATCAAAATATAATAACGGACAAATCTCTATCGAAGCTTACAATGTAAAGCTTGATGAATTACTTGATGTGGTTCATCAGCACAGCGGTGAGTTTGTAATGGCAGGATAATAGGTAATTGGTTGAATAAATAGTTTAGTTTTCAAGGTTGTTAGGGTTGTAAAGATTAGCAATAATTTTTACAACCTTTTTTGTTTTACGGTCGTTTTACAAGCAAAACGGTGTCATGTTTTTTAACAGATCAACTTCTTAAAACTAACATTTGACAATCCCGCTACTTTGTTTATTATTGCAGGCGAAATGTCGGACGAAGCAATAGTAAAACGGTTAAAGGTAATTGTAAAGGAGCATGGTGGCCAACTAGCACTTGCCGGGGCAATTGGTGTAGACCAGGGCTTTATCAGTAAGGTGATCAACAAAAAGCAGGATGTTAGCTATTACCTTATCCGCAAGCTTTGCTTCCAGCTAAAATATTCGCCCGAATGGCTCATCCTCGGCACCGGCGAAAAGAAGATCAACAAACCCGAATCGGCCAAGCTTATTACCGAGATCCAGATGATGCGTACCGAACTGGATATCCTTCATGCCCGGATGCGCGCCTACGAGCTGGAAATAAAAGACCTTAAGGAAAACGGCCTGCTGAACGAGCAAAAAGCAAGCTAAGCTCTTCACAAATCACCCTTGTTTAGTTTAGGAAAAAAGATCCGCAGATTCTTTATCTTTAAATCAAAAATCAGATTCATGAAAAAGTTTACACTTATGGGCTTGCTTTGCGTTGCTTTTTTACTGGGCTATGGCTTCAGCCGCCTTACCATGCCGGCCAATACCGGCCCGCGCGTAACCGGCATCGGCGGTGTTTTCTTCAGGGCCAAAGATCCTAAAACTCTCGGGGCCTGGTATGAAAAAAACCTGGGCATGCACATGGTACAGGGCAGCACTAACTTTGAATGGCACCAGGGTGCCGATAGCACAAAAAAGGGTTTTACCTTATGGGTGCCTTTTAAAGCAACTACCAAATACTTCCCTTTAGAAAAGCAATTTATGGTTGATTACCGCGTGGAGCAGTTGGGTGCACTGTTAGCTAAGCTTAAAACGGCCGGAATTTTGCCCACAGATTCAGTACAAAAGGTAAGCTACGGCAGCTTTGTTCACCTGATGGACCCGGAAGGCAATATGATTGAATTATGGGAGCCTAACGATGTTGAATTTGCTAAAATGAGCACAAACACTACGAAGTAGCCTGCATAATAGACATTCTCTATAAAAAAGCCGGCAACTATTAAAGCTGCCGGCTCATAAAACAATAAAACAACCTCTTATTTTATTGAATCTTGTCGCCCTGCTTTATTTCGTCAGAGGCGTGGAGTATTACCTTATCATTAGCCTTTAGGTTGCCAAATACTTCGGTATCGTTGTTACTTACCAATCCCTCTTTTATCTCAACAAGGTCGGCTTTGCCGTTGTCGTCCTTAATTACATATTCTTTTTCGGTTGAGCGGATGATGGCATTGTTCGGCACCAGCAGTGATTTCGCGCCCGATACCATCGGGATGTTCACTTCGGCGTACATGCCCGGTTTAAGGGTGCCGTTGGTGTTCTGCACATCAATTTCGATGGCCTCCGATCGCATGCTGCCAAGGGCATTTGCTGACCGGCTTATTTTAGCGGTTTGCTTGCCACCCGGCATGGCGTTAAACGTAAATGAAACAGGCTGGCTCAAATCAACCTTGTCTACATAATCTTCGGGAATGTAAACTTCCAAACGCATTTTGTGGATGTCCTGCAGGATCAGCATGGGCTGGTCGGTAGCTTTGCCGGGAGCAACCAGGGCGCCTGGCGATACATTACGCTGAATGATCATGCCATCAAAAGGCGCATAGATGTTCAAATAGCCCTGCATTGTTTTTACCGATGCCATGTTGGAGAGTTCGGATTGGGCAAGCGCTTCGTCGGCCTTCATCCTTGAGGTGGCGTTGTCAATATCCAGGGGCGATACGGAGCCGGGCTCACTTGCAGCTTGTTTCAGGCGCTGGTATTTTTCCTTGCTGGCCTGCGCATTTTCTTTGGCTTGCAGGTAGCGCGAGTTAGCAGCCTGCAATTGCGATTCCATTTCGGGTGCTTCCAGAGTTACCAGCAGCTGGCCTTTTTTTACGATGGAACCACGATCTACATAAAGCTGCTTTACAAAGCCGTTAACCTTGGGGAAAATGTTTACCTCGTTAAAAGGTACCAGTTGCCCCGGTAGCCGTGCCGAGCTTGATAAAGCTTTTTCAGATACGGGTGCAAAGGTGTACTTAGCGGTTTTTTCTTTGGATTGATTGGTCAGGTCTACCGGTTTTTGGTTGCCCGAGCAGGCAGCGAACAAACAGGCGGCTGCCGTTATAAAATATGGTGCGTATTTCATGTTACTGTACATTTAAAGGTGTGGTTGTGGTTAAATCTTCGGGCATTAAGGATGGTTCGTCGTAGGTGGTTTTGTTTTGTACCCATGCAAACACCATCGGTAAAATAAACAGGGCGGCAAGTGTTGAGGCAAATAAGCCACCAATAACAGCGCGGCCAAGCGGCGCGGTTTGCTCACCGGCTTCGCCCATGCCCGATGCCATTGGGATCATACCTGCTATCATGGCAAGGCTCGTCATTAATATAGGCCTTAACCTGATGGATGCACTGGTAATGGCCGCCTTTGTGGCGTCTTTATATTCCAGCCGCAACTTCTCGGCATTGGTTACTATCAGGATAGCGTTGGCTACGGATACCCCTGTGGACATGATCATACCCATGTACGATTGCAGGTTAAGGGTAGACCCGGTAAGCAGCAGCGCCGTTAACGACCCTAATATGACCGCAGGAATGGTTGACAAAACGGTAAGTGATACTTTAAACGATTGGTAATTTGCCGCCAGTAACAGGAATATAACCAATATGGCAAATGCAAGGCCGCTCTGTAAACTGTTTAACGTCTCCGTCAACAAGCTCGACATACCGCCTATCTGCGCCAGCAAACCTTTTGGCGGGTCGCCGATTGATTTTACCGCCTTTTGGACATCTGCCGTGGCTGTACCCAAATCCTTTTTATAAATATTAGCGCTAATGGTGATGAAACGCCTTGGCCCGCTGCGGTCATACTCGCCGGGAACATAGCTCACCTTAAAGTCGGCCACATCGGCAAGGGTAGGGCTGCTTTGGCCCTTTACCAGCGGGATCTCTTTTAGCTCATCCATCGTATTCATTACATACTCCGGGATTTGCACCTGTACCGAATAGGTATAAGCGTTTTTATCATCAAGCCAAAGGTTCTTTTCCGTAAACCGGCTGGATGAGGTACTTGCTGTAACCGAGCGGGAGATGTCCTTGATGTTCAAACCAAGCTGCGACACCTTAAGCCTGTCGAGCGTGATGGCAATAGCCGGGAATTTAAGCGGCTGATCGATCTCCACGTCGCGCAGGTAAGAGATTTGTTTCAGCTTTGCCAAAACCTTGTTACCGTAAGCCTCAATCTGTTGCATATTTTTACCGGCAACCTGTACCTGTATGGGTGTTGATGCACCCTGGCTCATGATCTTTTCCGTCATGTCGATAGGTTCAAAGCTGATGCTCATTTCGGGCATGGCGGCCGCAATGTTTTTGCGGAGGGCATCTTTCAGCTCGTCCATATTCACCTTGTAATCTTCATCAAGGTTTACCTGTAAAACGGCCTCATGCGTACCGGTATTAAATACATACAGGTTACTGCTGCCAAAGCTGCTCGGGATCAAACCAATATAACCCGAGGTGATCTTTACGTGGTGGTCAACCGTTTTGTCGATGATCTGCAGCACCTGTTTAAATTTATCTTCGGTACGTTCAAGCCGGGTGCCCTGCGGTTCCTTTAGCCTCACCTGGAACTGGCCATTGTTTAGCTTCGGCATCATATCCTTGCCAATGACCACAAAGCCAACGCCGGCAAGTATGATCACCCCAAATAAATAAACCAAAATGATGAGCTTTTTGCCAGGCATCAGTCGTGTTATAATTCCTACAAAGCGCACCTTCACCCGTTCAAACAGGTCGTTTTGTTCCGGATGACTTTCTTCTTCCTGGCGATGCTTTTCTATTTGTTGTTCTTCCCGTTTGTCAAGGGCTTCGCCGGCATGGGCATGTACCTGGTCGTGGTGATAATGCTGGTAACGTTCGGCCTTTATCAGCCAGTTACTCATAATGGGTACCAACGTTTGGGCAATTACATATGATACGATCATGGTTAAACCAATAGCCATTGACAGCGGCAGGAACATCGCCTTTGGCACGCCGTTCATCAAAAACGATGGTGCGAATACTGCCAAAATACAAAGCAGGATCAGTAACAGCGGGAATGCAATCTCCTCGCAGGCATCATAAATTGCCAACCGTTTTGATTTGCCCATTTCCAAATGCTGGTGAATGTTCTCAATGGTTACCGTTGCCTGGTCAACCAGAATCCCTATCGCTAAAGCAAGGCCGCTCAACGTCATAATGTTGATAGTTTGCCCGAACAGGCTCAGCAGCAACACACCTATTAATATAGACACCGGGATGGTTATTACTACAATCAGGCTGCTTCGCCAGTCGCGCAGGAATAAGAGTACCATCAGGCCGGTGAGCAAGGCACCTAAGCCGCCCTCTGTCATTAAACTTTTTACTGCGTTTACCACGAAGACGGATTGGTCAAACTCATAGGAGATCTTTACATCATCCGGCAGCAGGTTCTGCATTTCGGGCAGCTTGCTTTTTAAATCCTGTACCACCGTCCATGTGGAGGCATCGGCGGTTTTAACTACAGGGATATAAACCGACCGCTTGCCATTTATCAGGGCATAATCAACGGTGATATCGGCTGCATCCGAAACGCGGGCAATATCCTTTACATAAACAGGCACGCCATTTTTTGTGATCACCGGGATGTTGCCAAAGTTATCCGCACTCTTTATCAGCGAATTCATTGTGGTTAAATACATCTGGTCGCCAAGCCTTAAGTTGCCCGATGGCGACATCACATTGAATTTTGACAAGGCTTCAACCACTTCATCAGGTGTAAGGTTAAAGCTGCGGAGCTTGTTGGGATCAACACTCAGGATGATAGACCGCGCGTTTGACCCAAACGGTGGCGGCGCCGACAGGCCGGGGATAGTTGCAAACATGGGCCTGATCTTGGTAGCCGCCATATCGTAAATGTCCTTCAAACTCTCTGTTTTACTGTCCATCACCAATTCGCCTACGGGCAGGGATGAGGCGTCAAAACGAATTACCTGCGGCGGCAATGCACCCGGCGGGAAAAAGCTTTGGGCACGGTTTACCTGCAACGCAACTTCGGCCGATGCTTCGGCCATGTTGGTGCTTTCGTAAAACGAGAGCTTGATGAGCGTTAATCCCTGGATGTTTTTACTGCTGATGTTCTTGATGCCGTTTACATACAGGAACTGATCCTGGAGACGAGTAGAGAAAAAGCCCTCCATTTGTTGGGGCGACATGCCCCCGTACGATTCAATAATATAGATAGTGGGCAGGTTAAGCTGCGGGAATATATCTATAGGTATGTTTATTGCGCTAAGCACTGCAAAAATTAAAAGGCTAAGCGTTATCACCACAACGGTGATGGGCCTTTTAAGTGCTGATGTTACCATTGACATAGCTGGTTATTTTATAAAGTTTAAAACTGTACTTACCTGGTTTTGAGTAATGGCCTTTTGGAAAAGCGCATTTGCATACTGGTATTTGGCCTGCATGTAATCTGTTTCGGCGCGGTAAAGGATATTTAGTGCAGCGTTAAGCTCAATAATATCGGTTAACCCGCTTTTGTAAAGCGAGAGCTTTTGCCGGTAGCCGTCGTTTGCAGCCTTCAGTTGTTTGGGGATCTCGGTAAGGCGCTCCAAAGCGGTTTGCATTTCCACATCTGCCTGGCTTGAGCTTGTTGTCAGCAGTTGCTGTTGTTCTTCAAGCTTTTTAAGGGCGTAATTGGTGCTGGCCTTTTGAGTACGCAGTTTTAACTGGCGCCGGCGCAGGTCAAACAAATTGTACGAGATGCCTAATCCAACCAAATAATTACCGCGTTGAAAGCCATAGCCGGATGATACTTCATTATAGTCGCCGGCGGCGTTAACGCTCGATCCGCGGCCCCAAACTGCTGCTTCCAGCGATATTTTAGGGTTGTACATTTTTTTTACTACATCTTCCCGTTGCAGGTTGTCCTGGTAAACCGACCGGTAGAAATTAATAAGCGGATGGTTAGCAGTATCAGCATTAAACAAATAAGCGGTGGGCTGGCTGATCAGCGAGGCTTCAACCGTGCTATCAGGAACAATAGACTGATAGGGGAGGCCCGTGATTGCCGATAGCTGTAATTGCTGCTGCTTAAATTGATTTTTTAGTTCGATATAAGTTAAGCGCGCCTTTGATAGTTCGGCCTCGGCAATGCTGGTGTCAACACCGGCACGCACGCCGCTTTTAGCAAGCGATTCAATTGATCGCCTTATCTGCTGGTTGCGCTCGATGTTGCGGTATTGGATATTGAGAAAATCCTGCAGGCGCAATAACAACAGGTAGTTACCTATGGTATAAGCCTGTAGCTGGTACTTTGATTGGGCAAACTGGTTTTGCTCAACTTTTACATCAGCATTTGCTGCCCTGTTTTCGGCGCCGTATTTGCCGAAGTTGTAGATCTCCCAGTCGAGCGCGGCTATGCCAAGGTTGTCGCCAACGGCCGTAGTTACGTTGCTGTTATGGATGCCGCCAGAACTTGACGGGATAATGCCAAAGCCAAAGTAAGGGCCGGTGGTATTGTTACTGGTACCTATATCAGCCTGGTAATTTAATTTCAAATTGGGCAGCCAGTTGCTGCGGGTTTCGGCAGCTTGTGACTGCCTGATGAGTATTGCTGCCGAATCGGTAATCAGCTCAGGCGCTTTTTGGTCCACCCGGTTCAGCAATTCTTTTAACGTTACAGGGGATGATTGCTGGGCATTTGCAGCTATCGCAATAAAAAGCAATAGCAACACAGCCGCGCATTTTTTAAAACTTAACATTTTTGTTTTCAGAATTAATTTGAGGAAAAATGAACAATAGGAAACAGGGACAATTTGCCCCGTATGAAAAACTACCGCACTTACCAAAAAGAGCGGTCTGTTGCGAAAATTAAATGAGAAGTGCGCGGTTTTGCAGGTAGGCAAGTTGTTGCACAGGCAAGCCAAAGAGCAGTCGGCGCAGGTAACTATTTATGTTACCGTTTGTAGTATAAAATACAGAGGCAAAAAGTAGCCCCAGGAAAAAGCAAAAGCGGGGCGAAAATAGATTTGGCCTGTCGCGAAGCTTTTTTTGATCAGCGATGATATTTGAGCTGTCGTTTTCAGAGTTCTCTATCTTTCGTTTGGTAAATGCTTTAACAAGGATGTTATTGGCAGGCGGCAAATTGCCATGGCAAAGTATTGCAAAGCCGATAAATGGTTTTGCAACAAAAAGCAATACTGCCAGGCAGAAATAAATTTTGGCTAATTTATAACGTCGCATCGTTAAACATTTTGATGGTTTTTTTTGCCAATATGGTCGACAGATTTTTTCGCATTATTTCTAAAACATCAATACAACAGTCCAGCTTTTCACTTGGGATTCCGTTGCTTGCCATTGTTGTTGTGTTATTTAATATATTTTCTATTTCGGGAATGATTTTCCTTGCTTTTGGCGTCAAATAGATGTTATGCCTTCTTCTGTCGTCCGGATCCTGTTTTATCGTGATGAAATCATTTTGCGATAATTTAAACAGGATATTTACCATTCTCGACTTATCAATTTGAAACAGTTCAGCCAGTTGATTTTGACTAAGTGGCTGTTCTGAGTCTGAAATAATAAGAAGTATTTCCGCATAATTATCCAGGCCCATTCCGGCTAGCTGCTGGTAAAGTAGCTTGTTGTATAATAAGCTTGCGTGCTTTAAACTTTTTGAGATCTTTTTAAGAGGCTGCATTTCAATAGTATTGAAGTGAAAAACCGGGATCAATTCAATTTTTCGGCATTAAAAACGCCTAAAAATTAAGGAACATTGAATAACTGGCAGGGTTATTCAATATCCAAATCAGGAAAGTTTTCAGATTCTGAAGGTGCAGAGCGAGAGGTAAGCGTAGCGGTCGCCGCCGAAAGTAAGTGTGCTTTCCGGCACCGGCTGTTTAGTTTTATTGGCAGGCTCGCCGCGGCTAATAAAAGGGAATGAAAGATCTAAAACCGCAATTTTAACTACAGACTGTACGCTGTTTTCTTCAATTGTAGCCTTATCGGTACGCTTAACAGCGTTAACGCATTGTACATTTTCAACTTTACGTTTAAATAAAGATGTGCTGTGGCTAATTTTTGCAGCTGTATTATTTGAAAGATAAAAGATATGCGCTACAGCAATAAAAAGATAAATAGCCATAATGGCTAATACCTTAAAACTGAACACATAATTGATTTTATTTTTCACGATGCAAAATTAAGTAATAAAGAAAGCAAAAAGCAAGCCGAAGAATTTTTATCAAAGTATTTTCTTTGTTACCTGTTAATCAGCGTAACCTCCAGCACCTCGGCGGCTGTTTTGCATTTGTTAACAGTGGTTTCAAGCGATTGCAGTATTTCGCGGTGCTTTATAAGGTTGATAGCGTCCTTATCATTCAAAAAAAGTTCGGCAACTGCGGTATAATAGGTACGGTCGGCCTGGCGTTCGTATTGCTTCACCTGGCGGCAGGCCAGCAATATATTGTTATCGGCATTATTAACCTTTAATAGGTTCACCGCATTTTGTATCTCCACGCATGCCTTTAATATCAGCGCTGCAAGGCTTACCATTGGTTGGGTACACTCGTCTATATTATAAAGTATGATATGGCTGCCTGATTCCTTTATCATATCGGCAACATCGTCCATAGCGGCGGCAAGTGCATGAATGTCGTTGCGGGCTAATGGCGTAAATATTATCCTGTCGAGGGCAAGATTTAGTTTGTGGGTAATATCGTCGCCAATATGCTCCATACGGTTAACCTGTTTAAAAAGGTTTTCGCGTTCTTCTGCAGCCGTAATATTTACAATTGAATTGAGGCAGGTTGCCATGTCCAACGCGTTTTTCGCGGCCAGATCCAGTTGATTAAAGAACAAACCCCTATTTGACAGGAAATCCTGCAGTAAAACCCTCATAAACACTGTTATTATTAGTAAAACCCAAAAATAACGCTGGAATGTTAAGTGGATATTAAACAGAATATGCTCAATGTTAAATCTGTGTTATCAATTTTCGTGTAACGAAAAGTGGATGGAAGTTATTGCTAATCAATTATTTAACAAATGTTAAAATTGCCAAAGTCGCATTTTTATACTGTTTTTGAGTGATGTGTACGTTAAGTTAACATTTAAATAATATCATCAAAGATTAATGATGTCTTAACATTAAGATAATGCTGCTGCCCCACTTTTGAGGCAAAATTTATTTAATCCTTAATTGATTATGAAAACAATGTTTACAAGACTTTTTAGCATAGCCGCAGTAGTAACCTTAACACTGGTAGGTTATTCTGTTAAAGCTCAAACAAATTTAAATTCAGACGCAGCACCGGTTGCAAAGGTAACTACTACAGTTGCCGATCAGAAAACGGAAGCTAAAGCCGACGACAAAGCAAAAGCAGAAGCACCTGTTGTTGCAAAGAAGGAAGTTAAGGCTGCTGAAGATACCTCATGGAAGCCTCAAAGAAGATTATGGGGTTATACTTTTGGTGATTTTTACTATAACGCACATTCTCCGGCAATAACTTCAAGCCAGGGCAAGGAAAATAACTACACAGGAGTACCTACCGGCAGAAATGCTTTCCAATTCCGTCGTCTTTATTTAGGTTATGATTATGATATAACCAAAAAGTTTAAGGCTGAAGTATTGCTGGCATCGGAGCCAAGTGCAAATACAGGCGTTAATGGTACAACAGCTATACAAAACAGTGATAACCTGGTTGATGGCAAGATGAGTTTTTACATCAAAAACTTCAACTTACGAGTTAGAGATCTTTGGAACGGAACGGATTTAGTTATTGGTGAAATGAGCACTCCTACTTTCGCATTAAATGAGCCTGGTACAAATGCACCAACTTCATTGGCGGAAGCAACCTGGAGCTACCGTTCAATTGAAAGAACAATTACTGATTACCACAAAGACAACTCATACGATGTTGGCGCTGCCTTGCAAGGAACTTTTGATCCGCAAACTAAGAACTTTGGTTATGTTGCAATGGTTGGTAATAACAGTACTGCAAGCTTGTTATCAGCAGCTAATGCTAATACAGGTTTCTATAAAATATTCTACGGTACTTTGTGGGGTAAGTTCTTGGACAAAAAATTATATGTAGACATTTACGCAGATTACGCACAAACTGCGCCGAACACTGCTGCTTTGGCTGAACAATCTCATAATATGTATAAGATATTTGCAGCCTATAATGCTAAATACTTTACTATAGGTGCTGAAGCTTATACCCAGAAGTTTAAAAATGGGGTTACAAATAAAACGACTACCCAGGCAGAAGATGCAACAGCTCAGGGCTTTTCGGTATGGATCAGAGGTGCAATTGTACAAGGCAAATGGGGTTACTTCGCCCGTTATGATACTTATAACCCGGATACTAAATTTAACAGTGCTGATCCTTATTCTGTTAATACTAACTATGGCTCTTACGATCCAACTACCAAAGAGCAATTTGTTACAGCCGGTTTAGATTTTACTCCTGCTAAAAACATACACTTCATGCCAAACGTTTGGTTTACACAATACAAAGACAAGTTAGCACCAACTACAGCGGGTTATTTACCTGATAACCATACTTTGGTTTACAGAATGACTTTCTTCTTCACTTTTGGTAAATAATAATAAGATACTCCTTTTGTTATGCTGATTTGCTATAGGGGCTGATCAGCATAACAAAAAAGAGAAGCCAATAAAGAACTTAAGGGAACAAACTAAAACTCATACAAAAAACAAAAAAATGAAAGTAATTAAAAGTTTAAAGGTAGCTGCTGTGGCGATTGCTGCAAGCGCACTATCATTATCAGCATCAGCGCAAGACAATACTTTGCTGGGCGCAGGCAGTACATTCGTGTACCCGTTGTTCTCAAAGATCTTTGCTGAGTATGCTACTAAAACAAACGTAAAAGTTAATTACCAGTCAATTGGTTCAGGCGGCGGTATCCTGCAGCTTACCAACAAAACTGTTGACTTTGGCGGATCAGATGCTCCTTTGAATGCCGACCAGGCTAAAAAGATCGGTGTCCCGGTTCTGCATATCCCAATGGCATCAGGCGCTGTTGTTGTTACTTACAACGTACCGGGCCTTACAACCGGTTTAAACTTAAACGGTTCTGTTTTGGGTGATATTTACTTAGGTAAGATCACTACATGGAACGACCCTAAAATTGCTGCATTAAACAAAGGCACTAAATTGCCTGAAACACCGATAGTAGTTATCCACCGTTCAGACGGTAGCGGTACTTCTTTCATCTTTACCGATTTCTTAACTAAGGTAAACCCTGATTGGGCTGCTAAAGTTGGTAAGGCATCTGCTGTAAACTGGCCGGCCGGTTTAGGTGGTAAAGGTAACGAAGGTGTTGCCGGTTTAGTAAAACAAACTCCCGGAGCTATTGGCTACAACGAGCTTGCTTACGCTATCCAAAATAAAATGGCCTATGCTGATATCGCGAACAAGACCGGTAAATTTATTACCCCGACTCTTGAATCAACTACAGCATCAAGCAACGTTGAATTACCTGCTAACGCTGAGGTTTCATTAACAAATACTGATAACCCAAAAGGTTACCCTATCACCAGCTTTACCTGGGCTTTAATTTACAAAGAGCAGAAATATAGCGACCGCAGCGCTGACAGGGCTAAACAACTTTTAAAGTTACTTTGGTTTAATATTCATGACGGACAGAAAAACTGCGCACCTTTAAACTATGCGCCGCTTTCAAAATCTGCCTTAAAAGTTGCTGAGAAAATATTGAAGTCAGCCACTTATGATGGTAAACCAATATTATAATTAGTAAATTAGGGAGTTGCTAATATTGAATTAATAACTTCAAAAATTAAGATACAATTACCAGTTTCCTGAAATCATCGGGGCTGGTAATTGTGTTAAATAACAAAACCCAATTTTGTGAAAAATAAAAGATTAGACCTCTCGTACACCCAGATGAAATGGGAAACCGTTTTTAGGCGGATCCTGATCTTTATGAGTGTTATTTTGGTGCTGATTGTTATCGGTATTTTAATAACACTGATAATTGAATCAATGCCGTCCATCAAATCATTAGGAATAGGATATTTATGGGGCAAGGTTTGGGATCCGGTGGCAAATATTTATGGTGCATATCCTTTTTTAATAGGTACGTTGCTTACTTCGTTCATCGCGCTTATCCTCTCTATACCTTTTTCATACGCGGTTTCAATTTACCTTGGCGAGTATAACCCTAAGGGCTGGCTATCAAACCTGTTAAAAAACAGTATCGAGCTTATTGCTGCTGTTCCCTCCATTATTTATGGCTTTTGGGGATTGTTTGTTTTAGTGCCGGTTATCCGCACGTTTGAGGCGAAAATTGGCGTTGCACCTTATGGTATCGGCATTTTTACCGCATCATTGGTGCTTGCTGTTATGATCATTCCTTACGCAGCGTCGCTAGGGATCACCCTTATCCGTATGGTGCCATCACCGTTAAAGGAGGGTGCTTACGCTTTAGGCGCAACACGTTTCGAAGTTATCCGCAGCGTCATTATGCCGTATACAAGGTCGGGATTATTTGCAGGGGTGCTGTTATCATTAGGTCGTGCACTGGGCGAAACCATGGCAGTAACCATGCTGATAGGTAATACCAGTACGCTGGCACATACCTTTAAGGACCTGATCTTCGGCCCGAGCAATACCATGGCCTCCGTTATAGCCAATGAATTTACCGAGGCCGACCATACCGTTTATCTTTCGGCACTTATAGAACTTGGCCTGGTGTTATTTTTTGTTACCGTGATCATCAACCTAATAGGTAAAAGGATAATCACCAGATTTACTAACAGTTAACGATATGGATGCACGCATAGGAATAAGAAATACAAAAAGTATGCTATTTAAAGGGCTTATCGTTTTTTTAGCCTTTTTAATTACCATACCTTTAATAATAGTTTTACTATACATTATTAAGCAAGGTGTTACCCAGGTAAACTGGCACTTTTTAACGCACGTACCTGCGCCGGTTGGCGAAGCGGGCGGTGGTATCAGCAATGCATTGATAGGTAGTTTTATCATGGTGATCATGTCATCAATAATTGCAATACCTGTGGGCATGTTTGCCGGGATCTACCTGAGCGAAAATCCGCATACCAAATTGGCTTATTACAGCGGTTTGTGTGTTGATATTTTGCAGGGTGTACCATCAATTGTTGTGGGTATTGTGGTTTACTTCTGGATAGTAAAGCCGCTGGGGACCTTCAGCGCACTGTCTGGTAGTATAGCATTATCCATCATGATGTTGCCGATAGTTATTCGCTCAACCGAGCAAACATTGCGCTTATTGCCACCATCGCTAAAGGAGGCTGCTCTGTCATTAGGAGTGCCTTATCACCGGGTTATTATGAAGGTAATTGTTCCCTGCGGTTTTGCCGGGATCTTATCGGGTATAATGCTTTCGGTAGCGCGTATCATTGGCGAAACAGCGCCATTGTTGTTCACCGCGTTTGGTAACCCTTACCTCTCAACTTCAATCACCAAGCCAATGGAGAGTTTGCCCCATTTGATATTTACTTATGCCACCAGTCCGTACGACGAATGGCATAACCTTGCCTGGGGCGCATCATTTATATTATTAATGTTTGTTTTAGTATTAAACATATTTACAAAACTGATCACAAGAAAATGGAACATACAGTTGTAAGCGCATCAAAATTTAATGCCTGGTTTGGCGATAATCACGTAGTAAAAGACGTGACTATCGGCATTGAAAAAAACCAGGTTATTGCCGTTATGGGCCCGTCGGGCTGCGGCAAGACTACCTTTTTGCGCTGCATAAACCGCATGCACGAGTTAATACCCGGCGCAACGGCAAAAGGAAGCTTAAAGTTATATGACGATGAGGTTTATACCATGAACCCCATCTACGTAAGGTACAAGATCGGTATGGTTTTCCAAAGGCCAAACCCATTCCCAAACCTGAGCATTTATGATAACGTGGTTGCGGGTTATAAGCTAAACGGCCTTAAAATGGCTAAGGCCGATATGGACGTTATTGTTGAAAAATCATTAACATCAGCCGCATTGTGGAAAGAAGTTAAGGATTCGCTGCACAAAAAGGGAACATTCCTTTCTGGCGGGCAGCAGCAGCGTTTGTGTATTGCACGCGCTATTGCTATGGAGCCTGAAGTGATCTTGTTTGATGAGCCAACTTCGGCCCTCGACCCGATCTCGACATCGAGCGTTGAGCAGCTGTTTCATGAACTAAAGGAAAATTATACCCTTATTATAGTAACACACAATATGCAGCAGGCGGCGCGCGTAAGCGATAAAACAGCGTTCTTTTACATGGGCGAACTGGTTGAGTTTGACGACACAAAACAAATGTTTACCGCGCCAACCGATGTTAGGACACAGAATTATATTACAGGAAGGTTCAGTTAGCCCCCGGCCCCTAAAGGGGAGTAAAAAACGGAGGCTGAGATAGAGTTGTTAAAAATATTTATAAACTTAAAAATTCCCCCTTTAGGGGGTTAGGGGGCAGAAAATGACACCATTAGAAAACGAAATTACCGCGCTGAAAAAGGAATTGATCAGCATGTGGATACTGGTTCAGTCGCAATTGAACAAGGCAAAGGATGCCATGGTTCAGTTTGACAAGGACCTGGCCCGCGAGGTTTTAATAAAGGAAAAAAGAGTAAATGCATTTGAGCTGAAGATAGATCGCGATTGCGAAAATATCTTCGCCCTGTATTGCCCGGTGGCTGTTGACTTAAGGTTTTTACTGGCAGCGTTAAAGATCAATACAAACCTTGAGCGTATCGGTGATATTGCCGCAGGTATTGCATTATACATTGTTGAATCGTCAGTAAACTTTGATGTAAAGGCATTGGAAAGCACTTCGCTTATCCGCATGTACGACGAGGCTGTTAATATCCTGATAGATACCCGTACAGCTTTTGAAAAGGAAGATACTGTATTAGCCCGCAGCATATTTAAACGTGATGATGTACTGGACGCCATTAACGAAAATGCACCATTGGTAGTTGCTGAAGTAATTAAGGCTGATATGAACAGCATCCCCGAGGCGCTGTATATTCTTTCGGTTATCCGCAAGCTGGAGCGTGTTGGTGATCAGTCGAAGAACATTGCAGAAGAGATTATATTTTACGTAGAGGCCAAGATCCTGAAGCATTTGGAAAGCAGCCAGAAACACATTGAAGGCGAAGAAGATTAATGATTTTGGATTTCCGAAATTCTAAAACGATATTAATTAGGTTGATTGATTAATAAATGAGAGCAAGGCGGGTAGTGATATCCGCCTTTGTTGTTTACTTGTCGCAGGCGTAAGACAGCTTAGTTATATTTGTAAAATCGAAATTAACTGCTTTTCCCCTAATATCATGCGTGCCAATTTGATGTGTAGTTATGGTACTGTAATTACCTGTTACCGGGTCTTTATCATATTTGAAATCATTATTCACGCTGTTGACTGGTTCATTTGGTGTGTTATATGTGATAGATGATTTTATCAAAAGGCCTTTAGGTTCCTTACCATATAAACCTGCAATATAAAAAGGAGTTGAGTAATATAACGGGCTAACCTCGTAGAAACTACTTGCGGTAATTGTTGTATCATACGCAAATGTTTCGGTTAAAGTCGGATTTTGTGGGTTGTTTGCGCTCGGGGTTTCTATATAGCCAGTTAAATTACCATTAACATAAGTTCTTGTGTCGGTAGCGTCTAATACGCCATTAAAATAGTAAGTTATTTTATCTAAATAGCCATCATTGTTATAAGTAATTGTTCCTGTTTCTCCTGTATTATCGGAATACGAAATTACTCTGCCGTTTTCGAGGGTTAACTCTTTTGTATCAATGGCGGTTATAATCGTTATTTTATTGTCTGTGTAGGAAAAATCAAACGACGAAGTTCCTTGGGAATCTTTTATCAAACGATTCTTCGCATCATAAGTAAAATTTTCTGTAGTTGGTGTGTTACTGGTAGCATTTAATATAGCAGACGTTAACTTACATGTTGAGGCGGTATTGGTTTGTTTAGGGTTGTGGCTTGATTTTTTACAAGCTGCAATTACGATGCAAAAGCATGTAATTCCAGTGATAAGGTATTTTTTCATTTTAGAAATTAAGTTAAGCAAATGTATTGTTAAATGCGAGCATATGTTTAGAACGAAAAAACTTAAACCTATTTATTGTACGGAAACTCATTAACCCAATGAAACCCTCGCTTTAAAAGCGGGAAGTTTTTTGGATCCATTTTATGCAGGCGGATTAATACCGAATCCTGCTTCCAGTTACCTTTTAAGATCATTATATCAGGTTTTTCAAAGCTATAATTTAAAGTATACACGCGCACAGTATCTGTGGGAAGATTTACAACAATCTGATGTTTTATAGTATCAGTTTTTGCCGGATAGTATTTTGTGCTGTCGTTCATCAGTTTAATTGTAAAGCCACCAGGGTAGCTTATCCAAAATTTATTCCACCGGGTGGTGTCAGTTGTCAGCGGAGGGAGTATATTATTATTAATTGCAAAGCTTTCTACCTTGTAAAGCCCATATAGTGGCGGTTTTTTTCCGTTATCGCCATACTGTTTTGCCAGCGACACGCAATTAGCAAAATTAGACCAGATGGTGAAGGCTATTAAAATGAATTTAATTACACAAAGCGTAATGTTCTTCCACCGGGCTTTAAAACGGTGCGGCGACAGGTTTGATGGGAGGGCCTCCCTGTTCCTGAAAAAGAAATTGATCAGGCGGGTTGTGTCTCTTATCATCAAAAACAGGCACATTAAAACCAGGAAGGTTGAAAGCAGTTTTACAGGCACATCAAAGCAATAATTAATGGCCATTATATTCCCTGCAACTACTAGTCCTATAATAGCCCCCAGCGCAGTAGTTTTTCTGAAAAATAGTAACAGTCCGGCAATCAGCTCGGCAAAGCCGGTAAAGTAATTAAAACCGGTTGAGTACCCCATATAGGTCCACGCCAGGCCCATCGGCGACATGTTCCCCACAGGTTCCGTCAGTTTGCCAAATGACGGTGACGGAAACTGTAGCTTAATTATTTTAGCACAGCCATAACTTACCATGGTAATCGCTACGTAATACCGGATCACCACAGTAAGCCAGTAAAGCAGTTTGTTATAGTTACGGGTCTTCCTACCAGTTATTGACCAAATTATTGCACCCGCTGAAGATACCGTTGTAAGGAAAAGGATAATCAAGTAATCGTAAGTGGTATCTCCACTGCCGTTGGTGAAAATGGTTATTGCTTTGCCCAGATGAAGCACATGCTTTGCCAGCCAGGGTATAAATGTGTGAAAGGGCTGAATGTAAAAATTAAATAACCCATCGGTAAACGGTATTACCCCGTTAGGGTTAAAAAATATATACAGAACAAAAAATAATGTAAAAAAGCGAAAGGCTATTTTTTGGATGGATGACCAGTAAGCAGGTTCGGCGGCTGTGGTTGTCATAATCAGGTGGTTATTAAACTGTGATAGTAACACCTAAAATAGTGAAAAATAAATTATAGTACTCAAACACAGAAAATAACAATTGATTTTCATCGTTTGTAGCGAAAGCGATTACCCCATCGTAATACTAATAGCTAAACGCCTAAATTATATAACATGAAAAATAAGTACCTGCTCTTTATGTTCGTTTGTCTGCTTGGTTTATCGGCATGTCACAAAGATAAAAGCGCCTTTCAAATGGGACAGATTATTGGCAAATGGCAGGTTACTAAATTAACCTTGCACCAGGTTACCGATGCCTCGACATCGGCACACGATACAACTTTTACCAGCAATGCTTTTACAGCCGGCGACTTTTATGAGTTTAACCGCGACAATACCGCCCTTATTTCATACAGTGGCACCTATTCGTTTGGCGGCAAGGAGGAAACTATTGCGGGCGGCACCGTTTTGATCAGCGCCAACCATTACAAATATGATATCAGCAGCAATAATTTAAAATTAACGCTTACAGATGCTATACCGCAAACGCTTCATGGCAATAGTTCCTTTTCATCCAGCAACACCATTAACCAGCTTGACGATACACATTTGGTTTTAACCGCTGTTTATAACTATATGGGCACATCACCAAATATCCAGGGCGGATCGTTGAGTATTGCCCAAACAACTTATTTTACAAAGACTAACTAAACACATAAAGAAGTATTCAGCACATTCCGCAACTATCACTACCCCCACCATTTTAACACCGGTGGCGAGTTTGGCAGGGTTGGTAATTTGACCTGTTGATAATTAGCTTGGTAAATTTAAAGTTCGCGGCTTATAAAATCACGGGCATAATTTTTTATCATGTCCCTTACTCTTCTAAATTCATTCATTACCTGTTCCGCATCGCCGGTGGCCTTTGCGGGATCGGGGAAGTTTTGGTGAAAGCGCTTAACATTACCCGGAAAGAACGGGCAAGCCTCATTTGCATTGTCGCAAACGGTAATTACATAGTCAAATGGGATCGCTATATACTCATCAACATTATTTGAAGTATGCTTACTGATGTCAATACCATCTTCAGTCATTACCTGGATAGCTTTTGGGTTTACGCCGTGGGTTTCAATTCCTGCGCTGTAAATATTGGCTTTACCTTCGGCAAAAAATCTTAAATAACCCTCGGCGATCTGGCTGCGGCAACTGTTGCCGGTGCATAGTACCAGTATGTTTTTCATGTTGTTTTGGTTGTTAGTTTTGTTGGATAATATTTTTTACGCAGCCAGAAGGCTAAATTTACCAGGGCGATCAATGCCGGTACCTCAACCAATGGCCCGATAACCCCTGCAAAGGCCTCGCCCGAATTGATGCCAAATACACCAATAGCAACAGCAATTGCCAATTCAAAATTGTTGCCCGTGGCAGTGAATGCAATAGATGTGCTTCGTGAATAATCAGCCCCAAATGATTTGCCGATAAAGAAGCTTAGTAAAAACATGATGGTAAAATAAATTACCAGCGGAATAGCAATCCGGATAACATCAAACGGAATCTGCAAAATGAGGTTCCCTTTTAAACTGAACATCACCACTATGGTGAACAGCAAAGCAATAAGGGTTATCGGCGAGATAAAGGGTACATACTTTTCCCTGAACCATTGTTCGCCTTTAACGGCAATCAATGTGTAACGGCTAATGATGCCGGCGGCAAACGGGATACCCAAATAAATACCTACACTTTTCGCAATTTCGGATATGGTGATGTTTACCGCCAACCCTTTTAAGCCAAACAGCGGCGGCAGTACGGTAATGAAAACATAGGCATAAACGCTGTATAATAATACCTGGAAGATGCTGTTTAGCGCAATTAATCCGGCAGCATATTCGCGGTTGCCTTCGGCCAGTTCGTTCCACACTACTACCATGGCAATGCAGCGGGCAAGGCCGATTAAGATCAAGCCGACCATATAAGCAGGGTGATCGCGCAATAGGGTGATAGCTAAAACAAACATCAGTATCGGGCCTACTACCCAGTTAAGCACTAAAGATGCGCTCAACACTTTGGTGTCTTTAAACACCTCGCCCATATTCTCGTATTTCACTTTAGCAAGCGGTGGGTACATCATTAATATTAATCCGATAGCCAAAGGGATATTTGTGGTCCCGCTGGAAAAGGAATTGATAAATCCCGCCGATGAGGGGATGAAGTAGCCAATACCGACACCTACCGCCATTGCTAAAAAGATCCATAGGGTTAAGAACCGGTCAAGGAAACCTAGTTTTTTTCTTTCTGCCGCAGGGGCACAATCGTTAGCGCTCATAGTACCTGGTTAAGTAGTTTCTGCATTACTATTGCCGACTGCGGGCAAACGTAGCTAAACTCGGACGATTGCTGCACTTTCGCTGGCACGTCTGTCCTGGTAATTGTATCATAACCCTTGCTGCTAAAATATGCAGGAGCAGTTTCTGTAAGCAGGTAGATGGCTTTAATTCCTTTAGATGTAGCAAGTTCTTCCACCTGTTGCAGTAGTTTACCGGCTATTCCCTGGTTGCGATAATTTTTATTTACCGCCAGTGAACGTAGTAAGGCATAGTCGCCATAAAGCTCCAATCCAATTACACCAGTCAGATCTTCCTCTTGTGTTGTAACTACAAAGTTTTCGAGGGTTTTGGGCAGGTCGTCGGTCGGCAGCTTTTCCGCAGCTAATAAGGCAATAACGGCTTCGCGATAGTTGTCGGCTTGTTGAGTCTTCATGGTAATAATATTAGCAGCAACCTCCGCCGGGTGTGCAGCAGCTTTCGGCAGCAACAGCAAGGTTTTTTAATTGGATTTTTGGTTTTTCAGCGACGGGTGCGCAGCATTCCTCACCTTTGTCGTTTGTTCCGCAGCTGCCGCCACGGCTAATTGCTTTGCATTGTACCGCATCGGGGCGCAGATCGATGACCAGGTTCTCCCCGTCGACAGTGATCTCATTAGGAAACATCTGGCGGGTATCAAACTCCGAATTGCCGAACTCGATCTTAACCGTTCCGTTGGGATTAAGTGGCAGCATTTTTTCTACCACCTCAACAATAGACAAAGCTTTTTTAACCTTCATCGATCGCGCTTGCTGCTGATTTTCAGGAACCCAAAGCTGAACGATAATTTCTGTCCACGCATTCATCACGCCGCCGCAATCAACAGACGTTATGGGTGCTTGTTTAATTTCTGTGATATGGTAGGATGCATCTACTAACTTACCTTCCGCGTATTGAAATTGCAGGTCAAGTTCCGGATTTAGTAATAATGTATCCTTAAAAGTCTTCCAGTTTATCGATTCTATCTTATTCATGGCTTTAATGTTTATTGCAATATTACGATGGTTTAATTCAAATTTTTTTAACAGCAGCCGGGTTGCAGATCAGGAGAATTCAGAAAGCCGGTAAGCTGTGCCTTAAGCAAGGCCCACGCTTTTGGTTCAATACAATAACAAACGCTCACGCCTTCAATGGTTCCCTGGATTAATCCGGCAGTTTTTAATTCTTTTAGATGCTGCGAGATGGTAGCCTGCGCCAAGCCAAGCTCAACAGACAAGTCGCCACAGATGCAGGCATTTGCATTGATGATCTGCTGCAAAATGGCAATGCGAGCCGGATGCGCCAGCGCTTTAAGCATTACAGCCAGCCTGTTTTGCTCCTCGGTGAATATTTCTGTTTTTGTTAATCCCATTATATATTGCAATATTACGATATATTGTTTAATCTGCAAATTAATTTCTCAATTTCTGTGTTAAAAATTTGTATGTCGTTTAGAGTTTACCCACAACACGAATCTCCAGCCTGTATCGGTGGGCATTTAACCGTACCATAACTGCAAAACACACAACAATCACCGGTTATTGGTTTTAAAACAGCGCCGCAGCCATCACAAACATAAAAATACTGGCAAGCATCAACCGGCATTGTTTCCGTTTTGTGATAACTGCAAACAGGGCAGGTAAGGGTGGATTGTAGTTGAATTTCTATCGCCATAAACTAAAGACCAAGATAAATAAAAAAGCGGCCCTATTTTCACAAGGCCGCTTTTCAAATATTATCGTCTTAACAATTATTGCTGCGATTGTTGCCTTTGCAACACAGGGCCAAATTTATTGGTGTAATCCTTTAACTGTGCAGTAAGCTGTTTGTTTAAAGCAGTTTGGTGATTGTCGCCTGTAATGCCAACCATTGCATTAATGAACGATACGCCGTATTGAATGGTGCGCATATCAAGCTGACTGGAGTTGTCTTTAAGCAGCCTGTAGTTGTAATCAAGCTGATCAACAAGGTAAGCGTCAACACTCTTAATAAACTTATCTCCCAAGCCCAGGTCATGAAGGTTGTAGGCAGTTTGCGCCATAAATATTTTACGGTCTGCAACTTCCAGTCCCGGATTAATATCAGGCATTACCTCGTCATATTTATGCAGCGCTTTTAAAGCCAGGTCAGGGTGACCATCCTTTATCAAGCCATCTGCCAGGTCAAGGAAAGTGGTAACCATAACCGGGTAAAACATAGTGGTAGACTCATGATCCAAATATTTAGCTGTTTTAAAGTTGCCATATTTAAATTTGTTCATCATGTTATCATACATCACCAGGCTGTTGGTTTTGCCCAATTGATCGTGTGTAGTAGTGTCCGGTTTAAACGGAATTAAATGATAGGTAAACCCTTCCTTATAAAGGTATGGTTGCAAACCAATCAGGTTTTCGTTACCAATGGTAGTGGTAAAGCAAATAGGCCTTTTCCAGTTGTTGTGCGCCAATATATCAAACATGGCCAGGTTTTCCTTGGTTACGTAATTGGAAGTATATTTCCACTCCATAGTGGTGGCCAGCTTGTCTTTCTGTTCCGGTGTGATAACATGGTTCTTTAAGACGTCATCAGCGTTGACGGTGATCTTAAGGTTTTTAGTTGGCAGGTAATTGCCGTAGTTACCCTGAACCGAAGGATCGTCGGAAGAAATGAAATCAAAAACTTCCTTGATATCAACCGATCCCGGGATCTTTTTATCTTCAAAATAGATCACATCGCGTACACCTTCCTTATACTTATCATACGGCATGGTGATAGGCAATGGTTCAGATTGGTTCATTTTGCCCTGCATCTGGCGGATATACCAGTCGCCGGTAAACAAGCTGAGGTTCACGATGCGGACGTCAGGGCGGATGCCTTCTACTTCCTGGTCGTACCATAGCGAGTAGGTGTCATTGTCGCCATAAGTAAACAATATAGCATTTGGCGGGCACGAGATCAGGTAATTATAGGCCATATCATGTGGCGTCATCTTAGTAGAGCGGTCATGCGCCTTCCATTCCTGCTTTGCCATAACTACCGGGGCTGCGATCAGGCAGATGCCGGTTGCTACCAATGCAGAAGTTTTGGGTGTTAGCTTAACACGGATCAGCTCGGCTAAAGCGATTACGCCCAAACCTATCCAAATGGCAAAGGCGTAGAATGAGCCAACGTATGAATAGTCACGCTCACGCGGCTGAATGCTTGGTTGATTTACGTATAATACGATAGCTATACCAGTAAAGAAGAATAGCAGCAATACTACCAGTGCATCACGTTTTTTACGTTGAAAGTGGTAAATAGCGCCTGCTAAGCCAATAATCAATGGTAAGAAAAATAATGGTGTATAAGTTTGCCCGTCCTGGTAACCCTGGTTAGGGATTGGCGTACCGCCGACTACTGATTTTGGCAGATGCCTGGTACCGTCTAATATTCCGCTGGTCCAGTTGCCATCGATTCCGGCCATGCTTTGCTGCCCGTCCGAATCGTTATATCTCCCTACGAAGTTCCACAGGAAGTAACGAACATACATCTGATAGATCTGCCAGCTGGCAAGCCATTTCAGGTTGTCGCCCATCGTAGGCGCGGCACTAGGGTCCATTTGAAGCCATTCGCGGTAAAACTGCGGATCCTGACCCTCGGCGCTATACATACGCGGCAGGAATGTGGTGTGATCGTATTCGTAGTTTTGTTTTTTGCCCGCGTCTTCATACTTGGTTTTACCTTTACGATAAAGGGTGGCGCCTTCCGTTTGGCCAACAACCTTAGCGTCAAAATACTGGCCGAATAACAATGGGTTTTCACCATACTGGATCCGGTTCAGGTAACCGTATAATATAAAGGCGTTGTCCGGATGTGAGTTGTTCAAATCGGGATTTGCGGTAGCCCTGATAGGGATGTAAGCAAATGAACTATAGCCAAAATATACGAATGTCACACATAAAAAAGCCAGGTTCATTAGCGGCTTTTTGTATTTGATACTGTAATAAATGCCGGCAACCAAAGCAGCAACAATCATAAGGAACCAAACAAATGCGCCGCTCCAGAAACCAGTACCCAATGAATTTACAAAGTAAAGATCGAAGTAAGCAGCTATTTTAATAGTATAACCCCTGATACCATATTGCACCAGAACCAAAATAAGCACGCCAATTAAAAACGTGCCAATTGCCCCGCGAACATTAATGTTTTTACCACGGCGGAAATAATAAACCATGGCAATTGCCGGTATGGTTAACAGGTTTAACAGGTGGATCCCTATTGAAAGGCCTATAATATATGCGATAAACACTATCCATTTATCAGCACCGGGCTCGTCAGCAATTGCATCCCACTTAAGTATCGCCCAAAAAACTATAGCTGTACACAATGATGATAGGGCAAACACGATGGTTTCAACAGCCGAGAACCAAAAAGTATCGGTATAAGTAAAGGCAAGCGCGCCTACCAGGCCTGCACCCATAATCAGGATGGTTCTGTCTTGATTTTCTTCTTCGCCAGGTTTGCCGGCTAATAATTTTTTTGCCAATGCGGTAATGGTCCAAAACAGGAACATGATGGTTGCACCGCTTGCAATTGCAGAGCCCATATTGGTGAAATAAGGAACTTTTGCAGCATTGCCAAATGATAGTAATGAAAACATTTTACCCAACATGGCGAACACCGGGTAACCAGGTTGGTGAGCTACCTGTAACCGATATGCGCATGAGATAAACTCACCGCAGTCCCAAAAACTTACAGACGGCTCTAACGTTAAAATATAAGTAATTGACGCTATGGCGAAACAAAGCCAGCCTAAAAGATTATTTATTTTTTTGTATTGCATGGATCACAAATAATGGTTTATTGCAGGGTAAATATCAGGATTTTTAACACTTTTTTTACTAAAACAAGTTCGGCTTAACATCTTTTAACATATTTAAAATGCGTTGCCGTTTAAAAGGTTGCAAATATGGTAAAATATAGTGTATTATTCAGTATTGAAATGCGGCAAGTATGTTGTGTGTTCGTTTTAACGCCGATATTTTACCTGTTAATAAATCAAATTTTTATTTCATCATAAATAATACTTATTTTGTTGCGGTGTAAAACATCAAATGCTTATCTATGAAAAAACTAATACTTCTCCTTGTAATTATAGCGTTTTCAGTAAATTTAAGTAAGGCACAGGCTGTTTACATCCCTTATTCCTATCAGCTCGACCAAAAATTTAATTCAAGCGTCTATTCAACAAACAGTTCGATACATACATCGCTAAAGCCATTTTTACTCGATAGTACTTTACGCCCTACGTATAATGCTATAATGAACCGCGGCGTTGATACCAACCGTAAGGCATGGGCGTGGCGTAAATTATTTAACGAACATTTGTTCGATGTAAAAACAAAGGAGTACACTTTTTATGGCGATTATTTAACCGATTTTGGATATGGTCGTGATTTCTCGGATAAAATAACTACCAATATTAATACCCGTGGTTTCCAGTTTGGAGGTACCGTGGGCGATAAGTTCTTCTTTTATACCAGCGGCTTTGAAAACTCGGGTAAGTTTGCGGGATATTATAAAGATGTTGTAACCAGGTACGGATTTGTGCCCGGTCAGGCTTACGACAGGAATTATAATGGTAAAACTCCGGGACTAACTGATTGGTCGTACGTAACGGCAATTATGTCTTATTCGCCAATTAAGCAATTAAATATTACCCTGGGAACTGATAAAACCTTTATAGGTGATGGTTACCGGTCCTTGCTTTTGTCTGATTATTCGGCCAATTACCCGCTGCTTCGGTTAACTGCGAATGTTGGTAAGGTTCAATATATGATGATGTGGGCCTACCTTGAAGATATGCAACTGCCAAAATTCGACACATTTGGTAGCAATCGCCGTAAATGGGCTGCCTTTCATTACTTAGATTGGAATGTTACCAACAAACTGTCGCTGGGTTTCTTTAATGCATTGATTGCTCAGGAGGCTGACGATAACGGAAAATTCCATGGCTTTGATGCGAATTATATTAATCCCGTATTTTTTGCCAGTTCGCTCGGCCCATCATCCCAACCTGACAATGTGCTTGTGGGATTCACCGGCAAATACAAGATCTTCGACAAAACAGCGGTATACGCCCAGCTGTTGTTAGATAATATTAAAACAGGAGATGCATTCTCCGGCAGCCTGTCAGATAACGCAAACGGCTTCCAGGTAGGTATCCGCGGCGCTGATTTGTTTAAGGTTGAAGGCTTTAACTATTTGTTTGAATATAATACGGTTAAGCCGTATACCTATTCAAGCCCGCAGGCAATTACAAGTTATACCGATTACAGCCAACCACTCGCGGATCCTATTGGCGCGAATTTCAGGGAATTTATCGGGATCCTTAATTATACCTACGGCAGGTTTGACTTTATGGGACAGGTAAATTATGCAAAATACGGCCTCAACTCTGCAATTATGAATTATGGTAAGGATGTTGCCTTGCCTACGCCGTCAAATACTACAACCAACATAGGCCAGGGGATAACAACCTCCTTGTATTACACCGAGGGAACAGTATCATACCTGATAAACCCTAAATACAATATGCGTTTTGAACTTGGCGGATTAGTGCGTAATGAAAAGAATGATTTAGGCACCCGGAAGACCACCCAGATAACTTTTGGTATCCGCAGCACGTTCAGAAGCATGTATCATGATTTTTGATTTATTAGTCCGAAAGTCAGGAAAGTCCGAAAGATGCCTTGGTTTCTCAGAATTAAATAATCCTTTTGTTCTATGAACTAACGTTTGACTTTACGACTCTCCCTATATCGTCGCGCAAATATTAATCCCAGAGCGGCGCCTAAGCCCATACCTATTGCCAGGTTATTAATGATCAGGCCAACCCCGACTCCCAAAGCTACCCCGGCGGCAAAAAACAGTAAGGTGCTTTTGTACATCATTATAATAAAGGTAGCTTTTTTATCGAAATATAACTGGGTGCCAAATTTTAGCCGGGTAAAATCAAATATCGCTGGTTTTATTTCGTTATAGAGTTAAACCAATCGCTAATTTTTAAATCCAACATAGTATAGCCAATACTCTACATCAACTAACTGAACTTACTATGCTAAAGCGGATCCTGATGCTTGACGACAACCTGGATATCCTGGATATTGTTAAGGAAGCATTGTTATACGAACACTTTGAAGTGCGGATAACTTCTGATGGCGACAATATAATTCAGGCGATCCTGTCCTATAAACCCGACCTGGTAATGCTTGACTACAAACTGAACGGCAACAGCGGCGATGATATTTGTCGCCAATTAAAAGCGCACCACCAGCTCAATAATATTCCTGTAGTAATTTGCTCTGCCTATCTAAATAAAAACGACCTGCTTGCCTGCGGATGCGATGCCATCATAACAAAGCCATTCGGTTTGGAGGAATTGGTTAATACGGTTAATGGGCTGGTTTATTTGGAAAAGTCCGGAAGTCCGGAAAGTCGGTAAAGTCCGGAAGACAAAAACAAAACCCACCTTATATAATCCTAACATTTGTTAAATGTAATATTCATTCTTCGATCGCTCGGATTATCCCGACTTTCGGACTAAAACCGTACTTTTGCGCAAATTTTAGCGAGATGAGTAAAGTAAAAGTAGGCATTGTACAAATGACCTGTACAGCCAACAAGCAGGAAAATTTAGATAAAGCAATTGTTAAGGTACGTGAAGCCGCCCAAAAAGGCGCGCAGATAGTTTGCCTGCAGGAACTGTTCACTTCGCTTTATTTTTGCGATGTTGAGGACTACGACAATTTTAAACTCGCTGAATCTATCCCCGGCCCGTCTACTGATGCTTTATCTGCTGTAGCAAAGGAGCTGAATGTTGTGATCATCGCCTCGTTATTTGAAAAACGGGCGCAGGGAATTTACCACAACACCACCGCAGTTTTAGATGCAGATGGCGCTTATTTAGGTAAATATCGCAAAATGCACATTCCTGATGACCCCGGCTTTTACGAGAAATTTTACTTTACCCCCGGCGATCTTGGTTACAAGGTATTCAAAACAAAATATGCTACAATAGGAGTGCTCATCTGCTGGGATCAGTGGTACCCTGAAGCTTCGCGCATAACAGCTATGATGGGTGCCGAAATCTTATTCTACCCAACAGCAATTGGCTGGGCCACTACACAGGACGAAGCAACAAACGTTGAACAATATAATGCATGGCAAACTATCCAGCGCTCACATGCGGTTGCTAATGGCGTGCACGTAGTAAGCGTGAACAGGGTAGGTGAGGAAGCCGGTGTTAAGTTTTGGGGCGGATCATTTTTTGCCAATCCGTTCGGTGCCTTAATCCATCAAACGTCTACAGATGAGGAGGAAGTGGTGGTACAGGAATTGGATTTGGACAAATCAGATTATTACAGGAGTCATTGGCCGTTTATGCGCGATCGCCGTATAGATTCTTACCAGCCCATAACAAAACGGTTTCTCGACGAGGATTAATAAAATTACCTTGGGTGTCACCCTGAGGCACTCGAAGGGTGCGCGTAGAGGCCTTTGCCCGCATACTTCGAGTGCCTCAGTATGACACCCTATAATTTGCCATAAACTATTCAACTATGAACACCCCCAAACAGAACAACTTCTTCTTCCCCGCAGAATGGGCAAAACATACAGCCACCTGGTTAAGCTGGCCCCATAAGGAAGCATCATGGCCGGGTAAGATAGATTTGATCTATCCCAAGTACTGCGAGTTTATTAAGATAGTTAGTGAAGGTGAGTTAGTGCGCATTAATGTAAAGGATGAGCAAATGGCATCCTTTGCCAAGCAACATCTATTAGCTGCCGGGGTTGATTTAAAACAAATTGAGTTTTTTGAGTTTGAAACCAATGATGCCTGGTGCAGGGATCATGGTCCGGCGTTTTTGGTGAACCCGGATACCAAACAAAAGGCAATAGTTGATTGGGGCTACAATGCCTGGGGTAGCAAATATCCGCCGTTTGACCTTGATGATGTGATCCCTACAAAAATTGGTGAGCGCTTCGGTTTGCCGGTATACCATCCTGGTATTGTAATGGAGGGCGGCTCTGTCGATTTTAACGGTGAGGGGACCTTGATAACCACAACAGCATGCCTGCTCAATAAGAACCGTAACCCGCATTTAAACCAGCAGCGAATAGAAGAATATCTGCAAAACTACTATGGTGTTCAGCAAATATTATGGCTGGGCGATGGTATTGTGGGCGATGATACCGATGGCCATATTGACGATATTACCCGCTTTGTAAACGAGGATACCGTGGTTACTGTGGTTGAAGAAAAGAAAGACGACGAAAATTATCACCTGTTGCAAGAGAACCTTGAACAGCTAAAAACCATGCGGCTGCTTAATGGTAAGCAACTGAACATTGTTGAACTGCCAATGCCTGATGCTGTGATCTACGAAGATCAGCGTTTACCGGCATCATACGCTAATTTCTATATTGCCAACTCGGCTGTTGTGGTACCAACATATCGCTGCGCTAATGACGAGAGGGCCCTGGAGATCCTGCAGCAATGCTTCCCGGACAGAAAGGTTGTCGGGATTGATTCTACCGATATTATATGGGGGTTAGGCAGCTTCCATTGCCTGAGCCAGCAGGAGCCGGAGGCATAATACATGAAAGGTTTGCGAGGGTTCAACTTCGCAAACCTTACCCCGATTTTTTCACCGACACTTTCTTTGTCTTTGCCGACATTGGTTAACACCTTACCAATATTCCGTTGTTGTACTTTAAATACTGCCGTACTTTTAGGTAAGATTTAAATTTAGAAACAATGGAAACTATCATAGATAACCCCAACAAAACCAACGGCAAGGTAATAGCCGGGATAATTATTATTATCATCGGTGGTTTATTGCTTATTGACCAGTTCGACTTATTTTATATACCCGAATGGCTTTACAGCTGGCCGATGTGGATCATAGGCTACGGGCTGTACATGGGTGGTAAATACAACTTCAGGAAGCCGGTTTGGATCTGGATGATCATTATTGGTGTTGCCTGCTTGCTTACCGATAACATTGACAACGCCGACCGTATTGTTTGGCCGGTTGCCATAATAGGTACAGGTGCCTGGATGGTTATGAAACACAATAAGCGCAGCGATGCTCAATATAAGGACTCCAATTATACACACGTATAATTTAATAACGCATTTTCATAGCGGTTGAGAGCTGCCCCGGTTTATCGGGGTGGCTTTCTTTATTTTAGTCGGAAATGGTAAACCAGGGAATGTTTAAAAAACCTTTCCTTAAATAAACATCAACATGTTGCCCTATATTAGTTCTATAATATAAATCGTAGCCAACTTCAGTATCATGCACAGGTCTGGCAGCCCACTGGTTAAGTTTCAAATAGTAGCTATCTTTTTTACCATGGGTGATGTGTTTATCTATTATTACAGGTGTATATAGTTGAGATGGCGATTTATCGAAAGTACAGTTGATTTTAAGAATTGAGCCGTACGAGTAACAAAACGAGATTATTATAGCCATAATAAATTGACCCGCAACCATGTTGGTGGATTTTTTAATGCTGATGACGTAGAAAACAAGTATAAGAATAACACTGCAAGCTAATACCGTTACCCATAAATTGCTATATTGATATACGTTGTAATCAACAATTGTTTTGATTAATGTAACTATCACAGCCATATACATTCCAATAAAAATATGATAGTAGGCGCTGTTTTTTTTGCTTATAAGTTTGATTAATCCTTTACTTAGAATCATGATCAGCACCCCGGCTAACGGATAAATCAAAACGATAAAATCAACAATGGGGTTGTACTTAAAGATTAGAAGTGACAAAAAGAACAATAAAAATCCGCCGACATTATATGCCATTGACATTTGTCTTGCTTTATTTAAGGATTGTTTTCTTTCTTCTTCAGAAATTCCAAGATTTTGGTCCTGTAAAATTTCCCCTAATTCAGCTTTATATTCAACCTCGTCTAAATTGGTGTAACGTTCATTTAGACACTTAACCAGTTCACTAACGTTTTCGATAGTGGTATAATCTCTTATTGATATTCTTGCATTTCCACTGATGGACTTAATATAAATTGCTTTATCTCCAATTTTAAAACCTTTAACATCTTCGTTAGGTATTTCCTTTACGCCCCAGATGCTTGATTTAATTATACTGTAATCTGAAATACTGACCTTGCGTTTTATCATGTTTATTATAACGCAAATGGCAAAAATTACGAATATCAAAGGAGCAAATAGTACATTGGAATTTGGGTTGGGGACTTTAAAAAAGGAAATAAATATGACGAACCCGGCAATTGCGATTGATCCGGCGATGTAAGCTATTTTCCAATATATTGAAGTAGTAAACTCTTGCTCCATTTATATAAATTGTGATGCAATAAATATATTAAAAAGCATTAATTTGTAAGGGTCATATAAAATTAGCAGCATGAATAAAAATTTACGTTCACTTATCTTCTTTACAGTCCTTTCTTTATCGTCTGTAATAGCATCGGCACAAAATAAAATAGTTGTTTTTCAGTCGGATTTTGGTTTAAAAGATGGTGCTGTTTCAGCCATGAAGGGTGTTTCTATGGGTGTTTCAACCGATCTGAAACTGTTTGACCTTACGCATGAGATTCCAGCTTATAACATCTGGGAGGCATCGTATCGCCTGGAACAAACTGTTAGATACTGGCCGGCCGGTACGGTGTTTGTTTCGGTAGTTGACCCCGGTGTTGGCACTGCACGTAAATCGGTTGTACTGAAAACAAAATCGGGCCATTTTATCGTTACGCCCGACAATGGTACCTTGACCCTGGTTGCAGAATCATTGGGAATCGATGAGATCAGGTCGATAGACGAAGAAGTTAATCGCCGTAAGGATTCAAAAAAATCATACACTTTTCATGGCCGCGATGTATACGCTTTTACCGCCGCCAGGCTGGCTGCGGGAGTAATTACATTTGAGCAGGTTGGTCCGCTTTTGCCAAAACAAGTAGTATCTATTCCATATCAACAAGCTGTATTGGCAGGCAAAGCGATCAAGGGCGATATCCCGGTGCTGGATGTGCAATATGGCAACGTGTGGACAAACATCCCGCAGACTTTGTTCGATCAGCTTCAACCCAAATACGGCGATATTGTACACGTTATCATTCGCTATAAAGACAAGCAAATTTACAAGGGCGATATGCCTTACAGCCAAACTTTTGGCGGTGTTGCAGAGGGCAAACCATTGGCTTATATCAACAGCCTTTTACAGCTTTCGTTTGCTATAAATATGGGCGACTTTGGGAAGATCTACCACGTTGAAAGCGGGGCAGACTGGAGCGTGGAAGTTAGCCTAAATTAAATTCGCGGAATAAATTGTTAATGCATCCAACTTTTTCACCGACACTTTACATTGTCTTACCGACTTCTTTAAATATACCGCCAGTTTTTGTTTGCCACACTTAGAATGTTACCTTAGTTTTGGACAAGATTTACTTTGCAGAATAATATAATGGACAACGATATAGTACACCCTAATAATCCCCGCAATGGCAAAGCCCTGGCTGGGATGTTTTTACTGATAGTGGGAGGCGTAATGCTGCTTGAGCAATTCGATTTTTTTCCCGACAGAATTGCACTTTGGCCATTATGGATAATGGGATTTGGCCTGTACCTGGGTTTTAAAAATAACTTCAGGAAACCATCTGCCATGACACTGATAATTGTTGGCTCAATATTACTATTAGTAAATAATTTACACGGGGCAAGTGGCGTTATCTGGCCGGCCGGCATAATTGCATTCGGCATCTGGATGATAGTAAGGCGCAACAACCGTTTCGACCCAAACATTAATGCCCAACAGGATAATAAATGGGACTGGAAAACAGGTACTGGCACGCCTCCTGCGGACCCGATTGTTGATTATACCATTGATCCCGAAGCAGGGCCGAAGGCTACACATTTTAGCCCGTCGGGATCATACAAGCCAACAGGAGATGATTACCTCGACACTGTATCCGTATTCGGATCGGTAAAAAAGACCATCCTTTCCAAGAATTTTAAAGGCGGCGAGATAGTAAACATTTTCGGCGGTGCCGAACTGGATTTTACCCAGGCGGACATCAACGGTAAAGTGATCATCGATATTACGCAGATTTTCGGCGGCGTGAAAATGATCGTTCCTCCGCACTGGCAGGTAGTTCCTGATATTGCTGCCGTGTTTGCAGGAATTGAGGACAAAAGGCTAAAAAGCACCGCATCAGTAGGGAGCGATAAGATTTTAATACTTAAAGGCGTTTCAATTTTTGCTGGGGTCGACATAAGAAGCTACTAATTGTAGTCGGTGTTGATCTCCTAACATAAAACACTTAAAACCAAACAACCAACACAAGCCTTCCGGACTTTCGGTCTTTACTGACTTTCCCGACTTTCCGGACTTCTAAAAAAAATGGCCATACCAACCAACATATCTACTTCACGGCTGTACGCAGGTTTTATTACTTGCGGGCTGATTTGGGCTGGCTTGCATACGTATGTGATCCACAGCTTTGGGTTTATATGGTATATTGCCTCAACGGACGGGTTGGTTTGTACCATTCTGCTTGCTTCAGCATGCTGGCTCATCAATAATAACCTACGCTATTATCAGCCTGAAAAAGGCAACTACCTTAATATCCTGATCTGGATAGCAGCTCTTGCGACTATTTGTGCATTTGGCAGCCGGTGGGTGCTTCCGTTTTTGGCCACTGGGCCGGCCTATACCAGTTTTTTATCCAACTCGCTCATAATTAGGCTTTTTACTAACTTTTTGGCCATAGGCTGGATGGCGATGATCAGTATGCTGTATTATACGCAGCTGGATCAAAAGGAAAATGAAAAACGCAAAACCGAAGCCGAACAGCTGGCCCGCGATGCGGAACTATATAACTTAAGGCAGCAACTACAACCACACTTTTTATTCAATAGCTTAAACTCCATAAATGCCCTTATTGGCTTTAAGCCGGACGAAGCAAGGCGGATGATCCACCAGCTTTCAGACTTTTTGCGCGGAACTTTAAAGAAGGACGATCAGCAACAAGTGCCATTAACCGAGGAGCTGACGCATTTGAACCTCTACCTTGATATTGAAAAGGTGCGGTTCGGGCATCGGTTGCAGACCGAGATCAGCTGCGACGAAAAATCGGGACAGGCGGTATTACCGTCGATGCTTTTGCAGCCCATTGTTGAAAATGCCATAAAATTTGGTTTGTATGACACCATAGGCGATGTGGTGGTAAGCATAAGAGCTGAAATGGATGGTAACTACCTGGTAATGATGGTGCAAAACCCTTATGATCCACAGACATCAAGGCCACGAAAAGGCACCGGTTTTGGGCTTCGCGGAGTACAACGCAGATTATATTTGCTTTTTGCACGTAATGATTTGATGGAAACTCATGCAAATGATAATATATTTACAACTATTATTAAAGTACCGCAGTTATAAAATATGAAACGCGTATTAGTTATTGATGACGAGCCTTTGGCCCGGATGGTTGTATTAGAGTATTTGCAGGCATATCCTCAAATTGAGGTGATGCAGGAATGTGGTGATGGCTTTGAGGGGCTCAAGGCAATTCAGCAGCACCAGCCCGACCTGATTTTTCTGGATGTGCAGATGCCCAAAATAAATGGCTTTGAAATGCTGGAGCTGGTTGAAAACCCGCCCGCTGTAATATTCACCACTGCATTTGACGAGTATGCCATAAAGGCCTTTGAAGCACACGCGGTTGATTATCTGCTAAAACCCTTTAACAAGGATCGCTTTAATAAGGCGATAGATAAATACCTGTCTACCTCAACCGAACCGGTTGCTGCAAAAAAGCATACCGAGGAGCTGCTGGAAACGGCATCAAACTCGCCGGCGCAGCATGAGCGGATAGTTGTTAAGACAGGTACTAAAGTCAAGATCATCCCGGTGCAGGACGTTGAATACCTTGCTGCTGATGATGACTATGTAAGCGTATATACCTCTGAGGGCTCTTTCCTCAAAAATAAAACCATGAACTTTTTTGAACAAACGCTGGATCCTCGACAGTTTGTCCGCGTTCATCGTTCCTATATCATCGCCATTCAACAAATTACCCGGATTGACCCTTACGAAAAGGATGCACATTTGGCCATCTTGAAATCTGGCGCTAAGGTGCCGGTGAGTAAAACTGGCTATGTGAAGCTTAAGCAGGTGCTGGGGATATAGGAGAGGATTTCAGATTTCGGATTTTCGATTTCAGATTTAGTTTGAATAGATGCTGAGGCAATTTGTTGTAAAACAATATTTTAAATGTTAAAGCGTTCGGTTATTGAATTAACTAATAATATAGTTGATTCAATATGGTATTTTACCAATTACTAAAAATAAACCGATGCCTAAATTACTTTGCCTCCTGCTGGTGGCTTCGTTGCTCATCAGCCCAAAAAGCAATTTGCCCGATAGCGATCGTGCAAAAGCTGTACGTTTAACCGTATGGCCAAAACTCCAGGATGAGCTAAAAGCCAAAGGATTTAAACCAAACTCACCCATTTACATCAGGATCTTTAAGGAAATAAGCGAGTTGGAAGTTTGGGTAAAGGCAGGTAAACAATATAAGCTATTTAAAACCTACGAGGTTTGCACCTACTCGGGCGGGCTGGGCACTAAAACACAATCAGGGGATGGGAAGAGCCCGGAGGGCTTTTACATCATTGAGCCAAAGCAATTAAACCCGGTAAGCAATTATCACCTGGCTATAAATGTGGGCTATCCAAACAAACTGGAACAATTAAAGGGCTATACCGGCAAAGAGATAATGGTGCACGGCAATTGTGCCTCAATAGGTTGCTATGCCATGACCGATCCACGGATTGACGAAATTTTCACGCTGGTTTATAAAGCTTTTGAAGCCGGTCAGCAAAAGATAGATCTTGATATCTTTCCGTTCCGGATGGATAATGAACACATGTATAAATATTCACGCTATCCCTCACTTGCCTTTTGGAAAACCATGAAGCCGGGTTATGATTTGTTTGAGAAAACGCATGTGCCGCCAGTTGTGGGAGTTAAGGGGAGGGAGTATGCTTTTAATTGATAAAAGATAAAAAAATTTGTCATTGCGAGGAGGAACGACGAAGCAACCTCGTCGCTATGCATCTCCACCATTCGGGTTGATAAACTTGTCTGTTCGCTCTGCAAAGTTCGCGGTTGCTTCGTTCCTCGCAATGACAATTCGGTGAGTTTTTCCCTATCATCCCACCGTAAAAATCCCATCAAACAATAAAAACAAACTACCTCTTCTGCATCTTTACATATAAAAAGTATTTATGCCACACCTGTTTTCTCCTATAAAAATAAAGAACGTTGAATTTAAGAACCGCCTTGTGGTATCGCCAATGTGTGAATACAGCAGCGAGGACGGTTTTGCCAATAACTGGCACCTGGTGCACTTGGGCAGCCGGGCTGTTGGCGGCGCTGCTTTGATCATTACTGAGGCAACGGCCGTATCGCCGGAGGGTAGGATCTCTTATGGGGATTTAGGAATCTATAAAGACGAACACATTGAAAAACTAAAAGAAATAACCGATTTTATTCATGCACATGGTTCGGTAGCTGGAACGCAACTGGCTCATGCAGGCAGGAAGGCCAGTCATGAATTGCCATGGAACGGGAACGCGCAGATTTCCTCGGATCAGCCGAATGGATGGAAAGCTGTAGCTCCGAGCGCGATACCATTTACCCCGACGGAAGAACCGCCGTTGGAGCTGGATAAAGCCGGTATTGAAAAAGTAAAAGCTGATTTTAAGGCGGCAGCAGCGCGTGCTTTAAAAGCAGGTTTTAAGGTGATTGAGCTGCATGGCGCACACGGTTATTTGATCCACGAGTTTTTATCGCCGTTGAGCAACCATCGTACCGATGAATATGGCGGCTCGTTTGAAAACCGGATCCGGTTTTTACTGGAAGTTATTGAGAGCGTGAAAGAAGTATGGCCGGCAGAAAACCCGCTGTTTGTCCGTATTTCGGCAACCGACTGGACCGAAGGCGGCTGGACTGCCGACGATTCCGTTTATCTTGCGAAGGAGTTGATCAATAAAGGTGTCGACCTGATTGATTGCTCAACAGGTGGTAATGTTGCCACGGCTAAAATTCCGTTAAAACCCGGTTACCAGGTTGAGTTTGCCGAAAAAGTAAAAAAGGAAGCAGGGATCTTAACCGGGGCAGTTGGCCTGATCACAGAATCCAAACAGGCAGACGAGATCATCCAAACCGGGCAGGCTGACTTTGTTATCATGGCACGCGAGTTTTTACGCGATCCATATTTCCCCTTACGTGCCGCGCACGAGCTGGACCACGAAACAAAATGGCCTGTTCAGTATGAAAGAGCCAAATGGCATAAATAATTGCTAATTTTGCATAGTCTTCAGGGGTGTCACCCTGAGGCACTCGAAGGGTGAGCGCAGAGGCCTTTGCCCGCATGCTTCGAGTGCCTCAGCATGACACCCGTTTTAACGCTTTATACATGAAAAAGTATCTTTCCTTAGTTACCTTCACGCACACCATTTTTGCCATGCCTTTTGCCTTTATCGGCTTCTTTCTGGCAGTTACCACTACCGATCACCGGTTCGACTGGATGAAGCTGGTAATGATGATTCTGTGTATGGTGTTTGCCCGTAATTCGGCAATGGCGTTCAACAGGTACCTTGACAGGGATATCGATTCAAAAAACCCGCGTACCAAACAACGGGATATTCCGTCAGGCAGGATCAGCCCGGCAGCGGCGTTGACATTTACTATTGTTAATTGCCTGTTGTTTATTGCTACCACCTGGTTTATAAATGATCTTTGTTTTTATCTTTCGCCGGTAGCTTTGCTGGTAGTATTAGGTTACAGCGCTACTAAACGGTTTACCGCGCTTTGCCATTTGGTATTGGGTTTGGGTTTATCCTTAGCGCCTATAGGGGCTTATTTGGTAATAACCGGGCAATTTGCGTTAACGCCCTTATTCTTTTCATTTGCTGTACTTTGCTGGGTAAGCGGTTTCGATATTATCTATGCCTTACAGGATGAAGACTTCGACCGCAGCGAAAACCTGCATTCCATCCCCGCATATTTGGGTAAGGTAAACGCTTTGAGGTTATCTACCTTTTTACATATCCTTTCTGCAGCTTTTGTTATCATGCCGATATTTTTTACGCAGGTTGGCGTACTGTATTATGTAGGTATCGTTTTCTTCTGCACCATGCTGATCTACCAGCACCTGCTTGTAAAACCCAATGATTTGAGTCGCGTTAACTTTGCATTTATGACCACTAATGGAATAGCCAGCGTTGTATTTGCGGTATTCTTTTTGCTGGACAGGTTGTGGATTAGGTAGGGAGTCCGGAAGTCCGGAAAGTGAGTAAAGTCCGAAAGATAGAAAGCTTGGTGGTTTATCGGGAGTAAATCTATTAAGGTTTTCTTTGGATTTTCATTTGCACATCCGCACATTTGCATATCCGCACATCAGCAAAACCATGGACGAGTTAAAAGCACAAGGCATTTTCAGGGAACAGCTTAAAAAGTATGTTGAGTTTAACGAGGCGGAATGGATCGTATTTACGCAGCATCTTTCATTCAGCACCTTAAAGAAACGCAAGCATTTTGTGGAGCCGGGAATGACCTGTAAAGATATTGGCTTTATTGTAGCAGGTGCTGTGAGGTATTATTATGTTAAAGACGGCGAGGAACTAACCGGCTATTTTAGTTTTGAAAATGAGTATGTCAGTTCTTACAAAAGCTATCTGACACAAACGCCGGCAGTAAGCTATATCCAGGCGCTTACGGACACAGAGCTGATCACCATCACCCATAAAAATATGCAGCTCATGTTGGCAAACCCCATGCTGGCCTATAAAATGGAACGCTTCGGTCGCCTGGTAGCTGAACATTATTTGATCTGCTATGAAGACCGGGTATCCGGGTTTGTTACAAAAACACCCGAAGAACGCTATATGGATTTGTTAAGCACCGGCCGCGAAATCCTGCAGCGCATGCCGCAGCATTACATTGCCCACTTTTTAGGGATAACGCCGGTTTCGTTGTCGAGGATAAGAAGAAGAATATTAGTAGAGGCGAGGTAAATGATTTCGGATCTTGGATTTGAAGCAGAGCAATAATTTAATTTGATGGAGTTTCTGCCAACTCTGAAATGTCAAATGCTTTTTTGAAATATATCACCTCATAATGGTTGTATTGAAATGCGGAATGAATATCAACTAAAGTCCATCCTGATTTGCTCATGTAATTTAAAACATCGGTTTCGGTTACCATGTGATCAACATTAAAATGTAGCTTTTGGAAAACAGTGGTGTCTTTTAGCGCAAATAAATCTTTGTTATCGCCAAAGGAAATTTTTGCTATCCTTTTGGTTGTTAAACCGTTTTTAGGGCCTATTATAACCTGGCAATATTTATCTATTTTGTTTTGGGCAAATGCAAAGCAACTTGAAGTGAAAAATATTACTGCAAAAAAGAAGAGATGCTTTTTCATGATTTAAGTTTGATGTTATAAAGTTAACCCCAATCTTATTAAAAAAAACATAATAGGTATTAGAATTGTATTAGAGTTACATGTCAATGTCTGAATCAGAATTTTTTACGTTTTTATTTTTTTTTAAGGCGTTCAAGAGGGCTTCGCCGTTTACAGGATTTGAGAATTAGCAGGATACCGCCGAAATGCAGCTTTCTAAACAATGAGGCCTAATCTCTGATCTCTAACCTCTAATCAACTCAATTCCTTATCTTTTGTTAACGTTTTGAGCGTCAAAGCTGATGTACCTTTGATTAAATCAAAAACGAAAAATTATGCACACCATATTAGGAGCCGGCGGCGCAGTAGCGAATGCACTTACCCGCGAACTTGAAAATATTAATGAAACCATCCGTCTTGTAAGTCGCAAGCCAATTAAAAGCGATAATAAAAATGTAAGCTGGAAAAAGGCTGACCTTTTAAATTATAACGAATTGCTGGAAGCGTCAAAGGGATCGTCTGTAATTTATCTAACTGCCGGGTTGGTTTACGACAAAAAGATCTGGGCCGAACAGTGGCCGGTTATTATGCAAAACTTTATCAACCTGGGTAAGGAAACCGGCGCCAGGCTGATATTCTTTGACAACGTTTACATGTACGGCCTGGTTGACGGACCGATGAAGGAAGAAACACCTTATAAACCTTGCAGCGTAAAAGGCGGCATCCGCGCTAAAATTGCAAACATGCTGATGACTGAAGTAAAAGCAGGCACCATCCGTGCTTCAATAGCCCGCGGCGCCGACTTTTACGGCACCGACAACATGAACAGCTTTGTAGATATGATGGTGCTGGACAAATATGCCAAAGGCGAAACAGCTCAGTGGATAGGCAACCCAAACAAGCTGCATAATTTTAGCTATATCCCTGATATGGGTAAGGGTATGTTCCTGCTGGGCCAGCACCCGGAAAGTGATAACCAGGTCTGGCACATGCCGACTGCACCTGCTATTACCGGCAAGCAGTTTATTGAAATGACGGCGCGTGTTTATGGAGTTAAACCTAAGTTTTTCACGGTTAAAAAGTTTATGCTTTGGATCTTTGGTTTATTCAAAAAAGTGGTAATGGGCACGGTTGAAATGTACTACCAATATGATCACGATTATATTTTTAACAGCGACAAGTTTGAAAAGGCGTTTAAGGTGAAGCCAACAAGCTATGAGGATGGGTTGAAGCTGATGTCGGAGACGTTGTATGCGAAGAAGTAGTGGGAGGAGTCCGAAAGTCCGGAAGATAGGATCGTTATTTAAGAATGTCATGCTGAAACAAGTTCAGCATGACATTCTTTTTTATTTCTTGGATATTCATCCGCACATCTGCACATTTGCATATCTGCAAATTAGATAACCATGATCCACAAAAAAACAAGAACATATATCCCAGCCGGCTTCGAAATTAAATGGGAAAGCCTGGAACCGCTTTATATTGAACTACGCGACCGCGCTATAAATTCAGTGGCCGACCTTGAAAAATGGCTGCATGACCGCAGCGAGGTTGAAGCCGCCCTGGAAGAAGATTTTGCCTGGCGCTATATCCGGATGACCTGCGATACCACCAGCGAAGAACTATTGCAAAACTTTCAATACTTTGCTACCGAAATTGAGCCAAAGATTGCTCCCTTCAGTAACGACCTGAATATAAAGCTGGTTAACAGCGAATTGGTTGACAAACTGGATCACGATAAATATTTCATTTACCTGCGTGGCGTTAAAAAATCATTGGAACTATTCAGGGAAGAGAACATTCCCATCCAGACCGAGATCCAGGTTGAGCAGCAGAAATATCAATCAATAACCGGCTCGATGTCGGTTCATATCGGTGATAAGGAATTTACTTTGGAGCAGGCGTCTGTATTTTTAAAGGATACCGACCGCGCAAAAAGGCAGGAAGTTTGGGAAAAGATCACCGCCCGCCGCTTACAGGACAAGGATCAGCTTGATCAGCTTTTTGACCATCTGCGCGTATTGCGCCATAAGGTTGCTGTAAACGCAGGGTTCGAAAACTTCCGCGATTACATGTTCCAGGCCTTAGGAAGATTTGACTATACCCCGCAGGATTGCTACGCTTTCCACGAGGCAATTGAAAAGGAAATTGTGCCTATTCTTAGGGAACAGGCAGAAAAGCGCAGGGAAGCTTTGCAATTGGATACCCTGAAACCTTGGGATATGGATGTTGATGTATCGGGCAAGCCTGCGTTAAAGCCTTTTAACAGCGGTGATGAGCTGATTGAGAAGTCCATTCAATGCTTTAGCAATATTAACCGCTACCTGGGTGAGCGTTTGGAGATCATGAAGGATAATAACCTGTTTGATGTAGAAAGCCGTAAGGGTAAAGCTCCGGGCGGTTATAACTACCCGCTATCAGAAACAGGCGCGCCGTTCATCTTTATGAACTCGGCCAATACGTTCCGCGACCTGACTACCATGGTTCACGAGGGTGGTCACGCGGTACACACATTTTTAACGGCCGACTTAGAGCTGAATGATTTTAAACATTGCCCAAGTGAGGTTGCAGAATTGGCT
Organism: Mucilaginibacter phenanthrenivorans; assembly: GCF_024721155.1. Classification (GTDB taxonomy): domain Bacteria; phylum Bacteroidota; class Bacteroidia; order Sphingobacteriales; family Sphingobacteriaceae; genus Mucilaginibacter; species Mucilaginibacter phenanthrenivorans. Next base: position 446,841 of record NZ_JAHVAP010000004.1, on the reverse strand, counting down.
TCTATGTCGATGGAATTGATGTCGATGGATAACTGGGATGTTTTTTTTGATAACAAAGAAGACCTGAAGCGTGCCAAACGCGATCAGCTTTTTGATGTATTGAAAACATTGCCATGGGTAGCCGTGGTCGACCAGTTTCAGCACTGGATCTATACTAATCCAGACCATACCGATGCGGAGCGTACAGAAGCATGGATCAAGATTTACGAGCCGTTTGGCGCAGGCTTTGCCGACTGGAGCGAACACCAGGATGCGGAAAATAACCTGTGGCAAAAACAGTTGCACATTTTCGAGGTGCCATTCTATTATATTGAATACGGGATGGCCCAGCTTGGGGCAATAGCCGTATGGAAAAATTATAAAGAAAACCCGGAAAAAGGACTACAGCAATATTTGGATGCCTTGAAGTTGGGTTATACGAAAACCATCAAGGAGATTTACGAAACAGCCGGGATCAAGTTTGATTTCAGCGCCGCTTATGTAAAGGAACTTGCTGAGTTTGTAAAGGGCGAGATGGATAAGTTGTAAGGAATATTTCAATGGACACCATTCAATTCAAATACAATAAAGGCTTTGGGTTTATAAGCTTCTTTGGAATATTAGCATTGTTTATTGTTTTTTTACTAAAGAGTTTTAATTATACAGATATAGCCGATATAAAAATAATGATTGGATTTGAAGCAATAATGCTGTTATTTCTAATTATTGTTGGTGTAAAATATTTTGTCCCAGTAATTACTAATAAGATTGCTCTTGAAATTAATAAAGAGGGGATAATCGACAATACAAGACACAATCAATTTTACTGGGAGAATATAAAATTTATCCGTCAGGTAAACTTTAAAAATTCTTCCGCTATTGAAATTGGATTATTAGACAGTAATTCAACAAACCTAATCAGATTACAATATATTGCAGGAACTGATTATGAAATTTTTAATGCCGTTGACAACTATTTTAAACATGTAAAGTAGTAACAGTTAAAGATATGAAAGCGAGTTTCTTAAGGTTATCCCGCTTTTGATTTAATGAATTATCTAGGTTAATTAATAGTAAGAACGTGTTATTTTGACATTGTCGTATTTGTCATAACTAGCTGTAAAATAACTTAATATGTCATAAAAATATCATAACATATTTGTTAAAACATGTAAAATTAAAACCAATTGGTGTTTTTGCAGTTTAATAATTATGAAAAAGATATTATTAAGTTTCGCCCTTATATCATTTGCTATATCGGCGTTCAGCCAAACAGCGCTTAAGCCTGTAAAAGTAGATAGCCTTGTTACTGTTTCGTTGCCTGCAGGCTTTCAGAAAAAGGATACCCTTGGCCAGCATATATATTCAGCAAACGGCTTATATGGTTTTATGACCGTTATAAATGCGCCTAACGAAAAGAATAACACACCTTTAAAAAAGGAAAATGACCTGAACAACGTATTAAAGAAATACATTGGCAGTATCCAGGCTCAATCAGGTAACAACGCCAGCGCCCAGCATGTACGCGACACCACGATTGGTACATTAGAGGCAAAAGTGTTTACCTTAAAAAATGATGATGGCAACGGCACCGTGCAGTTGGTAAACTTTACGCTGCTTTATACCCAGGATGCAACTTATACATTTGAATACGTGTATCCTGAAGAAAGAAAGGATGTTGTAAAGGATGAGTATAAGGCGTTTTCATCATCTATTAAACTTTCGCCTCAGTTGCAGCGTAATGACCAATATATTTCAAATGCTAAAGGCATGTCGCCCATTGTGCAAATAGGCGTATATGGAGGCGGCGCAGTAGTATTGTTATTAATTATTATTACCGTAGTACGTAGAAGAAAGAAACTGGCGATCAGCTAATTTCTGATCTTAAAAAACAAACCGATAAAGTCCTGGTCCGTAATGGCCCAGGACTTTTTTGTTTAAGACCTTTTCAGCAGGCCCTTGTTCCAGCTGCTTCGGTGTAAAAACTCTTTGCTGTCGATAAAGCTTATCCAGCAAACGGTAACTATTACGCCCAACACTGACCCCGCCATTACATCTTCAAAAAAATGCTCACTAAGATACATTCGTGAGTAACCAACAGCTATGGCAACTATCACCAGTAAAATTCCCCAATTTTTATTTTTCGCGAGGTAGGTGATCAGCACCCCCGCCGAAAAAGCGGTTACGGTGTGACCTGATGGAAAACTGTCGAACTGCAATAAATACACGCCTTTAACCACGTGTATTTGGCTCAGCCGTGCTTTGAACAGCAACGTTGGTCGCGGTGCATGGACAATATTTTTCACAAGTTGCGCTGTTAATGAGGTTAATGCATAGCTGGTCGCCATTAAAAAAGCTACACGATAATTAAAGAGTACCAGTATGGCGGATAGTGCGATAATGGTCCAGCCGTTGCCAAGGTCTGTCACAAACGGGGCTATAAAGTCGCCGAATGTGCTGTATATGCCGTTCACTGCAAAGTAGATCTCTTCCTTTGTAAAGAGAAATTTAACTACCAGGCATGCAACCAAAAAAACAAGATAAGGGATAAAAAATAGCCTGATTTGTTTTAAAACATCATTTATTCCTATATTCATCGTGCAAAGTAAGCATATCATTACTGAATGCAAAAAAATGGTTATGTTTACAATACCTGATCAAATTATTAAGAACTGATGTCGAAAAGTTTATTCCGTAAAAAATCTATTCACAAAATATTAACCGACGTAGCAAGCGGCTTTAGCGATGCAGAACATTCGGGTCATCTAAAAAAAGAACTTACAGTAAAAGATCTCACCCTTATGGGGATTGCCGCAGTAGTGGGTGCAGGGATCTTTTCAACCATCGGCCTTGCCTCATTTAACGGCGGCCCCGGCGTAACCATATTATTTGTACTTACAGCGGTAACGTGTGGATTTTCAGCATTGTGTTATGCAGAATTTGCCTCTCGCATCCCTGTTGCGGGTAGCGCCTATACTTATGCCTACGCTTCGTTCGGTGAGTTGATAGCATGGATAATAGGGTGGGACCTGCTAATGGAATATGCCATAGGCAACATAGCGGTGGCTATATCATGGAGCACTTACTTTGTAAACCTGCTGGAGGGCTTCCACATTCACATGCCGGAATACCTTACCACGGATTATTTTACCGCATTTAAGGCGCATGAAGAAGTACAGCGGTTAACCAGCATTCATCACCTTAACGAAATAACTGATGCGCTTAAACAGGGCGCTGCTGCATGGGCCAACGCCCCCGGTTTTGGCAGTTTCAGACTGATAGCCAATACCCCGGCATTGCTTATCGTGATCATAATAACTTACCTGGTTTATATTGGCATCCGCGAAACTAAAAAAGCCACCAACGCGATGGTGTTTTTAAAAATAGCTATCGTTATTGTGGTTATAGCTGTAGGCTTTTTTTATGTAACCCCGGCGAACTGGCATCCATTTATGCCTAATGGCTTCAAGGGAGTAATGAAGGGCGTATCAGGCGTGTTCTTTGCTTACATAGGTTTCGATGCGATATCAACCACGGCGGAAGAATGCCAAAGCCCGCAGCGCGATCTGCCCCGGGGGATGATCTATTCGCTGATAATTTGTACTGTACTTTATATATTGATTGCACTGGTGCTCACCGGTATGGTAAGCTATAAGGAACTTGCCGTTGGCGATCCGCTAGCTTATGTATTCACTAAATTGCACCTGACAGCATTGAGCGGGATCATATCATTCAGTGCAGTTATTGCTACCGCGAGTGTACTACTGATCTTCCAGCTGGGTCAACCACGCATCTGGATGAGCATGAGCCGTGATGGCTTATTGCCTAAGGCGTTCTCACGGATCCACCCCAAATACCATACACCATCATTTGCAACAATTGTAACCGGTTTTGTGGTTGCTATACCAGCCTTGTTTATGAACCTTACAGAGGTGACAGATTTGACAAGCATTGGTACCCTGTTTGCGTTTGTTTTGGTTTGCGGCGGGGTATTGCTATTGCCACGTGAAGCTGCTCAAAAGGGCCGTTTTCATCTGCCATATATCAATTCAAAATATATAGTTCCGGCCGTATTTATTATTGGTGTGTATTTTTTCAGGCATAACTTCATGGGTTTGTTCAGCGGTAACAATGCGCATGAAAACTTTCCGATGTTTTTGTTTATTATTCTTTCGGCTGTATTAACGGTGTTGTCGTTTGTGAAAAACCTTTCGCTTATCCCGGTACTTGGGTTGCTGAGCTGTTTTTATTTAATGACAGAACTAGGCTATACCAATTGGCTTAGATTTTTAATTTGGCTGATAATCGGATTGGTTATATACTTTACTTACGGATATAAGCATAGCCTGCTTAACAAGACACACGAAAGTTTGTAAACTTTATCAGCCTACAATTCCATAGCAAACGACATCCCTTTTACCCCATCCTGGTACATAGGCATCACCATAGTGTGCTTGCCTGCTTTGCTGGTATGGCTAAAGGCGTTTCTTACATAAGGATAAACTAAATATGCAGCCTTTGTAGAAAGGATGCCGAACCCAGCGCCTGCAACCACATCGCTAAACCAGTGGTCGCGGTGATACATGCGGAAAACACCTGTTGTAATTGCAAATGAATAAGCCACTATACCATAAACCGGTGATTTACCCGAATATTCCTGGGCTAAAAATTCTGCACCCATAAAGGCATTTGCAGTGTGGCCTGATGGAAAGGATAATTTATTGGCGTTATTGGGCCGCAGGCGATGCGTAGTGTTCTTTAAAATATAAACAGATCCGCCTGCAAACGCTGCTGAAAGGCCCAGCAGGGCAGTACGATCAATAAACCTGTTCTTGCCTTCAACACCAACCAGGTTTAACCCATAAACCATTGCAACAGGAGCAAACTGGAAGTAGCTTTCAATACTCCCGGAGGAATGCGGGTAGTACTTATTGAATCCGCTATTTACATAATAATCAAACCTGCGCACCGGGTGAAATACAAAGGAGGCTATTCCATAACCTACCAAAGCTGCAGGGAATATTAAGGCAGCAGTTTTACTATGCAAGTGCTGCACCGTATCGGGAGCGGTTGTGAGGTCCTTTTTGATAGTATCACCAAGTTTCTTTATGGTGGTATCAGTAACTTGTGCACCGGCCCTGAACGAAATAATACACAACAAAACAATTACTAGCTTTTTCAATGGCGGAAATTTGAATCTTAACAATATTTTATAGGTATAGTTTTTTCAAATAGGCAAAAAGTAGCGTAAGCCAGTTATAGTTAATTCAAACGGAACAAAAATATTACCTAAAACTGTAGTAATTCTGAATTAATATTGAGTTAACCTGGAAAACGATTGACTTGTTCCGTTAAGGCTGATAGTTTCGGGCTTGTTTTATATAATAACGGTCAAAGAAGAATGGGAATTACCAGCCTTCTTTGACCATTAAAATCTTCTGAATTAATGTACCCTGTGTATCTCTACAGTTTCAGGGGCAGCCAGCATCAAAGGCACTTTTTCAACAGTAACAAAGCTCAGATCGAGCCCGAAACCGCGTTCCTCCGACAGGCTTATCTTTTTTAGTATCTTATAATAACCCATTACAAAGCTCTCGTAGAAAGAAAGATTATGTGAGCGGGACAGTACCTTTTCGATAACCACAAACCTGAAATCACCTACAATTTTATGGCGGTTTAAAGATTTATACCTACTTGTAATATCAACCTCGCCCTTTTTAACAAGGTCTTCAACTACCTTTCTGAATAGCAGGTTTATCTGCTGCTCAACCCTGAACCCAAGTTTAAAGTCGATACGGATGAGTTTATTTGGCACCAATACATCAACCTCATATTCCTTTTTGTAGGGTTCATCAACCACGTCAACGTGCACCAGCCAATAAACATCGGCGCGTTTGGGTTGCTTTTGTAATATGGAGTAAATGATTTTCGACTCAATCTCCGAATTGAAGTTTGCGCTGGTTAAGTAAACCAGCTGCGAGGCATATTTAGGCACTGTTTCGTCATCACTTAACTCTTTGAGGATACTGAAATAATCCTCTATTTCTATAAACTTAACATAGCGATTGCGGATCCTGCGGGCAGTGTGCCATGTCCACATAATGGTGAATAAGAACAATCCAACGGATAATGTAAACCAGCCACCGTGCACAAATTTAACCAGGTTACCTGCAAGGAACGTTCCTTCAATAAGCAAATACACAACCAGGAATATGGCAACGATGTAGGTTGGTAACTTTTTACGACGCAGAAAGTTAGCCACAAGGATGGTGGTCATCAGCATAGCTACGGTAATACTCAAACCATAGGCAGCCTCCATATTGGCCGATTCCTTAAATAAAAGCACCACACCAACACAACCTGCACATAATAGCCAGTTTACACTCGGCACATATAGCTGACCCTTTTGTTCTGATGGATAGTTTATGCGCACCTTTGGCCATAAATTCAGGCGTACGGCTTCAGCAATAAGCGTAAACGAACCAGAAATTAAAGCCTGGCTGGCGATAACCGCAGCGACGGTAGCGATACCGATCCCGTAAATAAGGAACCATTCGGGCATGATCTCATAAAACGGATTGTGTAAGTTAAGATCCATTTGTTGGCCGTTGTGCTGTAAAAGCCAAACAGCCTGTCCAAGGTAGTTAAGCACCAGGCACGTTTTTACATAGATCCAGCTGATCTGGATGTTTTTACGGCCGCAGTGCCCCAAATCAGAATATAATGCTTCGGCCCCGGTGGTACACAAAAATACCGCACCTATAATTACTAAAGGATGAGCATGAGGGGCATGGCTTGTAAGCAATTGAAATGCATAATAGGGGTTTAGCGCCCTAAATATCGTAGGGGATTTGAAGATAAAGGAAAGTCCTAAAATCCCCATCATTGTGAACCAGATAAACATCATTGGCCCGAAAGCCTTGCCTACCAGTGAGGTCCCGAATTGCTGTATAATGAACAGGAAGATAATAATAGCGATCACAATAGGCATAGTCTCCAGGTGCGGGAACTTACCCTGCAGCCCTTCAATTGCCGATGAAATAGTGATGGGAGGCGTAATAATACCATCGGCAAGTAAAGCGCAACCACCGATCACTGCAGGTACAATAAGCCACTTGGCACGGCGGCGTACTAACGAAAAAAGTGAGAATATGCCACCCTCACCCTTATTGTCGGCCCGTAAAGTAATTACTACGTATTTTAATGTGGTTTGGAGGGTAAGTGTCCAGAAAATAAGGGAAACTCCTCCTAATATTAAAGTTTCTGAAATGGATCTATCACCAACAATGGCTTTAAATACATACAGCGGGGAAGTACCAATATCACCGTAAATTATTCCTAAACTTATTAACAGCCCTGCGGCAGTTAATTTTTGCAGATCTTTATGATTCGACACTTTATACTTTCAAAAGCCCAAAAGTATTAAAAATTACAATTAAGTGATTAAATAATAAATATTAGCAAAAGAAAAGCTAAATTTATGGCAGGATTAAACCTTTGACTGTTAAATTTTGTTAAAATGTATAATAATTGCGGTGTGTATTTAAGCTGATGACAGCTTTATTTATACTTTTGTAAATAATAAAAAGCATGAGGCGAAATTCTACTTATAAAAAACAATGGATCATAATAATTGCGATAGCAATCTTTATGAATTTCGCCTTTTCGGATGCTATGAGTTTTCAAAAAACTGATACGAGCATTCTGCATTTACTAAAACCCCGCGCAAGCAAAACACCTACATTTAAAAGCACACTTCATTTAGTATTGCCGCCGATAAAACCGGCCGTTATTTCAACTACCAAACTAAGTGTTGTAAAATCTGATGATAAGCTGCTGTCAAACGTACAGGTGTATCCCAACCCGGTTACAGATCAAATTAACCTTAAGTATGCTATATCCCGCTCATCGGGTGTCACTATAAAGATTATGGATGTACTGGGCAATGATATTTTTACTTTGTTTAACCAAAGGGTTGAACCTGGTCAGCAAGCCTTCTCATACTCTATCACCAATAAATTAAACCAGGGCTTCTACTTTGTCCGCATTGTAGCCGGTACCGAATCGGTAATTAAAAGGATCTCGGTTATTCCTAACTGAGACTAAGATTTTTTGGATTTGTAGGATTTAGAAGATAAGAATTGTTCGATTCTAATCGTTACCTTTATATAACTACTCAAGTTATGGATATTGAATTAAAACAAAGGATAGCAGAAAGGATCATTCAGAGCGATGACGATTTTTTACTTAATGAAATTAAGTCATTGGTAGGATTGTCAGACAATGATTTTTGGAATGATTTGCCTGCACAGGTGAAGAGTGCTATCAATGAAGCAAAAGATCAACTTGACAGAGGTGACGGGATTCCGCATGACGACGTAATGACTGAAATGAAAAGCCGTTTTATTGGAAGGTAATGTCTTCGTATTCTATAATCTGGTCGCCCAAGGCCAGGATAACCTACACGCATACGCTTGAATATCTTTATGAAGAATGGACAGAAAAGAATTAAAAGCTTTTATGCACCGAACTGAAGAGGTTATCAAGTACATATCCAACAATCCTCAATTATATTCCTAATTCTAAAGAAGCCAACGCTTACAAATGTGTTGTTGTGAAACAAGTTAGTTTGTTTTATAGGATAAAATCAAATCACATTGAACTTTTAGTGTTTTGGGATAATCGCCAGAATCCTGAGAAACTTGCTCTTTAAGCTATATCTAATTCGATTTTTAAATTTTTACTCCTAAAATCTTTTTATCCTACAAATCTTAGTTTAATTTCGGCATTATGAAGATAATTGCCATTGGCCGCAACTATGCCGAGCATGCCAAAGAGTTAAATAACCCTATTCCGGGTGTTCCGGTGATATTTATGAAGCCGGAAACAGCACTGCTGAAAGAGAACAAGCCATTTTATCATCCTGATTTTTCGGAGGATATCCACCACGAGATTGAGATCGTAATCAAGATCAGTAAAGAAGGTAAGCACATTAGTGAGCAATTCGCGCAGAATTACTTTGAAGAAATTGGTCTTGGTGTTGATTTTACCGCCCGCGACATTCAATCAAAGCATAAGGAAAAAGGGCTGCCCTGGGAACTTGCAAAGGCGTTTGACAATTCGGCTCCTATCAGTTCATTTGTCCCAAAATCGCAATTTGCTGATCTGAAAAACATCAATTTTAAGCTGGATGTAAACGGCGAAAACAGGCAAACCGGCAATACTTCGTACATGTTATTTTCGTTTGAATACATCATTGCCTTTGTATCAAAATACATCACCCTAAAAAAAGGCGACCTTATTTACACCGGAACACCGCAAGGCGTTGCCAAAGTAAATGTAGGCGACAGACTGGAAGGTTATATTGAAGATGTAAAGATGCTCGATTTCTACGTGAAGTAGGGGGAAGTCCGAAAGTCCGAAAGTCCGTAAGTCAGTAAAGTCCGTAAGTCGGAAAGAGAATCAATTCGAAATTCCGGAACAGTAATCAAGTATGATCAAGAAATTTATAGTGCCCCTAATTGTTTTATGCTGTTTTTGTTTTAGTGTGTTTGCACAAGGCCCTATCCAAAGTCAGCCATATCCTCAAAGGTTTTTTCGCTATCCGCTCGACCTGCCGCCGTCTACCGCCGGTTCGTTTGGCGAATTAAGGGGAGCTCACTTTCATTCAGGTTTGGATTTTAAAACCAACCAGCAAACCGGTTACCCGGTACATGCTGCTTATGATGGTTATGTTTCGCGTTTGCGCATCCAGTTTGGCGGATTTGGGCATGCTATCTACATAACACATCCCAACGGTTTTACAACAGTTTACGGGCACATCAAATCGTTTAGCCCGGCGATGGAAAAGCTGATTCGAGATGAGCAATACAAACAGCAAAATTTTGAAGTTGATTTTAAGCTCGATCCGCTACAGCTACAGGTTTGCCAGGGCGAGGTGATTGCTATTTCAGGAAATGAAGGCGCGTCTGCAGGTCCGCATTTGCATTTCGAGATCAGGGATACCCAAACCGAAGAAACAATTAACCCGCAATTGTTTGGTTTAACTATTCCGGATAAGGTGCCGCCGACCATCTCCGCTATCAGTATTTATCACGTGGACGGTAGTCCGTTTACCGAAAAAACGCCACGGCAATTTTTTGCCGTAACAGGCAATAACGGTAACTATCATTTAACAAAGCCCCAGGTAATTAATTTGAATGGCCAAATCGGGTTCGGCATAATCACAACGGATATGAACAGCGTATCTCCAAATCATAACGGAATCTATTCGTGTGAATTGAAGGTGGATGGAAAAACGGTTTATACATTCGCTGTTGAGCGTTTCGCATTCAACCAAACACACGCCATAAACGCCTATGTTGATTATCCTGAATTATTGAAAACACACAGGTGGTTTCAAAAGTGCTTCATATTGCCCGGCAGTAAGATCTCGCTTTACCCGCAATCAATAAATCGCGGCCTGGTTACATTTAATGATGATGCCATGCACGATGTTGAATATGTTGTAAAGGATATAGCCGGAAACACATCTACATTAAGTCTGAAAATTAAATCGAGTATTGCGTCCGTTAACCAAACGGTTTTAAAGCCCGCCGGGAATTTGTTTCGTTACGACAAGGTAAATGAGTTTAGCAACGACAAAGTTCGGGTACGTGTTAACCCGGGGAACCTGTATGATGATATAGATTTCACTTATTCGACACTACCGGAAAGACCGGGGACATATTCGGCCATTCATCGCATCCATAACAAATATACGCCTGTTCATGAAAACTTTGACCTTTGGATAAAGCCCGACAGCACCATTGGGAAATTTGCTGATAAAGCGGTAATTGTAAGTACCGAAGGGGCCTGTTATAGCGGCACGTACCAGGATGGGTATATTAAGGCACAGCCCACCTTATTTGGCGATTTTTATATAAAGCTGGATACCGTAGCTCCGGTTATTGTGCCCATTAATATCAGGAACGAAGCTAATCTTGCAGCCGCAAAAACTATTTCATTCAGAATAGGGGATAACCTGTCGGGTATTAAAACTATCGCGGGGAAGATCGACGGTAAATGGGTTTTGATGGTGTGGGATTTTAAAAGTAAAATATTAAATTATAGCTTTAATAGCGATATTGCGCATGGTAAACATATTTTCGAATTAACTGTTACCGATAACAAAAACAACAGCAGATACTTTTCTGCTGCTTTTAACAGATAGCAATGGCAACACTTACAGCAGGCGACAAGGCCCCGGATTTTACAGCTAACGATCAAAATGGTAAAACGGTTTCTTTATCAGACTTTAAGGGAAAAAACGTGATCCTTTATTTTTACCCGAAGGACGATACCCCAGGTTGCACCGCAGAAGCGTGTAGCTTCAGGGATAACTACCAGGCGATGCTTGGCCAGGGTTTTGAAGTGATAGGTGTTAGTACCGACGACGAAAAATCGCACAAAAAATTTGAAACAAAATATAGCCTGCCGTTTCCGCTGATTGCTGATACTGATAAGGCTATTAATGAAGCTTATGGCGTTTGGGTAGAGAAGAATATGTATGGCAAAAAATATATGGGCACTGCACGAAAAACATTTATTATAGGCCCTGATGGTACCATAAGCCATATACTTGATAAGGTTGACACTAAAAATGCAACCAAGCAGGTGCTTGATCTGTTGCAATAAAGCCTCACCCAACCCTCTCCAAAGGAGAGGACTTAAAATATAATAGGAAAAATAGTAATATTGCTCCTGTAAATAATAAGCAGTTAATAAAGATTTAAGTTTAATTATTTGTTACATGCCAAAAGAGGTTGACGACGCAGAGATATTAAGCAAGTTCCAGGATGAGAAAACCCGGAATGAGGCATTTAACATGCTGCTGAAAAAATATCAGCAAAAGATATACTGGCACGTGCGGCGCATGGTAATTGATCATGACGATGCCGATGACCTGGTACAGGATGTATTTATAAAGGTTTGGAAAAACCTGGCCGGCTTCAGAAGCGACGCGCAGCTTTATACCTGGATGTACCGTATAGCCACCAATGAATGCATTACCTTCCTGAATAAGAAAAAGCAAAAAAATAATATATCGCTTGATGATGTAGCGTATGAATTGGCTGACACTCTAGCCGACTCTACATACTTTAATGGCGATGCTGCACAACGTAAATTACAGGAAGCCTTACTAACCCTGCCCGAAAAGCAAAAACTTGTATTCAATATGAAATATTATGAGGATATGAAGTACGAGGAGATTTCGCAGGTTTTGGGTACCAGCGTTGGCGCATTAAAGGCTTCCTTTCACCTCGCGGTAAAGAAAATAGAAGCCTACTTAATTGGTAGAGATTAATTTTAAATAATTTTAAACCTTTTGAAAATTATTCCATCTATACAACAGATATGAAGAGTGAAATGGAAAATAAAGATTGGCTGAACGAATACATGTCACTGAAACAGATTAATCCTGCTAATCCGTTTACAGTGCCAGCCGGTTATTTTGACGACCTCGGAGATCGGATTGTAGCGTTGAAGAATTTAGAAGAATTAAAAGATGATGAGCTAACAGGCGGTTTTGAGGTTCCTGCAAATTATTTTGAGGAGTTAACCGGTAACATACAGAGCAGGATAGCAATAGAGGAAGCTTTAAATACTGATGAGCATGGGTTTACTGTGCCCGAAGGTTATTTTGAAAATCTGCAGCAGCAGATTCAAAGCCGCGTTTTTATTGAGGAGGCGTTAGGAGAGCCTGCGGAACAGTTTACTGTTCCCGAAGGCTACTTTGATACCCTCAGTAAAAATATTTTAGATAAAACGGTTAACGCCAATGCTGTTAAAAGCATGGGGATAGTTAGGAAGATGTATACTTCCAACTTCTTTAAGTATGCTACTGCCGCTTGTATTGCGTTGGCTTTATGCGGTGGGATATTATTAAGTGAGCTTACAGGATCAGTTATTGAGCATAAGGGCACTTTTTTACATAAGGAGTTGTCAGGTGTTTCGGCAGATGACATAAAGAATTACCTGGAATTAAACGCTGATCCTTCAGATACTCAGCAATCAGTTGCCGCTGATGATGCGAATATTGACGATCAGAGTTTAGAAAATGCCTTGCGAAAAGATTTGAATAACGAGCAGTAATAAATTTAGATGAGTAAGCTGATAAGGTTTGTTTTCGGTATAATAATTATGGTGTTCATTAGCTTTACGGGCTATGGGCAGCGCCGTGTACTTGTGCCGGTGCAGCCATATAATCCGGCGCAGCGGCCTGTTGAGCGGTACAATCAAAGGCCGACAGTTGTAAAACAGGCTAAACCTGCCGGTGGACGAAAGATCCAGGCTGTTAAGGAAAGTTTTATAAGCCAGCGGCTGAAACTTACCAATGATGAGGCAAAGGCTTTTTGGCCCCTATACCGTAAATATAACGAGGAACTTACCGCCGTGCGCATTCTCAAACGGATAAACAATTCCAGTTCCACAGCTGATGGCGCCAAACAGGTTGAACAGGACCTGCAGTATGAAAGTCAGCTTGTAGAGATCAAAAGAAAATACCGCGATCAATTTTACAAGATTTTACCTCCCGAAAAAGTAAGCATCCTGTACAAAAGCGAGCGCGAATTTAATGACGAAGCGCTCAAGATCCTGAGCGAACGCAGTGTGCGAGCAGGGGATTAGTCATTAGTCATTAGTCATTGGGTCATTGGTTTTGTGGAGATCGTGGATTCGATTGTCACTAATTTTGAAGTTGACTTTTGACTCTGAACTTGAGACTAAAGACTTACCTTTGCACCATGCCCACCCTGCGACAACTTTTCTTAGCTAATAATGCACAAACCACTGATTTTCCGTTGCTGCTTGAGTTTGAGCGGGCAGAGGGAATTTATATGTATGATGCGGCCGGGAAAGCTTTTATTGACCTGATATCGGGTATTGGTGTAAGCAGCCTGGGCCATGGAAATCCATACGTTATTAATGCGATAAAAGACCAGGTGGATAAGTATATGCACCTGATGGTTTATGGCGAATATGTGCAAACACCCCAGGTACGGTTTGCTGAAAAGTTAGTTTCGTTATTACCGGATCATTTACAATCGGTTTATTTTACCAACTCGGGTGCGGAAGCCGTTGAGGGGGCATTGAAGCTGGCCAAGCGTTTTACCGGTCGGCAGCAAATAGTTGCTTGCCATAACTCCTACCACGGCAGCACACATGGCGCTTTAAGCGTAATGGGGAACGAGGACTTTAAACAAGCCTACCGCCCACTTTTGCCGGGTGTTAGTTTTATAAGATTTAATGAGCCCGCAGATCTTGAATTGATAACCGTTGAAACCGCTTGTGTTATTATCGAGACGATACAGGGTGAGGCGGGTATCCGGGTGCCTGATGCAGCTTATATGCAGGCATTGCGTTCACGCTGTAATGAAACCGGTACGCTACTGATTTTGGATGAGATCCAGGCGGCTTTTGGCCGTACGGGCAAATTATTTGCTTTCAAACACTTTGATATTAAGCCGGACATCTTATTGCTGGCAAAAGCCCTGGGAGGGGGGATGCCGGTTGGCGCCTTTATCTCATCAAACAAAATAATGGGCGCGTTAAAAGAAAATCCAATTCTCGGGCATATTACTACATTCGGTGGTCACCCGGTATGTTGCGCTGCAGGATTGGCGGCGCTCGAGGTTTTACTTAATGAAAGGCTGATTGATGGGGTTGCTGAAAAGGAAGCCCTGTTTAAAAAATTGCTCGTTCACTCTGCAATTAAGGAAGTAAGAGGTAAGGGCCTCATGCTTGCCGCAGAATTTGAAAGCTTTGAGCTGGTAAAGAAAATTATTGACCACTGTATTGAAAACGGTGTAATAACCGACTGGTTTCTACATTGCAGCAACTCCATGCGTATCGCACCGCCTTTGGTAATTAAAACGCAGGAAATTGAAAAGGCTTGTGAGGTTATTTTGGAAGCGGTGGACTTCTACTGCTAAAGCATGCATTATATAATACCTCTGTGCGGAGCAAAAAACCGTGATTTAAATCGTATCTTGGCGAAAGAGCGCACCTTGTAATGGTGGTTCTGATATTCCCTCCATTTAAGTAAATACCATTTCGTAATTAGTGTGCTAACATTATTACCATCCCTGAATTATAGTTTGAGTTAAAATGGTATAATTTGTGATAACTATACTGAATATGCATCTAAACGGCCATTTAAAGGTCATATATGCATGTTGTTGAACAAAACTGCCCGCTTTTTAAGTCACAATTTTAAACAATTAATTAAACCAGGGGTTTTAAATATACATCTTCTACGTAAACATGAAAATAGCATACATATCAACCTATCCTCCCCGCGAATGCGGAATAGCGACATTTAATCAGAATTTAATGCGGGCCATAAATGCAAATTTCCCCGAAAGGAAATCGTTGCTGAACGGTGGTTTTGTTGTGGCTTTAAATGATTCTGAGAGCATGACGGAATATGAATACCCGGAGGAGGTTAAATATGTTATCAGGCAAAATCATCAAAAGGACTACATCCGTGCTGCTAATTATATAAACACCAGCAATGCCGATGTTTGTATAATGGAGCACGAGTTCGGAATTTATGGCGGTGAAAGCGGTATCTACATCCTGCCCTTGCTAAACCGGCTCGAAAAACCGTTAATATCTATCTTACATACTATTTTAAAGGATCCAAGCTATGTGCAGCGCATTATTATCAGGGAGATTGCGGAGCAATCATCAAAAATAATTGTGATGAGTAAGCGGGCGGTGGAGTTTTTAACTACCATTTATGATATACCTGCTGAAAAGATCCAGATAATTGAGCACGGTGTGCCTGACGTGGAAGCATCAAGCCCAAATCCTGTAAAAAGCCTAAGCCAGTTTAAGGGGCACCGGGTAATGTTGACGTTTGGTTTGATAAGCCGCGGCAAAGGTTTGGAGACAGTTGTACGGGCGCTGCCTAAAATTGTTGAAAACCATCCCGATGTGATGTATGTGGTATTAGGGAATACCCATCCCGGCGTAATAAAAAACTCCGGAGAAGAGTACAGGGATCACCTGAAAACCCTTGCTGCACAATTGGGTGTATCAAAGCATTTAAGCTTTATCAATAAGTTTGTATCAGAAGAGGAGTTGGTTGATTATCTTTCTGCAACAGATATATATGTTACGCCTTATTTAAACGAGGCGCAGATTACCAGCGGAACCTTATCGTACGCAGTAGGTGCGGGTGCGGCAGTTGTATCAACTCCGTATTGGCATGCCACTGAACTTTTGGCAAACAACCGCGGGCGTATGTTCGATTTTAAAGATGCTGAGGCGTTAGCCGAGATCGTAAACGAGCTGTTAGACCAGGAACGTGTGTTGAATGAACTCAAGCAAAATGCTTACGAATATGGCCTGCATTTACGCTGGCCCGTTATCGGATCTGAATTTATCCGGGTAGCACAGGAAGCAAGCGTAAACCACGATTTTAGCGATAAAATATTAAAGAATAGCATTGTCGATCCAGAGATAATGCCAAAATTCAGCCTAACCCATGTTTTGCGGTTAACGGACGATACAGGGATTGTTCAACATGCTAAATATGGGATCCCCAATTTAAAGGAGGGCTATTGTTTGGATGACAACGCCCGGGCGTTGATAATGGCGCTGATGGCTTATCAGCGCAGTAAAAGCCGCGAAGCATTTGAACTTTTGCCGATCTACCTCAGCTATATTCACTATATGCAAACCGAAGATGGCAACTTTCGCAACTTCCTGAGCTTTGACCGCCGGTATTTGGATGAAATAGGATCGGAGGATTCGTTTGGCCGTACCATCTGGTCGCTTGGGTATTTGATAGATTGTTCATCAAGTAATTCATACCGTGAGTTTGCTACGGAGATCTTTCATAAATCGTTCCCTCATTTTAAAACCTTAAAACATTTAAGGGGAATGGCAAATACCATAATTGGGATAAGCCTTTATTTAAAGGCATTTCCGGGGGATGATGGGATGATCAGGGAAATGATCAATTTAACCCAACCCCTGATTGACGCTTATGACCATCACCAAAGTGAAGACTGGCAATGGTTTGAAGAGAAAATGACCTATGATAATGCCATATTGCCTTTGGCCCTGCTTCATTCCTGCGAAATTACAGGGAACGACAAGGTAAAGGAGGTTGCCTTAAACACAATGGCATTTTTAGATAAGCTAACCCTATCAAACGGTTATCTGAGCCCTGTTGGTAATGACGGCTGGTATTATAAGGGTGGTACATTCCCAACATTCGATCAGCAGGCTATCGAAACTATGGCTATGGTGCTGATGCATTTCCAGGCTTATACCACATTCAAGAAGCCCCAATATATCGAGAAGATGTTTTTAAGTTACAAATGGTTCCTGGGCGAAAATACTTTGCGGGCTCCGCTTTATGATCATGAGACAAAGGGTTGTTGCGACGGTTTGCTGCCAACGGGGATAAACCGCAACCAGGGAGCCGAAAGTACGCTTGCGTATTTGATTTCGCACCTAACTGTATTGAAGGCATTTGAGCATGAGTATGAATATAATAAACCGGGGCAACATGTTTCACTATCGTTTTAAATGAGGGTCGCTATATTAGCCCCAGTTGCCTGGCGGACGCCGCCAAGGCACTATGGCCCGTGGGAGCAGGTGGCCTCGAATATTGCAGAGGGTTTGATCAAACTTGGAATAGATGTTTCTCTTTTTGCTACCGGCGATTCAATTACCAACGGTAAGCTGTTTTCTGTTTGTGAAAAAGGATACGAAGAGGACAGGAACCAGGATGCTAAGGTTTTGGAATGCCTGCACATCAGTAATTTGATGGAAAGGGCCGGCGAGTTCGACATTATCCACAATAACTTCGACTTTTTGCCGCTTACCTATTCGGGGCTGATAAAAACACCGGTAATTACCACCATTCATGGTTTTTCGTCCCCGAAGATAATTCCGGTTTATAAAAAATATAACGCGATTGGTCATTACGTATCCATTAGCAATTCAGACCGGAGTGCAGAACTGGACTATATCGCCACCGTTTACAATGGTTTGAATGTTGAACAGTTTGAGTTTAACGATAAGCCTGAAGATTACCTATTGTATTTAGGCAGGATCCACCATGACAAGGGTACTGCCGAGGCGATAGAGATCGCCCAAAAAAGTAAACGGAAATTACTGATTGCTGGCTTAATACAGGATGAGAATTATTTCAACGAAAAGGTTAAGCCGCATTTAAGTGAAGATATTCAATACCTCGGCAATGCCGAACCAGTTAAAAGAAATCAGCTTTTACGGAATGCCGCCGCACTTTTGCATCCCATAAATTTTAACGAGCCATTTGGCATGAGCGTAGCTGAGGCCATGCTTTGCGGTACCCCCGTTATTGCCTTTAACAAAGGCTCGATGCCGGAATTGATAAGGCATGAAGAGACGGGTTTTTTGGTAGATAATATAGATGAGGCGGTCGAAGTCGTCAATAACCTGGCAAAAATAGAACGACAGGATTGCAGGGATTGGTCTGAAAGTCAATTTTCCAGCGATAAAATGGTGGCGGATTATTTAGAATTGTATAAGCAAATCCTATCACGTTAGGGCTGTTTTACACGCCCGACTTATCTGTTTCTTTTTTATCAGCTATTAATTTGGCAATAAGTTCATTCATATCCACCTCGGCAAATGCGGTTGAAGAATCGGACACACCATAAGGAATGATCAATTTACCATTATGCACAATAGAGCCACAGGAGTATAACACATTAGGCACATACCCTTCGCGTTCATCACTGTTGGGGATCAGCAAGGGTTCCTTTAGTCGCCCTATTTCAACTTCAGGATCATCTAATTTTAGTAAGCTGGCGCCAAGTACATACCTGCGCATAGGGCCCACGCCGTGAGTTATCATTATCCAGCCATGTTCGGTTTCTATTGGCGAGCCGCAATTTCCTATCTGGATAAACTCCCAGCTAAATTTAGGTTGTTGCAGCTTGATGGGTTTTTCCCAGATATTAATCTTATCCGAGTACATGATGTAGTTGTTCCAGCCATCTATTCTTGATATCATGGCGAATTTGCCGTTTATCTTCCTTGGGAAAAGTGCCAAATTTTTGTTTTGTGCTCCGTTGCCATAAAGGGGCATTATCTTGAAATTATAAAAATCGTTGGTTTGCAACAGTTTCGGCATTATAAGCGAACCGTCATAGGCGGTATAGGTTGCGTAGTAAACTGTGCTGTCGTCGTCATTTTTAAAATGAACAAATCGCGCATCTTCGATACCCTTACGTTCGTATTCGGAGATTGGAAATATCACACGGTCGGAGATATCGGTGTCTAACGAAAATACAATTTCATAATAAGAGTCAGCCAGCCATAATACCTTATCGTATTCCAGCTTTTTCATATCCGTATCCTGCAGCTTTTGCGAATCGCTAATTATCCGGCGCAGGTTGGCATATTCAAAATGATGATCGAGTTTTGATTCCAGCTCATTTAAAACGTTGATATCGATTTGGGTTACCGCAGCTTTGTTAAAGAATAGTTTTTTATTATAAACAGCATTTCTAACTATTTCAGCCTCATCAATATAGCTGCCCGCAGGCAAAACAGTGATGTTGTTGGCCTGGTCAATTAGTGCCCGCCTGAATGTTATGGACGAAATGTGCCCCTCACCAACAGCCCTGAAGCTAATGATAACCCGTCTTTGGCCCTCCTGTAATTCAGTTTGATCGGGATCTTCAACTATCGACGGATTAAAAAAGGCCGCCGATTCAATAGAATATTCGTGCGTGAAATAAGACCCGATCAATAGTTTGCGGTATACCGTTAAGGAGTCATAATCTATGTCGAGTTCAGTAAAAAGAGGTTTTAGTTTGCTGCAATGCCTGTTCAACGCGCGCGTAATGTTTCGGTGTCGTTTTGAATACTCCTGCAACAGCGGTGATACTATGCCAAAAGCCATGTCTTCGCTGATATTCATAACTCGTTGAATCACCTCTTTGGCTCTGTCATTTCCATTAAAGAAAAACCTGGCAATTACACGTTTTGGATCTGGATTAATTCTTATTGGCTTGCGTTCAATGGAAAGTCTCATATTAAAAAAAGCATTTATACTGTAACACCACTGCATCAAAATTGATTGCGGCAATTTTACGATTAATTTAAGTTGTAACGGTTGTAGTTGTTGTAAAAGTTGTAAAGAGTAAAGTATGTTGGTGATGCTACAACACTTACAACCTTTATAACATTTACAACTTAATAAACCAAATTACTATCTTGCTTGCCGATGAACGTATTAATTGTAGAAGACGAAAAGGGCCTTGCGCTTGAAATTGACGAATTTTTAAGTCATGAAGGCTTCACTATTGAGCACGCGCACACCAAAAACGTGGCAAGCGAGAAGATTTTTGTTAACAACTACGATTTTATACTGCTTGATTTAACGCTGCCCGATGGCGACGGTTTTGATTTGCTGCAGATGCTAAAGGGTTTAAAGGACCGCGACGATGCAATAATTATCTTAACGGCCCGTGGAGCAGTCGACGATAAGGTACACGGCCTTGAACAAGGAGCGGATGACTACCTGGCAAAGCCGTTTTCGTTAAACGAACTGCTGGCCCGGATGCACGCAATAACCAGGCGCAAACACAAACTGGAGAGTAACGACATAACTGTAAAGGAATTTAGGATCAATATTCAAAATCGTACGGTACATTATAACCTGGAACGAATAAATCTGACCAAAAAAGAATTTGAGATCTTTAACTACCTGGTTCTTAATAAAAACCGGGTAATATCCCGTACAAATTTAACTGAACATGTTTGGGGCGATGTACTCGAAATTAACTCCGACTCGAACTTTGTTGATGTACATGTTAAAAATCTCAGAAAAAAACTATCCCAGTTTGAACCTATCGAGTGGTTTGAAACGGTGAGAAGTATAGGGTATAGGGTGAATATTTAGTTGTAAGAGTTAATAAGAGTTGTAAGAGTTAATAAGAGTTCTAGAGGTCGTAAGGGTTATGCTTGGAGAACCGAACATTTAAAAATCTTTACAACCTTCTACAACAACTACAACCTTTACAACCAACGACAATGAAACTACAAATAAAACTGGCTTTATACAATACGCTAACCAAGTTGGCGATTATTGTTTTTACAGGTTTGCTGATATTGTTTTCGTTGGAGAAGATCACCTATTCACATATATCGTTAAGGCTGAAAAATAAAAAGAACACGTTCATAAAAAACCTTTCCACAAAGGAAATTGGCCAGGTTCTCAGCCAGGAACAGACCTTCACCAATTACAATATTTTAAAGGAGGAGTATATATTTCTGAAGCAAATTCCCTATGAGGCTAGCCTGAAGCAAACTGAAAGCCTTAGCACGCAACGGCGCACCATAGAAAGAACAACCGACAATTACCTGATACTTACTTATCGGTTTAATTTTGAGAACCATAGTTACCTGCTCGAGATAGGCGATACCATGGACGCTGTGGTGCAGCTAAAACAAACCATTAAGGAGTTTACCTTATTGATGCTGGTGGTTGCCTTATTACTTACCCTTCTGATCGACTTAATTTTTACCAAATACCTGCTGGCTCCGTTTTATAAGATCATCGACAGAAAGCTGATAAAGGTAAATGACCCGATGAACTTTGATTATGAAAAAGTTAAAACCAGTACCCAGGATTTTGAGCTGCTTGATGACAGCATAAGTACCCTGATGAAAAAAATAGCCGATCTGTTTATCCTGGAAAAGCAATTTATCGCCAACGTATCGCATGAATTGCTTACGCCGATTTCAATTATCAGCTCGCGGCTGGAAAATGTTTTGTTGAACGAAGAATTAAAAGAGGATAGCGAAAACAAAATTTTTGCTTCGCTTAAAACATTAAACAGGCTAAAATCGATCATAAACAGCCTGCTTTTGATCTCAAAGGTTGAGAATAACCAGTTTAATAAAAATGATGAAGTGAAGATTGCAGATGTAGTAACCGAGGTTTTTAGCGAGCTGGAAGACAGGCTTGAAGATAAAAAGCTCGTTTTTAATAACAATATCAAACATTCATACACTATACTCGGTAATCATAGCCTCATTCATACCGTCATATTTAATATCATGAATAATTCTATTAAGTATAACCGGGAGGAGGGAAGTATAACTGTTGGGGATTATTTCAATGAAGAAGGATACGTCCTTGAAATTACCGATACAGGTACAGGAATGAGTGAACAGCAAATTGAAAAAGCCTTTAATCGTTTTGAAAAGCTGGACACAGATGAGCGTGAAAGCTACGGACTCGGGTTAGCTATTGTTAAAAGTATAACCGCTTTTCACGGGATTAAAATTCAAATTAAATCGGCCAGTAACAAGGGCACATCAATAAAACTTATTTTTAATTAGGGAACTTCACTAAATCTTCATAATAGCTGTGTTATTTTACCAACGAGTTTTAGTTCCTTTGTTACCCCTAATAAAAGCTGTTCTTAGAAAAAAGGACAGCTTTTTCTATATCATACTGTTCCGCTTAATGAGATATGATTTAAGCACATTGTTGTAGCCATCTTCAATATAAGCATCAATAATGTCAATATGATACTGCGCACACTTTAGTTCAAGCTGATGGCGGTAGTGCGCTAACGAAGTGATATAGGATTCACGTATTTTATTTGGATGTACCCGCACTTGTTCGCCGCTTTCTATATCAATAAATTGATGAGGGCGGTTATCGAAATTAAAATCAAGTTCGTGGTGCTTATCGTTCACGTTAAAAATCACCACTTCGTGCTTATTGTATTTTAGATGCTGAATGGCCGCGAATAGCGATTGCATTTTTTCGGGGTTGAGGCTATTCTCCAACATATCGCTAAAAAGAATGATCATTGAGCGCTGATGGATCTGCCCGGCCACCTGGTGCAACACCTGGGTGATGTTGGTAGTTGTATTTATTTTAGGATTATTGTATGCTTTTTCCAACTCGGCATACAGGTAAAATAAGTGGGACGAGGTTGATTTTACCTGGGTGATCATATCAGCCTTGTCGCTGAATAAGCATAACCCAAACGCGTCGCGCTGCTTTTTGAACAGGTACATGAGCGATGCTATAGCATAAATAGAAAACTGCAGCTTGTTGATTCCCTTATCCGGGAAATTCATTGACGACGAGGTGTCAAGTAGCAGGTAGCAACGCAGGTTGGTTTCCTCTTCAAACTGTTTCACAAACAGCTTATCTGTACGCGCTAAAAGTTTCCAGTCGATATTTTTTACAGATTCGCCATTGTTATACAAACGATGTTCGGCAAATTCAACAGAAAAACCGTGAAAGGGGCTTTGGTGCAAACCTGTTATAAAACCTTCAACCACCTGCCTGGCTAAAAGCTCCAGGTTGGCCAATTGTCTTATATGCTGATCGTCGTTAAGCATTCTTTTTGAATTTCACCGATTATAGGGAGATAACACCGATTATAGGGAGATAACACCGATTATACAGAGATTACACCGATTATAGGAAAATTACCCCGATTAACTGCATAGCGAATATAAAAAAATTGCACCGGTTAGTTTCCCAATCGGTGCAATCATTTTAATATCAGTGTAATTAAATAAATTAAACTAATTGCTTAGCTAATTTATCAGTAAGAACAGATTTTGGAACAGCGCCTATTTGTTTATCAACGATCTCGCCGTTTTTAAAGAACAATAGAGCTGGTATATTACGGATACCAAATTTTACTGAGATACCGGGATTATGGTCAACGTTAACTTTACCTACAACCGCTTTGCCTTCATATTCTTTTGCAATTTCTTCAACTACCGGGCCTACCATACGACAAGGACCACACCATTCGGCCCAAAAGTCGATTAATACCGGTTTGTCAGATTTAAGGACGAGTTCGTCAAAGTTTGCATCAGTTATTTCTAAAGCCATGATTTCTAAATTTTAATTTTTTGTATTACAAATATATACTATTCAAATAGCTTGCCGCAATTGTATCCATGACAATATGACAATTAAATTATCGCCAACCTGCCTAATTGGATTGTTTGAAACTGCGTTGACAATAGTATGAGTTTTTGATTGCAATTGTATGATAATAGGCTGCTTTTTTGGCGGGGATTGTTTTGAACGATGATCTACTGATTAAAGGGTTTGGGATTAAAAGCCCAAGCCAACGAAATTTCTCACATCTCACATCTCACATCTCATTACTATCCCCTACATTTGAACCATGAGCATTGTTGTTGAATCATTAACCAAAGTTTATGGGGTGCAAAAGGCGCTTGATGGGATTAGCTTTAGCGCCAAACCGGGCGTTTTAGGTTTTCTGGGGCCGAATGGTGCAGGCAAGTCAACTACCATGAAAATACTTACGGGGTTTATTCCTCAAACTTCGGGTAAGGCTTCGGTATGCGGGTTTGATGTGGAAACGCAGGCCATAGATGTTAAGCGCAGCATAGGGTATCTGCCCGAGAGTAATCCTTTATACCTTGATATGTATGTAAAAGAATCGATGGAGTTTATTGCGGGGATCCATCAAATGAAATCGCCCCAAAAACGCATAGCCGAAATAATTGAACAAACCGGCCTTGGTCCGGAGCAGCATAAAAAGGTGGGACAATTATCAAAGGGTTACAGACAGCGCGTAGGCCTGGCACAGGCCATTTTGCACAATCCTGAAGTGTTGATATTGGACGAGCCTACTTCTGGCCTTGATCCTAACCAATTGATCGGCATTCGCCAGCTGATTCTTGATCTTGGTAAATCAAAAACAGTTATCCTTTCAACCCACATTATGCAGGAAGTTGAAGCTGTTTGTAATGAAGTAATTATTATCAATAAGGGCAAAATTGTAGCAAACGATACCCTTGATGGATTGAGAGGTAAAAATAAGGGCAAAACGCTGGAGAATATCTTTATCGATCTCACTAATGGCTAGTGCGATATCAATCTGCAAAAATTAACTGATATTAAGCTACTTGAAGGTGCTTCTCGGTCATGGTGCCCATAGGAACGGTAAACGAAAACTTAGTTCCATGACCCAGTTTACTGGTAACCCAGATCTTGCCGCTGCATTTTTCAACAAGGTCCTTACAAAACAACATTCCCATACCTGTACCCGACTCATTATTTGTACCGGCGAAACTATTTACCTTGCTTTTAAACAGTTTTCCAAGCTGTTCGTCGCTCATGCCTGTTCCGGTATCCTTTACCGAGATAATATAGTTGTGATCGTCTTGTTGAATGGCTGAAACTTCGATAATATCGCCCTGGCTTGAAAATTTAATAGCGTTGGTAATTAAATTACGAATAACAATGCGAATGGAATTCGGGTCGGCAGAAGCGACGGCATCCGAAGGTACATTATCAATAAGCGTAATGCCCTTTAGTTTGGCCTGCTCATAATAGCTTTCTGTTTCATAGGCAACAATATCCTTCAGATGGAAGCTCTTTGCCGAGCTTTCGAAATTGTCCATCTGGCTGTTGATCCAGAAAAGGAGCGTATCAAGGAAGTCGGAGGTATACTCAAGTTTTTTTAACACGCCGGGAATCATTTCCAACATTTGTTCGTGCGAAATAGTTTCATCCTGCAGCAGGCTGAATAAACCGCGTAATGTACTTAACGGCGCACGGAGGTCATGTGCCAGTACAGATATTAGTCTGTCCTTTAAAACATTCAGGTTGTTTAATTTTTGTGCCTGGTCATCGAGGTCGGACTTTTGTTGTAATACTTCACGATTCCTTTCTTCCAGCAATGTGTTTATCTTTTGCTGTTTGCGCTTTTGCCGGTAATACACAATTGAAACAGTTATCATACCTGCTATTATGGTTAAAAATACCGTATTGATCAGGCGTTGTTGTTTTATGCGCTGTTTGTAAGATTCATCACGTTCGCGGTTTTGCTGCTTAAGCGCACGTTCTTTTGAAGCAAAATCAAGCTCGAGATTGTTGGAGGTAAGCTTTTGAATACTTTCGTTATTATTAAGGCTGTCGCGCAGTTCGTTGTACCGCCTAAGCATTTTATATGCATCATCGAATCTACCCAGACCCGCTAATGTCTGGTTAAGTTGCAGGGCAGCATTTGAGCGTACAGTTAAATTCCGAAGGGTGCCCGCAAGTTTTTGTCCCTCGGTGGCATATTTATAAGCATTGGCAAAATCTTTTTGCAGGTTATACATCGTAGCCATGCCAATTAAAGCATAGGCCTGGTTATAAACAATTTTATACGTGCTTGCAATTTGCAACGATGTATCGAGGTATCTTTTTGCCAGCCCAAACTGATTTTTATGTGCATAACATAGTCCCAGGTCGGTATAAACTGAGCTCATGCCATCCTTATCATCTTGCTTTTTAGCAATGTTGATGGCTTTTGTTAGATGGACGATTGCCCTGTCATACTCTTTGTGAGCGATAAGCACTTCACCTATGTTTTCGTTGATCGTACCTACGCCATTGAGGTTTTTAATCCCTTTAAACAGACTTAGCGCTTTGCGATAATAATCAAGAGCCTTCGGATAAACTTCCATGCCCTGCAAAACAACGCCAATGTCGTTGTAAATAGCCGCAGAAGCACCTTTATCGTCGGCTTTAAGCGTTATGTAAAGTCCTTTATAATAATAATCAAGAGCAGTTGAATTTTGCCCCTCGCTAAAGTATACGATGCCTATATTTTTATAACAATCGGCAATTTCGGCATCGTTCTTTAATTTTACGTTTATATCAAGCGCCTGGTTCAGGTAATATAAAGCAACCTGGTATTTAGCCAATAGGTTATCCATGCGGCCATAAAGTTTATAGCAATAGGCCAGCCCGGGTAAATCATTTAGTGTTTTATAAATGGAAATAGCCTCATCAAAATCAAGTTGCGCCTGGGTGAACTTGCCCTTCGGAAAGTTTGCGCGCCCTGTTTGCACAAGGGCATTTGCTAAACCGGCTTTATAATTAATTTTCCTGGCGAGATCGATAGCCTTGTGGCCATAGTATAGCGTACTGTCCGGGTTTGAATCGAAATAGTTTACTGCAAGTTTGTTTAGCCTGTTTATGCTTATGGTATCAGGTTCCGACTGCCCGTTTAAAGACGAAGCAACTAATGTTTTTAAACTATCCACACGGCCCCTGTCGACCGCCGCGAATCCCGAAATGGAAATGAATAATAAAAGTAGGGTTATGTAAATCCTCAACGCCTGATGTTTTTTACCTGTAAATTATTATAACTGTAGCTGTTATACAGACATTTATACGTAACAGGAGGGAGGTTTTGTTCTGCTTTTTTTAAATTAACGTTAAATTATTTTCAAAAAATAAAACAACAAAAAAACCCGCTTCAAATTGATGAAACGGGTTTTTGTATAAATATCGGAACCTTATTTTAAGGTATTAACAAATTTAGTAAGCTTTGATTTGTTGTTTGAAGCTTTGTTTTTGTGAATAACGTTCTTTTTAGCTAAACGGTCAAGCATTGAAATTACTTTAACCAAAAGCACACTTGCATCAGCCTTAGTGGTAGTGCCTCTTAATTTTTTGATGGCGTTCCTGGTGGTTTTAGCCTGGTACCTGTTGCGTAAGCGCTTCGCAGCGTTTGAACGGATCCTTTTTAATGATGATTTATGATTTGCCATTGTATAGCTTTGTTATTCTTTTTTCTTTTATTTTAAGGACTGCAAATATAGGATGATTATTTTTAATATCAAATACCTTTTTTGTTTTTTTAGAGATGTTGTAAAGTTGTAAAGTTTTAAGGTTGAAATGTTAGGCTAATAAATAAACTTTCATTCTGTAAATTCTAAAATCCAGCAAATTCTGATTCAGACGAAAAACATTTCATTCATACAACTATATTTGAACATGCGACGCGGCCTAACCATTTTAATTGGATTATCATTAATATTCCTCTTTTCCTCATGGGGCTTTTACGCCCACTATAAAATAGGCCGGCTTGCAGTTTATACTTTGCCAAAGCCAATGTCTGCCTTTTATAAGAGTAACATTGAATACTTAACTGAGCACGCCATTAGCGCGGACAAAAAGCGGTATGTAGATTCTTCCGAAGGAAGACGTCATTACCTGAACGCCGATCATTATGGTAAAGACCCGTTTAAACATATCCCGCATAACTGGTACGATGCGGCTGCAAAATATACCGCCGATACGCTGGATAAATATGGTACCGTACCATGGACCATTCATTATAACTATTACAGGTTGGTTAGGGCATTTAAGGAACATGATACCACGGCCATTTTAAATACTTCTGCAAACTTAGGGCATTACATAGCCGATGCCCACGTACCGCTTCATCTTACCCAAAACTACAACGGGCAACTTACCAATCAAACCGGCATCCATACGCTTTGGGAGAGCAGGCTGCCTGAGCTGTTTAGCGGCAATTATAATTACTACGTTGGCAAGGCCCGGTATATTGAAAATCCATTGACAGAGGCTTTTAAAATATGCCGCAGCTCGTTTAAAAGCGTTGATACCGTATTGCGCTTTGAACGGATGCTTAATAAATCATTTCCCGCTGATAAAAAATATGAGATGGTGCTTCATGGAAAGAAGGAAGTTAAAGATTATTCAGTTGCTTATGCGGCCGCTTATCATAAAATGTTAAAGGGAATGGTTGAGCGCCGGATGCGCGCTGCAATTCTGACTGTAGGCAGCTACTGGTATTCTGCCTGGGTTGATGCAGGGCAGCCAGATTTAAATAAACTTATAGCAATACCCATGGATAATGCCGAACGGGCAAAAATCCAACAAGAAGAGGCTTTGTATAAAAGCGGAAAAGTATTAGTTTTTGCTAAATAACCGTATGAGGAAAAAAATAGCAGCGCTAACTAAGGGTAAGGCATCAGTTTTTAAATGGCGGAGCCATGAACCATCAAGGCTGGAAACCTTTAGCGATGCGGTTTTCGCCTTTGTCATAACGCTTATCATGGTGTCGCTGGAGGTACCGCGAACATTCGATGAACTTTTTGAGGTGTTCAAAGGCTTTTTTAGCTTTGCTTGCTGTTTCGGGATCTTATTTATGATCTGGAACAGCCAGAATATTTATTTCCGCAGGTATGGCTTAAATAACGCCTACGTTACCTTCTTAAATGCGCTGCTGCTGTTTGTGGTATTGATGTATGTCTATCCCCTAAAATTTCTTTTTTCTGCGCTATTTTCAGACGGGCAATATAACGATCATGGTCACACCGGGGTGATGATAACCCAGGAGCAGCAGCCTACGCTTATGTATGTTTATCATTCCGGATATGCGGCAATCTACACGTTGTTCTTTTTTATGTATTTACACGCAAAAAAATCTGCAAGGGAGATAAAGTTATCTCCAGCCGAAGAATTTGAAACGAACACCTATATTATATTGAATCTTTGCAATGCCGGACTTGGAATAGCAGGTATCTTGTTCGTCTTAATTGCACCGGTTGAGTATAAAGGAACATCCGGTTTTATTTACATGTCGATACCATTCCTTTACAGCATCTTGTTTGGATACCGTGGAAGAAAGGCCCGCGAGAAATTTGGTGATATTAAACAGCAGCCTGCTTAGATTTACCGCCTTTAACCGCAGCATAAATAGGCGGAATAATTGAGATCAGGATAATCAAAATTTCTACCACTGCAAAATGCTTCTTGAAAAAATCGAGTGTTCCAAGTTCATAGCCGGCAGCAAGAAACAGGGTGATCCATGCTGCGCCACCAATAATGTTGTATAAGCTGTAACGTACCAGTGGCATCTTGCCAACACCTGCCACAAATGGTGCCACCGTACGGATGATAGGTATAAACCTGCTGAATATTACAGCCTTTCCGCCATGCTTATCAAAAAAAGCCTTGGTTTTAAGGTAATAGTCAAGTTTTAAAATTTTATTCTTTTCCTTGAATACCTTCGGGCCTAAATAATTTCCGAGCAGGTAATTAACTGTATTACCGGTAAAGGCTGCTGCAATTAATATCAGCCCAAGCAGGTAAATACTTAAACCTGTATTGCCGCCGGCTATTAATGCACCTGCCGCAAATAATAACGAGTCGCCGGGTAAAAATGGAGTAACCACAAAGCCTGTTTCAGCAAAAATAATAGCGAATAATATTAAATAGGTTAAGGCATGGTACTGGCTTATTATTGCTGCCAGGTGCTTATCAATGTGTAATATAAAATCAATCAGGCTTTTAACTAGTTCCAATGTTTTAAAGTTTGGGGGTAAAAATAAGGATTTTAGTTGTAAGTGTTGTGGAAAGGTTGTAGAAGTTGTAAGTGTTGTGTAAAGGTTGTAGAAGTTATAAATGTTGTAAATGTTGTAGAGTTGGCAGTGCTAATTTTTCTGCTGCAAATGATTTCAACTTTTACAACCTCTACAACAACTACAACCTTACTCTACCTATTCGTTATTACAGCCGCGTTAAATGCTGCTGAATCAGCACGGTTGGTATAACCCGATGTATATAAAGTGTATAGCCTGCCGTCCTGGATACTTACGCTGGGTAAGGTCTTTAAAATAGTCGACGATCCGGTGGCTGTAATAGTAAAAGTATAACTGCCGTTAGGTACCTCAATGTACGGCGTAAATTTAGGATAAGCTATTTTACTAAAAGCTAAAGAACCGTTTGCATAAACATCAATACCTGCGGTACCTGTTGGCGAGGCGTTAACAAAGCGAACTTTACCACGGCCCACAGCAGGCAATGTAGCTGTATCTACCGTGAAAATTGGTAACAACGTGTTGGTGGCAACATTGCCTGTAATAAAAAGGCTGTATTGCGTATTTCGGGTAAGTGTGTCATGGCGTATAAATACAACATCTCCGCCTACACCGTTAATTATTGGCGTCCGGTAACGATAGGCCGTATCAAGATTAGCTATGGTAAAATATCCCTGGCTGTAAGTATAAGTAAAAGGTGTGCTGTTTGCTATTAAAAAATTAATGTAAAGATTAACCGGTCCAAGATCGGGGCTCAAATTAAAAACCTCATATTTAATATTCAAGCCTGCGGCACTTACAACTGCAGCCTTACCGCATGATGATATTGACCAGGTAAACCATAGTCCTATTATGGATAAAAATAGCCAGCCAGAGATCTTAAAATATTTTTTGCTATTCATATATAGTTATGGATGTTCTTTTAATTTTGATAATTAAGTGTAAACGCTACGTTAAACTTTGTAGCGCCTTTACCATTTTTTAAACCGTGCGAGTATATGGTATAAATTGTATGGTCGGTCATCGTAAATGTGGTGTCTTTAGCCAATGTTTTAGTGCCGGCCAGGTAAACTTTCACATCCTTTACCCCCTTACCGAAGGTGATAAAATTGGATGATTTGAACGTGCCGGTTTGGTATTTAAGTGTATCGCCTACGTAAACGTCCAGGTCGCCAATATCGGGCGATACGTTTACAAACCTGGCTTGGGTGATTTTGTCTACAACTGTACTGGTATCCGGGTTAAAAACGTCTGTGGTTTTAAAAGTCTGATCGACCGACGGACCATAAATATAAAGAGAGTATGTTACGCTATCTCCAAGTTTTTCAGGTACACTGAATAGCACATCCAAGGCGCCATTTTTTTTAAACTGAAAGTTATCTGAACCCGCCGGCACCGCAAGGTAATATGTGGTGGCCCCGCCTGGAAACAGGCTTGAGCCATTGTTTTGACGGGTACCGTTCAGGTAGTAATTGAGCGTATCTGATGAACCATTTATTATTTTATAAAAGGCCGAAACCTGCTTGGGAAAAACATTGTCGTTGTTTTTGCAGGAGGACAAGCCAATTGCAGCAGCCACAAAAAGTAAAATCAGGTAACGCGTGTTCATATAATAATTGCTATTATAACTGCTTATAATAAAATTTGTTATCGGGGCTAATAAAAAAGTCCGGTTTTTACGCCGGACCCGAATTTGGATTTATAATTTAAAATATTCAAGAATAAAATAAATTCAATTAAAGAATGCCGTTCGGCATTAGGCATAGCTGTTTAGCATTACCGGCATTACCAGCATGAGCACGTCTTCGTTTTCATCGCCACCCTGTGGTAACAAGATCCCGGCACGGTTAGGTGTCGACATTTCGAGGGTAACTTCTTCACAGCTTAAATTCTTAAGCATCTCGATCAGGAAACGTGCGTTAAAACCTATCTCCATATCCTCGCCCTCATACTGACAGCTTAAGCGCTCATGTGCCTCGTTTGCAAAGTCAATATCTTCGGATGATATATTCAACTCGCTGCCGTTTATTTTAAGCCTTACCTGGTGGGTAGTTTTGTTGGCGTAAATGGCAACACGGCTCAATGAGCCTAAGAACGACTGGCGATCGATGCTTAATTTGTTAGGGTTGTTTAACGGGATAACCGCTTCGTAATCAGGATAGCGCTCGTCAATTAAACGGCAGACAAGGTTAATGTTGCCGAATTTGAAGAATGCGCTGGTGCTGTTGTATTCAACCGCCACGTTTACGTCGTCACTTGGTAATGATGATTTTAAAAGCGTCAATGCTTTTTTAGGCAATATGAACGATGTTGTGCTTGCAGCCTTTGCATCCTTACGGCGGTAACGCACCAGCTTGTGTGCGTCGGTAGCTACAAATGTAAGATAAGAGGTTGATAACTGGCAGTAAACGCCTGTCATTGCAGGGCGCAGTTCATCATTACTTACCGCAAATATGGTTTTGTTTATCGCTTCGGCTAAAACTGAAGCAGGTAAATTTACAGACGATGCGTTTTCAACAACCGGAATCTTAGGGAAGTCCTCGCCATTTTCGCCGTTCAACTTGTATTTACCGTCGCCGGCGTTTATTTCAATAGCGAAGGTGCTGTCATCAACCGAAAAATTAACAGGTTGCTCAGGCAGTGATTTCAAGGTCTCTAATAAGATCCGTGATGGGATGGCTATGCGGCCATTCTCCTTAGCTTCAACCGGCAATGAGGTGGTCATGCTGGTTTGCAGATCGGTAGCGGAAATAGTTAAGTTTCCATCTTTTATCTCGAACAAAAAGTTTTCAAGGATAGGCAATACTGTGCTATTGCTCAAGGCCCCGCTTACAGCCTGTAGTTGCTTGAGTAATGTTGATGTAGAAACAATAAATCTCATATAGTAGGAATTAATCTATCAAAAGTAAAAAATTTAATGGGCATACTTCCGTCTGCGCATATAATGTTGAAAAATAGCAAACATTACCAACAAACCAAGGGGTAAGGCATTATTTAGTATCTGCCAATACAGTTTTTCGCTGCGGATGCGGGCGCGATTAAGCAACCTGATCTGGATCTCTTTGGTGCGCAAAGTGATTAAGCCGGAATCGTCGGTCATGTAATCGGCAATGTTCAGCAAAAAGTTTTTATTACCAAAGCTGCGGCGCATATAATGGTCATACCCGAGCGGATATGGAGAACCATCAGCACCTACCTGGTTTTTCAGCATATCGCCATCACTCAACACGATCATTTTTGTTGGCTTGCTTTGGGGGATGATCTGTACGTTTTCATTTAAACCTTCAGGTAGCGGCCGGTTTTGGAAATCAGACTGGAATTTGCCTTCTAATAACACAGCAACAGCTTTTGGTGATCCCCGGAAGTCCTTGGGATCGGGCTCCTGTTCAACTGCCTGCAACGATAGTATATGCGGAGCGTTTATTTTTTTGTTAAATGGCGATGTGCTAAGGAGCACTGTTTTAGTAACGTTTTTTATGGCGAGGGTATCAATACTGCTTACAAACTCACTGCGGATATCGAGGTTTTTTACCAGCGGATTTTTTGACGCAGGTATAAAAATAGGATAGTATAACCAGGGCAATAACTGGATCTGTGGCTGCCCGCCAACAGCCCCTGTATTGATCGGGATCTGCGAACAACTCATGTCGGCAATCAGGTCATAGTTGATGCGGACGCCATAGGTAAATAATTGATCGTCCAGGTCCAATTGTTTTGGGAACGACATTTGATCGCCGTGGCCTCTCAGGCTGTCCAGCTCCGCATTTACCTGGTCAATTGCCCAAAGCACGCGGCCACCGCGCATTAAGTATTGATCTATCTTGAACTTCTCAATTTCGCTGAATTTTGAATCTGGTTTTGGAACAACAAGCAGGCTTAATTTAGTCAATACACTTAAGGGGATCGTTTTTAGATCGACCCTGCCCACCTGGTATCCATCTGCCAATGCGCTCATGGCACCATTTAATTGAAGGTCGGTTAATTCATGGTGCCCCTCAGTGAAGCCAATTTTAGGCTTACCGCCACTGCTTGCCTTTTTAATGCCCGATGTAAAAGCATATTCAAGGTTTTGGATAGAATTGTTTAACGCTTCCTCATCAGACGCGCCGATGCGGGTTTGCAACAGGTTAACAGCCAGTTCTCTTCCATCGCACCGTATCAATGCTTCCGGAAATATTAAAGTTTCAGAAACGCCATTATCCGTTTTTACCGTAAGGTTTTGGCCTACAACGCCGCGCACAGCCAGCGAATCATATTCCTGCCTTTGCGCGTCAGGCGAAAAGCTTTTAGTAGCTGCCACGGGATCAATAAAGTTAAATTGTACCTTATCGTGGCTGTAAGCCTGCAAGTCGCTCAGCATGTCCTTTGTTGCGCGTTGCAGGCGCTTCATGCCACCTGGCAGATTATCGCTTTTTAAATAAACTATAACACGTACAGGCTCTTTCAGGCTGTCCATAATGCCCCGGCTTATTGGCGATATGGTGAAACGTTTTTCTTTAGTAAAGTCGAAACGGGTGAAAGTAAGGCTTGATACAATTCCCAAGGCAGCTAAAGTAACCAGGGAGCCAATCAGCACCCCATCCTTTATTGATTTTTGCCTTTGTTTTATCAACACAAAAAGCGTCAAACAAATAAACAAGCCGGCAAGTATGATAAAGTAAATAAGGTCGCGGGTATCCAATACGCCACGACTAACGGATTGGTAATGTTCAGTTATTCCAAGGTTTTGCAGATCGAGACTTTGCAGCGACAGTAATTGGCTGAGGGAATCAAATCCGCTATAGAAAAAGAAGCACAGAAACACCGCTATAGTAAACGCGATGATTTGATTCTTGCTAATTGAGGATGCGAATAAGCCGATACCAACAAAACCTGCTCCCAATAAAAA
Organism: Mucilaginibacter phenanthrenivorans; assembly: GCF_024721155.1. GTDB lineage: Bacteria > Bacteroidota > Bacteroidia > Sphingobacteriales > Sphingobacteriaceae > Mucilaginibacter > Mucilaginibacter phenanthrenivorans. The sequence continues at coordinate 411,779 of NZ_JAHVAP010000004.1, read as the reverse complement.
CAAACCGATGTAAGATCCGATTACGCCGCCGGTATCAATATTCCCCTGCGGATTTCCCAATTGGTAAACTGAATAATAGTAAACCAACGTTGGCAGCAATGCAAACAATACTAAAATAAGACAGGCAAAGTATTTACCCAATACAATCTGCCAGTCGGCCAGCGGGCGGGTTAGTAGCAGTTCAAATGTGCCTTCCTTGCGTTCTTCGGCCAGTGACCGCATGGTAATAGCCGGAATCAGGAACATGAACAGGTAGGGCGCGGTGTTAAAAAGGCTATCGAGCCCGGCATAGCCATAATCTAAAACGCTCGATTCGGGGAACACCCATAAAAACAGACCCAACACTAACAAAAACACACCAATGGTAACATAGGCTACCAGGGAACTGAGGTAAGAAGTTATTTCTTTTTTGAGGATACTAAGCACTTTTATGGGTAGTAATGAAAGCCGAAATTACAACAATAATGAACTAAACCAAAACGGCATCAGCGGGATTTATTGTAACCGAAAATGGCTTTTCCCAGTTAATTGTCATAAAGCGTCATTGTTGCTATTAACAATTAATAGTTATTTAGTTTTGATGTTTAAATAACAATTTTTTAATGTACCGGGCTATTATCACTCTCATTCTCCTTTTAAGAATATCTATAGTTTCCGCCCAATCTGAATGGAAGCTGAAAACTGAAAAGGATGGCATTAAGGTTTATGTCAGTACTGTTTCCACCTCTAAATTTAAGGCGGTAAAAGTTGATTGCGAACTGAATACCAACTTGTCGCAATTAATAATGGTTTTGCTTGATGTAAAAAATTGTGTCGAATGGCTTGATCATACCAAATCGTGTACCCTTATCAAGCAGGTCTCCCCGTCAGAGCTTTATTATTATTCTGAGGTAAGTATTCCATGGCCGGTGCAAAACCGCGATTTTGTGGCTCACCTTACCGTTCATCAGAATGCAGATACAAAAGTTGTGACTATGGATGGCCCTTCCGTTAACGGGATGGTTCCGGTAAAGGACGGCATCGTACGGGTTCGGTCGTCAAAAAGCCTTTGGATCCTTACGCCCGCAGGCAACAACAGGGTTAGGGTAGTTTATACTTTGCAGGTTGACCCGGGAGGCAGTGTACCTGCCTGGCTGGTAAATATGCTTGCGGGCGAGAGCCCCCTGAAAAGTTTTCAAAATTTAATAGTGCAGCTTAAAAAGCCGGCCTATCAGCATCCCGAGCTTGGATTTATAAAAAACTGAGTACGGGTGAGTGGTTGATTAAGTTAGATTAAGAGAGTGGTTGATTAAGTTGGATTAAATTGAAATTTCAACTAGTCCCTTAATCAACCACCCACTAATCAACTAATTATGCGTAAACAACGGTAAGCGTAATAGGCACGCTTAGCGCTTTCGATACAATGCAATTAGCTTTTGCGCCTTCTGCAATTTCTTTAAATTTTTCTTCGCTAACACCGTCAATTAAAGATCCTGTTAGGTTTAAGGCAATGCCGGTTATAGCAAGGGCCTGCATATCAAGGTCTAAAATCGCATCGGTAGATAAATCATTTGGTGTAAAACCGGCCTGGCTAAGCGCTGCGCCTACTGCCATAGTGAAGCAACCTGCGTGTGCTGCTGCAATCAGCTCTTCAGGGTTAGTGCCAACTCCGTCCTGGAAACGGGTTTTAAAAGAATACTGGGTGTTGTTTAAAGTGGTGCTTTGGGTAGTGATCTCTCCTTTACCTTCGGTTAAAGTACCATTCCAATGGGCATGTGCTGTACGTTTCATAGTTTTTGTTTTTAATAATTTATTTCAGGTATTGTAAATTGCTGGTTTACCTGGCTGATAAAGGCTAAAACCTCATCATGGCCAAGTTGTGTTTCGGCAGAGGTTAAAAAATGCTTCGGTACTTCCTCAAAAGTAGCTAAAAGCGCTTTGCGGAACTTGGCGATATTCTGATCTGTTTTTATGGATGATTGCTTGTCGGCTTTGGTAAACACCAACACAAATGATAGGCCCTTTTCGCCAAGCCAGTTGCAAAATTCAAGGTCGATCTTTTGCGGCTCAAGCCGGCTGTCTATCAAAACCATTACACATTGCAAACTTTCGCGTTTGTCCAGGTAGGTATGGATGAATTTATTCCAATTGGCTTTTTGGGTTTTTGAGGCACGGGCATAACCATAGCCGGGTAAATCCACAATGTACCAGCTGTCGTTTATTAAAAAATGATTGATGAGCTGGGTTTTACCGGGTGTTTGCGAAGTTTTTGCCAAACCTTTTTTTCCGGCAAGCATATTTATTAAGGATGATTTACCTACGTTTGAACGCCCGATGAAGGCATACTCCGCTTTAACCGGCGGCGGTAGCTTAGACATCTGGGTGTTGCTGCAAATAAATTCTGCTGATTTTACGATCATGGGGCAAAGGTAGGGTTTTAGATTTGAGATGTGAGATTTGAGACGTGAGACAGGAATAAAATATATTTACAGATAGCGATTTTACAATCATCAAACAAAAGAAGAATGATATTTTGCGTAAATTTGATGTTTAAACATGTAATTTAAATGGAAGAATATAAAATACCTGCACAAACCCGCATTGGGCATGTGCACTTAAAAGTAAGCGACCTGCAAAAATCACTTGATTTTTACTGCGGCCTGCTTGGCTTTGATAAAATGCTGATGTATGGCGGGCAAGCCGCGTTTATTTCGGCAGGAGGGTATCATCACCATATTGGTTTAAATACCTGGCACAGCAAAGGCGCATCACCCGCACCTGAATATGCTCCCGGTTTATATCATACCGCAATTTTATATCCCGAAAGAAAAGATCTGGCTGCTATATTACAACGCCTTATCGACGCTAAATATCCAATTACGGGTGCATCAGACCATGGTGTTTCTGAAGCCATCTATTTGGACGACCCAGACGGAAACGGCGTTGAACTATATTGGGACCGCCCGCGTGATAAATGGCCAAAGGATGAAAATGGTGACATGACGATGTTTACACAGAGGTTGGATCTTGAAGGTTTGCTAGCTGAACTGAACTAAGATTTTCTTTGTCATTCTGAGCGAGAGCGAAGAATCTTCAGAAAGCGACTTTCACGGCGGACAAGTATGTTGTAGACCTGTCAGTTGTATATCGTTCCTGCGGAGAAGATTCTTCGCTATGCTCAGAATGACAAAATGTTATAGCTCCTTTATCCAAATATTCTTAAAATAGGCCTTATGCCCGTGATCCTGAAGGGCGATGAAGCCGGTTTTGGCAAGGCCGTAATCCGGGTAATCCTTCCATTTGCCTTTGGTTTTCTTTTTGGTCCAGTCGGCATCCCAGGCCTGGAACGAAAGGATCTTTTTGCCGTTTAACCAATGCTCTACGTGCCCTTTATTGAAAATGATCTTACTGGTGTTCCATTCGCCAACAGGCATTAGCTTCTTTTGGTTGTTGGACAGGTGCATGGCGTAATCGCAGCCGGTTTTTTGCCAGTCCTCCAATTTATCCGGCCAGCCAAGGTCATCAATAATTTGGTACTCCGGCCCGGTTTCGTAGGTGGTGTGATATTTTTGATCTTCAACAACGTGGTACATTACACCGCTGTTGCTGCCCTTTTCTATCTTCCAATCCCACGATAGTTCAAAATTGGTGTACTGCTTGTCAGTAACAATATCGCCTCCGGCAGCGTCAGGGGCAGTGCCGAGGCAAACCAGCGAGCCATCCACAACAGCCCAGCTTTTTACTTCACCGGTCTTGTTAAAATTATGCCAGCCCTTAAGTGTTTTGCCATCAAACAAACTGGTCCATGTTTTTATTTTGGAGGATTTTGCACGGGGCGATTTGCGTGGCGGTTTTGCTGAGACAATTGCCCCCGTTAAAATTATTGCTGTTAATAATATGCTTAGCTTTTTCATTTTAATTATTTTTAGAATTTGTGATTGTATTTATTGAATGGCGGCGAGGTCGTATGCTATACGCCCCTACGGTTTACGAAATATTTGGCGAGGGCGTATGCGATACGCCCCTACAGACCTTTCAGGTTTAACCTTTTTTTATCATTTTCTCCGGATCCCAAAACATAGGCTGATTTTTAAAATAGCTGTCGTTACACAACAGGGCCGGGGCAGCAGCCCGGTAGCCAAAAGTGGCATCCTCGGTTACCTTGCCATTATTGCGGATAGCGGTAAAAAAGTTATTCATATGGTCATAAGGGCCGCCTAAATATCCTTTGTCAGCTTCGTAAGCAATTTCCTCGGGGGGCAACATCCGCTTTCTTTCGGGATTACGATCGCCGCTTTGTCTTAATTTTTCCAGGTAAAAGGGATCGTCAGAAGCAAACACTTTGTTTCTTTTTAATACCACCTTATCCCAGGTAATATCCATTGCGCCTTCGCTTCCTACTAAACGCAGGTAGGTTGTTCCGCTGGTGCCATCAACAAAGTTGCAGCGCAGCGACAGGTTGAATGCAGGGTGAGCAGTATTTTTTGCATAGTCAAATGTTCCCAGCAAAACATCTGGTACTTCGCGTCCATCGTTCCAAAAGCGCAACCCGCCTGAAGCATAAATTTTCTCAGGCCCAAAAGAACCTGTTACAAAATGCAGGCTGCTAAAAAGGTGGACAAATAAATCGCCTGCCATACCTGTACCATAATCTGTATAGTTGCGCCACCTGAAAAAGCGTTTCTCGTCGAACGGACGTTTGTGCGTATTGCTGACATAAGTTTCCCAGTCTACAGTTTGCGGGGATGCGTCGGCAGGAATAGGGTATTGCCAAACCTCCACCGGCCCGCGCCTTGCCCAAAAGCCCTCGGCATAGTTAAGCTGGCCGATAGCGCCGCTTGCCAAAAGCTCTTTTGCCTTTTCATTCCCCAATGATGATACACCCTGGCTACCAACCTGGAAGATCTTTCCGGTTTCCTTTTGAGCCTGTATAATTGCAGGCCCCTCGGTAATGGCGTGTACCATTGGTTTTTCGCAATATACGTGTTTCCCAGCATGCAGGGCATCTACCGAGATCTGTTGGTGCCAGTGATCGGGTGTGCCTATAATAACTGCGTCAATATCCTTGCGGTTCAGAATCTCTTTGTAAATTTTAGTAGTGAAAATATCAGCGCCCCATCGTTTTTTTGAATCAGCCAACCTACCATCGTATAAATCGCAGACGGCAACCAGTTTTACGCCCGGAATTTGCAGGGCTACAATGGTGTCTTCGGTTCCTTGCCCGCCGGCGCCAATCAGGGCAATATTGATCTGGTCGTTGGCGCTAATGCCGGCTTGTCGTTTTAAGTAGGCAAATACTTCGTTCTTTTTGTCTGCCGCAAACACACTTTGTCCTACGGCTACGGCTGCAGTAGCGGTGCCAAGCTTACGGAGGAAATTTCTGCGGGATGGTTCTGGTTTTTCTTTCATAGTACGGGTAACAGGGTTTGCTAAATACTAAATATAATTGGTGTTGATGGACATTAAGGGGAGTAGCGCATCAATAGTGAAAGGTATAACATTAAGGGGGGAATTTAAAATAAGCTTATGTTTCAGTTTGAAATTTAATTTTCACTTGTAAGCTCAACGCCATTTTGTATTGCCGTTATAAGTACGTCAACATTTATATCTTTTAGCGTTTTGAACTTAATGCAATACCCCGTCACGCTCGCCTTGCCTATTTTTTCTCCATAGGTTTGGGCCAGGTATTTCTTGTCCTTGATACCAAGGATATAGACAGAGATTCCTGTGGTGTTTGCACTCATACCAATTTGAAAAAACTCCCTGGTTTTTCCGTCAGCATATTTTATGGTGTAAAATCCATAGCCTATATTAGGATTACTAACAGTTTTATTTTCACTGTCTTTACCATCATCAAACCATAGTTTACACCCTGGTAATGCCTGGAGTATGCGCGTATGCAGCTCTTCCATGTCACTACGTTTTGGTTCAGGCTGGCTGGTGATATAATTTTCAATTTGTTCTGGTATGTTCATATGAAATCTTAGCTGAAGGGTTGCTCAATTGCCTTTTTAAATTTCGCTTTATTTTTAGTTATATACTAATTTCAAACCGGGGCATTATCAAAAAAAAATGTTCGGAGCAGAATTTACAGAATTTTAAAAATAACCCGGTGTTGTGTTATTTATGAATTGACATTTTTAGCCAGATGCATATTTATCCAAAAATGTAAACCCATTGTTTTTTTATAATATCAACATAAATATTTGATTATCAATAAATTATATCAATGTAAACCCAAAACTATGTAAACCATGTAAACCCACTTTTTGGCAGTGAGTAGTTTTTTCCGGACGAGTCATTATATACATCAATCTGCGGTTGAATAGCACCTGTTCTAATAGTGCTTTGGGAATGAGTTTCAGATAACTATTTTCTCCTAAGTCAACCCAATCTAACTTAATCAACTCAATCAACACAAAACCAACCTAATCATTTATCTTTGCTGCCCACTACTAAAAATGAGCAAAACCATAACTCCGTATACCGATCAGCAGGGCACAAAAAAAGAACAGGTTGCAGATATGTTTAACAACATTTCAAAAACCTACGATTTCCTGAATCATTTTATGTCGCTTGGGATTGATATCATCTGGCGCAAAAAAGCCATAAATGAGCTTAAAAAGGATCAGCCTAAATTAATTCTTGATGTTGCCACCGGCACCGGCGATTTCGCCTTTGAGGCACTTAAAATATTAAAGCCTGAAAAAATTATCGGTGTTGACATTTCGAGAGGGATGCTTGATATCGCCGAGCAAAAAATAAGCAAACGCGCCCTGGGAGATAAATTTGAGGTGAAATTGGGTGATTCGGAAAAACTGCCTTTTGATGCGGATGGCTTCGACGCGGTTACCGTCGCCTACGGGGTACGTAACTTTGAAAACCTGGAAATAGGCCTGGCTGATATTCATCGCGTGTTAAAACCAGGCGGGAAGGCTGTGGTACTTGAATTTTCAAAACCAAAGGTATTCCCTATAAAACAACTTTATAACTTCTATTTTAATTATATTACACCCGGAATTGGTAAATTATTTTCAAAGGATGCAAGGGCCTACACTTATCTGCCCGAGTCAGTAGCTGCTTTTCCTGACGGGAAAACATTTACCGCGCTTATGGACAAAGTAGGCTTCAAGCATACCAAACACAGGCCTTTGGCGTTTGGTATTTGTTCAATTTATACGGGGATTAAATGATTAAATACGGCTACCTGACACTGGTTTTATTGTTGCTGAGCACTGGTGATTTACTGGGGCAGGCACGAGTACCAGCCTGGGGTGGTGGTGCCGATTTGAACGATTTGAGCTTTGGTTTTTCCTTTTCGTACGTTAGCAGCTATTATAAAATTGATAAAAAAACCAATTGGCGCGACCCGTTTTTTGACACGGGTACCAATAGATATATAACCGATCCGCTCACGGGTATCAGTTCCGCAAATTCGCCGGGCTTTGCTATTGGCTTTATTACCAGGTACCGGATAACGGACCATTTGGAAACGCGTGTAAACCCGTCGCTGGTCTTTTCGGACAGGTCGCTTAGTTATACTTATGGCGATGCAACTAAGGACGTAACCAAGCAAGTACAGGCAACCACTATTGATTTTCCCTTATCGATAAAACTAAAATCAGACCGGATCCAAGACTTTAGAGCCTATATTTTGGGTGGTTTAAAATATTCATTAGCTATAGGATCAAAAAATCAGGACCCGAACATCGATCCACTGGCCAGGCTGGTTAAAAATGTTGGAGGATTTGGCTCGTACGAGGCCGGTCTTGGCTGCGATATTTATTTCGAGTTCTTTAAACTCTCGCCTGAAATAAAGGTGTCAAACTCATTTGGCGATATGCTAATCCATGACAATCAGCCATACTCAAGCCCAATCAATAAATTAGGATTGCATACGGTAATGTTCAGTTTAATTTTTGAATAAAGCAGGATTGTACCTTTATTAGCAGTTTCATTGCCTGTAAATGACAAGTTATTCCGGTTAAAAAACATAATTTCGCTGCGTTAGTTACCTATATATGGCTAAAATTGCATTAATTACAGGTGCCACCTCCGGAATAGGAGAGGCCTGTGCTCATTTATTCGCACGCGAAAAGTATAACCTGATATTAACCGGCCGAAGGGTCGATCGTTTGGAGAAGCTGGCAAAAAAGCTGAATACCAAATATAATGTTGAAGTTGCCGTCTCACAATTTGATGTGCGAAACAGGGAAGAAGTAACAGAAAATTTAGAAGCGCTGCCGGCCAAATGGAAAAAGGTAAACGTGCTGATAAACAACGCCGGGCTTAGCCAGGGGCTGGACCCCATACAAAATGGTAACCTTGATGATTGGGACACCATGATTGACACCAATGTAAAGGGTTTGCTTTATGTTAGTAAAATTGTGGCAAACTGGATGATCAGCAACAAAGCGGGCCATATAATAAACATAGGATCAATTGCCGGAAAGGAAGTATATCCAAACGGTAACGTATATTGCGCAAGCAAGCACGCAGTTGATGCCTTAAATAAGGGAATGCGGCTTGACCTGGTGTCGCACGGTATAAAGGTTTCGGCCATACATCCGGGTGCAGTCGAGACAGAATTTTCTGAGGTGCGGTTTAAGGGCGATAAGGAGCGGGCGAAAAAAGTTTACGATGGCTTTGATCCTTTGGTAGCCGATGATATAGCCGAAACGATATGGTTCGTTGTATCCCGCCCGGCACACGTTAATATAAATGATATGGTTGTAATGCCAACTGCACAGGCAAATGCAGTTACGATCTTTAGGGGGTAGGTGGAGATTAGAGGCTAGAGATCAGAAAAAACCTTATAAGTTAAATAAATTCGAAATCGAACATCTGAAATTCGAAATAAATCAATAATTCACTAAATCAGTAATTCACCAATTATAACATGTCACTCATCAATCAAATAGACCAGGATATTAAACAAGCTATGCTGGCTAAACAGGCAGACCGGTTAAGGGGCCTGCGGGCGATAAAATCGGCCCTGTTATTAGCACGTACCGAAAAAGGTGCTGCTGAAGACCTAACTCCCGAAGCCGAGATCAAGGTGTTGCAAAAGCTGGTTAAACAGCGCAAAGAATCGGCCGAGATTTATAAAACACAGAATAGGGAAGATCTTTACCAGATAGAAATTGATGAGATGAAGGTTATTGAACCGTATTTGCCTACACAGATGACGCGTTTTGAAATTGAAGGTTACCTGCAGGAAGTTATAAGCCGTGTGGGTGCAACATCTGTTAGTGATATGGGTAAGGTGATGGGTATTGCCAACAAAGAGCTGGCAGGCCAGGCAGATGGCAGAACGATAAGTGAAGTGGTGAAGCAACTTTTAGGTTGATTAAGTTGATTAAGTGAGTGGTTGATTAGGTTGAACTTAATCTAACTTAATCAACTCAATCCAACCCAATCAACTAATTAATTTTATTAAAACTTGCATCTAACAAGCAATAAGCTATTTTTATAGCAGAAATATTTGACGTTACAGCCGGCAATTTTTATAGTCGGCCATTAGGAATTTAAACTTTACAAATTTTATGAGTTTCGTGCTTAAAGAGGAACAAGATTTTAGTTATATCGATGAGGGCGAAGGCGAGGTTTTATTGCTGCTGCATGGGTTAATGGGCGCTTTAAGCAACTGGGAGGATGTAATAAAGGAATTTAGCGGGCAGTACCGGGTAATTATCCCCATACTGCCGATATATGATTTACCGCTATTAACCACAGGGGTAAAAAGTATGGCCAAATATGTACACAAGTTTGTAAAGTTTAAAAAGCTTACAGATATTACGTTGCTTGGTAATTCGTTGGGGGGGCATGTTGGCTTGATATACGTATTGTCGCACCAAAGCCTTGTTAAGGCACTAGTGCTAACCGGGAGTTCCGGTTTGTATGAAAATGCCTTCGGAGGATCATTCCCGAGGCGCGAAAGTTATGATTTTGTTAAGGAAAAGGTAGAATATACATTTTATGACCCTGCAACGGCAACCAAAGAACTGATTGATGACGTATATGCTACTATAAACGACAGGCATAAGGTGATCAGGATCCTGGCGATGGCAAAATCTGCCATTCGGCATAATATGAATAAGGACCTGCACAAGATAAAGATCCCTGTGTCGTTAATATGGGGTAGGGATGATAAGATTACCCCGCCCGAGGTTGCAATTGAGTTTAATCAATTGCTGCCCGACTCAGAACTGCATTGGATAGATAAATGCGGGCACGCGCCGATGATGGAGCAGCCGCAGGAGTTTAATAAATATTTAAAGGTGTTTTTAGATAAGATAAAATCCAAATAAAAAATGCTTGCAATTGAACTGATAGCTGATGCCATTTTACCGGTGCACACCTCTGACCCAATTCAGAAGGCGGTTGATCGCATGGTAGAGTTCCGCATCCGTCATTTACCAATTGTAAACGAAGAACAATTTTTGGGTCTGCTGTCAGAAAACGACTTTGCAGGCGAAAGCGATCTGCAGACACCTGTAGGCGCCCTGGCGCTTTCACTAGTTAATCCTTATGTGCTGGAAGATCAGCATATTTATGACGTTATCCGCCTGTTCTATGAACGGCAGCTTACAGTGGTTCCGGTGCTTGATGCTGCGAAAAACTATTCGGGCCTCATAACAATTAATGCACTTACTGAATATTTTGCCGGGCTTACCTCTGTTGAACAACCAGGCGCGATAATTGTACTGGAGATTAGTAATAAAAACAATTCATTGGCTCACATGTCGCAGATTGTAGAGTCGGATAATGCACAGATCCTTAGCTCATACGTACGTACTTTTCCTGATTCCACCCGTATGGAAGTTACACTTAAAGTGAACAAGCAGGACATATCAACCATTGTAGCTACCTTCCTGAGATACGAATACGATATAAAAGCTACCTTTAACCATAGCGATGAGAATGATAATTCGAGGGATAGATATAACTCATTGATGAATTATTTGAATTTGTAATTAGTTCATGGTTCGTAGATCATGGTTCATGGTAAAAAAGGGAATAGTTGTTAGTATATTATAAAAAGTATAATGGCATTTCGATTTGAGGATTTACAAGTATGGCAGAAAGCCATGGATTTAAATGAACAAATCAATCAGCTAACAAAAACCTTTCCCAAAGACGAATTATTCATTTTAACTTCTCAAATGAAAAGAGCCGCTGATTCAGTGATATTAAATATAGCTGAAGGATCGACAGGGCAAAGTAAAGCTGTTTTCAAAGTTTTTTTAGGCTATTCATTAAGGTCAGCTATCGAAGTAGTGAGTTGTTTATTTATCGCAAAAAGACGGGATTATATAAGTAACGAACTTTTTAACGACCTTTACAGCGAATATGAAGTTTTAGTGAAAATGATAACAGCACTAAAAAACTCTTTTTAATTAAAATCTGTATTTGCCTATGAACCACAAGCTATTAACTATAAGCTGCAACTTCTTTCCGGCCATGAACCATGAACCATCAACTATGAACTAAATGAAAATAGCAGTTTACGGCAGGCAATTTAATGATCCGGTAGTTATCCCCTATATCCAGCAGGTATTTGATAATTTGGTGCAGCACGGTGTTGAGATCTATGTTCATCCGCAATTGTATGGTTTTCTACAGGAGAATATTAAGACAGACAAGTATACGGTTCTCGAAAATACAGACAATTTAAAAGGCTTTATCGACCTGTTTCTGACGCTTGGTGGCGATGGTACTTTGTTGGATATGGTGGCTGTTATTAATGATTCAGGAATCCCCGTTATCGGCATAAATTTTGGCCGACTGGGATTTTTGGCCAGCATCAACAAAAATGATATCGATGCTGCAATTTATGCAGTGGTAAATAAGCAGTTTAGCCTCGATAGCCGCGAACTGCTGTGTATTGACTCGGAACAGGACATTTTCGGTAAGGATAATTTTGCGCTGAATGATATCACCATTCATAAACGTGATGATGCGGCGATGATTACTACCCACGTTTTTTTGAATAAGGAATTTTTGAATTCGTACTGGGGGGATGGTATCATTATATCTACGTCAACGGGCTCAACCGCCTATTCATTAAGCTGCGGAGGGCCAATTATTTTCCCGGAATCAAACAGTATTGTTTTAACGCCGAATGCTCCGCATAATTTAAATGTAAGGCCAATAGTATTGCCTGACAGCAGCGTACTTGCTTTTGACGTGGAATGCAGGAGCAATAATTATTTAATATCTTGCGACTCAAGGACTGCAATAATTGATAAAACGATGCGCTTCGAAGTTAGCAAAGCCGGATTCAGTTTAAATTTGATCCGCCTGAATAATGAAAGCTACTTATCAACGTTAAGAAACAAGCTGTTGTGGGGACTAGATGTGCGTAACTACTAAATTTACCGGATGCCCAAATTTGTACTAATTATATTTTTGATCGCTTTATCGGTTACTTTAAAGGCACAAACCTGGGAGATCGGTACTTCAGCCGGTGGCTCGGGTTATATGGGTGATTTGAATCCGAACAACCCGGTAAAGATAAGCGGCTACGCATTGGGCGGCTTTATAAAACGAAATTTTAACGGGTATCTTTCAATTAGGGGAAGTTTAACGCTTGGGAAAATAAGTGCTGCCGACAGCAATTCCAGCAGCGCGCAGTTTCGTGAAAGAAACCTGAGCTTTACCACCACATTACAGGAACTGAGTTTGACCGGGGAATTTAATTTTATGCACTATATCCCCGAGGCAGGCAGAAACAAGTTTACGCCTTTTATTTTTTTAGGAGCGGCCGCAGCCAGTTATTTTCCATACGCAACCTATAAAGGTAAAAACTACAGCCTGCGTGGAGCCCGGACAGAAGGCGAAAAAACCAATTATTCAACTACCACAATCTCACCTATATATGGGGCGGGCGTTAAATATAATATAGCGGGTAAGTTTACGCTTGGTGCTGAAATGGGTTACCGTAATACCAATACAGATTACCTTGATGACGTTAGCGGAAACTATGTAGATAAAGGAAATGCTCCAACAGTTTCAAAGGCATTAGCCGATCGTTCCGGCGAAAAAACAGGTATATACATAGGTACTCCGGGTACACAAAGGGGTGACCTTAGGCCACACGATACTTATTTCTTTACCCAGATTACCCTATCCTATACTTTTGTTACGCAAAAGTGTTACTTCCAATAAGGACTAAGATTTATAGGAGTTAAATGATTTAAGGATAAAAATACATCGTTTTATCTTTAGCGCCCGTCGCTACATAATTTCCTTCTTGCAAGTCTTTTATCTTAAAATCCATCCATCTTAAAAATCTTAGTTTTAAATGCATCATTGTTGCAATAATATTTAACCGGCATCGTTAAATGATAAATCAACAGCATCTGTTTGTTGTTGCTAACCAATTATTTAACCTTAATCTTTAACATCATGGCCGAGTTGAATCAATCCACCGGAAAATCAGGAGGCAGAAACTTGAAGCGAATGCCCGTTCGCGTTGACCTTACCGCAATGGTTGATCTTGCATTTTTGCTGATCACCTTTTTTATGCTGACCACGTCGTTGCAAAAACCGCGAAAAATGGAAGTTAATATGCCTGCAGACGCACCACCGCAGCCGTATGCTGAGAACACGACGATGAGTATCTGCATTGGTGCCAAAAACAAACTGGTCTATTACCTGGGTATGCCGGAAAAACCATTAACCCAACCGAAGCTTATTAGTGATGGCAAAGATATTCGCACTGCAATAGTTGACATGACTAACCAGGTGTTTAAAAAAACAGGAAAGGCGATGGCGCTGATAATTAAACCGGCTGAACATTCTGTCTACGAAAATTTGGTTAATGTATTGGATGAAGCAAATCTCAATAAAGTTACCTCATACTCTATTGGCAAAATTACCGCCAGTGACATAGCCTTTTTAAAAGAAAAGGGAGTTTATTAGGAGTCCGGAAGTCGGAAAAGTCCGGAAGTCCGAAAGATGGAGAATATTACCCAAGTCCGAAAGCTATAACTGCTTTGGGGCTTTTTTATTTGTGATTATACTGAATTCTCTTCCGGACTTCCGGACTTTTCTGACTTTCGGACTAATAACTTTTCTTTTCCAGCCTCATAATAAAAAAACTACAATTAAGTTTTTACCTTTGTCCCCTGAAAAAAACAGCATAAGTTGTTAAAAGTGGGGCTAAAACAAGCTAATTTGATAGTAACAGGTTAGCATGAAGCTGGCATTATAAAGTGTTTTTTTATAGAAATGCTTTTTTTAAGGCCATATTATGGCTTTTAATAAACTAAATATAATGGGATATAAGGATCAGATTGATTTGTTAAGATTGCCGGAGCACATAGCCATTATTATGGATGGCAATGGTCGCTGGGCAAAAGAAAAAGGCAAACTTCGGATCTTCGGGCATCATAATGGTGTGCTTTCAGTGAGGGATGTGGTTGAGGGTGCTACGCTGCTTAATTTAAAATATCTTACGCTTTATACATTCTCATCTGAAAATTGGAACAGGCCAAAACTTGAAGTAATGGCCATTATGGAGCTAATGGTAAGTACCATTCATAAGGAAATAAGAAACTTTATGGAGAAAAATGTCCGGTTGGCTACCATCGGCGATTTAAATATGCTCCCTGAAAGGGCGTATCGCGAGTTAACTAACGCTATGGAGCAAACCAGCGGTAATACCGGCCTGGTGTTAACACTTGCTTTAAGTTATAGTTCCCGCCGTGAAATTGTGCAGGCTGCTAAGAACATAGCGATTAAGGTGCAAAAAGGAGAGATGGATGTTGATGATATTAACGAGGAAACGTTTGAAAACAACCTGTATACCAATGGTATGCCGAATCCGGAACTACTGATCAGAACCAGCGGCGAACATCGCATAAGTAATTACCTGCTGTGGCAAATTGCATATGCCGAACTGTACTTCACAAACAAATTATGGCCCGATTTCCGGAAGGAAGATCTGTACGAAGCTATACTTGATTACCAGAAACGCGAACGCCGTTTTGGTATGACAAGCGAGCAGGTCAACTAAATTTTTAACTTTAACACTTTTTAACAACTGTATAAATTATTTTTAGCCCACTAAAATATTCGAATGAATAAATTTCTTTTTGCTATTCTTTTCACTGTAATAAGCACTGCTGCCTTCGCTCAAATCGGGGGTCAGCCTAAATATTCGCTGCCAAAATCATCTTTACCGGTTGATAGTTTAAGTTACCTTGATCCTAAGGATTACATTATTGGTGGTGTTACCATTACCGGTACAAAATCACTTGATAAGGATGTATTGCTTACTATATCAAAATTGAATAAGGGTGACCGTATTAACTTACCTGGTGAGGCTAACGCTAATGTGATTAAAAATTTGTACGACCAGCATTTATTTGAGGATGTACAGCTAAATGTCACAAAAATAGTTTTGGATACCATCTATCTTGAAATCGCAGTTACCGAGTTGCCACGTTTGTCGCGTTTACACCTAACGGGAATTCGGAAGGGTGAAATAGATGATGTTCAGAAAAAACTGGCAGATAAGGCATATAAAATAGTTGATGAGAACCTTATAAAAACCTCAACAGCGATAATTAAAAAGCACTTCGGTGAAAAAGGATTTTTAAATACCACTGTAACAGTTAAGCAAAGGAAGGATCCGGGAGATGCTAATAGTATTATCCTGGATGTAAAAATTGATAAGCATAAAAAGGTGATGATATCTGATGTTACGTTTGAGGGTAACAAGGATTTCTCGGAAAAGAAACTAAGAAAATACCTGAGCAAGACCCGTAAGCGTAAATTCTATAATATTTTTGGTTCTAAGAAATTTAAGCAGGATAAATATGATGAGGATAAGGAAAACCTGGTAACGAAGATGCAGGCCCGCGGTTACAGGGATGCAGAGATTGTAAAGGATACAGTGTTTAAAACAGGGCCAAACACAGTTGGCGTAAACATTAAAGTATACGAAGGGCATAAATATTACTTCGGTAACATCAAATGGTCGGGCAATGCAAAATATTCATCTGAAATTTTGAACAAGATCCTGAAAATTAAAAAGGGTGATGTTTTCAGTGAAGAGGAATTGAATAAAAGGCTAGTTGGCCCAAATCCTGAAAATGACGATGTTTCATCGTTTTATTTGAACGACGGTTATTTAACTTACCAGGCTGATCCGGTTCAAACCAGGATCTATCATGATACGGTAGACATGGACCTTAGGGTTTATGAAGGCCCACAGTACACCATTAGCCGCGTTATTTTAAAGGGTAATGATGTAACCAACGATAAGGTGGTTATGCGCGAGATCCGTACCAAACCGGGGCAGAAGTTTAATAAGGATCTATTGATCCGCAGTACCCGTGAAATCGGGCAGTTGGGTAACTTCGACGAACAAAAAACTGAACCAAAGCCAACCAACGTTAATCCGCAGGATGGTACAGTAGATATTATTTACAACGTGGTTGAAAAACCATCGGATCAGATAGAGCTTTCAGGCGGCTTCGGCGGCGGGCAGTTGGTGGGTACATTAGGGCTTACCTTTAATAACTTCTCGCTTCGTAATATTTTCCATCTTAAGGCTTATAAGCCATTGCCGAAGGGTGATGGGCAGAAGTTAAGCTTAAGAGGCCAGTCAAGCGGTCACACTTATCAAAACTTCTCGTTCACCTTCTCCGAGCCTTGGCTTGGTGGTAAGAAACCAATTTATTTTGCATTGTCTGCTTATACACAATTGAGTTCAACAGGTGATTACTATGCAAAATCAAACCCTTTGTATAACAAATTACGCATAAATGGTATTGGTGTTACTTTGGGTAAAAAATTACACTGGCCGGATGACTACTTCCAGTTAAACTACTCATTAAACGTTGACCACTATAACCTTGATAACTACACCGGTTACTTATTTTCAAACGGAACATCCTTTAACATTAAGCTAACCCAGGAATTAAGCCGCAACTCGGTTGATCAGCCTATTTACCCTACTTCAGGCTCAAACATCAGGTTTACTGTGCAGGCTACGCCACCATATTCGTTGTTCAACAATATCAATTACAAAATTGCAACGCCTGAACAACGTTACCACTTTGTTGAGTATTACAAATTTAAATACGATGCGCAATGGTTTACCAAGTTAACAGGTAAGCTGGTATTGATGTCGCAAGTGAGGTTTGGCTTCCTTGGTCAATACAACAGCGAAGTTGGTCCATCGCCGTTCGAAAGGTTTAAATTGGGTGGTGACGGTATGCAGAGTTACCAGTTTTTACAGGGTAGTGAAATTGTCGGTTTAAGGGGTTATCAAAACTTCTCGATAATTCCTCAGGGTACAAATTACACTGCAGATACTAACCCGGGTAGCACTATATACAACAAGTACACCATGGAAGTGCGCTACCCTGTTATACAGGGACAATCAGCAACGATATTTTTATTAACCTTTGCTGAAGGTGGAAATGTTTGGAATTCTTTTGATAAATTTGACCCCTTTAACGTAAAACGCTCGGTAGGTGTTGGAGCAAGAATATTTTTACCTATTTTTGGCCTGCTTGGGTTGGATTATGGATATGGGTTTGATAAAATTCCGGGAATACCGGATGCTAACAAGGGCCAGTTCCACTTTTCAATTTCCCAGAGCTTAAACGGCGGATTTAATTAATTTGCGCAGCAATTGTAATGAAGAGGGCAATTTTAGTATTGGTTTTTACGTTAGTAACGCTCACTGGTGCGTTTGCCCAGCGCTTTGCTTACGTAGATTCGGAATTTATATTAAAACATATGCCTGAATATGCGTCGGCCCAAAAACAGATTGAGGCATTGTCTGTACAATGGCAAAAGGAGGTTGATCAGCGGTACCAGGAAATTGACCGTTTATATAAAGCCTACCAGGCCGACCAGGTGTTGATGACTGCGGAGATGAAAAAGCGGCGTGAAGCAGAAATTGCCGACAAGGAAAAAACAGCAAAGGACTTTCAGCGTCAAAAATTTGGACCTGATGGTGATCTTGCTCAAAAAAGTAATTCAATAATTAAACCTATCCAGGATAAAATGTCAAAAGCTATACAAGCAGTTGCCGAAAGTGATAACCTGGATATGATATTTGACAAAAACAGCGAGGTAATAATGTTATATGCCAACCCGCGTTACGATAAAAGCGCGGATGTTTTAACAAAGCTCGGCTTGAAGTCAACAACAAATGCAAAATAAATTTACAATTATATTAATCCCATTAATTTTAAACACAGAACAACAAAATGAAAAAACTATTTAAAGTTGCTTTAGTTGCGGTATGCTTGTTATCGGTAGGCAACTTTGCCAAAGCACAAACTAAAATTGGCTATATTAATTTAAATGCCCTGATTGGCCTTATGCCTGAAGCTAAAACTGTAAAATCTCAGCTTGACATTTACTCAAAGCAGTTTACAGACCAGCTTGCTGCCATGCAAACTGAACTACAGACTAAAGGAACTGAATTTCAGAAAACACAGGCTACAATGAATGAGGCAACACGTTCGGCTAAGCAAGCTGAATTGCAGGATATTCAAAAACGCATGCAGGATTATAACACAACTGCACAGCAAAAATTTGATGAAAAATCAAATGAGCTGATTAAGCCTTTATCAGACAAAGCACACACAGCTGTTGAAGCTGTAGCTAAAGAAAAAGGTTACACTTATGTTTTAGACTCTGGACAAACTGCATTGGTTGTTGCGCCTCCGGGTGATGATATGATGGAAGCTGTTAAAGCTAAATTAGGCATTAAATAATCAAGGCTTAGTAAACATTTATAAAGCGCCTCGTGAATACGGGGCGCTTTTTTTATTTTTGTATTGATGGCAGATAATAAGCCGATTGGCATTTTTGATTCAGGTTATGGCGGCCTTACCGTTTTTCGTTCAATATTTAAGGAACTTCCCGATT
Organism: Mucilaginibacter phenanthrenivorans; assembly: GCF_024721155.1. GTDB lineage: Bacteria > Bacteroidota > Bacteroidia > Sphingobacteriales > Sphingobacteriaceae > Mucilaginibacter > Mucilaginibacter phenanthrenivorans. The sequence goes on along the minus strand of NZ_JAHVAP010000004.1, from coordinate 392,897 downwards.
ATGATTACGTGTATATCGGCGATACAGCAAGGGCGCCGTACGGTAATAGGTCATTTCAAACCATTCATCAATATACCTGGGAATGTGTGCAATGGCTTTTTAAGCAGGGTTGTCCATTGGTAATTTTGGCCTGCAATACAGCATCTGCAAAGGCTCTAAGGAACATCCAACAAATAGACCTGAAAAATGAAGACCCGGCAAAACGTGTGCTGGGAGTTATCAGGCCAACTGCCCAGGTAATTGGCAACTATACCCAAACACAGGAAATAGGTGTGCTTGGTACAAAAGGTACGGTACAATCAGAATCGTACAAAATAGAGATCGGGAATTTCTTTCCAGGCGTGAAGGTATTTCAGCAGGCCTGCCCGCTTTGGGTACCCTTAATTGAAAATGGCGAATATGATAAACCCGGCGCCAACTATTTTGTGAAGCAGTATTTAGATCAGGTACTGGCACAATCTACAAACATCGATACATTGTTGCTGGCTTGTACCCACTATCCCCTGATCCAGCAAAAGATAATGGAATATCTGCCAAAGAATATACAAGTTGTGTCGCAAGGCGATATTGTGGCTAAGAGCCTGGCTGATTACCTGCAGCGCCATCCAGAAATGGAGACTAGTATTAGCAGGAACAAAACGCAGCAATTTTTTACTACTACCGATGATACCGCAGATTTTGACCATTATGCGGAATTGTTCTTTTCGGCGGCCGTAAAATCATCCTATGCAGATATTAACAATTGCTAATGAACAAGACAGGTAATTTATTTTGAAATTAGCTTCTCCAACTAATTCTACCAACTTTATCAACTATTCAACACAATCTAACTTAATCAACCAAATTTACTAAGTTTGCAGCTAAAGCAAAAAGGTTGAATTTTTATATCACATATTTTATTATTGCGATAGGACTGTTTGGTTTTTCGGCTTTGTTTGCGCTTTTTGGTGTATACGCCGAGCGCAAGGTATCCGCCTTTATCCAGGACAGGCTTGGTCCGACAGAAACAGGTAAATACGGTTCGCTGCAAACCTTTGCCGACATTTTGAAAATGCTGCAAAAGGAACTGATAACACCGGCAGCTGCAGATAAGATACTATTCATTTTAGCTCCCGGTATTATTTTCGTAGCCGTTTATCTGGGTTTTGCTGCCCTGCCATGGGGCCCGGGACTTGTACCTGCTAACCTGAATTTGGGACTCTACTATATCTTCGCGATCATCTCTATTGAAACTCTTGGCATTTTAATGGCCGGCTGGGGCTCAAATAATAAATATTCCATATTGGGTGCTATGCGTTCTGCCGCCCAAATCATATCCTATGAGATTCCTGCGGGGTTTGCAATAATATCCGTAGTGATGATAGCGCAAACATTAAACCTGCAAACCATATCCGCACAACAAGGTATTCTATCAACAGAAGTAGTTAAGTTTTCCGGTTTTTGGGATGTAACCCATATAGGCGGCTTTTTTGCCTGGAACGTATTCAGGGCGCCACATTTACTGATAGTTTTTGTGATTTACTTTATAGCTTCACTGGCAGAAAGTAACCGGGCTCCATTTGATATTCCGGAAGCTGAATCGGAGCTGGTGGCAGGCTTTCATACCGAGTACACGGGCTTAAGGTTCGCATTGGTATTTTTAGCCGAGTACTCTATGATGTTCCTGGTATCGATGGTAGCCGTGATCCTGTTTTTAGGCGCATGGAACACACCGTTACCAAACATAGGGCCGGTCCATTTGGCAAACTGGACAACAAACGCAGTATGGGGAATAGTATGGGTAACAATTAAAACGCTAACCCTGGTTGGCATACAAATGTGGATCAGGTGGACGCTGCCCCGTTTTAGGGTAGATCAGCTGATGACCTTGTGCTGGAAGGTGCTTACACCGCTTGCTTTTGCCTGTATGCTGATATCGGGGATATGGAGGCTGTGGCTGATGTAGTTTATTGGTTCACTGGTTCATTAGTTCATTGGTGCAAAGTTTGCAATGCCAGTTAGCTAAGTAACCGGCAATTACCAATGAACTAATGAACTAATAAACTAATGACACAAATAATAAAAGGTATTACTTCAACACTAAAGGGATTATCCATCACCTTAAGGCACCTTTTTGCTTCGCATAAGAAGCGGGAACTGCTGCCTGCAAGTGATAGTAATTACTTTAAGCAGTTGGAGGGTACCAATACCATACAATATCCGCATCAAAAGCTGCCGATCCCGGAAGTGGGGCGTTACCAACTTGATGTGGAGATGGATGATTGTATTGTGTGTGACCTTTGCGCCAAGGTGTGCCCGGTTAATTGTATCGATATTGAGTCGATAAAGGCAACGGAGGCAATTGGTCAAACTTCTGACGGCACTACGAAAAGACTTTATGCCGCTAAGTTTGATATTGATATGGCGAAGTGTATGTATTGCGGCTTATGTACTATAGTTTGTCCTACGGAGTGTATTGTGATGACTAACCAATATGATAAAACAGTTTTCCAGCTGAGCGACCTTACCTACCAGTTTTCGGACATGTCGCCGGAAATGGCTGCTGAAAAGCGTGCCGAGTTTGATAAGCAACAGGCCGAAAAACAGGCCGCTAAATTAGCAGCTATGCAGAAGAAAGAGGAGGGCGGCTTATGAGCTTAGCACAGATTTTGTTTTACCTGATGGCGTTTATCGCTATTGGTTCTGCTGTATTTGTGGCGGGGACTAAAAACCTGGTGCGCTCAATCTTTATGTTTTTTATCACACTTTTTGCTTTAGCAGGCTTGTATGTGCTCGCGTTGGCTGATTTTGTTGCAATCACGCAAATAGTGATCTACGTCGGTGGTATTTTGGTACTGATATTATTTGCCTTTATGCTCTCGGGCAAGGAAACGCTGAATGCGATAGGTGAGCAAAAAAGCAAGTTCATCAATATAAATAAGCTGCCTGCAATGCTGCTGGCTGGTTTGTTTTTGATTGTTCTGGTGAATATGATCCTTAAAGTGGATGCCAACAATTTGGAATGGGTGAAGAAATCAATCGTTCGAAATAACATGATCTTGCCCAACTCATCGATGACCGAGGGTATCGGCATTAACCTGATGACCCAATATTTGCTGCCTTTTGAAGCTATTTCTGTTTTGCTGATGATAGCGCTGATTGGGTCGGCACATTTATCAAGAAAGGGGAAGGGAGCATGATCTCGTTAACCGACTTTTTGATAGTAAGCGCAGTTTTGTTTTGCGTAGGCTTGTACATGATCGTATCCAAACAAAACGCCATACAGGTATTGATAGGAATTGAGCTGATGCTAAATGCTGCCATATTGAACCTGGTAGCCTTTAGCAAGTATGATCGTTTTAATAATGGCGGCCAGATGTTTGCCTTGTTTGCAATTGTGCTGGCTGCTGCAACAACTGCCGTGGCGCTTGCCATTATTTTAAATGTATACAAGCAATATAAAACAATTGATCCGGGTGAAATTAATAAACTAAGAGATTGAAATGATGGGAAAATTATATGCTTTTATTGTCTTTTTGGTTTTGTCTGTTGGCGCTTTGGCTCAAAGCAGGGATACTGTTTATAAAGATACTGCAAAACGTATTGGAGGGCCGGGTGATCACCCTCTAATTGATAATAACCCGCTGATTTTAATTGATGGAACCGTGTATAAAGGTAACCTGAACAAACTTGATCCGAATAGCATTTCGGAGATCAATGTGGTAAAAGATGTGGCCGCTATAAAGATGTACGGTAAACGGGGCGAAAATGGAGTAATCTTTGTAACCACAAAAGGTCACCAGAATATTTATAATCAAAAAGCAAGCGGCGCCTATCATCCTGAACTTCCTGATAGCGCCATGTATGTTATTGACGGAGAAATATCAGATAAGAAATTAGACGGGATTGATCCCAAGGGCATATTAAGTATTGATATCCTGAAGAAAAATAAAGGAACCGAGTCGATGGAATCTGACGTATCGCATGATATGGTAATAGTGGTAACCAGGGCTGGGGCGGTTAGAAGCTATCAAACGAAATTAAGCAGTTTGTCGGCTCCTTATAAAAAGTACTTAGATAACCATAATAATGATGATTCCGGATTGAACTATGTGGTTGACGGAGATATTTATAACAAAGGCGATGCAAGTCTTGAAAAACTATACAAGTTGCCTAAAGAAAATATAGCGAAAATTACGCTGAGCACCAGGGATAAAATAACGAACTTAAACATCACAACCAGGAAATAATACCGGAATATCTCTCATGAAACTGCTACTATACATTACTTTACTTACTTGTTTCTTTACAGGTGCAATTGCGCAACCGCCGCCGCCTGCTAACTGGAATGCTGTAAAAACCAGCACATGGGAAAAGTATAATGCAAAGTATGATAATCCTACTTATGTGGTCGACGGAAAAGTATTGAACGATTCGGTATCAAAGCGGGTAGTAAATGCCATCGATCCGTTTGCAATCACAAAGATCTCGGTATTAAGTGGAACCAAGTTAAAAACCAGGAACGTAGTTTATTTAACCACAGCTACCGAAAAGATCGCGGCCTATCAAAAGAAGTTTGGCGCTTTTTCGAAGGCGTATGCGGATTATTTGGAAGTGCATCAGCATAGGGATGGCAATTTTTTCTATACGATAAATGCGAAGACACTATCAGGTGGACGTGCAGACATAATTGACGAATTGTACAACATACCAGCAGAAAAGATAGAGAGCGTGTATTTTAGTTTACAGGCAGTGCCAAATACAACAATGATTGAAATAAGAACAAAACAGTAAATTGGATAACTTTTTACAAGCGATAGACACCCTTACCATAAAATTTGCACTCGCAGCAGTGTTGCTGCCCCTGCTTGCCTTTATAATTAACCTGGCTCTCCCTGGTAAAAATAATAAGGTGGCTGGCTGGATCTCCACCGGGGCAATATTAATTAGCTGCGTGTTATCGGTATCTGTATTTTCAAAAGTTTGGAACACTGATCACCTGGTCCACCAGCAGGTTTTATGGTTTACCATTGGCGATACTAAGGTTTACGCCGGTGTTTTGTTGAATAACCTTTCGGTGCTAATGCTGGTGCTGGTAAATGTGATAGCCCTGCCGGTGCATATTTACTCTACTGCTTACATGAAGAATGACGACGGTTATAACCGTTACTTCGCTTTTTTAAGCCTGTTTTGTTTCAGCATGCTGGCTTTGGTGGTGGTGGATAACCTGGTGCTGTTCTATATTTTCTGGGAGCTAGTTGGCTTTTCATCATACCTGCTTATCGGTTTTTGGTTTACCCGGCATAAGGCAGTACAGGCTAATAAAAAGGCCTTCATCATGAACCGGATAGGGGACATAGGATTGTTAACGGCTATCATCATCCTGTTTACACAGTACCATACTTTTGATATTGATTTCCTTTTCGGCTCGATTGATATCGCAAAGTTTGCCAGCGTGCACGATTTTTGGGTATTCAATACTGATTTGCCCAGTCAAGTTGGTTCTATATGGGTTAAAGGCGGAGCGGTTCCACTTCCTATTATATGGCAATATGTTGCCTTCGCCGGGATCTTCCTGGCTGTAGCCGCAAAATCTGCTCAGTTCCCATTGCATACCTGGCTGCCTGATGCTATGGAGGGCCCAACATCGGTGTCGGCACTCATCCACGCGGCTACTATGGTTGCTGCCGGTGTGTTTTTGTTAGGCCGGGTTTACCCGGTGTTTAATGAAACGGAACTAACCATCCTCGCCATTATCGGTTGCTTTACTGCTTTTATGGCGGCAACCATCGCCCTAACGCAAAACGACTTCAAACGCATCCTTGCCTATTCCACCATATCACAGTTGGGTTATATGATCATGGCCATGGGAATCGGCGCTTATTCATCGTCGTTGTTTCATTTGGTTACACATGCCTTTTTTAAATGTTTGTTGTTTTTAGTGGCAGGCATAGTGATCCACCAAATGTCGCACATCAGGGATGATAACAAGCTGGAGATAGACCCGCAAAATATTTTAAATATGGGCGGCCTCCGAAAAAAGATGCCGCTTACCTTCATCGCTGCTTTAATTGGGGCGCTTGCACTTATCGGCTTGCCGTTTACGTCGGGCTACTTATCAAAGGATGGCATACTCATCCAGGCCTTTCAATGGTCGGAAGGTAAAAGTTTCATTTACATACTGATCCCGGTATTTGCGGTGCTTACCACATGGCTAACCGCGTTTTATGTTATCAGGCTAATCGTTAAAGTGTTTTTTGGCGATTTGAGATTGTTGGAAAAATATCCATCCATCAAACTGCATATCGCAGATGGCGGCTGGCGGTATGTTTTACCGCTGTTTATATTAGCCATCGGCAGTTTATTTCCGTTGTTCTCGATCAATCCCTTTTCATACGAGCAATCGTGGTTGTTTAAAGGAGTTACAATAGGGCACAATGTAGCGGGCGAAGGGGTTTATCATATACTAGTTCCGGTAGCGGTAAATATTTTTAGCTTGTTGGTGGTATACGGCGCTTATGTGATTTATGCAAAGCGGAAGATAAGTCCTTTTTCGCAAACCAACGCCTTGTGGAGGTTGTCATTTAACGAATGGTATTTCGATCATTTTTATAAAAAGTATATTGTAAAACCGGTGATGGTCCTGAGCCGGTCGGTTTTCTGGTGGGATAGAAGAGTTATAGATGGCTTCATCCATACCCTGGCAAAAACAGCCATGGCGTTGTCAAAACTTACCGCCTGGGCGGACCAGCACATAATAGATGGCTTTTTGCATTTAGTGGTAAATGTGGTGCAATCCGTGGGTAACTTTGCGCGCAGGTTCCAGGGGGGTAAAGTGCAATATTATTTATATAGTATGCTGGTAATTATACTGGCTTTGTTTATTTTGAAAACATTGATATGAGAATAGGTAAAAGGTTAAAGGTAAAAGGTGAAGGGATAACATATTACGCGAAAGCTAATTGCGTTGTTTTTTCTGTCTTGACTCTTGATTCTTGCTTCCTGGCTCTTAATTCTTTTGCCCGATGAACGTCCTTACACTCCTCATACTTACCCCTGTCCTTTTCGGATTTATTGTTGCACTGCTGCCTTCGGAATGGCGCAGCAGCTTTAAATTTATTACACTACTGGCTACGCTGGTACAACTGGGCTTAAGTATCTGGATCTATTGCGATTTTAAAACCGGCGCTTCGTTTGCCGGCGTTAACCACGAGGATCAGTTCCAGTTTATGCAAAAGCTGCCCTGGATCAACCTCGACCTTGGCAGCCTGGGTAAAATGCAAATAGACTATTTTGTGGGAATCGACGGGCTTTCCATAGCATTGCTGGTAATGACATCCTTTGTGCTGGTTGTTGCTGCACTTGCATCGTGGGAAATAAAGAGCAACCTTAAAGGTTTTTTTGTATTATTCCTGATATTGGACATGGCCGTAATGGGCGTTTTCTGTTCGCTTGATTTCTTCCTGTTCTATATTTTTTACGAACTGATGTTGCTGCCGCTGTACTTTTTAATAGGAATGTGGGGTGGCGCAAGGCGTGAGTATGCAGCTATAAAATTCTTTCTCTACACGCTGTTTGGATCGGTGTTTATGTTGCTGATCATGATCGGGCTTTATTTGTCGGTTAAGGATCCGGCCACGGGCAATCATACGTTCAATATTATCCAGATGATGAACCCAGCCAATTACGATGCAGGTTCGGTATTCTCGGTACTAAGCCATCAAACCATATTAGGCCTGCCGGCGCGGGCTGTTGGCTTTGTAATATTATTTATCGCATTTGCCATAAAGGTTCCTGTGGTGCCGCTGCATACCTGGCTGCCTGACGCACACGTAGAGGCGCCTACACCGGTGTCAATTATCCTGGCGGGGATCCTTTTAAAAGTTGGGGGCTACGGCATTATCCGCATCTGCGTGGGTATTTTCCCGGAAATAGCGCACGCCGATGCTTACTGGCTTGGCTTACTTGGTGTGATCTCCATTATTTATGGCGCATTAAACGCTTTAGCGCAGCAGGATCTGAAACGGATGATCGCATACTCGTCTGTATCGCATATGGGTTTTGTTTTGCTGGGGATAGCTTCCTTAACTACCGAGGGTTTAAGCGGCGCGGTTATGCAGATGGTTAGTCACGGGTTTTTATCAACCATGCTGTTCTTTTTGGCCGGGGTTGTTTATAACAGGGTACATGACAGGGGCATTAATCATTTCCGCGGACTTGCCAGCATTATGCCGAAATATACCGCCTTTGTTGTTGTTGCATTTTTTGCATCGCTGGGACTGCCGGGTTTTTCGGCCTTTATTGGTGAGGCATTCTCGCTTACCGGGGCGTTTAAGTCTCATTCAACAAATGGTTTACTGCCATATTGGATGGCGGCCTGTGCATCGCTTGGCATTCTATTAGGCGCCGCTTATTTTTTATGGACATTGCAGCGCATGTTCTTCGGTACGGTGAATTTAAAGGGTGGCTCGGTATGGAAAACAGCCCTGGTAGACCTTAATCTCCGCGAGAAGCTAACTTTACTGCCTCTGGCGCTTATCGTTTTAATTTTAGGGGTGATGCCATCGCTGGTGTTTGATAAGATCAATGAATCGGTAGTTACATTCATACAGTTTTTAGGCTTCAAATAAATATTTGCATCTGCCTTGTGGAAACATTCGGGCAGCTGCATCCTGTAAGTACAAAACCAATACATGGGATTGAATTAACAGGAAGTATTTATTTAACCTAAAAAATCATGTTTAAAAAATTATTATTTGCTGCGTTCGCATTTTTTATTGCGATTGGAGCCAGGGCCGAAGATGGCCAGAAGATAGCATCAAAAGTTGAAAAGGTAGTGGTGTTTTTAAAAGGAGCACAGGTAACACGCACAGCAATGGTAAATGTAAGCGCAGGTACAACACAATTGGTTTTCGGCGAAATTTCGCCGGGGATTGATGTGCAGAGTATCCAGGTACATGCCAATGGCGAGTTCACCATACTTTCTGTTAAGCACGAAATGAACTACCTTGGCGAAGAGGTAAAAGCCAAACAAGTGGAAGACCTTATCGCGCAGCAAAAAGCAATAAGAGATAAGGTTGATCTGCAGAACAGCCTGCTTGCCATTTACCAGCAGGAAGAAGTGATGCTTGGAAAGAACCAACTGGTAAAGGCCGACAATTTAACGCTGGATGTGCTCAAGCTAAAACAAGCGCTCGATTTTCAAACCGAACGGCTTACTGAATTGAAGCAGAAGCAGCAATCCATCACCAATCAAATAGCCGCCCTTAATTTGCAACTTGCAAAGTACGACAAGCAGATTGGCGAAATCAGCCGCGGTAAAAGTACCGCGACCAGTAATATACTGGTGACGGTATCCTCAAAGGCGGCGCTGCAATCATTGTTTACTATAAGCTACGTGGTTAAAAACGCAAGCTGGTACCCAACGTATGATATCAGGGCGAAAAATGTGAACAGCCCGGTAAGTATCTCATATAAGGCGAACGTTGCTCAGCAAAGCGGGGAGGAGTGGAAAAATATAAAGCTGACATTATCAACAGGAAACCCAACTGTAAGCGGCAGCAAGCCCGATCTTACACCTTACTACCTCAGTTTGGGAATGTATTATACCGCACCAGCCGGCTCAATTACCCGTGTTACAGGGCGCGTGTTTGATAACGGCGACAGGCAGGCTGTACCGGGCGCAACGGTAAAGATAAAAGGAACTACAATAGGCGCTGTTACCGACATGAATGGAAACTTTTCGCTACAGGTGCCACCGGGCCCGCAAACGGTGACCGTTTCATTTATAGGCTATCAAACGCAGGAAATGCCCGTTAGCGGCAGCTTTATGAGCTTTGGCCTTAATGCAGATGCAAGGCAATTGAACGAAGTGGTGGTTGTAGGATATGGCTCGGTTCGTGATAAAGATGATGACGATGGTTACAATGTAAGCCGGACATTGACGGGAAAAGTTGCTGGTGTGCAGGTAAACACCATTCCGGTTGGCGTGAACCAGGTAGAGAACCAAACCAATGTAGAATTTATTATTGATAACCCGTATTCCATCCCAAGTGATGGCAAGCAATATTTGGTAGCAATAAATGATGTGGAGGTAAAGGCAGGTTATCAATATTTTGTTGCACCAAAAATAAATACCGATGTGTTTTTAACCGCCCAACTTACCGACTGGAATAAATATAACTTTTTATCGGGCGAGGCTAACCTTTATTTTGAGGGAACCTACATTGGCAAATCGTTAATTGATACACACAACGCGACAGACACGCTGAACCTTTCATTGGGAACGGATAAGAACATCGTAGTTACCCGAACCCTGCAAAAGGATCTGAGTGAAAGGCAAACTTTCGGTTCAAACAAAAAGGAAACTAAAAGCTGGTTGATAGAGGTTAAGAACCGTAAAAATCAAAAGGTAAACCTGCTGGTTGAGGACCAGGTGCCGGTATCGCAAAATTCATCTATCGAGGTAGAGGCGCAGGAAACATCGGGTGTGAAACCTGATTTATTAACAGGTAAGGTTTCATGGAATTTCCTGCTAAATTCGCAGGAAGATAAAAAGGTACAATTAAGATATATGGTTAAGTATCCGAAAAGCCAGTCAGTAATAGTTCAATAACAATAATGCACGATCTGATACCATTTATTCCGGGCAATGTTTCGCATGTTTTAGAAAGCATTCCCTTTTTTTTGCCCGAGATTTATTTAACGGTATTGTTCGTGCTGGTATTGGTAACCGATCTGTTATTTGGCCGGACCTCTGAAAAGCTTTGCAGGATAGTTGCCTGTGCCGGAATTTTGCTGGTAATCCCAAGGGATTTCCAGCAAATCAAACTTTTGTTTGAAAGTGGGCAGGTTAATGGCAGGTTTTTATTTAATGAAATGTTGCTGCTTAATCGGGTAGCCATCAACTTTAAATTTATTATCGATGCGCTGGCATTTATACTGCTGCTTTATTTTGAATGGGATAACCGCTTGAAGGCGCATCGCAAGGGCCTTTCTGATCTGTATACCATTGTTATCGGCTCGGTACTTGGTTTGCATTTAATGACCATGGCAGTAAACCTGTTATCCATTTATCTAGCCGTCGAAATGGTTTCTATAGCCTCTTACCTGATGGTAGCCTACCGCACAGAAAATGCATTTAGTAACGAAGCAGGTTTAAAATATGTACTGTTTGGAGCGGCGGCATCGGCTATAATGCTTTATGGCATTTCGCTATTGTATGGATTTACAGGATCGCTCGGATTATTCTCCGGTAATTTATTACCGGGGCTAATGCAGGCGAATCCGGTTGCCGTTTCATTAGCGCTGGGATTGGTATTGATAGGGATTGGGTTTAAACTGTCATTTGTTCCGGTGCATTTTTGGGTGCCTGATGTGTACGAGGGTGCATCAACCCCCATTACTGCATGGCTATCAACGCTGCCTAAAATAGCCGCATTTGCATTGCTTATAAATTTCTTAAGGCCTTTTGTCTATTTTGTTAAATGGACTGCATTTGATTTTAAGCTGGTATTGAGCGTAATTGGCATAATAACCATGATTGCCGGAAATTTTGCCGCAGTGCTGCAGCGTAACGTTAAAAGAATGCTGGCCTATTCCAGCATAGGGCATACCGGTTTTGCCCTGATGGCAATTGTTACCTATAACACTTCCGGTATTTCGGCGCTCACATTTTATCTTGCTGTTTATGCCCTCGCTAATATTGGTGCTTTAGCATTGGCTACTTATTTTGCCAATGTGCTCGAGGCTGATGATATGAAGAGCTACAAGGGCCTGGGTTTAAAATACCCTGCTGCTTCAATTTGTTTTGTGATCGTACTTATCTCGTTAACGGGTTTACCTGTTACAGCGGGCTTTACCGGGAAGGTCCTGGTGTTTTCCGCTGTTTATGGCGTTTACCAGCATGATCACAATATCTGGATGTTGCTGCTGATGATAACAGGGGCGTTAACAACTGTAGTTTCCCTGTTCTACTACATTAAGATTCCTCTAAATTTATTTCTGAAAAGAACTGAAATTGTTAAAAATACACTTAATAAATCTCAAAATATTGTGGTTTTTGGCATAATTATATCGGTTTTAGTAGTTTTACTGGGTATATGGCCCGATACACTATTTAAAATCTTTTAAAAAGTCCATTTATTAATCTTTATTGAATAAAAATCTCATTTTTTATTTGTTTTTGTTTAAATTATTCCTACTTTCAGCAACTTTTTCATTGGAGCCTGTTTCGAACCAGGAATGATGAAGTTGTAAAATAAAAAAGCAAAATATCCTTTCTAGACCTATATTGTGATGAGCCCGGTTCCAATAACCGGGCTCTCTTTTTTATTAAGAGCCCGTGCTTAAACTGTGATAGCTTGAGAAAGGACGTCAATCCGTGAAGATTATAAAAGGTGTCATCTTTATTTTGTGATTAAAATTATCATTCTGCTATTATGGGTTGGATTTAATAGTATTTGATTATGGATTTGTTAAATAAAGCTCTTTGATTATTTTATTTTGTTAATTTTTTTATAGATTCATTGAGTATTTGATTTTTTTGTCATTTTTACCGCTGTTATAAACCTGCTTTCAACGAGCTTATTTTATCGATAACATCATTGCATGAAAAGATATTTTCCATTCGCGCTTATTCTTGGCGTTTTACTTTTAACCTTTTTATTTCCTTCTGTAGAATTCAAAAAAGGGCCTGATCCGCATTTCAACACGGGCGATATTGCCTGGATGCTAATGTCGACAGCCCTGGTTTTGATCATGACACCCGGCTTAGCCTTCTTTTACGGCGGCATGGTAAACAAAAAGAACGTGATCTCTACCATGTTGCAAAGTATTGTATGTATGGTTATCATAACGGTAATGTGGGGCATATTTGGCTTTAGCCTCGCCTTTGGCGATAGCATCGGCGGCATCATTGGCAATCCCTCCACCTTTTTTATGATGAAGGGGATGCTGGGTAATGCAACATGGAAGTCGGCGCCTACTATCCCTTTGCTATTGTTTGCCATGTACCAGCTTAAGTTTGCCATCATTACCCCTGCGCTCATCACCGGGGCATTTGCCGAACGGATCCGTTTCAACTCGTACATTATATTTTTGGTGTTGTTTACCATATTTATTTTCTCGCCGCTGGCCCACGTTACCTGGCATCCTGACGGTATTCTTAACAAACTTGGCGTGCTTGATTTCGCCGGCGGAACTGTAGTGCACATGTCGGCGGGCTGGGCTGCTTTAGCGTCGGCCCTGTACCTTAAGCGCAGGAACGAAGCAAACCATTCGCCAGCACGAATTACCTACGTAATGATAGGTACGGGCTTATTATGGTTCGGGTGGTTTGGGTTTAACGCTGGTTCAGCATTCGGCGCTAATCATTTAGCCGTAATAGCCCTTGCAACAAGTACAACTGCATCAGCTGCAGGCGGGATAACCTGGATCTTTTTCGATATGCTGCGCGGCAAAAAGCCATCGGCAATGGGAACTTGTATCGGTGCAGTGGTTGGGCTTGTAGCTATTACACCTGCGGCAGGCTATGTGAGTATTCCGCATTCACTGGCGATAGGGATTATATCTGCATTGATCAGCAACCTGGTGGTTGAATGGCGTACCCGTACAACTATTGACGACACACTTGACGTATTTCCCTGCCACGGCGTAGGCGGCATGGTTGGAATGCTGCTTACCGGCGTATTTGCCAGCCAAAAGGTTAACGCGGCAAACACAACCGGCGATGGTTTATTCTTTGGGCACACACATTTATTTTTCGTGCAGTTAATAGCGTTGGTGGGAGTATCCGTATTCGCGTTTTTTGGCTCACTGCTTTTATTGAAGATCACTGATATGATCTCTCCGCTGCGCGTATCTGCCGAAGAGGAAGAGATTGGGCTTGATATTAGTCAGCATGGTGAAAGGCTGTAAGAATGCTAAATCACCTTGCGTAGATTAAATTTCACCATTAACGGAACATGGTCACTGTATTTGCTCCAGTAGTTATGCTCTCCGATTTCGACGGTCTTTACTCGCGAAGCAAGACTACCAGATGCAAAGCAGTAATCAAGATGGTAAGGTTTGTCAATGTGCTTATATAGATAAAATGTTGGATGTAGTTCCTTCCCCTGTGTTTGTTTGAAAAACGAATGATAGGTACTTAAGATTCCTTTTCCCTCAAGAAATTTAACAACGTTTGAATGGTTGCCTGCCCGTCGTTTTTTGTCCCAAATGGTATTGCTGTTGAAATCTCCGATTAGAATACTGTTTCCTTGTGATAGCAAACCTTCATAATGATGAATAGCTTTCCAAATTTGCTCAACATACCGTCCGTCCGGGTCCGAGGGATTATGTGCCCATATTGCAAACAGGTTAAAATCAACTTTGCCATTGGTGACAGCAACCGGGATTATTAACTGTAAGGCGGTATTATGTTCATCAAGCACCCTAAGCTTTAACTTCCCAAACGAAAATATCCCGATTCCCTTATGCTGATTATTTCCAAACCAAAGCGCATTGGTTGGTTTAGGAAAATCAGCGCCTAATTTCAGCTTCTCAAGGCTTTCACATTCCTGGATAATTAAAATATCAGGCTTATGAGTCATTATCAACCCGGCCTTTTTTCTGAATGCCATATTGCAATTCCATGTTATTATTTTCATAGACCTGGAGGAGAAAAAAGCGCCATTCTGCGCATTTTTTTAAGAAAAATATTGTTTAAATATACTGGTTTCGAAATAATTTGTAGCTGACCAAAATAGACTTCGGTACAAAAAGTAACTTTAAATTGTTTAAAGTTACTTTTTGGCGTATCGGTTCAAAAACCGCTTAATTTTTGTTTCTGAGGGGTTTTTGAGTAAATTTGTACAAATCCAATTGTATGTACAACCTGCTTGTTTCTCCGAAAAATGTACAGGCTTCGTTACAGAAGCATGTATTAGCCGATGGCTTCGACCTGACTTTTGATATGGAAAAAAGTAAGGGTGTTTATATTTACGATGCTAAGTATGACCGTACCCTGCTTGACTTTTTTACCTGCTTTGCGTCGGTACCATTAGGATATAATCACCCTAAAATGGTGAACGACGAAGTATTTAAAAAGAACCTGATGCTGGCGGCCTTAACCAACCCATCGAATTCAGATATATATACCACTCAATATGCCGAGTTTGTTGAGACATTTGCAAGAGTTGGCATTCCGGAATACCTGCCCCACGCTTTTTTCATAGCAGGTGGATCACTGGCTATCGAGAATGCGCTTAAGGTAGCGATGGACTGGAAGGTGCAAAAGAATTTCGCAAAGGGCTATACAAAGGAACTTGGCTTTAAGGTGATCCATTTTGAGAATGCGTTTCATGGCCGTTCAGGGTATACACTGAGCCTGACCAACACCCAGCCTGTAAAAACAAAGTGGTTTGCCAAATTCGATTGGCCGCGTGTTTCGCTTCCGAAAATGAATTTTCCTTATAGTGATGCTAATCACGAGGACTTGCTAAGGCGCGAGGAATTGTCTATCGCCCAGATAAAAAAGGCCTTTGAAGAGAATAAGGATGATGTATGTGCCATTATAATTGAGCCGATACAATCAGAGGGCGGCGATAATCATGTACGCAGGGAGTTTTTAGAAAAGCTGCGTATGCTTGCTGACGAAAATGAAGCCATGTTAATTTACGATGAAGTGCAGACCGGTGTAGGCCTTACCGGTAAATTTTGGAGTCATGAGCATTTCGGTGAAAATGCCCGCCCGGATATACTGGCATTTGGTAAAAAGATGCAGGTATGCGGGATTCTTGCAGGCCGGAAGGTCGATGAAATTGAAACCAATGTTTTTAACGTTTCATCGCGGATAAACTCAACCTGGGGTGGTAGTTTGGTAGATATGGTACGCTCATCAAAAATAATGGATATTATTGAGGAAGATAACCTTTGTGATAATGCAGCTACTATGGGTGACTACCTGCAAAATTGCCTGGTGAGTATCTCCGAAAAATATGATATCATAAGCAATGTAAGGGGCAAAGGATTACTCACAGCATTTGATTTTCCTGACAAAACCATCCGCGATAAATTTATTGCAAAAGGCATGGAGTACAATGTTATGTTTTTGGGCTGTGGCGACCAAAGTATCCGCTTCAGGCCGGCACTTATTATTGAGCAAAAACATATTGACAGCGGAATGGAAATACTTCAGAAAGTATGTGCTTCTCTGTAACCTCAATGTAAAACAATTGATACAAAAACCCATTTCTAATGGAAATTGAGCATATTTCCATTGTTTCTGCAATAAAATGTTCCAGCCACGTTAGTTAAATATTAACCGGCTAACATTTGCTATTTTTTCACCAATATCGGCTATTTTTCGAGTATTATGCCATGGGGAACTAATAGTTGCACAGTTAATATTTAACAGGGTATTGGTAACATGAGTAAGCACATTGAAAAGTTAAAAAAACAACTGGTAGAAATTTCTGAAGTTGTTAATTCGTTCCGGTCAGAGGCCGTGCAGGTAAGAGTAGTTGATCGTTTGTTAGATGTGATGATTGAGATTGAAAAGGGAGACAGCGAGACTGCAGAAATATTTAGCAAAAAAGTTTATAGGCCACGGGAAAATGGCGAAGGTTATTCGCCTGCGCGTGGCGCTAAAAAGCCTGGGGCAACAAAAGTGTTGAATCAGCTGTTATCGACCAATTTTTTTGATACCCGTCATTCCATATCTTCCATCGCAGATTTCTGCAAAGAAAACTTCGACTCAGATTTTAAAACTTCTGAACTATCAGGCATACTTTTAAAACTCGCAAATGAGGGCAAGTTGAGAAGAGAGCGGAGCAATGAGAATAATAGGTTTGAGTACGTGAGGGTTTGATATTTAGTCCGAAAGTCGGTAAAGTCCGGAAGTCCGGAAGAAAAAATAAAAGTCCGAAAGACGCTAATTGACTAGACTAGCATCTTTCGGACTTTTCCGACTTTCCGGACTTTCGGACTACTTTAAATCAAAAAGACTATCCACACCTAAAATCTTTCGCGAAGTAAATCCTTCAGCAAATTTTACGTTAATGCTTTTGCCGAACTCGCGTGCGCGGGCTTCAACTACCCGGATAAACTCCGGCGACGATATATAGGTCTGTGGTTCATCGTCCCATTCAGGATTATAGAACTGTGAACCGTAAGCCATGATGCTTTCAACCTTTGTATTCCAATAATCCGTTACATCTACCAGGATATCCGGTTTGATATAATTATCCTGTATAAAGTGCAAAACTTGTTTGGGTCGCCATGCTTCCTGTATCTTGCCGCTGTCAGTGGTTTCAATTTTTCTCAACCCTGATAAAAACGAAGATTCTTCAACCAGCTTGTTGGCGCGCCCATGGTCAGGGTGCCTGTCGTGGTAGGCATTGGTTATTATAATTTCGGGTTGATATTTACGGATAGCGGCAATTACTTTAAGCTGATATTCCCGGGTGTTCTCAAAGAAACCATCAGGGATGGCTAAATTCTCTCTTACTGCAAGGCCAAGAATCCGGCCAGCCTCAGCAGCCTCCTTATCGCGAATTTCGGCCGAGCCCCGGGTGCCAAGCTCACCTCGGGTAAGATCAACAATACCAACGGTTTTACCTTTTGCTATATGTTTTAAAATAGTGCCCCCACAGCCAAGTTCGGCGTCGTCAGGATGAACTGATAAAACTAAAATATCTAATTTAAGCATAAAAAAATCGATTATTTACCGGGCGCCAGTAAGCGTGCAATCTGCTTCCTTATTTTTGAAGACGTTGGCTTGGTAAAGGGATAAAAGAAATCGGTAACCAGCCCCGATTTATTAATTAAAAATTTATGAAAGTTCCAGCGGGGTACCGAACCCAACTTGCCATTCTGCTTTTTGTCTGCAAAAAACTGGTAAAGCGGATCGGCATATGGGCCTCTTACGCGAATCTTTTCAAAAACAGGGTAATTTACTTCCTGGATCTCACAAAATTCTTCAATAGCTTTTCCCTCCAGGGGTTCCTGGCCCCCGAAATCATTTGATGGAAAGGCGAGGATTTCAAAATTACCGCCGGGAAAATCCTTTTTTAATTGTGCAAGTTCCTTAAGTTGTGGCGTAAAACCGCATTGGGAGGCGGTGTTAACTATCAGGAGGACTTTATCTTTATATTCAGATAAGCTAATTTTCTCACCGTTTAACTGCTGTATGTCAAACTGGTAAATGCTTTTATCAACCATTATTAATTGTTAGATGAAACGTATCCCGCTTGATTCAGGATGGCTTCGATATCTTTTTGCTCGTCAGGATTATAGGTTTCCTTCAAGTCGTGACCGAAAATGCGGGCTGCCGATTGTAGCAGGAAAGCCTTGAATCCGCCCTTTAAATCTTTCACCATGGCGTAACTGGTGTTGCCGGTTTCACGGTCGATCAACTTAATTAAAACCTCCCCCTGACTTATTGTCAGGTCTTTGATCTCTTTATTGAACAAAGCCTTTATCTCAGTTTCGCAGTTGTTTATGAGTGCTTTTTGCTGATGCCTGTCGCCGGTTAAAGCAAGGTCGCGCTGTAGTTTGTTATATCTTTGTGCCGCAAAACGCGCATAGGGTAATACCTTCATCACATTATATCGTAAGCGGCGGTAATTGTCTAAGTCGGCCTGGCTTTTGAAGATGCGGGTATCATTGATTCTGACCTCATGCATTACTATCCATGGCAGTAACTTTCCACTGTCAACAGTGAGGTAAGTACGGATGGTATCATTTTTGCCTAGAATTAATGGTGCGGGTTTGTCTGTTTGAGCCTTTACGGAGCCCAATAAGCAACAAAACAGCAACAATAAGCCAATAAATTTCATAATTTTACGTAGTACAAAAATAACGTAATTTATTTTGGTAATTATTATAACCTGCAATTATAATTTTTATTGCAAGGTAATGATTTTTAACAAGATAAGGATAGGATGATAGAATGAAGGACATAGTGATAGACCTGGAAGCCGAAAAGAATGAGATCTTAAAAAGATATCGTGCTTTGCTGCGTGCGTCAAAATCCACCTTACAAAAGGGCGATAAGCGCATGATTCGTAAGGCATTTGAGATGGCGCTTGAAAGCCATAAGGATATGCGCCGAAAATCGGGCGAACCTTATATCTATCATCCCATTGCTGTTGCACAAATAGCTGCCGAGGAAATTGGGTTGGGTACAACGTCCATAGTATGTGCCTTGCTGCATGATGTTGTGGAGGACACCAACATGACCCTGGATGATATTGAAAGGGAATTTGGCAAGAAGGTGGCTATGATCATTGATGGTCTGACAAAGATCTCGGGCGTATTTGATACCAATAGTTCGCTTCAGGCTGAAAACTTTCGTAAAATGCTGCTTACCCTTGCCGACGATGTAAGGGTGATATTGATAAAGCTGGCCGACCGCCTGCACAATATGCGCACCATGGAGTTTATGCCGCGCGATAAACAGCTTAAGCTTTCTTCAGAAACTGTTTACCTGTATGCTCCGCTTGCACACCGCCTGGGCTTATATGCTATAAAATCGGAACTCGAAGATCTTTCTATGAAGTACATGGAAAGGGAAACCTACCAGTTTATTAAAAATAAGCTGAACGAAAAAAAGGCAGAGCGCGAAAAATTCATCAGGGATTTTATTGAGCCGGTAAAAAAAGTTTTGGAAGGACAGGACCTGCACGGAGATTTGTTTGGCCGGCCAAAATCAATTCACTCCATCTGGAACAAGATGAAGAAAAAGGCTATACCCTTTGAAGAGGTATATGATCTTTTTGCTATCAGGATAATTTTAGACAGCACGCCGGAAAACGAAAAGGCGGATTGCTGGAAGGCATATTCCATAGTTACCGATCTTTATCGGCCTAACCCTGACAGGCTGCGCGACTGGATCTCATCGCCCAAGGCTAACGGTTATGAATCATTGCATACGACAGTAATGGGACCGCGCGGACAATGGGTTGAGGTGCAGATAAGAACCAAGCGGATGAATGAAATTGCCGAAAAGGGTTTTGCCGCACACTGGAAATACAAAGAATCATCAACCGATAGCGGACTTGATCTTTGGGTACAAAAGGTTAGGGACATGCTTAAAAACCCTGATTCCAACGCGCTCGACTTTTTGGATGATTTCAAAATGAACCTGTTCTCTGATGAGATCTTTATTTTTACGCCAAAGGGCGCCTTGATCCAGTTGCCGCTTGGCGCGAGCGCACTTGATTTTGCGTTTGAGATTCATACCGATGTGGGTGCCAGCTGTATTGGCGCTAAGGTGAACCACAAGTTGGTTCCTTTAAGCCACAAACTGCAAAATGGCGACCAGGTAGAGGTTATCACATCAAGCAAGCAAACGCCGAAAGAAGACTGGCTGAATATTGTTGTTACCGCCAAGGCTAAAGCGAAGATAAAATCAGCCTTAAAGGAAGAGAAACGCAAGATAGCTGAAGACGGCAAGGAGATATTGGAGCGTAAGATGAAGTCGTTAAAGATCACTTACAACTCGGAGAATATCCATAAACTTAGCTATTTCTTTAAGCTACCCTCTACCCAGGACTTATTCTACAATATTGCCAAAGGTACTATTGATATGAAGGACCTGAAGGAATACCAGGCATCGGAAAAGGTAATTGAAAACAAGCCGCAGGATAAGATAGAAACTGAACAGCTGCAGAGCCTGATGCGGAGCATAAAAGCCAAAGACAGCGATATGCTGCTGATAGGTGAGGATATGCAAAAGATAGATTACAAGCTGGCCAATTGCTGTAATCCTATCCCTGGCGATGATGTTTTTGGCTTTGTTACGGTAAGCGATGGCATAAAAATTCATAGAACAAACTGCCCTAACGCAGCTAAATTGATGGCCAACTACGGTTACCGGATAGTAAAGGCAAAATGGACAAACCAACAAGAACTTGCATTTTTAACCGGGCTAAGAATTACCGGCATTGATGAGGTCGGATTAATAAATCAATTAACCACCGTAATATCCAACGATTTTAAGGTGAATATCCGCTCTATTACAGTTGATAGCGACAATGGAATTTTTGAAGGATCAATAATGGTATATGTAAACGATACTGATCATTTGGAAAACCTGGTAAGGAAGCTAAAAACGGTAAAGGGCATAACAGCCGTTACACGGTTTGATTCATTAATTGAGAAGGCGTCCTGAAGATAGTTGATTGAGTTTATTATGTTGATTAAGTGAGTGGTTGGGAATGAACAGCACTGGCGAAATTATCAATTATAAAGGTTTTGATTTTTTACAACTCAATCAACCTAATAAACTTAATCAACTCCAAACTAAATTCTTAACTTTGCCCTTTAATAAACAAACATGTCTCAACAGGAAACCATAGAGATGGTTAAAAAGATTTTCGAGGCTTATCTTGAAAATAAAAACCTTAGGAAAACTCCTGAGCGTTTTGCGATACTTGAAGAAATATACTCCCGGAGCGATCACTTTGATGTGGAATCATTATACATCCACATGAAAAATAAAAAATACCGTGTTAGCCGGGCTACGGTTTACAATACTTTAGAGCTGCTGGTATCGTGCGATTTGGTGACCAAACACCAGTTCGGCAAAAACATGGCCCAGTTCGAAAAATCATACGGCTATAAACAGCATGACCACATTATTTGCATCGACTGCGGAAAGGTAGTTGAGTTTTGCGATCCGCGCATTCAGCAGATTCAGAGTATGATGGGTACATTGCTGAAGTTTGAGATAAAACACCACTCATTAAACCTGTATGGTAACTGCGAAAAACTGCGTGCAGGTTTTTGCGATAGAAAAGCCCAATAACAAAAAATCTTTTTTGATTTTACAATGATAATATACTTATGATGATACCTTTGTGGTGTTTAATAAATTATTATTTTACTAAGTATTTGACGATTATTAAAACGATATAAAGAAATTAATGGCTGTTGACGTATTATTAGGCCTCCAGTGGGGCGATGAAGGCAAAGGAAAAATTGTTGATGTACTGAGCGCAGGTTACGACCTGATCGCGCGTTTCCAGGGCGGGCCGAATGCAGGCCATACGCTTGAGTTTGATGGTAAAAAGTTTGTACTGAATACCATCCCATCGGGTATATTTTTTGAGAATACCATGAACCTGATAGGTAATGGTGTTGTTATAGATCCTATTACCCTGAAAAAGGAAATAGATAAATTGAAGGATGCCGGTCATGACCTGTTGGCCAAAGGCAATTTAATGATAGCAAAAAAGGCTCACCTGATATTGCCTACTCATCAATTGCTTGATGCTGCTTCTGAAAAGAGGATGGGCGAGGGTAAAATTGGATCGACACTAAAAGGCATTGGTCCGACCTATATGGACAAAACCGGTAGAAATGGTTTACGTGTTGGTGATACCACATTGCCCGATTTTAAGGAGCGTTACCAGAAGTTGGTTGACAAGCATGTATCAATGCTTACATCATTATACGGCGAGGTTGCTGATTTCTCGGAACGCGAGCAAGCATTTTTTGAAGCTGTTGAACTGATCAATAAATTCCAATTGGTTGATTCGGAGCATTTGGTGAATAGCTACTTAAAGCAAGGTAAAAGGGTTTTGGCAGAAGGAGCTCAAGGCACAATGCTTGACATCGATTTTGGATCGTATCCATTTGTAACTTCGTCAAACACCACTACCGCGGGTGCTTGTACCGGCCTTGGGATTGCTCCAAACAAAATAGGAGAAGTGATAGGAATCTTCAAAGCTTACTGCACACGTGTAGGCGGCGGTCCGTTCCCAACAGAACTTAACGACGAAACTGGTGAAGAATTACGCAGGATAGGTCACGAATTTGGCGCTACTACAGGTAGGCCACGCCGTACAGGTTGGATAGATTTGCCTGCATTAAAATATGCCATAATGCTTAATGGCGTTACCCAGATGGTAATGACCAAGGCAGATGTATTGAGCGGCTTTGATAAGATCTACGCTTGTACACACTATAACTATTTGGGCGAAAAGATAGATTACATGCCATATGATATCTGCTGTGTTGAAGCTGTTCCTGTGTTGAAGGAAATTGACGGCTGGAACGAGGATCTGACTGGCATAACTGAACTTTCCGAAATACCGGCTAAACTTCAATCGTATATTGACTATTTGGAGAAGGAATTAGAAGTGCCAATCAAATATTTATCAGTAGGGCCAGATAGGAAGCAGACGTTGGTGCTGCACTAAGCGAGGAAATTATTCATTTTTATAACGAAGGCTCCCCAAAACGGAGCCTTTAATTTTTATATCTATTTTTGTTCAGTGATTAAACAGGTTGCCGACCCGAAAGAATTTAAAAGGAAAGCCTTGCAATGGGCATCGGGCTTTGATGTTTGCTGTTATCTTGATTCAAACAATTTCTCCGATCCATATTCTAAATTTGATACTTTAATTGCAGCCGGTGTTAAGGCTGATATTCTAGCCGGAGCGGGCACTGCTTTTGATCAACTGGAACAATTTCGGAACCAGCATCCGGGATGGATGGCCGGATTTCTCACCTACGATTTAAAGAATGAAGTTGAAAATTTAACATCTGAAAATCCTGATCACCTGAATTTTCCAGGCTTGTATTTTTTTGTTCCGGAGTATTTAATCATCATAAAAGGCAGTGAAGTTGAAATATTAGCTGATGACGCACAGCGTGATTTTGAAGATATTGAGCGACAGGAAATTTACGCGGATGAGCAAATTCCAGTAGCAGATATTCAAACCCGTTTTACCAGGCAGGAATATATAGCGGCAGTCGAAAAAATACAGGAACACATCAACCGTGGCGATATTTACGTTACCAATTTTTGCCAGGAATTTTTCGCGGAAAATGCAGTAATAGATCCAAAGGCCGTGTTTTCAAAGTTGAATGAAGTGTCGCCAAATCCTTTTGCTTCTTTTTTTAAATTGAATGATAACTACGTTCTGTGCGCAACGCCCGAGCGATTCCTGGCAAAGCGTGGTGATAAATTAATATCGCAACCAATTAAGGGGACGGCAAAACGCGGCATAACCGAGGAGGAAGATCAAGAGATCATCCGTGAATTAAGAAACCACGCTAAGGAGTTGCAGGAAAACGTAATGATAGTCGACCTGGTCAGGAACGATCTCACTCATTCAGCAAAGCCGGGAACTGTTAAAACGGAGGAGCTTTTTGGCGTTTACAGCTTTCAGCACGTGCATCAAATGATCTCAACCGTAGTATGTGAACTTAGGGGCGACATAAGCGCTGTACAGGCTATCAAAAATACCTTTCCTATGGGCAGCATGACAGGCGCACCCAAAATAAGCGCCATGCAACTTATGGAGAAATATGAGCGCAGCAGGAGAGGGGTATATTCCGGTGCGTTGGGTTATTTCAGTCCTGATGGTGATTTTGATTTTAATGTAGTGATCAGGACATTGCTTTATAATAGCAAGAACAACTATTTGTCATTCCATGCAGGTAGCGCTATTACCTATCACGCTGATGCTGAAAAAGAGTATGAGGAGTGTTTACTTAAGGCGCAGGCTATTTTGGAGGTGTTGGGTCAATAATTATCTTCTCTCCAATCCTCACACTAATTTCCGATCCATTCGCAAAAAAAGCGGAATATGGTTTCTTACTCAAAAATGGAATAAATTCTTCTCCATACAATTCGGCTACATCCGCATCAAAAATGCATTCGCTAACTTTTGCTACCTGCCATGAGATATGCTCTACCTGGTATTGCATGGTTTTAAGATCGGTAAGCTTGTTGTATCCCCAGTAATGCTCAAAAATAAATTCTTCGGGGCTGCCGGGCTTAATATCTTCAAAATGATCACTTACCTTGGCTGCCAGCCTGTTCCAGCGGCCCTTCAACTTCCATTCGTATGCAAATTCAGTTTGATTTTCGTATGCGGGGATTTGTGAATGCCGCATGGGCAAGGCCCGGTAATGTTCTTTATAAAGATTGTTTGCGATAAATGCAATGATACTTTTTGGTACAATCTCGCTGATAAACACAGCACCCCGCTTCCATTCCTTACCATCAAAATGCCTTACATAAAAGCGCAGGTTAACTTCTTCAAAGTTAACGTGGAAAGGCCATTTAACGCCAAGCACTTTTGTTTCGCGGAACATAAATCCTACCATGCTTACCAGCGCCTTCCCTTGCCAAAGATCGAGCTCTGTTGCCGGGGGCAAATACGGTTTTAAGATCTCAGGATCAACTTCATAATTCAGCATTAACAGGTCATTCCATTGTGCCTGCAGAAATTTTCGTTTTCCCATAAAATGCGATTAAATTAAGCGGGTTCGGAGTCGGTGCTGGTGGGGACGCTGGTTTTTTTCTTAAACAGGTTTACCTTTGATTCCTTTCCTTTAAGCAGCCGTTCGATATTTTTTTGGTGTGTAACCATTATCAAAAGGCAAATCAGCATTCCAAAAATAACAACAAGATTATTTGTGTACTTATTATAAAAAAATGTTACGCCTATTAAATAGGCAAAGCCGGCTGTGATTGAGCTAAGCGATACGTACCTGGTAATGAAAAGCACGACAATAAACACGGATACACAAAGCAGTGCGGCATCCAGGTTAACTGCCAAAACCATTCCAAATAAGGTTGCTATACCTTTGCCGCCCCTAAAACCAGCAAATACCGGGAATAGATGGCCCATAACAGCAGCAATGCCTAAAGCCAACTGGTAACTTACTAAATTAGAATGCGGCCCGCCTGTGGTTGAAACCCCGATGAAAGTGGCAAGGCTGGTTGCCGTCCACCCCTTTAGTATATCGATAAGCATAACAGGAATTCCTGCCTTCTTCCCAAGTACCCTGAAGGTGTTGGTGGCTCCTGCGTTTCCGCTACCATACTCACGAACGTCAACGCCATAGAACGCCTGTCCTATCCAAACTGCTGTGGGGATAGAGCCGCAGAAATAAGCCAGAATAAGCGCTGAAACAGAGTAGACAGTTATCATTTCACCGCAATATTAATAAATTAAGTCCGAAAGTCGGGAAAGTCCGAAAGTCCGGAAGTGTATACAATCTTTTATTCGTTTTTAGCATCGTTTTCTTAGTTCCTCCGGTTGTTTACCGGCTATTCAACTAATCACTAATTTACCGCTTTTAAGCTCAGATCCAGGCTTTTGACCGAGTGCGTTAAAGCACCAACAGAAATATAGTCAACTCCGCAGGATGCATACTCTCTTATGGTGTCGATAGTTATACCGCCGGAAGCCTCGGTAATAAATCTTCCATTAATGATATTTACTGCGTCGCGCAGATCATTATAGTTAAAGTTATCAAGCAATATACGATTTACTCCGCCTGTTTCCAACACTTGCTGCAATTCGTCAAGGTTTCTTACTTCAATCTCAATTGCAAGCTTTTTGTTTTGATTAACGAGATATTGTTGCGTATTTTCAATAGCCTGTCTAATACCACCGGAATAATCCACGTGATTATCCTTTATTAAAATCATATCATACAAACCAAAACGGTGATTAACGCCGCCGCCAATTCTTACCGCCCATTTTTCCAGGTACCGTAATCCCGGTGTCGTTTTACGGGTATCCAGAACCTTGGTATTGGTTCCTTCCAAAAGGTCTACAATTTCGCGGGTTTTTGTGGCTATTCCGCTCATCCGCTGCATGCAGTTAAGTACCAGTCGTTCTGCTTTTAATATACTTTGGGCATCACCCTCAACTTCAAATGCCACATCCTTAAACTTTACCTTTGCCCCGTCGTTTAAAAATACGTTTACCTTAAGCCCGGCATCAACAACATGAAAGATCTCAAGGGCAAGCTCTACGCCTGCTAAAATACCTTCGTCTTTTATTAAAAGCTTTGCCTTGCCTTGTGTACCTGCAGGGATAGTTGCCAGCGAGGTATGGTCGCCATCGCCCACATCTTCTTTAAGGGCGTTTAGTATAAATTGATCAATAAGTAATTTGTCCAAAACGGGTTGTTTTTTTGAAACCCAAAAGTAGTAAAAAGTTCATAGTTGAGGGTTCGCAGTTAGAGGAAAAAGGAAAAGGGTGGCGGAGTAGGTTTGCAGGTTAAAATAACGAGTTAAACCTGGTTTAACTTTAACCATCAATAAACTCACTTTATCTTTTCAGTCTCTATGCGGAGTTCAATGAGTGCAAGACCACCTTCGGCTTTCTTTAAAGTATAAGCTATACGATAAGGCCCGCCAGCAGTAGTAAGGGTGAGTACGCCAAAAAGATAGTTGGTGTTTGAATTTACTTTATGCAGCATCTTTATGGATAACGGCTTGTTCTGACTAAAAAACTTATCCAGGATAAGCTTAGCCTGCACCTTTGAATAAACATTCTCCTCGTCCAGAATAGTTATTTCAACAGTTGCAGCAAATATTTTTGAAAGCTGGTTAGTGTCTCCCTGGCGTATAAGGGCCGCAACATTGTCAATTGGATCAACGACTACTGCCGGAACCATATAAAGTATAAACAAAGGGAGGTAAAGCAACTTCATGATAGCTATTAGACGAATATTAAAAATGAACGTTACAGTTTTTGTTTATTTGGTTGATTCCCATATATCGGGAATTTGACGGGCTGGCTATATTTAGCGGGGTATTTAAATATAGCCAACAAATCAACAATTGAAAATTATCTTATACAACTAACAACGTTGCCTTTATATTTGCATTGTGGAAAAACAAAAAAAAATCGCATTAATTATCCTTGACGGCTGGGGTTACGGCCGTAATGATGCTTCGAACGCCATAGTTGCAGCTAAAACTCCCTTTTTTGATTCGATGCTGGCAAAGTATCCGAATTCAAAGCTTGAAGCCTCGGGAATGGCCGTTGGGCTCCCTGCAGGGCAAATGGGCAATTCAGAAGTAGGGCACATGAACCTTGGCGCCGGTAGGGTTGTTTACCAGGAATTGGGCCGCATTCATAAAGCTGTTGAAGACAACGAGCTTCCCGAAAACCCGGTTTTAAAGGAGGCCTTTGAATATGCCAAACAAAATAATAAGGATGTACATTTTATCGGACTTGTGTCTGATGGGGGCGTGCACTCACATATAAAACATGTAAAGGGCCTTTGCGATGCGGCGGCAGTTTATAATCTGGATAAGGTATTCATCCATGCTTTTCTGGATGGGAGGGATACTGATCCAAAATCAGGAGAAGGGTTTATTACTGATCTTGAAAATTACATTGCCGGCACCAGCGTACAAATAGCTTCGGCCATAGGCAGGTATTATGCCATGGACCGGGACAATCGCTGGGAGCGTGTTAAACTGGCTTATGACCTGATGGTTAACGGAACGGGTACGCATACGAATGATATTGTTCAGTCGATAAAGGAATCATACCTGCAAGATGTTACCGATGAATTTATTAAACCTATTGTAAAGGTTAACGAAGCCGGGCAGCCGGTGGCAGTTATTAAGGAGGGCGATGTAGTGATCTGCTTTAATTTCAGGACCGATAGAGGGCGTGAAATTACGGTAGCCTTAACCCAGCGAGCATTCCCTGAATATAATATGCACCCGCTGGGTCTGCATTATATCACCATGACACCTTACGACGAAACCTTTAAAAATGTAAAGGTTGTGTTTAATAAGGATGATTTGACCGAGACTTTAGGGGAGGTTTTGCAAAATGCGGGAAAGAACCAGATAAGGATAGCTGAAACTGAAAAGTATCCACACGTTACCTTCTTTTTTTCGGGAGGACGGGAAAAAGAGTTTACTAATGAGAAACGTTTATTGGTACAATCGCCCAAGGTGGCGACTTATGACTTGCAGCCGGAGATGAGCGCCGCGGGTATCCGTGATGCTATCATCCCGGAATTGAAAAGCGGATGGCCCGACGTTGTTATTTTAAACTTTGCCAATACAGATATGGTTGGGCACACAGGTGTGTTCAGCGCGGTGGTTAAGGCAGCCGAAACGGCTGATAGCTGTACTAAGGATGTTGTTGAAGCAGGTTTGGCTAATGGTTATTCATTCATTATCATCGCTGATCATGGCAATGCCGATTATATGATAAATGATGACGGTTCGCCAAATACAGCACACACCACCAACCTTGTGCCGTGTATAATTATTGATGACGATGTAAAGGAGGTTAAGGATGGTAAGCTTGGTGATATAGCGCCAACTATTTTGAAAATTTTAGGCGTAGCGATCCCCGAAAAAATGAGCGGTAATGTATTGGTGTAAACTAAGGCTGTTTACCACTATTGCTTTTATCGGCGGGGTAATGTTGGGCGGCATAGCCTGCCGGCCTGACGTTAAGGATACAGGTAACAAATATTTTGATATAAAAGGATATTTTACCGCTGATACTTTAAGACTTAAAAAGCTAAATAAACTGGTTACCAAAACGGTAACGCATAATGGCGTTACCGAAACTAAAAAGGTTAAGATTGCCAACTGGGGGCAGGAACTGGATATGTTTATTGGCGCCGATATTAACAAACCGGCCTGGAAGAACAGCTACACCGTATTTAACAGTGATAACGTGCTGCTTTACAAAGCGAAGGATGAAGACTTAAAGGTGCGTGAAGTAATGATCAAGCTGGATAAGCAAAAGGTAAAATGGATGCTGATATTTACCCGCACGCAGAATATTTTATATAAAACCACCGAAAGGCTCAGCTATTTTCCTGATTCGCTATACTTAATTCAAAAGGATCAGCATATAAAGCTAATGGGCAATAATCATTATATAATCCAAGGGGTAATTGAGCGCTGAAATGGTTATTTGAAGTAATTTCGAAGGGCGTTGTAGGAAATATACACTTCTTACCTTAATGCTTCTTTGTTTAAAGCTGAAATAAGTTCTTCAGGATCATTAACCGCTTTTTCACGTTGTATAAACAATTAATAACTAGAACATGCAACTAAATGGGACTTTGGCTGACACACAGTTCCTACGGCACAATAACTACAGCTCGATGGCTCATCGTCCCAACAACACATATTATAATGGGCAGCATCATCATCGCCGGTAGGGGGCATGATATACCCACCCCGCACGTTTTTCATTTGCTCCCTTGTGAGTGCTACCCTTGTTTCGGGTTGCAGCGCGTTTAATTGTGGCTTTTTCATTTCTGTTTAAATTTAATGAAGCACTTAATTCATTTATTCAATTACCTGTGATGGACATGCGTTAAATGCATCGCTGATACTTAACCGCCTTAGATAGGCGACATACCTTTCTATTTCCATTTTCTTAGTGTCGTTCACGGGATTTCAACATGCAGCAATTTCCCGGTATCATATTAGTTTCGGGTCTGTTAGCTTTTTGTTCAAGAAGTTTGGAGAAAAAGTTTGGCATCACAACCCGGCTTAGGAGAGTAAAAATAACGCAGCATTTTTTGATTTCAAAATTAAAACTAAAATAAAATCAAAAAATGAACCCTGGAATAGATTTGTGTGGGTAGTTGAGAAAATAAATAAATAGAATGGCTCCGTTGTGGTGCTCTTTTGATTATCGATATGCTAACTTCATAGTGGATGTGCATAGAATAAATCATGCAACCGATTATAAAGTCAAAACGAAATTTGCATTTTGGTTAACCCGGCTACCTGTGTGTTATAGCTTCGTCAAGTTTCTGCTTTGAAAGATCAATCAATGCGGAAATATCGGTTCTTGATGGATTATCGGCTAAAACCTTTTCAAGGTCGATAATAGACGCTTTCAGTGCATTAATACCACGCACCTTATCTCCGGGATGAACAGCAGCCTGTAGTTTAAATACACCATATTCGCGATAAGCAATGCCTCTTACCTGGTAATATTTGTTGTTTGCAATATCAGGGTCAATTGCTATTGCCTTGGTAAGGTCAAATATTGCACCTAATAAATACTTTTCCTTATCAGCGGCGGAAAGCTGGTTGTCCTTGCCTAAATACCCCTTTGCACGGGCCCTGTAATAATATGCAGTTGCATCGGTAGGGTTAATAGCTATCTCCTTTGTATATGCCGCAATTGATTTTTTATAGTTCTCGCTGTGGTAATAGGAATAACCAAGCATCAGTAAAGCGGTAGAATTAGTTGAATCGATAAGGCACGCCTTCTCAAGCTGAGCTACAGCAACTTTAAAATCCCCATCTACCAACGCCTGCTGTCCCAATTTTATATAGGAATTTTGAGCAGAAGCATTTTCGAGAGAAGAAATGATCAGGAAAGATATTATTACCGAGATCTTCATTGAGGATTAATAGTGTTTACCCAAACAGTATATTATAAACTGTTATTGCAGGAAAATATTATGCCAGCAAAACATTTTTGTACCGAATATTTCAATAATCTATCAAACAAAATGCGATAATATGACTTTTTTTCATCTTTATCAAGATTTTTATTTTTTCAGATAGTAAGGTGATTATTTGTAATTAACAAATAATCAATTGTTTATGACATAAACTAAATTGTGATAGAATATTACCTTATCTTGGCACATCTCTTGAAACATAGTATTACCTGCTAGGATAATGCAATTTATCCTTTGCAAAATTGCCTGTATCTTTATAGGCTGACAATATGACGTTTTTTAATAAGACATAAAAGGTAGTTGATGAATTTTGATCCATTTGATTTTAAAAGTGCTTTACCGGTAATAAACGAAGATTCTGAATTTTTTCCGCTCATGTCAACCGAGGACGAGGAGGAAATGAATAATGAGTTGTTGCCAGATATTTTATCCATACTGCCATTACGTAACACCGTTTTGTTCCCCGGGGTGGTAATTCCTATTACCGTTGGCCGGGATAAGTCAATTAAACTGATTCGCGACGCCAATAAGGGTAACCGGATGATTGGGGTGGTTTCTCAACAGGATGTGGCGATAGAGGACCCCTCTTTTTCACAGTTAAACAAAATTGGAACCATTGCCCTCATTGTAAAAATGCTTCAAATGCCTGACGGTAACACCACGGTGATTTTACAGGGTAAAAAGCGTTTTGTTTTAAAGGATGAAGTGCAAAGCATCCCTTACATTAAAGCTACGATTGAGGCCTTTAAGGAGGTAAAGCACAAGGAGGATAAAGAGTTTAAGGCCATGGTTTCATCCATCAAGGATATGGCCATGAATATTATCCAGCTTTCGCCAAACATTCCAAGCGAGGCCGGAATAGCCATTCGCAACATTGAAAGCACTTCATTTTTGATAAATTTCATATCGTCAAACATGAATGCCGATATGCTGGCAAAACAACAGTTGCTGGAGGAACCAAACCTTAGAAACAGGGCGAACCTGGTACTGGAGCATTTAACACTCGATTTGCAAATGCTGGAGCTGAAAAACCAGATCCAGAGCAAAGTACGGGTAGACCTGGACAAACAGCAGCGCGATTACTTTTTAAATCAGCAATTAAAAACTATCCAGGAAGAGCTTGGCGGATCGTCGCCCGACCTGGAGATCGACAGCCTAAAGCTTCGGGCCGCAAAAAAGAAATGGGGGAAGGATGTTAAGGATCATTTTAACAAAGAGCTTGAAAAACTTGTTCGTACCAATCCTGCCGCGGCTGATTACTCAGTACAAATAAATTACCTGGAGCTGTTACTCGATCTGCCATGGAATGAGTTCACCAAGGATAACTTTGATTTAAAGCGTGCCCAAAAGGTACTGGATAAAGATCACTTCGGTCTTGATAAAGTAAAGCAACGCATTATTGAGTACCTGGCTGTGCTTAAATTAAAGCATGATATGAAGGCGCCTATCCTTTGTTTGGTTGGCCCTCCGGGGGTTGGTAAAACATCGTTAGGTAAGTCTATTGCCAAAGCGCTGGGACGTAAATATGTCAGGATGGCTTTAGGGGGCATTCGTGACGAAGCTGAAATAAGAGGACACCGTAAAACGTATATCGGCGCAATGCCGGGCCGCATTATTCAGTCGGTTAAAAAGGCCGGCGCGGCAAATCCTGTGTTTATTTTGGATGAGATAGATAAGGTGGGTAATGATTTCAGGGGCGATCCATCATCGGCATTGCTTGAAGTATTGGATCCTGAACAAAACAGCACTTTCTATGATCATTACGTGGAGATGGATTTCGACCTGTCGAACGTAATGTTTATCGCGACAGCAAACTCACTGAGCACCATACAGCCTGCTTTGCTTGATCGTATGGAGATCATAGAAGTGAATGGGTACACTATAGAAGAAAAGGTGGAGATTTCCAAACAGCATTTGGTTCCAAAACAGCGTGAGGCACACGGCTTAAAAACCAAGGATGTTGTTATAAAGCCGGAAATTATAGAAAAGCTTATTGTTGATTATACCCGCGAGTCGGGTGTGCGTGCTTTGGAGAAAAAGATAGGTTCGCTGGTGCGTGGCGTGGCAAAGAATATTGCCATGGAGGAGCCATACAATCCTACCGTAAGCAAAAAGGACGTTGAGAAGATACTTGGCGCACCGATATATGATAAAGATCTTTACGAGGGTAATGACGTTGCTGGTGTTGTTACCGGGCTTGCCTGGACATCGGTTGGCGGCGACATATTGTTTATTGAAGCAAGCTTAAGCCCCGGTAAGGGCAGGTTAACTTTAACCGGTAGCCTGGGTGATGTGATGAAGGAGTCGGTAACCATAGCGCTTGCATATTTACGTGCGCACGCTTCGTACTTTAATATCGATCCGAGGTTGTTTGATCTTTGGGACATCCACGTACACGTTCCGGCAGGCGCAACACCTAAGGACGGTCCATCTGCCGGTGTTACTATGCTGACTGCCCTAACTTCGGCATTTACCCAACGTAAAATTAAACCGCACCTTGCCATGACCGGGGAAATAACCCTGCGTGGTCGTGTGCTTCCTGTGGGCGGCATAAAGGAAAAGATCCTTGCCGCTAAACGAGCCAACATAAAGGAAATAATTTTGTGCTCCTCGAATAAAAAGGACATCATGGAAATTAAGGAAGACTATATAAAGGACCTTAAATTTAATTATGTTACCGAGATGCGCGAGGTAATTGACCTTGCACTTCTAAATGAAACCGTAATCAATGCACTTGATCTAACGGTGAAGGAAGAAGCAAAACCCGCTTTAATATAAGATATTAATTGATTTTTCCGGTTGATCGCCTGTTTTTGGCTTTCGGCCGGAAATGTTTTTCCCTAAAACAGCCTTAATCACACTGCAACCTTTTTTGGAATATCAGCGTAATACGCACTATCATAATTATAAAGTAATTATGGTTACAGTTAATTACATCCAAAATCTAAAAAAGTGAAGAAAACTTTTACATTAAAAGCTGTTTTTTTGTTGCTGCTTATCACATCATCCCTTTATTTGAAAGCCCAAAACCTTGAAGAGAACACGGTAAAAAGAGACACTACTGTTGAATCGTTTATTAAACCGAAAACGGTTTTCCTGGAACTTGGCGGCCCCGGCCTTGCCCTTACGTTTAATTACGATACACGTTTTGCCGATGCCCGTGACAAATGGGGTTACAGGGTTGGTGCCGGGTATTACAATACTGGTGCAAACTGGGTGGCATCCGTTCCCCTGCAAATAAACTATTTATATGGATTGGCAAAACAAGGCGGCAGCAGTTTTGCCGAATTTGGCGCCGGAACAACGTTTGTACGTTCGCACGGTACCACTAATGGTGTCACTTTTCAATTCGACAACATAACCGGGTTTATCGGTACCGCTACTATAGGTTATCGCTACCAACAGGAAAATGGCGGTATAAATTTCAGGATTGCCTTTGTACCAATACTATATGACGACGGCGTAATAGCTGAGGGCGGATTAAGTGTAGGCTACACTTTTTAAATTCACAAATAAAATATAAATAGTAAAAGCCCGGATTTATCCGGGCTTTTACTATTTTAGACGGTTAATCCTAAAGATCCTAATGAGAATTAAACTATTGGCCTTGCTGCTCGGCTTTTTTTGTGCCGCTAATGTTTTTGCACAATCACACAGTAATGAAATTGGACTCCAAACAGATAATGATTCCTACCTGTTGCAGGGATCGGACAGGTATTATACCGACGGTATTTTTATTTATTTCAGGCACGCCTTAAAAGTTAAGGACAATGAAACAAACCTGGCCAATAAGGTGCTGGGCTTCGAGTTTGGCCAAAAAATATTTAACCCTCAAAGCGGCAGCATTTTTTATAAGGGCGCTGACCAGGAGTATCTGGTGGATAGGCCGTTCGCCGGGTATTTATATGCAGGGGCCACATTAAATTTATTGTATAAAGACGAAAGCAATTTAAAGCTGGGTGCGCAAATAGGCGTTGTGGGCCCTGCCGCGCTGGGCAAGGAGGTGCAGGATTATGTACACGATAATTTTGGTTTTTATCACCCAAGCGGATGGGAATACCAAATAAAAAATGAGGCGGAACTTAATCTTTCGGCAGAATATAATAAACTACTGACAAGGGGATCATGGATTGATCTGACCTTTTCCGGCTATGCCAATTTAGGAAATGGTTTTAGCGGCCTGGGGGTTGGCCCCTTGGTGCGTGTAGGCTCGTTTAACCAACTCTTTAACTCAGTGAGTACACAAAGTTCAGCAATAAAGAATCAAACCGCGACACCACTACATGAGCACGAACTGTTTTTCTATTATAAACCCATGTTTAACTATGTTGCGTATGACGCTACTATCCAGGGTGGTTTATTTGACAAACATGACGATCCCAACAGCCTGGAAATTACACGGAATAAAGAGCCATTTATCTTTAGCAACCAACTTGGTGTTGCAATAAGCACAAGTCGTTTTGTGATTGATGCCGCCGCTATCTTTCATACCAAGGACGTAAAGGAAATGGTGCAGTCGCATCAGTGGGGAAGCGTTACTGCCTTGTACAGGTTTAAATAGAGAGATTAGAGACCGGAGATTAGAGATTAGGAAAAAGGTAGTTTGTGACTACTAATCCCCATCTTTAAAACTTTTCCTTCGATTTTCCTTTTTGACTGAATTTATCTTTTTTGAATCGAGGCGGGCAGCTTTGGAAGCTTTACTAACTTTTGTTGGTTTACGTATCTTGGGTTTTTGAAGTGCCTTTATTAAAAGCACTGTTAGCCGTTCTACTGCTTTTTCCTTGTTAAGGTATTGGCTTCGTTCTTCGTCGCATACTATTTGCACCAGGCCATCTTTATTTAAACGCGCCTGGATCTTCTCATTTAATAGCACCTTTTCCTCTTCTGTAAACAAAAGAGAATTATCTACAGAAAATAATAATTCAACCTTGCTGGATACTTTGTTAACGTTTTGCCCGCCTTTTCCGCCGCTGCGTGATGTTTTGTAAGTGATCTCTTTTTGTAGATCGGCTTTAGTAAAGTTCATACCGCAAATTTAAAGAAAGTTGGCAGCATGCAATTAACGGATTGCCTTAGATGCCAAAAGATTACAACAATCGTTAACTTATTTTCATAACAAACTGCCAACTCTTTACTGCCAACTGCCAACTTTTTCCTATTTTAGCTACCCATGAGTAATAATATCGTAGTTGCCATTGATGGCTATTCATCGTGCGGGAAAAGCACCCTGGCAAAGGCATTAGCAAAAAGACTTCACTTTATTTATGTTGACAGCGGCGCCATGTACCGCGCAGTTGCACTATATTTTTTAAGGAATAATATTGATTTGGATAATCATAAACAGATTGCGGAGGCTTTAAAAAATATCCACCTAAACTTCCACTCGCGAGATTATGAAACGCACATTACCCTTAATGATGAAGAGGTATCGGAAGAGATAAGGCAAATGCCTGTTTCTGAAAAGGTGAGTACAGTAGCTACTATTCGCGAAGTGAGACACGAAATGGTGAAGCAGCAGCAGCGCATGGGTAAATCTAAAAATATTGTGATGGATGGCCGAGACATTGGCACAGCCGTGTTCCCTGATGCACCGGTTAAATTTTTTATGACCGCTGATCCTAAAATTCGTGCAGAAAGGCGATACAAGGAATTACTGCCTAAAAATCCTGATATTACCTTAGAGGATGTATTTGAAAACCTGGCTCATCGTGATTACCAGGATACCACCCGGAAGGAAAGCCCGCTGGTTCGTGCTGAAGACGCAATTATCCTGGATAATACAGACTTAACTCCAGCCGAACAATTGCTATTTGCGTTAAGCGCAATAGAGCCATTTCTATAAACGGCAATTTGTTTGACTTAAGGGAGCAACGAACGCAGTTGTGTTACTCTTCAAATTTAACAGCACTTACCCCAAAACGATTTAGGAAATCAACCCCTTCATCACTGCCTATGCCTTTATAGGCAGCATATGATTTATCGTAAAATACCTTTTTAACCCCCGCCGAAAATATCAGGCGGGCACATGGCAGGCATGGCGACAGGGTGGTGTACAAAGTTGCACCTTCTAAGTTAGCGCCATTTTTCACAGCATAAAGTATCGCATTTTCTTCGGCGTGCAGGGCTAGGGAACAACTCCCCTTTGAATCACGGGCACAACCGGTTTCGGGCCACTCCTCGTCGCAGTTGTGAGTGCCTGCCGGGGGGCCATTGTAGCCTATGGATATAATACGAGTGTCCTTAGCCAAAACGGCACCAACATGAGCCTTAACGCAATGCGAGCGTTTAGACAGATCGGTTGCCAGGTTCATGAAAATATGGTCGAAGGATAATTTGGTCATTTGTTGGTGATTAGAGACTAGAGACCAGAGGATAGGAAATTAACTAATCTCCAGGCTCTGATCTCTAATAACTTAAAAATTAATGTCCGCCTGAGGCTTGAACGTGATCAAGGTCAAACCCTTGTTTTAACAATTCGCGGCTTACCTTCCACGCAAAATAGGTTAGATATGCGAAACCCAGGACCGGAACAATGTAGGAGAAATGAATTCCACTCATTCCTGCAATCAGGTTATTACTGCCATCGGCAACCTTACCCTGTAATGGCGGGATAATCGATCCGCCTAAAATCATCATAATTAAAAAGGCCGAACCCTGGCTTGTGTATTTCCCTAAGCCTGTAATAGATAATGAGAAAATAGATGGCCACATAATTGAACAACACAGGCCACCACTTATGAATGAAAAAGTAGCTACCCGGCCGGTTGTAAATAAACCGATCAGCATAAAAATAACGCCAAGGATACCTAAAACTGATAAAGTACGAGTTGGTTTTTGCTTGCCGATAAAGAACGCGACAATAAGCACGGCTACACAAATTGCATAAACGTAAAGCTTACTTACATTAACCCCTGTAACAGCATTAACAAGCAATACAATACCGAATGCAACAAAAGGGATAATTATGTATAAAATGTATTTTGTTACTTTAGATAGATTGAAGGCGCCAATGGCACCGGCAAAACGACCGATCATAAGGCTACCCCAGTATAAAGAGATATAAGGTGCTATGTCCGATTCCTGGAATGAACCAAACTCTGGTGTTTTTAATAATGAGCCCATATTACTTTGAATGGTAACCTCTGTACCTACGTAAGTAAATATGGCCAGCATGCCTAATATTAGCTGCGGGTATTGCATTGCACCCCATCCCTCTTTGCTTTTTTTTGCGGCCAATATGGTACCAACCAGTGTTAATACAATAATAGCCAAGGATGCGTAAACAAAATACTGACTTTTTACGTGATCTGAAGATAGCAGCTTATTAAGATAGGCACTCAATGGGTCGGCTGCCAAAATAAGCAGGAACGCCAAAAACATAATTAAAAGCGGCGTATTTGCCTTCTTACTTGTTTCCAGCTTTTCATCGCTGGTTACCTTTGGTAGGTTTGAAAACCAGAAGAAAAGAGCCACTGCTATAAATAAGCCTGCGAGCATATAATAAAGGTTGTTTACAGATGAGATCTGAACATCTTTTGCAGCAATTTTAGCAGTTGCTGATCCGAACAAAATAAAGCCTACAACCACAGGGCCTAATAAACCCCCAATATTATTGATACTACCGGCAAAATTTAAACGGTTTGAACCTGTTTCAGGCGCACCTAAAGCAACCACAAATGGATTTGCTGCGGTTTGTTGCAGTGAAAACCCAATAGCTATAATAAAGAAAACTGCAAGTATAAATCCGAATGAGCCTGAAGCAACAGCCGGGATCATGCCCAGTGCTCCTATTGCCGATATAACCAACCCTAAAATTATGCCGTTTTTGTAACCTAATTTGTTCATAATATCAACCTTACTGGCTTGTGATGCGAAGTAAAGGATAAGTGAACCAATAAAATATCCACCATAAAATGTAAAATCTATAAGCTGAGACTCGAACTGCGTTAAATGAAAGTGAACTTTGCAAAATGGGATAAATACCCCGTTTGATGCAGCAAGAAAGCCCCAAAAGAAAAATACAGTAATAATGGTGTATAGCGCAGTGCCGTAATTTTTTGAATTTTTTTGTTCCATTGTTTAATTAGGTTTGTACCAAGGGTGTAATTAAAACACTAAACATAGGTATTTTTTAGAATTCTGCTGTATTTTTAATTAATAAAATCACAAATTTAAGTTTGGTTGTTTAACATATAAAATTGCATATTCGTGCTGTCTTTTTTAAAATCGAGCGGCATATAAGCCTAAATTAATGATAGAAGCTATTATTTCGGGTATAGGGTTTGGATTAGTGTTGACGTTTTTGACCGGCCCGGTTTTCTTTGCTTTAATAAAAACCAGTATAGAAAAAGGCTTTCATGCCGGGGTTGCTTTGGCTTTGGGAGTAGTCTGCAGCGATATGGTTTTTGTTGGCGCCATCCTCTTCGGATCTCAATATTTTGATATCACGGCACATGATAAAACCTACGCAGGCATATTTGGCAGCACCATTTTATTTGCGATAGGTATTTACTACATGTTCAAAAAATCAGAGATCAACTATAAAAATACTATACCTACTACACTGCATCGCGCCGGCTATTTTTTAAAGGGCTTTGTGATGTGTATATTCAATCCAACCATACTTTTTCATTGGACAATAGTTATAGGTGCAGCGAGTACTGTTTACCACGAAGGGGTGCCCAACCGCTCCGTAAAAATAGCCATCATGTTCTTGACTATACTTATTGTTCAGTTCGGCCTTGACACCACAAAAGCTTTTTATGCCGATAAACTTCGCGACAGGATCTCGGTTAAATTTGTTCACCGGCTTAATGAGGTTGCCGGGATCGCCCTTATTATTGCGTCGTTTGTGTTGCTTGACAAGCTTGTTACTCATTTTGTATTCTCCGCTCCCGGGGGTTAATAGTCAGTTGTCATCGGGCATTAGTCATTGGTAGGATGGCGATTGTTGAAGAGTAGATGGGGCGGCTCACTACAAAGTAATATAAGTTTTTCAAAACCCTTCTAATTCTCAATATAAATCTTATCTTTAGAAAAATCCATCCCAATGCAGTGGCCTGCGCGTACGCATTGTTTAATTTCCTTTAAACAATATTTATCCTTTGGCTAATAATACCCCGGTATCTGCGTTAAATTATCATCAAACCCAATAAACAATACAATGAGCAAAGACAGAAAAACAGTAAAAGAGGTTAAAAAAGCACCTACTGTAAACGCAAATAAAAAAGTGTCGTCATATCAAAACGAAAAAGGCTCAAAATCAGATTCAGGCGTTAAGAAATAAACATGAGCGACAAAACAGTAGAAACAGAAACCCGGATGTACCTTTATGATTTAATGAATGCTGCCAAAGAGCATGGTTTTAAATCAGACGACACCTGGGAACTAAACATGGTCACCGAAAGCGGAAGATCAAAATTGCAGAAGGATTATTACCCGGTTATTGCCGTGAAAATACTTCCTGAAATTTTGTTGCAGGTATTTAATTCGGCGAAATCGGCGTTAAAGCAATCATACACCAATGAAGGTATGCTACCCGATGCTAAAGCAATTTTGGCTGAAAATTATAATTACCTGGTGGCTGTTAATTTGAAAAGGTTGAGAGGGTAAAGGAGTTCTTAGTCTTGAGTTCCAAGTCTTGAGTCATTTTAGTACAAAAGCAAAAGTCCGAATCCAGTTAATGGTTCGGACTTTTTTTATTATTGACTTAAGACTTCTGACTCTCGACTTAAGACTTAATTATACCCTCTTGTATTCTTTCCTTCCATCCAGTTGGCAAACGCTCTGTTAACAACCTTGTTTCCACCCGGGGTTGGATAATTGCCTGAGAAATACCAGTCGCCCAAATGATCGGGACAAGCTGTATGCAGGTTATCAAGCGTTTGATAAATTACCTTTACTTCTGCTTTTATTTCTTTAGGGGTGATGATTTTAGCAATGCGATCTGAGATCTCCTGGTCGGTAAACGGCTCATAAATGGCTTTTACGTAATTTTCAACCTCTTCCTTGGGAAGTTTTGCACTGTCCTTACATTGTTGGTACACTTTTAATATCACATCGTCTCTGCCTGCATCTTTAAGCAAACTGATCGCTGCTTCAAAAGCAACAAACTCGCCCATGCGCGACATATCGATGCCATAGCAATCCGGGAAACGGATCTGCGGTGCAGATGAAACAACTACAATTTTTTTAGGGCCAAGCCTGTCAAGGATCTTCAGGATACTTTGTTTAAGCGTTGTTCCGCGAACGATCGAGTCATCCAAAACAACCAAAGTATCAGCACCTTTTTTAATCAGGCCATAAGTAGTATCATAAACGTGAGCTACCATTTCGCTGCGGTCTGCATCCTGCGTAATAAAGGTGCGCAGCTTAACGTCCTTAATCGCTATCTTTTCGACCCTTGGCGCCATCGAAAGCACTTCGGTTAATTCCTCTTCACTTATCTTATCCTCGCGGTTCAGTAACCTGTCGCGCTGGTATTTTTTAATATATTTATGTACACCCTCTACCATGCCGTAAAAAGCAACCTCGGCAGTGTTAGGTATATAGGAGAATACGGTGTTTTTTACATCGTGATCTACAAAATTTAAGATCTGCTCACAAAGTAAACGACCCAATTGCTTACGTTCACGGTAAATAGAAGCATCGCTGCCGCGGGAGAAATAAATGCGTTCAAAAGAACACGCTTTTTTCTCAGCCGGCTCACTTATCCTGTCCTCTGTGATTTTACCATTCTTTTTAACGATCAAAGCATGACCGGGCTGGATTTCCTTGATATCCTCCATCGGGATATTAAAGGCCGTTTGGAGGGCGGGTCTTTCAGACGCTGCAACAACAATCTCATCATTATAGTAATAATAAGCCGGACGAATGCCCGCAGGATCACGCATTACAAATGCATCACCATGACCTAAAATACCTGCTATCGTATAACCACCATCCCAGTTTTTTGCTGATTTACGCAGGATCTTGGCAACATCCATATCATTAGCTATCAGCTTGCTGATTTCGATATTGTCGTCCAATCCTTCGCGTTTATACTGGTCAAACAGGCCCTGGTTTTCGGTATCTATAAAGTGGCCTATTTTTTCAAGAACGGTAATGGTATCGGCTTTTTCCTTCGGATGTTGGCCAAGGTCGTATAGTTGCTGTAGTAGTTCATCAACATTCGTCATGTTGAAGTTTCCTGCAATAACCAGGTTACGCGTCATCCAGTTGTTCTGCCTTAAAAAAGGGTGACAGTTCTCGATGCTGTTTTTGCCATGGGTACCATAACGCAAATGGCCCAATAACACTTCGCCGGTAAAGCTTACGTGCTCTTTGAGCCATTCTGCATCCGCCATTTTTTCAGGCATCTCCTTTTGAATGTCGGCAAATTTCTTCTGGATATATTCGAAGATATCAGCAACCGCATTCGAAGCCATTGATCGATGTCGGCTTATGTAGCGTTTACCGGGCTCAATGTCGAGTTTAATGGTAGCAACGCCCGCGCCATCCTGGCCGCGGTTATGTTGTTTTTCCATTAAAAGGTAAAGTTTGTTTAGGCCGTAAAGGGCCGTGCCGTATTTTTTTTGATAAAAAGAAAGCGGTTTTAACAGGCGGATAAATGCCACACCGCACTCATGTTTAATCGAGTCGCTCATGATTACTAATGAGCGGCAAAGTTAAAATTTAAATGTTAAAACTTGGAATTAACAATGTCATTAAATTGCATTAATATTTAGGGGGAGAATTAGCTTGAAATGGATTGATTAACAGTGATTTTGTTCTTTTTTTGAACCATGATTCATTTGATTAAAGGATTTCCTGATTTTTTTTGAACGCGATAAGCATCCTGATAATCAGTAAATCCTTTAATCATGGTTCAAATAGTTACTTCCCAAACTCCACCATTTTATGCAAAGCTACAGGATCATAAATTCGCCCCGCCTTTATTACAATGGTTACTTTACGAATATCCCTGATAGTAGTTAACGGATCGCCATCAATAATAACAATATCGGCACTTTTACCAATATCTATCGATCCTGTTTCCTTATCCATTTTCATTACTGCTGCAGGCGTGATGGTTGCTGTGCGGATGGCCTGGATAGGGGTAAGGCCTGCTTGAACATATAACTCTAACTCACGGTCGAGGCTGTAGCCGGGGAAGCCCTGGTCGGTACCGGCAACTATGGTTACGCCATTATCATAAAGTACTTTTACCGTTTTTTGAAAACTGTCCCAAATGGGTTTTAATTTAAGAGAAGTTGCCGAATCCATTCCCGTGTTTTTAAAGATGGCCTGTAATGGAAGCGGAAGCGTATAAAAAGCCGGCTCCATAACTGTAATATTATCTTTAGTGGACCGGAAAACCATCTCGAAAACGCCCAGCGTAGGATCGATAACAACATTATGTTGCTTGATGAATTTTAGAGCTGCTATACTTAATGAGTCCTCAAAATTTATGGAACGATCCTTATTGCGTTTCATAACGGAATAAACATACTGAACATGGTTAACCATATCCATTCCAGAATCAACGCCAGCCTGTAATGTCATCCCGTTAGGGATATGCCCGGTAACCGTGAGCCCAACCTTATGTGCCTCTTCGCAAATGGCCTTAACAATTGCAGGCTTTGCCGAGCTGTAAATTTTAATCTGTACAAAACCATTTGCCTTATAACGGTCAACTGCTTTTATGGCTTCTTCTTTGGTATCGGCCTGGATTATTCCTAGCGCCATTGGTCCCTTGCCGTCAATAATACCAGCCTTTAAGATCTTCGGTCCGATCCCCTTGCCACCATCAATTGCACTTTGGACCGAGTTAATAAAGCCAAACTCGTTACCGCAATCGCGAACGGTGGTAACACCCGCAGCTAAATAGGCCGGCCCCCAATCAACCTGTTCGAAGTGAGCATGCATATCCCAAAGACCCGGTAATATGGTTTTTCCTTTAGCATCAATAATTTTAGCGCCTGCAGGAATTGTTACCTCACCGGCCTTGCCAACCTTTTTTATAATACCGTTTTCTATTATCACAACTGCGTTTGGTATAGGCGTTGAATTAACAACGTCAATTACAGTTCCTCCGGTTATGGCGATCAGTTTCTCAACAGCCGCAGTTTTTGGGGTAGATTTCGCGAACATCTCCATGCCGTAAGTAGCAGCCTTTGCGATGAACGTTGGCAATAACGATTCGTAAGTCTCCAGCATCATTTCCAGTTTATCAGCCTCTGCGTCATTTGTGATCAGGCAGATCAGCTGGCCCGATTTATCAGCCCATA
The DNA here is from genome assembly GCF_024721155.1 of Mucilaginibacter phenanthrenivorans. GTDB lineage: Bacteria > Bacteroidota > Bacteroidia > Sphingobacteriales > Sphingobacteriaceae > Mucilaginibacter > Mucilaginibacter phenanthrenivorans. Next base: position 348,435 of record NZ_JAHVAP010000004.1, on the reverse strand, counting down.
AAATTTCATGACCCCAAATTAAGCCGCCAACCGTGAAGCGCTCAAGCTGTAATGTTTTGCCATTGAAACTGATCGCATCCTCGCCATCCTTTTTGATTTGTACCGATCCGAACGGAAGCGTAGTGATTGATGCAGGTTGTTTATGGTTTTTCCAATACTGTAGCAGTACCTGCTGAACAGTTCCGGGTGCATAGCTGGCGACAGGGAAGGTTAAGGCTGTTATTTTCTTATGATAGATGGAATCGTCGACCTTTATCCGGGCCTGGTTACCCGTGATCGAGATTGTATCGTTTATGGTTGCTGAACGCGCGGTGTTGCCTTTTATCTTCAATCCCAGGGGTTCAAATGCGGGCGTTAATTTTAATTCCGCCTTTAATGGTACAGGTGAACCACGATCGGTGAATTTAAAATTAACCGTGTAGGTAATTTCAGTTGCTGTTTTGCTAATGCGATAGATTTCCTTACCGATGTTTTGCTCAAATTTATGAAGGAAAAAGGAAACGCTGTCTGGTTTAGCTTGTGCAAACACAGCAGATATAGCCAATGACAGGAAAGGAACGAGGATATATTTTTTCATAAGGTGATTAAGTTGTGACGGTTTAAAGTTATCAAATTGGACAGCAAATGATAAATTTATTTGAAAGCCAACGCTTTTTTGTAATTTTATTTACCGCTTTAAATATAGATTATCGCTATGACCGTACCTGAAATAATGACCTACCTGCAAGCCAATGGCAGCGAGAGCATCAAAAAGATATTAGTAAAACACGGTATCAAAGAGCCGTTTTTTGGCGTAAAAGTGGAATATCTTAAAACTATTCAAAAACAGGTTAAAAAGGATTACCAATTGGCAAAGGATCTTTACGCCACGGGTAATGCTGATGCCATGTACCTTGCCGGCCTTATTGCGGACGATGAACAAATGAGCAAAGCTGACCTGCAAACCTGGGCTAAACAAGCTGTCTCCAATAATATAAGCGAATACACGGTGCCGTGGGTGGCTACCGGTGGTAAACATGGTTTTGAATTGGCTTTGGAGTGGATAGATTCACCTGTAGATTACATTGCAGCGGCAGGTTGGTCCACGTTGGGCAATTGGGTATCGCTTAAGTCGGACAGTGAGCTTGATATTCCGGCGCTAAAAAACCTTATGCAAAGGGTCATTGAAAATATTCATTCTTCACCTAACAGGGTTAAAGTAACAATGAATAACTTCATTATTTGCGTAGGTTCATACGTTACAGCATTAAACCAGGACGCGCTGGACGCCGCAAAAAAGATTGGTGCCGTTACTGTTGATATGAACGGTACCGCCTGCAAAACACCCGATGCCGGGGCCTATATCAACAAAGCCGTGGATAAGGGAACTCTCGGCAAAAAGAAAAAGATGGTAAAGTGCTGATGTCAAGTCAATAGCCTTTAGTCGCAAGCCTTGAGTCAAATTTTGTCTTTGAACTAAAGACTTAAACGTCAACTTATGATTGATAAACGCTGGTTAAAGATCTATAGTTGAAATTTATCCTTCATACCCAATAACCCCCAGATGCCGCCGCTATGAATGGCGAGGATGCGGCTTCCGGGTTTAAAATAATCCTTAGCGGCAAGGTCATAAATGGCATAAAGCATTTTGCCAGTATAAACAGGTTCTATTAATATGCCTGTTTCTGCCACAAATTGTTTGATAAAGGATATAAGCCGGTCATCGGTTTTCCCATAGCCGCCGAAGTGATATGCCGTATGTAAATTATAATCGACAGGTCCGGATAAAAACTGGTTTATCTCTTCCTTTAAAAACTCCCCGTTTTTTAGCACCGGTACCGCATTAAATTGAGTTGGCAGTTCATTTTTTTGAATACCATTGATAATGCCCGCAGCGGTTGTCCCGGTTCCGCAGGCACAAAAAATGTGATCGTAGGTTTCGGTTAATTCATCGATCAATTCACTGCATCCTTTTGCACCCTCACGTGATGCGCCGCCTTCATCTATAAAAAACGAGGTAGGATCAGCACCAAAATATTGCACAAATAACTCTGGTTTATTACGATAAGCTTCTCTATCAACAAAAATTAACTGCATTCCATGCAAGCGGCAAAGAAAAAGGGTGTCGTTAGTTACTTCCTCGCCCCGTACAATCCCGGTGGACTTAAAACCAAACTTTGCAGCTGCCGCCGCAGTTGCGAGTAAGTGGTTGGAGTACGCGCCGCCAAATGTTACCAGGTGATTTTTATTTTCGGTCTGTGCGCGCTGTAAAACGTACTTTAGTTTACGCCATTTATTACCTGAAATGATAGGGTGGATGAGATCATCGCGCTTTAGAGATACCTCCAAGCCCTTTTCATCAAAAAGTTGGTTTTTGATTTGATGAACGGGGCTGAAAATTTCGAGGTTGAGATCCATAGGTTAAATATATTATATAGGGTTGGCTTTTGTATCCATCCTTATATTATATGCTGGATCGTCCTAAATTCCGAAACCAATGCCTGCGTTAACAGATGAATATTGCGCAATACTATAAGATGTATAAAAGCGGAAAACTCCCAGGTTTAACTGGAAGCCCACATCAGCACGGGCACCGTTAATAACGCCCTCGCTTATTGACACAGGGTTGGTAAAAGTTGTGTAGGTATTACTTATAAGCGTGCCGCCCGTGGTTACCGGGTAATTACCAACCGCTGTAACGCTGGCGTGGGTAGTATTATAGCCTACAGCTAAAAAGGGTGTAAACGCCAATAGTTTTTTCGATACGATTACCTGTGCCATAAAGCTGTTAAAGCTTCCATCAATATGCTGGTTGCTGAAATCGGTACTTTGCTGGCTGTCCTTTGGTTGTGCACCATTTTCGGGGGTTACCGATAAAGTTTTATCAAGCTTTAAATGGCTATAACCAATGGCAATTGCCAGGTCAAATGGAATTAATGCATCCGCGGTTTTACCGGCAATGTCCTGCATAATATCATGCTTTAGGCCAAAACCTATCATTGAAATACTTCCATAATCGTTGCCGACAGTAACTTTTGGAATGGCGCGTAAGGTTATGTCCGTGTTTTGAATCAATCCGACGGTTGCCTGGATCTGCGGAGCGGGGATAAACGAAATAACGCCGGCCGGCATATTAAAACTGCTTACCTTGTGGCCATTATCATCATAAATATTTAAAAGCGGGCCATCTATATTTTTCCTGCCGCCAAAAGTTGGGGTAATGGTTTGGCTGGCATCGGCGGGGCGAACATGGTCCGACAAGCCAATTTTTGTTACATCAAAGGTTTTATCAGCAGAAGATACAAAAGCAGCAGACGCAGTAACCCTAATGTCAAACCGTAATGTTTTTTTGGTTTTCGCGGTATTGTTCCACCCACTGTTCTGATCAACTCCCAGCCCCTTGAATAAAGGCAAGGCATACGCGTTAAATAATTTTGTGGCATCAGCAGGGCTGGATTTGATCAGTCCCGAAAATGCATCCTGCGCATTTGCCGCTGACGCCAAACCAATTAAGGTTATTATGTACAGAAATATGTAGCGCTTTCTCATGGTTATGTTAACGTTTACACAATGATACATATTTTAGAATTAATCAATATCTGAAAAAACGACTACTTTTGCCCACAATGACTGAAGATACCGGTTTTATTGAGCAGGAAGAGCAGGACCTTTATGAACACTTACGCATAGTTGTTGATAAGGGCCAGTCGCTGTTGCGAATTGATAAGTTTTTGATGCACCGCGTTGAGAATGCATCGCGTAATCGCATCCAAAATGCTATCGAGCTGGGCAATGTGCTGGTTAATGATAAGGAAATTAAATCGAGTTACCGCGTAAAACCGCTTGATGTTATTTCGGTTGTACTGCCTCATCCGCCGCGCGACACGGAGGTTTATCCCGAAAATATACCGATCAATATTGTTTATGAGGATGACGATGTGCTGGTGGTTAACAAGCCGGCGGGTATGGTTGTGCACCCCGGATATAACAATTATACAGGCACGCTGGTTAATGCTTTGGTGTACCATTTTCAACAACTGCCTACTTTACCGGGTAACGATGGCCGGCCGGGGTTGGTACACCGGATAGATAAGGATACCTCAGGCTTGCTACTGATCAGTAAAAACGAACGTTCCATGACCTGGCTGGCGAAACAATTTTTTGACCATACCATTGCCCGTAAGTACATTGCCCTGGTTTGGGGTGATCTGCCTGAAGATGGTACTGTAACCGGTTATATTGGGCGAAGTGTGAACGATAGAAGAGTAATGTCTATTTATGACGATCCGGAAAAAGGGAAATGGTCGGTAACACACTATAAAGTGCTGGAGCGGATGGACTATGTTACCCTGATTGAATGCCAGCTGGAAACCGGGCGGACGCATCAGATTCGCGCGCATATGAAACACATTGGCCACCCTTTATTTAGCGATGCCACATACGGCGGTGATAAAATTTTAAAAGGAACTGTTTTTAGTAAATACAAACAATTTGTCGAAAATTGCTTTGAGTTACTACCAAGGCAGGCGTTGCATGCAAAATCATTGGGTTTTTTACATCCGACAATAAAAAAGCAATTGCACTTTGAAGCGCCGCTGCCTGCTGATTTCGACGCTGCGTTGCAAAAGTGGAGAAAGTATGTGGATGCTAGAGATTAGTTAATTAGAGAATAGAGATCAGTTAATCAGTGATTAGGGTAAAATCTTAATAGTTAGCATCGAAGCTCAATTTTAATATTAATAATACGTTCATGAAATTTATAAAAAAACATCTACAGCTGTAGATTTAAAAAAATGATAACTAATCTCTAACCTCTGGTCTCTAATCTCTAATCTCCAACCATGCTCCCAATATTCATCAATTTTAATGGCGAAATACTTCCGGCTGATACCAAACTGCTTGGGATAGGTAACCGCGCATTTAAATATGGCGATGGTCTGTTCGAGAGTATGCGCCTGATGAAGGGGCAGCTTAAGTTCCCTGAGCTGCATGCCGACCGTTTGCAACGCGGTATGAAGTTGCTTAAAATTGACGGTTACTCGCAGATGGATATTTGGTTTTTAAAGGAAAAAACGGCTGACCTTGCCCGTCGCAATAAGATAAAACATGGCAGGCTGCGCCTTACCGTTTATAGGGATGCAGATGGACTTTACACACCGTCGCATAACAAGATGGGCTACTGTTTGGAGATAGTGCCTATGGATGAGCCACGTTATTTTTTAAATGACAAAGGATTAATCATGGACCTGTTTACGGAACTGCCCAAGCCCACCAATTACCTGTCGAACATAAAAACCTGTAACTCATTAATATATGTAATGGCAGGCATCTACAAAAATCAAAACAAGCTGGATGATGTTTTTTTGCTGAACCAGGCGGGCAATTTATGCGAGGCAAGCAGCTCGAACATATTTATCTGGTATCAAAAGCATTTGTATACTCCCGCTTTAAGCGAGGGCTGTGTAGAGGGTGTGATGCGGCAGGTGGTAATTGATATCGCCAAAAACAATAATATCCCGGTTACTGAAGCGCAGATCAGCCCGGATATTTTGTACGCGGCCGATGAGGTTTTTTTAACCAATGCCGGGCGTGGCATACAAAGTGTAATTGGCTTTGGGGTGAGGCGGTATTTTAACGAGCTAAGTAAAATACTGGTGGATGAACTGAATAAATTATAAGCCGCCGCTCTGTTTTAATAGGGTATCTGATAGTTTTAGCCTGATGATGCCATCACCGTCCAAACTAATCATGTCCACAAGGTCAACTTCCAGGATCTCTGAAATCTCAATCAACCTGTTCAACGTAATGTTACTGTAGCCCAGTTCGATTTTGCTGTATGCATTTTGGGAAATATCTAATTTTGCGGCAAGATAATCCTGCGTGTAATTTCTAAATTCTCTGATTTTCCTAATGTTGGAAACTATTGCTTTGGTTTTTAAATCGCTTATCGACCTCATAAAAAACATTCGTTTATAAACCTCTATAAACGAAGTAAAAACCTATACGGTTTTTTTTAAATGCAATTAACTAATGCGATAGTTTAAATTAACTAATGCGTTAATAGTCAGACATCGACAAATAAAAATTATAAGAGGATTGCTGATAGCTTCAAAAGCCGTTAAAAATCATCATCCGGCAGGTGATCGTCATCCTCCTCGTCGTCAATATCTTCTTCAACAATAATATCGTGCAGGTTATTTTCATCATCGGCAAGGTCATCAAAAATCTCATCGTCATCGTCTTCCCAGTCGGTATCATCGTCATCGCCCGGCGAAAGTTGGGCATAAGTATCGTCCTCATCAATGGCATGGATGATTTCTTCTTTTTCTAATCCTGGTTGTATCATGGCTCAATGATAATTATTATCTCCAATATAACTTGCTGAAATATAACAAATACCGGTCCTTTTATTGATTTTTTGAAATAGTACAATGAATGTGAAATTTAGTGTAATAAATGTGAAATAATGTGTACATTTGCAGCCCCGTAATAGCGGGTAAATTATTTAAAATCAAAGTATAACAATGCAACAGTACGAAATTGTGATCGTTCTAACCCCGTTGTTGTCAGTAGAAGTAGCTGCAGAGGCAATTGCCAAATACAGCAAAGTTTTAACTGATAACGGAGCCGAAATTGTCCAGGAGGATAATTGGGGTTTGAGAAAATTAGCGTACCCTATTCAAAAGAAGACTACAGGGTACTATCACTTAACTGAATTTAAGGCTCCGGGTGATTTAATTAACAAACTGGAAGTGGAACTGCGTCGTGATGAGCGCGTATTACGCTTTTTGACCATTGCCTTAGATAAGCATGCAGTTGCTTATAACGACAAGAAACGCAGTGGTGCTTTCAACAAAAAACCTAAAACAGAGGAGGCAGCACACTAATGGCAAACGAACAAATTAAATACGTAACTGCTCCTAAAGTAGAGGACACACGTAAAAAATACTGCCGTTTCAAAAAGAACGGAATTAAGTATATCGATTACAAAGACGCTAACTTTTTATTAAAGTTCATTAACGATCAGGGTAAAGTATTACCACGTCGCTTAACCGGAACTTCATTAAAGTTTCAGCGTAAAGTGGCACAGGCTGTTAAGCGTGCACGCCACATCGGTTTATTACCTTATGTTACAGACTCATTAAAATAATCAGGAGGTAAAAGAAATGGAAGTTATTTTAAAACAAGACGTAAAACACCTGGGTGATAAAGATGATGTAGTGAAGGTAAAGCCAGGTTATGGCCGTAACTACCTTATCCCTAAGGGTTATGCTATACAGGCTACTGTAAGTGCCCGTAAAGTTTTAGCTGAAAACCTTAAACAGGCTCAGTTTAAACAAGACAAGATTCGTAAGGATGCTGATGCTATTGCTGCCCGTTTAGAAGGCGTTAAGCTTACTATCGGCGCTAAAGCTGGCGAAACCGGTAAAATATTTGGTGCCATCAATACCATCCAGGTTGCTGATGCGCTGAAGAAGGAAGGCTTTGAAGTCGACCGCCGCCGTATTACTTTTGAAACAGAACCAAAATTTGTTGGCGAGTACATTGCTAACGTTAACCTGCACAAGGAGGTTAAAGTTCAGGTTCCTTTTGAAGTAGTAGCAGAGTAATTTCGGATTTCGGAATTTCGATTTCGGATTTGAGAAAATATAAAGGTGTTAAGTGAAAGCTTGACACCTTTTTTTGTTTGCAAAAATCTAACAGTCACGTCATTGCGAGGAGCGAAGCAAACTCTGCACATGCTAATCAAACGAAACACAAGCTTTGTGGTGACCTTAATGCCACATTTATGTAGCCACGATAAAGGTTCCTGACTGTCCTATGTAGAGGTTGCTTCGTTCCTCGCAATGACGATGTTTTTTGATCATTCTCAAATCGGTGAAATCACCATAAAAACATCCGAAATCTGAAATCAAAATTCTATTTTTAAGCGATGAAAACTACGCGCAGCAATAAGACTGCTTCAAATAATAAATCGGCGAGCGGACGGTCAAAAGGTATCTTCAGGAGCGGGTGGTTAAAGCTGATCCTCCGCATTGTAAAGATCATTTTTATAGCATTTATAGGCGGGAGTTTGTTCTTCGTGATCCTGTTCCGGTTTGTTAATCCACCGGTTACCTGGCTGATGATTCAGCGCGGTTTTGAGCGCAAGGCTGCCGGGAAGGAATGGAAGATTGACAAACAATGGAAAAATTTTGATGAGATCTCGCCCTCAATGATGCGTGCCGCTGTTGCCGCCGAGGATCAAACATTTTTGGAAAACCATGGCTTTGATTTTCAGGCGATAGAAAAAGCAATAAAGAAAAATGCTAACAGCAAAAAGTTGATCGGCGGTAGTACCATATCGCAGCAAACGGCAAAAAATGTATTCCTGTGGCCGGGTAGATCCATAATCCGAAAAGGTTTCGAAGCCTGGTTTACCATGCTGATGGAGCTTTTCTGGAGCAAAAAACGCATTATGGAAGTGTACCTGAACGTTATTGAAATGGGAGATGGAATCTATGGGGTGGAAGCAGCCTCACAGGCTTATTTCCATATCCCGGCATCACAATTAACTAATCACGAAGCAGCCGCTATAGCAGTTATATTTCCGAGTCCGCTTAAATGGTCGGCAACTAACCCTACAAGGTATTTAAGGCACAGGCAATATTTGATCATGAAGAATATGCGGAGGCTGGGGCCGTTGGAGTTTTAGTTTAGTTCATAGTTGATGGTTCATAGATCATAGCGAAGACTTTCGATCGAGAAACTTAATCAACCACTCACCATCTCTGATTTTTCGCTCGCTGATCCATTCGTTTTTGGGGAGTGGAATCAGATTTTTCTTCGGTAAACTATTCAAGGCATTCCCTTTTTTTTGCCGGAGTAAAATTTACGGAATTTTCAAGCGCCTGCCTATTATCACTGTGTAGTTGGTTAAAGTCGGCAGGCGTGGCGGGTTTGGCTATTGCATTAATAACACGTCCCCGCAAAGAAACTTGCGGGGACGTGTTATTAATATTATTCGCTCCGGCAGTAACGCGATAGCATTATGGGTTTACAGAAAAAGTGCCGTTTGCACAAATGTACACGTTTGAAAACAGTACATATGGCCCGGTAGCACTTCCTGATGTTGCGCATGTTGAATAAGAAAAGTGCAGCGTTCCACCCGGACCACGCATACCTACGTTATAATGGCCTTCTACTATGTTTACATTTTGTGCTGACGAGAAGTTATAAGAAGCATTAGTTCCACCAGAATCTAATGCAACAAACTGTATTTGATAGGTACAACAACCAGTATTGTTTTGTAAAGCTACAGATACGGTTGGGTTAGTAGCAGTGGCTGCTTTAACAGGTGCTTTCACATCGGTTGTTGCATCATTGGTGGCTTTAACATTTGCTGTAAGCGTTTGCGCTTTAACGGCAATGCAGCACATTAACATAATACTGCATAGTAAAATGAGTTTTTTCATATTTTTTATTGTTTAAGGGTTAATTAAGGCTAATATAATTATTTGCTATTAAAATAAAAAAAACTTTTTAATAAATTTTAATAAGTTTTAGACTAACAAACTGCCCGCTCACTTCTGATATTTCCAGTTTCTTGATTTTCCCTCGCTGATCCATTCCAGCGCTTGTTCCATGCGCTTTTGCCGGGTGGCGTCGCTTTTGGCTTCAATAAACCATTCCAGGTATTCCCTCTTTTTCGACGGGCTGAAGTTGAAGAAGTTTTCGAGTGCTTTCGGGCTGCCGCTCAACAAGTCGCTAAAATCTGCAGGCATGGCAATTTCAGCTTTTGGGACTGCAGGTTTTTTAGGCTCTTTAATGCCTGATTCGTTTATGGCAATCATCTGCCGTACAAAACCGGCCAGCACTTCGGAGGGCGGAAGGTCTTCCATTTTTTCAATACGGCCAAAACTACCGGCAGCAGCTTCTTCATCACTCCCCCTTAAAAAACCATTAGGATCATTTAACCTTGATGCTTTCCAAAAACCGAAACCAAGATGTTGTTTAAAGGAGGCCATCATACAAACCGGGCCTTTATAATCAAAGAAAGGCATTCCCCATTTAACGGTTTCAGTTATTAACGGCGAGGCTTCATGTACAACTTCGCGTATATGCTCAAGAATGGGTTTGGCAAATGGGGCGGCTTTGGCGATGTACGCATCTACCCGGCTATCATATTGTTTCATAGAATAAAAATAACTACAAATTGCTAATTTGCCACCAGATCATAAAAATTTTTGCTTGATAAACCGGATTTTCTGTAACTTATGATTGCTTATAATTGTCTTGTGTAAAATACTTAAACTCTTTTCCTTATGAAAAAAAATAGCATTAAATTCTTTTATAGCGTATCAATTTTAATATTCATTAGTCTGCAGGTAGTTTATGGCCAGGTTAAAAGTGAAGCGCCGGTAAAAATGATTGAAAATGAGATTGTCTTATGGGATTATCACTCGAAAACTATTAATGAGGACTATACCATCTACGTTCACTTCCCGCCAGGATATGATACCAGCAAAACTAAATACCCGGTGTTATACATGACGGATGGCGACTGGAACATGACCGTTGCCATGAATTGTTTTAATATGCTCAGGCAGGATTATGAGACCACCGAACCCCTCATTGTTGGCATTGGTTATGGCACCCGCACAAACATGCGCTCAAGGGATTTAAACCCGGCAACAGGCGGCCCCAATTTTTTAGCGTTTATTGAAAAGGAAGTGATCCCGTTTGTACAAAGCAAATACCGGGTAACAGATAATAAGGCGTTATACGGTTATTCCTATGGTGGTATGTTTACTACTTCGGTATTATTTGGGCATCCAGATCTATTTGATATGATCTTTATCGGCGCACCAGGCAACAGTGGGAGAGAGCTTATCCCTGCCGCACAAAAATATTTTACCGATCATAAAGACCTTAACAGCAGAGTTTTTTTAGGCGTGGGCTCGTATGAGCATCTGACTGCGAATAACATTGAGCTGTTTAAAGCATACATGTTAAAGCAAAATTGTAAACACCTCGACATAGCAACAGCTATTACGCCCAATGCGGCACACGGGGCCGCGCTGGCCCAGGTAATGCAAAATGCTATTGCTTTTGCCTATTGTAAAAAGCACCGGCCAATTACCGTACCGGTTAATGAATTGGAAAAATATACAGGCAATTACACCCTTGCCGGTAAGCCTGAATTGAAGTTTAAATTTTATATAGCTGATAATAACCTTTACTTTAAAGAAGGAGATGAGTTGCCAACACAGCTAGTACCTTACACAAAAGATGGCTTTTTTATGTACGAGAATGAGAAAACAGATATCTCTTTTAAAGAAGAGAATGGTAAAATGTACATACTCGCAGGCTCACCAGGTGAAAAGCCGGACAGGTTGGATAGGGTTAATTAGTGATCAGAGGTTAGAGACCGGAGATTAGTTGATTTCAGATTTAGTTTTTAAAACGTAAATCCTTTACCTGCCAATTATAAAAATCTAACCCAGCAAATTTTTTAGATCGGGATGATATTGGGAGGTTAAAAATTCGGTAATATCGAATTCTGCCAGCTCATATTTATAGAAAGGATCTTCTTTAATTATTTCTTCAACAATTGCTTTGCTTTCAGCCAGGGCTAATATGATCCCGCCGGTGCGCGGCACCTTCCTGCCAGATGCTACAAAAATATTTTTATCGTAATATTTATGCAGGTATTTAACATGCGCCGCCATGTGCTGGTCAAGTTCTTCGAGGGGAACGATATAGGTGAGATTGATGATGAACATATTATGTTTATTTATTGATAGTTAAAATATTTGTATACACTTCGCTCTTGCTGCGGCTTTTCTTCAGGGCCGGTAGCCCTTCAAAAATTGTATTGTACAAAGTTAAATGACTCTCCTGCATTTTCAAATTGGGATACGCTATCGGCTATTCACACCGTTCATCACACAAAATCAACCACTCGTCTGCATTCTCTTAGTTTCAGCACTGTTTCACGGCATTTTTGATATGTCAACCAGGAACGGAATATGAAAAAATATATTTACCTAATTGTCCTAATCATCAGCAGCTTTTCACCTTTCGCACAAACCCGGGTTTCCGGCGTAATTAAAACTTCAAATGGAAAAACGATACCGGGCGTAAACATCACCCTTGTTAATACTTACGACGGTGCATCCACAGATACTGCCGGGCGCTTTGCTTTCACTACAGCCGAAACAGGTACGCATATGCTTCATTACGTAACTATCGGCTTTAAGCCTGACAGTATAGCCATAATCCTCGACGGAAAACCTTTAAACCTCAGCTTAATCATTAAAGAAGCTGTAAGCGAGTTAAATGCTGTAACAATTACCGCAGGCACTATCGAAACCGGAGATGCCAAAAAAGGCGCGGTGCTGTCGTCCATTGATATTGCCACTACTGCGGGTGCCGTTGCCGATATTGTTGCCGCCCTGCAAACCTTACCCGGTACCAGCCAGGCCTTTAGTGAAAACGGCCTGTTTGTACGTGGCGGCTCGGCCGCTGAAACGCGCACTTATTTTGACGGTATGCTGGTGAAAAGTCCGTTTAGCAGCCAGTTGCCCGATATCTCGTCACGGAGCAGGTTTTCGCCTTTCCTCTTCAAGGGCACAACATTTTCATCAGGCGGCTACTCTGCACAATACGGGCAGGCCTTGTCATCAGCCCTGTTATTGGAAACTAAAGACCTGGCCGAAAAAACATCCACGGAGTTTTCAGTACTTACCGTAGGCTTCGGCGCTGCGCATACCGAAAGGTTTGAAAATAGTTCGCTTACCGTGGGTGGCGTTTATTACAACCTGTCGCCTAGCTACTCAGTTTTTAAACAAAACATAAACTGGGACAAGGCACCCATTGAAAAAACCGGCAATATTCAATACAAATGGAAACCCACGAAAAGCAGTATGCTGAAAGTATTTTCGCAATACAGTAATAATGATGTTTCGCTTTTTGCCGATAATCCCGATTCAGCAGGCTTTATCCACGTTATTGATCATAACAAAAACAACTACACTAATTTAACGTACCAGGATTATTTAAACGCCGACTGGCGGATCCAGGCCGGCGCTTCATACAGTAATACCCACGAAAGCGGCAGGCTCGATTCAAATAACTTTCGGAAAAATGATCACTTGTTGCAGGGGCGTTTTACACTAACACGTTACCTGGGCCAGCGCTCATTACTACGGGCTGGTGCCGAAGCCTACCAAAACGGTGCCCTGGAAGGCTGGAACGACCAAAGCCGCTCATTCAATGATAATTTGCAGGCAGCCTTTACCGAAGGCGAGATTTTTTTAAGCGATAATATCGTGATGCGTTTAGGCGGCAGGGCCGAGCATTCATCGTATCTGGGAGATTGGAACCTTGCCCCGCGCACATCGCTGGCCGTTAAAACCGGCACCCACAGCCAGGTATCAATGGCATACGGCATTTTTTATCAAAACCCAGATGATACCTACCTGCTGCAAAGTCACCAATTGGGTTACGAAAAAGCTACACATTACCTGCTGAATTACCAGTATTTAACCAGTGGACTTACCTTCCGCGTTGAGGCTTTTTATAAACAATATGCTGATCTTACCAAATACGATTATGATGGATTCCCGAAAACTTATGCGGTAAATAACTATAGCAACCTGTTTAACGGCGGCGATGGCTATGCAAAAGGGATAGATGTTTTTTGGCGCGACAAACAAAGCATCCCGGGCGGGGACTACTATATCTCTTATTCATACCTGGATACCAAGCGCGATTTTCGCAATTATCCTATTCAGGCGACACCGCCGTTTGCGGCTAAACACACGCTCAACGTGGTTTACAAGCAATATATCCCGGCAATTAAATCGGAGCTAAGTACCGCTTATGCATTTTCGAGCGGCCGCACCTACTATAACCCGAACAATCCTGATTTTTTGTCGGACAAAACGAAAGCCTACAATAACCTGAGCATGAACCTCAGCTACCTCACCAGGCTTTTTAAACAGTTCGCCGTGGTGTATGTGTCGGTAAATAACATCCCTGGCTTTAATAATGTCTATGGCTATAACTACCCGTCCAATGGCAGCATCCGCGAGCCCATCTATCCTGCTGCCAAACGCAATTACCTGTTTGGGCTACTAGTAACTATAGGCGATAATACATTTAATCATTAAAAATTATTCATCATAAAATCAAACAACATGAAAACGTTAAAATTATGCATCGTTCTTTTAATCATCACATTTTCGGTAAAGGCACAAAACAGTGACAAGTACACCGCCGCCATGCAAAAAGGTATGGCCCTAATTGATAGCGCCAGCACATCAGAACAATTTGCAGCCGTCGCAAACTTTTTTGAACGGATTGCCGCTTCCGAAACAAAACAATGGCTGCCGCAATATTATGCCGGATTTTGTAACCTGCATGCTGCTATACTGGGTAAGCAGGACAGTGATACCAAAGACGCCTTGTATGATAAAGCCATGAGCTATGCCGAAAAAGCGGATGCCTTAAAACCCGCAAACAGCGAAGTGTTGGTTTTGGAAGGCTACATCACTTTTATGAAGATGTCGGTATTTTCGCAGCAGCGCGCTATGACCATGATACCAAAAGCAAATGCACTGCTTGAAAAAGCCCTGGCTATTGACCCCGAAAATCCGCGTGCCTACCTGGTAAAAGGGCAGAATACATTTTATACCCCCGAAGCATTTGGCGGCGGTAAGGCAAAAGCTAAAGATATTTTAACAACCGCTGCCGATAAATATAAAAACCAAAAGGCATCGGGGTTTGAGCCAGCATGGGGTGCACGCCGTTGCCAGGCATTATTGCAGCAATGTAATTAAGGCCGATAGCTGAACTAAAATTTGTAATTTATGCCATGTTTATTTAGCGAAGACGATGGATAAGGAAATAGGTTTTAAAGAGGGGAATTTAATGTGGGCCAACCTGAAATACGGGGGTATCGGGCTAAGCGTGGGGGCTATTTTAACTGTTATTCATGGTGTATATGATGTCCGCGGCTTTTTATGGCAGAATGCCTTTATCAATATTCTGTATAGCTGCACGATAACACTTAGCATTACCAACAGCGTATTTATTTACGAACACTTTTTAAGGCCGAAAACAACAAGTTTTTGGAAGTTTGTTGCCGGCTTTTATTGCTGCTGCCTTGTGGGTATGTTTATTGGGACCGAACTTTCACACCTGGTTATTTGGTGGGCATTTAACAAGCGTTTTTGTTTTAAAGATAGCTTGACCGACTATACATTTAATGCCTTTGTAGTAATTGTAGTCAGTTCGATACTGCTGTTGTACCAGGCACAAAAAATGAATATGCAATCGCTACTAAAAGCAAAAGAGCTTGACCTTGCAAAAGTAAACCAGCTTAAAACCCAGGCGGAGCTGCAAACACTGCAATCAAAAATAAACCCGCACTTTTTGTATAATGCACTTAATTCTATTGCCAGCCTGATACACGAGGATCCGGATAAAGCCGAAGATATGACGCTGAAACTTTCAAAACTTTTCAGGTACAGCATCAACTCCATGCAGGAAAGTTTTGCTACGGTCAAGGAGGAAATCGAAATATTAAATACCTACCTGGATATTGAAAAAATACGTTTTGGCAAGCGGATTCAGTTTAGCTTGAAGGTTGCGCCTGGTATAGAGGAAATGTTGCTCCCCCGGTTCCTGGTGCAGCCATTGGTTGAAAATGCCCTTAAACATGGCTTAAAAGACGCTATAGCAGATGGGCGCCTTGACGTAGATATAACAGGCGATGAGAAGAATCTTATAGTAAGCGTCGCCGATAATGGCATACCCTTCCCGGATGAGCTGAATATCGGCTACGGGCTGCAAAGCACTTATGATAAGCTGGAGTTGCTTTATGGCGAAGGATACGAGATAAAAATCAACAACCTGCCCGAAAAAAGTATAAAGATTATAATACCCTATAAAAATGAGCGCTAACTGGAAAACGATAATTATTGATGACGAGGAGCTGGCGCGCCAACGTTTAAAGCGCCTGTTAAAGGTCTACGACGAATTTGATATAATTGACGAAGCCGAAAACGGCGCCGAAGGGTTGCAGCTAATTACCCGGCTAAAGCCCGACCTGGTTTTCCTGGATATAGAAATGCCCGTTTTAAACGGGTTTGAAATGTTGGCAAGACTGGCGCAGCCGCCAAGGGTAGTATTCACCACCGCCTATGACCAGTATGCCATAAAAGCTTTTGAAGAAGGATCGATAGATTACCTGTTGAAGCCGGTGGAAAAGGAGCGCCTTGAAAAAACTATAAAAAAATTACACCAGTTTAGTGCTGCACCGGCCCCGTTGCCATTGCAGGAATTAATGCGGCAGCTGCAAATAAAAACCGTCAGCAAAACTCTTACCGTTAAAATAGGTGATAAAATATTGCTGATTAAACTTGCCGATATTGTTTATATTGAAGCGGAAGATAAATACGTTTTTCTGCATACTGCCGACGGTAAAAAGCATCTTACCGAATACACATTATCGGCATTGGAAGAGAAACTTCCGGAACAGTTTATTCGTATTCACAGAGGGGCCATTATAAACACAGATCATATAAAAGAAATAAGAAAGGGTTTTAATGGCGCTTTTGTGTTTGTGATGAGTAATACAGCCGGATCAAGGATTAGTTCGGGGCGTTCATACGGCGAAGACCTTAAAACCAGGTTAGGGCTATAGCCGACACGCCAAATTCAGCTATGAACTTTTTATGCTACCAGGTTCCCAAACAATTGTATATGCCAGCTATCCTTAAACGGCACTTCCCATTTGCTGTTGAGCTCACTTAAGTTTTGCACCATATTGTTAAATACGATGGTATTGGTATTGATGTCGCGTTGTTTTAGTTTTTCTTCAAATTCATGGCGGGGAGCAGATAATACTTCATTGCCCTCACGGTAGGCCAGGTTAAAGCGGTCGAACAGGTTGATCTTAAAATGCGATTCTATCTGCTGCATAAAATGAACCGACTTATCGATGGAACAGCCGCTGGCGCCTGCCTGACTCTCATCCACTATCAAAATTAAAAAACGGTTGTATCTTACTTCGGCAGTAGCTTTTAGCTGGTTGTTGTGGGCCGTCCAGCCGGTGGTGAAGTTATCCAGCAATACTTTTATCTCGCCTACTTCGTTATCAGTTAGTTTCCTATTGGCCTGGTAAACCCAAACTCTTGAATTTTCTGAAAATTGCATGCACAAAGCTATGCAATTTATTAACTTCGGATTTAATTTTGTTGTCATGTTTAAATCAGATATGTACGGAACAAAGAAAAATATCCTGTTAGTGGCAATGTTACTGGCCGGCCTGATAAGCTATTGCTTTAAGCCCGGCGCAAGTACGGAAGACTGGCAGTTATGGACCTACAAGTGCCTGATGCAGTCGTACGACGCGTCAACCGATTCTAAATTAAAGAAGTTTGAGTTTACGGTGACTGCTGATGCGTTCATTCGTCTGCGCAAGATCTACCCCAAAGAGAAAGAGGAGTTTTATTCCTTTAACCTGCATAATTTAAAGGATATGGATTACAGTGGCAGCACTGCTAAGGGAATACTGGAACTAAAGACCATGGCCGACGATATTATCTGCCAAACTAAAAACGACCGCAAAGGCGATGTAGACAGTATGACCACCGTGCTCAATATCCCCGTAAAAAATATGGAACCTGAACGCCTGGATAGCCTGAGGCAAGCTTTTGACTATTTTAAGGCGAAAGGGTTATAAGCTTTTTGCCTTAAAGTGAGTCTGACTAGTCTGATTGCGGAAAGGGGGTTAACAGGGTTAACATAATTTCGATAAATATTGATTTAAATAATTAATAGCCAGATATTTATAAAAACAGGGGGTTAACACTCATATCTGTCCTTCTACAAGCCATTCGCCCTAACCGTTATCTCCGCAATATCTAATACCTGGATCTCCTGTTCTTTATTCTCGTGCTTAACCCCATCGCGCAGCATGGTCATACAAAAGGGGCAGGCCGCTGCAACTACCGTGGCTTTGCTTTCTAAAATATCAGCCATCCGCTCGATGTTGATGTCCTTATTTCCTTTTTCGGGCTCCTTAAACATTTGTCCGCCGCCGGCACCACAGCACAGGCCATTGCTTTTGCACCGTTTCATTTCAACCAGGTCGGCATCTAAAATTTCCAATGCCTTACGCGGAGCTTCGTAAACACCATTGCCCCGGCCTAAATAACAGGGGTCATGGTAGGTTATTTTTTTACCTTTAAAGCTTTCGCCGCCTTCTGCCTTCAGCTTACCCTCGTCAATCAGTTGCTGGATAAGCTGCGAATGGTGGATCACTTCATAATTGCCCCCCAGGCCCGGGTATTCGTTTTTAATGGTATTGAAACAATGCGGACAACCGGTTACTATCTTTTTTATCTGATAAGCATCCAGCACCTGGATATTAGCCATGGCCTGCATCTGGAACAGAAACTCATTCCCTGCGCGCTTAGCCGGATCTCCGGTACAACCTTCTTCAGTACCCAACACCGCAAAGCTAATGCCGACATGGTTCAGGATCTTGCAGATATCTCTCGTTATCCTTTGCGCCCGTTCATCAAAACTGCCTGCGCACCCAACCCAAAACAAAATCTCGGGTTGCTTGCCTTCAGCAGCCATTTCGGCCATGGTAGGAATATTTTGGTTCATTGTTTAAGCTTTTGTTTGTAACCTAATCAATTGGTTCACTGATCTCTGTTATAAACTCGTTTATACTCTTATAATTTAAAAACGTAATGGCCGAATTAATGGTGTTTAATTGGTTAAGAATGTCGAGGGCTAAATCTAATGCGCCGCTTTCCTTTCCGAACATATTCGCATCCCAGTTAACGCCAGCTAAGGTATCCTCTTCGGCCATGCCAACGCACCAGCTTTCAAGGAACTGCGGCAGCGGAATTTCTGTAGGTAGGTATCCCTTCCATTCGTTGCAGGCACAGGCTTTGGCGTAAGCCCTGTCAGACCAAAACGGAATTATGCCTATCTCCTCATCTTCATTGGAATTGGAGTTTGCCCAGCCTTGTTTGTTCTTTAATCCCCAAACAATTTTGGAGGCAGATACCCTTTCAATAAAAAATTGGTACTTGTATTCTATAGTTGTTGTGTCCTGTAGCATTTTTTTATCTTGTTATTGTCCACCTTCATTATCAGCCCAATTAAACCTGTCGGCCTGGCTGTATTTCCACGGAGCACCGTTGTTTTCCATATTACCAAACATATTATTAAGACTTGCCGGTGCTTGTGATTCTTCCATCACCACGTAGCGGCGCATTTCGGTAATAATTTCAAGCGGGTTGATGTTAACCGGGCATGCCTCTACGCAGGCATTGCAGGTAGTACAGGCCCAAAGCTCTTCGCGGGTGATATAGTTGTCAAGCAAAGTTTTGTCATCCGCGTAGTCTTTGCCATGTTTGTCGATGTTTTTTCCGACCTCGGTAATCCGGTCGCGGGTATCCATCATTATTTTTCGGGGCGATAACAGCTTGCCGGTTATGTTTGCAGGGCAAACCGAGGTACACCTGCCGCATTCGGTACAGGTATAAGCTTCCATCAGGTTTTTCCAGGTAAGGTCGGTCACATCTTTTGCACCAAATCGCTGCGGCTCACCTGCGGACTCTGGAACAAACGAAGGGTCAAGCATCGCCTTTACCTCGCCGGTAACCGATGCCATATTGGAAAACTCACCTTTGGGGTGTAGGTTTGAATAGTAAGTATTTGGAAATGCCAGCAGGATATGAAAATGCTTGGAGTAGGGGAGGTAGTTCAAAAATGCCAATATGCCAATGATGTGGAACCACCAGCAACCGCGTTCTATCAGTTCGAGCGAGTTTGCACTGGAAGGCAATAGTGGGCTTATCAAAGAACTTACCGGGAAGCTGCCCGCCTTTATATAATGACCGAAGTTTAACAACTGCAGTTTATAGTCGGCAGCGTTCATGGTTAAAAAGGCGGTCATTAACAGGATTTCGATGATAAGGATATAGTTAGCGTCGGATTTTGGCCATTCGGTCATCTCGGTGCCGCTAAAGCGCTTTAACCGCGCTATATTTCTCCGGCTTAGGAAAACTATACAAGCAGTAAGCACCAAAACCGCTAATACTTCGAAGCCGCCAATCAGTAAGCCGTATAAACTGCCCAGTGGTTTCGAAAAGATGCGGTGTGAACCGAAAATTCCGTCTATCATTATCTCCAGCACCTCTAAATTGATGATGATAAAGCCTACATAAATAAAAAAGTGCATTACTGCGGCCAGCGGACGTTTTACCATCTTGGTTTGCCCCAGGGCGATCTTTGCCATTGTTTTCCAGCGAAGAGCAGGGTTATCAGAACGGTCAGCAGCGCGACCCAATAGGATGTTGCGCCGTATTTTAGCCACGTTTTTACTGAACAGGTAAACAGCGGCAGCCAGGATGATGATAAACAGGATTTGTGCAATCATTATGCGTGCATAGTAATTTTTTCAAAGTTATATGATTTGTTGTAAAGTCAAAATGGAATTGGTTGATTGGGTTAAATAAGTTGATTTAGTTGAAAGTTAGATTTGGTTGAATAAGTTGATTTAGTTGAATGAGTTGGATTGAGTTGGATTGGGTGGAATAAGTTAATTAGGTGGATAGTTCGCGCAGTTTTCTTTTAACTCAATCAACCCAATCCAACTTTATCAACCAATAAACCAATCTGTTACAACTTTTTTCAAAAAAAAACACCTCAAAATAAAAAAAACGCTACATTTGCAGTCCTTAAACGGTCGGTATCATAGCTCAGTCGGTAGAGCAAAGGACTGAAAATCCTTGTGTCGCTGGTTCGATCCCAGCTGATACCACAAAAACGAGTATCAACTCATATCAAAACCCTGTAAACAGTCTGATTTACAGGGTTTTTTGTTTTTCAACAATTCAAAAAACACCAAAGTTTTCCAATGTTTATGATACCTAAAAGGATACCTGTTTTTGTTTTTTAATTTCGAGGTGTCAGAAGGTGGTATAAATAACTGTTATACAGTTAATTATACCATATCGAAGATAAACTATTTTGAGCCGTTTTTGAGCCATTTGATACCAGTTTTTAGGGAACTTTTGACACCAAAAATCAATGCTAAACAAAACAGAGAGAATTTTATGAAAACAACAAACACATTTGGCGTGCATTTTTTAATCCGTCAGGACAAATTAAAGGATGGAAAGGCACCGGTTTATGCCCGTATCACCGTAAACACCGAGCGTATATTGATCGGTTTAAAGGAGTGGGTGGAGCCAAGGTCATGGGATGTACGAAAGGGAACGGGTAAGGGAACAAAAGAAGAAACCCGCTCATTAAACAATTATTTATCAGAGCTTAGAACAGAACTCGGCGAATGTTATCGTGAGCTTCAGCTCAGAAAAAAAATTATTACCGCCGAAGATATTAAAATTACTTTTCTCCGAACCGAAGAAACAGAGCATACCCTCTCCGCCCTTTTCGAGTACCATAACGAAAAGGAAAAACACAAATTGAATGATAATACCCTCAGTCATTATGAAACCTCGCAGCATTATTTAA
Organism: Mucilaginibacter phenanthrenivorans; assembly: GCF_024721155.1. Lineage (GTDB taxonomy): Bacteria > Bacteroidota > Bacteroidia > Sphingobacteriales > Sphingobacteriaceae > Mucilaginibacter > Mucilaginibacter phenanthrenivorans. The sequence goes on along the minus strand of NZ_JAHVAP010000004.1, from coordinate 326,904 downwards.
TCGCTTTTGTAAGCAAACACTATAAAAAGAAGGACCTTTCATTAAAAGATGTGAATTACAAGTTTATTGCCGATTTTGAGAATTTCCTACGGGACTATAAACCTGAAGGCAACAAAAAGGCGATCGGAAATACCGGGGCGATGACCCATCTGATCCGCCTTAAAAAAATGTTAAACCTGGCGCTCGCCCTTGAATGGCTGCATAAGAACCCGTTTATCAATTATAAAATCAAAATACAACACAAAGAACGCGAGTTTTTATCCAAGGCAGAGTTAGCACGAATGGAGAAAAAGGTTTTTACCATATCCCGCCTCGACTTTGTCAGGGATGTTTTCGTGTTTAGCTGCTACACAGGCCTTGTTTATGTAGATGCATTCAATCTTACTCCTGCTCAACTAGTAACAGGAGTCGACGAAAGGCAATGGATTAAAACATTAAGGCAAAAGACAAAAACACAAGTCACCGCCCCCCTGCTATCGCAAGCCGCCGCTATCCTTTCAAAATATAAAGATGACAAACGTGCGATTAGCACAGGCAGACTCTTTCCTGTTATGAGTAACCAGAAAATGAATTCCTACCTGAAACTCAAATCCGTAAAATTGGTATCCAGCAATTCAGCCCTTTTATCCATTTCCGGGTGATCCAGCTTTCGCAGATTATATTTCAAAGCTCCCATAAAGCTTTTACCTATTTTCTGAATGGCTATTAGCTCAGCGCAGCAAAGCCACAAAACCGGCGAGTGGCTTCAACCCGTTTTTTGGATCGACCAGGTAATAATAGGTACCGACCGGCAGCTTACGCCCCTTGTAAAAACCATCCCATGGGCGGGCGTAGCCGGCAGAGTGAAAGACCATCTGGCCGTACCGGTCAAAAATATCAACTATTGCGCCGGGATAGTTGAGTAGTTCGGGAATCTCCCAGAGATCGTTGATCCCGTCTCCGTTGGGTGTAAACGTATTAAAGATCCGGATGGGTTTTAACACATTCACTTTTATTTTTTTTTCCGTTTCACACGCACCATTAGATACGGTGATTGTATAACTGGTGGTTTCTACCGGGTTGGCTAACGGACTCGACTCCCTGCTGTTGCTTAACCAGGTCGCGGGTGACCAGCTAAAGCTGAGATTCGTCCCGGAAGCATTTGCGTCCAGCTTTATTGATCCGCCCTGAATAATGGTATACTCGTCTTTCGCACCAATCAGCGGTGCCTCTAAAACAACAAGTTGCCTGCTGACGGTATCCGCGCAGCCGGCAGGAGAAACATAGGTAAAAATAATTTTATGGCTTCCAACGCCGGCAGCTGCGGGGTCGAATTTTCCGTCCCAGGACACCCCGTTGCCGCTGTAAAATCCCTGCCCACCCTTTATGCCGCTAAGCTCGCTCCCCTGGTAGAGTTGAAAAGGTTTTGAAGAAAGACAAACCGGGTCAAAATTCACCAGTGCAGTCTTTGGCAAGGGGAGTACAGTTATTTCCTGTTCCGCCGTATCCGCACAGGCGGTGCCGGAAAAGGCCACAACTTTTACCCGGTATTTAATGCTGTCGCTTCCTTGCAGAAGTGAAGGGTAAAGATGCATATATATCGTATCACTACGCGGTGAATCAATCGTAATTTTATCTTCCGGATGATTCACCGCATCATAATAAATCTCCAGGCGGATCACTTTCCCAAAATCGAGCACTTTGGAATTATTTGTGAGTAGGAGCGGAGCTCCGCTGCAGATATGCTGGCTCGCCAGTTTAAAGACGGCTTTCGGAAGCACGCCGTTTACCGTAAAATTCTTAGTGACCGTGGAATCGCAGCCCTGTTCAGAAGTGACTTTTAGCGTCACCCGGTAGGTACCTGCTGCCGAATACTGGTGAGCCGGATTTTCTTCAGCGGAGAAGTTCAGATTCGATGTGGTAGCATGAGTGTCTCCAAAATCCCAATTATAGGACACTCCACCGACCGAAACGTTCTTGAATTGTGCGACGGCATCCGTCAAACAGATTCCGGGCATCGTGAAATCAGCGGCAGGTTTTGCGTAGATTGTCAGGCTGGAAAAACCCGTATCGCTGCTGCAGCCTTCCTGGCTGACTGTCGATACCCTGATCTGGTAAGCGCCGGGACGTTGATACTGGTGAACCGCGGTAGCGTTGCCGGTTAGCTTGACGGAGTCGCCATCGCCGAAAAACCAGGTTCGTTTAAAAGGTATAAAACCCTCATATTTTGCCGTGTCGATAAACAGCAGGCTTGTTCCTGTACAGCCGCCGGGTGTACTACTTATCTTCGGCTTTTTTTTGCTGATAAATAGCGTGTCGGTAAAACCTGAGGCGCAGCCGTTAGCTGCTGTCGCTGTAAGTGTGATCGTGTAGCGCCCTGCTTTTGAAAATAAATGGGATGGATCTTTCAGGGATGAACTGTTCGCTGCGCCACTGGCCGGGTCGCCGAAGTCCCAGCTCCAACTGCTGATCGCCCTACCCGGCGACACCGTTTTATTCCGGAACTCCAAATTACCAGCGCAATCGGCCGGCAGTTTTTCAAAAGCTACTCCAGGCAGCGGAATGACCTTAAACTTATAATCGATCTCCTGTGCGGTATTGGAACAGCCTGCAATAGCATCTGATGGATCCGCCAGGATCTTTATCTGGTGGATGCCCGGAATAGTATAAGCCGGGGTTTGCGGGTAATGGTATTCAAAGGTTTCGATCCCATCGGTCAGCACCCGGACAGCGACGGGGTTGTTGACAATGGCCGGCGTTTCGTTCCCGTCCATCTGCCAGGATATCCTTGGACTTTGATATGGCAGTGTTAGTTTAAATTCATAGGCATCATTCAGGCAGGCGGAGTCTATCAGCTCGTTCGTGGCCGTGCGCAAACCGGAGATGGCCTGCGATGCGTTCAGGTTGGTGCCCGCGGAATAGGCATAGGACTCGACATTCCCGAAACCATAGGCTGTGGCGTTGAACCCATCCGAGGCCTGCAGGTGATACGTGTTCGTCGAGTCTTTGTTTAAATTCAGCTGCATCGCCGAGAAACCCGGCAGGGTGCCGACCGGCAGGAATGGTGCAGCAGGAATGTTTCCGTTGATGCGAAAACTGCCCGCTGCGGAAGTCCTGATCAAGACATTCAGGTATTGCTCCTTGATGTTTTCCCTTCGGGAGGAGAATACGGTAATGTCGCTGATGCTATAGTTGACAGGGTTCAAAATCACCATATCCGGATCACTATATCCTTTAGCAGCTCCCAGGTTACTGCAACTCTGGGTCAGTGCATATTGGGCAACCGAAATGGGGTTATTTGCTGAAATTCCTGCAGCCTGTTCCAAAGGTTTTGGTGTAGTATAAAATTCACCGGCATTTAGAGAAGCGACAGGGACACCACCTAAATTGACCAACGTCCCGTTTTTTGCGGCCAGCACCCGGATATACTGGCCAGCGGTCCGCACGGAGTCCGTAAAAAACGGACTGGTTTTACTAAACGGAATATAGCCGTAATTTTTACCCCAGCTGGGTACCGGGCTGAGCTGCTGAAAAAGCGGATCCAACGAAGAAGGCGTGCAATCCTGGCGACTGATATAGACGCCTGAGCTTCCTGAAAATACCGCAAAGTGCTTGCAAGCAGAACTGAGGGTGTCTACACTGACGGAAACCCCGGTCAGGTCGTCCGGGGACAGGTATTCGTAAACATCGTTGACGTTGTTTAAAAGAATTCCGCCGGTCACCAGTTCCTTATTTCCTTTTTTCAAATGGATGCGGGTCTGGGGTTCCGTAGCAACGACGGTGATGAAGTTCTTGCCTTCCGTATCGTGTTGGGCATAGTTCATACTGTAATATTGCTGACCAAGGGTTTCCTGGGGCAGGATTAGTGAAGCAGCAGATCTGTTCCCTGCATAAATATGCGCGTATAAAGCGACCCGGGGTTTGCCCTGGTCGACCGTTATATGGATCGCACGATTAGCCAACACGCGTCCGCTCTCCTCCTCGCTGATATACGCCGCGGATCGTGGCACTAGTACCTCGGTAACGCCATTTGCATTCACCTGGAAACTTTGGCTGAAACTACCGGCGGTAATCATTCCTGAAGAATTCGCTCCGCCTGTGATAAACAAGCTCATATTGGCGTAAAGCGGGTTACCGTTGCGGTCGTTGTCCTCCGCATGTGTCGGAAAAGCAACCCAAAATTCCGTTCCGCTGTTAGACCGGGTTTGCCCAAATGCCCGCAGCGGAAATAAATTAACGATCAGCAAGAGCAGGATCGCAGCCTGACTTGCGGGAAATTTGTTTAAAATCAGCTGCGCGAATTTCATGTTTTTATGGAACGGTGATAGGCTTGGCCAGTCTTTTACGCTACGGGATGGACTGTTCCGCAATATAAATAATTTTGAAACCGAAATAAACAAAACGAAATAATATTACTTCCGCTGTGTCTCGATTTATTTTTAAGTTTATTTTATAAATTTTTTGTAATTATTATAAAGTTACATTACTTTCACAGAAGTAACCGAATCACAAGAAAAGTCCTTTTTACAAAAGCCCGTTTTCTTTTCCTTGAAAGTTTTGCACCGATCTTACCCCGCCGGTAGGCAGAAGTTCAATTCGTTTGCTAAGTCATTCCAGCGCAGGCAACGCTGCTTTGATTTGACCTAAACCGCCATGTTCGCAAATGAACCAAATAAACTGTTAGCATGAAGAAACTTTTACCCGCTCTTCTGCTTTTCTTGACACTCTTTTTTGTACAGCAGGCACTGCTGGCGCAAACCACGCATACTGTGGGTAAGGATACCGTGCAGTCAGGTGTTGACTCCGTTGCTGCTGCCCAGGTTCAAAAACTTAAAAAAGCGGCAAATTCCGGCGTTGCCAAATTGCAGGGCCTTCAAGCACCTGATTCGCTCCTGAAAGGAGCAGTCAAAGGTATAGCAGTACCCGGAAAGCTGAGTGAAGCCAGCCCGGTCGCTAAATATAGAAAACTCAAGAGTAGTGCTCAATCTGCCTTGTCTAACAAACTCAATATCCCTGCCAATAGCCCGGTTAAGATCAACCTAACCGTTTCGGACGGTGAGGCTTACCGGCCAATATCTTTGGCGTCCCCTTTGATCGTGACGCCCAAAGTGGTCAATATATTTTCCGTGCACGGCAATATTACGGCCTGGGGCGTTCCCCTGAATCTCGATTTCTCCAGCGGCTGCTCTTCTCAGCTGTTGCCGGGCGGCCGTCTCAACAATCTTTTCAAATTCAATTTTGACCCGGGTCAGTTCAGTTCACTGGTGACCAGCGACCTGGATAGTTACACCCGTTTAAAAAACAGCGCTTTTGCAGGCCTGAATTTTACCGGTTATGCCAAAAGCATGATAGTAGGACAACTGGCCAGTCAGCGACTGGCGGCTCAGCAGTCACTGACCGCTGCTGCATTCTCAGAGAATCCGGTCATTTCCAGGTACCTTAACGACCCGAAAGCGTTAAGCCAGCTCTTGTCAATGAGTGATGAGGAGATCCGTCTAAAGCTGAAATCCGAAATAAATACGAAAGTAAAGCAGGAGGAAGTGGCACAAGTATATAAGGTAGATAAATTGCGCCAGGCGCCTTATACTGCCGCTGTACAAAGGATCCGTGGACGACAGGCGGCAGCGTCGGCGCTGGGAAAAAACCAAAGCTTATCTGCTTACCTGGCCATCCCGGGCCAAATGATCCGGTTTCGTTATTTGAATCCGGATCGGATTAACGAAAAGCTGGACAGTGCCGCCAATCAGTCAATTAATACTTTCGGTATCAGCAACCCTTCAATACAGGGTTTGACCGGTTTTCCCGATATCGATTTTGCCGCAATAGTTAACCGCAACCCGAAGAGCAGGGACACCGCCGCCCGGCAGGTATTAAGCCGGCTGTCAATGCAAGTGATGCTGTCCGCAAGACAAGGGCAGCAGCCGGACCTTGCAAAAGCGATCAAAGAGCAACAGGATGAGCTTTCGAAAGAACTTGATGCCTTGAATATGGCAAACGGGATAACCGGTAAATCGGAGAGCGGTACAAAACGTCCTTTATATATGAATGCGCAAACGCAGGCGCGAAATAACGAGCAGATCAATACGGTTGCCACCACGATCAGCGGGATCAAGACGCAGCTGCACAGCAAGGGCTATGACCCGGATAAACTGCTGCTTGTCCAAAAATACCTGGAAAGCGGTGAAGGCCAGGACGGCGTATCCGATGCGACCCGCTCCCTGCTGGTCAAGCGGCCCGCTAATGGTTTTCAATCGGCATTTTCCATGCTTGATGCATTGAAGATCGGCTCATTTGGCAATAAGGCACCAGGCAGTGTCCAGAACCAGGATATTTTTATGAGCGGCGCTCACCTGACCCTGAAAAGCGGTGCCGTTCCTGTAACAGTAGGATATGGTACGGTAAGCGATATTAACGCCGCCAAAGACGCGAATTTCCAAGCTTCCGTGTACACCCAGCCGAAGAGCCTGACTTACATCAGCGCTGATCTCCAGCGCGGATTAGGCGGGGACGTCAAGGTGTCGGTAATGAGTTCACTTAACCGTGAGATCTCCAATAGCTTATATACCATCCCGACAATTTCTGCCAACAATATAGCCCTGACCCTGTCCAAATCAATAAACCTGGGCAACTTCGGCTCCACAGTACTGGACGTATCCAAGTCGACGACCGTTTACAGTAATAACTTCCAGCCGGGAAGCGAAGCCATTCTTGACCAGAAAGGGGGGCTGAAGGCTACGCCGGCGACAGATCTTTTCCAGGCGATATCGCTTGGTTTTTCGCATCACCTGGATCTTCAGCAGCTGAATGCATCTGACAACCTTTATTTTAACTATGCAGGAATGGGTTATCAAAACCCGGCCAGCAACGGAACCGGCGGTGCCCAACTGAAATTCGGCGGAAACGTAAAAAAATATTTTTACCACAACAAGTTGGCGGTAAATTTAAGAAGTGATTTAAGCAACCAGCCCATCAGTTATACGTCCAGTGATCGCTGGAAAACTTATCTTTTTCAGCTGGATACCCGTTATGTATTCGGAAAATACCTGAATATCGATCTGAAATATACCGCGAATGGTACTGATAAAAAAGTAGATGGCCTGTCCCAGCCAGTCTATTCTTTTCAAAAATTTCAGTTCGACGGTAATTCGACCTATAAAATCGGCCGTTATTACAGCATCAGTCATTTGAGCATAGGTGAACAGTCCTTTACTAACACGTACGCTGCTGCCGGGGCTGCCAACCTTTTATTGCTTAATTATACCCAGAGTGTGGTGATTAAGCAGAACAGTATCACAGCCACCGTTTTTTATAATAAGGAATTATCGGCCTATAAGCTGATCGGCGATCTGCTGAATTCTGATGTCGCTTACCAGTACATGCTCATGAAAAAGTTAAGTATGTCCTCTGGTGTCACTTACCTGAGCAACACCGGTAATGCGCGGCAGGCAGGGGTTCATCAGGGCGTATCCTATTCTATCAATACCCATTTTAACCTCGACAGCTATATCGATCTTCGAAAAAATTTGATTACCCCGTTATACCCGGATCTTTACGCTTCCTGCAGGGCCGAGTTGAGCCTTAAATACCATTTTAGTAACTGATATGAAGATTTATATAACCCTATTGTTTGTCTTTTTGAGCATTCGTGGAATGAGCCAGGTAAGCTTCCAGTTTATTCCTGAAATTTATGGCCGGAATATAAATGGCTTGTTCAGTTGCAGGCTGATGAACATCTCTGGAAAAAGGACCGCCAGCCTGGTGATCAGTGTTACCGAAAGAAAAGGAGGTGCGATCTGCGTGATCCGGACCCCGGAGTTTTCCATCCTGCCCGGTTCCAATCCGATCCCGGTAGCGGCAGTAAGCGGTGCGGCCGTTCAATTCTCCAAAAACCGGCTTGGACAAATCACCTCCGCAAGCCGGTCTTTTCCTGAAGGTGATTACGATTATTGTTTTACGCTGACTTACACCCATACCGATAATCCGCCGGACGAACAGTGTTTCCCTTATTTACTTGCCCCCTTTGCAGAACTGTCACTGATTGACCCGGTTAACAAAGACAAGATTTGCGATAAGCGTCCGCTTCTGACCTGGCAGCCACTGTTGCCGGGCGTCCCCGGCGCGAATTACCAGCTGGTGCTTGCCGAAATTAAAAGCGGGCAAAATCCAACGGAAGCGCTGAACTACAATTTGCCGCTGATTAACCAGTCGTCTATTATCGCCCCGGTGTTACCTTACCCGTCTATCGCTAAAGAACTGGAAAGTAAGAAACGTTATGCCTGGCAGGTAACAGCGTACAAAGAACACACCATACTGACTCGTTCAGAAATATGGGAATTTACCGTCGATTGTCAGGATAGTATTAAAAAAATCAAGCCTGACTCCGGTTACCGGGATATCGAAGATCTCCTGAGGGGTAATTATTACGTAGCCAACGGAGATATCCGGATCAGCATCATCAATCCTTACCAGAAACAAAAGCTGAAATATTCCATTTCCAGCCTTGAAAATAACGGAAAGCGTATCGGGGGATTACCCAAACTGGAGTTATTAAATGGTACCAATAAGCTCATTATTGATCTTTCTGGTAACGGGGCATTTCAGCCCGGTGTTTACTATATACTGAAACTATGGCTGCCAAACGGTGCCGTTAAAAATTTAAGATTTGTCTATGAACAGCCTAAAGATTAACCTGATGATTTTGCTGGCGGTATCGATCGCCGCGTGCCGGCCGGAAACCAGGCAGGTACAGGAGGTCAGGGACAGCAGGCTGATCGTGCAATTGGTGCGGATCAACGCAGGCGCCACAGCTTATAAATGCAAGATTGTTCCCGTTCAAGAAGGAATCACCAACAGTGGCCGCGTCAGCAACCAGATGCTTTACCATGCCGACAGTTGTTTTTACCTACTCGATAATGGTAAGCCGAAATATGCTGTTGCTGTACAGCCGGTGGCTAACGGGATCAAAGGCAGCTATGAATATTTATTACAATGGGACGCAGCCGGGCCTGTCAGCCTGGTCTTTGACGACAAATACCTTTATTCCAGAAAATACACCTTTAAAATTAAAGATTAATTCAATCGGCAAACATGAAATTTCAATCGAATAAATCCCGTAAAATTGCCGCGTTCTTCCTGCTTATCTGGATGACGAACATCTGTCTGCCGCTGACCGCGCTGGCGCTGACCTCCGGTCCTTCACAGCCCGAAGTCCGTGGATTTCAGCAGGCAAGCGTATCAGATATGGTGGATTTGACGTCCGGTGATTTTAAATATAATATTCCGCTGCTGGACGTAGATGGCTACCCGATCAACCTTAATTACCAGTCCGGCACAGGCATAGATGATGAGGCCAGCTGGGTAGGCTTGGGCTGGAGCCTAAATGTCGGCAGCATCAATCGCCAGGTCAGGGGACTTCCGGATGATATGAGAGGAGATGCCGTTCAAACGGATCATTATACCAAACCCAAAATCACCGTAGGTGGCCGCGTTAATGTAAAAACGGAAGTCGGCGGTATGTATTCCCCGATTAAAGGTGAAGGAACATTTTCACTAGGCATTTTCAGTGATAACTATACAGGTATCGGCGCGGAAGTAGGTGTCAATCCCGGAATTTCCGTTTCTAGCGGTACCGACGGTGCCATGACCGCAAGTTTGGGCGTAGGCGTATTATCCAGCACCGCAAGCGGCGTAAACCTTTCTCCTTATGCGAACCTTAGCGTGAGAAGCCACACGGATGAGACAACAACCGTAAATGCCGGATTAAGCGCATCTCTCGGTTATAATACGCGATCGGGTATGAAAAGCCTGTCCCTTAGTGGAAGCTACGGCGTTTCTGCCACCAAAGACATTGTGACTGCAGATCCCTGTTCGCCATTTGGAGAATCCGTTTCTACTGTCAAAGGGAGTGCTGATTATGGCTTGGGTGGTTCCACGATCAGTTACAACACCGAACCAGTATCCCCGCATGTGCAGATCCCTTATAAAACCAGCTACGGATCTTTCAGCTTTAACGTTGGTTTTGCGGGTGCCCTGATCTTTGTCGGAGGTGGTGGCAGTGGTTATAAATCTGTCCGGGAAGTACAGGCCAGGAGCATCAGCAATCCTGCCTATGGCTTTCTGTACTCGGAGGCGGGAAAAAACCAGCCCAGTGGTTTGATGGATTTCATCCGGGAAAAGGATAACCCCGTGATACCGGACATGCCTAATCTCGCATTGCCGGTCAGTACGCCTGACCTGTTCACCTATACCAGCCAGGAGGGAAGCGGTGAATTTCGCCTTTACCGTGGCGGGACCGGGATTTATTTCGATAACCAGGCGGCAGATCTAAACACCGAAAGCAGCGCCGGGTTCGACGCCGGCTTTGGCTCTTATGGCCATGGCGGTGTTTCGCTGTTTAACCAAAAGACGACCAATACAACACGGAAATGGGTAAAAGATAACGCCTACCTGGCCAGCGGCGATTTCCAGGACCTGTCGACGGCCACTCCCGCTTACCAGCATGCCTATTTCAAACAGGTGGGTGAAAAAACGCTGGAAGACGCGAACATGAGCGGCCAGCTGCACGGCACTACCCCACTGGCAGTACAAGTGAACGGAATAACCGCGGGAAATAATTTTACAGGCTATTCCACCCTTAGCAAAATTCAGAAACAGCAGCGACAGCTACAACGGACCTCTATCTCTTATCTTACCGCCCAGGAGGCCAGTATTTCTGGCCTGGATAACCAGATCCTGAACTACCCGATAAACGATGTCAGTAATTTCACTCCACCGGCCAATCATAAACCTATCCCTGTCGCCATTCCCCGCTGGATCGCGGGGGGGTACCGACAAAAACACCACCTGTCGGAAATGACAGTCACCGGTCCGGATGGGAAGCGCATGGTTTACGGCATACCGGTTTACAACACCAAAAAGGTAGAATATTCTTTCGCGATCGGATCCCGGACTGCGCCGGCGAGAGATTACAGCATGGTCACCAATACTCATGACCAGATCCAGTTTGCCTATGGTACCACGGAACCCACGCTCGGCCAGAACAAAGGGATCGATAATTATTATCATAAAGACAGCCAGCCGGCCTACGCGACCAGCTTTTTACTGAGCGGGATCCTGTCCCCGGATTACGTAGACAAAACAGGCGATGGCATTACGCCGGATGACCTGGGCACTGGGATTAAATTCAATTATACCATGATCCCAAAATTCAGGTGGCGCACTCCTTACAAAAATGCTACACTGAACAAAGGCTTACAGTCAGACCCGGATGACGACAAGGCGAGCATCATTTACGGCGAAAAGGAATTATGGTACATCAGCGAAGTTGAATCGAAAACCAAGATCGCCTATTTCATTACCGAAGACCGGACAGACGGACTGGGCGTGCTGGATTTCTCCGGGGGGGTCGACAATACGGTGCATCAGAAGAGATTGAGACAGATCCGCCTTTATTCCAAGGCAGATATGAGCAAACCGATCAAAGTGGTCAAATTTGATTATGATTACAGCCTTTGCCCGAACACGCCCAATTCTCTACCGGCCGGCAGCGGGAAACTAACGCTGACCAAGGTCCATTTTGAATATGGGGGTACGACCAAAGGTCAGTATTTCCCTTATAAATTCACCTACAATACGGGATACACCACGACAGGCGGGACTGTCCGCACGAACGTGGGCTACAATACCATGTCGACGGACCGTTGGGGCGTTTACCGGGATTCCCTGGACAACAGTAACTTCAGCCTGTTGAACGATGAATTTCCCTATACCGTGCAGGACTTGTATAATAGCAATGCGCAAATAAAATCCAGCGTGGGCCAGGGTGCATCGCTCTGGCAGCTGAAGCACATCTCCTTGCCCACGGGAGGCGGGATTGACGTCTCCTATGAGTCCGATGACTATGCTTATGTGCAAAACAAGAGAGCAATGGTCATGACCAAGATCGACGACCTGATTGACGCGACAGGTACGGCGATGGCCGTGCCAGCTACGGGCGGCGCCGGATTGGCCAGGGCCAAAGGGTTCAAACTCAAGATGCCGACAGGAACCGCCGATAACGCTGAGGTTACAGCCTGGTTCAAAAAGAACTATCTGAACGGTTCGGATTACATTTATGCAAAAATGTGGGTAAAGGTGGCCAACGGGAATAGTAACAGCCAGGGCCAGGATTATGATTTTATCCCTGCCTACAGCCAGGTCAAGCAGGTTAAACTATTGGGCGGCTATGCTTATGTCACGCTTCAGGACCGTACTGACAGCGGGGTATCCGCAAACCCCATGGTTTTTTCCGCCTGGCAAAGGATCAAAGAAGAATACCCCCGCTATGCTTACCCCGGTTTTGACCGGCGCGTGGGCAGTGAAACGGCCGGCCAGAGTATAGAAAACGCCGTTCGGGCTATTTTCTCTGCTTTCGCAAACCTCAGCGAATTGTCCCAGAATTTTTATCAAAAGGCAGCAAGTTCTTCTAACCTTTATGCGGATAACGTTCAGCTGAACCGGAGTTTTGTGCGCCTGACTAAAATCGACGGGCATAAACTTGGCGGGGGAGTCCGGGTCGCCAAGATCGTGATCAATGATGACTGGAACGAGATGGGAGGGACAACAGCCAAGACCTACGGCCAGGCTTATGACTACACCACGATCGAAGATGGGCAATCCATCAGCAGTGGTGTCGCCAGTTACGAGCCCTCCGTAGGCAATGATGAAAATCCCCTGAAGCAACCTGTTTTTTATGTTCAAAAGATAAAAGGGGCCATCGGCAATCTTTTCGACCTGGAGGAACCTTTCGGGGAATCTTTTTTTCCTTCGCCCTCGGTAGTTTATAGCAAAGTCACCGTTAAGGACCTGGACAATACCCTGGTGGCCGACCCATCCATCCGCACGGGCTATACGGTAACCGAATGCTACACGGCCAAGGATTTTCCGGTTCAGGTTACCGTGTTGCCGATGCAAAAGTTCGAGAATCGCCCTAAGGCCAAATACAGTTTTACCGAGACTTCCAGTATCGATGAACTGACCATGTCCCAGGGTTATGCGATCGAGCTGAATGATATGCATGGTAAGCCGAAGGCCAGCCATGTTTACAACCAGGCGGGCGTAGAGGTATCCTCTTCTGTCAGCTATTATAATGCTACGCCGAACGGGACGTCACCGATGCGGTTGAAAAACACGGTGAATGTGGTCAACCCGGACGGTACCGTCGATCAAAATAAAGTGATCGGCCGTGACATCGAGTTCTTTACTGATTTCCGGGAACAGGAGAGCGTGAATAACGGGAAAACGATCAATGTCGGTGCAGATATTATTCCGGCTTTTGGTATTCCTTTGCCCATTCCCCACTGGCCGAGCGCGAATAACTCTGAGTACAAATTATTCAGGTCCGCCTGTGCCGTCAAAGTCAGCCAATACTATGGGATTATCGACAGCGTGGTCAAAAAAGATAACGGGTCGACCATTCGCACCCAAAACCTGGCGTATGATGGGCAGACCGGGCAGCCGGTCGTTACGCGTACGCAGAATGAATTCAATAAGGATATTTATTCCCTGAACATTCCAGCTTACTGGGCTTATACGAAAATGGGACCGGCTTACCAGAACCTGGGCATGATGCTTTCAGCTTTGACGACCAGTTCCACCGGCATACTTCCGTCCAATTTTGATCCTTACCTCAGCGGCGGGGATGAACTTATCGATCCTAACAATACAGCGGTACATTACTGGGTTATCGATGAAGTCATCGACCTTTCCACCGGACGTCCGGTATACACGGTATTTCCGGGTGGAGACATCGTCCATCTCGGTCCAGGCGGAACTGCGCACGTCAAATGCCTGGTAGACCGTTACGGCCGGATCCAGAATAATGTCAATATCCCGGGCATGGTTAAAGTTGTGAGATCCGGTTACCGGAACACGCTGGACGCCGGTCTGACGACCATCGTCTCTCTCAACAATCCGATAATCCTAAATGCCGCAGGTAATGGTTACCGGCTCGCCATGGATAATACAGACCTGACTGGTCAAAAGGTGATCAATGCATCAGCGAATACCTATGACCAGGGATGGTCAGTGGAAAAGCCTGACGTTCATCTTATTAATAATACTACGCCCTACAACCTGACCATCGATCAGGGCGGGGCCATTGAAAGTCATAATTCCGGCACATGGTTGATGAACAGTCAGTACAACAACCATACATTCACCACGGCTGATCATGCCTCGGGTGTTCAAGTCGTCAGTTCATATTTTGATGCGGCGCTTACCCGTAATAGTATTATTGATATCAGTTCCGCGCTGATCGCACCGACCAACAATAATGTGATGGGTGTATTTTCCACTTTTACGGCACCGACTGCGGGCACTTACTGGATCGGCTTTGATTCGAGCATTAACATGTCCTTCACCATCGACTGCACTAATATAATCAGTGTCAATTCTCATAACGATGTCACCTATTTCGGCTGGAATATCATCCCGGTTGTGCTAACCCAGGGACAACACTCCATATCCGTTGAGCTGACTTACTCCGGTTATAACCCTACGGCGACCAGTTCCATTGGCGGCGGCGTAGAAATTTACAACAATACGATGGCGGAAATTCAGGCGGCCGGTACGACCGGCACTAATATCCATCCGATCTGGAGTACCGTAAGTGCTGCCCACAATGCTGCTGCCCAATCCTATGTCCGTGTAGGTGGGGTGTCCTATTATAATATTATCTATAATGATCCCTTGCATACACCTTACCTGCCGCCTTGTCAGCCTCCCCCTACCGCCATCAATCCGTACATCTACGGCTTCCTGGGGAACTGGCGGCCATACCAGACCAAGGTATTTCAGCAAAAGCGCGTTTATAACAACCTGCTGAACCCCGCAAACAGCGTAGTCAACGTAAAAGGTGCCGGTTACCTGAATAATTTCTTCACGGACTGGTATGCGCCGGGCGCCGGACAGACGCCGTGGATAGAAAATGTCCTCGCCGGGTCATGGGTAACCGCCAATACGGTTACCATGTACGACAAATATGGCCAGCAACTGGAAAATAAAGATGCGCTGCTCCGTTACAGCGCAGCGAAGTTTGATTTTAACGGCGAACTTCCCGGAGCCGTTGCCAGTAATGCTAAAAACCGGGAAATTTATGCCTCTAGTTTCGAGGACAGCCAATTCAGCCCGGGCACCGTATCTTACCTCGACGGCCCGACGTCAAGGGAATTTACGCAGCTTTCCAGCGGTAAGCTGATCACCAGCCTGACGGAAACCACGGCTGCTCATACCGGCAATTATGGTGTCTCCTTGCCATCTGATTCGCTTACGCTGGCCACTATCGCTTATAACGGAGACCAGAAAACGCAGGCGTACCTGGCATTTGATGCCAATAACCAGTATGTCAAACCAGCAACAACCACCGGGCTTTACCCGAATGGTTTTGAACCAGTGCCCGGGAAGAAATACTTGTTCAATGTTTGGGTAAAGGACGGGCTGCCGAACAATAAATCTGTTAACGTTGGCCTATTTGTGAACGGGGTCAGCAAGCCGCTGATTTGCAAAGCGCTGGTAGAAGACTGGAAGCTGCTTGAAGGGTACATGACCTTTAGCGCCGCCGGTAATCCGCCTGCAGGCGCGCCGGTTCGCATCAGCCTGCTACCACTGAACGGGGCGACCGTCATCATTGACGATATGCGGATCCATCCGTTTGACGCCCACATGAAGAGTTATAGCTACGATGCCTCATCGATGCGGCTGATGGCCGAACTGGATGAAAACGGCTTTGCCACCTTTTATGAATATGACAGCGAAGGCTTGCTGATCCGTGTGAAAAAAGAAACGGAACGCGGGATCATGACCCTGAAGGAAACCAGGACATCCCAGAAGAAAAATACGCCTTAATCAATGCATGATGAATAGAAAATTGTTCCTGATGATTACTGCATTGCTGCTCTCGGCAGTGATTACGATTGCTTACCAGCACAATAGTAGCAGCCATAATTTGGTGACGCCGTTGAAAAACGCCGTTAGACCGGCACCGAAATATGATGCACGGCTACTGGACACCTTCAATAAAATTGCCGGGACGCTCGACGTGCGTCACACTCCCTGTACCTATAGCGGCGAAATTACGGTCACCGACCGGGCAGATAGTTTACAAAATAACCGAAACGTCCCCTTCCTTTACAGCCAGAACGGGGCAGACTGCTATTACCGGTATGGCAGTACGGAAATGCTGAATGCGGGTGGGATTTATTTATTCATTTCCCATGATCAGCACAAAGTGATGGTCAGCGCACAGAAGACGATCAGCACGGAAGGAGTAGGGTCGCTGGCTATGTTTAAAAGCGGGATGGCTTCAGAGCATTACCTGCTGAGTTCCGATACCAAGAAAAATATCAGGACAATCAGGCTGCTGAACGAACATCATATTTCCTGCAAAGAATATAAAATTAGTTATGATACATTGAGCCGAGAGGTAAAGGAAATCTATGCCCGCCTGCCGAATTCGGCCGATCCTGCAAACCCGGCAATGGACCGCATTGTCGATGTGCACTTTCAACGTTGGGTAAGGAGGGCGGAAATCGCCAAACACCTCCAGGCGGAACATGTCGTTCGCACAGATGGCGATGAATTGAAACTTACAGCTGATTATCACAATTACGAACTGGTACGTACGCAATAAATTTATGGGTAGGCAAAAGAAATTAAGCTTTTTAATAGGGATGGCACTGTTCCTGTTCATGACGAACAGGGCATGGGCCACGATTGATTCCTGGCCGGGATCTTATAACGGGGCAATGACCGCAAGCCCGACCACATCCGTATTTTCAATCACGGACCTGAATTTTTCCTCCAACACCGCCCTTCAGACGGTGAATTCGGTAACAGACGCCGTCTCTTTGCGCGTAGTCGACGGTGCTTTTATCTCAGGAAGTTTCTCGTGTAAATTAACGCTTCGGATCGATTGCTTTACCGACCCTTCTTCCTCAACAGTCGCAGTCAGCTATACACCTGTGCTGAGCGTTACTTACAACAAAACTCAAGGGCTTACCTATAAAGGTGTTTCTACCTACAATTTTGCCAATGCCTATAAGATCGCGATTTACGTGACGAACATAGCTGTGGTCAATGCGGGTGACGCCCTGCCGCAGACCGGGGCCGTACAATTGACCGGGAATATCACCGTTGACCGCTCTTATACTTTTCAGCCACATACCGCGCTGCCTTTTAGCAGCACAGGCATCAATGCGACCACCCGCCAGCTGCCCCTGAGCTGGGGTTTTACGCCAGGCGATGAAGAATATGACGTAGAGTGGACAACCATCAGTATCGGCGATCCCAATGAAGCGATCGCCAGTGCATTGGCCACCAATTCAACCAATACCGCCCTGACTTCACAGGCTGCGTTGCTTTTCAAAAATAACGCCTCCCGAATTACGACGCACGCTCACGCGGATACCATTGCCCTCACCTTTAATGATGATTACCTCATCGCCCGGATCCGGCGGATACATTACGACCCGCCCACCGGTATACGACTGCTTGGAGACTGGTTCTATAACCTTTCTACCGCATTTTCCGCCTGGAACATCAGCAGCAATTGGCATGTCAGCAACTTCAACTGGCAGTATTCCGCTGCCTATGCAGAGGAGGGGAAGAAAAAAGAAGTGATCTCGTATTTCGACGGGACGCTCCGCAGCAGGCAAACCGTTACGGTAAATAATTCTGACCGGGTTCCGGTAGTACAGGAGAACGTTTTCGATCTTTTCGGCCGGCCGGTCGCCAGCATTCTACCTGCACCGGTAAAGGTAGGCGGCGTCAATGTGCCTTACCTGCATTATTTCAGTAACCTGAACCTCAATAGCTCATCCTTGCCCTATTCTTATACGGATATTGTGACTTCAGGATGCGAACCCACGCCGGCAGTGCTAAATACCAGCTCCGGCACCAGTAAATATTACTCCGCGCAGAATGACTTTATCACCGACAATAATTTTGCAAAGAGTACCAATAAATACATTCCCGATGCCCAGCGGTATCCCTTATCGGTTACCCAATACATGGCGGATAATACGGGAAGGATCCAGTTGCAGGGTGGGGTAGGCCAGGCCTTTCAGCCAGGACTGAATGCGCCAAGCTATACCACTAAGTACATCTATGGCAAACCCGAGCAGTGGGAGCTGGATCAGCTCTTTGGGAATGATGTCGGCTACGCCGAACATTATATGAAAAACATCGTGATTGACCCGAATAACCAAATGAGTGTCAGTTACCTCAACGCCAGCGGGAAAACCATTGCGACCGCCCTGACCGGCGTAGCGCCGGCAACGATGGATTCACTGGCATCGGTCGTACCGAAAAAGTTCAGGACGACCCACCTGCTGAAACCCAACCAATTTGTTTTTGACAACAGCGGTCTAAAGCTGGCCGCAACAACGACTTACCCGGTAACCTCAACGGGACCTGACACGCTTAAACTGGATATACAGCAGCTAATCTATACGTATTCAACAGGGTCAACGAAGATCTGCAGCAACTGTTATTATGACCTGAACTTTAAGGTATTCAACTCCTGCGCGCCAACGGTGCCGGTGAATACCGGCAACACCACTTTTGCAGTTGGGTCTACTATTGCCAATTGTAACCTGAACACCACATTCGCGAAGTCCATCCCGATGAATTTCACCAGCGTCGGTGAATATTACATCGTTTGCGAGTTTACCCTGAGCAAAACGGTAATGGAAAATTACCTCGACCAGTTCATCACGCAGGGACAGGGCTATGGGCTGATCTCAAAAGAATGGAATTTTGTGTTTCCTTACCTCAATCGGATTGACTTTGGTGGCGTGCTTTCGGACTGTACCACTGCAGTACAAACATTGGGAACGAAGACGGCATTTACCCAAATGTTCAGCACGAAGCTCGGTGCGCTCGACGTCGACCTGAGCAAACTCAGCCATACGGATTCGGTAAATTATAATGCCTGGGTGAGCGCCAAGTACGACAGCCTGTCGACCGTGGCGCATGCGACCTGTAATTTATCCCCCTGCAATGACATCCAGACGCTGATGCAGCAGGATGTTTCCCCTGGCGGACAATATGCGCTTTTCGACAGCAACGACGCTACCATTGAAGGAAATATCAATGTGATTGCTAACAACTGGCGGGTGGCGTTCCCGGTGCTTCCGGCTACTGACGCTGTTTATCTGCAGAACGGCATTACCCGGAGCGACGGTTCCACATTCTATCCGAATGATGCTGGTGCAACTTTGATCGATGTGGTTAAGTACTGGTCGCCATCCTGGGCGACTTATTTCCTGCAATTTCACCCGGAATACTGCAAGCTGCAATTTTGCATTCAAAATAGCAGTTATAAGGATTGGGATGAGCACGTGCGGCAGATCGCATTGAAAGCGACAGATATTCCAGCACTACCGGGTGCGCCCGTCGGCCTACATTATGACTACAGCAACGGCGCTTGGCTGCTGGCTGCCGACCCATTTTTCAACGGTACAGGCGCCGGCGTACCCAACAGAGCTAACATGTTGGCAGACCTGAACAGTTACAGCAGCCGGATCTTGGGCTCAGCGCAATCCGTAAAAAGCTTGACACAATACATAGATTTTTCACTCTATTGTGCGGGGAACTGCAAAAGTTCAGATACGCCGACCAATAATTGCTGGGATAACTGTTCGGCTGTTTCCTGCCGGGTTGCTGACAGAGACTGGACAGCTTATAAAAATTACTACCTGCAACTGAAAGAAAACTATTATACCCAACTGAGGAACGCCACCACCTGCGCCAATAATTGTACGATCGGTACGGCTTATACTGCTGCCGCACCAGCCGCTACTTGTGCCACTATTAATGATTTTTCCATCAGTGCGACAACTGAAAGTGACCTGGCGCTGGCTGGGACTTGTACCAGTGACACGACGAAGCAGTCTGTGACTGTAAGTAACGCCGGTAAAATAGGGCTAGCCACCTACGTTTATTTTTATTATCCTGCCGATGCTCCGGCCGGCTTGCCAGCCAGTGTGACATTTGCTTCGGGCATTAGCAAAATGTTTTTGTGTATTCCGAAAAGCCTGCCGTTGACAGATATCCAGATCAAGGCAGTAAATTGTTCCGGATCGGCGCCTGCAGTGTACGTGCCGGTTACACCAACCACCCCAGTCACGAGCATACAACGCTTGTCTTTGACCAGTTTCAACTGTAATTACGGGCCAACCGATTTTTACATCAGCGCAGTTAACAATAATTATTTCGATGCTGTAAGCGGAAATACCGGCTTACTCGTTACCGTAAAGGTTAAACCGAACGTTATTGTGTGCCGACGGAAGACCATGAGCGCACAAATTCAGTTGCGTATTGATGGTCCAAGCAGCTTCGTGATGAATATAGATTCCAACAGCTATACCGGAACGGCCTTCATCAACCTGCAAAATAATAAGGCATTAATGGATGTTTACGGCACTGTATCCGCCTGTAAATTACCGCTGCTGGCTAATAATGGCTGCGCCGAGGCTTATAATTACAAAACTTCCCGTTTTGATGCCGTTACCACTACTAATACATACGGATCGGACTCTACTGCAATTAATCAACAGAGTCGTACCCTGGCGATGAATGGGATTGTTAACAGTTGTGAAGGGAATGCCGATCGCTGGATGGCCCTGCTCGTACCCGGAATTGCCGCGTACACCCCCACCATCACCCCCGACAAAATTGTTGCACTAAAAGCAAACCTGATTAAATTTTGTGAGCATAATGGCGATCTCAGTCATCCGTACGGTGCCAGCACGCTCAAACCAGGCCAGGCAAATCAAGATTCACCAGCACTCAATTTTGGTGATGTGATTAAAAGTAGTTTATTGATTTCTGCTTTCACCGACCAATTAAATCCCTGGCTACTGGATGGACCGCCCGCTTATTCCGCGCCTGCTCAGGTAGCACCACAAAGCATTTCTAACAGCACCAAAGCTATATCCGATACGGTAACAGCATTGAATAACCGCTATGTGGCCTCTCATTACTCAGGCACTTTTTACCAGTACCTGGTTGCTACTTTCGGCAGTGCAATGACACTAAGTCAAAGCGACCTCACCGCACTTCAAAATGCTTCCGCAGCCTGTAACTATATACTTACACAGGATGTTACGCTTCCGGTATTTATGCAAACCGGTGCCAAAGGTTGCATATCGGCCAGCGATTATTCGACCGCAAAATCAGCATTGACAACTGCCTTTCCTACACTGACGAGCAGCTCCCCACATTACAGTGTCATCCTGACCAATTTTATGAACCAGCAGTTTGGATTCGCGTTAAGCTATTCCGCATGGCTTAAATATGATGCTACTCCGACAGGACTGCTCTGCAATGTAGTTCCATATCAACCGCTGACCACCGATCCTTTTGGCCCGATCGAAGATCAGATCGGTGTACAGGCAGCCAATGGCAAAAGAGATTACGCAGCTTATATCGCAGCGCAAAAAGAACTTTTTAGAACCAATTATATCAGTACCTGTGCAGCAGCTCAGGCCAATGTAAATAATACAGCACAGGTTCAAAATTACCATTACACTCTATATTATTATGACCAGGCCGACAACCTGGTGCGCACCATTCCCCCTGAAGGTGTGCATCTGTTGAGTGATGCGCAGATTGCCCTGGTGCAACAGATCCGTGACGGCGCAGACGCAGGTTCCTGCGGCACCGCTTACACCGGCCCCATAACGAGCCAAGCCACCACGGCCTTCACCGCTATAGGTACGCTTTTGAGTACCGGTGCCAATGGGGCTATGGAATTCTGGTTTTATAATACCACAAATTCGGGTAACCAGTTCGCACAGGTGACCCCCGACGGGCAATACCGTGTTCAATTGGGCATTAATGGTACTGCGCTTAGCGTAGACATCTACAGCTCGCCTTCATTCGGAAGCTTTGTGAACCAAAACCGGGTAACGGTCGGGCTATCTCAAATACCACCGCTACAGAGCTGGACTCATGTTGTTGTGCAGACGACAAATTTTCTGACCGGCGAACTGAGCGTATACGTTAACGGTAATAAAGTGCCGGTAATTACCAACGGGCCGCCAGCAATTTACCCTCCCAACACCAGCACCATCAAGCATTTGCGGTTATACAATCGCCTGCTTAATCCAAATGAAATCGCCATTAACGCCAGCAACAGTTGCTTTATGCCATTCAATACCGATTACGGTACAAATTGGTATCGTTTTAATATTCCTTCGGCGGGTAGTGAGACCACCGTGGGCGTAAACAGCAGTAAAGAAACAAACCTCAGTGGCATTTATCCTAACCATACGCTCGCTACAAGTTATACCTATAACGCTACCAACCAGATCAGCCAGCAGAATACGCCGGATGGCGGAACTAATAACTATTGGTATGATTTATTGAGCAGGTTGGTCGTTTCACAGAATGACAAACAATTGGCAGCTGCTAATTTCAGCTATACGTCTTATGATCTATTGGGTCGGATCAAAGAAGTGGGGCAGAAAAATACCGCTAACTCTGGCTTGAGTATCCCTGATTATCTTTACGACTCTTTGGTGCAAGGCTTCTACAGTTCTGGTACTAACAGCCAGATCACACATACCTATTACGACACGATTAATACTTCAGGGATCGCAGGTTTACAACAAGCCTTGTTGCAAAACAATCTCCGAAAAAGAGTCGTGGCCAGTACTTACAGTGATACACAGGCCGGGCCAATACAGCAGGCCAGTTATTACAGTTATGACTTGGATGGGAACGTGGCAACGCTGTGGCAGCAGATCAACGGATTGGGTATCAAACAGCTGGATTATGAGTACGACCTAATTGGTGGCAAAGTCAATTTTGTACGTTATCAAACAGGTAAAACCGATCAGTTCTTTTACAAATATGTATATGACGCTGACAACCGGCTGACAGAGGCCTGGAGCGGCACGATGGCGCTTATCCGGGCCTACAATGCAAGCGACCTGCTTCCCGAAAACCGGCGCATGGACGCCCACTACGATTATTACCTGCACGGTCCTCTAAAACGAATGGAATTGGGAGACGTTAACGGGAAAGTGCAGGGTCTGGATTATGTCTATACCTTGCAAGGCTGGCTTAAAGGTGTCAACAACCAAAGTACCGGACTGACAACTGATGTTGGTCAGGATGGGTTCAGCGGCACAAATAGCACCATCGCCAAAGATGCATTCGCTTATTCACTGGGCTATTATACCGGCGATTATCTGCCGATCGTTCCAACTGGGTCGACAGCTTTCAGTCTCAACTACACAGCTTCTGCCGGCGATATCACCGGGCAGAGTTTGTACAACGGAAATATAAGCAATAGTGTGGTTTCTATAGCACAGTTTAACGCAGGCAGCCCGGTGGGTTACACCTATCACTACGACCAGTTAAGCCGTTTAAAAGTGATGCGCCAGCATACGCCGGTTAGCGGAACTTCCTGGGATAAAACGAGCATGATCACAGATTACGGTGAAAATGCGGTTTATGATGGCAACGGAAATATTTTGAGTTATATCCGAAAAGGAACGGGCAGCTCATTGCAAATGGACAGGCTTGCTTATCAGTATAACCGGAACGGCAATGGCTGGTTGATCAATAACCAATTGCAGTTCATAAAAGACACAGTAACCACCAGTAACTACGCGAATGACCTGGTTTCGCAATCTCCTAATAATTACGGCTATGATAAGATTGGCAACCTAACCAATGATGTTACTGCCGGGATTACTAATATTGACTGGAACGTTTACGGAAAAATCCAAACAATCTATAAGTCGTCTGGAAACCTCACTTATACGTATGATGCCGCAGGTCACCGAGTTAGTAAAACACTTGGCGCCAGTACGACCTGGTATGTGCGAGATGCACAAGGAAACCCAATTGCTGTTTATGATAACAGTGGAAGCACCATAACTTGGAAAGAACAGGATCTTTATGGAAGCAGCCGCTTGGGCATGTGGACGCCTAACCTCAACGTAGGCACCGGTAACACCTCCGATCCGAATGCTGAATATGGAAACGCCGGAAGGAAGTATTATGAATTGAACAATCATTTAGGAAATGTACTTACAACCGTCAGCGATAAAAGGCTTCAACCCGCAACTAATACCGCACCGATCTTACTGCCAGATGTCACCACCGCTCAGGATTATTATCCTTTCGGAATGCTGCAACCCGTTAGACAATTTACTGCTGCCGGAAGTATTTATAAGTATGGTTTTAATGGTAAAGAAAACGACAATGAGGTAAAAGGGACGGGCAATGAACAAGACTATGGCAAGAGGATATACGATCCAAGGGTAGGCAGATTCTTATCAACGGACCCGATTGCTTCTTCTTATCCGATGCTTACGCCCTATCAGTTTGCAAGTAATAGACCAATCGATGGTATTGATATTGATGGAAAAGAATATGGCACAGTACATATCAATACTTTTCCTGCTAAGGGTAATTCTGCTACAACCTATAATTATACTCAATATGACCCAACGCAAAGCAATGTTGCCGGACCAAGAGGACCAGGGGTAATGTATGATATAACTGTGCATTTTAAAAATTCAAATGGCACGGATGGAACGTATACATATGGGCACTTCGTGTCAAGAAATGTCACTTTAATGGGTTTATTTACAACGGACTATGGGAACTTTTATGGGTCATCTCCTGTTTTAAAGGTTGACAAATACGGTTCTATTGAAACAGATTTGAGAAATCCTAACAATAATTTACATATTCCAGCAATAGATGCGGTCGATCAAGGCGGAAAAATACATGATATGGGCTATGATAAGTTATTGGCTGTTGGTAAAAGCTCTTTGATGAACGATTGGGGTACTACGCCAGTTGATCAAAGAGCATTAAGCACATGGATAAGTTTTTTAAGAAAATATAAAGTAGGTGATCGAGACCCATTAGGTACTGCTAAAGTAACCAAAGCGGAAGTTGAAGCGGCTGGGAATGGAGCAGTGTTATTCGCAATGATCGTCATGAATAAAATAAAAAGCATTTCGGACTTTATGATTACCAATTACGATGGAACGAAAACAGGTGGTTCCAATGGCGATGTATTATTTAATTATAATTTATTTTTAAAGTTATATTTGGATAAAGATAAGGATGGAGATTACATTAGAAAGGCCGGAATGTGGACCAGCGATTCAGATCATAATTATACTCCCAAAAGCGTACGTCTACCCATTCAAGAATTTAATAATTAATTCACTTACCAACCTTTTTTATTTTAAGGTATGATAATCATAAAGAAAATTGCCAGACTGATTTGTTTATTTGTGTTAGTAAGTTGTTACCAGGTAAATAACTATAGTTACTTGTTTATTGACTTTAAAGAAAGCCGCTTAAGTAGCCGTATTTTGACGATTTACGTGGATAGTGTAATTAATAAAGATTTGGTAATTCCGGATTCTGTAAACTATATATTTTTATCTGGCGAAAAACTAAAAGATCAAGAACGTATCATTCACTTAAAAAATAAACCCGATGAATGGTTTATGATTAATTTTACAAATGATCCGTGTTTGATCGAAACGATATACAACAAGAACCTTTCAGACACTTTAATTAATGACGGGGTGCTTTTAGGGGAGCACGAAATTCAACGTATCAAAACTAGATTTTTTAAAGAAGTGTTGAAACCTGCCGAGTTATATGGAAAGATGCATCACTTCGCAGATTCAATTATTTATCAAAACCCTAAACTTTATTGAATTTTATTTTAACCGTCAAAATGCGATAGCGATCAAGTTCATTAGTGTTGATGAAAGCCCTATTTCCCAATTACAGCAAGTATAAAATGGGCAACAGATGAAATCAATCTATAAATATAGAAGAAGGAAATTGAATTATTATAATTATTATTTCTGGAATCAAGGGGCAAAGATTATTTAAAAAGGACTGCAACTGCAAATGATTAATTGAATCGACTTAGCCAGAAATCCTCTACAATAAAAATAAAATTTATAGCTACCAGTAGTGATTGCAAACAGAGGTGTAACCTTTGAAATTATTTTATTCTGCAAAAAGTCAAGTTTTTGCAGGTACAGGGATTTTGGAATTCCCTTTTGCCAGGCTTAACAACTTTAAGCCTGGTTCGCTGATCCATAATGAATAGCTACGGCAGGTGTCGACGTTGGCGTTCAATTTCGGGCGGGCGGTTTTATATCTGTCGGTGACTGAGCAGGTGCGAGCAAATTGCCTTTTTTTCCTGACCGATATGCTTTATTGATGCTGAACTGTCCGTTTATTTTGGCCGAAGCTGCATCACCAATCATAATGGAATAAATTCCGGGCTCTGTTAACCAGCCTTCCGATGCCGTATCAAAAGACGCGAGTTCTAACGGTGAAAGCGTAAACATACATTTCACCGATGCGCCAGGGACTAAAAGTTTAGTCTTTAAAAAACCTTTAAGTTCACGGGCCGGTTTATCCATGCTTTTGTCTGGCGATCTGGTGTATAATTCAACCACTTCCCTGCCTGGAAGGCTGCCGGTATTCTTTACGGACACACTTATTTTGATGTCTCCTGTAGATAATGTTTGGACGGAAAGGCCGGTATAGTTGAATTGAGTATAAGATAAACCATAACCAAATGGATAAGCTACCGGTATATTAAAGCTGGTATAATAACGGTATCCCACATATATTCCTTCCTGGTACCTGACTGTTAGGGCGTCTGACAAGTTTGCGCCCGGGAAGTTTGCTGCGGAAGGTACATCGGCATAAGATAGGGGAAAGGTGACCGTCAGTTTGCCGGATGGATTTATTTTTGCTAATAGCAGATCTGCCGTTGCATTGCCTCCTTCTAGACCCGGCTGCCAGGCCAATAATATGGCATCGGCCTGATCGCGCCAGCTGGCTGTTTCGATCACTCCGCAAATATTCAGGACGACGACCACTTTTTTGTTCCGACGGTGAAAAGCTTTGCTGATGTTTGCTATTAAAGTTGTTTCGCCGGCTGATAAGTTAAAGTCATTGTCCAGTTTACGATCTGTGCCCTTATTCGAGGTCCGGCCGATAGAAATGATGGCTACATCCGCACGGTCGGCCGCTGACTCGATGTCGATATCACCGATATTTGGTTCTTTTATCGCGTTGGCCTGATGCATATCCACCCCTGGACGTTCCGCATCTTTCTCTTCGCTTTTTAAATAAGCATGGTAAATTTCCACCATCGCCGGATCGCAGCTAAACCCGTCGTCAATCAAACCCTGTAACAGGTTGCTCTCGTATTTTTGATATGCAAAAGCCTTAGTGGTAAAATCCGTTGTTGCACGGTAAGCCGAGCGGCCAAATAACGCGATTGTCTGCCTTGTCCGTAAAGGCAATACGTGGTCGTTATTTTTCAAAAGTACCATACCGTCACCTGCTGTTGTCCGAGCCAGTGCGGCGTGCCGGTCCAAATCCGGTGGCACCGTTGCCTTGAATCTTTGGCCCGACGGTGTCTTTAGATAAACTGTTAAAATATGTAATACGTTTTCATCCAGTTGCTTTAGACTTAGCTTGCCGGACTTTACTGCGTTTAACAATGTTTCAAATTGGCCGCGTTTACCGGGCATCAGCAAGTCGTTGCCCGCGTTTTGCTGTGCGATGATGTCGTTGCCCCCGTTCCAGTCTGTCAGGACCATCCCTTTAAATCCCCATTCCTGGCGCAAAATCCGGGTCAGCAAATCAAAGCTTTCCGGCGCATAGGTATTGTTGATCTTGTTATAAGACGACATAACGGTCCATGGGGAGGATTCTTTAACAGCTAGTTCGAAATCTTTAAGATAAATTTCCCGGAGGGCGCGTTCCGAGATCAGTTCATTGATGGTATGGCGGTTGGTTTCCTGGTTGTTGGCTGCAAAATGTTTGAGAGATGCACCCACCCCATTGGATTGAATGCCGCGAATCATAGCTGCTGCAAGCATGCCAGTAAGCAAAGGGTCCTCGCTGTAATATTCATAATTCCTGCCGCCCAGCGGATTGCGCTGAATATTTATGGAAGGCGCAAGTAAGATATCCACGCCGTTTTTTTTCGCCTCATCGCCCAGCGCTTCACCGACCTGGTGCAGCAGCTCCGTATCCCATGAGGACGCCATAAGCGTACCGGTAGGAAATTGCGTAGTGTAATGGGTGTGTGTACTGTCATTATTCCTCATCGGGTTGATCCTTAGACCAGAGGAGCCGTCGGCTAAGACCATCGATTCAATGCCTAACCGCGGGATAGCTGCAGTCGCTCCTGCAGCGCCCGGTGTTTTTACGGGAATTGCCTGCCCCCCAATGCCAATCACTAATTGTAATTTTTCTTCCAGGGACAGGCCTTTTAATAGACGTGAAGCTTCCGCCGATTGGTTCTGGATTTGTGCAAACACATTTCTGGATGGATAATACAAAAAGAAGAAGAATAAAAGTTTAAGGAAAAATCTCATTGCTGCAGCGCTTTTACGATCAGGTGTGATGGGTTGTCCGGTTATGCAATATCTGATTTCTTTTCAAAAGAAAAAAATTATAACTATACCAATATTTAAATTTTCATTTTCTATATTTATAGAACTTAAATTTCCGAAATTTAAGCAACTAAACTTATCACGAACTAATAGGCCATCCTAAAAATGCAGTTTGAAAGATTTTACCGGCAATTTTTATTCTTTGCCCTATTGCTTGTTTTTATAACTACCACAAAGCTGTTTGCCCAAATACCTGTCATCAGCGCTTTGTCCCTGAATAAAGGACCGGTTGGAACAAGTATTACGATTACCGGTTCCAGTTTTAATGCTACGCTGGCGAATAACCTGGTAAGATTTGGACCAGTCAAGGCGACTGTATCAGCCATTACCGGGACCACTCAGCTAACGGTAACCGTACCCGCGGGTTCAGGATACCAGCCGGTAACCGTCACCAATCTGGCCAACCATCTTACGGGCGCTTCGAGCATCCCTTTTGTTACCACATTTACTTCGCACCAAAGTATTGGATCAAGTGATATCGACCCCAACCTGGATTTTGGAGCCGGGAAAAATCCTACATCGGCCGTCATTGCTGACGTCGATGACGATAATGCGCCGGATGTGATCGTGATCAATGCCACCGGAAGTTCGCTGTCGGTGCTTTCCAATCGTGCGACCGGCAGCAGTATAACCTCCTCATCCTTTGTGAAGACTGATTTTGCAACCAATAGCAATCCCACGGCATTAGCAGTCGGGGATTTTAACGGGGATGGCAAGCCCGATCTTGCGGTCGTCTACCAGGGGCAAAACGTAGTATCTATTCTGCTGAATACCAATACGGTTGCAAAAACTCCTTCTTTCTCCAGTAAAACAGACTACGCAATCGGCGGTACATCCCGTTTCGTCGCTATTGCGGACGTCGATAAGGACGGTTTGCCAGATGTGCTCACTGCCAATTTTGCGGCAGGCAGCCTATCCGTACTGCGGAATATCACCAGTGGCGGGACGACGAATTTCGCAGCAAACGTTGACTTCATGGTTGGTACCGCGCCGAATTCTATCAGCGTTGCCGACATCGATCAGGACGGCAAGTCGGATATCCTAGTATCAAATTTTGGCAGCAAAACGATCTCCATTTTTAAAAACAGTTCTACGCCGGGAGCGTTTATCAGTACTTCCCTGGCAGCAAAAATAGATATCCCGGTTACCTATGAGCCAACTGCGGTGTTCTCGGTCAACGTAGACATCGACGCCTATCCGGACTTGGTAATTGCGAATTTCGATCCTGTTTCCGGTGCCAACTACATCACACTTAAAAGGAATTTAATGACGGCACCTGGCAGCATCGTTGCCGGCTCCTTTGCTGCCGGAGTCAATATTTCCACGGGCAGCCAGCCAGTGTCTCTTGCAGCAGGAGATATAGATGGGGATGGAGTCCCCGACCTGGTTGCGGCTGATTATAACGGTAAGACCATTTCTGTTTTTAGGAATACGGCAACTATTACGGGTATCACCAGTTCAACGCTTGCCCCGAAAATTGATTTCCAGACGGGGAATACCCCTTATTCACTGACCATAGGAGACGTCGATATGGATGGCAAGCCAGATTTGGTAACGGCCAATGACATCGACAATACGGTATCTGTGCTGCACAACTATAACGCAACTGCCGTACCGGGGCCGGCTTATCCCGCATCGACCGCAGCCATCAGTACCGGCAGCTTTATCAGTGCCGATATCATGGATAATGAATGGAAGCAGGAGCCTCCTGTCGTTCCCGGCCTGACATATACGCTGGCTGGTGATAATGGCACGACGATCTCCGCAACGACGGTTAATGCCGGCCGTTTCGTTTATTTCGGAACGATGGGGTCCCAGATCCCTTCAGTGCCTGTTAGGGGTACTTTAACCTTTTCCGCGCAGGGGACTGGAACCATCGAGGTGCTGTTGATTGCTACCTCCAACATGTCGATCCAAGCCAGAAAGATGTTTACTATGACGGCGGCTTTTACCGATTACGGCTGGAATATTCCAGCTTTGACTGGTCAGACCGAATATGTTTTCGCCGTCATATTTAACGGTGGTACAGGTGGCGTGTCTACCGCCAGCGGGAGCGCGCAATTCAAGAAAAATATGTGCCTTACCTTACAACAAGGAGGTATGACAGGTTATTTCAACCGTTACCGTGCGGACGCAACCTCGCTGATCGGTAATACGGAAACCGGCTGGTATGGTTTTAGTGATGCTTATAATGCAGCCCGAAAGAAGTATTTGCAGCATTCCGCCTATGCCCGGATGCGCTTCCAGACTGATGCCACACAAATCCTGATCGAGTATGTCCGGGATTTTTATGACAAACGCGTTGTGAACCTTTTCCCGGCCTATCAATCTTTAAACAATTCAGATTGGGTGCCCCATGGATTCGGAATACAATCCGGTAATAATAGCATCGACAGCGCAGTACGTGTTATCCCAGGTAAAACTTACACGATTTCCGGTCTTTTGACCACAAGCCCATCCTATGTTTTTTATAATAACGGTACGCCGCTGGATACCGCCAAGCTACTGACGGTCATTCCGGGTAAACCTGGGGTGTATACGGTGACAGCTCCTGCCTCTGCCACCAACCTTGCGTTGTTGGTCCAGAGGATCACAGACGCCAATAACCTACTTTCGCCATTGAATGATACCTACCTGGCTTACGCAAATACGATGGTGCAGGAAGGCGCAATAGGCTCTTCTACGCCATACGATGGGATTATCCCTTCTGCACAATTCATTGCCTATGGCGGGCATACCCCGTCACACATATCCGGCCCTGCCATATTTATCAATGGCAAACTTTATAACTATTATCAGGTGGAAGGGTCGGATATCGCAAAGGTAATCCAGTTCGTTAGCGACGTATTGCCAGCTGGTATGAAGACCGTTGAGATCATGATGCCCGGACAGGGAACATACCTCCCTACGCCGCCCGCAACCAGGCGCGGAGGGACCTTTTTACGTGCGGTGTATTTTCCAGCATCTTCCACAACGATTGTACCTTCAACAACGGTCGCACCAAACAGCATTACTTATATCCACGATTCCATCTTATCTGGATTTAATATTAGCAGTAATGCACAAAATAATGTCTGGATGATGAAGACGCTGCGGGACTCGACTTTTGGCTTTACCGGTGATATTTATTCTGAAGGCTATGCCGGCCGGATCCTGCACACGGATACGCAGACGCCTACTTTACTGGAAGCTTTTGCGCAAAAGCTCGCTGCTTTCAAAACTGATAAATACTGGTTTCAGATCGGGGTCAATGACTATGGCTTCAATACGCCGCTGACGAATTTTTACACCGAATACAAAACTTTGATCGAGCGTCTGAAAGTGCTGCGCACCGGAGGAAAGTTTTATATACAGTCGACCGGACCTGAGTTTTTTGAAGGGGCCAATACAGAGACGTATACGGATGACCTGCTTTCCGGCACCGGCCCTACAGCAGGTGATTTTCGGGACGTGCAGCGGGCGTTGGGTACCAGTCACAATTACACTGAATACGTTGATTTTGAAACTTTGTTCAGCGGAAAGGATGCAGCTACCGTATCAGACGGCATACACCCGACAGACCAGGGCAATACAATTTACGCATTGGGTATTAAGCAGCGGAGTACCTTGCTTGGAGGCGTTCAGGCGACCTCTCCTTTAAGTTTTTTTAACCGGGACCAGGTGAATTATACCATACGGCCATTTATTAAGGGCGTACCCGGAATCTCGATCATCACGGCCCAGAGCGGTACACCACCTTATGTTTTTTCGCTGGTCTCAGGCATTATGCCGGGCTTAACCCTCAATCCTGATGGCGTGATCACCGGTACAGCAACAACTGCAAGTACTTACCCGATAACGGTGAAAGTGGCCGACGCCGCCGGCGCAAATGTCACGCGTGTTTATAATCTGCTTGTCAAGCCCGCCCCGCCGATAATTGTTGCACCTTTAAGAACGATTAACGCAAAAAAAGATTCCGCGTACAACTTTACCGTCAATGGTGCGAATGGTTATGCAAAATACAAGGTCACGCTGGCATCCGGGACATTGCCTACCGGACTAACGCTGGATACTTTAGGAAATATTCATGGAACCCCGACGGCGACAGGCGTGTATACTTTCAATGTTTCTGTAAAGGACCACTGGAACTTCACGGCGGCATTGGCTGACACGATAAGAGTGGGTACCGGAAGTCCGCCATTACTGACAGAAAACTGGCAGCCGACACTGGATATTTCCAGCGGTAACATCATGGTAAACGGTCATGTGCATGATTATTATAATGCTACGGTCTTTATGTTTGTCGGTGCCGGCGTGTTTCAAACCGGTGGGTCAAATTATTTCAACGGCGGTTTGGTTGACGTCAATCCGGGATCCCTTTCCAGCGGACCGGTAAACCTTGGTCATATCAATCCTGCACTGGGCAGCGTAACACAAGTGATTTTGTTTATGAGTTCATCTGCCCTGAATTTGTATCAGCTCAATTCGAAGGTTCCCGTTAAATTAACTTATCCGTCTTCCGTGCCTTTTACTTATCCATAAACCAGATTTAAATGAAATTATATCAATTTTTTTTGTTGCCCTTGTTATTGCTGGTTACCGCTCCTGCGCTGCTCTTTGCACAGAAAATCGAAGTAACCGTGATTGATTCCGCTGCGAAAGACACGGCTGTGACCACTGCCTCCGAACAACTGTTTGGCAAGCCAAGTCTCTCTGGCTCCGGAAACTTGCAGCTTTTTTACACCTTTTCAAGACTGCGGAAACACCACGTTCTAACCCTTTATTTTCAAACCGACAAAGTAACACCATTTACCGTAACGCCACAGGATTCCTTACAGCTGGTGTTTAAAGACAGCACCTATGTCGCATTGAAAACGATGCAGAATGTTGAATCCAGGCCCGGTAGGTTCGCAAATGGAAACTCGATCACTTTAACCTATTTCTTGCCCGAAGATAAATTTAACGCGCTGCTCTCAGGGGACATTGGGTTGATTAGTATCCATGTGAACGGCGGCACTTTCGATCTTGAGGTGTCGGATGAGCGCTCACTTAAATTCCGGCGATCGGCCGCTCTGGTCAAAAATTAGCATGGAGTAAATTACCGATTAATAACACGACGTCATTTCAAATAAATAGAAGATATAATTCTTACCTATCCAAATTTAAAGAAAATGCTGACTTGTTGAGATAAAGACTCAAAATTACCACTTATAGATATCGATTTAAATGATAATTCATATATTTGTAATGCAGGTTTGCGATATTAAAATGACATATAATTGTATATATTAAATGTTATACCAAAAAGGATACCTTTTGGACAGACTTTAGATAATATACAGTAAATCAGGTTGCAATAAGCAAGGTTCTGGTACAGCTGATACCACAAAAGGACCACATGGGTCAACTTTTTCAAAAAAAGCTTTTAAAAAGCTCTCGGACTAAGTTCTGAGAGCTTTTTGTTTACCGCTATTTGCTTATCGATATCTTATTACGTTCACACTATTGCCAAATACATCCAAGTATCCTTCCACCTTTTCGTTTTTAAAAAAGGTAATAAAATGGCCGTCGCCGGTTTTAATTACATCGGTATCATAACTCCAAAGGCTATCTTGCGACACAGTATCAATTGTTACCAGTTTTGTACCTTGTAGTTTACCAAGGTAGGTTTTCTTGTAATCCGTAAACAGATGATATAATTGTCCGTTTAAAGGAAAACTTAACAACATAGATACTTTCATTGTATCTAAAAGTACTTTAGATCCTTTGGCCGATTGGGCCTCATCGTCGCCAACAGCCCTGATTATCCTTTTCCCAATTACTGCACGAGGTTTAGGAAGTTTAAAAACAGTTAATAATTCAGGATCATTTATTTCAAGGACTTGTGAAAATCCAACCATATGGTTAAGTGTGGTTGTAACAAAATATTTGCCATCTAACTTATTTATTATAACCGGGCAACTCGCAACGCAAGAACGTTCAACACCTGTCTTTTTATTTTTAAACCATACTGTTCCGCCCCATTCCCCGCTACAGGTTTTTCTTACAATATATTTATCATCTTCAAAAAAATTCAGATTTTCTCGGCGGAAATTACTAGCGTTTTTTTTGTTAAGTGTATCAGTTGCAATAATCTCCTTTACCTCAAATAACTTAGGTGTTTGGCCTAAGCACCGTAATTGAAAGATTACTATAAACAGAATCGACGGGATAATTTTCATAAATTGGTTTAGCTGATATAGTACGAATATAAATCAATTAAAACCTTTCATCTTTCTTTGAACCATTTTCAATTTAAGTCAATTAAAAATGCTCCCTTTTAAAAAGGCAGGCAAATAAGCAGTGAGTGTTTAGTTTGCTGCAAGCTGACTATAACCGAACGAAGCCTGGTGTGATGTTATGTTGGCACTTAGAAGTCACGAACGCCTAATTTCCCGTGTGTGAAAGGTCCTGTGCTAGCGCCAGGCATAAGCAGAGCTAGCCTTAACCCGACTTAAGCAACCGAACGAGGGTAAGGTTTGCGTAGCTTATGAAGCTTAATTATCTTTTACAAAGCGGAGACTGTAACCCATATTTAACACGCTATAGGTTGGATCAACATTAGCGCTTTCTACAGGAGTAAAACCTGCCGCTGCTGAAGTATGAAGGCCGATTAAATAAAAAACACACTGGCTGGGTGGCTCTACTGTGTTCGTTCCTGGTGTAGAGCTCCAAAAGTAGGCAAATTCGTTAAGGAAAGGAAATTCATTTGCATAAGTAGCATTATAATAACCGGCTGGCTGGGCGTTAAAGCCTGACTTATTATCGCCTGGGATTCCCCAGCTATTTTGTGACCTCAAATGACGAGTTCCCAGCGTATCTAATCCAGTTACACCATTATTATGCACCGTGATAATTCCCTGTGATTTAATTAAAGCGACAAAATCGGCTTGCGTAGGTATGCGCCATCCCGCAGGCAAAGTAATTGACTTTAATTCTGCTAACAAATAAAATTTACCGATAGTTGCTTCGTCATTTCTTGGGCTTGCTGTTCCGCCTGGCCCGTCATAGTTTTCCGCGGTCCAGGTTTGATTACCTATAACTACGGTGCTGTAAACTTTTCCATTAATGGTAACTAGAGCCGGCTGGGGTTTTGTTTCATTCTTCTTTGAGCATGAAACAAGCGTAATGAAAAGAATAGCAGATAAGTAAAATAGTTTTCTCATTGATTAATCAGGGTTAGGTGATTGTGGCACAAGATATGGAGTAATCTAAGAATAAGCAAGCGTAAGTTATAAAAGAGCCAACTAATTAGGTTGTTTTACAAATGTTTTAAAGTGAAATAAAATATACTTATAAGTACTTGAATATAAGCCTCATATAAACATAGGCTAAGCGTCTGAAAATCCTTGTGTCGCTGGTTGGATCCCAGCTGATACCACAGAAATCTCGATTTCCCAATAGGCCCAATGTCATAACCCGCCTAGCAATAAAAATTGGGAAAAGATATTTCTAACCCATATCTTTAAACAACGTTAATACCTGGTTGGGAGAAACAAAATGACAGATTTTCGATTCATTCCGGTTACGCCGCATCCTTTGCTACGCCCGTACATCGAGAAAATGTGTGTGTTCGAAAGCGGGGGCCGTCTTCCGGCCGCGGATAGAAAACTGATCGTCCCAAATGCAAATTTTAAATTAACGCTTACCTA
Organism: Mucilaginibacter phenanthrenivorans; assembly: GCF_024721155.1. Taxonomy (GTDB): domain Bacteria; phylum Bacteroidota; class Bacteroidia; order Sphingobacteriales; family Sphingobacteriaceae; genus Mucilaginibacter; species Mucilaginibacter phenanthrenivorans. The sequence goes on along the minus strand of NZ_JAHVAP010000004.1, from coordinate 290,738 downwards.
TCGCAACGGGATAGTGGCCGGCATTGGGGACAAGACCTTTATTCAAGCTGAAAATAAACTAAGTTTAACGGGCCTGATCGATTCGCCTGTCGTCCTTGATTCGTATGAAGACGTGCAGACGGGTACGATAATCGTTGAATTCAACCCACTCGGAGCGTATCGGTTTTTCCATTTATCGTTCGCTGAGGTCAAAAATCAAATTATAGAGCTTACCGACCTGATCGGCAACTATGCAGAAGAACTTCAATCGCAACTTGCTGAAGTAAACTCCGTGATGTTGAAATTGCAGCTCCTGCAGAATTTTCTCATCAAAAGGCTGAAAAAAGCTGCGCCCGATCTAATATACGATTATTGCATCAATCGCATATCTGCCTCCCGGGGTCTCATAAGCGTGGCACAGCTTGAAAAGGAAACCGGCTACAGTTCGCGATGGCTTCATGTGAAATTTTTGGAACACATGGGTACCGGACCCAAAAATCTTTCCGAGATAGTCCGGTTCAAACAGTTTTACCAGGCATACGCTGCCGGCATCAACAATCAAAGCCTAAAGGAACACATTTACCATTATTACCACGATCAATCCCATTTCATCAGGGCATTCAAAAGGTTCACCGGTTCTACCCCGACTGATCTTCAAAACAGCACGAACGAACTTGCTACCAAGCATTATACGTTTTGACTTCCGATTTGTACAATACTTAATCCCACTGTCGCCCGACCTTTGTTTAGAAATTAAATCAATCAAAAATGGAAAAGGAAAATTTCACCAGCTGTATTTCTGCGGAAATCAGCGCCGCCGAGGCGATCAAAAGGATCAGCAATGTGCCCGGGTGGTGGGGGATAGCCTTTAGCGGTAGCTCCGAAAAGCAAAATGATCAATTTATAGTAAAGATGGGAGGAGACTCTTTCTTTGACTTTACCGTAGCGGAATTAATTCCCGGTAAAAGAGTTGTTTGGTTAATTACCGATTGCAATATGCCCTGGTATTCGGACAAAAAGGAATGGGCTAACACCAAATTAATTTTTGATCTCACCGAGAACAATGGGATAACAGATCTGAATTTTACACATGAAGGGCTTACGCCTGAAGTTGAGTGTTACAAGGACTGTGCTCCCGGTTGGACCCATTGGATCAAAACAAGCTTATTTTCGTATTTTACTACAGGACAAGGCGTTTTCCGTAAGCCGACTATTTAACAATCACATCAGCGATAAAGTGGTTAGACATTTGTGTATTAGCACCAGGAAGTCAATACGCCTGTTCTTGAAAGAAAATGGGCGTTTTCTATAGTTTAATAATATTTGCCCCTACTCTTCAATATCGATTAAAAGCGAAGTTTATTAAAAATAATGCACACAGGTGAGCAAGGACATTTTTTGAATAAACCGGTTAATGCATTTTTGCCGACATTCATGACTTTACATGAATTTAGCATAACGCAATAAAATGGATATTTACAAGCAGTTTACCTTCGACGCCGCGCATTTTTTACCAAACGTACCAGAGGGGCACAAGTGCCGGGCAATGCATGGTCATACCTATTATCTTACCGTATTTATTTCGGGTCCGGTTTTAGAAGAAGCGGGTTGGGTAATAGACTTTGGCGATGTGAAGGCAATATGTAAGCCGGTGCTGGATAGGCTTGATCATTCGCTGCTAAACGATATTCCCGGATTAGAAAACCCGACGGCGGAAAACGTGGCACGCTGGCTATGGCTGCATTTTAAGCACGCAATGCCCGGCCTTAAAAAAATAGAGTTGAAGGAAACACCGACCTCCGGGGTGATCTATGAAGGTGATTGACTATAAGCAAAGGTGCCGAATTTTTATAAAGTGCTTTAAAAACGACATTTCGGAGGTAACGTCTATTGTCAACAAAAAAGGATTTTATTGAAATTCAGTCGTAATGGCATTCAGATAAGCCTCATGGTTCGATCGCTTAAATATAATATCCCGGCATTGGTTAAATTGGATAAAGGCCTTTAACGCGTCTACTATCTTTTCTATCGTCGTTTCAGTAAGTTCTATGGCTTCAAAATGCAGGTTATGGACAATCAGCAGCTTTTGCTTCCTATCAGCCTTGGCGTCCATCCGGGCAACGAATGTGTCACCTACCAATACAGGCAGCGAAAAATAACCATATTTCCGTTTAGCCGCAGGTACAAAACATTCCACCTGGTAGTCGAAATCGAAAAAATCCCGTAACCGGTGCCGGAAGACGTTCAGGATATCAAACGGAGAAAGAATAAACGCCTCTCCAGACAATTCGATGTCTGTTTTTTGATCATGCAGCATATAAAACGGTGAAGCTTTTACGCCATCTATTACAGCCGTCAGCACTTCGCCGGCCGTTACCATTTTTTCAAGCTCCCTTTTTACTAAGTTACCCTTCACGTACCTGGCACGCCAACTTAATTCCTTGACTTGTGCAATGCCCAGCGCACCCAAGGTACGCCGAATCACGTAGCGGGCGAATTCCTCTGGCGTCGGCACTGTTATATCCGTATCTCCGGTTACAAGGTTCATAGGAAGGTCATATACTTTCTGGAATTTTTTGGTTCGGGTAATCATCAATTTGCCGTCAAGGTATAAGCGTTCAAGCGCTATTTTGGCCGGTCGCCAATCCCACCAGCCGGTGCTTGCCTCTTGCCGGTCGTTTTCGAAATCACCAACCATCAGCGGGCCTTCGCGTTCTATCCGGTCCAATACCTGTTTCATGAGTCGTCCTTCGGCCGGCATCAGCGGTTTCCTGTTGATGGAAAAGGCTTCCTTTATTGGCAGGGAAAAGCGGAAGTTGTGCATTGGAATATACCCCGCATCGGATGTGAAATATTCAAAAATGCGACCATCAGCTATTAACTCATCCAGCCAGTTTAGTTGATAATCCGGGATGCGCGCAGCCATAACATGGTGATGCGCACGCTCAACCACATAGTTCGTATCCAACTGCACAAAACCCAGGTGATCGATTAAGCGGTAAACCGCTTCGCAACCTGTTCCGAACTGTCCCCTGATAGCAAGACCTGCCGCGTGCAGAATAATTTTACGGGCTTGAGATTTGGATAGCTTGAGTGGTGCCATACCAGCAAAATAATAAATAATTTATTATTCCCGGATGAGTACTTTGTTTTAACGACTTAAAATTCTTGTGGTGCAGGTTCGATTGATACCGGAACAAAAAGTGAGATAGAACCCATTAACGAAAAGGCGCATTCAGGTCAGGATCCCGCTTTCTTCCTGATCCTTAGCAGGCCGTTAGCAGTAGTTGCATAAATAACCCCTTTTGAGTCTTGTACTAACTGAAAAATTTCATAACCGGGCGCAGTAGAATTGGCGTTGTGATAGTTTTCCCAACCATCCTTCAAATCGAACCTTACTATGCCTGATTGATCGGTACCTATCCATAAAACATGTTCAAACTTGTCGTATAATAAATTATTAACATGGTTTGACGGCATTCCGGAATTCTTATCGTTATAATGAAACCAGTTGCCTTTAGTATTCATCACTGCAATGCCCTCTTTATCATCATCGGCAGAGAGTTTATTGAAATCAACCAATGAGAAATAAAGGTTGCCCTTTTCATCCTCCACTGCCCCTGAAATACACATATTTTTTAACGGCGTGTTTGTTTTATTAAATGCCGTTACAAAAAAGTCTTTATCAATCATGATGCTGCCCTTTGATGTGCCTATCCATAAGCGTTTGCGGATATCAACATAGGCGTAGGAGATATCGTTTGAGGGTAGCTGCGGGATGTTTTTTTTGTTTAATAATGCCACCTTATCATTTCTGACCGCCACAAGGCCATCATTGGTGGTAAAAAGAAGCTTGCCGTTACTGCTGTTTAAAATATGGGTAACGCCGGCATCCAGGAACTTTTTAAAGTCGTAGATCTGCCATTTATCATCAGTGCACTTATAGATCTTATTGTCAACATACACCCATTTGTTATTGTCCTTATCCGTGGTTATTCCTCCTATAGCTGTTTGCCCTGTAAATGGCGAGTTAAATTCATTAACAGGACCGAAGTTTTCACCGTCAAACCGGGTTAGTCCTTTGGCGGTTGCATACCACAGCACATCAGATTTATCCACCGTGCATGACAGGCTTATATTATCCGGAAGCGGGGAGTTGTATTTGGTCCACACCGTGAAATCGTATGTTTTTAACGATGGATTAGCATAAACAGTTTTATTGTAAACAATTGGATCACCGGGCGGCTTTAATTGGGTCAGGTCTATTCTTTGGATCTGGGCCGACATCCTGCCATAGGCAATATGAAAAACCACGATCACACATGAAGTTACAATTTTGCCGTTCACCCGGGCCGGTTTCCATACAAAGCCATTCAGATACCGGATCAAGTCGGCTGTCAGCGGGCTGTTAGTAACGTCGGTGTGGCTAAGTACGCAGCCAAACCCAGTAGGATCAACCAAAACCTGGAAGCTTAACGAGCCATTGAAATCACCCAACATGTATTTACGCTGGGTTTTTTCGGCGATATTGTCCAGGATAATCTGGTCGCAGGTTGCTTTTGGATCGCCGCAGTCCATGCAATAGTTTGAAGTATTGCATACGTCTATCTTTTCAAGGAAAAGATTTTGGGCTGAAAGTCCTGCCGGTAAAAGCAAGATAAGCAGGATGATGAGCGAAAGCTTAGAGATTTGGGGTGGAGTTGCTACTGCTGACATTAAGTTTATAAATTAAAGAAAGCAAATTCAAAACACCAAATGATTGATAGTTAAAATTAGTTAAATATAACACCATGCGTGCAGGCTTATTTAATCAATAGCGAATAAACGCTTTTATTGTGGAAAATTGTTAAGTATTTAATGAAAAAGAAAGATGATTTAACAGCGAAACAGCCGTGCTAAACGGGCGTAGGTATATTGTGGGGTACTAAGCTGAAAAAGAAAATAGCGATTTATTTTAAATATTATAGCCAGTACCAGCAATTAGGAGGTATGAGTCGGCCATTATCTGATATCTTCCCAATTCATATAATTGCTCTTAATGAAATTTATACCGAAGTACAAACGTAACTTAGATGTACTTACAATTTTTTTTTGTAAAATTCTCTAGGGCTTAATTTCCCAATTCCAAATTAGATTATTGGTGCCCGTTACAGGAGCCGTATTATAGTGAATGTAAATATTGGTTGTGTCAATATCGACCCACGAAATATTTGCAGCTGCTGCGCTCCTCCCGGTAACATTTACATATGAGGCAGAAGAAACTCCGGATAGGCCATGTGCTACAGTAAATGTGATGATCGTTCCATTCCCGCTTTGAGTACTTGATCCAAATTTTTCCAGTTGAGGACCAATTCCATTGGCGGGTGTAATCTGACAATACCAACTTGTTCCATCGAAAACAGCGGTTAATATGTCTCCGGAGTTGGCTGTGTAATTACTGGCATATCCTTTAAGGTTAGTCGCACCAGTAAATTGGAAAATTGTCATGCTATCCATTACCTGCACGATGATCCGCTTGCCGGCATAGGCGTTATGAAAGTTATTGATCATGGTGGATACACCATTCGAGGTGGCGTAATAGATACTGGTTGACACATCGGGCGTAGTAATATTTGTGGGAATTTTAACAAACACTACCGACCTGGATTCAAAAGTATTCAGATTTGCTGAAGTTGAGTTGTTTATAATCGTGGTGCCATCCAATATCACATTCCCGTAATAGCGATTGAATGACACCCCGTTTAGCTGGGACGGAATTCCTTGAAGGTCAAATTTGACGATTTGAAAAGTTGCACCAGTTACATTGCTGGGTAGCTGGTTAACCAGGTAATATTGAGTCGCTGTCTTCGCCTGCAATATTTGGGCCCAGGTTGTACCATTAATAAGAATCCAGTAATGGGCGTCTATCTCAGCCGGAAAGTTTGTGCCTGTTCCGTTGATCAAACTCGTAACTCCTGATCCGATCACCTGATTCGCAGAAGTAATCGTCCCTGTTCCTGCGATCAGGGGTAACGTGAGGCTTCCTGCCAGCGGACTACCATCGCCAAGTGTTAGTGGTTTGATGTTGAAGATGTCGGTCGAGCCGTAATTCAATGAGGAGATTTGTACTATAAGGTCAGGGCTGGAAGCGCCCGAAATAATATTTAACAGCTTGATCTTTTGATTATAATTGAATTTTTCGCCCTGACTTGTAATAGTTAACTGATTAATAGCTGATAGGGAAGTGAAGTTGCCGGTCATCGAACCTAGTTTTGAATAAGTTACGTTCTGATCGTCGGTAATTGTACCGCCATTAATGTAAACATCACCCTGAGGATTATCAACTATGACAAACTCATTGCCGGCAATTGGGTATGTCGTTCCCCAGGTTCCTGCTATCGTAAAGGTATTTGTAGTATTCGATGTAATAAGTTGATAAGGATTTGTTGTGCCGCCAGTAGTGACAAATAGATAATAACCTGCCCAGGCATTGGCCACCACGGTTGTGTCAATACTGATCGAAGTGTCCGTAACTGTGCTGGTTATCAACTTCAAATTATAGGCATTGCCGATCCCAATATTGTTATTTACTAGTCGGGGATTGATAATCTTGTTATTTTGACCCCCAAAAATCACAAACCCGAGAGCTATACATTGTTTTGCTGAACAATTAATAAATTCGTTGCTTTCAATGTATTCAACAATATTTGATTGCCACCAACCGGTTTGCACACCACCCTGTACCTGGCATAACCTGAAGCCATAAGTATTGCCAATAGTTTCGCAATTAATGAACTTGTTAAAACTTGCTGCTACTCTAATGCCCGTAAAGCCGCCAATGATACGAATATTAGAGAAAGTATTGTTACTCGCCAATGCCCTGTCGCGCACCTGGTAGCCGCTGTAGCTTGCTGGCACCAGTCCTCCGGTTACGGCGGTCTCCAGCACATGTATACCTTCGGTTCCGCCTATAGTATTGTTGATGACTGTGCCGTCAAGCACTATATCATCATAGATACAATTTCTACAGCCTTGTACCTCCAGGCCAGTACTATAGTTCCACCCCTTTATTGTAACTCCGGTTATTACACAATTAATAGAACCATCGTCCGGAATTGGCAGGCCAGTTTTTACTGTTGATAAAAAGCCACTCATCAGTACATTTTGTAAAAGGCCGTTACTATTCCCCCCTAGCGTAATTCCGCTGATAGCCAGCGAAGGCGCTGTCGAGCTAGCATTAACGTTGAAAATATTTACACTATTTATTTTATAACCATCACAATAAAATAAGTCCAGGCAATGGGGATAAACCATCGTATAGTTAAACGTAGGGCTTTGAAGTGTGTAATTATTAATAACAATTTGATTGCAACGAATAAACGTAGCACCATGGCCGACATTTATACCAGTAAAATCGGATATGACCAGGTTGTTGCAATTCTGAGCAAAAATGCAATCGTATATACTTTTCATCAGGGTTATATTCTCAATGGCACAATCATCTCCCAATATGTAAATTCCATAGTTTATATTTGCGTAATCACTTACAGTTGAATCACAACTGATAACACCGCCCCCGGTTAATGTGGATCCGCTTGCCATTTCTACCACACCGACCGTCCCTGCTGTTACATAAGTTTTTTGATTCAAAACCGCTTGTGGCGTAATGATCAATGTGGTATTTGTCGGAATAACAATGTTAGATATGTTATAGATACCGGCCGTAATCTCTACGGTATTAAAATGAGTCAGTGCGTTATTGATCGCAGCCGTATCATCATGTACACCATCGCCCAACGCGCCAAACCATTTCACATTGACGTATTCGGAATAAAGACGCACCCAGGCGCCGGAGCCTGAGATTACGAAAATGGTGGCGTTATCCGTACCTATTGTTACAGCCGGATCCCAGAAAAAGGTACCCTGTCCGCCGTCTCCGGTAGTGGTGCTCCCCTGAACAAAAATAAATTCGTTACCTGTAGTATAAGCATAGGTACTTAACGCGATGTAATTTGCTATAGTTGTCATATATTGAAGGTGAAGGATTTGTGGGTTAATTTACTTTTATTAATGTTAAATAAAAATATTTAATGGATAAATTATTGTTAAAAGTTGGTCGAGGCGCTTGTCTGGTGGGAGTATAAATGATGATGCTGCAAAATCGGTTCGGTTTGTAAGGGATCTTTAATTTTATTGCATTATACACTAATTCATGTAGTGTACTTATTGAAATTGCGGCTCGTGAACGCACTTGTTTTTCCTGACTAAATGTTAGCAAGTTCTATATAAATCAGTTTCGGAGGTTTAAATAAATATTGAGAAAAACTTTTTTATTTGAAATAATTAGTGTTATTTCAACACTTATTATAAACCAGTTGAGTAAGGATAATTACCCCGCATCTTATTAGTATACTCGTAAAGAGGTATTTTGGAGAAACGCGGGCCGTGATCCTATTATGGACAATATTTAAATCGATGAAGCAATGTCTTGTATAACCATTCGCAATATTTTTATTTTCATCTTAACGTTTAATTTTTGTGCAGCATTAAATGCGCAGAATAAAAGCGTTGCCCAAACCCCGCCAATGGGCTGGAACAGCTATAATTGCTTTGGTTCGGCAGTGCATGAGAATGAAGTAAGGGCCAATGCCGGTTACATGGCAAAAAACCTTAAGCAATACGGCTGGCAATATATTGTAGTCGATTTTTTATGGTCGTATGATAATCCGCCGGGCAGCAATATTGGGAACCCTTTTCAAAAGAACCTGGAGGATGGCTCGTTTGTGCCATGGCTGGCCATGGATAAATGGGGGCGTTTAACGCCGCATGTCAATAAATTTCCATCAGCATTTGGCGGAAAGGGGTTTAAGCCGCTGGCTGCATATGTACATTCCCTTGGCCTTAAATTCGGCATCCACGTAATGCGCGGAATCCCCCGGCAGGCGGTTTGGGCAAAGTCGCCGGTATTGGGTGCAAAAGGTATTACTGCCGATATGATAGCGGATACCAGTTCAAAATGTCCATGGATGAACCATATGTACGGCCTGGATATGGCAAAGCCAGGCGCACAGGAGTACCTGAACTCCATATTAAATCTCTATGCACAATGGGGTGTTGATTTTATTAAGGTAGACGACCTTTCAAGGCCTTACAGCGCTGCTGAAATTGAAGGTTATAAAAAAGCCATTGACCAATGCGGAAGACCAATAGTTTTCAGTACATCGCCGGGAGCCACACCGGTTAATAAGGCCGATCACATAAAGCAGCACGCAAATATGTGGCGCATGGCCGATGATTTTTGGGACGAATGGAAGGCTGTTTTGCAAATGTTTGACTATGCTAAGGAATGGGAAGGTACAGGTGGCCCCGGCCATTGGCCCGATTGCGATATGATCCAAATAGGTAAGCTATCCAAACGGGGCCCGGTTGGTAAGGAGCGCTATAGCCGGTTTACCAGGGATGAGGAATATACACACATGACGTTTTGGAGCATTTACCGCTCACCCTTAATGCTTGGCGGCAATTTACCCGAGAACCGTGAGCAGGAATTAAAACTGTTTACCAATAGTGAAGTACTTGCTGTTAATCAGCATGGAACAAATCCGCGTCAACTTTATAAAACTCAAAATGCAATGGCGTGGTATTCACATGTGCCTGGTAGCAAAGATCTGTACGTGGCCCTTTTTAATCTGGGTGATGCGCAGCAAAATGTGAGTGTTGATTTTTCAGCCCTCGGATTAAAGGGAAAAATAGCAGTGCGTGATCTTTGGGCGAAGCAGGATTTGGGGGTATTTGATCAGCAATATCAACAAAAAATTAATACACATGGCGCGGCCCTGCTAAGGGTGTCGGAAAAAGCGAGATAATAAGATGAAAAAGTATTTTTTAGCAGTTTGTATTGCGGGCACCAGCCTTTTGGCCAATGCCCAGCAAAATAAAGAATCGGGTACTTATGTTATTGATCTCAATAATGTAAAGGCCCATATTCAGCCCACGATGTACGGGATATTTTTCGAGGACATCAATATGGCAGCCGACGGTGGTTTATATGCGGAATTGGTGAAGAACCGGTCGTTTGAATTCGGTACGAGCCTTATGGGGTGGACGGAAATTAAAAAGGATAATGGAAGCGGCGAAGTACAGGTAATAGACAGGGCCGCTGAACGTCCTGAAAATCCACATTTTATTACGTTAAGTGTTAACTCGGACAATGGGTATTACGGTTTGTCGAACGAGGGATTTAGGGGAATGGGGATTAAGAACGGTGAAAATTATAACTTTTCGGTACTGGCGAGGCAACATGTCGGCAGCAAAGTGAAACTGCATATTGAACTGGTAAATGAGATGGGGGAGGTTTTGGGAAAAACAACGTTAAGCCCGGATGCACCCAATTGGAAAAAATACCAGGCTAGCCTTCAATCCCACGGTACGGCCAATAAAGCGCGCTTAAATGTGTGGGCGCAATACATCGGGTCGATAGACCTGGATATGGTTTCGCTTTTCCCGGAACATACCTGGAAAAACCGGGCAAACGGCTTGCGTGCAGATATGGTACAAAAGCTGGCCGATATGAAGCCTGGTTTTATACGCTTCCCCGGCGGCTGCATTGTAGAGGGGCGTGATTTGTTGAATCGTTACCAATGGAAGAAGACTATTGGTGATATCGATAAGCGTGAATTGATTATAAATCGTTGGAACACCGAGTTTAAAAGTCGGTCGACCCCCGATTATTACCAGAGTTTCGGACTTGGCTTCCTGGAGTATTTTCAATTGGCCGAAGACATTGGCGCCGAGCCTTTGCCCATATTAAATTGCGGTATGGCCTGCCAGTTTAACACGGCGCAAACCGTGCCATTGGATCAGCTGGATCCTTATGTACAGGACGCGCTCGACCTGATAGAATTTGCCAATGGATCGACAAATACCACCTGGGGTAAATTGCGCGCCAGTCTGGGCCATCCTGCGCCATTTAACCTGAAGATGATGGGGGTTGGTAACGAACAATGGGGAGATGAATACATACCCCGCTGGAAAATTTTTGTAAAGGCCATAAAAGATAAATACCCCTATATGAAACTGGTATCAAGCGTGGGCCCGGATCCGGACGGACCAAAGTTTGATTTTTTGAATAGTACATTCAGGGGATTGCATGCCGATATACTTGATGAACACTATTATCGTTCACCACGGTGGTTTTTAGATAACGCAAAGCGTTACGATAATTACGACAGAAAGGGCCCCAAAATATTTGCCGGTGAATATGCAGCTCATAACACGGCAGCTGCCAGTCCCGATAGAAATAGCTGGCAATGTGCAATGTCTGAAGCGGCTTTTATGACCGGCCTGGAGCGTAATGCCGATGTTGTAAGCATGGCATCGTACGCGCCGCTATTTGCACATGTGGAAGGCTGGCAATGGACACCAGACCTGATCTGGTTTAACAACCTTGGTTCATACGGTACTCCCAATTATTATGTGCAAAAATTATATTCTCTAAATAAGGGAACCGACGTTGTACCTCTAAGCTTAAATAATGCAAATGTAGCGGGGCAGGATGGCGCTTATGCAACTGCGGTGATTGATAAAAGATCAAATGAACTGATCATTAAGTTTGTAAACACATTGGGCGAGGGCCGCAAGATAAGTTTTACTGTTAGCGGCCGCAAGCATCTAAAATCTACAGCAACCGTTATAACATTGCAAAACGATAATTTGGATGCGGTAAATTCATTTGAAAAACCTGCTGCTATTTCCCCTAAGGAACAAACGCTTAAAACAATGGGTAATAAGATAACTATCGCGGTAAAACGTTATTCACTTAATATTATTAAGGTTAAGCTAATCTAACAACTGAGGGCCGATGAAAAAGATAGTTGCAAAGGGTGCATCTCAAATTGTAGCGCCCTGGTTTTTTGGCTAAAGCCCTTGTTAGATTACTTATATTCCGTCCCTTAAAAGGGACGGCAATGAAATAGTTAGTTTTTGTTTTATTGCCGTCGGTTTTAACCGACGGATTAGAGAACAAAACGAAAGTCGGCTTTAGCCAAATTTAGCACGAAGCATAACCGGAAATATCGTATTTAAACGATAATTGAATTGCACCTTTTGCAACTAGGGTTGTCCCTTTGTTTTTCCTGGCCGCGATCAATCGTTGCATAGTAGGTATAATCCGGGTACTAATAGCCAATTTTCAGCAATTTTAATTGCCGGGCAATCCTAATTTTATGTCCTGCAAATATCCTATCAATTTAAAATGAAAAGACACGTTTTCTTCCTGGTTTGTGGTATAGTAATACTGAATAATCATAAAATAGCTGGACAATCATATGTTCCGGAACTGAATGATAACAGGATTGCCATCAAGCCAAAAGTCGCGATAAAGGCATATTCATTTGATTTAAAGGACGTGCGGTTGTTAGATGGCCCATTCAAAAAGGCGATGGAAAAAGACTCCGCCTATCTTTTATCAATTGAACCGGACCGTTTATTGTCCGGCTTTCGGTCCCATTCCGGCTTAAAGCCAAAAGGCGCATTGTACGAGGGGTGGGAATCCTCCGGGCTGGCGGGTCATACCTTAGGGCATTATTTGTCAGCAATTTCTATGGAATATGCGTCTTCCCGCAGCCCTGAGTTTTTGAAAAGGGTGAATTACATTGTAGATGAATTAAGTACTTGCCAGGCAGCCCGTAAAACCGGTTATATTGGCGCAATACCAAAAGAAGATACCATTTGGACAGAAGTAAAAAATGGTACCATTCGTTCAGGAGGTTTTGATTTGAACGGTGGATGGTCGCCATGGTATACGGTACATAAAATTATGGCCGGCCTGTTGGACGCATATTTATACACCGGTAACAAAAAGGCGCTCAAGGTTTGCGAAGGTATGGGCGACTGGACAGGCGAGACGATTAAGAATCTTAACGATGATCAATTGCAGAAAATGCTGCTTTGCGAATATGGCGGGATGGCCGAAACAATGGCAAACTTATATGCAATAACAGGGAACGAATCCTATTTGCGCACGTCTCTCAAGTTTTATGATAAACGGATATTAGATCCCATCGCCCGGGGTGAGGATATTTTAGCAGGAAAACATTCCAATACGCAAATTCCTAAAATAATTGCCAGCGCAAGAAGATATGAGCTAACCGGCGACTTAAACGATAAAAATATCTCTGTAAATTTTTGGAATATCATTACAAAGGATCATTCCTATGCTACGGGCGGAAATAGTAATTATGAGTATTTGAGTGAACCAGGTAAGTTAAACGACAGGCTTACGGAAAATACTACCGAAACCTGCAACACCTACAATATGCTGAAGCTAACAAGGCATTTGTTTTCTGTGACTCCGTCTGCATCATTGATGGACTTTTATGAAAAGGCTTTATACAATCATATTCTTGCGTCGCAAAATCATGAAGACGGAATGATGTGTTATTTCGTGCCGTTGCGGATGGGTGGCAAAAAGGAATACAGCACACCATTTACCACTTTTACCTGCTGTGTTGGGTCGGGAATGGAAAATCATGTAAAGTATAATGAAAGTATTTATTTCCGCGGAGCTGATGGCAGCTTATATGTGAATCTCCTCATTCCATCAACATTAAACTGGACTGAGAAGGGCGCTAAAATAACGCTTACAAATAAACTGCCTTCGGAAGATGCAACGCTCCTTACCGTTAACCTGGCAAATCCCCGCATTTTTACAATACGGCTGCGCAAGCCAAAATGGGCCGAAAATTGTACCGTAAAAATTAATGGTAAAACAGAACAGGTAATTGTTGACTCGGAAGGCTATTTCTCAATTAATCGCAAATGGGCGAACAATGACCGGATAACATACACAACGCCGGAAAATATTTACACCGAAGGCATGCCCGACAATGCAAGCCGCAAGGCCATATTTTATGGCCCGGTATTATTGGCCGGCGTATTAGGTAAAACAGAGCCCGATCCGTTAAAGGGAATCCCGGTTTTTGTTACCAATGAAAAAGATCCAAATAAATGGCTGCAAATGGTTAACAAGGCCGACCTGGAATTTAACAGCATCAATATTTCGCAGCCAACGGAAGTTAAGCTCATCCCATTCAATGAAACCAAAGACGAATATTATTCCGTTTACTGGGATGTTTTTACACCGGAAGCATGGTCTGTACAGAAAATTAAGTATGAAGAGGAAAAAAGGCGGGAAAAGGAAATAGAGGATCACACCACCGACATTATCCGTTTAGGAGAGATGCAGCCGGAGCGGGATCATAACCTTAAAGGCGAGAATGAAACTACCGGTGAGGATCACCAAAAGAAGTGGCGGGCTACAGAAAACGGTGGATTCCTGAGTTTTGATATGAACGTTTCTTCATCCGGGCACAATACGCTTATTGATACCTACTGGGGAACAGATAACAGGGGCAGGGTGTTCGACATTTATGTCGACGGTATAAAATTGGCCACCGAAAATTTGGATAAGTATAAAGAAAGTAAGTTTTACAATATTTCGTACGAAATTCCTATCGAATTAACCAAAGGCAAATCAAAGGTGACTATTAAGTTTATTCCAAAACCTCAAAACAGCGTTGGCCCGATTTATGGCAGCCGGATGGTAAAAGACTAGTTGACGCGGCTTATAGCTTGATAAGTAAATACTCCGGATTCAAATGAAATCGTTCGCGTAAGCGTGGATTGCATTGCCGGTTCAATGGCCCGAAAGCCCGGCACAATGATTTCTCCCCATTTCTTTAACAACCTCTCCATGGACGCGGCGCCTGGTATGGTGTTTGCAAAGTATTGATCCTTGTAATTTAATTCCTGTAATTCAATAAGTTATAGTGCTTTTATGCACCTGGAATAACTAATTGCAGTGCAGCGCCGTCCCCAATCCGGGGAATTAGCCGGTGCGTCTCCAAATTTCCAATACGTATAAATACCTGTTTTAAAAACAGGTATTTATACTCTTATATCCGGCCGATTTGTTCCCTTACTTTGAGATATCAAACGAAGCTTCATTGATAAAAATGGCGAAACCGAAAAGCCAGAAACAGAGTAGGAAAAAATTTAAATCGTATTGAATTTTAGTATGTGTAACAGTTTTTAACAACGCTCTTTGTTTTACAAGACCCGCATTGTTAATGGCTTTAGCCTTCAGAAATTCTTTAAAATTATCACATTAAAAATCTATAAAAATGGCAACTCCGCAAATTAATATCATCAACAACACTGTCGATAACGACAGCTTGAATTTAGCGATCTACCAAAAGTTTTCGGCAACTCCTAACCTAACGGTAGCAGCATGGCGTACAGCTTCGCCAAGTGTGGGAACCACAGCCTACGTGCCTATTCCTGACAATTATGCTGTACACGTTATTTATCCGCAGGACGGGATCAGCTACAAGACCCAATGTTTGGGCATCACCGACTATGAAGGATCATACCAGGTATCAAAGGACGGCAACGACATAACGTTAAGCGCATCAACTACCGATTTTCCTGATAACCAGGTATTGGTTTCAGTTGCAAAGAAGGTGGCCCAGGCTGTTGATGTTTGCATCACACTTGGAGGCGATGTTGTTTATCCTCCGCAAACTACTTCTCCCGGCGATTCGCAGGACTTTAGCATTATCCCTACACTTTACCTTGCAAAGGTTAAACCTGAGGTAGTTAAGGGTGGTGTTTTAGTAGCCGAAGAACTGTCAACATCTGAAGTTGCTATACAACCCGGCCAAACAGCCTACGTAACCGGCGACATTAACACCGGTTATACCATAACCGTGAAGAACGGCTTGTATACTGCACCTTGCGGTAATTAATAATTAACAAATACTTAAACCTAAATCGCCTGTATGGGAATTTACCCCTCCCTGATTAATATATTTCGAAGCGCACTGAGGTAATCATTTTACCTGCTACTCCGATACCCAGATCCCATACAGGCGATTTTTTAATCCTTAAAAAATGTCGTACATATACGTTATCAATGAATCTGACGACCCGCAAACCAGCATAGCCCTATACCGCAAGGTAGACGATGTGATGAGCATCAGTGTTAATGCGTGGATGACTGCCTATATCCCGATCGGGTCAAAAGCAAGGTTCAATATTGGCAGTACTTACGGGATCTTCATTTCTTATACTTCAGCAGGAGGAAATATCATGTACGAATCGGCAATACTTCCGATTACCGACGGAGAGGGTTCCTTCAGAGTTACTAAATCGGGCAGTGAAATTAATTTAATTGCTGTTGACTCGCCCGAAATAGCAAATGAAGTTATTGTGGAGGTGGACAAAAAAGTCGGCAGGCTTATCTACATCAATGTTATCCGTAACAACCAGATCTACTACTCACTGCCAACATCGCCGGGCTATTCGCAGGAGTTCATTGTTCAAAATGACCTTTTTATAAGCAAGGTAAGGCCCGAAGTGGTACAAGGCAGTGTTCTTGTAGCGCGGGAGATCCTGATCCCTCCAAGCGTAATACAGGCCGGAGAAACAGCGGTGCTAACAGGTGACGTAAACACAGGATATGATTTTACCATAAGGAAGGAAGCTTATTCCGATTTTATTTACCTGCCATAACCAGGCCTTTAACCTTAATCAATTACTGAAATGGGAAAATTAATATTACACGAATTCGCCTTTAACAAGGTGGACGGAAAGAGCAGTGACCAAAACTCGCTTGCATACTCAAAGGTAACAAGTTGCCTTACAGTTACCTGCATCTGTACGGATGGAACCATTGCTGGTTGCCACATAGTGTTGAATCCATTTTCCTTCTGGTATGATACCTCAAAATTAACCACCATTATTAGTGGGAAAACAATAACAACGGTATGTGTTGTGGGGTCGTCAGTTTGGAATAACACCGGGCAGTTGGAAAACCTGCTTAAACATGGCCCCGACTCCGATTATTACCCGGACTCAAGAGGTGGCAATATTGCCTATGAACGGAAATACCTGGAGGAAATCATCAAAAGTGGCGGCAGCACAGCCGGTATTGAAGCGGCAATAAGCTCAATTTTTGGCAGCAAGAGCCTTAGTTTTTTTACAGGGCTTTATGGCGGAGAGTTGAACATTGAGTTTGTAGGCAAACAAGATGCTGCCACAATAAACATAAAAGGCGAAGAGATGGATTTCCCCTATCAGCCGCCACCAACGCCAGCACCAAAGCCTAGCCCAAAAACTGCCCCGAAGGCCGAGGGCGAATCAAATGATCTATCAGAAAATAAATCAACAGACAATGGAAATTAAAATAGATGCGATTAAATTTAATCACACTCCGGGCACAATAGACACCGGCGCACTGAACATAAGAAAAAACTTTGCTAATGCTATAACGGCTCCTGAATGGACGCCTGTAAAAACAGGGAAGGCAGCAAAGGCGGCCTACTCAATACATGATACCAGCAGAAAAACCATTACCGTACAGGCTAAGTTTACCTGTGATACCCCCGGCGCTGAAGTCAAGATAAGGACGCAAGGCGGAGGACACATGGGTAACGTAGTTGAAACAGACGTAACAATGGGCCCTGATTATATTACATTCTCTTTAGCAGGTACTGATTTTGACAGCCTGGGCGTTGATATATTAGACGTTAAATGGCAATGGCAGTACCAGGCTGAGGGAGATAATGGCTGGACGGATGCTGCCGGGACAACCACCGACTTTACTGTTTATACCTTGCTTTCACAATCGGGTGCGCCATGGAGCCATGCAAATAACAGTGCAGATACACAGCTGCCATGGACAGACGTTTTAGATTGGGTGTGCATATGGGCCAAAGGAAGCAAAACAGCCGATGAGGTACAGGCTGCAATAACTACTGCGATATTCCAACTGGGCGAAGCCTTACATCCTTTAATTAAATATGATACCGTAACGGGGGATAGTTATTATTCATATCCCGATTTTAAATGCACTGCCTTTTTGGAACGATTGAACGGTGGTTTTGGACGGGGTCAACTAGTGAATTGCAGTGATTGCGCCACTATTGTATCGTCCTTTACTAATATCCTGGGTTGCGAGCTCTGGCAGTCGCGAATGGAAAAGAACTTTGATTTGAGAACATTACGCGCTATCGGGACAACTAATTTTGCCGTACCTTTTAATGGTAAATTTAGCTACCATGAAGTAGCATGGAAGGACGCCTGTACGGTAGATACGAATGTTTACGATGCCTGCCTTGAGTTAAACACAAACAGGGGCAGCGGGGCGCCGGTTGGATTACTACCCGTGGATATGAAATTTGGGATCTGTTACACGCTTACAGATTACCGGGCTAACCTAACCGTAGCCGGTGCCACAGGGTGTGATGTATGTGTGCCTAAACCTGCTACAACGCGTAAAAGAAGATCAGTAATTTAACCACAAACAATTAAAAAAAATGAGCAATCAACATAACATGCATCAATGGGCCGAAACGGAACCTGGTGCAGCTAAGTTTTTCATCCACAATTACTTTATGAACGGTAATGAATTTCCTGGTTGGAAGTTAGTAACAAAAACACCTGGCGATTTTGCAGGTAGGGCTATTGACGGGTATTATATGTGGGTTAATCCCGAAGATGATCAACAGGCTTTTAAGGTAGAAGTGGTGGAAGCACCTTCATATGATGAGGCTAAGAAAATATTCCAGGAGTTTTTACAGAATTATATGCGCCCGCTGGACGAATTTGCCCGGCCGACGGAATTTGGTAACGATGCTTATGTATACCCGGAAGACGAAATGCAGCATGGCATCTTTCTTTTTGCCAACCTGGTGATAAGTGTGGATAGCGTGGCTGATACCACCATTGCCTGCAATAGCTTTATCAGGGAACTGTATAAAACGTTCCATCAACGCCCCCTGGAACATAGTCTGAAACCAAATGCCGACAATAACTACAAAGGAGTATTACAATCAACGGCCGGCGACGAAATCTCTGTGGGTCAAAGTACAGCGCTGCAGGTTACCGCTAATGAATGGTATTATTTTGTGTTAACCGGACCCGGCGAACTAAGCTTTAAGGGAGGTAGAATGGAATATGCTTCGGACGAGCCCGGAACCGCACATGTGGACCTGTATACCGTTGGCGAGGCATCTGTAATAAAAGATGTATTGAAAATAACTGTAAAATAAGCTGTCACATAACCGAAATGTTATCACAATTTAAACATACAATTTCTGATACCATTTATGTGGATAAATTGGGGTTTACATTTCGGTTAAAGGAAGATAACAGCGGCAATGTGCTGGAGGTAGAGGTTTATCTTTTTTTATTCAGGCCTTCGGATATCCCGGTATTTGAAAGAATCAACCAGCAACTTAGCTTCGATTTACAAAGTGATAGCATTAATCATCCTTATTCGGCTTCGGGTGTAATAACATTAAGCTATACTCAAAATGGTTTAACAGGTATTTGGGCCCGGTTTAATTACGGCAATGAAATACGGCATGAATACAATGGTGAAATGCTGCCTATCCCAATTCCTGTGCCCCCATATCCGCCATTTCCTCCCTACCCACCCATACCTCCGTTTCCGCCTGTGCCGCCAATCCCTTACCCGGATAACGATGACGAGGAGGTGATAATTGAAAATATAAATTATTTTGATCTGTGCCATTTTAAAACCATCAGGCCACCGAAGGGCGAAGCTGATGACACAGTGGCCGCTATAACTAACACTGACAAGTCGGCCTTTTTTGCCAATGCGGAACATGCCGCTTCAGCGCCAAATAGTCCGGCTGCTACGGAATGTTTAACAGCAGCCAGGCAACTGATGGTAGAATATGCCCAAAATATAAGTGTACCCGTTTCAGTTGGGCAATTGGGTGAACTGTACACATGGCTGATCCAGCAAAAAGATGAAATAGTGTTGGAGGCATTAAGTGCACAGTTTAATGTAGTTACGGACCACGATATCGACACCTGGTTAAGCATCGATCTAAAACCAACCGTGCAAAAAGTATGGGATTACCTGGCAGCCATATATGTCTCTGCCGGTTATTATTACCTGGTCGCTAATTTGGTTAGAGCCCTGCGCGCTTTGAACGTAATGAGTATTTTAGTAGAGAAGGACAGCCTTTCTGCAGTTGAAACAGGCAAGCTGCTGGAATGCCCCGTAATTTTGCCGGACAATTTGTTATTGCTTGGTAACAACAATATTGGCGATGCCGCTGACGGAAAATGCACAGGCTATATCACGCCGCTTGGTATAGGCGACTTGATGGTGATCAAGCAGCACCTGCTGCGATATGAGCCGGGTGAAATTGCGTTTATTGAAAACGTAATGACACACCAATTAAAGGTAAGATCTGACGAGCAGCTGCACCAGCTAAAGATCACTAACAAAAGTGACAACGATAATGCCATAGATGACCTTGATGCTGTAGATAAGTACGAAAACTACAACATAGGGCAGGAAATGGGAACGCTGGCGGCCAGCGATACGGATACATTTTCCTTTAACCCTAACATCACCAAAACATTTGATACTACTGCAAATACCGAGGCCCTTACAGGTAGCTGGACCTTAACATCGGCACCGGGAAAAACGAGCAATGAGGATGTTTTGCAATACATGCGTAATTTAACAGGTAGGGCATCGCACAGTGTTAAGCAAAAACTGAGGACGAGGTATGAGCAAACTTCCCTTACCCGTAGCACCAGCAAGGACATAAGTAAGGTGGATAATCGCGACGGACACACCAATTTGCGCGGCATTTATCGCTGGGTTAATAAAATTTACAAAACCTCGCTTATTAACTATGGCATAAGGCCGGTTATTGAGTTTGGTGTACCGTACCCGGCAGCCTCATTTAAGCTAAACGATGGCGCGTACGATATTCCTGTGCCGCCGAAGCATTTGCCGCCTGCCTTTCACTATTCAGAAATAACAAGGCACAACTATTTGACATATATTAATACTTATAATATCAGGGAATATCCCTTACCGCCTGCCGCGCAAAAAACAGTTCAGGCTGTTTTGCAAAATATGCCGCAGGTTACACAAACCTTAATACAGGTTCCGGAGGGTTACCAGGCAAGCTCGGCATCAATAAGCTATATTTTTAACGGAACAGCGTTAATGGTGATGATAGGAGAAGCTGTGTATGACAGTAGCGCTACACCTGTTAATCCAAGTAGTTCATCATCATCATCGTCATCGTCATCATCATCATCATCATCGTCGTCATCATCATCACCATCAGCGGAACTATCCCTTTTTGCAAGTCCGCCGGCACCGTCTTCATCTTCCTCCTCTTCATCGTCAAATACCTTTCCGGCGGTTCCGGCTATGTTTCCTAAACAAATAGTAAACAGCGTTAAAAATGTTGTGCCGCTGGCTAATGCAGGAAATACCATCCCGGTATCGGTAATGTGTAATTCAAATTTTTATACCATCAGCATTGAGGTGCTTTGCAACTGCGATCCGGATGTTTATACTGCGTGGCAGATCCAGATGTATCAATTGATAACAGAATGTTATGAAGAGCAAAGGGAAGCTTATTTTAAACAGGAAAACCTAAAGGAAGTCTGGACGCTGCAACGAAAAATAGAGCGGAATGAACTGAAAAAGGGTTGTTTGAAATTGCTTGCTGAACTTATTCAGCGTAAAAACCCGAATGCGTTTATCAACTGGAATTACCTGGAAAGGGCGTTTGAATGGGAAAGGATGACCTACACCTTTTTTAGCTATTGTATTCAGCAGCAAACCGGGCTTGACTGGGACGACATTCACCAGGAACTATACCGCGACCCGGAGTTCAATAAATTCCTGGAGGCCAAATCGGCTAAGGTTAATATTGCAGTAAGGCGCGGATACGAAATATATGCCCTGAATTTGATATACAATAACAACGGCGGGGCAACAAGCGGGATGCCTGTTAGCGAACAATATTTAAATTACTGCTACGAAATAGAACGAATGAACGACCGTGAAGTACGGATTGGTGAGCCCTGGAATATAGTAGTACCCACCACCATGACCATATTACAGGAAAATAACGAATTACCCGAATTTAAATAAGCAAGCTATGATACAGCCATTTATCCCATACGGAACAATTGTTGCAAATGCGAGTAACATCAACCTAACAACATACTGGTGCGGCATGAATAATTTCGGCCCTACGCTGGAGAACAACACAGGGTGGATAGTTTGTGACGGCACACAATTGTCGTCAATAATTTTCCCACACCTATTTAGGGTAATAAACAATCTATACGGCGGAACAGCCCCAATGTTCAATTTGCCCGACTACAGGGGTTATTTTTTGAGGGGATTGGCAATGAACGCGCAGCAAGATCCCGGGTATGACAGCAGGGTAGTTCAGCCCGGTAGTACGGGAACTGCTAAGGGGGTTGGTTCAACCCAGGTATGTATGGTGCAAACACATGAGCATGGGTATACCGACTATCCCGGCACACCCGCTCCGGGTGGCGACGTGGCGAATGCTGATTCATTGGTAAACGCAAAGTCAACCTTTACAACGGGCTTGTTCACTGACAACACCGGGGGTACTAAACTTACCGGCGAGGAAACACGGCCTAAAAACGTTTATGTGTTTTACCTGATCTACGCTGGACGGCCGAACGAGCGTGACAGTTTTCTGTAAGGAGTCAAAATGCAGGGAACAGAAATTTGGATAGCAGGTTACCCCGGTTTTATAGGCGGGGCCGATACCGAGCTTTTTAATAACATTCATCTCTGGATTAAAAACGGCGTGCGTGTTAACCTGGTGCCCATGTCGCCGCCTAACCCGCCTGTGCTGGCAAAATGCAATGAACTGGGCTGCGTAACACATACCTATTTCCCCGCGATCTTTAAAAATAAGGTGGTGGCCTCGTTTTGTTGTGAGGGCTTTCTTGAGTCGCTGCCCGAAATTATGGATAAGGGCCGGCCGGCGCGCGTAATATGGTTTAATTGCATGACGTGGCACTTCCCCGATGAAATTATAGCACACCAAAACGGCTGGATAGACCTGTTTGGTTTTGTGAGCGCCTACCAGGAGCAAATGTTAAGGCCCGGACTGGAAGAGCACGGCCCGGTAAACAGCTTTACGGACTATAGTCCATATTTTAATTTACAGGACGATATGTTTTGCTACCAGCCATGCAATGACAGGTTTGTTGCAGGCAGATGCTCGCGCGACGATGCAAGCAAATATCCCGGCGATCTTTGGCGCATGTTTTACAAGATCAGTGCTCCGCTCCCCGTGAAAACTGTCATAATGGGCTGGGGCGAAAACGCCGCTGCAAAATGCGGCTTCCCGCCACTGGGGATGGAATGGGAGGCGATAGCGCCCAACCAGGTTCCCGTAAGCGAATTTTACAAAAAGGTGCATTGCATTTTGCATAAAACCGGCGGCAGCCGCGAAAGCTACTGCCGCATTGTACCCGAGGCCTATGCCCATGGCGTTGCCATGATAGCCGAAAATGATTTTGCCTTCCCCGGGCTGATTGAAAATGGCGTAACAGGCTTTTTGTGCAACTCGTCCGATGAAATGTCGTACAGGGCGAGCCAGCTGGCCTTTGATGAGGACCTGCGGAAAAAGATCATCTACAACGGTTTTGCCTTTTTAAAGGAACATATTGCCAACGACAACAAATGTTGGGAGGCCTGGAAAAATATGCTGTCCTGATATTAGTATTGTGTTTATTTGCTTAAACACTTACCGTAATGCCATAAAATTAAGCGAAGCAAATAATTAGTTCTTACCACAAATCTTGATTGCCTCATCCAAACCTCCCCCTTCCGGACTACCGTGTACCCACAATTTTTAAGAATACTTGAAGTAAAATGAGCCGTAGGCTCTACCGCTTTGTAGAAAAATAACGATTAAGATTTTTGCCTCATCTCATAGAGCAATATCATTAAGTTAAGCTTTTTAGCCCTCCTTGTGCGCAGCAAAGGGAGGGCAGGTCCAGCGAAGCGTCGACCGGGTGGGTAAATCTGCTAGCTTTTTAGCCCTCCTTGTGCGCAGCAAAGGGAGGGCAGGTCCAGCGAAGCGTCGACCGGGTGGGTAAATCTGCGCGCGATGTTCGCGCAATTGCATTGGCGCCAATGCACGACGGTTCGACTCACCCCGCCGACGCTGCGCTGGGCGACCCTCTCTGCTTCGAAAAGAGGGTTAAAACCAATTAATCGGCTTAACTTAATGATATTGCTCTACGCGGCTACCCAGCCGTTAGATTTGTAAAAATCGTACCCACATCGTGCAAGAAATGCTGGTAAAGGGTAGCCACCTACGGGGCAAAATATCTTTCTTTCTATTAGCTACAAAGCGGTAGACCCTATGGGTCAAGAAAAATATGCCTGACAAAAAGACGTGGGTACACGGTAGCCCGTCCGGGGAGGGTTTGGCTATAAAGCTTTTGGGGCGAATTAAATTTGTATTTCCCTTACCTTAATAGCATTGGAGCCCCTCCTGCTAAATCACCACATTTTTCGTCCTAAATAATACATTTTGGTGTAATTTTTATCTTATAGGTTAAATAATAATCTTTAAAAAAATGTATTAGCTATTGATTAATTATTCAATACTTTATATATCTTTAAAAATAAATAAAGTGAATAAATAAGGTACTGGATATCAGTTATTTAACTTGCTTTTTACCGATAGCCTTATGAGTCATTTAAACAACTTGTAATTTTTTTGCCTTTGTGTTTGTATTTAAATCAGTTATAGCGGGTTTTACCTGTAAACGGCTGCATTTAATTGCTTTGCATGGATAATTTCGCGGATTAACGTTTACGGGAACCTGAATTCAATTGAATTTCAATAATTATAATTTATAAATCCTAATCGTACACAAAAATGAAAACAGCAACCATCCCCGCAAAAAGGGCTGCCGCAGCATTCCGTGGGGCTGGCTAAATCATTTTGTATATCCAAGTTCATTAAATTTCCTAATCAAATTAAACCCCACAACAATGAAAAAACACACAGATCCCGGTCAGGGCACAACCATTCCCGTTTCCCTTGCAAGGGAACGCGTAACAAGGTGGCTAAAGACCATTGGCGCCATGCCGGAATTTAAAAAAAATCATGAGTCGATACCAAGGGCTATATTTATTTCCTTTGATGACATTAAACAATTAGAGGCAGCCTATCCGCCCGACACCTTAAAGGGCATAAGGATGTATTTTGGCCTGGCAGGAGAAGACGAGCCGATTATAGATCCCACGGTAACCGAATTGCGCGGTATGGTAGTGCCGGTCCTGAAAACTGATGACCACAGGCACCATAAGGACCTTATAAAAAGCGATCCTACCAATCCAAATGATACGTCCATTTATGATTTTACAGCACCATGCCCGGTCTATTGTGATAAGCAAAGCGAGTTATATGTACCTTTCCTTACTGAAGAATTCGATTTAAAACCTTAGCATATGAAACATGCCTATGTTATTGTTGTAGTTCCTGCATCAATACTTATTCCATTGGGCGCGGGTTTAATTAAGAGTGGCTACAAACATGTAGTCACACAAATAATTTTTTCATACCTGATTTTTGCTGCAATAATTGAAATAGTATCGCGTTTGCTGGGAACCCACCAAGTCAATAATTTACCGCTACTGCACTTTTATACCATAATTGAGTTTCTTTTTATTGTACGATTTTTCCAATTAGCCTTAAATAATCAATTAGTCTCCCGGTATCTCGGGGGACTAATGATTATATTCTCTGTATTTTGTGTGTTTGACTTTGTTTTTATCCAAAGTATCTACCAGTTTAACTCTTATCCGCGGCCAATTGGTGCACTTATAATTATCGGGCTATGTATTTATTATTTTTTTAAATATGGCGAATCTGACAATCAAAAACCCTGGGTACAGGAGCCATTAAACTGGATGGTTACCGGTTTGTTGGTTTACTTTGGCAGTTCGTTATTTCATTTTGCATTTTTAAATGTACTTTATGAACATGCGAGCTTAAAGGTAAATTACATTTTTGGCACCATCCACGCCACGCTGGTAATGGTAATGTACCTGTTATTTACAGCCGGTTTTTTATATGCAAAAAACGAGTGATAATATTTTTATCCTGCTGCTGCTTGGCATAGGCGGTGTGTTTATGCTGGTTGTTTCATTTGTAATCATTTTCATTCGCAACCAAAATAAACTACTGCAAAAACAAAAGCAATTGCAGCAGGCCGAAATGGCCCATCAGCAGCAACTCCTGCAAACGGTTATTGAATCGCAGGAGGCGGAGCGCAAGCGGATAGGGCAAAACCTGCACGATGATGTAGGCACGGCACTCTCAAACCTGCGGCTTACCATTGAAGCCTTTAACCAGGATAAGCCGGCTGATGCGGATAGCTTTAGGCGTGCCAGTAAGTCAATTATCGACAGGGTGATCCAGGATGTGCGGCATATCTCGCATAACCTGTCGCCACCCGGGCTGGAATATTACGGTTTTTTGGGGACACTCGAGGAACTGTGTGAATTTACCACCCAAAGTAGCCGCCTGCAGGTAAATATCACTAACAACGCCGGCGAAGCGCCCGACCAGCTTGAGCAGAACGCCGCAATTTCGCTATACCGGGTTATGCAGGAACTGCTCAACAACACCCTGAAACACGCAGGGGCAACAGAGGTGCATATCGATTTTGACAGCGAGGAGGATGGGGTGCTCATTAGCTATCATGACAACGGCTGTGGCTTGCCGTTAACCGACCAAAAAAGAGGTATGGGAATGCTGAATATAGAAAGCAGGCTGCGGATAATAGGCGCAACCTTTAATATGGAAAGCCCGGACGGCAAAGGTTTTAAAATGCTCATCAGGATAAAAAATATAGCCTGGACTTAAAATGGAAACAATTCGCGTAGCAGTTATTGATGATCAAAATATCTTCAGGCAGAGCCTGGCTGCATTAATAAGAAATGAGGAGGGGTTTGAGCTGGCAACGGAAAGTGTAAACGGCGATGATTTTTTAGCGAAATTAAACGCCGCAACACAATTGCCGCATCTTGCCCTGGTCGACATGAATATGCCCGGTTTAAACGGCATCGAGCTGAATGCCATACTGCATCAAAAATATCCGACGATACGGGTGATCATCCTTTCCGTACACGGGCAGGAACGCCTTATTGCCAAAATGATCCATGAGGGGGTGTGCTCCTACCTCCTTAAAAACTGTGACCGCGACGAACTGATATTAGCCATAAAAACCGTTTATAAAAGTGGCTTTTATTTAAACGCCAATGCCCTCGAAGCCATTCAAAAGGTTTCGGCATACAAAACAAAGGTGGTAAGCGGCATCAGTTCGATCCCGGTTGAGCTGACGATGCGCGAAACCGAGATCCTGCGGCTTATTTGCCAGGAATACAGCAATGTCGAGATCTCCCAGCGTCTGTTCCTGAGCGCCCGCACAGTGGAGGGCCACCGGAATAATTTATTGTCGAAAATAGGCTGCCGCAACACGGCCGGGCTGGTGTTATTTGCTGTTAAACACCGCATTTATGAAATGATATTTTAGGGTCTTATACGTCTATAGGTTTACACAAAAGTGAAACATTCTGATAGTCAGCATGTTTCACAGCGTTCCGGGTGTTCCATGTGCAAAAATGGAACGCTTTTCCGGCGTTGCTATGTCGAAATCAGTTTATTAAATGAATTGATTCACCCCTCACTTTAACACCTTAACCAGCATATCGGCAATTACCTGGTCGCCCTTGTCAGATGGGTGGAGGCCATCAAACGTATAATTTATGGCCTCAACCGGGTATGGATATTCATCAGCATCAGGGTTGAATGGCACTCCCTCAAAATCGGGATATTTATAGTTCTTATATTGGCCGGTTGCCGGATCCCTGAGGTGCTTAAATTTCACCATATTTTTCAGCTTCATCCCGCTTTTATAATAAAGATCAACCACGCTATAATGCTCATACGCACCAATTTGCTTTACCGCATCGGCAAACTGCGACAACATTTGCCCGTTTTTTGCCTTGTAAGAGCCAAAGGCATTGTTATGACTGTCGGCTACGTAAACAAAATCCTGCCGTTGCATCGGGGTGATCAGGATCACCTTAGCATCCGGGTTAAGCGCTTTGATCTTATCTACAATGACCCGGTAAGCACCGAATACCGTGTTTAGTCCGGCGTTGTGGCGGTAATCCTCAAAAGTGCCTAAAGGCAGGCCCTGCCACCAGTCGTTAGTGCCAAGGAAAACCGAGTAAATATCAGATTTTTGCAGCCCAAGTTTTTCAATTTCCCTTGCAATCCCAACTGCCGACCAGCCGTTATGCCCCTGGTTAATGTAATGGATGTTTGGCAGCTTTTCGGTCACCCTTGTCATATAGCCTTTGGTTACCCGGTTACCTGTTTCATCCAAATGATCGTTAAGATAGGTGATAGAATCGCCGATGGCGGTCCAGCTTTTTTCGTTTGGCGCGAACGAGGTCAGGCCCAAAACGGCAATAAGCATTATTATTTTTAGTCTCATTTTATAAGCCGGGATAACAATTGATTTTTACAAAAAGCAAAGATTCAAAACTTCCGGTGAAGTATCAACGCGTTAGGTGACGGATAGGGATGGTTTTGTAAATACTTCAATTTATACTTGCCATTGTAATTATAACCCTTGTTAGGCAACGGGACTTTCCCGGTAAACCCTTAACGCCCTTTATACATAAATACATGCTCCAGGTAAAACCGATCTATTTTTGCATTTTCCTTCTATTTGCCTTCACTGCGATTTCAAAAGCCCAAACCAGCGATCCCGGGCTTAAGGCACTGGAAACGAAATTTGTGCATATCCCGGACTCTATCCAAACAAGCGTTTATTGGTATTGGATCTCAGATAATATTTCGAAGGAGGGAGTTGTAAAGGACCTGGAAGCCATGAAGAAAGTGGGCATCAACCGAGCCTTTATCGGGAACATAGGGCTGGACGATGTTCCGTACGGAAAAGTGAAAATGTTTTCGGACGAGTGGTGGGATGTGCTACACACCGCGCTTAAAACTGCCACGCGCTTAAATATCCAGATAGGTTTATTTAACGGACCGGGATGGAGCCAATCCGGTGGTCCATGGATCAAGCCGGAGCAATCCATGCGGTACCTTAATTCAT
Organism: Mucilaginibacter phenanthrenivorans; assembly: GCF_024721155.1. Taxonomy (GTDB): domain Bacteria; phylum Bacteroidota; class Bacteroidia; order Sphingobacteriales; family Sphingobacteriaceae; genus Mucilaginibacter; species Mucilaginibacter phenanthrenivorans. The sequence goes on along the minus strand of NZ_JAHVAP010000004.1, from coordinate 261,725 downwards.
CGCAGGTTATGGTAAAGGGGCCGATGTTATTCAATAAAAAACTCGATCAGCCGCAAAAGCAATTTCAGGATGTTAAGGTTTTGGCTTACCCGGTAGCCAATGATTTTGATGGGGATATCAGCAGCTTTAAGCCATCATTGTCTTCCGTGCCTGTTATGGACTCCCTTGGTAATTTGATAGATAAAAACGAATTAACAGCTATCCATCTAACCAGGGGCCAGCAATATACATTTGATGTCAATACCAAATTACTCTATACTGTTCGCAGTGTAGTTATTACACCGGTTAAATACCAGGTTACCTTAGAAGGTGACATCCAGGCGAAGATAAATAGCGTATACACTACCCTGAAACATTTTTCTATTGATCGCTCTAATGCGGCATTGAACGTAGGTTTTATGCCATTTGGCCCGGCTGCCTTCACAATTCCGGCGACGACTTCAGATAGCTTTAGGATAGTATTTACCAGCGTGCCTGGAAACAGTGACATTGCGGAGATCAAGCTGTCCGCTACGCCGGTAGTCGAAAATTATATCGAGAAAACCCTTGCCAAAATGTGGCCTACTCCGCACCCATTCTGGAAGGATTACCAATGGCTGCCACAAGTTGCAGAGAAATCTGACTATACCATCGACCCGGCAAAGGTTATCGATATTTCAAAATATATGGCTGCCGATGGTACGCTGAAATGGAACGTGCCTGCCGGTAACTGGGTGATTGAAAGGACGGGTATGTCGCCGACCAATGTTCACAATTCGCCGGCACCGCCTGCCGGAACCGGTTTGGAGGTAGATAAAATGAGCACGGCTCATGTTGAAGAACACTTTAATGCATTTTTAGGCGAGATCATGAAACGCATTCCCGCCGAGGACCGCAAAACCTGGAAGGTTACGGTAGAAGACAGCTACGAAACAGGCAGCCAGAACTGGACAGACAATTTGGTGGCTGAATTTAAGCAAGCCTACAACTACGACCCTACGCCTTACATTCCCGTGCTGCAAGGTAAGGTTGTTGGAAGCGAAGATATGTCAGATCGCTTTTTATGGGATTTGAGGCGTTTGATTGCTGATGATGTTTCCTACAAATACGTTGGTGGACTAAGGGACATCAGCCATAAATACGGTTTGACTACCTGGTTGGAAAATTATGGGCATTGGGGATACCCCGGTGAATTTTTACAATACGGAGGGCAATCGGACGAGATTGGCGGTGAGTTTTGGAGCGAGGGTGATTTGGGTGATATAGAGAACCGTGCAGCGTCATCATCAGCACATATTTATGGAAAAACAAAAGTGTCGGCTGAATCATTTACAGCGGCAGGAAGTCCTTTTTACAGGTACCCGGCTATGTTTAAAAAACGCGGTGACCGCTTTTTTACCGAGGGGATCAACAATACCCTGTTACACGTTTACATCGAGCAACCAAATGACGATAAGCTGCCCGGCCAGGATGCCTGGTTTGGTGTTGAGTTTAACCGCTTAAATACCTGGTTTTTCGATATGGATATCTTCCTTAAATATATTAAGCGCTGTAACATGATGCTGCAACAAGGCCGATACGTAGCTGATGCAGCTTATTTTATTGGCGAGGACGCGCCAAAAATGACCGGAATTACCGATCCGCCGCTGCCACAGGGTTACTCGTATGATTATATCAATGGCGAGGTTCTCAAAAGCAGGATCACGGTAAAGGAAGGGAAATTAACCTTACCAAACGGGATAACCTATAGCATTTTGGTATTGCCCAAGCTGGAAACCATCCGCCCGGAATTATTGGCAAAAATAAAGGATTTGGTAAATCAGGGTGCAGTTGTGTTGGGTCCAAAGCCGAGCAGATCGCCGAGCTTGCAAGGGTATCCGGCATCAGACAAGCTGGTACAAACTGTTGCTGACGAGTTATGGGGTAAAATTGATGGCACAAACTTCAAGGTTAACCATTACGGGAAAGGGATGGTGATTAACGGGATGGACATGCAGCAGGCAATGGACCTGATCAAAGAGATCCCGGATGCGAAAATTACCGGCAGCGATTCGATATTATACATTCACCGGCACCTGGCTGAGGGATCGGTTTACTTTATATCCAACCAAAAAAACGCTACGGTAAATATTACCACGACCTTCAGGTTAACCGGGAAGAAACCGCAATTATGGAATGCAATTGATGGGTCGGTTCGCGATCTGCCATCGTTTACCCAAACAGCAACTACAACATCGGTGCCGTTAACGCTGGCGCCGTTTGAGAGCGCATTCATAATTTTCAGCAAGGACGCCGTGAAGGGCGATACTACAAAAATGAATTTCCCGGTTGCTCAAAAAACTATTGAAATTACGCAGCCATGGACGGTAAGCTTTGACAGCAAGATGCGTGGGCCGGCTAAACCTGTTGAGTTTACTACGTTAACCGATTGGTCCTTAAACTCAAATGACAGCATCAAATATTACTCAGGTACTGCGGTTTACCACAACACTTTTAAGCACAGTAAAATTGTGAAAGGCGCAAATTATGTAATTGATCTTGGCGTTGCTAGGGCTATTGCTAAGGTAACCGTTAACGGAATTGAGGTTGGCGGCGCATGGACCCCGCCATACAAGGTTGATATCACCAAGGCGCTTAAGCCGGGTGTAAATACCTTAGAAATAAAGGTTGTAAATACGTGGGTTAATCGTTTGCTTGGCGACAGTAAGTTGCCGGTGGCTGAAAGAAAAACATCAGCAGCGGTTCTGCCAAATCCACAGCAAGGGCTGGAATCGTCGGGTTTATTAGGGCCTGTTAAAATAGAAGAAATTAAGTATTAATTTTAAGTTGGTGGTTTATATTGGGTTGCACTCTGGTAGGTGCAGCCCTTTTTTATTGATTTTTGCCGGCTACCAAGGTGTCAGCGTCCTGGTAGGTGGCGTGGTTTTGTTCATTTAAGTTTGCTGTTTTACCCTTTGTTTTGTTGATGGCCGATGTTGCGCCAACGTTGTAAAAATTAATATAGGCATCCAATCCATAAACACCGTGGACGAAGTTAGATACATTGGCGGGGCTAACTGGGTTTGAATGAAGCAGGTTAAGCAAATTAAAGCTGTTGGTCCATCCTTTGGCAACATCCGCCAAATTAAGGTACCATGTCGTTTCGTTTTTTATGGTGTAATGTTCATCAAATTCTGCAATTTCAAACGATGGGTTATTGGTATAACATGAACTTACCGACGGAATAACCCGCACGTATGAAACAGGCTTCAGATTTGAACCACAGATCACCCTAAAATCATTGCGATGGCTATGGGCCGCTATGTTAAATTTGATTTTGGCTGAATTGGCTGCCATCATATTTACAAATCGCTTGGTGTAAGCCGTGTCCCATAAAAAAATATCGCTGCTGTAACTGCTGGTTTTGTTCCCCTCCACCTGGTATGGGTCTGTGCCTGGTGGGATGTGATAAAGGATCCATGCCTTTTGATCAGGGCCTTGTTTCAATAATTTGGTATTTAGCCAGTTAAGTGCAGTATCGCCTTCAGCATAAGTTTTTCCCTTATAAGGGTCCTCATTATTTGAACGATGCCCGCCATCACTCACCAATGCGCTGTTAAATACGTCAAATTTTAAACCCGGAAAGCCTTTTGCTGCAATTGTATAGCAGCCCTGGTTCTTTTTAAATGATGCAACAAAACCCGTGATGGAGTCCAGGCCCCATGCAGTTGCAAAATCGGTTAAAAAGGCGTCACTTTGCTTGTCATAATCGAAGTCGTAGGTGTCATTGTTGCCCAATGCAGGAATTATCTTGGTGTTTTTAAAATGATCCCTGAAAAGTTTTGCTATAAAGAAGATGTTTTGTTGTTTGAAAAACTGCTCACTGCCATCACTTTTAACTTGCGCGGGTTCATAGCTGCTGTGCGATATAAAATCGCCTGTAATTACGATAAAGGCAGGCGGGTTATTTTTATCGAAGCGTTTTTCCATGCTTTGTATGGCCAGTATCAGCAAACCATAATTGGAATCCTTTCCGCGTAAATTACTATCGACCACGCAGCTGGATTTTGAGCTTTTAAAAATAGCTTCCCACTGTTTATAGGTAGTTTTCTTTAAAGTGTCTATTAGACTTACATCGTACAAAGGGTTAAAATGTACGTCGGATACGATGATGCATTTGCCTGCCTTGCCGGCTTGAGCATCACAAATACCCGGAAAGCTTAATGCCAGGACTATTGACAAGTAAGCTATTGAGCTGAAAAAGGTTCTTTTATTGGTAGCCATAAAATATTGTTAAAGGTTACAAGGAAAATATGTTTATGCGCACCAGCATACATTAAGCAAGGTAATAAATGTAATTAAATATCTACAGCGGTAAACATACGTCATCCACAATAAAACTGCGGTTGAATTTCTCACAATTTTTGTTTACTTTTTCAGTTAAAATTCCTGATAAAAAAGGATTTAAACATAATAGATTTGTTTGCGTTAATAATGCAGGTTAACAGCAGCTAAAAAGATTGAAAATAAGGGATGAGCAAAGTATTTACGATAACACAGGGTCTTGAAAATATGGGTGCGCTCCGCACCGGGGGACAAGGTTCTGTATATAAGGGCAGGCGGATAGGGCCGATCATAACGGCGGTGAAATTATTGCCGACACCTATCCATAGTGAGAGTGCCGACGATAAAAATTACCGTAATTTTTTAAATGAGGTTGAGAAATTAAAGAAGGTAAACGAGATCCCTAATCCAAACGTAGTTAAGATCCTTAACTCGGGGATTACTGAAAGTGGTTCGTTCCCGTTTATCGAGATGGAGTTTATTGAGGGGCCTGACCTGGAGGACCTGCTGAAGCCACCGCACGAGAAGATCTTCACCATAAAGGAAACTATAAAGCTGGCTGATCAGCTTGCCTGTGCACTTTCGCATTGCCATAAGGTTGGGGTAAAGCACGGCGACATCAAAAGCAATAACGTAAAGTTCAATAACAGTTCGGGCAATTATGTGCTGCTTGATTTTGGTTTGTCGGTAATGTCTGACGAGCAGCGGAGAAGCAGCATGCGCCATGCCGGTGCCATTGAGTTTATGGCGCCTGAGCAGAATGAGGGCAAAATGTTATTCCAAACTGATATCTACAGCTTTGGGGTGATCTTGTACGAGCTGCTTGCCGGGCAGGTGCCGTTCCCGCTAAAGGATAATGGTGAAACTGCACGCAACGCCGTAATGCTCTCGCACATGGAGTCGGACGTACCCGACCTGTTAGAACTCCGAAGACAACATTTGCCTAAGGAATGGCCCGAACGCGAAATGCAGGTGCCGGGTTGGTTATTGGAAATGATTGCAACCTGCCTTGAAAAGGCGCCTGAAAACAGGTATGCCAATGGTACCGAACTACATGATATAATAGCCGATAGCAGCGTAAAGGAAGTTAGGGTTGAGGTGATAAAGGAAGTGCCGGCAGCGGTACCGCCTGCGCCTATAATGGTGCAAAAGTCAAACCTGCAAAATCAACCGGGTACTATGCGGATCTCTACTTATGCGTTTGCAGGGTTAATGATTTTGCTGGCGGGTTTTATGGCGTATTCGGCGTATTCGCTTTTTCGCCCTGCACAAACAATTATCAAACCCGTTACGCTAACAGCGGATACTGCCCGGATAGCCGACAGTTTCAGAAAGGCGGAAGAAGCGCGGATAATAGCCTATAGAAATAAGAAACGAATGACAGATTCAGCCACCCGAAGTACGATAGGCGATATTATACGGCAGCAGAAGGCTGATAGCTCAAAAACTGATACAACAAACAACCAGTAAAAAAATACATGGAACAAAAAGCTTCTATCTGGCAGCGTATGGGCATCCAGGACTGGTTTTTAACCAGCCCTAACAATACAAAGGCAAAAAAACAACCGGGACTTACACCCGACGATGTTTACAATTACGTGGTTGCAAAATTCAGCGATTCTGTTAAGGAGCTTTCCTTTGGCGACCGGATTGTTTTCTACCACGAGTACCTTATCAGCTTTAATGTTGAGGACTATAAGGAGTTCATGAACAATAAACAGGGACTCTTTGGCCTGATTGTGAACGAAACGGTAAAGAAATTTTACGATCTGCTGGGGCAGTACAGGGCGGCCGGTAAAACCGTTGTGCCATCCAGCTCTAAATGGGTATTCCGGTTGGTATCGCACCCTGACTATGAACGGGGCGACATCGGCTTTATCGGTAAGCTGCTACCCGGAAGCAATAAAAAAGAAGAGAATTTAAGGGTAACTTTTATCCCCCGCCAAACCGGCATCGCGCAAACGTTTGATTTGAGCGAGGAGGTGATGAAATCCTTCAATTACTATAGCGAGGGTTATTACGAACTGCCTTACGTAGTTGATTTGGAGTATGACGATAAGGGTGAAGTAAAATCAGGTAAAAAACACCATGCACGCTTTGAAACTATCCTGCCCGAAAAACAATTCGCCGGTAAAAAGGTGGAGTACTTTATGAAGGATGACGAGATCATTGTTTCGGGCGATGAGGAAACACGGGAGGATTCGAATATATTCAAGATCCCGACAGAGTGGGTAAATACGCCGCACCTGCGCATCAGGTATAATAAAAGTGATGGTAAGTTTTATTTGGCATCATTTGGTGAGTTGACCATTTTGAATGAGCAGGATGTGGTGCGGAGTGACATCAATTCGCCGGCATGGGTTGAGCTGCCTGTAAACTCAAAAATGTTGCTGAATGGGATAGTGGGTGTTAACTTATTTAAATCATAAAGCCATGTCGCAGATCTTATCGGTTGGCCTGTTGGTAATTTGTACATGTTTATTAGCGGCGCATTTCATCGAAATTAAAAAATCCCGGAAACAAAATGACTGATCAATATTTTGGCATAACAGATACCGGCAGACAGCGGGATAACAACGAGGACGCCTTTATTGCAAGGCAGGGTGCGGGCGACCGCTTTATAATTGCCTGCGTAATTGATGGCGTTGGCGGATATGCAGGTGGCGAGATTGCTGCCCGGATAGCACGCGATGCGATTATCAAACGGCTGGAAAAACCATCGGGCGAGATAATTGCCATGCTGATAGATTGTTTTGAAGAAGCCAACGAACGCATTATAGAGGAAAAGCAACGCAACAAGGAGTATGCACAGATGAGCTGCGTATCGACCCTGGCTATTGCGGATATTACCAATAACCAGTTTTACTACGCACACGTAGGAGATACCCGTTTGTATTTATTGCGCGATAAGTCCCTGGTAAAGATCTCGCATGATCAATCATTCGTGGGCTTTTTGGAAGACTCCGGCAGGTTGACCGAAGATGAGGCCATGAACCACCCTAAACGGAATGAGATCAACAAAGCGCTTGGCTTTGAGGCGAATTTAAGTAAGAATACCGATTATATTGAAACCGGGCAGTCACCTTTTCTTTCGGGCGACGTGCTGTTGCTTTGCAGCGATGGGTTGACCGACATGGTGAGCAGTGCGGTGATAACAAACATCCTTACCAATGATGGATCCTTAAAGGAAAAAGGCAAACAGCTGATAGAAGTGGCTAACAAAAATGGCGGCAGGGATAATATTACAGCCGTGCTCGTGCACAATAACAAGGTGCCGCAGCAGCATACAGCCACAAGCGTAAAGCGCGAAAATATACAAGTTAGCCCTGCAAGCAGGGTTACAGAACAGCCCGCGAAAGACGCGGAGCCTGGCCCCGCGCCAAAAAGTAGAACCGGCCTTATTGTTGTACTTGTAATTTTAATGTTGGCGTTTTTGGCGAGTACTGTTTACCTGTATTTTAAAGATCAAACAAGTAATACTAACACACCTATACAGCCGGCAGTGGCAGTAAAAAAACCGGTTAGTTCGTTGCAAATTAAATTGCAGAAGGAGATAGATAATGTTAAGGGAAAAGTGTTGATCCTTTCAGATACCGGCTACAAATCGCCTGTCATCATCAGCGAAGCTATCCAAATAAATAAGGATACATTGCTGATAAAATCAAAGGGGCATATTGTATTTCAAAGTGATTCTGGTTATGCTGGGCCTGCGTTTCAAATCTCTGCCAAATCAAAAAGCATTACGCTGGATAGTCTTTCATTCAATAACTTCAATACCGCGATCTCCCTGGCTAATAATTCGCTGGAATTAAAGAATGTGCAATTTGTGAATTGTAAACAAAGCGTTCAAAGTGACGTAGTTTTGGCTGATAAAAAATATATCAGCGGTAAATTTATCCCCGTGATATTCAAGGCTGATTCCTTACCCCAAAAACACAAATAAGGATGGGATCGAGAAAAAAGGAACGCATTTTTCTTTTACTTACAACCATTTTGCTCGGCCTGCTTTTTGGCCGCCTGTATGTTGTGCTGCAACAAAACTTTAAAGATGTTGACCGCCGGCTTAAGGATGGCACGATGGTGAATCTGAATGCACCAAATCCCGCCCGGAATTTAAAGAACCTGCTGGTAAAGGGTTATTATTTTGAAGACCAAAAGGACGTCGACTTAATTGAACAAACGGTTGCCACGAAAACAACCGTAGGCAGTAAGTTTGATAATATCGGCGAGATCAATAAGCTGAAATATAATATTAACGCCGATGATGCCTTTGCTGAGGGCGGTAAATCATTTAAAGACCGTGTAACCGTTTCGCGCACCTTGCTTGGTTATACCGGGGGTGACTCTATTCGCTTTACGCAGGAGAGGACAAGTCCGCCTGATTTGCCTGCCGTTACAGATGTTGGCTTACAGGGCAATAGTATTTCGGGTGAGATACTCAATAAAACCGTGCCGGTTGCCGGTGTGCTGGTACGCCTGCAAATGATAGTGCCGCAGGACAGCATTTTCAACGACGAGGAAAACGACAAGGTAAAATCAAATATTCAAACAGGTAAGGGTTTTAAGTTGGTTTATGTGGCCGACGAAAAAGGCGCGCCACACCTGCAATCAATAACCGCATATGCCCGCACTGATGCACAAGGCGAATTCAGCTTTAAAAATTTGCCTGCCAACCGTTCTTTTGCGGTTTTGCCCTTGCAGCCGGGTTTTCAGTTCGGTACGTCACAAGGTACCGAGAATTTGGACAACGATGAATCTTTTACTTTTCACCAGTCGCCGCATACCATCAGGCTCATCAGCTCAAAGGATTTCAGCATACTGAAAAAAGAAAAAGCGCTGATCATTCGCACTCCTGAGGAATTTAACCAATGGTACCTGATAATTGCCGGATCATTCTTCGTTTGCTTTTTTATTATTCATACTATTTTAAGCGCAAAATTCCCAACTGCCGACCAGGTGATCCTGCCGCTCATTATGCTGCTTACAGGCATCTCATTCATTACATTACTGAACCTGCAAGATCCCTTGCGTGACCGGTTTTTTGCCAAAGATTCACTTGTATATCTGGGGATGGGATTTGTCGTGATCATCATCATGCTCTTTTTGAACCTGCGCCGCTTTACATCCGATTCGCGGATTTACAGGATGTTTATTTTTAAGAACAACCAAAAGGCCGCTAACGGTTGGCCCTGGATCATATTGGCGATGACCTTGCTGGTGTTGACTATCCGTTTTGGCTCAGGACCCGAGGGTAGTGGTGTTAAGGTAAACCTGTTCGGCTTTCAGCCGAGCGAGATTGTAAAATACTTAGTGATCATTTTCCTGGCGGGATTTTTTGCCACCAATGAAAGGTTCATCAGTGAATATGCCAGCTGGCGCAAGCGGTGGTCGTTCTTTTCGTTCGCGCTGATCTCCATAGCAGTTACGTTATTGTTGTTTTTGCTTTTGGGCGATATGGGGCCGGCAATAGTGATCTGTTTTACATTCATTATCCTGTTTTCGTTCTCCCGCGGCGATTTCATGTTCATGGCCTTATCGGTAGTATTTTACGTATTGATAACCTGGATATTTAAAAACCTTTGGATCTCAACGGGGCTCACTTTAGCAATGCTGCTCTTCAGCTTCTTTATCAGGAAGCGTACGTTAAGCGAGTCGGCAATTATGGCTCTGCTCATTATTTCGGGTTTTCTAACTATCGATAAGATCCCATATCTAAATAAAATAGTTCCCGGACCGGTACAACGATTGGTAGACAGGAAGGCCATTTGGCAGGATGCCTGGAATAATGAAGTGTATGGCGGCGACCAGGTGGCGAATGGACTTTGGGCCATGAGCGGCGGCGGAATAACCGGTCAGGGCGTTGGTGAGGGCTTTGCCAAAACCATCCCTGAAGCACATACGGATATGATCTTACCGGCCATCGGCGAGGGCTTTGGCTGGGCAGGCATCGTCAGTATCTTCTTATTGTTCCTTTTATACCTGCATCGGTCAATCATCATTGGGCGGCAAACGGGTACGCCATTTCTTTTCTACTTATGTACCGGGATTGGCGTCTGTACATTCATCCAGTTTTTATTGATCGCCGGCGGCTCTACAGGGGCCTTACCTTTATCTGGAGTAGCACTTCCATTTGAAAGCTATGGCGGATCATCGCTAGTGGCTAACTTCCTCGCAGCTGGATTTTTATTGTCAGCTTCGGTGGTAAAGGGCACACCTGTACAAATGAACTACATCACTAAACAGCAGGACCGGAATTTAGTGCCGGCCTTACTGGCGGCCGTTATTGGTATTATATTATTGATCGTAAATATCTCCAGCTATTTATTCAGCAGCGAAAAATGGATAGTGAAACCGGCATTGGTGGCCGACAGGAGTGGTGCGCGGATGTTTAGTTATAATCCTCGTATTGCCATATTGATGAATAAATTACAGGCTGGTACCCTTTACGACAGGCAGGGAAGAATATTAGCGACCAGTAACCCAGCCCTGATCAAAAAGCAGGAAAAATTATTGGATGAGGCCGGTGCGGCACATTTTGACCTTGATTCTGCCATGCACAAACGTTTAACACGATATTATCCGTTTGAAGACCAAATGTTCTTTTGGGTAGGCGATGAAAATACCGGTGTTTTTAACGGAAGTACTAATGGTTATTTTGGTGAGTATGAACATGCGGCAGAGCTACGTGGGTTTAAAATGCCTACTGTTAGCTTCAACGCACATTCCAGCCGCTTTCGCGAAGATCGTTTTTTACCAATGGGGGTTAAGGAGATGTCGGTGAGTAAAAAGGATTACAGCGCTTTGGCTCCCTTGCTTATTGCCGGAATCAACAGCCCGGAAGTTGAAGCCTTTAAAAAACGAAACAGGGATGTGCAATTGACCGTTGACGCGGGCTTACAAACAGGCATTCAACAGTCTATAGCGCAGGATACTTCGTTGCAGGATAACCGGGTATCGGTGGTTGTGATGCAGGCAACAAGCGGTGATGTTTTGGCATCCGCAGTTTACCCGCTGCCACCGGTAAATAACTACGACCAGCTTACCATGCCGATAAACGAGCAAAACAAGCTGTCGCAATGGATAACCACCAGCGATTTAGGCTTCACCTACGCTACACAGCCGGGCTCAACCGCAAAGGTGTTAACCGCCATGGCATCATTTAACAAACTTGGATTGGCTGCGGATAGCGTTAAATATCATGTAAGCAGCGAGGAACGCATCCGTACCAAAGGCATCGAGCCGGATGAAACCGGGGTGATCTCGTTGGAAAGAGCTATCGCCAAATCAAATAACGTGTACTTTATAAAGCTGGCCAACCAACAGCATTTGCAGGAGGGTATGGCGACGCTGTATCTGAAAACCGGGATGTTTTTACATGGTGTAGGCGGTTACTTCTACAATAAGAAACCTGAGAATTTAGACCAGGAAGAAAAATGGCGCGAGCTTTGGCGCAAAACCGAATTCAACACCCGTCCGCGATACGACCCCAACAACATCCACAAAACCCGTGCAAAGGGGATTTCCGGGATGGCCTGGGGGCAGGGTGAGCTGATTGCTACACCGGCTGCCGTAGCGAGGTTGATTTCCGGCGTGGCAAATAATGGCTCATTTGTAGCTAACCGTTTTGTGCTAAAAGTAAATAACACACCACAGCCTGTTAAGGGGAGCATCAAACTGGCGAACGATCCGCAATACACTGCCTTGCTTACCAAATACATGATAGAGCAAAGTGCTCCGAAGGAACCGATATTAGGAATAAAGGTTGCCGGTAAAACGGGTACGCCGGAACGCATCTGGAAGGGAAACAGCATTAACGACGGCTGGTACGTTTTCTTTGCGCCGATGGCAAAAGGAAATGGTAATTTAGTGGTTTGTATCCGTATCGAGTCGACAAAAGGATCGTCGGATGCGGTAAGGCTGGCGGGGCAGCATGTGATCCCGTTGCTTTTGAAGGCTGGCTATATTAAAAGTATGCGCCCACCTGCCGAAACCGAAACGACTGATGAATAGTTATAACAAATAATTTACCTGTGATTTATGTTCGATCTGTTTAAAAGGAATGAAAATAAGGGTCCGCTGGATGTAAAAGCCCTGCGCGATTCATTGCTGCGGCTGGTTAAGGACCAGTTGCAAAAGTCGGAAGGAGGAGAGGGCCGACGCATAAAAGGCATCCATTTGTTTATTAATGCGGGCGCTGCCGACAAGCATTTGTATGAAGCCGCTGTTTATTTAGATGAGCCGGATAGGTTTAAAGATGAGATCCAACGGATTGCCGACGACTTTGCGCTTAACCTGCCGGATAATTGGGCCCTGGAGGTTGATTTTGACGATGAGTTTCCGCCGGATTCCTTTAAATCGGACATACTGGATGCTGCCATTTTTATCCGGACAAAGGATCATGTGATCCAGCGGGCGGCAAACGCTTTTATCCATATCCTGAATGGCGAGGCGGAGAAGGAGGAATATGAAATTACCTCGTCGGACGGAAAACTAAATATCGGCCGTGAAAGCAAGGCACAGGTAAACGATGGCTTTTTCAGGCTGAACCAGATCGCTTTTCCGGGAGATAGTAAGAATGAAAGCAATAAATTTATAAGCCGTCAGCATGCTCACATCGAATGGAATAACGAAGATGCCGGTTTTATGATCTTCGCTGATGAAGGCGGAATCCCGCCGGGAAACAAGGTGAAGATCAAATCAATAGGAAACGAAAATTTGATCAAGCTGCACTCCACACAAATCGGTCACAAGTTAAACGAGGGCGACCAGGTTATTCTTGGCGAATCGGCAGTGTTTGAATTTAGTTATCATTCTACAGCAGGATGAGTAAGATCTTTACCATAACCGAGGGCCTGGAGAACATGGGAGCATTGCGCACCGGTGGACAGGGCTCTGTTTACAAAGGCAGGCGGATGGGGCCAATCTTCAGCGCCGTTAAGCTATTGCCAACGCCCATCCATAACGAAAGTATGGATGACCATAATTACCGCAATTTTATAAATGAAGTTGAGAAGCTAAAAAAGGTAAACGAGATTCCCAACCCCAATGTAGTTAAGATCCTGAACTCGGGTATCACGGAGAGCGGCTCGCTGCCGTTTATAGAGATGGAGTTTATTGAGGGGCCTGACCTGGGCGAACTGTTGAAACCACCTCATGAAGTCATGTTCACCATAAAGGAGGTGATCAAGCTGGCTGATCAATTGGCTTCGGCGCTTTCGCACTGCCATAAGGTAGGAGTTAAGCATGGCGATATAAAAAGTAATAACGTAAAATTTAATATTCACTCTGGTAATTATGTGTTGCTGGATTTTGGCCTCTCCGCCATGTCAGACGAGCAACGCAGAAGCAGTATGCGTCACGCCGGCGCGATTGAGTTTATGGCGCCGGAGCAGAACGAGGGGCAGTTGCTTTTCCAAACGGATATTTATAGCTATGGCGTAATTGTGTATGAATTGTTGGCAGGCAGGGTGCCTTTCCTGCTGCAGGATAACGGCGAAACAGCCAGGAACAATGTGATGCTCTCGCACATGGAATCGGCGGTACCTGACGTATTGGAATTGCGTAAACAAAATTTGCCGAACGAATGGCCGGTAAAGCAACAGGAGCGCGAAATGCAGGTGCCGGCATGGTTACTTTCAATTGTATCCAAGTGTCTTGAAAAGAGACCGGAGGACCGTTTCAAAGACGGAACAGCGCTTCAGGAAATACTTGGTGCGTATATCGGTACTGAAAACCGCGACGGGGCAAAAAAGGCAATTGCCGCTTTACGATCAGAAAATGAAGATTTACATTCCCGGATCCTGGCGTATCAAAAGCAAGTCACTCAACCATCGACTATTGCCGTACCACGTAAACTGATGGTGGCGTTAATACTTGTATTTTTAGGCGCGATTGCTTTTGGGATCTTCAAAACGCCGTTAAAAAGTAGTCTGATGCCTGCAAAGCCCGACACTGTGTTCATCCAACCGAATCTCGCGGCCATTAAGCGAAAGGCCATTGTATTTGTGAAGGACTCGCTAAGAAGGGATAGTATCAGGAGCGCGAAAAAGAGATTGCTGCTTGAGAAAAAAGCGAAGCGGAAAAAATTCCTGGGACTATTTTAATTAATATTTTTGCGTTAAAAGTTTCCTATGGTCTCTTAATCGATGTTTTTTCTATATTTGGATTTACCCAATCCTAATATGAGACGAATTACTTTATTCCTTTTACTTTCTGCTATAACTGTATCGGCGTTTGCGCAGGAGCCAACGTTTACGGTTATCAAAAATAACCAGGCTACACCGGTAAAAAACCAGGGCATGTCTGGCACCTGCTGGTGCTTTTCGAGCACAGCGCTTGTTGAAAGCGAATTGCTCGTGAAGAAGCAACCGGAGTCTGATCTGTCAGAAGTATTTACCGTTTATAACCTTTATATTGATAAAGCCGAAAAATATATCCGCAGGCGCGGTAATACCCGGTTTACCGAGGGCGGCATCCAGCAGGATATGCTTTACTCAACTGATACTTATGGCGCAGTTCCGCAAAGCATTTACCCGGGCGAAGGCCGGGACACCGTGCTAAATCACGACGGCGCACTTGAACCTAAATTAAAGGCTTACCTGGATGACTTGCTAAAGAGCAACCCGGATACCATCCCGCAAAACTGGGAGGTAGGCTATAAGTCTATCTTAAACAGCTACCTAAGTGCTCCGCCGGAAAAATTCACTTATAATGGTAAGGAATACACCCCTAAAACTTATGCTGCCGCAAATGTGCCGGTAAAGCTTTCAGGATACATCGGGCTTACCTCGTTTAAACACCATCCATATTACAGCACTTTCGCTATGGAGGTGCCGGATAATTATAACAGCAATATGTTTTATAATTTACCGCTTGATGAATTTATGAAGGCAATTAAGGATGCGTTGATGAAGGGTTATACCGTTGCCTGGGATGCTGATGTGAGCAACAACGGCTTCAGGCAGCAAAAGGGTTATGCAAAATGGGTGAGCAACGCCGATGACGGAAAGAACTATGCCACATTCACGGAAAAACCGGCAACTGCCGACATCCGCCAGGAACTGTTTGATAAGCAGGTTACACAGGATGATCACCTGATGCAAATTACCGGACTGGCAAAGGACAACAGGGGTAATGAATATTTTATCGTGAAGAACTCCTGGGGTAAGGTTGGACCTTATGCCGGTTATATTTACGTGAGCATGCCTTACTTTACCATCAATACCATATCGGTACTGGTGAATAAAAAAGCTGTTGATGCGTCGGTGACTGCGAAGGCCATTCAGTAATTATTACTTGATGATATTCAGGCCTCCGGAGTGACCCGGGGGCTTTTTAATTTTTAGGGAATGATCAACCCATATTTCACTTTATCAAAACGGATCGCGCCAACCATTGTTGTAAAAAGATAAACGCATTTAAATCTACACTATGAAAGCGATCATCATTAACGAGTTCGGACCGATACAGAACCTGCAACTGGCGGATCTGCCCATCCCAACTATAAACGATAACGAAGTGCTGATAAAAGTTAGCGCCATCAGCGTAAACCCTGTGGATTTGAAAACCCGCGAGGGTAAAGGCACAGCCGGCAATATTAAAGAATGGCCGGTCATCCTTGGCTGGGATGTTTCAGGTGAGGTTGTTGAAAGCAGTTCATCCCAGTTTAAAAAGGGCGATGAAGTTTTCGGGATGGTAAATTTCCCTGGGCATGGCAAAGCTTATGCAGATTACGTTGCTGCGAAGGCTGATCATTTAGCACTAAAGCCGGCAAACATCAGTCACGATGAAGCCGCAGCGGCTTGTTTGGCGGCGCTTACTGCCTGGCAGAATGTGACGGAACATTATAAAGTTAAGGAAGGCGATAAAGTACTAATCCATGCAGGATCCGGCGGGGTGGGGCATTACGCTATCCAGATGGCTAAATATTTGGGTGCTTATGTAGTAGCAACATCCTCTGCCGAAAATAAGCGGTTTGTAATCGGCCTGGGTGCTGATGAGCATATCGATTATAAAGCCGTGCTGTTTGAAGATGAAGTTAGTGATGTTGATTTCGTCCTGAATACCCAAAGTGCCGAAATTGCTGAACGCTCATTAACAGTTGTTAAACAGGGCGGAACCATCATCAGCATCGCATCTGCTGTAAACGACGAGTTAAAGGAAAAGGCAAAAGCCAAAGGCATCAAGATATCTCAAACCATGGTAAAATCAAGCGGTAAGGATATGAAGCAATTAGCCGATTTGCTGGACAAAGGCATCATCCGCTCACAAGTAGCCGAATTGTTTGCGCTGGAAGATATGCAAAAGGCACACGCCAGCCTGGCAACAGGAAGAACGGTCGGGAAGATTGTGGTGAAACCGTAAGGTAATGTAAAATTAATTTTATCAATAAAAACACCGTACGGATAATTTCCGTATATTTGATTTTATTTAGCTATAGTATGGAAAAGCAACTGACATTATCTGAAAAAGCAAGGTTTGACGCTAAAATACCAAGAATTCAAAAGGAACTTTTTGAATATGCAGCAAGTTTAGGCGGGTTTCGTACGCTTACTGATTTTATTATCAATGCCGTTCAGGAAAAGGCCAATGAAATTATTCGCGAGCATGATACAATTATTACCACTGAAAAGGATAGGGAAATTTTTTTTAATGCATTTAATAATCCGGCAGAACCAAATCGGAAATTGATAGATACAGCCAAGCGGTATAAGAAATTTATCGAGGATAATAAATGAGCATCAAGATAGAGTTGCTTAATTCTTCTTTAGATAAAAAGAGTTTCAGTTGCGGTAAGGAAATGTTAGATAATTATCTGCATTTTCAAGCTAGCCAGGACGTTAAACGAAAATTGTGTGTAGTATTCGCGATGTTCGAGAATACTACGTTAATAGGTTATTATACACTCTCTAATTCTTCCGTGCCAGCTGATGCTGTACCTGAAGATATTAGTAAAAAGATGCCCAGGTCTTATACATCGCTTCCTGTGACATTACTTGGCAGGTTGGCAATTGATGAAAAATTCAGAGGGCAGGGATTAGGAGGCATTATCTTATTAGATGCCTTAAAACGGAGTTACGAAATCGCCGGTAAAAATATAGGATCAATTGGTGTTGTGGTAGATCCTCTAGACAATGACGCTTCAATATTTTACAAAAAATTCGGCTTCATTGCTTTGTCAGGCAGTGGAAAAATGTTTCTTACAATGCCGTTGATTGAAAAGCTTATTTTGAATAATCTTTAATGATCAACTACAACAAGCTGGGACTTTTCTTATCTCCTCAAATAAAAAATATCTTCTCTATATTTGCTTATCATTTGAATTTTACAAATAAGCGAAGTTATGGACATTACCACAGTAGACGAGCTTTATAAACAACTTGGCCTCACTAACGATGATGGCGTGAATAACTTCTTGCCGGAAGGGATCAACAAGGAGATTGGCCATTTTAATGTGTTTAGTGTGGATGAACTGGTTGCCCGTGCCAAGCAACGTGGGATGCATGTGATGCCGTATAACCGGCGCGCTTATTATAAGATCAGCCTGGTGAGCGGTCGTAACATTGCTGAGTACGCCGATAAAACCATCGACATAGAAAACAACGCGCTGCTGTTTGCAACGCCCAAGATCCCTTATAACTGGGTGCCGAAGGATGACCAGCAATCGGGCTACTTTTGCATTTTTACCGCAGATTTTTTGCTGCCTGGTAAGAGTGGCGTGGTGCTGGATGAACTACCAATCTTCAGGCCCGGAGGTTACCCGGTGTTTCAGCTTACAGACAAGGAAACTGCGGATATCAACTACATTTTCAAAAAGATCTATGAGGAATTGTCCTCAGACTACGCTTATAAGTACGACCTGTTGCGTAATTATGTGCTTGAACTGATCCACTATGGCCAGAAATTGCAGCCGGTTACCACGCTTTATTCAAGCCATAATGCTTCGGCAAGGGTATCGTCGTTATTTATCGAATTGCTGGAGCGCCAGTTCCCAATAGAATCGCCGCACCAGAAATTGAACCTGCGCACTGCAAAGGATTATGCAGACAGGTTAGCCGTACACGTAAACCACCTGAACAAAGTACTGAAGGAAAACACCGGCAAAACCACCACCGAGATCATCAGCGGCCGGGTAATCCAGGAAGCCAAGATCTTGCTGAAACAAACCGACTGGAATATTTCGGAGATCGCCTATTCCCTGGGTTTTGAGCAGGTAGCGCATTTCTCTAATTTTTTCAGGAAACAAACCAGTCTTGCCCCCGTAGCCTTCAGGCAATAAGTTTGATATTTGAATTTCGCAAACAATTGATTGATGTTTGCAAACTGTGTAAATCAATTCCGCCGCATCTTTGTACTGTTAAAACAAATAAACATTAACAGACAAAAACATGGCAACAAATAAAATAGCTTTGGTAACCGGCGGCAGCCGAGGCCTTGGCAAAAATATGGCGCTTAGCCTCGCAAAAAAAGGTATCAACGTAGTGCTTACCTATCATAGCAAAGCCGACGAAGCGCAGGCCGTAGTAAAGGAAATCGAAGCCCTTGGCGCAAAGGCAGCAGCCCTGCAGCTAAACACCGGTGAGGTTAAAACATTCGACGCATTTTTTGAAACACTTAAAGCTACGCTGAAAGAAACTTTCGGCACAGATCACTTTGATTTTTTAATAAATAATGCGGGTATTGGGATTGGCGCATCATTTGCCGAAACTACCGAGGAAGACTTTGACATGCTAATGAACATTCATGTTAAGGGTGTGTTTTTCTTAACTCAAAAAGCGCTGCCGATACTTAATGACGGCGGCAGGATAGTAAACCTGTCATCGGGACTCGCACGCTTCAGCATGACGGGCTATGCGGCCTATGCTTCAATGAAGGGCGCCATTGAGGTATTGACCAGGTACATGGCTAAGGAGCTTGGCGCACGCGGCATTGCCGTAAATGTTATTGCGCCGGGTGCTATTGAAACCGATTTCGGTGGTGGTGTAGTGAGGGATAATGCCCATGTAAACCAACATGTTGCAGGCGTTACAGCTTTGGGTCGCGTTGGCCTGCCTGATGATATTGGCGGCGTGGTTGCATTTTTATGTACCGAGGATGCCAAATGGATCAACGCGCAGCGCATTGAGGTATCAGGTGGGATGAATTTGTAATCAGTTGGCAGTTTTGAGTTGGCAGTAGGCAGTTACAGCTTGCTTAGTTTGAACTCGTAAACTCAGGATGTCACCCTGAGGCACTCGAAGGGCGAGCGCAAAGGCTTATCCGCGTGCTAAGCATGGAGCAGAGGCCTTTGCCCGCGTGCTTCGAGTGCCTCAGCATGACACCCTTTTATTTATTATAATTTGAGTTCATCGCCATGAAAATAATAAGCGGCATCCTTATTTTAATAACCGTGTTCTTCAGCTTTAGGCATGGCTGGGGCGCGCTCACCATGAAGTACAATGAATCGGAAGCGTTTTCAAAATTGGGGATTAGCAAGCCGGTGTTACGGGTAGTTGGTGTTTTAACATTGCTGGTTGGCGTATTTGTATTGTTCCCGGATACGTTTTTTGCAGGTAATGTTTTAAATGCGGTGTTGATATTGTCGATCCTGGTTTTACAACTAAGGGCCGGGAATCTGAAGGCTGCGCTTATTGAAATTCCCTTTTTGCCGCTGCCGCTGGTGATGATCTGGCTGGGGTATCCGTTGGGGAACTCGTAATTAAATAGTTTTAAATCTTGAGCACCGAATATCCAATGTCGAATTATGAAATGAAAACTTCAGAATTGGATATTCGACATTCATCATTCGATATTGTTTGCATTCATCTTTTTCCGTTGGGAGTTATTTATGATCAAAAGTGTATTCATGATCTTATATTTGTGAATACACTTTAACCATGTCTAAACGCTTCCTCTTTTTATTTCTCCTTTTCTCCATCACCGTAAAACAATCCTCCGCTCAAACAACGCGGAACGATATTAAAACGATACTAAGTTCGCCCTATTTCGAAAAGCTATATTCAAATACCTACTACAGCTTGTTAGACAGGATGGGTAAGGACGGCTTTCTGCCCGAATCATTAACCGGGGCTTATGAGGGGATGTATTGCCGTACCACGGGGGCAATGGTATCGTTACTGATTGAAACCAACCGGCTTAAAGAGGCCGAATTAAATATCAATTGCGTTTTGCAGGCTACCATACAGCATGATATGGAACGCATTCCGCACGTTATCGGCTTAAAGGATGGCAAATACACCATTATCAGCGATGAAAACCAGATTGATGGGCAGGCGCATGTGCTGCTGGCATGGGCAAGACTGGCACTTAAACGCGGACATACTCCCTTTGAAGATAAAACGTGGCCGCTTGTGAGCGCTATTATGAAACGAACAGTCGACCGTACATTTTTTCAGCATGGGGGGTGGTCGGTTGAGCCGGGTTTAGCGAGGAATATGTCGTTTGAGCATTCGAGAGATGGCCGCCGGTGGGACGCCTGGGATTTGCTTACCCAAAGCTTTGTTGGCGCCGCATTAACCGATATGGCTGCCGTAGCTCAGCGTCGTGGCGATGAAATCTGGCTGCCGACTGGCACAAAAAACTTGAGATCCTGAAACAAGGTATCCGCAAAAACTTAACCGTAATACGCAACGGCGACACCACCTACATGGAAATGCGTCTGCCCGACAGTAACGGCGGTGTGCCATTTGCAGGCATGGGTTGGGTAACGCTGTCGCTCATAGCTGCCGGGTGGCAGGGACTTGATAGGCAGGTGATGCATAATACCGTAAAAGCCATGCAGCAAACCATGCTAAAAACCACTAATGGCATTGCCTGGATGCCGACTGATGGCTGGCCCGATGGCACGGTATCAAACGAGATAATAGGCAAAGGCATGGCATGGGAAATGGATTTTGCCCGTACCGAAAACGATTATACCCGCATAAAACAGATCCTTGACCTGATAAAGATAGTAAACGCACCCAAACCTGTTTATATGGAGGGCGGTTGGTTGGATGGCAACGGCCACAAACAATCGGAAAAGTTAAGCAGCGCCGACCTTGGCGCCATGACCAACGCCGTATGGAAAACCAAAGATGCCGGCAACGGCGAACAATGCACCTGGTGGTGCTGGGCAATGGCAAGGTTGAGGGTAGAGTGTGGGTTAACGGCGGAGCCGATTCGGTAACAATTGTCAGTTTGAAGTAGGCAGTTGGCGAGTTATGTCTGAACCTTGAATTATTGGATTTTTAATGATTGCATGACTTTTTTATCCTGCCAGAATCAAGAAATCTTATCATCAGGAAAATCAAGGTTCAAAAAAATCTCGATGAAAAATTACCTATTCTTCAAGCCTTTCAATAAATTTATCTGCATTATAAACCAATAAAAAACCACCATGCCCCATATTCCATTAGACCCTAATCTGCCCGGCATTACCGGCTTGCTTAATTATCGCCAGGATACGGCTTTACCTATCAGGCAGCTCACCCAACTGCTGCTGCGCGGCGAGTCGACCTTAACCGAGGGAGAGCGGGAACTGATAGCCACCGTTGTATCGCAGGGAAATCAATGTAATTTTTGCTGCAATGCGCATACCGCTGCTGCCGATGCGCTTTTAGGCGAAACCAGTACCGCCGAAATGGTGAAGAATGATCCGGATAACGCGCCCGTTAGTGAAAAAATGAAACACCTTTTACAGATTGCCCGCAATGTTCAGGCAGATGCCCGTACCGTTAGCATGGAAATGGTGGCTAAAGCCCGGGAAGAGGGCGCAACGGACCTGGAAATTCATGATACAGTATTAATTGCTGCCCTGTTTTGCCTGTATAACAAATATGTCGACGGCCTTGCCAGCGTTACCCCGACCGAACCTGCTTTTTACACCCGGCTGGCCGGCATCCTGAAAAATAGCGGTTATTTACCGTGGGAGAACAGGTATGCGGCTTTAAAGGAGGGATAGAATGGGTTAATTATTTCAATAATAGAAATTAATTATCGTTAATAGAAATATTGGAACGGTAGTTGTACGCTTCATAGAAACTATAAAACTATGGAAACTACAACAGAAATGACCGCAGAGATTTTGAACGACCTGGTAGAGATCAATAACGACCGTATTATCGGGTATGAAAAGGCAACCAAAGAATTAAGTGATGAGGATGCTGATTTAAAAAACCTTTTTACTGACATGATTGCCGAAAGCCACCACCATAAATTGGAACTGGCAACAGAAGTTGCAGCAAGCGGAGTGGATATTGAAGAAGGTACTACCGCTAGGGGAAAGATCTATCGCGCATGGATGGACATAAAAGCTGTTTTTTCGGGCCATGATCGCAAAACTGTACTCGCAAATTGCGAGGCGGGGGAAGACGCCGCACAAAAGGCTTATACCAGTGCCCTGCGCGAAGATGAACTACCGGCTTATATCCGCACGATGATCAGTCAGCAAAGAGACAGTTTGAAGTTATCGCACGACAGAATTAAATACCTGCGTGATTTGCAAGAATAATATTTGATGACATTAATAAATAAGGGTGGCCAATGGCTGCCCTTTTTTGTTGAAATGCGCTATAGAAGCTGAGCAACCACCTCTTTTAAATTAATTTAGCTTCCCTCAAACAACATCTCTTTAAAATACTTTTTTATTATCATATTTGGATTGTAACAAAAAACGCTTTACCTAAAATACAAATACTAAAATGCAGGAATTAGACCCTACCATTCTTCAAAAGGCTAACGCATGGCTGGATGGAAATTACGATGCTGATGTTAAGCAGGAAATTCAAACCTTACTGGATAACAAGTCATACACGGAACTTACCGACTCGTTTTACCGCGATCTTGAATTTGGTACGGGTGGCTTGCGCGGAATTATGGGGCCGGGCAGTAACCGTATTAATAAATATACCATCGGTGCTGCTACACAGGGTTTAGCCAATTACCTGAAGAAAAAATATCCCGGTGAAAAGGTAAAGGTTGCCATTGCGCACGATAGCCGAAATAATGCCGACTTATTCTCTCGTATTACTGCCGAAGTTTTCTCAGCAAACGACATTTACGTTTACTTTTTTAAGGCATTAAGGCCTACGCCGGAACTGTCGTTCGCTGTGCGGCATTTGGGCTGTAAAAGCGGCGTGATGCTTACTGCATCACACAACCCGAAGGAATACAACGGTTACAAAGCTTACGGAGCAGATGGCGGTCAGTTTGTATCGCCTGATGATACGGCTGTAATGGACGAAGTTGCTGCTGTAAGCAGTGTTGACGATATTAAGTTTAACCGGGTTGATGCCAACATTGAGGAGATAGGAGAGGAGATTGACGAACTATATCTGGATGCTATTACTAAGCTTTCGGTATCGCCGGAGGCTATAAAAAGGCAGAAAGACCTGAAAATAGTTTATTCGCCTATACATGGTACTGGGATCACCCTTGTGCCGCAGGCCTTGGAGCGTTTCGGTTTTGAAAATGTTATTTTGGTTGATGAGCAGATCACGCCTGATGGTAATTTCCCTACGGTGATCTATCCAAATCCGGAAGAAAAGGAAGCATTGACCCTTGCGCTAAAAAAAGCACAGGATACCGATGCTGACCTGGTACTGGCTACCGACCCTGATGCCGACCGAGTAGGCATCGCCGTAAAAAACACCGAAAATGAGTTTATCCTGCTGAATGGTAACCAAACCGGCGCTATGCTGATCAATTACTTGCTAAGCGCTTGGGAAGAAAAAGGTAAGCTAACCGGCAAGGAGTATATTGTTAAAACCATTGTTACCACCAACCTGATTGAGCGAATAGCTGAAGCCAAGAACGTAACTTATTATAACACGCTAACCGGCTTTAAATACATCGGCGAGCTAATGACTAAATTTGAGGGCAAGCAAACCTTTATAGGCGGCGGCGAGGAAAGCTATGGCTATTTAATTGGTGAACTGGTACGCGATAAGGATGCTATTGTATCCAGCGCATTTATTGCCGAAATGACGGCTTATTATAAAGATAAAGGTAGCAGCCTTTTTGAAGCGTTGATTGATACTTATGTGCAATATGGTTTTTATAAGGAGAAGCTGATTTCCCTAACCAAAAAAGGAAAAACCGGCGCCGAGGAGATTAAGGAAATGATGGAGAAATTCCGCACCAATCCACCGGCTACCTTAGGCGGATCAAAAGTGGCAACGCTTAAAGATTACGAAAAAGGCATTGAAACGGACCTTTTAACCAATACCACTAAAAAGATTGAATTGCCAACCAGCGATGTGTTGCAGTTTATTACTGAGGATGGCAGCATTGTATCGGCCCGCCCGTCGGGTACCGAGCCTAAGATCAAATTTTATTGCAGTGTAAATGGTAAGCTGGCCAATAAGGAAGCCTATTATGATACCGATAAGCAATTAGATGAAAAGATTGGCAGTATAATGAAGGATTTGGGGGTGTAACTCCAGGATCTAAAATTTTGTCATTGCGAGCGAGGAACGAGCGCGGCAATCGCGTAACTATACAGAGCGGTTAACATGGTATAAACTTGGATAGCGGCTAAGCATACGAAGAGGTTGCCGCGCTATCGCTCGCAATGACATAGATTTTATATATTGTTAAACCTCTCCCCCTGTTAAAACATGTTATAATTATAATAAGATGTTTATACCTTTAATGGTTATTGCACGGCGTTCAAAATGAAGTTAAGGTTAATCCTGTTTTTTTATTTTTTCCTAAGTACGTGTTTGTGGGCCAATGCGCAGGGAACCACCGATAGCCTTTTGAATAAACTGAATGCCACCTTAGCCGACAAGGATCTCTATGTAAAACAGAAGCAGGGCCGCATCGAAGCCCTAACCCGGCAGGTGCCCAGAACTACCGACCTGAACAAAAGGTATACCCTCTATCAAAAACTTTTTGAGGAGTACAAGGCGTTCAGCTACGATTCCGCTTATACTTACGCTAAAAAATTACAGGTAACAGCCACGCAGCTTAACGACCCTGTTAAGCAGGCGCTCTCAAAAATGGAGTTGGGATTTACGCTCCTTTCCTCCGGCATGTTCAAGGAAACGCTGGAAACTTTAAACCACGTTGATGTTAAGCTTTTAGCAGATAGCAATAAAATTGATTACTATTTTTTAAAAGCCCGCAGCTATTTCGACCTTTCGGATTTTGACCGGAATACGGATTATTCTTCTATTTATAACCCCAAAGGCATTCAGTGTATCGATTCGGCACTGAGCATAAGTAAGCCTGGTTCTTATTATTATTTGACATTGAACGGGTTGAAAGACCTGCGCACAAGTAACAATGCAGCCGGCGAAAAAGATTATACCACATTGCTTAACCTACCCAATTTAACACCGCACCAATTCGCGGTAAACGCCTGTAGCCTGAGCTATATTTATGAAGTACAGGGTAAGCAGGATGAATCAATAGCGCTGCTGATTAAAGCGGCAATTGCCGATATTCAATCGGCCACCAAAGAAACGGTTGCCATGTATAAACTGGCCGATTACCTCTACAAAAAAGGTGATCTTAAAAATGCCTATACCTATATTAACCAGGCGATGGACGAGGCTATTTTTTATGGCGCACGTCATCGGCAGGTAACCATCAGCAGTATATTGCCCATTATCGAGTCGCAGCGAATCAGCATCGTTGAGCAGCAGCGAAAATCGCTGTTTATTTATTCATCCATAATTACCCTGCTGGTAATTTTTGTGGTGGTATTTGCGGTGATAATTTTCAGGCAACTAAAAAAGCTGCGCATCGCCGATGATATTATAAAGGCGGCCAATGCATCGTTACAGGAAAACAACGTCGCGCTTGAAGAGTTGAACCGTAACCTGAGCGTTGCGAACAAGATCAAGAACGAATACATAGGCTATTATTTCAACATTAATTCTATCTACATTGAAAAGTTGGAAAGCTTTCAAAAATCGCTTGATAAAAAATTAAGCAGCAAGCGCTATGAGGATGCACAGGCGGCAGTGAAAAACCTTAACCTCGAAAACGAAAGGCTGCAACTGTTCCATACATTTGATAAAGTTTTCCTCCGCCTTTTTCCGGATTTTATCGCGAAGTTTAATTTGCTTTTTAATGATAATGAAGAAATTGCTATCCCCGAGGGACAATTGATGGGTACGGAGCACCGCATTTTTGCACTCATCAGGATGGGGATCCATGACAACGAACGGATAGCAAAATTGCTTGGTTATTCTGTTAACACTATTTACTCCTATAAAAACCGGATAAAAAACCGGTCGTTCATCGCCAATGATGAATTTGAAGATCGCATTATGGCGATAGAAGCTGTTTAAAACAGTTTTTCTTCAAAATATAAATCTATATTGACTTAGTGTTTTGTGTGTGTAATTAATTGATTATCAATTAACTGAATATTGTATTCCTCAATACTTTCTATATTGAGGTGTGCACCTGTTGCCTTTGAATTACCTACACCCTTTCTTTGATTCGGATTTGGCACCAAGCCGAATTCTGTTTAAAAACCAATTTTAAATCAATATTAAATGAAAAAAGTTTACTTATTTAAGTATGGCCTGACTGTACTGTTTTTAATTTGTGCGATTTCTGTATTTGCACAAACAAGCGTTTTTAAAGGTAAGGTAGTTGATGAAACCAATCAGCCATTGCCGGGCGCTACGGTAAAAATTAAAGGCTCAACACAGGCAACGGTTACCGATGGACAGGGAAAATTCTCCTTCCCTGCTAATGGCCAGTCGGCAATTGTGGTGCAAGTTAATTTTATCGGTTATGATTTATCGGAACGGACTATAACTGCGGGCGAATCGCCGAGCATTCAATTAGTTCCAAACCAAAAATCACTATCAGAAGTTGTGGTTGTAGGTTACGGTACTGCAAAGAAGACAGACCTTACCGGTTCAGTATCGAACCTGTTAGGCAAGGATTTGAATCCAGGCCCCGTTACCAATCCTTTACAGCAATTGGCAGGTAAAGCCGCGGGCGTAAACGTTACGCAAGTGGGCAGCGAGCCGGGTGTTCCGCCATCAGTGCGCATTCGTGGTATTACTTCATTACAAGGTGGTAATGATCCGTTGGTTGTAGTTGACGGGATCCAGGGTAATATGGATCTGTTGAACCAGGTTCCGCCTAATGAAATTGCATCAGTTGACGTGTTGAAGGATGCATCGGCAACAGCTATTTACGGTTCACGCGGTGCGCCGGGTGTTATCATAGTTACAACCAAGCGCAATTCAGCGGGCAAAACAACGGTTGAGTATACAGAAAATACTTCGCTGGATGTTATTGCAAATAAGCTGAAGATAATGTCAGCGTCGCAATGGAGCGCACAGGCAGCCGCACAGGGCGTTGATATCTCTGCAAATCACGGCTCAAACACCAATTGGTTTAACCTGTTGACCCAAAATGGTGTTACTCAAAACCATTCACTAGCCTTTGGCGGCGGGTCGAATGATTTTAACTACCGTGCATCGATAAGTGCTATCGATCAAACCGGTATCGTTATCAAATCAAAATACAAGAAATACATCGGCCGTATTGTGGCAACACAAAAGGCAATTGACAACAGGCTTACACTTACCATGAACTTAAACAGTGGTATTGAGCAAACTACTTATAGCCCAACCGGCATTGGCAGCGTGGCCTTTCAGTCAAACCTGATCAGCCAGGCCTACGTGGCTAGACCAACTGATCCGGTTTATGACGTTGATGGTTCATACTACCGCGACCCGAACGTGTTTCAGTACACCAACCCTTACGCAGTATCGCAAACCGTTAAAAACGACGATAACTTTAATAACCTTTTCGGAAGCTTAAAAGCCGACCTGGATGTTTATAAGGGGATAACAGTTGGATGGTTTGGCAGCTGGAGGAAAAGGGATGAGGACAGCGGTTTTTATTTACCAGCTTTATCAACTGTTCAAACAGCTATCGATAACAATGGGATCGGTAATATCTGGAACAGGCACACCGATGAAAAACTGATGGACATCAGCATCAGCTACAAACACGATTTTGGTAAAAATCATGTAGATGCAACCGGTGTTTACGAGTGGCAGGCGCAAACTTATAACGGCGCGTTTACGCAGGGACGCGGCTTTGTGAATGACATAGCCAGCTACAACGCATTACAATTAGGCGATGTTTCAAAAGTTGTGCAAGGCGATATTCAATCATACAAAAACGACCGCAGACTAGTTTCGTTTTTAGGAAGAGTGAATTACTCGTACGACAACAAATACTTGTTAACCGCAAGCTTCAGGCGTGATGGTTCAACTGTATTTGGTGTGAACAATAAATGGGGTAACTTCCCGTCTGCTTCATTGGCATGGCGCCTTGATCAGGAAGATTTCCTGAAGGGAAGCACTACAATAAGCACGTTGAAATTACGCGGTGGTTATGGTGTCACAGGTAATCAGCAGGGAATTGGCCCTCAAAACTCAATTGCATTGGTTGGCCAGGCAGGTACCGTATTTTTTGGCGGAACCACTATTCCTAACTACGCTGTTACCCAAAACTCAAACCCTAACTTAAAATGGGAAACTAAAAAGGAAACCAGCTTAGGCTTAGATTTCGGTTTGTTTGGCGACAAGCTTACCGGTACTATTGAAGCTTATTCGGCTAATACCGACAACCTTTTGTTTAACTACACAGTGCCTTTGGAGGGGCCATTTTTAACCACTAATATTCTTGCAAACGTTGGTAGCCTGCAGGGGCGCGGCCTTGAGCTTTCGTTAGCTTACAGGGTTATCCAAACCAACAAAATGAGCTTAACCCTTGCCGGTAACGGATCATTAATGCAAAGCAAGGTGACGAAATTAGGTGGTAACATAGATGGTTACGACATCCCTACAAACTATGTAGGCCTGGGCGGCGGCGGAAACGGCTACCTGGTGGTAGGTAAACCAATCGGGACCTTCCTGATCCTGCACCACCTTGGCAAGGATGCCAACAATGCAGAAACAGTAGTTGACGAAGATAAAAACGGGCAAATTGACCAGGGTTCACAAAGTAAGGACAGGATTGACGCGGGGCAGGAATTGCCTAAGTATACCTACGCGTTTACACCAACCTTTACCTTCGGAAACTTTGATGCATCAATGGTTTGGCGCGGACAGGGTGGTAACAAAATTTACAACGGTGTTCAGCAAAAGTTTAGCTTACTGGAAAACCTTGGTAAATCAAACCTGCTGCAAAGCGCTGTGCCGCTGGGTATCGCTTCTTCACAATACAGCTCTGATCTATGGTTGCAAAGCGGTTCGTTTTTACGATTTGAAAATCTTTCGTTTGGTTACAGGATAAATGTGCCTAGTGTTAAATTCATTAGCTCCTTGCGTATATCCTTAACCGCTCAGAACCTGGCAATAATTACAAAATACAAAGGTATAGACCCTGAGGTGGATGTTAGTGGTGATGGCGGTTCGGGCCAGGATTACGGAGTGTATCCGCGTACCAGGACCTTCTCTGCAGGTTTAAACGTTGTTTTAAAATAATTAGATCATGAAAAAAATATTATTTGGAATTCTCATTATTGGCCTTGCTGCAAGCTGCACCAAGGTTAATGAAAATGTGTACGACAAATACGGCGCGAACCAGTTTTATTCAACGCCCGCGGGGGCCAATGACGCGCTTGCAAATGTGTACGCAAAAATCACAGGATCGTGGGGAAGCAATTATGCCGGCCGCGATAACTGCTGGTACGATTTGAACTCATTCTCGGCAGATGACCAGGTGATCCCTCACCGTAACACCGGCGACTGGCAGCTTGACTTTGCACAACTGTACACCCGTACAGAGCTACCAAGCCTTGGCATCATTAACAATACCTGGAACTGGGCTTATTCAACCATCTATAGTGCAAACCAGGCCATCCAGCTGTTAACCGATGCAAAAGCATCTGCAGATAAAATTGCGGAAGCAAAGGTTATGCGTGCATGGGTCTATTACCTGTTGATTGATGATTTTGGTGATGTGCCTTTCTACACGAATAATAATACTGACGTATCAAAGATTCCGCAGAAAAAGCGTGCTGATATCTATGCTTTTATAGTATCTGAGCTTACCGCCAATGTCGACCTGCTTTCCGAAACACGGGGAGGCGCTTACTACGGAAGGTTCAACAAATGGGCTGGGTACATGGTATTGGCAAAGGTTTATTTGAACGCACAGGTTTATACAGGCACAGCACACTGGGCTGAAGCTTTGGCTGCAACCAACAAAGTTGCATCAGGCGGCTTTGCACTGCATTCCGGAGCTAATAATACAAGCAGCCCGAATGGTAACCAATATTTCGAGCTGTTTGGCGATGTATTACCTAACGATGAAACGATATTGGCAATCTATCTTACTGAAAATGTGATCAGTGGTAATATTTATGGGATCCGCGGTTTAGACGGGCCTAACGGCACAGCATTAATTGGTTACAATGGCTGGAATGGTACAGTTATCCCTGAAACGTTTTATAATAAGTTTGATGCCAGCGATATCCGCAGGAAGCAATTTTTAGTGGGGCCGCAAAAGGGCGGAATTACTTATTCCCCAACTGTTTCATCGCTGATCTCGCCGGGAGCAGCGCCTGATGAAGGCATCAGGGATGTTAAGTTTTTCCCTGCCGGAATTACTGATGGCAGCGGTTCATCAAACGACTTCCCGGTTTATCGGTATGCTGATGTGTTGTTAATGCAGGCAGAATTAAACATCCGTTTGGGAAATGCAGCAGCAGCTGCACCGTTCCTTAACCAGGTTAGAGAGCGTGCAGGCTTAGGTGATATCGCTTTACCAACCCTTGACAATGTTTATGATGAACGCGGATTTGAGCTGATTTATGAGGGCCATCGCAGGCAGGATATGATCAGGTTCGGTAAGTATTTACTACCGCATGATGTTGTTCCGGCTTCGCCTGAATACATGCTGCTATATCCGCTGCCAACCAGTGCGCTTAACGCAAACACTACATTGAAACAGAATCCAGGATATCCTAATTAATTATAGATCATGAAAAAAATAATTAATCTCACATTACTGGCAATAGCCTTAATGGCTGTTGCCTGCCATAAGGAGGCTACGCTGACAAAGCTACCGCCTGTGGCGTTTACAGCGACAGTATCCTCTTCGGCAAGCCAGGTTATCTTAACGGCGGCTACAGATGATACGCCGGATGTATTGACCCTGAAATGGGGCGCGGTAACATACCCGGTTAAAGCGCACGTTACCTATACTGTACAGGCTGACATACCTGCCGATACCGTTGGTTCCTCTGCGTGGAGCAACGCCAAATCAATATTGGCCGGATCAGATGTTTTAACAAAAACATTCAAAGGCTCCGATTTGAATGCACTTGCAATTTCTGTAGGTATAACAGGTAATGATACCGCTAAAATGGTATTCAGGATCCAGGCTTACCAGGATCGTAATGCTTTTTCAAAGGCAGTAACGGTTACTGTTAGTCCTTATGTTACCATATTGCCTCCAAGCGATGGTTACCCGGTACTATATCTTCCTGGGTTTTACCAGGGCTGGTCGCCGGGAACTGCAGGCACGGTAGCCGCACCTACGGCAGGTGTTTATAACACTCCGGGTGTTTATGAGGGGTATGTCAACATGCCGGCAAGTACAGACGGATCTGCCTATCACTTTAAATTCACCAGCGCACCAGACTGGAACCACATTAACTATGGTAATGGAGGTGCAGGTATTTTAACAACGGATGGTACAGCAGGCGATTTAGTATTACCAGGGCCGGGCATTTATGAGCTGTGGGCCAATCCTACCACGCTTACATGGGGTGCTGCGCCAATTACCTGGTCCATCATTGGCGATGCTACGCCAGGCGGTTGGACAGGTGATACACAAATGGCCTATAACGCGGCCAAGGGTGTTTGGACGGTAACAGCCAACATGATTAAAAATGGTTCATTCAAATTCAGGGCTAATAACGACTGGAAGATAGATTTCGGTATCGTTACAGCAACAGGTAAAATCTACTATGCTGATAATCCTGCATTTGGCGGAAATAAACAAGGGCTGGATAACTTGACAGTTCCGAGTGATGGAAATTATACGTTGACTTTAGATCTTCACGATCCGAACAACTACCATTACACCGCGCATAAAAATTAATAATTCAATACATAAGGCAGTGCAATTGCACTGCCTTATTTTACAAATTAATATGAGTGTCATGGCGGCACTTAAATCCGGGTATACCCAAGGGTAAGTATTGCAGGCAGGTATACAGAAATACATTTTTACACAATTGATGAAATTTTTTAAGTTCACATTTATACTGGCAGTTTGTTTGAATGCATCGGGGCTTATGGCACAAACGCCGGTATTGATGCCCGGTAACGTTGAAACCGTTACCATAAATGATCATAATATAGTTTTTAAAACTACCAACGCTTACGGGAGGATTGAGGTTTATAGTCCGTCAGTTATCCGTGTGCGGTTAGACAAGAAACCACTTGGCCGCGATTTTTCGTACGCCGTAATTGGCGAACCCGGAAAAGGAAAGGCCAACATCACCCAAAACGAAGAAACTATTATACTGATAACCGATTCGCTTAAGGCGGTAATTACAAAAAAGCCATTCAGCGTGGCTTATTACACAGCTGGCGGCGAATTAATTAACCAGGATGAGCAGGGCTTAGGTACATCATGGGCAGGCGATGCAGTTACCACATACAAAAAACTACAACCAAACGAGCACTTTATAGGTTTAGGCGAGAAAACAGGTAACCTTGACAGGGCGGGTAACGGTTATACCAACTGGAACTCGGATGTGTACGGTTACCGGGTTGACCAGGATCCGCTTTATTCAACCATTCCGTTTTACATAGGGATCCATGGCAATATTAATTATGGGATCTTTTTAGACAATACCTACCAAAGCGACTTTAATTTCGGAGCGAGTAACAACAGGTTTTCATCGTTCGGCGCACGTGGAGGTGAAATGAATTACTATTTTATCTACCATAAACGCCTGGCCGATATCATTAAATCATACACGTGGTTAACCGGCCGGATGCCGATGCCGCCGCTATGGTCATTAGGTTATCAGCAAAACAGGTACAGCTATTACCCGGAAGCGGAAGTTATGCGGATTGCAAAAACTCTGCGTGAAAAACGCATCCCTGCCGATGGTATTACGCTTGATATCCATTACATGGACAAGTACCAGTTGTTTACCTGGAATAAGAGCCGTTTCCCCGATCCTGCAAAAATGAGCGATTCGCTTAATAAGATGGGGTTTAAATTAACGGTAATTGTTGACCCGGGAATTAAGGTTGAGAAGGGCGCCCCTGCTTACGAAAGCGGCCTGAAGGATGATGTTTATATTAAATATCCTGACGGACAAAACTATACAGGCCAGGTATGGCCGGGCTGGTGCAATTTTACCGATTTTACCAGCAGCAAGGGCCGCGCCTGGTGGCGTAAACAGGTCAGTTTTTTTGCAAAATCGGGCGTTAGCGGAATTTGGAATGACATGAACGAGATTTCAACATGGGGCCAAAAAATGCCTGATAATGTGCTATTTGATTATGATGGTGCGCAGACCAGCCATTTGCAGGCACATAATGTTTATGGGTTAGAAATGATCCGGTCTAGCTACGAGGGTGCGTTGGAGCATTTTAAGGAACGCCCTTTTGTTTTAAGCCGCTCGGGATATGGAGGCTTGCAACGGTATTCAGCCATCTGGACGGGTGATAACCGTGCCGAAGAAGACCATATGCTGCAAGGCGTAAGGATAATGAACAGCTTAGGTTTAAGTGGGGTATCATTTACAGGTATGGACATCGGCGGATTTACCGGTAATCCAACCGTGCCGTTATACACCCGTTGGATTGAGCTTGGCGCATTTGTGCCTTACTATCGGAATCATACCGGCGTAAATACAAAGGCAGCGGAGCCGTGGGCATTCGGTGAGGATGTATTAGATATTGCAAGAAACTATATCAGCCTGCGTTACCAACTAATGCCTTATTTGTACTCATCATTTTATGAATCAACGCAAAGCGGAATGCCGGTAATGCGCTCATTGGCTATTGATTATACTTTTGATCCGAAAATATTGTGGGCCGACTATCAAAACCAATTCGAATTTGGCGGTGCATTTATGATCGCCCCGTTTGAAAGCACCAGGGAGTATGGCAAGATCTATTTTCCGGAGGGAATCTGGTACGATCTTTACAATGGTGGCGTGATAGCGGGCAAACAGGAAAAGGTTGTTCCGCTAAATGTGGCGAAGCTACCGGTTTATGTTAAGGGCGGGAGTATTATCCCGATGCAATCATTAGTGCAAACAACCTCGATATTGCCAACAGATACACTTTCGGTACATGTTTATAACGGGCTCACAGCAAACAGCTTTGTTTATTATGAAGATGATGGTAAAAGCTTTGATTACAAAAAAGGGAGTTTTTACAAACGTACTATTACATTTAACCCGGCAGACAAAAGCTTAACTTTTAACGCGGCCGAAGGGAACTATACCTCACACTTTAAATTTATTAAACTAATATTACATGGTTTTGACCAGGCAGACAAGATCATTATTGGCAAGGATCAAATAAAAGCAGAAAACGGGAGTTATTCGTTCTTAAGCGGCGCTGCGGCAACCGATCCGGAGGGAAGTGGCTCGCCTGCTGAAAGCTGTGCGGTTAAATACATCGTAATAAAAAATAGTACAAATAACATAAAACTTAATTATTAAAAACCCAGGAGGGATTAGTGGAAATGAATAATAAAACACCAAAGCTTATGCTAAACTTATTAATGCTGTCGATAGTTTTAGCCTGCTCATCGTGCGGGAAATCATCAACAAAACCCGACAACACGGTTGTTACCCCGCCGACAAATCCAGGCAAGGATCCGGCTCAGTACGGGACCCCGTATGCAAATGTTCCGGCTACAAAGGACATTGTGATGTACGAAGTAAACATCAAAACTTTTACCCCTGCTAACTTCACAGGTGTTAAAGCGCGACTTAATGCCATAAAGGCAATGGGCGTGAACGTGATCTGGCTGATGCCTACTTATCCCATAGGGACCTTGAAGGGAGTTGGCTCGCCGTATTCAGTAAAGGATTACGAGGGAGTTAATGCAGATTTCGGCACGCTGGATGACCTGCGCTCGCTGGTTGCGCAGGCCCATACATTGGGTATGGCCGTAATTTTGGATTGGGAAGCGAACGATACCTCGTGGGATAATGCCTGGATAACCGCGCATCCATCGTGGTATCTACAGGATGGATCGGGCAACATAATTATGCCTCCGGGTACCAATTATGCCGATGTTGCCGCTTTGAATTTCAACAATTCAGATATGCGCGCCGCGATGATAAAAGCCATGAAATATTGGGTGTTTACTGCCAATATCGACGGTTACCGCTGCGATTTTGCCGATAATGTTACCACCGATTTCTGGACTCAGGCTATAGATACTTTAAAGACTATCACCACCCATAAGCTAATCTATTTGGCAGAGGGTACAAAAGGAGCGGAGATCTCGTCTGGTTTTCAGATCAGCTACGCGTTTAGCTATTATGGTACATTGAAGAGTGTGTTTGTTGGGGCGCAGTCGCCAAGTGCTTTATTTAGCACAAATAACACAGAAAATGCTTCACTGCCGTCACCAGGAATTAAATTAAGATATATAACTAATCATGACGATGCCTCGTCTGATGGAAGTACCATAACGGAGTATAAAGGTAAACAGGGAGCGTTAGCAGCATTTGTTGCAACTACCTATATGGGCGGGATCCCGCTGATATACAGTAGCCAGGAAGTAGGGTATCCAAATACTATCAACTTTTTCAATACGGTTCCGGTTGATTATACTGCGAACCCGGACATGGTTGCCGAGTATACAAACATCCTGGCCTTCAGGGCGGCACATGAAGCTGTAAAAACAGGCACACTAACGCAATTTGACGATGCAAATGTTATAGCATTTGAAAAAAAGTCGGGCAGTGATGATGTGTTGATTTTGGTAAATGCAAGGAACGCAGTAGCCAGCTTTACGGTGCCGGCGGCTGTACAAGGCGGCTGGACTAACGGCCTGGCAAATGCAAGCGTAACGTTAGGCTCAACTGTGAGTTTGCAACCATATGCTTATTTGGTATTAAGGAGGTAATTGACGTGCAGACACATAAGGATGCACATCTGCAGATAATTTAAAATATTTAGAAGTTTTTCTCTCCGTACAATTGGTTTACAAGGGGCGGGAGCCCTCCCGCTTCCTTGTATTAATTTTACTGCATAAATTCCCACGCGCTTTTATACCCCTCTGCCTCTTCGGCATACCTGATCAAATCAGCATAAAAGGGAAAATTCCCGAGCGTTGAGCTATCACCAATAACAACCAGCTTTTTCTTAGCGCGGGTGATAGCTACATTCATCCGCCGGATATCAGCAAGGAAGCCTATGTCACCCGTTATATTACTGCGCACCATGCTTATGTAAACCACATCGCGCTCCTGCCCCTGGAAACTATCGATGGTATTTACCGAAATTTTATCCTGATAGGGGAGCAATACATCTGAATTAGATAATAATTCCTGCAGGATCCTGATCTGTTCCTTGTAGGGAGAAATAACAGCGATAGTTGGGAAATCCTCGTTTCCGGAACTTATAGTTTCAGCTAACTGTGTAAGATGCTTTACCAGGAACACCGCCTCCTCCGGGTTTACCGAACTTGTGCCTTCCAGCTTTTCATCAAAACCGCAGCCCGCTGTATCCACAAACACAAATGGCAGGTCGCCCGGCAATAACAATTGATGCGCCACCGATGAATGGGCAATTAGCTTACCACCATAAAACTCTCTTGACGAAAAGCCCATGATGGTTTCATTCATGCGATATTGCTCGGTAAGCAGCGTTACCGCTTCGGGATGCAGGATCACACATTTTTCCAACAGCGTAGTGCTTAATCCGCTCCGTGCGGCCTCGTTTGATTTTATGGTGGGAGCCAGCTGAAGATGATCTCCCGCCATGACCAGCTTTTGTGCCTTTAAGATCGGGATCCAGCAGGCTGGTTCAAGCGCCTGTCCGGCTTCGTCAATTACTACTGTGTTGAATTTTACATTCCGTACCGTGTAGTGGTTGGAACCTACCAGGGTAGCGGTAATAACCTGCGCTTTTGCTACCAGGTCATCAATTATGAATTGCTCTGTTTTATCAACCTCGCGCATTATTTTATGAGCTTCGTCAAACAGAGCCTTGCGCTGGTCGCGTTCGGCTTTGCCGAAGCTGCGCTTATATTTATGCGCCATGTTTTTGTATTCAGAAGCTTGCTTTTTCAGTTTTTTAACATCCTTCACATAGCTGTGCTCCTGCATTTTGCTGTCCAATGTAAGTGACATCAATTTTTCTGAAACTCTTGCCGGATTCCCGATGCGTAACACGTTTAAACCCTCATTGCTCAACTTTTCGCTTAACAAATCAACAGCAGTGTTACTGGGGGCAACCACAAGTATTTGATCTTTATCCTGGGCAATAAGCGACTTAATGGCCTGCACCAGCGTAGTTGTTTTACCGGTTCCGGGCGGACCATGAACTATAGCCAGATCTTGTGCTGATAAGATCCTCTGAACAGCCACCTGCTGTGACGCATTTAGTCCGTTTAATGCCGCCGTCTCTTTTTGATCTGCAAATAATGGCGTTTTTCCGCCAATCAGCACATTCACTAACCTTCCTTCCGGTTTTTCCTTTAATGCTGACGCCTGTTTAATGGCATTCTGCATTTCATCATAGCTGTTATTATCAAACAATAACTCTATTCCAAGCTTGCCATCGCGGCTCCAATCAGGTAGTTCATCGGTGAACAATGTTATTTTTAGTCGATTGCCACCCTGGTAGGTAACAGTCCCTTCCAAGCGGTCTTTTTTTGGGTCATGATTGGAAAATAACACTGCGGGAGAGCCAAATCTGAATTGATGTGAAATATCCTGGTGAGTGGTTCGCTCTATTTCAACAGATAAATAATCACCGCGGCTGGGTTCTGTACCACGTATCGCGATGGGATACCACGTTAATCCGTTTGCCCGCCGATCGGAAACTGACGAAGTTTCGGTAAGTTTTAAATAGGAGTTGCGGTCTTCATCCCGCTCGATTTTTAAAAGATCGAGCAGTTTTTTAAAATAAGGCATCTGCAAAGATGGAAGTTTTTTCTTTATGATCTCCATCTGATGATCCCGATATGAACCAGGATTTACCATCAAAAAAAGCGATAAGTGTACGATGTTATGCCCGGTTTTGACAGGGTTATTTATCTACTAAATGCTTAGTTATTTATCTACTAAACAATTAGTTATAAAAAAGAAACCGGAAAATACCTCGCGTATTTTCCGGTCACAATTAACTATATAACTGCCTTATTATTATCAATATTTTCTTACAGATAACTTAGGTAGTTGTGATTTTGAAACGGCAAATTACCGGTATTGTTTTAGTAATGTTGTGTAAATAATTCGTTACAGTTAAAAATGAAATTGTAAACGAGAAGTTACAGAAATATATTTTAGTTAAACGAAAACTTGCCGTAGGTTTATCAGCTCGAATGCGTTGACTAATAAACGTAAATATTAACTCACAAACTGATTTATTAATGAAAAAAATTCTACTCATGAATTTGTGCTTACTCCTTATAACCGCAACCCGGTTATTTGCACAAAATCAAACCGTGACCGGGAAGGTTACGGCCAAGGAAGACGGCTTGCCATTGCCCGGGGTATCGGTAAGCCTGCAGGGAACAACCAACGGAACGCAAACGGACGTTAATGGTAAATACTCACTCAGCGTACCGGCCGGCGCAAAGTTGTCATTTTCATTTTTGGGCTATACAACCCAAACACTAGCTGTAAATGGCGCTACCCTAAACGTTGTGTTAACAACATCTGCCCAGCAACTGGGTGAGGTTGTGGTTACCGGTGCGTTAGGTATTTCCCGTACGCGTAATCAGCAAAGCTATGCGGCCCAGCAGGTAAACGGCGATGAAGTGAGCAAACAGCGGTCAAGCAACTTTATTGACGGGTTATCGGGCAAGGTTTCAGGTTTGGAAATTAAGCAGAACAATACCCTGGGTGGCTCAACAAACGTCGTAATTCGTGGTGTTAAATCTATTTATGGAAACAACCAGGCTTTATTTGTGATAGACGGGGTACCTGTTGACAACACAAATACTAACGGTAGCCACGGTGCAGGTTTAGGCGGGGCAATGGCTGCTCAAAGTACAGGCGGTGGTGGTTACGATTATGGAAGCCCTGCAGCAGACATCAATCCTGATGATATTGAAAGTGTAACTGTACTTAAGGGCGCCGGTGCAACTGCATTGTATGGTTCGCGTGGAAGCAACGGTGTTATATTAATAACCACTAAAAAAGCCAAAAAAGGTTTAGGTATCGTCATAAATTCAACAATTACTAATAATTCAGCTGATAAATCTACATTACCACAGTACCAGACTCAGTATGGTGAAGGTTACGGCATTCAAACCGGTGCTGGCAGCAGGGACGGATTTAGTACGGCTAACGTTTTCGGTAACCCTAACGCTCTTATTGCGCCTACCGGTGACGACGCTTCGAACGGTGTAGCTTTCAATCCTAATTTAAAGGTTTACCAGTGGGATGCCTTTGTTCCTGGTTTACCTAATTATGGTAAGGCTACCCCGTGGGTTGCGGCAAAAAACAACCCTAACTCGTTTTTTATCAATTCGCTTTCTACCAATAACAGCATACTGGTTACCAACGGAGGTGACAATGGAACATTTAAGTTAGGTTACACCCGGAGCGATGACCGCGACGATGTGCCTGGAAGTTACAACCAAAAAAACAAAATCGATTTTGGTGCTACTTATAATATCAATTCAAAATTATCTGTTGGTGCAAACGTGAATTACACCAATCAAAATAATAAAACAGGTGAAGGTACAGGTTATGATGGCACCAACTCTGATAACAGGAACGTAATGTCAGGCTTCAGGCAATGGTGGGGCTTAAATAATGATATTAAGGAACTAGAGACTGCTTATTATCTACACCCTAATTTAAACACTACCTGGAACATGGCCGACCCGGCTAGCGGAAATACCGATCCGGCTTACTGGAACAACCCATATTTCGTGGTTTTACATAATTATTCTACAGCCAGCCGTAACCGTTACCTGGGTAATGTTAATGCTACCTATAAAGCAACTGACTGGTTATCATTCACAGGCAGGGTATCGTTAGACTCTTATTCTGATTTTGATGAGGAGCGTTATGATGTAGGCAGTATTGGTGTTCCTTACTATTCAAGGTTTAACAAGGATTTTCATGAAACCAACTTTGACCTGTATGCAAACGTTGATAAAAACCTTGGTTCTGATTTCAACTTAAAAGGCTTACTTGGTACAAATATCAGGAAAGATTATATAAGTACTATCGAGGCCGAAACCAACAATGGCCTTGTTATTCCGGGTATTTACGCCTTGTCAAACACCGTGAGTTCTCCGCTTCCTGCAATAGAGGGGCTTCAGAAATCAGAAGTAGATGGGGTATTTGCAGACGCAACACTTTCCTGGAAGAAATTATTCAGCCTGGAAGGTACCATCCGCAGGGATGTTTCTTCAACGCTGCCTTCGGGAAACAATGCTTACTGGTACCCATCGGTATCCGGCGGCTTTATTTTCTCGGAGCTGCTTAAAAACCTCAATTGGCTTTCATACGGAAAGTTAAGGGCTAACTATGCTGAAGTAGGTTCTGATGCTCCTGCATATAGGGTTTTGGATACTTACACTATTAGCCCTCCTTTTGATGGCAACCCTGTTGCAATTCAGAATTTAACAAAAAACAACGCCAGCTTAAGACCAGAACGTACACGTTCAGCAGAAGGTGGGTTGGAGTTAGACTTCCTTCACGGCAGGTTGCATTTTGACGGTAGCTATTATGTTACAAAAACAATCGACCAGTTGATCCCTGTAAACGTTTCTACAACGACAGGTTATACCAGCTACTTTGAAAATGCGGGTACGGTGCAAAATAAAGGTGTCGAAATCAGCATAAGCGGTACTCCGGTTGCAACGCAAAATTTCAATTGGAAAATTACCGTTAACTGGGCTGCTAACCGTAACAAAGTTCTTAATCTATTCAAGGATGGCACAGGTAACGAAGCGAAGGATCTGTTGATCGCCAGTTTCCAAAATGGCGAGTCGATCAACGCACCGCTTGGTCAGCCATACGGTATTATAAGAGGAACAGATTATACGTATGACAAACAAGGGCGCAAGGTTGTTGATGCTAATGGTGAATACGTTATCAATG
This sequence comes from Mucilaginibacter phenanthrenivorans, assembly GCF_024721155.1. Taxonomy (GTDB): domain Bacteria; phylum Bacteroidota; class Bacteroidia; order Sphingobacteriales; family Sphingobacteriaceae; genus Mucilaginibacter; species Mucilaginibacter phenanthrenivorans. Next base: position 220,165 of record NZ_JAHVAP010000004.1, on the reverse strand, counting down.
AGTCTCAAAATAACAATATCGGTAACACCAACGCAAAATGGACAGGCGGTATTAATAACGAGTTCACATTTTTTAAAAACTTTCATGCTTCGTTCCTGCTTGATTTCCGTCATGGTGGCGACATCTTCTCGAATGACCTTGCTTACGGTTTAGATGATGGTTTGTACAAGCTTACTACTTATACAAATGATCTTGGTCATTCAGTTCGTGCCCCGCTTGACCAGGGCGGTGGTTTCATCCGCCCCGGCGTAACAGCTACCGGGCAGCCAAACACAGTAAGGGTTGATGGTAGCGCATATGGCGAATGGGGTAATGGCGCAGGTTTATTACCGCTTAAGGCATTTGTGTATGATGGTAGCTTCATTAAATTAAGGGAAGCGCTTATCGGCTACGACCTTCCTTCAAGTGTGATCAGTAAATTGGGAGCTGTAAAGGGAGTTACCTTCCAACTGATAGGGCATAACTTATGGATCATTCATAAAAACATCCCGTACTCTGATCCTGAAGACGGTTTAAGTGCAGGTAATATACAAGGGATCCAGGAAGGTTCATATCCTACCGTACGTACCATTGCATTTAATTTGAAGCTAAGGTTTTAAGTGAAAAAATTCAAAAAAGAAGACATGAAAAAGAGAATACTAATTTTTGCTGCAGCATCGTTACTAACGGCCTGCACAAAAGATATAACAAAATTAAACATCGATCCGAAGCACCCTGTGACTGTGCCTTCGTATGCGGTGTTTACACAAGCTGAAAACCTGATGGCCAATAATATGACTTCGGTGAGCGAAAATGATAATATATTTCGTTTAATTGAGCAGCAGTGGACAGAGGTGCAATACTTAACAGAGTCTCAATATAATATCCCGGGACGTTCCATCGCAGACGGGATTTGGGATGAGTTTTATACCGGACCGTTGACAAATTTTGAAAAAGCCAAAGGCTTAATGAAAACAGATGTAACTGATGCAGCTACGTTAAAAAACGAGCTGGCTATTACAGATATTTGTGAAGTTTATTCCTTTTATTATTTGGTGACCACTTTCGGAAATATTCCATATTCACAGGCATTTAGTGTGAACACTACGTTATTCCCTAAATATGATGATGCTGCAACCATATACGCAGATTTGTTGAAACGTCTGGATGCAGACATTGCTAACCTTGATGCCTCCGGAGGGAGTTTCGGTACAGCTGACATGATTTATGGAGGAAGCCCGGCTGCATGGAAAAAGTTTGGCAATACCTTTAAGCTTAAAATGGGAATCTTATTGGCAGATTCAGATCCTGTGACAGCCAAAGCCACTATTACATCCGCCATTGCAGGCTCAGGAGGTATATTCACTTCAAATAGTGATAATGCTTTATATCAATTTTCAAGCTCGCCGCCATATACTAACCAGGCTTGGGTTGGTTTAGTTCAAAGCGGAAGGTATGATTACGTTGCAACAGACACTTATATGGCATTGCTGGGTTCGCAAAATGCAACTGATGCAACAATAGGAGATAAAAGAACGCCTTACTATTTTGCTCAAAACAAGGTTGGCAAGTATGTAGGCGCACCGAACGCCGAAGGGACCATCTTATTTTCTAACTACTCGTTGCCGTCGGGCTCTGAGCTAACTAAAGGAAATGCAAATGGACAGGCGGCATCTATCGGCAACCTGGCTAACGCGGATACTCCGGGTGATTTATTGGATTATTCAGAAACGCAATTTTATTTAGCAGAAGCTGCTGCAAGAGGTTTTATACCAGGTAGCACTGCAACTTACTATGCAAATGGCATCACCGCATCATTTGTATACTGGACGGGATCAGATGCGGGTGCTGCTGATATTATAACAGCTAATCCAATTGGCAGCGGACAGGCTGCTCAATTACAGGCAATTGCAAAGCAACAGTATCTTGCGCTTTACAATAGGGGATATGATGCATGGACTGTAAACAGGAGATTGGATTATCCTGTTTTAATTCCGCCACCAGATGCAATCAGCGCATTTCCTGTTCGTTTTACTTATCCTAATAAGGAACAACAGATAAACACAAGTAATTATGACGCAGCTTCTTCAGCTATAGGCGGCGATCTGGTTACTACTAAACTATGGTTTGACAAGAAATAAATAGTGAGGTAATTTTAATAAAAACTAATCCCCGGCCGTGAAAACGACCGGGGTTTTTTGTTGTGTATTATTTGATTATTAAGTATTATATCATCACCGAAAAATGGATATAATAAAATACCTGACTTGTAATTTGCGCTATAAAGAAATATTTGATAAACTATTACTTAATTAATACTTTTAAATTAATATATTTATACATAAATTTATTTCAGTATCCCTACGCGTTTTTAGTGCCCCCGATTGCAATTCTCAGATTAACCTGAGTTTGTAGTGGCTAACCATGCCAATTGTTAACCTTTTTAACTAAAATCAGATGGACATTGTTACTGACCTTACCGCAGAGGCTGCTTCCTACCTTACAGTTATCCAGGATATCTGTAAAAATAATATACCGGATGAGCTGAAGGAGAGCTCAAAAGATTACAAGCTTTGGGATGCTTTTCAAAATAATAACACGCCCGGCCATTGCAACCAGGTTCTTAAAAGAAGGATAGCTGAAATTGTATGGTCGAGTACCGGCGTGGATGCCGGTGATGAGTTAGTACACTGTTTCCTGTTAACGGCAGCTGAGCTGTTGAAATGGTTAAAGCGTTTAACGAATACTGCCCCATCACCTTCAGATGATGACAAAACACAAATAATACAGCTTGGTAATTTATTTTCAAGTCCATATTTCTGGCGCCAACTCATCAGGGATATTTTATATACCAACCCTGCTGAACGCACGCATCTGGTTATTATATTACAATATATGCCAGTTCAAATTATACTTGCGCTTGCCCCGAAAAGAACAGGAACTTACAGGCTACGGCTTTACCAGGTTTATAATCCCAGGCTCGAATCCCTGCTGAGTAAGCATGACCAGCATGCATTATCACAATTTTGGCATAGTAAGGATGGTGATATTACATTTACAGAGCGTGCATTTGTATTATTAACAGATGACAGAGCGCTGGTGCAGTGTTTAAATAAAAAAGAAATCCCATTGCCTTTTGAGAGCCTTTTTTACCAGGAACTTATGGAGGTTAGTACCTCAAGAACCAAACGCTTTGGTGATATGGAGCCGGGTGCATCGTGGCAGTTTCCTCCTTCAGGTGACATTCATTCGAATGATCCGATGCAGATTGCCGAAAAATTAAATTTAGCGGGCCTGGCATTTTCAGGAGGGGGGATCAGGTCGGCCACGTTTAATCTTGGTGTTTTACAAAAGCTTGCGGAACTGAACGTGCTTGCCAGGTTTGATTACCTGTCGACGGTATCTGGTGGCGGATATATCGGTACATGGTTCAGTTCATGGATCAAGCGTTCCGGGTCATTGTCAAAAGTTGTGGAACGGCTGAATAAAAAGGAATCGCCCGATCCTTTTGCTGATGAGGTAAGGCCCATTAAATGGTTGCGCATGTTTAGCAACTTTCTTTCGCCAAACGCCAGCATTATGTCAACCGATACGTGGACAATGGGAATAACCTGGCTGCGAAATACCCTGATAAATCAAACCGTGCTGTTACTGATCCTGCTGACCGTTTTATCGGCCATTGGCGCTTTGTTTAGCGGCTGGGATTACATTAGTAACCTTTCGGTGCATATGACAGTGGCAAAAGTTTTAACCTGGAGTGCTGTTATACTTTTGCCGGGGGCATTTCTTGCCGGCAGCGGAATGCGTTCTTATAATAATGCCCATCCGCCGCAACGGAAATTTGTACTTGGCAGAAGTGCATGGCTTGCCCACTTACTTATTGTTTGGGCAACAGGAGCGGCATTTTTACTCACTATTTGGTTTTCAACAGTAACCCTTTCTTCGCATAATTTCGGCGCCAAATTTTGGCTGCTTGCCCCGGGCGTAATATTTGGTTTTTTAGGGATGATAATAATTGCAGCCATGGGAAAATATCACCGGTTTGAGGAAGAAAAATTTAGTTCCAAACCGCTTTACCGGGTAAAACTTGCGCTGGCTATCTTTTTAACATCGGTAATTGCATCGGTTTGCGGGCTGGCACTACTGGCTACAGCCTGGCAACTGATAGAATACATTTCACTAAGCACGTTGAGGGATCCCTTTTTTCAATCAAAATTAACGCTTATTATAGGGGTGCCGATTATACTGGAGGCGATAAGCATATGTGTTGTAGTGCGGATGGCACTGATGGGTAATTTTTTTCCGGATGAGCGAAGAGAATGGTGGGGCAGGATGGGGGCTTTGGTACATCGTTTTATGATTATATGGATGTTGGTGACATTCTCGTCATTACTGCTGCCCGATCTTTTTAAAAGGATTCCCGTTAGTTATGTTGAAAAGCTGCCTGCGATATTTGGGGGATGGATGGCTATTATAGCCTATGCGGTAAAGCTTGCGTTTCAATCAAAATCAGCCGGCGATAAGGCCGTTAGTGGTGTGCTGCAGGCGCAGGAAATTTTTATTCGGTTTGCACCTTACTTGTTTATGCTTGGCTTTTTGCTTATCGGGGCGTATGCGATCGATTTTATGCGTTCAGCGGTCCAGGTACACTTTCAGCAACAAAACAGGGTGTGGTGCTGTACTGTATTAACCCTGGCGCTTGCTGTTCTAACATTTTTACTAAGCTGGCGCATTGGGGTAAACGAATTCTCGCTGCATGATTTTTATCGCAATAGGTTGGTAAGGGCTTATCTCGGCGCAACCCGCCGGAGAACAGACCGGATGAACACCGCCAACAGTTTTACTGGTTTTGACAAGGACGACGATTTCCCACTTGCATTATTGACCACTAACGAACATTATTACGGGCCTTATCCGATAATAAATACGGCGCTTAATGCCACTACAGTTTCAGAGCTTGACAGGCAAGACCGTAAAGCGGAGTCTTTTGTTTTTTCGCCCCTTTATTGCGGGTTTGATTTTAGCCCGACACGTTCTGCTGCATATAGCCGTAACCGGGTTTATGAATACGGCTACCGGCCAACGGAACATTACTCGCGCGATGCGGGGCCATTAATAGGGACTACAATGGCCATTTCCGGTGCTGCCGTTAGCCCAAATATGGGTTATCACTCATCACCCGCTACCGCTTTTTTACTTACAGTGTTTAACGTGCGGCTTGGCCGCTGGATCGGAAACCCGCGACTGGATTGCTGGAAGCGCTCAGATCCTATTGCAGGTTTGGGATATTTGATAAAAGACCTGATTGGTAAATCAGATATCAACACCAACTATGTTTGCCTGTCTGACGGGGGGCATTTTGATAATATGGGACTGTATGAATTGGTTAGGCGCAGGTGTAACTACATCTTACTTGGCGACGCTGAAGAAGATGAAAATCAACCTGCGAGGGACTTGCCAATGCAATACGGCGTTGCAGAATTGATTTTGGGGTCGAGATAGACCTTGATGTTTCGAGGATAACCAATAAGGACAAAGAAACCCGGTATAGCAAATCGCACGTGGTTCAGGGCACCATAAAATATCCGGGTAAAAAACAGGCAACCGGCACTATTGTTTATATTAAAACGTCTCTTACCGGTAATGAAACAGTAGATATAAGAGAGTATTTTGTAAATAATCCCGAATTCCCGCAGCAATCAACAGGTGATCAGTTTTTTGATGAAGCCCAGTTTGAAAGCTATAGAAAATTGGGGTATCAGTCTGTACAAAATATTAAGCAGCTGAGATTGCCTTAGTCTTCGATCGATTTTTACAGCGGCTTCTTTTAATAAAAAAACCTGTTCCCAAACGGGAACAGGCTTTCAAAATGTATCGGTTTATCCAATGCTATCTGCCACCTCCATTCCTTGGATCGGTTTTGGCTTTCAACGCATATTCGTGAGGTGGCTCAACGCCTAAAAGGTTCTTTACAAAATAATCCCAGCGACGGCGCATCATGTATGGCGAGTACTGGCCATAGCCATGCGGCATATTGGGGAACACTACTAAATCGTAATCTTTATTGGCTTTCTCCAATGCTTCAATTACCAGCAGGCTGTTATATGGCGGAACGTTATCATCCAACAAACCATGTGCAATCATCAGCTTACCCTTAAGGTTTTTAGCAAGATTTTGGTTTGCCTGTGCTGCATAGTTTGAATTTGCTGCCAAACCATTGTAGCGTTCGCCCCAGTCGTCCTCATAGTTAAGATTTTCATGATTTCCTGACTCCGAGATTCCTACTTTGAAGAAATCAGGGTAGCGGAACATTGCGCCTGCTGTTGCAAAACCACCACCTGAATGGCCCCAGATGCCTACACGTGTGGTATCTAAGTAACCGTATTTTGCAGCAAGCTGGCGAATGCCGCCTACCTGGTCAGGCAGGGTGTTTTCGCCCATGTTGCCATAGCTCATATCATGAAAGCTTTTTGAGCGCAAAGGATTGCTGGTGCCTTCAATTTCAACAACAATAAAGCCCAACTCTGCGAGTGCCTGCCCGTCGCCTCTTGAAGCTGCAAACGACCAGCTGCCTACGCTGCCGCCTTGAGGACCAGGATAGATATAATCAATTACAGGGTATTTTTTATTGGGATCAAGCGTTGTAGGCGTGATCATTAAGCCATAGACGTCGGTTTTGCCATCATGTGCTTTTACCGAAAAGGTAATAACAGGTTTCCAGCCGGTAGCCTGCAATCTTGATATATCGGTTTTCTCTAAAGTGGTGATCATCTTGCCGCTCATATCGCGCAATACAGTAACACCCGGAACATCAGGTTTTGAATAAGTATCGATGAAATAACCACCGCCAGGAGAAAGCGTAACCTGGTGATTACCTGCTTCGGGTGTAAGGTTTGCAAAGTGCTTACCATCAAAGCCTACTTTGCATAACTGGCTGAAATATGGGTTCTCTGCCTGGCGGCCGTCGGCGATAAAGTAGATCATGCGGGCTTTTTCGTCAACCTTAAGTACACGGGTTACAACGAAATCGCCTTTGGTGATCTGGTTTTTTACCTTGCCTGTGGTTGCATCATATAAATAAAGATGGCCCCAGTTATCCCGTTCCGAGTACCAGATGATCTCGTTGGTTTTATCCAAATATTTCCAGTTGATAGAACCCTGGCCCGACTCAAATTGAGTAGGCACGGTTTCTTCAAACACTTCGCGCACATCGCCGGTTGCGGCGTCTGCTATTCGAACTTTTTCATTTTTGTGATCACGGGAAGTTGATACAAAGGCAACTTTAGTATTGTCTGAGCTGAAATATACATCGTCCAGAGTTCCGCTGCTGGAGATATCGTCGCTTAGTGTGGCCCTGTGCGGATCCGGAGCAACTTTAGTTACAACAACTTTAGGATTGTCAACGTCGATAATAACCCGCTGGATCATAGCAACATCTTTATCGCCCGGCAACGGATATTTCCAGGCTTTTAAAGTAGGTTTGCCCACGTTGGTGGTAACCAGGTACATATCGCTTACGTTACGCTGGTCCTGTTTAAAGGTGGCAATCTTTTTTGAGTTGGACGACCAGATCAGGATAGCTGCATCGCTGTGCTTCCAGCCTGCGTTATCGGTGGCATAGCCATAATCTTTAACGCCATCTGTTGTAAGCTGGGTTTCTTTTTTTGTATCAACGTCACGTACCCAAAGGTTCCAGTCGCGGATGAAAGCTTCCTTTTTACCATCAGGTGAAAGGTTATAAATATTACCGCCTCTGCCGCCACCGCGACGGCCGCCGCGTGCTCTTGCTCCTGCCGGAGACGTGTCTTCAGCAACTTTGTAATTGCTCAAGTCGGCGCTCCATTGTTTGCCGTCGGCCTCAAACACAATGGATTTGCCATCTGCAGAAAATGTAATGCTTTGAAACGGCAGCATGTTGGCGGTGTATTGTTTGCCGGTTGCTGTTGAAAGCGCAGCCGCCAATTTTTGCTGATCGAACGCCGGAGAACGGGTTCCTTTGGTCGGGTCGACGAGGATAAATTCGCTGCCGGTTGCAGTTAGTGTACGGTACCAGAACTTGTCGCCTGCGAGCCATTCAGGGCGAACGCCGTTGTTGTCGATCAGCGGTTCGACGCCATAGCTTAGCCGGCTTTCGGCGCGTTCATAATCTTTTGTGGTTAGCGGAGGGCCCTGTTGGGCGTGGGCGCACAATACCAATGCACAAGGTATTGCCGTGAGTAAAAATTTATTCATAGCTTGTTTAATAAGTCAGTTACGTTTACAGCAAACCAAGCTACAGCAAAATAATAGCTTTCACAAATTTGATAGGTTGTGTAATATTATTGTGGCAGAGGAAATGGGGAGGAATTTTGGAATTCGGATGTTTGATGTCGGGGTTTTAAAGGAATTCCGCAGGGTATCCTTGAAGCCCTGCGGAATTTGTATGGAATTATTTGATCAAATAACTATAGCTACCGGCAGAAACTTTTAAACCGTTTACCGCATTTATCGGTGCTGAATGTTCCAATACTTTTTTACCTGCCGGGAAAATAATAGTACCGGTTGAATTAGCAGGAATAGTTACCGAATATTCAACAGCATCGCCTTTGCGTTTCCACGAGGATATTATTTTTCCGTAAGGCCCAGTATGTTCGGATTCAAAGTGATCCAGTTTTTCAATAAAATGAGGGGTCAACAGCACGTTTTTAAAACCGGGCGATTGCGGATCGACCTTGATACCTCCGATGCCCTTATAATACCAAGCCCCAATCTCGCCAAACATAATGTGATTTAATGATAAGGCATCGTCAGCATCAATATTCCAGTTTTCATAAAGCGTTGTTGCGCCCCTTGCAATCCACCATCCCCATGAAGGGAAGGTTTCCTGGGATGCAATCGAATAGGCAACATCAGCGTAGCCATTATCACTTAAGGCACTTAATATGGCCTTTGCACCTAAAATGCCTACATCCAAATGATTGTTATCTTGTTTAACGCGTTCGGCCAGGTTTGCTGCCACTTTAGCTTTTATACCTTCAGGAACCATACCCCAGAATAAAGGTACTGACAACTCAGTTTGGTAGCCCTGATCATAAACGCCGGTTGATGTATTCAAATATTTAGCGTTAAAGGCATCTTTAATTTCTAAAGCAAGCGCCTCGTATTTTTTCTGATCGTCGGTTTTTCCAAATAGCTTTGCCGCTTTTGCCAGTACGGTCACATCAGTAAAATAATAGGCAGTTGATGTAAACTCAACCGGGGTTTTAGACTTAACCGGCACCCAATCGCCAAGGCCCCAGGTGGTCAGCCCGGTTGGGTATAAGTCCGCTATGTGGTTTACGTAACGTTTTATTGCATCGTAATTGTCGCCAAGGGTTTTGCTGTCGCCATAAAACATATACAAATTCCATGGTATAATGGCCACGGTGCTGGTCCAATCAGGCCCGTTACCCCACTCATAACCCCATCCGTTTGAAGGAATGATAGATGGCAGTACGCCGTTTGGCTGCTGCTCGTCGCGGTGGTCGCCCATCCATTTTTCGTAAATGGTGATGCCATCGAAGTTGTATAAACCAGTTTCGCTGGCTATGTGTGCATCGCCTGTCCAGCCGTTCTTTTCACGCTGCGGGCAATCGGTAGGGTAGCCAAAGAAGTTAGACAGGTACGACACATTAGTTGCCGCCCAGATCTTGTTCAGCGTATTGCTTGAAGAATTGATACTGCCAACCGGCGTTACGTCGCTGTGCATAAAATAGCCGGTTACGCTTTCTTTTTTTAGTTCGATAGGCTTATCGCTGGTTACCTCGACATATTGAAAACCCTTGTAGTTAAAGCGAGGCATAAACGTTTCTTCGCCTTTGCCGTTTAGGGTATAAATATCAGTTTGGAAAGGGTCTTTATCATCAGTAGGACGGTAATGAATATCAATATTCGACTGGTCCACATGGCCATTTTTACCCAATTTCTCCGCATGTTTAAGGCGGATAACCGTGCCGGCCGAGCCATTTACAGTTATGCTGCTTACGCCTGAAATATTCCTACCCAAATCAAACAGGTACGTTTTATCATCCAGCTTTTTCATGCTTTGTGCCGGGAGCTTTTCTATTGCGCGGATCGGCTGCATGGTTTGCGCAACAATATTAAGCGATGGTGCCTGGCGATTGATCACGCCTCTCCATGCGGTATCGATAAAGCTGGCGGTAGCCCATCCGGGTTGTTCCAGGCGGGCATCGTAGTGTTCGGCGGTGTAAATGCTGTTGAAAACTACCGGGCTAAGGGCGGTTTTCCATTTTTTATTTGATGAGATGGTTTCTGTTGTGCCATCTTCATAAGTCACCCTTAAATCCAGGCAAAATGCCGGGCGGTTGCGCCATGGGGCTTTGTGGAAGTCCCAAACCGCGGTGCTCTGGTGGTTATACCAGCCATTGCCTAACAATACACCGACTGCATTTTTTCCATCCTTTACCTGTGAGGTAACATCGTACGATACATAAAGTGTGCGCCTGTCAAAACGGGTGTACATCGGGTCGAGCCTGTGGTTGCCTATCTTTTCACCATTAATATATAATTCATATAACCCGGCAACAGCTATATAAGCGCGGGCCGATTTTATTTTTTTTGCAAGATCGAATGAATGGCGGAAGTAGGGTGCCGGCTTGGTGTTCATGTCGTGCGTATCGCTGATCCATGTGCCCTTCCAGTTGCTTTTATCCATCAGGCCTGTTTCAAAGCTGGTGATGGCCGATAACGAGCTTTTGCCATCTTTATCCCAAACCGCAACGCGCCAATAGTATTTGGTGTATGGCAATAATGCTTTGCCATTATAAATTACCCGGTTAGCGTCTGATACAGTTTTTACCGTTTGCCAGGTGTTTGCTATGCCTTTATTTAATTCAACAGAATCTGTACTAACCGATAGCTGGTAAGCGGTTTGTTTTGCGCCCTGCCTGTCATCATTCATCATCCACATCAAGCGGGGATGAGGAGAATCCATGCCTATTGGGTTGTAAAGGTATTCACATTTAAGCCCGGTGATCTTTGGTGCGGCGTTGGCCAAGGCTGCGCTTAGGATCAATAATATACAAACGAAGATTTTGTTGATGGATGAGTTTTTTAGCAATGTGGTAGTCATCAATAGGAACAGATAAAATGATTTGAATCAGCAGGAATGAAATAATTGGACAGAATTGTCTTTACCCGCCAAATTTAGAGAATTAAAATAAACGACCGTCCTGCACCGTCTGAAAGCATCAAGTAGTTTTAAAAGCCTAAAGCTGGTCAGTAAATAGTTCGTTGATGCTAAGTACGAACCCAGGAAGGATGCCAGTAGTTAACTCATCGTCAATTGTAAATGGCCTCGCTGCCTGATAGCGACCATCAATAAGGATATACTGCAAAAGATTTTTTTCTGTAGGATTGATGATCCAATATTCAAAAACTCCAGCCTCTTCATAAGCTTCAAATTTATTTCGGAGCTCTTTTTTATTATTTCCAGGCGACAATATTTCTACTACAATATCCGGCGAACCAATGCATCCCCTTACGTCTACTTTTTTGGGGTCGCAGATTACACAAATATCTGGTTGTACAACTGTGGTAACATCTTTATCATCTGTTGATCTCCTTATCAAGCGGACATCAAACGGAGCAGAAAAAACTTTGCATGGCTTTCCCTTTAAATAGTTATACAATTCGTTGGAGACTGCTGCTGAAATTATTTGATGAACCGAACCCGGTGCCGGGCTCATTTTAAAGATCTTTCCTTTAATTAATTCCAACCGCTCATCAAACGTCCACTTTAGGTAGTCGGCGTAAGTGTAGGTTTTGTTAATATCGAGGTCTGACAGTTGCATTGATATAAATCCTTTATCACAAATTTAGCGAAATTAAAGTAATCGCCATAACACGAAAAGCAAATTGCCAACACAGCTTTTAACATAACTTTATTGTTGTTACCTTAGTAGCTGTGGATAATTTTATTGTTTCGGCACGCAAATATCGCCCGGTTACTTTTGAAAGCGTTGTTGGTCAGCAACATATCACCAATACGCTAAAAAACGCCATTAAGAATAACCAGTTGGCGCAGGCATTTTTGTTCTGCGGTCCGCGTGGCGTGGGCAAAACTACCTGTGCGCGCATCCTTGCAAAAACCATAAACTGCGAAAATTTGCAGCCCAATGGCGAAGCCTGCGGTGTTTGTGCTTCGTGCCAGTCCTTCCAAAACGGAAACTCTTTTAATGTTCATGAACTTGATGCCGCATCAAATAACTCGGTTGATGATATCCGCAGCCTGATAGAACAGGTGCGCATCCCGCCACAAGCTGTACGGTATAAGATCTATATCATCGATGAAGTGCACATGCTGTCGCAGGCAGCATTCAACGCGTTTTTGAAAACGCTGGAAGAGCCGCCTCATTATGCCATATTTATATTAGCCACTACTGAGAAACACAAGATCCTGCCGACCATTCTTTCGCGCTGCCAGATCTTTGATTTCAACCGCATCCGTGTAGATGATATGGCTGCCCACCTGGCATCCATCGCACAAAAGGAAGATATCAGCTATGAAACTGACGGCTTACACATCATCGCCCAAAAGGCAGATGGTGGTTTGCGCGATGCCTTGTCCATGTTCGACCAGATTGTTAGCTTTTCTGGTGGAAATGTAACTTACCGTTCGGTTATTGACAACCTGAATATACTCGACTACGACTACTACTTTAATATAACCGACAGGCTGCTGAACGAGGATAATGCCAAAACATTGTTATTGTTTGATGAGATCCTGTCGCGCGGGTTTGACGGCGCCCATTTTATTTCGGGCTTGTCTGAACACTTCCGGAATCTGCTAGTAGGCAAGGACCAGGCTACGTTGAAGCTACTAGAAGTAAGCGATGGCATCCGGAGTAAATACCTGCAACAATCGCAGGCTGCCACAATGTCGTTCCTGCTCTCGGCCATGAATATCGCCAACCAATGTGATTTGAGCTATAAGCTAAGTAAAAACCAGCGGTTACAGGTTGAACTGGCTTTGCTCAAAATGTGTAACCTGCAATCCGTCTTTAATTTGGCGGTTACTCCGCTAACAGCAATGCCCGCATCTGAGGGGCAATTAAAAAAAAAACCTGATTCCGCAGTAAATTCTCCTGAAGGCGAACAAAAACCAGTTGCAGAAACTCCAATAGTCAATGCTGCGAGGCCTGTTGAAGTAGCTGTAAATCAGCCTTTAAATAAAACGACCGCAGTGGAGGCTCCCAAGAATGAGCAGCCCGCTGATAAGCCAAAGATCTTCATTCCAAACTTACAGGCCACTTCATCCTCGGTAAAGATTCCGTCATTAAAAGATGTGGGTAAAACCAAGGACGAAATGCTGGATGAGGAAGACCCCTACATTAAAGGTGACGCCAGGAATGACTATACATTCGACCAGTTGTTAAAATGCTGGAGCGATTATGCGGCCATGATGAAGGCCGACGGGAAAAAGAACTTGCTTACCATTTTTACTACGAACCCTCCAAAAAAGCTTGGTGAAAATTTATACGAGGTAATAGTAGAAAACAAGGTGCAGGAAAATGTATTCCGCGATGAAAGGCCTAACCTGCTTAACTACCTGCGTACTACCTTAAAGAACTTTGATATTGAGGTCAACGTACGGATTGATGAGGTAACCGCTGTAAAGCGGCCTTATACCGCATCGGAAAAATTTCAGCACATGGCTGCCAAAAACCCGGCGCTCGCTGAGTTGAAGGCTAAGTTTAACCTTGATTTTGATTAACAATTTTTGTTTTTCTGTCGTTATTTGTAACTTGCGGGTAACCAATACTTAATAATGAAACCATGGATTTTTTGAAGGCAGTGTGGAACGAGTTTACCGGCTTTTTCGGTTTTGGCGGTTTATATGATATATTAAAATCAGGTAATTACAGTGAGTTATTAACCTACCATGGCATCACTTCAGCTTTAGGGCCACTTCTCCCGTTCGTATTGATCATTGAAATTATCCGTGCAGCCTTCTATAAGCGGTTTAAGGTAATTGAGTATAAAATTTCGTTTTTTACCTATGTATTGAATGCTTTTATCGGCAGGGTAATTTCTTTTGCTATGATCGGCTTGTGTATTGGGTGGTTTGCTAAATACGGCATTTTAAAAACCACCTTCACCTGGTATTGGTTTATATACAGTTATGTAGTTTGGGAGTTTTCGCACTTTATTTACCACTTTTTGGCGCATAAGGTGCGCATTCTGTGGTGTCTGCATTCAACGCATCACGCGCCGGCTAACATGAACTTATCGGTAACCTATGCGCATTTCTTTTTAGAGGGGCCGTATGCCGATGTAGTACGCACATCCATTTGTATTTTACTGGGCGTTAACCCGGCAGTACTATTTGTTATCATGTTTATTGATGGTACCTGGGGGGCGTTTATCCACATTGGTGAAAATATTGCGCAGGACGCCCGCTTTGGGTTTTTAAATAAAATAATACTTACCCCATCACACCACAGGGTTCACCATGCAAAAAATCCAAAATACATGGATACCAATTTTTGTAACCTGCTGAATATATGGGATAAGGTATTCGGTACTTATGTAGAGGAAGACCGGGCAATGCCCATTGAATACGGGATTTCGCGCCCGATGAAGCCGCATAGCTTTTTAGACGCTTATTTTGGTGAGATAGTAGCCTTAGGAAAAGATGTTGCAAAAGCCCCCGGCATTAAAAATAAAGTATTGTATATTATTATGCCGCCCGGCTGGAGCCATACCGGCGATCACAAAATGTCGAGCGTGGTGAGGAAACACTATTTTGAGGAGTTGGAGAAGGAGAAGAGGAGTGTTGAAAAAACCGGGGAGCTGGTGGAGGGGTAAGAATGTATTCGTAAAAAGCTCAACTCAACTGTCAATTTCAATTAATGCTGTCCCGGTAAGCAATCGGAGTTAAGCCTGTTTCTTTTTTGAAAAGCCTGGAAAAATACGGCGGGTTTTCAAAACCAAGCTGGTAGGCGATTTCCGCCACGGTAAGGTCCGCACCAATTAATAGATTTTTCGCTTCCGAAATAAGATAGCTGTGAATATGGTCGATGGCCGGCTTTCCTGTTTCCTGTCGTAGCAAGTCGCTAAGGTAACTGGGAGACATCTTTAATTGCGCTGCGATAGCCGCGACGGTGGGTAATCCATTGGCTAGCAGCGCGCCATTTTCAAAATACTGCCTGATGGCTTTATTAAATTTGGTAGTTATTTTACCCGTCAGCTCACTCCTGTTCAGGAACTGGCGCTTATAAAAACGCTGCGAGTATTTCAGGATGGCCTCAATATGGCCGATAATGATCTCTTTGCTGAATTCATCCTGATTGTTGTTGTATTCGGTCTCAATCTTATGGAATAACTCCCACATGATTTCTTCCTCGCGGGGCGAAATATGGAGCGCCTCATTAGTTTCATAGTCGAAAAAGCTATACTTTTTAATGGTTTGGTGTAAGGGCTCACCATTCAGGAAATCACGGTGGAACATAATGGTAAATCCCTTACCGTCCAGTTTGATGTTTTTGAGCTCGACAACCTGGCCGGGCTTAACATAAGTCATCGAACCGCCGTTATGGTCGTATTTGGTACGACCATAATTAAAACTTCCGGAAATGAGCTTTTTAAAGGCAATAGAATAAAAATCGGTTGTATATTCATTTTTGGCCAAGCCGCAGGTAACTGCGCAGGTGTCTACACAAGTTATTAGGCTAAGCAAGGGATTCTCCGACATCGGCAGATTCCTCGCTTTATGCAACTCGCTGATACTTTTAAAATGCTTCATTTTAATAAAGATACGGCATCCTGCTTATGGGACACCGAATCTCTCTGAATTTAACTAATTAATGACCGTGTGCCGCAACAGAAACTTCTTTCCACGATTCCCAAACCGCCAGGCGGTCTGCATAAACCTGTTGCACCCGGGGTAAAGCCATCTTTCCCAAAAAGAGACGTAAGGGTGGCTCTTCGCTGTCCACTAATTTTAAAATGGCCGGTACGGTGGCCTCCGGATGGCCAATCATCTCCGGTTTAAAATAACCATAGAATGCCTCCTTTATTCCGTCGTACAATGCGATAGGTTTTGCTTTAACTGCCGAATCGCCGCTCCAGTCTGTACCGAAGGCGTTTGGCTCAACAATGCTCACCTTTATCCCGAATCCCTTAACTTCAGCAGCAAGACTTTCACTTAATCCTTCTATCGCCCATTTCGAAGCATTATAAATTCCTAAAATAGGCCCCGACACAATACCCAACAAACTTGAAACCTGTATGATGTGTCCTGCGTCTTGTTCCCGCATAACCGGGATAATAGCTTGCGTCATCCATAACAAACCAAATACATTGGTTTCAAACTGTCCCCTGGCTTCCTGCTCGCTGGTTTCTTCAATAGCGCCGAATAAACCATAACCGGCGTTATTGATCAGCACGTCTATGCGTCCAAAATGTTCGTAGCCTTGCCTTACTACGGCAAAGCACTGGTCCCGGTCGTTTACATCCAATTGGATGGGCAATACTGCCTCGCCGTATGTTGCTGCAAGATCGTTTAGTGAATCAATATTTCGAGCGGAGGCGATTACCTTGTCACCACGTTTTAAAAGTGCTTCGGCCCATATTTTACCCAGCCCCCTGGATGCGCCTGTTATTAAAATTACCTTAGATTTCATATCATTATTTTTAATACAAAATTACAGGCGGCGGGGATAGGGGAGTTATACATATCGCAGAATGTAGGATACATATTTATTGAAATTAGCTATCCTTACACTACCTGGTTCAAAATCAAAACACCAATCAATCCGACAACTGAAACTATAGATTCCATTAGCGACCACGATCTGATGGTATCCTTTATAGAAAGGTTGAAATACTCCTTAAACATCCAGAACCCCCCATCGTTAACATGTGAGAATGCCAGGCTTCCTGCGCCTATAGATAGCACCATTAAATTGGGATTGATATTGTGATTGTTCACCATCATGGTTGAAATAATGCCTGCGGTGGTTAACCCCGCGACGGTAGCCGAACCCAAGCTGATGCGGATAATGGCAGCGAGCAACCAGCCCAGGATCAATGGCTGCAGATGAAAACCCAGCAATATCGTAGTTATATCCTTATCGGCCCCGCTGTCTACCAGCACCTGTTTGAAAATTCCTGATCCGCCTATTATAAGCAGGATAGCGGCAATGTCCTTTATCGCATCACCGTACAGATCAGCCAGTTTCTTCATGCTTATCTTTTGCTTGATTCCCAATGAATAAGTGGCAAAAATAAAGGAGATCAGCATTACAATAGGAGCATCGCCTATAAACGTGATGAATTTATGCAAAGCCCCGGTGCTATGATCTGTATTAAGATAAAAGGCACTAGCCATTAGCAGGATAACCGGAAGCAAAGCCGTCAGGAAACTGTTCGCTGCACCAGGCAGCTTATCGGCCGGCAGCTCATCAGCTCTGAATGTTGCCAGGGGGCTTGACGGTATTTTCTTCAAAGTGCTTGCAAATACAGGCCCTGCCAAAATAATTGCAGGTATGGCAAGTATTATTCCATAAATCAATGTTTTACCCATATTGGCATGAAACATACCAACAAGAGCAGTAGGCGACGGGTGCGGCGGCAAAAAACCATGTGTGACAGACAAAGCAGCCAACATAGGTAAACCAATATATACAGCGGGCAGTTTATATTTGTATACTACCGAAAATATAAGCGGCACCATCAACACAAAACCGGTATTATAAAAAAGCGGGATCCCTACGATAAAGCCCACTACTACCAACGCCCACTGTATGTGTTTAACACCAAACAGGTTAACCAATACTTCGGCAATTTTTTGTGCCGCACCGCTTGTGGCAACAAGTTTACCCGTCATGGCCCCAAGGCATATTATTATTGTGATGGCGCCTAAAGTATCGCCCAAGCCTTTTTGCACGGACTTGCCAACCTGGTCCAGCGGAATCCCTAATAGTATACCAGCAGTTATCGAAACTATCAGAAAGGCGACAAATGGATTTATCTTTGCCCAGCTCACCAATAGTACCAGCAGAATGATGCAGAAGAGAATAGTTAAAAGGGTCATTTGTTTTTTATTGGTTTGATGATGGATGCCAAACGTAAATTTATCCCGTGCGTTAATCTGTAGCCATCTAAAGTAATAACAATATTCTATTTTGAAATTTTAGGGGATGAAAATCTTTGTACTTTAGTAAAATAAAACACTAATCGCCATGAAGCTAATACCATATTTAAACTTTGCAGGAAATACTGAGGAGGCCTTGAATTTTTACCAAAAGGTTTTTGAAGGCACTGTTAGCGATGTAAATCGCTTTGGTGAAATGTTACCTGCTGAAGCCAATTACCAGGATAAAATTATGCACGCCCGTTTGGCATTTGGCGACAATATGCTGATGTTTTCTGATGGGATGCCCGGTCAGCCAGTTGACCATGGCAATGGGATTTACTTAAGTATTGGTCTTGATGACGAAGCAAAGGCGCGTTCGATATTTGACCAGTTAGGTGAGGGAGGGAATATTACCATGCCGCTTGAGAAACAGTTTTGGGGAGCATTGTTTGGCCAGGTTAAGGACAAGTACGGGATTAGCTGGATGATAAATTGTGAGGTTGGTTCATAGTTGATGGTTCATAGTTCATGGTAGCTACAATGGCGCGTACAAAGTAATTTCCCGGTCATGTTTGACCATTTAAACGGCATTAGCCCCCACTATTCTTAATAGCATGACTATCTTAGCGAACCGGCGAAGCAATCGGATAATTACTCTCTATGACTTCAAAACGCTACTTACTTCTTGTACTCATATTAGGGGCGCTTACAGCCATTGCGCCATTTTCTATCGATATGTATTTGCCGGGTTTTCCGGCAATTGCAAAATCGTTGCATACCACTACCGCTGAAGTATCACTTTCACTCTCTGGCTTTTTTATCGGGATTTCGGCCGGGCAACTACTATATGGTCCGTTACTTGATAGGTTCGGCCGCAAAAGACCGCTGTACATAGGGATGGTACTTTATGTAATTGCTTCCATCGGTTGTTTTTTTGTGGGGTCGATAGAGCAGTTGATCGTATTGCGCTTTATACAGGCGATAGGCAGTTGTGCCGCAACGGTTGCCGCTATGGCTATGGTGCGTGACATTTTCCCGGTGGAGGATAATGCCAAAGTATTTGCCTTGCTGATATTAATATTAGGGGTTTCACCCATGCTGGCACCAACAGTTGGAGGTTACATAACCGCTGCCTTTGGCTGGCAAGTAATATTTTTAATATTGGCAGGGATTGCTTTTTTTGTTCTATTAGCGGTGATTTTCCTGTTACCCGAAAGCTACCAGCCCGACCCATCATATTCATTAAAACCTGTTCCTATTATTACCAGCTTTTGGTCGGTAATGAAGCATCCTCAGTTTTATACCTATGCTATTTGCGGGGCTATAGGGTTCTCGGGGTTGTTTGCCTACCTGGCTGCTTCGCCTTTTGTTTTTATGGACGTTTATGGCATCAGCAGTAAAGTTTACGGTTGGATTTTCGCTCTGCTTTCTATTGGCTTTATCGGCTCCAGTCAATTTAATGGCATACTGACCAAAAGATATAAAAGTGAGCAAATAGTAAATGTAACGTTGCCGGCGATGGTGATCATCGGGATCATTTTCGTGGTAGGGTCAACCGGAAACTGGCTTGGGATCTATGGAACTATCGTAACCGTATTCGCCTTTTTATGCTGTGTAGGCATAACTTATCCAAACACGGCGGCATTGTCGCTTGCGCCGTTTGCCAAAAATGCCGGAACCGCCGCCGCCCTGATGGGGGCATTGCAAATGGCGATGGGTACGCTTACATCCATAGTGGTAAGTATGTTCAAAAGCCGCAGCACCATCCCTATGGCGGGGTTAATGGCAACTGCGGCGATATTGGCTTTGCTGGTATTGTTAATAGGCAGAAGAAATATTGCCAAGCCGGTTGAGGCGGTAGCCGATGCGGGAGTAGGGGTGCATTAGGAAGTTCATAGTTGATGGTTCATAGTTCATGGTAGCTGCGGTTAGTTAAACACTCGCTGAATTTTGAATGTCTTTTCGTTGTTTCTTGCTGTTGTTGTTTTTTCGACTATAAAACCACCAACCCCATGAATTACTGCTACTTTATACTGCTACTGCTACTTCCCACCATGAACCATAATCTATGAACCATGAACTTCCCCCAACACCTCATCAATAATCCCAAACGCTTTGGCTTCGCCACCATCCATCCAAAAGTCACGGTCGGATACCTCGTGAATCTTTTCATAATCCTGGCCGCTGTGTTTGGCGAGAATGGTGTAGAGTTCCTTTTTAATTTTTAGTACTTCGCGGGCTGTTATTTCAATATCGGATGCCTGGCCCTGTACGCCTCCTAATGGCTGATGCAGCATTACCCTTGAATGGGTGAGCGCGGCACGCTTGCCCGCCTTGCCCGCGCATAATAGTACAGAGGCCATGGATGCGGCTAAGCCTGTACAAATAGTCGCCACATCGGGACTAATGAGCTGCATGGTGTCATATACGCCATAGCCCGCATAAACCGATCCGCCGGGGGAATTGATGTACATCTGGATATCCTTTTTAGGGTCGGTGGATTGCAGGAACAGCAGTTGAGCCTGAATAATATTGGCCACATTATCGTCTACTGCGCTGCCGAGGAAAATGATCCTGTCCATCATCAGTCGCGAGAATACATCCATTTGTGCCACGCGCAGTTCGCGTTCCTCGGTAATATAAGGGGTAAGTGACATTACCGTGCTGCTTTTTTCAACGGCAGAAATGTAATTGTCGAGCGGCTGGGTTTTGACATAGCAATGCCCTGCCGCAAATTTGCGGAATTCATTTTTATCGATATTCATAAATTATTGGGTTATCGTTTTTTGAAGATCTGCCTTATCTTTTCGCTAAAGGCCCAATGCCGGGTCTCGCTGAACAGGCTTTGGTGAACGGCCTCAATTTCCTGTTTAAGCTGATTTCGGCCATATAGCTTAACCAAATTATAGGTGGATTTTTGCCATTGCAGCTTATCGCGCAGCTCATCATCCAAAATAAGCTTTGCCTCAAATACCAATGCGTCGCCGGGTGTTGAAAGGCACAGTAGGTGTGCTTCTATCTGTTCGGTTTCAATTAAGGAAGTCCTCATAGGTCAATGATTTTTCTTTGATGGTCTCTCTTACCTTCTCTAAACATTTATATTTCTGTACTGTGGCCGAGCGTACGCCCGAAAATCCGAACAGCTTTGCCGCATCGCCGAGCGGCACCTGGTCGTAATAAAAGGAGCGGAGCAGCTCCATACACTTTTTACCTGCAGTTTCCAGGAAGTGCATCAGTTTGGATTCTGATGGCTGTTCATCTATTTCATCGAGACTTATATCAAAACCATCAATAGAAGTATTCAATATATCGCTCTTAAATTTCCTCAGCCACAAATGTTTGCTGATGCCGAGCAGGTAGGTTTTTTCATTGGTTTTTATTATAAGACCGGAATTAATTGCCTTTTCGTAATAAACTACCAACGCATCCTGGAAAATATCTTTAGCCTCATCAAACGTTCCACCCATTTTGCTGACGTAATTTGCCACAGATGGAAAGGTGCTTTTATACAACGCTATAAAAAACTGTTCCCTGCCTGCTGCTGTCTGAATCAAATTGTTCATCTCCGGCATAATTTTATTGTTTAATGGTAAGTGCAGATTTTTAAACAAGTATCACCATTTATTTTTTAGTTCATGGTTCATAGCCGTGCTTCCTTTTAATTTAAATGCAGCTGCAAAAGTTATTCTTTCACCGCTGTTACTATAGCATTTGTCCCTGACTTCGTCTCAAAAATCAATTCCTTATCACTTGCCTTAGTAATATAGAACGAAAAACTCCGCTTTGTGCCATCGGGTAATTCTTCGTTTATTATAATCCTATCTCCAGCGGCCACAAATTTTCCATGCGATAGAGGTTTTCCGGCCCACATGATCACATAGGTGCTATCCTTCAAAAATTCAATGGATGCTCCTTGTCGTTTTAATTCATCTGTCTGCAGATCCGGCGAGTCGCCTTTCGGGTGCTCAATTTTAATATAATCCCATTTGCCGTAAAGTTCGCCAGAACTTACCGACGGTTTACAGCCGGTAACATAAACTGTACATATGAACAACGCTAAGAATTTTAAATTTCTCATATCAGCATCTAATTTAACTTTTTAAATAAAATTTCGTTTATTTGTTTTAAGTGTTATTTTTACAATTATAAACCAACTCATCGTGAAGAAAATTCTTACCCTCTGTTTTGTTTGTATGGCAGTTTTTGCCTACAGCCAGGAAACCGCCACATTGGCAATCAGCAATGATTCTAAATTAACCATCAGTAAGTACATTTACGGGCAATTTGCCGAGCACCTTGGCCACGGCATTTACGGTGGTTTTTGGGTCGACAAGTCGTTACCTGTTGAAAAGCAGGACCGCATCCGCCTGGATGTGGTGAATGCACTCAAGAAAATAAAGATCCCAAGCCTGCGCTGGCCGGGTGGCTGTTTTGCCGATGAATACCACTGGCGCGATGGTATTGGCCCGTCGGACCAAAGGCCAAAGATGGTGAATACCAACTGGGGCGGTACTACTGAAGATAACAGCTTTGGTACGCATGAGTTTTTGGAGCTTTGCAGCTTAATTGGCTGTGAGCCTTATATGGCTGCCAATGTTGGCAGCGGAACGGTTGAGGAAATGTCGAAGTGGATTGAGTATGTAAATTCAAACAGCACCAGCACAATAGCCGAGCTGCGCCGCAAAAACGGGCATGCCGACCCTTATAAAGTTACCTTTTGGGGCATAGGCAACGAAAGCTGGGGTTGCGGTGGCAGCATGACGCCTGAGTTTTATTCAGATGAGTTTAAGAGGTATGCATCATTTGCAAAAAATTATCCGGGGGCACCGCTTAAAAAAATAGCGAGCGGTCCGAACTCAGACGATTATAACTGGACGGAAGTGATCATGAAAAATATTCCGGATTGGGATATGTGGGGCATTTCGCTGCATTACTATACGGTACCAACCGGTAATTGGGGCCATAAAGGTTCGGCAACGAAGTTTAGTGAGCAGGAGTATATTGAAACAATGGAGAGATGCCTGAAGATGGAGGAACTGGTTACCAAACACGCTGCAATTATGGACAAATACGATCCTAAGAAAAATGTCGCGCTGGTTGTTGATGAGTGGGGTGTTTGGACAGATGTTGAGCCTGGCACAAATCCGGGTTTTTTATACCAGCAAAACAGCTTACGTGATGCGCTGATAGCAGCAACCAACCTAAATATCTTTAATAACCATTGCGATAGGGTAAGAGGAGCAGCTTTGGCACAAACTATAAATGTGCTGCAATCTTTGATCCTTACTGATAAGGAGAAAATGCTGCTGACACCGACTTACCACATATTCGATATGTACAAGGTTCACCAGGATGCCAAATACCTACCGATGCAGCTGACATCTCCTGATTATGTTTCCGGCGATAAAAAGCTGCCTGCCATTAACGTTTCTGCTTCGCAGGATGCAGCAGGTAAAGTCCATATCTCATTGGTAAACCTCGATCTGCATAAAAATATCACCATAACTACCAGTTTGAAAGATATTAAATGGAAATCAGTAACAGGCCAGATCCTTACCTCGGCTAACATAACCGACATCAATACTTTTGATCAGCCAAATAAATTGCAGCCAGCTGTTTTTAAAGGCGCTAAAAAAGATGGTGATAATTTGGTAGTGGTGATGCCGGCGAAATCGGCGGTTACGCTGGAATTGTTTTAGTTCTGTAAGCTGAAAGCTTACCACATGCCGCACCACGAGTTACGCTATCGCTAAACTCGCGGTAGCAATTGTAGATATAATCCTTTCAAAACTTGCCTTGTGGTAAGTTTTGAAAGGATTACTTGTTTTACCTTTGCCACATGCGACAAAAACTCGACCTCGAAACCTGGGCACGCAGAGAACACTTTAATTTATTCAGCAAATTTGATGAGCCTTTCTACGGCGTTTGTGTGCGGGTTGATTGCACCGCTGCCTATCAAATTGCGAAGGCAAACGGCGTTTCGTTTTATCTTTATTGCCTGTATAATTCCTTAAGCGCGGCAAATGCCATCGTGCCATTTAAACTGCGGATTGAAGACGGCGATGTATTTATTTACGACCGTATAGATGCCGCCTCAACCATTCCCCGTGCCAATGGGACATTTGGTTTTGGATATATCGACTATCACCCAACGTTTACTGAATATATCCCGGCGGCAAATGCCGAAGTTGAGCGTGTAAAAGGCAGGAACGATTTGGAGTTGGCATCCCGGCAAAATATCATTCGCTACTCATCATTACCCTGGATTGATTTTACTTCGATATCACACGCACGGGTATTTTCCGGTACAGATACCGGGCCCAGCATCTCGTTCGGTAAAATGACGGAATTTGAGGGGAAAAGATCAATGCCGATGTCTGTTCACGTTCATCATGCGCTGGTTGACGGGTTGCATGTTGGCCAGTACATCGATTGTTTTCAGCAATTGATGAATAAAAAGGGTTAAAATACAAAGCCATGCCCGGAGACGCAAAATATTGCGTCTCTACAAGATCTTTTTTCTTGACCTACGCATTTTTTCTTCTGCCTGCTTTACTTCATCCTTTTCGCTAAGCGGGAAATCTGTTTTAAGATGTTCGTGGCTATCACCGCTTTTTACATCTTCCTTGTGCTCAACGGTTTTTTTGAGGGTTGTTTTCATGGCCGTACGTTTTTGGTATTATATTAACCCCTCCGGACAAATATTTGTTTACAATTGTTCAAATATTTATTTCCTGGTATGCTTGTGATTCTTGCAGGCAAAGGGCATATTTGAAAATAATTATCACAATTTTCGTAACAACCGGTAACCTTTGTCATCTTATATATACTATACAGCCAAGGTACTACGGATTAATGCTGTAAGTGTTCGTAAAGGCCCGCACCTCAAGGGCTCCGGAATATTTCTAAAAAATTTTCAATCTAAAAAAAATGAATCAACAATTAATTTTGTCACTGTGGTGGGTTTTGCCTGTCATCGTAATTTTAGTGATGTACAAATTTGTACTTCGCGTGTTCTTTGGTATGGTTATCGTTCCTGACGACCGTATTGGTCTTGTGGTAAAAAAGTACGCCCTTTCGGGCGACAAGCGTTTGCCCGACGGCCGTATTATAGCCATTCATGGTGAAGCAGGTATGCAGGCTAAAGCGCTTGCACCGGGTTTGTACTGGGCAATGTGGCCATGGCAATTTACCATTACCATGGAAGCTTTTACCATTATTGAACAAGGTAAGCTGGGCCTGGTTAAAGCTAAGGATGGTGCACCTATGGATACCGGTCGTGTACTGGGCAAGCCGGTTGATTGCGACAAGTTCCAGGATGCTATCGCGTTTTTGGATAATAAAGGCCAGAAGGGTCCGCAGGCTGCGTTTTTGACCCCGGGTAGCTACCGTATCAATACCTTTTTGTTCGAGATCGTGATGGTTCCTATTACCCAGATCCACGAAAACAAGGTTGGTATTGTTACCACGCTGGATGGTGAGCCGCTTGATAAAGGCGAAATCGCCGGTGTATCAGTAGCAGGCCATAAAAACTTCCAGGATCCAATGGCATTTATTAATGCCGGAGGCATGAAGGGTTTGCAGGAAGATGTGATACTTGCAGGTACTTACTACCTTAACCCATGGTTTGTAGTGGTTGAGCAGGTGGATATGATCTACATCCCGATTGGTTATGTTGGTGTGGTAAACTCCTTCGTAGGCCCTGAAGGTAAGGATACCAGCGGCGATGCCTTTAAGCATGGTAATATTGTTAAACGCAATGAAAAAGGTGTTTGGGATCAGCCGCTTGACCCCGGTAAACACCCGGTGAATATTTACACCCATGCCGTGGAAGTTGTGCCGACTACCAACATTGTGCTGAACTGGGCGGATAGCCGTACGGAAGCACATGAGCTGGACAAAAACCTGTGTACAATTACAGTACGTTCGTCTGACGGTTTTACATTTAACCTTGACGTGTCGCAGATCATACACATCCCAAGAAACGAAGCGCCAAAGGTGATCGCCCGTTTTGGTAACATGAAGAACCTGGTATCGCAGGTGCTGGAACCTACTATTGCCAACTACTTCCGTAACTCGGCACAAAAGAGCGACGTGATAGAGTTTTTGGCAAACAGGATCCAAAGGCAGGATGATGCAAAGGAGCACATCAGCAAAGTATTGAACGACTATAACGTAGTTGGGGTTGATACGCTGATAGGTGACATTGTGCCTCCGCCAGCCCTGATGAAAACCTTAACTGATCGTAAACTGGCCGAACAGGAAAAGGTTACCTACGAGATCCAGCGCCATGCGCAGATTGAACGTAAGGAATTTGAAAGCGCCAAAGCAGGTGCCGATATGCAGCCGGAGGTTGTAAAATCAACCCGCCAGGTGGAAATAAACACCCAGATGGCCGCTTCAAAGGTTGCCGCATCACGTGGTGAGGCCGAAGCCAAAACCATCAACGCGAAGGCTGATGCCGAAGTTAGGATCACAATAGCCAAAGCCGATGCCGAAGCCAAAACTGTGAACGCTAAGGCAGATGCAAACGCTACCGAAGTAAATGGTACAGCCGAAGCCGCCAAGATCAGGGCGATAGGTTTATCAGAAGCCGAAGTAACCAAGCAGAAGACCGAAGCCATGGGTACAGAGCAATACGCTATTGTACGTGTAGCCGAAGCCTTAGCCGCTCATGGTATCAAATTGGTACCGGATATATTGGTTAATGGCAAAGACGGTGGCGGCAACGGCATGATTGATGCCTTAATTGGTACCGAAATGCTTAAAAAGCTACAGAAAGCAAATGAAGAACAAGTGAGCGGTGGAAAAGTGAGTGGTGAGAAGCCTTCAAAAAAAGCCGAGGACGATAAATAGTTCTTTCTGAATAAGTGCAGCCCTCCGAAGTTTAAACTTCGGAGGGCTTTTTGTTTTAGAACTCAGCACAAAAGCCCCGCGTTTATTAACTAATCGCTAATTAACTAGTCTCTAATCTCTAACCCCAAATGTTAAATATTGTTATCCCAATGAAAAATAAAAGCGGTTTAAGCTATATTTACGCATGATTAAAAATGTACTTCTTGTTTGTTTTTGTCTTGTCGCAGCAGTTACTGTTAAAGCTCAATCGGTTTTCAGCGGACGGGTTTTGGAGGACAAAACCCGGATAACCCTTCATTCCGTTAAAATTGAAAACTTAACCAGCAAGTTGAAAACCATCAGCTTGAATGACGGTAGTTTCAGTATAGCGGCTAAGGTTGGTGATATATTGGTTTTTAATGCCTTTTCATACCAGCCGGACACGTTATTGATAACTGACATGCATGCACGCGAGATTTTCCTGATCTCGAAAACCACTATGCTAAACCAGGTAAACATTACCGATACAAGCGGCAGATCAAAAGCAAACCCGAATGCGGTGCAACATTACGACCCTATGTTTCATGGGCAGGCGGTTGTTTACCAGCGCGATGCAGATTTTAGGCCGGTAGGAGGAATTGCCATTCGCCTGCATTACTGGTCTAAAGACGAAAAGAAACGGCGTAAGGCGGCTCAATCCGCCAAAGACCGGGAGATAAGCGAGCGCATCAGCGCAATATTTACCCCGCTTAATATCGCTAATTATGTGCCTTTGAAGGGTGTAGATATGGATCATTTCCTGATGTTATATACGCCCGACGTAAAAGAATACACCGACAAAAAATTCCAGCTGGCTCCTTATTTGAGTGCCTGTTATGAAAACTGGCAGACGTTGACGCCTGAACAGAAAAAAGCGGGGGAGATATTTGGGAATTAGGTTGTAGAATGTTGAAATTGTTGTAAGGGTTGTAGTTGTTTTAGAAGTTGAAATAAAATCAACAACACTTACAACCACTACAACCCTTACAACTTACTTCTTCTTCAAGCTATCCGCTTTTGCCTTCGCTTTGTTTTTGAAGAAACCTTTTAACAGGAAATTGTGCTGGGCTGCCTCCAGATCATCATTTAGTTTGATGGAACTTGCCTGAAGGTAATTCAGTGTGCTTTGTACCTGGGCCGCGGCTTTGGGGTCATTTAGTAAAAGACCCATTGCGTTATCCGTAGTATTCAGCTTGTTGCTGGCCTTGTTCAGGTTATCAGTTAAGGTTGATGCATTTGTTGCTGCCTGTTGCAACTGGGCAACCGATGCTTTTATATGATTGAATACGGTAGTATCCGTAAGCATCTTATCGGCAAGGCCGCCTTTGGTATTCATTTTAGCGCTAAATTTATCCAGGTCAGTGGCCAGGCGGGCTGCGCTGGAGGTCGCCGCTTGCAGGTTCTTCATTGATGCGCGTAATTGCTCGCCCATCAGGCTATCTGCCAGTAGGGTGCCAACCGTTCCTTTTCCCTGTAGTATTTTATGGCTTAACAGCTTAAAATCAGTAGTAATTGAAAGCAGGTTTTGGTTGTTCTGCTGCAAGGTTTTTAGCATATCGTCGGTTGATACGAGCTTCTCCGCCTGCAGCACATCTCCGTTTTGCACCTCGGGAGCCTGCGGACTGCCACCATCAATCACTATGATTTTATTACCGATAAATCCGTCCGAACTTATCCGGACCCCGGCGTTGCGGTGAATAAACTGCTGAACATCCTCGGCAACCTTCATGTCAACATCTACCCGTTGGGTTCCAACAAAGGTTATTTTGGTGATAGTACCCACCTTTACGCCTGAAAACCAAACGTCATTCCCTTTTTTCAAGCCGGCCACGTCGTCAAAAACGGCGCTCACCTTTATGCTTTTGGCGAAGCTTTTTTGCTGCCCGCCAAGGGTAAACACACCCAGTATGAATATGACGAGGCCAAGCGACAGGAAGATCCCGACCGTTATTGCTTTTCTATTTTCTATTGCAGCCATAATATATGCTATAAATATCTATTGTATAAAGTTGTAGTCAAAAAATGGTTTTACCCTTTTGTCATCTGTATCAAATACTTCGTTAAAAGTTCCAACCCGTTGAAATTGGCCGTCGAGCAGCATTGCAATGCGATCGCCGGTTTCCTTGGCACAGGTTAAATCGTGGGTGATGATAATGGATGACGTGTTGTATTGTTGCTGAACCTGGTTTATCAGTTGATTTATTTCGATGCAGGTAATGGGATCAAGGCCGGCAGTTGGCTCATCATACAGCATAATTTCGGGATTCAGGATCAGCGTACGTGCGATCCCGATCCGTTTACGCTGCCCGCCTGAAAGTTCCGCCGGCATTTGATTAATGGTTTGCGACAAGCCAACCGAATCCAGCACCTCTTCAACAGCCTTATCAATTTCCGCCCGGGTGATACCTTTACGATTCCGAACTAGCGGAAATTCAAGGTTTTTGCGAACGGTCATACTATCATAAAGCGCACTGTTCTGGAAGGAAAAACCTATCCGAATCCGTAGTTCCTGCAATTCTTTCTCACTTATTTCAGTTACTTCCTGGCCCAATACTTTAATGGTGCCCCTATCGGGCTTCAATAAACCTGATACCAGCTTTATTAATACCGATTTACCCGTACCTGAACGTCCAAGGACTACCAGGTTCTCTCCCTGGAAAAGATCAAGATCGATCCCACGCAAAACGGCATAGTCTTCAAAAGCCTTTGCAACACCACGAATGCTGATAACCGGGTTATTATAGTCGATTTGTGCTTTTTGCTTTTCCATAATTTACCGGAAGTTACTGGTTATCTGCACAATAATTATCTCCTCAATAAAAACTAAAAACATGGCCGTTACTACTGCGCCGTTTGCTGCCTTGCCAACACCCTCGGTGCCTTTGGTTGAATAATAGCCCTGGTAACAACCAACAATGCCTATAGTGAAACCAAATACGATGGATTTTATCAGGGACGCGGTAAAGTCAAGAAACTGCAGCGGTTGGAACACCTGCTGCATAAAGCTGGTATAACTGGTACCCTCGTTTTGTGCCACGTTTAAATAGCCCCCCAACAATGCAATAAAGCCGGTATAAGTAGCTAAAATGGGGATGGTGATAGTTGTAGCAATTACACGGGTACATACCAAATATTTGAAGGGCTTGGTGCCCGATACTTCCATGGCGTCAATCTGCTCGGTTACCCGCATGGAACCAAGCTCGGCGCCGATACTGGAACCAACCTTTCCCGATGCAATCAAGGCCGTTACCAACGGGGCAAGCGCGCGCATAATGGCAATTGAAACCAGCGACGGCAGCCATGATGTTGCTCCAAACTCTAATAACGAAGGGCGTGACTGTTTGGTGAATATTAAGCCGACAATAAAGCCGGTTACTGTAATAAGGGTAAATGAGCGTACGCCCACTTCAAAACATTGCCTTATTATCTCCTTAAATTCGAATGGCGGTACAAAGGCCTCGCGGAAAAAACGAAGTATAAAAAGATGAATGTTATAAACGCTTGAAAAAAAATCAGATAGCTGCTGACCAAACCTCGAACGTTTTTTTTGTTTAGCTGGGGGGGTGCTGCTTGCTTGATCCATTAATGGTGATAAAAATTTGTGCCGATCATCATGTTAAATACAAACAAACCTAAAGGATGTTTGATGAGCTTATATTGGCTTTAAAAGTAAGGGGGGCGTTTAATTGTTTTAAACTACTTTACAAACCTTAAGAATCTCTGAAAAAAATGTAATAAAAGTATTACAAATTGAAAATGTAATTTATTTAAATATGCTTAAATTAGACCGTTTTATATAAAAAAATGTTAATTTTCAATTAAGAAACGTAAAAATAATATTATACCTGACTTCTTAATTGCAGTTACTTTTGATGTGCAAACCAATTATAAATAAATTACTTAAGTAAAAATTTAAAGCCGCATCCTGACGCTGTTTTTTGTCACTTCCAACAATCGGGAGGCGTCAATATCAGAGTTGCGCAAAATGCTGGTTTTATACACCTAAAGTTTCGCGGTGCAAACCTAAGTTTTATTGCTTCAAAAAAACACATATGAGCCTGAAAATTACATCCCTGAATTGTAAAATTTTGTTGCTTAGCTTCTCTATGCTGTTTATTGTGACTTTTTTGAGGGCTCAAAACAATCAATTCCAATTTTCGCACCTGGATATCAGCAACGGGTTATCGCACAATAATGTAACCAGTATATTTAAGGACAGCAAAGGCTTTATGTGGTTTGGTACCCTTTCGGGCCTAAACCGGTACGACGGATATAAATTCAAGGTATTTAAGCATTCTGTTAGCGATACCTCCTCCCTGGATGACGACTACATAGTAAATATTATAAACGGCCCCGAAAATAAACTATGGATAGAAACACGTAACGGGTTTAATATTTACGATCCGGCTACTGAAAAATTTGGGCACAACATAGTGGGGTATCTGCACTCAATTGCTATACCAGACAGGTTTCTGAGTGGTATTAAAAGGGATCGGGATGGTAATTTCTGGTTTCTCCATAAATATTTAGGTGTTTACAGGTATAATCCCCAAACAAAGAAAACCATCCATTTAACCCATAGCACTACCGATACGTCGAGTATTAGCGGTAATGCCGTTTCGGACGTGGCGCAGGACTCAGCCGGTAATTTCTGGCTTACTTACCGTAGCGGGGTGATGGAACGAATGGATCCTAAAACTTTGAGGGTAACCTACCGTTCGCACATGTTCAATAAGTTGCCAGGTGAATTAAACTCGTCCTATAAAATCTTTATAGATAAACAGGACGATATCTGGGCATTTGTGCCTACTTATTCCGCCGGCGTTTATTTCATCAATGTAAAGAAGGGCATTTTTAAACATATTGATAAAGGAAATGATCAAAGCCATTTGAATACTGACGTGGTTTCCAGCGTGATCCAGGATGATAAAAACAGGATCTGGATAGCTACCGACCACGGCGGCGTGAACCTGTTAAACAAGCAGGACTTTAAAATTCGGTTCCTGCTTAACAGAGAAGACGATAACAAAACCATCGGTCAAAATAGTATAACGCTGCTTTATAAGGATAATACCGGCATTGTTTGGGTGGGTACTTATAAAAAGGGCGTGGGTTATTACCACGAAAGCATCATCAAGTTTCCACTTTACACCCACCATTTGGCCGATCCGTTTTCAGAACAGCAAAGCCTGAGCTTTGGCGACGTCAACAGTTTCGCCGAGGATAAAACCGGCAATATTTGGATAGGTACCAATGGCGGCGGTCTTATTTATTTCGACAGGAAAAAGGGAACCTTTAAAACTTACCTGCACGATGCTAATAACCCCAATAGCCTTACCAATAACGTAATAGTGTGCATGTTTATTGATCATGAGCAGAAGTTGTGGATCGGCACTTATTTTGGCGGCCTGGATTGTTTTGACGGCAGAACCTTTAAACACTACAAACATGACGATTCCCGGCCGGGAAGTATCTCGGAAGACAGAATATGTGCTATAACTGAAAATTCTGATCATCAATTATTGGTTGGTACCTTGTCGGCAGGGTTCAATGTGTTTAACAGCGGTACGCAAAGTTTTAGCCATTACATATACCACCAGGGGGATAATGCCATTCAATCCAATTACGTAAGCCGGATATTGGAGGATAAACGCAAGAACCTTTGGATAGTGACCTCATACGGGTTGGACGTTTTAATGAAGGAAACAAACAGGTTTATCCATTATATTCATGACGAGAAAAACAGCAACAGCCTGGTAAATAACAGCACCAACAATATCATGGAAGACGTGGATGGCCTGATCTGGATTAGCACACATGAGGGTATTAGTATTTTCGACCATAAAACAGGTAAATTCACCAATATCAGCAAACAGGATGGCCTGCCTGATAACGCGGTGATAGACTTGCAGGAGTACGACCGGAATAACGTGTGGGTAAGCACACCTAATGGATTGTCGAACATTATTGTTGACCGCAGTGGCAAAGCGCTTAAGTTTCGTTTTGTAAATTACAACGAAACGGAGGGATTGCAGGGTCGGGAATTTACAGAGAACTCGTCGCTTAAAACCCGCGATGGGGAGTTATTATTTGGTGGGGGTAACGGCTTTAACATGTTCAGGCCATCAAATATCAACACCAATAAAAATCACCCTAATTTGATTTTTACCGACCTGCAGGTTTTTAACCAAAGCCTAAGCGTTGGCGAAAAGGTTAATGGCAGGGTGATCTTGCCTGAATCTATTACCGGGTTAAAATCACTCAACCTTAAATATAACGATAACGTATTTTCTATAGAATTTGCTGCACTCAATTATTTTAACCCGGATAAGATCAAATACCAATACATGATGGAGGGTTTTGATAAGGGCTGGATAACTGCTGATAATAAGGTTCGCAAAGCTACCTATACAAACCTTGATGCCGGGGATTATACCTTTAAAGTAAGAGCCACAGATAACGAAAACTGGAACAACAAGGAACTTAGGCTGCACATCAGTATTTTACCGCCGTTCTGGAAAACTACGTGGGCTTATATCCTATATGCCATACTGATTCTAAGCACCTTGCTTTATTTGCGTAAACGTGGTATCAATAAGATCCGGCAGCAATTTTCAATTGAAAAGGAGCGGGAAGAAGCACACCGAATGCATGAGCTGGACTTGATGAAGATAAAATTCTTTACCAACGTAAGCCATGAGTTTCGTACGCCGTTGTCGTTGATAATGGCGCCGGTTGACAGGATCCTGAAACAGATAAACGAACCCGAAATTCAGCGCCAATTATTATTGGTAAACCGCAATGCGAAGCGGCTGTTGAATTTGGTAAATCAATTGCTCGATTTCAGGAAGATGGAATACCAGGAGCTAAAGCTGCATGAAAGAAATGGCGAGATCATTGGCTTTATAAAGGAACTGTCGTATGCGTTTACCGATATAGCCGATCAAAAAAATATCCGGTTTATTTTTGATACGGAGATAGAATTGTTTTATACAGCCTTTGACCACGATAAAATTGAACGTATTTTGTTCAACCTCCTGTCTAACGCTTACAAATTTACCCACGAGGGCGGGCAGGTAAGTGTATTGCTGAATTTGGTTAATTCTACCGAAGCAGACGAGCAGCAATTGGAGATCAGGGTGATAGATACCGGGATTGGCATAGCTGAAGATAAACGCGACAGAATCTTCGACCCGTTTTTTCAGAACGATATTCCGGGTTCGATGCTTAACCAGGGCAGTGGGATAGGCTTGTCAATTACCAGGGAGTTTGTAAAACTGCACCATGGCGAAATTTTTGTAGAAAGTGAATTTAACCAGGGTAGCTGCTTTACAGTTTTATTGCCTTTGCGTGAAGTGGACAAAAAGATCTTTACCGATGCACCTGTACAATTAAACCATGCGGGTGAATTTACTAATGACCCGGTTCAGCAAAAAAACGGCACGGAAAAGGAAAACCGCGATGGCAAGAAGCCTGCTGTTTTGCTGGTTGAAGATAATGACGACTTCAGGTTTTACATTAAGGATAACTTAAAATCGGCTTTTAATATTATAGAGGCCGAGAATGGCAAAAAGGGATGGCAAAAGGCACTGGCCCAGCATCCAAACTTAATTGTAAGCGATATCAGCATGCCCGAGATGAACGGGATAGACTTGTGCATGAAGATAAAGAACGATAAGCGTACCTCGCATATCCCGGTGATATTGCTTACCGCCTTAATTGGTGAAGAACAACAACTAAAGGGGTTGGAAACAGGCGCGTCTGATTACATGACCAAACCCTTTAACTTCGAGATCCTACAATCAAAGATCAGGAATATCCTGAGCCAGCAGGAATACATGCGTAAAACCTATACCAAACAGGTTGAGGTAAACCCGACGGAAGAACATGTAGAGTCGCCGGATGAGCTGTTCATCAAAAAGGTATTGCTGTTGATCGACAATAATATCCCGAATCCTAATTTCTCTGTTGAGGAACTAAGCAGCGAAGTATTTGTGAGTCGTTATACGCTCTACAAGAAGATCCTGGCGATGACCGGAAAAACCCCGAACGAGCTGGTGCGTTCCATGCGGTTAAAGCGTGCTGCACAATTGTTGGAAACAGGGCACCTTACCATATCGCAGATCTGCCACAAGGTAGGCTTCAAGAGCCAGAAGTATTTTGTTAAAACCTTTAAATCGGAGTATAATACAATCCCATCGAAATACGCAACCGCTGAATTGGATGATTAATTTCGACGGATTAAAATCCGTTGTTACAAGATCCATCGAGGTGCTGCCTCTAACTTCAGGTAATTTGATTTAACCTCCATTCAGAGGCAGAGCCTCGGCCAATTTTATAGGGGTGGATTTTAATCCATCAGAAATAAGCCAGTACTCCTGTTTTTTCAATGGGTTAAAATCCGTTGTTACAATATTCATCGGGCGCTGCCTCTCATTTTTTATTTTGATTGAAACTCACCATCGACAACTCACCATTCGCCACTCTGTATGATACTATAATATCACTTTTAAAACAATTCCTCTGCCCATAATGGGTGCACATTTGTCAATTATTTGCATCAATAGTGTGTTGGATATGACGTGTTTGTTATTTAATTACTTGATAATCAAATAAGTAATTAAGGTTGACATTTGTACCCCCATTTATCCACAACCGGGCTATTAATAGCGTATAATTTTACCCTCAGTGTAATGAAAAATCAGCAGGCGCCACAATTCGCCTGCTGAAATTAAACCTAAAAATTCGTTTACAAATTTTAGTGGATCCGGTTGGCAGCAATTTAATTGCCTGCTGAATCAGCAATAGGGGTGGAAACTCCTGCTATAGCTTTCTCTATCATTTGCTTTCAAATCGGCAGGGCATACACCAATTAACCAATTAGTACAAACCAAAATTCAAAATAAATCAATTATCAATTAACTAATTATTATGCGAAAAATTCTACGAA
Source organism: Mucilaginibacter phenanthrenivorans (assembly GCF_024721155.1). Taxonomy (GTDB): domain Bacteria; phylum Bacteroidota; class Bacteroidia; order Sphingobacteriales; family Sphingobacteriaceae; genus Mucilaginibacter; species Mucilaginibacter phenanthrenivorans. The sequence continues at coordinate 184,244 of NZ_JAHVAP010000004.1, read as the reverse complement.
TAGCATTGCTGTTCATGTCCTTGTTAATTTGTGCCGGAGTGCGGGCGCAAAACCAGGGGACAGTAATCAAAGGAACGGTGACCGATGAAAAAGGTGTAACACTTCCCGGCGCTACAGTTACTGTTAAAGGTGCTAAAATAAATGCCATTACCGATATTGATGGCAATTATAGCATCCAGGTGCCATCTGCCGGCAAGACGCTTGTTTTTTCATTCATCGGGATGGAATCACAGGAAGTTTTGATAGGCAACAGGGCAACTATTAATGTAAAGCTGCTTTTAACATCAAATGCCCTGGCAGATGTTGTAGTTATTGGCTACGGCACGCAAAAACGGCAGGATGTTAACGGTGCCATTTCATCTGTTACGGCAAAAGATCTTGCCAATATCCCGCAACCCAGCGTTGACCAGATGCTGCAGGGTAAAGCCGCAGGTGTAACCATCACCCAAAACTCGGGTGGCCCGGGTAGTGCAACTTCTGTTCACATCAGGGGGATCACTTCTTTTGGCCAAAGCGAGCCATTGTACGTGATTGACGGCGTGCCTGTACAAGGTGATGCAACCAACTCTCCGCAATTAACCCGCACAGGCGGCGGACAGGAAGAAACCGGTGTTAGTCCGCTATCCCTTATCAACCCGAATGACATTGAATCTATTGATGTTTTAAAAGATGCATCGGCTACTGCCATCTATGGTAGCAGGGGCGCAAACGGTGTGGTAATTATTACTACTAAAAGGGGAAAGAATGGCAGTGCAAAAATAAATTACGATGGCTATTACGGTGTTCAAACCCAAGGTAAGTTTATAAAAATGATGGACCTTCAGCAATACGCCAATCTTGAAAATGTGCTGGCCGATGCTTTTGGAATAGGTAGGAGAGGTGAGTTTGCTGATCCTTCAATATTAGGGCCGGGTACTAACTGGCAAAGGGCTATCTTCAAAAACGCTCCTCAGCAAAGCCATACCGTATCCATATCAGGCGGAAAAGATGGCCTGGATTATTATATATCAGGTGGATATTTAAAACAGGAAGGAACCATTATCGGTAGCGATTTTAACCGTTACTCTTTCCGCTCAACAATTAATTCGCAGGTAAAAAGCTGGTTTAAAGTGGGCGGCACCATATCTGCCAGCCGCAGCAATCAAAATACAGGTTTAGGCGAGAATACAGGTTTGGTTTATTATGCCTTGTTAAGCGCCCCCGATAGCCCGGTATATAACGCCGATGGCACGTATGCAGGTCCGGCAGTAACTTCAAACGGAACTATCCAGGGGCAGCCCAATCCGGTTCAGCAGGCGCTTAGCCTTACCAATAATTTAATAAGAAATAACGTGCAGGGAAACATTTACGGCGATCTGCAAATTATTAAAGGTTTAAGCTTACGTTCAGAGATAAGCGGAAACTTCAACTTTACAAAAGCCAAAACATTCCAGCCTACCTATTCATACGGCTCAACCGGATCAGGCGCTGCATATACCAACGCAACAGCCAGGTTAAATGAATACAATACTGACGACCAGTACTGGGATTGGAACGAATCTTTAAATTACGCACATACTTTTAATAAAAAGCACGTGCTTAACTTAATGGCCGGGCGCGAAGTATGGGAATCAAATTACGACGCGGTTTCTGCAGCCATATCAGGCTTTACAGCCGGTAATACCTTACAAACATTAGGTTTGGGTACACAATCATCAGACCTGATAGGTGAAAATAAAGGTACCACTGTAATGGAATCATACCTTAGCCGTGCTATTTATACTTACGATAATAAGTACAGTATAACCGCGTCTATCCGTAGCGACAGGTCATCAAATTTTGCTCCGGGGCATCAAACAGGATATTTTCCGGGTGTTGCCGTTTCATGGAGGTTATCTGAAGAGCCATTTATGGCAGGTATAAAAAGCGTTGCAGATAATGTTAAAATAAGAGTAGGATACGGAACTACAGGTAACTCAAATATTCCGGGTTACAGGTATGGTTCGGCAATTACCCCGGTTAGCACAGGGTTTGGAACAGGTTTTATTGTTGGTAACATTGCCAACCCTAACCTTACGTGGGAAACTGCCATCCAAAAAAATGCCGGTATTGATTTCAGCCTGTTTAATAACCGGATCGACGGTTCATTTGATGTGTATCAAAAAACATCAAAAAACTTCCTTTTCCAGCAGCCATTGCCAGCTTTCCTTGTAGGTGGTGTTGCTGAATATTCAAGTGCTGCCGTTTTGCAGCCGCCCTATAAAAATGCCGGTGAAATTGAGAATAAAGGCTTTGAGATCAGCTTAAACAGCCGTAACATTCAAGGCCGGGATTTTAAATGGACAACTGGTATAATCTTCTCAAAATATAACAATAAAGTAGTATCGTTAAACGGCTATCCGTCACTTATCGGCAGCGAAAACACCAGCTATGTAAGCTTACCGGTAACTAATACAACTGTTGGCGGGCCTATTGGTGAGTTTTATGGTTACAAAGTACAGGGTATTATTAAAACAACCGCCCAACTGCAATACCTGGCGACCCATCCTCAAAACGTAACAGGCGGCACATCACCAGCCGTAGTTACAAATGACAGGAGCGTAGCCAATTCAATCTGGCTGGGTGATATTCAATACCAGGATATTAACCATGATGGCAAAGTTGATACAAAAGATCAAACTGCACTTGGCAATCCCAATCCCGATTTTACTTATAGCATAACCAACAATTTCAACTACAAAGATTTTGAGTTATCCATATTCTTAAACGGATCATACGGTGGTAAAATCCTGAATGCACTGCGTTACCAAACTGAAGGCTTATCAGGCTTATATCAAAATCAAACAGCAGCATCAGCAAATTTTTGGACGCCAAGCAATCCAAATTCAAATATACCGGCGCCAAGGGCAGGTATAGCAAACAATAACCTGGTTATGAGCGACCGCTTTTTAGAAAGTGCTTCATTCCTTCGGATTCAGAATGTGCGGTTAGGTTATAACTTACCGGCTAAGTGGGCGCACTACGCTAAGCTAAACCATTTAAAGGTATATGCAAGCGGCCAAAACTTGTACGTATTTACCAAGTACACCGGTCTTGACCCTGAAATCGGTTCATTAAACCAGAGCCCGATATTACAGAACATAGATAATGGAAGGTACCCAATACCGCGTACAGTTATTTTTGGATTGAATGCTGAGTTTTAATTTGTTAAAAGGAAATTAATATGAAAAGATATATAAAATACATTTTAAGCATGGCGGCATTAACAGGAGTTATAGCTTCCGGTTGTAAAAAGGAATTTTTTAACCGCCCGCCAGAAAGCCAGACCACCGTTGGTAGTTACTATCAAACTGCCGACCAGGTAAAGGCAAGTACCAATGCCCTTTATGCGGCCCCCTGGTTTGGGTTTAATACAAAAGTTGGCTGGTCGATAAGTGAGCTGGCCAGCGGCAACGGACGCACCTATTCATCAGATGTGGTTGCTTTTGGAAACTTCTCTGTATCAAACGGTAACTTTGAGCTGAGCGCAGCCTGGAATTCACTATTCACAGTAGTGGCACAATCAAATGCGTTGATTGCCAATCTGCCTGCTAATGTGCCTGCTTCAGTACCGGCTAACGTGGTAAATAATGCCATGGGCGAAGCCCGCTTAATGCGCGGCTTGGCTTATTTTTACCTTACCCGTATTTTTGGCAACGTGCCGATTGTAGAAAATCCATTGCTTGAGGTTAGTAACTTTCAAAATGTTAATACCAACCCGGTGACTGATGTTTACAAATTCATCATCAACGACCTGAAATATGCAGAGGCTAATTGTACGGCAAATGTTGCGGCAACAGGCCACGTATCAAGCGGTTCGGCATCGGCATTGCTTTCAAAAGTTTACCTGTACATGCAGGATTATGCCAATGCGCGCCTGGAAGCTGAAAAGGTTATCAATAGTGGTGAGTTTCAATTATTCGGGATTGATATTGCAGGCAAAACCTATGAAGATCTGTTTAAAATAGCCAATAACAACAATAAGGAATCAATAATTGCCTTACAGTGGCTTGCAAATGCTGGTTATGGTTTTGGTAATGCAGTACAGTCATCATTTGCTTATAGCAGCGCAATTACACAAACCGGCGATGGCTATGGTGTACTGGCCCCGACCTTTGACTTGCAGGATGCTTTTGCAGCTAATTCCGGCGATTTGCGCAGAAAAGCAACCATTATGCTTCCCGGTGATTATTATGCTTATCTTGACCAGGCCCAGGGTGGTTATACCCTTCCTGCCGATGCAAGTTCGCAAGGCACGCATGCGCAAGTTAAAAAATATGTAGTAGGCTCGCCTGCCGATAACAACGGAGCAAGCGCGTTCCAGTCAACAGGGATGAATACTTACATTATGCGTTTATCGGATGTTTACCTTATTGCTGCCGAGGCGATCTTAGGTCAATCGGCCAACCCTGGCGCGGGGCACGGGCTTGACACAGCCGCAAGTACCAGTGATGCAACCGCAGTTGCCTATTTTAACAAGATCCGCCAGCGTGCAGGCGTGCAGCAAAAAACAAGCATCACCTTCAGGGATATTATAAAAGAAAGACGTTTGGAATTTGCTATTGAAGGCGACTACTGGTATGACCTGTGCCGTTTGGATGGCTTTAACTCGGCCACACACCCTGTAGCTATTTCAATAATAAGCAAGCAGGACAGGGGCGACTCAAGTAACGATACGCCACCCGTGCGTTACCACGATGGTAATTATACACCAACAAATGCAGATTTTCTGTTCCCTGTCCCGGCAACTGAAGCAGCAGCAGATCCGAATTTAGTAAAGGCCCCTGTTCCATACGTATTTAAATAGTCAATAGATATGAAAACATTAAATCTAAGATCAAAAAAATTATACTGGGTACTATCGGCATTGATGGTATTTGGCTTTGCATCCTGTAAAAAGGAAAGCGCTAATATAGTGGGCGGGAAAGGTGCACCGGTAATTACGCGGGTGCGCACCGTAACAAAAAGCCAGGTTGACTCCATGTTAACCATTACTACTATAACCTATGATTCGCAGGGAGTGGCAACTACGGTAACCAGCCCTAATTATAATCCGCAGGTTATCAAGTTTGATTCAACTACAACTACGGGTAAAAAGCAAAACCTTTACGCCATAATTGGTCAAAACCTTGGGAGCGTAGTCTCTGTAAAGTTTAACGGTGTATCGGCCTATTTTAATGCGGCCCTGGTATCTGATAACTCAATAATAGTAGGCATCCCGCAGGATATCCCAACCGGCCCCGATCAGCCTAACAAGTTAGTGGTTACAACCTTACATGGTTCCGTTAGTTATGATTTTACTGTATTAACGCCACCGCCGACAATTTCAAAAGTTTCGGACTATAACTTTGTGGCCGGCTCGGAAATTACCTTAACAGGGGTAAGTTTTGCTACAGTAACCGCAGTAACTATTAATGGAACCACTGATGCTGCTACTATTGTAAGCAAGGTTGATACCCAGATGGTTATTAAAATGCCTGCCAGTACAATAAACCGGGCAAACCTTATATTTACCTATGCATCCGGCCAGGCTGCAAGCACACAGGAGTTTGTTGACCTTGATAACGCATACCAGATCTTTGTGAACAACGATTTCAAAAACTCATGGGGCGATAATTCATGGTCACATCCGTCAGGTGTATCAACAACAACTGCACATATGGGCACCGCTTCAATTGTGGCAACGTATCCTGCAGGCGCATGGCAAATTGAAGGATGGGCAAACTGGTACCCAAGTATTGATTACAGCGCGGATTATAAATACTTAACCTTCTGGGTTAAAGGCGGGACTGTAACGCATACGCTGGTATTGGTTGGCGATCAGATGGCCGGCGGATACGGCCAGGTTCAGAATCAATATGCTTATGCAGCCCAATTGGTTACCGTGCCTGCAAAAGTGTGGACATACTTTAAGATCCCTTTAGGCGCACCATCATCAAGCAATCCTAATTTGCTTAACTTCTGGAAAAACGGAACACCTGCCAAGCAATTAGGTTTCTTTTTACAAGGCCAAAATGGTGATGTTAATGAAACAATGTACTTTGATGAAGTTGCATTTATAAAATAATACCGGTTTTATAGCGATGGGCGAACCGGCAGAGGGCGGCCCGTCGTTATAGAAAAGGGTGTCGAAAAACGTAAAAAGTAATATGAGTTATATAATTTATTTAGTTGGTTAATTATAAAGTCATCACGGGTTTGGCCCAGGCCAGGCAAGTGGTGGCTTTTTTTAAATCTTACGATAGTGCCAAACATGAAAGTTTATTTACTTACAGGTTGTGTGTTAATGCTGATGATGCTTAATAGCGCATTCGCTCAAAAAAACCTGGTAACAAACGGTGGTTTTGAAGATGAGCTTTACGGGTGGAATAATAACGGTGCGCAGCTTACCCCATATGATTTTAACACAGGAAAAAACAGTTGTGCGATAGTGGCGGCAAATACAGAAAATTGGGTGGGTGTAGATCAAACGATCCGGGTACCTAAGAAAGCAAGAAATATAGAATTTAGCGCATGGTTAAAAGCTGTGAATGTTGTAAAAGGTAAGAATGAATGGGATGGCGCCATATTTACCATTGTTTTTTTAGATGTGTTGGAAAAAGAGGTAGGGGACGGGGTAAATATTGCCAGGATAACGGGCGACCAGGGATGGACACTGCTTTCAAAAAAAATTACTATTCCCGACAAAGCGGTAAGCTTCAAAATTTTAATCGCACTGGGAAATGCGTCAGGAACATTGCTGGCAGATGATGTGATGGCGAAAGAGGTTGATTAAATTGAACAAGTAATTTGTGCTAATTACCAATTCCGCCAAATCAGCCAAATAAACCACGTACTCTAGCTAAATTTAAAAATAATGTTAAATTCGTATCACCAATTTGATTTTTTTGTACACTAAATTTATTTTATAATGACGAGTAATGTAATGCGTGAAATTACCCCGCTGACACCGAGCGATTGTTTTACTATTTTTTCGCGGGTTAAGAAGAAATTTGATTTTCCGCTTCATTATCATGATGAATATGAATTGAACCTGATAATAAATGCAAAGGGTGCAAAGCGCGTTGTTGGAGGGCATATCGAGGTGATTGATGAGTTGGAACTAGCCCTGATTGGTCCTAATTTGTACCACGCCTGGTTCACTAATCAATGTACAAGTGAAGAGATAACAGAAATAACTATCCAGTTTCATAAGGATCTTTTTGATGAGAAATTTCTGAAAAGGAACCAGCTGAGCTTCCTAAAGAACATGCTGGAGCGCTCACAAAGGGGGATAATATTTGCTCCTGAAACAATCCTTTCGCTTAAGGACCGGTTGCTGAACCTGGATAAAAAGAATGGTTTTGATTCTGTATTGGAGTTGTTGTCTATTCTGCATGATCTTTCTATCTCGCGGAATATGAAGACGTTATCCGACCCGAGCTTTACCAACGAAAAGTTTTATTACAACAGCCGGCGGATAGAACGCGTGTTTGAACATATGAACACCAATTACAACAAACAGGTAACCCTCGCAGAGGTAGCCCGCATTGCTAATATGCCCGAAGCATCATTTAGTCGCTTTATAAAAAAGCGCACCGGTAAAACCTTTATCGATAGCCTGAATGAGATTCGCCTTGGTCATGCCTCCAGGATGCTGATTGACTCAACCACTACAGTAGCCGAGATTGCCTATAAATGCGGATTTAACAATATTTCCAATTTCAACAGGATCTTTAAACGAAAAAAACTTTGCATACCCAAAGAGTTTAGGGAAACCTACACCGGGAACAGGGTTTTTATTTGATGTGCGAATTTTTAATGTGCGGATGTGCGGATAACAAAATCATATTTGATAAAATACTAACTATAAAATGTTAAAAAAGTATCATAATGGTATTTTGAGTAATCCTATTTTTAACTTGATCATTCGCACATCTGCATATCCGCACATTTGCACATCTTTTTCAAATTAGCACGTCAATGAAGTTACACCCTATAGATCTTGCCATAATAGCATTATACCTGCTGAGCACCATATTTATAGGGCTGTGGTACCGTAAAAAAGCTAAGGAGAATAAAGAAAGCTATATGCTGGGCGGTAAATCGCTGCCCTGGTATAAGCTTGGCCTGAGCGATGCCTCGGATATGTTCGACATCAGCGGCACCATGTGGATGGTAAGCCTTTGCTTTGTATACGGCATGAAGAGCATCTGGATCCCCTGGCTGTGGCCGGTATTTAACCAGGTGTTTTTAATGATGTACCTGTCGCGCTGGCTCCGGCGATCAAACGCGGCAACCGGGGCCGAATGGCTGGCCACCAGGTTTGGAAAAACCGGTGCAGGCGTAACCAGTTCAAGCCTGGTGGTAATTGCTTTTGCGTTGCTGAGCTGCTTGGGTTTCCTCGCCTACGGCTTCATTGGCCTGGGCAAGTTCATTGAAATTTTTGTACCGTGGGATTTGTTAAAAGGGTACATCCCGTTTGACGTGGCCCCGCAATATGTGCCGCATGTTTACGGAATCATCTTCACCCTGTTTGCCATGTTTTACTCCATTTTAGGGGGGATGCACAGCATCGTTGTTGGTGATATGGTAAAGTACGGCATCATGACGGTAGCTTGTACCTGGATCGGGATCATTGCAACGGCACATATGAAGGGTAACCCCTTGCATGTTCCTAACGGATGGTACAGTCCGTTCTTCGGGTCACATTTGGGGCTTAACTGGTCGGGGATAATAACCGAGGTAAACGCAAAAATAAAAAGCGACGGCTATTCATTATTCGGTCTGTTTTTTATGATGATGACCTTTAAGGGATTCTTTGCAGCGCTTGCCGGCCCGGCACCAAACTATGATATGCAAAAGATCCTGTCGACCAGATCACCGGAAGAAGCAAGTAAAATGAGCGGTTTTGTTAACATCATATTGCTGCCCATCAGGTATACGCTGATCATCAGCCTGACTATTCTTGGCCTGCTGTTTTATCACCAGATGAATTTAAAGAATGGAGCCGGGGAGATTGATTTTGAACGGATCCTGCCTGCGGTGATCAATAATTTTTTGCCGGTTGGTTTGGTAGGCTTGCTGCTGGCGGGTTTGTTGGGCGCATTTATGAGCACGTTCAGCGGCACGATGAATGCGGCGCAGGCGTACATAGTGAATGATATCTACCTAAAATATGTAAACCCGCAGGCATCCACCAAAAAAATAATTACCATGAATTATTTGGTAGGGATTATAGTGGTAGCATTAGGTGTGGTCCTGGGATTTTTTGTGAAGGACGTTAACAGCGCACTGCAATGGATTGTATCCGCGCTTTATGGCGGATATGTAGCATCGAATGTTTTAAAATGGCATTGGTGGCGCTTTAACGCAAGCGGTTTTTTCTGGGGAATGCTGACCGGGATCGTGACGTCGATGGTGTTCTCACTGGTCGTGCCCGATGGGGAACTGTTATACTGGTTTCCGGTGTTGTTTGGCTTGTCGCTGGCTGGGTCAATAATAGGTTCGTATGCAGTACCACCAACGGAAATGGCCGTTTTAAAATCCTTTTACTCAACCATTCGTCCGTGGGGATTTTGGGAGCCGGTTAAGCAGGCGGTGATGCTGGATGATCCGTTATTTCAACCAAACAGGAATTTTAAGATCAACATGTTTAATGTGGTGATTGGCACTGCGGCACAATGCTGTTTAACCATTTTACCCATGTACCTGGTGCTAAGGCAAAAAATGCCCCTGCTGGTTACCGTGGGAATTTTGGCAGTGATTGTGGTGATATTAAAGAAAACATGGTGGGATAGGTTGAAGGAGTATTGATCATGATTTCACCGATTTGCTGTGATTTCACCGATTTAGAAATGAATAAATAGAATAATTGAGATTAAGAACACATGAATAAAGAGTTTGAAAAACGTTTAAACCTGTTGGAGACTGCCCACCGGCAGCTGATCAATGAGCCAAATGAGGTTTTGGGAATTGGTAACGGCGTTTTCGACCGATATAAAAACCCGGTTCTTACCGCCGCACATACGCCGCTGTTTTGGCGTTACGACCTTAACCCTGAAACCAATCCGCACCTGATGGAACGTTTCGGGATTAACGCTGCCTTTAACGCCGGGGCAATTAAATTGGGTGATAAATATTTGATGGTGGTACGTGTTGAGGGTGCCGACCGTAAATCGTTTTTTGCCGTGGCGGGGAGTCCAAACGGGATCAGCAACTTTACTTTTTGGGAATACCCGGTTGATATGCCCGAAACTAATGAGCCCGATACGAATGTATATGATATGCGCCTGACGGCGCATGAGGACGGCTGGATCTATGGCCTTTTTTGCACCGAGCGCCGCGACCCGGAAGCACCTGCACACGACCAAAGCATGGCCGTAGCAGCCTGTGGTATTGCCCGTACAAAGGACCTGCTGAAATGGGAGCGGCTGCCTGACCTGATTACCAAATCGCCCCAACAGCGAAACGTGGTTTTGCATCCGGAGTTTGTGAATGGAAAATACGCATTATACACCCGTCCGCAGGACGGTTTTATAAGCGCCGGAAAGGGTGGCGGGATAGGTTTTGGCTTAAGCGACACCATGGAAAATGCCCGGGTGGACGAAGAAACAATCATCGACAATAAAAATTACCATACCGTTTACGAAGCAAAGAACGGGCAGGGCCCTGCGCCAATAAAAACAGACAGAGGCTGGCTGCACCTGGCGCACGGCGTGCGTAATACCGCCGCCGGTTTACGCTACGTGCTGTACATGTTCATGACCGATTTGCATGATCTGACGAAGGTATTATACAAACCTGCAGGTTACTTTTTAGCTCCTGAGGGCGAAGAGCGTATTGGCGATGTATCGAACGTGGTATTTTGCAATGGATGGATCAGGGATGATGACGGGTCGGTTTATATCTACTACGCATCGTCGGATACGCGGATGCATGTTGCTAAGAGCACAGTAGATAAGCTGGTGGATTATGTGATGAATACACCGGCGGATGGCCTGCGCTCGGCGTCATCGGTTAATACATTGAACAGGATTATAGATGAGAACAATGCATTGTTGAGTGCGAAGACCTTGGTGGATAAATAACAATTAAATAACTTTTGTCATTGCGAGCGATAGCGCGGCAACCTCGTCGGTATACCTGGCGCTAATGCATGACGAATATGTATGGCGACGAGGTTGCTTCGTCGTTCCTCCTCGCGATGACAAGAGAGTGAATTAAGTTTATAAATGTAAAATGATCAATCAACCAAATATTAACCATCAACTTACAGCCTTCAAGCAAGGGCTAATGGATGAATTATCCCGCATCCTTGCTTATTGGGCGGCTATTACGCCTGATACGGCTAATGGTGGTTTTTATGGTAAAATTGATAACAACAACAAGATAACCGCAGAAGCCCCGAAGGGATCTGTGTTGAATGCCCGCATTTTATGGACGTTTTCTGCTGCCTATAACCGCAAGGCCGACCCCTTATTTATGGTGATGGCAAAGCGCGCCTATCAATACATCTGCGATAAATTTATAGATGGTGAGTTAGGCGGAGTGTACTGGTCGGTTGATTATAAGGGGAAGCCGCTGGATACGAAAAAGCAGGTTTATGCCATCTCTTTCACCATTTATGCACTGAGCGAGTTTTACCGTGCAAGCGCAATTGAGGCTGCTAAGCAAAAGGCAATCGACCTGTTTCACTTGTTGGTTGAAAAGGCTTATGATCCCATAAAGACCGGCTATTTCGAAGCTTTTACAAAAGATTGGCAATCCATCGCCGATCTGCGCCTGAGCGATAAGGATGCCAACGAAAAGAAGACCATGAATACCCACCTGCACGTGCTGGAGGGCTTTACCAATCTGTACCGCATTTGGCCTGATATTACTTTGAGGGATCACATCAGCGGCTTGCTAAATAACTTTTTTAGTCATTTTATCGATCACAAAACCTGGCACCTGGCGCTGTTTTTTGACGAGAACTGGAACCGCAAAGGCGATCTTATTTCCTATGGACACGACATCGAGGCCACCTGGCTTTTGCTGGAAGCGGCGGAAGTGATTGGTGAAGAAGCAAGCATCCAACGAATAAAGGAAATTGCCATAAAAATTACTGATGCCACTATTGCCGGGCTTGATACAGATGGTGGCCTGTGGTATGAATATGATCCCTCAGCAAATCATCTAATAAAAGAAAAACACTGGTGGGTACAAGCAGAAGCGTTGGTTGGCTTTTTTAATGCGTGGCAGATCTCGGGCGACGAGAAGTACCTCAACATCGCCATAAATAACTGGCAATTCATAAATAACAAAATACTGGATAAACAAAACGGAGAATGGTTTTGGGGAATCAACGAAAACGGGCAGGTAATGCCCGGTGAAGATAAAGCCGGCCTTTGGAAATGCCCTTATCATAACAGCAGGGCGTGTATGGAAATAATTAGAAGGATCAGTTGATTAAGTTAGATTGGGTTGATTAGGTGAATGGTTACTTTTCGCTGGGAATAAAAATCGTTGACAAATTAAGTTAAAACATGAAAAAATATATACTATCAATACTATTAATAGCAGTTATTGCCCTGCAATCCTGCAAAAAGGATGCGGCGCCAAAAACTAACAATGGTGGTGGTACCGACAATGGAGACGGTACCATAATTGCCGGTACCGATCCGGGTATTGCCAATACACAGGGTTTTTTCCTGGATAACTGGGTGGCAAAAACTTTTACTGCGCCAAACACTGTCAACGCGGCAAAGCCATCAGCAAGCGGGGCGGTTAGCGTAACGGTTGACCTGAGCCAGGTAACCACAAAAGTTTCCAAATACCTGTTCGGCAATAACACCAACCCTTATATGGGCCAGTACGTTACCGAGCCGGTGCTGATGGGAAACTTAACTGCACTCGCGCCTAATATTTTGAGAGCTCCGGGCGGTAGTTTATCTGATATTTATTTCTGGAACGGCGACGGAAGCACGGTTGCTGCCCCGGCAGACGCCCCTGCAAACCTGGTGGATGTTACCGGCGCTTCGAAACCCGCAGGCTATTGGTTTGGCAACAATACCCAAAGCTGGACTTTTACTGTAGACAATTATTACAAGGTATTGCAGCAAACTAACAGCACCGGGCTTATTGTGGTTAACTATGGTTATGCACGTTACGGCACCAGCGATCATCCGGATCAAACCGCCGCTCATCTCGCTGCCAACTGGGTGCGATACGATAAAGGGAAGACTCAATATTGGGATATAGGAAACGAAAATTATGGCAACTGGGAGGCTGGATATAGAATCGACAGGTCGCTTAATAAGGACGGGCAGCCCGAATATTTAACCGGTACGTTATATGGCACACATTTTAAGGTGTTCGCCGATTCGATGCGGAAAGCTGCGGCTGAAGTTGGCAATACAGGGATTAAAATTGGCGCTGTGCTTACCTCATCAAACGATGTAAACAACAATGCCGGGGTAACCAATTGGAATGCTGATGTGTTAAAGGCTACCGGTAACTCGCCTGATTATTTTGTAGTGCATAATTACTATACGCCATATAATGATAATACTACTGCCGATGTTATTTTGGCTACGCCATCATCGCAAACAACAGCCATGATGAGTTGGGTAAAAACTTCGGTAACCAACGCAGGGGTTACGCAAAAGCCGGTTGCGCTTGATGAATGGAATATCCAGGCAACAGGCTCGAGTCAAAATGTATCTAATATTGCCGGTTTGCACGCAGTAATGACGCTGGGCGAGGTGCTGAAAAGCCAGTTTAGTATGGCAAGCCGCTGGGACCTGGCCAATGGTTGGGATAGTGGCAACGACCAGGGTATGTTTAATATAGGCGATGAGGTTGGCATAGCAAAATGGAACCCTCGACCAGCCTTTTACTACATGTACTTCTTCGAGAAATATTTTGGCGACCGCATGGTGAGCGCCACAACCGGAACCAGTTCTATTGCTTGTTATGGCTCGTCATTTTCATCGGGCGAGGCTGGAGTGGTATTGGTAAACAAGGCCAACTTCGACCAGGTGGTGACGGTTACCATCAAGAACTTTGCAGCGGGTACAAAATATTACTATTATACACTTAATGGCGGCAGCGATAACGCACCATTTTCGCACCAGGTATTTGTAAACGGCGTTGGTCCTGCTAATGGGACTTCGGGCGGACCGGATACCTATGCTGCCATAGCAGCAAGTTCGGCAAGCATTTCGGGTGGTATAACGGTGAATGTTCCGAAATATGGGGCTGTGTTTTTAGTGGCGGATAAAAAGTGATATTTAGATAGGGATGGTTAATTTTGATTTAAACCGATCAACAAAATGAAAAACCTGAAGAATCAATTACTGCTGTTAGTATTTTTAGTTTCGTCCGCATTTGCAAAACCTGTAGTAAATTATAACATAAAGGATTACGGTGCCATTGGCGATGGCGTTAACCTGGATAGCAAAGCTATAAACAAGGCCATTGATGCGGCTGCCAGCGCAGGCGGAGGCACAGTTTATTTGCCGGCTGGAAATTACCTGTCAGGATCTATTCATTTAAAAAGTAATATTTCTTTGTTTATCGACCAGGGTGCAACCGTAATAGCTGCCCCGGTTACTGCGGAGAATGGCTATGACGAAGAAGAGGCGAGCGTAAACACTACATTCCAGGACAGCGGGCACAGTCACTGGCATAATAGTTTAATCTGGGGCGAGAATTTGCACGATGTATCGATACTGGGACAGGGGAGGATCTGGGGAAAGGGTTTGTATAGAGATTATGTAAAAAACAAACAATCGGCCAATAAAGTAATTGCGCTGTATTTATGCCGGAATGTAAACATCAGGGACATCTCTGTTTTGCAAGGCGGCTGGTTTGCCATTCTTGCAACCGGCGTTGATAATTTAACCATAGATAATGTAATACTGGATACCAACCGCGACGGAATGGATATTGATTGCTGCCGTAATGTGCATGTTTCCAATTGCAGCGTGAACTCACCTTATGATGACGGGATCTGCCTAAAAAGCACATTCGGTTTGGGTTTTGCCCGCGCTACCGAAAATGTAACCATTACCAATTGTGGTGTGAGCGGCTTTGACGTGGGATCGTTTTTGGATGGCACGTATAAAAGATCGCTTAAATCGCCTACGGGCCGGATAAAATTCGGTACAGAATCGAACGGCGGGTTTAAGAATGTTACCATTTCCAACTGCACTTTTAACTTTTGCCGCGGCTTGGCTTTGGAAACAGTGGATGGTGCGTTGCTGGAGGATGTAACGATTACCAACATCACCATGCGTGATATTGTTAACGCACCCATTTTTTACGCCTGGCTTCAAGAATGCGCGGCCCGGATGGTGTGCCCATTGGTGAATTGCGGAGGGTGATCATCAGCAATGTGGTTGCATACAACGTTGAAGCAGGGCAGGGTGTATTGATCAGCGGGATCCCGGAGCATAATATTAAGGACATCGACCTAAAGGATATAAAGATCTGGTTTAAGGGAGCAGGCACGGCTGAACAAGCCAAGCGTGATGTACCGGAATTGGAAAAGGGATACCCGGAGCCGGACACGTTTGGCATATTACCTGCATACGGCTTTTTTGTAAGACATGCCGAAAACATCAAAATAGATAACGTAGAGCTGCATACCCTAAGTGAGGACCAGCGCCCGGCATTTGTTTTTGACGATGTGCAAGGAGCTGAGTTGAGATTTGTAAAGGCACAAACGCCAGGTGGGATATCACCAATCAGCATAAAAAAACCGTCAACAA
Organism: Mucilaginibacter phenanthrenivorans; assembly: GCF_024721155.1. Lineage (GTDB taxonomy): Bacteria > Bacteroidota > Bacteroidia > Sphingobacteriales > Sphingobacteriaceae > Mucilaginibacter > Mucilaginibacter phenanthrenivorans. The sequence continues at coordinate 168,492 of NZ_JAHVAP010000004.1, read as the reverse complement.
TAACTTTATTTCAATCATTAGCCATGCCCGACGGAAAGGTTAAAAACTAGATTATGAACCCACAAAGCATAAAACGCTCCCTGTTTGCCGCGCTGTTTTTTATAGCAGCAAGCACTTCATTATTCGCTCAAAAATTTGAGGAACTGGCGCAAACACCGCCAATGGGCTGGAACAGCTGGAATACCTTTCAAACCAATATTGATGAGCCTTTGCTAAAGGGGATGGTGGATACTTATGTTTCGTCGGGTATGCGGGATGCTGGCTATACTTATTTTGTATTGGATGACGGCTGGATGGCGATGGAACGTGATAAGGACGGTAACCTGGTTGCCGATCCGAAGAAATTTCCCAACGGCATGAAAGCCTTTGCCGATTACGTGCATTCAAAGGGATTGAAGTTTGGGATCTACAATTGTGCCGGCACAAAAACCTGCGCTGGTTATCCCGGTACCCGCGGTTATGAATACCAGGATGCCCGCCTTTATGCCTCATGGGGCGTTGATTATTTAAAATTTGATTGGTGCAACAGCGAGGGCATAAATGCCAGGGAAGCTTATACCACCATGAGCAAGGCCATCCGTGCAGCGGGCAGGCCGATGATCTTTAGTTTGTGCGAATGGGGGCAAAATCAGCCATGGAAATGGGCAAGTGGTGTTGGTCAGCTTTGGCGCAGTACGGGCGATATTTGGGCCGGATTTGAGAAAAACCTTAGCAAGGGCAGTTGGACGGCCTTAAGCGTGCTCACCATATTGGATAAGCAGGATAGCATAAGGCAATATGCGGGGCCGGGCCATTGGAACGACCCCGATATGCTGGAAGTAGGCAACGGGATGAAATATAACGAGGATAAAGCGCATTTCTCGCTGTGGTGTATGCTGGCCGCGCCGCTAATGGCAGGAAATGATCTTCGCAAAATGAGTGATGAAACAAAATCTATACTAACCAATAAGGAGGTTATTGCTATAGACCAGGATGCTTTAGGTATTGAGGGCTTCCGTTTTTATTCGTTCGATGGGCTGGAGATCTTTATAAAACCCTTAGCCAATAACGAACTGGCTGTTTGCTTTTTAAACCGGTCGAATCATCCGCAAACGGTAACCTATAACTGGAAGGATCATGCTGTCAACGACGCCATCTCCAAAACTAATATCGACTTTAACAAGACAACCTACAAGCTACGCGACCTTTGGGCGAAGAAGGATCTCGGCACAACGGATAAGGTTTTTAGACAGGTTATCGGCGCAGATGATGTGGTGATGGTGAGGTTGGGGAAATAATGTGCGGATTTTTGATGTACGGATAAACTTCGCAACGACGATAGCGGCGAAATAGCCGTCAAAAATGTGCATACATAGAAAAATTTTAAAGTGATAGTATAAAACAAATGGCGAAATAAGCCGTTAAAGAGCTGTATTGAAAAAGTAAGCAACCTGTTTTAACATATTTTAACGGTTGTGTAGATAGATTTTTTTATATCATTGCATTAATGAAGATCAGGGATTTTAGAGTATTAACCGGCGCTTTTTTTATGTTCGTCTTTTGTGTAAAGATGGCAATATCTGTTGCTCCTATATTCCTGAATCTTGATGATAAGATAGCCAATGCGGTGATCAACCAATTGGAGCACGAGTCGAAAACAGATAAGGACGACCTGGAAAAGGATCTTACAAAAGAGAAAAAGGTCTTCGACGAATTTTATTTTCATTCTTTTGAGCATACCACCTTTGTTGCAGAAACAAGTGTGCTGCACAACTTAGAGAACTCCCTTTACAAACAGGTGTATCACCCTATTGTACCCACCCCGCCTCCGAACGCATAAATGACTTTGCCGCAACCCTGCGGATTTTTAATTCATTTATAGTTTCATCAAATTTTTCCTTTTATGCAAAATGAGCACGGTGGGTCTGCATCAGGCGGTCTCAACCTTCGTAAATATTTTTTATCTAAAAATTTAAAGAAGGATCTTCCTTCAAGTATAGTAGTTTTCCTGGTTGCCCTGCCCCTGTGTTTGGGCATAGCTTTGGCATCGGGTGCGCCTTTATTTTCCGGTTTGCTGGCAGGTATAATTGGCGGTATAGTTGTTGGTACGCTCAGCGGGTCGCAGCTTAGCGTGGCCGGGCCTGCTGCCGGCTTAACAGTTATTGTGTTAACGGCCATTACCACCCTGGGTTCGTTCGAAGCTTTTTTATTGAGCCTGGTTATAGCCGGAGTTTTACAAATGGTTTTCGGGTTAATAAAGGCAGGGACCATTGCTAATTACTTTCCCTCAGCAGTAATTGAGGGGATGCTGGCGGCCATCGGGATAATCCTCATTTTAAAACAATTTCCGCATGCCGTAGGCTACGATGCGGATTTTGAGGGCGATGAGCGCTTTAGTCAAACCGATGAAGGCAATACCTTTTCAGGCATATTGGGGGCTTTATCAAGGGTAAATTATGGTGCGGTTATCATTACCATGGTATCGATGGCGCTGATGATATACTGGCCGAAATTTAAAAAATTGGCCATTGTTCCTGCTCCGCTGCTGGTAGTTTTGGCGGGAATTGGTTTAAGCATTGCGTTTGCAAATAGCGGGATCGCCCTGCTCGAAAAGCAGTTTGTTCATATCCCGTTAGTAAACAGCACAGCCGAGTTTATGGCATTGTTTAAAAGTCCCGATTTTAGCATGATAGGCAATAAACAGATCTGGATAACGGCGGTTACCATAGCCGTTGTTGCCAGCCTGGAGACCCTGCTGAGCCTGGAAGCAGTTGATAAGATAGACCCCATAAAGCGGATCTCACCAACCAATCGCGAGCTGGTAGCACAGGGAGCCGGTAACCTGATCAGCGGTTTATTGGGCGGCCTGCCTATGACGGCTGTGATTGTCCGCTCATCGGCAAATGTTAATGCAGGGGCACGTACCAAAGTTAGCGCTATTGTGCATGGCTGTCTGCTGCTGGTGTCACTACTGTTGATCCCGGTAGTTATTAACCTTATCCCATTATCATGTTTGGCTGCCATCCTGCTGATCACCGGCTATAAATTGGCGCGGATAAGCTTGTTTAAACACATGTGGCATAAGGGCCTCGACCAGTTTATACCTTTCGTAGTTACCATTGCAGCTGTAGTTTTTACCGATTTGCTTATTGGTGTAGGCATAGGAATGTGTGTAGGGGTATTTTACATCCTGCGTACCAATATGCGCAACCCGTATTTTTACCAGATAGACAAGAACGGTGATAAGAAGACTATACGGATAAGGCTTGCAGAAGAGGTTTCTTTTTTAAATAAAGCCGCTATTCAAATTACGTTGACAAGTCTGCCGAAAGGCACAGATGTAATTATCGACGGCTCCAACTCCAGGTATATTGACCAGGATGTACTGGAGATAATTCAAAACTTTAAGCATAATGCTTATACCAAGGGCATCATTGTACAACTGCACGAGGTGCGTGAACGATATGATGTACCACCTTTAAAACAATTAATGTATAACCCCAATTAAATTTTAAGATCATGTTAGTTAAAGAAAATAAAGTAAACAACAATAACAACTATATAAAACCGGCAATTGATGTCAAGCAACTGAAGCCGGTAGCAACCGATAATTATAGCTCCCTGCTTAAAGGGAACAGCGACTGGGTGGAAAGAAAACTCAAGGAAGATGCTGACTACTTTAATAAGCTGGCTGCCGGACAAAGCCCCGAGGTGCTCTGGATAGGCTGCTCAGACAGCCGTGTACCTGCAAATGTTGTTACAGGAACCCAACCGGGAGAAATATTTGTACACCGGAACATTGCCAACGTATGTGTACACTCCGATATGAACATGCTGAGTGTGCTTGATTATGCTGTAAATGTTTTAAAGGTAAAGCATGTTATCGTAGCTGGTCACTATGGTTGCGGCGGCGTAGCGGCTGCCTTAAGTAACAAACAGTTTGGCCTGATTGATAACTGGCTGCGGAACATCAAGGATGTTTACCGCCTACACAGCCATGAGCTTGACCGGATCTCCGACAAAACGACAAAGCTGAACAGGTTGGTTGAGTTAAATGTAATGGAACAGGTTTATAACCTGTGCAAAACCAGCATCATTCAAAATGCCTGGAAGCAGCGCACCGACCTGCAATTGCATGGATGGGTAATTGACCTGGCAACAGGCTTGGTTAAGGATTTGAAAGTAAGCAGCGATGGGCCCGATAACCTGGGCTATGTGTATGAGCTTGATAGTGTTGAGGCCGTAGCAGCCGCACACTAACATGTGTTTAATCTAGCTTAAGGCAGGGGCATATTCCTGATATGTTACCCTGCCTTTTTGTATCTGTTGTATTTATACTATTTTTGCGCCTTATACGCCAACAGGCAAATATCAGCAGGTGCTAAGACAATCAAAGGAAGACAGGACATTTAAGGAAAACCTCATGCTGGCATCGTCAACTGCGGTGGCATCCGGGATTACCAATGTTGCAGGGATGGTGGCGTTCCTGGCGTTTACGGCAAATATTACCGGCCACGTGGCTAACCTGGCCAAGCATATTGTTGAGCAGAATTTTAGGGAGATCATTGTATTCCTGATCTGGCTGCTGATGTTTTTTGCGGGAGCCTTTATATCCAGCTTTATTGTTCGCTCTTATATTCATATCAGTAAATACAAGGCGCATTCCATCCCAATCATCATCGAGATAGTAGTACTTCTGTTCGTTGCTATCTATGGACATAATTTTTATAAGGAAACTATGCTGGAGCGCGAGTTGGTTATCGGCGCTATTATATTCGCAATGGGCTTGCAAAATAGCCTGGTGTCCATTATATCGGGCGGTGTAATCAAAACATCACACCTTACCGGCTTATTTACCGATCTGGGCGGGGAGGTTTCAGAACTGCTCCACCCCAGGGGCGAGGCAAGCAGTACGCTTAAAAACAAGATTTATATCAGGATCACCATCCTTAGCTTTTACCTGATCGGCGCTGTTGCAGGCGGCTTGCTGTTTGATGTTTTCGACTTTGCTATTTTTTACTTTGTGCCGGTTATTTTATTAACGATACTTTATTACGATCTGTCTCCGCTGGCATTGCATAAGTTGAGCAAGGTGTTTTCAAAATAGGCGGTATAATTACAAATGGTTAACATTCTGTTGATGCAAAATAAAGCGATATAATCAATATCTTTATATTTTTGCCTTTACAACTAACATCCCCCTTAAACAACATGTGCGCTAAACTTATTGATGATAATGCACCTGCCACCACGCAGGAATTGTACAGTAGCCTGCTTGAAGGTAACAAACAGTTTGTAAAAAACACCCTTGATGCCGATCCTGAATATTTTCAAAAACTTGCGGCGGGGCAGACGCCGCCTGTGCTTTGGATAGGCTGTGCAGATAGCCGGGTTCCAGCTAACCAGATCACCAACATGCCTCCGGGCGAGATCTTCGTTCACCGTAACATTGCCAATATGGTTGTACATTCGGATATGAATATGCTGTCGGTGCTGGATTATGCGGTGAATGTATTAAAGGTAAAGCACGTAATAGTAACCGGGCATTATGGTTGCGGCGGCGTGATGGCCGCAATTACTAACCAGCAGTACGGGCTGATTGATAACTGGCTAAGGCATATAAAGGATGTTTACCGCCTGCATGCCAGCAAATTGGAAACCATTACAGATATTAACGAACGCTGCGATAAACTGGTGGAATACAACGTAATTGAAAACGTTTACAACCTGTGCAAAACATCCATCGTTCAAAATGCCTGGGCAAACGGGCAGCAGATTGGCGTGCATGGCTGGGTGTATAGCCTTAAAACCGGCATCATCACCGATATGAAGGTGAGCGCTTATGACAACGCCAATATGCAGAACGTGTTTAAGTTTAAATAGTTCATGGTTAATGGTTCATAGTTCATAGCCGGAGGGTGGATGGTGCTTAGCAAAATAGCGTAACGAAAAATGGTTCACAATTCATAGCGCTTTCTTTTGCTATGAACCATGAACCATCAACTATGAACCTCTTCTACAGTTCCTTCGCCAAAAACGGGTACCTGTAATCCTTTGGCGGATCGAAAGTTTCCTTTATGGTACGGGGGGATACCCAACGCAATAAATTGATCATTGAGCCTGCCTTATCATTTGTACCTGAACCTCTTGCACCGCCAAATGGCTGCTGACCAACTACTGCACCTGTCGGTTTATCGTTGATATAGAAGTTACCTGCAGCATTACGCAAATGATAGGTCGCCTTTGCAATAGCATAACGATCTTGTGAAATGATGGAGCCGGTTAGCGCGTAGATGGACGTCTTGTCAACAACATCAAGGATCTCGTCAAATTTGTCGTCTTCGTATACGTAAATAGTCAATACCGGGCCGAAAAGTTCTTCGCACATGGTTACGTAATAAGGATCATCAACCCTTAAAACAGTCGGCTCAACAAACCAGCCTTTTGATTTGTCGTAACCACCACCTGCAACCAGCTCAACGCTTTTATCATTCTTAGCTGCATCAATATATTTTGCCAGTTTATCGAAGGATACTTCGGTGATAACGGCGTTAATGAAGTTTTGGAAATCCTCAACCGGGCCAATTTTGAATGAGGTAATATCGCGCTGCATGTTGGCTTTTACAGCAGGCCACAATGAAGCGGGAATATAGGCCCTTGAAGCAGCTGAGCATTTTTGTCCCTGGTACTCAAACGCACCGCGAACAAGTGCAGTGCTTACCACATCAGCGTCGGCGCTTGGGTGAGCAAGCACAAAGTCCTTACCGCCGGTTTCGCCAACTATGCGCGGATAGGTTTTGTATTTGTGGATATTGGTACCAATAGTCTGCCAGATATTCTGGAACACTTTGGTCGATCCTGTAAAGTGGATGCCTGCAAAATCAGGGTGATTAAAGATCACCTCGCCTGCAACCGGGCCGTCAACATAAATTAAATTGATAACGCCATCAGGCACACCAGCTTCCTTAAATACCTGCATCAATACGTTTGCTGCAAAAATTTGAGGGTATGCCGGCTTCCAAACTACTACGTTACCCATCATGGCTGCAGAGGCTGGCAGGTTACCTGCAATTGCGGTAAAGTTAAATGGAGTTAAAGCGAATATAAAGCCTTCCAGCGGGCGTTGTTCTACACGGTTCCAAACACCTTTGCCCGATACAGGCGGCTGTTGCTTGTAGATCTCAGTCATGTACTCTACGTTAAAACGCAGGAAGTCGATGAACTCACAGGCAGCATCTATCTCAGCCTGATAAGCATTCTTCGACTGGCCAAGCATGGTTGCCGCGTTTATTTTTGCGCGGTATGGGCCTGCGATCAACTCGGCAGCTTTTAAAAATATGGCTGCGCGTTGTTCCCACGGCAGTTCTTCCCAATTGGCTTTTGCTGCCAGGGCAGCATCAATTGCCGCGGTTACATGGCTGGCGTCGCCTTCAGAAAATGTGGCCAGTAAATGTTTGTGATCATGTGGCGGACGGATCTCCAGCTTTTTGCCGGTGCGTACTTCCTTGTCGCCGATGTACATCGGGATATCGATCTGATGGGCGCGGGCCTCATCCAAAGCAGCTTTTAGCGCTGCTCGTTCCACACTGCGCGGACCGTAATTCAATACCGGTTCGTTCTGCGGTGGCGGAACGTTAAAAAATCCTTTAAGCATGTTTGTCAGTTATTACATGGCAAAGATATGAATTGATGTGCAGATTTTTAATGTGCCAAATTGCAGATTGCATAAGATTGACAGAGAGGGAGGAGGTGTGCGTTTTGCGTATATCTACAACCATGAAAAGCATCAATGGAGTAAGTCCCGGGTGACGAATTTCGAAAAAACTAACAGGGCACAAAGGCAAAATCTTAAAGCAAATATTGTGATGGGGCTCAAACCATCGCAATATTTGTTATCTGGACGGTGATTTACGCCGCCATGTTATCTTGTTTCTACTCGTCCGCCGGTTCCCAGAGCTCAATAATGTTCCCTTCCGGATCAAGCACATGAACAAACTTACCGTAGTCGTATTCGGCAATTTCATCAACAATGGTCACATTGTCTTTCTTTAGCTCGTCGAGCAGTGCAACCAGGTTTTCTACCCGGTAATTGATCATAAAAGGTTTTTCAGACGGATTGAAATACTTAGTGTCCTGCGGAAATGTACACCAGGATGTAGATCCTTGTTTCGACGGATCATCGGCTTCCCGCCACTCAAATGTAGTTCCGTATTGACTGGTTGGCAATCCCAGGTTTTTAACATACCACTCATTCATGCCTTTCGGGTCATTGCACTTAAAAAATACGCCGCCAAGGCCCGTTACTTTTTTCATATTTAATCAGATTTTAATTTACGCGTTTACCATCGCCGGTTTAGCCTTACTTTTAAGTATCAGCGCAGCTATTATAGATACTATGATCCCAACCGGCACAATTTCCAAATAGGTGAACATCACCCGAAAGGCCGGGCTTGTTTTATATTATGTCATCGTGACTGCCAATTCAGCTCCCTGCTTTTTTATTTCCCCGGCGCTTGCCCCAGTCGCCTTCAATTCGGCTAATACCTGGGCTTGATACCTTTCACCGTAATCAGGAACGAAATATTTAAAATCTATCATCCAGACCACCACATATACAGTTGATGCGATAAGCGTTATTAAAAGCCCTATTTGAAGCGCCTTTCCAAAAGTAATTACGCCGCTGTTGTCATTATCGCGGTAGTTTTTTATTGCTACAAAAATGAGCGAAAAGGCTAGTATCATAGATGCATAGCCAAGAACCATCCGCGTATTTAAGCTTAAGCTATCGTTCAATACGCCTGCGCTAACAACGGCCCATGCAGCGGCTACAAATCCGCCTGTCAACCCGCAAGTCCAAATTGTCCTTTTCATTGTTTTATTGTTATAAGTTTTAAATCCGGCTCAAAATTGGACTAATGGTCTCTGTTTTTAGTCATACTTTAGGGTGATTTTTGATAAAATTAGCGATTATCATGCTAAAGAACAATGCGAAGCAGATGTAAAACCAACCGTTTTGTTTTTTCAGTTGCCAGCGTACAACGTTTATATTTTAATTATTTATTTTTAGCCCGTTATAAATTTAACCAACATGAACCCATCAAGACTTTTAACAATCGCAATCGTTTTTTTTACTGTCAGCAGCTACGCGCAGATAACACCGCAGCCTAGCACGACACAAACCATTACCCAGGATTTTGGATTAGGAAAGATCAATCTTACTTACTCAAGACCAAATACAAAGGGCCGCAAAATTTTTGGTGTAACCGAGCCTTACGACAAGGTTTGGCGCACCGGTGCTAATTCGGCAACGGTATTGAAGTTCAGCGATGATGTTTCGCTTGAAGGTCATAAGGTACCGGCAGGTGAGTATGGTTTATTCAGTATTCCCGGCGAAAAACAGTGGACTATAATTTTGAGCAAAAACGCAAAACAATGGGGCGCTTACTCCTATAAGGAAAGCGAAGATTTTTTACGCTTCACAGTAACTCCCGAAAAAACAGCAAAACCGGTAGAAACCTTTACTATCCAGTTTGCTAATATTTATCCAACCAGCGGTGAAATGCAGTTGATGTGGCAAAATACTGCGGTTACCATACACTTAACCTGCGACATCGACTCAAAGATAATGGCGAATATCGATTCGGCTATGAAAACGGATAAAAAGCCTTACTATGATGCGGTTATATATTACTGGAATAACAATAAGGATATGGCTAAAGCTCTGGCCTGGGCAAATGAGATGGGAAAAATCCCGGGTATGCCACCTTATGTGGCAAAGCTTTGGGTAGCACGTGTACAGCTGAAGAAAGGCGACAAGGTCGCGGCAGCTGCAACCGCTAAAGAGGGTGTAAAGTTAGCCGGTGATGGTAAGAACGAAGAGTACGTTCGGTTGAATAGCGACGTACTCGCAGCTGCAACCAAATAACCAAAAAAATCTTGAAAAGAAAAGGTCCGGCTATTAACCGGACCTTTTTGATTTTATTAAGATCGATCTGTCTATCTTCGCCTGTCATTTTTAGGATAACCTTCCTCATCAAGGTCTGTACGGTCATCCTCCGGGGTATGGCTTAAAGCCTTGTCTGCGGCGTCAAGCTCAACTATCTCGCCATCGTCAATGTGCATGCCCAGTTTATCTACATCGGTTTCTAACGATTCATTGGGAATATACTCTTCGCCTGCATCGTAGGGGTTTGCCTCATCATAGGTGGAGTTCATGTCCTCCCCATTTTTTACCGAAGTATTATATGGGTCGGCATGCTGGTATTCAGGATCGTCGCTTTTAACGTCGTATTCAAAGCTGTCGTCTTCTGCGTTATAGTTAAGGTTTTCCTTGTCGATGGTTTCGCCAAGTTCATCCTTTAGGGTGCGGTCCCGGTCTTCGCCTTCACTGTCAAAAACGGGGTCGAATGGTTCGTTACTCATGGTGTTATAGTTTTTAGTTGTTGTAAAAATATTAGCATTTGCAGATGTTTGGCAATTTAACAGAACAATCTTTACAAACCCTTCCACCAACTACAACCGAACTAATAAGTGATTTGTTTTCGGTACGAGGTACTTGCTGACCCGATTGCAAATTTTACGCCCAAAGTAATTTGTGAATAGGCATCGTTGTGTGTTCCGGCCGTAAAACCATCCAGCCCGTCGCCTAAAATTATATTATAACCGTAGGCAAGATCTATTTTTGCGCTTGGTTGTGAATACCTGTTGTACAGCTTTAACTCATAGCCAACACGCAGCGGAACAAAGGGTTCCTTGCTTTTATTTTCACCATCCGTATAAAATCCAGCAACTTTTTCGGAAGTCCGGCTGATCTGCGTTATATTATTGAATACGAACCCAATGCCGGCCGATACATACAGGTTTTTAAGCGCGTTATTGAACTGGCTGTTCGAATAATCCAGGAACTCGCCAAATTGCAGCTGCCCCCGAAAAATAAAGGCACTAAAATCATTGTTGAAATACCGGCCTGATTTGGTAAGCACTGAATCGCCGCCCCTTAGTTTTCCAAGCTGTGCCTCCCAAACAAAATTTGTATACGGTGTTGCGTTATAGGTAAAATTGAAGTGAACGGAAGCGGTGCTGGTAACAGTTTCAGCGTCGCCATAAACCTTATTCATACCTGCGCCTACCCCAATGTCATATTGCGCATAGTTGTAGCCCAACTGGGCCTTGGCTATAAATGCCGAAAAACAAACTATTAAAGTTATGAGCGATGTTTTCTGGAAGAGTTTTATCATAATTTAAACAGCAATGGTTGTTACCTAACAAGTTTAACCAAAAGTTGATTTATATATTTTATAAAAATAGCATTTAGCTTCAATAAAGTTGAATAAAGTTATTTTATGTTGATTGGGTTGGATTGAGTTGACTAAGTTTTATCCCTGTAACGTTATTTTGACGTTCAGATTATGCAATCTTAACAAACAAGTCACCCAATCAACCACGCACTTAATCAACCAATTTTATATATTTGGAGCCATTAAAAAAATAATCGTATCAAAGATGTCGAAAATTAAAGTAGAAAATCCTGTAGTTGAGCTTGACGGCGATGAAATGACCCGTATTATATGGAAATTTATTAAAGACAAGCTGATAATTCCGTACCTGGATCTTGATATTAAGTACTATGACCTTGGTATTGAATATCGTGATGAAACTAACGACCAGGTTACCATTGATGCTGCAAATGCCATTAAACAATATGGTGTTGGTATTAAATGCGCCACTATTACACCTGATGAAGACCGTGTAAAGGAATTCAACTTAAAACAAATGTGGAAGTCGCCAAACGGTACTATCCGTAATATTTTGGATGGAACAGTTTTCCGTGAACCAATAGTTATGGCAAATGTTCCGCGTTTGGTACCAAACTGGACGGCGCCTATCTGTATTGGCCGTCATGCTTTTGGCGATCAGTACCGTGCTACCGATTTTGTAACCAAGGGAAAAGGCAAGCTAACCATTAAATTTACGCCTGAAGATGGTAGCCCTGAGCAATCGTTTGAGGTTTTCAACTTTAAAGGTGACGGCGTGGCTTTGGCAATGTATAACACTGACGAATCGATCAAAGGGTTTGCACGTGCATGCTTTAACCAGGCATTACTGAAAAAATGGCCTTTATATCTTTCCACCAAAAACACTATCCTCAAGAAATACGATGGCAGGTTCAAGGATATTTTCCAGGAAATCTACGAGCAGGAATTCAAGATTGAGTTTGAAGCCAATCAGCTTACCTACGAGCACCGCTTAATTGATGACATGGTTGCTTCTGCATTAAAATGGCATGGTAACTTTGTATGGGCCTGTAAGAACTATGACGGCGACGTTCAATCAGATACCGTTGCACAGGGTTTTGGCTCATTAGGTTTAATGACCTCAACTTTGGTTACTCCCGATGGCACCGTTATGGAAGCTGAAGCTGCACACGGTACCGTAACCCGCCACTACCGCGAACACCAGGCCGGTAAGCCAACTTCGACCAACCCTATTGCATCTATTTTTGCATGGACCCGTGGTTTGGAATTCCGTGGTTTGCTTGACAACAACCAGGAATTGATTAACTTCTGCAAGGCGCTTGAAGAAGTTTGTATCGAAACCGTTGAAAGCGGAAAAATGACCAAGGATCTGGCCATCACTATAAAACCAAAAGTGGAACATGGTACAGATTACCTTTACACCGAAGAATTCTTAGCAGCTATTGATGAGAATTTGAAGGTGAAATTGGGGAAATAAAATTCTAATGTAGAGACGCAATATCTTGCGTCTTTGGTAAATATTAAAAAGTCCGCGTAGAGATATGCGGACTTTTTAATGAAGTAAAGAATGCTTGTCTATGCAAAAATCGCGATAAACAATTTAGGCAAACCAACCGCTATTGCAACGCCATAAGCAACATCGAGCCAGAAGAAGCTACCTAATGACCCAAGGTAAATAAGGCCGATAACCGGGTAACCGATAATTTTTACAATCAACGAGGTTTCTGAATCCTTTAAAACCTGCCAAATGGCTTTCCCGTCGCCGGTGCTAGGGAAGGCATGCATTGCGATGGATACACCTAAATAAACCAACAGGTAATCAGCAACGGTGGCATTATCAAAAGTAAACACCGGCAGTGCCGCTGGGAATGCGATAAACGCACCGATTATAGTATTTACAAAAAAAGGCCCCACGCTGATTAGCATGGTCTGCCATTTATTTGAAACGGTCTCGTGTAAAACATAGCCAGCCGGGTTACCGGTTTGAAAATAAACTACCTTAAAAACGGGCACCTTAAACCACCTGCAGAAAAGTTGGTGAGCAAGCTCGTGTACTATAACGCCCGGAAAGGTTAGCAACGATATTAAAAAACCTGGGATTAGCATGGTTTAAGGTTTAGTTTGAAATTTAATTTTATTTGAAATAATATCTTTAGCGTACAGCATATACGATTTGCTAACCGAATCTTTTTCAGCTGATTTTACAATTGCATCCCGCTGCTTGAAATTGTTGTTGAGGTGCAAAGCGATCGCAAGCGTAGCCAGGTTATAAGGATTGGTATTGTCAAGATCAAAGCCGCTTTGTGCAAGCTTTAGTCCCTCCTTATTTTTGCCGGTTTTTAGCAGCGTACGCGCCTTTGACGACATGGCAAAAACTGATTGATTGTTTATAGCCAGCAATCTGTTGCAATAGATAATGGATGAGTCTGGTTGGTTGATCTCACGCTTTACCATTGTTTTTAAAGTGAGTGCCGGTATAAAATCAACATCAATGCTTAATGTTCGCGAAAGCAGGCTATCTGCAGCCGGGTATTTTTCCTGGTTAACGTAAGACGCTGCAAGCGAATAAATGCCATATATATCCGTCGGGAATTGTTTAATAAACCGTTGGTAAGCGGTATCCGGAATTATAGCGTGTTTGTATTGCTTGAAAATGGTATTAAAAGTGTCGGAAGGAAAGTATTCGCGGGTTTGGCGCATTACATAATCCACCTTGTTGTAAAGCGAGGTGTCCTCGAATTTTTTACCCTGTAAGCTGCTTGACATAGTGTCAATAGTTTGGAAATCGCCATTATAAAAAGCAGCAATTGCCAAATGCGATTGTACATCTATCGATCCGGGTATCAATTTCCTTGCTTTTTCGAGCTCTTGTTGCTCTGTAAAATAATTATGATGTGCTTCATTGCTTTCGGCACGTGATAAAATCATGGCGGTTTTTAAATTACCGGGCAGCCATATAAATGATATCAACATAACAATAGCAATGCCTGCACCGAATAGTTTTACCCATAAAGGGATGGGGAAGTTGATAAACTTTTCGCGGCAGTCTGCACATAGCTTGTTTGGATAACCGGGTACAAAATCCGGGTTGCCGCAATTTATACAAACATTCTCAACCGGGGTGTTTTCTGCAATTGGTTCCTGGGTATTATCCACGGGGTTTTAATTATGATTAAGGTGAGAGAAAATTACGAATTTTATATTGAAAAAAATATTATTCAAACTAAATCAAATTGGTTTTTATGTTTTTCCATTAAATATTTATCTGATAACTTAGCGGCTCAAAATATTTACTTATGTCAGCATTGTATCCGTTAAAATTCAAAACCATCTATAAAGACAAGATCTGGGGCGGTAATAAAATCAAAACCTACCTGCATAAAGATTTCGGCGACCTGCCAAACTGCGGCGAAACCTGGGAGATCTCGGGTGTTAAGTCGGATGTTTCAGTAGTTGCTAACGGAGCATTAGAAGGCGAATCATTAGCTGAACTGCTTGAAAAATTCAAAGGCGAACTGGTCGGCGAAAAGGTATATGCGCATTTTGGAAACATCTTCCCGCTACTGATTAAATTTATTGATGCTAACGAGGATCTCTCCATCCAGGTGCACCCGGATGATGAGCTGGCAAAGAAACGTCATAACTCCTTCGGCAAAACCGAAATGTGGTACGTTATAGAGGCAGATCCGGGTTCGACTTTAATTGCCGGATTTAATAGAGAACTTACCCAACAGGAGTATCTTGATAAATTCAACAGCGGCCATTTAACCGATGTTTTGAATAAGGAAGATGTGAAGGCTGGTGATGTGTTCTTTTTACCGGCCGGCCGTGTACATACCATTGGTAAAGGCTTGCTGATAGCCGAGATCCAGCAGACATCTGACATCACTTACCGCATCTATGACTTTGATCGTGTGGATGACAAAGGCAACAAGCGTGAACTACATACCGAAGAGGCCCTTGCTGCCATCGACTATAAACATTATCCTGAATACAAAACCCAATATCAACCTAAAAAGGACGAAACCGTTCACCTGGTGAGCTGCCCGTATTTTACCACTAACCTGTTAGATTTTACAACCGGCACCACAAAGGATTACAGTAACCTGGATTCGTTTGTTATCTATGTGTGCGTTGAGGGTGAGTTTACCGTTAAGGCCGATGGAAGCGAATACCCTGTAATAATGGGAGATTGTATTTTGCTGCCGAAAACGATTAGCAATGTTGTGTTAGAAACCACCTCAGGGTTTAAGATACTGGAAAGCTACATAGAGTAATGCCGGTAGGGGCGTATAGCATACGCCCTGATTATGGTTTGTATAATGTTTGTGGAATTGTTGACAAGAACGCGGACTTAACGTTGGCGAGGGCGTAAGCATTACGCCCCTACAGATTATACTTATACAAGACGTATCGTAAACTTCGTACCCACATTCACGGTACTATCTACCTTAATAGTACCACCCATTGATTCAATCTGGTTGCGGGTGATGAACAGGCCGATGCCTTTGGCATCAGTGTTTTGGTGGAAGGTTTTATACATGCCGAATACCTTATCGCCATAACGTTCCATATCTATCCCGATACCATTATCTTCAAACAGCATATAGATGTGGTTGTGGTCCTTTATGGTGCGGCAGGTGATAAGAGGTTGCCTTTCCATGTGGCGGTATTTCAGCGCATTGGTAAGCAGGTTCTGGAAGATGCTTTCCAAATAAGCGGGGATATATTCAATGACCGGGCATTGTGTAAAATCGTATTCAATTTTGGCATCGGTGGCGTCGATATTGTTTTGGAGCGCCGACATTACATTTTTAAACACTTCTTCAAACGACAGGGCCTTGCGTTCCTTGTCGATATCCGTATGGATCATTACGATCTCGTTCAAATGCTCGATGGTTTGACTTAAGCTGTCGCTGATTGATTTTATGTGTGCAAAAACTTCTGCGCGATCGTCGGCAGATTCGCTTTCCTCGTGCAGGTTAACCATAAACCGCAAATTGCCTGAATGTGAACGCAGGTTGTGCGACACGATGTAGGCAAAGTTTTGCAGGCGCTTGTTTTGGTCATTTAGCGAACTGATGGACGTTTGAAGTGCAATTCCCTTCTTTTTAATGCTGTCAATATCCTGCAGAATTCCCCTTATTTTAACGCACTTTCCGTAATCGTCAATAATAGGGAGGCCCTTGGCGCGTACCCAGAAAACATTATTCTTGGCCGAGCGGAAAAGTACTTCCAGGTCGTACGGTTTGCAGAACTTTATAGCGTTTTCAATCGCTTCATTTACAACGGGGCGGTATTGCGGTTCAAAAAAGCTTACTGCTTCCTCCAGGCTTAACTTAAGCTGATCATTCAGCTCATAAATATCGAAAGCCTCCTTAGAAAGCGACAGGCTCATGGTGGGCACATCTATGTCAAAACCGCTGATCTTAGCTATTGTGCCGGTTTCATTAAACAGGAAATCGTTTTGTGCCGAACGCAGACCAAGTAATTTGGCCTTATTGATGTTTATTAGTGAGCCCGTATATTTAGGTATGCCGTTGTCTTCCCATTTTTTGGTAACACTTTCAAACCACTGGTAGCCGTTGGCTTTGGTTAGTAACCTTATCTCTACGGTGTTGGTTTGATCAGGGGTCCGGGATTGGATGGCTTTTAAAAATGCAGGCTTGTCGTGATGGTAAAGCAGGTCGTCAAGAAATGAACTGTAGGAACACTCGATCTCCCCGGGCTTATAACCCAGGACAGCATAAAACCCGGCAGACCACTTAACCTCTTTCGTGTTAACGTTGTACTCCCAGATCCCAGCATTTATTTGATCAATTATTTGAGCAAGATGGGATGCATCATCACTATAAAAGTTGTTCCCTTCAATACTCATATTAATATCCTACACATAGTATAAAACCAATAGCTCAGGGTTCATAATAGAAAAATTTATGCCAAAAAATAAAAAAGCATAAAACGACAAGCTCACCTATTACGGAAACCATGCTAAAATGGTTGGCAATAATATACAAATTGTCCGCAGCCTGATTGTTTTAACTGCCTAAAACCTTAAAAGTTAATTATTAATTACAGTGTCTTTGCCTGACAGTTCAATCAGCGCATTTGAGGCTATCCACCTTGCGCTTTTTGTCTTTTGGGCGAGGATCCGCTGCGCGGTTTCAATAGCGTGGATTTTAAGATTTGAGTTTCTTTTGCCAATTTGCCGTAATGACCAGTTAACCGCCTTCCTTACAAAATTGCGGCCATCCCAGGCTTCGCGTTCCATTACAGCGAAAAATGGAATAAATACGTCGTCAGTGGCGGTTTTATTGTGAACCGCAAATTCAGCCATCAGCACAAAGCCGGCGCGTTTTACAAATTCATGTTCGCTGGTTGTGTATTCAAACGCCTTGCTCATGGCAAATGGAGTACGGTCTAAAAGGTTGCCGCAAACCTGGTCGCAAACGTCCCATGAGTCAAAGTCATGCACCCAATTATCGGCCTGCTCTTCGGTAAATTGGCTGGGGTCTGCAATCATCGACGCAAGCAGCCTGGACTCGTGAATTTTAATTTTCCACAGGGCAAGGGCGAGCGGGTGATCTCTTTTAATAAGCTTCGCTAACTTCCTCAATTCGGGGACGGGGATACCCAATGCATGCACGTCGTTGATGCCGAAACGTTTCATACCCGCCAGGTGTTTTGGGTTCGATTTTGCTTTTAGCAGGACGATTATTTCTTCGATGGTCATAAAAAAAGCCGGACGAGTGTCCAGCTTAAAGATAGGTAAAAGTCCGGAAGTCGGTAAAGTCAGTAAAGACTGAAGGTGATTTGTTTTTTTGCTTCCGCGGGAACCTTTTCAAGAGTTCCTGCGAAAAATAAATCCGAAATGGAAAATCCGATTTCCGAAATCTTTACAAATTTCCTCTCAATTCCTGCTCTCTTTCTATCGCTTCAAAAAGCGCCTTGAAATTGCCGGCGCCGAATGATTTTGCACCCTTGCGCTGGATAATCTCGAAGAACAAGGTTGGCCTGTCCTCAACAGGTTTGGTGAAGATCTGCAGCAGGTAGCCCTCATCGTCGCGGTCGACTAAAATGCCAAGTTTTTTTAATGGCCCCAGGTCCTCATCAATGTGGCCAACGCGGTCTATCAGTTCATCATAATAAGTGGTAGGCACCGTTAAAAATTCAATGCCACGGCTTTGCAGGGTGGTTACGGTTTTAACAATATCATCGGTAGCAAGGGCTAAATGCTGTACGCCTTCGTCCTCATAAAACTCCAAATATTCTTCAATCTGTGATTTCTTTTTACCCTCAGCCGGCTCGTTGATCGGGAACTTTACGTATCCATTCCCATTGCTCATCACCTTGCTCATTAAGGCCGAATATTCGGTTGAGATCATCTTGTCATCAAAGGTTAAAATGTTTTTGAAGCCCATTATCTCCTCATAAAAATTAACCCATTCGTTCATCTTGTGCCAGCCCACATTACCCACACAATGATCAATGTGTAACAATCCTGTTGTGGTAGGATTATAGGTAGTTACGTGCTTTTCAAAACCGGGTAAAAAGGCCCCGTTATAGTTTTTGCGTTCCACAAAAAGGTGCACGGTTTCCCCGTACAGCTTAATCCCGCTGGTACGTACTTCGCCATATTCGTCGGTCATGGTCTGGGGTTCCTGGTAAGGTTCGGCACCGCGACGGGTGGTCTGCAAAAAGGCGTCATAAGCGTCGTCAACAGACAGCGCAAGGATTTTGACGCCATCGCCGTGTTTCTTGATATGCTCCGCAATCGTGTGGTTGGAATGCAGTGGTGTTGTTAGCACCAGGCGAATCTTGCCTTGCTGCAAAACGTATGATACGCGGTCGCGGATACCGGTTTCGGGGCCCGCATAAGCAAGGTCCTGGAAGCCGAATGCGGTTTTATAATAAAAGGCAGCCTGCTTGGCATTACCTACATAAAATTCAACATGATCTGTTCCGTTAAGGGGTAAAAAATCAGTAGTTGCTTGTTTTTTATCTATGGTTAGTGTTTCCATTTTTTCAATTAGTGAATTGGTGAATTAGTGATTGATTGAATTTTAAGCTTTTAGCTTTCGCCTTTCAGCTTTTACCTTTCACCTCAACTCACCCAGCTTTTATAATAATTTTCGTCCTCTATTTTTATGGCGTCTTCGGTCAGCATTAACGGCCTGAACGGGTCTATCATTACCGCCAGTTCGTCTGTTGATTCCTTGCCGATGGATTTCTCTACAGATCCGGGATGCGGGCCGTGGGGGATGCCGCCGGGGTGCAGGGTTATCTGGCCCTTAACCACGCTTTTACGGCTCATAAAGTCGCCATCTACATAATAAAGCAGCTCATCGCTGTCCACGTTACTGTGGTTATATGGCGCGGGAATAGATAAGGGGTGATAGTCGAACTTGCGCGGTACAAAAGAGCAGATCACGAAGTTATGCCCCTCGAATGTTTGGTGTACCGGTGGTGGTTGATGCAGGCGACCAGTTATCGGCTCAAAATCATGAATTGAAAAGGCCCAGGGATAATGAAAGCCATCCCAGCCGATGAAATCGAAAGGGTGCGTCCCGTAAATGTACGGATAGATAAGCCCCTGTTTTTTGATCAGGATCTTGAAATCGCCCTTTTCATCGTGGGTTTCCAGATTGGTGGGGCGTTTTATATCGCGTTCGCAATAGGGGGCTTGCTCGGTCATTTGCCCATAGGCATTGGTATAGCGCTTAGGGATCCTGATAGGGCTAAAGCTCTCTGTAATGAACAACCGGTTATCAGGTGTGTCAAACTCCATTTGATAGATGGTTCCCCGCGGAATAACCAGGTAATCGCCGTAAGCGAATTTGATATTGCCGTAGCCGGTCTTTAGCGTTCCTGATCCCTCGTGAATAAAAACCACCTCGTCGGCCTGGCTGTTCTTATAAAAATAGTCGGTCATTGATTTGCGCGGGGCAGCCAGCGAAATATGGAGGTCGCTGTTAACTAAAACGGGCTTGCGGCTTTTCAAATAGTCGTCTTCCGGCTCAATTTTAAAGCCGATTAAACTGGTATGCTTCAGGTGCTTTTCGCGGGCAATCTTTGGCTCAACCGAATACGGCTCGCCCAGCTCTTTTACAAGCGTTGGCGGATAAGCATGGTAAACCAGCGAATACAGGCTGCTAAAGCCTTCGGTTGATACCAGCTCTTCGGCATAAAGTGTACCATCGGGCTTACGGAATTGCGTATGCCGCTTTGGCGGAATAGCTCCTAATGTGTGGTAAACAGGCATTTTTAATTGGTTTTACTAATTTAAAAACGTTGTAATTATTGAAGAAGTTGTAAGGGTTATAGTTGTTGCAAGGGTTGTAAAAGTTTTAGAAACAATTATCCTTATTGCAACTGTGTAAGTGCTGTAAAAGTTTTAAAATGTTTTAATACTGTAGCGATTTTAACCTCTACAACAACTACAACTTTTACAACAAATCAACAAAACTTAGTACTGCGCCAGTACGATCTTAGCGAGCACGGCATCCCTGAAAGAAGAAGCGTCACTCATGGAAGTGAGGCCAAGGGAAAAAAGAAAATGCTTTTGTATGCTCATAATTTGGTTGTTCAAAATTAGATGTAATATGTGGGATTTGCAAGTGATGCAGTTCAAAGGGTTGTAGAGGTTGTAAATGTTGTAAGCCTTATCGGATTAATGATTTACGTTAACTATTTCAACTCTTTACAACAACTACAACATTTACAACCAAAAACACTAGCTTTGAAATTAACCAACCACATAGCCCTATGAAATTAGTATCCTACAAAACCGAAGATAACGAGCATTTAGGCGTTTTTATAAAAGGCCATATTTATAACCTTAATTCGTGCGATAAGCTGATCCCCAATAATATGAACGAGTTTTTGTGGGGTGGGGATGAGCTGATGGACCGGGCAAAACGGATAAATGCGGATATTAAGTCGGGGAAGATGGAGGCTAAGGAGGAATTGTTTTTTGAGATGATGGCGCCGGTTCCGCACCCAACCTCATGTAGGGATGCTTATGCGTTTAGGCAGCATGTAGAAGCCGGAAGACGAAATAGGGGAGCGGCCATGATCCCTGAGTTTGATCAATACCCGGTGTTTTATTTCACCAATCACAATGCTATCCAGGGGATCGGCGAGATAGAATGTATGCCCGATCATTTTGCTCAATTGGATTTTGAGCTGGAAGTTGCGGTGGTTCTCAACAAAAAAGCTCGCAACGTTAAAGCAGCGGATGCCGACAGTTTGATAGCAGGTTTTATGATCATGAACGATATGAGCGCGCGCACGCTGCAAATGGAGGAAATGAAGCTGAACCTTGGCCCGGCAAAGGGTAAGGATTTTTGCACCGTGATTGGCCCATGGTTGGTAACTCCCGATGAACTGGAACAATATAAAATTGAACCCCAAACCGGGCATACCGGCAACGCCTATAAACTGGAGATGAAATGCGTGGTGAATGGCAAGCAGGTTTCCGCAGGTAATATGGCCGACATGGACTGGACATTCGCCGAAATCATTGAACGCTGCGCCTATGGCTGCGATGTGCTCCCCGGCGATGTAATAGGCTCGGGTACAGTAGGAACAGGCTGCTTTTTGGAGTTGAACGGAACCGGTTTACTGAACGATCCGAACTATCAAACCCAATGGCTGCAACCCGGTGATTTGGTGGAAATGGAAATAACCGGACTTGGTATACTTAGTAATGTTATTGAAAAGGCGGATAGTGATTTTTCAATTTTGGGGTTGAAGAAATGATAAAGTTGTTGTAAGGGTTGTAGACGTTATAATGTTGTTGATCTCATCATTTTGTCATTGCGAGGAGCATAGCGACGAAGCAAACTCGTAGCTATATAGGGCGGATAGAAAAGTGTAGAATTTGAAGAGCGTAAATGCATTGGCGACGAGGTTGCCACGCTGTCGCTCGCAATGACAATTTTTTATAAAACGTTCATTGATAGTAATTTTTTCCTCAATTCTTCCGCTGATGTGAAATGTATCGATTTGATCCCCAGTTTCTCTGCGGCTAGAATATTGCGGTAGTTATCATCAATGAACAAAGCATCTTCGGCTTTAACATCGTGACGATCCAACAAAATTTGATAAAACTCAGGGGCTGGTTTTCTCATTTTTTCCGTGCCTGATACCACTATACCGTCAAACCAGTGCAAAAACTCAAACCGCTCCAAAGCAAGCGGAAACGTCTCTGCCGACCAGTTGGTGAGCGCGTAAATTTTGTATTTGCCGGTTTGCTTTAACTCCTTAAAGATCTCGACCGTGTCATGAAGGGCTTCCCCCAGCATTTCGTCCCAACGGGAATAAAATGCCCGGATGTTAGCTTCATGCTCCGGGAACTGGTTTACCAGGATCTCGGTACCTTCCTGTAGCGAGCGGCCCGCATCCTGTTCTTCATTCCAGTCGGAGGTGGTAACGTTGGTCAGGAAGTGTTTCATTTCTTCTTCATCACTGAAGAGGGTTCGGTACATGTAAGTAGGGTTCCAGTCAATTAAAACTGCGCCAAGGTCGAAGATGATGGTATTTATCATGGATTTAATTGTGATGCCACTCGTGTATTTTGGCATTGGTAATAATGGAATCTTTGTTGAATTTAATGATAAGGTCTTTTCCAGATTCGGGGTCTACGCTCAGAAAAGGAAATTCCAATTTCAGTGTGTACCACGTTTCGGTAGTATCGTTTTCCGGTGGCCCCAATAATTGAAGCATTTGCCTGTTTGATAATCCGATGAGCTTGCGGCTTTTCAATAAGTCTTCCGCCATTGAACTTCTGTCCGAACCATTTAAATGTTCGTAGCTCGCCCATTTGTCTTTATCGAATTTTTCGTTTTCGCAACCTGATACCATAAGAAATACGATAAAAAAGGTAAAAAGAATGGCGATTTTAGATTGCATTACAATAAAGGTAGGAAATGCCTTCCTTATTTATTCCTTCTCCCACAAAATATTCACTGCCGAAAGTTGTTCATCTTCCAGTCGCATTTCGGTGTTGATGGTGAAATTGTTTTTGAGATAGAAATTTATGGGCGATGGATAGGGCCTGCCATCGGCTTTAATATCATTGTTATGGTCGATAGCCCATCCAAACAATTGTTTTTCGCCTTTTTTTAGTTCGTTTAATAAAGTCGTTCCGTAACCTTTCCCATGTATCTCGCCCGATATCATGATGAAAAAGCAGGTAACATCACCAATATAATATTTATTGCCCCAGCCAATTATAACGTCATCATTATCAATCATTAAATAATGTTTTGGGTTGATCAGCGTGTTTAAAAAGTTATCAAAGTCAGCCATGCCCGGCATTTGCAGCTTTACCGGGTATTCGGTATTCCAGATGTGCAATACGCGTTCTTTTTGCTGGTCTGACAGGGTGGGGCTGGTTATTATTTTCATGATACTCGGCATGACGGGAGGAAAGCACCGCTATTCATTCTCCAATAAATACTTTTTAAATTCCTCAAAACCTTTGCCTAAAGCGGTGGCTTGTTTTTCTTTTTTTGCCAAATCCTCCACCTGTTCCGGTATATCAATTTTTGCTGCAATGCTTTCCGGGAAAACATCCGGGAACTTGCAGGGGTGAGCAGTTGACAAGAATACCCCGGCAGTGTCGGGTTTATAATTGTCCTGTTGCCAATCTCTTAACGCCTGCCAGGCTATTGCGGTATGCGGGCAAGCCACATAATTATAGTTGTCGTTGATGAACTTTATGGACTCAAGGGTTTCCTCATCATCGTAACGGTAACCTGTTACTAAATCTTTCAACTCGTCCATATCGTTCTTAAACAGCTCGGCTATGCGTACCCAGTTGCTTGGATCGCCGACATCCATGGCGTTGCTGAGAGTCGCCACAGATGGCTTGGGCTGATAAACGCCTGATTTTAAATACTCAGGCACGGTATCATTGGCATTGGTTGCCGCTATAAAATGTTCCACCGGCAAGCCCATTTTCCAGGCTAACAAGCCGGCCCCTATATTACCGAAATTGCCGCTCGGCACAGAGAAGATCACCTTGCTGATGCCTTGTTTCAATAGCTGTGCATAAGCATTAAAATAATAGAATGTTTGCGGGATCAGCCTTGCTATGTTGATCGAATTAGCCGATGTTAAACGAAACTTCTCATTCAGTTCAGCATCTGTAAAAGCTTGTTTAACCAGCGCCTGGCAATCATCAAATGTGCCATCGATTTCAATAGCCCGAATATTTTGACCGTTAGTAGTTAATTGCAGTTCCTGGATCTCGCTTACCTTTCCCTTTGGGTACAGAATGGTAACACGGGTATTAGGCACACCTAAAAAGCCAAGCGCAACTGCCCCGCCGGTATCGCCCGAGGTAGCAACCAACACATCCAGTTGTTTTTCGCCGGCTTCTAAAAAATAGCTCATCACCCGGCTCATAAAGCGCGCGCCGAAATCCTTAAACGCCAGCGACGGGCCATGCCACAGTTCCAGCACGAATATGTTTTCCTCCAGCTTTACCACGGGCGCTAAAAAGTTGATGGCATCGTGAATGATCGCTTTCAGGTCGTCGGCAGGAATATCATCACCGATTAAATGCTGCGCTACGTGCAGGGCAATTTCGGGAAGGGTATATTCATCCAGGTTGTTTAAAAATTTATCGTCCAGTCGTGGGATGTTTACGGGCATGTAAAGGCCCTTGTCCTGCGGCATACTGTTAAAAACCGCGTCTTTAAAGGACACGCGGGTGGATGGGTTTTTGGTACTGTATAGTTGCATTTTTTTTATTTCGGATTTCGAACTTTCGAATTCGGATTTATTTTTTGATTTTATTATTTTAAAAGCTCCGTCATTGCGAGGAACGAAGCAATCTCTGAGCTATGCAGATCAGGGAGCAACAAAATTGTGTGAACCTGACAGCGGCTGTAAGTTCCCGGCGACATTGCGGTCCGTGATCGTCCTACGTAGAGGTTGCTTCGTTCCTCGCAATGACGCAGGTGGGCTTGGCTTTTGCCTTTCAGCTTTCGCCTTTTAGCTTTCACCTCACCCTAAAACTCTCGGCCCTTTATCATTAATAGTTGATACATAAGTATTGCTGCCAATACTGATCCCTGTTAAATGCTGCTGTAACCTTTGTGTGATGCGGTTGGCGGTATCCTCATCGCGTGCGAAAGCGAAAACGGATGGACCGGAGCCGGAAATTCCAAAACTAATCGCACCTAACTCCATGGCCATTTCGCGCATCTTGTAGAAATCAGGGATAAGCATGGAGCGAACGGGCTCAACCAAAATATCCTTCATACTGCGTCCTATCAGGTCGATGTCGTTCATAAACAAACCACTTACCAGCCCGGCAATGTTACCCCATTGGGTTACCGCGTCCTTCATTTGGATATTTTTACGAATGATCTGCCTTGCTTCGCGGGTAGGCACATCAACGTCCGGGAACACGATGGCGCAATACAAACCTTCCGGGTGAGGGAGCCTTACTATATCCAGCGGCTCGTAACTTCTAACCAGCACAAAGCCACCAAACAGGGCAGGAGCAACGTTATCTGCATGACCATGGCCACAGGCCATTTCCTCGCCCTTCATGGCAAAGGGCAAGAGGTTGCTCGGATCCGTATCATCGCCAAGCAAAGTTTTAATCGCAAACAAACCCGCCACGGTACTTGCGGAGCTGGAACCCAGTCCGCTGCCTATCGGCATCTTTTTATGCAGCTCAATATTCAGCCCAATATCAGCACGACCAATGCTGTTTAAATAATGCTGCACGCTAACACTCACTGTATTTTTAGCAGGGTCCAGCGGCAAACGACCATCATCGCCGGTAATTTTGCTGATGGTAATGCCGGGCTTGCCGGTAACACGCATAATTACCTCGTCACCGGGTTCATTAACGGCGAACCCGAGCACGTCAAAGCCACAAACTACATTGGCAACAGTTGCCGGAGCGAAGACGTGAATTCCCCCCCCGCCCCCTAAAGGGGAGGCTTTGATAGTGGAGGTTTTAATTTCTTGTATATTATTTTCCATTTTATCGTTTTTAATTCCCCCTTTAGGGGGTTAGGGGGCTGGGCTCCTATGCTCCCACATTTATTAAATCAGCAAATACACCAGCCGCAGTTACTTCGGCACCTGCCCCTGGGCCTTTTACCACCAGTGGGCGTTCCTTATACCTGTCGGTTGTAAAGGAAATGATGTTATCGCTTCCTGACAGGGTAAAGAACGGATGATTTTCGTCAACCATTTGCAAGGTGATCTCCGCCTTGCCGTTATCAAGCTTGCCGATATAGCGCAATACTTTTCCATCTGCTTCGGCTTTTGCCTTCAGGTTGCTGAAGAACGAATCTTCGGCCTTCAAGGCAGCGTAAAAGTCGTCTACTGACTGCGCATCCAGGCAGCTTTGCGGTAGCATATTTTCTATCTTGACGTCAGCTTCCTCCATCACGTAACCGGCATCGCGGGCCAATATCAGGATCTTGCGCATAAAGTCCTTCCCGCTCAAATCGTCACGTGGATCAGGTTCGGTATAGCCTTTTTCCTGTGCCTCCTTCACCACGTCGTGGAAGTTGGCATCGCCTTTAAAATTATTAAAGATAAACGAGATAGTGCCTGATAAAATGGCCTCGATCTTTGCTATCCTGTCGCCGCTGTTCATCAAATCCTTTAGGGTACGGATGATGGGCAGACCAGCGCCCACGTTGGTTTCATAAAAAAAGTCGACCCCATGCTGTTTGGCAGCGTCATGGAAGGTTTTGTATTGTTTATATGATGCCGAGTTGCCTATTTTATTGCAGGTGATGACCGAAATATTCGATTTAAAAACCTGCTCATAAAACTCAACCGGTTTGGGGCTTGCTGTATTATCAATAAATACGCAGTTAGGCAGGTTCATGCTTTTCATGCGGGCAACAAATTCATGCAGGTCGGCAGTTTCGTGCGAGGCCCTGAGTTCGTCCTGCCAGTTGTCCAGGGAAATACCATCACTGTTAAATATCATTTTGCGGGTATTGCTGATGCCCGCGATTTTTACCTGGATGCCATTATGTTCCTGCAAATACGCACTATGTGCATTCAGTTGCTTAAACAAGGTTTGGCCAATGTTGCCGGTGCCCAGGCAAAAGGCATGAAGTGTTTTGGTAAGCTGGGTGAAGAATCCATCGTGTACTGCATTCAGCGCCTTTGCAAGGTCATGAGCGGAGATAATAACTGAGATGTTATATTCAGATGATCCCTGCGCAATGGCCCTTACATTTACCCCGTTTCGGCCCAGCGCGTGGAATAGCTTGCCGGAGACGCCCGGAGTTTGCTTCATGTTTTCGCCCACTATTGCAATAATGGCCAGGTTTTTCTCGATCACCACATCTTCCAGTTTTTTGGCGATGAGCTCCAGCTCAAATTCCTGTTCTATTAATTGGCGGGCCTTTTCTGTATCGTCAGGTTGAACAGCAAAAGTGATGCTGTGCTCAGATGATGATTGGGTGATCAGGATAATATTGATCTGCTCACGCGCCAGCAATGAAAACAACCTGCCGCTAAAACCTGATTTACCCACCATGCCGCTGCCTTCCAGGTTAAGGATGCTGATGTTATTGATGGACGAGATGCCCTTTATCGGTAAATTTGATGGCTTGCAATCATGACGGATCACGGTTCCCTCAAATTCCGGCTCGAAGGTGTTTTTTATTACTATCGGGATCTTCTTTAAAAATGCCGGGATCATGGTTGGTGGATAGATCACCTTAGCCCCGAAGTATGATAACTCCATAGCCTCAGTATAAGTAAGCTCCGGCAGCGAAAATGCCTTCTTTACCATGCGCGGATCGGCGGTCATCATCCCGTTAACATCGGTCCAGATCTGGATCTCCCGTGCATTTAGGGCCGAGCCAAATATGGCGGCGGTATAATCACTGCCACCACGACCAAGCGTTGTAACCTGCCCGGCTTCGTTAGCCGCTATAAAACCGGTTACAAATAACACCTTATCGCTGTGTTCCTGTAGAAAGCCTTTTATTAATAATTCAGTAAGTTCCGTATTCACCTTTGCCTGCCCAAATGAACTGTCGGTACGGATCAGGTCGGCGGCATCCACACACAAGGCCTGCGGAATAAACTGCGCCGCAATTTTACTGATCATCAAAGTTGAGCAGCGTTCCCCGAAGCTGAGCACCTGGTCGCGGGTTTTGGGAGTAAGCTCACGAAGGGTAAGCACGCCCTGCAACAGGTCCTCCAGTTGGTTAAAGAAAATTTTAAGGCGGGTAAAAGCCGGGTTTTGGTTTTGAACAGTAAGCAGGCTCTTTACTACATCAAAGTGGCGTTTTTCCAGTTCGGCTAGTTGCGCCGTAAACTCTATCCCGTTTGCAGCGCCCTCGGCCATAGAAACCAACAAATTGGTTACGCCGCTCATGGCTGATAGAACTATCACCGGCTTCTCGCCGTTGTTCACTTCGGCTTTTACAATGTTTAATAAGGTTTGGATGCTTTGAACTGATCCTACGGAAGTACCGCCAAATTTTAAAATCTTCATACTAGCTATTAAAACAAAACGCCTTCCTCTTTTCGGAGGAAGGCGCTCATTTGGTTTTTATGTTTTTACACCATACGATTATCTTCCTCCGGATTTTACGCCGGTGGTAGTAATTGTTGTTGATGTGGTGTTGTTAATTATCATATTCTTTAATGTCTGTAAAGTAAGTAGATATTTTTTTAATAAGCAAGGGTTATTTTATTTTTTATATAATTACCTAAAATATGGTTAGAAAGATACTTGCTGTTTTATTGTTTTTGCTGCTTGCAAAGGTCGGAATTGGCCAAACAAGCAAAGATTCAATAGTTTACAATCTGCCGGTTATTAATGGTAAATTAGTTTATGCTGATAGTATTATTGTTAAGGGGCATGATAAAGCCATTTTAGATACCACCGCCAAAAAGTGGTTTAAAGGATATTTTAAGGTCTATAGGCCTGATACGCTGGCAAAAGATAAGGATACCTCAAGTGTAATATTAAACCGGGCAGGACTCGAATTTAGGATAGCTACAACCTCGGTCGCATTAGTGAAATATGATTTCTATTTAATATTCTCGATCAAGATAAATTGTAAAAACGGTTATTATACTTATAGGATCTCCGACATCTTTTTTGTTCCCAAAAAGGATTTTTACAGGAGGGTAATTTATTATCAAAGTAGCCCGGATTATCTGATAGGATTGTACAAGCAGAAACATTTGGGCTTTGCCAATTCTATAAATTTAGGCAGAAAAAAGATCAGGGAATACCTGAAATGTACCGATGATACCATCCGCGCATGTATTGCTTCGTTAAATAAGACGATGGTAAACTAATAAGCTGTCTAATTTATTACTTTTGAAGCTTGTTAATATGCAGGGATTAATCACAAAGTCAACCGGAAGCTGGTACCAGGTGCAAACACCCGAGGGTGAACGTATAGATTGCCGGATAAAGGGAAAATTCAGAACTAAAGGGATTACGACTACCAACCCGCTAGCCGTGGGGGATGTGGTTGATTTTGATATGGAGCCCGACCAGGAAACCGGCGTGATCACCACCTTGCAGCAACGCAAAAATTACATCATCCGCAAATCCATCAACCTGTCCAAACAGGGGCAGATCATTGCTGCCAACCTGGACCAGGCTATGTTGGTGGTAACTTTAGCGTCACCACGCACGTCTTTAGGCTTTATTGATCGTTTTTTAGTGACAGCTGAAGCCTACAGCATCCCGGCAAAGCTGATCTATAATAAAGTGGACCTGTTTAGCGATGAGGGGCTGGAGATCCTTGCAGAATACAAGGCAGTTTATGAAAAAATAGGCTATCCCTGTTACGAGGTTTCGGCCTTGGAGGGCACCAATATTGATAAGATCCAGGAATTACTAAAGGGCAAAATAACGCTGTTTTCAGGTCATTCAGGCGTTGGGAAATCAAGCCTGATCAATGCCTTGCTGCCCGATCTCGACCTGCGCACCCACCAGGTTTCCGACTGGAGCGACAAGGGGATGCACACCACCACCTTTGCCGAAATGTTTGAACTCCCACAGGGCGGATTCATCATCGATACCCCCGGCATTCGCGAATTGGGTGTTATCGACATAGAAAAACAGGAACTCAGCCACTTCTTCCCCGAAATGCGCGAGCGCATGCACGATTGTCGTTTTAACAACTGTCGCCATATTAATGAGCCCGGCTGCGCCGTACTGGCCGCTTTGGAGGACGGCGAAATTGAATTATCACGTTATGAAAGCTATTTGAGTATTTATAATGGGAATGATACGCGGGCGTAGTAGAAGATCGATACAAAACCTGGTTTAATTAGAAAGAGCAATAAACAACAGCAGATATGAGCTATAACACGTTTAGTATAATTGCGCAAATTGATGATAAGGATGAATATGCAAAATTGCATACCGAAATCGGAAATCTTTTTCCGGCAGCAAAAATCAGACAGGTCGTACATCCTTTTAATGGGATCGTCGGTCAAGTAGACCTTAGGAATATCGATAAGGTTGCTTTTGAAGAAGCGCTGCAGCCCATCTCTGCAGAGATATCAAAACTAAATCCAGATAAAAAAATTGCTTTTGTAGAAGTAGATTGTTTCGGTGGTCAATGTACTTCAGAAGGGAGGGTGTTTCAGAACGGTGAAATACTATTGGAAGAGGAAACTGACCACATAGCTCATGTTAGGTTACTCAAATTAATCAGCGATAACTATCAAACCTGGCACTTTGAACCTTTTACCCGCGAGTATTTTGACAAAAAAGGGGGCATCTGGGGGCAAATAAATGACGGGCCGCTAAAGTTTTTTGGCGTGGGGCTGGCGGTTGCCTATAAAGACAATCCGCTATTCAGGGTTGATATGACAATGAATGAGCTGCTGATTCAAAAATTCGGGAAATTTACATTGTATCTAATGGAGCCGTTGGAAAATACGATAAAGGTTTTAGGCTCGGTATATGATGATTCCGCTGAGACCCTGGATGAAATAACAGCAATAATTAACGAACACATTTTATACACTAAGGCATACGTATTTATTGAACTGATTGACAAAGGTGAGATTGTTAAAATGGATAACTTTGGTGAAGATGGATTCCGGGAATCACTTTACAGATTTAAATCTTTTAACGACAGACCGTTTCCGGAGGCGAATAGCAAACCTGTTGCCAGCGTCCCTAAAAGACAGGAACGCCGGAAAGAAGAAGATCACGAAGAGGATGGTCCGTCCAAATCATTTTGGGAAACTATAAAATGGTTTTTTGGAAAATAACTACATTTCCTAAATATCGTATTTTACTAAACTGTCAGACCGATAAAAAGTCACGGCAATATTTGGGTGGATCTCGCTGATGTCAGGAAAAAGTAAGGGAGGCGGCAAGAATCAAGAAAAGGCCCTTAATATGGTTTCTCATCTTGATTCTTGCTTCTTGTTGTCTTGTATCTATTTTAAGCTAACGCCGTTTTAAAATCTTCCAGCAAATCATCGAGATCTTCAATGCCAATAGATAACCTGATCATTGAGTCAGAAATGCCCATTTCAGCGCGTTTTTCAGCGCCAAGCTCATTAAATATGGTATGCGCCACAGGGATAGCCAGTGTGCGGGTATCCCCCAGGTTGCTTGACTTAATAACCAGTTTCAGCTTGTTTAAGAATGCAAAGCAATCGATGCTGTTATCCAATTCGATGCTCATCAGTCCGCCGAATTTATAGAACAGTTTGGCTGCCATCTGGTGCTGCGGGTGTGACTCCAGGCCAGGGTAGTAAACTTTTTTGATCAACGGATGTGCTTCAAAAAAGGTAGCCAGGGCCAGCGCATTAGCACAGGCACGTTCCTGGCGCAGGGCCAATGTTTCAGAACCTACAGAGATGGAATGTGCAGCTTCAGGAGATAATGTGCCTCCGGCATCACGCAAGCCTTTTTTGCGGATCTGCGTCATGCCTAAAACTTCAGGTTTAACCTGGGCTTTAAAGCCCTCGAATATGTTCGGGAAGTTGGTCCAGTTAAACAGGCCGGTATCGGTAACACTGCCGCCAAGGGCATTGCCGTGGCCGCCAATATATTTGGTTAAGGAGTTGATTACCAAACTTGCCTTTACATTAGCCGGTTTGAAGTTATAGGGCGAGGTCATGGTGTTATCCACTACGTAGATGATGCCTTTTTCTTCGCACAGGTCGCCTATTTTTTCCAGGTCGGCTATTTGCGTTGCAGGGTTTGCAATGGTTTCTACAAAGATCAGGCGAGTATTGTCCTTTAGCTCCGCCTTTATGTTATCAACCGAGGTAGCATCAGTAAAAGTAATATCGAGCCCCATATCCATAAACGACTGGAACACGCTGCGGGTGTTACCAAACAAAAAGGAGCTTGCTAAGATGTGGTCGCCATGCTTAATTAAAGCGAGGATTGTTGCAGATATAGCCGCCATCCCGGTTGAAAACGCAATGGTCGACATACCATTTTCCATATTGGTTACCTTATGCTCCAGCGCGGTAACGGTTGGGTTGCCCTGGCGGGAGTAAGCGTAGCCTTTTTTCTTGTTTTGGAAAATATCAACAAGGTCCTGCACATCATCATAGCCGTAAGTAACAGAGGTATGTACGGGTTTGTGCAGGGCTCCGTGTTCAGGTTTGCCTAAGCGGTCAGAGTGTAATATGGTGGTGGTAAATCCTTTTGAGGCCATCGAAGAAAAAATTATTTATTAACAGATTGCGAAACTAATAAAATTGAAAGGGAGTTTTGATTAATTTTCACATTAGCGGTTTAAATGCTTGATAGAATTGCACTAAGTTGACTATGTTTGACTTTAACTTAATCAACCACTGTCTTAATATAACTTAATCAACCACGTACATGAGAGCAGTAATACAAAGAGTAACTGAAGCCAATTGCAAAGTAGATGAGGAAATAACAGGCGCTATTGGCTTAGGATTTTTGGTGTTACTGGGGATTGAAGACGCAGATACCGACGACGACCTGCAATGGCTGGCACAGAAAATCTCGGTCTTACGTGTTTTTGGCGATGAAAATGGTTTAATGAATAAAGCGCTGGCGGATATAAATGGCGATATTTTACTGATCTCTCAATTTACGTTATTCGCTCAAACTAAAAAAGGAAACCGGCCATCATTTATAAGGGCCGCCAGGCCTGAAAAGGCGATTCCGATGTATGAACAGATGATCAAAACCCTTGAAACGCTAACGTCGAAAAAGATAGAGACCGGCATTTTTGGGGCCGATATGAAGATAAGTTTATTGAACGACGGGCCTGTTACCATTATTATGGATACCAGGGATAAGGACAATCATTAATTTTTTTGAAAATATTTTATGGAAATTAAGGAAGCGCAGCATCTTGTAGATAATTGGATAAAAACAACCGGCATCCGTTATTTTAACGAGCTGACCAACACTGCCATTTTGATGGAGGAAGTGGGCGAGGTTGCCCGCATTATGGCAAGGCAGTATGGTGAGCAATCGTTTAAAAAATCGGATACGGAAGTTAACCTGGCTGATGAGATGGCGGATGTGCTTTTTGTGCTGATCTGCCTGGCAAATCAAACGGGGATAGACCTGACTGAAGCCCTTGAAAAGAATATGGAGAAGAAAAGCATAAGGGACAAAGACAGGCACCGGAATAATGAGAAACTCAAATCCTGAAATATGAAAAGGCTTATTTGGCTCCCCGCTTTATGTTTTTTACTGGCTGCCTGCGGAAACGGGAACCCCGGAAAGGAAAAAGCAAAGGCTATGAATGTTGTATTAAAGAATGCTCCGGCAGCTGCAGACATGGTGGTTAGTTACAAAAAGGCGGCTATCCCGGATCCGGGTGTTCGCGATACTTCAAAAAAAGTAACTAAAGAGGGTGAAATTAGCTTTGAGGCAGGTAATATAAGCGAGGCAAGGACGGCAATCTATAATTCGTTGACTCAATTAGGCGGTTATATAGCAGAGGAAAGTGAAAAAAATAATAGCGATAATAACCGCAAGGAATATAACATCAGTGCCCGGGTTCCTGCAAAAAGCTTTGAACGCTTTTTGAGCGGCGTCTCATCAATTGCTGAAAGGGTGGATTCAAAAGATATCAGTATTAAGGATGTTACTACCGAATATATCGATATGTCAGCCCAACTATCAAATAAAAAGAAGTTAGAAGAGCGTTACCTCGATTTGCTGAAAAAGGCAAATAAAATGAGTGATGTGCTTGAAATTGAAGACAAGCTCACCGAAATCCGTAGCGACATAGAGTCGGCACAAGGGCAATTAAACTATTTGGTTAAACAGGTTAACTACAGCTCGCTGGATATTACCTTTTACGCCAGGGAGCTAGTACAGGATAACGGTAAAACCTTTGGTTATAAATTAATGTCTGCATTGTCCGGCGGCTGGGAAGTCCTTGGTGTGATGTTTTTTGGCTTCCTGGGTTTATGGCCGCTGTGGATTGTGTTAATTATACTTTTTTACATGGTGAAGGCGTGGCACAAAAAGAATAAGGCAAACGATGGCGAGGCAAAGAATAGCTTACCACAGTAGATAACTAGGGGGTAGGTAACCGCTACTAATTCCTGCTACTGAATAACTAATTTCACAAGCTTCTCCCCATCCAGTACTGGGATAGCCGTGGTTATATCCACCTGTAAGCAAAATTCTATATCCTTCTCAATACCCAACTTTTTGAGGCGCTCACCGTGAGAGGTTTTTTTGAGATAGTCGTTGATGTCATTTTTACCAAGCTGGAAAAGATCATTGACGGCAATGGCGGCGTCATCGAGCTTTAAACCTGTTTCCTTGAGCTGTTCAACAACGGCTCCCGCAAAAAGGCTGTCCTCCAGGTTGAAGTTGTTTTTCCAGCCTGCGCATACCAGCAGGATGTTTTCGTCCTGGGTTTTAAGCCAGTTACATAATGTAGTGAGGTTTAAAAATGAACCAATAACGATTTTTTTAGCCTTGCGCGAGAGATGCAGCGCCTGTGTGCCATTGGTGGTGGTCAGCACAACGGTTTTACCTGCAACTTTTTCCTTTGTGTAGGAGAACGGCGAGTTTCCAAAATCAAACCCGGTTACCACTTCGCCATTACGCTCGGCGGCCAGTAAATGTCCATGTGAACGATAAGCTTCACATTCTTCAACTCCTGATACCGGGATTATTGCCACGGCACCATTTTCGATACCATAGCAAATGGATGATGTGGCCCTGAAAATGTCGATAATAACCACAACACTATCCTCCACATCATAAAGCGGGATCAGTACAGGTGTGAGGCAAACGTTGAGTTGGTTCATTAGTTCAATGGTTCATTAGTTCATTGGTACAAAACTGGTGAATCAATGAACGGGGAGAAAATAAGGTAAGTAAGATAGTCAGCGAGGTTACGTTCATTAGCCCGTTGGCAAGTACCAATGAACTAATGAACAAATAAACCAATGAACTACTTGGCAAACGGCGGTTTTACAATCTTCGCCTTAATTTTGTTGTCTCTTATACTGATGAAGATCTCGGTGCCTTCCTTCGCGAATTCGGTTTTAACATAGCCCATTCCAATTGCCTTTTGCAGCGATGGCGATTGCGTGCCTGATGTTACTTTACCTATTTTGTTACCATCGGCATCCACAATTTCATAATCATGGCGGGGAATGCCGCGGTCAATCATTTCAAAGCCAACCAGGCGTTGTTTTACACCTTCTTGTTTTTGCTGCTGTAATGCCGGCGAGTTGTTGAATTCCTTGCTGAATTTTGTTACCCAACCCAGGCCGGCTTCCAATGGTGATGTGGTATCGTCAATGTCGTTACCGTAAAGGCAGAAGCCCATCTCCAGGCGTAAGGTATCACGCGCACCAAGCCCTATTGGTTTTATGCTGAATGGTTTGCCAGCTTCAAAAATGGCATCCCAGATCTTTTCAGCATTTGCGTTTTCGAAATAGATCTCAAAGCCGCCGGCACCTGTATAGCCTGTTGCGGACACGACTACATTGTCAACCCCGGCAAATGTCCCTTTTTTAAAGGTATAATATTCCATTGAGGCCAGGTCGATATCGGTTAAGCTTTGTAAAGCAGCAGCTGCTTTCGGGCCCTGTATTGCTAAGAGTGATGTGCGGTCCGAAATGTTTTTCATATCAGCGCCCATGGTATTGAATTTTGAGATCCAATCCCAATCCTTATCGATGTTTGAGGCGTTAACCACCAGCATATAGGTTTTTTCGTCGATGCGGTAAACCAAAAGGTCGTCAACTATACCGCCGTCTAAATTTGGCAGGCAGGAGTATTGTACTTTACCATCATATAATTTGGATGCATCATTGCTGGTAACCTGCTGGATTAGTTCTAATGCGTGGTCACCCTTAATAACGAATTCGCCCATGTGGCTCACGTCAAACACCCCTACGCCGTTGCGTACGGTTTCGTGTTCGGCATTGATGCCTGCATATTGTACGGGCATGTTATAACCTGCAAAGGGAACCATTTTGGCGCCTTCCTTTATATGAACGTCAGTTAAAGCGGTATTTTTCATTTATAGCTATATATGCGGCAAAAGTAACAATGATTTACGAATTACGATTTACGATTTTAGATTTGCTTACCGGATAAGGCATTTAACCAGTCGTAATTAAATAACGGATTCATAAAAGTCAACCAGTTTTTTGGTTACCTTGTTTACGTCGTGCTGTTCTTCCATTAATTTACGGGCGTTAAGGCCGATTTCCTTGCAGTACTCTTCATCGGCTATACAAAGCTTTATGGCATCGTAAAACTCATCAAAATTGTTGGCGATAATAATATTTGTACCGTTTGCGTAATCAATTCCCTCGGCGCCAAGCGAGGTGGAGATGATGCATTTCTGCATGGCCATACCCTCTACTATCTTAACCCGCATTCCACCGCCAGACATTAATGGAACTATCATTATTGATTTGCTGTTTACAAATTCCAGCGCATCATCAACCTCGCCCTGTATAAAGATCTTGCCCATCACATCGTAGTCATCAAAGCGTTCAGGTATGTCATTGCCGGCTACGTAGAATTTTACACGCAGGTCGC
Organism: Mucilaginibacter phenanthrenivorans; assembly: GCF_024721155.1. Classification (GTDB taxonomy): domain Bacteria; phylum Bacteroidota; class Bacteroidia; order Sphingobacteriales; family Sphingobacteriaceae; genus Mucilaginibacter; species Mucilaginibacter phenanthrenivorans. Next base: position 131,238 of record NZ_JAHVAP010000004.1, on the reverse strand, counting down.
CGTCCGTTAATTCCTTGTTAAAATTTTCGATAAACCACTCAATTCCCTCGCGGTTTGGCAGCCAGTCGAGCGAACCGAGGAAGAACAGGCTCGGGAACTCGGTTTTACTGAAATCAGGTTTATAATGATCCAGGTTAATGCCCACCGGCAGGATCTCGATGGGGATCTTTGTGCCATATTCAAGCAGTGTGGCTTTATCCTGGGCTGTAAATACGGCTATCGCGTTAAAGCTATTCAGCCGCTGCAGCTCATAGTTTTTTATCCGCTTGGCATGCAACTTCAGGTACGACTTTTTAAATGGATCATTTTTTTGATCCGATAATCGCTGCCAAACCTGGTTCTCGATGTTATGCGACCGGTAAATGAGTTTTGCCTTTGAATGTTTGCGCACCGCATCCAAATACAGGGAAACCAACAGCCCTTCGAATTGAATAACGTCATAATCCCTTAGCCGCAGCTCACGGATCAATAATTTCTCAAATTCGGGGTCATAGTACCTATCAATATTGAACGAGGTTTTGCTGAATAAATTTATGGCTACTTCAAGCACAGATACATTGGTATCGATGTCATAAGCCCGGTAATTTATTTTGGAAAGCAGGTCCTTATCATCCTCGTTATTTTCGTGGTGATTCTTCTTGGCATTGAGGGCCACCAATGAAACTTCATGTCCAAGGTTTACTAATCCGCGGATAGTATTGCATACCACGATAGGGTATCCTCCGTTTTGTGGAAAAGGCACACGATGGGTTAAAATTAGGATTCTCAAGCGTTAATCAGGATTTTAACAAAAATATAAAAAATGGGTTATTGGGAAGCGGTAAAATGGTGATAAGATGGATTTTTCAGGAAGAAATTACGATAATTGCAAAGATTATTTAAAGCAATTAAGCGTTTTCCAACAAAAAATCCCCACTTATACCAAGTTTGTTATGTACCGCTTTTAAGAATGTAACATCTGGTTCGCGTTTACCACTTAATATTTGGGATAATTTCGAAGTTCCCAGGCCTAGCATTTCTGCAAGCTTTACCTGGGTTAGGTTTAGTTCTTTGATCTTATGTTGAATCACAGAATTAATAGTAACAGGCAGGGGCATAATTTTCAAAACATTGTCCTCATATTGTTCTGCCAATAGGCTAAGGTGATTTAACTCTTCCTTTTCAGGATCACTTAAAAAATTGAATCCGCCTATCTCTGTCGCCTTTTTTATAAAACTTTCTATCAAAGCCATCACCTGGTTATACTGGGCTTCATTCCTTATTTTATCAATCATCTCTTATCTCAAATAGTTGAACAATCAATTTTATCGTATTCGCTATGAGTACCTACAAAACGTATATACAGCGTACGCTTATCAAAAAACATCATTGCAACGAGCCGGAAATCATCACCTTTTATGTTAAACACATATCTGTCATTGCCAACGTAGTCTACATTGTTAAATGCCTTTTTAATATCTGCGAGTTTATTCCAATCAGCAGTTTTTGCAATATTATACCATGTATTTAGTGATGACGCAGATGCTGGATGTTTTTCTGCAAAATCCAAAAGCGTTCTTTTAATAATGATTACCACTGATCAAATGTAAATATTTATTTCAAATTTTTAAATAAATTTAATAAAATGAAATATTATCTCTGTCAATTCTTTCGCATGTGATGGTCGTGTTCTTTTAGCTCAGAACATCTCCAACTGCGGATCGCTCACCCTGAATGTGCGGCGGTGGTAAGGCGTATAACCTATCTTCATAACTGTTTCGCGGTGTTTGATGGTTGGGTAGCCTTTGTTTTTGTGCCAGTCGTATTCAGGATGTTCTTCAGCAATCTGTTTCATGTAGTCATCCCGGTAGGTTTTGGCGAGGATGGATGCAGCTGCTATACTGAAATATTTGGCATCGCCCTCAACTATGCATTTATGCGGCACGTCCCGGTATTTATTAAACCTGTTGCCATCTATTATCAAAAACTGCGGATTTAAATGCAACTTTTCAATGGCCCGGTGCATTGCTAAAAAGGAAGCGTTAAGGATATTAATAGCGTCGATTTCAATATTATCAACAATACCTACGGCGTGGGCGATTGCCTTTTCTTCTATTTCAATTCTGAGCCTGTATCGCACTTCTTCCGATAATTGCTTGGAATCGTTTAATAACTCATGTTCAAAATCATCCGGCAAGATTACAGCGGCAGCGAATACGGGGCCTGCCAGGCAGCCACGGCCAGCTTCGTCACAGCCGGCCTCTAGAAATTCAAATTGATATCGTGATAACAGCATTTGAGTTGAAAACGTTGTAGAAGTTGTAGTTGTTATAAATGTTGAAAATTGTTTTTATGGCAGGTCATGCTGAACTTGTTTCAGTATCCCACAGGACAGGTAGCCGATATTAAAGGCGCAGACTAATTAGATTAGATACTGAAACAAGTTCAGCATGACGATTTTGACCCAATAACTTCTAAAAAATCCTCAGCGTCAGCAACGTCACATCATCAATAGGCTTACCCTTAATTACCAAATTAATATGGTTCATCAGCAACTCATTAAAATCATTTGGCGGCAGGTGGCCTTTGGCCTTTACAAAATCCAGCAGGGTTTCTTCAGTCCAATTTTTGTTGGGGTGCTCATGGTCCATCAGCCCATCGGTGTAATTCACTATCATGGTGCCAGGCTCAATGTCCACCTCGCCCTGGTTAATAAAGGGGAGTTCGTCGAAAACGCCGATCATAGTAGTGCCAAGCTTCAAAGTGATGAGTTCATCATTCGAAACAAGTATAGTGGCATTATGCCCGGCGTTAATATAATTGAGTTTGCGGGTATGCTGGTTGTATTTGGCCAAAAAGAGCGTAATGAACCGCTCGCCTTTGGTGTTGTTGATAACGATCTTGTTTAGTCTGTCGATAATATTTGTCAAATCGTCTTCCACTGCGGCCCAGGCGTGCAGGCTGGCCTGGAAGTTTGCCATCAGCAGTGCAGCCGAAATTCCCTTGCCGGAAACATCCGCGATGCACCATAAAAATTCATTTTCGTTCAGCCGGATAAAGTCAAAATAGTCGCCGCCGATGTTTTGATGGGGAATATAGCGCGCACTCACCTCAACACTGGTATCCTTATATGTTTTCAGTGGGATGAGCATATTCTGCACCTCAACCGCCAGCTCCATTTCGCGCTGGAAACGTTCAGACAGGATCCGCTCACGAAACAGTTTCTTATTCTCAAGCGCAACAACAATTACGTTTATTACGGTTTGAATAAAGTTAAGGTCGTTATTTAAGAGCTCGCCCGACGGGTTGAAATCGCCTATCAAGGCATAAGCAAGCACCTTTTTTTTATGGTAGATGGGGATAAAGTAATCGTATTTGCAAAGCAGCGGGTCTTGGTGGTTGGCCAACGGAGTAGGCCATTTAAATTTATTCAGCTTAACGCAGGCTTTGTGTATAACGCTAACCGACTCAACGTCGCCCCCGTATTTAGAGATCAGCACGTAACCGCCGTCCTTTTCAATTAAAAACCTCAGTTTGCCTACCTGCAAGTAGCTTTTTAGGATCACTTGCAACATTTGCAGTAATGTAGATGTGGCAGTATCTTTATTAATAGCCTGGGTTACTTCAAGCAAAGCATTTAGCTCTGTCTGTCTTTTAAGCAACAACCGTATTAATTCGTCTTCGGCCGAGGTGTCGTCAATATTCTGCATCAGTAATTTACAAGGACAGCCTAAAATAAAGATATTTTCTTTTAAAAACCGGTACTTTATTATTTTATATCAAAAGCATTAGTTAAAACAACTGTAACTAAGTGACTTTGTTTTAAAATGGTTACGCAAATTATTGTTAGGATTACACTAATTTTGGGTGAACAAGTTGGTTGCAGTTATACCCAACATTCTAACCTAATCAACTCAATCCAACTCAATCAACTTATTTAACCACCCTATCCTTCCATGTATAGGTTTTTGTATTCCCGATAATGCCTACGTAAATGAAATAAATAATATGCAGCGGAATAATGATGATCAGCAACGATACAAGTGATGGCCGCTTAAAGAACGCGGCGATAGGATAAAGGAACACGAGTTCGAAGGTATACTTTAATAAAAATTGGATGGCAAATACCTTAAGGAAAAACACATCGTATATTCCCAGTAATGCATTTATTATTAACGATACATTGAACAACCAAATGCCCACCGAAAACGCAATTACCGACTTGTCCTTGTACTTTATAGATTTTGAGGCCCATCTGCGGCGCTGTTGTAAAAACTCCTTCAGGTTGGGTTTGGCATGTGTGAATACCACTGCATCAAACAGTTTTAAAAAGCCGATCTTCCCGGGATAACGCTCGGCTACTTTTTGCAGCAGCAATTCATCATCGCCCGATGCCAGGTCGTCTATTCCTTTGAATCCGCCAACCTCGTAAAAAATATCCTTGCGATAGGCGAAGTTTGCACCGTTACAGGTGGATGCTCTCTTGTTGCCGATAAATGCAGCGCCAATACCTATCAGGAAGCTAAATTCCAGGGTTTGCATCCGCTCGAACAACGATTTCTCCTCGAAATAAGTTACCGGCGATGATATCATTACCGGGTGATACTGTTCGTAATACCCCACCACGGTTGCAAGCCAGTTTGGGCCCATGCGGCAATCGGCATCGGTAGCTACCATAAGGTCGCCGCTTGAAAGATCAATGGCTTTGGCAATAGCCTTTTTTTTGTAGGAATTGAGTGGTTTATCCTCATTCATCTGCAACAGCTTCACACCACGGTTAGCGTAGCTGAGGATGATCTGCGAGGTGCGATCGGTTGAATGATCGTCGGCAATAATTATTTCTGTAAGATGCTTTGGGTAGTTCTGCGCCAAAATATCCTCAATGGTTAGGTGGATTTTTTCTTCCTCGTTACGTGCCGCAATAAGTACGGTTACTTTTGTGGTAAACCCTGAAAGCTTGGCCGAAGGCGGCTTTACGGCAGCCCAGCCTTTTATTAAATATGCTAAAACGGCCAGGTATAAAACCGTAAGTAAAATGGATGGTATGCTAAGCAGTGCGATCAAAGAATTTTAATTTAAAGACAAATACGGAGCCTAAAATAGCAGGAATTATCAGGTTTATAATATAAATGAGCGAAACCGCCACAATAATGGCGATATGCTGATCTGTTACATAACTAAAAAGTTTATCGGCAGTGATGCCCCTTACGCCGATATCAAAAATATCAAGCGATGGTATGGCCGATTGAATAAAGAAGAAAAGGAACATCAATAACGACATTTCGTACAGCGGAATCTCCGGAATAAGCAAATGGATAATAAGGTAATATTGAAAGGTGAACGTACAAAAGCGGGCCAGGCAAAACCACATGATGTTTAACAGCTCACCGGTTTTATACTTGCCCATAATATCAAAAAAGCGGTGGAACTTATGCAGGAATTTTACCCGGTTAAGCAGCGACACCATCCATTTGATATTGAAGTAAAAGGTAAGCATTATAGCCATGAAGCCTACATTAACAACAACAATACCTATCATCCACCAGGTGTTAAGATCAAGAAACTTAAACAGGAACCAAATTGCTGCACCCGCCCCTAATACGTTGGTGATAACATTTTGCCCGAACGAGCCTACCGCCATCGCAAACACGCCGTGAATTCGCTTGCGATTTGGTAAAAACATTACCCTGCCGCCATATTCGCCAATTCGGTTTGGTGTAAACACGGCCCAGGTTAACCCGCAAAACACAGATTCAATTGCTCTCCATACCGACATTGGCGCCAGCTTACGTGTTAAATGCCACCACTTTAACGATTCCAGCACCCAGTTAACTATCATTAACAAAACAACACATACCATAGTGATAACCACCTTATTATAAGTAACATGATCCACAAGCTTTTCGAACTTATGTATGTTGTCGTGGTTTTTTAAGTAGGAATGATAAATAAACCAGGCCGCGAGAACTAAGATGCCAAGTTTAAACAGGTAGGACAATAATTTTTTAGCGCGACCAGTCAAAGGGTAGATTTAATTTTTGCAATAGTACGAAAAAGTTCATGGTTGATGGTTCATAGTTCATGGCTTTTAGAAAAGTTAGCAGTTGATGGTTTTTAGTTTGGAACAGATTAGCCGTTCTGCTTTTTACTATGAACCATCAACTATGAACCATGAACTACTTCAGCCTCGCTTTAAAAAACGCAATAGTTTTTCCGTAGGCATCTTTGGTGGCATCGCTGCTGTATACGGGATTACTGGGGTTGGCAAAGCCATGGTCAGCGTCATATTTGTTAACGGTTAGCTTTTTGCCCGCGGTTTTCATATCGGTCTCAAATTTGGCTACTACCTTTGGGTTTATCCATTTATCTTTATTGGCAAAATTGCCCAATACATCGCAATTTAGCGCTTTTAATGCGGCCAGGTTTTGTTCCGGCATGCCGTAATACATAACACAGGCTACCGCCTGTTTGCCTGAGAGGATGGTGGTTTGTAAGCTCCACCCGCCGCCGAAGCACCAGCCAATGGTAGCGATGTGTGCCTTAGGGCCAACGTAGGCAATTGCGCCGTTGATGATAGCCTTTGCACGGTCTTCGCTTAGACCCTGCATGTATTTACCCGCGTCCTGGGGGTTTGTGGCCACTTTACCGTCGTACAGGTCAAGATCGATGATAGTTACATTGCCAAGGTCATTATAGATCTTTTCAGATTCTTTTTTCACCCAGTCGTTAAGTCCCCACCATTCATGCACCACCAGGATATAGTTGTTTGTCGGGTTCTTTGCCTTCAGCTCATAAGCACCTGCCGTTTTTCCGTCGGCAGTTTTGTAGGTAATGGCTTTGCCAATGCTGCTTTGAAAATGCAAAGGCAGCGGTTTTTTGTGCGACATCACGAATTTGTCGTCGTCGGCCAGCATGGCAAACTGCTGTGTCGCGGTTGCAGGACCATGGCAAACAACCGGCGCCTTAGTCTGGCTGAATGCAAGCACTCCGCTAAATAGAATAGCGGTTAGGAGTAAAAACTTTTTCATACTATGTTGTTTTATTTTTATCGATGGGTGTTTGAACAACCAATATCGGGATAATTTTGTTTGATGGTGAACGTTGAAATGTCTTAGTTCGTTTTTTAGCTAAAAGCTATTTAAGCCAACCTGCCGGTTAAAACCGACAGCAACAAGAATTGCATCTTTCGGACTTACCCCTACTTCAAAATCTCCCTGATATCATCCACCGAAAGTGATTTGATAAAGCTTTCCTCGGTGGTAATCAATGCGCGTGAAAGGCTGAGCTTGCGCTGCTGTAAGGCAAGGATCTTTTCCTCAACGGTATCCTTGGTGATGAACTTATAGATAAACACATTTTTGGTTTGGCCGATGCGGTGCGTACGGTCGATGGCCTGCTGTTCAACGGCTGGGTTCCACCACGGATCGAGAATGAAAACGTAATCAGCTTCGGTAAGGTTGAGGCCTACACCGCCGGCTTTTATCGAGATAAGGAACACCCTTGTTTTTTCATCCTCCTGGAACTGTTTCACCACGTCGCCGCGGTTTTGCGTGGAGCCGTCCAAATAGGCATACGGGATCTTTTCGGTATCAAAGTACTCCCGGTAAATATTCAGTTGCTTTACAAATTGGGAGAAGATGAGCACTTTGTGATTCCCTTCCAGTACGGTGGCAAGGGTATGCACCACGTTCTCAAACTTGCCCGAATCGCCCTCATAATCCTGGTCGATCATGATGGGGTGGTTAGCGATCTGCCTTAACTTTATCAAGCCTTGCAACACCTGGATCTGGGTTTTGGCAAAGGTGCCATCCTCCAAACTCTTTAACAGCTCATTGCGGTATTCCGATTTTACCTTTTCATAAACTTCGGCCTGTTCCTCGCTCATCTGGCAATAGAACAAGTTTTCGATCTTTGGCGGAAGCTCGGTTGCCACCTGCTCCTTCGTTCGGCGTAGTACAAAAGGTTTTATTAGTGCCTGCAGCTTGCGGGCTTTTTCCTCATCTTTTTTCTTTTCTATCGGCGTTACAAACTCGTTCACAAAAAACTGTTGCGCGCCCAGCAGACCGGGATTGATGAACGACATCTGCGTCCACAGATCATTAACCGAATTTTCCACAGGCGTGCCGCTCAGGATCAGTTTAAATCGCGACTTTAATTGCCTTACCGCCTGGAACGATTTTGACGATGGGTTTTTTATGTTCTGGCTTTCATCCAGGATTACATAGTCGAAAAAATAGGCAGTAAGCAGGTCAATATCTATGCGGCTAATGCCGTAGGTGGTGATTACTACATCGTAATTGGCAAACACCTCCGGCGATTTATAACGGAACGTACCTGTATGCACCATTAACCTTAGCTGGGGGGTAAATTTTTTTGCTTCGTTCAGCCAGTTATAAATGAGCGAGGTCGGCATGATAACCAGCGAGGTTGCCTTTCCACCTGCTGCTTCTGTATCTTCCTTATGTTTTTGCAGCAGTGCCAGCGTTTGGATGGTTTTACCCAAACCCATGTCGTCCGCCAAACATCCGCCAAAATGATAGTTCTTTAAAAAGTGGAACCAGTTGTAGCCGGCCTTTTGATAGGGCCTTAAATTACCTTCGAAATATTCCGGCAGGCCGATGTCTTCCAGTTCCTCAAAATCCAAAAGCTTTTGCAGCTTGCGCGTCATGGTTACACTGGCCATTTCGCCTTCGGCAAGTTCATTTACCAGGCCGATGTGATGGCGGCGAAGCTTTAAATGGTCACCTCCATCGGTAAAATGCAGCAGGTTGCCATATTGCGAAAACCATTTTTCGGGAATAATGGCGATCTCGCCAGATGGTAATAAAAATTCCTTTTTATGATTGAGGATATGGTTTTTTAACTGGATGAAAGGAATACTGTAGGCCCCGAAATATACAATGGCTTCAATATCGAACCAGTCGTTGTTTTCCTTAACGGCCAGGTCGATTTTGCTGGTACCAAATACATAACGTTTTTGGCTGCCGGAATCAGGCTGCTCAATTTCAAAGCCCTGCTCAATCAGCTCATCATAATGCTGGTTGATCCATTCAAATACGGAAAAGGATTGGTCGGCATCCTCATCATTGGTGGCTACCTCCAGGTTTTTAAACAACGACGATGCCGTTTTTAACCCAAGCGACTCTAAATGATTAAACTTATTTTTCTCCCAGGAAACCGACCTTTTAATGCGGTGAAAGGTATAATCATCGCCTACGCGCTCCATGCGTACGGAGATGAGCCGCTCATCGCCATAAGGAAAAACATAGCCCGCATATTTAAAATAAAGCTGTAGTTGCGAAGTGCCCCCCTCCACATAAATAGGTTTTATCACTGGCCGTGCATCGTATTTTTCAGTATTGATGGTGAAGCCTTCGGCATATACATGGTGTTTCTCGATAAGCGGCGCTACGAATTTTTCGAAGTAAGATTGTTCCGATGATTTTGGGATAGCGATATAGCGCTTGTTTAAAAACGGAAACAGTTTTTTACCCTCGATCTCCTTTTCAAAATGGTACAGTGTGTCATCCAGCAGCATCCATGCAGGATGGTTGCAGATGATCTCTGCATTTTTAAACATGAACTCGATGCGCAGTCCCTGGTATTTTATGGTAGGGAAATACCTGATCTCCTCTTCATTCCGCCTGAAATGGAACAGTACAGTGGCTACCTCGGGCGCTATCTGTAACTTACGCTCGGCGGGGTAGCCCTCCTTGCTCATTTGGTATAGCGGCTTGTCCTTTAATAAGGCTAAGGCCTCGGCCATGCGTTTTTCTATTTTGGGGCGCAGGGTATCGAAAAGCTGTTCGTTAAAGATCTTTGTGAAAAACTCAAACGGGCGGATGGGCTTTTTATAGAACTTTTTGATCAGGTTGCCCTGCTCCATTTCCTCCAATATCTTGATCAGCTTCACATCAACCTCATCGATACAATGGATAAACTCCTTTGCAGTGTTACTGAACAAACGCTGGTGGGTTAGTGAAAATTCGCCGTTGGGGTTTAACTGAACTATGTGTGGTTCAATAACGTACGACAAGTATTCATGCTTTGCAATAGCATAAATTATCTGGCAAGGTTTGCTGCTGTCGACGCGTAACATAGTTCTATAGTAAAAAATTAATAGAAGCTACATCAACAAAAAATTCAAACGTAAACAGAATTTGCAGTAAGTAAAAATGTTTTGTGTTAAATAGTTGTTAACAATGGGGGATGTGGATTAATTTAATGGCTCATTAGTTCATTGGTTTTGTGAGGAAGATGGAGCGTACTGTTGATTTGTGTTTTGTAGAGACGGGATGCTCGCGTCTTACACGTGGCAGGCCGACCTCGCAATTTAAAATGATGATTGGTACGAGCTGAATTTCTAAAAGGTGTCAGAAAGCTTCATTAAATCATTGTATAATTGGTGATTGCTCGATCTTGGGCAGATATTTGCAGGCATTGTGATATTTTAGAATTTCCTTTTCAATTAAAGGTTTTCTAATGGTTTTTCCTTTGTAAGCTAAATTTGAAGGCCATTTATAATCATAGAATATAAGGCGCTCAAAGCTTGGATCCATAAAAGGCGGAACTACGAGAAAACTGTCTGTTGTGTTGTCAGGATACGTGCAGCTAAACCACATAAATCCGCCGGCATAATGCACGTTTTCTGGCAACTTATTAATTACCATATACGATTGAATTTTCCTACTTCCGTTAAATATTTTGTTAAACATGTTTACGACCTCATCGGATAATAGATAAGTAGTATCTCTAATTCCATTATACATGCTGGCAGCATAATGGAATTGCCCAACCTCATTGATTTCTTTGTAAGTCTCTATAACAACTTTCTGCGTGTTACCTGATTTTTTTATGCTGTAATCAACCATTATTATTTTTTTAAATTTCGGTTTTACAACTTGTTGTGCGTATGATTGACAATGAAAAAAAGTGATTGACAAAAAAAGCCACAATAGTTTTTTAGCAATTTTATTGAGAAGGTCAGGGAATAACATAATGGTGATAATAAATATTATAATGCGTTATATGAGCAGAATTCAAACGTAATTAGAATTTGCAATAAGTGAAAGCGTTTATGGACCATCGACTATGGTCCATAAACTAAATCTCCACTTCCCCCTCAAACGTCTTCACCGCCGGACCCTCCAAAAATATGCTGCTAAACTTCTCACCGTTATAATCAAAGCGGATATTCAGATTGCCGCCCAATACTTTTATCGGGGTATTGATATGGCCGGTTTTGTTATTGTGTTTGGCCATAGCAAGGGCAACTGCTGTTACGCCGGTTCCGCAGGCAAAGGTTTCATCTTCTACGCCGCGCTCAAAGGTGCGGACGAAGTAGCCATCAGCGGTTGGTTCAACAAAGTTGATATTGATGCCTTCCTTGCGGTAGGTATCGTTATTTCGGATGGCACGACCCTCGGTATAAACGTCCTTATCCTCCAGGTTTTCGGCCATGGTGATGTAGTGCGGTGAGCCGGTATTTAAAACATAGGCATCATTATCGCGGTTTACCGTATCAACATCTATCATTTGCAGGCTCACCCAATCGCCACCGGCTGAAATTTTGGCATAATGCGGGCCATCTACTGCCAAAAAGTTTGTTTCGGTGTCAATTATTCCAAGGTGTTTGGCAAAGGCCACGATACAGCGGCCACCATTGCCGCACATGCTGCTTGGCTGGCCGTCGGCATTATAATAAACCATCTCGAAATCATAGCCTTCCAGGTTTTGCAGGAACATAATACCATCGCCGCCGATCCCAAAACGACGGTCGCACAGGCGGGCAATCAGTTCAGGATGGTGGTGATCTACGCTGTTATCGCGATTATCAACCAAAATAAAGTCGTTTCCAGCCCCCTGGTATTTATAAAAATGGATTAGCATTTGATATTCAATATTATAATTATGTATGATTTATGGGTTCAGATTTACGATCTTAAAATCCGTATTAAATGAATTATTAAGCTTAAATTCGTAAAACGTGATCCGTAAATCTCAACAGACCACACGGTTACCCGGTCCCTGTTGATTTGGATTTAACAAATTTTAACAAAAATACGGATAACTTAATATAGGTTATCACGTCTATATGGTATTAAATTTGTTTTACAAAAAAATAACATAAAAAGAAAAGTGAGAGATAACATGAAAAAGTTTGGTTTAACACTATTGACTGCCTTTGTTGGCGGAGCCATGGCTTTAGGTGCGTACAAGGTTATTGAAAACAAGTATGCCGACAACATGAGCTTCGAGGATAAACAAAAGGTGTACTACGCAACAAGTAATCGGTTAACTCCAGCTCCTGCAGTTACGGGTCTATCGTCAGCCGGTTCGGTTGACTTTACTGAAGCTGCCGCTGCCGTTACCCCTGCGGTGGTCTATATCCGCACAACGTATTCAGATCAGTCGGACAACGATAAGCAAAGCAAAATGCAACAGATGTTTGGCGAGATGTTTGGTCAGCGGATGCGCCCTTCGGGCCCGCAAATGGCGTCTGGCTCGGGTGTAATTATTTCGCCTGATGGTTATATTGTTACCAATAACCACGTGGTTGAGAAAGCTGCAAAAATTGATATCGTAACAAACGATCATCAAACATTCCAGGCTAAGGTAATTGGTACCGATCCCAACACGGATTTAGCTTTAATTAAGATTGACGGTCATAACCTGCCGATTGTAAAGTTAGGCAACTCGGATGCTGTTAAGGTGGGCGAGTGGGTATTGGCTGTAGGTAATCCATTCAAGTTGACTTCGACTGTTACGGCAGGTATTGTTAGCGCCAAAGGCCGCGGACTGAACCTGATCGGCAGTGAGGATAACGGTGAAGATCAAAATCCATTTGGCCGTACACAATATCAAACCCAGCAGCCGAGATTGAACAAGGCGATCGAATCATTCATTCAAACTGATGCAGCTATCAATCCTGGTAACAGTGGTGGTGCATTGGTTAACACTAATGGCGAACTGATCGGTATCAACTCTGCTATTGCATCACACACCGGCTCGTACGAGGGTTATGGCTTTGCTATCCCAATCAATTTGGCTAAAAAGGTATTGGATGATATTGAGAAATATGGCGCTGTAAAACGCGGCTATGTAGGTATCAGCTTTGCTGAGCTTGACCAGGATAAAGCGAAGGAGCTTAAAGTTAACCGTACCTACGGCTTATATGTAAGCAGTGTATTGCCTAACAGCGGTGCAGCACAAGCCGGCTTACAGGAAGGTGACATCATCACCAAGGTTGAAGGTAACACTGTTTATGAGTCGTCAGATTTACAGGAACGTGTTGGTCGTTTAGCGCCTGGCGATAAGATCAAAATCAGCGCATTACGTGGCGGCGACGAAAAGAACTTCACCATTACCCTTAAAGCTGATGCGCCTGCACCTAAAATGGCAGTAACCAAGTCGGCGGAGGAGCTTTACAATAAGCTGGGCGCAAGCTTCAAAACATTGAGTGCTGCTGAGAAAGCTAAATTCCGCACCCATTCAGGTGTTATGGTAGCCCAGGTTCGTGAAGGTGGTGTGTTTGATAATGCCGAGATCCCAATTGGTTCGGTTATTACTTCGGTAAACAAACAGCCGATCAATTCGACTGACGATATCGACAAAGTGCTTTCGAACATGAACACCAGCACCGTAGTATTCTCAGGTTTTTATCCTGATGGATCAAGGCTGGTATTGCCTTTTGAAGTGCAGTAAATTAATAAAAGATTAAATAGTGGAAACCCGGCTTTGAGCCGGGTTTTTTGTTGTACACGAGTTGTGACGAACTTTTGCCTCCCCCAAATGTATCTTTATTCCCCACTTTTGTATAAATCCGTTCGTGTGCGCCGCCATAGATTTGTCTTATAAAATTTAACAATTAAAACAATGGCAAAGACAATTTTTATAACAGGCGCTTCCCGTGGATTTGGAAAGATCTGGGCTGAAGCATTTTTAAAACGTGGTGACAAAGTAGTGGCAACCGCCCGCAACACCGATACCCTAAACGACCTGGTTGCCGCATACGGTGAATCAATTCTTCCCCTCCAATTGGATGTAAACAATCACGATGCCGTGTTTGCAGCAGTTGAAAAGGCAAAACAGCATTTCGGTACTATCGATGTATTGATCAATAATGCAGGTTACGGTTTATTTGGTACCATCGAGGAAACTACCGAGCAGGAAGCCCGTGCACAAATAGAAACCAATGTATTCGGTTTATTATGGGCAACACAGGCTGTATTGCCGGTAATGAGGGCACAGGGACATGGGCACATTGTACAGGTTTCAAGTGTGCTGGGCATTACCACCCTGCCGGTTTTAGGCATATACAATGCCAGCAAGTTTGCGGTTGAGGGTTTGACCGAAACATTGGCAACTGAGGTTAAGGGCTTTGGCATTAAGGTGTCATTGATTGAGCCAAACGGCTTTTCAACAGATTGGGCGGGCGCTTCGGCAAACAGTACTACACCGATGGACGTTTATAACCCTGTGCGTGAAGCATTCCAGGCCGGCATGTCAGATAACGACGCATTCGGTATCCCGGAAGCTACCACTGAAGCAGTTTTAAAACTGGTAGACAGTGAAAATCCGCCGCTTCGTTTATTCCTTGGTAAAGTTGCCTTGCCTTGGGTAAAGCAGGTTTATGCCGGTAAATTGGCTGAATGGGAAGCATGGAGCGATGTTGCTGCTAAAGCACATGGGAAGTAAATAAATTGAATATTCTCATAAATCGTCATTGCGAGGCTGGTTGCCTGCAACCGGCTTCGAAGCAATCTCTGAACTGTTCATGCACTGGAATGAAAAGTTATGTGATAACTAATCAAGCCGCTGTAAGTTCACTATCAGCATAAAGATTCGTTGATTGTCCTGTGCAGAGTTTGCTTCGTTCCTCGCAATGACGATTGTAGAGATTTTTACAAATTCCATCTATAACTATTACACCCAGATTACCATCTATATCAACCCCGGTTGTATTTTTGATCTGATAAAACATTCAACATGAAGCACTTTAAAACCCTGGCCGAATTACATCGCGCGAATGGTTTCCCGCCGCCGGAAAATCCAATGCTAAGCTTATTCTTGTGTAAGAACACCTGCTCGATAGGGGAGGAGGAGTTTACCGGCGATTTTTATGCCATCGGTTTTAAGAAATTAAAGTCGGGCATGTTTTTGTATGGGCGGACCAAGTACGACCATGATTCGGGATCGATGTCGTTTGTGAAACCCAGACAAGCCATGCAATTAAAGCATTTGGAGTTTGAAGAGAATGGTTTTATGATATTCATTCATGAGGATTTTTTAAACGGGCACGTACTGCATGATGACATTAAACGATACAGCTTTTTCGAATATGAGTCGAGCGAAGCGCTGCATCTGTCGCCGCGGGAAGAGGAGATAATTTGGGAGCTTTACCACAAAATTGAAACAGAATGCAACAATAACCAGGACGAGTATAGCCGTGGAATAATGCTCGCGCATATCGACTCGATATTAAAGTATTCCCAACGCTTTTATAAAAGGCAGTTTATCAACCGGATGGATTTGAGTGGCAAAATTGTTTCCAAATTTAACGATGCGCTTAACATTTATTTCGGCTCGCGCTTGCTTGCGGAAAAAGGGCTGCCTACAGTAAAAATGATGGGCGACCAGTTGAATTTATCAACCCGCTATTTAAGCGACCTGCTGAAACAGGAAACCGGTAAAACTGCTATTGAGCTGATCCATATATTTTTGATTTCCGAAGCAAAAAACATACTGAAGGGATCGGACAATAATATTGCCGAAACCGCTTATGCCTTAGGCTTTGATAACCTGCCTTATTTTTCCAGGTTGTTTAAAAAGGAGGTTGGGATTAGCCCGAATCAGTATAGGAAGCAGGTGGTGAATTAATCATTGGTCATTGAGTCATTAGTCATTTGGATGGGGGTGGATTTAGTGGGATTTTTACGTCATTTTTCCTTCCCTCATTCCAAAAAGCGTACAATTCATCGTTCATTACCAGGGTTAATCGCAGTCTTTCCTCCGGTGATTTTGCCAGCCAGATCTCTAATTGCTTCTGCTTAACGTATTCCGGGGTGTCGTTCATAATTCAAGCAGGTTGAAGGTGTTCAAATTTAGTTTCTTTATCCAGTTGCTTACATAATCCAGTTGCAACCCCGGGACAACAGCAAGGTTTTTTATATCCTCCATCTGTACGGCGGTTTGCCACTCCTGGATCCAAATTAATTTCGAAATTAATAAATCTTCAGGGGAAACAATGTAGATATTAAGGCCGAAAAAATCCTTTATCTGTTTACGGTCAAATTCCGCGAGCCGATACTCGCTATTTTTAAGCACCACAAAATCAGCCTTAAATCCAGATGCGTGATCTATTATATTAAATATACTTTGTCGGTTAACTGCATCTATAATAGCATCTTTACTTACATAATATGCGCCGGCAAAATGGGCAACAAAGCTTTCAATGTCGCCTGGTTGTAAGTGGATTACAAAATCAATATCCTTTGTAGCACGCGGTATTATATACATGCCCATGGCAATACTACCTGAAAGCATATATGGAATATGCTGGCGATCAAAGCATTCTATTATCTTTTTAAAAAATTCGAACATTGTTTAAATATATCAAATTTATTGCCTTTCCAATGCCCATCATTCAACTATGAATAGTTAAAGGACGAAACGCTAAAGTGTATTTGCTTTGCCGAAGTAATTTTATAAATTCACCACATGTTTACTGATATTGAACAACAGACCATTGATATTAGTTGGTTTTTTACCGATGGAAATAAAATAGCCTTCGTTGCTTCAGGTGGGTCCAAACTGCCCGTTTCTGTTGCGAAATCTAAAGGAAATCTTGAAAAGTTATTTTCGTATTTTGATCAGTTACCTGGAAATAAAAAGATAATTATCAACCCGGATCTCAAAAAAACAATCAAAAGTAATGTAGACGAGTGGTACCTTTCCTCGTTTACTGAAATGGCTGAAAAAGGTTTATTTGCTTACGATAGAACAGACTTCAGCCGTTTCGCGGCTTCAAATTACCATTTGGTTGCCTCCCCGGTTGATCCATTAAAATTCAATCAGTTGCCATTCGATGTTCAACACATTTTAGCAGAATCAAAATATAATGGTGAGCTGGAAAGCCTTTTAGATATCTCGTTAATAGATTAAATAGCTATCGCGCATTCCATGTATCGAGTAAAATGCGCGATAGTTATTTTATTTAAGCGGTGTTACTTTACGCTGTAACATATTCCGTAGGATTCGGCTGACCTTTTCCCGTAGTGATCAGGTTTCGCAAGCTGCCGTTGATGTACCTGCTCCAGCCATCGAAACAAATTTCATAACATTCAAAAGCCGGAACCAGGCCCCAGTGGGTAAAATGCAATTGTGTTTTACCATCCTTTTCCGAGGTCTCAAACGCTATTTTTGTGCCGGTCCACTCCGTCTTATCTTCCGTGAATTCAAAATAGTTGTCCAATACCAGCCAGACCACATTTTTAGCCGGAACAACTTCTATTAACTTCATTGTACATTGATGGATGTCTTTTACACGATAAGTAAATACATCATTAAGTTTACTTGTGCCTCCTTCAATATTTTCGGACCACCACCCGCGTACATTGGTGATGGCATTAAATACCTCGTCCGGGGTTTCATCCACCGAAAACGTGGTGTTAAAATCTGGTGTAGTCATTTTGTTTATTTTTTAATTTGGTAATTTGTTGTTTAACAACGTTTCTAACTTCTTCAGCTTCGATGCCCAGAATGCGTCAAAGTATTCCAACCAGGCTTGCAACTCTTCGAAGCCGTCCTTTTTCAAAGAGCAATAGCGTTCCCTGCCAATATCTTCAATAGAAATAAACCCCGCCGTTTGCAAGATCTTAATATGCTTTGAAACTGCGGGGCGACTCATATCAAAATTATCTGCCAGGCTATTGATGGTCAGGCTATCGGCCGAGAGCAGCATCAGCATCTTGCGCCTGCTCGGATCGCCGATAACCTGGAAGGCGTCAAGCGTTGGTATGGGCATTTTGTGCAGCGTTTAAAAGTTTGTTGATCTTTTCGAACTTTTCCAACCAACCTTGAAGCAGGCCATTGTAAAAGTCCAGGTTCTCTTTTTTTGCAAACCCGCTATGTTCCAGGAATACTTCGGTGCCTTTATCCTTTGGCTCCAGCGTCCATGTAACTACGGAGTCGAGTGTGATCTTGCCATCGCCGGGGCCGCTGCTCCAGGAATAGGAAAGCCGGTCAAATGGATCTACTTCCAATACCTTGCAGTAAAAGATGCCGTCGAAATTGAGGCTCGGTATCGGGCCCGTCGTGAATTGAAAGTCGTGACCGACGATTGGCTGAAAATTATTTTTCATCAGCCATTGTGCCATCAGTTCAGATTTTGTGAGGTGCTCCCAAACCGACTCCTGCGGATGAGGGAAGAAAAATTGGTGTTTGATAATCTTTGCCATAATAGGTAACTTTTAAGTTACTCAAATGTATATGTAACTTCTGAGTTACGCAAATATTTTTGAAAATAATTTAGTTTAGAGCGATACCTTCGAGAACTGCGAAGTTTGGAAATAGCGGGTTGGTGGAATTTAAGCGTTACCGCTTAATTTTTATCCCCAGCCTTTTGCCATAGCTTAGTTGGCGCCATAGCCATTCAATTGGCCCGTAATAAAATCTGCCGAGCCACCATTTACTAAAATATACCTGCAGGATATAAACTAACAGCCCGAGCATATAATAATAAGGGAGCAGCAATTTGTGGGTTAATGCAAGCCCAAAACCAAGGCCTGAGAACAAAAAGATGCTGATAAGATTCTGTACAATATAATTGGTCAGCGTCATTTTACCGATGGCTTGTAACGAAATGAAAAATGATCTTAGCTTTCCTGCCATATACAGCAGGCATATCGACGCTGCTGTAAATATCATGATGAACAATACTTCCCAATAGTCGGGATTAAAATAGTTGGTTATAAACGCTGGTTTGGTAAACGCGATATTTAGCGCGATTGCAATAAAGGATAAGAAAAGACTGCCCAGCCAGATTTTTTTAATAACAGGTTTGTTTTGTTCCATCTTCTCGAAAAATGCTGCTTTTTGAGCTGCCTGACCTAAAAGGAAACAGCAAAACATAACGGTATGTACTGTTCCGGTACAGTTTAAATTGATGATTTGCCCTTTCCATGTGCCAATTAAGCCAAACCAAAATATATCCGGGATGGAATGGCCCGCGTACAAGTGTAGATATGGCGTAAAAAGGCCCATCCCAGGGTTGCCATAAAGACGGGTGACCAAACTTGTCACTACCGGAATAAGCAAAAATATGACAGCACTTGTGTACAATGAAGTTTTTGCTGTGAAGTTGCTGAATAGCAATAAGACCAGCCCTAAAAAGGCATAGTCCTTTAATATATCGCCAAAAAAGAAGGCGCTGTCGATAAAAGCCAGCACGAATAACCAGAACATGCGTTTCAGGAAAAACATGTTGCCGTTTACATTTTTAACCCGGCTATTTTGCATGATCACTGAAAAGCCATAGCCGAATAAAAAACTGAGCAGCGTCCACGATTTGGACGCAAAAACAAAGTTTAACACTGTCATTAAAGCATTGGATGCGCTGTCCAACTTGGGGTTATCACCCATGCCAACCAGGTAAAAATCAGCATAGTTCATCACCACCACGCCAAGTAGCGCCCAACCACGGAGAATATCAATTATCGGGATTCGGTTACCAGGTGCTATGGGCTTAAAATCTGTTTCGGGCATGGGTTTGAATAGAAGTGGTTGTAAATCAAATTTATACTAAAAAACGTGTTATGCAACTTGTTTTGGAAAATCTCCCTGCCTTGGGGCTTAGCGCCATCAAATAGATTTTATTATTTTTGCTCCATGATTACGGGTGGGGGAATTCCTTTCAATTTATTAAACCAGGACTTATTATTATTACCGCAAAAGGCCATTTACTGGAAGCAGGAAAAAGCGTTGATTGCTGCGGATGTCCATTTAGGCAAAGTGGGCCATTTCCGCAAGGCGGGTATTGCCGTACCACGCGATATGGAGCAAACCGAGCTTGCCGTTTTATCCGACCTGATCTTTGAGCACAAACCCGAAAAGATAATTTTCCTTGGAGATTTTTTTCATAGCGATATGAATGCCGACTGGGACTGGTTCATCCTTTGGCGCAGCCAGTTCCCGAAACTGGAAATTATTTTGGTTAGAGGGAATCATGATATTATAGATGACAGTTATTACCGCCAGTTAAATATCATCCTGCACGATGAAATGCTGATCGGCCCGTTTTTGATGCTGCACCATCCGCTAACCGATACTAACCTGCACAATGCATCGGGCTATGTGTTTTGCGGGCATATTCATCCGGGTGTACGCCTGGTGGGACGCGGGCGACAGGCTATTACTTTACCTTGCTTCGCCTTTGGAAACAGGCAGGCTGTGTTGCCTTCATTTGGTAAATTTACAGGGAAGGTCGCCATCCGAAGCAATAAAACCGATAGGGTTTTCGCAATTGCAAACGACAAAGTACTGACTGTAAATTAAGATTCAGGACTTTTGTAACTTATTTGATACGATTGAATAAAGTGGCCGTTTATTCCCTTAGTTTTTTGAAGTCTGTTTAGTTTTTAATTAAATTTAGCTGTTTATTGCTTTACCCCTAAACGTACTTTATCACTTTATAATAATTTGATTTTATTGGTATGCCTGCTACCTAAGTGTGCTGGTCAACATATGTGAAAATACTTTCGCGAGGTAAAGAGCATGTGCTTTTAAACTACATGTCGCTTATGTTGCCGGGGCGAAAATTCGGCAATTATTTATTACTTAAATCTTAAATTATGAACAAACAAACAAAACTTGACCGGCAGGAAATGAAAAAAGTGACCGGAGGCAGTTTACCAACCTGCACAATCACTTGTTATCTTGATTCGCAAATCTACACCACAGTAACGGTAACAAATTATCCTGTTGGTTCCGGTTGCGTCCATGCGCCTCTTACAGATTATTGTCCGAATGGATATGATACTTACGCAACCTGCAACTGTCAATCAGGTGGGTCGTTGTAAAAATTAAAAATTAAAAATTTCAGCATTTCTGTGGAATGCTGAAATTTAAATTCAAACTTGTTGGCTATTGCTTAATGCTTCTTCAAATATTGCGATATCTCGAACTCAATATTCTTAATGCCAATCTTAGCCACTACGATGTTCCAGTTTCCATCCAATAAATAATAGCTTGGGATCTCTGTAATGTTATAGTTGGCAGCATTTGGTGAGTCGTTGCCTTTCAGGTCGGACACCTGCGTCCAGTCCAGTTTATCATCTTTTACGGCGCCGGTCCACCAGTCGGATTTTGAATCGAGCGAAATGCTTATAAAAGCCACATTTTGTTTGATAGCATCCTGGGCCATCAGTGATTTCACCTGGTCGTGATTTCGGCGGCTCAATTCGTTGCCAGCCTTCCAGAAATCAATCACAATCAATTTTTTACTGATGCTTTTGGGATCAAACGCTTTTCCATCAACCGTGTTACCTTGAATAGCTGGCGCCTTTTTACCAACTACCAGGTTGATCATATGGCTCAGCTTATCGCCAATTTCCTGGCCCTCTTCGCTTTTTTGTGCTTCGGGAGTAAGGGACTTAAATATGGCATAATAGGTAACCGGGTCGCCCTCGTAATCAAGTTTTGACATGATGTGCGCACTGATTTCGCTTTGCGGATATTGCTTTAAGAATTGCTTAAATGCTTCAGCGTCAACGTCACGCATTTTAGTTTGATTCGCCTGCAATTCGGCTAGTAAGTTATTATAAGCCTCTGGGGTCGACTTCATGTAATTGTCTTTTAACTCCTTATTGATCTTGCCAATGTTTTTTACAGTCTCATTGCTCATATTGTCAGCCAGCGTATAAAAGGCCGATAATTGTTCCTGGATCTTTGATGAGGAGGTGATCTTTGGATATTTGTAAAGCTCACCCGCTTTAGCTTCAATGGCGTACTTGCCATCTTCAAGGTAAACTTCGTAAGGCGTATGCTCATCCTTATTATCAGCATCGGTTATGTTCATACTATAATAACCGGCTTTGCCAAGATGCTTTTTGTCGACATTGAACTTGCCGTCTTTTATATTCTCACCAAAAATAGTGCTGTCGCCAAGTGTTTTAACGGTAAATACGCCGGTTTTTATTCCAGTTGCTGTGCCTGTAAATTCAACATAAACTTGTTTTTTACAACCAGCTAACAATAAGCCTGCAATAACGATGTAGGGGAGTTTCATATGTGGGTAATAAGATTTTAGTTTTTAGAGTCAAGATGCAAGAGTCAAGAATTAAGAAGAAAAAGAAATCAGCAAGCCGTTTTAAATTAGTTGCGCTTTATCTTGATTTCTGGCTCTTATCCTTTTGCATCTCTCTTCACGCCTCTAATATAAGTTAAGCGATATTATCTGCAAAAATTAAATGCAGAGATCGTATTTTAGATTGTTTCTAAATAGTTAATACATACTCAATAAGCTGAATCCATTTATATCTTTTGATATTTAATAAATACTTTTGCCGAATAAATCTGAGATATAATGAGCGAATTTAAACAAACCTTTAACTCATCCTTGGGCAAAAAGCTGATCATGGCTTTAACGGGCTTGTTTCTGTGTACCTTTTTAATTGTACACCTTGGCGGTAACCTTTTGCTGTTTAGAGATGATGATGGTTTCGGCTTCAACATGTACGCCAACTTTCTTACACATTTCCCGCCTATAGAAGTTATCGCATACCTGCTCTACCTTTCTATTTTGGTTCACGCGGTTTATGCACTGATCCTGACTATCAAAAACCGCAAGGCGAGGCCGGTATCTTATGCATCGGTAAACAAGTCGCCGGCTACCTGGTCGTCAAAAAATATGGGTTTGCTGGGCTCTATCTTATTGCTGTTTATCGTGATCCACATGAGCGATTTTTGGTTCGCCTATAAGTACAGCCATAAAGTGGCTTATAAGGAATACCGCACTGATCTTGCAACTGATAAAACAACTTCGGTTGACTATGTGCCAACGTCTCCAAATTTTGAAAAATCGGTAACTACAGAAAATAACATAGAAGTTGTAAGGGTGAAAGACCTGCACGCACGCGTAGCCCAGAGTTTTAGCAATGTGCTTTATGTTATTTTTTATGTGATAGCCATGTTCGCGGTGTCGTTTCACTTGCTGCACGGCTTTCAAAGCGCGTTCCGCACGCTGGGGTGGGTACACCGTAAATACACGCCTGTTGTTTACTTTATAGGCACATGGCTGTTCGCGGTAATTATCCCGATAGGTTTCGCGGCAATGCCGGTTGTTTATTTAATACAGAGTTTAAATAAGTAGTTGAATAGGTTGGATTATGTTGGAATGGGTTGATTAGGTTTTACAAACCACTCACTCAATCAACCTGATCAACTCAATCAACTCTCAAAATAAAGAAAAGAAAATGGGTTTAGATGCTAAAATTCCACAAGGTCCATTAGCCGAAAAATGGAGCAAGCATAAATTTAACTTAAAGCTGGTTAACCCGGCCAATAAGCGTAAATACGATGTAATAGTTGTAGGTACGGGTTTGGCTGGCGGAGCGGCTGCGGCATCATTGGCCGAGCTTGGATACAATGTGAAGGCATTTTGTTTCCAGGATAGCCCCCGCCGTGCGCACTCAATTGCTGCGCAGGGTGGTATAAATGCTGCCAAGAACTATCAAAACGACGGTGACAGCGTTTACCGTTTGTTTTACGATACCATTAAAGGTGGAGATTATCGTGCCCGCGAAGGTAATGTATATCGCCTGGCGGAGGTGTCGGTAAACATCATCGACCAGTGTGTTGCCCAGGGGGTTCCTTTTGCGCGCGAATACGGCGGCTTGCTGGATAACCGTTCGTTCGGTGGTTCGCAGGTATCGCGTACTTTTTATGCCAGGGGACAAACAGGACAGCAATTGCTTTTAGGCGCTTATTCTGCGCTTAATCGCCAGATTCATTTGGGCAAGGTTAAAATGTACACCCGCACCGAAATGCTGGACGTAGTTACCATTGACGGACATGCCAAAGGTATTGTTACCCGTAACCTGATTACCGGCGCTGTTGAAACCCACAGCGGTCACGCTGTATTGTTGGCTACAGGAGGTTATGGTAACGTATTTTACCTGTCGACTAACGCGATCGGATCGAACGTTACTGCAGCATGGCGCGCACACAAACGCGGGGCATTTTTTGCTAACCCGTGCTATACACAGATTCACCCAACCTGTATCCCGGTAACCGGCGATCACCAGAGTAAATTGACGCTGATGTCGGAATCGTTGCGTAACGATGGCCGTGTTTGGGCGCCGAAAACTGTTGCGGTTGCTGAGCAATTACGAAAAAAACAAATAACTGCCGACCAGGTAAAAGAGGACGACAGGGATTACTTCCTGGAAAGGAAATATCCATCATTCGGTAACCTTGTTCCGCGCGACGTAGCATCACGTAACGCAAAGGAAATGGTGGATGATGGCCGTGGCGTAGGGACTTCGGGTTTTGCCGTGTTCCTTGACTTTGCCGACGCGATTAAACGTTTGGGCAAAGACGCGGTATCAGCCAAATATGGCAACCTGTTTGATATGTATTACCAGATCACCGACGAGGATCCATACAAACAACCAATGCGAATTTACCCTGCTGTGCACTATACTATGGGCGGCCTTTGGGTTGATTATAACCTAAGCACAAATGTACCGGGGTTATATGCTTTAGGCGAATGTAATTTTAGCGATCACGGTGCCAACCGTTTAGGTGCGTCTGCATTAATGCAGGGCTTAGCCGACGGTTATTTTGTGATCCCTTATACCTTAGGTGATTATTTGGCTACTATCGGCCCGAAACCGGTTGACATCAAACACCCGGCATTTGAACAAACAAAACAGGATGTATTGGCCCGCATCAATAAGTTACTGGCGCTAAACGGTACCAAAACTGTAAACGAATATCACCGCGACCTTGGCCACATTATGTGGGAATATTGCGGAATGGCGCGCACCGAAGAAGGATTAACCAAAGCAAAAGGGTTGATCCAGGCTTTAAGAGCTGATTTCTGGAAGAATGCCAAGGTAGTAGGGGAGAATGAAGAAGTTAACCCGGCGCTTGAAAAAGCTGGCCGTGTAGCCGATTTCCTTGAACTTGGAGAACTGATGGTTGATGATGCCCTGATGCGCAAGGAATCATGTGGTGGTCACTTCCGTTTGGAGTCGCAAACTCCGGAAGGCGAGGCATTGCGTGATGACGATAACTTCGCTTTCGTTGGCGCATGGGAATACAAAGGTGATAACCAGCCGGAAGTATTGAATAAGGAAACGCTTGATTTTGAATTTGTTCATTTAACACAAAGATCTTATAAATAAAGTCCCGAGTCTGAAGTCTCGAGTCGTTAGTCGACTTTTGACTTTGGACTTTTGACTCAAGACTTAACGATATGAGTACTGGAAATATGAATTTAACGCTTAAGGTTTGGAGGCAGAAAAATGCCGAAACTAAAGGCGCATTTGTGACTTATAAAGCTGAAGGAATTTCGCCTGATATGTCATTCCTTGAAATGCTTGACGTGGTCAATGAAAGCCTGATCCTTAAAAATGAGGAGCCGATTCACTTTGATCATGACTGTCGCGAAGGGATTTGCGGAATGTGTTCCCTGTATATCAATGGACACCCGCACGGACCGAAGAACGCGATCACTACCTGCCAGCTGCACATGCGTACTTTTCATGATGGCGAGATCATTGTGATTGAACCATGGCGTGCTGCTGCATTCCCGGTTGTAAAGGACTTGGCCGTTGACCGCTCTGCGTTCGACAGGATCCAACAAGCTGGTGGCTTTGTTTCGGTAAACACCGGTGTTACTATCGACGCCAACGCTATCCCGATCCCGAAGGTAATCGCTGATGAAGCATTTAATTCTGCAACCTGTATTGGTTGTGGCGCATGCGTTGCCGCGTGTAAAAATGCATCGGCAATGCTGTTTGTGTCAGCAAAGGTTACCCAGCTAGGCATGTTGCCGCAAGGGCAGACAGAACGTTACAGCCGCGTACAAGCCATGGTTGCTCAAATGGACGAAGAAGGCTTTGGTAACTGTACCAATACCGGTGCCTGCGAAGCGGAGTGCCCTAAAGAAATAAAGATGACCAACATCAGCCGCATGAATAACGATTATTTCAGTGCCAAGCTGTTCCGCGAGGAAGCTACACATGAACATGCCAGCGGCGAATAAAGACAAACAATGTTTAACTATTAAGGCTTTGAGAGAAATTTCAAGGCCTTTTTTATTGATTGTGATTTTCACGAACGGGCGAGGCGCTTAACCTTTTTTACGCTCCGGGAGGCGTGACTAACTAGCTATTACAAATAGCTGAGGACTAATTAACAATTTCATATTGCTTACCTAAAAATGAAACATCCGCATTAAGTTACGCGTATACCTTGTTAAAGTCATTTAATCTTTTGTTAAGCCTATAAACAATTAATGACAGTTAATTTTCATTCCCTTGGAAGACAAACTTAAACCGCCGATATCCCGTCTTAAGCTGTTATTCAAAAAAACTACCTTTACCTTATTGTTGATAGTTGTGGTTGCTTCTGCAATAATGATTGTCCTGAACTTTTATACCATCAGGATCTTATCTGCTGCACGAGCTTACATCAATGGCGAATCGCAATACTCCAAAGGCCAAAAAGACGCATCTGCTCATTTGATCAATTATATTTATTTGGGGAATGAGGATGATTATGCGGCTTTTGAAAAAGAGATCAGCATACCAATCGGTGATCACATAGCCAGGATTACGTTGTCATCCGACAAGAAAAACTATCAGCAGGCAGCAAAAGGCTTTTTACAGGGAAAAAATCACCCCCAGGACATTGATGACCTGATTTGGCTTTTCAGCAACTTTCAGCATCTACCTATGTTTAAAAAGGTGATAGGGATTTGGACCGAAGGCGATGTGCTTGTAAATAAACTTCACCAGATTGGTTTGCAATCACATCCTGAAGTGGCGGAGGGCAAATTGTCACCGGCAAGAAAGAAGCTTCTTATAGTGTCGATAAGCAATATTTCAGCGGATCTGACCATTAAGGAGGAAGCATTTTCAGATACGCTTGGCGTAATTTGCCGCAAAATAAATTTATATCTTTTTATAGGTAATGTTTTAATAACCCTGGTTATTTTATCCAACTCGTTAGCCTACGCTGGTATTATGATCAGGAAGCTGTCTAATTCCCGAAAGAAAATTGTTGAACAGAATGACGACCTGCAGCTAATAAATGCAGGACTGGACAAGTTTGTATTTAATATAACGCATGACCTCCGTTCGCCGCTGGTTGCACTTATCGGCCTGATTGAACTGATCGATGAGGAATCAGACATCGTGCAAATTAAATTGTATATCCTGATGATGAGGGAAAGCCTCGAAAAGCAGGATCATTTTATTAACGAAATGATGCTGTTCATTCAAAGTAAGCACGCCGGGCTTATTAAAAAAGAATGCTATTTAACTTCAATTATTGATAATGTAATAGCGCAGAATCATTACAGGAGTAAAGGGAAGGAGATATCATTTCATAAGGAAATTGAACTGGATAAAATTGATAGTGATGCTCTTAAGTTACAGGTAATATTGAATAACCTGGTTTCAAACTCGATAAAATACAGCGACCCTAAAAAAGAGGAGCAATGGGTGAAAGTAAGGACGTATCTGCTCGACACAAACGCAGTAATTGAGGTAGAGGATAACGGCTTAGGGATTAGACAAGCGGATCAGGAACGTATTTTTGATAAGTTCTATATGTTGGGTAACAATAAAAATAGCTCAGGTTTAGGGCTTTACCTTGTTAAGGACGCGGTAACGCAAATGAACGGACGTATCGAAGTGAAATCAGAACCGGGCGTTTATAGCAGGTTTATAATCACTATACCGAGTTAAGCATGTGCTTATTTTTTCTTGCCTCTGCCCAGTGCAAGCGCTTCGTTTTCCTGTATCCGGTTCAAAACTATTTTAGCGATCAAATTTACAGGTAAATGGTCGTCTGGCTTAAAGTGGATAGTAGCACCGGATGCCTTGTAGCCTTTTAGTTCCTCCTTCATCTTCTTAATTAGCGGCGGGCTCATTGTATACAAGCTGCACGATTCCTTTGTTACGCCAATGCCCACCAACATGTAAATGTGCTTAAAGCAATGCACCTGGTAGCTGAAACTTTCTTCGGCATCGGGTACAATGGAGAGGATCAGTTCCCGCAATGCAACCAGGCCGGGTTTGAGTTTATCATCCTGCCTCTCCAGGTAAGCATTGAATATTTCCAGGCCGTTGGGTTTCATATCACTTATGAGTTGACAAAAAGTTATTTATATCTTCTTCATTGCCTAAAAATGGCCCTGCGGATTCCATCTTTAGGCTGGCCATAGCCGCCGAAAATTCACCGGACTGCTGGATATCATCACCCTTTATACGGCGGTACAGGTAGCCTGCCATGTAGGTATCCCCGCAGCCTGTGGCATCGGCAATTATGGCTGGGCGAAAGGCAGGGATAGTATAAAATATCCCATCACTGTAAATTACTGAACCGCCGCTTCCATTGGTAACTACCACTTCCTTTACGCCCCAATCTGCAAGCAGTTTGGCACCCTCTTCGGTTGTGGGGCAGCCGGTTAGGGCCTCGAGTTCAGCAACATCGGCTTTTACTATGGAGACGTGTTGCAAGGCCTCCTGTTTGGCAGGCCAATCGGTGGGGTACACTTTTTGGTTGTCGAGCTTGCGGAGGTAGCCCTGGACATCAAGGCTAACGCGACCCTTTGCGGCAAGGGTTTTTATTAATTCGGTGCTGATATCATCCGCCAGCAGGGGGCCGAGGTGAAAGATCTGGGCATCCACATCGTCCAGTTGTGCTACATCGAACGGATCGGCGGTGGCGAGTACGTTTTGGGTGCGGTGGTCCTGGTCCTCGGCATAAATATTCTCGAAATATACGGTGTGGGCGCTGGGTTGTACTTTAATTTTAACACCCTTATCGCGCAGCGCAGCCACATAATGCATTTCGGCAGGGGCGAGGGCAGTTACGAGCAGGTAGCTGAGATCCAACTTGCTGACAGCGCACGAGAAGTAAAAAGCCGTGCCGCCGGGCATGTGCATGGTAGCTTTGGTGGTAACCACCTTGTCGGATGTAATGTGGCCTATACAGCAGAGTTCGGGCATAATGGTGTGGTTTGAATTGGGCAAGATAATAATTTATACGGGCAAAGCGTTCCATTTTTACACACGGAACACCTGGAACACTATGAAACATCTTGATTATCAGAATGTTTCACTTTTACTCAATGGGCGAATAAATGTAAGTGGTGGGTCTTGTCCGCTTTTGGGTTTACACTTGAACAGGTGGAACGCCTCTACATACAAAATCCCATAATAAAACGTTAATCAAGAATGCGCCGCATCATCCCCTTTACCCTGTTCATATTCAGCCTTACCAGTGTGGTCGCCCAGCAGCGGTCACCCATTATCGCCTTTACCAGCGATACGCAGGAACCCATGTGGGTGGAGAAGCTCCTCCTTAAATCAAACCATAACCTGAAGGCGACAGAAATGATCTTTAAGGATGTAGATACCCTTCGGCCGAGCGGGCTGTTTATCCTGGGCGACGTAGTTTCCCTCGGCTATAAAACAAAGAAGTGGGTCCACATTGACAAATACATTAAACAATGCGCCCTCGACTCCATTCCCGTTTATGCCACGCTGGGTAACCACGAGGTGATGCTGAATGCCCGCCGCGGAACCCAAAACTTCCGCACCCGCTTCCCTATGTACAATCCCGCAGGCTATACCGAGGTGATAGATTCTGTGGCCGTGGTATTGCTCAACTCTAACTTCGCTAAGATGACCACCGCCGAGATCCTGGCGCAGGACAACTGGTATGCCGCTGCCATCAAAAAACTGGAGACCGATGTTGCCATCAAATTTATTATTGTTGGCTGTCACCATTCGCCGTATACCAATAGCAAGATCGTGAAGCCATCCATGGAAGTGCGGCAGAACTTTTTGCCGGCCTTTATCAACTCGAAAAAGTGCGTGCTTTTCGTTTCGGGGCACTCGCATAACTTCGAGCGGTTTAATGTGCAGGGTAAGGATTTCCTGGTGATCGGCGGTGGGGGAGGTCTGCACCAGCCGCTGTATGCCAGCGCCGTAACGCCCGACCTTGCTGCCAAATACAAGCCCATGTTTCATTACCTCGAGCTGATCCGCAACCACGATTCCCTACAGCTGATCTCGCGGGAACTGAAGCCTGATTTTTCGGGGTTTAGGGATGGGTTGGTGTTTGAGGTGAAGTGAGGGTTTGGTGAGATATTAGTATAAAAAGCTCGAGCCCATCAAAAAGCGTGGCCTTGTGCGATTCCCTCCCTTGGGAGGGTGTAGGGAGGGGTTTCTACGCCATGCTTTTACGATTGATTATCGGGGGGATTCTAGTTCGAGAAACCCAACCCTTCCCCGCCCCAAGGCGGGAATCGCACAGGGCCACGGCTTGCATGATTTGTTCCGAACCTCGATGGACTCCTCACGGAGAGCGACAGCGAAGGATCTTCAGCGCCTAACCCCATCGATAAGTCCGCACCAAAAGTAACCCCAAACAAACCGGAGCCCCAAAGCGCGCCCGGTGTCATCCTGAGGCACTCGAAGGACGAGCGCAAAGGCCCCGACGATGCCCAAGCGGAGCCAAATCCCGCCCCTTTGTCATCCTGAGCGACAGCGAAGGATCTTCAGCGCCTAACCCCGTCGACAAGTTTACATCGGAAGTCACCCCAATCACACCGGAGCCCCAAAGCGCCCCCGGTGTCATGGTGAGCCTGTCGAACCACGACGTGGGCAAAGGCCTCTGCACCCTGCTTAGCACGCGGACAGGCCACTGCGCACATCGCCCTTCGACAGGCTCAGGGTGACACCCCGCCACATGTTCAATATAATGTTTTGTCATCCTGAGCTGGAGCGTAGGATCTTCTCCGCGCGACAACAGCTGATAAGTCTGCATCCAATTCACCCCAATCAACAGCCATCAAGGCCCTTTCCAACTACCTCAACCTATCCCCGGGCGCAATGATGCGTTCTATCACCTGGCTGCGGGATTTAGCGCCGTCGGGGTTTTCTTCGGTGGCGTTAACATCAACGGCGCCGTAGTTATTCAGCACGTCGACCGCTTCCTGCGCCTCCCTGGCCGAGATGGCATGCACCGTGACAACCGTACCTTGTCGCCCGAGCGAGGCGTAGTGGGCAGCCTGTTTTCCGTCTGCATAAATATGGTTGAAAAAATCACCTACCCGATCCTGTTCGGCAGCATCGTCCGCGCTGGTATGCACGTCAATGTTTTCGTCTTCAAATTCATTTGCCAGGAGGTAGGAGCTGGCCTCATCTGCCAGTTCTGCGTTTTCAAAAATGCCGATCACTGTTATCATAGCTATTCAATAAATTGAAGCGGAAATTGTTTTAAAAATTGGGAGAGGACGAGGGGATTTTGTTTATAGATTGGTTTGAGTTTTGGAAGGCATTATACTACATAGCGTGCCGGCTATCTAAACGCGGCGGTCTAGTCGCCTTTGCTTATTCACTGCCCGACATAGCGCCAGAGAAGGTTGCAATTGTTGTTAATGTTTATAATTTAGCGATACATTTGATGAGGTGATAGATCGATTATCATCCTATTACTTCAAAGATTGCAATCATATCCAAACAACCTTAGCCACAATGAAAAACACGGAATTCCATATTTTTAAAAACAATACTGACGCGCCCTCAACTAATAAAGGCTTCTATTTACAATATTTATTGACACTTCAGTTATGGATCGAGCGATCCGGTGATGAGAATTTTGAAATTTATTGTGAGCGAGAAGACGACATTCTTTTGATTGATTTAGTTACCGGCGATCGCCATTACACGCAAGTTAAATGCTATTCGGAAGGATTCTCATTGAATAGTGATGAACTTTTAAAGTCCCTTATTAATTTTTATAAATTATACCTTAGGTACGGCAGTAATTCAGATTGTATATTTCGATTTAGCACAAATTCCACGACTAGGCCACGGGCTGGCCAAATTTTAAAGTTATGGCAAGAAAAACAACGTAGTGGCGACTATATGGTCGACGATTTCTTGGTTCCAGTGCGAAACGCAGTGAATGACTATATAGATAGATTAGTAGGTCGCTATGAAAAATCCATTCGAGACTCGGGTTTATTAGTCCAGGCACGTGTGAAAAGCAATGAATTGTTATCTCAAATAAATGGTAATGAATTTCAACTTTTCCTAGAACGTATAAGATGGGATTTTCAAGTTGTCGCTGATCCTGATTTACATACAATTACAAACGATATTGCGAATAGCTTAGCTAAAGTAGAATACAATAGGAACGTTGATGTAAAAGTATTTTTATCGTACTTATTACATCATGTTATCGAAAAGTCGACACTTCTCAAAGCGGACGAGCGACTGTTGGATGCCAAATTATTTCGAAAGCTTGCTAAAGATACAGAGAATAAAAATCTACTGATCAAAACACTGGAAAATGAATTATTAACAACTTTTGGACATTTATCTGGCATTAAAAAACAGTTAGTCGATATAGGTGTAAAAACATCGTTGATCCTGACTAAGATCGATAACTTGGATCGACCCCCGAAGCTAAAGCTAGAGCTTTTTTTTGATGACTTACGAGCTTGGTTTGATGCCATTGACTATAAGCAAGGACAATTACAGGTCATGACAGACAGCCATCTTTATTTCGACATTGTAATCCGTGAAAGGAAAGGTGATACGAAAGTGCTTGTATACGGAATTGTGAAACCGATACAAGTTCCTCATGTTAAGTTAGTAGAAAGCCTGAAAAAGGAATATGATTGCGATGAGGCTTGGGTTGTTTCGACTTCTCACCCAAGTCCGGCAGCGCTCAAATTAACTCAGGAAGATGCCGATAAGGATATTGTATGTTATAATTTTGACGAACTGCTTGAGGAAACAATTGACTTTTCAAACTATTTTAAATGGGTCGAAGATCAGATTTTTGAAAAGAAAATTGATGAGCGTTTTATTCCATTAGGTGCGAAAAAAGGTGAGTACAACGAACAAACCAAAGAGATTGAGGCTACAAGCATATATGGGGAAAAAGAAGGCTGGCTAGAAGGTTACCTCAACACGTGGATTAACGATCAACAGAAAGAACACGTTTCAATTTTGGGTGAATTTGGAACTGGAAAGACTTGGTTTACACTTTATTACACCTGGAAGCAAATCCAAAAATATCAGCAGGCTAAATTGGAACGTACTCCGCGACCCAGATTGCCAATACTTATTTATCTCAGAGATTTTGCAAAAGCCATGCAGGTGGAAGTTTTGATTTCGGATTTTTTCTTTCGAAAACATAAGATAGAAATCAAAGGTGTTTTTGCAGCATTTACGCAGTTAAATAAAATGGGGAAGTTTTTACTCCTATTTGACGGTTTTGATGAGATGGCAGACAGGATTGATAAGCAAAAAATGGTTGATAATTTCTGGGAGTTAGCAAGTGTGGTCAAAGGCCAATCAAAGGTTGTCTTAACTTGCCGAAACGAACACTTTGCTACAATTCGCGAGGGGCGACATTTGTTAAACGCAGAGTTTAAGAACTCCACAAAAATGCAACCTAATGAATCGCCTCAATTTGAGGTTGTGGAGCTGCTAAAATTCAACAATGAGCAAATCAGGCGTCTACTAAGTCATTTCACCAGTAATGAAACGATTGAGATTATTTTCCGTAATTATCGGATTGTAGAATTGTTGTCTCGGCCTCTAATGATCGAGTTAATTATCGACGCTTTACAGGAGGTGACCAATCAAGTAGATATCAATCTCGCGAAAATATATTTTTATGCTACCAAAAGAAAAATGGAGCGAGATATTTCACAGCAACGAACTTTTACATCGCTGTCCGACAAAATATTTTTCATGTCGGAATTAGCTTGGGAGATGCTTTCCAATGAAAAATTAACAATCAATTTTAAAGAGTTTCCTGATATAATTTACCATTATTTCAATATTCCCATTGAAGACAAGAACATGGATTATTGGCGTTACGACATGCGTGGACAATCTTTACTAGTCATTGATGAAGAAGAGGGTAATTATAAACCAGCTCATAAGTCTATGCTTGAATTTTTTGTGGCCTATAAATTTGCTGCTGACTTAGGTATTCTAAGACCGGAGTTCAATGTTAATATGCAAGGAACTACGGTACACAGGAAAACGAAAAAAAGATTGGATGAGTTAAATGAAACGTTCGGTCGTTTTCAACTTCAATCACCACAGTTAAATGTGGTGTTCGATTTCTTAAAAGACCTCATTAACGAAAGCATAAGCATTTTATGGGAGTTATTTGATGAAGGATTTCCATATAAGAAAAACTACACTACCCTATTAGGCAACTTTGTGACTTTGCTAACTATAAAAGAACGGGATTTCCATGGAAGGGACTTTAGCGACTTGGAGTTATTTAATCCGATTTTTAG
The DNA here is from genome assembly GCF_024721155.1 of Mucilaginibacter phenanthrenivorans. Classification (GTDB taxonomy): domain Bacteria; phylum Bacteroidota; class Bacteroidia; order Sphingobacteriales; family Sphingobacteriaceae; genus Mucilaginibacter; species Mucilaginibacter phenanthrenivorans. Next base: position 96,686 of record NZ_JAHVAP010000004.1, on the reverse strand, counting down.
AGATTCAGATTTGACCTACTGCAACTTTGAGAACACCATTTTAAGAAGTCCTGGTTTTTTAAATTCTGATCTACATGGGTGCAATTTTAAAAACGCTCAATTTTTAAGAGATGGTCCGTATCCTGTTTGGCGGGATGTAAACGGCCATACTTGTTTTGATTTTACAGCAAGTAACGATTTAGTAAGCGTTGCACATTTGGGTTTTAAAATCGTTCATTTTCAAGATGGTAAGCAAGATGAATTTTTTAAATTCAAAGACGCGAGTATATTTATAACCAAGTTGATTGTGGTTAAAAAAAGCAACACCCTCATCGCTAATATACGCAACGGGTTATCTTTACTCAACTTGAATAATGGGGAAACCAAAATCTTCAATTTCCAAAATTTCACACCGGACGGATTGGTTATCAATAGGCAAGAAACATTATTGGCAACTTTTTCGGATGGATTTGGCCGGGGCGGAGAACTTAAAATACATGAACTTGAAAATCCAGAAAAATATCGGGAAATTATTTTTTCTAATTCTGGTCTTTTTTCATGTTGTTTTTTCAACCTATCAAATCAGTTAATTGCGGGTGGCCGAGATGGAAAAGTGTTTTTTATTGATATTGGTAGTCAATCTTTGTCCAAAACTCTTGATTTGCATGATATAAGCGGAAAGTACGAACAAGTGAAAGCTAATATCTCTCACGGTACTTATTTTGTATATAGTTTAGCAATATCTTCCGACGATCGACTGTTGGCCGTCGCCTCTGTATTGAATGACATTTATATTTGGGATATCCCTTTGAATAAGTTGTTTAAAACGATACATGTCGGCAATGATTATGCCGTCAAAGTACATTTTAGTCCGAATGACAAATATCTCGTGTACTACGCAGTTGGAAAAGGGGTCGTGATATTACAAACGAGTGATTGGGAGGAAATATACTCCTTGAATGAATCATATGAAGTCATTAGGTTTAGCCCTGATAGCCGCTATGTTGCTTTTAGTGATTCATATGAGGATAATAACATTATTTGGTTGGATCTAAAGTCTTTACAAGTGTTTAAAAGAGTGGTCAATAATTTTGATCTTTCTCAAACAAGGATATCAGGTTTACAAGCTCCATCGAGTAATGTCAAATATTTTTTAGACCGCGGGGCTAAGGGCTGGTTTACAAAGGAGGAACTTTTACAAATGGAGCCTATTGCTTTTAAAAAATTTATAGAAACAGTTGGACATGGAAAAATTACCAAATATAAATCCAGAAAAAAACAAGTCGCATTGCTCACTGACTATCTCAAATTGTAATGCTCCTAACCTGGCGCGAATATTCGGGCCGACCAAAGCGGGGGGGTAGTGCCTAATTTGGCGCTAGTATCTGCGCCTGCCAAAAGAGGTGGGCTACCTAGTGCCCCGCGTTTAGGTAGCCAACATGGTCAGTTACAAAGAGCTTATCCTATCCGAAAAATATTTATCTTGTTTTGCTGAAACGGGATGGGGGTATGCCAATATTTTATTAGTCGATAAGGCAACATCAATTATAATAAATGGAAAAGCTAAGCAGATTTAAAACTATTACGTTGTTTTTAAATGCGTCCGCCTCTAAACTGGCAAATAAGGGGAGGTACAAAGATGCCTTTTACGATACAACCGAATCCACTACCATATTTCTTCTCTGGTGCCTGGAATTTTCTATTTTTAAGTTGTTAACGCTACATACTGGTCGCCTTGATTCAACTTCTAAAGCTATTCTGATTCTGGCCCCGATTGTTATTCATCTTGGCATTGCTTACCTATGCTCCGGCGATTTGAAATTGATTGAAGCGGACTATCCGCAGTACTATGGAAGGTACAGCTACATTGTTTACTGTATTTTGAGTATCGCTGCAGTGATTTATACCTTGTATTATTTTTTATGGGCATTTTGAGGAAGTAGTGCCAAAGCCAATTAAAAAAACGCTGTAAAATACAGCAAGCGTCGCTTGCAGCGGAGAAGACAAAAGACAAAAAGTGGGATTACATATAAATCGATAATTTCCCGTTAAAAAAGTATTAAATATCTGATTATCAATTATTTAAATTTGGGTTTACATAGAAACTATGTAAACCCCCGTAAACCCCCTCTAGCACGTCCTAAAATGGCTATACAAATTTGTTAACAATCCTATATCGACTATACAAATGTTACAAAAAGTGTAAACCATTGTTTTTTTTAAGTTGCTTATAATCAATGCATTAAAAATTTATTTTTTCAAAAGTGTAAACCTTTGTAAATCCAAAATCTTCCTCCTCTCCGTCCACGCAGGGTCTCTCAACGAGGACCCTGCGATGGTTTGCAATAACTCATACAGGCGCATAATGCCGCCGCAGACTTAGCGCGCGTCCGCAGGGTCCCTTTCAGGAGACTCTGCGGAGACAAAAAAATAAATAATTACCTTCGCTTACATCAACAATGAAAAGACCGTTATATACCCTCTTCATCGTCATTTACCAGCTTATAATATGTTGGGTGTTGATTATTCTGAACGCATATTATAATGACCTGCTCATTCCTGCTGGTTTGCTGCATGCACCTGCAAGGGTTGGGATGAAAATACTTATAGCACTGGCAGAGGGTGCCATACTTATATTAATTGCCTATGCAATTGATCGGGCCAGCCTAAGTGATGCGGAGGATGACGATAGTAGAAGAAGGGTTGCGAGCAAAACCTGTAAAGTGCAATTAATTATCACAGCGTGTTTTATACTGGCGGTGATCCTACGTTAATTCCCCCGGGCATTGCGCGCGTACCGGTTCAATCAAAAAAACAAACCACTGTAAAAAACACACTACAATTAAACATATTGCCACTAAAATTGTAATTTGTTTGAAATTAATAAAAGCTCCACCATATGTTTTCAAAACTTTATAAGCCGTTAATATTGGGCGCCGCCCTTTTATCGGCAACCGCAATTGTTAAGGCGCAAACCGGCCCGCCTGTTGAAACAAAAAAGGCCAACAGCGATTATAAACCTGCCTTCGCGGGGCAAACCCGGATCGGCAGTGTTAAAACCAAAACCCCGTATACGGTTACGGTTATCAATACCGGACTGAATGGTCCCTGGGGTATGCATGTTTTGCCCGACGGCCGTTTGCTGATCAGCAGCAAGCCGGGAGCTATGCAGATCCTGACTACCGATGGCAAGGTCGCGAAAACCATTACCGGCTTCCCAACCGTACAGTACGGCGGCCAGGGCGGCTTGCTCGACGTAAATATAGACCCCAATTTTACCACTAACCGCATGGTGTACTGGACCTACGCTCAGCCGGGTGAAGGGGCTACGCTTGCTGTGGCAAAAGGCAAACTCTCTGCCGATGAAACAAAACTGGAAAATGTAAAGGTGATTTGGGAAGCATTTCCGCGTTATAAAGGCGATGGCCAGTTCGGCTCACGTTTATTGTTTGATAAGCAAGGCAACCTGTTCGTCACCTCAGGCGACCGCCAGGCGGACGATATCCGCGTAAAAGCGCAGGACCTCAGCACAACCACAGGTAAAATCATCCACATCACAAAGGAAGGAAAACCGGTTGCCGGTAACCCGTTCATCGGCAAGGCTAACGCTAAACCTGAAATATATGCTTACGGTTTCCGTAACCCGGATGGCTTTTCCATCAACCCTGTTACCGGCGGCCTTTGGGAATGCGAATTTGGTCCCCGCGGCGGCGACGAGGTCAATTTGATCAAACCGGGAGGTAACTACGGCTGGCCTTTTGTTACTTACGGTATTGAATACAGCGGCAAAAAGGTGTATGATGGTATCCAGCAAAAACAGGGAACTATACAGCCCGTTTATTATTGGGACCCGGTTATTTCACCGGGCTGCATGATGTTTTACACAGGTAACATTGCTGAATGGAAAAATAACCTGTTCCTTGGCGGACTAAGCAGCCAGTTCATTACCCGCCTGGTAATCAAAAACAACAAAGTAGTGGGCGAAGAACGCTTGCTTGCTGATAAAAACGAACGCTGGCGCTGCATGGCTACCGGCAAGGATGGCGCTATTTACGCTGCAACCGACGGTGGGAAATTATATAAGATAGCCAGGCAATAATATTAAATAATGCTATTGAAGGCGCCCGGGTAAACATGCCCGGGCGCTTTTGTTTTGCCGTCCCCGCAGGGTCTCTCAACGATTCAAGTTAAACCACAAAACCTACAAGCCAATCACTTGTAGATTTCACGAAGCGTTCCGATGGAACGCAATGGTGCATATTTGTTTTTCTACCAACCAGATGTTCCTATGGGACATGTTCTGAACTCAATGGCATTTATCTATGGCACAAAAACGGCTTTGCGTTCCATCGGAACGCTTGGTCGGTAGAAAAAATAAATGAAATTTTACGTTCCATAGGAACGTTTTGTGATTTCGACGCCAATTACCGCTATGCTCTGATTGTGGGTTAACTTAAACTTTCAGGGGACCCTGCGGAGACAAAAAATTGTTTATCTTGTTTTGCTGAAAAAAAGGCGCTTACACAGCTTGAAAAGAAAAATATATTATCATAAGGATCGTGCGGCTCCTGTTCTGTTTGGTACAAAAGCAAGGCTTAAAAGGATTCCGTATTACTACTTAGCTGTTTTGATATTTACTGTTTCGCCAATAATTTTGAGCACAATAGGAAGTTTGATTGGGAATAGCCTGGGTTGTAATATTAACGAAGCAGGAACAGACACCTGTGTTCGTTATGGTATTCAACTGGGAGAAACGCTTAGTACATTATTCACTTGTTTTTGGCTCTTGTTTTTTACCGTACCCTTCGGGTTTATAGCGTTATTGGTACTGATCTACGCTATAGATCGCGATAAAAAATATCATTCCGAAGGGAATGATTGAGCACCTACCCGGCGTTTATATCAGTGTGGACTGCGGTTGGCTAATAGAGCCACGCGTGATTCTTGCAGCGGGCCTATAATCTTAGTACCTTTGCGGTTTACCAGTCGCATCAAATAAATACAGAAAAAATGTCAATCACAACAACCGGAGATCTAACAGGCATGAAGGCGGTGAGCGAACTTGTGGCGCTTGTATTGCGGCAAATGATTGAGCATGCAAAGCCGGGTATGACGGCCAAGGAGCTGGACGATTTCGGCGGCGCCATATTAAACGAACACGGCGCTAACTCGGCACCCATAAAAACCTATAATTTTCCGGGTTACACGTGCATCAGCATCAATCACCAGGTTGCGCACGGTATCCCCAAAGCGGCGGTGGTATTACAAAGCGGCGACCTGGTGAATATTGACGTCTCCGCCGAGCTGAATGGTTATTGGTCCGATAATGGTTGTTCTTTTGTTTTGGGCGAGGATGTTCATGGCTATCAACCCCTGGTAAATGCGTCGAAGGAGATCCTCCGGAAGGCGATTAGCAGCATCAAAGGCGGGGTGAAGGTGGCAGACATTGGCCAGATCATTGAAACCGAAGCGAAAAAACGCGGCTATACGGTCATCAAAAACCTGACCGGGCATGGCGTAGGCCGGAGCCTGCATGAAGAGCCCCATGAGATCGCCAATTACCGCGACCGCTTCAACATGCAGCGATTTAAAAAGAACTCCGTGGTAGCTGTGGAAACATTTATCTCTACCGCATCCACCATTGCCGAAACGCAGGCAGATGGCTGGACACTGGTCGGCAATAAAGGCGGATTTGTAGCCCAGCACGAACACACCATCCTCATTACCGGCGGCGAACCTGTCATCCTTACCGCGAATAATGGGGTGTGGGATTAACACGCTCTGTTCTATCCATCATTCCAAATAATACCAGGGGATATGAAATAAACCCTGCATGTAATTGTATGGGACATAGCAAACCCGCCGGCTTATTTTATACAAACCGGCGGGATATTAAAGTGTAAAATATTTTTGGATAGCTTAGAAGCTGAAGCTCTTGTTTTTGGTGGTGGCCCTCAGGATCTTTTCAGCGATACTGGTAACCTTGCCGTCCTCTCTAAGCTGCTCGGTAGAAACATCGTATTTCTTAGCCCAATATTCATCTTCCGAATTGGCCTTCATTTGGGAGATTTCCCTTTTTTGATTTTCGATCTTTACGTTAGTTTCCATAGTTTTAGTTTTATTAGTGCAATTAACTGAACTGATTAAACAATGTTAGAAAAGTAATGTAAAGGTAGCGGCTTAAGGTTAACGCAGAATTATCACTATGTTAAGTTAATGTTAACCAACGGAAGTTGACCAGGGGGTGACTGTTGTTGGGATAGGGAAAAGTTGGCTTGTGCGATTTCTTGCCGCGTTGGAAATCGCGCGCAGACTGGACTCATCCGGTCGACGCTACGCTGGACCACCCTCTCTGCTGCGCAAAGAGGGAAGAGAAATTCTTATATAAAATTCTTTTTTTTACCTCTTTACCGCTTGCAGAAGAGAGGTCGACGAGCGAAGTAATGTCGGGTGAGTCAACTCTGCGCCGTGTTTTTAACGTTTATTTTTAATTCTCCTCGCAAATCAAATCAGCCTCTGCGCTTATGGCCCGGTAATTTTTGTTGGTAACGGGCTTGCTGATAAACTCCTTCACAAAACTGTAAGCATTGGCCCGCAGGATATCGTTCAAGGCGATGGAGGTGGAAATTACATAAACTATTATCTCTTTACAGGATGAATTGCTTAACGCATTAAGCTTTTCCAGTACATGCCAGCCGTTTACCTCGGGCATTTCGAGGTCCACAAACATCATGTCGGGCAGACGTACGGGATTGTCCCTGTTGGCATCTAAATAATTGATGAGCGGTTTGCCGTTAGAATAATAAGTTATTTCTTCAAATGCCTCGTATTTGTCGAGGTTGGATTTTAGTATATATTGGTCGATAGGATTATCTTCAAGAACAAATAGCTTACACATAAATAGTTTAATTTTTAATTAAATTCCTTACGCTAAACGATTGTTAACCTTAATTGTTTGGTGTTAATTTAGTTCATATAGGAATATAGGAATAAAAAACATAATTTCCGCGCCTCCAGTTGATGATTTCAGGATCAACAGAAAATATTCAAAATTCAATATTCGGTGTTCGATATTCAAATTATCCCGCTAGTTTGATCCATTTCCCGGCTTTCAGCTTTAGTCTTTCCGCTTTTAGCTCTACATAAATTGCCATTTTCTACGTAAACACTAATTTATTTTAAAAATATCTTAAAAAAATTGATAAATAATTCGTTTTTATACAAAAACACTTCATAAATTACCGTTTTTTAAAAGTAACTGGTTATCATATTTTATTTTAGGTGTTTTATTTATGGAGGAATCAGGTTATTTTGATAAATACAGCCCGATTGGCGGCGTTTGGGATGAAATGTACGGCGCTGATGCCAATGTGCGCGATCATTACCGCAAGGTGATCGAATACATTTCGGGCGAGTCGGCAGACGATTTAAATAAGAAGGAGGAGCTGGCCAAGCGCTTGTTCATGAGCCAGGGTATAACCTTTACAGTGTACAACAGCGGCGAGGGCATTGAAAAAATCTTCCCGTTTGATATCATCCCCCGCATCATCACTGCGGACGAATGGGCCTTTGTGGAGCGCGGCATCAAGCAGCGCCTTACCGCCCTCAACCTGTTCCTGAAGGACGTTTACCACAACCAGTTCATCATTAAGGATGGCATTGTGCCGATAGATATCATTTACTCGTGCCCGCATTTTTTACGCGAGATGTACCAGCTGCAGGTGCCCTATGATATCTATGTCCACATCAGCGGCATCGATATCATCCGTGATTACGATGGCACCTTCTATGTTTTGGAGGATAACCTGCGTACCCCAAGTGGCGTAAGTTATATGCTGGAGAACCGCGAGATCACAAAGCGATTGTTCCCCGACCTGCTGCCGCAATGCGGCGTGCGGAGCGTTACGGAATACCCGACGATATTATACAAAAACCTGCTGGCGCTGTCGCCAAGGCAGATCGCCAATCCAACTATCGTATTGTTAAGCCCGGGAATTTATAACTCGGCCTATTTTGAGCACACCACGCTGGCCCGCCTGATGGGCGTTGAGCTGGTGGAGGGACGCGATTTGGTGGTGAATAACCATAAGGTATACATGAAAACTACCACCGGCCTGCAACAGGTAGACGTGATTTACCGCCGCGTGGACGACGAGTATCTGGATCCACTGGTGTTTAACCCGTCGAGTATGTTGGGTGTTGCCGGCATCATGGGCGCATATCGCAAAGGCAACGTGGCCATAGTAAATGCTATTGGCACCGGAGTGGCGGATGACAAGGCTGTTTACGTTTACGTGCCGGAGATGATCCGCTATTATTTAAATGAGGAGCCGATCCTCAAAAACGTACCTACTCATCAGCTCGGCAATCGTGATGAACGTGAGCTGGTTTTTAAGGACATCAATAAAATGGTGATAAAGAAGACTAACGGCAGCGGTGGCTACGGGATGCTGATGGGTCATGCTGCCACAGAGCAGGAAATTGAAGATTACAAACTTGAAGTAATGAAGGACCCACGAAACTTTATCGCGCAGCCCACAATAAGCTTATCTTCGGCACCATGCTACATGCAGGGCGAACTCCAGCCCCGTCGCATCGACCTGAGGCCTTACGCCTTGTACGGTCCGGATGGGATTGAGATAGTGCCCGGCGGCTTAACCCGCGTGGCCCTGAAAGAAGGCTCGCTGGTGGTGAACAGCTCACAGGGCGGGGGAAGCAAGGATACATGGGTGCTGGCCCCCTAGCCCCCTAAGGGGGGAACAGAAACTTAATGCGGTATAAAGTATTAACAATGACAAAGAATAAAAAAACATCAATAAATCAATCTAACTACTCTTATATAGAAGAGCAGTTGGCTAATCGTTCCCCCTTTAGGGGGCTAGGGGGCCTCATATGTTAAGCAGGGTAGCAGCAAGTTTTTATTGGTTAAGCAGGTACATTGAGCGCAGCGACGGTATGCTGCGGATGCTGAAGATCAACTACGCATCGAGCCAGGACACCATCCAGGAGTTTACGTGGGCGCCGGTGATCCGCATTTTTGCGGGGCAGGACGAGGAGGAGGCTGAAAAGCTGGACAACAACAGTCGCACGGTGTTGAAGTATATGGTTACGGGCAAGGATAACCCTAACTCCATCCTGAACATCATTACGCTGTCGCGCGAGAACGCCAGGGGAGTGCAGGAGCATATCCCCAAGGACCTCTGGCAATGCCTCAACGAGTATTACCACACCGTGAAGGACCCCAAGATTGAAAAGGCCCTGCAGCGCGACGACCCTATCGGGGTGCTGGACGTGCTGATAAAACAGGTAATGCTCTATTACGGCACCGCCGAGATCACCATGGAACGCGGCGAGGGCCGCAGTTTTATGAATATTGGCAAGTATTTGGAAAGAGCTATCCAGAGCGTGGATATTTTGGATACCAAGTTCGGTTCCGTAAGCGATAACCCCGACCTACTGACCGACACCAGCTACTGGAAGCATTTGCTGCTGTCGTTAGGCGGATATGAACTGTACCTCAAAACTTACCGCGAGGGCTTCGAGGCCAGCAACATCCTGGAGCAGGTGGTGCTGAACAACGACTTCCCGCGATCGGTGATCTACTCGGTGAACAATATCCAGCGCTATTTCGACAGGCTGAAAAACAACAGCAATGCCGATGATTTCAGGGAGCTATCATTCCGGATAGGCCGACTACAGAGTCGCATCAAATACAGCTCGGTAAAAAGCATCGAGCAGGACGGCCTGCACCAATACCTTACGCAAATAAGAAGCGAACTGTACGGAATAGGAAATGCATTGAATGAACATTATTTTGCGAATAGCTAGGGTTAGAGATCAGAGGCTGGAGACCAGAGATTAGTTAAGAAAAGAGGTCAGTGCCTAGAGATCAGAAAAAAGTAAATTGATTAACGTTAAAACTTTACAGCTTTTTAAACATTACAACTTTACAACGTTCCAACATTACAACAAAAAAACATGCCCGAATTTGAAATTCAACATATAACCCGCTACATATACGAGGGGCCCGTGCGCGACAGCGCCAACCAGATCATCCTGTTCCCGATAAAGGATCAGTTCCAGGATGTGATCAAGCAGGAACTTACCATAACCGGTAATCCGCAGGTGGATACGCACATCGACTATTATGGCAACGAGGTGGGCAGTTTTACCTACAGCGAGCCGCACTTTGCGCTCACCATAAATTCAAAAATTTGGGTAACCACCAGGCACCGCGCGCTGCCCGTAAGCGATATCTTTCCGTCGCAGCAATGGGAGGATCTGAAGCACCTGCAATTTATTGTGCCTTATATCGATTTTCTGCGCCAGGAGTATTTTGAGGGGATAGATGAATTGAAGCTAATTGTTGATGAAGAACGCCTAAAGGACGATACCCCGTACCACGTGGCCCTGCGTTTTTGCCAGTATGTGTACGATAACTTTAACTACATAAAGGGTGTTACCACCGTAGAGACCCGCCTCGATGAGATCTGGAAGCTGAAGGCCGGCGTTTGCCAGGACTTTGCCCACATCCTGATGGAGATGCTCCGTATGGTGAACATCCCGGCCCGTTACGTAAGCGGCTATATCTGCACCAGTCGCAACAATATGCGCGGTGAGGGCGCAACCCACGCCTGGGCCGAAGCCTATATCCCCGACTACGGCTGGCTCGGCATCGACCCAACAAACAACTGCGTAGCCAACGAAACCCACGTGCGCCTGGCCGTTGGCCGTAATTTTTCGGATTGTTCCCCGGTTAAGGGTGTATACAAAGGCTCGTCCAACCACAAGCTGGAAGTAGCAGTATCCGTAGATGATGAAAATGTCCTAAACAACAGCGACGTTCACTTTAATGAATCACCGGCTGTTACCGCAGTTTCATCCGCCCAAAAAAACAGCTACCAGCGCTATATGGAGATCATGCAGCAGCAACAGCAACAGTGAGGGAGTTCATGGTTGATGGTTCATAGTTCATGGAAGAAAGTGGTAGGCGGAGTAGCAATAGCGGTGAGGGAGTTCATAATTGACGGTTAATAGAGGAGAGTAGCTGGGGAGTCAAAAAAGGGTGTCATGCTGAGGCATAAGCCTGTCCTGAGTTTATCGAAGGAAAGCATGAGCGCCGGGCTGTGGACGCACTAAGCATAGTGGAGCAGTAAACCGTCAGCTATTCAAAAGCAATAAGAGGTGTCGTAAATAAATTCGACATGGCGCATGTTGGTGTTTTTTTTACGACTGCCAACTACCCACTAAAAACTGCCCACTGTTTCATCTTATTCTCCCCAACGCCTCGTTAAACCCGCTCGGATCAACCTTATCCGTAAACACCTTCAGCTTTTCATCATATACCATTGGCAAACCATCCTGTATAGTGCTTATAATGCCATTCTTATCTACAAAAATATTGATTGGGAAATCATCTGTAAACTGCTGGCAATAGGCTAATTGGTCGGGTAGGTGGATGAAATCGAATGGTATCTTTCTTAGGAAACCGCTCACCTTTTCGCGGCTGTCGAACGTCATGGCGATGAATTGCACATTGGCATTCGCCGGATCATGGCGGATGGTATTTAATTGCGGCATTTCGCCAATGCACGGAGCGCAGGTGGTAAACCACATATTGATCACAAACGGCTTGCCCTTAAGCTTATCGGTGCTAATGGTAGCGCCAGTCAAATCCTTTATGCTGAACGGCGGCAAAGGCTTCCCGATAAAGCCTAAATAACGTTTAGCGTTGGCAGCCGCGCTGCCATTGGCGGCATTCAGGGTAAAGCTGTATATAAGGGAGTCGCCCGAAATTCTTTTATCCGTTATAGTGCGACTGATGGAAAATCCCAGGGGCTTCAGCTTTTTGTCTTTTGCGGCAATGATAGAGTCCAGGGTGGCAGCCGGAATAATGGTGCCATTGCCTGCGCGATAAAATACTTTTTGCTGCGCCTTAACGCTTGCCGCAACCATTGCCAATAAAAGTACCAGCGCTATTCCTGTTTTTTTAAGCATACCTGTAAAAGCAATGATAGGGGAATATGTTTTAGGAAAAGCGAATGGAAAAATAAAAAATCTGTCATGCTGAACTTGTTTCAGCACCCCATCTGCTAAGTCTACTCCATACAACTATGCAAGCTGTCGCGCGCAGACGTGTCCTGTGGGGTGCCGAAATAACTCGGCATGATAGGGATATAGTGTTTAAATATGCGGATACCGCAATCCATACCCCTACAACCATTGACTATCGACCATTGACTATGGACTTTTCCCCCACTGCTACCCCGCCTTCCTCACCAGCACATTAAAATCAACCCCGGCAACCGGTGTTTTCTTCCACATCCCTTGTTCAAAGCGGTAAGTGCCACCGTTAAACAGGCCTATGGCAAAATGATTGTTGGCGTTATAGCTTTTCACCCACTCAATGGCTACCAGAATCTGCTTTTTGGCGACGATGTTATAAGGCTCCAGGTCAACCGTTATTTTGTTTTTCCCGCCTGGAATGGCGCCGTAAACGTCCTGCTTTACCAGGTTCGGGCCAGGAGTAACGTCGTTAAACTCGTATATGTTCACTTTGAATTGCAGGCTGTCATGGCTGTCGTTATCCACGTCGAAGCTGAGCTTCAGGAGTTGTACGGGCTTGTGCCCGGCATTCATTTTAATGGCAACCTGGTTGCCCTTCACCATGTCGAAGCTGCTGTTTGATGAACCCGACCGCGGTTTGTTGCCAATAGTTTTAGTCCCCTTTTGCGCCACTGCGCCGCCAATTGTTACGATGGTAAATACTGCCACCAGCAGCATGTTTTTTATTGAAGTAGTAATTGTGTTCATTGCTGTTAAGATTTATTTACAGCAAGACGTAAGGTTTTCTGCAATGGTTGCAGGGGTTAAATAATTTTATGGTGTGGCTATAAAATCGGCGTCATTACGAGTTTAAAAATCCGCTGGATTACGAGGGTGAAATGACAAGAAAGGGATGTCATGCTGAGGCACTCGAAGCATGTGGGCAAAGGCCTCTGCGCCATGCTTAGCACGCGGATTGGCCTCTGCGCACGTCGCCCTTCGAGGGCCTCAGGGTGACACCCCACCTCAAGTGGAATACAACTTGTCATGGGTAGGAACGAAGCAACCTCTACCCAGGACAATCAATGAATCTTTATTATGATGGAACTTCACAGCCTTTTGCTTAAATAATGATTTGAAATAAAATACTAATATTTTTAGCATTTTATTTATATTTGAATGTATTTTTGGATAACCAATACGCCATGAAAAAGACCATTAATTACCGGCTTACCCTGCCGGAAAAGCAATTGCTTAAAACCAAAAAAGTGAGCCAGAAAATGTTGCAGGATTATGCGCCCGACGAAATAGCTGCACTGCTGGAGGCATCAACTGAACGTGCCAGGGAACTTAATGCGCTGAGTGTATTTCAAAGTATCCCCTCGCTTGGTATCAACTTTGCCGAAGAACTGATCGGCCAGGGGTACTATTCGCTGGAGCAGATAAAGGGCCGGTCGGCTGTGGAACTTTTTGATGCCTTCGAGCGTCATTGCGGCGCCTGGGCTGATCCCTGCGTAGAGGACTCCTATCGTTTGCTGGTTCATTATATCGAAAACCGCGACGAAAGCAAGCGCTGGTGGCATTTTACCGCCGAACGCAAAGCTTACCGGGAACAATATGGCTTTCACGCCGACCGGCCCCAAAAGCCCTGGTACCGGGATGAAAAATATCCCAAAATGAATGCATATCAACGTGATTAAATAATGGAACAGTTAAGTTTTTTTGCAGAAGCAGGGCAGAGCAAAGGATTGCCAAAGGAACTATTAGCATACCACCCGGATTTTGTGGATGAACAAACCGCAAACTATTTATTAAGAAAATTTATAACCGAAACACCGTGGAAGCAAAGCACGCAAAAAATGTGGGATAAGGAATACCTCACACCGCGGCTCACTTCCTGGCATGGAGATATCGGCACGGACTATTCAGTATCGGGGAAAATATCCAACCCCAACCCGTGGACGCCTGAGTTATTAATGCTGAAGGAGAAAGTAGAAGACGTAGCCAGCATTCGTTTCAATAGCGTATTGCTCAATTATTACCGCGATGGCAATGATTCCGTAGCCTGGCATAGCGACAGGGAAAGCGTCCTGGGTAAGAACCCGGTTATTGCTTCGGTAAGTTTCGGGCAGGTTCGCAGTTTTGATATCCGTAATAAGGCTAAGCACAGCGAACACTATTCCGTCCGGCTGGAGCATGGCTCCCTGCTGCTGATGAAAGCCGGCTTGCAGGAACACTGGGAGCACCGCATCGCTAAATCAGCCAAACCGATGAAGGCGCGGGTTAATTTAACTTTTCGGTTGGTTGTTTGATTATTCAAAATTCGTCATTCCCAAATCAACCCTACCTCGCCACCGCCAACCTATATTCCTCCCTCGATGCCAGCACCGCAGGCATATTCTCAACGGCCCAAAGCGTGAGCGTATGAATAGCAGGCAGCAAACTTTCGCCGAGCGGGGTGAGCGTGTACTCCACCTTCGGGGGGATCACCGGGTAAATTTTACGCGACAGCAGTCCGTCGGCTTCCAGGGTTTTCAGGGTCACGGTGAGCATCTTCTGCGAGATGTTGCCGATTTTATGGTTGATTTCGTTAAAACGTAGCGTTCCGCACTCGCCCAAAAGCGAAATAATGAGGATCGACCACTTGTCGCCGATGCGGTCCAGCACGTTCCGCACCGGACAATCATCAAATGAATCATATTTTTTTAAATCTTCTTCAATCATAACTGTCTGATTTTCAATATTAGTCACCCGCAGGTAAGTGACTGATTTTAAAGTGCCTTCTTGTTTGGTGTTCAGTAACTATTTACTTTTAACTCTCTAAAAGTAAGTAACTATTTTGGAAGGATAAGAAAAAAAATTAAAAAATAACAACATGAGCAACATTTTAATAACAGGCGCCACCGGGCCGCTTGGTAGTGCAGTAACCGAATCATTATTAAAAAAAACAGGAGCAGCCGGCATCAGCATCCTTGCCCGCAGCGCAGATAAGGCCGCAGCTTTAAAGGCCAAGGGCGTTAATGTATTGATCGGCGATTATAACGACTATGCCTCTCTTTTAGCCGCATTTAAGGGCATCGATAAACTGTACATGGTATCAGGCAACGATATTGCTAACCGCATTGAGCAGCAGGACAACGTGGTAAAAGCTGCGAAGGAAGCGGGCGTAAAACATATCGTTTACACCAGTTTCCAGCGCAAAAACGAAACCGCCACATCGCCGATAGCGTTTGTAGCCGCCGGGCACCTGAATACCGAGCGCAAGCTAAAGGAATCGGGTTTAACTTATACCATTTTACAGCACAGTATTTATGCCGATATGATCCCAATTTTCGCCGGCCATCAACTGCTTGAAACCAATACGATTTACCAGCCCGCAGGCGAGGGAAAAACTGCCTACGCCCTCCGCACCGACTTCGCCGAAGCAGGCGCAAACGTGCTGCTCGACGAAACCGGCAAGTACAACAACAAAAGCATCGAACTAACCGGCCCCGAAGCCGTATCATGGAGCGAGGTAGCCGCAGACATCGCAACCATCACCGGTCACCCCATAGTTTACGTATCGCCTACGGAAGCGGAGTTTGTTGAAACCCTCACCAAAGCAGGCGTCCCGGCAGAATATGTTGGCCTGTTCGCAGGCTTCAGCAAAGCGAACAAGGAAGGTGAATTTGCTAACGTTACCACTGACCTGGAAGCGATATTGGGCAGAAAGCCTGTAACGGTTGCGGAATTTTTGAGTGGGGTTTATGGTAGTAAGTAATTCAATTTAAGATTCTTTGTCATCCTGAGCGGGAGCGAAGGATCTTCAGGAAGCGATACTCACTGCTAAAAGGTATGCGGACGACTTATCTGGCGTATACTTTTTGGCATGTAGAAGATTCTTCGCTGTCGCTCAGAATGACAAAAACAAAAAAAAACCCGCCATCACAGGAGGGCACTGAAAAAGTAGCTTAATAAGCTGAAGCATTTAAAGCGATCAAGAGAAAGGCAACTTTTACTTGATCGCTTTTTTATTCTGAGGGCACTGAAAAAGTAGCTTAATAAGCTGAAGCATTTAAAGCGATCAAGAGAAAGGCAACTTTTACTTGATCGCTTTTTTATTCAGGTGTAGGGGGATAATTTGTTGTGGCTGATATGGACCGATTAGAGGTGCAATTGACGATGAAGCAGCCGGTTGAGCTTGGCACTTAGCTTATCAGTTTGACGATCCTTTTAAGATTTACCGTAAAGATGGCCAACGCACCTTGCATCTGCATGTTTTCGATACCGTAAGCTATTGCCCGGTCATAGCCATGAACGTTTTTTAGTTCACTGTTCTTCGCTTCGATCTTATATCTGTGTTTGATATTTTCTTTATAATCTGCCGTTTCCTGGAATGCCATTTGCTGCAAGTGCACGTCTGATTTAATGCTGACGGAATAGGTTTTAGACTTTGCCCCAGGCTTATAGCAATTCACCCTTAATGGGCAGATCTTACACTTTTCAACATCAAAGTAATAGGTGTCTACCTGATTCTCGCCGATATTCTTTTTTCCTCCACGCGATTTTCGGGTAGCCAGGTGTCCCGCCGGACAGACGAACATGCCAGCATCCTTATTGTAGCCGAACTTATCCTCATCTTTTCTGAACCCCTGAGTGATCGATGGGTTTAGTTTAGCCACCATCCAGATATCTTGTTCGCTTGTCATTTCAAGATTTTCTTTTCCTGAATAAGCCGAATCGCCGATAATCTTTTCTACGTTGATCCCATTGTTTTGGCTGATCTCCAAAAGTTTGGGAAGTTCCGGGCCATCGCCTTTTTCACCAGATGTGACCACCGCAGCGGTAATAATGCGTTCTTCGGTCATTGCTAAATGAGTCTTGTAACCAAAGAATGAGCTATCAGCTGATTTATGACCGGTTTTGGCATCCCTGTCTTTGGATAATGTATAATGTTCCTGGGTATCTGTTACCGTCTCCTTCAATAGGTTCAGCTTTTCTTTTACCGCAGGTATCTGGCTTAGCGTTTGATCAGCTTCGATACACTTTTCCAAGTCACTGCAATAAGCCAGTTCCTTTTCCAACTCGTCTGTACTGTTCTTTTCCGGCATAACCCCTTTCATATCTTCATCTATAGCATATACCGCTTTACGGAGCAGTTTTGAACGCTCCCGCAATATTTCTAATGCTGAATAAGGATTTGATCTTGAAAGGGAGTGGGTGGCATCAACAATGATGGACTTTGACCGGATGATCCCTTTTTCAATGGCAATAGCGACCGTTTTATTGATGAGCAAGTTTAAAAGATCGCTGTCCTTCAGCCGCAGTTTTCTGAACTTTGTTAATGAACTGGGATCAATAACTCCTTCCTCTGGCGACATCTCCAGGAAATATTTGAAGGACATATCATACTGTGAACGTTCGACCACATCAACATCTGAAACAGTATAGATCGTCTTTAAAAGCAGATATTTGAACATCCGCACAGGACTTTCGGCTGTCCTGCCGTTGGTAATGCAATATTTGCCGACCAGCTCTTCATAGATAAAAGTAAAATCTATCAAGTCATTGATCTTGCGCAAAAGATTGTCTTTGGGAACGATCAGATCGTATAGTCCCGAAAATGAACTGAACTGGATTTGCTGTTGTTGACTAAGCATCTTAATGTCTTTCTCCCGACACCTTAAGATACAAAAAACGGAGTAGAAAACTAAATTCTATACCCCGTTTGTCCTAATTGGACTTTTTCAGTGCCCTCCTTCCCGACACCTTAAGATACAAAAAACGGAGTAGAAAACTAAATTCTATACCCCGTTTGTCCTAATTGGACTTTTTCAGTGCCCTCCTTTTCAGCACCCCCATTTACTTTATCATTAGACTTACGAAGTTTTGAAAACTTCGCAAGTCTAAACTCAATTATGCTTTCTTATCAACCTTAATAACGTGTGTTATTATCGCCTTTTGCGGCTGTTCCTTCTGGAGGCGCTGGCCATTATTCAGGTGCGGAGCAATTACCAGAGACACGATAGACATCAACTTAATCAGGATGTTCATTGACGGTCCTGAAGTGTCCTTAAACGGATCACCTACGGTATCGCCAGTAACTGATGCCTTGTGTGGTTCTGATTTTTTGTAATGCATCTCGCCATTGATCATACAACCTTTTTCGAATGATTTTTTGGCATTATCCCAGGCACCGCCGGCGTTGCTCTGGAAAATCCCCATCAGTACGCCCGATACAGTAACACCTGCCAGCAATCCGCCTAAAACTTCAGGACCGAATGCAAAGCCAATAATGATCGGTGTGATCAAGGCGATCAAACCAGGAGCAACCATCTCGCGGATGGAAGCTTTTGTTGAAATAGCGACGCATTTTTCGTACTCGGGTTTTGCCTTGTACTCCATAATGCCGGGAATCTCGCGGAACTGGCGTCTTACTTCTTCAACCATCGCCATTGCTGCACGGCCCACAGCCGAAATACACAACGCCGAGAAAATGAATGGAATCATGCCGCCTACAAATAAACCGGCCAATACGTCGGCTTTGTAAATATCAATATGCTCAATACCTGCAACCCCTACAAACGCTGCAA
This sequence comes from Mucilaginibacter phenanthrenivorans, assembly GCF_024721155.1. Classification (GTDB taxonomy): domain Bacteria; phylum Bacteroidota; class Bacteroidia; order Sphingobacteriales; family Sphingobacteriaceae; genus Mucilaginibacter; species Mucilaginibacter phenanthrenivorans. The sequence goes on along the minus strand of NZ_JAHVAP010000004.1, from coordinate 78,090 downwards.
ACAACGCCAGCGAAGTTAATGCTGCTGATGCGATTGCAAATCCCTTACCTGTTGCTGCTGTAGTGTTACCTACTGCGTCGAGGTTATCTGTACGGTGACGCACTTCTTCTGGTAAGCGGCTCATTTCTGCAATCCCACCTGCGTTATCCGCGATTGGGCCAAATGCATCGATAGCCAGCTGCATAGCTGTTGTTGCCATCATACCTGCGGCGGCAATTGCTACGCCATATAAACCAGCGAAATGGTATGAACCATAAATTCCTGCAGCTAAAACCAGAATCGGCAATACGGTCGATTCCATACCAACAGCCAAACCGCCAATAATATTGGTTGCATGACCAGTTGACGACTGGCGGATGATGCTCAATACCGGGCGTTTACCCATTGCCGTATAATATTCAGTAATTATCGACATTAAAGTACCTACAACCAGGCCCACAACTATCGACATAAAAACACCGTTTTTGGTAAAGATCAATGCCCCGGCTTTAATCCCTCCGGCTGCATCCTCATCGCGCACCATGTGGAAGGTGTCATTCGGCAACATCCATTGTACAACAAAATAAGTTGCAATAGCAGTTAATACAATCGACATCCAGTTACCCAGGTTAAGCGCTTTTTGTACGCTATCTGTTTCATTTTTTATCTTAACAAAGGCCGCGCCCACTATTGAAAACACCAAACCTAAACCTGCAATTACCATCGGTAACAATATCGGCGCTATACCTCCAAAGGCATCATGCGACACAATTTCACGACCCAATACCATTGTGGCAAGCATAGTTGCAACATATGATCCGAACAAGTCGGCACCCATCCCGGCAACATCTCCTACGTTATCACCTACGTTGTCGGCAATGGTTGCAGGGTTACGTACGTCATCTTCAGGGATACCTGCTTCAACTTTACCTACAAGGTCGGCGCCTACGTCGGCAGCCTTTGTGTAGATCCCTCCGCCTACACGTGCAAATAGTGCTATAGACTCAGCGCCTAACGAAAATCCGGCTAACACGTCAAGCGCTTTTGCCATGGCTTCGCCGTTAACACTGCTACCGGTTACATGCACCACATAATATTGATAAAATACGATGAATAAAGATCCTAAACCTATAATTGCCAGTCCGGCAACGCCTAAACCCATTACAGTACCACCTGTAAAAGATACTTTTAAGGCTTTGGCAAGGCTTGTACGAGCCGCCTGTGTAGTACGCACGTTTGCCTTAGTTGCAATGCGCATGCCCAAAAAACCTGCAAATGCCGAAAGAAATGCACCGCACACAAATGATATGGCAATAACCGGGCTTGAGGTAACAACAGTTGTACCCGACCATGCCAGTAATAAACCAGCCACTACCACAAAGTAGCTCAGCACTTTCCATTCTGCACGTAAAAAGGCCATTGCACCGTCAGCAATATAACCCGCCAGCGTCACCATATCACCATCGCCGGCATCCTGTTTGGTAACCCATGCGGCCTTTATCGCCATCGCTATAATCCCAACGAGCCCTAAGACAGGAATTAAATAAATTAAGTAATTGTTCAATAGATCCATATATCAAAAAAGTTTATAATTATTCAGTATTTTATATCAGCGTTCTGAATATAATTGGTGGCACAAAATAGCAAATTAATTTCTTTACAATAGCGTGTCAATATTAAAGTTTTTTGAATAGTTTAGAACTTTAAACTAAAACGATTGATGACAACCAAATCAACACAACCAAAACTAAAACACGAGTTAGGACTGTTAGACGGTACAATGCTGGTAGCAGGCTCTATGATAGGCTCTGGAATCTTTATTGTAAGTGCCGATATTACCCGTAACGTTGGCTCAGCTGGCTGGCTGATAGCCGTTTGGCTAATCACCGGTTTTATGACAATCACTGCTGCTGTAAGTTACGGCGAGTTGAGCGCTATGTTCCCCAAAGCAGGCGGGCAATATGTATACCTTAAAGAATCATACAATAAATTGATAGCCTTTTTATATGGCTGGAGCTTTTTTGCGGTGATCCAGACCGGAACAATTGCTGCGGTGGGGGTGGCGTTCTCGAAGTTTGCCGCGTATATTTTCAAGCGTCCTGGTCAAATAAGCCCTATCAGCGAAGACAATATTTTGTTTAGTACTATGATCGGCTCTTGGCATTTTGCTATCAGCGCGGCGCAATGTGTTTCTATTGTAGTGATATTGATTCTTACCTACATCAATACCAAGGGCGTGAAAAGCGGGAAAATAATTCAAAATACGTTTACTATAACAAAGTTGCTAAGTTTGTTTGGGTTGATAATTTTTGGATTATTAGCTTTTAAAGGAGATATATGGCACGCTAACTGGAGCAATGCCTGGGATATGCACAACTTAAACAAAGACGGTAGTATTGTGCCGGGTGGTTTAGGTATGGCAGCGGCATTGGGTGCAGTAGCAGCAGCAATGGTAGGTTCAATATTCAGCAGTGACAGCTGGAACAACGTAACCTTTATTGCGGGCGAAATGAACAACCCAAAACGCAACGTAGGGCTTAGCCTGTTTCTAGGTACGCTTATAGTTACTATTATTTATGTGTTGGCCAACGTAATGTATACCGGCGTACTGTCGCTACATGATATTGCTACGGCAGATAAGGACCGTGTGGCTGTAGCTGCATCGCATGTGATTTTCGGCAATGCCGGTACTTATGTAATTGCCGTCATGATTATGATATCCACCTTTGGCTGTAATAACGGCTTGATTATGGCAGGAGCGCGCGTTTATTATACCATGGCCAAAGACGGCCTGTTCTTCAAAAAAACTGGCACCTTAAACAAATCAGCCGTGCCTGAGTTTGGTTTATGGATACAGGCCATAGTGGCGTCGATACTTTGTATGAGTGGAAAATACGGCGACTTGCTGGATATGATTTCGTTCGTCGTGGTTATATTTTATGTGCTTACTATTTTTGGCATATACATACTGCGTGTAAAACGCCCGGATGCAGAGCGGCCTTACAAAGCTTTTGGATATCCGGTTTTACCCGCAATTTACATGATAATGGGCGTTGCGTTTTGCGTACTGCTGATAATTTACAAACCACAGTTTACCTGGCCGGGCCTGATTATTGTTTTGATAGGCATACCTATTTATTATATAGCAAAGCGAAATTTAAAGAATGAGGATACACACGAAGTGCCTGCTTAGCCTTCTTTTTATAACCGGGCAGGTGGCTGCCCAACCGCTTGATCAAAAGTTGCAATCGGCATTTGGCAGACTGCAGGCTGATAGCCAGTGCCGGTATGCTTCGTTGTCGCTAACTGTGCTGGATGCTAGAACAGGTGAAAAGGTTTTTACGGCCAACCCGAATATGGGCCTGGCCACAGCATCTACCTTAAAAACAATTACCACTATTACCGCCTTTAATTTGCTGGGTAAGGATTTTCAATACCAAACCCAGTTTGGCTATAACGGCTCAATCGGGGCTGATGGCACCCTAACCGGCGATCTGATCATCAAAGGTGCCGGTGATCCAACCCTTGGCAGTTGGCGCTATGAGAATACGCATGAAGGCCATATCCTGGGTTTAATGGTCGATGCTTTACAAAAGGCAGGTATCAAAAAAATCAACGGGCGTATTATCGGGGATGACTCCGTGTTTGGTTCGCAGTCTATTCCCGAGGGGTGGATCTGGATGGATGTAGGCAATTATTATGGCGCCGGCACATCCGGGCTTTGCTGGCGCGAAAACCAATTCGATATCAAATTAAGAACGGGCAGAATTGATTCACCGATCAGTATTTCGCACGAGGTGCCTGCCATGCCTTACCTGAATTTTAAAAGCGAGCTGGTAAATGCACCCGCAGGTACGGGGGATAATGCCTATGCCTTTTTGCCGGTCAGCGGGAAAACCATGTACCTGCGCGGCACTTATGCCGAAGATCAATCTAAAAAAAATATTTCTGCGGCCCTGCCCGACCCTGCTTATGATGCGGCTTTCCGTTTGATGGATACGTTGAAACGGTTGGGGATCTTAGTGAGCAATGAGCCGGAGTCGACTTCCAGTTTAGCAGCAAAGGGACTTATAGCTCCCCAGATCGGAACAAATTTAACTACCCTCCTATCTCCACGTTTAAGCCAGATTGTTTACTGGCTCAACCAAAAAAGTATTAACCTGTATGCCGAACAACTCTTAAAAACCATTGCCTGGAAGGCAGGCAAAAAACCATCTACCTCAAATGGTGTAGAGGTAGAGCATGAGTTCTGGAGCGCCCGGGGCATCGATCCCCATTCTTTAAATATTGTCGACGGCAGCGGCCTTTCTCCCGGCGATAGGGTGACCACCTTAACCATGGCGACCATCCTGCAATCGGCTAAAAAGGAAACCTGGTTCCCTGATTTTTATAACAGCCTGCCTACCTATAACGACATAAAAATGAAAAGCGGCACCATATTAAATGTGCTTACCTACGCCGGCTACCATTCCTATCACGGCCGGGAGCTGTGTTTTTCCATCATGGTTAATAATTTTAACGGCAGCAGCAAGGCCATTAAGGAGAAGATCTTTAGGGTTTTGGATGAGTTGAAGTAGAGGAGGCCCCTAGCCGAAACTCTTCCCCCTTTGTCATTGCTGTAAGGAACGAAGCAATCGCGAACTATGCACGGCCACCATGCAAGTTCTACATCTTTCCTTTTGCTCTGTATAGCTACGAGGTTGCCGCGCTGCCGCTCGCAATGACAAATTTTATAATTTGCCTATTTTTCTCAAAACATAATCCCGCCCAAATAGTATCTATTAAAAAGATACATGTATGGCTTCTATTCAAATTTTAAACAAGGAGACTTTATCCGATAAAAAGTACCCGCTTCAATACATCAGCTTTGAAAAACCGGATAAAGAAGGCGTGTTTCATAACCATGAACGGGAGGTATATTTCCGCCCTGATGCGGTTGGGGTTTTGCTTGTTGATGAGGGCCAGCGCAAAATTCTGCTGACCAAACAATTCCGCCTGCCCGCCTTTTTAAATGGCAGCGACAGCGGTTATCTTGTTGAAACCTGTGCAGGGATCATTGATGAAAATGAAACTCCGGAGCAAACTGCCCATCGCGAGGCAGAGGAGGAAACAGGGTACCAAATTAAGGAATTGGAGAAAATTGCAAGCGCTTATACATCAGCAGGCGGCATAACCGAATTTGTTCATTTGTTTATAGCCAACTATATTTCAGAAAAGGATCACCCTAAGACAGGTGGTTTGGAAGGCGAAGATATTCAACTGATAGAACTGGGCTTTGACGAAGCCAGGGAAAAGTTAAAGCAGGGCGAGTTTCGGGATGCCAAGACGATTATTTTGCTGCAGCATTTTTTTATGAGAATGTGAAGAGAGCTATAAATCAAATCCCCGATTTAATACTATTAAACGGCAAGCCCAATCCATCAGCTCCGTATTGGGTAAGTACGCTATCCTTCAGCGTCATGTAGTCGCCATGCTGGGTTACTAGCCATTTTTCAATACCGGCGTCTTTTACCTTTACCGGGATAGTTTTTGATACCGCTTTAGCTGCAGAATCCAACTCGATAATATAAACCTCCTTCTTTTCGTCCAGCGGATCATCAAAGGGGATAATAACCGTGTGATTATAATCGTCGATAAAACGGCCCATCACATTTTTATTGGCGATCTCCTTGGGTTGAAGTGATAAGAGATGTTTAGCCTGCCCCTGGCTCAATCCGAATACTTTAAGGCGCAATACATTGCCGTCGTCATCCTTTAAAGTATCATACGAGGCGACTTTGTTGGCGTCTATAAATTTAGCAGATGCATAATAGCTATTGTCGCCCGCGCTGGTTTCTGAATTACCCGGCAGCAGGAAGCTGATCCTAAGGTTTTGAATTTGCGCGCTATCCTTTTTTACCTTCCCGGCAATTAAAACCAGTTGCTGCCTCGTCATACGGTTGGCGATATGCACATTTACCGTTGTTGCGGTATCTGTTTTAAAAATCTTGGAAACGGTGTAATGTGGTATCTCCTGTGGTTTTTTGCAGGCGATGAAAAATACCGCAAAGCAGGTTAAAAGTAAAGTATTTATAACGTTTTTCATTTTTTTAATTAATCTCAGGTCTCTAATTAACTAATCTCTACCACTAAATAATTCCAAACAAACTTCCACCCTTCTCTCCCATCTTATCAACCAGCTTTTCAACTTCCGGGTCCTTCTCTAACACCGGCGCATGATGCGGTTTTATCCGTGCATCAATAATCAACGGACCTTTACAGCCCCAGTGCTTATGTTCGGTAAAGCTGTTAATGCCATAAATATCATGCGATGGGTTGCTGCGGGTAAAGGTAACCCAAACAAAGTTATTGATGCTTTGAGCGGTAAACTCCGCATCATCACAAAACACAATCAATGGCAAACCGCCAAGTTCGGCATCCTGTAAATGTTCATCCAGGATTTCCAGCATCAACGGCAAATCGCTTGTCCGGATATTTTTTGGTACTTCAACCGCCAATACACCGGGCATAACCATTTTATATTTTTCGAACGGGCGTGGCAGGCTGAAGCTTGCAGGTAATTCGTTCCAAAGTTCCCTTTTAATTTCGCCGGCTGCGGCTATGGCGACCTTACTGCCGGAATTCAATCCCTCGCCACTGTAATCCAGGGTATCGATGGTAGTATTGGTGTAGAAATGCAAATCGCGGGCTAAGTCTACCCTTTGCAGGATGTGCTTTAAAAAGCCGCCGATGTCGTTCACGTTTAACGTTGGATCATCCTCCTGCGCCGCGATAAACAGGTATTTAGCTAAGCTCAACTGACCTTTGCCTAAAATGTGATTGGCAATGGTTAGGATCTCCTGTGGTCGCCTGTCAACATTGCTGTAAGGCGTATAACGCTCGCTGCCGATGGCAAATAATAAAGGGTGTACCCCGGCAGCATCAACAGCGTTTACCGCGTGCAGGCCGGGAATTTCCTTCGGGATAGCAGAGCCGGTAATTTCATGGATTAAAGCGCCGAAGCTGGTATCTTCCTGCGGTGGCCGCCCTACTACTGTAAACGACCAGATAGGATCTTTACGATGGTAAACATTATGAACCTTTACTAATGGAAAAGGATGTTTCAAACTATAATAACCCAAATGATCTCCGAACGGACCTTCTGGTTTATTGTCGTGCGGCATAACGGTGCCGGTTATCACGAAATCAGCATCCACCGAAATACAGAACCCCTCTGCATCATAAAAATACCGGAACCTACGGTTACCCAAAGCTCCGGCAAAGGTCATTTCAGATAATCCCTCAGGCAGCGGCATTACCGCGGCAACGGGGTGTGACGGCGGGCCGCCTACAAATATGCTCACCTTTAGCGGCTGCCCCTTGGCATTTGCCTTGGTTTGATGCACGCCTATACCCCGGTGTAACTGGTAATGCAAACCGATCTCTTCGTTCAGGATATAATCATTACCAGCCAACTGAATGCGGTACATGCCAAGGTTGGCATTCATGATGCCCGGTTTATCAGCATCTTCGGTGTAAACCTGCGGCATCGTCACAAAGGGACCGCCGTCCTTTGGCCAATTAACTATTTGGGGAATATCGCTGATGTTGCATTTGGCGAAATTGATCGGAGCGCTTTTACCCGTTTTCATAGGCAAAGCCGATAAGGCCATCATCCCGACACCCGCATACTTAAACGGATTTTTTATTGCCTTTAACGGATCGGATTTTAAATCGACCAAAGTTTTGATCTTATCCAGGGTATCCCTAAAAATGAATTTCGAACGATCCAGCGTTCCAAACAGGTTTGATACTGCCGGGAATTTACTGCCCTTCACATTTTCGAAAAGGATGGCAGGCCCCTCGTTTTCAAACACGCGCAAATGAATTGCCGCCATTTGCAGGTACGGATCAACCTCTTCCCTTATACGGATCAGCTGGCCATTTTTTTCAAGATCGGCAATGCAGGCTTGTAAACTCGGATAACTCATATTTAATGGGCAAATGTACAAAATGCCGTGTTGGTTGCGCACCTGCGGAGCGCTAAATATGTTGTGATTGCTTTTTCTACAATATTGCGCTCCTATAGAGCGGCTTGGCGGCTTTAGTTTATCGATCATCATCGATCAATATAGAAGCATGTTACTTCAATTTTTCAAATCATCAAACCAACACATCTTCAAATCGCGTCATCCGCACATTCGCACATCAAAAATCCACACATCCATTTTCACACTAAATCTATAGACAAACATTAAAGTAAGTGCGTAAAAAAAGTTATTATTACTTTAGCGGCGTCCTACTTTTTTAGCTGCATGACGGTAATTGTATTTACACTTATTATACTTATTGGCTCCTATTTTGCAGGGTTATTGGGCTCATTAACCGGGCTGGGCGGCGGCGTGGTAATTATCCCGTTGCTTACACTCATTCTTAACGTCGATATTCATTACGCTATCGGGGCTTCGTTGGTATCGGTAATTGCAACTTCATCCGGTTCGGCAGCAGCCTATGTTAAGGAGGGAATCACCAATATGCGTTTGGGCATGTTCCTGGAGATAGCCACAACTGCCGGGGCCATGTGCGGCGCCATATTGGCGGTGTACGTTCCTACGCATTATATCGCCATATTATTTGGCGTGATCCTGCTTTGTTCTGCATTATTATCATTGCGCAAAAAGGCGGAACAAATCGTTACAGAAAAAAGCTACCTGGCCAAAAAATTAAAACTCAACAGCTGCTATCCAACTTCCACCGGGAGCGTTCAGTACAGCGTACGCAACGTAGGCGGCGGCTTTTTTATGATGATATTTGCCGGCGTAGTTTCGGGATTGCTGGGTATTGGTTCCGGAGCATTAAAGGTGATTGCGATGGATACCATTATGCGCATCCCATTCAAGGTGTCAACCACTACCAGTAATTTTATGATCGGTGTTACCGCATCGGCAAGCGCGGTGGTTTATTTGCAAAGAGGTTATATAAGTCCGGGGCTGGTGATGCCGGTAGTTATAGGGGTATTATTCGGAGCATTTACCGGATCGAAGATCCTGGTTCATACCAAGTCATCAGGCTGGCTGAGGTGGGTATTTGCTATTGTGGTATCCTTTTTAGCCGGGCAGATGATCTATAACGGAATTGTGGGGAAGATTTGATTGGTTGATGGTTAATAGTTCATAGCCGAAAAAAAACTGAATGATAATATATTCTATAAACTAAACGCCAATTGAAGCTACCATGAACTATGAACCATCAACAATGAACTAAAAAATGAAATTCAAAGACACCGACATTCAATCATTAATAGGCAAGGTGCTGCGCGGCGGTATGATGCTATCAATGACCGTTGTTATTTTTGGCGGTATCTTTTTTATATACAGGCATGGTCATTCTATTCCCAACTATAAAGTATTTAAGGGTATTCCTCCTTTCCTTCAAAATATTGGCAGTTTAATTCACGCTTCAATTAGCTTTAAGGGTCAAGCTATTATTCAACTGGGCATTATATTGTTAATAGCAACGCCCATTTTAAGAGTTGTGTTTTCTACCATAGGTTTCGCGCTCGAAAAGGACTATTTATATGTGGGTATCAGCATACTGGTATTGCTGATTATTTTTGCCAGCATGATGAGCGGACACGCGGGATAAACAAAAGATTAATTTCCGCCGCCACCGCCGCCGATTCTCTTTACTTCTTCCTCGTTCCCGGTGCGATGCGCCGTTATTCCCTTAATAGATGTTTTTCCAAAGCGATAGGTAAAGGTAAGTCGCGCTACCTGGCTTTCTTTTTTGTCAATTATAGTCAGGTTCAGATTTTCGTAGTTTGTATACCCCCTGTCCTGCAATGTATTAAAGACGTCGGACACAACCAAACGAAGCGTTCCACGCTTATTGAACAACTGTGTACCTAAAGCTGCATTTGCCATGTAACGAGCCTTGTTCTGATTAATACCGTAAAAATTGGGTGATTCGTAGTCGGCGCCTATCGTGGCGTTTACAGTTTTGCTGATAATAAAATTTTGGCTCGTTTGTAATATGATGTCCTGAGTCCCTTTATTCAAATTTCCATTTTGCGGATAGGCTACATAGCGCTGGTACGAAACATCGGCGTGGAAATAAGCATTCCACCAGCTGGTTACCCGTACAGGCACTGATACTTTGATGCCATAGTTATAAATCCATCCCAAATTGATTTGGGTTTTGATATTTACCTTAGATGAATCATTTTGCTCGTAAAAACCAAAGTCGTATGCATCTTTTATAATTGAAGTGTATAGCGTAGTGGTAATGGATTTATTATAAGTATGTGATAACTCGATATTATCTGAAAACTGGGGCTTTAAATTCGGGTTACCCGACCGGTAATCATACAAGTCGACATAATATAAAAAGGGGTTAATGTCCTCGTAAAGCGGCCTGGTTATCCCGCGGTTATAGCTCAGGGAGAATTCGTTTTTTTCGTTCAGTTTATAAACTAATTGTGCCTGCGGGAACAAGTTAAAATAACTGCGATCTATCATCGCGTTTAACGTTACAGCATTGCCCTTTGCGCTTGTTTGTTCACCACGCAGCCCGGCTGAAAGATCGAACTTATCAAACTTGTTTGCATAGGATACATATGCAGCGTTAATATTCTCGGTATAATAAAAATGGTTGCTTAAGTCAGCATCAACCTGGTACACGCCATTTACCATCGGACCAAAAACCTGGTCGTTATTGCTGGTAGCGTGGCTATACTTTATACCCGCTTCAAACTTACCTGTTTTTGCCAGCGGGGTTGAAAAATCAATTTTGGATAAATAAACGTGAATGGTAGATGGCGACAGGTTTTCCTGTAATAACGAATCGCGGTAAGGCGTAAGGTCGGCGTTATAAAATTTGTTGGTAATATATTCTGAAGAACTGCGGCTGAACGCGGTATAATTTATATCGGCAGATAATACGCTCCCTTTTTTATCCAGTTTGCCGCTGTAATTCAGGTTATAATTTACCTTGGTGATATTACGCTGTAAATGGGAGTCGGCTGTGATGATGGAATCCAGCACACCGTTATTATTAATCTTCAGGCCATTATTCTTGACATATGCATCGCTTCGCGAGAAGCCGTCAATTAAAAAGCCGATGGTTTGATTTGGGGTGATAAAAACATCAGCGCCTGCACGAAAATTATTGTTTTTACTTTTCTGAACGCCTTTATAGTCAACGTGATAGTCGCTGGTAAGTCCGTCAAAATTTATGATCCTGTCATTTATAAAATTATGAAAGGTTTTATCCGCAGCATGGCTGAACGAACCAAAAACATTGAACTTGTCCATCCGGTCATTAAAAGTTGCGCCCAACACGCTTTTATAATACTTACCATATCCGCCTGTTGCGGTAACGGTTCCGTTCGCACCAATATTATTTCCTTTTTTTAGCACGATATTTACTATTCCACCTGCGGAGGCATCGTATTTCGACGACCCGGCCGTAATCAGTTCAATCTTATCGATCATATTCGACTGGATGCTGCGAAGATAAGCCGCCAGATCATCGCCCGAGAGGCTTAATGTCTTACCATCAATAGTTATCAAGGCGCTTTGGCGGCCAATTATGTTTATATTATTGCTGTTATCAACCCTTACTCCAGGCGATTGCCTCAGGATCTCCAGGGCCGAACTACCATCGGCAGTTAAACTATTAGGAATGTTCAGGGTGATTTTGCCGGGCCTAACCTCTATTTCGGGCCGGGTACTTACCACCGTTACTTCCCTTAGTTGATTGGCCGTTTGTCTTAAAACAATTTCAGCCGTCTTGAAATTCTGGCCGCCTTCAACGTTATAAGGGCCAACATATAGCTTACTATATCCTACCGCGGTAACAAGCAGCAAATAACTATCAGGCGGAATAGCGGTAAAGCTAAAAAGCCCGTTTTTGGCTACAATAGTTGAACTTACTATGGACGAATCACGTGATTTTAAGAGGATTATTGTGGCGGCTTCGGCAGGTGATTTGGTTTCGGTTACTACTTTTCCATGGATTGAACAGGTCGTGGTTTGTCCATATACGTTACAAAACAAAACAGCTAAGAACGCCGATAATAAGCACCCGATTTTGACCTTCATTAATAGATATTGTAGAAATTTCCTATAAACTTAGCTTTAAATTAAATATGCCACAATATAGCAACAAAAATTAACTTGGTAAACAAAGTTCTCTTTTACGTAAAAGTGGCTTAATAGTTTTTCTTTATTTGAGTTAAAAAAATGTCGACAATGGACAATAACCCGCTGATTATTAATCAATAGCTTAAAATAATTCCCAATGGTTTGATTTTAATTATTAAGGGGGCGAAAGGTGTTATTGCTCAATAATTTATTTTTCGGATTTACGTTTCCTGTGTTTAAGAAATTTAAGATTACGCCAAATTTTGAAAGTCCGCTATTTTTAACTCATGGCTAAAGATAACTACCGGCTTTCCCGGTAAGCGCTACCCGTTTTGCCTCTATTGTAAAACTTCTATATACTTGTTTATATTCTTTCGATTTATTTCGGCTAAATGTTTTAAGTTTATCCATCAAAATTTAAACAGATAAACCTGGTGATAAAAAAACTATTATTCTTTGCCTGTCTTATTTTCTCGTTACTTATAGGGTGTAAAAAGGACGGCTCATCTACGGGGCCCTTGCAAGGCAAGGACGATGCTGCATTTACTATTTATGAAAACTCCTTCCTGGAAGGTTTATGGAAATTAAACCCGGATTGGGCAACATCTGTAGGGTATCATAAATACGACAGCCTGCTGTTTGTTCCTGACGACAAGATCAGGGATAAGATGGTAACTTTCGCCAAGGTGCAGATCGACTCGTTAAGCAGGTTTGAAATAACCCAGCTATCTGAAGGCAACCGGATGGATTACCACCTGATGCAAAACCAGATGGAACAGATAGAATGGAGCCTGCAACAGCAAAAGGCCTGGCAGTGGGACCCGTCTTCATACAACGTTATCAGCACATTTGCTTATATCCTGAATGAACACTACGCTCCCCTAAGTAAGCGCCTGCGTAATTTCTATCAAAAGATGACCAACATCCCGGCTTATTATAAGGAAGCTGAAAAGCAGCTCAGAAATCCTGTTGCTGAACTAACTTCCCTGGCCGCCGAACAGCACCTCGGTGGGGTTGGTATATTTGAAAAGGACTTTGCAGATTCACTAAAAAAAACAAATATCCCTGCGGCAGAACAGAAATTAATGCTCGACAGGGCGAAGGTATCTGCAGACGCTATAAGAGCCTACGCGGCCTGGTTAAAGGCGTTAAAAAACGATAAACCTCGCAGCTTCAGGCTGGGAAAGGATCTGTACGAATCGAAGTTCAAGTATAACATTCAATCGGAATCAACTGCCCAACAAATTTTCAACTCGGCCGTTGAGCGTAAGAAATATCTGCACCGCGAAATGGCGAAGATCAGCAAAAAGCTTTGGCCCAAATATTTTGGCAGCAAAGCAATGCCTTCCGATTCATTGGAACTTATTGCAAAGCTGATTGATACCCTATCGGCCAAACATGCCGAACCGGGCGATTTCCAGTCGGCAATTGAAAAGCAGATCCCTAAGCTTACCGCTTTTGTAAAGTCAAAGGACCTGGTTACGCTCGATCCATCAAAACCGTTAGTAGTACGTAAGGAGCCCGGATATATGGCAGGTGTTGCCGGAGCATCAATGAGTTCGCCCGGGCCATATGACAAGGATGGTAATTCTTATTTCAATGTAGGCAGCCTGGCCGGATGGTCGTCTGAGAAGGCTGAAAGCTATTTGCGTGAGTATAACAATTATACACTGCAGATCCTGTGCATTCATGAAGCTATCCCAGGCCATTATGTGCAGTTGATATACTCAAATAAAGCGCCGAGCCTTATCAAATCAGTTTTTGGCAATGGTGCCATGGTTGAGGGATGGGCCGTTTACAGCGAGGAAATGATGCTGGACAATGGTTTTGGGGGAGACGAACAACCTGAAATGCGGCTAATGTGGTACAAATGGCACCTGCGTTCGGTTTGTAATACCATTTTGGATTACTCCGTGCATACGCAAAATATGCAACAGCAGGACGCCATAAAACTGCTTACCCGCGAGGCATTTCAGCAACAGGCAGAGGCCGAAGGCAAATGGAAACGCGTTAGTGTAAGCAGCGTACAACTGGATAGTTATTATACAGGCTACAGGGAAATAATGGATCTGCGTGAGGCTTATAAAAAGAAACTTGGTGATAAGTATAAGTTAAAGGAATTTAACGAGAAGTTTTTAAGCTATGGCAGCACACCCGTAAGGTACATTAAAGAAGCAATGATGACGGTGAAGACCGGGGGAGGCAGCGGCAATAGCGGGCAGTAGGCAGTTTGCAGTACGCAGTTACACAATGGTTTTAAACAAACTGCAGTGATGGGCCGGTTTATTTATATTATTTCAACTGCCAACTGCTCACTATCGACTGCCAACTACTAAGAATGGAACAACTATTGCAAAATAGTAATAACATATCGTTAAAATTAATTTACTGCATTTTTTAACAAACAGTTAATTATTCGTATATTGCGATAGAAAATAGCGAAAAGCCTTGTTTTTACACACAAGTGTTGATAACCTTACAAAACGGCACGATATTATTCTTCAATAAATAGGGTATAAAATTCCCCGTTTTGTGGAAAAAATTACACAAAATTCTACACGTTCCTTTCGGGGATTTCCCCACCAAAAATTAAACATTCCAACCAATTACACCAGGGCACTTTCAACCTAATGGGTATGATTTTTGCAATAATCGTTTTATAGGTTATTATACATTTTCCATTCACTCTCAAACCCGCGTTATCATGAACATATATGCAATAATCGGTATAGCTATACAAGCAATTCCCTTATTTTTTATCATAAAGACAAGCATCTCCATGATAAAACATAAAACCCTGTACTAACTAATAGCACAGGCGATTATATTTTATTTGCCGTGGTAAAATACCACAATATAACTCTTGCTTTAAAACGGCAGGAGTTTTTTATTTCCATGAAACCAATACCATTTCCCTCACGTATAAAACATCGAGTGAAAATTTAATGATAATGCTAATTGAAGATAGCCGGAGTTGAGAGACCGGCTATTTTCTTTTTAAAAAACTTTCCTTTAAACGCTTCATTGTATATTTGCTGAACCAGTTTTTACAATGAGACACGTTTTATTCACATTCTTTTTTATAATTGCTGTCGGTTGCTGTTACCCGCAAAAATTCAAACCGGCCTTAAACCTCGTTAAGGGCACCACTTACTATCTTACTTCTGATGCAACTTCTACGATCAATCAAACCGTAAGCGGGCAGCAAAATTCCGTCAATCTCACTTTTGCTTTTAAGATGGCGTTTAAGGTAACCGGGGTAACGGACACTGTTTACAACATGGAAGTGAGCTATCAATCGCTCAATATGAAAATGGACCTGGCTGAAAACGCCGTCGACCTTGATTCAAAGAAAAATGATCCAAAAGATCTGCCGTCTGTTATGCTGGCGGCCATGATGAATAAGCCGTTTAATTTAGAAATGACTAAAACAGGGAAGATAAGATCCGTAACCAATGTGGATAAAATGATCATCGGGGCGCTGCAAAATGTACCCGGCGCCGATTCGATAAAGAAAGCACAGTTCACAGCACAATTTATGCAATCGTTCGGGCCAAACGCTTTCAAAGGTAGTATTGAGATGGGTACTGCAATTTTTCCAAATACATTTGTGGCAAAAGGGGCCAGCTGGACGGTCACCAACAAACTGATGAGCCCGGCCGAAACGACCGTATCGTCTACCTACCAGCTTGCCGACGTAGTTGCCGGCACCTATTTTATTCATGGCGAAGGCACTCTTGCCTCCGATACCAGCGCCAAACCTGTAAATATAAATGGCCTGGCAGTAAAATATAACCTGAAGGGTTCAATGATATCAGACATAAGGATAGATAAGACAACGGGCTGGATAACAGAAGCAAAATTAAAACAGGTAATGATGGGCGATATGCAATTTCCTGATAGCCCTTCCCTACCCGGCGGGATGACCGTTCCGATATCGTTCAATACGGACGTAGCAACGGCAGGCAAATAAAAATGCCCGGGCCTATCAAAACCGGGCATCTTTACTTAAAGTATTGTGGATATTAGCTCCAGTGCCCTGAAATCCAGATATAACCTCTGTGGCTGTGATGCCATCTTCCGGCAACCCAATATGCTCGTGGGTGGGGGCGCTCTGCCCAATAACCGGCTTTATAAACATAAGTGCCGCCGCTTGGAGTCCATTCTTCAGCAACCCACACGTGGCGCGGCGATGGACGGAGTGGCCTTACTACAACAACAGTTCTCGGGCGTTCTAAACGTGCCCTAACTACAATTTGTGCGTTACTGCTTGCTACAGCAAATAATGAGATACCTGATGCAAGCATTAATATTTTTCCGTAATTTTTCATAGTAAATTTATATTTGTTTGATTGTAAGACCGTCCAAAATCCGGAGGGTTTAAAAGATATTTTCAAATTATAAATTTTCTATCTTCGCTTATATGTCACCGGCAGAAGCTAAAAACCGAATTGAATCCCTTTCATCAGAATTAAAGCAGCATAGTTATAACTACTATGTGCTGGCAATGCCTACCATTGCCGATTTTGATTTCGATAAGAAATTGGAAGAGTTGATCGCTCTTGAAAAGCAGTTCCCTGAATTTGAAGATCCTGATTCTCCGTCACAAAAGGTGGGCGGAGATCTTACCAAAGATTTTGTAAACGTAAGGCACCGCTGGCCCATGCTGTCGTTAGGCAATACTTATAACGAGCAGGAACTGCTTGATTTCGACCAGCGTATCCGCAAAGCCATAGGCGACAACTTTGAGTATGTATGTGAGCTTAAGTTCGATGGCTTGTCTATGAGCCTCACTTATGAAAACGGGGCGCTAGTGCGTGCTGTTACGCGGGGAGACGGCATCCAGGGCGATGATGTTACCACCAACGTGCGCACCATTAATACGATACCCAAGCGACTTAAGGGCGGCGACTACCCGGATCAGTTTGAGATCCGTGGCGAAGTGTTTATGCACCTGAAGGCGTTTGAGCGATTGAACAATGAACGAATTGAAGCCGGAGAAGTGCCTTATGCCAATCCGCGTAATTTTGCATCGGGGACAATAAAAATGCAGGATTCGGCCGAAGTAGCCAAACGCCCGCTGGATTGCTTCCTGTACTTCCTGTATACAGAAAAACTTTTATTCAGAACCCACTGGGAAAGCCTGCAGGCGGTAAAAAGCTGGGGCTTCCATACCAACGAACACAGCAAGCTGTGCGGCAACATTGAGGAGGTTTTTAGCTTCATTAGTTATTGGGACAAAAAACGCTTTGATTTAAGCTACGACATCGACGGCATAGTTATCAAGGTAAACAGCTACGCCCAACAGCAGGAACTAGGCTTTACCGCCAAATCGCCACGCTGGGCCATTGCGTATAAATACAAAGCAGAACAGGTACAAACTGAGCTATTGGCAGTCACCTACCAGGTTGGTCGTACCGGAGCGGTTACACCTGTTGCCAATTTAAAGCCGGTACAGCTTGCTGGGACCACGGTTAAACGCGCAACGCTGCATAATGCCGATGAAATTGAAAAGCGCCTTAAACTGCATGAACACGACTGGGTGTTTGTTGAGAAAGGAGGGGAGATCATCCCGAAGATCATTAGTGTAAATTTGGATAAGCGGGATCCGTCGACCAAACCAATACATTATATAACTCACTGCCCTGAATGTGGTACGCTGCTGATCCGCAAGGAAGGTGAAGCTGCCTCCTACTGCCCTAACGATGAAGGTTGTCGCCCGCAGATCGTAGGAAAAATGCAACATTTCATAAGTCGAAAGGCAATGAACATTGATGGCCTTGGCGACGAAACCATCGAAACGCTTTACCAAAATAAATTTATTAGCCATATTAGTGATATTTATGGACTATCGGTTTACAGTGATGAACTGAAAAAGATGGGCAGATTTGGTGAGAAATCCATCAACAACATGCTGGATGGGATTGAAAAATCAAAAGAGATGCCTTTTGAAAAGGTCCTTTTTGGTTTGGGGATAAGATATGTTGGCGAAACAGTAGCAAGAAAGCTCGCCGCTCATTTTAAAAATATCGACAACCTGGCTGCTGCCTCGTTTGAAGAATTGATAACCGCCGAGGAAATAGGCGAACGCATTGCATTAAGCATCATCGATTATTTTAGTGATCAAAATCATAGAGACGAGATCCAAAAATTAAAGGATTATGGTTTGCAATTTGTAACCGTAGAGAAGGAAGTAAACCTTGCCAGCGAAAAGCTCAGCGGCCAAACCTTTATTATATCCGGTGTTTTTGAAAAATTCTCAAGGGATGAGTTAAAGGATATTATCGAACAAAACGGGGGTAAAATAGTGAGCAGCATATCGGCCAAGCTTAACTACCTGGTAGCAGGAGATAACATGGGTCCCGCCAAATTGGAGAAGGCGCAAAAGCTGAATATTCCTATAATAACTGACGCTGAATTGTTCGAAATGATCGGCTAAATATTCCCGCGTTCTGTTAATTTAACTTTAAGTTACTGTTTTCATTCATAAGTATATTTAAATAATAATATCCGTCATTTTAATACGAAAAATTTTCTGAGTGTCACTAAAAACTATATATTAGTGGCTTCATATGGCGGGCAATCCTTGCCTGCCTATTGTGATAAGGTTTAGGTTAAAGCCTCCAAGCAGCGAGTGTGCGGAGGCTTTATTTTTTTACACTTATTGCAATATTTCAGGGTATTTCTCTCTCTTATATCACTTTAATACCCGCCAATTTCCCTTTAACAATAATTAACAAAATAGCCCGTTCAGGTTGTTTAAATTTGATTGACCTTAGCATCAAAGCCTTTTACATGAAATTCACACTACTCTCCACTCTGTTTATTTTAATAAGTTTCAATATATTTTCTCAAACAGTTACCATAAGCGGCAAGATCACAGATGAACAAAACAAAGCAATTCCCTTTGCAAGTATCTACATAAAGAACACCACTAAGGGCACCTCTGCGAACAGTGAAGGCGAATACGGGTTGCAGCTAAAACCCGGCACTTATGATGTACAGTACAAGGCGGTTGGCTACAGGCAGCAAAGCAGAAAAATCGAATTGAACAAAAACCAGTCGATAAACGTGGTTTTACAAACAGAGACCTACCAGCTTGGCGATGTTGTGGTTAAGGCAGGCGGCGAAGATCCTGCTTATGCAATTATCCGCAAGGCAATAAAAAACCGTAAAAAACACCTTAACGAGGTTGACGCCTACAGCTGTGAAGTTTATATAAAAGGCCTGCAAAAACTACTTGCGGCGCCGAAACACTTTTTGGGTATTGACGTACAGAAGGCAACCCGCGAAATGGGCCTCGATTCAAACCGCAGGGGAATCGTTTACCTGTCCGAATCAGAATCAAAATACAGCTTTATGCGGCCGAATAAGGTGCATGAAGAGATGATCTCGTCAAAAGTATCGGGTAGCAACCAGGCATTCAGTTATAACCGGGCCTCAGATATCCAGGTGAATTTTTATGAGAATATCCAGAATTGGGGCGGATTAAGCTTACGTCCGCTTATTTCACCAATTGCCGACAACGCCCTGTTTTATTACAACTATAAATATGTAGGCTTTACTACAGAAAATGGCGAAACTGTCGACAAGATAAAGGTGATCCCCAAACGCGGCTACGACGCCTGTTTCCAGGGGTATATCTACATTTTAGAGGACAGCTGGCGGATGTATGGCTATGATTTTTTTATCACCAAAAAACAGAACATCAACTTTGTTGATACGCTGAAGGTAAGTGAGCAGTTTTTACCGGTAAGCCAGCAGGTTTGGATGCCATCGTCAGTTAAATTTGAGTTTACCGGCGGCTTGCTGGGCTTTAAAATTGGCGGATATTTTATTTCGGTTTATAAAGATTATGAGCTTGAACCTAAATTGAATAAAAAAGACTTTTCCGAGGTGCTCAGGGTTACCAAAGAAAGCAACAAAAAAGATTCGGCCTATTGGGAAAATGAAAGGCCGATCCCGCTAACCGATGAGGAAAAAACGGACTATACCAAAAAGGCTATACTGGCTAAAAAGCGGGAATCGAAGGAATATCTCGACTCATTGGATAAGGTAAATAACAAATTTAGCCTTGTCGATCTCACCTATAAAAACTACCGTCATGTTAACCGTTATGATCATGAGTATTACAACCTGGATGCTATTTTACCGTCAATAGGTTTTAATACGATACAGGGTTTTAATTTAAATTATGGCGCATCATTCAGCAAACAAATCGACAGCTCGACCAATAAGTATTTGGTTGTCGGAGCAAAGGCAGGATATGGCTTCTCTGATAAAAAGTTAACCGGTACTCTTTATGCGGGCATCCCATCCGGCAATTACAACCTGGGTTTTAGCGCAGGGTCTGAAATTACTGATCTTAACAACCGCCAGCCAATATCTTCGCTGGTGAACACGTTTTACAGTTTATTTGAAAAACAGAACTACGAAAAACTTTACCAAAAACAATATTTATCGGCATCGGCAAGCAGGCGCATAACCGGTGGATGGATGGCCAGTGGGATTGTTGAATGGGCCGACAGGAAATCGCTCGCAAACTCGTCATCATTCAGCTTCTTTAACCCTGGCGACAGGGATTATACCTCAAACAATCCATTTACGCCGAACCTGGAAACACCGTTGTTTGCGGATAACCAATCGTTCAAGATCGGCTTAAGAACCACTTATGATTTTAGTGACAAGTACGAAACCTACCCTACCGGCAAACGGTATTTGCCATCAAAATACCCTACTATCGGCATTAGCTATACCAAAGGTGTAAAAAGCATTTTTGGATCGGATGTAGATTATGATCTATTGAGCGCCGATGTTTCCAAGTCGAACATAAGCGCCGGCGTACTGGGGCAAACTTCATTCTTCATCGGAGCGGGTAAGTTCCTGAATAATAAAAGTCTTTTCTATCCCGATTACAAACAATTTTCCGGCAACCAGATCTTGTTGTCCCAAACCGGCATCAACAGTTTCTTATTACTGAATTACTATACCTACAGTACCAAGACTGAATACATCGAAGGGCATTTTGAGCAAAATTTCTCCGGCTTTATCCTCAATAAGATCCCGCTGATCAGGAAATTAAAATTGCAGGAGATCCTTGATATCAATTACCTCTCAACGCCCGAAATAAAAAACTACACCGAACTTGGCGTTGGCATACAATACCTTAATTTCAGGCTGATGTATGGCAAATCGTTTAATAGCGGCAGTAATACCAATTCGGCCATAAGGTTAGGGGTGAGTTTTTAGTGGTTCATGACCGGAAGGTCGATGGTTGTTGGGTTATAGCTGAAAACTATTCGGGCCGATATTGTATAGCTGAATGCAGCTGCCATGATCTATGAACCATCAACTATGAACTTACCCGCACAAAAAAACCATGAACCATCAACCATGAACTATGAACTATTGCTATCTTAGCACCCTTTAATAACTAACATGAACAGATTTTACGGAACCGGGGTGGCTATAATCACCCCCTTTCAGGCAGACGGACAGGTTGATTATGAGGCTTTAGGAAAGCTCATCAACTATTTAATTGACGGAGGTGTGGAATACATCGTTTCATTGGGTACAACCGGTGAAAGCGCCACCCTGAGCAGTGATGAACGAAAGCAGATCTGGAAATATACTTCAAAAGCGGTTAATGGTCGTGTAGGCCTGGTTGCAGGCTTAGGCGGCAATAACACCCTTGAACTTGTTGAGCAAATCAAGGCATTTGATGCCACAGGTTATGATGCTATACTATCGGCAAGCCCGCATTACAATAAGCCTACACAGGAGGGCATTTATCAGCATTACAAAGCCATTGCCGCGGTAACACCGCTGCCAATTATTTTGTACAACGTACCAAGCCGTACGGGCAGCAATATAAGCGCAGAAACTACTGTAAGGCTGGCTAAGGATTTTAAAAACATCATCGGCATTAAGGAGGCTTCGGGTAATTTCGACCAGCTGAACCAGATAGCAAGGGATAAACCGGAAGACTTTTTATTGATCTCTGGCGATGATCCAATCAGCCTGCCAATGATCGCTTTAGGTGGTGTTGGCGTGATTTCGGTAGTTGGCAATGCTTTGCCAAGGCAAATGTCAGATATGATCAGAACCGGCCTTGCCGGCGATTTTAAATCGGCCCTAAAACCACATTTGGATTTAATTGATTTTACTCGCCTAATGTTTGTTGAAGGCAGCCCGGCCGGTGTTAAAACCGCGCTGAAGCATTTAGGCATTTGTGGCGACACATTGCGTTTGCCATTGGTGCAGGTTAGCGAAAACATTGCAGCGAAGATAATAGCGGAGACTAAGAGAATAACCCAATAATCCCCCCTTGTCATTGCGAGGAGGAACGACGAAGCAACCTCGTCGCCGTGCATATTCGCTCTGCTTGCGACGAGGTTGCCACGCTACGCTCGCAATGACATATTTATTAAAAAGCTTAAAAGTAAAAAGCCCGCTTCGAATTTATCGAAACGGGCTTTTTAATAAAGTAAAGAATTATATTCTATTACCTAGGCCTTGTTTTTCGCCTCCTGTACTTCAAGGCGGATAGCCTGGGCTAAATTTTTAAGGTCTTGCATACCTTTTCTTACACGGGTGCCAGCTGCGCTGTTGCCTTTAGTGTAGAATTTGTCAGCATCTGCTTCCAAAGATGCTACCAGTTCTTTTACTTCAGTAAATTTTTTCATTTCAGTTACTCCTTTTGTTAAATATTGAGGTTTATTGTTTTATGAAGCTAATCTAAAATGTTTTTTCTTAATTAAAAACTTTTGAGAAGAAAAATAATGCCTCTAAAGTGGTTTAATTAAACTTTTTCAACCTAAAACATTCGTTATCGAAGTATTTAATACTATTGAAAAAATATTAAATACGTAATAATAACACGTTTTATAAGCGATCTATTTTACACTATTTTAATGTAATGTTCACAATTATTGAAAACAAGAAAACGTTTAGCCAAAAAACCATTCAATATTTCAATTTCAGCTGCTACTAAAATATTACCGTTAAAATTTATTGTGTTGTTTTTACAGCAATTCCGGGTAATATTTATGTACTTTAATTATTAATTCACCGAATAAAGTATTCGCCCAGGCAAACCATTTGCGGGTAAAATCAGCAGGGTTATCCTTGTTGAATGATTCATGCATAAAGCCTGTATCCGCATGGGTAGTTTTAAGCCAGTTGATGCATTTTGCTATCTCAGCCTTGTCGGTTGAGGTTAGCGCCCGCATGATAATACTCATCGGCCAGATATAATTCAAACCTACGTGCGGCCCGCCAATGCCTTCAGCAGCCTTGCCCTTAAAGAAGTAGGGGTTTGATGAACTTAATATCATCTTGCGGGTATTTATATAAAGCGGATCATGTTCCGAAAGGGCATTCAGATAAGGCAGTGCCAGCAGGCTTGGCACATTGCTATCGTCCATAAATAGCTGATTGCCAAAACCGTCAACCTCATAAGCTAATACCTTGCCGTAAACCGGGTGCTGGGCGGTGGCATATTTTTGCAGCGCATGAGCAACTTCTGCAGCCAAAGCTTTACATTCAATTGCCATAGCCGAATTATTGGCAATTTTCTGGTACATCTCTGCCATTTGGTATAAGCTCACTACTGCAAAGTAATTAGACGGCACCAGGAACGGATAAATGGTAGCATCATCGCTTGGACGGAAGATAGAACAAATCAAACCAACAGGTTTAACCGGGTTTCCGTAACCACTTAACGGTGCGGTATCGGTCGACACCTCAGTTTTACGCTGGAAATGGTAAGGCCCCTTGCTGGTTTTACGTTGCTGCTCCTTAAACGTGGCAACAATTGTTTTGCCTGCCTTTTGCCAATTCTCATCAAAAAAACTGCTGTCGCCGCTAATCTTCCAATAGTTGAAGGCTAGTCTTACCGGGTAACAAAGTGAATCTATTTCCCATTTACGCTCATGCAGCTCAGGCTTCATGTCAGTACGGTCGCTATCCCACTCGCTGCCGGTTGCACCCTCGTTAAACGCGTTTGCATACGGATCTACCTGGATATAATTAGCCTGCCGGTTAAGCACACCTTTTATTAAGTTCTTTAATTCCGGATCATTCTTTATCAAGGGCAGGTACGGCCAAACCTGTGCGGATGAATCGCGCATCCACATGGCGTTGATGTCGCCGGTGATTACAAAAGTATCCGGGCGACCGCCCTTCTCGGAATATTTTACCGTAGTATCCAAAGTGTTTGGATAGCAGTTTTCAAACAGCCATGCCAGCTCCGGATCCTTAATGGTGGCCTTTACACTTTTTATAGTTGACTCAACAGCCTTGCTGGTGAATTTGCGTTCACTTAATTTAGGGCGAAGGCTTTCATACTGTTTAAGCTTTGCAGTAAACCAGGCGGGTTTTAAGCCTAAGCCAATACCAGCAGTAGTTACGCCATTTATTTTGATAAAATTTCTCCGGGATAGCATAGGGTTTTCAATTGGTAAGCGGTAAAAATAAAAAAGCCTTTCGGAATCCGAAAGGCTAATTGATATTTATATAAACTATGTCATTTTTGTTACTGCACACTATTTAAGCCATTTGTCATTCTGAGCATAGCGAAGAATCTTATCGAATTGCTGGGTCTGCGGTATACCTATCCTGCGTTCATGCCTTGCGCTGAAGATTCTTCGCTCTCGCTACCCATGACAAGTTATACATCTTAGGGGTGGGGTGTCACACTGAGGCACTCGAAGTGCGACGTGCGCAGAGGCCAATCCGCGTGCTAAGCATGGTGCAGAGGCCTTTGCCCACATGCTTCGAGTGCCTCAGCATGACATCCCTTTCTTGTCATTTGACCTTCGCAATCCAGCGGATTTTACAACTCAGAATGACAAAATAACTGTCGCCAACACGTTGGATGACTTTACGCTACCACTAATTTATTCTCTTTGTAATATCCGGCTTTCAACTTTTCAGCCATTTCGCTGTAAGCATCCAGCGTACGCTGAACATCTTCCAGGCTATGTGATGCAGTTGGGATCAGCCTTAACAAGATCAGTCCTTTAGGGATCACCGGGTAAATAACTATCGAACAGAAAATGCCGTAATTCTCGCGCAGGTCGCGGGTTAGGGCGGTTGCTTCATACAGGTCGCCTTCCAGTATTACCGGGGTAACCATAGTGTTTGTAACACCCAAATTAAAGCCGCGTTCCCTTAATCCCTTCTGTAGGGTATTGGAGATCTCCCAAAGCTTTTCGCGCAATTCTGGTTGAGATTTTAACAACTCAAAACGTTTCTTCAAACCGATCACCATTGGCATTGGCAATGCCTTGGCGAAGATCTGTGAGCGCATGTTATAACGCAGGTAATCAACGATCTCTTTGTTGGCAGCTACAAATGCGCCTATCCCCGCCATTGATTTGGCAAACGTCCCGAAGTAAACATCAACCCCATCAACACAATCCTGCTCTTCGTGCGTACCGGCACCTGTTTTGCCCATGGTACCGAAACCGTGTGCATCGTCAACTAAAATGCGGAAATCGTATTTCTTTTTCAGGTCGATGATCTCCTTCAGCTTACCCTGTGCTCCCGACATACCGAAAACACCTTCGGTTATCAGCAGGATGCCACCACCGGTTTGTTCGGCAAGCTTAGTAGCACGTTCCAGCTGTTTTTCGCAGCTTTCAATATCATTATGCTGGTAAACGTAGCGCTTACCCATGTGCATCCTTAATCCGTCTATAATACAAGCGTGCGATTCTGCATCGTACACGATCACGTCATTCCTGTCAACCAGCGTGTCTATAATCGATACCATTCCCTGGTAACCGTAGTTCAATAAAAACGCGTCTTCCTTACCTACAAAGGTGCCAAGAGCAGCTTCCAGTTCTTCATGGTGGATAGAGTTACCCGACATCATACGCGCACCCATTGGGTAAGCCATGCCATAATCAGCAGCTGCCTGTGCATCAGCTTTTCTAACTTCAGGGTGATTAGCCAATCCCAGGTAATTATTCAAACTCCAAACCAAATGCTCTTTTCCATTGAACATCATGTGCGGGCCAATTTCACCTTCCAGTTTTGGATAAGAAAAATATCCGTGCGACCATTTTTGATGCTGTCCAAGCGGACCGCCCATGTTTTTTGAGATCTTGTTAAATATGTCCAAACCGCTACGTTTTTATTGTGTAGATAAAAATACAAATATAGCCCTTAAAACGTGCAGAAACAATCATTATTACTTTTTATAATAGGCTATAATGCTAGAGATTAGAGTTTGGTTAATTAGAGATTAGTTCCTGGCAGCGGGGTTTGGGAGGATTAGCAATAGGAGATAAATTTTGAAAA
The DNA here is from genome assembly GCF_024721155.1 of Mucilaginibacter phenanthrenivorans. Taxonomy (GTDB): domain Bacteria; phylum Bacteroidota; class Bacteroidia; order Sphingobacteriales; family Sphingobacteriaceae; genus Mucilaginibacter; species Mucilaginibacter phenanthrenivorans. The sequence goes on along the minus strand of NZ_JAHVAP010000004.1, from coordinate 51,682 downwards.
CAACCCTGAAGCTGTTTTCAAAATAAAAGCCCTGCAAAATTTGCAAGGCCTTTTATATAAATACAATTAGGAATTTGTTTCTTAAACTTACCTATCCGGCGCAAAAGAACTAACCTCTGATCTCTAACCTCTAATTAACTAATCGACATTATCATGCAGGAACGAGTTATTGTTCTTAATCTCGATATTGCCTTCGCTGTCAGGCAATAATGAGAAGCGGGAAACATGGCTCTCATCGCTCGCAGGAGTTTGCTGTAAGGCAATTTCCTTGCGTTTGTAGGCCGGCACACTTTCCATCTCCTGGATGTTGCCGCTGCGCAGCTTCATGCTCAGGTCCTTAAGCCTCATGATGCGCTCACGCGATTTACGCAACTGCTCTTCAATCGACTCATTGGTTTTGTTATCATCAGCACCAACAACAATTTCCGGCTCCTTTTCAGGTTCAGGAAGTTTTTCTTCCTTAGGCTGCATAAAATTGGTTGCAGGTTCACTTATTTTAAAGGTCATTTCCGGCACGTCAGATTCCTCTTCTTCAGCAACCGGCTCTTCCCGTGCAGAAAGATCATATCTTACAACCTGTGGCTCTTCTGCGCGCGGGGCGGCAAAAAGGTCGAACAAGCCTGTTTGCTTAGGCTCTTCCTTCATTTTCATATAAGGCTCAGCAACAGCATCAGCTTTTACCGGGGTAATAAACTCATTTACCGGTTTAGCCTTTGGTGCGGGTTCAGGCATCAGCATCGAAACTACTTTCTTGGTGCTTTGCTCCTTCTCACGCTCATCCTTGGTTTGGAAACCGGTAGCGATAATGGTAACTGAGATCTTTTCACCTAAATTCTCGTCGATGCAATTACCCCAGATCAGGTCGGCAGCCAAACCGGCTTCTTCCTGTATGTAGTCAGTAATTACGCTCACTTCATCCATGGTTACTTCCTTCACACCCGAGCTGATGTTCAGCAGGATATAACGTGCACCTTCAATCTCGTTATCCTTTAACAACGGAGATGCCAATGCACCTTCCACAGCCTTAGATGCGCGGTTTTCACCATCGGCAGACGAGCTGCCCATGATACATACACCGCTATCTTTCATCACAGTGCGTACATCCTTAAAATCGACGTTTATGTAGCCTGGCAGCGTAATAATTTCGGCAATGCCTTTTGCGGCAGTTGTTAAAATATTATCGGCCTGTGCAAATGCAGAACCTAAAGTTAGGTTTCCGAAAATCTGGCGTAACCTGTCGTTACTAATCACCAGAAAGGAATCTACATTCTTTTTCAGCTCTTCCATACCGGCATCGGCCTGTAACTTACGGCGCTTGCCTTCAAAAGCAAACGGGGTAGTTATGATCCCAACGGTAAGGATATCCATTTCGCGGGCAGCCTTTGCTATAATAGGGCTTGCCCCTGTACCGGTACCGCCACCCATACCTGCTGTTATAAACAGCATTTTGGTGTTGGAGCCAAGCATTTGTTTTATATCATCAATATTTTCTATAGCCGAATTTTTACCAACTTCGGGTATGGAACCAGCGCCCATTCCTTCAGTAAGGCTCGCACCCAATTGTACCTTGTTGGGGATGGGGCTTAACTCCAATGCCTGCGCATCAGTGTTACATATAATAAAGTCCACACCGGTAATTCCCTGCCTGTACATGTGGTTAACTGCGTTACCCCCTCCGCCGCCAACACCAATTACTTTGATGATAGACGACTTTTCTTTTAACATCTCAAACTGCATAATCCTTATATTGAGTTATATGTGATTGACGAATAATCAGATTTCTCTATTGTAATATTAAAACTTTTTCAACAACACTTATCCACAATTGTCAATATGTGGAAAGATAGCGCCGATGTGGAAAGTTTACTTTAAAAAATCCTCATCATTAATGTCGTCCTTAATAAAACGCTTACCACTTTCCAATAATTTTCCTAATAAACCAAACTTTCTATCCTCGGTGTAACGTGGCTTCACATCCTTTTTCTCCTCAGCTACCGGCACGTAATCGTTATACTCCATCTTCTGGATCCCCTTTATCAACAGGCCTATACCAGTAGCGAAAGTCGGGCTTTGTAATTCCTCATAAACATTCTTCGGCAACATTTCATTCTTAGCCAAATGCTCATTAGGGTAACCTACGCGGCAATCCAAACCTGTAACATATTCAACCAGTTGGGCCAGGTGTTTAAGCTGCGCGCCGCCGCCTGTGATTACTATCCCTGCTATCAGCTTTTTCTCGTATCCCGATGACTTAATCTCGTAGTAAACATGCTCCACTATCTCTTCCATACGGGCCTGGATCACGAAAGCCAGATTCTTTACCGAGATCTCCTTCGGCTCGCGGCCACGTAAGCCGGGAACACAAACAATCTCGTTTTCTTTATTTTCTTCAGCCAAAGCCGATCCGAACCTTACCTTCAGCTGCTCCGCAATGTTGCGCATTACTGAACAACCCTCGCGGATATCTTCAGTTACACTGTTACCGCCGAATGGGATAACCGCTGTATGACGGATAATACCCTCGTGGAAGATAGCAACATCTGTAGTACCACCGCCGATATCAACCAAAACAACACCAGCTTCCTTCTCCTCGTCGCTCAATACAGATTCCGACGAAGCCAAGGGCTCCAGTGTAAGTTCTTCGCTTTGCAGACCTGCCTTGTTAACACACTTTACTATATTTTTTATAGCAGTAACCTGGCCCGAGATGATATGGAAGTTGGCTTCAAGCCTTACGCCTGCCATACCGATCGGGTCCTTTATACCCGGCTCATTATCAACTGTAAATTCCTGTGGCAATACATGAATGATCTCTTCACCCGGAGGCATTACCAAGTTATACATATCTTCAACCAACTTGTCAATATCCTTACGGGAGATCTCGTTCGACATATCGCGGCGGGTAATTAATCCGCGGTGTTGCAAGCTCTTAATATGCTGACCTGCAATGCCTACGTTCACTACTTTGATTTCCACGTTCGATTGTGTACCTGCTACATCAACAGCAATACTTATCCCCTGCACAGTTTTATCAATGTTTGAAACCATCCCGCGCGTAACTCCTGCAGATTCGGCCTTGCCAATACCCAACACTTCAATTTTGCCGTTCTTGCTCCTACGCCCAACAATGGCACAGATCTTTGTAGTACCTATGTCCAATCCCACTACTATTGGTGAGGTTTTTTCTTGAGTTGAAGTTTTGTCCATATCAATTCTTTTTTATAATAGATGTATCCCTAATCGCTTTTGTCGAATCGTTAGCAGCTGTTTTTGCTTTTAATGAATCTGTTTTTTTATTCTCGTTTCGTACGCCAACCACCTGGTTAGCGTATTTTATGTTTATAACTTTATATGCATCCCAACCAACCAAAGGCAGCGCTTTTTTATAAAATACCAGCAGGTTGTGAAACTTGCTGTCCAATGAATCTGCGTTGCCCAGCAAAATCCTATTGTTGCCTACCCGCGGGATCAGCTCAATTTCATGATCCTTATTCACGTAGATCTGCGCTATCTGCGCATCCCAAAGTGAATCTTTCCTTATGTAATCAGCAGTCTTAAAAAGCTCAGCCGCCATCGGCGTATGAAGGCTGTCTACATGATTGGCAAATGCCTCGTCGATATATCCATTTGCCACTATTACCCTTGCGGTAAAATTTCCTGATAAAGGAATTTTCAAGCCATGCTGATCCACATAAAAATCCTGGTCAAAGCGGTTCATCACCCTCAAAATCGGCTGGCGCTGGCTGATCTCTACATTAATAATCCCATCCATATCAGTGTACACCTTGGCAAACTCGATAAATGGATTGCTCTTTAATTTATTTTCGAGCTCATGTATGTTAATATCGGCCATCCTACGGCCAATAAGCGCATGGCTGTTCACTTGCAAAATATTGTCAACCTCGTCCCTATCTATAAAATACTGGTTGCCGGGAATGTAAATTTTAACATCCTTACAAACTACTTCATCCTTCTTTTGATTAATAAAACTCATCAGCACCACCAGGCCGCCAAAGCATGTTATCCATGCAAGGCTGATCAACAGCGGTTTCCAGATGCGTTTCTTAAACATTTTCCAATATGTGTTTTAATGGTTGAACCAATGTATCGATATCGCCTGCGCCAACTGTTAACAGCAGCTCCGGCTTTTCTTCCTTTATCACAGCCAAAACATCCTGTTTGCTGATGCGGCGCTTGTTTTCAAGCTTCATCCGCTCCAATATCATGTCGGCGTTTACACCCTCAATCGGCAATTCACGCGCAGGGTAAATATCCAGGATGATCAGTTCGTCCGACAGATCAAGTGCCTCTGCAAACCCATCCGCAAAGTCACGGGTACGGGTGTATAAATGCGGCTGAAAAATGGTCGTCAGCTTTTTGCCAGGGTATAATCTTTTTACCGATTTTATAGCTGCCTTCAATTCTTCCGGATGATGGGCATAATCATCAATAAATATTTGATGATCGTTTTTTATTACATATTCAAAACGGCGGTGTACACCCCGGAATGATTCCAGCGCGCTTTTTATAGCGTCAGGCGAAACCTCCAGGATCAAACATGCTTCAATAGCAGCAACCGCGTTTTCAATATTGTGCGTACCGGCAATTCCCATTTTAATATTGGTGATGCTGCTCTGACTATTTTTAAAATCGAAATAGAAATCGCCGTTCTCTATTCTTATGTTCGATGCTGTGGCATCAGCTTCCGCTTCAACTGCATAGGTAAAGCCGCTATCCAAAGCCAGCCCTTTTTTGTGGATCAGTGTGCCGCCCGGTTTTATCTGCGAAGCGAACATTTTGAACGAATCAGTCAAATGCGCGTGATCGCCATAAATATCCAAATGGTCGGCATCCATTGACGTAATGATGGCGACATCAGGATACAGCGTCAGGAATGAACGATCGTATTCATCTGCCTCAACCACCACAATGTTATTTTTGCCATACAGCACGTTGCTGTGGTAATTTGTTGACAGCCCGCCTAAAAATGCCGAGCAATCCTTACCCGAATCCGTTAAAATATGGGCAACCATTGTTGATGTCGTGGTTTTGCCGTGCGTACCCGCAACAGCAACTGTAAACATGCTTTTGCTGATGATCCCCAATACCTGCGACCGCTTGAACAACTCAAAACCGTTGTTCTTAAAGAAATTCAGTATAGCTGAATCTTTTGGAATGGCAGGCGTATAGATAATCAGCGTCCCTTCGTCCGGCGTTTGAAAAGCATAAGGAATCCAATCCGGACGATCATCAAAAATGATCTGAATGCCTTCGTTATGCAAGTCGTTAGTCAGATCGGTTGATGTTTTATCATAGCCGCAAACAACACAACCCAAATGGTGAAAATACCGGGCCAATCCGCTCATGCCGATGCCCCCTATTCCTACCAAATAAACCCGTTTTATGTTATTTAACTCCATTTCTTATTTTGATTTCACCGATTAAACTTTGCAATTTCACCGATTTATTGTTTGATGATTCCACTGATCTTTTTCTCTCCATCTATGAACTATGAACCATCAACTATGAACTCCTAAACTATTTAATCATTTTAAATACTTCCTTCGCTATAACCTCATCAGCATCAGGCATTGCCATTTTGCCAATGTTTTCGCTTAGCTTTCTTTGCGTTTCCTTATCGTTTAACAGTTCAAGTGCCTTATCCACTAATTTTTCTTCTGCATCCCGGTCTGCAATAAATACAGCTGCGTTCTCTTGCACCAATGCCAAAGCATTTTTTGTTTGATGATCTTCTGCCACGTTAGGCGACGGTACCAGGATCACAGGCTTTTTCACCATGTACAACTCGGCTATTGTTCCGGCGCCTGCTCTTGATATGATCACATCTGCCGCGGCAAAAGCGAGGTCCATCCGGTTAACAAATTCAAGAATCCTGATATCCGGGTTAAAATCTTCACCTAATTTTTCAATTATTCCCTTGTAATAAAACTTACCGGTTTGCCATATTACCTGCACGTCGGCTGCTATCAGCTTATCAAGCCCGGCCATTATGCTATTGTTCAACGTACGCGCACCAAGGCTGCCGCCTATAACCAATATGGTTTTTTTAAACGTTGATAATTTATATAATTCCAACGCCTGCATGTGCTTACCAGCAATATTTACCGAATCCTTGCGGATAGGGTTACCTGTTTTAATAATGCGGTCGAACGGAAAAAACTTATCCATACCGTCAAATGCAACACAGATCTTGCTGGCCTTCTTACCCAACCACTTATTGGTTATGCCAGCGTATGAATTTTGCTCCTGTATTAAATACGGGATGTTTTTCACTGATGCAGCATACAATAAAGGCCCCGAAGCATATCCCCCAACACCAACCACCGCATCGGGTTTAAATTCCTTAATAATCTCCAAAGAACGCCTGACGCTCAGCATCAGCTTAACCGGGAACATCACATTCTTCCAGATAGACTTACGTTGAATGCCCTGGATCTCCAACCCTATTATTTTATAACCTGCCGCCGGCACCTTTTCCATCTCCATTCTCCCGGCAGCCCCAACAAATAAGATCTCAGTAGCCGGATCAAGCTTTTTCAAAGCATTGGCAATAGCAATAGCCGGGAAAATATGCCCCCCGGTACCGCCACCACTTATGATAATGCGCGGCCCCCCAGCCCCCTGAAGGGGGAGTTTTTGATTGGGTATGCTTTTGCTTTGTACCATTTCAGCTTTCTTTTTATTTTATTCTTTTTATTCGCACATCCGCACATTCACGAATTTGCACATCATTCCCCCTTCAGGGGGTTAGGGGGCTTAAGCCATCGCTACTTCCTTTATTTCCCCTACTATTACCTTTTTAGGTTCGTCAATATCCCTGCTTACCGATAATATGATCCCAAACGCAATGCTGGTAAACAATATAGATGTTCCGCCCATGCTCACAAATGGCAACGGGATGCCGGTAACGGGGCCTAAACCTACGGCAACCGCCATATTTGCAAAAGCCTGTATGGTCAAACTAAAACTCAACCCGGCAGCAAGCAAAGTACCGAATGCCTTTGGCGCCCTGGTTGCAATTTTTATACACCTAAACAATAAAAACAGGTAAATCCCTATCAACACTATCCCGCCAAACAGGCCGTATTCTTCAACTATTATCGCATAGATCTCATCCGAATATGCTTCGGGTAAACTGTTTATCTCGTCGCTGTTGCCTATTCCCTTACCAAAAATACCGCCCGTAGCAATGGCTATCTTGGCATGATTGGATTGTTGTGCTTTATCCGGATTAGCATTTTCAGGGTGCATAAAGGTTTCAATACGGGTGATATACATGTGGCGGCGTGGCCCTAAAAACACGATACCCGATAGTACCACCATTCCACCTAAACATACAACCGCAATTTGCTTAACGCTTATGCGGCCCATTATCAGCAATAAAATACTAACTCCAAACAGCATCAAAGCGGTCGACAAGTTCGCCCAGGCAATCAATGCGAACACAACACAAACGGCACCCATTATCGGGATGAACGATTGCTTAACATCTTTTATGTTCTCTTGTTTGATAGATAGTGTACGTGCCAGGTAAGTGATCAACGCCAGCTTGGCCAAATCGGATGTTTGAAAACTGAGCCCGGTTCCCGGGATCGCAATCCAGCGACTGGCCTCGTTAACATGATTACCAAATAACAGCGTGTACATCAACAATGGGATGGTGATGATCATCAGCAACTTTGAAATGCCGCGATAATAACGGTAATCAATTTTGTGCGATAAATACATCAATCCAATACCGCCCACTATCATAAACAGGTGCTTTAACAAAATCGTTTCAGTACCCACTCCCTTCTTATAGGCAAGCGACCCAATGGCGCTGTAAACCGCCAGCAATGATATAACCGAAAGTAGTATTACTATCAGCCAGATCCAGCGGTCGCCTTTTGTGTTATTGAGTATTTTATGCATAAGCCCCCCCCGCCCCCTGAAGGGGGAGCTTTTGATTGGATTGGTTTTTGCTATCCTGTATCATTATTATTATCTAATCTTTTATTCAATATTAATTCTCATTCGCACATCTGCACATTTGCATATCCGCACATCATTCCCCCTTTAGGCGGTTAGGGGGCTATAACTCCTTCACCGCCTGCTTAAATTGCCTGCCCCTGTCTTCATAATTCTTAAACAAGTCGAAACTTGCACACGCCGGCGACAACAATACGGTATCACCCTTTGTTGCCAGGTGATAAGACACCGTTGCGGCTTCCTGCGCCGAGTGGGTATTCACTATTACGTCAACCACATCCTCAAATGCTTCGTGTATGCGCTTGTTATCCTTGCCTAAACAAACTATTGCCTTTACCTTTTGCTTAACCAGGCTTCTAAGCATCCCGTAATCATTTCCCTTGTCAACTCCGCCAAGTATCAGCACCACATCGCTGGTCATGCTTTCAAGGGCATACCATGTTGAGTTTACATTTGTAGCCTTTGAATCATTGATAAAGCTGATGCCTGATATCACAGCAACCGACTCCAACCGATGCTCGATCGCGTTAAAGTTGCCCATGCTCTCCCGCATTTCGGGATTACGCAGTTCCAGGACTTTGGCTACTATACCTGATGCCATAGAGTTATAAATATTGTGTTTACCCTGTAGAGCTAATTCGTGTATCGACATTTCAAAATGTTGTTGATGAAGGTTAATGACAATATTGTCCTGGTGGAGGCATGCCCCCTGTTCAATCTCTTTTTCGATAGAAAACGGCAATTGCTGTGCTGCAAAAGTTCGGTCCGCCATTCCCTTAATGGTCTCCGGGTCGTCGGCGCAGTAAATGAAATAATCATTTCCTGTTTGGTTTTGAGTGATTCGAAACTTCGATGCTGCATAATTCTCCAATTTATAATCGTATCTGTCTAAATGATCGGGCGTAATATTTAATAGCACGGCTATGTCGGCCTTAAAACTGAACATATCGTCGAGCATAAAGCTGCTCAGCTCGAGCACATATAAGTCGAACTTTTCAGTAGCCACCTGGTAGGCAAAACTTTTACCGATATTACCAGCGAGGCCCACATTTAATCCCGCATTCTTCAGTATATGGTAGGTTAAGCTGCTGGTGGTCGTTTTACCGTTCGACCCGGTTATTCCTATTATTTTGGCATTTGTATAGCGGCCGGCAAATTCAATTTCAGAGATAACCGGGATGCCCTTTTCTTTTATTTTTTTAATGATGGGCGCCTTTTCAGGAATACCGGGGCTTTTAATTACCTCAATAGCCTTAAGTATTTCGCTTTCAGTATGCTGCCTTTCTTCAAAGCGGATATTCCAGTCCTGCAATTGTTTTTTATAGTCGTCAGCAATCATCCCGAAATCCGACACAAAAACATCATAGCCCTGCTGTTGCGCCAGGCATGCCGCTCCCACCCCGCTTTCGCCGGCTCCAAGAATTGCTACTAGCCCCCCAGCCCCCTGAAGGGGGAGCTTTTGATTGGGTTGGTTTTTGCTGTCCTGTATCATTATTTATCTTTTCTTTAATATTTATTCCTATCGCACATCATCTCCCCCTTTAGGGGGTCGGGGGGCATCTCTACCTCAGCTTCAACGTTATTATCGTCACTATCGCCAGCAGGATACCGATGATCCAGAACCGGGTTACGATCTTGGCTTCATGAAATCCTTTCTTCTGATAATGGTGATGCAGTGGCGACATTAAAAACACCCTGCGTCCCTCGCCAAATCTTATCCTTGTATATTTAAACCAGCCCACCTGTATAATTACCGACAAATTCTCTATCACAAACACACCGCACAGCAATGGCACCAACAACTCTTTGCGGATCATGATGGCAAACACGGCTATGATGCCGCCGATTGCAAGGCTGCCAGTATCACCCATAAATACTTGTGCCGGGTAAGAGTTATACCAGAGAAAACCAACACATGCCCCAACAAATGCACCGGCAAAAATTACCAGCTCGCCGGAATTGGGGATGTACATGATGTTCAGGTAATCGGCGATAACCGTGTTACCAGAAACGTAAGCCAGAATAGCCAGCGTAATGCCGATGATGGCCGAGGTACCTGTCGCCAGCCCGTCTATACCGTCTGTTATGTTTGCACCATTTGAAATAAATGTGACGATTACTATAACAAAGAACATAAACACCAGTAACGAATAATGATCAGAGTCAGCCCCGATATATTTTAACACCTTTCCATAGTCAAACTCGTTGTTTTTATAGAACGGCATGGTAGTTTTTGTCGATCTTACATCCTGAGTATAAACAGGTACATTATTCCGCATATGAAAATCAACCGGAGCATCAACCTTTACAGGCAGCTTTACTTCCTGTCGGATCACGATATCCGAATTAGAATACATAGTAAATCCGATGAAAAGCGCTAAGCCAACCTGCCCTATTATCTTAAACCTGCCTGCTAAGCCTTCCTTGTTCTTTTTAAATACCTTTATATAATCATCCAAAAAGCCTATCGCGCCAAGCCAAATGGTGGTAACCAGCATCATGATGATGTATATATTTTCCAATTTGGCAAACAACAGGGTTGGCACCAGAATTCCCAGGATAATGATCAGCCCACCCATTGTCGGCGTTCCAGCCTTCTGCATTTGCCCTTCCAGCCCTAAGTTTCTTACGGTTTCACCAACCTGCTTAAATCGTAAGTAGTCAATCAACCTGCGCCCAAACACCGTAGTTACTATCAACGATGTAATTACAGCCATTGCCGTGCGGAACGTGATGTACTGAAACACCCCCGAACCAGGAATAGTGTAATTTTTATTAAGCCAGTTGAATAAGTAGTATAACATATTGATGTGCGGATTATTGATGTGCGGATGTGCGAATACATGCAAATCCAAATTCTTTAATCACTCTTATTTGTTTGTAAATTTTCTTTTATTCGTTAGTTGTTTTAATTATATGCACGTCTGCCTATCCACGCATCTGCACATTTTTCTAATTATTTGTTGTTGTAATTATTTTTCCCAGTATCCTTAATATCGATTGCACTTCATCTAACATCTCCGGCTCAAATGGATAGTTTTCGGCGAACTTGCAAAGCTTTAACCAGTACTCTGTTTCGCCTGCTTCTTTATATGCAATCTTACACTTGTGTTTAAAGTCGTTTTTACTTTCAGCTCCTTGCGCCTCACTAACATTTGCTCCAATAGAGGTTCCGCTTCTAAAAAGTTGATTCGCCATGTTGAATTTTCTTTGCGATTCAAGAATTTCGGTGAAAGCAATTATTTTCAATGAAAAACTAAATGTTAAATCAACTATCTGGTTCGGTTTCTCGCTCATGGTCTATATTGTTATTTATTCAAATCGATGTCTTTGATTCATCTATCCCATCAAACATCCACCCATCTTTTTCCTCATCCGCATATTTGCACATCCACACATTCGCACATCCTCTTAGTTCATTTCTTTAAAAATTGCGCTTAGCTCTTCCATATCATCGAAGTGAGAGCGTACGCCATTAACTTCCTGGTATTTTTCATGCCCCTTACCCGCTACCACTACTATATCACCCGGTCTTGCCAGCATACAAGCTGTTTTTATGGCTTCGCGCCTGTCAACTATGCTCAGTGTGTGGCGTTTAAAAGCAGGATCAACTCCTTCCTCCATATCCCTGATTATTTGGGATGGGTCCTCTGAGCGGGGATTATCAGAAGTTAGGATCACTTTATCACTCCATTCGCAAGCAGCTTTAGCCATGATAGGACGTTTGGTTTTATCCCTGTCGCCACCGCAGCCAATTACCGTTATCACTTTTTCTTCATTCTTGCGGATGTCGTGTACCGTACTTAAAATATTCTGAATAGCATCCGGTGAGTGGGCGTAATCAACAATACCTATTACCTTGTTAGGTGCAATTATATAATCAAACCGCCCGCGGGCGCCTGTAAGCTTGCTCAGGCTGGTTAGTATTTTAGTTTTGTCCTGCTCAAGCAGCATTGCAGCCGAGTAAACCGCTAACAAATTATATGCATTGAACGTCCCTACCATTTTAAACCAAACCTCTTCGCTGTCAATTTGCAGGTGCAGCCCTTCAAATTGGTTTTCAAGTATGCGCGCTTTGTAATCCGCCATGCTTTTCAGGCCATAAGTCTTTTTATGGGCCTTGGTATTTTGCAGCATTACGTTGCCGTTTTTATCGTCGATATTGGTTAAGGCGAAAGCGTTTGATGGCAACTCGTCAAAAAATGTCTTCTTAGCCTTCAGGTATTTTTCAAATGTTTTGTGATAATCTAAATGATCGTGTGTTAAGTTCGAGAATATTGCCCCTGTAAACTTTAATGATGCAATGCGATGCTGTGCAATGGCATGTGAGCTTACTTCCATAAAGCAATAATCACAGCCCTGTTCAACCATCTCATTTAACAGCTTATTTAATTCAACCGGATCGGGTGTAGTATGTGTTGCAGGGATCACCTCGCCATTGATTTGATTTTCAACGGTTGAAAGCAAACCGCATTTATAGCCCAAATCACGAAATAACTTGTAGAGCATTGTAGCAATGGTGGTTTTCCCGTTTGTTCCGGTTACTCCTACCAGCTTTAGTTTTGATGATGGATTATCGTAAAAGTTAGCCGATACAAGACCAAGCGCCACAGACGAATCAGCTACCATTAAAAAGTCAACCTCGCCGGTAACCCGTGATGGTAACTCCTCGCAAATAACAGCAACTGCGCCATCTTTAATGGCTTGCAGAATATAGTCGTGCCCGTCAACCATCGTGCCTTTTACAGCTACGAACATACAACCCGGCACTACCTTGCGCGAATCGAAAACTATAGCAGTTATTTCAATATCCGCACTTCCCTGCAGTTCTGTAAACGCAAGCCCCTCTATTATATCGCTCAAATATCTCATTGCAGTTCTATTATTATTTTTGATCCCTTTGGCGTTATGCTTCCCGCCGTTACTGATTGATTGGCTACCATGCCACTGCCCCTGGCAACAACCTTATAACCGGCATTTCCCAATACGTATAAAGCATCGCTCAACCCCATTCCCTTTACCTGCGGCACTACACCGCTTTTATAGCTCGCATCTTCAAAAGCAACTCCATTGCTGGTATCAACTCCGTTCACCGACGCGTTATTAACAGCATACAGGGGCTTAACGCCGAGTTTGCTATACACGTGTTTCAGTGCTTTTGTATTACCCTTTTTTATTTGCGGCAAATTGGTGTTGCCTACATAGTGCACCGGCGCTCCCGGGTTCAGGCTCTTATCAGCGGCGTATACCCGGTCAGCAATTTTTTTGAATACCGGGCCTGCAACTTTAGCCGCCAGGTACGATCCTTTTGTAGGATGATTGATCACAACGATCATGGAATACTTAGGGTTTTTAGCCGGGAAGTATCCGCAGAACGAAGCCTGGTAAGTTTTCTTTTCGCTGTTGCCAGTTCCATTTCCGTAACCACGTATGCCGTTCGCGATCTGCGCAGTACCGGTCTTACCTGCTACGGTATATAGTGAGTTTTTAAACAATGTTTTACCGTTACCTTCAGTTATCACACCTTCCAGCAGGCTGCGTACTTTACCAAGGGTAGCGTCCGAACAAACTTTTTCATTGATCACCCTTGCCTGGAACTGCTCGATGGTATTTCCATACCGACGGATTTCCTTTACCAGGATCGGCGCTATCATTTTGCCGTTGTTAGCTACTGAATTATAAAATGCAAGCATCTGCAATGGCGTTATCTTCATTTCATAACCGTATGCCATTTCGGGCAGACTGTAATATTTATTCCAGCTGCGACTTTTTGGGTTCTTAACCACAGGATGACCCTCGCCGGGAATTTGCAAGCCAAGTGGTTCGTTTAAATGATAGCTGTACAGCTTATCTGTAAATTCCTTCTGGTTATTATTATAAGCGTTATAAGCGAACCTGGCTGCTGCAACATTCGACGACTCTTCAAATGCTTTTTTTGCGGTGATCACAAAATTGTAATCCTCTACGTCGTTAATAGTTGGGCCCTTAGGAATCTTGTACTTTCCACCTTCCGCATTAATAGTAGAATTGGTGTCAATTTTATGCTGATCAAAAAGAGACATATAAGTAGCCAGCTTAAAAGTTGACCCCGGATCGCCGGCGTCACTAATCGCATAATTCAGCTTTTCCTCGTATTTGCCGGATTTGGTTTTAGTAAAGTTGGCTATCGCCCTGATCTCGCCTGTCGATACTTCCATCAATACCACGCAGCCATGATCGGCGCCTGTACTGTCTAACTGCGCCCTTAACACATCCTGCGCAACATCCTGAAAGTTTACATCAATTGTTGATATAATATCAGCACCATCCTTCGGCTCTACTTCATCCTCACCGTTCCTTACCGGCATCCAAACGTTCCCGGGCATGCGCTGCACCAGACGTTTACCGTTTTCGCCGTTTATATAATCAGCATAAGCGCCTTCCAGACCTACCGCTTTATTTGCATTTTCGTTTTTATAACCAATGGTACGCTCGGCAAGTGATTGAAACGGCTTTACCCGCCTGTTTTGCTCATCAACTATAAGCCCGCCCTTGTATTTACCCATGTTAAAGATCGGGAAGTTGCGGATCAGCTTTAACTCTTTATGGGTTACCCTTCTCCTGATCAGTTCATATCTAGACCCATCCTTACGGGCATCGCGCAGCAAGCGTGAAAATTCCTTCTCCGATTTATCAGGATATAATTGCGAAAGCATCAACGCCAGCGAGTCAACCTTTTCATTAAACGTCTTGTCGTCAGCAATACCTCCGGCAAACATGTCCATGTGCAACTCGTATTCAGGCACTGATGTTGCCAGCAGGCTCATATCGTTCGCAAAAATATTCCCGCGTGCAGCCTCAATTGTCTGGTACCTGGTTGATATTTTAGATGCCATTGCCTTCCATTTATCGCCCTGTACAAATTGCACACGAAAAAGCTGGATCACTACTGCAGCGGCAAAAAGCAGGATCAACCCAAAGGCCAGGTAAACCCTGATAAGTATAGTTTTCCTAATGCTAACGCTCATTTTTCACCTCCTCGTCAACTATTTTTTGCGGTGGCGTAAGTGATTCTTTTAATCCCAGGGTATCTACACGTCTGGCAACTTCTGTAAGCGTACTTTTATAAGCAAGCTCAGCTTTGGTGTTTTTATAATCCCAGCTCAACTCCTTTACTTCCTTGCTAATCTTGCTGATGTCACGGATGCTTCTTTCCGCCATGTGCATATTGGCTATATACAGCATTCCTAAAAAGGCAATAAACAATACAAACGGCAACGCCCTGGTAGCAGCTTCGGCATTAAGAATTCCTTTGGTTAAAAACTGAGTCAAAAAATTATCCGGAAATTCCGAGTCGCGTTTTTCCTCAACAATAAGCTTTTGTTGTTCCGCCTCTTCCTCTTCAATTTGCGTACGTAGCTTGTTTGTCATTTCTTTACCGCTATTCTTAGCTTAGCGCTCCGTGCCCTGTTATTATCCTTTATCTCCTCTTCCGTTGCTGTGATCGCTCCCCGACTTACCGCATCAAAAGGCTTGTTATCATTTCCGTAAAAATCTTTTTCTACCTCTCCGCTGAATTTTCCTTTGGCGATGAAGTTCTTCACCAGCCTGTCTTCCAGTGAATGGTACGACATTACCACCAACCGTCCGCCTGATACCAATACCGATGCGGTTTGGATCAAAAAGTCTTTTAACGCCTCCAGCTCCTGGTTAACCTCTATCCTGAGCGCCTGGAAAACCTGCGCCAGGTATTTATTTTCCTTCCCTTTGGGGATGCGGTTGATGATGGCATTTTTCAGATCAGCAACCGTTACTATAGGTGCAGCCAAACGGGCGATCACTATAGAATTGGCCAGCGACTTTGCATTCTGGATCTCGCCATAAATGCCGAAAATCCGGTGCAGCTCAGCCTCCGAATAATTATTTACAACTTCCTTTGCGCTTAATTCCGACTGCTGATTCATCCGCATATCCAGCTCGGCATCAAAACGAATAGAGAAACCACGCTCAGCCTGGTCGAATTGGTAAGATGAAACACCCAGATCTGCAAGAATGCCATCAACAGGCATCGCGTCATGCAAACGGACAAAATTTTTAAGGTATCTAAAATTCTGGTCTACAAAAATAAAACGCTCATCATCGATGATGTTTTGTCGGGCATCTGCATCCTGGTCAAAGGCCAGCAGCCTGCCGTCCTTATTTAAATGTTTTAAGATTTCGCGAGAGTGACCGCCGCCGCCAAATGTTACATCAACGTAAGTTCCTGATGGTTTAATATTCAACCCTTCAATACACTCATTCAGCATTACCGGAGTATGATATGTACTCATGCAACATCCCCCCTTCTCTTATCACCCATCACCTCTTCCGCCAGTTTAGCAAAATCTTCAGGCTCATTCTCAATCATTGCCTGGTATGCTACCCTATCCCACATTTCAATTTTAGTCATCTGGCAGTTTAAAACCACATCCGTTCCAATGCCGGCATAGTCCAATAAGCCCTGGGGTAAATTCACCCTTCCGGCAGCATCAACGCTTAATTCAGTAGCGCCGCGGGTAAAATATCTTATGAATTCTATGTTTTTCTTTTCGTATTGATTAAGTTTGTTGAGTTCATCCAGTTTTTTGTCCCATTCTTGTTTAGTGTAAATCACAAGATATTTTTCAAAGCCGCGATTGATCACAAGGCCCTCTTTTTCAGCTTCTGGAAGCTTTTTTTTGAGGCCCGCAGGGATCATCATTCGCCCTTTGTTATCTAATTTACACTCAAACTCGCCGGTTAAATAGGACATATTAAAACTATGGCATTAATTGTAGTGTAAAATTAGATTTCTTTTACCACTTTACTCCACTTTCCCCCACGAAAGTTATTAACACTTGTGTAATATGCCTGTGGATTATTATTTGTGTAGAAATTTCTTTTCGCAGCTATTAAAATACTTTATGCTTTTTAGCGCTTTCTGCTTAGTTTTTAGTGAGTTATGCCAGAAACAATGAAGTTTTTAAACCTAAACAGCGGCTATACTTTCGCCCTCGAAAACCTGGAAAAAAAGGCACGGTTGGTAGTTTATAACAATGGCGTGGAAAATGTTTGCCATAAATCCACGTTAAAAAGTCTCGTACAATTTATCCAATCCGGTGATAATCATTTATTTAGGGGACGTCTCCAATTCCACAAAGATGAAGTGGGAATAAACATCATGGTTAAGGGTAACATTGTGGGAGAAATCAGCCTTCCCAAGTTCACAAATTACCTGCAAAAGGCTCAACAATAAATAAAATACACCTATCTTTAATTATTATGAAAACAAGACAGCTACTTATCGCCCTGTTTATGCTGATGGGATCAGCAGCGGTGGCACAAACTGCGCTTCCTGCGTCAGAAACTGTATTAAACAATGCTTATGCACAGGCAGCAAAAGAAAATAAAAAGGTGATTTTGATCTTCCACGCCTCATGGTGCGGCTGGTGCAAAAAGATGGATGCCTCGCTTAATGATCCTATCTGCAAAAAAATGTTTGATGACAATTATGTGATCGCTCATTTGGACGTGATGGAGCAGCCAGCAAAAGCTAACCTTGAAAATCCCGGCGGTATGGAAGTGATGAAGAAGTTCGGCGGCGAAAAATCCGGCTTGCCTTATTGGCTGGTTTTAGACACAAAAGGAAACGTGCTGGCCAATTCACTAATGCCCAAAGACGGCGCAACAACGGCCACTGCTGAAGACAACGTAGGCTGTCCCGCCAGTGATAAAGAGGTCGCATTTTTTGACACGATCTTAAAAAAGACTTCTGCTTTAAGCAGCGAGGATATCGCCGTTATTCATAAACGCTTCCTGTTAAACCAGCCACCGCCACAACCTGCAAAAGGGACTAATTAATTTCGTAGAGACTCAATACCTTGTGTCTCCCGTGGTGCCAATATCTTATTTAACAGAGGCGCGAAGTATCGCGCCTCTACAAACCTCACAATGAAGATCTCATTCCCAGTTTTTATCTTTTGTTCGCTGTTTATCAGCAAGATCTCCTTGCAAAATAATTCAGTGATTCAATTCGATATCAGCAAAAATTTAAACGCCCGCCCCGTAACTACTTCTACCAATAACAAACTAACTACATGGACCAAAGGTATTGATGGCGGAGGTTCCGGGGATGGTTATTTAACCCTGTCAGCAGCCTTATTTAATGGCGATAAAGACCCGCACGCGCTTCCGGACAACCCAACATTCCCGGCAAACGGGCATCACCCGGCAATAAAGCTGCACTACTCGAATACCGACAGCTTGGATAAGCAAACCTGTAATATCAGCGGCGCGGGAAGTGTTGAATTTGCTGTACCTAAATCAAAATATAAAACCATTTATCTTGCATTGACGAGTTCTGAGGGGCCATCTAATTTAACTATCAATTTAACTTATAGCGATGGAGCAGCTTCACAAGCGTTTGTACTTCCGGATTATTATGCTGATATAAAATCAGACGACCCAAACTTGTGCTACCTCTCCCACGACCTTGCCAAATGGGGCAACAAAAACAACATGACCGAAAAAGATCATCACAATATTGACCTGTTAAAAATTAAGGTTGATCCCAAAAGGGTTTTAAAAAGTATTGGTATTGCTAAAAGTAAACCGGGGTATTTGGTGTTTTGGGGAGCAACGGGTGAAAAAGCAATTTGAACCATGATTCGCCTGATTTATCGATTGGCTTGATTGTTTTACCTTCCATCCGAAAAATCCCTAAAATCCAATAATCACGGTTCAAACCTCCTCAAATAATTCTTTTTAATCAGTTCCCCATATAATATATCACTCGTCTTATCCATCCTGAACCAAGGCGAATGGTATTGCAGTACCTCGATATTTTGGGCAGGCATAAAGCTTTGGGCCAGTAAAAATTGTTTCTGGTGCTGATCGTTCTCCACCACATCCATCACAATAAAACAATGCCCCGGCGAACCACCATGTATAAACACATCGCCCGCCTTTAACTCATCAGCATTGGTTACCGGGTGTAGTTCTCTTTCTAACGATAAGGTACCGGCGTACGAAAACACCAGTTCCATATAGCGCATAAAGGTTGGGTAGCTGTAATCCTTTTTTGCTTTTAGCGCCCACCTGTCATTATGATAACGGTAGCCGTTGGCATAATGAATATAGTCGCATTTAAAGCCGCTGACAAAATTGAAGGTAATGGCTTTATAATCCTTTTGCCAGTAAAGGTATTCGCCCCGCAATCGCATCACGGCATCGGCGCATTGCTGCAGGTCCTGGTTGCCTACACTCATATCGACTACCGCTGCGGTATAAACGTCCGTTCGGGCAACCTCACCTCTGTACGTCTTGGTTTGCGTACCGACCGGTTTTAAAGGCAGACTTTGCAAATAAGCGGCAAAGCTGCCGGGCTTTACCGCGCATTTATGATAGCCCTCGGGTGTTTTAAAACGGGTTATCACGTTATCGGGTGCAGAAAAGCTGTTAATAAACAGCAATAAGGTTAACAGGCTATATTTCATATTTAATCAATTAGTTCGGGCCGGTACTCAAAGTGCATGGTATCGTAATGGTACCACTTACCACCCCAGATAAACCCATGCTTTTCAAAAATATCCACTATTGATCGCGGGATCCTGTTTTTGTATTTCACCGTATTATTTTCATTGCTGCATTTACAGGCCCATTCCCAATAGTCGGAATAGGTAGTATTAATGTCTATCGTCATCCCGAAGCTGTGCATACTATGCCTGTTGGTCCCGGCGATATTGCGCCATGCAAACGTGCCGCCAATATTGATGAGATATTTCTTTAACTCCGGATGTTCGTCAAGTTCCTTTGAGATCTCAGCCACCTTCTTATCTATTCCATTAATTTTGGTAACAGTTATTTTTTGATTCACCAGCTTTGGGCACCAGGTGATTTCTGTTAGACTCTTCCTTACTTCCCTTTCAGTCGATCCATACATCTTCAGGAAAAAAGGTTCATTCCTCGTACGCCCGGGATCAAAACCGGCTGTCGGTGGCTCGGCTAACTTTCCTGTACTATATTTTTGATAAAACATATCCTCCAGATCGGGTTTATCCAGCAGTTGTTTTGGCGATTTATTTTTTATACCATCATCCCAAAGCATTTTAGTACCATCCTTTAAAATGATGTAGTTGTTTGCATAGCCGTTAATAAAGTCGGGGTAGCTTTTGATAAGTTTCTGGGCAGACTTGGGGATTGTATCCGCTGGAGTTTTAGTAAAAACAATACCCATCTCCCTATCAAAAGAGCTGCAAAACATCCAGCCAAATAACAATATTAAGGTAACTTTCATTGGAGACTGAATGTACGGTTTTTATTTATTTGAATGACGGTGTATGAGATCTGGAAGATTTAACGGCATTATTGAAACTTTCGCCTGTTTCGTTGAAATTTTTCGTTTCATTGGCGTGATTATCCTACTTTTATTGTTCTATAAATCTGTAGTAAATGACCATTAATAAAAACAAAGCCATCTACGCCCTGGCGATAGGTGCGTTAGCCTTACACCCTTTTGCCGGCAAAGCCCAAACCGAAAATAAAGACTGGATAGCCAAATCAAACAGCTATACCAAGATCCTTATCGATCTCGATAAAAAATATTCACCAGAGTTCGGCTCATCACAAGGTTTAGCTTATTACGATACGCTGATCTCCGTACCAACTGAAGCTAATACCCTAGCGCAGCGCAAGGAACGCGAGGATGCCGTTGCACAATTAAAGGCAGCCAAGCAAAAAGAAACGGATCTGAAGATCAAACAGGACCTCGATATCCTGATCAATCAATCTGAACTCGGCTTCCGCAACCAGGATTTTAACCGGAGTAAAGAAGTTTCGTTCCTGAATGCAACCTCAACCGTGTTTGGCGGCTTACAAAGTCTATTAGACGATCAGACTCCAGTCGAACGCCGTCCTGCAGCAGTTATCCGACTGAATAAATATGCCGGTTTGCAAAAAGGGTATCAGCCAACTACTGAACTATACAAACAGCTTACGCTAAAACAGATTGCCAAACCAGGCATGATCTACCCCTCAAAGCAAGCGATGGAAGTTGAGCTTTCGCGCGACGCCAGCATGGTTGCCGGGATCGAAGAGCTGTTTAAGAAATATAATATTACCGGCTATGAGCAGGCTTACGCTGCAATTAAAAAACAGCTGGAAGACTATGATGCCTGGGTTAAAGCTACCGTGCAACCAAAAGCCCGCACCGATTTCCGTCTGCCACCCGAAGAGTACAAGCTTGCTTTGGAAGGTTACGGGATCGACATCCCTCCTGCTGAACTGGCTAAAATGGCACACGCTGCGTTTACCGACATTCAAAACCAGATGAAGCCATTGGCAGAACAGGTTGCCAAAAAGTATAACCTGCCATCGAGCGATTATCGCGCGGTGATCAAATTCCTGAAAACGAAACAGATCATCGGCGATTCCATCATGCCGATCTACAAGCAGCACCTTGCTGATATTGAAACCATCATCAGGGAGCAGCATTTGGTAACGCTGCCTAACCGCCCGGCAATTATCAGGCTGGCAAGCGAGGCAGAAACCGCGCAATCACCTGCACCGCACATGGTACCGCCACCGTTTTTGAATAACACCGGTCAGCGGGGCGTATTTGTGCTGCCACTGAATATGCCGCCGGCGCCCGGTGAAAAGGTGGATAAATATGACGATTTCACATTCGATGCTGCATCATGGACCATCATCGCTCACGAAGCACGTCCGGGTCATGAACTACAGTTTGATAAAATGGTTGAAGAAGGCGTATCGCAGGCCCGCGCCCTTTATGCCTTTAACTCCACCAACGTGGAAGGCTGGGGATTGTATTCTGAATATATCAGCCGCCCATTCTTCCCTGCAGAGGGTCAGTTAGTATCGCTGGATTACCGCTTACTCCGCGCCGCCCGTGCATTTTTAGATCCGGAATTGCAGGCCGGCAAAGTAACCCAGGAACAAGCCTTAAACCTTTTGATGACCGATGTGGTACAATCACACGCCTTTGCACAGCAGGAAGTGCAGCGCTACAGTCTGAACGCCCCCGGACAGGCTAACAGTTATTTTTATGGTTTCACCAAAATGATAGCGTTAAGAAAGGATACCGAAAAGGCTTTAGGCGATAAATTTAACCAGCAGCATTTTCACGATTTCATTTTGTCGCAAGGTATATTGCCACCGGCATTGATCAGGGAAGCAGTTATGGGTGAGTTTGTTGGGAAGGAGAAGTAGGGTTTCTATTTTAACAAGGCTTTCACGCCAGTCCAGTTAGGGTCTTTTTCTATCTTATACGCCATTGGGCGTGTTAGCCCTTCTTTGTTAATTTGCGATTGAAGATATTCATGAACTTTTTCCGGGTTTTCTAAATATATGTAAACATCTAAAAAAGTGTCATTATACAAATGACCGATGTAGTGACTTATAGTTAGCTTTTTAATTTGATTTATGAGTTGATCTTCAAATTTATTGGCGATGTCTGATTCTGACTTTATTGGCAACCCATTATTTTGAACATTTTTTAAATCAAGTGCGATGTTTATCGTTAAACACCAAGGATATTTGTCCTTTTTATCGTAATTTTTATAAGCTGTATTAACCGAGCCAATTACAGGTTTACCATTGGCAAGCTTTGCCTCAATAACTGAAAACGTTTCAGTAGGATATGTGGAACTTTTCTTTTGAGCTTTGCATATAAAGACTATAAGCAATAATGATATTCCAGTAATTGTTATTTTTAATATCATATATTTCCCGAAAGCTTTTTTAATAATTCCGTAGCTGGGACGTGTATAACTTTACCGGCTTTATCTGTTACTACCAGGCTTTGGTCTTTTTCGGCGCTTGAAACAAGCAACTTGAGGTACGCTTTATTAGCGCCTTCTATGATCTTATTTTGCAATTCAATATTTTCCGGTTTCATTGCTTTGCTTTTTAATTCTTTTCCAAATATCTGAATTGAAGATCACTTGCGGCTTAATAAGCTCACCAGAAATAATAATTTCCGCCCCCCCGGCTTCATTATTAAACACTACCCAATAGTCGCAAATATTTGTATAACGATGTATTAAATTATAAATTCCCTTGAAATATCTCTGCTCGATAACGTCATCTGGAATATGATGGCCACCCTTACTCACCCGTGTTGCAACCCGTTGCTTTGCTTGCTCTGTTGAGCTCAACCAAAAAAACACCAATATTATTTTATAACCAATTGCCCGAGCGTCCTTTATCAGCAACATGTACCTTCTTGTTGCCAAAGTAGTTTCAATTGCAAAATCTACCTTGTCATCCAGTAACCTATCAATCCTGCTTAACATTATTCTTCCTGCCTCGATGGCGACTTTTTCCGGATTGAAGGGAGATAACCCAGCTGCTATACCATCAGCATTTACAAACTCTTTACAATTTAGCATTTCCGGCAATATGGTATAGCTTGCCGTTGTTTTCCCGGCACCATTGCAACCTGCTATTATGTATAGATTTGGCATTAATCGATGATTTTTAGAAGCAAGATACAAATTCCCCGCCTAATCTCTAACCTCTAATTGACTACCAAACTACATATTCCGCCTATACTGTCCCCCCACCTCGTATAACGCATGCGAGATCTGCCCCAAGGAACAATATTTACATGCTTCCATCAGGCTTTCGAAAATATTATCGCCGGCTATGGCTTTATGCTGCAGGTCTTTCAGCAACTGTGGGATTATCGCTTCATTACGGTGTTGAAACTCATGCAATGCGGTTATCTGGTATTGCTTTTCTTCTTCTGTGGCACGGATCACTTCTGATGGCACAATGGTTGGCGATCCTTTTTTATTAAGGAATGTGTTTACACCTACAATAGGGTATTCTCCGGTATGCTTAAGGGTTTCGTAGTAAAGTGATTCTTCCTGGATCTTGCTGCGCTGGTACATGGTTTCCATGGCGCCGAGCACACCGCCGCGCTCATTGATGGCCTTAAATTCTGCTAGTACAGCTTCTTCCACCAGGTCAGTTAGCTCCTCAATAATAAAGGCGCCCTGGATGGGGTTTTCATTTTTTGCGAGGCCAAGCTCACGGTTAATGATCAACTGAATAGCCATCGCCCGGCGTACTGACTCCTCTGTCGGCGTAGTGATTGCCTCATCATATGCATTGGTGTGCAGCGAGTTGCAGTTATCATAAATGGCGTACAAAGCCTGCAAAGTAGTACGAATATCATTAAAATCGATCTCCTGCGCATGTAAGGACCTGCCACTGGTTTGGATATGATATTTCAGCTTCTGTGATCTATCGTTACCCTTGTATTTGTTCTTGATAGCTTTTGCCCAAATTCGCCTGGCAACACGCCCGATCACTGAATATTCAGGGTCGATGCCATTGCTGAAAAAGAAGGAGAGGTTTGGCGCAAAGTCGTCGATGTGCATTCCCCGGCTCAGGTAATACTCTACATAGGTAAACCCGTTTGATAGCGTAAACGCCAGTTGGGTAACGGGGTTTGCCCCCGCTTCAGCAATGTGATAGCCGGAGATAGATACCGAATAAAAGTTTCTAACCTTTTCATTGATAAAATACTGCTGGATATCGCCCATCATCCGCAGCGCAAATTCGGTGGAGAAAATACAGGTATTTTGCGCTTGGTCTTCCTTTAATATATCAGCCTGCACCGTACCACGAACAGTGGCAATGGCGTAGGCCTTTATTTTTGCATAAACATCTGGTGGGAGGATTTGATCGCCGGTGAGGCCGAGGATAGATAAACCTAAACCGTCATTTCCTTTTGGTAGGTCGCCATCATATTCGGGTCTCTTTAACCCCTTATCGTCATAAACTTCCTTAAACTTCGCTTCCACCAAATGCTCCAGCTTGTGCTCCCTGATATACTTTTCGCATTGCTGATCGATAGCCGCGTTCATAAAAAAGCCAAGCAGCATTGGCGCCGGGCCGTTTATCGTCATTGATACGGACGTGGATGAGCTACAAAGGTCAAACCCGGAATACAACTTTTTAGCGTCATCCAGCGTGGCTATACTCACACCCGAGTTGCCGATCTTTCCATAAATATCGGGCCGGGTATGCGGGTCTTCACCATAAAGGGTAACTGAATCAAACGCTGTTGACAACCTGTGCGCCGGCTGACCAAACGAAACATAATGAAAGCGCTTGTTTGTCCGCTCGGGACCACCTTCGCCTGCAAACATTCTTGTCGGATCCTCTCCCTCGCGTTTTAACGGAAACACGCCTGCAGCATAAGGAAATTCTCCCGGCACGTTTTCAGTGAGCAGCCAGCGTAAAATATCGCCCCATGCCTCATATTTAGGTAGGGAGATTTTAGGAATCTGCAGTTGAGATAATGAGGTATAATAAAGCGGTTGTTTGATCTCTTTATCCCGTACTTTATAAATAAAATTTTCGGCTTTATATTTTGCAACAGTTTCGGGCCATTCGCGCAACAAGCGTTTGCAATCCGGGTGCAATTGTTCTTCCAGATATTTTTTAATATCCTGTAGAGACGCAATATTTTGCGTCTCAGATTTTGGTTCCGAATGCTTATCCTGAGACGCAAAGTATTGCGTCTCTACAACATTTAATAATTTTATAACCCCGTCTAACTGAAACAGCTGCTGCGCAATTTTACACTGCTCATTTACCCATTCCTTATAGGCATTACTACTTTCGGCAATTTCGGCGAGGTAACGGTTCCTGTCGGGAGGAATAATATAGATTTTTTCTGATTCGCTTTCGTGTTCAACAGCTGCATGGGTTCCTATAAGGTCAACCCCTGTCTTTGTTTTAATAGCCTTCATCAGCGCAGTAAACAGCGTATTCATCCCGGGATCATTAAACTGGGATGCCATGGTTCCATAAACCGGGATGTCTTCATCCTTTGCCTGGAACAGCATATGGTTGCGTTTATATTGCTTGCGCACATCGCGAATAGCATCCAGCGCACCGCGTTTATCGAACTTGTTTAATGCAACCAGGTCGGCAAAATCAAGCATGTCGATCTTTTCCAGTTGGGTTGCCGCGCCAAATTCAGGGGTCATTACATAAAGGGAGAGATCGCAATAATCGGTGATCATTGTATCCGATTGCCCGATGCCGGAAGTTTCCACAATAATCAAATCATATCCCGCTGCCTTGCAAATATCTATACTTTCCTGGACGTGCTTTGACAATGCCAGGTTAGCCTGCCGGGTAGCCAGCGAACGCATATAAATGCGTGGACTATTAATAGCATTCATCCTGATCCTGTCACCAAGCAGCGCCCCGCCGGTTTTACGCTTTGATGGGTCGACAGAAATAATGGCCATCGTTTTATCTGTCTCCATCAAAAACCGTCGCACTATTTCATCAACCAGAGATGATTTACCCGACCCGCCGGTACCGGTAATCCCTAAAACAGGCGTAGTGCCGGCACTAATTATCTTACGTACCTCCGTTAAAAAGGCATCTGCTTCCTTTGGGTAATTCTCTACTATACTTATCGCGGTAGCAATTGATTTGATATCTTTTTCGGGCAGGTGTTTAAGCTCCCCGTTGAGTTTTATTTTGTTCTGGAAATCACATTTTTCCAGCATATCGTTTATCATTCCCTGCAGTCCCATGGTTCGGCCATCGTCAGGCGAATAGATCTTTGTGATCCCGTAAGCCTGCAGTTCTGCAATTTCGTCCGGTAAAAAAACGCCGCCGCCGCCACCGAAAATCTTGATGTGGCCGGCTCCCCGCTCTTTCAGCAGGTCGTGCATGTATTTGAAATACTCTACGTGGCCACCCTGATAGCTGGTTAAGGCTATCCCCTGCACATCTTCCTGTATCGCGCAATTCACTACCTCGTCAACCGAACGGTTATGCCCCAAATGAATCACCTCCGCCCCTGATGATTGCAGGATTCGGCGCATAATATTAATGGTGGCGTCGTGCCCGTCGAACAACGAGGCAGCAGTTACAAAACGGATCTTGTACCTGGATTGATAGGGAGCTATGCTTTCCATGCAGGCTATAATTAGTAAGAAACAAAATTAACATAAATTAAGCATCAAAAAACTATGCGTGCATAATAAAAAAGCTTAACTATTATAAGCTTCCTCCAGTCCGGCAATTTCAATTTTGCTCATCTGCATCATGGCATCCATAACTTTGCGCGCCTTTGCAGGATCGGAATTATACATTAACCGTCCCAATGCATTCGGCACTATCTGCCAGGAGATGCCGTACTTATCGGTAAGCCAGCCACAACGATCTTTCCGGCCACCTTCGGATAGCTTTTCCCAATAGTGGTCAACCTCTGCCTGCGTTTCGCATTTCACAAAAAAGGAGATGGCAGGGGTAAAAGTAAACTGCGGTCCGCCGTCCAATAACATAAACTCAACGCCATTAAGAATAATTGTAGCAGTCATGATCTGGCCGCCTCTTCCCGGCACTTCAGCCGGCAAGCGATGCGAACTGGCTATTTTGCTATCTTCAAAAACCGAAGTATAAAAGTTCAAAGCTTCCTCTACATTGCCATTAAACCATAAAAACGGGGTAATGCCCTGTGTGGATGTTCCTGTTGTAGTTGCCATAATTTTGAGTTAATTGATTTAATCAAAACTACCCATTAATGTCTCCGCCTACAATGGGAGATGAGGACAAGTAAAGGGGGAATTAAGGACAACGGGGGTATTGAGATATGGTTTTAAAAATTGGTTTTTATTTACAATACAACTTCAAAAAGTCATTTGCTTCCCTAACACCTAAACTGCTGGCCTTGTTCCAATCAGCACAAGCGCCTTTACGGTCGTTCAAATGAAATTTTATTTTGGCCCGCTCATTATAAGCTTCAGGGAATGATGTATTCAATTTTATGGCCATGTTATAATCGGCAAGGGCCCCGGCAAAGTCGCGCAAATCTTTTTTCATTGCGGCCCTAAGTGTGTAAGCGGTTGCATCACCAGGCTTTAATGCTATTATCTTGTTAAAATCACCAATCGCCGAATTAACATCCCGTAACTGCATCAAAACAATTCCACGGAAATAATAAAACCCAGGCTCATTCGGTTCAAGGGCTATGGCCTGCGAAAAATCCTGCAAGGCTCCCTTTAAATCTCTCATTGCGGCTTTTAGTTGCCCCCTGTTACTGTAGGCTAACGGGTCCTCCGGTTCTAAAGTTATAGCCTGGTTAAGATCTGCATTTGCACCGCTATAATCCTTTATTATCAGCTTAACTCTACCCCTGTCATTATAAGCAACCGCATACTTAGGGTTTAGGGTGATTGCCTGGGTAAAGTCCTTTATTGCATTATCATAATCCTGCTGTGTAACTTCGCTTTCTGCTTTATTAAGATAGATTTCTGCGTTTTGCGGATCTAATGCAATGGCCTTGCCAAAGTCATCGCTGCTGCCATTGCGGTCGTGCAAATTACTTTTTGATGAGGCCCTGTTTGCAAGGGCAGGCACACTTTTCGGGTCAATTGCCAGTGCCCTGCTATAATCTTCCTTTGCACCGGCAAAATCCTTTAGCCTTTCCTTAGTAAGGCCCCGCATATTATACAACTCGGCCATTTGCGGGCTTATTTCTATCGCCTTATCCAAATCAGCAGCCGCACCTTTATAATCACCTAACATAGCTTTTACCTCGGCGCGGTTTTTATATCCAAATAAACTTTGGGGACTTACAGCTATTTCGCTGTCGAAGTCCGCAAGGGCACCTTTATAGTCTTTTAACGCATTTTTCACACCTCCCCTGTCATTATAAGCCGCCGCGTAATTTGGGTTTATTTTGATTGCGGTTGTAAAGTCGGCAATCGCATCGTCGTAGTTACTTTGCAGCCATTTTATCTCAGCCCTGTCATAATAAGCCTCGGAATACCGCGGGTTTAATAAGATTGCGTGGTTAAGATCATCAACGGCCCCTACATAGTCCTCCTTACCCAGTTTCATTACACCCCGGCCATAGTAGATGCCCGGAAACTTGGGGTCAATCGCCTGCGCCAATTTGTAATCAGTTTCGGCAGCATCATAATCCTTTAATTTCGTCCGCGTCAGTCCTCTAAGCACATACACCGCAGTAAATTTGGGATTCAGTGTAGCCGCCTTATCAAAATCTGAAATAGCATTTTGATCATTGTCAAGGCTGGTGTTTGAAATACCCCTGTTAAAATAGGCTTCCGGTAGTTGGCCATTTAGTTCTATAGCTCTATTAAGATCAGCAAGAGCGCCTTTGTAATCGCCGACGCCATTCTTCGCGCTTCCGCGATCGTTATAAGCCGACTCCAGTTTTGGATCCAATTCGATTGCCTTATCTAAATCGGCTAATGCGCCTTTGTAGTCGCCGAGGTAGTTCTTTGCGTTCCCCCTGTTGTTATAAGCAAGTCCATATTTGGGGTTTATTGCGATTGCTTTATCACAATCTTCGAGTGCTCCTTTGTAATCATTCACTACATTCTTTACATAGGCCCGGTTAGTATAACCAATAAAGGCATTTCCGGGGCTTATTGCTATTTCCTTTGAATAGTCTTCAATTGCGCCTTTATAATCTCCGTTCTTTGTTTTTATAACTCCCCGGTAATTAAATGCCATGACATTCTGTGGGTTTAGTTCGATTTCCTTCGTAAAGTAATCCCATGCTCCCGGATAGTCATTTTTATTAAAAAGCTCAACAGCCTTATCCATATACATATCGCTTGTTTGGCCAAGCGTTAACAACGGCAACAACAGCACGCAGCTCAATAATGCAATCCTCATAGTTTAAACGCGTAAGGTTAGGGTTAGCTACGCTCTCCCAAATATAATTTTTTTCCGTCAAATTAAAATCCAACAGGCAGGCAGCTTTGTCCATGCGCTTAACATTCAGCCTCAAAACCGTATCTTTGCCACCAAATCAATGAAATCACTTTAGAATCGGTGAAATCATTTTTAATAATCAGCACAGTCATTCAATAATAATCGGTGGAAGCAACAGCAGCAGTTTGGGAAAAGGGATATAACAACTACGGCCCCTGGCTTAAGGAAAAGTACAAGGGACATAGGGTGTTTAAGGTGATTGTTGACGGCGGCTTTACCTGCCCCAACCGCGATGGCTCAAAAGGCTATGGCGGCTGTACCTATTGTAATGTTGATTCGTTTACGCCATCAGTATCACGCAATGCGCCTACCGTACGTGAGCAGGTGATCCAGGGGATGGAGCGTGCACGTACCGGCAATAAGGCCGATAAATTCATCATCTATTTTCAGCCCAATACAAATACCTACGCCCCGGCACATTATTTAAAAATGATGTATGATGAGGCGTTGAGCTATGGCACCGAGGATATTGTGGGCCTTTCTGTAGGAACCCGCCCCGATTGTATCGACGCTGAAAAAATAGCCCTGCTGGAAAGCTATACCGATCGTTTCGACGTCGACCTTGAAATGGGTATGGAATCTATTTATGACGAAACCCTTGCACAGATCAACCGCGGCTGTAACCACGAAGAACTGGTAAAAGCACTAAAACTGGTAGAGAATAGCAAACTGGATATTTGTGTGCATACCATATTCGGTTTTCCGTGGGAAACGCATGAGATGATGCTGCGTTATGCGGATGAAATCAACCGTTTCCCGCAGATAAAATTTGTAAAATTCCACCACCTGCATATTGTAGAAGGTTCGGTAATGGGCGTAAAATATAAACGTGAGCCCTTTAAGGTTTTCAGCATTGACGAGTATGCAGATTTCCTTTGTGAGCTGCTGCCCCGCGTCCGCCCGGATATCGTGATCCAGCGCCTCTTTGGCCTTAGCGACCGTGAGTTGCTAATTGCTCCAAACTGGGGCTTAAAAAAATCCGAGATCCAGTATTATATTGATCAAAGGATCTTGTCGAAGGGGGTTGTGCAGGGATCGGCACTCTAACTTTATAATCAATTTTGTCATTGCGAGCGATAGCGTGGCAACCTCGTAGCCATGCTATTCCCGACTAAAGATTGTACATCGTTCTATTCGCTCTGTACAACTACGAGGTTGCTTCGTCGCTGCGCTTCTCGCAATGACATATTTTAATTAATCCTTAAACCTCGCAAGCACCTTTCTCCCCAAATCATAAGTTATCCTGAATGCTTCTTGGTTACTGGTAAAGCCTGGCGTGCGATGGATACTGAATATGAATTGCCCTTTGATATGATTGAATAGGAACGGCGTAAACATCAAATCCAAACGGTTATAAAACTTCTTCTCATAAAAGGCATCTCCATAGGTAATTTCAGATCCTTGCCCATCATAAAACTCATCGAAGGCCGCAAACCGATGGTAGCTTAAATAAGCGCTGGCCACAAACCCTACCGGCGTTTTTGCACCTGTTAGTCCGCGTCTCCGTTGAAATGAGCCCATTGCGCCGGCTTCAAAAGAAAGTGAATCAAAAGTGGTTTGTTTGTGGCTAAAATCCAGGCCGAGCCTAACCTGTGCTGCCCCGTCGTCACCAATATGGTCGTTCGGTAAAAGCACTTCGGCGCCGGCATCGTGCATCATCAACACATAATGCGAAATATAAAAAGGCCCGGTTAATGACGGCTTCCATTTACCCTCAAACCCAAACAGGAATTGCTCACGGTCGGTAACCGTTTGGCGGCTAACCCAATCAATCCAGCCGGTTTCTGTAAAATGTGCGTTATGGTATTTTGCCAGCAACCCTTCCACATTTGGGCGGTAATAACGGAGGGTATCGTTCAGCATTGCGCGTGGATAATTGTCTAAAAGACCTTCGCGCGGAAATTCACCTGCATTAAAAAGCCAGTTCTTACTTTCGTATTTATAATAAGCAACCGGGTTAACCTTTAAAAAATAAGGCTGCGCCCCAAACTCATGGATGCCATTGATCCCAACGATAAAATGGTTCAAGCTATCAAGGTTAAGCCCAAGATCAAGCGCAATTCGGGTGCCGGAATAGGTGCGGGAACGGGCCACAAAATCCTTGTACTCCCGATTATCCAGGAAACCCATCCCGTTAAAATGGATGTCGAGGCTTTCCTGTGCAAGAGCAGCGGTGCCGGTTATCAACGAAAGTAGAATAATGAGGTAGAATTTTTTTATCATGGATATAGGGGTTATTTAACGGTTATTTTTATTACCCTGCTGTTTTTACTGCCATAAAACGGGTCTGTTCGCAAAGAAAACACCAGGTTGTATATGCCCTTTTCTTTCGGCGAAGTTACGGGAAAAGTATAATGGGTACTTTCACCCGGTTGTAAAGTTATTTTTTTGTAAGTGTCCGTTGCTTCTTTAACTTCTGTTAACACATCACCCTTAAAGAAACAATATTCCAGCTTAACAGGATGCAGGTAGCCGGAATCCCTAAATGTTATGGGGTGCTTGTAAGGATTGGTCAGCTTAAGATCAAAATTAGTAACTACACCTGGCGTGGTGGTAATTTTCAGCGAATCGGTTTCAAACACCAATTTTTGATAGGTACGAACATCATCAACCCAGTTACAATACCAGGTGCCGGCTAACATCTTTATAGAATCAGTGGTAACGCCTTTTATTGGGTATGTGGTTAAATAATATACCCGCTTACGCTGAATGCTGTCTTCCATCGGCCAGATGTCAAATTGAGTAAGGCGATAGTAGCGGGTATCATAAGCAAAACAAGTAAGGCTATTGGTGTAGTAATTATATTTTGATGGATTCTGGAAGCCATCGCTCATCACCACATAATGTCCGCTGGCTTTTTGCTGAACGGTATGTGTCCAATCCTTAAAACCATAGTAGCTTTTTAAGTGCCCGTAAGTTTGGGCGAAGCCGAAGCCGCCGATAACGATCACACGCACAATAATAATGATGCTCACATTCACAATTGCCAATGGTAGCAGCCATTTGGGCCAGCCACCCTGTTGTTTAAAATGGATAAGTGTAAGAACGATCAACGGCGCAAACAGAATGAAAGCCCATTGCGGCTGCACCTCCCCTTTTGCACTGCTGAGCCAGAAGAAGATAAACGTACCTATACAATTTACCAGCAAACAGCGGATAAAAGCGTCCTTTACCTTCACCGTAAAAGCCTTGTAAAACAGGAACCAGCCAATAAGCGGACCAGCCATTAAAAGCTGACCGGGAATATAGGAGAAACTGTTTATAACACTGTAAGTATCTGCAGATCGTTCAAACAAATGGTAATTTATAGACGGATAATCGTGATTGGCCTGCCAGATGATATGCGGGATGTATAAGCCCACTGCTATTAAAACAATCGCCCAAAAGCTTCCGCGCTTTAATAATTTGAGATTAGCCAACAGGGTAAAGCCTACCACCAAAATTCCATTGTACTTACTGTATAACAAGCAGGCAAC
Organism: Mucilaginibacter phenanthrenivorans; assembly: GCF_024721155.1. Lineage (GTDB taxonomy): Bacteria > Bacteroidota > Bacteroidia > Sphingobacteriales > Sphingobacteriaceae > Mucilaginibacter > Mucilaginibacter phenanthrenivorans. The sequence goes on along the minus strand of NZ_JAHVAP010000004.1, from coordinate 18,419 downwards.
GGTTATCCCCAATAGGACAGCCAATACCCATTTGTCTTTCTCGATATACTGCTGGTACAGGAAATAGAAAAGTACGGTAAAAAAGAAAAGCGGCGCGTCGGGCGTAGTCGTAAACCCGTAAATATGAAAAATAAACAGGCCGGGAACGATCAACACAAATGCCATGGCATCAACCGCGTATTTTTTCAGGATGAGCCACAGCAAGTAGATGGATGCAGAACTAGCCAGCACGGTAAGCAGCCGCAAGCCAAGCTCATTATGCATAATACTGTCGCCGATGCGGTTAAACAGGGCCACCATTGGCGGGTGATCAAAATAGCCCCAGTCCAGGTAGCGGGAATACATCCAGTAATAGGCTTCGTCGCCCTGCAGTTCTAATGTTGATGCCTGGATAACGTTAAGCACTGTCCAGGCCAGCAGGAAATACCAGATGATCTTGTTTGATTGGATGGGCTTACTTTGAATAATTCCGGGCATTATTTATTCACGTGAATTGAAGCCGTAAAGGTATAATAAAACTAAGATTTGCAGGATAGGAAGGATTTAAAGATTGAAGCCAGACTCTCCTAAAATCCTATCAATCTTAAAAATCTTAGGTTAAAAACAAAAAACCCGGCAATAAACCGGGTTTCAATATTTTATGCATATGGGTCTTAAACCCCCAGCAACAACCTCGCAGGATCTTCCAGCAATTGTTTTACCCTTACCAGGAAGCTTACTGATTCGCGGCCATCGATGATGCGGTGATCATATGATAACGCTAAGTACATCATCGGACGGATAACCACCTGTCCGTTCACAGCAACCGGGCGCTCGATAATATTATGCATACCCAATATAGCAGATTGCGGCGAATTCAATATCGGTGTCGACATCATGGAACCGAATACGCCGCCATTGGTTATTGTAAAGGTACCGCCGGTCATTTCTTCTAAAGTCAGCTTATTTTCGCGGGCCTTAACAGCCAGTGCAGCTACAGCTTTTTCAATCTCAGCCAGGCTCATGCTTTCAGCGTTGCGGATAACGGGAACCACCAATCCTTTCGGAGCAGATACCGCAATAGAGATATCGGCAAAATTGCTGTACACAACTTCTTCACCTTCTATGCGTGCGCCAACAGCCGGCCAGTCCTTCAATGCCTCGCAAACTGCTTTGGTAAAGAACGACATAAAGCCAAGGCCAACACCGTGCTTCTCTTTAAATTTATCTTTGTATTTACTGCGGATTTCCATTATCGGCGACATGTCAACCTCGTTAAAGGTAGTCAGCATCGCAGTTTCATTTTTAACGGCAACCAACCTCTTCGCAACAGTTTTACGCAGCGACGACATCTTTTCACGACGATCAGACCGCGCACCAGCAGCAACCGGTTCGGCCTTGGGTGCCGGAGCACCAGCAGGTTTTGTCGGCGGTGGAACGGCACCCGACAATGCCTTAGGTGCTTGCGGGTTTTCCGAAATTAGCTGAGCAGCTAAAGCATCTTCTTTAGTTATGCGGCCGGCAACACCAGTACCACTAACACTGCTTGTGTCCACGCCTTTTTCGGCAAGGATCTTGGCAGCAGCCGGTGATGGCGTACCAGAAGCGTAAGTTATAGCTTTGCCATTGGTAGCTTGTGTAACTGTTGTAGCAGCAGGAGATGCCTCAGCAGACTTAGCGGCAGGAGCGGCAACGCCTGCACCTTCGATGGTGCAAACAACAGCGCCAATTGGCAATACGTCGCCTTCTTTAGCTATGGTTTTTAATGTTCCTGCTTTTTCAGCAGTAAGTTCAAAAGTTGCTTTGTCTGATTCAAGTTCTGCAATAGCTTCATCCATAGCAACAGCATCACCGTCTTTTTTAATCCAGCGTGATAACGTTACTTCGGTTATTGATTCACCAACGGTTGGAACTTTAACTTGTAATGATCCGCCTGCTGCCGGAGCAGGAGCAGCATTAACCGGTGCTGCTTCAACGGGAGCAGGTGCAGGAGCATTTGCCACAACTTCAGGCTGCGGTTGTGCTGCCGGAGCAACTTCTGCAGGTGCCGCAGCGCCGCCTTCTTCAATACTGGCTACAATGGCACCAATAGGTAAAGTATCACCTTCCTTAGCAACGGTTGTTAAGATACCCGCTTTTTCGGCAGTAAGCTCAAAAGTTGCTTTGTCTGATTCTAATTCGGCAATTACTTCGTCCATTTTAACCGCATCGCCGTCTTTTTTTAGCCAGCTTGACAGGGTTACCTCGGTAATCGATTCGCCAACCGGCGGAACTTTAATAGTTAAACTCATTGGTTTGAATTCTTTGTATTTTATAAGTAGTGTTTTAAGTCGAAAGTCTTGAGTCTATAGTCCGGAGTCTTTTTTTGACTTTTAACTATAGACTCAAGACTGGGGACTTATAAATATTAATCAGCGCCAACATTGGCCATTTTTTCTGTTGTTGCCTTAACTGCAGCCTTCACTACCTTGCCGGCAGGGGCCTCAAATGCTTTTGAAACAATGTGTAATTGCTGCGCGGCATGCTGTTTGGCAAAACCGGTAGCGGTACTGCTGCCCTCATGACGTGAAACCACACTCAGGTTTATCACCTTATCGTTGTGGAACTTGCGGCAGATATATGGCCACGCGCCCATATTTTCAGGTTCTTCCTGTACCCACAAAAATTCAGTAGCCTTTGCATATTTTGCCTTTACTTTCAGGATCTGCAAAGTAGGTGTAGGATATAATTGTTCAACACGAACAATGGCAACGTCCTTACGTTTATCAACCTGTTGCTTTTCCAGCAGGTCGTAATAGATCTTCCCGGTACAAAGCAACACGCGTTTCACTTTTTTCGGATCAGCATAAGTATCGTCAATCAGCTCATGAAATTTACCGTTGGTAAACTCTTCAAGTGGGGATACACATTTAGGGCTGCGCAATAAGCTTTTTGGCGTAAAGATGATCAGCGGCTTGCGGAAATCCCTCAACATCTGCCTGCGCAGTATGTGGAAGAAGTTTGCCGGGGTTGAGCAGTTTGCCACCTGGATATTGCCATCGGCACAAAGCTCTAAAAACCTTTCAACGCGGGCTGATGAGTGCTCGGGGCCCTGGCCTTCGTAACCGTGAGGTAACAACATTACCAAACCATTACCACGCTGCCATTTTGTTTCGGCACTGGCAATATACTGGTCAACGATAATTTGTGCACCATTAAAGAAGTCGCCAAACTGCGCTTCCCATATGGTTAATGCATTGGGGTTAGCTAATGCATATCCGTATTCAAATCCTAAAACGCCATATTCGGAAAGCAGCGAGTTAAAAATACTCAGCTTGGCTTCAGCGTTTATGGTTTCAAGCGGGGTATATTCATCTTCAGAATCAGCCAGCGTTAATACCGCATGACGATGTGAAAACGTACCGCGCTTAACATCTTCTCCGCTTAACCTAACAGGGTGCCCATCTTTTAATAATGTACCATAAGCTAGCAACTCTCCCATTGCCCAATCGAACACATGGGTACTGGTTACCATTTTACTGCGCTCTTCAAAAAGCTTTTCAATCTTTTTAAAGAACTCCTTGCCTTTGGGCAATTCGGTTATCTTTTTGCCTATCTCAAGCAATTCATCTTTAGGAACCGAAGTGTCTATTGAGGCAAACGACTCTCTGCTGCTTGCCAGATGCAGGCCCTGCCAGGCGCCTTCAAACATCTGTATTGTTTCAGCGACCCCCTCCTGGGCTTTTGATTCATCCAGTTTTGTTTGCAGTTCGGCACGGAACTTCCTTTCCAGTTCTGAAGCAAACGCAGAATCGATACTTCCCTCAGCCTGTAGCTTTTGCTTGTAGATCTCCAGCGGATTAGGGTGCGCCTCAATTGCTTTATATAACAATGGCTGGGTGAATTTTGGCTCATCCGCCTCGTTATGGCCATACCGGCGGTAGCATAAAATATCGATAAACACATCTTCATGAAACACCTGGCGGTACTCCATGGCAAGGTTTACTACATAAGCCAAAGCTTCAACATCATCACCATTAACGTGGAATACAGGTGATAATACAGTTTTGGCTACGTCGGTACAATAAGTACTTGAACGGGCATCCTTAAAATTAGTGGTAAAACCAATTTGATTATTTATTACAACGTGGATAGTGCCACCTGTGCGGTAGCCATCCAGTTTTTCCATTTGTAATACCTCGTACACAATACCCTGGCCCGCTACAGAAGCGTCACCATGGATCAGTATCGGTGCAATTTTAGTATCGTCACCGTTATATTTAAAGTCGATTTTTGAACGGGTTAAGCCCTCAACAACAGGGTCAACCGCTTCCAGGTGCGACGGATTAGGGCAAAGGCTTAAGTGTACCTTTTTGCCGCCTTTTGTTACCACGTCCGTTGAATACCCAAGGTGATATTTTACGTCGCCACCAAATGGGGTATCTTCGTCAAAATTCTTTCCTTCAAACTCTAAAAAAACCTCTTTATAAGGCTTTTCCATGATATTGGTCAGCACATTCAGCCTTCCGCGATGCGCCATGCCTATGATAAATTCCTGGATGCCAAGCTCTGAACCGTTCTGAATAACAGAATCCAAAGCTGGGATTAATGCTTCTGCACCTTCCAGCGAGAAACGTTTTTGACCTAAGAATTTTGTGCCTAAGAAGTTTTCGAAGACAACCGCTTCGTTCAGCTTATCAAGCATCAGTTTCTTTTCGTCGACAGTGAAAGATGGCGTGTTACGCTTGCTTTCCATCCTGTCTTCAAACCACTTGATCTTAATAGGGTTGCGGATATACCGGTATTCAGCACCTATCGACTGGCAATAGGTATCCTCCAATAACTGGCGGATGTCGCTCAGTTTGGCAGGGCCCAGGCCAACCTCAATACCTGCATTAAATACAGTGTCTAAATCAGCATCGCTTAAGCCGAAGGTTTCCAGCTCTTTACCCGGAAAGTACTTGCGGCGCTCGCGTACCGGGTTGGTTTTGGTAAATAAATGCCCGCGTGTACGGTAACCTTCAATCAGGTTAAACACATTTATTTCCTTTAAAATATGCGCCGGCGTTCCATCGCTTGTTGCCGAGGGAGCAGCCGTTGTATCTTTTCCAAAATCAAACCCTTCAAAAAACTTTTGCCATCCAAAGTCAACAGATTCAGGGTCTTGTTTGTATGCTTCGTAGAGGGAATTAATGTATGCAGCGTTACCGCTGTTTATATAGTTGAGACGATCCATGAGAAACCAATCTTTAAAACGGTACAAAAGTAAGCATATCGGTTTACAAACTTTGTAATTTATTTATAAAACTTACCCACCTATTAACATTTGTTAATATAAATTCAAATAAGTTAGTTGGGAGGAAATTTTATTTGTGCAACAGTTTGTGCACAAATTGACGCAGGTAAGATACCCCTTCAAAAAGAACGGCAAGCAGGCCAATAATAACAGTAAATTGTTCGAAGGAGTTCATAATAACTATATGACGTAAAGCCAAACCAATTATTACAAATTAACGCAATTATTTTATGGCATATGCCTGGTAGTCATCGCTGTTAAAGGCAGGCAGCCAGGTTTCTATGTAGTCGTTTTTTGCAATTTGTTCGGCTACAGGCAGGGCAGCAATAGCATACCGGCTCTCGCGGGCATCATTAACCCCTGCTATAAAGGCCCAGTTACCCCAGTTGCTTGCCGGTGAATAATCAATCAGCTTTTCCTCGAAGTAGGCGGCGCCTTTTTTCCAGTCCACCTTAAGCTCATTAACTAAAAACAAGGCAACAAGTTGCCTGCTGTGGTTGCTGATATACCCGGTAGCATTAAGCTCATGCATAATTGCATCAACCAGGGGCACTCCTGTTTCACCATGCTCCCAGTGTTCAAAAAGTGTGTTGCTATTGATTACGTCAGCGCCAACATCGCCCGATTGATCCTTCACGGCAATAAACTTCTGGCCATGCTTTTTAAACATAAACCTGAAATAATCGCGCCAAAGCAGGTCGAGCAGCATACCCGGGTAATGGGTATTGTTTAGTTGCTGATGCTTGATGATCTCCCAGTAAACCTGCCGCAATGAGATGCAGCCCAGGGCGATCCAAGGCGACAGCTTAGATAAATTTATATTGTTATTTTTTTTGCCGATGACTGTGTGGCTGTTGTTGACAAAAAATTCTTCAAGTTGCTTTATTGCTTCGTCCTCACCGCCATTAAAATGATTAACCGCCCGAGGATCATCAAATGGCTCATCCAAACCTAACATTTGCAATGTCGGTAATTCACCGGCATCAATAATTTGTGGGGTGTCGATATGTTCGGGGGTTGCCACACACTGGCGCACATCGCTGTCGCGCTCCACTTTCTTTTTAAAAATGGCGAAACTGTCCGGGATATCCTTTATCGGAAATGGCAGATCCTCCTTATGATATAGAGTATGACCAATAAAATGTTTTAAATTAAGCCGGATCTTCCACAACGCAGTTTCCACCTGCTCGGAAATCTCAGTTTCCTCATGGGCAACTTCGCGGTGATGATATACCTCGTTCACCTGGTATTCCTCAGCAAGTTGCGGGATTATTTCTGCCGGGCTGCCGATGCGAATAATTAAATCCCCGCCGATGGCCTGCAAATTCTTCCGCAGGTTAGCCACCGATTCCAAAAGAAACCGCGCCCTTATATTCCCGGTTTTTGGATTGCCTGAAAGATTGTGCTTAAAATAGAATGGATCAAAACAATAAACCGGTAGCACTTTATCTGCCTTACGCACTGCCTCTAATAATATTTCATTATCACGGATGCGTAAATCATTCCTAAACCATACCAATATTGTTTTTTCACTCATAGTTAAACAGGGGGTTAACTTTATTGCAGTGTACAAATTTGCAATTTATTTGTTAGTTACAAACAGTTGCAGCTAATATTTGACATCTGTTAAACATTTTATAAGGTTATTTTAAAGATGTAGCGCCTAATACATCGTATCAACAACAAAATATTTTTTTTTCCATTCAGCTATCTCTATTTTTGATAGATAAATTAGCCAGATTGCGATGGAAGAAGATTATAAACACATTCATGAATATGTCGCCCCCCGCACAGAAACAGAAAAGCTTGTAGCCAAAATATGGATAGGCGTTTTAAATAATAATTCTAAAATTGGTATTTATGACAATTTCTTTGACTCTGGTGGGCACTCTTTATCAGCTATTAGAATAATAAGTCAGCTCAAACAAGAAATTAAACAAGAAATCCCTATAGCAGTTATATTTCAATACCCCACAATTAAAATGCTTGCACAAATTCTTGAAAGACAAATCGATCCAACTTCAGTAAATTTACAATCAAATCCCGAATTAAGCCTTGTTAACCTGCTTGGCGGAGAAAAAACAATCACAATACCTATTCTTTCGGAGTTTGATATTATCGCATTAAGTAACGAGGGAATAACTAAAGCCTCGTTAGATTCATTGGTTAATTATTTAGGCATTTCAAAAAAGTCTTTTTGTGAAAATGTCCTTAATGTATCTTTTCGATCGTTAGAAAGAAAAAAACACACTGATAAACTTGATAAGCAAACCTCTTCACATGTAATTGAAATTGCAAAAATAGTAGTGCATGCATTTGCAGTTTTTGAAAATAACGAAAAATTAAAAGATTGGTTAAATACAAAAAACAAGGCTTTAAATGATGTCAAGCCAATTGAGCTTTTTCATATACAAACAGGCTTAAATATGATTAATGACGTTTTAGGACGAATTGAAGAAGGAGTTTACTCCTAATGTCAGTTTTTGTTTATAGAATTTCTAAGTCAACAGAAAGAGCGAGGGATCTATCAGGTATTGGAGCATTCAAATTTGGAGGGAGATGGAATAGTAAGGGCACATTTATGCTGTATACCAGCATGAACAGTTCACTGGCTTACCTTGAAAATATAGTGCATTTTGCCGAAATGGATGTACCGCCTAATTTATATATTGCATCCATAGAATTGAACATTGATGACAGCTTGATCTTTAAATTACCAGATTCCGAATATCCGACGTCTTGGCAAAGTCATGAAAATTTAGAAAATAAACTTATCGGAAACGAATGGATGGTTCAGCGAAGTCACATCGCGATTAAGGTTTATTCTGCTGTAAATCCTTTTGAGTTCAATTTTCTATTAAATCCTCTATTTCCAGGATACAATAATTTAGTCACAGTGAAAGATATACAACTTTTAAATATTGATTCAAGGCTAACAAAACAAGCCAACAAAAATTAATTTGTACTATCCTAAAAATCTGTCCGTTAATTTATAGATAGGCATGACACTTGCTATTGTCTAATATCATAATTTTATAAAGTAATTTAAAACTCACTCTCCTATGGCTACTATTGAAGGAATCCAAAAGGCGTATATAGATTTTGTACTCACCGAAGGGCAACAGCCCAAGTCGGTTTACATTTTCGCCAAAAAAAATAAAATGACTGAGGAGGAATTTTATAAATTCTTCGGCTCATTCGACGCAATTGAACAAAATTTATGGACCGGCTTTGCGATAAGGACGATCGCTGAAATAAAAACCCAGGATGTTTGGAGCCAGTATTCCGCTCGCGAAAAAGCTTTATCTTTTTTCTATAGTTTTTTCGAGCTATTGAAAGGCAGCCGCAGTTTTGTGGTTTACAGTGTAAAAAAACAACCGAAAACATTTTCTACCCCGCAAATCTTCACCGGCATAAAAGATGTTTTTGAAACCTTTTGCAATGATCTGATTGTAGAGGGCCTGGAATCGAACGAGCTTTCTGAACGTAAATTCTTTAGCAACCGCTATAAGGATGCCCTTTGGGTACAACTTGTTTTTGTATTGAACTTCTGGATAAATGATAGCTCAGCAGGCTTTGAAAAAACTGATGAAGCCATTGAAAAAGGAATCAATGTTACGTTCGATCTTTTCCAGCGCTCGCCAATTGACAACTTATTTGAATACGGCAAGTTTTTAGCTAAAAACGGCGGCCTTAAAGAGAAGATGGGATTTGGAAGCAACTAATACCTTCGCCGCCATATTTGATATGGACGGCACCCTGATAGACAATACCCCATATCATTTTAAATCGTGGCAGGCGCTTTTTAAGAAATACGACAAAGGCGAATTAAGCAGGCAAACCTATTACACGCAAATTAGTGGCGTCCCCATAATGGATACGTTAAGAGGGCTATTTCCGGATCGTGATGAAGCAGGGTTGAAAGCACTGCTCAGCGAAAAAGAAGGTTTTTACCGAGAGTTGTATGCCCCTTATCTTGCCCCGATCAACGGACTTGAAAATTTTTTAACCGAATTAAAAAATTCCGGGATAAAAATGGCGATGGCAACTTCGGCAACGGTTGAGGACATCGATTTTATACTGAACAAGGTGCCCATTCAGAATGATTTTGAAGAGATCGTAAACTCGTCAATGGTGAGCAAACCCAAGCCAAATCCGCAGATCTTTTTAAAGGCGGCAGAAAAATTAAACACCCCACCGTCAAAATGCGTGGTTTTTGAAGATTCCCTCGCCGGAATTAAAGCAGGCAGGGATGCAGGCATGAAAGTTGTCGCTATTACCACAGGGCATAAAGCAGCAGACCTGCACCCGGTTGATTTAGTGATTGATGATTATTCAGAACTGACAGTTCAAAAGCTTGCTGCCCTATTTAAGGAACATTAAAAATGAGTGATAACACACCAAAGGAACAAAACAGCATCCCTACCAGTAAGGTTGAACGCTCGGCTAAGTTTGTAAAAACAGGCTTTAAGATTGGCGGCAACTATATAAAGCATTATTCAAAAAAACTGTTTAATCCCGATATGGATAAATCGGAGTTGAACGAGGACAATGCATCGGATATTTACGAATCCCTAAGCGAACTGAAAGGCAGCGCATTAAAAGTGGCGCAAATGCTCAGTATGGATAAAAACCTGCTGCCGCAAGCTTATACCGACAAATTTTCACAGTCGCAGTACAACGCTCCACCCCTATCCGGACCGCTGATCGTTCAGACATTTAGAAAGTATTTTGGCAAAACGCCCGATAAGATCTACGATAAGTTTAATGTGCGTTCATCAAATGCAGCTTCCATAGGCCAGGTTCACCAGGCGGAGTTGGATGGAAAAAAGCTCGCTGTAAAAATTCAGTATCCTGGTGTTGGTGATTCCATTTCATCCGATTTAAAGCTGGTAAAACCCTTTGCATTCCGGATGCTGGGCATGAGTGAAAAGGAGTTGGATATTTATATGCGCGAGGTTGAAGAACGCCTGCTGGAGGAAACCGATTACGAATTGGAAGTACGTCGCTCCATCGAATTTTCAACTGCCTGCGCTAATTTAGACAACGTTGTTTTCCCTAAGTATTACCCCGAACTATCCAGTAAACGGATCATCACCATGGACTGGCTGGAGGGCAAGCACTTGCGTGAGTTTTTGCAAACCAGTCCATCACAGGAGCTAAGAAACAAAATAGGCCAGGCACTTTGGGATTTTTACAATTTTCAACAACATGAGTTGCGTGCCGTACACGCTGATCCACACCCCGGAAATTTCATGATCACCAGCGACGATAAGCTTGGTGTAATTGATTTTGGCTGTATCAAGGAAATGCCTGAAGATTTTTATTACCCGTTTTTCTCGCTTACATCAACCGGCCTGATGGATAATAAGGAGGAAACAATCAAGGCATTCCGCCAGCTGGAGATGATCCACGCTAAGGATACCCCGGCGCAGATAGAATTTTATTATACCGCCTACCGGCAGATGATCGGCCTGTTTGCCAAACCATATATTACCGATCATTTTGATTTTGGCCAAACCGAGTTCTTTGATGAGCTATACGGCTTTGGCGAAAAGGTATCAAAAATGCCCGAATTTAAACAGGCCCGCGGTGTAAAACATTTTATATATGTAAATCGAACCAATTTTGGTTTGTATAATATTTTACATGAATTGAAGGCCGAGGTGAAGACAGATACTTATAAACCACATGTGGTGGAGCAATTTGCCTAAACGCTTGAAGTGTTTGGGTAAGCGGTTGACACTTAACGACATTTTTAAGATTTTCGGTTTTTAAAACTTTATCTTTATCCAACCAATTCACCCAAAAATGAAGGATAAAATAGGAACCAAGGCAAACCCGATGCTTTTGAAAACGCCGCCGCAATCATCTGAATACACTATGCACGTTGATGAAAAAGATGGCAAAGAAGTTTTGGTTTGTACAGTTGGTAAAACAATACTGCACTATGATATCCGCTGCGTTAATGACCTGCATACGATGTTAAAGCAACATGGCGATTGGATGAATCTCGGCAGCGCCGATGAGCAGAAACCTGCAAAAGAAGGAACGGTTGAAGCCTGGGGCCGTTCTGAAGGCAATCCCGTAGGCGGTTGGTACGGGTTAAAGAAAGGATTGCGCGGGCGGTTTGGCATGTACATTCCACCACTAATGGAAAAGCTTGGTTTAGCCGAAATTACCCATGAGGCAAAGGGGAATAAAATGCGGGCGATATAGGTAAATTTAAAACTCCGCCAGGGATAGGATTTTGGTAACGCGGGCAAAAAAACACACTCCCTTCTTTTTGTTGGTTGTTCAACTATTATAAAATATTTGAGTTGTATTATCAAATATGATTAAATTAGTGAACGGTTCCACAACATGAGAATTTTAGCTTTTTTTTCATTTTTTATCCTGCTTACCAACGTAGTTTATTCGAGGGATAAATACGTTTACCCAACCTATGTTTATAAGGGTTATATCGAAATTAATCCCGGCCACAAAGTTCCTATGACTCTAAATATCCTGCTAAATAAAGATTCGTCGGTTAATGGATTGTATTATTACAAGGCAGAAAATGGATCATTAAGTTTGAGCGGAAAAATAAATTCAGATAATACCATAAACCTTATCGAAAGAACAAATGCCGGAAAAATTACCGGAACCTTTGCCGGTTGGATTGCCGGTGACAGGAACATAATTTCAGGAAGCTGGACCTCTGCCGATAATAGGGCATATCCTTTTATTGCAAAACACGAAGCAAATCATTCCTATTGGGGCTACGTCAGAAAGCTTGAATTTATTGACAAATATGAAGACCTCAAATTTGCGATCAAAAATGCTTCAAAAGTTAAAAAGCTATACATATATGATAAAGGAATAAAATCATTGCCACCTGAGTTTTCAAAGATTAAAAATGCCATATCGGTTTGCCTAATGGCAGATAATTTCAATAAATTTCCTGTTGCCCTCACCAGGTTATCAAACGTCGAGGAAATATCACTTGCTTCTAATCAACTAAAAGAAATAACACCACAGATCAATCGCTTGCAAAGCCTTCGCTTGTTGTATATCGATTTTAATAAATTAACAAAGCTGCCCAAAGAAATAGGCTCGCTTCACAATCTTTTATATCTCGATCTTAGCACCAATAAGCTTAATACTGTTCCAGATGAAATCAAAGACCTGTATCAACTACAGGAGTTACATTTGGAGAACAACCCCATCAATGCGGCGGAACAACAACGGATAAGAAAATTATTACCAAATTGCACCATCTACTTTTAATAGATCACTTAACATGCTACTCAAAAACACCTTCGTTCACCACGTACATTTCTGGCTTAAAGACAAAGCCGATAAACAACAATTACTCGACGGATTAAACACCTTGCTGCCAATCCCGCATATCCGCCAGATCCATATCGGTGTGCCTGCGGAAACATTTCGCGAGGTGATCGACCGCTCATACGACGTATCCCTGCTGATGCTATTTGACGGTCCCGAACAACAGGAAGCCTACCAGGTTGACCCTACCCACATAATATTTGCCGAAAACTACGCAAAACCGCTTTGCAGTAAAGTTGTTGTTGTTGATAGTGTGAATGTTTAGTAGTTCATGGGTAATAGATCATGGTTCATAGCCGCTGCAGTTGGCAAGACTTTTTTCTATGAACTATCAACCATGATCCACGAACTCCTATTAACTATGAACTATCAACCATGAACTCTCCCAAAAGCATCCTCCTTACAGGCGGCACCGGTGAAATAGGCAAAGCTCTTACCATGCAGTTGTTGGCTAATGGTTACCGTGTTAGTCATTTAAGTCGCAAGCCAGGGAATAACCTTGGTGTTAAAACTTTTTTGTGGGATGTGAATAAGGGCGAGATTGATGAAGCCTGTATCGATGGCATCGACATCGTTGTCCATTTAGCAGGTGCAGGCATAGCCGACAAACGCTGGACTGATGAGCGCAAAAAGGAGCTTATTGAAAGCCGTACCAAATCCATCGGGCTTATTTATCGTTTGCTCCGCACAAAAAAGCACAAAGTAAATTCTATTGTCTCTGCATCGGCCATCGGTTATTACAGCGATCGGGGCGATGAGCTGATGACGGAGGACAGCCCGCCAAATACCGATTTTATGGCGCAATGTTGCGTAGATTGGGAAGTAGCCGTTGATGAGGCTGCTGCACTTAACCTGAGGATAGTAAAGTTCCGTACCGGCGTGGTTTTAAACGATGGCGGCGCATTAAAGCAACTGGCATTGCCGGTAAAAATGTTTGTGGGTTCTCCGCTGGGCAGCGGCAAACAATGGATCCCGTGGATCCATTGGCAGGATGTGGTTGATATGTACATGTTCGCAATTGAAAAAGAAGACTTCAAAGGAACATACAACATGGTTGCCCCTAACCCGGTGACCAATAAACAGCTTACCCGGGCGGTTGCTAAACAATTGCATAAGCCTTTATGGGCGCCGAATGTACCTGCATTCGCATTAAAGCTTTTGCTTGGCGAAATGGCCACCATTGTACTTGGCAGCACTAAAGTATCGGCACAAAAAATTGAGGATGCAGGGTTTAAATTCAAATACCCGGAGTTAACATCAGCATTAAAGGAGATCTATGGATAAGCAGTCGCCCGTTTCTGTTTTCTGGTTCAGGCGCGACCTGCGGCTTGATGACAACGCTGGTTTGTATCATGCCCTTAAGAGTGGAAACCCCGTATTACCAATATTTATTTTTGATAAGGCAATCCTCGATCAATTGGAGGATAAGGATGACGCACGGGTAACCTTCATTTACCAGGCCATCGAGGAACTGGATAAGGAACTTCGCCAACATGGCAGCAGCCTGCTGGTTATTTATGACAAACCGGAACACGCCTGGGATAAACTCCTGAAAGAATATGATGTCAAAGCCGTTTACACCAATCATGATTATGAGCCTTATGCCAAAAAACGCGATGAAGCTATATCGGCGCAACTAAAAAAACACGACATCACCTTTAATACTTATAAGGACCAGGTAATTTTCGACCGCGATGAAGTGACAAAGGACGATGGTAAACCTTATACCGTATACACGCCATACATGCGCAAATGGCACCAAAAGCTTACGCCATTTTATTTAAAGGCTTATCCCAATAGAAAGTACTTTAAAAACTTTTATCAAACTAAAGCTTTCCTGCTTCCATCACTAAAACAAATGGGCTTCGGGAAAAGCGACCGCGAGTTTCCGAAGATCGATTATAAAGAACTGATAACTGATTATGCTGAAAAGCGTGACTTCCCTGCTATAAAAGGCACTACGCATATAGGCTTACATTTACGCTTCGGTACGGTAAGTATCCGTGAACTTGCACGAACAGCAAACGGACATAAAGAGAAAACCTGGCTGAATGAACTGATATGGCGCGAGTTTTATATGATGATCTTGTATCATTTCCCCCACACTGCCGATCAAGCCTTCAGGCCGGAATATGACCGGATAAAATGGGTCAATGATGAAAAGCAATTTGAAGCCTGGTGTAAAGGCGAAACTGGTTATCCGCTGGTTGACGCCGGCATGCGGGAACTAAACGAAACCGGTTACATGCACAACCGCGTGCGCATGGTAGTCGCGAGCTTTTTAAGTAAGGATCTGTTGATTGACTGGCGCTGGGGCGAACGTTATTTTGCCCGCAAGCTGCTGGACTATGAAATGGCCAGCAACGTGGGCGGTTGGCAATGGTCGGCCGGCTCGGGGACAGATGCGGCACCTTATTTCCGGATTTTCAACCCGGAATCACAAATGAAAAAATTCGATCCTAAACTGGAATACGTAAAAAAATGGGTCCCGGAATACGCTGATTTCAGCAAATATCCAAAACCTATTGTTGATCATGCTTTCGCACGCGACAGGTGTTTAAAGGCTTTTAAGGAAGCATTAGCCCGGTAATACTCATTTCTTACCCTTTAGCTTCGTCCAAAGCTTCATTATTTTAGGGAACTTAATATCGCCGGTAAAAATAAATTTACCTGTGCCTGTCTTAAAATAATTTAGCTGTTGCCCATTGTATGATTGTTTGATAACCTCGCCCGTTTTAACATTAAGCAAATTATCCCGCAGGTAAAGCTGGTTAACCGCCATGTTTGATAGCATTGGCGTATAATAATAGCAATCCTCAAAAAAGTAATGCGTAACCTGCGACCACCGTGATGCGCCTTCCTTGGTAACAGGCGAACCCCCGTGAATAATATTTGACGACCAGATCAGCAGATCGCCCTTCTTTGCAAGGAATTTCTTTTTTTCCAGCTTGTTTACCGCTACAATTTTCTCGATAAAGTCCTCATACCCCTTGTAGTTCTTTTCGTAGGATGTAGTTTCTGCAGTCGTCCGGATATCCGAGAAATCATATTCAGGCAATTGCTGCGAGCCGGGATAATAAAAAACCGGACCATTTTCTTCGGTAATATCTTCCAGCGCTACCCAAACACCGCACATAAACCTCGCCGGCAACGAACTGAAATGGATGGTATCAGAATGCGCCCTTTGCTGGGTGCCAACGCAAAAGTTTAAAGTTTGAAATGGAATAGGTGTTCTTTCATACAACAACTCCAACGTTTCTAATACTTTGGGGAAACAGGCAAGCTCTTTAGCTGCTTCAGAATACTGCCAAAAATCCTGTACCCGTGTTTTATCCCTTTGGGTAGTTATCGCGAAATCAGGATTAAATGCCTTCTTTTCCGCATCATCTCTTACCGCATTAATTAACGACTGCGGAAGCAATCCGCTCAAGACAACAAAGCCGTTTTCGTGATATTCCCTGATCAGTTTTACCTTGTCATCCGGTAAATTCTTTGATTTGAGGATCTCTTCAAAAAAAGGTGATTCAACCCAGGGGAAATTACTGTTGGTCATATGTTGTCGATTAATGGATAAGGTCTGATGTTAAAATTTTGATTTATTTAAAAACGCAATAATAAAACATTTATGATAATCGGCAATATCTAAACATAAATGGGCTTTGAAACATACCGCATCTGGCAATATTTCAAAACCCATTATTTTGCTTTTAGGCTTGTAATCTAAACCTGTTAATGCTAAAACACATGAAATGTCGCTCCATTTAAATGATAGCCAGTAACAGCAGCTGAACTGGTAGAATAATAGTAATCGCCAGTTGATGTATTAAAAAACTCGTAAACAGCTTTACGGGTGCCGTAAGAAGCCAGCGGGGTTGTAGTTTCATACCCCATAACGCCTTCATAAACAAAGCCGTCCGGGAATACGTTCCTATTATTTGAATAATAGTGTGCATAGGAACTCCCCTGGTAAAACCTGTAAACTGCCGGACCAACTAATGTTTGATTAGAGTTATATAATCTTCCTAAATCACTTTGTTGAGTCCAACCACCCTGACCTACCGTTATTTCAGTACCACTGGTAGTGTAAAAATGTTTGTGCGTTGTTGTGTTGTAATATTGTAATACAGAGACAGCTGTTTGGGCCTTTGCGGCCTGGAAAAATAAAAATAATACCGACAAGATTAAGAGGTGTTTTTTCATGATTAAAGTTTAAGTTATTTACTATGCCGCAATAATAAATAACTTAAACCAATACACAAATTTTTATTTTTTAAATAACATTAAATTAACTTTAAAGCTATCTAAATCAAAGCCTTAAAATTTCAACTATGGCACCGTTGATATGATAACATAGGAAAACCGTAAAACACTGTTGATTGGGATGGTTCCTGCTGATGTGGTCCCGTAAGCCAATTTTGAAGGCAATATTACGGATATCTTAGTGCCTGTAGTGGCAAATTTCTCCAACGCTTCCTTCAACCCGCTTAACGCAATCTGTGAAATTGGCTGTTCTATCGTATTAGCACCATTGTTACTTCCGTCAAAAATAGTTCCGTTTAGTAATGACCCTGTATAATTGACAGTCATGGTTGTTGTTTCAGTAATTGGGGCTGCCCCAGTAGTGCCGGGTGTCAACACTTTATAATAATAATAATTACCGGGCAATGCATCGCTTTGCATTTTTGTATAACCGGTTAAATTCCAGTTATTATGAATAACCTGGTCATCGTATGTTGTATAATCAGAAATAAGATGCACATAGTAATCAAGGCATTGGTTGCCCGCTATTTTGGTATTTGTAACACTTGAGCTACCGGAACCATATCCATTTACCCCATAAGCCAGGTGCGACGGGATCAGGATGCGGGCGCTAGCACCTTTATATTTTACCAGCTTTTTTATGGCAAGCTGTAAACCGGAAGGTAAGGCGTCATTTGTTAAATGGCCCAGGTAATCGTCAATATGGTTTTGAATAGTATCAAGTGTGATGTATCTTCCGTCAAAGCTGCTTAGCTGGAATACGAACGATACATTATCAGGATAATCTAACGGAACAAGTGTAGTTGCCGGCGGTACTATATTACCAGGCATTATAATTTTATAATAAATTCCGGAGGTATCTCCACCGATGGTGTCCTTTTGCATTCCGGTTAACCCATGAACTTTAATATAATTTTGCATCTGGCTTTCATCATATTGCTTGATCGTCTGTTCAATTTTGTCCTTTCGGCACGATGCAAAACCAATGGCTGAAATTAAAAGTAGGGTAAAGAATTTTTGTCTCATTTGTTATCTGTTGTTATCGGGCCAATGTAGCCCTCGCGGCATAAGTTGTTATTGCGATGCCTTGTATTTTTTTATGTTAATTAACTATATTATAAATCTTAATATCAAAAATAAGGATCGCATTTGCGGGCAATCCCAAATCCGGCTGCGCAAAGGGCCCGTAAGCGTAATGCGACGGTACAAATAACCGTATTCTACTGCCAACCTGCGCCTTCGAGGCAGCTATCCCCAACTGCCATCCTCTTATTGTTGCACCCAACACATACGATGGGTGAAACTGATCGGTAGAGATCACCACTTTACCGGTAGTCAACAACGTTGCGCTATAGCCCACCACTATCTGGGTTGAGCTGGTGTACAAGTCCTTCCCGGTAGTTGCCGTATCAATAATATAGTAGATGCCGGTTGCAACACCTGCCGAATCCACCATGGTTGCCTTAATATTATTAGTCGCCAAATAAGCGGTAATAATTTTACTATCAACCGCCAGCTGCGCCCTAATCTGGGCAGGTACATCGTTTGTATTTTTACACCCGGCAAAACAAGCGCT
>NZ_JAHVAP010000003.1 GCF_024721155.1 Mucilaginibacter phenanthrenivorans | reverse complement strand
CACTTCGAGTGCCTCAGTGTGACACCCCACCCTAAGATGTATAACTTGTCATGGGTAGGAGGAACGACGAAGCAACCTCGTCGCCATACCTATCAGCCATGCCGGTTTTACACTTTTCTCCTGGCTCTGTGTAGCTACGAGATTGCCGCGCTATCGCTCGCAATGACAACGGGATAGTTTTTTCTATATCCCCAAAACCCTCCTCCCCAAATTTTCGTAATATCCTAATAACCAACAATACAATTATGAAGGCCATTAGCATCATCCTGGTCAGCTTTTTAACGCTTTTTGCGACAGCGCCCAATAAAACTGTAAGCAATGTGGACAGCAAGCGCTTCGCCGGCACCTGGTATTCCCTTTACTCCATCCCCACCATGTTCGACAAGGGCAGCCGCCAAACCACCACGCATTACACGCTCAATAAGGACGGCTACTACGACGTGGTTACCACCTGCATAAAAAACGACAAGGGCGATATCCGCACCGTAAAGTCGAAGATCTTCCGCGTTGATGGCACCACCGACGGACAAATGAAAGCCCAGTTCATCTGGCCCATAAAGGTTGATTATTGGGTGATAGACCTTGCGTCCGACTATTCATGGGTGGTAGTTGGTCACCCGAACCACCGCTTCCTGTTCATCATGAGCCGCAAGCCCGAAATGGACAAATCCCTGCACGACGAACTGGTGGCCAAATGCAAGGCCATGGGCTACCCTGTCGAAAACCTGGTGTCGCAGCAGTTTCCGGGAGCGCGTTAGGGTTAGTTGGGTTTAGAGATTAGTTGATTAGAGGACAGAGGTTAGCAATGTCACCTATCACGGTTCATTGCGAATAACGAACCGTTAGATTGCGAAAGTGAAATGGCAAGAAAGGGGGTGTCATGCTGAGGCACTCGAAGCATGTGGGCAAAGGCCTCTGCACCATGCTTAGCACGCGGATTGGCCACTGCGCACGTCGCCCTTCGAGTGCCTCAGGGTGACACCCCACCCCTAAGTTGAATATAACCGCCTCGCAATGACGCGGAGTTAAGGGGTTAATTAACCCTTACGAATTCGCCTTAATAAACTCAGCCGAGAACTGGTTTAAATACTTGTCTACGTTATCGCGGATGTCTTCAAGGTCGCGGCCTTCCAATTTGGCCAGGATCTGCATCAGCAGCAGGTTATTTATTTTGTTGTAGGCATGTGTTGAAGCGGCAATGCTTAAAAAGTCAGCCTTGAATTTGTCGTTTTCTGTTTGATCGATCATTTTAATTGGGGGTATTTATAATTTTTTGCTAATGTATGATGTTTGAGGGAAAAGTGGAAAAAAGAACTCACAACCTGAACAACATACCGACTCATAGAAACTTTAATATTGCCGGTTTGTTTTCTCTAGAAGGGTTTTTAATGTTTTAATAGTCATGAATTCATCGCCGGCCACGTTTGTATATTCAAAACATTCAAACTCATGCCATGTCGGATCAATCCTAAAATCGACCGTCTCCAAAAACAATTCCGGTAGTCCCCATTCATCAGCATAGAACCATTCACCCCAAATTAGTTTAGAGCGAATGAGTTTTTCTATTTCTAATAGTTCAAAACCATCATGATTTGAAAGGATCACGAAGCCATACTTTTTGTAGTTGGCGGCATCGCGATATAGGTAATTGAATTTAATGTTTGGCACTTAGCCAAGATAGGTGCAGAGTGAATTACTGTCAATCGGATATAAGTGAACTTTAGCCGATTGCCAGCTTACCGCTTTCTTTCCAAATGTAAGCGGGCATTGGCTCACGTAATTGCCATTCAATATTCATTGGTTTTGAGCCGCTTGAATTAATAAATTTTGCTTCACCTAAAAAAACATACGACATTGTAAGTTCAAACTCATCATTGTTCTGCTCTCTTACGAACAATAAGATTTTTTTATTTAAGTCAGCTTGGTTAATATAAGACACCCCTTTTGATGACTCTGGTGATGTGGCATTTTGTGATTGCCAATGGAAAAGATATTCATTAATAGCGTAATCATCATACAAGGTAGTAGGCGAATATTCTTTTTCTGATTTTTTTAGTGTAATAAATAGCGCTTCCATATTTAGTTCATTATTTGAAGCAACTCCTTCACGATTTGAAACTGCTTTTTCAAATCGGTGCTTACCCATGGCTACTAGTATTTGATCTCGATTATATCGGCTATGAACTTTTAGTGGGAATGGATAATCCATATCAATGGGCTTTTCAACAAAATCAACCTTATCAATTAAATAGGTGATGACTTCTTCTAGCTCTTCAATCATTCTTGGATTTTTGCCAAGTTGCAGTATACTTTGCTTTAGTGATGTAAAACCCGCCTTCGGACCGTCCTTCTGCCAAATATCATAGTGCAACATTAATAGCATCAATTTTTCTTCTTCAGATTGAGCATTGATGAGGAAATTGTTTTTGATAACCTGCTTTATGAAATTTAAATAGGTAATAGAGTTGCATTGAAGTAGGCGTTTAATGCCCTTTGTAATTTCATTCTCGTTAAGTTCATTAAAGTTTTCAATGACACCGGCTTCTGCGCAAAGCCTTTTCCAACTTCCTTTTTTATAAATCAATTGCAAATCGACCTGTTGAAATTCAAGAAAGTGTTTTAGCGTTAGCGTTGATAATGATTGATGTTTGAAATTCTGAATTTTAACAATTAGCTGACGTCTGTTAAAACCTATCGCTGCCGCTATGTTTCTTAAAATGATTTCTTTTGCTTTCTTTTCAAGGATTATTGAACAACCTAACGGTAAATGCGGAAAATCATCTTCAATTTCCTTTATAATAGATGTATGAGTTTTTCCAACCAGTGCTCTGAATTTATGTTCAAAATCATATTCAGGTCGAGCGTTTCCCACAAAATCTAAAACTGTTAAGCAATCTTTATTTGGTGCAAGGCGCAACCCTCGCCCTAGCTGTTGAAGAAAGATAGTTAGGCTTTCTGTCGGTCTTAAAAAAAGCACCGTGTCAATTTCTGGGATATCCACACCTTCGTTGAAAATATCTCTAACAAATAAATAATTGATCTCCTTCTTCCTAAGCCTTTCTCTTAACTCTACTCTATCTCCTTCACTGTTGCTCGTTAAGTAATCAGCTTTCAATCCTGCCAAAGTAAACTTTTCGGCCATGTAACGTGCGTGTTCCTGGCTAACACAAAAGCCAAGAGCAATTACATCATTTACATCGGTTAAATATTTTTCACAGTTATTTAAGATGTCTGTTATTCTACGATCATCCTCAGTATAGAGTTTTGTTAATTCATTGATCTCATACTTGCCGTTTTTCCAAGATAACTTTGATAAATCAATATTATCTGATAATGCGAAGTATTGAAATGGCGAAAGAAGTTTTCTATTTAGGGCCTCTGGCAACCGGATTTCAGCAGCGATAACGCCACAAAAGTCTTTTAAAATATCCTCCCCATCTCCACGTTCAGGAGTAGCGGTTAATCCTAATAAAATTTTAGGTTTAAATTTTTCAAGTATTGGTCTATAGCTTGATGCCGATATATGGTGTACTTCGTCAATAATTATGAAATCGTAAAAATCCTCTGAAAGAGTTAATTGATTTATTCGATTTGAAAGGGTTTGAACTGAGGCGAAAACATATTCGTAACTATCGGGCTCAACTCCATCCCCCCACAAATCACCAAAATTTGCATCTCGTAGAATATGCTTAAAAGTAGTTTGTGCCTGTTCTAGTATTTCTTTGCGATGAGCAACAAACAGCAGCCTCGCCCTAGGATGGTTGTCTCTGAAGTTTTTGTAATCAAATGAAGAAATTACGGTCTTTCCAGTGCCGGTGGCGGCCACTACTAAGTTTTTATATCTCTGATGAACTACCCTTTCGGATTTTAACTTTTCTAAAATTTCTTCCTGATAAGGAAATGGCTTTAGATCAAAAAAAGTAGTTATTCCCTCTTTATAACTGGAATTCTGTTTTAAAGCTTTATTAAGCTTTTGTTTGTCCTTGCCCGGTTCATAATATTCAAAGTCTTTATCAACCCAATAGGTATCAAAAGTTTTTTTAAACTTATCTATAATGTGACTAATCTCCTTTGAGGTAACTTTCAAATTCCATTCAAGGCCGTTTGTTAGGGCAGAACGCGAAATGTTAGAAGAACCGATATAACCGGTATTAAACCCGGTTTTTCTTAAAAACAAATAAGCTTTTGCATGTAAGCGCTCGTGCTCTGAATTGTAAGAAACTTTTATTTCTGTGTTTTTTAAATTAGATAGGAATTCAACAGCCTTAACATCAGTTGCCCCCATGTAGGTAGTTGTAATAATCTTTAGCTTTCGTCCGCTATTAGTAAACTCTTCCAGTTCCTCCTTAAAAATTCTAATGCCGGAAAATTTGATAAAAGACACAAGCCAACAAATCTCATCAGAAGAAAGTATTTCTTTTTTTATCTCACTTTCTAATGTAATTCCTGAGTTACTGCCTGTAAACAGTTCGCTCTGACTTAAGCGGGTATATGGGGTTATCTGTTTCAGCCTTTCGTTAAAGATTAAGTCTGAATACGGAGAATCAATTTTAGAAAAAACAGCCTCTAATATCTTGCCCTCATTATCTATCAAATTGTCTGACAACCCTAATTTAGGCAGCTCATTTATAAGCACTTGAATTATTTTGTTAGATAGTTCAATTTGCTGGAAAGGCTTGTTTTCGTCTTTAATCTCATTTAAGGCAAATCTTATTGTCTCGGCTAAGTACGAACTTAAATATCTTGAAGCCTCTTCTTTATCAACGATGGTTCTTTTGATAAAAAAGCTATCACCGCTCAATGACCCTAATTGATTAGCAATTAGTTTGGTTATCAGTTGTTCATATATTCCTAGTTCAAATTGCATTTAAATAGTTTAGGTAATTGTGAAGTATCGGTACATCGGCTGCTGCCCAATCCAAATCTAATAGTTCTTTTTTAGTTAGCCATTTAAAATCGGCGTGTTCTTTTAGTAGGATTTCGCCTTTCAAGTGCTTGCAAATAAACGGAATAAGCTTAATCGTTATCGAAGGATAGTCGTGAACGTTAGCATTAAGGCCTGTTACAATTTCGATTTCAATATTGAGTTCTTCATGGATCTCCCTAACTAAACAAGCCTCAGCAGTTTCCCCAGATTCAATTTTGCCGCCGGGCAATTCCCATTTTAATGGCAAGCCCATTGTACTACTTCTTTGAGCGGCAAAAACACGATTTTGATCGTCAATAATTAAGGCGCAAGTAACATCAATTATTTTCCTCTGGCCTTCCTTCATAGTTAATTTTCTACCTCACAAAATACATGTTTACATTGGGTATTTAAACACTCATTAACATTCATTTGAAGTAGGGTGTGAAGGAAGCTTGAAATAACGTCAGTCCGCGTGCCGCAAATTGGGCATGTGGTTGGTTGATCGGTGAATAGGTAAAAGGATACATCTGCCATAATGTAAAAGTACTACAAACATCCTTTTAAAAAAGTTTGCAGTTGGCGGTTTACAGTTGGCAGTCCTCCGCTTGTTACAACTGTTACCTATATGTACCACCTGTTCTGCGTATCCGCAATGTATCGGATGCACGCCTTGTTTACTTGGAACACCGCCATTTCCCGCCCCAAAAACATCCAGCTGAATTACTATCCCTGCAGACTTTCGGACTCCCAAACTTTTTATTATTTTTGTCGGCAAAACGTACAAAACAATGAGCGAACTCATTAAAAAACAAGTTACTGACGCCCGTGCCCACATGGACAAAGCTATTGACCATTGCGACGGCGAATTACAAAAGATCCGCGCCGGCAAGGCAAGCCCTTCCATGCTCGACGATATATTTGTTGACTATTACGGCAGCCCGACCCCGCTAAGCCAGGTGGGCAGCGTAAACACCCCCGATGCGCGTACCATTGTGGTGCAGCCCTGGGAAAAGTCGTTGCTTGGCCCTATTGAAAAGGCTATTATGGAGGCGAATCTTGGTGTTAACCCGCAGAACGACGGGGTTATTATCCGCATCAACGTACCGCCGCTAACCGAAGAGCGTCGCCGCGATTTGGTAAAAAAGGCAAAGGCCGAGGCTGAAACCGGTAAAATTGCCATCCGCAATATCCGCAAGGATGCCAACGAGAAGATCAGGAAGCTGAAAACCGAAGGCGTTTCGGAAGACGAAATGAAAACCGGCGAGGGCGAGATCCAGAAGCTTACCGATGCTTACATCGTTAAGGTGGATGTTTTGTCTGACGCTAAGGAAAAGGATATTATGACAGTGTAAGCTGTTTTGGAATTTATATGGAAAGCCACTTGCTGTTTGCGGGTGGCTTTTTTGGTGTTGGGAGGTATTGGGTGCGGGTAGCTTCGAAAGTGTTTTTTTCTCGTCAGCAGACAAGCTTCGGGAAAAAGCCGAAAAAGCTGCCGGCCTAAAGCGGTGGGATAGGGCATAGGAAGTTTTTGCATACAGGGTGATAAAGCGACAGGGTAATCCGGCAAAAAAATTCCAGCCCGCAGCTTTTGCGGATTTGTGCTGAAAAGGCCTTGTGCGCCAAGAAGCATTTCTGATGACTTGATCTTTTGGTTACTTTTGGATCAAGCCAAAAGTAACTAGGCCTCCGCGGCTATGAGCGGGGGCAACATTAAGTGTTTCCACAAATTACATTCGGAGCCAACTTTGCCTTTCTTTCAAAAGTCAGACGGTATAGTGACTGATAATCATCATGTTTCAAAGTGTTCCGGGTGTTCCATGTGTAAAAATGGAACGCTTTGCCGGCGTGGGTACATAAACTGCGCTTCGCGGCAACTAAAGACGGCGCATATAAATAAAGCCATTACATACTCCGAATGTCAAATTAAAGTGAATGAGGTGCTTAGGGCTTTGCTTTTTTTATTTTTGCAGAAATTCTTGAATTCGAATGAAAATACTACTATCATATTTGTCAAAACACCGCTGGGTTGTTGCGCTTGCACTGCTCATGGCGGCCCTGAACATCGGTTTTTCCCTGCTTGATCCCTACATCACCGGTCGCATTGTTGATGGTGTGATTGAAAAACGCAGCGTGCTGCAATATGACCAATACGTTCATAACATCATTGTTTTGGTGAGCATGGCCATTGGTGTTGCCATGGTATCTCGCATAGCCAAAAACTTCCAGGATTATTTTACCAATATCATCACCCAAAAAGTGGGCGCCGAAATGTATGCCGATGGCTTAACCCATTCGCTCGAACTACCTTACCAGGTATTCGAAGACCAGCGCAGCGGCGAAACTTTGGGCATCCTGCAAAAGGTGCGTTTGGATTGCGAGAAGTTCATCACCTCGTTCATCAGCATTTTGTTTGTGAGCCTTATCGGGATGGTGTTTGTGATTGTGTATTCGATACATGTAAGCTATAAGGTAACGCTGGTTTATTTTGCAGCTATCCCGATCATCACCTTTGTAAGTATGGCGATGAGCCGCAAGATCAAAACAATTCAAAAGCGCATCGTATCTGAAACTACTGCGCTTGCTGGATCAACTACAGAATCGTTAAGAAATATCGAGCTGGTAAAAAGTCTTGGCCTGGTAAAACAGGAAATTGAAAGGCTAAATAATACTACCTATAAGATCCTCGGCCTTGAATTAAAAAAGGTAAAATATGTACGCAGCATGAGCTTTGTGCAAGGCACAACCGTGAACTTTGTGCGGAGTGTGATGGTAGTGGTTTTGTTGCTGCTGATCTTCAAGGGAACCATTTCACCTGGGCAATATTTCAGCTTTTTGTTCTATTCGTTCTTCCTGTTTAACCCATTGCAAGAGCTTGGCAACGTAATCCTTTCATGGCGCGAGGCGGAAGTATCCTTAGGAAACTTTACCGGCATCCTGAATACGCCTATCGATGCAAAACCAGAAAAACCAGTATTGCTTGAAAAAGTAAAAACCCTCACATTTGATAACGTTACGTTCAAGCATTTAACCGCTAATCGTAACGCATTAAATAACATCAGCTTTGAAACCAATACGGGCGAAACCATTGCCTTTGTTGGTCCGTCAGGTTCGGGAAAAACTACTTTGGTGAAATTATTGGTTGGGCTTTACCAGCCTTTGGAAGGTGATATTTTATACAACAATACGCTCAGCAAGGAGATCGATCTGGATCAGCTGCGCGAGAAGATAGGTTTCGTTACGCAGGACACGCAGTTGTTTTCGGGAACCATCCGCGAAAACTTACAGTTTGTTCGCCCGGGCGCAACTGACGAGGAATGTATGGACGTGCTGCAGCGTGCGGCCTGTCAAACCCTCCTGGCCCGCGCCGACAAAGGCCTGAGCACCGTAATTGGCGAAGGTGGCGTAAAAGTTTCCGGTGGCGAAAAGCAACGCTTATCGATAGCCCGTGCCCTGCTGCGTAAACCGGATATTTTGGTGTTCGACGAAGCTACATCTTCATTGGATTCCATCACCGAGGAAGAGATTACCGAAACTATTCGTGATGTTTCCGTACTGGACAACCACATTACCATATTGATCGCTCACCGCCTTTCAACCATTATGCACGCCGATAATATTTACGTGCTGGAAAAGGGCCATATCATTGAATCGGGCAAGCACTTCGACCTGCTGGCGCAAAAAGGCCTGTACTACGCCATGTGGAGGCAACAGATCGGCGAAAAGGTGAGTGTGGAAGCTTAATTGAGGGGAAAGCTTAAGGTTTTTTAGAAGATCAATTTGTAGCCTACTCCGCGCATGTTGATGATCTCGACTGAGGGGTCTTCCTTTAAATGCTTGCGCAGTTTGGTGATAAAAACATCCATGGTGCGGGTGTTGAAGAAATTGTCATCGCCCCAAAGCTTCAACAGTACCGCCTTACGATCAAGCACCTGATTTTTGTTTTGGAGGAGCAATGATAACAGCTCATTTTCACGATGGGATAGTTTACCCGATAATTGGCCGTTAAACCACAGTTCCTGCCTGGTTTGGTAAAAGGTGTACTGCCCTATGATCTCACTAACTGCCGATTGGATGGCTGCGTTCCGTCGCAACAACTCATTTAATCTTAGGATCAGTTCCTCTAAACTGAAGGGTTTTTTCAGGTAGTCGTTGCCGCCGGTTGCATAGCCTTTTATTACATCCTCCGTTTGAGATTTTGCGGTTAAAAATAAAACAGGCGCCTGCTTGTCGGTTTTACGCAGCTCCTCAACAAAGGTAAAGCCGTCCAGAAAGGGCATCATTACATCCACGATGTAGACGTCGAAGTCGTTTTTGCGGGCGGCATCCAAACCCAAAACGCCGTTATTTACATGCGTTACCGCAAACCCGCGCGAGCGGAGTGTTTCGCTTACAATTTTTGCAAGCTGCAACTCGTCCTCAAGCAACAGAACTTTGGCCTGCTTCATGGTAAATTAATGGGATGCTGATAATAAATTCGGTTCCGCTGCCTTCCTTGCTGATTAAGGTAAGTGAGCCTTTGTGCCTTTCAATGATACTTTTTGCATAGCTCAAACCAAGTCCGTAACCCTTCATATTATGGATATCTCCGGATGGAACGCGGAAAAAGCGATCAAATACTTTATCCTGGTATTGCTGCGGGATGCCGGGGCCATTATCGCTTACTTTGATGATAATGCTGCTGTTTTCTGTGGATTGATTTACGTTAATGACAGCCCCGTTGCCGCTGTATTTTATAGCATTATCAAGTAGGTTGGCGATTGCATTTTTTAAAAGGGGCTCGTCGGCCACAGCCATTAAATGTTGATCGCTACTGTTATAATTAACGCTGATGTTTGCGGCAGCCGATTGTGGCTTATAATCCTTTATTACCCTGCCGATCAATTCGCCGGTATTAACTTTTGTTAGGTTAAGATTGATATTTTCCTGTTCGGATACTACATTTTTAAGGATCTGGTCGATCAGGTTGGTAAGGTTCCCCGCCTGGTGGCGGATGATGCCAAGGTATTCATCAGCCGAAGCCTTGCTCAGGTTAAAATCCTGGATGGCTTCGGCAGCAATATTGATAGTGGCCACGGGCGTTTTTAGCTCGTGCGTCATGTTGTTTACAAAATCGTTCTTCAACTCGGCAAGTTTCTTTTGCCTCAGAATAGTTTTCACCGTGTAGGTAAAGCAAAAAACTGTAATGGCAATAAGGATCAGGGAGCTTAGCAGCAACCATTTCATCTGCCTGAAAAAAACAAGATCAGGATCCGGGAACCATGCGCTGATGGCTTTTTGGGATGAAGAAAAGCCGTAATTATAAGCCAGCGTAGCAAAGCTGTAGCCCTTTGCAGGTTTATTAACCTCACTGAACTTTTTAACGGAAAAGTTGGTGACGTAAAAGCGATGGGGTGTGTTAATGTCTCTTTTTAAAAGCTCAACTTTAAACAAAGAATCAAGTTGGGCACGGTTTAAACGATCTCTTTTATAGGCATTGTTCAAGCTATCACCTAAATTTTGGGTCACAAAATAAACTTCCTTTAATTTTAACTGGGTATAAACATTGGTTTTAACAAAGTGATTGATAATAAAAGCTTTTGTGGTGTTGTTAATGGTGCTAAGCTGTTGTTTAAAAGTATCGATACTAAATGATATCGATTTTGATCCCGCTACTTTTTGGTGTTTATCTGCAATGGTAAACACGGTTGAATGATAGGTAGTATTTACCTTGCAGGTAATTGAAACCATGCTGGTATCGGCCAGCCACGTTTTATATTTGGCCGCAAACTCATCCCTGCGCATATTGGTTAAATGTTCAACGGCGTCACTAAGCGCGCTGTTGCTTTCACTTTTAAAGGCCTTAACAGAACTCTGGTATGCCTTGTAATTCCAATAAAGCTGCAGGCACAGCAAAAATGTTGTGCAAAAAGCCATTGATATTACCACCAGGTTTATCCTTTTTTTCATTGCCGATGCAAAATAGCAGTTCATCAGCATAAACCGGCTAAACGTTAACACTAATTAACCCTTCTTAACGATGGTTAACTCCCGCCGTATTTTAATAGGTATATGTTTGGGATAATTAAAACTAATCAATGTCATGAAAAAAACAATGTTGCTAACTGTAGCCGTTTTGCTTGCTCTTTTTACAAGGGCACAGGTAAATATAGGGCAAACCATTCCCGAAATTAAATTGCCAGTTCTTTTAAACACCGGCGAAAAGATAGATAACCTTGGCGCATTAAAAGGTAAGGTTATCTGGCTGGAGTTTTGGGGCACTTACTGTGGCCCCTGTGTTTCGGCCATGCCACATTTGCAACAACTGCAAAAACAATACGCCGGTAAACTGCAGGTAATAGCCATCAGCATGGAAAAGGAAAGGAGGATAAACCAGTTTATTACCAACAAGCCGTCAAACCTGTGGTTTGCGCTGGACACGGCAGACACGTTCAGGAAATATTTCCCTTATCATACCATTCCGCATGCGGTACTGATTGACGAAAGCGGCAAAGTAGTAGCCATCACTGACCCCTCCAATATTACAACTAAAGTTATAGCTGATGTAATTGCAGGCAGGACAATTAACCTGCCGGTTAAAGCCGACAATATGACGGAGGACCCTATAAAAACCTATTTTGGTGCAGCCGCTTCTGTTCAAAACAGGTTTTTGGTTCAGCCGGAGATTAAAGGATTGAGCAGTATGTCAAAAACCTACATAACAGACAGTGTTTTTAAAAACCGCCGCCTAACCATGATCAACTTGCCCCTGGAAACTATTTATCGCGTAGCTTATAAAGATCTGCCGTATGGCAGGGTAATAGATCTTAGTCCCAAGGAAAATATTAAAGAAAATAAAACAATGTATTGTGTTGATGTAATTGTTGCCAAAGGACACGAGGCTGATTTATATCCAACATTGATAAAGGAACTTCAAACAAAGTTTGATTTAAAAGCCGGTATTGAAAAACGCAGCAAGGAGGTGTATATTCTTAAAATTGCCGATCCGGCTAAAATAAAGCAACTTAACCCGCCATCAGAAAAGGAGGAAACGTTTGCTGGCAGCGGAGGGGCATTTAGCGGGCAGAATGTTAAATTAAGCAAGGTTGCCGATTACCTGGAGGGCTTTGGGCTGGTGCAAATGCCGGTGGTTGACGAAACAGGATCAAATACCAGGTATGATATTGCTTTTGATTACCAGTCCGAAAAAAAAGGCAGCCTGATGGAAGCAATTGCAAACCTTGGGCTTAAGCTTGAAAAAGGTAAAAGAGATATTGATGTACTGGTATTTAGGTAACAGCGTATATGAAATTTGTTTTCAAAGATGAAGGCCCCTTACAGGGCCTTTTCCTGTTAATAATCCCTTTTTTATAACAACATTGTCAAAACCGCAAAAGCATGACATTAAAAAAACAATGGCTTAAGGTTAATGTTGTTTATTTGAAAATGAGATTTATGCGTATTATTAATACATTATATTATATAATTATTGATATTTACAGCGCTAAAATCGCTATTTCAATTATTCATACATCTCTGCCAGGCTCAATTTAATGAAATCAACCCCGCAACAATTAAAAGTACTCTCCATCGACATCGGAGGCTCGCACATAAAGAGCACCATCCTTAACGAAAAAGGTGAGCTGCAAAAGAAGTACGAAAAGATAGTAACCCCGGTTCCCGCCAGCCCCGAAAATGTTATCAATTCCATCAAAACACTGGTAAAAGATTTTCCGGAGTATAATAAGATCTCCGTTGGTTTTCCCGGCTATGTAAAAAACGGGGTGATAAAAACTGCACCAAACCTTAGCAATGAGCTTTGGAAGGACTTTGACCTGGCCAACAAGCTAAAGGAAGTTCTGGGCCACGAAACACAGGTGGTTAATGATGCAGATATGCAGGGCTTAGGCGTTGTGGATGGCAAGGGCCTTGAAGTGGTAGTTACGCTGGGTACCGGCTTCGGAACCGCGGTATTGCTAAACGGTAACTTGTTGCCGCATCTTGAATTTGCCCACCAGCCGGTTGGTAAAGTAGCGTCATACGATAAATACATTGGCGAGGCTGCACTTGAGAAGGAAGGCGATAAGAAATGGAATAAGAGGATGAAAAAGGTTTTTGAAACCCTGAAAACCGTTTTCAATTACGACTATTTATATATAGGCGGCGGCAACTCCGACAAGCTTACCTTTAAGCTTGATGCGAACATGAAAATTGTATCGAACGCCGATGGAATAAAGGGAGGTGCCCGCTTATGGGTACACGAAAATGCACCCGAAACAATCAATCCAATAAAAATCAAAAAGAAATAACTATAAACTATAATGAGCGCAAATAAACAGGACATAGAAACCTTGGCAATTGATACAGCAAGGATCTTATCTGCAGATGCAGTACAAAAGGCAAATTCAGGGCACCCGGGTACGGCCATGGCCCTTGCACCAATGGGACACGTACTTTGGAGCAAGTTTATGAACTATAATCCAAAAAACCCGGATTGGGCAAACCGCGACAGGTTCATACTATCATGCGGACATGCCTGTATGCTGCAATACAGCTTTTTATATTTAACAGGATACGATCTTTCTTTAGACGATATTAAAAATTTCCGCCAGATGAACAGCAAAACTGCTGGTCACCCGGAATATGGCTTAGCGCCGGGCGTTGATGTTACAACTGGTCCGCTGGGCCAGGGCTTTGCAAATGGCGTAGGTTTTGCCATTGCACAAAAACATTTGGCTGCCCGTTACAACAAGCCAGGCTTCGACCTGTTTAACTACAAGGTATACGTAATTTGCAGCGATGGCGATATGATGGAAGGTGTAACTTCCGAAGCGGCTTCACTTGCAGGCCATCTTGAGCTGGGCAACCTAATCTACCTGTATGATGATAACCACATTTCTATTGAAGGTAGCACAGATATTACGTTCAATGAAGATGTAAGTGCGCGTTTCAGGTCATACGGATGGCACGTTCAGGACCTTCCTGATGTTAATGATACTCACGCACTGGAACTTGCAATAATAAATGCAAAATCAGAAGCACAAAAACCATCATTAATTCGGGTGCGTTCGTTAATTGCTTACGGCAGCCCTAACAAATCAGGTACAGCAGGATCACATGGTGCTCCGCTTGGCGCTGATGAGCTTAAGCTGGTTAAAGAATTTTTTGGCTTCGACCCTGATAAATCTTTCAATGTACCTGATGAAGTACTTGATTATTATCATAAAGCCGGCGCAAAAGGCACTGGCGCCGAAGAAAAGTGGAATAAATTATTTGCTGATTATAAAGCCAAATATCCTGAATTAGCTGCTGAATATGAATTGCTAAGCAGCGGGGGCCTTCCGGAAGGCTGGACAGACGCATTGCCGGTATTTAAGGGCTCTGATCCTAAAATGGCAACCCGCCAGGCATCAGGAAAAGTATTGAATGCTATAGCAGCTAAGCTTCCCAACTTAATTGGCGGCGCAGCGGATCTTTCTCCATCAACAGAAACAAACTTAAAGGAATACGATTCATTCACCTCTGAAAACAGGGCCGGTCGTAATTTCCACTTTGGCATTCGTGAGCATGCAATGGGTTCGGCAATGAATGGTATGGCCTTAACTAAGGGCGTTATTCCTTTTGGTGCTACGTTCCTGATGTTCTCTGAATATATGCGTCCGCCCATCCGTTTGGCGGCCATAATGAAGATAAACCCGATTTTTGTTTATACGCATGACAGTATTGGTTTAGGCGAGGACGGCACAACCCACCAGCCGGTTGAGCAACTGGCTTCCCTGCGTTCCATCCCGAGGATCACTGTTATCCGCCCGGCTGATGCTAACGAAACAGCTTACGCCTGGAAGGTTGCTGTTGAGCACAAAGACGGTCCGGTGGTATTGGTGTTTACCCGCCAGGGATTACCGATCCTTGACCAGGATAAATACGGCAAAGCATCTGGTTTGGAAAAAGGCGCTTACATCCTTTCAGAAGGAAGCAAGGGCCCTGACCTTATCCTGATAGCAACCGGATCGGAAGTTGCATTGATTATGGATGCGCAAAAACAACTGGAAGCAGATGGCATTTCAACCCGCGTGGTAAGTATGCCAAGCTGGGAATTGTTTGAAAAACAGGATGCGGCTTACAAGGAATCAGTATTCCCTAAGGCAAGCAGGAAGCGCCTGGCTGTTGAAATGGCATCTCCAATGGGCTGGCATAAATACACAACAGACGAGGGCGATATGTTGGGCATGACCACCTTTGGTGAATCAGCACCGGCAGAAGACCTGTACAAGCATTTTGGCTTCACAATTGAAAACGTGGTAAAAAGAGCGAAGGCACTTTAAGCCCCCCAGCCCCCTAAAGGGGGCGCTTTTGATTTGCGTGGGTACTTACCAAATGGTAAATAAATATTAACATAAATAACTAACCTTTTATTCCCCCTTTAGGGGGCCAGGGGGCATGAAAATAGGAATTGCAGCCGATCACGGCGGGTATAAGTTAAAGGAAGTTATTCATCCATGGCTGATAAAGCTTGGGCATGAAGTGATCGACTTTGGCGCTTATAAGCTCGATAATACGGATGACTACCCTGATTACATTATCCCGCTTGCACAGGCGGTGGCTGAGCAGGAAGTTGAACGCGGCATAGCATTTTGCGGGAGCGGTGTTGGTGCGTCAGTAGCTGCAAACAAAGTAAAAGGGGTTAGGGCAGCCTTGATAAACGACCATTTTTCGGCCCACCAGGGCGTAGAGGATGATGACCTGAATATCCTTTGCCTCGGCGGCCGGGTTACCGGCAGCAGCGCCGCTGAAGAATATATAGAAGCATTTTTAAAAGCTGAATTCACAGGTGCCGAAAGGCACGTGAGGAGGCTGGATAAAGTAAAGAGACTAGAGACTGGTGATTAGAGATTAGGAAAAACAACTGATCACAAAAACAAAAAACGTTACATCTTTCGGACTTCCGGTCTTTCCGGGCTTTCGGACAAAATAAAAACAATCATGGAAACTAATAAAGTAAAACAAATACACAGCTTCGGCCAAAGCATCTGGCTTGATTTTATTGACCGCGCAATTATTTCATCAGGGAAATTAAAAAGCCTGGTTGATGTTGATGGCGTTAGGGGCGTAACTTCAAATCCTGCTATTTTTGAGAAAGCCATTACCAGCAGCTCGGATTATGATAACGATATCCGCTCATTAAATGATGGTAAAAAAACCAACGAGGAAATATTCTTTGGGTTAGCAATTTCAGATATCCAGAATGCTACCAAGCTTTTTGAAGGTGTTTATAACGAATCAAACCACGAAGATGGCTACGTAAGTTTAGAAGTTTCCCCGTTTTTAGCGCTTGATGCCGAAGGTACAGCCAAACAAGCGGAAGAACTTTGGAAAAAAGTTGACCGCAAAAATGTGATGATAAAAATTCCGGGAACTAAACCGGGTTTACAAGCGATAAGAGAATCAATTGGCAAGGGGATAAACATAAACGTTACCCTGCTATTTGGTTTGCCACGTTATGAAGAAGTAACTGAAGCTTACATTTCAGGTTTGGAAGATCATTTAGCTGCCGGTCATAAAATTGCTCACATCTCATCAGTAGCCAGCTTCTTTTTAAGCCGTATTGATGTTTTGGTTGATCCGTTACTTGACGAAAAAGGGTTAGGCGATCTGAAGGGCGAAGTTGCTATCGCGTCAGCAAAAAAAGCTTATGAAATTTACAAAAGAGTGTTCAGCGGCCCGCGTTGGGAAAAACTGGCTGCAGAAGGCGCGCAACCACAGCGTTTACTTTGGGCAAGTACCAGCAGCAAAAACCCAGCATTTAAGGATACCAAATACGTTGAAGCACTTATAGGCCCTGCAACAGTTGATACCGTTCCGTTAGAAACTATCGAAGCGTTCCGCGATCATGGTATTGCTGAAAATACTTTGGAGACTGGCTTAGCTGAAGCAACTGAGATTTTAGAAAAGCTAAAAACTGCAGGCATTGATATCGATAAGCTTACCCAGCAGTTGGAAGACGAAGGCATTGAAAAATTCAACAAGCCTTTTGAAAAACTGTTGCAAGCCATTGAAGATCAAAAAAGTAAAGTTTAATTACAGTGGAGACATTATCCGTAAAGTTCCTGTTTTTTGATATTGGGGGCGTTTTGCTCACCAATGGCTGGGGGCACCAATCGCGTGAGGAAGCGGCCAAAAAGTTCGGCCTTGACTACAGCGAGGTAAAGGAACTTCATACGTTCATTTTTAATGTATACGAAGCATCCGGTGTTGACCTTGATGATTACATTGATACGGTAGTTTTTAATCACCCCCGGGATTTTACCCGCGAGGATTTTAAAAATTTCATGTTCGAGCAGTCAAAGGAATTGCCTGGCACCCTTGCCTGGTTAAAGGAATGGAAAAAGGATTGCGGGTTCAAAATAATGGCCATTAACAACGAGGGCAAGGAATTGAACGATTACCGCATCAAAAAGTTCAAGCTGCATGATGTGTTCGATGCCTTTGTATCATCCTGCGAAGTGGGCATCCGCAAACCCGATCCTGCCATATTCAAACTGGCTATGGGCATTGCTATGGCTCAACCATCGGAATGCGTTTATTTCGATGACCGCAAGATGTTTGCCCTTGCTGCCAAAAAGCTTGGCATGCGGGCATACCAGCACACCAGCTTTGAAGACACCAAAGAGATCTTAGAAAATTTAAAAAAAGAAAATCAACCCCAATAAAATGAGTGCAACTACCGAAAAATATGCCTTTGGCATGATAGGCCTTGGTACCATGGGCCGCAGCCTGCTGCTAAACATGGCCGACCACGGTTATGCCGTTGCAGGGCACGACAAAGATGCCACCAAAGTAGCATCGTTAAACGAAGAAGGAAAGGATCACCATGTTAAAGGTTTTGGTGATGTTAAGGAATTTATACAAAGCTTAACTACACCGCGTGCTATCATGATGCTGGTTCCGGCCGGTAAAATTGTTGATGCGGTTATTGAAGAGCTAACCCCGTTGCTTGATAAAGGCGATATCCTGATTGATGGCGGAAACTCGCATTTTACCGATACCAACCGCCGTGTTGAGGAGCTGGAGGCTAAAGGCCTGCATTTCTTCGGTATGGGTGTGTCAGGTGGTGAAGAAGGCGCGCGCCGCGGCCCAAGCATGATGCCGGGTGGCGATAAGGACGCCTACAATGTAATGAAGCCGATATTTGAGGCCATTGCAGCCCATGTTGATGGCGCACCTTGTGTTACCTACATTGGTCCGGGTGCATCAGGTCACTTTGTGAAGATGGTGCATAACGGCATTGAGTATGGTATTATGCAGCTGATTGCTGAAACCTACGAGATCCTTAAAACAGGATTAAAACTGGATAACGCCGCCATAGGAGAAGTATTCACCAAGTGGAATGAAGGCAGGCTGAAATCTTTCCTGCTGGACATCACCAAAGACATCTTTCAATATAAAGCCCCCGGAACAGATCATTTATTATTAGATGATATCAAGGACGAGGCTAAGGCAAAGGGTACGGGTAAATGGACATCACAGGTTGCTATGGATCTGCAGGCTCCAATCCCTACAGTAGATACTGCCGTAGCGATGCGCGATCTGTCGAAATACAAACAGTTAAGGATCGAGGCAAGCGAGATTTACAGTAAGGACGCGATCTCATTAAATGTAAATAAAGATGAGTTCCTGGTTGCATTGGAGCAGGCCTTCTATTTTAATATGATCATCAGCTACGCACAAGGTATGCACTTGTTGTCCCTTGCATCTGCCGAATATAAATACGACCTGCATTTAGGCGATATTGCGAAGATCTGGCGCGGCGGCTGTATCATCCGCTCTGAGTTTTTGAATGACATTTTCAACGCCTATCAAAAAGATGCCAAACTGGCTCACCTATTACTGGATAGCAGTGTTGCTGAATTGATAAAAGCTGCGGTACCGGGTGCAAGAACAGTGCTTTCGGCAACAGTTGCTGCTGGCGTTGCTACACCGGCCTACGCATCGTCATTAAGCTATTTTGATGCCTTCCGCAGCAAACGGATGCCATCGAACCTAACACAGGCACAGCGCGATTACTTTGGCGCGCACACTTATGAGCTGATCGGCAAGGAAGGCGTGTTCCACACACAATGGGTACCTAAAAGCGAAGACTAATTATCATAATTTATTTAGCTGATAATATTAAATAAAATGAGCACAAGCACACATTCAGACCCAACCATATTTGTAATTTTTGGCGGTACCGGCGATTTAACTTCGCGCAAGATCGGGCCGGCGCTTTATAACTTATTTTTAGACGGATGGCTGCCAAAGCAATTCTCAATCATTGGGACGGGTCGTACCAAATTTACCGACGAACAGTTCAGGACTAACCTGCACAACGATATCAACCAGTTTTCGCGCAGCGGCAAAGCTGATGATAAAAAATGGGCGGAATTTGAACAAAGCGTTCATTACCAGGTGTCGGATATCAACGATTTTGAAACCTATAAGGAATTTGGCAAGCGCGTTGAAAAGCATAGTGCCGAATGGAAGGTAAAAGCGAACGTGATTTATTACCTCGCGGTGTCGCCTAACTTCTTCCCGATCATCGCTTCAAATATTTCGAAGGCTAAACTGGCAGATGATAAAAACAGGGTAAGAATAGTAATTGAAAAGCCATTTGGGCACGACCTGGAAACAGCCCTGGAATTGAACAAATTGCTTTCGAGCATATTTGATGAGTGCCAGATCTACCGGATTGACCACTACCTGGGTAAGGAAACCGTTCAGAACATTATGGCGTTCCGTTTTGCCAACAGCATTATGGAGCCGTTATGGAACCGTAATTATATAGAACATGTACAGATCTCGGTTACCGAGCAACTGGGTGTTGAAGAACGCGGCGATTATTATGACGGATCAGGCGCTATGCGCGATATGATCCAGAATCACCTGCTGCAATTACTTTGCCACGTAGCCATGGAGCCGCCTGTTAGCTTTAGCGCCGACGAAGTGCGTGACCGTAAGGTTGACGTGCTAAAGGCGATGCGCCGGTTTGGTCCGGAGGACGTACGTAATTCGGCTGTAAGAGGTCAGTATGGCAGCGGATGGATGAAGGGCAAGGAAGTACCGGCTTACCGCGATGAGCCTAAGGTTAATCCGGACTCGAACACTGAAACGTTTGCCGCCATCAAATTTTTTGTCGACAACTGGCGCTGGCAAGGTGTTCCGTTTTACCTGCGTACAGGTAAAAGACTGCACCAATCGTCGTCGGTTATTACCATCCAGTTTAAGGATGTACCACATTTGATTTTTCCTACAGAGGCCGCCGAAAGCTGGCAGCAAAACAGGCTGATCATCAGTATTCAGCCTGAAATGAGCATTCGTTTGCAGGTGCAGGCAAAACGGCCTGGCATTGATATGGTACTAAACGTGGTTGATATGGTATTTGATTATAAAGGCACATACACCAACCAGGCTCCTGAAGCTTACGAAACGCTGATACTGGATACCATGCTTGGCGACCAAACGCTGTTTATGCGCAGCGACCAGGTTGAAGCCGCATGGGAATTGGTAATGCCGATATTAAGCACTTGGCAAAACAAAAAGAGTTTGAATTTCCCTAACTATTCCGCCGATTCATGGGGACCGGAATCTGCTGAGGCGCTAATTGCCCGCGACGGATTTAACTGGTTTACTTTACCGGTACAAGGGGCGAAGAAGTAGTTTTAGAGAGACCAGAGATTAGTGGTCAGAGACTAGTTGAACCTATCACGGCTTTTTTAACTAATCTCTGGTCTCTAGCCTCTAATTAACTAACACCATGAGTTTGAATATCTATAACACAGAAAACGAAGTATTAACGGCACTGGCTGAATATTTTGTAATAATAGGCAGCGAGGCCATTACAAAAAACGGCAAGTTCTCGGTAGCGCTTTCAGGTGGAAGTTCGCCTAAGAAGCTGTACGAATTGCTTGCTGATTCCTTTCACGATCAACTGGATTGGGAAAAGGTTTATTTCTTTTTTGGTGATGAGCGCAACGTGCCGCAAACCGATAAGGACAGCAACTACCTAATGGCCAGGAACGCACTGTTTGCACCATTGATGATTGACCCTTCGCAAATTTTTGCAGTTGACACCAGCCTTGAGCCGAAGGAAGCCGCAAAAAAATACCAGGAAACAATAGAAGAGTTTTTTGACGAGGACGAGCAAAGCTTTGACCTGATTTTGCTGGGTCTTGGCGATAACTCCCATACCGCATCCTTGTTCCCGCATACACCTGTTTTGCACGACCGGGTTCCCGGTGTCAGCGAAGTGTTTTTGCAGGATCAACAGGTTTTCCGGATCACCCTGAACGCACCGTTAATTAATGAGGCACAAAATATTGCGTTTTTAGTTTATGGCGAGGGAAAGGCTATAGCAGTGCATCATGTACTAGAGGATGATGAGGACATTGAAGAATACCCGGCCCAGTTAATTGAGCCCATTGTTGGCCAGATCCAATGGTTTTTGGATGAGCCGGCAGCTTCCCTGTTGACGGATAAATAAGCCATCGGCAATAGACAAATAAAAAAGCGGCAGTATCTTTTGGATGCTGCCGCTTTTTTTATCCCCCTCCTGGTCCAGGACCTCTTGAAGGGATTGAATACTTATACAGCCTTCGTGTACAACTCAGCAACGTGGTTCCAATTGATCACGTTCCAGATAGCTGCCAAATAATCAGGGCGACGGTTTTGGTATTTCAGGTAATAAGCATGTTCCCAAACGTCGATACCTAAAATTGGCGTGCCTTTTACTTCGGCAATGTCCATCAAAGGGTTATCCTGGTTAGGGGTTGAGGTTACGGCTAATTTTTTATCAGCAGTAACAATAAGCCATGCCCAGCCTGAGCCGAAACGGGTTGCGCCGGCTTCCTGTACTTTTGTTTTGAAATCGGCAAATGAACCGAATGTGCTGTTTATTGCAGTTGCTAAAGCGCCTGTTGGCTCGCCGCCGCCGCTTGGCGAAAGCAGGGTCCAGAACAGGCTGTGGTTATAATGGCCACCACCATTGTTGCGTACTGCAGGCGGAAATTTAGAAATGTTTTTGATGATGTCGTCAATGTTGCCATCTGCTTCAGGTTTGCCTTCCAACGCTTTGTTCAGGTTGGTAACATATGCCTGGTGATGCTTGCCATGGTGAATTTCCATGGTCAGCTTATCAATGTGTGGTTCAAGGGCATCGGTAGCGTAAGATAACGCCGGTAGTGTAAAAGCCATAGTATGTTAGTTTAAAGTTTAACGAATGATAGAACTTAACAAATATAAAGTGTTGTGTGCGATAATTGTTCTAATAAATGTCATTTGTTTCGGATAGTTCATGGTTCATAGATCATGATAGAAAATAGTTGGCAGTTGCCGGTTTGCGGTTGGCAGTTAAAGAATGACCCAATAAGAAACTGCAAACTGCCTGCTGCTCACTGCAAACTACTTCCCCCTTTTCTTTTTAAAAAATCCCCGCACAAGTTCGGAGCATTCATTTTCAAGGATGCCGCCGGTTATCAGTGTTTTGGGATGGGTGATCTTTTGGTTTAGCCTGCCGAAGCCCAGCTTTACATCGTATGCGCCAAAAACAATTTTGCTGATTTGGAACCAATAGCTTGCCCCGGCGCACATTACACAAGGCTCCATAGTTACATATAGGGTGCAGTCGCGCAGGTATTTGCCACCCATGGAGTTGGCTGCTGCAGTTAAGGCCTGCATTTCGGCATGGGCCGAAACATCGTTTAACCGCTCGGTAAGGTTATGCCCCTTGCCGATGATCCGCCCATTCCACACCACTACAGCGCCAATGGGGATCTCGTCGGCAGCAAGTGCTGCTTTTGCCTCTTTGAGCGCCTCGTTCATAAAAAACTCGTCGGGCGATATGGCTGGCTCATCGCCAAAAGTAATATACCTCATTATATCAGTTTACTGCCGTTTGGTACGGGTTTGTCAATTGCTGCCAAAACTATGTCGCCGTTTTCATCGGCAAAGCCGGTAACCAAAAACTCCGACATAAAGTTCGCGATCTGTTTTTTAGGGAAATTTATAACCCCCATCACCTGCCGGCCCGGTAATTCTTCCTTTGTATAGTGCTTAGTGATTTGTGCGCTTGACCATTTGATCCCGAACGGTCCAAAATCCACCTTGATCTTATAGGCGGGTTTTCGCGCTTCGGGGAAATCGGCTACCTCCAGGATGGTCCCGGCATGCAGTGCTACTTTTTCGAAATCGTGCCAGCTGATGGTTTCCATAGTACAAAGTTAAAAAGCTGCGGCAAATGCTTCGTCCGAAAACAATTTTTATTTTAAATGAGATCAACACTTTAATCCGTCATGTTGATCCGCCACCTTAGTTTTAAAATATAAGCACCCTATAAACCTTAAAATCCACACCATTGAAATCACTTTTTATCCAAACCTTACCCGCATTTGGAAACATTTTGCCGTTAGCGGCGTTTGTATCGCATAATAATTAGTTTAGTTTTGGATAAATATTTTTAGATGCAGCGCCCCACAATCCCCAGGATACATATCAACCCCAAATATCTCCGTATTGCGGCAATCGTTCTGGCTTCGATTGTTGTGTTGCTGCTGATTGGCGGCTACATTGCGTATTCCAAACGCGAGGCGCTGCTGCAAAAGGCTATTGCCAGTGCAAAGCAAAAGGCTCGCAGTGCATATAATTTGGACCTTAAAATAGGTTCGGCAAATTTCACGGGGTTAAACACGGTGGCGTTTACCAATATTACGATTGTGCCGGATCATCGCGATAGCTTATTAAGCATCAAGCAATTCCAGGTAAGCGTTAAACTATTTCCGTTGATATATGGCGAGGTTAAGCTTGCTGATGTTGTGCTGCAGCAGGGACATTTGAACTTAACTGATGTAAATCATGTAAGGAATTTCGACTTTTTATTTAAGCACAAAACTGATACCACAGTAAAATCCAAAGTCGACTTGTCGGAGCTATCCAACAACCTGATTAAGGAGGTACTGTACAAGATACCGGATAACCTGGTACTGAATAACTTCCTGGTATCCTATAAAAAAGACAGCAGCAGCTTTACCGCACTGGCAAAATCGGCGCTGATAAAGGATGGCAAGCTTACATCAACCATCAATATTAACAACGGCCTTGCCTTATGGCATTTTGACGGCCGGATGCACCCATCGAACAAGGATATTGATGTAAAGCTTTACGCCGAGGGTAAAAAGGTAGAAGTTCCGTTTATCGACAAGCGTTTTCACCTGAAGATAAATTTTGATACGCTGAGCACCCGCTTAACAAAGGTTGA
The DNA here is from genome assembly GCF_024721155.1 of Mucilaginibacter phenanthrenivorans. GTDB lineage: Bacteria > Bacteroidota > Bacteroidia > Sphingobacteriales > Sphingobacteriaceae > Mucilaginibacter > Mucilaginibacter phenanthrenivorans. Next base: position 705,252 of record NZ_JAHVAP010000003.1, on the reverse strand, counting down.
GCATAGCGATGGCGAAACCAGGATCTATGGTTATTGGGGGGTGAGTAACCTGGTCGTTAATCAGCCGGGTTTATCAAGCAGCGATATCGTGGTGCCGAGCGCCGGTATTGACGCTAACCTGTTTGTGGGCAGCAATTATTTGTCGTTAGACAGTTCATCTACTATCCACCTAAAAAGAATAACGGCTCATCCTTTTATAAAATATACGCTTAACCCGGTAAAAATTTACGAGCTAAAGCTAAATAGCGGCTGGCTTAATGCGCAGGATATTTTTGATTCGTTCCCATCGGGCATGTTCCAATCGTTAGAGGGGATGCAGGTTGCCGGCAAGCTGAACTATAAGCTCAACTTCTTTTTAAATACAAAACAACCGGATGACCTGCAATTTGATTCGCGGCTTGATAAAGATGGATTTAGGATAACTGGTTTTGGAAAAGAAAACCTGAATAAATTAAACTCCGTGTTTGTTTATACGCCCTATGAACAAGGGAAGCCGATGGGGCCACATATAATAGGCCCTGACAACGCGTACTACACGCCACTGGAACAAATCGCACCCGATTTGCGCAACGCGGTGATGACAGCTGAGGATCCTACATTTTATACCAATAATGGTTTTGTTGAGGCAGCGTTCAGGAGTTCGCTGGCTACCGATTTTAAACGGCATAAGTTTTCAAGGGGCGGCAGTACCATCTCCATGCAGTTGGTTAAAAACGCATACCTAAGCCGCGAGAAAACGCTTTCGCGTAAAATTGAAGAGATCCTTACCGTATGGATGATTGTTAATAGCCACCTCATGACCAAAAACCGCATGCTGGAGGTTTACCTAAATATTATTGAATGGGGCCGCAACGTGTATGGGATAGGCGAGGCGTCGCGCTATTATTTTGGCAAAAGCCCGTCAGAGCTTACTATTGGCGAGAGTATCTTCCTGGCCAGTATTGTTCCAAATCCCAAAGCAGGGCTGTATCATTTCCTGCCCGATGGCACGCTAAGGCCGGGACTTGTAAGATATTTCAACTCACTTGGAAACATGATGGCGGGCCATGGCCGCGCACAGCGCGACAGCAGCGATTATGGATTTTATTCGGTAAGATTAAAAGAAAGCCTGCGCCAGGATATAGCACCGGTTAATGAATCGGTGGCAGACAGCCTGATGAACCAAACCAGTGATGACGCAGCACCTGTAACGCCCGTTCAGCAAGAGGTAAAGGAAGTGAAAAAACCATCGTTCTTTCAGCGGTTGTTCGGCAAAAAGGATACTACCGCGAAAAAGGAGGAAGTAAAGCCACTGGATGCAAAGGCGAAGTTAAAGGCAGATATTGAGCGGTTAAAAACCGAGGAGAAAAACAAGGAGCTTTTGATTGATACCGCCGGAAAGACAAAAAAAGAGATTCGCCAGGAAAAGCGAAAGCTGCGAAGTGATGAAAAGGACGCCGAAAAGGCGTTAAAGGATGCGGTGAAGGAATAAGCGATTCACGTTGGCGATATTTTCATCTTTTCGTCCCCGCAGGTTCTCCTGAAAGGGAACCTGCGCCGTGTGCTAAGTCTGAAATAGAAATTATTCGCCGTTTACGTTTTGTTGCACACCATCCGCAGGGTCCTCTGCGAGAGACCCGGTGGGGACATTACTTTTTTCTTCCCTTTGTTATTTGGGTCGGAAATGCCCTTACAAAACCAAATCGCCCCAACCTTGCCTATAGGTTCGTTTGATATAGGCGTTGGCAGGCTCAAAATTGGTGATCTTCATGTTTTCACCGTCCCATTTTAAGGCAGTATAGCGCCCGCTGAATTTATAGCCTTCCATATTGCCATAAACCGGGTCGTTGCGCTTAATTTTCTCCTTGAGATTGAAGGTGCGTAACAGCAGGTTTCCCATCAATACGGTTTCAGTTAATGGGCCTGCGTAGCCCACAAAGGGCGAATCAACCTCCATTTTTCCATAGCCTGCAATGCTGGCATCAACCCATTGCCACCAGTGACCGTCCATCCCGCCCGGAACACGCGCATATTTTTCGGGTACATGCACATCTTTATTTAATGACAGCGGCAGCAATCTTGGGTGACTACCGCCCCAGCCACAGCTTACCTTTCCCTTTGTGCCGATGAACAATGTGCATCCCTCAAAATCATTCTCGCCCGGGAAATCGCCCAGGGCTTCGTTTTGATTTAGATCGGGATCAAGCTCGGCAAGGCGTTCGGGGGTAATGCCGCCATCCATCCAATACAGGTCGAGCGGCTTGCCGTTCTGTTGCGTAAACTTAAATTTTATAGAGCTGGATACAGGGCCGCTTTCGGGATAGATGCCCTCCACAAAGATCCCGCTGTATACCGTGCTCGCGCTCCCCGACACTTCGGTAGGGTAGCCAAGCCCCAGTAGTTTAAATGGCGGCCCCATTATATGGCAACCCATATCGCCGAGTGCGCCGGTGCCAAATTCCCACCAGCCGCGCCAGTTAAAGGGCACCAGGTTATCAATATAATTGGTTTGCTTAGCTGTACCTAGCCAAAGGTCCCAATTCAGTTCCTTAGGCACTTGCGGGCCAGTATTCGGCCATTGAATGCCTTGCGGCCACACAGGTCTGTCGGTCCAGCAGTATACCTTTTCAATATCGCCGATAAGGCCTGCTTCAAACCATTCGCGCAGGGTGCGCATCCCGTCGCAGCTGGCGCCCTGGTCGCCCATTTGGGTTACCACCTGGTACTTTTTGCTGGCTTCGGTTAATATACGGGCCTCGTGAATGTCGTGGGTTAGGGGTTTCTGCAGGTATAAATGCTTTTTCAATTGCATGGCGCTTAAGCCAACCAATGCATGGTTATGATCAGGAATGGCAACGGTTACAGCATCAAAGTTCTTATGCTCCTTGTCGAACATCTCGCGCCAGTCTTTATAAAATGGTGCTTTCGGAAATTCCTTGCGTCGCGGTGCCGCCATGCGGTCGTCAACATCGCACAAAAAAGCAACTTCGGCATTCTTCTTAGGCGCAGTGGCATAATGGTGAATGTCGTTTTCCGCTTCGCCACCGCAGCCAACTGCTGCAATGTAGAGCTTATCGCTTGGCGCGGTATATCCCTTGCCTAACACAAAGCGGGGCACAATGTAAAAGCCTGCGGTGGCAATGGCTGCCTTTTTTATAAAATTCGCGCGGCTGATGCTATTACTGGCTGGCGTATCCTTATTATTTTCCATGGTGCCACTATTTATGCAACGGTTTAACGGATACCTCCTTAAAGAAAACCACGTCATCAGGTCCGTGATTTTGCAAGCCGATATAGCCTTCGTTGGGGCGTAAGCCACGGTATGGCTCAAAATCGAATTTGCGTTTTGGGGTCGGTTGTCCCTCGGTATAATCAGTAACCTTTACGCCGTTAACGGTAACAATGGTGCGCGGGCCATCAAGGGTGATCTCCATCGTGTTCCATTGCGGACCGGGTTTGCCTGGCTTGGCCAGTGGTTTGGTTAATGAATACAAGGTTCCGGTTACGTGATAATCGTCCTCCTGAGATGTTTCCGGATGATTATCTATCTGCACTTCGTAGCCATAAAATACAGGCATCCACTCTTCGCGCGGTTCCAGCGGGATTCGGATAAACACGCCCGAATTACTATTGAATTTCTCCATTTTGTACACCAAACGGATGGTACAATTGCTGAATTTCTCCTTCGTCCAGTAAAGCAGGCCCATACCGCCATGGCTGCCTGTTGTGCCATCCTTTACGTAGCGGCTGCCTTTACCCACCTGTTTCCAGCCGTTCAGGTCCTTGCCATTGAATAGTTGCCGCCAGCCATCCTTTGTTTGGGCATTTGCACTGGTTAAAAACAGGAGCAGGGCCAGGCCCGCAAACAGGCCTTTGGCAAACAGGGTTTTGTTAGCTGTCATATCCGGAAGAATAAAATGGTTTATAATTGGTTAAACTAATGTAAGTGTTTTTTTGATATAACAAGAACTCTAATTGAATCAGCACCTACCTCTTTTTCCCATGAACCATCAACTATGAACTTCTCCCAACTATGAACTCTTCTTCCCAAACCACCCCAGCTTTTTATTGTTATACAGGTACATCCCTTAAATTTTAATGCCATGAAAACATTTGCAATAACCGCCTGCCTGTTATTTTCCTTATCAGCATTTGCCCAAAAACAAACACCTTTGCCGCACGGAATGATCTACGGTACAAAACCCGATACCAGCGCCATGCTTGACGCGACAAAACTGGAAACGTTTATGGGTAAAATGACGCGCATTTCAACCACCATTAAGGGCCGCGTAATAAACGTTACCAAGCCAAAGGGTGGCTGGTTCACCATTGATGCAGGAAATGGTAAAGTAATAGCAGCGCATTTTAAGAACTATGGAACCACCATTCCCGCAGCGCTAAGGGGGCGTTATATTATTGCCCAGGGCGTGGCCGCAAAACAATTTATAGCCGATGATCTGCAACACTTTGCGGGCGACACGGTAAACGGGAAGAAACAACACACCACTAAAACAAACGCCAAACATGTTCTCAGTTTCGAGGTAGCCGGTTTGATGGTAGAACGGTAGGCAGTTCGTCGCCTGTTTCGCCACATTAAATTTCCATTAGAATTGGTTTAGCGGTTAAACAATCCATAATACCAATTGTCTGACCTGTTAAATAAACAAAACAGGTTATGAAAAAATTTGCAAAAATATTTATCTTATTAGGTGTGATGTCTTTTGCGTTGTCAAAAGCAAGTGCACAGATCAGTATATCGGTAGGGATAGCTCCCCCGGCTCTGCCGGTTTATGTACAACCCGCATGCCCCACTGACGGGTACTTATGGCAGCCCGGGTATTGGGCATATGACGATAACGACGGGTACTATTGGGTGCCAGGTGTATGGGTTGCACCACCCCGTCCGGGTCTTTTATGGACACCTGCATACTGGGGTTATGAAGGTGGTGTATACGGTTTTCATTCCGGATACTGGGGGCCTCACATAGGTTTTTATGGGGGCATTAACTATGGCTATGGTTATGGTGGCGTAGGTTTTGCAGGCGGCGGATGGTCCGGCGATCACTTCAGGTACAATACCGCTGTAGTGAATGTAAATACAACGGTAGTTCATAATACTTATGTCGATAAAACTGTTATCGTCAATAACACCACTGTGAATAACCATACCAGCTTTAACGGCCCCGGTGGCGTTACCGCGAAACCACGCCCTGAAGAGCAGGCCGCCATGAAGGAACAGCATGTTCAGCCAACTGCCGAGCAAATGTCACACCAGCAAACGGCATCAAAGGACAGGAATCAGTTTGCGAAGGTTAATAATGGCCGGCCGGCAGCAACGGCTATGAACAGGGTAAATGGCCGTCCGTTCAACCAACAGGGGCGCCAGGCTACCAACACATCATTTGGCCATAGGAATAACGGTGCTAACGGAAATCCAGCTGCTGCCAATGGAAGCCGTCCGCAAAGCAATTCGAACCCGACAAGCGCAGACAAGCCTGAAAACAAGCAAAACGTTGAAAAGCCCGTAAGTAACGAAAATCCCGCAGCCGAAAAACCGGCGGCAAATCAACCACAACAAAGGCAGGCACCGCAGCGTCCACAACAACGTATGCAACAGCATGTGCAACAACAGCAACACCGGGCACCTGTACGTGCTCCCAAAGCGGCACCACATGAAGAGAAGCATCGTTAATATTATTATTTAGCCACTGATAAACCCCACCGATATACTCGATGGGGTTTATTTTTACATGCAAAATCCACTTCAAAACATTTTTCCCTGCCGCTTGTCTTAAGTTTATCAATCATAGCTGTCATGAAAAAGTTTGTATTCCTGTTTGCTGTCCTGGTTATAATAGGTAGTTCTGGTCGGGCTGCCGGTGCCGTGGCATTAACCAACAGCAAGGTGACGGTTCAACAGCAGGTTCAGCATCAAACACATAAAGTAAAGCGCCGAATTCGACACAGGCGCCATGTTTCGGCACGCCGTAGCAAACGGATGCGGATGCAGCTCAGGCAGGCTGATAAACATCTTAAGGATAATAAAAAGGCCGAAGCTGCACAACGTAAGCTTAAAAAGGAGTAACATCGCTCAGAATGAGCCTGATACATAACAAATATAAACCACGGGTACGAAAACATTATCAGCTGCTGATTGTCGTATAAAGGCGACGCAAATCAGCGCGATCGCTAAATAATTTATCAGGAAACAATACCCCCTCATTTATGAAAAAGATCATCAAAATATTTATTCTTTTATGTATAGTTGGTTTTGCATTACCACAGGCACATGCGCAAGTTAGTGTTGGTATATCCGTTGGGATTGCCCCACCTCCGTTACCTGTTTATGTACAGCCTGAATGCCCGGTTGACGGCTACATCTGGCAGCCAGGTTACTGGGCATATGACGATGCAGACGGTTACTATTGGGTACCCGGCGCATGGGTAGCTCCGCCGAATCCAGGTTATTACTGGACCCCGGCCTACTGGGGTTTTTCTGCCGGTGTATATGGTTTTCACTCCGGATACTGGGGCCCGCACATTGGGTTTTATGGGGGGATAAACTACGGCTATGGCTATAGTGGTCATGGTTATTACGGTGGCCGCTGGGATGGCGATCATTTCCGTTACAATACCGCGGTAGTACGTGTAAACAGAACCGTAATACATAATACCTACGTTGACCGCAGAGTTATAGTAAGAAATAATAACCGCACAAGCTTTAACGGCGGCAGGGGCGGAGTAACTGCCAGGCCGAGGCCACAGGAACGGGTAGCTATGAGAGAGCGCCATGTAGATGCTACGCCGGCTCAACGGTCGCACCAGGAGGCTGCTCATAAAGACAGGAGCTCGTTTGCCAAAGTAAATCACGGAAGGCCGGCTGTTGCTGCAGATCGCGGCAGGCCGACAGGCAACCGGAACAATCCGCAAGCCGACAGGAAGGCACCGGGCAACAAACCGGGAGGTAACAGGCCCGAGCGCCAGCAACACGCTGCGCAAAGAAGCCCGGCTCAGCCATCACGCACACCACAGCGTGAAGCCCGGCCTGCACAGCAGCGTGCACCACAACAACGCGCTCAACAGCCACAACGTGCACCACAGCAGCGTGCACCACAGCAGCGTGCACCACAACAACGCGCTCCACAGCCGCAACGTGCACCACAACAGCAACGTGCTCCACAGCCGCAACGTGCGCCGCAACAACGCGCTCCGCAGCCGCAGCGAGCCCCGCAACAACGAGCGCCACAACAGCGTAGTGCGCCCCGTCCGGCAGGTGGTGGTCATGAGCACCACAGGTAATAGAAAATATGATGCAATAAAAAACCCCGGCTGTTCAAGCAGCCGGGGTTTTCTTTTATATGTGGAACAAAAATTAATTCATTCTGTATGGCGCTATCAGGTAAAATTCAGGAATCTGTACATTGAATGTCGAATTATCCATTAGTCGCGACATCTGGTATTCGCCCTTCATGCTGCCCATGTCTGTTTTTAGGTTACAGCCTGACACATATTCATGTGCCTCACCCGGTTCAATAACCGGTTGCTGGCCAACAACACCTTCGCCCTCTACTTCGCGTTTTGCGCCGTTCGAATCGAAAATATACCAATGCCTTCCTAAAAGCCTGACTGCATAATTGCCCATATTCTCAATTTTTACCTTGTAGGCAAACATAAAATGGTCATTAGCAGGGTTTGAATACTCAGGCTGATAAATGGTTTCTACCGAAACTTTAACGCCGTCTGTAATAGTAGTAACCATATAAACAATCTTTAAATTCAAATATATATTATCCATTCAAATATCAAGCCATATTTGAATTTTTTTTTATGGAAGAGTTATAAGTCTTTAGTTCCAAGGCTAAAGTCTTCTTTCTTTCGGCTCAGGACTTTAGACTAAAGACTCATGGCTTCTTCCGCGTACCTCGGATTTTGGCTTACTTCATCCAAAATTTCCATTACATCCTCATACGTTCCGGCGGTAACCAGGCGCATTCGGTATTCCTTAAAGTTCTCAATCCCCTTAAAGTAATTGCTGTAATGCCTGCGCATTTCAAAGATCCCTGTCTTCGGTCCTTTCCATTCCATGGACTTTTGCAGGTGGGTTGTACACGCATCTATACGTTCGGCAATGGTGGGTTTTTCCAGGTATTCGCCGGTTTTAAAGTAATGTTTTATCTCGCGGAAGATCCACGGGTAACCAATTGCCGCACGACCGATCATCATCCCATCCACGCCAAATTCCATGCGCCACTCTGCCGCTTTTTGGGGCGAGTCGATGTCTCCGTTCCCAAAAATGGGGATTTGTATTCTCGGGTTTCTTTTTATCTGGCGGATCAGTTCCCAATTGGCTACGCCCTTATACATCTGGGCGCGGGTACGGCCATGTATGGTCAGTGCTTTTATGCCTACATCCTGCAGACGCTCAGCAACTTCGTAAACGTTTTTTGTATTATCGTCCCAGCCGAGGCGGGTTTTTACGGTTACCGGCAAATGTGTAGCTTCAACAACCGCTTTGGTCATGGCCACCATTTTGTCAATATCCTGTAATAAGCTAGCGCCGGCGCCGCGGCAGGCTACCTGTTTTACCGGGCAGCCATAGTTAATGTCCATCAGATCGGGCTTTGCCAGCGTGGCAATTTCAGTCGCTTCACGCATATGGTCGATATCGCTCCCAAAGATCTGGATGCCTATTGGGCGCTCGTACTCAAAAATATCAAGCTTCTGGCGGCTTTTTGCTGCATCGCGAATCAATCCCTCGCTCGAGATAAATTCGGTGTACATCATATCGGCCCCATTTTTTTTGCACACGTAACGGAAGGGAGGATCGCTCACATCTTCCATCGGCGCCAGCAAAAGCGGGAATTCACCTAAATCAATATTTCCTATTTGTACAGACATCCTTTATCTTCGTGCAAAAATACGTATTTTAAGCCGGATGATAAATACACCGTACAAACAGTTAGATAAGCGTGACAAATTTAACCTTAGTCCCGGTTTGCAGTTTTTAGTTTTCTTTGGAATTGCCCTGTTTACCCTCGTTTTATGTTCCATGATCGGCATGGGTATTGTATTCGCGCTTTACGGTTTAAAAACCATGACCGCCCTGGGTACGCTGGACGTTAATGCCCCACATTTTGTTGCTGCCTTATGGATAGTACAAATAACAGGTACCACCCTCCCCATCTTTGGTGTTTCTGTTTTATTTGCAAAGGTATTTACCAACAACCCGGGCGATTATATTAAACCCTCGTTCCGCTTTCCGTGGTTATTACTGGTGATCGTTTTCGTGCTGATGTTTGTTTCAAATCCGCTAATAGAACTTTTATCAAACATCAACCAAAAAATGGTTTTACCTCACTGGCTGCAATGGATGCGTGAAAGCGAGGATAGCGCACAAAAGGTAATGAACGCCATGCTGAACATGAACAGCATTTCGGATGTAATCATAGATGTATTGCTGGTTGGGCTGCTTACTGCTATTGTGGAGGAATTTATGTTCCGGGGCGTAATACAAACCATATTTTTCAGGTGGACAAAAAATGTACATGCCGCTGTCTGGATCACTGCTATTTTGTTTAGCGCCTTCCACATGGAGTTTTTTGGCTTTTTGCCGAGGCTGTTGCTGGGTGTTTTCTTTGGTTATTTTGTGGCCTGGAGCGGCAGCATCTGGACAGGGGTTTGGGCCCACTTCATAAACAACGCAACCGATGTTGTTGTAACATACCTTTACCAGCATAAAATTATCGCCGGCGACCCTAACGAGCAACACATGTTTACCTATATAGGTTATACTGTAAGTTTTATTTTGGTGATGATACTGATGTATGCCTATAAAGGAGTAGCCACAGCAAAAGTTCAAATCCCGGTGGAGTGATGGAGAAGAACTGGATAAAAATCTTTGTATCATCCAATTATTACCAGTCAGAAATGGTGAAACAAGCACTTACCTGGCACAATATCGAGGCGGTTTTAATGAATAAGCAGGACTCGTCACACCGCAACTTCGGCGAAATTGAAGTTTATGTTCACCAGGCAGATTTTAGCAACGCAATTGAAATTATAATTCTGAATCAAATTACCTCATGAAAACACGCGCCATAACCGGCTTCTTTTTTATTATAGTGATGCTGGCATCGGTGCTGCTGGGTCCGTATGTGTTTGGTCCTTTTTACCTGGTGTTAAGCGTATTTTGTCTCGTAGAGTTTTATTCGCTGGTAAAGCAGGGAGGAATTAGCCCCAATTGGGTAACAGGTATAATTTTTGCCATACTAACATTTATTAGCGCCGGCCTGGTAGCCATGAGCGATAACGACCCGGGTTGCTATGAGTTTCTGCTGGTTATTATTCCTTGCGTGGTAGCTATATTTATACAGGAACTGTTTAAAAAAACCAGTTCACCCTTCACAAATATTGCCTACACCGTTTTCGGGGTCATATTTGTTGTTTTACCGATGGTGTTTTTCTATGCTATGGCGTTTGTAAACAGGATCACCGGTTTTGACTTTCATTTCCCGCTTGCTTTTTTAATAATGCTTTGGGCCAATGATACCGGCGCCTATCTTACAGGCCGGGCGTTTGGGCGCACTAAATTATTTGAACGCCACTCGCCCAAAAAAACTTGGGAGGGCTTTGTGGGTGGAGTTTTAATAAGCGCAGGTGCGGCATTTATCCTGGCCCATTTTTACACTGAGCTTAAATGGAGCCAATGGGTTATTATAGCCGTATTGATCTCGTTCTTCGGCACCACCGGCGATCTTATAGAGTCGATGTTTAAACGCAGTATTAATGTTAAAGATTCCGGCGGTATTTTACCCGGGCATGGTGGCTTGCTCGATAGGTTCGATGGATTATTTTTAGCGGCTCCAATTGTATATACTTACCTTTACTTAATTTCAAATTAGTAGTTTTGCAAAATTATCAGCACACGATAACACCATAAGAAACAACCCCAATGATGACTTTCCACAAAGAGGGATATACTTCCTTAGCCATTTGTATTTTGTTCATAGCTATACTAAATGCATTTATATCATTTTACTTTCCCGAGGCGCATGTTATCAAATGGATAGCTTACATCCTTTCGTTTTTTCTTTTTGTAATCATCGTACAATTCTTTCGCAGCCCGAAGATCAGCATTGATGCGCATGACAAGCATGTGCTTTGCCCTGCAGATGGCAAGGTGGTTGTAATTGAAGAAACTGTTGAAACCGAATTTTTGAAGGATAAAAGAATCCAGCTTTCGGTGTTTATGTCGCCCATAAATGTGCACATTAACCGAAACCCGATTGCAGGCGTTGTGAAATACTTTAAATATAATCCCGGCAAATACCTGGTGGCCTGGCACCCAAAATCATCAACCGAAAACGAGCGTACCACAATTGCTATCGAGAATAAGGAGGGCGTAGTGGTGTTGTTCCGCCAGATAGCAGGCGCGCTTGCACGCCGCATTGTATGGTATGTAAAGGAGGGCGATGTAGTTGGCCAGGGTGAGCAATTCGGCTTTATAAAATTCGGATCGCGGGTTGACGTTTTTTTACCGTTGGGCACCAAAATTAATGTTGAGCTTGGCCAGGTAGTAAAAGGTGGTAAAACCATACTGGCTGAACTGGCTGATAAACCGGAACCTGTAAAAGCGGCCCCTGCACCAGCCAAAACCAAAGCAGATGCTGCTGATGCCTTTGAAGATGTAAAAGCTTCCCGGCCGGTTAAGACCACAATAAAGAAGAAATAAGCCTCATAGATTTTAGATTTGACAACTTTTTAAAAGTTGTCAAATCTCTTTCCGGTTCGTTTTCTAGCTTCCGATCCCTTCCAGTATTTGTAATAAAATTTCCGATATTTAGATTGATATTTTACCCAAAGGATCTAAATAATGAGAAAGAATTGCCTTTATCTTGCAGTGGGTCTTACAATCTGCTTTGTAGCTTTCGCGTCAGCCTCAAAAAACAGCAATCTAACGTCGCAGCTTATTGGTGAGTGGCGAAATGTTTATGTGAAAATAACACTTCACAATAAAACCAAACCGGTGCAAACCATGGAGGCCGATAGCACCAACTGGGAAGCCAGGCTTGGTATTAAACCCATCCGCACACACTTTATGGAGGATGGCACTTATTATTCGGAATACCGGAATGGCAAGGATAGCATTTTAAGGCGGCCATCAGGTATGTGGAGCATAAAAGGCGACTCACTTACCATAACGCAGCTAAAACCCGATAAAAGCGTATTAAAAGTGCAGGTAAAGATTAGTAATGACCATGCTACCTTTAGCGGTCTGATTGATTTTGATGGGGAGGGTGTATGGAATGATGAATATTTCGGGATCCAGAAAAAATTTAAATAGGTCTTGAATTCTTAAGTTAGCTCCTGATCTAACGGAATCTCGAAAAAGAAGGTGGAACCATTGCCTTGTCCGCTTTCTACCCACAACCTCCCCTTATGCCTGCTGATGATCTCCTTGCTGATGAATAAGCCTATCCCGAGGCCCGAGATATGGGTAGCCATGTCTTCAACCCGGTAAAACCTTGTGAAGATCCGCTCCTGCTGTTCCTTGCTTATTCCCAGGCCAAAATCCTGAACGGCGACAACGGCCTTATTGTTAGCCATTGATACCGAGATGTTAACCAGATCGGCCCCCGGGGAGTATTTTACAGCGTTCGACAGCAAGTTGATGATCACCTGCTCGATCCTTTGCTTATCCGCAGTAACCATCAATTTATTGCCCCCCGGATTTAATACCAGCCGGTGTGTTTTGGTGGAGTATTGCATTACCTCGGTAACTTCGTGCAACAGCTGCAACAGGTCGAAGCTGGTGAAGGAGAAGGGGAGTTGCCCGGTTTCAATTTTTGATACATCCAGCAGGTCCGAAATCAGGTCCGAAAGTTTGTTTATCTGCGCCAGTGCTTTTTCTATAAAGCTTTTATTTACATCGTCGGCGGGCAGGCGCCGGTTAATGATCTGCAAATAACCGCTCAGGCTGGTTACCGGGGTTTTTAACTCATGGCTTGCAAGGCCTATAAACTCATCTTTCTTTTCGTTGAGTTTTTGGATCTCTTCATATAGCTTGGCGTTTTCAAGGGCAATAGCGGCCTGTGTCGCTACGCTTTCAATAATAGCCTCATGGTGACTGGTAAATTTCCCAGCCTCGGGGTGTCCATAAAATAACCCGCCTATCACCGCACCTGATTTTGAAATTACGGGTACGGCCAGGTAGCTCACTACCGGTAAGTGTCCTTTGGGCATCCCAAAATGTGGACTGTTTTTGCCGTAGCGAGGGTCCTTTGTTATGTCATCGACCCTTACAGTGCCTTCGCCGTTAAAAGTGGGGCTAAAAACGGCGGTATTACGCGGCATTCCAAATTTTTCAAAGGCCTCCCTGGGCGCTCCCGACAGAGTGAACAGTGTGTACGATTCACCATGTTCATCAAATTTATTGTAAAAGAACGCGCCGAAGGCTGCGCCTGTAACCTGCGTGGTAACATCAGTAACCTGTTGCAGGATGTCCTGCACAGCCAGGCGTTCAGAAATCATTTTACCAACTATATTTAGTGTTTCAAGATTGCTTGCATAGCGCTGCAGGCTTTCTTCAGCATTTTTTTGCCGGGTTATATCACGTGCAATTTTTGAGGCGCCTATTACTTCCCCTTTTGTGTTCAGGATAGGCGATATAGTTAGCGAAACCGGAATTTCTGTACCGGCCTTAGTTAAGCGATAGGTTTCATAATGTTCCACTTTTTCGCCGTGCCTTATTTTCGAAATTATTTCCTCTTCCTCCTGCCTGCGGTTTTGGGGAATAATAAGGGTAATATGGTTTCCCACCGCCTCCTGCTCCTTATAGCCAAACACCCGCTCAGCCGAGTCGTTCCAGGTTGTTATTGTTCCATTAAGAGTTTTACTTACTATCGCATCTTCCGACGATTCAATGATGGCGGCAAGCATGGCTTGTTTGCCCTCGCTGTTTCTTTGCTCGGTTACATCTATCAGTGTATTAACTGCGCCAATTAGTTCACCCGAGTCATTAAAGGTTGGTACCGGGAATGGCAGCACATTAAGCCTTGTTCCGTCGGGTCGTTGTATAATTATCTCTTCACCTTCAAGGGCAATGCCTTCTTTTAAAGTACGTGCCATAGGGCAGCTATCCAGGTTCAGCGGTTCGCCGTTAAGCTGAAATATCTTCCATGATCCGCACCAAAGGTCCTTGCCAATTTCGGGTGTACGGCCCCATAGGTTTACGGCAGCCTGGTTAAAAGAAGTAATAAAACCCTCTTTATCGCAAGAATAAATGGCAATTGGTAAATTATCAAAAAGCTGCCCTGTAAGTTTATTAAATGCAGTTGGTAATTCTTTTTTTTGCAATTTACCGGGTCTTTGTGTTATCATACCATTTGTTGTGATCAATTAACAAAAAATATTCCTGTATGTTTTATACCTTCCGGATTTTAGGGAATGCCCGATGTTTTTAAATTACAAAAATAAAAACAACAAAAAAGCCTCCCCGGAAAACCGGAAAGGCCAATGTATTTTGTTCACACCTTTTAAGAAAACCAGTAAAGACGGAAGAGACCTTTTAAATCAAATTAGTTGTATGCCGGGAATAAAGTTAAAGTCTTTAATATTATAAGTGAAAAGAGGGATTTGGTAAATTACTGCCGTCGCGCCGATGATCGCATCTGGTATTTGAAGACCGTGGCTCAACTTAAAATTCTCAATAAGACTACTTGCCATTTTGGATGTATTGATATCAATATCGATAACATCATAGAATTTTATTTTCTTCTTTAACTGAGCCAGTTCAGTTTTATTGCTCATTCCCTGGTAGAGTTCCATTACTGTAATGACGGATAGCACAACCTGATCTAACCCAATATCATTTAAACGGCTTATCGTTGTTTGCCTTCCGTTAAAAGCGTGAATAAGTATATTGGTGTCGCACAAAACCATGGTAAACTTTATGGTTTTCTTTGCCAGGCATCTCTACGGATATTTTCGAGTGATTTGGGAGCTTTCGCCCAAATCCCAAATAAGCTTTTAGGATTTATTTTTTTATCCCCTTTGATGATAGGTGCATTACTTTCATCTGAAGAGACAACTCTAACAGTGCTAAATGTCTTGAATAAGGCAGATAGCTTTTCCATTTCGTTTTTGCTGTCTATTTCAATGGTTATTCTCATAACAAGATTGTCATTATTATAACAAATATACAATTAACAACTGCTATTTTATAATGAGGTATTTTATCGACATGCAAAAAATCAATCCCACGAAAAAAGCCTCCCCGGAAAACCGGAAAGGCCAATATACTTTCTCCACTCCCCTTTAGGGGTTGGGGGCTTAAACTCTTTTTGATTTGATACGGGCTGCCTTGCCTGTAAGGGCACGCAGGTAGTAAAGTTTAGCACGGCGTACTTTACCGAAGCTGTTTACTTCAATTTTATCAATGTTTGGCGAGTTGATAGGGAATATACGCTCAACGCCAATACCGTTTGATACTTTGCGAACAGTAAAAGTTTCAGTATTACCTGCGCTGTTACGTTGAATAACAACACCCTGGTAAACCTGGATACGTTCTTTATTTCCTTCCCTGATTTTATAATGTACACTCACTGTATCGCCAGCCTTAAAGGTTGGAAGTTCTCTTACTACTACTGATTGTTCTTCAACAAATTTTACTAAATCCATGATTTTTAGCTCTTAAAAGCGATTTTTAACCCGTAAAAATCGGAGTGCAATAATAGGAAAATTATTTAACATATAAAAATGGATTTTAAAAATTTCCACATTTTATGTTTTGTTAACAATGAGGGAGTTGATTAGGTTGATTAAGTTGGATTGAGTTGATTAGGTTTTTGCCTGGCTTTATCCAGTTTTCAACTCAATCTAACCCATTCAACTCAACCCAACTTAATCAACTTTCTTCCTAGCCTCGGTAAAATAGCCGATAATTGAATACACAACACCGATCAGTAATAAATTGAAAACAAAATTTATCATCGTATCGCTTCCTGAGTGTGAGCGGCCATCTATATCGATAAATGTGTAAACCGCATAAGCAGTTGCCATACCCAGGATAACCCAGCCAATTATTGATGCCGGTAAATAGATGATTCCCTTGCGTGTAAACCAGTTTAATTTCATAGCATTAATTTTTTAAGGAGATTGATTCTGTCATTGCGAAACTTATGAAGGCAAACAAAATGGCCAGGCTTAATAATATGAGTATGATGTTCCATATTTTAACCTTTATGGTCACGCTGAATTCCCTTACTTTTATTTGGTCTGGGTCGGGCTTGTCTACCCGTACGTGCATTATTGACAGCACATTGATAATGATGCAGATAATTGGCAACACTACTAATATTATCGGCGCCAGGAAATCGAGGTACGGCGTTTTTTCCATGCTTACTATCAGCGCAAACATGGCCGAAAACCAGTTCATGTGCGCATGGAAATGATAGTACATAAATACACAAAATAAAAAGTAGCAGGGTACAACAATTAGCCACACCCCCAGCGCCGCCGAGCGCTCCGCATTCATTATGGCCATTTTTACCACTTTTGGATGTTTGCGCGGATCAATGTCCGGCACCTGTAAATTTTCCATCGTCTTTAAAAATTCGTCCTTGTCTTCCATGTTAATTGTACTTATAATGCAAAGCCGGCATTCGGTTGCAGTGTTAAAGCATATTTCTTAATTTTTCCAGTCCACGCGATAGCAGCGACTTAACAGTTCCTTCATTTTTATCTAGAATGGCGCTTATTTCGGTGTTTGTTTTTTGCTCAAAGTAGCGCAGGGCAATTACTTCCTGGTATTTCAGATCAAGCTTCAGCATGTTGGTGCGGATGACGTTATAATTGTTAAAGGCCCGCAATTCCTTTTCCATTACTTCGCGTTCGTCATCATCCTGCTGGTGCAGCAGCTTTTCCATCTGCGGATTTTCCAGTAATTGCTGCAACGATTGGGGTTTATATTTGCTGCTGCGGTAGTACTGGTTAAGCTCATTGCCTGCAATGCGGTATAACCAGGCCGAAAGACTGACACCCCGCCAGCGAAAGCCATTTATCTTTAAAAATGCTTTAAGAAAAGTTTCGGCAGCAATATCTTTCGATAGATCGTAATCAGCAGTTCGGCGCATGATGTACCCAAAAACAGGCTTATACCACAAATCGAACACCTGCCCGAAGGCGGCAGGATCAGCGTGACATTGTTCAATAAGTTCTTTTTCCTGTTCGGGGTTCATGGTTGCAACGCTATAATGCAGGATAGGCATTTTGGTTGCAATCTAATTTAGGGATTATTTATGTTGAACCAGGGATATAATTGTAGGGGCGTATCGCATACGCCCTATTCATTATTCCTAACCACAACTGTAGGAAACGCGTTTGAGGGCGTATGCAATACGCCCCTACGGTTAAATGGAAAATCTACTCATCCAACAAATCCGGCCTTCTTGCCCTGGTCCGCTCCACGGCCTGGTCAAAGCGCCATTTTTCAATTTCGGGGGTGTTGCCGCTCAGCAGGATATCGGGAACTTTATGGCCGTTCCAGTCTGCCGGGCGGGTGTAAACAGGCGCATCCAATAAGCCATCCTGGAAGGAATCTGACAGGGCCGAGGTTTCGTCAGACAATACACCCGGGATCAGCCTTACTACTGCATCAACCAATACAGCTGCGGGCAGCTCGCCGCCTGATAATACATAGTCGCCAATAGAGATCTCGCGGGTAACATAAATATCGCGGATGCGCTGGTCGATGCCCTTATAATGGCCGCAAAGTATAATGACATTTTTTTTGCCGGAGAGCTGGTTTGCGATGGCCTGGTTCAGCGTTTCACCATCCGGCGACATGAAGATCACCTCGTCATATTCGCGCTCCGACTTTAGCTTTTCGATACAAGCTGCAAAAGGTGGGATGGTCATTACCATGCCGCTGCCGCCACCGTAGGGATAGTCATCAACGCTTTTCTGTTTGCTGGTGGAGTAGTCGCGCAGGTTGTGTACCACAATTTCCGAAATGCCCTTTTTTTGCGCACGCTGTAAAATGGAATGTGCAAAAGGACTTTCAAGCAGGCCGGGCAAAACAGAAATGATATCAAAACGCATGGCGCAAAGATAGGAAAGATGTGCGGATGATGGATGTGCGGATGTGCGGATGAAAAAGTGTTTGTGATGTTTTGGGTATTAAATTCACGTCATGCCGAACTTGTTTCGGCACCCCATACTAAAGGTCTGCTCTTTGCTAAATCTACAATTTGCCAGGTATTAGCACGGTGTAGACTTAGCAAATGAGGTGCTGAAATAAATTCAGCATGACGCAGGTGGCTTACAATGGCCGGCAAATTTCCCAGTGATGCCCGAAGGGATCAATGATATGCCCTAAGCGGTAGCCATAGTCCTGGTCGGCAACGGGGTAAACTTCGATGGCTCCGGCTGCTATGGCGCTGGCTGCAAAGGCATCGGGATTGGCTACGATCAATCCCATGCGGATAGGGATGGAGCCGGCCTTTTCCGGTGTTGGATGCTCCGCCTCCGGCGATCCGTCAGCAACAAAAAATCGTGCGCCATTAATGGAAAGTTCGGCTACAATGGCGCCGTCGGGGTCTTCAACGCGCATCAGTTCCTGCGCATTAAATGCCTTTTTATAAAATTCAACTGCGGCTACGCCATTGCTTACCGACAGGGTAGGCCTGATGGCGGTTATAAACTCATCAGCAGGATTATTTTCCATAGTTTTGGTTGATTAAGATGTCGGGGTTAAATATTTTTTCAATGGTCCAGTGGTGGCCGAAAGGATCGACTATTTCGCCCTGACGGTAGCCGTAATCGTAATCCTGCACCGGAGATTTGGCCGTTGCTCCTGCCGCCACCGCCTGCGCGAATACCGCATGTACATCATCAACCATTAAGCCAACGGTCACCGTTGTTCCGTTATGTTTCCCCGGACTAAAAGCATACGATCCCGGCATTTGTTCGTGGATGTGAAACAAAGCCCCGTCTATTTTAAGGCCGGCTACATGTACCGATCCGTCATCATTATTAAGCCGCCATTGCTCAACGGCATTAAAGGCTCTGGTGTAAAAGCTGATGTCAGTTACCCCGTTTGGAATAACCAGCTGCGGTGTAAAAGCGGTTTTGGTTTCCATAATATTTTTACTTTTTTCCTCTCCTGATTCTTGTCTCTTGACTTCTTGATTCTAATCCCCCTCCTCCAGTATAAAGATTTCCTCAAGCGGCTTGCCAAATATTCTTGAAATTTTTAATGCAAGCACAGTTGAAGGTACGTATTTATTGCTTTCGATGGTATTGATGGTTTGGCGCGATACGCCTACGGCATCAGCAAGATCGGCCTGGGTTATATTTTTTATAGCGCGTTCAACGCGAATGTTGTTCTTCATGTCAGATGCTTTTAATTTCGGCCTGCCTCGAGATGCGGTACACCTTAAAGTTAAACCATATGAGAAAAATGAGCGGAATGGTTACCAGGTTCACCAGCTGAACCCCAAGGAAATCGACACCGAAAACAAAGAAGTTTGATAACAGCAGGATGGCATAATTTACATATACAGCTATCTGCATGGCTTCCAGCCGGGTGGAAGCTATGAATTCGTCCTCTTCCTTTTCGCGCGAATAAACCCATAACAGCAGGCTAAGCGGCAATATAGATAGCATATAGTAACCGGAATCGTCACCTTTAAATGCAAAAAGGGCTATCGTGGCCGCAATAATGATTACGGAGATCCATTTTCCTAAAAAACGGTAGGGCTTATTCGGCAGGAAATGTACCGGTTTTATATCAAACTCATTTTTATTGCGCAATAATAAAAAGTAAAAGCGGCCGGTAAAAATAAGTAATGGCGCAAACAGGTTGTAGCTATAAAAGTCGAAGTTTTTGGTTAAATTATCGATTATTCTGCTAAGCGCCGGATTCTTGAGCCACGAACCAAAAAGCGTGATAACAATTATAAAGGCATACAAAATATAATTTACCAGGATGGCCCAGTACAAGGCATTCAGCCGCATTTTGGCCGTAAGTTCGTCCTCTCTTTTTACGCGGGAAAATGCGATTAACAGTAGGCCTATGATCACCAGCGTCAATGCCAGCTCATTGGTAAAGTTCTCAATTGCCGGCAGAAAAAATGTGCCCTGAGTTCTTAACTTAAGCCCGAAGCCCGGGATCTCGTAATTTTGATAAAGTACAAAATAACCCAAAATAAAACCGGGAATAGCCAGTAGTACCCCCAGGTACTTTAATCTGGCCGGAAATAATAGCGGCGTTTTCATATGGCTTCCTCCCTTGCTGAACGGTTTAACCTGAAGATCACCCACCGGAACCTGATGTAGAAAAACACCAGCGGTATCCACAGGTTCAGGTGCAGGATGTCCTTAAAATCCTGTTGATTGGCGAATACCAGGGACGTGATCAGGATAAGATAGTTGAGGTAGATGGCCCACTGCAATGAATCGGCCCGGAGTTGGGCGATCTGCTCGTCCTCGATCTTCTCCTTTGCGAATGCTACCAGCACCAGCCCGGTCAGCATGAGCAGCGAAGTGGCGATGAAAAATAAATGGTGCGGACTAAAGATGCCCGGTTCATCCGGCAGGTTATGCGGATCGAACCCGAACGATTTTCCGAACAGGATAATCGGGATGTGAAACACAATGCAGGCAAACCCCAGGTACCTGCACCAGTAAGGAAATAAGAAGCGTGTTTTCATTGTTTGTAAAGTTTGATTTACCAAATGTAAAACAAACTTTACAAATGTCAAAGAAACTTGACAAAATAATTTTTGGCTTTTTCGCGGCCTTACATTATTTTACTGCCGGCACAAAATGCTTTTTTACCAGAGCAGCAACTTTATGACGGATATGGGTCGAGATAGATTTCCCCCAAACTATCTTGTATTTTCCATCTGCCCTTGTAATAACGGTGAAATAATCCTTCAGATCTCCATTTATTTCACTCGAGTTGTTTAACTCTATCTGTTTTATTTCCTGGTCAAAATTTTCCATTTTTTTCTTATTTACTATTTATATACTCCCAGTAACTTATTCAACTCAATCGAACCTAATCAACTCAATCAACCAATCTCTCAATCAACCAACCCCTCAATCCAAATAAATATCCAGCAAGCCCTCGGGTAAATCAACGCGCACAATTTCCCTCACCACATCAATGCCTTTTATTATTTCCTCGTTTAGCGGGAAGAGCACTTCACAGTTTTTGTAGGTAACGGTTGCAAGGATCTGTTGGGGGTATTCCTGCACATCAGTGATCTTGCCGAGCTCGCCCTCGTAGTCGTCAATGGCGGTAAAGCCCACCAGGTCGAACAGCGTAAATTCGGCTTCCGCCTTTTTTGGCTTCAATTTATTGGGCAGGTAAAGGTCCTTTTTTGCAAGATGTGCCGCCTTTTCAATGGTGTCCACATCCTCCAAAATTAAATATGCCGCATTTTTCTGCAGGTATTTTATCGAGCTTACAAAATATGGCACCAGCTTACCGGCTATTTCAATAAACAGCGAATTGAACTTTATGGCTTCAATGCCATCAAAATCGGTATAAATATGCAGTTCGCCCTTTAAGCCCTTGGTTTTTATGGTGCTGCCTATTCTGAAGCAATCTTCGGTTGTCATGGTGTGGATTTGATTTCCTTTACCCATAGCGATGGGTTTCAAACCCATCGCTATGGGTAAAGGTGTTACAAAATAACAATGGCGAAAACCCTGTTAGGGTCTTCGCCATCATTTATAAATTGCTGATGAAAATTATTCAGCAGCTGTTTCGTCAGCTGATGCCTCAGGTGCTTCAGTAGCTTCTTCTTCAGCAGGTGCTTCAACTTCTTCAACTGCAGGTGTGTTTTTAGCAACAATTGCGGCAGCTTTAGCTTCCTTCTTTTTAGCTTCAGCGGCTAAAGCAGCTTTACGCGCTTCGTCTTTTGCTGATACTAAACCTGTTTTCTTGCCGGTGATCTTTCCGTCCTTGGTATCTAACCATTCCTGGAATTTAGTTTCAACCTGCTCTTCAGTTAAAGCGCCTTTTTTAAGGCCACCTTGTAAATGTTTCTTGTATAAAACACCTTTGTACGACAATATAGCACGACAGGTGTCAGTTGGCTGTGCGCCGCTGTTAACCCAGTCAAGAGTTTTGTCGAAATTGATGTCAATTGTTGCAGGATTAGTGTTTGGGTTGTATGAACCTAAACGCTCAATAAAACGTCCATCACGCGGCGCGCGTGCATCTGCTACTACGATGTAATAAAAGGGTTTACCTTTTTTACCGTGTCTTTGCAATCTGATTTTAGTTGCCATTTTTTTATTTTATGTATTCAACATTGTCCCCGGAGTCCTTTCTGCGGGGATGCAAAGGTAGGTATTATATTTGTTAATTGGAAATGATTTCATCATTTAGTGATCAGAGGCTAGAGACTGGAGATTAGTTGGTTATGGTTGGAGGCTAGAGACCAGAGATTAGAGGTCAGTTGAAAATTAAGTAGGGTCAGTAATATCGCATTGCGAAGTTACTAATCTCTGATCTCTATTCTCCAATCACTAAATTCAAATTCTTCTTTTAAAAATCAACAGATATCGTTACTATCGCGAAATAATAAGTGTTTGGTCGGTTTTACGGCATTTGCCGGGTAAAAAAGCCTATTGGCCATTAGACAGCCCGATAATTAAAAATAAAAAATTAACTTTATATTATGGCCAACGCGCTTAATTTAAAACATGCCTGATCTGCTGCTGAACGAACTTGGATTTTTGTTTGATGACAACCCAAATCCCATGTGGGTTTTTGAAATCGCCTCATTGCGCATCCTAAAGGTTAATAAGGCAGCGATCATCAATTACGGCTACACCGAGACGGAATTCCTGGAACTTACCATCAGTGATCTGCGCGATGAATCCAACCTGGAAGCGTTTTATTCCTACCTTACGGATATTGGCATAACGGAATCTAATAAAAGAGGGATATCAAGTGCGGGCGTCTGGAAACATAAAGGCAAACACGGCGACCTTATCTATACAGAAATCACCAGCCACGATGTAAAATACAGGAACCTCGATTGCCGCATTGTTGCTGCTGCTGACATCAGCGAGAAGCTGCAATACAGGGATCAGGCCAAACAACGTGAACAGGAGC
This sequence comes from Mucilaginibacter phenanthrenivorans, assembly GCF_024721155.1. GTDB lineage: Bacteria > Bacteroidota > Bacteroidia > Sphingobacteriales > Sphingobacteriaceae > Mucilaginibacter > Mucilaginibacter phenanthrenivorans. The sequence continues at coordinate 682,139 of NZ_JAHVAP010000003.1, read as the reverse complement.
TGGTATGGACAAAAAACAGCCTGGAAGCGCTGATAAACAATACCGAGGATGAGATTTGGTCGGTTGATAAGGAAACCCGGTACATGTACATGAACCAGGCCTATCGCAACCGGGTAGCATATTTAACAGGTACTGAACCAAAGGAGGGCGATTATTCCTATTTACACAGCTACACGCCAGAAATAATTGAAGCCTGGAAGGGCTATTACGGACGCACACTTGCCGGTGAAAGATATGCCATTGTAAATGAAAGTATTACCCCTGATACTAAGGAGGTGCTATCGTTCGAAATAAACTTTAACCCGATTTATAATAACGAAGGCGAAATAACCGGTGTGGGGTGCTTTGCCCGCAATATTACCCAAAGGCTTAAAACAGAACAGGCTATTATTGATCAGAACAATCGGCTGCGCCATATAGCTTCGCTTACCTCGCACGAGCTGCGTAGGCCGGTGGCAAGTATGCTCGGATTAATTGCTATTATGGACCGGGCCAATTTTTACAACCCGGATAACCAGGAAATTATTGAGCACCTGTTAACCGTAGGTAACGAAATTGATGAGGTGATCCGCCTGATAGTTGATAAGACCTTTACCGACGAAGACCGCCGCCCGGACAAGTTTCAAACACCGTAAAAATTCGTAACGTTTTTAAGGCGTCAAAAGACCTGTGATGGTTCGACCGAGCAGCCCATGACACGTATATACTGAACAGCGTGGGGCTGTCATCTTGAGCTTGTCGAAAGACGACGTGCGCAGAGGCCTGACCATGTGCTAAGCATGGTGCAAAGGCCTTTGCCCGCATGCTTCACTTCGAGAACCTCAGTGCAGGCTTGTGCCTCAGCATGACACCCCTCTTGTCATTTATGCTTCAGATTTCCCTGGGAATTTATCGCTCTCCATTACATCCCACCTTTTCATATCTCCTGCGGATATTTTAAAGTTAAGATACGAATAAGTACTAAAGGTTAAATTTTTTCAACGCCGTGCTTCATTTTTTAAACCTTGGATATTATAATTTCAAAAATAAATTCGTATGTTCGGGCATGTCAACAACACCTGAAAAACTAAACATCGACGATATCATCGCTTCCCTGCAAACGTTAGATAACCATGAAAGGGCAAGGCTCCAGTCGGCATTATTTGATCTTCAAAATGATCTTGACCTTAAGGCAGTGATCCGCGAAAATCTTGACGATATCAGGAGCGGCCGCGTAAGCTCGCACCAGGCGGTAATGAACGAGATTAAGGCAGCGCTTTAATAATATTAGATTTACGAAGTTTCGAAAACTTCGTAAATCTTTCGATGAAGCATCAGGCTATCTCCCCGTTTTTCCGCATCCAGGCCACAACCGCCTTTATCTCGCCATAACTAAAATCATCACCCAAAACCTCCTTTATCGGTGAAAGCTTTTCGGCTCCATAGCTTTCAACCACATCCTTAATAGCGGGCATTTTTTCAGGTGTCACCAATTCAAAAACATCCATTTCGCCTTTATAAATATAAAAGCTCAGGTGGCCCTCAATGGTAGTTGGAGATAAGCCACGCTGGGTAGCAATTTCGGTAACTGTATTGCCAGCACGGTAAAGGGTAAAGCTTTCCTGTGCAGTATCCGATGCTCTATTCCCGCTTCCGGTTTTTGCCTTTCGCTCCCGCTTAGGTACCTTGTGCTTCATTTTGGATGAGAGCCCATTTTTCTCACTATAGCTTTTAACCGGGAGCAAAAACTCGCGGCCATACCGCGCCAGCTTGATATCGCCGAAGCCGGAGATCAGCCTTAATTCGTCAAGGCTTTGCGGCAGGTAAGTGGCCATTTCCTGTAGCCCGGCATCTGATAATATAATATATGGCGGCACATTTTCATGCTGTGCAATATCCCGCCGGATGTTCCGTAGTTCGGCCAACAGTGGGGCTTCATATGGTAACACCTCTGTAGCGGGCTGGTATTCCTCAATAACCTGCGACGCAACCAGCTCAACCTTCTCTGTACCTTTCAGTACGCCTTCACTCTTTGGCGTAAGCTTTACTACCGGGTACATGTCGTCGGTAACCTGCAAATAACCCTGCGCGGCAAGCTCGCGGAAGTAGCGTTGCCATTCCGGCTTGCTGATTTCCGCGCCAATGCCATAGGTTTTAAGTTCCTTATGTTCCGGGCGGATCTTTTCACTTCTCGATCCCCTCAAAAAATCAATTACATAAACGCTGCCAAAGCGTTCCTTTAATCGCGCCACTGCCGACAGCGCCTTTTGAGCGATGAGCGTAGCGTCGAACATTTTAAATTCGGTTAGGCAGAAATCGCAGGAACCACAGTTTGGCGGGAAGTCCTCATCAAAATACTTCAATAAATATTGACGGCGACAGGCGTGTAGCTGGCAATAGTTTACCATGTCGTCCAGCTTTTTCAGCATGATGCGGCTTTGCTCGGGGTTGTCCTCCACCATGGCAAATTGCTTCAGCTTAATGGCATCGCCAGGCGAAAACAACAGCATGGCATCGGATGGTAGACCGTCACGGCCTGCCCTGCCGGTTTCCTGGTAATAGCCTTCTATGTTTTTTGGCAGATCCATATGCACCACATAGCGCACGTTCGATTTATTGATGCCCATGCCGAATGCTATTGTGGCAACTATTATCCGTACCTCATCGCGCAGAAATGCTTCCTGTGTTCGCGCCTTAACACCATTATCCAACCCGGCGTGATAGGGCTCGGCTAAAAAGCCGGCATCTTTTAAATCAGCGGCCAGGCTCTCTGTCGATTTACGCGACAGGCAATAGATAATGCCCGAATCCTCCTTATGATCTTCTAAAAATGCAAGCAGCTGGCTAAAGCTATTTTGCTTGGGAAGAACCCGGTAGGTAATATTCTCGCGGTTAAATGAGGATACAAATACGGCCGGATTGCGGAGGTTGAGCTTTTCAAGGATATCCTTCTTGGTGAGCTTGTCTGCCGTGGCGGTAAGTGCAATTACCGGCACATTGGGGAACTCCAGTTTAAAGCCCGACAGCATCAAATATTCCGGCCGAAAATCATGCCCCCAATGCGAGATGCAATGCGCCTCGTCAATGGCTATGAGCGAAACGGGTAAGGTCTTTAAAAAATCTATCAGCTTGCTGTCCTTGCCAAACAAGCGTTCGGGGGCCAGGTATAATAATTTGATTTGGTTATTTTTTAACCGTGTGCTGATGTCTATTTGCTCCTGCGTGGATTGGCTCGAATTTATAAATGCAGCCGGGATGCCGTTCACATTCAGCGCATCAACCTGGTCCTTCATCAGGGCGATCAATGGTGAGATCACAATGGTTAATCCATCAAGCAAAACCGCCGGCAACTGGTAGCATAAGGACTTCCCTCCACCGGTAGGCATCAGGGTAAGCACATCCTTCTTATCTAAAATATGATGGATAATTTCCTCCTGCTGATGCCTGAACGCACTATAGCCAAAATATTTTTGCAGGGCCTGGATGGGTGTCATTGTGCTGTTTAGATTTGCTTTTGATCATACAAATATGCTAATTTTTTTGGCAAATCAGGAACAGCCCCGCGCTATTACTTATTATTTGACACCTTTTTCGAGCTTGGCATTCTGACCGGCCCGGATGAGCCAAACACCATTTTGTTTTGTTACTACGATCATTCGGCGAAACTCAAACGTTTGGCCTGGATACCGGGCATCATCCGTTAATCCTGTACGGACATGCACAACCGCGACGTCGGGCTTCAAATATTGAATATCTTCTATCGCCCGGGTATAATAATGGCTTGGTTTAAAATAGGTGGTATGTACCTGCTGGTAATGAAATTGGATATCATCGCGCCCTTTATAGTAGGCGCCAAACCAGTTTACCCAGGTAGCATCAACAGTGTAATTATCCGCAAGGCCCTTAGGGTCGTGCCGGTTCCAGGCGTCTTCGTAATTCTTAATGAGCTGCCTTATCGCTGTATTTTCTTTGATGGTGTCTATTTGCTGGCTGTACACCTTGAAGCTGCACAGCCAGCATAATCCAATTACAATAAATTTAAAACTCCTGCTTTTCATATCTTAATTATTAATGGGAGTTAGTATGCATCAAAACGCTTTCAGGATATCAATTGGCGGCCCCACGCGTTCAAAGCCATGTTGCTTTCTAAATTCGTCCTGCTCGGCTTCAGGTCTACCCTTCATCTGCCCTTCGCTTATTGCTATAAAACATTCTTCCATTTTACCTGCCGGCTGAAAAGTAGTAAGCATCCTGCCAACACCTTCGCCCATTTTCGAAAAAGCATGTGGTACGCCCCGCGGACCAAATACACTATCACCGGGTTTAACATGGTGCATTTTATCGCCTACTTTTATCAGGAATTCACCCTCCAAAATATACCACCATTCGTCCTGGTTGTAGTGCAAATGCAAATTTGGGCCGCCTTTTTTTACGCGCGATGATTCATATATGTACAGATCTCCATCGGTGTCTTTGGAAGAAACCTTGGTATAAAAAGTGTCCCCGTCAAACAAGTTGATGGGTTTTTGATAGCGGTCGGTCCCGGCATCTGTTTTAAAGCCGGTTTTTTCGCGGAGCCTTGCATAGCCTTTGGCAATACTGTTCAATGGGTTGGCTAAAACGGCACCGGCTACGGCCAATGTGCGAAGGAAGCTATTACGTTTCATTTAGTTGTTTTTATTTTTTAGAACACTGTTTATTTATTGTACAGCTATTGAGTGACCGGCCTATTTGCAGTTGTAGGCGAAAGAATTTATCCCCGAGCCATCAAGTGCCGCGCTCACCGGAAAATTCTTCTCGTTGTATTGATAGGTAATGGTTGAGTTAATGGTAGCAGCCGGCTGGCCGCCAACGGTTATCAGCTTGCCGGTTATTTTAACCGGGTTGTTTTTACTCAGTATTGCGCAACGGCCTATCCAAAAACGAAGCTTATCCAGGTTGTAGGCGATAAAACCACTAAAATCTTCCCCTATAAATTTCCAATATTTTGAGATGGCGGTGTATGGGGAGGGCTTATCGTCATAGGTAATATTCAGTAACTCATCAGAAGTTTGTTGGTAATCGATACGGGTTTCACCAGTTTGCGGCGCGTAGAACTTCCGCTCGTAATCATATAAAATTTTTACCTGTGTTACGTTGTCATTGGCATCATAGGTAAAATTGAGTTCATATCTGAAAAGCGTGAAGCCGTCGGCGCCTTTGGAACCGTTAGTTGCTATCAAAACGGAAGTCAGATGTTTCTTTGCGTCGTCATAATTAAATTGATACAAGGAGTCTGTTTTTATAGAGGTGCCGGAGTTCGAACCGGTAAATAATTGATGCATAAATTGAGGATTGCCATCATAAATATTGCCGCTGCCGCCACTGTAAGTATAGGCGATGTTAATAGTACCATAGTAATGGTTTCCCTGCCCATCAACCGATTCAGTAGGATAGGCGTCAATGGCCTTAGCAGGTATAATAGTTCGCACAAAAGGTCCGTAATAATAATTGGGACCTGTCATTTTTGTAAGAAGGCCTTTATCATCATATTCAAAATTGCGGAGCCCAAGCGCCTGGTCAACATCACTTGCAATAGTACAGGCCGACACATTTACCACAGGGGGAGTAGGGTTATTAGAGGGTTTTCCGCAACCATACAAATTAATTAATACGCTACCCGTTACTAAGGCAGCAAGCGCGGATCTGGCAATGCTTTTTCGCTTCTTTTTGAGTCTTTTGAATGTGTTTTCCACACTGTTAAATGTAAAGTGGTTTTGAAGTGTTTTCATTTTGGTAGATTTATGGTTCCTTGATCCTGATTACATAATGCTTAAAAAATAGAGCGAAAAATGGCCCCTTTCAGGCGGTTTAACCTGAATTATTTGAGAGGCTGCCACATCTTTAACTGCGGCCGCGGACGACATGCTAATGAAATTAAACGGTTATTTAGTGAACAAATCGTCTGTTGCCCAGGTTGGATTTTTGGCTAAAGCCTTCCAGAAGATCTGGTCCATGTAATAGTCAAAATTATTTTTAAAACTGCGGGTGTTGGTCAAAACCACAAAATTAAATCCATTATCCAGACGGGCCTGTTCGGTTTCCGTACCGGGCAGACTTCCCGTGTGAAGATAGTTTTTGTCTGCAATGCCCCAGCCGCATCCATAAGCCGGATTGGCTGTTGAGCCGGTGTACATAGTATTTAGCGCCGATGCGGTGAGAATATCCGGACGTACCGGAAATTTATCAATATAAACCAGGAACCTGGCCAGGTCTGCAGCTGTGGCGATCCATCCGCCGTGCGAATCCATCCGGCTGACATTCATTGCATAAGGGTCCTCGCCCGACTGGCCGTAGTAAGTAACTTCTTTTGTTTGTTTGTCGGCAAGTGTGTTACCGCCGATGGTCATATCTGTAATCCCCATGGGTTTTAATACCAAAGTATTTACGGCTTCTGCATACGTCTGCCCGGTGATCTTTTCTATCACCCGGCCCAGGATACAGTACCCAAAGTTCGAGTAGTTATAGGTGGTGCCCGGCACATTATCAAGCGGGCGGTTATCTAAGGTAAAGGTGATGAGTTGTGCGGCAGTCATTGTTGGATTGGTGAACATCGGGTCCTTGTCGTCGTTTGTCCAGCCCCCGGAGGTGTGGTGCAGCAGCTCGTCAACAGTAATGTCGGTGATGTGCGGCCCATAGGCTTTGGTACCATAGGTTTTACCCAATAAAGCGCCATCGCCAAATACCTTGTCCTCCAGCTTTATTTTACCCTGGTCAAGCAATTTCATTATGGCAACGGATGTAAACTGTTTTGAAAGGCTTGCTAAACGGTAACGATCGCTAATAACAGCTTTAGTTCCTTTAGACTGGTCACTGATGCCATAAGCTTTCAGATAAACCAGCTTTTCGCCCTTGGTGATCGCAATAGATAATGCAGGAACGTTATAGGTAGTCATAAAAGCATTTACCTGGTCATCTACAGCAGCAACAGCAACTTTGCTGGCTGCAACGGTATCGATAGTGGTGCCCGTCCCGGTTCCTGTACCCGTCCCAGTCCCGGTTCCTGTACCAGTCCCGGTTCCTGTGCCAGTCCCGGTTCCCGTGCCGGTGTTCGTTTTAGTTACTGAAGGCGATTCCTTCCCGCAACCGGCGACCAGCAGCACGCCGGCAACCGCCACTATTTTAGTAAATTTCAAAGCATTCAGCGCAACTGAGCAAATCCCGGATTTCTTGTTTGTTTTCATAGGTAATAAGTGTTTGTTGTTTAATTATTAATTGATCCCCTTTAATTTAGGGAAGCCTGGCAGGGAACCCAAAGAGACATAAATAGCCGAAAAGATACTTTCGCGTATGTTGCAAATACTTTCGAGTTTGTTGCATTTGGCCTTTGAGCCAAGCAGCACAACGGCGGGTCATTATTCAGGTGTCAGTTTTATGGGCACGGCAATATCTTTTCCAACATCAAGGATGTGAAAAACAAGATCTTTAGCGTTGTTGGGCACTTCAAAAGTTACGGTGCCAACCAGCTCGGCATGGCGCTGAACCAGTTCGCTTAAATCTCCTGAAGGTGCGGTAAGGGATCCATCAATAGCCAGCCTGAAACCTTCGTTCCAGAAAGTAGCCGGCGAATAATTGCTGTTGTTTTTGTATTTTATTTTAATTGTCAGCGAGTTACTTTCAGGCGTTATTGCTTCAAGAGATGAGCCAAGGATACTGTATTCATGATCTTCAATTTTTACCCCGGTCATTGAAAATACCGGCTTAAGCTTTTCAACCGGCTTTTGCGGTTCCTCTTTTTTTTCTGTCAAACTATCCGCATCTTTTTTAGCCTCCTGTTTTGTTTCGGTATTTGCCTTGTTTGCCACGGCAGATTTACTAAATAAACCGGCCCCGTTTAATGCCACAATTAAACCGGTAATAGCGGTAACTATAGCAGCAATGCCGGTAATAATTCCCGGCACGGTTGTCCAAAAGCTTTTTTCATCGGGCATAATGGTGTTTGTTAAGGTTTATCGGTTTGGGTTAACGGGATTGCTATGTTCCCGTTCATTTTTATTTATAAGCTTTTTCTTTTTTTTGCTGTCCATAATCAGGGTTACTATGGCGAATATGAATACGGCCAACATTGCCAGGATCTCCTGGGTGTTTTTTTTGACAATGCCGTCCACCACGCAAATGGGGCCCAGCACTACCAGGCAAATAAGGGTCGGTTTTCTCGGCAATAAAATGGCCATGGTAAATAATTTAAATGGTTAAAAAATTTGAGGTGTATAATAACTTACTGTACGACGAGGTCTGTTTCAATATTGATTTCATTATCTGCTTTCACCTTGTCCCAGATGTGCACTTTTACGTGATAGGTTTCCCCGGCTGTCATTGGCTTTGCAATGGTGATATCACCACGCAGTTCGGTAGCGTTTGCAGGGGGATAGCCCTGGCCACCGGCAAACAGGTCGGCGGCGTTAAGTACCGGGGTTCCTTTTTTATCGGTCACCAAAAGCATCATCCCCGGGAAAACCTTGCCATCCTTAAGCCCATAATTGTGTATGCCAAAGGCTGCTATAGCTATCCGGGTATTCAATTGCACCTTATTATCGGTCATGGGTTTATTAGCCGGGTCAATCAATAAAACATCCTGCACGATAAAGCCATTGTAGTTGAACGACAAGCCGGTGCGGAGGTCTTTTTTGGCACCGGTGCTAAAGTTGCATCCGGCAAATATCGCACAGCCTAGTATCATGATAAATGGTATCGCTAAGGTTGTTTTTAGGTTTTTCATGGTAGATAAGAATATTTGTTGATTTGAAACCGCGCCAAACATTATCACTAGAGGTTTTAATGCAGTTGCAATTGCTTCACAAAGAAACATATCCCACCCAAAAGTTACTTTCGCGTATGTTGCAAATGCTTTCGAGTTTGTTGCGTTGCAACGCGCCCGTTTCGGGACATAGCATCTCATTTTGATCTGGCCGCCAGGATGTGTAAGCTGATATTCACATCAGGATAAATATAAAGTGGTTTTGAAGGGTCGTTATAAATGTTCATTCCCCATTTGGTGCGATCGAGTTTAAATTTTGCCTCGGTTTTTAAGCTGTCGGCAGTTCGGCCGATCTTTACCGGAAAAGACAGCTCATGTGTCTCCCCTGTCATGGTAAAATCTCCGGTCATCAGGTAATTGGCACCTTGAACGGCGCTGGTGTCTGTACCTCTATAAGGCGCGACGCCGGTGATGTGAAATTTGGTATCCGGGTAGGTTGCTATCTTAAAGAAGTTAGCGCTCTTAAGGTCATCAAGCAATTGCTGTTTGGCCGGATCAGTCAGATCATAGTCCATGATAGAGGCAACGGGTATGGTGAAATCCCCGCTCTTAACCGTTCCGTCAGGATTGGTGATTACGGTTCCGTTCAAGTCAAAAGACCCGATATGTGAGTGATCGCTTGCTGAGCCTTTCCACCCGATTTTTGAAGTGCTGCTATTGACCACAAAGGTCAAGGGTTGCTGTATGTCTTTAGTACAGGCTGATAACCCGATCAGCAGCAGAATTGATAATGTTTTTTTCATGGTATTGGTAATTTGATGTTTAAAAGATGTGACAGATTATATTATGCTATAGGTCGGGTAGCAAAAGAACGCCGAGGTCTTTGTTGGCCCTTGTCATCAATTCAAAGAAGGAAGCATTAGGTTTTTCGCCTGTAACCGGGGGGAGCGCGAATTCTATTGCGGGCCGGCTGCACTGCCTGAACATAGCCTCAAATCCGCCCGGTGTGATCAGCAGGAGCAACGTTACCGTATCCGTGGTCGGTTTAAAAGTATGCGGCACCAGTTTAGGGAGATGAACGAAATCGCCGGCCCTGGCATGGATCTCCCTGTCCCCCGCCTGGTACCCGATTTCGCCATCCAGGATAAACGAGCTTTCATCTTCATTACTATGGATATGGAGCGGAGGTTCGAAACCTTTTATCAGTACGCACCTGATCAGCGCGAAAGCGCCGTTCGTCTCTGCCGATGTGATCAGGAAAGTTACCAGGTTTGGACCGAACCAGAGCGAGCGTTCCAGCATTTGGTCACCGGAAATATGAAAAGGAAGATTATTTGATTTGATGTTCATAAAACCATTGCTGTTTATGAACCAAAATTAAGAGCGATTGCCAGGCGATAAATCATCCAAACGGATGATTTTTACTTGATCAATCCGTATGTTTTTGCTTTAACAATTGCTTCCGTGCGGTTACCGGCCTGCAGTTTTTGATAAATTTTTATGGTATGTGTTTTTACCGTATTCGGGGAAATAAAAAGGTCATCAGCAATAGCGCGGTTCGTAAATCCTTTCGATAATAAGCTGAGTACATCAAGCTCCCTGGCAGAAAGCAGGTCTGCATGATAACTTGGGGGAACCTCTGCCGGGGCCGGTTTTTCGCCGTTTGATGCGCGGGTGTTTTCAATCGCTTTTGCGATAAATACAGCCAGTGTTTTAAGGATTTCCATGGATTGCGGCCCGTAGGCGTTCTTTTCCAGGGTTCGTACAGAAAGTAATCCGATGATCTCTTTGTTGATGAATAAAGGAATATACATCAGTGAAGCAGGATTGATCCCTTGCATTGGTGTAATGGCATGGGGAAGGTATAAAAGGTACTCCTTTTCATAATCATTGATCAGCAATTCCTTTTGATGGGTAAATACCCAGCCCGAAAACCTTTCCTGGTTGTGCGCATAAATAGAAAAAGCAGGCAATTTTTGGTTGTTTTCCCGTGCGCCAATGTATTCTATGCGCTCAGATACCGGATTATAGATCCCTATGGCAAATGAATAGGCATCCATGAGTTTATTAACATGCTCATAAACGGTATCTATCATCTGCTCAATGGTAAACTCAGAAAGAATGGATGCACCTATCTGGTTAAGGATCCTCAAACTCACCAATAAAGCATCCGCCCCTTTCTTTTTGCTATTCATTGATTTAGTATCTGCTGCAAGATACGAAAGAGAATTTAACAGTTATATTTTTGCCTGTTTTACGTACCTCCCGAATATCTTTTTGAATGATGTATAGCGTATGCTTAAAAATATTTCTCAAGGAAACACAAAGAGATATAAGTAATAGTTAAAGATTAAACCTCTGCCACCTTACTTGGAGCAAAGCCGAAATGGCGCGAGAAACTGGCCGAAAAACTGGCAGGGCTGCCAAAGCCAACCATATAGGCCACCTCGGATACTGTTGCTACACGACGCTCCAACAAGTCATGAGCGTATTGCAGGCGAACAATGCGAATGAGTTCACCGGGGGCCTGGCCAATGAGGCCCTTTAATTTGCGGTGTAATTGTGTGCGGCTAAGCCCTATATCTGTAGCGAGCTGATCGGCGCTGTAACCCTCGTCGTCCAGGTGGCCTTCAACAGCCTGGCGTACCCGCGCAATAAAATCCTGCTCAATCGACGGCAGGGCAGAGGTGTCTTTAAGCCAAAAGTCGCGGGTGCTGTAATGCAGGCGTAACTGCTCGCGCACGCTGATAAGGTTTTCAATAATGGCGAGCAACTCCCGTTGCTCAAATGGCTTTGCAAGGTAGGCATCAGCCCCGGTTTCAATGCCTTGAATGCGGCTATTCAGGTCGGCCTTTGCGGTTAGGATGATGACTGGGATATGGCTGGTTTTCTGGTCCGTTTTAAGGGTTTCGCTCACTTCGTAGCCACTCACCTTAGGCATCATCAAGTCGGTAATTACCAGGTTAGGGATGTATTGCAGGCCAAGGGCTATACCTTCCTCGCCATCGGCAGCGGTAATTAACCGGTACCGGCCGGCCAGCGACTGCCGGATAAACTCCCTCAGTTCATGGTGGTCCTCAATCAACAGGATCAGCGGGCTGTCCTCATCGGCAACCAATACTTCAACGCTATCTTCCACCGGCGTAAATAAATCATCAGGTAATGTTTCCAGCGCGGGTTCAGCAATAGCCTCGGCAACCTGGTACGGCATATCAATCCGGATCTGTGTGAACAGGTCCTCTTTACTTTCCACTGCTATTTGCCCGCCCATCAGCTCTACCAACTCTTTAGTAAGCGCCAGGCCGATACCCGTACCCTCCGCTGAGCGGGTATCTGAAGGGTCTGCCTGGTAAAAGCGCGTAAAAATGTACGGTACCTTAGCCGCTGGGATTCCTTTCCCGGTGTCTGTGACCGTGAGAATGAAGGCATTGCCGGGCGCTTCAGCATTTTGGCGCAAGGTAATTGCCACCTTCCCTTTGTCGGTAAACTTTAGCGAGTTTGAGAGGATATTTAAGATTATCTTATCCATTTTATCCCGGTCGGTCAATAACCATAAGGCGTCCCGGTCGGCGGTAAAGCGCAGGGTGATGCCTTTTTGTAACGCCAGCGATTCGTAGGAGAGGGTATGCAGTTTCACAAGCGCTACCAGGTCTACCGGTGCCAGGTTTACTTCCATAAGCCCGTTTTCTGCCTTGCTTAAATCCAGCAATTGGTTAATCAACTGTAGCAATCGTTCGGCATTGCTAATGATCAGTCTAAGGTTTTTATTGGCATCCCCATCAGGTTTATGCAGCAATTCCTTAGCCGGGTTCATGATCAGCGTTAGCGGGGTTTTAAACTCGTGGGTAATGTTGGTGAAAAACCTCGACTTTACCGCGTCCAGTTCCAGTAGTTTATCGGCCTGCTCTTTCAGTTCGGCGGTGCGTAGCTGCACAATTTGTTCCAGTCTTCGGGCTTCGGTGGCTACCAGTTCTGTTTTCTCGGTTTCCTGGGCAAGGGCCTGGGCCGACAGGTTTTCCACCTCGCGGAGCTTTGAAGTAAGCTCCTGGTTGGTACGGGCAAAATCAAGCGCAAGATAAAGCGATAAGCATAGGGGCAAAACAAGGGACCCAGCGCCCATTACAAACAAGCGCATGGAGTTACTGCCATAGTGCCACACAGTAAACGTATCGTCCCAGGCGAAAAGAAAAACCAGTATGATGGCGCTTACCCCAATGCCAATAAGCCAGGCATCCTTTTGCTTCCTTTTTATAACCTGTGCTACCGACCACAGGCCATCCATCATGCAAACAATATAAGCTACTGAAAAATAACCATCCCATGTTTCCACTCTAAAAACCCAAAACCTTAAAATATACCCTGTAAGGTAAAAAAGGGTAATGCCCGTTAAGGCGGCGATGCGCCAACGCGGGATCCGGCGATAATTGAGTACGTAAAGCAAAATCACTGCGGACCACATGATCAATACTTTACACGCCGACGTTGTAAAATCGGCAAAGTATTGCACCGATGGATACGGCGTTAGGTAAAACTGGTAAACAGCAATACCATTGATCCCGATCAGCAACACAAACAACGCGTAATATGCGTTGAGCTTTTGCCTTGGGTAAAAAAGGAAAAACAGGAAATGCAGCAGGCCCAGTATCAGCTGTGCGGCAGCAAACATGGGCAAATAGTCGAATAATTTTTTGCTCGCGCTTGTTTTTTCGGCACGTCTTGCATAATCACCTATAGAAAGCTGGAAACCCCAAAAATTGGGGAAAACTCCAAAGAAATTTGAATAACGAATAGCGAGCAGGTGAGGGCGGGTATCGGCAAGCCAAAGCGGGATCAGCTCTCTTGGGGCACGAATAGCCTCCATTTGCTGTGCCGAATGGCCAACCTTGCCGTAACCGCCTATGGGTTTGCCATCCATGAAGATTTCGGAAGCGCCATCGTGATTAATGCTGAGATAAAGTTTCCTGTTTACCAGCCCCGTATCCGCCCTTATCCATAAACCAAACCAGCCCATGCCCTGCCATCGAAGGGGCGCATTCGTTTTGCCAAAAGAAGTACGATGAAGGGTATCCCACCCCGCTGTATTGGTTGCATGCTTACCGCCGGGCAATTCGCCGGGATGGAAAAACCAAAGTGAATCATCAAAGAAGATCTGGTTATGTTTACCAAAATCACTGCCGCGTATTGCAGTAGCGTGCTGCCCGTATGATCCACCGGCGATGCACGACAAAGCACACCATAATAGAACGCACAATACGGCCTTGTTTGAAAACATATTACTGATAATAGGTAGAAGATCAATAAATTTCTCTCTTTCAAAAATAATGATTTAACGCCGGGAATCAAACACTTGTTATAAGTTCGACGGCTTTGGTCACATTCATGATTGGTTCCGTGATATTCATTTTTTAATTTTATATTAGCATTTACTTATTCTGCATCCATGATAAAAAAACTACTCCTGTCATTTATTTTAGTAGGTGTTTTTTGTACTGCCTTTGCGCAGGAAATCCAATCGCCCGAGAAATTTTTAGGTTATAAGTTAGGCGAACGGTTTACGCCGCATTACCGGATTGTAGAATATTTTAAATACGTGGCAAGTGCGTCTAAGAACGTAAAGCTGGTTCAGTACGGCTCAACAAACGAGGGCAAACCGCTATTGGCGATGTTCGTCGCATCGGACGAAAACATAGGCAAGTTGGAAGAAATCAGGGTAAATAATTTACGCCTGGCGGGACTTGAAACCACTATAAATAAGGTTGGTAACGACATTAACATAAAAAACGCTGCCACTTCATCACCTGCTACTACTAACACACCTGTCATTTGCTGGCTAAGCTATAATGTACACGGCAACGAGCCTGCATCATCCGAAGCTGCCATGTGGACCTTGTATGACATGGTCGATCCGTCGAACACCCGTACCCAACCCTGGTTAAAAAATACGGTAGTAGTTATTGATCCCTGCCTTAACCCTGATGGCCGCGACCGTTATGTGAATTTTTACAATTCAGTAAAGGGCGCTACTCCGGACGCTAACCCGTCATCGCGCGAGCATTCAGAGCCATGGCCCGGCGGCAGGATAAATCATTATTATTTCGACCTTAACCGCGACTGGGCATGGCAAACACAAAAGGAAACACAGGCCCGTTTAGCACTATTCAATCAATGGCTGCCCGAAGTACATGTGGATTACCACGAACAGGGCTACAATGCACCCTATTATTTTGCCCCGGCTGCCGAGCCCTTCCATAAAGTGATTACCCCATGGCAGCGCGAAATGCAGACAACCATTGGTAAAAACAACGCCAAATATTTCGACCAGAACGGCTGGCTATATTTCACCAAGCAGGAGTTTGACCTATTGTACCCATCTTATGGCGATACCTACCCCATTTATAACGGCTCCATCGGCATGACCTATGAGCAGGGTGGGATCAGCGCTGGTTTGGCGGTGCTTACCCGTACCGGCGATACCTTAACTTTGGTTGATCGCGTGGCGCATCACCATTCAACCAGTTTAAGCACGGTTGAAACGGCATCGGCCTATTCACAAAAACTATTGGACGAGTTTAAAAAGTTTTATGACAACAGCAAGGCCAACCCGCCGGGCGAATACAAAACCTACATCATTAAAAACGAAAACGTTGATAAGGTAAATGCCTTAGCCAAACTGCTCGACAGGAATGGCATTCAGTACGGCTTTGGCTTAAAAAGCAGCGTTAATGGCTATGATTATGCAACCGGCAAGACCGAGCAATATAATGTTGATCCTAACGATTTGGTGATTAATGCCTATCAGCCCAAATCAGTGTTATTGAATGTATTGCTGGAACCTAAAACCTTTGTTGCCGATTCAAACACCTATGACATTACCGCATGGTCGTTACCCTACGTTTATGGGTTGAAAGCCTATGGCGTAAAGGAGTCGTTAAAGCCGGTTAGTTCAACTTTTAGCGCTGCCAAACCGCAGGTGCTGGTTAATACGCACGCTTATGCTTATGTTTCCACCTGGCAATCGGTAAACGATGTGCGGTTTTTAGCTGCACTGATAAAAAATAATATCAAGGTGCGTTATTCCGAGAAGCCGTTCCAGGCAGCAGGCAAAAGTTTTGCTGCGGGATCGCTACTGATAACGCGTGCCGGAAATGGCCGGTCGGATTTTGACGACATTGTTGCAAAAATAGCCACCTCGCTTAACCAGGACCTTACGCCATTAATGTCGGGTTTTGTGGAAAAGGGGAACGACCTTGGTTCGGATGTCATCAGGTATATCCGCCAGCCGCGGGTAATGCTGGCTGCAGGCGATGATGTATCTTCAGAGGCGATGGGCGAGGTGTGGCACTTTTTTGAACAGCAGATAGGTTATCCTATCACCCTGGTGCGTTACCAGGACATGACCAGGGCGCGTCTTTCTGATTTTGATGTAGCGATATTTCCTGATGGTAACTATGATGGTTTCCCATCTGATAAACTGCAAAGCTGGATCCGAGATGGTGGTAAGCTGATTGCCATTCAAAATGCAGTAGCCCAGTTGGTCGACAAAAAAGGCTTCCTGATAAAAAAGAAGGAGGAGAAAAAGGATGATAAGGCCGATTCGAAGGCTAAGGAGCCTGAATTGGTGTCATACGAATCCCGCGACCGTGATGCATTGCGCTCAAGTGTGCCGGGAGCCATCTATAAAATTAACCTGGATAACACCCATCCGCTTGGCTTTGGATTGCCCAAATATTATTACTCCATAAAACTAAGCGACGATATTTACGATTTCATGGGTGATGACGGCTTCAGCGTAGGAACCGTTAAGAAGGATGGACTTGTATCGGGCTTTGTAGGCCAAAAAAGCAAGGAAAAAATTAAGGACGGTTTATTGCTTGGTGTGCAATCCATGGGCCGCGGCTCTGTAGTATACCTGGTGGATGATCCTATCTTCCGCAGCTTTTGGGAAAATGGCAAGCTGCTGCTGAGCAATGCCGTTTTTATGGTAGGGCAGTAGAGATCAGTTGGCAGTTTTGAGTTGGCAGTTGGCAGTTAAATCAGTGGGTATTGCCCGCAGATGTTATACCGCATATCTATATTCTGCAGGAATGTTTAGGCCGTTTTTTGGATAGTTCTTCCTGGACGTTTCCCCGCTGATAGGAGCGGGGCCGCGCTATGCACTCATACGTCTGCAAGCCTTAAGCGCGGCCTGCACTGAGGCCCTCGAAGTGGCCGGTATCCGTTTCTATCGCTAACGTATCTTTTTGCTAACCATAAATTTTTATTTTGCGCTTCACAACATTTTGCAACATAGCGTGTTGGCTACCTAAACCCGGGCCACAAGGCAGGAGCCTTGCGGCAGCGACAAAACGCTTGCGGTAGCCGGGGGCTTTAATAAAAACTTTTCTTAGATGATCTCCCATGCTTATCACATAGATGGGAGAGTTTGTAGCCCGTAGGGGAAGCTTTTCGAACCCTTTCTTAGCGGATTTACGCAGTTTGACAAGTTGAAAAATTTACTTCTTGTTCAATCAGAACTTATATAAATTGCTAATTTTCAGCAAAAAAATTGGCCCGCAGGAGCTAATATTGGTTCGAATCCCGATGGGATCAGCTTATTGATATTATTATTTCGAGGCTTCTGTGTTTATTATTGATGCAAGTTCATCAGAACCGACCAAAACTTTTGAAATTAAACCTTGCTTATTAATTATCATTTGTGTTGGATATAGATAAATTTTCAATTCGTTCATCAGGTAATTTTTTTGATTCGGAATTAATGCATATTTGAAGATATTGTCCTTAGAAAATTTTTGGAGATCATCTTTCGAGTCAAAAACCAGGCTGATAAAAACAATATCTTTCCTTTTTCGATATTGATCTACAATTTTATTCAGGGTTGGTATTTCTTCTCTGCAAGCACTACAGGCCAAATACCAGCACTTAATAACTACAGTTTTATTCCGGGTTGTTTCGCGGTTGTAAATGTTTCCTTGAATATCGCGAAAATCAAATCCCGGTAATTTACGCCCCTCCATTTTAAAATACTTGTAATCAAGTTCACCCCAGTCTTTCAAAATACTTAAGATACCATCATTCAACGCAGAGCTCACCTTATACAATTTATAACAAGCCAGCTTATTTTTGGATATAAGTCGCAAGGGCAGATAATCTCCTTCTGAAAAAAGCTTAAAGAAAGTTCGTTTATCTATTCGACGATTCGAATTATCAAATCCTATAAAATCTTCAGATAGTCTTAAGTAATCTTGATTATATCTTAATAAGTCCACCTCGCTTTTAAGAATTACACCCGGGTCTTCAATCGGCTTCAAAGGAAATGTCGATTGGCCACAGATAAACGAGGGTGAGCTACCAATAAAAGATATAATTAGAAATATTTTTTTAATAGCATTCATTTGCTTGTCAATGTTGGTTGTAACGTTAGAAAAGCAATACAATATTATTACAAATTGCATTGCTCAATAGGTATTCCGGATAAATAGACCATCGTGTTCCGGAAAATTGAAAATTCATTTCTGTATCACATTGAATAAGCTAATTTACTGATATTAAATTATGGTTTTAAAATCAAATTACACAAATCGGCGTTCTGTATCCTACGGAATCGCATGGTCAAGCCCTCCCGGATCTCCAGCTATTCACCGAATATTTTGCGTAGGCATTCGATTTAGTTTCGACATCATAGAAGACCTCCATAGTCACAACTATCCGAAAAGAGGAACGTCACTCCTCAACTTACTGTCAAAAGTCTAGAACAAAATGGCTTAAAAATATCTGTAAAAGAAGCCGAAGAAATCCAGGATTTCTTATATCTTTTAGGTAAATTAACTGCAAATTAATACTTTAATAACGACAAAAACAGCAATTTAAAACCCGCCCGGTTAAGCGTCCACGCTTAACCGAAAATAGTTGCGAGTGCCCACACTCGCGAAAATTCATAAAAAAAAGCCGCTCTACTTTCGTAAAGCGGCTTAGTAGAGGGAACGCGCGAAATGTCGAACTTTTTGGAGGATTTACAGGTTATTGTAAGTGCTAAAGATATTATTGGAAAGGAATAATTAATACATTTTTATATCGAAAAAGAAGAATGTCTATTTGTACCACTTACACTAGGCAACCTAATCTGGATGATTATATTCCTGAATACTAGCTCAAGATCGGAAATACACATATCCGCCGTTGACTTAACATCACCGTCCTGTTCTTTTTGATGGAGAATATTCGTAAGTAACTTGTAATCCTTACTATTACCATCCTTAAATTGAATTAAGTTACGGACGAACGGAATGCAAGCAATTAGATATTTTTCATTTTCATGAACTCCATTTCTCCAATTATTAAATGCCGATCAGGCATAATTTGTAAAGCATTATAAAGTTAATGTGATTCCACGTTATATATTAATAGGAAAAGACGGAAAGATACTAAGTGATGATGCGCCACGTCCAAGTGATCCCAATTTGAAAGTGCTGATTGGTCAATATTTATAAAAACATTCCCGTTAAGTTGTTATGTAAGCTCTACTAAAGCTTAATAAACGGAACAATCTTGCCAACACTATTCAGGTCGCAAACTTGCTTTTATAGGTTTGTTCAAAGTACAACCGCAAAGAGCATATCCTTTCTATGTCAACATGATTTATATAGCGGTGAAACATTTGCTCAGAACTGTGTCCAGTTGCTTCCATCAACAGTGCGGTAGGGATTTTTCCATAGAAATTGGACGCAAAGCTGCGGCGTCCGATGTGACTCGTGACAGCTTGCCATTTGGGAATCATTTCTGTTGATACCCTGAAGCCCATTCTTTTCCCTACTCTTACCAGATTATCGATTCCGGCTAAACGCACTACTTCCTTGATAAGTTCATTATATCTTTTAGCAGAAAGTTTCTCAGGAAAATTCTCGCCATTATGTGATTTGATTACCTGTACTGCCGGGTGCAAGGGTAGCATAACATTTTGTTGTGTCTTCTTTTGCACAAAAGATATACATTCTTGGCCTGCCACCTGCTGGATCATCGCCTTTTCAAACTCCATGAAATCAGAAACCCGCTGCCCGGTATAACAGCTAATGACCAGCCAGTCTCTTGCTGCCTGGAGAGTGGGGGGGATGTCCATTCGTTTGATCTTCACCAATTCATCTTCCGTTAGTGTAATAAATGGTTTACGTTTCTCTGGTTTGGGCAGTTCAAGCTCATAGGCAAAAGTACGGACACCCCGTTTTTCAAGGTGGTTGAGAACGGTTTTGATAAAGTTGATCGTGCGATATGCGGTACTGTTATTATAAGATTCCTGTTTACAAAATTCAAGAAATTCCCTAACGAAAGTTGAGTTTACGTGCTCTATCATTATATGACGCATTCGGTTTCCCTCAAAACGCTGCAATAGATTGAAAAACACTATGTACCTCTTATAGGTAGATTTACAAATGAGGTGTGAGCGGGATCGAATATAACTATCCATACTCGACAGAAGACTTTCCGGGAGATATTGAACGCCCTGGGAGGAGCTATCTTCCTTCATCCTGCTTTTGATTGCCCGTAACGAGATCTTTTCAAAATTCCAGTCTATAGAGTTAAGGTAAGTAGATATACATATCCTCAGTTTATCCAGGCGTTTATTCAATTTCTTGCAAATTTTAAGGTAGATGTTAGCTGGGCGTTGTTTTTGCTCATCCCACTTTTCCTTTGCAATACGAAGTAAGGTAGGCACATGGTGACTCTGACCATGACCATCATTGAGTTCCAATAGTATAGCGCTAGACGCAGATTCGCCAGCCAATTTAAATGAAAAAGTAATCATGAAAAGTATCGTCTTAATTCACAGCGAATTTAGCGAGAATATTGGTCTATTACAGACTACTACCGGATGAGCAAATATAGAATATTATTGGGTTAAATAAAAGTTAAACAACTCTTTATTAGACAATTTAAGCGCTTGATTTTTTTTCGCTTCTTCAAGTATTATCCAAGCATTCTCGAGTCTTTTGCATTTTAAGTGTCTTAAGTACAAGTATTAAAAAGTTAAAATAAGTCTGTAATAGACTACGGATTTTATCCGATCCGGATCGTTAAAAATAATCGAGCACTTACAATATGACTCGTGCAACCTAATGCTGATAGCAAATATCCGATGCATTGCTTGCACCAGTATAGTGAAAAATTAATATAGAACTATTTTTCAATGGAACAACCCAGTCAAGAAAACTATGCGTTAACCAAACCCCTTTCCGTGCTGCATGTCGATGGTGACATGCTCATGCGCAAAATATTAAAAAATACTTTCCCTGGCAACCTTTTTCAGCTTGATTCAATGCTCCGCAATTCAAATACGAAATGCCCTACTATATCAATTACCAAGCAAATTAACCATATAATGACAAACAAACTCTTTACATCCGCGACTACACACATGAACGCCAACGTCTGCTGTAGAAAGTGTGGCGAAGAAATGCAACGCATACCCCGTCCCTCTTTTATAAAGGCATTCCTGTTTTGGCTACCTGTTCGACGATACTTATGCTATAGATGCTTGCGGAAACGATGGATGAAACCACCGAAGCTACAGGAAAAGCCATAAGAAACATTAGCCCTGGCAATGATTTCACTATAACCGATCAATACCATATACCTATAGAAAGTTTTAGGTCGAAATAATGAAAATACCCTCAGCTTAACGCGACGATTATTATGACAGATGTTCTACAATTTCTCAAAACGGAATTAAGTGTGGGTAACATTTGGCAGAACATTGCCATGTACACAACCATTGGCTTGTTGTTAAAGATAATTGCCGTACAGCACAAGGTTTTAAAAGATAGGAAAAAACACATATAGACCCAGCCGATGCTGTGGCAATGATCTAATTAAATAAAAATCGATATGTTGATACCAGAAAAGCCGCTTATTGCTATCGTCGACGATGACCAGGTTTATCGGGTACTACTACGCTTTCTTCTGACAAAGAATAATTACAATTTAGCTTTTGAAGCTAAAAACGGGGCAGATTGCATTTGTCAATTACAGGAGTCATTGTTATTTCCTAACTTGATTATAGTCGATTTGGAAATGCCCATTATGGATGGCTTCCGGACGGTGAAACTTATTAAGTTACACTGGCCCGAAATAAAAATTATCGCTCATTCATCCATTCTAGACCCAACTGCCAGGCAAAGGGTGATTGCATGCGGTGCAAATGACTTTATTGCTAAAGGCAACCAGACCATAAAAATATGCGAATTAGTACAGAAAGTGCTAAATAATGCTTAGCTGTAGTCCTCAAACGGTCGCCCCCGCTCCCGCAAGAGCCTTTTCGCTGCCGCAAGGCTCCTGCCTTGTGGCCCGCTGCTTGGTAACCAACATGCTCAGAAGTATGATGTTAAGTAAAATTTTTACTTTTAATGCATGAGCCGTAATTATAAGTTCCACAACCCCGAGGGGTTATATTTTATAAGTTTTGCAACAGTATTTTGGGTAGATGTATTTGTAAGGCGTTTGTATTTTGATTGCATAGTTGAAAACTTGAACCGTTGTGTTGATGAAAAGGGTATGGAAATATATGCCTGGTGTATAATGCCAAGCCATGTTCATTTGGTTTTTAGATCAATCCTTCAAAAGCCCGAAGAATTAATAAGGGACTTTAAATCCTTTACCTCAAAAAAACTGATTGCACTTATTGAAGAAAATATGCAGGAGAGCAGGCGCGAATGGCTGCTGAATTCGTTTAAAAAAGCTGCTGCAGTCAATTCAAATAATACCAAAAACCAGTTTTGGCAACAGCACAACCAGCCGATAGAGCTATGGAGTCCGCAGGTTATCCAGCAAAAAATGGATTATACGCATAACAACCCTGTGGAAGCAGGTTTTGTTGAAAATGATTATGAATATTTATACAGCAGTGCAAGAGATTATTGCGGCATAAAGGGGTTGGTTAAAGTTATTATTGATTAAGCAACGGATTACCTTTGGACGGGTTACTTCTCGCTTGTTTACCAAGCAGCGGGCCACGAGGCTGGAGCCTTGCGGCAGCGATAAAACGCTTACGGTAGCTGGGGAAAATCAGCAGCCTTTCATTTCCTCCATGTTCGTTAAACGGAACATTTCCCGTGCGATCAGTTTGCAGTTACAACCGAGTTCTTCCAGCGTGCAGCAGATCGTTTTGATCTTCACAGGCAATTGGTCTACGGTTTCCATCAGATCGATATGCAGCAGGCAATTATCTTTTATAATTTCGCTGCCTTTTAACTGCCGGAACAGCGCATAAGCAACCTCGCTGTCGTTCCCGAAGAAATACTGACCATAATCCATGAAACCCTGCGGGGTTTTCAAACTCAATAAGATATGGAACTGTGTTTTCATAGCGGTATTAAATTCAAAGAGCCCCCGCAAACAGGAGCCCTCTTGATTTAAAAACTAGTTACACTTATTTGATCTCGATCTGGCGGCGCACCGCTTTGGCTTCTTCGCGCTTGGCGATATCGATGCGGAGGATACCATCGGTATAGTTGGCCTCGATATTGCTGTGATCAGCGCTGTCAGGCAAGGTAAATGAACGTACGAAGGAACTGTAGCTGTATTCGCGTTTGCTGTAATTCTTTTGGTTGTCTGCCTGTTCGGAAGAAGTTTCTACCGAAATGCTCAGCTGGTTCCGTTCCAGGTTCAGCTTGAAATCTTCTTTCTTTAAGCCCGGAGCGGCGAGTTCTACATGATAATTGTTCTCGCTTTCGCTGATGTTCACGGCAGGAACACGAGTGATCATCCGGTCGCTAAAGAAGCTGTCGTTAAAAATAGAATCAAAAACATCATTAAAGCCTGGCATTAATGTGTTGTTACCGTTTTTGTTGAATTTAACTAAGGTCATGGCCTTTTAATTTAATAAATGAACAATGGGTTAATTAAACTATTGAATAACTAACAAGCCCTGTGCCAGCACCCTAACCCTGAAAAATTTGCAGCTAACAGCTGAAAAATTTTCAGATGACTTGCCAATTTTTCAGATGCCCTCCTTTAGTGCGATTATCCACGCCGGCCAAAAGAGGTAGGGTACCCGTGCTCTGCTTGCTAAGTGGCCAACATGTATGCCGCAGTATCCTTCCCCAAATATTGAAGTTCCTTGATTGTCCTGTGTAGAGGTTGCTTCGTCCCTCGCAATGACGCGCGATTTGAATTTCGAAATGCCCTGTTGCTCCTGTTACTAAAATCATTTTTTTGCTTTTTGTTAGATTGATAAAGCAAAATTCCATGAGATAACGCCCCGAATAATGCACCCGGGTTAACTCATCAGAACTGGGTAAAAATTCTTTTACGGATGCGGCTGAGTGATTGCGGTTTTACCCCGACAAATGAGGCGATATGGTACTGGGAGATCCTTTGCTGCAAATCTGCATGGTTTTTTAAAAAGCGCTCATAACGCAATTCAGGCGTTTCCGCATATAAGGCACTGATATCCTGCAGCATTTTTAAAAAGACCATTTCAATGGCGATCCTGCCAAAACGTTCACCTCCGCGAACGTTGGCATAAAACAGTTGCAGGTCGGCATGCGAAATAACAAAAACGACACTGTCCTCTAAAGCCTGGATATTTTTCGAAGACGGGGTCTGCGGAAGAAAACTTTCATAATTGCATACGAATTCATTTTCCTGGGAAAAGTCATAGATCTTTTCCTCCCCATCCTGATTAATATAGAAGCGCATCAATCCCTTTGCCACAAATCCTACTTGTTTGCAAATTCGCCCTTCTTCTAAAAAAAATTCGCCCTTTTTATAAGTCTTCTCCTTAAACAAAGTAGTCACGATAGCTATCTCTTCGGCGTTTAGCGTAATCACCTTTTGTATGCTATTCAATAAGCTATTGATCATATCATCATTTGAATTGGGTTAAACCAAAAATACACAACCTGCGGGCACGTTGTGTATTAAATTCTGCTGCGGCAAAACCATTAGCTTGCGGACCTCAGTATTTTAGTTTCTACCTGGATGATTTTGTTTCTGTCAAAACCTGCTGTATCGGCGGCAAACTCCGGGCTTTTCAAATAGCATTCGGTCATTTCGTCGACATCGGCATTGTCCGGAAAAGATACAAGGGCAATAACCTGGTTAGCGATGCCGGGTGTATTGCCGATCCAAACACCTTTGACCGCAAAACCAAACTTCGGAAGGTTTATCCTGTGTTTAGCCCAGTTTACTGTAAAATAATGTGCTGCTGTTTCTTTATCGGCAAGCGTGTAAATTCTTAATTGTTCCATGATGTTGATTAGTTTACTATTTCCTGTTGTTTTGGTGTCGCTTTTTTAGCGGTCAGTAACAGTATGCCGACCACTGAACAAATGATGGTGGCTACGATATGTGGTACCGCCTGCTGCACACTGGTGTAGCTTTTACTAAGGACAGTAATCATGTCGGAAACCGGAATGATTGTCGCCACAAATAACATCACTCCCAGGGCCCGGCGTTCGTTCATCAAGACCAAAGCGCACAACAAAATCCCGGAAAATATATCCCGGATACCTTTGGTGTGATGAAAGGAGTAATCTCCGTTGGCGTTAAAGCGGATACCGAATGCGTCTGTTGCTGCTTCAGGCGAGAAAAAAAAGCGGGCTCCCAGGAAAATCATTCCAAGGCCCAGTAAAAATGCGATTGCATAAGAGATTTTCGTTGTCATAATAATTTGTTTTTAAATAAATAATGACACAAAATTATCCCTGCCGTAGCCACAATTCATGCACCTGGGTTAACAAATCAATTTGGCGTGGGAATTAATGTCTTGTCCTGAAATAGGTTTACACAAAAGTGGAACATTCTGATAGTCAGCATGTTTCATAGTGTTCCGCCCGTTCCACGTGCAAAAATGGAACGCTTTGACGGCTTACAACCGGTGCCCAGCATTTAAATAGTTAGCAGCCTATATCGCAAATCAATGTTAACCCCCTATTTTTATAGATGTTTGATTACCAATGATATAGGTCTAAATCTTTCGAAAGTATGTTAACCCTGTTAACCCCCCCCGCCAAAAGAAAGTGCCCCGGGTGCCTGCTCACGAAAACGGCGGGCAAGCAACAAAAAAGCCTCAAATCTTTCGACTTAAGGCTGGTGAGTGGTGAGTGTGTTAACTTTACTCGCATTCAACCCACTCACCAAGCTCTATTCACCACTCTTTAATTAATTTCCCTTCACCCTTCCCTTTTCATCATCGGCGCCGGTTTGGTGCTCGCGCATTTTGATCTTGTTGTTGCCGAAGTTGTAGGTGAATGTCAAGCGGGTTATCCTGCTTTCGTTTTTCTGGCGGATGTCCAGGTTGTTCGACTGGTAATAGCTGGTAACATCATTACGGCGGGTGTTAAATATATCGCTCATTGAAAGCTTGATATTAGCCTTTTTTTCCAAAAATGAATGGCTGATGCCTGCGTCTGTTGCATACTGCGGCTTAATGTTAAAGATGCCATAGGTCATTGCTGAATTATAATAGTTTGACAGTTCAGCCTTCCAGCCCTTGGCTATCATAAAGGTTTGTGTTGTTTTTATTTGATAAGCAGCCTTTCCATTGTCAAGCTTGCCGCCTAAAAGGGTATCGGTTTTAAATTTCATATAAAAGCCGGTAACATTCACATTGCCTTCCCACCACTTGGCAATTGTATAAGGTGCATACAGGTTTACATTGTAATTATTCTGGCTTTGCAAATTCAAGTTGGTTTGGTAAGTAGCCTTGCTTATCGGGTCGGTCAACAGGATCTGCGTAATGGCATCCGAAGTATGGCTATAACCCAATGTTAGGGTGATAGACTTATTATAGGTGTAATTAAACTCGAAGTTATTGGTGTATTGCGGATTCAGGAAGGGGTTACCCTTTTCGTAAGTGTATTGGTCAAGGTAATATACAAACGGGTTTAGTGCATCGTATCCCGGCCGGTCTATCCTGCGGCTGTATGATAAACCGATCTCATTCTTGTCATTCAGCGTACGGTTGATGAAAACGCTTGGGAAAAAGTCGAGATAATGGCGTTTTACCACGTTATTGTTAGTGATCAAATCACCGGTCGAGCTCGTATATTCTGCTCTTAAGCCGGTTTGGATAGAAAAGTTCTTATAGTTCTGGCTTAAGTTAGCATAAATAGCATCTACCTTTTCAGTGTAAACAAAGCGGTTGGTAAGGGTGGTGTCGTTAATATAGTTGCCGTTCACTTGTTTTTGAGCGCGCAGGTCATTATCTGTTTTTACATCGCTCAGCTTAAAGCCGGTCTCTAGTTTCAGGATCTTATTGATGGGATAGGTATAGTCAACCTTAGCCGTGCGGATGGTAATATTTGATGGGGTTTGGTTGCGTAAAAACAATGGCGAAGCCATCTCACTGCCGTCGGGCTGAAAGAAATAGGTATTGTATTGTGAGTTTGAATTGTTTTTAAACTTTGAATAATCCAGGTCGACTGCAATTTCCTGGCCAGCGGTGTCTATTTTATACCTGTCGTTCAAGTTGAGCGCGAAATTTTTATACGATTGATTAATATGCGAGAGCGTGGTTTGGTATGAATCAGTAACTGAGGGTTGTGTGCCAATGTAGGTTTTGTTGACATTATCGTCTGTTTCGGTATTAAAATAACCATTCACCAGAAACCCAATGGTGTTTTTGCTGCTGATGTCATAATCTGCTCCCAAACGGTAGCTATTATTATGGTTATCATTCGGGATTGATGAAAATTGGTTGAAGTAGGTTTTACCGCCTGTGCTATCGGTAACAATTCTTCTGATATCAAGCGTATGTTCGCGTTTGCGGTCGTCATGGCTAAAAGAGCCAAATACATTCAAATTGCCTTCCTTGTGATTTAACGAAATGCTTTCGTTATTCTTAAAGGTATTGCCATAGCCTGCGCCAACAGTTACACTACCGTTAGTACCGGTTTGCTTGTTCTTTTTTAGTTTGATATTGATGATCCCCGAGTTACCCGAAGCATCGTATTTGGCAGACGGGTTGCTGATGATCTCAATAGATTGAATGGTGGTACCATCGGTTGAGCGCAGCAAAGTAGCCAACTGTGTAGAGGTAAGATAAGTAAGCTTGTCATTTATCATTACAGTTACCCCCTGTTTTCCCTTCAGGCTAATGTTGTCATCCTTATCTATCGAAACGCCAGGTGCCCGTTCCAGAATTTCGAGAGCAGTATTACCGGCCGCAAGCACACTGTTTTCGACGTTCATAACGGTGCGGTCAATTTTATGTTCAACCAATGGTTTTGATGCCGTTACGGTAACTGTTCCTAAAGTGTGGCTTGCCTGCTGCATTTTGATGGCCGGTAGGGTAATGTCTGACGATGCATCAGAAACGGTGAACGGCTTGCTTAATGTTTTTTCATAGCCTACATTGGTTGCCTTGACAATATATGTTCCTGGCGTAATATGATCGAAAACATATACCCCGTTATCGTTGCTCAATGTGCCTTTAATTACGGTGGAATCTTTTACATTAAGTAAGCTTACTGTGGCATAGTCCATTGGCTTGCCCTTATCGTCAATAAGCGACCCCGAAACCTTAACAGGCGGCTTCGCAAAGGCTAATGTTATACCTATTATATATAGTATTAAAAAGGCGAGTGTTTTTATAGTGGTGGATCTCATGGTGTTATAGTTTTAGGGCAATAGCAAGCCCATTAAAGAATGCTGTTCTTTTTAAAATTTGTTAGTATTAAGTTTTGGCTTCCGGCTGTTTACCGGCTTTTAGTTGATGTTATTATAAAGTCGTAGTTCTGTTCATAGCGTATAAATTTTATAAGGCAGCCGTTAAATGGCTGTTTTATTAGTAAGATGAAGAAAGCGGGGCATAGGTTACAGCAACATTTCGGGTATTTGGTCAATGGATTAATTTTATCGGTCAACGGGCTGTTTTCGTCGGTGAAAAAATTTAAAAATTCAGACCCGGTTTCAGCATGGAGCAGGATGATCAAAAAAATAGCGATGAGTTTTTAAACCCATCGCTATTTAATAGTTCAGGTTTTACCCTGGTTACCGCGCTTTTACCGTATCTGTTTTGACGCTATCTGGTTTTGCAATACCTCCGGTATCAACCTTGCATTGCAAGCCGTTGTCCGTCATGTTAAATATTGAGTAAGATGCTTTGTTATCTCTCTTATTCAGATCGCGGCATTCATAAAGATTAACACCCTGTAAATAATTGTCAAGTTTTTGGTCGATGATCACTTTTGAGTTAAGCGGTAATTTCAGAGTAAGGGATACCTCTTCGTTATGCCAAAGCTTATTGAGCTTTCTGCGCAGGGTATAATCAAACTTTAATACAGTATCCCGTTGATCGAATACATACGATACGTTACGCGCATTATACAAAGCCGCCTCGTAGCTCGGACCATTCGCCCTGAATGATTCTTCAAGCGTAGGTTGTGCCACATCACTTCTTTCAACATGTAGGGTAACGCTCTGCGGCTCATTATGAAAACCGTTATAGTTATCGTCGGTTACGATCATTCCGCGGAAATGGTCCTTTATATCAAGCCTAACGCTGTCATCGTGCGAGAAGTATTTTATGTCGTTAAGCTTCAGGTAGTAGGTGTTATTCTTTGTGGGCTTCAAATTTACCGTTTCGGTAAAGCTGGCTGACTCTCTGAAGCCCGAGGTTATTTTGGCTGCATAAAATATAAGCACGCCTAAAGCGCAAAGCCAGATCACCAGGAAAACAGTTCCGGTTGATTTTCCGATAGAGCCGGTATTGAACACCGCTTTAATAATAACCAGTATGATGGTAAGCACAGGTATAAATGCCACCACAAATGCGGATATGAAAATATTATTGGCAAACTCATTTTGAATTATCCGGAAAGGGAAGATGTGGTTGACCATATCTGCGCCAAAACCCACACTGCCAACAAACACAACTACCAGGAAAATGGCTGCAGCAAAAGCGGCAAGCAATAAGCATATGCCAAGCAATTTTATAATCACTTTGCCGGCTCCGTTAAAAAAAATACCCAGGTGATGAAAGAAGTCGCCAAAAAAGTCGCGGGCCTGGTAAACAAAGGGGCGTGCCTCGTGACTAAAGTTCGACAGGTTTTGACGCATCGAGCTTAACTCTTCTTCAAAGTTTTTGGCAAAGCCCTGCAGGTTTTGTTTTTCACCCTTCATTGCCATTTTATCGGCGCGGGTAACTGCTTTGGGTATCACTATCCATAATATAATATACAGGAGGAACCCGCTTCCTGCTACCGGGATAAATAAGGCAAAGAAAAGCCTGGTCCAAACGGGGTTAATATCAAAGTAATTGGCTATGCCGGCACAAACGCCTGCCACCAGGTGATCATCCGGATCGCGGAATAACCTGCGGACCTCGGTATTGCGGGTGTAGTGGGTTGATTGGGCATCGCCCTCGCTTTCGGCGCTTTCAAAATCAGCTACCGAACCCATCTGTTCAACTATCTTGTTTACATCCTGCTCAACAATAACCTGCTTGTTTTCGCGCAGCAATAGCTCGCCGAACATTTCGGCAATGCGGTTTTCAATATCGGTTGTAATTTCAAGGCTATCGGCAGAATTTAAAAAATGACGCTTAACCTCCGTCATGTAGTTTTTTAGTATTTCGTAGGCATCCTCTTCGATGTGAAATACGATGCCGTTTATGTTTATAATAATTGTCTTGTTCATGATGATAATAATTTCAGGTTTCTTACTTTCTGTTTCCAATAGCCGTCTGCACAGCAAATAATAACTCTTCCCAGGTCTTGTCCAGTTGTTCCAGCACGTTCCTGCCCTCTTCAGACAGGATATAATATTTGCGTGGTGGCCCTGATGTGCTCTCAACCCAGTTGTAGGTAAGCAATCCATTGTTTTTTAAACGGGTGAGTAAGGGATACAAAGTGCCCTCAACTACAAGCAGTTGGGCTTTTTTTAATTCAGCAATTATGTCTGAAGCATATGTTTCGCCCTTCGCTATTATGGAAAGGATGCAATACTCCAGTATCCCTTTCCGCATTTGGGTTTGTGTGTTTTCAACAATCATACTGCAAAGATATATGTTTTAAATTGTATTATGCAATACATAGTACTAAAAATATTACATTTATACCTAAAACTTGCTTTTTTTAAAAAAAAAGCAATGTTTTTAAAGATTTCCCTTGACAATTTGATAACGTAACATTACTTTTATGACTAATTAACTATTAACTGATCTTATTATTAACGAAATGAAAAAACTTTTACTAGTAAGTTTGTGTTTCCTGGTGTTCTGCGTAACCCAGTCGTTTGCACAAAATCGAACAATTACTGGTACTGTTACTTCAAAGGATGACAATCTTCCTCTTCCTGGAGTAAGTGTAACAGTGCCTGGAACTTCTGTTGGAACACAAACCAACGATTATGGTAAGTACACCATTAAAGTTCCTGCCTCCGCAAAGTCTTTAGCCTTCTCATTTGTGGGTTACAACAGACTGGTTTTACCAATCGGTGCAACCGACGTCATTAATGGCGCCCTTGAAACAAATGCCAAGGAACTAAAAGAAGTTGTGATCACTCAGGGTTACGGCATTAAGCAAACAGCGCGTTCAAGCACTAACTCTGCACAGGCAATCTCTGGTTCAGATCTGAACACTGTTCGCCAGCCAAACATCAACAATGCCCTTGCCGGTAAAGTTGCGGGTATCCAGGTTCGTAGTCAATCGGCTGCGGCTCTTGGTCGTACTACTGAAGTAAGGCTTCGTGGTGCATCAGGCTTTGGAACAGGCTCAGGTGCTCTTTATGTGGTTGACGGTACGATCCTGTTGAACTCGGATGGTCTGAATCTTGACGACGTTGAAAGTGTTACTGTACTACAAGGTGCGGCTGCCGCGGCTTTGTTAGGTTCGCAGGGCGCTAACGGTGCTATCATTATCACTACCTCTAAAGCTAAGAAGAATGGTGGTTTAGGCATCGACCTGCGATTAGGTGCTACTTTTGACAAGGCTTACATCCTTCCAAATTATCAGAACACTTATGGTGGTGGTAACAACCCGAACTTTACCCAGTATGTATGGAAGGCCGGTGACCCTAATGAGTGGAAAACACTAAGCGGCAAATACTATCCTGATTATTCAGATGATAGCAGCTGGGGCCCTAAAATGGAAGGCCAGGAGTATATTCCATGGTACGCATGGTACCCTGGTACTAAATACACCGGAAAAACAGCTTCATGGAACCCGCAGCCAAACAACGCAAGAAGCTTCTTCCAAACAGGGGATTTGCTTGACAACACCATTACCTTTAACAAAGCAGGCGACGACTACAGCTTCAAATTGAGCTATGGTAACGTTTACCAAAGAGGTATCATTCCTGACCAGGATTTAAGAAGAAATACTTTAAACCTGAACTACAACTATGACCTGAGCAAACACCTGTCGTTAAACGCTAATATTAACTATATTAACCAAAAACAACACGGTACAGTTCAGGACGGTTATGCTAACCAGTCTTCAGGTTCATTTGACCAATGGTTCCACCGCGATATCGATATGGGTATCATGAAGGAACTAAGGGGTTTACAATATGGCCCGGGCCAATACGCAACCTGGAACCATAATGACCCGGATGCATGGGATCCTGCTAACCCAACTGCATTTTACGGTGCTAACTACTGGTATAACTTCTATACCTACCAGGACTTAGAAAAGGACTTCTTTAACGGCGACCGTATCTATGGTAACATTGCTTTAACTTATAAGGTGAACAACGATTTAAGCTTCAAAGCAACCTATCGTAAACATCAGAATACCACATGGACTGAAAACATCGAATCAACTGAATTGGCTATTGCCCAGACTCAAACCGGTGTTAAGGGTAGCTACTATACTTACAACTCATACCAAAACCGTGAGAATATCGAGTTCTTAGCGTCATACAACAAAAAGATCCATGATTTCTCTGTCGCTGCCAACGCAGGTACTGATAAATTTAACTTCACGGATAAAGAAAATGGTGGAACAACAGTTGGCGGTTTGAGCATCCCTTATATTTACTCGCTTGCCAACAGTGCGAATACTCCGACACTATATAACGTACGACAAAAAGAAAAATATAACGCGCTTTTGGCTAACGTGAACTTAGGCTGGAAAGATTTAATCAACATTGACGGATCGATCCGCAATGATTGGTACTCAACCCTTCCACAATCCAAGAACGACGTATTGTCAAAATCATTAGGTGCAAGCTTCATTTTCAGCGATTTGTTGAAAAGCCAAAGCAGCTGGTTAAGTTACGGTAAGTTGAGAGCTTCTTATGGTCAGATCCCTAAGGCGCTTGGTACAACCAACGAAACCTTTGGTTACGGCCGTTACCCTGGTCTTGCTTATGGCGTTCCCGCTGTTAAGTATGCCGGACAACTTATTCAAAGCGCTCCTGATCAGTTTGTTGATAATACTATCCACGGCTCGGTTGTTACCAGCAAGGAAATTGGTACAGACTTACGTTTCCTTAATGACAGGATCGGCGTTACAGGAACTTATTGGACAGCTTCAGAAAAATCGCTTCCTCTGGCAGTTAACGTAAATGGTGCATCAGGTTTCAGCTCAATCCTTACCAACTTTGGTGATGTTGAACGTAAAGGTTTGGAATTAACTATCTATGGCTACCCAATCAGGTCAGCAAACTTCTCATGGAATGTGAACTTTACCTATGCTAACTTGTTACAGGATAAAGTTATTGAGATCAGCAAGAAATACGGTGTAAACCAGGTTATTGTTGCTTATAATACCTTTAGCCAGGTTCCTTACATGGTTCATACAGCAGGCATGGCCTGGGGTCAGTTATTTGGAACCGGTATTTTACGTAATTCCGCAGGTGTACCGGTTATCAACTCTGACGGATCATACGCCCAAAACAAATCAGTATACTTTGGTAGCGTGCTTCCACAACACACGGGTGGTTTGCAGAACTCTTTCAAGATTATGAAAGATTTTGATGTTGACTTTAATATTGACTACCAATTTGGTGGGAAATTTAGCTCCCTGTCAAGCGCGTGGGGTGACTTCAGCGGTTTAGCTAAAGGAACCGCAGTACTTAACGATAAAGGTAACCCAATTCGTGATGCTGTTGCCGACGGTGGTGGCCATCATGTGGTGGGTGTTGATGCAACAGGTAAACCGGTTAGCATGTATGTAGACGAATACGCTTATGTACACAATAACTTTAACAACGGTACAACTGATATGTATGTTTACGACCTTACCTTCATTAAATTACGTGAGGTTGGTGTGGCTTACCGCATCCCTGTTAAGAAATTAGGCTTAGGCAGCGCTATAAAAAATGCATCTATTCAATTACAGGCGCATGACCTTTGGTTGATCTATGCTAAGACAAAAGACTTCGATCCGTCACAGATTAGTGCAGTTCAAGGCGAGTCAGGCCAGTTGCCAGGTACAAGAGGTATAGGCTTTAACTTAAAGGTTGGTTTCTGATAACGAGGGATTAAGTAAAAACTTATTAAACATTAAAGACACAATGAAAAAGACATATAAATACACACTTTCGGCTTTGCTCATACTGAGCGCTGCAAGTTGTAAAAAATTGAATGATTTCGGTAAGACTAACCAGGTTCCGGACGCGGTTACTACGCCTATACCTTCCGCGCTCATTGCAAACGTTGAGAAAAGCGTTGGAGGCTACTCGTCTACATCAGGATATGCAGTTACTGGTGGATATTATGCACAGTATTTTGCTGAAACGCAGTATCCGGGCACATCGTTGTACGATCTTGTTCAGCAAAATTTTGCGGGCGACTATAATGGCACCCTGTATGATGCCCAAACAGTGATCAATACACCATCCAGTTCCAAAAATGCTGTTGCTGCCGCAACAATAATGCAGCAATACATATATTGGATCCTTACCGATAATATGGGCGACCTTCCTTATTCACAGGCATTGCAAGGAATAAAAGCAATTACACCAGCTTATGATACCAGTGAGGATATTTACAAAGGTATTGTTACAAAGACGGCCGCTGCTGTTGCCGCATTAAGCGGAAGCGGAGTAGAAGGTGACGTGGTTTATGGTGGTGATATTACCAAATGGAAAAAGTTTGGTAACTCGTTGATCATATTAGTGACAACCCAGGCTAGCAAAACGACCGAAGCAGATAGCTGGGCTAAACCGGCCTTTGCATCTGCGGTAGCGGGTGGTTATATCAGTACTAATGATGCGAACTTCTCTGTGCCTTACACTGCTGATTACCATAACCCCTGGTATGCGTTATATGACGGACGTAAAGATGAGGGCGAAAGTACAACTGTGACCGCTTTGACAGCCTCTTTAAATGACGGCAGACAATTAATGTTTGGCGGCGCTGCCAATGACCCGAATAATTCCAATAATGCTGCCACACCAGACAATGCCGAAACGTCAAGTGTTGGCGTACCTTATGGCCTGGGCCGTACCGACGCGAATAACTTTATTGCTAAAAACCAAGGGTGGGCTTATATCATGCGCGCTGATATACGCTTACAGACGAGCCCGGTTATTGCGGTATCTGCTTCTGAGGTTTTGCTGGCTGTTGCTGAGGGCGTAAGTTTGGGATGGACCAGCGGAACCGCCAGTACAATTTATGTAAGTGGAATACAAGCATCATTTGACCAGTGGGGCGTTGCCGCTCCTTCAGCTGGTTATTTGGCTAACGTTCCGTTTAGTGCAAAAAACCTTGCCATACAACAATATTTAGCCGGATATCCGAATGGGCACATAGGCTGGAATGTTTGGAGAAAAACAGGATATCCTGCGCTAACTCCTGCGCCTGCTCACTCAAATACATCCGGTCTGATTCCAAGAAGGCTTGAATATAACTCTACGGAGTTACAAACAAACACGGCTAGTGCTAAAGCTGCTATTGCCAGGGAAAAAGGCAAAAATCCGGGAACAGATTCACAGGATAATGCAGTGTGGTGGGACGTTACAGGTTTAGCTCAGTAACGTTAATTAGTTGATAAATATTAAACTATCACGGATCGGTTCGTTTGAAAAGATCCGTGATAGTAAAAACTTTAAAATATCAGTTCAATGAAAACGAAAATTTTACAATACTTAGCTCTTGCGTGCTTGCTGATCACTGTTTTCAGCTCATGCCGCAAAGAGTCGTTCGGAGGTAAGGAAAATTCCCAGGCCGGAAAAACTTATGTTTGGATAACCGAAGCTCCCGAGTTGGATCAACACTTTGATGTGTTCACCGATATTAAACTCGTAACGATGTTTACAATTCGAAGGGACCCGGCTAACAAAGCCGACCTGCAAAAAGCAGTTACCGTTACAATAAAATCATTAGGGCAGGATCAACTTGACGTACTTACAGATACTGCGGGCTACACAGATTTATTCCCTTTGAGTAATCTTTACACTATGCCAACGGCTGCTAATATTGCTTCAGGCGGTATATTTACCGGTACAGGGGGAATTACAAAAACAGCTACCGGCTTTACCGTAAACTTTGCTGCCGGCGAGTTTGCAAAGAGCATTATATTCTTTATTGATGGTAGTAAGTTAGATCTTACTAAAAAATATGGTTCAGCATTTCAAATCACCAATTTTGGTGGCTTTACCACAAAAACCGGGTATGGTGCAATTGTTGCAACTGTAGGTATCAAAAATAAATATGACGGCGTTTATCATGCTGATGGTACATTTACGCGTTACAGCGCTCCGGGAGTGTTCCTTGATTCAAGGACAATCAACCAGGATAAAACTTTGGGTACAGTTGACGCAAACACCGTGTCATCAACTGTTGCTGACTTAGGTTCTGGTGACCCTCTTAACTTAACGGTAAATGCTGATAACACTGTTACTGTAACGTTTGTTGGTACCAGTTTATCTAATTTACCTGCGCCATATACCCAGGTTGGTGATAACCACTATGACCCGGCAACTAAGACGTTTACGTTAAGTTATCAATACCGCGGACAGCTAAGAACTACAACAGAAACATTGAAACTCAATCAGTAAATTGTAGTTAGTAAAAATATAAGACCGCCTTTTGATAAAAGAGGCGGTCTTTTTTGTTGGCAGTCTTTTTTTAAGGTAATATATTATTTCTGTAGGCGTTAAGTGACTAGTAATCAATTTAGTTATAGCACCACTAACTATAGTAAACAATGAAAAAGGTATTTTGGATAATATTGATGCAAGCAATAACAGTAATTGCTTTTGGCCAATCAATTTCAATAAAAGGCCAGGTTAGGAACGCGGATGGCCAGCCTGTTCCCCGGGCATTTGTTAAGGACTCACAGCATAGTATTGCAGCCTTTGCAGACTCGTCCGGGGCTTTCTTGATTAAAGTAGACCCAACTGCTTCTTTAACGGTGCTGGCGGAAGGGTATGCGGATGCGCAGGTTAAAATAGATAACAAAACAGCGTTGGTGATCACTCTGGGTAAGGGCAGCAGTTCTTCCACTTCAAATTCAAACATCGCTTCGGTTGCCGACAATAACCCGGATGGTGGTTTGATGTTTCTCACACGCGAGAACTTAACTACTCAGACACTAACATCACAATCGGTAAAAGTTGGGTTTAACCAGGAACCTACCCAAGGAAACCCGTATCTTTTTGCTGGCTGGACAAAAGGATTTGCCGTGGATAACAATGGGTTGTTATTGTACGATATTAATAATTTATACAATTACGATAAAATTACCGGACAACTGGTTTTTACCAAAGACCAAAAGTCTTTAATGCAGGTTGTTAAGAGTGACGTAAAGCAGTTTTTTCTTTATGACGGTAAACTGTTACCCCATATTTTTGAAAGCGCCCCTGTGTTGGGTAACCAGGTATTTGTTGAGGTAATGGTAACCACACCCAGGTACAGGCTGTATAAACAAACCACTACAAAGCTTGTACGGGCAGATTATCATAACAATGGTGTATTAGAATCGGGCCATAGATACGATGAATACGTAGATAATGTAAAGTACTATTTTCTCAAAGTTGGGGACGCAAAAGCGAAATCCATTTCATTGAAAAAGAAAGCTATAAAAGAAGCTTTTGCGAGCGATGCCGATAAATTTATAGACGCACAGGGCTCACGCGATGTCGATGATGATTACTTAAGAGAATTGAATTTTAGTTTGCAATAAAAATTGTTTTGCTTTTTGTAGGTGGCAGGTAATGTGCTTACCATTTTGCAGATGCAGATAATAAGAGCTGTTTGATTTTCTAAGGAATGCACATTAACGGCTATTAGCGAAAATTCAGATAGCTTTATATCATCACATACCCCCAGGAAGGTGTATGACGTGGCAATTTAATGAGCGTAAATTCAATAGGGATAAGCGATGATTTTACCCGTTGTTTGTAACAAGTTTTTTACCCTTGAATTAAAGAAAAGTTAGTTTAAAGAGAATTTCGTAGTGGGTTTTTTCTATTTCATGGTTATCTTTAGAAACTTTAAACTTTACAAACATTGAGATTATTAATGAATATGAAAATTTTCTTCCGAATTACCTTATCTGCTTTTTTGCTATCAGGAACAGTTGCCTTTGGACAAACAATAGCTGTGACCGGCACGGTTAATAACGAAAAAGGAAAGCCTATCCCTTTTGCGTTTGTTAGAGATGCGCAACATAATTATGCCACCTATGCTGATTCAACAGGCTCTTATCAATTAAATGCCGACCCGGCGTCTTCGCTCCAGGTAATTGCAAACGGCTATGTGAATACTGATGTTAAGATCGATAATAAAACGAATATAAATGTTACGCTGCCGGCAGGTAAGGCTGAATCGCCGGTTTCCCCGTTAAAGTCTGGAAATGAGGAAGTTGATTCACACTTTCTGAACGCAAGGGAGTTATATGTATATGGCGGTGGTAATGCTAATGCAGGCGGGCAGGAAACAATAAAAGAAGGTTTCACCCAGGAGCCAACACGCGGCAGCAGGTACCTGTACAAAGAGTGGGCTCCGGGTTTGGGGATCAGCAAGGAAGATAAGCTTATTGTGGAAACCACCAATCTTTATAACTACGATAAAATTAACGGGGATATTCTGTACACTAACGATGGTAAATCGATGGCTAAAGTATCAACCGACCAGATCAAAACCTTTAGCTTATATGATAATGCCGGTCATGCCCACCTGTTCGTTGCTGTTCCGGAAATAAAGGGGAAAACATTTACTGAAGTTTTGTTAAGCACACCTAAGTATAAAATTTATAAAAAAGTAGATGCAAAACTGCTGCGTGCTGATTTTCATACCAACGGTGTTATAGAAACCGGCCATCGCTATGATGAATTTATTAACGATGAAAGATATTACTTTGTTGGTGCCGATAATAAGCTGCAATCCATTTCTCTTAAAAAAAGCACATTAAAAAAGCTATTGGCAGGTGATGCAGATGGCTTTATAAGCTCACAAGGTTCAAGAGATGTGGATGAAGATTATGTGCGTGACCTTGGAAAAAGCCTGAGCAAATAAATCCCTTGTTATAAACAAGTATTAAAAAATATTGACACACGCCCGGTTATTCCGGGCGTTTTTTGTTTATCAAGGAACTTGATTTATACATATTTTTCATGGATATGTTCCCGTAAGTGCTTATATTTATGCAACTTAAACAGTCAATAGATATGAAAACTTTCACCATCACAATCATTGCGGCTTTATTGGCGGGGACTGTAGCTTTTGGGCAAACAATCGCGGTGTCCGGTACAGTAGCTGACGAAAAAGGACAGCCCATTCCTTATGCCTTTGTGAGGGATGCACAGCACAATTATGCCACGTACGCAGATTCAACCGGTTTCTTTAAACTTAGGGCCGATCCTTCATCATCATTACAAGTGATGGCAAATGATTATAAAAGCGCAACAGTTAAGGTTGATATTACAGGCAGTGCAAACATAATTAGTTTAAAGCCGGTAAATCCGCCGGGCACCCCGGTTGATGGTATAGTACCCCTTAAATCAAACGAACAAGTTAAGGTTGCTGGGTCTACCTTTTTGCAGGAGCGGCAATTGCTGGCGGTCTGGAGCCCGGTATATGCAGGTGGCATCGGCGGCGGCGGTGGCGGCGGTACCAACGTTACTATAGTTAAACAAGGTTATACCGTTGAGCCGACAAGGGGAAGCCGTTACTCATATGAGAACTGGGTGTCGGGCTTCGGGATCAACAAAAAAGATTCGCTTATTGTTGAAACGGCCAACCTGTATAATTATGATAAAATGAATGGGAATATCATGTACACTAATGATGGCAAATCAATGGCGGCCATATCAACACAACAAGTAAAAACCTTTAGCTTATACGATAAAAGCGGGCGCGCACATGTTTATGAAAATGCACCTATGGTGAGCAATAAACCATTTACTGAAGTTTTGTTAAGCACACCTAAATATAAGATCTATAAAAAAATCGAGACAAAACTTCAGCGGGCTGATTTTCATACCGATGGCGTTATAGAAAATGGTCACCGTTATGATGAATATATTGACGATGAGCGGTACTATTTTGTTGGGGCTAATGATAATAAAGCACAATCAATTTCGCTTAAAAAGAGTGCCCTAAAAAAGCTATTAGCCGGGGATGCAGATAGCTTTATAGCTTCACAGGGCTCAAGAGATGTAGATGAGGATTATGTAAGAGATTTGGGTAAAAGCCTGGGTAAATAATCCCTTCTAATACACAGGTATTGAATAACACTGACAGACGCCCGGTTATTCCGGGCTTTTTTTGTTTGTCAAAGAACTTAATTTAAACATATTTTCATAGATATGTTCCCGTAAGGGCTTATATTTATGCAACTTAAACGGGCAATAGTTATGAAAAATATTTTTACGATCACATTCGCCACAACTCTATTATCAGGTGTCGTCGCTTTTGGACAAACAATCCCCGTCACCGGCACAGTGGATAATGAGAAAGGACAACCCATTCCATATGCTTTTGTCAGAGATGCACAACACAATTACGCTACCTATGCAGATTCGGTAGGGGCATTCAAATTGAATGTTGACCCGGCTTCAACGCTTGAAGTTATGGCAAACAATTATGAAGCAAAAAAAATTAACATCAATAACCAGGCAAACATAAAAATAGTGCTTCCGGGCGCAACAGCCGCCGGTAGTGGTATAAAATCGTTAAAAGAGGGAGAGCAAACTGCTGTTACTCCTTTTTTACAGGCACGGCAGCAGTTGGTGGTGGGCAGTGGTGTGGCAATGAACAACGCGGACCCAAGTACTCATACCGGCGGCGAGGGTGGAAGTGAAGCTGTAGTAGTAAGGTCGGGCTTTGCGCTTGAACCCACAAAAGGAAGCCGCTATCTACTCGATGATTGGGCCCCTGGGTTTGGCGTCAGCAAAAAGGACTCGCTTGTGGTTGAAATTGCTAATGCATACAGTTATGATAAAATAACGGGTAATATAATATTTACCAATGATGGCAGATCAACCGCTGGTGTTGCTCCCGCGAATATTAAAAACTTCAAGATATACGACAAAAATGGGATCTGCCATACTTTTGTTAACGCTCCTGAAATAAATGGAAAGCCTTTTGTGGAGGTTTTGCTCAACACTCCTAAATATAATATTTATAAAAAAATAGATACCAAATTACAACGGGCCAATTATCAAACTAATGGAGTTTTAGAAACAGGCCACCGTTATGATGAATATGTTGACGACGTACGGTATTATTTTGTTGAAGCAGATAATAAGCCGCAATCAATTTCTCTTAAGAAAAGTACATTAAAAAAATTGTTAGCCGGTGACGCGGACAACTTCATTGCGTCACAAGGTTCAAGAAACGTGGATGAGAATTATGTAAGGGAGTTGAGTAACAGCCTGGGTAAATAAATTCTATTTTATAATATAAGATTAAATAAAATAATAGGAAAGCGCCTGGTTATCACCGGGCGTTTTTGTTTATGTACCCCTCCAAAAAAATATACTTCTTGTTCTGCTCACCGCCTGAGATTATTATTAAATAAGCAACGGTTATTCGGCGTTCGATAGTTAAAACTATTTATAAGAGAATTTTTGATGTTTATGCCTGTAACTGCTTATATTTATGTAACTTAAATAGTAGCAGGTATGAGAAATATTTTTACAATCACCCTGGCGGTATCTTTACTGTCAGCTTCTGTGGCTTTTGGGCAAACAATCCCTGTGACGGGCACCGTGGATAATGAAAAAGGACAACCCATTCCTTATGCTTTTGTTAGGGATGCGAAGCATAACTATGCTACGTACGCAGACTCGACCGGGACTTTTACACTTAATGCAGATCCTTCATCGTCATTGCAGGTAATGGCCTATAATTATAAAAGCGCAACTATTAAGGTTGATAGTAAAAATAACATAAATATTATTAGTTTATCACCGGCCGGCGCTGCCGTTGATGCTATAGTTCCGCTTAGTTCATCAACTGCACAAGCCCCAATTGCCGGTGCTACATTTTTACAGGACAGGCAAAATCTTATTATGAGCCGCGTAGCTGGGGGGGCGGAGGCTGGCGCTGTTTCAGTTATCACTGCCAAAGTGGGCTACACAGTGGAGCCTACGAGGGGAAGCCGTTATTTGTATGACAATTGGGTGCCCGGATTCGGAATCAACAAAAAGGATTCCATCGTTGTTGAAACCAGCAATATGTACAATTACGATAAAATGACCGGGAACATCATGTACACTAATGATGGCAGGTCAATGGCCATGGTGTCACCCCAACAGATAAAAACTTTTAGCCTATATGACAAAAGTGGGCAGGCTCATGTTTATGAAAACGCACCTTTAATAAGTGACAGACCATTTACTGAAGTTTTATTGAGTACACCTAAATACAGGATCTATAAGAAAATAGATACAAAACTTCATCGATCTGATTTTCAGACAAATGGCGTTGTGGAGTCCGGCCATCGTTATGACGAATACATTGACGATGAGCATTACTATTTTGTTGGAGCGGATAACCAGGTAAAATCAATTTCTCTTAAAAAGATTACGCTTAAGAAATTGTTAGCGGGAGATGCAGACAGTTTTATTTCAGCACAGGGCTCAAGAGATGTTGATGAGAATTATGTGCGGGAATTGGGTAAAAGCTTGAGTAAGTAATATTAGCTTACTAAAAAAGCGGTGCTTGTTTTTTAGCGAGCACCGCTTTTTCATTTAAGGTACTAAAACATTTTTTTTAAATGTAATATATCAATAATACAAGATCGGTCCAGTATAAGCAAAGTATGAACTGGGAGATGAGGTGCCGTATCCGACCACACTCAAATAAGGTTGTGTACCATGCGGAAACGGCCAGCCGGTTGTGTAATATGATCCTGAAAACGAATAAACATTTGCTCCTCCAACATCGAATTTTACCGCTGTAACTGTACCCGTGCTGGCATCACCATAAACCGAATAAAGCTGTCCTCCATACTCAAAGTCTCCTAATTCTGTGATCGTGGGCCGTTTAACAATTTCAATACTATGCGAATTGTTTTCTGCTTTAAAAGATGAGATTGGTACAAGAAATACCAATAGTACAAAGATTGATAAAAGTTGCTTTTTCATAAATATTAATTTTAAGTGAATAAATAAGACTATTTATAAACCACAATATACAGACGGCTTACTGTTAATAAAGTTAAGCTAATCAGGAAATTAACGTTGTGATAAAAGTCACAATTGGAGCAGGTTAAAATCACATGTTTAATTATTGCTTAAGTCGGCATTATCCCTTCGAAATCATCCGGCTCAAGGTTTCCCGGCTCATATTAAGGTAAGAGGCAATTATTTTTAAAGGAACTTTTTGGAATATCAACCGGTTGTTCTTTTTCATTTCGCGGAAACGTTGTTCGGCGCTTAAAACTGCGAGCCTTTGTTTCTGATGTTC
Organism: Mucilaginibacter phenanthrenivorans; assembly: GCF_024721155.1. Classification (GTDB taxonomy): domain Bacteria; phylum Bacteroidota; class Bacteroidia; order Sphingobacteriales; family Sphingobacteriaceae; genus Mucilaginibacter; species Mucilaginibacter phenanthrenivorans. The sequence continues at coordinate 638,625 of NZ_JAHVAP010000003.1, read as the reverse complement.
TTCCTCATGAAAAATTTTCAGTATGTTTTTTACAAGTAACGAAGCCTCGGGGAAAGCTGTAATCAATCCACGCAAATCATCATATTTAAGCGTCAACAGCCGGGAGTGATCCATTACCTCGGTATAGAAATATGCAGGCTGCGCCCAATATCCCTGGTAGGATAATATAATATCGCCAGGTCGCCAAAATTTGACGGTGTGATCGTCCCTATGTTCGTCATAATAATAATTCCTGGCAAGCCCGCTTTCAATAAAGCACAGTCGATTTTCAAATTGGCCCGGGGCAAATAATATTTGGTGCGGCTGGTACTGTTCTTCTACGAGAAATGTACTAATAGCATCCTTCAATTGACTTGACAGTATGCAAATGCCCGAAAGGTGATTAATAAAGCTATTTTCAATCATAAAAACACAGATTAGGAATAACCGTTAGATTAAATTGAATTTGTGTTTGAAGAGATAATGATGGAGGGGTTGATGTTTTGTTTTTTCATATTTTGTAGTTTAGGTAAAGCGATATTTATTAACCTAAAATTACAAAATTGGTTTTGATTAATAAGATATGGATTGCCAATAATGACAATTTAATTACCAGGAAAATCGTTATTTTTTATCTACACTATAACTCCCCGGCCCGATAAAAAACAATCCGGCAAACACTACTGCGTCCTCAATTGCATGCGCTGCGCCGCCAAGGCCGCCGGAGTCGCCGCTTTGATGTAGATGGAACATAACTGCCACAATAAGATTGATGACCAGCAATAAGCAAACCGGCCTGAACGCAAGCCCCAGGATGAGCAACACGCCGCCAACAGCTTGGGTAAGCGCCGCCAGCAGCCCCCACACTACCGGTAAAAAGTGAATGCCAATATAACGGGTTGCACTGCCGACCTCGCCCCACATTTTTGGGCCGCCGATAAGCATCGGATAGCCGTGCCATATAAACATGATGCCTAAACCAACCCTGATCACTAAAAGACCAAAGTTTTTGTATTTCGCGAGGGTGCTAAATAATGCCATAATTACGAATTTAGGAATTAAACCAGATTTGAGTCAATATAGTTTGATGTTAACTGTGGATTAATAAAGAGTCCAATTATTAACATCTGTTAATATGTATTTTTAGGAGCGTTATTTGTTTTGATATTTATTATTAATTAAATTTACCTTGTTGGTTTACATATAAATCAGCAATGGGTCCTAAACTAAATTACAAATTCAAATTTATTCAAATCAGAATTATGGAAAAACTAACCAAACAAGAGATGAGAAACGTCACTGGTGGTGTGGGTATTAAGTATGTATGGCACTGCCGTGATACAGCCACTTCGGCGTACATGACGGCCGGCACATGTTCAAGTGGCGACCCTTCGGTGTATTGCGGCGAATATTCCTGCATTAACTCCGGGGTAACTTGCACCGGCGGCGAGTATTGCCCATAATATTAATTGCTATGCAATAAAGAGCCGTGTTGAATTAATTCAATACGGCTCTTTTTGCTTAAGTATATTTTAACGCTGCATAATTTGCACTAACTGATAAATTTAACTGTTTTCCCAACACCAAACTACAGTTATCAGGCACGTGCCCGCCGGGAAAATCAAAACATACCGGGTAATCATAATCCTTTACCACTTCCATCACAATTTGAGGTACGGTTTGGCCAAAGGGAATGTCGTTGTCCTTCAGATCAGAAAATCCGCCTACAACCAGGCCCCGCAGATTTTGCAGTTTTCCGGCACGCTTAAGGGTGCGCAGCATTCTGTCAATACTGTATAAATATTCACCAATATCCTCTATAAATAATATTTTACCGGTGTAATCCATATCAGATACTGAGCCCGATGCAGAAAGGAGAATGGATAAGTTGCCGCCGATGAGCAAACCCTCGCCCTCGCCAAGCCGGTTTAGTGGGTTGGGATTGAGCCGGTAGCTTATTTCTTCGCCGAACAGGGCTCTTCTCAATGTATCCAACGACCGTGCCGAGGCATCCGGAATAGTCATCGGCATTTGCCCGTGAATGCTTGGCGCATTAAAATTAGCGAACAGGTGGGCATGCAGTAAAGTAATATCGCTAAATCCAACCACCCACTTAGGGTTTGCTGCGAAACGACTGAAATCAACCATGTCAATCATTCTTACGGTTCCATAGCCGCCGCGGGCAGCAATTATTGCTTTAATACTGTCATCGTCAATAAATCGCTGAAAATCCCTGGCCCTGAATGCGTCGTCGCCGGCAAACTGGTGCCAGGAGGCGTCCAGGGTGTCGCCAATTATCACCTCCAGCTCCCACGATTGTAAAAGTGCTATGGCATCCGTCATTGGATTGGGCAATTTCTTTGCCGGGCAGGTGATGGCAATTTTATCACCCGCTTTCAAGTACGGAGGGAGGAGTCCGGAAGAGGTTGCATTCACTGGTTTATCCATATTGTTTTTTGATAACAAAGAAGCCGCAAGTTATACATTATCTAAAAAATTTTGCGTACCCGCCTTTTTCCTTTCGGACGTTACTGACTTTCGGACTTTCCCGACTAAAACGGTATCTTTGCCAACTATGTCGCAATTGAATAAATTTAAGAGGTTTACAGTTACTTCGGCGCTGCCGTATGCCAATGGTCCGCTGCATATCGGGCACCTGGCAGGGGCATATTTGCCGGCGGATATTTTCGTACGCTACCTGCGCCTGCAAAACAAGGATGTAGTTTACATCTGCGGGTCTGACGAGCACGGCGCTGCTATCACTATAAAAGCAAAAAAAGAGGATACCACGCCGCAAGCCATCATTGATAAATACCATAACCAGATAAAAACAAGTTTCGAAGAGTTCGGAATTTCCTTCGATATCTATCACCGCACTTCGTCGCCTATTCATCATGATCTTTCGCAGGAGTTTTTCCTGAACCTGTATGAAAAGGATGAGTTTATTGAGAAATTTTCAGAGCAATATTTTGATGAGGACTACCAGCAATTTTTGGCCGACCGCTATATTATTGGTACCTGCCCCAACTGCAGCAACCCGAATGCTTACGGCGACCAATGTGAAAACTGTGGTACATCACTAAACCCGACTGACCTGATAAACCCTGTATCAACTCTAAGTGGCAAACCGCCGGTATTGAAACTTACCAAACACTGGTTTTTGCCGCTTGACAAGTACCAGCCATGGCTGGAGCAATGGATTGACACCAAGGAGGGCGATTGGAAGGTAAATGTGTTCGGGCAGTGTAAATCGTGGCTTAAATCGGGCCTGCAGCCCCGCTCCATGACCCGTGATCTTGATTGGGGTATCGACGTGCCGTTGGAAGAAGCTAAAGGCAAGAAGCTGTATGTTTGGATGGACGCGCCGATAGGCTATATCTCTGCGACCAAGCAATGGGCGCTGGATAATGGCAAGGACTGGAAGCTTTATTGGAAGAAGCAGGAGAATGAGGCCGATGAAGCCTGCCTGCTGCATTTTATCGGCAAGGATAATATCGTGTTCCATTGTATCATCTTCCCATCCATATTACACGCCCACGGCGAGTATATTCTGCCACAAAACGTACCTGCTAACGAGTTCTTGAATTTGGAGGGCGACAAGCTTTCCACCTCACGTAACCACGCAGTATGGCTGCATGAGTATTTAGAGGAGTTCCCCGGAAAACAGGATGAGCTACGCTATGTGTTAACCTCGATACTACCCGAGACCAGCGACAGCGAGTTTACCTGGAAGGATTACCAGGCCCGTGTAAACAACGAGTTGGTGGCTATTTTGGGCAACTATGTAAACCGGGTGATGATATTGATGCATAAATTTTACGATGGTAAAATTGAAGGCGACAGCGCCAAAATTGTGCTGACCGACAAACACATCGATGCAGAACTAAGCCGTTTTTATGACGAGATCCAGGTTAATCTTGAGGCTTACAAATTCCGCCAGGCATTGCAGAGCGTAATGGATATAGCCCGTTTAGGCAACCGTTACCTCACTGAGAACGAGCCCTGGAAAACTATAAAAACCAACCCCGATGCCGCTAAGGAAACGCTGCACAATAGTTTGGTATTGATCGGCCATTTGGCAACCTGCCTGCAACCGTTTTTGCCCGCTACGGTTAAAAAGATTGTAGGGATGTTGAACATCCCATTCAGCGCCATTGCATTGGACCAGGAAATGACATTTGAAAATGGGCACCAGTTGAATCCATCATCATTATTATTTGAAAAGGTAGAGGATGAGGTAATTGATGCACAGATCCAAAAGCTGCTCGATAAAAAGGCCGCTACCGCGCCTGTACAGCCTGCATTAGTGTCTGCCAAGGAGAACATCAACTACGAATCTTTTGCCACAATGGACATCCGCACCGGGACCATTGTAACTGCCGAAAAGGTAGCCAAAACAAAAAAGCTGCTGAAGCTAAGCATCGACACGGGGTTGGATACCCGCACCATCGTATCCGGCATCGCCGAATATTTTGAGCCCGAAGCCATCATTGGTAAAAAGGTAAGCGTACTTGTAAACCTGGAGCCAAGGGAAATAAAAGGCATCCTGTCGCAAGGAATGATCCTGATGGCTGAGAGTGCTGATGGCAAGCTGAGCTTTGTTACGCCGGGGGATGAAATGCATAATGGTTCGGTGATTAGGTAGATTGATGTGCAGATGTGCGAATATGCAGATGTGCGGATGAGGAAGCATGATGGCTTAACTTAGTCAACATAATCAACTACTTAACTCAATCAACTAATTTTTGCCTAACTCATTCAAAATTCGCACATTTGCACAGAATTCGTAAAGCGAAAAGGTAAATCCGAAATCGACAATCCGAATTCCGAAATAGAAACTGGTCCCGTAGTTCAACGGATAGAATAGGAGTTTCCTAAACTCTAGATATGAGTTCGATTCTCGTCGGGACCACTAAATGACCCACCGTATGCCAGGCATGGGAATAAATTGAAAAAGCCTTTAGATGATAATCTGAAGGCTTTTTTAATTTTCAAATGATTGTATCTTAGCGTTAGTTATGAGTGCTGATTATTATATGCCTTTAGGTTTTGGCTTAACTTCGAGAGACGTACGCCATTATTATGATCAAAATTTGCCATTAGCTGCTCATGAACTTGTCATTAGACCGCTTTTATATAATAGTGAGTGTGCCTATGTATATGGATTAGACTCAGGTTCTGAATTGTATATCAATAATCGAGATATATTGATTAAAGAAAAAGGAAAGTTTAAATTCGATGTTAGTCAAGAATGTATCAAAGGGCATGAATTAATATGGAATGTTCAAAGATGGACAAGAGGGTCTATTGTGATAGTATGTAAACCTGAAAGAATTGATTTCAAATCAATTCTTTCAGGTTGTTTTTATGTGGGTATAGCCGCAACACCAAATACGGGAAACACCCTTGCCGCCACTAAGTTTTGCAAAAAGGAGGCAGCTAATGGTTATTTAGCTTTTTGTTTCCCTGCATCAAATGGTTTAGACAGTATGCAGTTATATGTTGATGAGCCATTAAAGGCTTCACTTTTGAAAGAGTCGTTTAAATATCTACCTGATTTTCGAAACCGACGATAATTATCAATTTAAAATCACGACAAATTTTCCTCCAAACCCGCTGCACAATACAAATCACTTATAAAAGAGTTCGAGTTTTGTAGTCTAAGGACCACACTCCACCCATCCATGGGAAAGATTATTGAAAAAGCCTTTAGATGAAAATCTGAAGGCTTTTTTCTTAAAGGGCAGTTCGGTAATTTGTCCGTTGTAAATCATAAATCTTAATGCGATATTGAAATACTTTTGCACAAGAGTTTAATATTTCTAAATCACTATTGTATGCTAAAAAAACATTCAATTCTATTGGGAATAATTATTTCGATATTGTTGCTGTTTATAGCGACATGGCACTATCCCGGTGGGTCGCAAGTTGACAAAAACTCCGTTGGGTTTGACTGGAAAAATAATTATATAAGTAATCTTTTCGGTAAAAATGCTGTTAATGGATCAGGCAATTCAGCTCGTTTTTGGGCTATAGGAGGAATGATTTTCTTTTCGGCTAGTTTTGCTATATTCTTTGTTGAATTTTCAAAGAAAATACCGGCAAAGGGCGCCTCCAAAATAATAAAATATATAGGGGCCGGTGGTATGTTTTTTGCTTTTTTAATAGCAACCCCATTGCACGATATCATGATTACTATCGCTAGTACAATGTTTCTTATAGGGATGTTTTATATCACTGTTTTTGTTTTAAAGTCAAGGCTGCATTTATTTAAATGGCTATGTATTGTTTGGCTCCTTGTGTTTTATTATACGCTATACCTTTACGGCTCTGGTAGTGTTAAGTATTTACCAATAATGCAGAAAATTACGTTTGCCACTACAATAGCCCTAATTTTAGGGCTGGCATATTTTACGAAAAAAGAAGATTTTCAACAGATCAATCAGGGCAAATAAAACAGTTGTGAAGAAGTATGGGCCGTTAACATGGGCGCACTTTTCATTACCATTTTGTTTATGGCTCTTTTTCTTTTTGCGGAAGGAAACATATAACAAAGAATCTCAACAAATATATTGCGTGAATTAGAAATTATCCTCCAAACCCACCGCACAACCCAAATCACCCATAAAATAGTTCGATTTTTGTATATAATGCCTACATTTAACTCATATGGGATTTTAATTCGAAAATATATTTTCAGGCGGGCTAATAGTCATTAAGTTTCGGGCCGGGAAGCGGTGCAGGAATTGATTTATGATATTCATTAGACCTCAATTGTTGTCTGCTTGAGTAATTTGACTATATTAGGTATTAATCTGATAATCAGTTTAAATTAACCGGCCTTTATGAATTCCTTTGAGACTTTTTTAAATGATGTCATCTTGTTTATCAAGAAGTTTTTCACCACGTTTTATGCACTGATGTTTAAACCGGGCGAAATCATAGCATCAACAGGCGATAATAAACCCCATCATTTCGTTAATCATACCATCTTCTTTTTCATAAGTCAGCTGATCTGTTTTGCTGTCTTAAAATCGCTGGCTGACGATGGAGTAATCAGCTTCATCCCATTGGCATTTTCTTCATTAAGCAACGATAGTTCGGTTGTAATATGCATGTTGTTGATCCCATGCTATTTTATCCTGTTAATCACAACGCTTGGATTAAACGCTATATTCAAAACTACGCAAAACGAGCAACAACTATTTGTAAGGTCATCTTTCTATTACGCTGCCGTGGGTATGATTATTTCGACGATAATAGTTTCTATCAGAAGTTATGTTTTACCACACTTTGATCCTTATTATATGATTGATGCCTTTGTTAATAGCGTGGATTGGGGCGGCGTAAATTATTATGTTCAAAAAATCGAATCAGACGTTTATCAATTAAAGCCATCAAATGCAGTAGAGCAATTTAGGAACTATAATCTTGTAGGTAATGTTTTCACCGCCATCGATAATATTATCTGTTTGTTAGTCCCCGCCATTTTTCTGGTTCGATACCGAAAAATAGTTGGCAAGTTTAGTCTGAAATATTTGATGCTCCTCCTGTTTTGCCTGGGTGCCTATCAAGTCAACGATTTTTTCATCAGATTTTATTATCCCCAGATTTATTCTGGCAGTGCAAATGCCGGTTTAGCATCGGTGAAATCAAACCACTCAGGCTACTTCTCAAGAAAAGTAAATATCAAGCTTAGCGAGGCGAATAAGGTTGGCCAACGTAAATTAACCTTAAATTTCTATTTCAATAATAAAACAAAAAATAAAATCTACCTGAAAAACGACATTGATGTGATGTTATTATTAAAGAGAAATGGCCCGGAAAATGACAAAGACAGCTTGCGGGAAGTTCGGTATGAAGGATTTAAATTGGATTCTGCCAATAAAAGTGACATTATCGGCTGTGATGCTCAATCCGTGTCTAATTTTCAACCCTATGACATCGCCAAGTCATTTGATTCTTATAATCTGGAAAATTGTTGCGATCGCCTCTATAATGGAAAAAAAGACAATATATATGCTTGTCTTATTAAAGTTACGGTAATAGATCTGTTTTCAGAGGAGAGGGAAATCATTACTATATTTTTTAATCCAAATGTTGCTCCTCAAAAACTATGATTTTGGAAATTCTTATTTGAACGTATAAAGTAAGGGAGATATTCAGCCGGTTTAGACATCCAATCAGGAATAGCAAAAGTGCTGGTGTAAAAACCGACTTAGTTTGATCTAATCATTTCTCCAAACCCTCCGCACAATCCAAATCATTCATAAAAGAGTTCGAGTTTTGTAGTTTAAGGACCACATTTCAACCCATCCATGTGAACGGCATGGGAAAGATTATTTGAAAGCTCTTAGATCGAAATCTAAGGGCTTTTTATTTTAGATTTCTTTATTAACTTGGTGGTATGCATAAATACCTGCTAAATATAATATCTCAAAAAGTTTTGTTAACCGAAGCTGATAATGATTTATGCAAAGCGTATTTTGAGCCGGTGCTGTTGCCTAAAAACAGAATTGTTGAGCAATCCGGCTACATACCCCAATATTTGTATTTTGTTGTAAAAGGCTTTATGCGCATTTTTCATTACAATGAAAGTGGTGACGAAGTAACAACTCATATTAATTGTCCCCCGGGCTTTTTAACATCTTACTTTCATTTTATTAATCAAACTAAATCTGATGAAAGTGTAGAATGCATTACGGAATGTGAATTACTTAGGATCACAAAGCCCAATTTAGACTGGCTTACGAGTCAAAGCGCAGCCTTTAAAGATTTTAGCATACAGATATTTCAGCAATCAATAACATATAATGAAACCCGGTCAAGAGAATTAGCCACATTGACTGCGGAACAGCGGTATAAAAAACTGATTGAGCACTATCCTGTTATCATCCACCATGTACCGGTGCAATATATAGCGTCCTTTTTGGGTATGAAACCGGAAAGCTTGAGCCGCATACGCAAACGGATGCTTTCCTAACATTTGTCAAGTGGATTAGCTTTCATAGTTGGCAGATTTGAACCATTAATTATTAAAAAAATAAGAAATGGAAAATCAACAACTATCATTAGTTAACGGTGCAAATGGGCACCTTGGCAACAATTTAGTACGATTGCTTATCAGTAAAGGTATTCGGGTACGTGCATCGGTACGGGATATTAGTAATAAAAAGCCCTTCGAAGGACTGGATTGCGAAGTAGTTCAATCGGACATTACAGATAAACAGTCCCTGGTAAGGGCATTGAAAGGCGTGGACACTTTTTATGCTGTTGGCGCTGCGTTTAAACTATGGGCAAAAGACCCTCAAAAAGAGCTATATGACATAAACCTTAATGGTACCCGTAATATTGTTGAAGCAGCCGCCGAAGCCGGGGTTAAGCGGATTGTATATATAAGCTCGATAGCTGCGTTAAATTATACCAATATCCCCGTAAGAGAAAGCTATGGTTATAATCCCGATCGCAGGGATTTGTACTACAACTCTAAAAACGATGGCGAAAAGTTAGCTTTTGAACTTGCAAAAAAGCATAATATTGAGTTAGTAGCTGTGTTGCCATCAGCAATGATTGGAGGCGAGGCATTTGCACCATTAAACGTATCATACAATATCATAAAGCTAATTTTGCAAAAGGAGATTCCCGTAGAAACCAATATTGCACCTAATTGGATAGATGTGAAAGACGTTGCTGAAGGCTGTTATTTGGCAGCAACCAAAGGCGTAAACGGGGAAAGGTATATACTGGCGAATGAAAAATGCACCTCCATTAAGGACACTACTAAAATAGCACAGCAACTTTTTCCTGATTTGAAAATTAAATTACCTGTTGCCGTACCGAAAATAATTTTATTCGGTATAGCTGGTTTAATGGAATTGGGGAGTAAAATAAATGGCAGAGCTCCGTTACTAAGTATTAAAGACATCGCGATGTTTTCAGGATTGCAGCAGGACTTTGACGGAACAAAAGCAAGAAAGGAGCTGGGCTTTAATCCTAAGCCTTCAGCGGAGGTTGTAAAGGAATCGATGCAATATTTGATACAGCATCAATTGGTGCAATTAAACGCATCTTAACCTCTTCGCTCAATACGGCTGGCGTGTCATTCCTCCAGATTTGCTGCATAATGCAAATCAGGCAGTCTAAGGACCACTAAGCGAACCTAACCGCTAAAAGCCACTAAAAAGTGGCGAAAAAACCTACAGACACTTAGTTTGTAGGTTTTTTATTAGCAGTTTTAAACATAGTCCGATGAGTAAATAGGGGAGTTGATTCCCCAATAATCGAACTCACCTGCTTCGATATATTTCCTCATATTTCAACTAATCCTTTTAATGGAAAGGCAGTTAATAATATTAACGCTTTTGTCTGGGTATTCCATTTCTTTAGTTTTTCATATCTTTGCAAAGAATGAAATATCTGGCTATCATATTCAGTTTATATTTTGTCCTGCTGGCTGTTCTGCCATGCCAGGACAGGGATGATATGATTGCGGGTGTAATTCATCAAACTATTCAAAAAGGTCATTCTGCTAATGACGAAAGAGGCCAGGAAACCTGTCCACCTTTTTGTACCTGTTCATGCTGTTCTACTGCAAAAACATTAACGACAACCATTACCACCGCCGTTTTCACCAGATCAGTTACACGTGAATATCCTGGTTACAGCATACCTGCTGTTCAGGAACAGCCGATCAAGATCTGGCAGCCTCCTCAAATAGCTTAATACGAAGTTTTTAGTCTTTTCGCCTGCAATCAAATTGCACGGCTTTCCGTATTCGTATTAATTTTTACAATTTATGTTTGACAAGATTATCGCGTTCTCTATCAGGAACAAGGTAACTATCGGTATCATGACACTGGTATTAATACTGGTGGGTGTTTACTCCGCGTACAACCTTCCGGTCGACGCGCAGCCGGATATTACCAATAACCAGGTACAGATCATTACACAAGCGCCGAGCTTAGGCGCACAAGAGGTGGAGCAGTTCATTACCGCTCCAATAGAATTATCCATGGCTAATATTGCCGGGATCATCGAAAAACGCTCCATATCCCGGTCGGGAATTTCCGTTATTACCATTGTATTTAAGGATGATATTGATATTTATTGGGCAAGGGCACAGGTTAATGCACAGCTCAAAGAAGCGGAAAATGGAGTTCCTACTGGTTTAGGTGAACCTATCCTAGCCCCAATTACTACAGGTCTTGGTGAAATATACCAGTATGTACTGCATGCTAAAAAGGGGTATGAAAAAAAATATACGGCAACAGATCTGCGTACCATTCAGGACTGGCTGATACGAACCCAATTGGCAGGAACGGTTGGCGTGGCCGAGGTAAGCGGCTGGGGTGGTTATGTGAAGCAATATGAAATTGCTCTGGATAATGATAAGCTCAATTCTCTGGGCCTGACCATCCCCGAGATCTTCGAAGCCCTGCAAAAAAATAACGAGAACACTGGCGGCTCTTATATTGAGCAGCAAAGCAATGCCTATTTTATCCGGGGATTGGGACAGGTGCAGAACCTGGATGATATTCGTAAGATCGTTGTCAAGAATGGCAAGGGCTCACCTATCCTTATCCGTGATATTGCAACGGTACAATTCGGCAGCGCGACCCGTTATGGTGCAGTGACCAGGAATGGTGAGGGCGAAGTGGTGGCTGGTGTTACCCTGATGCTAAAAGGCGAAAACTTTAGCCAGGTGATAGAGAATGTTAAAACCCGCATGGTGCAGATCCAAAAATCACTGCCTGAAGGCGTAGTGATAGAGCCATTTATCGACCGGACGGAACTGGTGGGCCGGGCAATCGGCACAGTAGAACGCAACCTGCTGGAGGGTGCGCTGATCGTTGTCTTTGTATTAGTGTTGCTTTTAGGAAACCTGCGAGCTGGACTGGTCGTAGCTTCAGTTATCCCCTTAGCCATGCTGTTCGCCTTTTCCATGATGCGTTTATTTAATGTTTCCGGCAACCTGATGAGTTTGGGCGCAATTGATTTTGGCCTGATAGTAGATGGCGCGGTAATTATTGTAGAAAGCGTGGTACATCATATTACCACGGGCAGTTATAAGCAAAAAGGGGTTGAAAAACTAACCACGGCTCAAATGGATGTGGAGATTAGGGACAGTGCCAGTAAACTAATGAAGTCTGCCGCGTTCGGGCAAATCATTATCCTGATCGTTTACCTGCCGCTTTTATCTTTAGTCGGTATCGAAGGAAAAATGTTCCGGCCTATGGCGCAAACTGTAGCCTTTGCCATTTTAGGCGCTTTTATATTGTCCTTAACCTATGTGCCGATGGCCAGTGCTTTGTTTTTAAGCAAAAAGACCTCCCATAAGCCGAATATTTCTGACCGTATTATAGGGTTCCTGCAAAGGATTTATCAAAAGGCGTTGGTAGTAGTGCTTAAAGCCAAGGTGATTACAGTTACTATAGTGTTTATCTTATTTGGTATTTCCATATGGGCGTTCAGCCGCATGGGCGGCGAGTTTATTCCTACGCTTGAGGAAGGCGATCTGACCGTGGAGATCTCCATGATGCAAGGCACTTCCTTGACCGAGGTTGTCAAGACCTTTGGTAAAGCGGAGAAAATATTGAAAGACAAATTCCCAGAGATCAAACAAGCAGTCACGCGCATCGGCAGCTCGGAAATTCCCACTGATCCGATGCCAATGGAAAAGGGCGATATGATGCTGGCCATGAAACCTAAAGGAGAATGGAAGACGGCTAAAACCCGTGAAGAAATGACGGAGAAAATGGAAGAAGCACTATCCATTATTCCAGGTATTAACATAGAGATATCCCAACCGATGCAAATGCGTTTTAATGAACTCATGACCGGTATCCGGCAGGATGTAGCTATCAAAATATACGGGGACGACCTGGATATACTGGCTACACAAGCTAATAAAATTGCCAAGATCATTGCGCCTGTCAAAGGCGTAAGCGAACCATATGTAGAAAAGGTAAGTGGTTTGCCGCAAATCCAGGTGGCCTATAACCGCGATAAAATGGCGCAGTATGGTTTGAATATCAGCGATGTAAATATGATCCTGAAAACGGCCTTTGCAGGCAGTGTGGCAGGTGTCGTGTTCGAGGGTGAAAAGCGATTTGATATGGTCGTTCGACTGAATCGTGACCTTAGGGAAAACATATCTGGTGTAGAGAACCTGCTCATACCCTTACCATCAGGCAACAAAGTGCCTTTAAGCCAGGTGGCTGACATTTCCTTTAAGGATGCCCCGGCGCAGGTTTCCCGCGAAGATGGTAAACGCCGCATCTATGTCGGCTTTAATGTAAAAGACCGGGATGTGGAAACAACAGTTAAGGAAATACAGGCCAAACTGAACAATGGTTTAAAACTGCCATCGGGATATTACCTCACTTATGGCGGCCAGTTCCAGAATTTACAAGCTGCTAAAGCCCGTTTATCTATTGCTGTTCCGGCAGCATTATTATTTATCCTGATCCTGCTTTATGTTACATTCCGTTCAGTAAAACAAAGCCTGCTCATCTTTACCGCAGTGCCGCTGGCCTCGATGGGTGGCGTAGCTGCTTTATTATTACGGGGTATGCCATTCAGTATATCGGCTGGTGTTGGCTTTATCGCCTTATTTGGCGTGGCAGTGCTCAATGGTATCGTCCTGATCGGTTACTTTAACCAGTTGAAGGAAGAAGGCATGGACAATATTTATGACCGGGTATTGGAGGGAACCAGGACCAGGCTGCGCCCGGTACTGATGACCGCTTCGGTGGCGTCACTCGGTTTTTTGCCAATGGCTTTATCTGGCAGCGCCGGAGCCGAAGTACAAAAGCCATTAGCTACGGTCGTGATTGGCGGACTGATCACAGCTACATTTCTTACCCTGTTTGTGCTGCCTTGCCTGTATTTATTATTTAACCGGAAAGAAACGATAAAGGTGAAAGTGCCCGGCGTACCCAAAGTGCTGGTTGTTTTAATAATGATCGGCGCTGGAATGCTGTTTCAGCCCTCAGTTGCACATGCGCAAAGTGGTGTGCCGCTGACTTTAGACAGTGCAATTGCCAAGGCACTGCGGAATAATTTACAAGTACGCTCAGCCGGGCTTTCCGTCGAACAATCGAGGGCATTGCAAAAATCGGGTACAGATATTCCTAAAACAGAATTGATGATCACCCAAGACCCGACCAGTGGCGGCAATATGGATAATTCCATTGGCGTCATTCAAAATATTGCCTGGCCGGGGCTGTATAAGCACCAGCGCAAACTCCTGAACCAGCAAACCATACTTGCGGAAAGAACAGGCAATATTACCCGTGCGGAAATTACACGTAATGTCAGGAATGCATATTACGCTTACCTGCTTAACCGGGAAACATTGCGAATCCTGAATTACCAGGACAGCATCTACAACGGCTTTGTAAAACGGGCTGAGATCAGGTTAAAGACCGGGGAAACATCCAACCTTGAACTTTTCAGCGCTAAAAATAAATACCAGGAAGTGCAGGCGTTAAAGATAGGCGTGCAAGCGGACCTGAAGAGCAATGAACTGGCTTTAAAGCAATTGCTTAACACGAGCGAACCGATCATCGTTGCCGAAAGTAAACTGCCTTTATTGCTGACGTTACCGGCGGATACCTTGAACACTGCGCGTAACGCGCAGGTAAATGCCGAATTGCAAAATATCGAAGTGGCGAATGCACGTCTCGCAGTAGAAAGATCAAAAGGAATGCCCGACCTGAAGATCGGTTACAACCAGCAATTGGTGATCTCCGGTTTTAACCCGGCAGGTATAGACCGCAGCTATTCTACCGGCACTCGCATCGCTGGTTTGCAACTTGGAGTGGCTGTACCGATCTTCAACGGGGCCAACCGTTCACGGGTAAAAGCAGAAAAAATATCCGGACAGATCGCACAAACCAATTATGAGAATGCCCAAAGCCAGGTTCGACTGCAATACGAACAGGAACTGCAGCAATACCAGAAATATCGGCAATCGGCAGAATACTATACTTCCGGTGGGCTAAAACAGGCGGATGAGCAGCTGCGCATTACGCAGGTTTCCTTTAACCTCGGCGAGATTGGCTATATCGAGTATATCTCGAACATATCTGCCGCCGTGCAAATCAAATTAGCGTATATCGAGACGGTCAGCAGGTTAAATCAATCCGCTATTCAATTACAATTTTTAAGAGGAGAATAAACATGAAATATCTAACCTATAGAGTATATATAAACGTCCTTCTGATTGCCGGGACACTATTGGCTTCCTGTTCCGGAGGTTCAGAAAAAGCGGGTAAAAAAGAGAAGGACACTACTAAAACCGAAAACAAAGAAAGCGGACTGGAATTGAGCGCCGAACAAATGAGATCTGTCGGGATTGTGACCGGCCCTATTGAGCAAAAGAACCTGGATGCGGTTGTCAGGGCGAATGGGCAGTTGGCCGTTCCGCCACAAAATAAGGCCGATGTCAGTATTTTATCTGGCGGCATTATCAGCAATATAGATGTATTGGAAGGACAGCAAGTGCACAAAGGCCAGGTATTGGCAACCATTAAAAATCAGGACTTGATCAAGCTGCAACAGGATTATTTAGCGGCCAAAAACAATTTTACTTATGTGCAGGCAGAATACGACCGCCAAAGCCAGCTAAAGGCCGCCGGGGCCGGAACGGGTAAATCATTCCAGGCTTCGGAAGCGACTTATAATGCCGAACATTCCCGGCTTACCGCTTATGAAAGTCAACTACAGCAATTGGGTGTATCGCCGGGCAGGATCAGTAACGGCCATATCGTTTCCCAATTCCCGGTCACTTCACCGATTAGCGGCACCGTTGGCTCCATCACTGCTAACATTGGGGCATACGTTCAGCCAGGTACCTCGATCATGGAAGTGGTGGATAACTCCAAGATCCATTGTGATCTTACCGTTTTTGAAAAAGACCTGATGTTGGTAAAGGTTGGCCAGAAAGTGAGTTTTCAACTGACCAACCAGGATAACGAGATCATCACAGGTGTAATCAATGGCGTTAACAAATCTTTTGAGAATGAAAGCAAGGGGGTGATAGTTCACGCGGTGATAAATAATAAGCAACACCAGAACCTGATCCCCGGTATGTATGTGACCGCCCTGATCAGTACCGGCAGCAAACTAACCGCCGCCGTACCTGTTGATGCGGTAATCCGTTCGGAGGGTAAGCAATACATTTTTGTCTCATCGATGCATAATAAAAATGGTAAAACCATATTTACTAAAATGGAAGTAACGACAGGTGTGTCAGAATTGGGTTATATCCAGGTCACGCCCTTAACCGCTTTACCAACGAATGTACAGATCGCGACCAAAGGCGCATTTTATTTACAGTCTAAGGCTGCCGGTGGTGCTGGGGAAGAATAAGAGATCATCAAAATGGAAAACGAGCACTACGCCAAATAGCAACAAAGAAATAACCGAGAGCTGATACCGGGCGCGGCCAACGCTATTGTTAAATATCAGATGTTTAAGTGATAGGCGTCATTTTAAAAAGGACTCCCAAAACCGAGCTTCGTAGGGAAGAGAATCCTGTTATGAAAAATATCCTGGTACTGACCGATTTTTCTGCATGCGCCAAGCGCGCGGCCGAGACAGCATTGCCGATCGCCGTAAAGCTCGGCGCCGATGTGCTGCTGGTGAATGTTTATCCCATTACACCTTATTTGCCGCCAGTGGATTCAGCCGTTTTGCCGGAAAGTAGTGCAGGAGCAAAAAGGGGCGAAAGTACCACCTGCCTGAACCGGGAGGTCCGGCGGCTGGAAAAACGCCTGCGGGCCATGGAGCTACCCGGCCGCGCACCGGTCATCCGGCCTATACCGCTGGAAGGCCAGCTGGCAGAGCGTGTTTCCGCATTAGCCCGGCGGAAAAACAGCGTGATGGTCATGATGGGTGTTTCCGGTAGATCCTATGGCGACCTGCTCTTCGACGGCGAGGTCAAAGCCGTTCTTCGGAAGGTCGGTTGTCCTGTGTTTGTTATACCTTTGAGCTGGGCCGGGCCGGAAATACAGCATATACTATTTGCTACCGACCTCGCCGCAGCCGATGAAGGGGTGATAGGGGAACTGGTTGGTTTGTCCACCCGCTTGAAGTCCCGCTTGAGTTTGAGCCACGTGTCCAGACCGGTACTGATTCCGGATTTTGCAGAAGAAACGCGGACCTCGGCGTTTATGGAAAGAGTCAGGAGCCTTTATCCCGGTATCCGCTGCCATCTATCACGGGAGGCCAATATAATGGGAGCGCTGGAAAAGGTTGGCGCGGAGAAACATGCGGATGTGATTGCGCTTCGGTATCAAAAACATCCTTGTTGGTACCGGCTGTTCCATCAAAATCCCCTCAGGGAAGCAATCATACAAGGAAAAATGACTCTGCTGGTCTTTCCCGAAAATTCTCATAGCCATGACTAATTTCACCAGGACTTAAGGCAAGTTTTAGGTTATAATGCAAGGATCCCCGAAAATTTGAATGAATATTATCAGCCGGTTGAAAAAAGAATGTACCAGCCCGGCCAGGGTTGAAAAGCCGTTGCTCCAATTTTTAGTTATACCCAAGCTGCAAATCGCGAGATTTGCGGCTTTTTTTGTATCGTTCATCCGCCTGGCCTTATTGTTTAAAAACGGGATCCGTGCATCCCCTAAAGAACTTGTTGTAAACTAACACGGCTGTTTCTATTGACCGCCCCTAAAAAATGAGGTTCTTAATAAAAAAAATGAAAAACTATAATTGTTTCTGTGGTCAACTAGATAAAGAATTATTTTTTTCAAAGTCAGGTGGAAAGATTAAAACTGCTAAGCCGTGTTGAGCAATGGTCTCCTTTGTTTCACTATGACCAAATACCCGAAAAATAAAATCATGATGGCCAGGCGTCATCGCGAGCAAACAGGCACCGGTTTCGTGGCAGTAATCCTGCAGCCGTTGACTGATCCGGTCGCCAGATAGTTGCCTGTAAGTTATCTGGTAGCTATCCAGGTGGTTAAGATATTTCCGAAAAGCGACCTCCGGCTGAATTTCAGTAACCACTTCGCCGGGCCGAACAACATGCACGACCTCCAGTTTAAAACCGAGCGGCGGCGCTATCTCCAGCAAGTAGTTTACCGCGGAAATATCGGCGACGCCAAAATCTGTGGCAAAAACAACTTTTTTTAGCTCGGTAAGCTCCACTTTCTCCGGGATAATCAGCACCGGTTTCCTTGCTTTCCTGATTACAGCAGCGGTGTCGCTGCCGGTAATCAAGTGATCCAGCGCTCCGCCGGATCTGCCGCCCATAACCACTAGCCGAATATCCTGCTGACCGGAAAGCGCTTTAATATTTTCACTCAAGTCCCCCTCGCCATTTACATAGCTGATTCGCGGTTGGTAACCAGGGAAATTCTGTTCCAGTGATCTGAGCGATGCCGCCTCCCTGCTCAAGTTTTCTTCAGTGTCTTTGAAAAGTATACCTGCCGTTACTGTTACATAAGAACCAGCGTTATAATCAGGGACAACCGGAATGTATTGAACCGTATGATATAACAGTAAATCGGTGTTTAATTTTCCGCAAAGACGAACAGCAGCAATGGCGGCATGGGCCGCATTTGCTGTAAAATCAGTGAGTACAAGTAGCTTTTTCATTTGCTTTTCTTTTTTAATGCCCGCCATAATTTAAGTGCTTCCTTTTGCATTTTTTTCATATGTTCTATCCCGCGGGCTTGTTCGTCTTTTTCGCACAGGGGGTATTCCGTTTCCAGCGGACGCCTGCCGCCGACAGAAGGACTCGAGTTATTCCTGTTAAGCATAATCCTGAATTTGATACCTTCAAAGTTAACATGGGCGCTGGGTTGAAGAATGATGATCGACACGCAAATAACTGATCTTAAGCATATTAAGCCAATGTATGTCCCAATCAGTACGGAAAGCAATATCATTTTTCGCCATGAAGAACAGTCTTTTATTGTTAACCTTTTTTGGGGCCGCAGCTCTGATAAAAAGGAAATGGACCTGCGCTTGACCTCCCGCGGCCTGGCCGAGAACAATAGTGATGAGTATCAGAAAAGCGACTGACCGCTATCATGGTATAATTTGCTTATAGCACGGTACTTTGCCTGTAATTAATTACATCTTAAAAGATAGGTTATGAAAACAGACATTCAAATCCAAAAAGACGTGATGGACGAACTGAAATGGCAGCCATTTCTGAATTCATCCGAGATCGGGGTTGCCGTAAAAAACGGTATTGTAACCCTTTCAGGAATTGTTGATTCTTTCCCCAAAAAATTAAGCGCCGAAAGAGCGGCGAAAAAAGTATCCGGTGTTAAGGCGATAACCGAAGACATCCAGATCGGTGTGTCACCCGCTTATCGTAAAACAGATGCCGAAATCGCAGAAGCGGTGTTTAATGCCCTTAAATGGCATTCAGCCGTGCCAGAAGAAAAAATAAAAATAAAGGTGGAAGACGGAATTGTAACCCTGGAAGGCGAACTGCAATGGGAATACCAGCGGGCGAACGCCAGGACGGCCATCCAAAATCTTTCCGGTGTACGTTCGGTGGTTAACCTGATCTCCATCAAACCAAAACTGAATCCATTTGAACTTGAACAAAAGATCACGGCTGCGTTCCGCAGGAACGCTACTGTTGATGCCGGCAGGGTAAACGTGAGCACGATCGGCAACAAAGTCATTTTGACAGGTACCGTGCGCTCATTCGCCGAAAGCGAAGACGCTGAGGACGTGGCCTGGGCAGCGCCTGGTGTTTACCAGGTGGAAAACAACCTGGCCATTGAGGAACCGGAATTTGCGTTTTGATCCATTTAAAAGCTTCTGTTAGAGAATGGCGACAAGCGTATGAAGGTAAAACTTAACGAAAACGGGGAATTTATTTAAACCCCTGACTAAAACCAACTCACAAAATGGGGAAGCTTTCGCGAATACAGTTTGCGGGAGCTTCTTTTTAAACATAAATTCTATGAAAAAGTTAATGATTGCGATAGAAGCAGAAAAACCGGACCAGCAAAGCATTGCATTCGGCTGTTATCTTGCCCGGCTCAGCCGGTCCGGGCTAACAGGTATTTTTCTGGAGAATCTTCCTGCCGAACTTACACCCGGCGTAAAATTCGCGTATGGCAGCGTCTTTGTGGAAACAATCGATAACCGCGATCTGCCTGAAACAGAATTTAAGAACCGGGCCAGCACGGAAAGTATCCGGACATTTAAAACTGTGTGCGAAGCGCAAGGCATCGCCTGTCGGGTCCACCGCGATCAGGGCATCCCAGCGGAAGAATTGATCGCCGAAAGCCGGTATGCGGATATTATTATTACCGGACCAATGGTATTCGCATCCTCGCCTTTGGATAAGCCTGCCGGTTTGGTAAAAGAGCTGTTGACTAAGGCTGAATGCCCCGTGATTGTCGCTTCTTACCAATCTAAACCGATTGACAAGATCCTATTTGCCTATGATGGGAACGCTTCATCTGTATTTGCGATCAAGCAATTCACGTATTTATTTCCTGAACTGAAGGACGCTGAAATTACAGTACTACAGGCCGACAAAGACGCGGCATTCAGCGAAGGGCAAAAGGAAAAATTGTATGAATACCTGAAGGAACATTACAGCCGGATCAATTTTAAGGACCTGCACGGAAAACCGGAGGATGAACTGTTTGATTATACGCTGCGCCAGATTAACGCATGCCTGGTGATGGGCGCGTTCGGACGGAACTGGCTATCCAGTCTTTTTAAAGCAAGCACGGCTGAAATGGTAATCAAAATTAATAACTTGCCGGTATTCATCGCCCACCGGTAAACATGATGGCGATGAGAGATCAAACTAACAAAGTTGATGAAGGGGCAAATCGCTCGGGGCTTAGGGATACCGGCGAGTGTTCAAGCCCTTTTAGGCAAGGGTATTGACCTGCCCGGAACCCTCCAGCAATATGAAAAAGAAGACAGCCGTTAAGTATTTTGACCGCGAGTGGAAAGGGATGAAAAGTTGCCTCAAATCTTATTTGAAGATAGGGGAGCAGGAGGACCTGCACAAGTTCCGGGTACAGGTCAAAAAATTGCAAGCCTTGTTGATTTTGTCGGATCAAACGAGCCATCATGCAAAACTTGTCCCCTGTTTTAAGCCGGTCAAAAAAGTTTTTAAACAGGCCGGCGAGTTGCGAAATGTGTATATCGCCGGGGAGTTGACGCAGCGACGCCAGCCGGCTGATAAAGCCGCCCAAAGCTTCCGCTTATTGGTCGATAAACATTTGAAGGACATCAAAAAAGTGCGCCACGAGCTTAAAACAAAATTGAAATCCATCAGAAATAAACAGATCCGCCTATTTTACGAAAGCCAGCTGCGGCAAATAGCACGCGACCTGGCGGCACAGCCATCAGCTGAGTATCTGCATACATGCCGCAAGCGGATCAAAGTGCTGTTGTACAATTATCAGGCGGTCCGGACAGTGGTTGCCATCAGTCTGGATACAGCGTACCTAAACCAGGTACAGGAAACGATCGGTAGATGGCATGATCAAATATTGAGCGTGGGGCTGCCCGATAACGATGCAGCCATCATCGGCCAATTGGAAGAACAACAATGCCTGTTAAAAGCAGCTATCGAGGCTCTAACCAATAATTTCTACCTTCGGGCTACAGGCCACTGAAATCCAGCAGCATCTCTAAACAAAGCTTGTTTCAGGTATCTCTTTAGGCCGTTTCAAATACTTTGATTGCTAATTATTTAAACCGTTTTCGCCTAATCCGCAATCGCCAAATAATGACGCGGGTCATTTTTTTTAAAACCAGCATTAGCTACATTCAAAAGAAATTCGTTGCCTTAAATTAATTGTGAATGTCTGAATATATACATAAAAACCTCATTGAAATGGGATTCGATGTGGCAGAACATACGAATGCAATGTTGGCCTATTGGGACAGAAACCTGGTTTGCAAGTTTGCTAACAACGCTTATAAAACCTGGTTTGGGGTTTCACCCGAAGAAATGATAGATAAAATGAATATCCGGCAATTATTGGGTCCGTTATATGAAAAAAATTTGGTTTACATTGATGCGGCGTTAAAAGGAAAAACGCAGGTCTTTAATCGTACCATAACGCTTCCATCTGGTGAGATCAGAAATTCAAGAGCAAGCTATTTTCCTGATTATAACGGTGGTACAGTAGTCGGTTTTTATGTTCATGTCGCCGATATTAGTCCATTGCACAGCGGAAATCAAAGTAATCGTAACTCACAATCGGACGAACCCGAAGACTTCCTACGGGTACAAAACAAATTTTTAGATGGTGTATTGGAAACCTTGAAGGCATCACTTTTAACTGGTTTTCCGGGAATAACGCGACTTGCAAAAATGCATTTCGTTTCTGAATCGAAGCTTAAACGGGATTTTAAAGAAGAATTTGATTTGACGGTTTTTGCCTATTTCCGAAATCTTCAAATGGAGCTTGCCCACAACTACTTTACAAAAAAAAAGTGTAACAAAAGCCAGATGGCCTTAATGCTTAATTTTTCTAACCCTTCGAATTTTTCTGCTTGCTACAAAAAATTTGTCAAAGAGAACGCTGAAAAAAATAAAATTCTTGAAATTCAAAAGGAGAATGACGAAAGGTACCGCACCTTCATTGAGCAATGTCCAATGGCAATTGCTATGCTTGATAACGAATTGCGCTTTTTAGCAATATCGCAAAAGTGGATAACGGAATTTGATCTGCGTGAGAAGAATCTTATAGGGCAACATGCTTATGATTTGCTTCCGGGATTTGAGTCGAAATACGACGAAATGCTTAAATGGTGCCTGGCTGATAATATTAAAAGCAACAGAGAAGATTTTATAGTAATGGAAGATGGGACACATGCCTGGATGAAGTGGGATGTTCGCCCATGGTATCAACGGAATAAGGAAGTAGGAGGATTAATAGTTCTCGCTGAAAATATTACCGAATTAAAAAATAAGGAGGATGAGAATAAGAAAATCTCGATTATACTAAATAAAACTAGTGAGCTGGCAAGGATTGGTGTATGGAAAAAAAATTTCAAAGTTAATACCGGCATCTGGAGCAAAGTTTTAAAGGAAATTCTTGAAGTGCCTGATAGTTTTGACCCGGGAGTTAACCTCGCTTTAAATTTTTATAAGGAAGGGGATAGTCGTAACCGGGCCAAAAAAATGTTAAAAAACGCCCTGGAAGATGGAGATGAGTTTGATTTTGAAGCCGAAATAATTACAGCTAAAGGCAATTTAAAAAGAGTTAGAGTAATTGGTTATCCTGAAATGTATAACGGGAAATGCGAAAAGATATCAGGCATATTACAGGACATTACCGATTATTTCCATATTTCGAAGTCTTCAACCTCTTAGGATACCCAAGCTTGCAATGGCTTGTGAATTTTACTTTTTAAGTATTTGTTTATCAGTGTCTTCTATAGGTAAAAAAGGGTCTTCTATAGGTTGTTAATTTCAGCCTGCAAAGCTTAATTTCACAAACGTTTGTTGATCTAAATTAGTGCGCCATGAGGAAAAGCATATTGGTTGTAGAAGAGGATAAAGTGATAAGAGAAAATATTTCTGAGCGTTTGACACTTGAGGGATATGATGTCATTAAAGCAGACAATGGCGATAAAGCCATTCAACTTGCTAACGAAAAACTGCCGAATTTGGTAATATGTGAATTAAACCTGGAGGGATTAAGTTGTTACGACGTTTTTTTATCGTTGTTCAGCAAACTATTTGCTAATCAAATTCCTTTTATATACTTCATGACAATTTACCGGGATAAATCCCAGGAAAAGGTTGAATACGTTAGTCTCGAAAATTACCTTGAAAACCGGTTTTATGACCCTAATTTATTTGTCTGCGTAAAAAACTGCCTGGCATTTACACGATAGTTGATACCGGTCGTTATGTTCATATTGATCTGCGGCCTTGTTATATAGCGGATGTGCTCATTCCTGGAAGGATAAAGGGAGGGGCTATTTGGTACAAGCATAATCCTTTATAGATTGAAATGTCTTATAAAGTTAAAAATAGGCCCTTAATAGGTAGGATTGGATTAGCAATACACGGTATTTTTAAACTCAATTTTTCTTAACTATAATTAAATGACAGTAAAATGAAGGCATACATTAAGCGCACTTTTGGAATGGCTATAAATATTTTAGCTTTTGCAGTGATAGTTTTTTTTGGAATTTTGCTTTTTTTCCTCGTGATTAATGCTGCGATCTAAACCAGCGCAACCAGCCCGGTTCCAATATTTCGCAATTTATATCAATAAATTATCCTTTCTTCCCGAAAAGAATATCAACCCAGCCCGTCCAGAATAAATTGATTCCCAAAATCGAATGATTGGGTGCCATTAAGAAGCATAAATAATATGCCGGGTTGTGGCTCATTGGCGCAAAATATTTTTTTGGTAATTTGTCATGCGGTGAAATGGGCCTGCCGTGCTAAGAAGTGATAACGATCACTTCTTAGCATGTTGATGATCAGGGAAATATAAAGTAGGTTGTTGGATTTTTGTGATAAGTAATATTTACTCCCACAAAAAAATTGATCATGAAAAAACTGCATTTATTATTATTAATGGTACTAACGCTTACGACAGGTGTTGTTACCGGCGCACTAGGGCAAACCACGTTGGATTCGGCTCACAAAGTTTTTATTAACGCCAAAGGAGGGATGTACAACCACGGTGGTACAAAACTTGGGTATATTGACAAGAACGGGATTGTCCGGAACAATAAGGGGCAAAAACTATATTTTGTTGATAAGGATGGGAATGTAACCAGTGCCGACGGCACAAAACTTGGAAAGGCTAAAAAGAATGGGGATTACTATAATATAGATGGAGAAGTTGTACTTCAGCTAAAAAATGCCGACGCAGACAAGTGCGAAATTTTAGACCCCAAAGGTCATAGTTTGGGATATGTTCACAAAAATTACAAGCTTCATGCTTGTGCCGCTCATTGTTATTGGTTAGAGCAGGCAAAATTAAAGAAGGAAAAAGAGGCACAACCAAAAACGAATTAAAAGCTCGTTGTCGTTGCTACTGACTCTTATGCTAATTTATTTTAGTCCGGCAGGTCTTTTCATAGCGAAATTCTAGCGGACTCTTTTTAAGACGAAACGCCTGTGGATATTTTCACGGGCGTTTCGGCTTTCTGTCCGTCATTTTTAATTAAATGCAGAACAGGCGATAAAGATACCTGAACTAATTTAGCTAACGGCCCAATTCGCCAATTAGAAGCCAAACCCACGCCCCGTCCATGGCAACTGAACGAGCAAGATTATCGAAACCTTTAGATGAAAATCTGGAGGTTTTTTAGTTAAATATCAAATTAAATCTCCGTATTTTAGATAACCCAATTATTACCAGCCTCTTGTAGCGTTTCCCTGAAGGCACAACCAATTTATTAAACCTGATAATTAATTCAAAAAAAATGGAACAGCAAACTAACCAGCCATCGCCTGAAAACATTATGAAAATTGGCACCGGATTTTGGGCCTCAAAAATTCTTTTGACCGCAGTGAGTTTTCAATTATTCACCAAACTTGCTGAAAAGAAAACGATGCAGGCCAAAGATGTCAAAGACATTTTAGCACTTAAATGTACAGACAGGAATGTTTATGATTTTTTAGATGCTTTAACCGTGTTTGGGTTTTTGAAGCGTGAAGGTATTTTAGATACAGCTGTTTATTCAAACACATCAGACACAGATATATTTTTAGATAAAAACAAGCCATCATATATTGGAGGAATCCTTGAAATGATGAACAATCGTTTATACGGATTTTGGGGTAACCTGGGTGAGGGGTTGCTTACCGGGCTTCCGCAAAACGAAGCAAAAAGGAGTGAGGATTTTTTCGGTCTGATATACAGTGACCCTGAAAAATTAAAGGAATTTACCAATGCAATGAGCGGCATCCAAATGGGTAATTTTATGACCTTTGCTCAAAAATTTGATTTTACAAAATACAAAACGTTAATTGATGTAGGCGGTTCGGCCGGGTTGCTTTCACTTATGGTTGCGAAGCATAACTCCCAAATGCATTGTACAAGTTTTGACCTGCCGCCGGTTGAGCCCATTGCCAGCGCTACCATACAGCAATTCGGGTTATCAGATCGTGTAAAAGCCGCAAGCGGTGATTTCTTCACTATGCCAATACCTGATGCTGACGTTGTGGTAATGGGAAATATCCTGCATGATTGGAACGAAGAAAATAAAATAGCATTAATGCGAAAAGCTTATGACGCACTCCCCGTCAACGGAGCATTTGTGGCTATTGAAGGCATAATAGATGATGAAAGAAAGCAAAACGTTTTTGGTATGATGATGAGTTTGAACATGCTTATTGAAACAGGAACAGGGTTTGATTACACATTTGCCGACTTTAACAGGTGGGCAAATATTGTCGGGTTTAAATCAACCTCACTGCTCCCTTTAGCAGGGCCATCAAGCGCGGCAATAGCATATAAATAAAACCGCGTTAATATTTGCTGTTGACGAAGGGTACTGTAACGATATTCTTAAGCAACATAATTGTCTTCCTCCACTCGTCTCACAATGCAAATCAACAATAAAAGTGTTCGGATTTTAGTCTAAAAACCTCTGATAGCTTTAAAATCTTTTAGATGAAATCCGAATGCGCTTTTTATTTATAACCGTTATGTTTAACTTAATAATTGCCAGATTATATAAATTATAACACAAAACCAGGTTTAATTTATATTTTACAGTCTGCAACAAAAAATAAATATGGCATCAGGTTTTTTTGCGATTTTGGATGATATCGGCGCTTTGATGGATGATGTGGCAGTTACAACTAAAGTGGCGGCAACTAAAACAACAGCCATATTGGGCGATGATTTGGCGGTGAATGCAGAAAAAGCTACCGGGTTTTTATCGTCGCGCGAATTGCCTGTGCTGTGGTCCATCACCAAAGGCTCATTGGTTAATAAGCTTATTATTGTACCCATTGCTTTATTATTAAGTGTATTTTTCCCGTTAGGTGTTAAAATCGCCCTGGTTTTAGGCGGTTTTTACCTGGCTTATGAGGGAGTTGAAAAAATAATTGAATACCTTTTTCATCGTTCAAAAGCGGCACACCAGGTAATTAAAGAAAGTGAACAAAATGACACCGGTGCCGAAAAAGCAAAGATTAAATCTGCTATTACAACCGACTTCATTCTGTCAATAGAGATCGTAATTATTGCGCTGGGGTCGGTCACAGGAAAGAGCCTGGTGATACAGGGAATAACTGTTTCGGTTGTTGCATTCCTGGCAACAATAGGCGTTTATGGCATAGTTGCAATTATTGTCAGGATGGATGATGCCGGCTATAAATTGATTAAGCGCTCTCGCAACAAAGGTTTTTTTTTAATCGTGGGTGTTTTACTGGTTAAATCGTTACCTGTTATTATTAAGCTGTTAGGCGTTGTCGGAACAATTGCTTTGGTCTTGGTTTCAGGTGGGATCTTCGCTCACAATATCGAATATTTACATCATTTATTGCCAAACCTGCCATCAATAGTCAGGGAGTTCATGTTAGGATTAGTTGCCGGTTTGATTGTGGTAGCAATTATAACCGGAGGCAAGAAAACGTTTTCCTTAATAAAGGGTTGATAAGGACCGGTGCTAAGTCAAGTCCGTTGGCGGCTTTACTATTGTTATCCTAATCAAAATAACCTATTTTGGTTACATTCACCCATTCAGTATTTACCAATAACGGATTTATGAAACAAACTGTGTTGAATTTCTCTGACCAGGAGCTAATCGAAACACTTAAAAGGGATACCATCAGCAGTTCGGCCATTCAGTTTTTGTACAGAAGCCATTATCCGGCCTTAAGCAATTATGTAAGGCTAAACCGTGGTTCGGAGCAGGATGCAGAAGATATTTTCCAGGAGGTTATTGTGAATTTTATCGAGATCGTGAGGAAGGAAAAATTCAGAGGGGAGGCAGGCATAGGCACATTTCTTTATTCGTTAAACCGGTTTACCTGGCTAAATGAATTGAAAAGGCGGAACAGGGCGCTGTTGCGCGAAGAGGTTTATGATAAAAAAAGCGGGGTGGATGAGAAAGATGTAAGCCAGTTTTTGGTGGAGCGGGAATCGAAAATGCTGGTTCTGTCGTTACTGGAAAAGCTGGGAGATGTGTGTAAACAAATCCTTACCAGCTTTTATTACGAGAACAAAGCGATGAAGGAGATTTTGCAGCTGGTGAATTTTGAAAATGAACAGGTGCTGCGGAATAAAAAGTATAAGTGTTTGAAAAGTTTGGAACAAATGCTGGCCGCTAATCCCGGTTTGGCACAGCGGTTTAAAAATGCGTTAGAATATGGACAGTAGCGAGCAACAAACAGAGAAAATTACCCGGTACATTGACGGGGAACTTACCGGAGATGAGCTGAAAGACTTTGAACTTTTGGTAAATAGTAATCCGGCGCTGCAATCCGAATTGCAAAACTTTGAACTGGCAAAAAAGGCAGTACGGCATTATGGGTTAAAGCAGCAGGTAGCCCTGGAACATGCAGTTATGATGCGTGAGCTGCGAGGCGGGGCAAATACCCCCGGAGGGTCTAAAATCATACCGTTTTTACGGTATACCATGCGTATTGCAGCCGTATTGCTGGTGATGATTATCGCCGTAAGCACGTACGAATTTTTGTCTGTATCGCCTAAAAATATATTATCGGCTTCAGAGCCTTATGCTTTAAGCATTGAGCGCGGCGCAGAACAAACTTCAGCAATTGAAAAAGCCTATGCCGAAAAAGCTTATCCCAATGTGATAGGTATTTTTGAGAAAGAAACACAGCCGGCAGCAAAAGATGAGTTCCTGGCGGGGGCTTCATTCCTTGCCCTCAACCAGCCTGCAAAAGCTGTCAGGGCGTTTGAGCCGGTAGTAAACGCTTCCACAACAAGTCCATACAAAGAGGATGCGGAATATTATTTGGGATTAAGCTACCTGCAAAATAATGAACCGGCTAAAGCGAAGACAATTTTGGAGAAGATCCACGGGGACAAAGACCACCTGTATCACGACAGGGTAAGTTATTTTACACTATTAAAGGTGGATCTGTTGATGCTTAAGTCGGGGAAATAAACTCATAATTAAAATCTTTTTTACAGTAACCAAAAAAAAAATAAAAAATATGGTTACATCCAATAGCGTAGCGGCTACTAATGTTAAAAGAAACAAATTATGAAAACTTCGAAAAATCAAAACATTAAAATCGCCATAGTTGCATTAGCATTGGCAACAAGTTTATTTAGCTGCAAAAAAGATAGCGGCGTATCGCCATCATCGTCGTCTCCCGCAAAAATCTCGTTTGGACTGAAAGCCGATAACCCATCTTTTTCATTGGCCTCAGCACCGGGGTTAACAATAAACTCAACAACATCTTCTGCCTCGGTCATCAACTGGACAGCCGGTACGGCAAACGTTTCCAAGTTCCAGTTTGAGGCAAAAAAGGCCGGCTCAAAGATTGAAATTGAAAGCACGGGCTTAAAAAATATCAACTTGTTTGCCATCGATCCGTCGTTTTTGCCGGTAAAAATTGATACCGGTACTTACAGCGAGATTGAAGTAAAATTAGTGCTGGCAAAATCCACGTCTGCAGCTATTCCGTTACAGCTTAAAGGTTCGTTCGCCACAGCGGGCGGAACAGTTGTGCCGGTTGAACTGGATGTTAATGACGACCTGGTGATCAAAACAGAGATCAAGAGTGTAGTTATTGATGCCACCACCGATCTGAAAACAACTTTTATGCTTCACCTCAACAAGATTTTCAGCGGAATTACTGCCGCAGATCTTGAAGCAGCAACACTTACATCAGGCACTATAGTAATCAGCAGTACCTCAAATGCTGCGTTGTTCAACAAGGCCAAAGCAAATGCTGTTAATATAGGCGGCCACGAAGTAGAAGGCGAGCACCACGGCCACAATGGCTCTGACGATAACGGAAACGACACCAGCGGAGAAGGCCACAGCGGCGAAGATCACTAGGGTTTAAGAATAAACGATTATTAATTGCTTTTTTTAGACCGGGGATTTTTTAAAAGTCCCCGGTTTTTTATGATCAGTATAACAGCTAAAGCAGTCAGGCTGATTACAAAAAACAATAGATAATTATTGCTCTTTGTTTTTTGAAAGCCGCCGATAACACGCAAATGGGCCCAATATCCGGGTTGTTTTTTTATGCCCGCGATAGCTGCATCGTCCAGGTAATCTATCCGGGCTTGTTGAAGCGCTTTGGTAATGCTGTAGCCACCCTGCAAATAGTGATGTAGTTTTATGGAAATATAGGCTGTGGAGGCATCGTCGGCTTTCCACATGCTGGTGATGATATTGTTACAGCCGGCATATGAAAACGCTCTCGATAGGCTCATTACTCCTTCGCCATTTACCAGCTCTCCTGCACCGCTTTCGCAGGCACTTAATATCACCAGCCGCGTTTTATCCAACTTTAAATTATAGATCTCCGGTAGATAAATTTTATAGCTGATATCGCTATCGCGAAGACCGGGGTAAAACGCAATGAATGATTGATCGGGATTTTTATCATTTGCATACGCGTGGGTGGCTAAGTGGATAAGATTGTAATGAGATGCGGCACTCAAAAATAATTGTTTGGTAGCCTTGATATCATAAACAGTAGTTCCACCCAATGCTTCTACTTCGTTTTTTGAAAATGGCAATCGGGCCCATGTACTGGATTGCGGCGTATTACTAAATGGGGCCATGCCCAGTTTAGTAGTGTAATTGTTGTCAGTCTCTGTGCTGTTTTGTAAAATAGTACACGAATAGTTATAAGTTATCGTGTAGTTGTAAAGCAGGCTTTTCCCTTCGTTGTTTAATAAAAGTTCAAAAGGCAGGTAATTAAGTTCGCCATCAGCAATGATCATAAGGTCGGTTTTACCGGATATAAAATTGTCCGCTGGTTTTATTAGTTGCCTGTATAAATCCTGCAAAGGAAGGCGAATTGCCCGGCTGGTATTGCCGGTGCGATATTGCACCTTTTTGTAAACGTCCTTAAGTTCCGCGTAAAAAGCCGGACTTAATGGCCTGGTAAAAAAATCAAATTTATCTTTTGTGATGACGAAGCACAGCAGGCTGTTATTGGTTAGGTGATACGATAAAACAGCGCTTTCGCCAGGGATAGTTTTTTGAAGTTTTGCAGCATCTATCCCTTTGCCGGCAATTTTCCTGACATCGTTACCAGCCAGGCTGTTTATTTTTCGTTGCACAGCCATCAACCGGATAGAATTATTGTTAAGATTCCGCCGGGCGCTCGTCAGTTTAATGCTGTCTGTTTGGGTCGAGGCTTGTAACGCCGTACGCGTAATACTTTCTTTCAGGGATTTTTCCTGCATTAAAAGTTTATTAGGTACACCACTTATCGCCTTATGCTGCGATTCTTCAAGGTAGAGCGATAGCGTATTGGCCTTATTTTCTTCGTCAAGCACGAAGGCTTGTGTTATATATTGCCTATTTTTAGTGAGGGAATATAACCGGAGGCAGATGGCAATTGGCTGCTGCCGCGATGCATACTTGCGGTCAGTTATCAGCATCCTCGATTCATCTGTTTCATAAAAACGCTGAATATGATCTGCCAGCCGATAAAAGGCAAGGTACGCCTGCAGGGCCGCTTCCAAATCTTTGATGTTATTGTTTTTGTTGTATAGTTGCTCAAACGCGTTTGCTTTGGCCAACAAGGTCTCCAATATTTCTATGCCATTAAAAGCGGTGTTAAAATTGGATGGATTGGTGTACATATCAACCGGTTTAAACCCCGGGAGTAAATTAGTTAAGGCCAGTTGGTAATAACCCATGGCTTTTGCCGGCTGGGATTGCCGCACATAAACATCCCCCATATATTTCAAAGTAATGCCGTGATCGCTATTTTGATGCGATTGGTTTAACCGGGCGTTTAGGCCAATGGCCTGCCGTAGGTAACCAAGCGCATTACTGTAATCTTTTTGCGCAAGGGAGGCTTTACCCAAATCGTTTAGTTTTTTTTGATCCTGGTATTTTACCTTTTTTAACCAGCTTATAGCATCTGCGTTTAACCCCATCGCCAGGTAAACTGCGCCGATGTTGTGGTACAATTTATCCGTCTCAAAGTTATAAGGCAATGTTTCTTTATAAAGCTTCAGCGACTCGTCATACCTTTTTAATTTACGGTATGCCGATGCCAGGTTGCTTTTGTAGGCCACCAATAAAGCGTTATCCACTCGTTTATTGGCCAGCAACGTGTTAAGCGCCTTTTGATAATAGGTAACGCTTTTGTTGTAATTGCCCGTGGAGTAGGCGATCACGCCCAGCGTGTTATATAATCTTTCCACCTCGCTTACCTGCGGGTATTTTTCTGCAATGATAAGTGCCTTATTGTACAGGTTCTCTGCCGAATCCAGGTGGTCCTGCTGGTAAAAGCTATTGCCGCAATAAACCAGCGGTTTAAACAATGCTGAGTCGGGTATACCCGGGGTATTTTCTTTCAGCCGGAATGCTTTTTTAAAATAAGGGATCGCCTCATTGCTGCGGTTAAGGGCCTGTAAAAAAGCGCCGGTGGCAATGTATGTTTTTAGCAGGAAAGGAGCATCGGTATTATTTACGGTTAGCAGGCTGATGACTTTATTATACGCTTCTAACGCTCGCTTGTCGGTGTTGTCGGTAGGTGAAGGCAGATTAGAAAGTTTTTCGGCTTCCTGGTAAAGCTTTTTGTATTGGGGTAATTGTTTTTCTGCAGCACTTGCCGGCAGGATAAGCAATTGCAATCCTAACAGCAGGCTGAAAAAAAACCGGGCATAACACATGGGTGAAATATACCCAAAAATTGGCCAATAGAAGTTAACGGCTTACTACAATTATACAGGGTGGCCGCGGTCTTGCCGGCCGTTTGGCATTCGTCGTCAGGCTGGCCAGCACGGGTGTATGGGCCGGGTTAATTGTTGCAACCTGGTTTGTGTTGAATATTATCTGCTTTCTTTCAGCTATCAGGTCGGTAAGGTATTGTGGTATTTCGCTTGCGGTGCGATAAAAATATATTTTTATTTCCAGTCCGTTCAACGCCTTGCCGCTGTTATCATTCATTCGGTAAGCAAGTTTAACTTGCTGCGTGGCACCGGTATCTATCCCCTGATTACGCACAGTTAAGGCCAGGTTTATTTTTGCATCGGCCCCATTAACTATAATGCCGGCATTTTTGCAACCGCCCGACTCGTCAAATATATTAGAACCGCCAGGGCCGGGTAATGCCAGTTTCGTGTCTGCATTGTAGATTGGCGCTGCAATGCTATCGCCCGCTGAAAGATTATAGATCTTGTCCTCGTAATTAATGCCCGATATAACCACCGTAGAAGTTTGCGCATTGCCCGTTGTTGGCGTAAATGTCACTTTATATTTTAAACCTGTTTCACTTTTGTTGGCGTCGATCTCGCCGGTAGACTCATCGATCTTTAACCCATCAGGTACGGCAGAATAGGTGCCGGACTGGGTTTTAACAGGTTTAATTAAAGCTGAATTGGCCTGGATAAAAAACAACGAATCAGCATAAATGCCTTTAGCAGTGGTACCGCCGTTATTGCCAGTTGTACCATTTGGCGTTGATTTGTCTTTTTTACACCCTAAAAAAAGGTAAATACAAGTGACGATAATAATGAATGCGCTCTTTCTCATCTTAAATTCCGCCGCGGTTAACGATTTCAAAGTTAGTAAACACTGTGGTGACTAATGTAACCAACGCCATTGATTATTTATAATGGATACGGGAATTATTAACGTTGGGTTGTTTGAAGTGATATTGAAATTCTGAGACATATTATCATACACTTAATGATTTTATTTATTTCCCTCATCATTTATTAATCATTACACCAATTTGTTTAAAACTGCTTATTTTTCATACAACCTTGATACCGCAGGCCATAATGTGCTGGTGCTATAGTATGGACGCCGGATAGGCCGGTCAAACTATGGAAGCTTAAACCCCCCGGAACTACAAAAGCCTTTAGATGGAGATCTAAAGGCTTTTGATTTATACACTACTATTTTTTACTTTGATGCTGTTAGCAAAATGGCTGCTAATTTATCGGGCATTGATATAAAAGGAGTGTGGCTGCTCGGCAATGAATATTCCTTGCTGATATGGCCATTGTTTTTCACCATGGTGTTTTGGAGTGAAAAGCTAACTGCATGATCATTTACAGTGTGGATGTAAACCTTCCTTACACTACCGAATTTCCCATCTGTTAAAGTAACCGGGGTTGCAAGAGGTGCTAACGGTTCCGGTTTAATGTTGTTGGCAATATACTCGCCAACCTGCGCAGGGGCATCGGCAGCAAATACATCAACTACGCCATCTTTTGCGACAATGGCAGAACCGGTAGCCTGGTCGATTTGTAAATATTTGCCGACATGGCTGTCTGCATCCTGCTTGGCAAGTGATAATAAACTTTCACCGTTTTTTGGCAGGTAAGCAGCCAGGTAAACTAATTCTTTGATCTGACCGGGGATTTCTTCTGCCACCTGGCTGATAACCAAACCTGCCATGCTATGACCCACCAAGATCACATTTTTTCTGTCGCCAATAGCATTTTTTACTACGTCTACATAAGATTGCAGGCTAATTTTTGCGAATGAAGTTGTATCGCTTCCGTGGCCCGGCAGGTTAACTGCGATCACTTCGTGCCCTTGTGCCTTCAATACGGGGATCACTGCCTGCCATGCGGTTGCATCGGCCCATGCGCCATGCACAAGAACGATAGTTGCTGAATTTTTGTTGTTTGTTTTTTGTGCCTGAGCAGTAAAACCTAATACGCTCATTGCCATAATTATTATTGCTGTTTTCATTTTGTTTAATGCCTAATTGTTTAGGACAGCACAAACATCGGGGTAAGCCGGCGGGATAATTTTAACCCAGGTTAAAATCGAAAAACGGGATGAAAAAAATATATACCAATAAAATAAAGGAAAATGGAGATTAGAAAGCCCGCTATTTGCCAACCATTCGTTTACGGATCCTGCTTAGCGATGGCCCCTGGATGCCGAGATAAGATGCTATATGATAAAGCGGCACGGAGTTAAAAATATTGGGGTGCTTTTCTATCATATCCCGGTAGCGATCTTCGGGTGTTTTAAACAGGAACCCTTCGGTACTGCGCATTACCTCGAAAAAAGCAGTTTCGGCAACCATCCTGCCAAACCGTTCCCATTGGTGCGACTGCCCGTAAAGCCCATTTAGTTGATCAACGTGGATATACAAGATATACGAATCGGACATGGCTTCCGTATAATACTCACATGCTGTTTGACTAAAGAAGCTGGTAAACGAAGTAACGAATTGATGGTCGGTAAAAAAAAGCATGTTCTTTTCCTCACCTGTGGTTTCATTTACACGATAGATCCTGAACACACCACTGATGATGAATCCAAGGTGTTTACAAACGTTTTTGTATTCGTTATAAAACTCTCCTTTTTTATAGTGCTTTAGTTTCCAATGCGGCACTGACAGGTTAAATTCTTCGGCCTTCATGCCGGTGGAAACCATTACGGTACGTAATAAATCTATCTCTGTTGCGCCGTTTAACATGCCATAAAAGTATCTCTTTAAATAACACCCTGCAACAATGGGCGCTATTTATTAAGTTAAGCGATCAAACTATATCGTAGCAAAACAACAATATTATCGTCGCTAATTTGGGGTGTGGTTATATCAGGTATTATACAAGCTAACATCGATGTTTTATTCAAAGCTTAAGTACTAAAGTCATCTATTAAGTGAACATTCCGACTGCCAAACCATTCTTCAATCTTATCCTGTTGGGGTAAACTGGCCCATTTGTGCCTGTATCCATCATTCGCCGAATCACAAGCATAATCCCTCATCCATTCCATGAAGTTTAAGCTGGTCTGCTCTATCGCATCCATAATGAAGTCAATTTCATGATTGGTCATCATCGGGTGAACGGAGAACCTGACCCAGCCGGGTTTGCTAAGCAGATCTCCTGCCCGAATAGCGTCCAGAATTTCATAAGATTCCTCTTGTCCCACCTTCAACAGCGCATGGCCATACGTGCCTGCACAGGAACAACCGCTCCTTGTTTGTATCCCAAAGCGGTCATTCAGCATTTGTGCGATCAAATGATGATGCGCGCCTTTAACGACGAAAGAGAATACTGCCAACCTGTCTTCGATATTTCCCTGCAGCAATTCAAGCCGCTCCATTGTCGCGAACCTCGAAAAGATCAGCTGTAACATTTCTTTTTCCCTTTGTTGTATATTTTCGGCACCCATCTGCTCCTTCAGCCGGATGCACATTGCTGCTTTGATCCCCTGCAATAAGGGTGGTGTACCACCATCTTCGCGCACTTCAATATCGGTAACATATTCACGTGCCTCCCAAGGATTGCTGTACGAAATAGTACCGCCTCCCGGCTGATCGGGAACTTTATTATGATAAAGTTTACTGTTGAAAATCAGCACACCGGGTGTACCGGGGCCACCCAAAAACTTGTGCATAGAAAAATAAACCGCATCCAATTGTGCGCCTTCTTCCGCAGGATGCATATCCATTTCAACATAAGGTGCAGAACATGCGAAGTCGACAAAACATAAACCGTTGTACCGATGGATCAGCTTGGCAATTTGATGATAAGGTGTTTGTATCCCTGTTACGTTAGAACATGCCGTAATAGCCGCTATTTTATTTTTCCTCTGTTTGTATTGGTCCAACAAATCCGCAAAATGGTCCAGGTCAACATAGCCGTCGGCGGTGCTGTTGATGATCTCTACGGTGGCAATGGTTTCCAACCAGCTGACATGGTTGCTGTGATGTTCCATATGTGTTACAAAAACAACCGGCCTTAAATCCTCATCAATCAATAACTCATTGCCATTACATAAATAATCTCTCGTGCGTTCCGGCATCCGCAGCCCTAACAGCCGCTGCAATTTATTAACCGCGTCCGTCATACCGCTGCCACAAAAGATCAGGACATCGTCATCGGAGGCGTTAACGTGCTGTTTAATAATCTTTTTAGCCTCTTCGTAAGCTTTTGACATCAGGGTGCCAGTTACCGTGGTGCTGGTATGGGTGTTGGCCCAAAAAGGCATCAATTCGTTTAGTAGCGTCTCTTCGATTGGGCGATAAGCGCGGCCACTGGCTGTCCAGTCGGCGTAAACGAGCTCTTTCCTGCCAAAGGGAGAATCAAAGGTTGCACCATAACCAATTGTATTTTCCCTGTAAACAGCGAAATAATCCTCCAACGCAGTTTTTACGCTCATATTATTTGGATTTTATAGCAAGTGCTTTAAACAGGGCGTGTGGCGTTGAAGTTAATTGCTTTTCGAAGAAATAGCCCATCAGGAAAATACAAGCCACAAAAGCAAGGACGATGAGCAACTGCGCGCCGGATGTTTTTTGGATGGGCTGTCTTGCTTTTACTTCGCAAATCTCACCAGGGCAATATTGCGCCTTTTCACCATAGATCAGCCGGTAAACTTTACATGCCAGGCAAATACCAAACACCGATTCAAAGAATAAAAAGATCAGGCACATCAGGCAGATGATCCCGGTAATGGGGCTGTAGGTATCCAGCACCACCATGAACAGGAACATTGTGCCGGATAAGCCAACGCCGACGATCCAGGCAAACTTTTTCTGTTTAGCGCCTACATATTCCGGCACCTGGTTTTTGACGATCAAACGCCCGATGATCAGCGTTGGTGAAAATTTGGGATTAATAAATACCCGGATGATAAAATCGCTAAGAAAAAGTGTGATGGCATATTTGGCCAGCGTAAAATCATTATTGAACATGATCAGCATTAAAGCCGTATAGATCACCAGGAATAAAAGACCAGCGGTCGCCCTTATTTCGCGTTCATTTAAAACCGGGATCTCGTAGCCCGGAACGTCTTCTCCAAATTGTATCACTTTTTCCATATCTGTTTTGGCTGTCTAATATTAAATGACCCGCAAAGGTCTTTGTTACAGCAACATAAAAATAAAGGCGAAGGGCAGTATAAAAAAATTTATGTGACAGGTCGCACAATTGTGCTGACAGTAGGTTCATTTCGCCGGAGATCAGGCAAGACGGGAAAATGCATATTTCCGGTTATCAAAGCAATGAGATATATTTATACTTATGTATTTGAAAAAACGCACTGTTTACGGACTTTTTTTCGTCGCTTATATCGGGGCTTTGCTTATCGAGAAGCCAAGCTACTCCGTTAACACGATAAGGGGCTGTTTTTCTTATATGTTTACGGTGATCGTTCACTTCTCGCTGTTTGCGTCGATGTTGTACGCAAATTATTCACTTTTAATACCCCGACTGCTGGAAAAGAAATGGTTCAGTGCTTACGCCGGGGCCCTGCTTACGCTCATTGCCTTCTACAGCTTCTTAACCGCCAATTACAACGGCTTTATACATGACCATCTTTTTCACGATCAACTGGTCCATACCCGCGCAGGTTTTTGGGACAATTTTGTGTACGGGCTTTGCTGTGCCCTTGTTTCCTCCATGTTGTATATTACCCAACGATGGACGGAACAGCAGGAACAGTTCAAGAATAGCCGCATCGATCAGCTGCAAACCGAGCTAAAATACCTGCGTTCACAGCTTAACCCTCACTTTTTGTTCAATGGCCTCAATACCGTTTACGGTTATATAGACATCGCTAACAACAAGGCCAGGGACATGATGGTGCAATTCTCAGATCTGCTGCGTTACAATTTATATGAAGCAGATGTGGATATGATTGCACTGGAAAAGGAACTGAAATACCTGCAGAACTATGTGGATTTACAAAAAGCCCGCAGCAATGACAATGTGCAAGTGAATTTGAAGATCGGGTATCAGAATCCGGCGGCTAAGATCGCCCCGCTCATCTTTATGACATTTGTAGAAAATGCGTTTAAATACGTAACCAGGGGCGATGATATGATCAATGAGATCACGATTTCATTGATAGAAAATGAGGGTCGGATAGATTTTAGCTGTCTTAATTCTTATGATGAGGCTGAGCCTTCTAAAGGGGGTATTGGTTTAAACAACGCCACGCGGCGGCTGGAGCTGTTGTATAAAGACCGGTACCAACTGGAGTTAAAAAAGGGGGACAACAAATACGAAGTTCATTTGACACTTATCTTATGAAAAAACTCAACTGTATTATTGTTGATGATGAACCTGTAGCCAGGAAGATACTGCATGAATTTGTGGAGCAGGTGCCTTTTTTAAACATGCAGGGAAAATTTGAGAATGCGGCAAAGGCTGAACTGTTTTTAAGAAATAACAATGTAGATCTTATTTTCCTGGATATCGAAATGCCCAAGACGTCTGGTCTCCAATTTCTGCAAAAGATGGAGTTTGAGTCCACTATGGCTATCCTGACTACAGCCTTCCCGCAATACGCCCTGGAAGGGTACGAATTGGATATTATCGATTACCTGTTGAAGCCCTTTGCCTTTAACCGTTTTCTGAAAGCGGTACACAAGGCCCGGGATTTTTATCAAATGAGAGCCGGAAGCAGTACCCCACAATCCTATATTTTTATCAAAAGTGAAAAGCGGATAGAAAAATTGGAGCTGGCAGACATCATGTATGCAGAAAGCACGGGAAACTATGTGAGCATTTTTACAGAAAACCAAAAGGTCATCGCCTACCTCACAATGAAAAGCCTCGAATGCCAGCTGCCTGAGAAAATGTTTATCAAAATCCATCAGTCCTATCTTGTCAATTGTGACAGGATCCAGGCGATCGAAGGCAATGAAATCAAGATAGGCAACAGATCATTGCCTATGAGCCGCAATTACCGCGACAACGTGATGAATATTGTTCAGCAGCGCCTGTTAAAAAGGTAAGTCCGGTTGTAACTATAAGGTAGCACTTCCGATAGTCTGCTGCATCAATATCTTCACCGGATAATAAACACATTACTTCAAACACCCAGTGCATTTTAGTTAAAGGACAGTACAGGATGGTTATGTTTACCCAACGCTTAAATTTGCGCAACGTAAATGTTACATTAAAAGTGTTGTTGTATATTTTTAATGTGGCAAGCTGCTTTGTTGAACCAGGAAATTATAAGTCCGAATCTTTAATTACCTCAACAGGCGCCTTTGCAATTAACCAATTATTGATCCTGTTTAAATTTTTGTTTCAGCCACACGGTCGCACTGTTTCTTGAACTGCCGGTTTAAGGCAAATTGTTTAAGGTTGAACTAACTAGATATTTATGCTTAATAAAGATCATATTCTTTGTTCGGATGATAGGTTGCTGGAATTATTATTGGAAGATAATAAGGACGCGTTTAACCTGATTTATGCCCGGTACTGGGAACAGCTTTATGTATATGTAGCTAAAGTTGTAACTGATAAAGACGAGGCTAAGGACATTGTACAGGAAATTTTTGTTTCGCTTTGGTCACGGCGCATGAGCCTGAATGATATTATATCCCTAAAGGCTTACTTGTTTACAGCAGCTCGGTACAAGGGATTGAGCTTTATTAAGGATAACATCAACAAAAGCAAATACCTGGAGTCGCTTACAGCATTTTTTGAATATGAGAACGATTCGGTTAATGAGCAGCTTGCAGCCAATGAACTTAGTTTAATTATTGATCGGGAAATTGATAACCTGCCAACTAAAATGCGGGAGGTATTTATTTTAAGTCGCAAGGAAAACCTGTCGCACAAACTGATCTCTGAAAAATTGATGATTTCTGACAAAACCGTTAAAAAGCAGATAAATAACGTTCTGAAGCATTTTAGACTTAAGCTGGCCGAGAAGTAATTCCTTGCAGGCCAACACATCCAAAAATTTCTTAGCAATACATAGCTTATTATTTAATAATATAATTCGCATGAAAATTTATTGGCTGATTTTAAGCTAATTGCAATTTGTTTTACTTTTTATCTACTACCAACCAACCCTATTTAAGACTTACCATTAGAACCCAAACAATGACCAACAAAGAAGCAAAGGAACTTTTAAATCGCTACAAAAGCGGCAACTGTACCCCTGAAGAAAAAGACAGGTTAGAGGCCTGGTACGATATGCTTGCGGAGTCGGGAAAATTGGAGTGGGATGCCGGGGAAAAGCAACAGGTAAATGATGAGCTGAAAAGTGCTATTGATGCCCAAATAGGCAGCCCCACGTGGCGTGTTACCAATTTGAAATTAATGATTGCCGCAGCTTCTATATTGTTTTTTTGTGGATTAGGTTGGCTTGCAATAAAGTACCGGGACGCGATCAGGAGTAGCTTTAACCGGGAAGCGTATATAGAAACCTATGTGCAGCCTGGAAAAAAAATAAGG
The DNA here is from genome assembly GCF_024721155.1 of Mucilaginibacter phenanthrenivorans. Taxonomy (GTDB): domain Bacteria; phylum Bacteroidota; class Bacteroidia; order Sphingobacteriales; family Sphingobacteriaceae; genus Mucilaginibacter; species Mucilaginibacter phenanthrenivorans. The sequence continues at coordinate 597,346 of NZ_JAHVAP010000003.1, read as the reverse complement.
CTCACCTTGAGCGATAGCTCAACAATTATTCTCAGCGGCGGGAGCCGGATAAAATATCCGGAGAGCTTTAACCATAAAATTCGTGAAGTTGATTTATTGGAGGGCGAGGCTTACTTTGATATTAAGCACGACGCACACAAACCTTTTATTGTTGATGTAGCGGGAACCCAGATAAATGTACTGGGCACGGCCTTTAACGTACGCGCCTATAAGTTTTTAAAAAATGTTCAAATAACGGTAACGCGGGGTAAGGTATCGGTACGGGGACTTGCCAATGTTAAATATGAAAAGGCAAAGCAAGTGGTTTTGCTGCCTAATGAGCAGGTAACCATTGGGAAGGTAAACGGCGAGATTGCTAAAAGGCATATCAACGCCAATGATTTTACAGGCTGGATCCAGGGCAAATATAAATTTGATGATGAAACCCTGGCCAATGTAGCTGGTATGCTTGAATCGTATTATAAAGTGAAGGTCCGTTTTGCGGCGGAGGATCTGAAAAGCATCCGTTTTAGTTCGGAGTTTGACAGTACCGACAAGCTGGAAGACCTGCTTTTTGCAATTTGTAAGGCTAATAATTTAACCTATACCATAAGTGGACAGGATATTTTATTGAGCACTAAACCCTGACAACTAATCTGACAATAAATAAACCTTTATTAACCCTTTAAAGAGAAGATATATGAGATAAAAACTACAAACCCACCTAATAAAAAACCGGTATGAATTTAGATTCCACACCGGTTAAGTCAATTGAATAATCAGGTCTGTAACGCCAATCACTCCCTGGTTATCAATGCGAGTTAGTAAACATTTAATATTCACTTAAACACATTCAAAGGTATGGAAAAATATACCAACTACCTCTTGCCGTTAACTTTACGCATCATGAAATTTACATTCTATATGGTCATGGTTGTTGCTTTGGGTACCCAGCTACTTTGGGCGAGCAATTCAGCCGGGCAGATATTAGAAAAAACGAAAATAAATATCCGGGCGGATAATAAAAGCCTGAAGGATATTTTAAAGGATATTGAAGGTAAAAGCAATATTCGCTTTACCTACAATGAAAAGCTGATAAAGCAATATCAGCATTTAAATGTAAACGAAACCGACCAAACGGTAGCTTCAATTTTGCAAGGCATTTTTGATAACGTGGACCTCAGTTACATTGAAAAAAAGAACAAGGTAATTATTGTTGAAAAGCAAAAGCCCGAGGTACAATTACTGGACGGAACGGAGAATGCCGCTGCAACAATAACCGTTAAGGGAAAGGTAAGCGACGATAAAGGCGAGGCCCTGCCTGGTGTAAATGTAGTGGTTAAAGGTACAACTACAGGTACAACTACCAGTGTAAATGGCGAATTTGCGCTTAAGCTTGTTGATACTACCGGCGCAAAATTGGTGTTTTCTTACCTGGGCTTCGAACCTAAAGAAGTATCGTTAAACGGGCGTACCGTAATAAATGTAAGTCTCACGCCATCTTCCAACGGTTTAAAGGAGGTGGTAGTAGTAAGTTACGGAACGCAAAGTAAGCGCGAGATCACCGGGGCAATAAGCCAGATAAAAATATCGGAGGTAAAGGATATGCCGGTGGCCAATATCGGGCAAAAACTGCAGGGTAAACTGGCAGGTGTACAAATCAACGAAAATTCAGGAACGCCTGGCGCCGAAATGAGTTTTAGGATCAGGGGGGCCGCATCCATTAATGCCGGTAATAATCCATTGATTGTGATTGATGGATTTCCGTCGCAAAGCGGGCTGCAGAGTTTAAGCCCTGACGAAATTGAATCCATTACCGTATTGAAGGATGCATCATCGGCCGCCTTATATGGCTCAAGGGCTGCCAATGGCGTTATATTGGTAACCACAAAGCAGGCAAAAGTAGGCCAAAAAAGCATTGAGTTTAGTGCCTATACCGGCGTTCAGTCGGTACCCGACCGTGGGAAGCCGGACCTGATGAATCCCGAGCAATTTGCAGAATATAAAAAGGAATATTACGAAGACGCCATAAAGTACGAAGGTTATTCAGGGGGAATCCCCGCCGTTTACGCCAACCCCAGTCAGTATGCAGGGCAAAAGGGCACCAATTGGTTCGATATTTTGTTGCGAAATGCAGTAAGCCAAAATTATAACCTGGCGATCACCTCGGGTACTACTGATTTAAAATCGGTGGTAAACCTTAACTATAATAAGCAAGAGGGTGTGATGCTTAATTCATACGACGAGCGTTTTACGGCGCGCAGCAACAATATTTACACCGCTTCGGACAGGTTAACCCTGGGTGTAAACTTAGAGCTGTCGTATGGCAACAACCAGGTAGTGCCTGGGCTGGACAACGGGCGTAACATTATTGAGAACGCGTTTTTGATGGATCCAACGTTAAACTACAAGAATGCGGATGGTTCCTATCCACTGTCATTTTCACAACCGGGAATGTTTCCTAATCCCAACTATTACCTTGTGTTAACGCAAATTGTTAACAAAAGCAAGGCTGCCAGGGTACTGGCAAACGGCTGGGCCGAAGTTAAAATTATCGATGGGTTAAAGTTTAAATCGGCGATAAATGTAAATACCGATAATACGGTCAACCGGCAGTTTACGCCTTCCACAGCACAGGGTGGATTGGGAAGCGCGCCGCCAAACCCGGCATCTGGTAGTTACAACACCAGTAATTTTGTAACCTGGCTGAGTGAAAACACCTTAAACTATAAGAAAACAATAGGCGGTAAACATAATTTTGATGTGCTGGCAGGTTATACCGCTCAAAAGTATTCTTTTGAAAATAGTAACATTGATGGGAGCCAGTTTCCTGATGATAACATCCAGTGGATAAACGCGGCTACTACCCGGATAGGGAACGTTGGGGCTACCCAATGGTCGTACCTGAGGTATATAGGGCGATTTAACTACAATTACGATCAAAAATATTTGTTACAGGTAGCCTTTGCAAGGGATGGTTCGTCGAAATTTGGTAACAATACCAAATACGGAAATTTCCCTTCTGTTAACGTGGGCTGGGTTGTATCGGATGAGGCATTTATGAAAAATATAAAAGCCATTAACTTCCTGAAAATAAGGGCCAGCTATGGAAAAGTTGGTAACAATAATATCGGCGATTATTCATACTTAGCATCGGTAAATACCACCAATTATGTTTTCAGCAACCAGGTAGTCCCTGGAAAGGTGTTGAGCGGAATAGGCAACAACAACCTAACCTGGGAAACCACAACCGGGTATGACCTTGGCTTAGACCTGGAGCTGTTTGACGGCCGGGTTTCATTTACCTATGATTATTACAAGAAAAAAACCGACGGCTTATTATACGGTATTGATATCCCCGTACAATCGGGATTTTCAACCATTACCTCGAATATTGGCCGGTTTGATTTCTGGGGACACGAATTCACTGTCAACACCCGGAATTTAACAGGTGATTTGAAATGGAACACCGGGTTTAATATTTCATTCGATCGTAACATTGTTAAGCAGTTGGGTACCAACAATGCACCAATTGGCGGCTATGGCGAATATTGGGACGATAACCGCACCGCAGTTGGCCATCCAATCGGGTTGTTTTACGGGTATATAAATACCGGTGTGTATATGACCCAGGCGCAGTTTGATTCGGAACCACATGACGCAACAGCCATGGTTGGAACAGCACGGTTTAAAGACGTTAGCGGACCTAACGGCGTTCCGGACGGAAAGATCGACAGCTATGACAGAACCTGGATCGGGAACCCGAACCCTACTTTTACTTATGGCATAACCAACAGTTTTTCGTACAAAAACCTTGACTTAAGCATTGTTATGGCAGGATCGGTAGGAAATGATATTGCCGACGATGCATTTCAATCAACAGAAAACCTTGACGGTGTGTTTAACGTGAGACAAGGCGTTGCTAACCGCTGGAGATCAGAACAAGACCCGGGCGATGGGATTTACCCAAGAACAAGGAGCGGCACCACTGCTGATTTCCGCAATTTCACCAGCAGGCAAGTATTTAAGGCAACGTACCTTGCGGTAAAAAACATAACCTTCGGTTACACCTTACCGATCAAAAAAACCAAGTATTTTAAAAGCTTCAGGGCTTATGTGAGCGCGCAAAACGCATTTATATTCACTAAATATCCGGGCATGAATCCCGAAGCCGGAATTGCGGGGCTAAACGGGCTAAACCAGGGTCGTGATTTTACCGGCTACCCAATCCCAAGGGTGCTTTCGCTGGGTATTAATGCAGGTTTTTAAGGTAATTTATTTAAAGCAACAAAAAATGAAAAAGATATCATATATATTATTGGCGGTAATGGGGTTGGTATCCTGTAAAAAGGATTTCCTCGACCTGGTTCCGCAAACAACACTAAGCTCCGCAACGTTTTTCAAAAATACGGCCGAGTTCAACCAGGCATTAACCGGGGCTTACACCAATTTAAGAGGAGTAGCCTTTACAGGCATTTACATGGATGAAATGCGGTCTGACAATACGTTTTTTACCATATACTCCGCCGACAGGGGTACATCCACAAGCGCCGAAGCCATGGCTGAATTTATTGATAATAACATATCGAGCCAGGAGCCAAATAACCCGGGGAACCGTTATGGGAATGATTATTCAGGTATTGCCACAGTAAATACCGTATTATCACGACTGCCTAAATCCAGCCTGACACAGGCAGATAAGGACCAGGTAAGTGGCGAAGCCTTGTTTTTAAGGGCATTTTACTATTATGACCTGGTGCAGCATTACGGCGGCGTACCATTACAATTGACGGAAGTTACTGATGTGGCCGGCGCGTTTTTGCCAAGGAGTTCGGCCGATGAGGTTTATGCACAAATTATAAACGATTTGAATACTGCTATACCGCTGTTACCTATTCCAAAAACTTTCCCGCAATCGGGCAGGGCAACCCAGGGATCGGCGAAAATGTTGCTGGCTTATGCGTGTATGTCGAAAACTACAAAAGATTATGCAAAGGCCGAAGCCGCATTAACCGATATTACTAAAATGAATTATGCACTGTTAGCCAAATATGCTGACGTGTTCGACCCGGTAAATAAAAACAGTTCAGAGTCGATATTCGAAGTTCAATATAAGGCGGGTAATGACGGGCAGCAGAGTGATTTTATTTGGCGGTTTATACCCAAAACCACTAATTCTGAAGCCATACTTGGCTTGCACGGTACCAATGCCCGTGGCGGACTGGCCAGCGGTGGATGGAATGTTCCTACAAAAGAACTGGTAGACTCGTACGAATCCGGCGACTTACGCCTCCCGGCTTCAATTGCCGTTGCTGAAGGTACAGTTGCGAACGAAGTGCTTACAACTACAGCCGTAAAAAGCCCTGTTAATTACACACCTACACCTGGTTTAGGATACTATTATTTTATAAAAAAGTACCTGCATCCACCATACCAGGTTGAGTATAACACGGACGACAACTGGCCCGTTTACCGCTACTCGGGCGCGTTGCTATTGCTGGCCGAATGCCTTGTTGATGAAGGTAAGGCAGGTGAGGCCTTGCCCTATTTAAACCAGGTTAGAGCGAGAGCCGGCTTGCCGGCGGTAGCTGTAGCTAACAAGCTAAATGTCTCCAACGAAATGCGTCATGAGCTTGCCTTTGAAAACCATCGCTGGACCGACCTTATACGCTATGGCACTGCTATCGATGTTTTGAACGCAAAAGGGGTTACGGAGAAGGCGCTGAACCCGTGGTTGTTACCTATTACGTTTAACGTTACCGCCGACAGGCTGATATACGCAATTCCGTTCCGGGAAATACAGATAAATAGTAAACTGACCCAAAACCCGGGATACTAATCATTTGTCTTAAATCTATCACCGTAAACGGGTAAACAAGTGAAAATTTGTTTACCCGTTTTAGTTACTAACTTTTCTAACATTAAAATTATATCTTAAACTGTAACTAAATTTAGCCTATGAATAAAATGCCTTTTCGCCAACTGAGCTTCCTGATATTTTTATTGGCACTTTTTGTTTTAAATGCCCCGAAGGTCAGCCAGGCGCAGCAAAATAAAAATGGCATTAAAAAGAATGCTTTAGGTACCGATACGTTGTTGACTTTATTTCATATGCCACCAGATTCAGCAAAGCCAAGAATTTATTGGTTTTGGGAATTCAACCGGGTAACCAAAGAAGGAATTACACGGGATCTGGAGCAGTTTAAGGTTAAAGGAATCAGTGGCGTTAACATGATTTGTACAGGAGGATATGCAGGGAAAGAACCACTTTTTGGTGTGGAGTTTCTGGGTGAGGAATGGCGTGCGCTTTTTCGTCACGCTGTTAGGGAAGCTAAAAGATTACACATAGAAATGGGATTTAACCTGGCCGGAGGGTGGACGATGATGGGGCCATCCGTTACCAAAGATAATGCCATGAAAAAGGTAATATCTGCTGAGTTGCGGGTTGATGGAGGTGCTAAATTTTCGGGCTTGCTGCCTCAACCTAAGATAGTAGATAACTATTACCACGATATTATGGTGCAGGCGTTCCCGGCGCCGGATAGCAATAAAATAATCGACCCTAAAACCATTGTTGATTTAACAGACAAGCTGCGTGCCGACGGCCATTTTGAATGGAACGTTCCTGAAGGGAAATGGGTGATTTTACGAACCGGGTACACGCTTACCGGCGCTCCATGGAGTAAATGGCATGCCTACCCCGAAGGCGATACTTTTAAAGGCGGAGAAGGCTACGAGATAGATTATTTAAGCAAGGCAGCATTAGACGATTACTTCGCCCATTTGGGTAAAACTGTGATTGAGGAAGCTAAGAAGGCAGGCGGCCATTTGGATTATTTATGGTCTGACAGCTGGGAATGTGGAAAGCTTACCTGGACACAGGATTTTCCTAACCAGTTTAACAGGTTCAGGGGATATGACTTAAAGAGTTACATGCCCGCCCTGGCCGGCTACAATGTCGTTGATGCAGATGTATCATCAAGGTTTCGTGATGATTTTGACCGTACTATCCAGGATTGTATTGCAGAGAATTATTACGGCCATTTTGAAGAATTGTGCCATGAGAACGGGATGAAGGTTGGGAATGAAGCCGGGGGGCCGAACGACATTCCACCCCAGGATGTATTGAAGAATTTCGGCCATTGTGATATCCTTTCGGGAGAGTTTTGGGTAAACGGGAACCGTAATGCACCGGGTGGGTACAATAAAAGCCCGATGGAGCGGCTCAACTTAAAACAAACTGCAACCGCTGCCCATATGTACGGCAAGACGCAGGCAGAGGCAGAAGCATTTACTGAGCAGGATAAGGACGCCACACACTGGTCCCTTGGGCCGTCAGATCTGAAGCCTTACGCTAATGACGCATTTTGCGAGGGAATCAATCGGTTTATGCTTCACCAGGCCACCTGCCAGCCGCCGTCAGATGGCAAGCCTGGATATGAATTTTGTGCGGGGCAGCATTTTACACCTAATATTACCTGGTGGGAACAATCGCCGGCATTTTTTACGTACCTCTCCCGTTGCCAGTTTATGCTGCAACAGGGAAAATTCGTAGGCGATGTTTGTTTCTACCTGGGTGAAAGGCCACCGCTGTTGGCTCCTCCCAAATATGATATCCCTTCGCTTGGCCCCGGCTATGACTGCGATTACGCCAACCCGGAAGTATTGTTGACCCGGATGAGCGTAAAGAATGGACGTGTTATTTTACCTGATGGCATGAGTTATAAACTTTTGGTGTTGCAGAATTGTGTTTCGCCGGTACCGGAAATTACAAAGCAAGTTGGCGATTACCAGGGTTTGTCGGTATCCCCGGTCCCGTCCAATGCGATGTCATTACCGGTGATTAAAAAGATCAGGGAATTAATTATGATGGGTGCAACAGTTGTTGGCCCGCCGCCTGCCGCATCCGCAGAATTGAAAAACTACCCGGATTGTGATGTTGAGGTGAGAAAAGTAGCCGCTGAAATTTGGGGCGATCTTGACGGTAAAATCCGTACCGAACGCCGTTTGGGAAAGGGGCGTATAATTTGGGGCAAAACACCAAGAGAGATTCTGGTTGCTGACGGCGTTACCCAGGACTTTACTTTTACCGGACAGACCGAAGATTCGGACCAATTCGATTATATCCACCGTACGAGTGGTGAAGACGAGATCTATTTCGTAATTAACCGCACTAATCAACATCAAAACCGTGACTTTACCTTCCGTGTGACAGGGAAACAACCCGAAATATGGGATGCGGTATCCGGTAAAACCATTAAAGCCAGTGCCTATCACCAGGCCGGTTCAGGTACAACCTTACCGCTGGAGATGGATGCATTTAGTTCTTATTTCGTCGTTTTTCGCAAGCCTGTTGCGATAAATGCAAAAGGGAAATCTGAGAGCAACTTCCCAAAACTTGCGGAAATCCGAAAGTTGGATGGCCCATGGAATGCGGCATTTGATCCAAAATGGGGCGGCCCGGCTAAAGCCAAATTTCCTGAATTGATAAGCTGGACCAAAAGATCAGAAGAAGGCATTAAATATTATTCAGGTACGGCCACGTATACCAAAACCTTTGATTTGACTAAACGCGCCGGCAGAATATTTCTTGACCTGGGAGATGTTAAGGATGTTGCAGAAGTCCGATTAAACGGGAAGAAGCTTGGGGTGTTGTGGTGCGCACCGTGGCGCGTTGAAATCACCGATGCGGTAAAGCTAACGGGCAATATATTACAGGTTGATGTGATCAATTTATGGGCAAATCGTGTAGTACATGATCTAAGTCTGCCAAAAGAAAAAAAGATCACTAAAACACATGACGCCTTCCGTTTTGACATGCTCAATGTAAATACGCCATTGCTTGAATCCGGATTACTGGGGCCTGTTAAACTGTATTCGGCGACTGACTAGTGTTGAATCACTTATAAACTGAAGTCTAGCTAATAGTATTTTTAAGAAAGTGGGTTTACACTTATTTAAGAAAAAACTATACAAGCTGTTGATTTTAAGTAATTTAAGCAAGGGTTTACATTGAATTATGTAAACCCTTGTAAACCCCCTCTTTGTTAGTTGGAAATATCTGACGCGCTGAAGGCTTTTTCAGATAGACAGTTAGCTTTTTGGTGTTAACACTTATCCTGTTGCACTTTAAAGAGGAATAAGCATAATCCAGCAGCCACCGCTGTTCCCCGGTATGTAATCGTTATAAAAAGGCCCAACCCAAAGGTCAGGCCCCAACCTCACTAGCCGATACTGATGAATGAGTAGCTAAGGGTAATCAAGTTAGCAGCAACTTATTAAGCGCCGTTTGCCTGGATCTTATCAAGCTCTTTTTGCGTTTTCTCTATCTGTTCCATTAGTTTTTTTATTTTTTTGCGATCGTGTTCCAGTTGTTTGGCCGCATCCTCGGCTTCACTGGTTTGTTTAGTGGCCTTTTTGGCCTGCTTTTCAGCCGACTTTACATCGCCCATATCGCCATCAACCGCCTGTTCCGAGCGTTTTTTACTTTTAACCTGTGCCGCATGTGACTGGGCAAGGGTACTTTCCATTTTCATGGAATCAACGGGGACCTGGTTTCGCGTTTCGCTGAGCTGCGAGTTAAGGTCCGCCAGTTTTGAACTAAGTTTTTTTACCTGCTTGTTAACTTCAGCAGTATCTGTTTGTGGTTTCCTATATGTTAAGGAGGCATTTGCGTGTGACTGGGAGGCGTAAAGCCCTATAGCCAGTATTAAAATTAACTTTTTCATGTTGTTTTTAATTTAAGAAATGATCATTGATATCTATTATAAATGAAGTACCTACTCCGGTCTCGCTTTTAACCGACAACCGTCCGTGGTATTTTTCAAGAAGTTCTTTAGCGAACAGGAGGCCCAGCCCGAAGCCGTCGGTTACGTTTCGGGGAGATTTGCGATTCCCTTGGTTGCCGTTCATTTGGGCTACCTGTTCGGCGGGCATTCCCGGCCCGGTATCGCTTATAATTAGCTGTGCATAACCCGTCAACCTTTTGAATGAAACATGGATTGCTCCATTGTTTCCCGTGAATTTTATGGCGTTGTCTAACAAATTACGGCAGATCACGTCTAAAATACCCGCATCATAATTAATGGTTGTATCGTCTTTTAAATCCAGGAACAGGCTGATGTCCTGGTTCGTTAAGCGTTCTTTATAAAACACTGGATATTTTAAAAAGAAACTTTTAAGGTTGATAGGCTCGTGGTGTGGTATAAACCGGCCCCGTTCGTCGCTATTACGAATCAATATTGAATTAACGATGTTAAAAACGTGATCCACCTGGCTGTTCATTCTAAAAAACAATTCTTCAACATCGTTTTCGCTTAGATTTATTTTTTCGTAACCGCTAACAATTTGTTTGATGCTGCTCAGCGGGCTTCTTACATCGTGGGCGATAATGCATAGTTGTGTTTCCTTTTGCTGCGCTACCTCGGTAAGATCTTCGGTTTGTCTTTTCAGTTCATCCACATTCAAAAAAGTGACTGCATGTTTGGTACCTATGGTATGGTGGTGGATTTCAAACCACCTGGACACCCCATCGGCGCAGCATATTTTAGATAGGAGGTGAGCAGATGCATCGTCGCTGATTGAGGCAGCTGCCGCAGCATCATCCCAATTTTCCATAACCTTTTCGCGGTAATCAGGATTAGGATATGCTTTTATAAGCCAGCTGTTGTGGTCCGGGATTTCGTTTAAGGTATAACCAACCTGCGATAGAAAGGCCCGGTTGATATACGCAGGTGTATTCACTTCATTGGTCAGCATCATAGGCATGATCATCTGGTCCAAAGTTTGATTTGGTTCGTTAAGTTCAATTGTGTGCTTCATGTTATAGGTTGAATACAAGCTCATGGCATTGTTTTTTTAGTTGATGCAAAATGAGTTTATGCCGATACAAAGAAACCCGGTTGGGATGTATGATGAAGAAAATTTGACTACGCACATCTACATTCGTAAATTTAATTTGTTGATAGTCAATGAAAAATAGATGTTTGGTGATTCGTTGAACCGGATAAATATGGTCTTTGGCAGTGCTCCCGGTCTTGAATTTATGCGAAATGTGTAGATGTGAGTAGTTTTTTTATGAGCTGATTTCGTTGTAAGTTGCTCTTTTTGTACATTGATAATAAAGTTGATAGCTTACAGGGCAAATAGATGAATGTGACTTATACAAAAAGACTGGGAAGAAAGATCCTTTTGGTTTTCCTGGTATTTACTATTATTTTTTCGGTGACCGCGCTAGTGGTGCAAAAGAACATTACCAAAACGCTGCGTGAGGTTTCCAATTTAGCAACAGACGTTGAACATGGCCAGTCGAAACCGGAGCAAGCCCTGTTGCTGCTTCACCAGGCGGAGGATGATTTCCAGGAAGCGCTGTTTACTACCAATCCACGTAAAATTTCGGACTACAAAATAAAATTGTCAAAAGCCTTTAATGAGATTGACACTTTATTGAGAAATAGAACCGATACCTCCCGGCTAACCCCGGCCCAGAATAACCAGGTGAAATCATGGTATAAAAGGAAAATTGAATTGTCGGATAAGCTTTATGCGCTAAGGCATAGTTTTGATTCCCTGCTTGCCGTTTACACTAACCTGCATGATCAAACCGATAAAGATGCGCTTACATTTAATGCGGGTGTTAACTCTCTTCAAAAGAATACAGAAAATAGCAGTGTAGATACCAGCCGGATAATAAAAAAAAGTGGTCTGCTGAAAAGAATAAAGGATGCGATCGTTAATAAAAACACTACATCCTCGCTGGAGATAAACAGGTATAAAAACTCAAACACCATTGACGCCCGAACCCAAAAAATACTAGCAGGGAATAAGGATGCTTACGCAGCAAAATTGCAGAAGCTTCAACAACAAAACATCAAACTGCTGACAATGCAACGGCAGCTAAACAGGCTGAACACCTACATAAGTACCGAAATGGAGGGTATTATTGGCCAGGTTAAGGACATTAACTATAACATGGCAATGGGGTTTAAAGAAATGGCGCTAAAAAATTACCAGGAAACCACCAGCATACTGAACAGTTTTTACATGGCAGCTTTGTTTCTTTTGCTGGCGTTCGCCATCTCGCTCATCGTTTTTATAAATCAGTTAAATAAAGCCGAAATGCTTTTACGGAAGGAAAGCGAACTGTCGGTACACGCCGCGCAGCAAAAAATAGACGAGCTATTGAAAAAGATAACGCGGGACGAAGACAAACATTCTCCTGCAAAAATGGAGGAGCTAAAAGAAATTGTTGAACTGGCGGTTAACAATAACCCGGCATTTTTAATCAAGTTCAATGAATTCGACCCTGAATTCAGTAAAAAACTTTTAAATATGGCCCCCAACCTGGTGGCGAGTGAAATTGAATTTTGTGCATTACTAAGGCTAAATTTCGAAACCAAGGAAATAGCCCGCTATACTAAATCATCCGTGCGGGCAGCAGAGGGGAAAAAATACAGGATCAGAAAAAAGCTAAACATACCATCTGACCAGGATATCAATATTTGGATGGCACAGATTTAATGTTTCTTTTCTTTAATAAAATTAGCGCGGTGTTACATTCAATATCAGCCTATCAAATCAGTATTGAGGATGAGCCCGTTTTCCTTCCGTTCCGGAAAAACCGCAAATGTTTTATTATTACAGGTCCCGGCGGGGAACAGCAGGAGTTAACCAGATATTATAAAGGTGGCAAATCTCATTTGGGCTGAATTTAAATGTCCAGCTATTTATTATTTACTGTATCCCTTAACCTTCGTTTTTTATATTTATTTACCACCAATAACAGGCAACCTGTTCGCGCCCTTTCAATAAACTTTTTGACAGAATCCTTACCGACGACGGAGAGGCCCTTAGGAAACTCCGCTTTTATCCTGAATGCTAAACAGTCCACGTATTCGGGCTTGGCGGCGGCGGGTAGAAGCTTGGTTTCGGGATACGAATATAGTTGTAGCTTTAGCTGTTGCACAAGTTCGGGCTGCCACACATTTATGCGTTTTGTAAGTTCGGATGAACATTCGGCGCCTATTTTCATTATCGCAATTTTTACGCTATCAGTCATTTCGGTAAGGTTCATGCTCGCCAGGCCATTCGGAAACAGCGCTTTGATTTTTGATACTGCACAATCCGCATAGGCGGCTTTGGAACTATCGTCAGTAACAATATTTGCTGCTTGCGAATAAAACACATCGCGCATTTGCGCCTCCAGAGCAGGCGTCCAGGTATGTTCAAACTGGTATTGTTTAACCTGGCGGTTGTGACACTTGCTGAGTGCCAGTATTACAGAAAACAAAGTAAAGCATAAAGCGATAACGGTTCGGGTTGTAGTGTTCATAATTTAAACAGTGTTTATAAACACCTAAATAATTCGATTAATATAGGGGATGGGGTTTGAAAAAGCAAGGGGTATACAATATGTTAAAGTTAACAAAATAACAAGACTTATAGGATTAAATAACGCCCTGTTTACGTCAGGACACACGTGCCGTAAAAATGCCGTAAACAAGTCGTAAAGTAAAAATACTATCTTACAATACATTTGCCGGTACCAAACAAACAGTAAAATGAAGAACATTGATTTAGCAAAAAAAATTAAGGAACTGCGTACCCGCAAAGGATTTAGCCAGGATGAGTTAGCTGAAACCGCGCAAATAAATTTAAGAACAGTTCAACGAATTGAGGGCGGCGAAACTGAACCAAGGGGCGATACACTTAAGAGACTCGCTAATGCTTTAACCGTTACCCCTGATGAATTAATAGACTGGGCTGAACAGGAAGATAAGGGAGTCTTAATATTGCTCAACCTGTCGGCGTTAAGCTTTATCGCCTTTCCAATCCTCGGAATTATTGTTCCACTGGCATTATGGTTTTTAAAAAAAGATAAAATAAAAAACCTGAGTGAGATGGGTAAAAGACTCCTGAATTTTCAGATCTCGTGGTGTATGCTTATATTTTTGTGCTATGGCCTTACTGTAGCAGGTTTGATTTTTGGGATAAAGGTTGTAAGCTTTTCGATCCTGGGTTACAGTGACCTGGAAATATTTATATTCATGATCCCTGTTTTATACATTGCAAACGGAATATTCGTCATCATTAACACATACCGAAGTTATAAAGGCAAAACAGTTTTTTACAAGCCTGCAATAAGATTTTTAAGATGATAGGTACTAAGGGAGAAAAGGCGGCTTTACCAGGTGATGCGGCTTTTTTTCCTTAGGGAGAATACATTAAAATCGTTTTAGCGTTACTTAGCTGCCTTTATAGCAATGTTTTACAGCCAGTTGGATGAAGTTTTATGGCGAAAAATAGAGGACCCGAATCATAGCATTGCGGGCATTAAAATTTTCAAATTAACTTGATTTGGATATATTTACACGGAGTTCAGCACTTTGCTACCTGCAATAAGTGTTATATAAACAATTATAAATATTAAATGAGGGTCTTCAAGGTTGGCGTGTTTTTGTTTACACTTTTAATGGTGCAAACCGGGTATGCTCAATTTAGCAGGCCCAAAAACAGCGATGTGCCGGAGCTCAGCAGCTACGCCATAAAAACTTACAATATAAATAACGGCCTCCCTTCTAATAGCACCACCTGCGCCATAAAAGATAGAAAAGGCTTCCTTTGGGTTGGTACTCAAAATGGTCTTTGCAGGTTTGATGGGTATAATTTTAAAACATTTATTAATATCCCGGGCGACAGCACCAGCCTAACAAATAACTACATCAATACCATTACCGAGGATAAAAACGGAAGAATTTGGGTGGGCACGCTTGACGGCTTAAACCTGCTTGATCCGCTTACCGAAGAGTTTAAAAGGTTTAGTCACCAGGACAAGGTACCTGCATCACTGAGTAATAACAAGATTTGGTCGCTGCTTGCTGATAGCGAAAATAATATATGGATAGGCACAGATGATGGCTTTGACCGGTTTATTGAAAAAACTAAAAGCTTTGAAATTTTTCAACCCAATCCCTCCGATAAAAATGCAATAAAAGGGAAGTCTGTAAATGCAATTGTTGAAGATCGCGAAAATAACCTTTGGCTCGGTAACTGGAGCGGCGGTTTAAATCGGTTTGACAAGCGGACTAAAAAGTTTGTGAATTTTCCACAGGCCCAAAGCGCCAACGACAAGAATCCAAACGACGTATGGAGTATTTGTTTGGACGACGATGGAAGCATCTGGGTGGGGACGTATTGGAAGGGCTTGTTTAAGTTCGACACCAAATCTGCTAAGTTTACGGCCTATCCATCCCCTGATAACGAAGATCAGGGCGTTTTTAGAATTTTAAATTTAGGCCATCATTTAATGGTCTTAGGAGGTAATGAGGGCTTTTATTGGTTCAATTCCCTAACTAATACCTGGCAAAAAATTAATGATTTGACAAGTTTTCAGCAAGCCGGGCTGATGCAGGATAATAATGGCATTATCTGGGTCTGTTCTATGGAGGGCTTGACCAAGCTGGATAAGCAGCAGTATAAATTTGCATTTTATCCTTTTTTTAACGGAAAGCGGATAGTAAAGAGTATTCTTGTTAAAGACCAGGCAGTTTGGGTAGGAACCAATAACGGATTAACAACCATTCAGCTAAATACAAAGGCATCTAATACCTTTTTTCATTCAGAAGACCCCAAAAGTATCGGGAGCAATGCGACAAATAAATTGTACCTGGATTCTTCGGGAAAATTATGGGCGCTAACGGAATTTGGATTTGATGAGTATAATGAAAAAACCGGGGCATTTACACATCATGCCCATCATTCAAGCCTGGGCAGCTTTTTTAATGAAGATGTATTCAGGGATATTTTAGAAGTGAGCCCAGGAGAATACTGGCTTGCAACCGATGCCGGGCTCAAGATTTTCCATAGTAAAACCAACACCTACACTCATTACTATAATCAAAAGAACAAGCCCTACTCGCTAAGCAGTAATCATTTATATTGCCTGTTGAAGGATGAGAAAAATAGCGTTTGGATAGGTACAGAGGGTGGCGGTTTAAATAGATTTGACCAGGCATCGCAACAGTTTTATAATTACCAGGCAAACGATAAGAAGAACGGCAGCATTAGCAATAATGAAATACATCATATATTTCTCGATTCGCATAACAATATCTGGATCTGTACCCAGGATGGGTTAAATAAGTACAATAAGCACACAGACTCATTCCGGGTTTTCTCAAAGAAGGATGGTTTTGCCAGTAATGTTTTTAAACAGATGGTAGAAGACAGTGAGGGTAATTTGTGGATAGCAACCGAAACCGGGGTATCGTGTTTTAATCCGCAATCGCTAAAAGTAATCAACTTTGATGATGGCGACGGGGTATTTGTCAACTCCGTTATCTACAAGGTGAATGATCATCAAATATTGTTAGGCGGCAATAAAGGCCTGGTTTCTTTTGATCCGTTGGCTGTTAATTATAATAAGGTTGCGCCGCAGGTATATTTTTCCGATCTCCAGGTATTTAACAAATCAATTGTTCCGGGCAATAACAGCCCGCTTAAAGAGCCTATCCAAAATGCCCGCGAAATAGTTTTAAAATATAACCAAAGTGTATTTTCAATAGAGTTTGTTGCACTTAATTACACGCATACTGAAAAGAACAGCTACGCCTACAAGCTGGAAAACTTTGATGCGAAATGGAACTACGTTGGCGGCCAGCGCAAGGCAACTTATACAAACTTAAGCCCGGGCAAATATATTTTTCGGGTAAAGGCCTCAAATAATGATGGCGTATGGAATGAAGTTGGAAAATCATTAACCATAATCATAACGCCACCGTGGTATATGACCTGGTGGGCATACCTGGTTTACTTCTCGTTATTTTCTGCGGCTGTTTACGGGTATATTTATTACAACAACAGGCAGGCTAAACTTAAATACGAAGTTAAGCTGGCCCATATTGAAACAGAAAAGGAAAAGGAGCTACACGAGAAGAAACTCTCCTTCTTTACCAATATTTCGCACGAGTTCAGGACGCCCTTAACGCTGATCATTAACCCCTTAAAGGAAATACTATATAAGGGTGGGAATGATATAGACCAGCAGAACCTCAATACCATTAACCGTAATGCTAAAAGGTTGTTAAGCCTTGTTGACCAGTTGTTGTTATTCAGGAAGGCAGATGCTGCCGCAGATGAACTAAAACTGGCCAGGATTAATATTGCTGAGCTAAGTAAGGAAGTGTTTTTGTGCTTTACCCACCAGGCAAAATCAAAAATGCTGCGCTTTGAATATTTTTGTACCGACGATAACATCGAAATGATAGCCGACCGGGAGAAGATAGAGATCGTACTATTTAATCTATTATCAAACGCAATTAAGTTTACCGAACCGGGTGGCGAAGTTATAATGCGCGTAGAACAATCAGAAAACAAGCTGAATATACAGGTTAAGGATACCGGGTGCGGGATAGGGCAAACGGCCGGCGATAAACTTTATAACAAGTACTACCAGGAATATCAGCATAGCACCCTTTCTAAAGGTGGGTTGGGGATCGGTTTGTTCCTTGTGAAAAATTATGTTGAGCAGCATAGTGGAAAAATAAGCTATGAAAGTGAAGCCGGACAGGGAACCGTTTTTAGCCTGGAACTACTCAAGGGGAGAGATCATTTTGAATCAGCAACTATAATGGACGTTACGGCCAAAAGGTCGGTGTTTTTTGATGAACTGATTGAAGAAGACACAGCGGGCGACGCCACTTGTAAGACCGACAAGGATAAACCTGCATCAGCCGAACTCACTGCTGATTTGAAGGCAATGCTGATCATTGAGGATAATAAGGAAATCAGTGAGTATATTAAACAGGTTTTCATGTCCGACTATATCGTATACGAAGCCGATAACGGGGAATCCGGGTTGAAAATGGTCAGGGAATTGATGCCAGACATTATCATCAGCGACGTAATGATGCCCGGAATGAGCGGTATAGAGTTGTGTACACTTATAAAGGAAGATCCGGAACTTAATCACATTCCGGTTATACTGCTTACCGCGATTACCTCGCCCGAAATAAAATTAAAGGGTATAGAGGGCGGTGCCGATGACTATATCAGCAAGCCTTTTGAAAAGGAAATGCTGATAGCCCGGGTAAAGGGTTTGCTAAAAACAAGAAATAATCTTCAGCGATATTTTTTCAATGAGATCACCCTAAAGCCCAATAATCTGAAAATCTCGCAGGAGTATAAGGAGTTTTTACAAAAATGCCTCGATATTGTTGAGCATCACCTGAATGATCCTGATTTTAGTATAAAAACCCTTGCCGACGCGATGGGGATGAGCCATTCCAATGTTTACCGGAAGATCAAATCTATTTCCGGGCAGTCAATAAACAGTTTTATACGCTTCATTCGTTTACGCAAGGCTGCCGAGATCTTTTTAACTACTGATAGTACAGTGTCAGAAACAGCCTATAAAGTTGGCTTTCACGATCCTAAGCATTTTCGTGAACAGTTCGCCAAACTGTTTGGATTAAATCCGTCTGATTATATCAAGAAATTTCGTGACCCCTTCCATAAAGACCAAACAATGAACCGCGATGTTATGAAAAAGAATAAGGTCAGCCGGGTATAACAAGAAAGTGTTTTAAGATAGATTTAGCTTTATTCGCTTAATTTCCCCCGCTTGATTGCCGAGTTTGCCCCCGTTTATTTATTATTATTTTCTTCATATTAGCTACGTAATTAACCAGTTAAAACCGTTCCGGGTATTAAAATGCAAACGCAGGAAGTGACCTAAGGGTTATCCGTTTTTAATGACCGGGTAAACCTTTAATGCTTCGCTTTATCGATGGCTTGCCATCAAAAAGTCGCTTTTGTTAACAAAACGCCAATTGCTGGAAAATTAGGCTTTAGCAGGTTAGTTACACATGTTAACATTGATGTTTGCTAATAATATGAGTTCAAAAAAAGCCCTGTCGTTTGTTTGGTTTTATCGCATAAGTGGGTTACTGGTTGTTTTGGGGTTTTGCGGTTGCAGTTCAAATTCTTTAAAGAACGAAAGAGCTTCGGATACCTTATTCAAACTTTTATCGCCCGCGCAAACAAACATCAGCTTCAGCAACGATTTAACAGAGGGGCTAAACACCAATGTGCTGATGTACGAATATTTTTACAACGGAGGCGGGGTGGCCGTTGGCGATGTAAATGGCGACGGACTCCAGGATATATATTTTACCGGAAACATGACCGATAACAAGCTGTATTTGAACCAGGGTAGAATGCAGTTTAAGGACATAACAGCCGAAGCCGGAGTGGCCGGACGCCCCGGACCCTGGAAAACGGGTGTGACCATGGTTGACATCAATGGTGATGGTAAACTGGATATCTACGTTTGCTATTCGGGAAAATTAAGGCCCGAAAAGAGAGTAAACCAGTTGCTTATAAACCAGGGGAACGATAGCCAGGGCGTACCGCAATTTAAGGAGATGGCGGCAGATTACGGGCTTGATTTCGCGTCATCCAGCACACAGGCTTATTTTTTTGATTATGACAGGGATGGCGATCTTGATCTGCTCCTGGTTAACCACAACCCGAAACGGATCAGCAGCCTTGACGATATATCAGTTAAGGACTTAATGAACAAGCCAGACAGTGAAACAGGCATCAGAATGTTCAGGAATGATAACGGACATTTTACCGATGTGACCGCAAAATCAGGAATAATAAATACTTCATTGTCATATGGTTTGAGCGCCGGCATTGCCGATGTTAACGGTGACGGCTGGCCGGATATTTATATTTCCAATGACTATAGTGTGCCCGACAGGCTTTACTCGAACAACGGCGATGGCACGTTTTCGGATAAGCTTCCTCAACAGATAGGGCACACGTCGCTATACTCGATGGGCGACGATATTGCCGATATCAATAATGACGGGCTGCCGGATATCTTTACGCTCGATATGCTTCCGGAGGACAATAAAAGACAAAAACTATTATTTGGAGGCGATAATTACGAATCATTCGCCCTGAATTTACGCTCCGGTTTTTATTACCAGTATATGCGTAATATGCTGCACGTAAATAATGGCAATAATACCTTTAGTGAAATTGGCCAGGTTTCGGGCATCTCCAATACGGATTGGAGTTGGGCGCCCCTATTTGCAGATTACGATAACGATGGCTGGAAGGACCTGTTTGTGACCAATGGTTTTACCCGCGATTACACCAATATGGATTTCCTGAAGTTTATGGGAGATAATCTTCGGGACCGAAGCGTAATGCGACAGGACCTGCTCAATATTGTTAGCAAGATGCCATCATCGGAGGTAGAAAGTTATTTTTTCAGGAACAATGGCAACCTGACCTTTACCAACACAAGTGCCGCCTGGGGAATAGATCAACCCTCAAACAGCAACGGTGCGGCATATGCGGATCTGAACAATGACGGAAACCTTGACGTAGTGGTTAATAACATTAACAAGCCTGCCTTTGTCTATAAAAACCGGGGAACCACCCAAAACAAAAATCATTATTTGGAGATCGATCTAAAGGGTGCCGATAAAAATACCCAGGGAATAGGAGCTAAGGTGATTATTTATAGTGGAAGTAAAAAACAATACCTGGAGCAAATGCCTACCCGGGGTTACCAGTCGAGTGTATCGCCGGTGTTGCATTTCGGTTTGGGGACTGATAAGGGGATTGATTCGCTGCGGGTGATCTGGCAGCGGGGCAAAACCCAATTGCTGCGAAATATACAGGGAGACAAGAAAATCAGCTTAAATGAAAAAGACGCCACTGGTGATTATAAAAAGCCTGAAGCTTCAGCGTCCTTGTTCGCAGAGGCAAAATCGCCGGTAGCTTATAGCAGTGTGCAAAACACAACCAACGATTTTAAACGTCAGCCGTTATTGGTGAACCCGCTATCGTTCTCCGGGCCATGTGTGATAAAGGGGGACGTGAACGGCGATGGACTGGAGGATGTATTTGTGGGTGGAGAAAACGGCAAGGCAGGAAGCTTGTATATCCAGCAAAAGAATAAAAACTTTATTTTAAAGCCGGAGGCTGCTTTTGAAGCCGACAAGAAAAGTACGGATGCAGCCGCGGTTTTCGTTGATATAAACGGAGATGGCAAGCCAGATCTGTACGTGTGTTCAGGCGGGTATGGCGATTACCTGCCCGGCGATCCGTTATTACAGGACCGGCTTTACATCAACGATGGCAAGGGGAGTTTTACCAAATTGAAGGATGCATTGCCGCACATGTTAAGCAGTAAAGGCTGTGTAAAGGCGGCGGATATAAACGGCGACGGTTATCCCGACCTTTTTGTGGGAGGCAGGGTAGTGCCGGGCCGTTACCCCGAAACACCTGAAAGTTACATCCTGATCAACGATGGCAAAGGGCATTTTACCGATCAAACCGCCAAATATAACCCGGCATTAAAAAACATAGGCATGGTAACCGATGCTGCCTGGGTAGATATGAACGGCGATAAAAAGCCCGACCTGGTTGTTGTTGGAGAATGGATGCCAATAACTGTTTTTGAAAACAGCAACGGAAGGCTTGTTGACGCTACCGCCAAATATTTTGACAAAAAATACGCCGGCTGGTGGAACTGCCTGCAGGTGAGCGACATTAACCACGACGGACATCCTGATCTTGTTGTTGGTAACCTGGGCTTAAATTCGCAATGTAAGGCCTCAGATCAGGAGCCCGCCGAGATGTATTATAAGGATTTTGATGACAATGGTTCGGTCGATCCGATATTGTGTTTTTACATTCAGCATAAAAGCTATCCCAGCGTAACCCGTGATGAACTGCTGGACCAGATCAGCATGATGCGCTCCCGTTTTCCGGATTATAAAAGCTATGCAGATGCTACTATAAACGAGATATTTACTCCCCAGGAAATGCAGGGGGCAAAGCACTTGTCTGCAAACATCTTGTCAACGGTTTTATTCATTAGTGACGGTCATGGTAAACTGCACCAGGCAGCCCTGCCATTACAAGCGCAATACTCGCCGGTATTTACCATAACCACACTGGATTATGACGGGGATGGAAACGATGACCTCTTACTGTGTGGCAACATGAACCACGCACGCATCCACTTTGGAAAATACGATGCCAATTATGGCATATTACTAAAAGGGGATGGCAAGGGTAAATTCACCTATGTAGATCAGCAGCGATCGGGCTTTAAGCTGACAGGGGATGTGAGGAGCGTACTGAATATCAACAATACCTTACTTTTTGGTATTAACGGGCAAGGGGTATCAGCCTATAAAAAGCGGTAAACAAATGAAAAAAATCTATTTTATCCTGCTGGTAATCTCTTGTAAATTAACATTTTGCCACCAAAATCGGCAAAATGTATCACTGAGCAGTGCGGATATCGGTAAGGTGATCCACCAGATGACCTCGTTGTGTCGGAAAATGATAGCGGCACCCTCAACATGCATGGCGTGTTAAATCGATACCCGGTGATTACTAAACAAAAGCAATTAACCGGATACAGTTATGAGCTAGCGGCAGTGTTAGCCATGTATAAAACAGCCGAAAAACTACAGCCATCGGGTAGTAACTTAATATTAAAGAATGAGCAAAAGGCTAATCTGCCTTAAAACTTTCAGAATAAATTAGAAAATCACCTGATAACTTTTACACCTGCAATCGCCAAGGTCATAAACGGCAATGATATGTTGTGCCGATAAAACAAATAAGAGGGGCAATATCGATAAAAATGCGTTTTAAGCCTGATTTCAGCATTTTCTGCTCAATTACCCCCGTTCAATTGCAGAGTTTGCCCCTAACACATCTCTTGAAAATCTTCCAATTTAGCCTTTCAATAAACCAATTGAAGCCGACGGCGCTAAAACATCAAATACATTGAAGCCTGAGTAATCGTAATTTTTACTTTTCTCATCAGTGAATTATATTTTTTCCGCTCATCGGTGAAATTTTAAACCAATTAATAAATTATATGAAATCAACATTACAAATTGTGAGTTCCCCTCACGGGAAAAAATTTCCCGGTCGTTTATTTCTGCTAACCGGTATGCTTATCGCCTGCTGGATAGCATTCGTACAGCCCTCATCGGCGTCTGTTAAGGCCACTGCCTCAAAGCAAATATCCAATGTGCAGGTAACCGGAAGGGTAACTGATGAGAAAGGTCTTGCACTTCCAGGTGTGAGTGTGTCATTAAAGGGCACCAGCATTGGAGGTGTTACTGATGTAACCGGTAATTTCTCCATCAATGTGCCGGATGCTGCATCCGGTGTGCTGGTATTCACCTATGTTGGCTACCTGACCCAGGAAGTAAGCTTAGCAGGGCGCACAACAGTAAATATTAGCCTTAAGGAGGATTCAAGGTCGCTGAATGAAGTTGTTGTGGTTGGTTACGGAACGCAAAAGAAGGCTACCTTAACCGGCTCTATTTCGGTGATCAAGGGCGGCGACCTGGTTAAAAGCCCCGAGCCGGATCTTTCCAATTCATTTGCGGGCCGCGTGTCGGGTGTTATTGCCAATAACACTTCGGGCGAACCCGGTTATGATGGTTCAGGTATTTTAATAAGAGGGCTGGCAACCACAGGTAGCAACAATGTACTGGTGGTTGTTGACGGTGTGCCCGGCCAAATTGGGGGACTTGAGCGCCTTGATCCAAACGACGTTGAAAGTGTCTCGGTTTTGAAGGACGGTACTGCTGCTATTTATGGTAACAGGGCGGCAAACGGTGTAATTTTAATTACCACAAAACATGGTAAAGCAGGCAAGCCAACCATTACATATAGCTTTAACCAGGGCTTCGATTCGCCTACACGTTTGCCAAAATTGGCAGATGCAGCTACCTATGCGCAGATAGTTAATGACATCAGTTACTATGATTCACCTACTAACGGGCATAACTATGTATACAGCGCCGCCCAGATCCAAAAATTTAAAGATGGATCAGACCCGGTTAATTATCCTAACACGGATTGGGAAAAACTAACCCTAAAAAATGTGGCCCTCCAAAATCAGAATAGTTTAACACTATCAGGCGGATCTGACGATGTGAAATATTTTACTTCGGTAGGCACGGTATACCAAGATGGGCTTTATAAAAATGGCGCGACCAATTACCATCAATATAACTTCAGGTCTAATATAGACGCGAATGTTACCAAAGGATTTAAAGTCGGCTTATCATTGTCGGGCCGGGAAGAAGACAGGCAGTATCCGATCACCGGTGCCGGTACTATCTTCCGTACAATTTACAGGTCATATCCAACCTCGGCCGGTTTTTATCCTAATGGATTGCCTACAGCAGGAATTGACCAGGAAAACCCTGCGTTAATTGGAACCAGTATTGGAGGAACTAATGTGAATCCGAGATTAACGTTTAATGGCATTTTAAAGGCCAGCTATGAGATCCCGGGAGTTACCGGCTTATCAATTGATGGCTTTTATTCCGTAGATAAATCAGGAGCTGCTGACAAGGCTTTTTCTGTTCCTTATAGTGTTTATACCTATAACAAAGCTACCGATATCTACACGCCAAGTATTGAAGGCGGCGGACCAAATGGGCTGGCTTCACTTTATCAGTCCCAGCTTAATCAGTCCTTGATAACTGAAAATATAAAATTGAACTATGCAAGGCGATTTGGCAAGCATGATGTAAACGCCTTTGTAGGTTATGAGCAAAGCAAAAATACGTACAGCTTCTTTTGGGCACAGAAAAATGATTTCCCAACAACTCTTACTCCTGAGCTATCAGACGGTGGAACTGCCGCTGCAGATGCCACAAATGGCGGGAGCAGCAGCGACAATAACGGAAATTTTGATTACAACCGCCGGAGCGTAATTAGCAGGCTGGCCTATAATTATGATGAAAAGTACCTGTTGGAAGGGCAGTTTAGGGCTGACGGATCTTCTTTATTTGCACCAGGCCATCAATGGGGTTACTTCCCTTCAATATCTGCAGGTTACAGAATTTCAAAGGAAAACTGGTTTGCTGGCAATGTGAAGTTTATAAATGATCTGAAGATCAGGGCCTCATACGGCGTTTTAGGTGATGATATTATTTCGCCATTCCAATACTTTGATAACTTTTCGTTAGTGAACGTCGCCGTGACGGACAACGGTAGCGGAGCTGCAGTTCAGCCGGGTATTAATTTAACCAAGCTTGCAAATCCGGATATTACCTGGGAAACTGCGAAAAAAACCGATATAGGTATCAATGCGGTGTTTTTAAATAACTTTACCTTAGAGGCCATTTATTTTAAACAGGTTAGGTCAAACATCCTGGGTTATAAAAATGCTTCTATTCCGGCAACCTCGGGCATCGTAAACCCATATAACGGCAATCTAGTGCCTGCTCAAAATATTGACAAGGTGAACAGCAATGGTTTTGAAGCTACATTGGGCTATAATCATCCCGGTAAATTTACCTGGGGGATCTCAGGAAACATCACCTACGCGAAGAGCAAGATCATTTATACCGACGAAGCAGTTGGTACCCTTCCTTATCAATCAAAAATAGGCGGGCCATTAAATAATTACCTGTTGTACAATGCAATCGGGATTTTTAGAACCCAGGCACAACTGGATGCAACACCCCATGTACCCGGTGCGATAGTTGGTGATTTGATATACCAGGATTATAACAAGGACGGCAAGATTACGGCTGCCGACCAGGTAAGGACTAAATACGGGAACATTCCACAAATTGTTTATGGCTTTAACTTCAACGCAGGTTATAAGAATTTCGATTTGTCGGTATTATTCGCTGGCCAGGCAGAAGTAAGCCAATATGTGCTGCCTGAATCAGGTACAATTGGTAACTATTACAGCTCCTGGGCCAATAATGCCTGGAGCCCATCTAATCCCAACGGAACTTATCCCCGTGTATCAGACAGGGCTTCGGACGCCGTAAGCGGTGGTTCGTTTCCAAGTACTTTTTGGCTGAACAACGCTGCCTTTTTAAGGCTTAAGAATGCGCAATTAGGTTACACACTTCCACAATCAGCAACGTCATTGCTGCATATTTCATCGCTTAGGGTGTTTGTAGGCGGGTTTAACCTGTTCACACTTACCAAAGTGAAGGATTATGACCCGGAGGGAACCAGCGGTTCAGCGCAGTTTTATCCTCAGCAAAAAATTATCAATGTAGGCGTAAATGTTAAATTATAAAATTTATACAATGAAGTTCATAAAAAAATTATCCTGCTGTTTGGTCCTTTTTGGACTGCTATTTTCAGCTTGTAAGAAAGATTTTCTTGTGGTTAACCCGACAGATAGGTTAACAAATGCATCCATTACAACCGATACCTCGTTATTCGAATCCTATGTAATAAACAGGTACCTGGGGGAACAGGTGGGCCAGAATGAGGGCGAAGGATCGCCTCCGGGTTTTGGACGGGGCTTTGAATATGCTATGGCAAGTTCTGTTACCGATGAGTCGATGTACAATACCGATAATGGCTCGTGGTTAATTGAGCAAGGACAGATGGCCGCGAACAATACAGGCTTTTTAGGTACGTTATGGGCCCGCAGTTATGGAGGCATACGCGACTGTAATTACGCATTGAGTGTTATTAAAAGCATTAATATGAGCGCGGCTCACAAAACCAGGCTAATAGGTGAACTGGAATTTATCCGGGCATACAGATACCAGGATTTGATCCGTAACTATGGCAAAATTGTCCTGGTTGGCGACCAGGTTACCCAGTTAACTGATAACATGCAAAACCCGGCGCTTTTTGCGCAGGTAAGCATCCAGGCGTCTATTGCCTACGCCACAGCCCAGCTTGATGACGCGGCAGCAAAACTGCCTTTGAATAATAGTTCCACATGGGCGTTGGGACGCGCTACAAAGGGTGCTGCTCTGGCACTTAAATCAAGGTTGTTGCTGTATGCGGCCAGCCCTTTATATGCTGCGGGTACCTGGGCGGACGCCGCTGCCGCTGCCAAGGTGGTGATGGATATGGGAAAATATACCTTATCTCAAAATGGATATTCGCAATTGTTCTTATCTCCTAACGACAATGAGATCATTTTTGAGCGCTTATTTGTACCAAACGTTGCCCCGCATGTTCGCATGGAAATATCAAACGGCCCTAATGGCTATGATGGCTGGGCCGGGAATACGCCGTTCCAAAACCTGGTAGATGATTATGAAATGGACAATGGTAAGGCGATCACCGATCCGGCATCAGGGTATGATCCGCAAAATCCTTATGTGAAGCGCGATCCCCGTTTTTACGCCACCATCCTTTATAATGGGGCTCCATACAGAGGTAGCACAGTGCAGGTATTCCTGCCCGGTGGAAAGGATAGCAACCAGGGACCATCAAACTGGAACGCCAGCCAAACAGGATATTACCTGAAGAAATTCATGAACGACAGCTATCCGATTGATAACCCGTGGAGCGTAGCGGGAGGACAGCCGTGGATCTATATGAGGTATGCTGAAATACTGCTTAACTATGCCGAGGCACAAAATGAAGCCGCTGGCCCGGATGGGACTGTTTATGCGGCCGTTAATAGTATCAGGGCAAGAGCTTCTGTAAATATGCCGCCGTTACCCGGTGGGCTATCAAAAGATGATATGCGGACAGCTATCCAAAATGAAAGACGAATAGAACTTGCGTTTGAAGAACACCGTTTTTACGATGTTCGCAGATGGAAAATTGCCATGCAAACAGAGAACGTGCCGGCTTACGGCATTAGCGTAACTGTTAACCCGGCAAACCCATCAGGTTATACTTACACCAGGAAGGTATCCCTGGCTAACCGTTCCTTTCTGCCGCAACATTACTGGCTGCCTATACCTTTAGCCGAAATCCAGGCATCAGGCGGACAGCTTAAACAAAACACAGGGTATAATTAATAAACCCTTAATCATTACATAGTCATAAGGTAGCTCATTTGAGCTACCTTATGACTATGTTTTTATCCACCTACTGTTAAACAACTCCAAATGACTGGAAGAACGTTTTTTTTTATTTTATGTGCCGGTTTTTTTTTGATAAGCTGTAAAAAAGAGGCTGCCCAAAAAAGTACGACGTCAGTAGTAACCACGGACACGACAACGACGATAGCCGGGACATTACCGTTTGTGCCGGCCGATTCACTCCGGGGTGTTAACTGGGCTTGCGATGGTGATAATTTCAGCGATGGTATATTGGTATTAAGCGGTTTAACATCGGCAGATAGTTATGCTACCGTGCGTGCCAAAGCAACTGTTATCCTTTCGGGCATTCAGGCTAATACCGGTGCCAACACCGTGAGGATCCCGGTTAACTACTTTACGGTATCAACCAGCTGGTGGAACGCTTATGCCGGCGTGATTGACGCCGCTACCGGTAAAGGAATGAATGTAATATTGGGCTGCTGGGAGGGCGTTGCTGCCAAAGATGGTAAAATAGACAACGTTGACCAATTTTTTTCGATGTGGCAAATTATTGTAAAAAAGTATAGCAGTAACCCGCATGTTTTTTTTGAGATATTTAATGAGCCCCATGGTTATTCGCTTAGCGACTGGGCGGCGATTTGCGCAAATTGGCTGAATAAAAATCCTGCTGCGTCGCAAACTCACGTCCTTGTTGACGGCACTTCTTATGCCCAGGACATTACTGGTGTGGGTGCTGACAGCCGTTTAACGAAGTGTTTATTATCAATTCACGACTATGCATTTTTTAGTGATGGCTCCCTTAAAACTGCTGCCCAATGGGAAAACAGGTTAAAAACTAACGTAGGCAGCTATGGCAGCCGGGCAGTACTCACCGAATTTGGCGACGTTATGAACAACGGCACTGACTATACAGGGGCAATAAATGGGAGTGCCGATATAGCCTCCATACTAGGGCTAACCAACGAAGTGCGGGCTTTAGGAATGGGCTCGGTTTACTGGCCGGGAATCCGTACTGGTGATAGCTATGCTATTCAATCGCTCGGTGGAACTGCCGCCAGCCCAACGGTAATAGTTACCAACGCCTCGGGTATTAGCCGTTTAAAGTATGCATGGGGAATAGGCGCAGGTGGTACGGATGTTTTTTATACAGGAGCTTATTACCGCTTGCTTAATTTAAACAGCGGCGATGCAATGGATGTAAATGGCTCCTCAACTTTGACCGGGGCCAGTGTTATTCAATGGCCGCAAAATGGCGGCAATAACCAGCAATGGATAATTACCGATAATGGCGGCGGTTATTATAAGATAACTAACCGTAACAGCGGATACGCGCTCGATGTTAACGGTGCTTCAACTGCAACAGGCACTCCCGTAATCCAATCCGCATGGGTTGGGGGTAACAACCAGCAGTGGCAGCTTACAAAGGTTTCAACCGGTGTTTACAAAGTAACTAACCGCAACAGCGGTCTTACGCTTGATGTAACGGGCGCTTCAACAACCAGTGGGGCTGCGCTTATACAGTCGACATGGAGTAGTGTAACAAATCAGCAATGGCAAATTGTACAACAATAAATAAAACACAGTACGGTAACCCCGGAAAACAAACTGATTACCGTACTTTTAAGCTATTATGATAACAATTTCTACCATAAAAAAAGTTATCCCAGCATCAGCACTATTATTGCTATGCGTTATTTCTGCGAAAAGTCAGCCGGCAACGGTTTCAGTAAATATCGACTTGTCAAAAACCTATCAGCGCATAGATAATTTTGGTGCATCGGATGCCTGGTCATGCCAGTTCATCGGCAAATGGCCGGGAGAAAAAAAAGAGAAGATAGCTGATCTCTTTTTTAGCAGGGATACACTTGCAGACGGTTCGCCGAAGGGGATTGCGTTGTCATTATGGCGATTTAATATAGGAGCAGGCAGTTCAGCCCGGGCTGATCAGAGCGGGATTAAGGACGAGTGGCGCAGGGCGGAATCATTTTTAAATAGTGATGGCACATATAACTGGCAAAGCCAGGCGGGGCAAATGTGGTTTTTGTCGGCGGCAAAAAAACGTGGTGTTGATCAATTTTTAGGTTTTGTAAACAGTCCGCCGGTAAACCTGACAATTAATGGCAAGGCTTATGCCGATTCGGGAAGATCGAATATAGCTGCTGATAAATACTCCGCCTTTGCAGATTATCTTTCCACGGTTGAAAAGGGGATAAAAAAACTGAGCGGTATTACCCTGGCTTATATTAGCCCGGTTAATGAGCCTCAATGGGCTTGGAGTGATGGGGGCCAGGAGGGGTGCCCATATACCAATAGCGAAATTGCCGGCCTGGTAAGAAGTATTGATGCAAGCTTTTCAAAAAAATCTGTTCCGTCGAAAGTAGTGATAGCCGAGGCCGGTAGCCTCGCTTACCTGTTTTCGGCTGTTGGTAAATCCGCTAAGGGAAATCAGATCAACGATTTTTTTAAACAGGGCTCAACCAACTACATCGGTGACCTGAAGAGCGTAAAAAAAACCATCTTAGGGCACAGCTACTTTACTACTTCGCCTATTTCATCAGCCATAAAAACACGACAATTGCTTGCACAAAATGTTAATGATATTAATGAGTTATCATTCTGGCAATCGGAATACTGTATACTTGGCGATAACGCAGGTGAAATTAACGGGAACAAGCGCGACCTTGGCATCGACGCAGCCTTGTACCTGGCAAAGGTTATCCATACAGATTTAACAGCGGCTAATGCATCTGCCTGGCAATGGTGGACGGCCATTTCAGCATATGATTATAAGGATGGGCTTATTTATGTAGATAAAAATAAAACCGATGGAAATTACTATGTCAGCAAAATGCTATGGGCTATGGGAAATTACAGCAGGTTCATCAGGCCGGGAGCAATAAGGGTTGACGCAAATATTATGGAAGAGTCGCCGCTTAAAAGCTCATTGCTTATTTCGGCCTTTAAAAACGGGAAGAATTTTACAGTGGTG
Organism: Mucilaginibacter phenanthrenivorans; assembly: GCF_024721155.1. Classification (GTDB taxonomy): domain Bacteria; phylum Bacteroidota; class Bacteroidia; order Sphingobacteriales; family Sphingobacteriaceae; genus Mucilaginibacter; species Mucilaginibacter phenanthrenivorans. Next base: position 566,548 of record NZ_JAHVAP010000003.1, on the reverse strand, counting down.
GTTATTAACAACAACACCGAAAATGTAAATATCAGGCTGAATATGGGGAATAGTAAGCTTACAAACACAAAGGTGTTTACTACGTCTGCATCAGCAGATCTTCATGCAGAAGCCCCGGCCGATGCAAATAGTGCAGTTTCGGTTATGGGCAGATCAATTACCACCATAACGGCGCTTATTAAATAGGAGATATACACGCTCATGAAAAATAAAAAAACCTATATCTTTTACTTGTTTATCATCTTAAACCGGCAAGCGTTCAATTAACTATTCAGTAATACTTTATCACATATACGCACTACATAACATGACTATTAAAAAAGCACTGCTACTATCTTTTATTCTATTCTCACATATTTGTCTCAAAGCGCAAAAAGTAACGCATTCTTTTACTTTGAGCGATTCGTCCTTTATGTTGGATGGCAAGCCGTTCCAGATGATTTCCGGCGAAATGCATTATCCCCGTGTACCCCGGGAGGCGTGGCGGGCACGTATGAAGATGGCGAAGGCAATGGGACTTAATACGATAGGGACCTACGTATTTTGGAATTTGCATGAACCCCAGAAGGGTAAGTTTGATTTCAGCGGGAATAATGATGTTGCTGAATTTGTTAAAATAGCAAAGGAGGAAGGCTTATGGGTAATACTAAGGCCCAGTCCATATGTTTGCGCCGAATGGGAATTTGGTGGCTATCCGTACTGGCTGCAAAATGAAAGGGGATTGGTGGTGCGCAGTAAGGAAGAAAAGTATCTTAAGGAATACGAAACCTATATCAAAGAAGTAGGCCGGCAACTTGCGCCATTACAGGTTAACCATGGCGGAAATATTTTAATGATACAAATTGAAAACGAATATGGGTCATACGGCGGCGATAAGGACTATTTGAAAATAAATCAGCGGTTATTTAAGGAAGCCGGTTTTGACGGGCTACTATATACCTGCGATCCGCCGGAGGCGATTGCAAACGGGCACTTACCCGGTTTGCTGGCAGCTGTTAACGGTATTGATAATCCGGGACGAGTAAAGAAGATCATCCGTGAAAATCATGGTGGGAAAGGGCCCTTTTATGTTGCCGAGTGGTACCCGGCCTGGTTTGATTGGTGGGGGACTGCACACCACACCGTACCTGCCGAAAATTACACAGGCAGATTGGATAGTGTGTTATCCGCAGGCATTTCAATTAACATGTACATGTTTCACGGAGGCACAACACGCGGTTTTATGAACGGCGCTAATTATGATGATAAACACCCTTTTGAGCCCCAGATTAGCAGTTACGATTATGATGCACCGCTGGATGAAGCAGGAAATGCAACCCATAAGTTTATGTTGTTCCGGAAGGTGATCGCCAAACATTTACCTGTCGGGATGACCTTGCCACCGATACCTGCCGCCAAGCCAACTATCGCGATAAATAATATCAAGCTGAATGAATCGGCCGGGATCCTGGATATTTTACCAAAGCCTGTACTAAACAAAACACCTTTAACTTTTGAGGCGCTGAACCAGGATTATGGGTTTGTATTATACCATACCACTGTAACCGGCGGCAAAACTGGCATACTTAAGCTTAACGAACTGCGTGATTATGCGGTGATAATGGTAAATGGCAAGCGTGTTGGCGTACTTGATCGCCGGCATAAGCAGGACAGCATCAAACTAACTTTGCCGGTAGGCAAGGTGAGGTTAGATCTCCTGGTTGAAAATTTAGGACGCATCAACTTCGGGCCATATCTTCTTAAAAACAAAAAGGGTATAACAGAAAGTGTGGTGTTTAATGGCAAGGTTATTTATAACTGGGCCATGTATAGTTTGCCATTTAACCGGGTTAGTGGCATCGCGTTCAAACCCGCAAAAGCAGTAAACTCCCCTGTAGTGAAAAAAGGCACCTTTACCCTTTCGAAAGTTGCGGATACCTATTTGAATATGGAAGGTTGGGGAAAGGGCGTGGTTTGGGTAAATGGGCATAATTTGGGCAGGTACTGGTCAACAGGCCCGCAGCAAACGCTTTATTTACCGGCCGAGTGGTTAAAAAAGGGACGGAACGATATTGTTGTGCTTGAACTGCTGAAGAGCGATGTAAATAGCTTAAATGGTAGTAAAACGCCTGTATTAAACAAATTGCAATAAGCTGGGACAGGCAACGCCATTTTGAATTAATGCTAAAATAATGACCGGGGTGCAACAAATGTGCCCCGGTTAATTTTTAACTTTATTTCAGCTCATGAAACAATTATTGTTAACAGCTTTAGCCATTTTATTTACTGCCGGTGTAAATGCCCAGATTAACACACCGAGGGAGTTGCAATGCACGGAAGAGGCGTTCACCTTTAAAGCCAGTTTAAGCTCCGGCTGGCATTTCAGCAAGGTAATTATGGGGCATCCGGAGATGGTAACCAGCACCCCTGATTTTGTTCCTGTTAGCTCTTTGGAACTTAACGAAGTGCTGCAAAAAAAGCAACTACCGGAAACGATTCAAAAGCAGCTGAGTGAAATGCGCTTTAGGTATATGCTTAACCAAAGCACACAAAATAAGGTGCTGTTTCCGTACCCGTTTAATGTTAATGAACAGCAAAATTATCTATATCCTTATACCCTTACTTTCCAGCCGTCTTTTAACTACAAAGGCATAAAGCCCGCCGTTCCGGTTAATTGAAATAATCTAATTTGGTAGTGCCACAAACCAGCCTTCAAATAATAGCAATTAACGGCCAATTACTCCCTCATAATTACTAAATGACGTGAGTTCGACATAAAGCTGGTAGTAATAATTGATTATCAGCTACTGGTTTTTATACGGCCAAGCGCAATCAATTATTCGCTGGTAAAAAATGAATATATTGATAATGAGGATGTTTCATAGTGTTCCGGGTGTTCCATGTGTAAAAATGGAACGCTTTGCCGGCGTGTCTCGTCTTGAAAAAAGAATCCACAAAAAAATATTTTTTTACCCAACGTTTCGCAAACCTTATCCGAAGAGCTATTGTAGCACTCAAAATATTTAATTTTAACACCATCAATTTAAACGATTGTCACAATGAACCTGATCAAAAAACTGTTTTTATCGGCACTCTTTTTATGCCTTTTTTCTGTTTCGTATGCACAAATAGAAGTTGCTCACCTTTCGTCAAAAAACTTTTCCGCAACGGGTTTCGGCGGGTTTCTTAATTTTTCCATCCCGATTAGCCAGACTGACGCTGCTATTGTGGAGGGCGGCGTTTATGTTTTCAGCAGTGGTGGCTATCATGAGGCTGTCGCGCCGGTATTGGCAGGGTACAGGCATTTATTTTCGGCTTATGACGATTACGGGTTTTATGTAGAACCAGTGGTCGGCTATACCTTCGGCGGCACCGATATCCAGGCTTACAAAGGGGACACGCCACTTTATAAACCCAACGGCGACCAGTTGGATCAAAAAGTTTCAGGGCCTGATGCCGGGCTCGGCTTTGGCTACCTGTTCCAGGAATCGGGTCGCATCAGGTTCAATATTAGTTTGCGTTATGAGCATGCCTTTGTCACCGGCGGCGATCCGTCATTAAATATAATCGCACTTCGCATTTCACACAGCTTTTCATTCTGATTATTCAGCTATATTCATCAAATATATTTATTGCAGACGACGGATAACAGAGGCTTGCACATGGAATGAAGCTAACAAAAAGGCAAACGCAAAAATTAGTTAAGGCATGTACGCAGAATGACCGCAGCGCCCAGGAGGCGCTGTACAAGCTTTACTATGCTGATATGCTGCGGGTTTGCCTGAGTTACCTTGCCGATGAAGAACTTGCCCGGGAGGCGTTTAACACCGGGTTTTTAAAAGTATTCGAGTCTATTCAAAATTTTGATGGTGAAAAGGGCGAGCTGGGCGGCTGGATCCGAAGAATAATGATTTGTTCATCGATAGACTTGTATCGGGCGGAGTTGAAATTCGGCAGCTTAACGGTTAGTTTTCCCGAGCACGAAACGGAATTTATACCTCCGTCGGTCTTAGAAAAACTATACTTCGAGGATATCCTGCGACAGATCCGCACGCTGCCTCAATCCACGCAAACGGTGTTCAATTTGTCGGTGCTGGACGGATTTTCGCACAAAGAGATAAGCGAGCAGCTAAACATAAGCGAGGGCACCTCGCGTTGGCATTTGTCTGAGGCAAAAAAACAATTACGAGGGCTGTTGGATGGCACAACGTATGCCGACCGGCCAATGGAAAGGGGGGAAAGAAATTGAAAAGGATATTGAGGTACAGCGAGCTTTGGCAGAAAAAAAGACGCGAGCTGCCCGTTAAGGGCAACCCTGATATGGACTGGCTACAAATGAGCTCCATCCTGGACAAGCAAATGCCTGTACCTGGTATAATTAAAAAACCTTTCCGTTTCAAGATGCCGAAATGGGGACTTCACGTGTTTGTGGGCGTTTCATCAGTGGCAGCGGTATATGTTGGTAGTCAGTTATATTACCCGAAGAAACATCACGACCAGCTAATACTACACACCCGGCAAATGCATCAAGATTCTATTGTCCCGGCAGCGAACGATACATCACCGGCACAGGATACTGTCAAACCCTTAATCGGGATCAGTCCCGTAATTCACAGTGCCGATCCTTCGGTTATGAATCAAACAAAACTTAATAGTGACAGTACTCAAAAACGGGAAGAGAAGATAATTGATTCAATTAAAGCGCCGGCCGCCTTGAACATCCCTATACGTCTCGACAGCTCGATAGTCCCTATGAAGGCTACCCTGCAGAAAGCAGCTCGCGATTCGACGGGGGCTGTAAGTTCCGATAAAAAGGATATTCAAAAAGACACCTCAAAGACCGACAAAAAGTTATTGAAAAAGAAAAAGCGATCAAGGTTCAGCGTCTTTTTTTAGCACCTCGTCCAAACTCAAATAATGATTTCGTACCATTTTTTAAGTTTATTCATCAGATCTTCCAGTTTAACGGGCTTGCTGATATAATCGTTCATCCCGGCTGCAAAGCAACTTTCTTTATCATCCGTCATTACATTGGCAGTAAGGGCAATAATAACAGGTTGTTTTATAACAGTTTGACGAATGATTTTTGTGGCTTCCAGCCCGTCTATATCGGGCATTTGCATATCCATTAGTATTATCCCATAATCCTTTTGATTTGCTGCTTCAATAGCTTCCTGTCCATTTTTAACCAGGTCCGGCTGATATCCCAATTTATTCAAAATATGCATGATCACACGCTGATTCATCGGGTTATCTTCTGCTATTAGCATGGTGAACGGATAATTCCCGCCGAAATCAGCGGATAGCTTATTCCTGATAACTTTTTCTTCATTAACGGAGATTTGCCGGCGCAGTGCATTAAGGACCTGTTTGCTCAGGATATGTTGCTTAATCGGTTTTGACATGACGGAAATAAAGAGATGGCGCTGGTCGTTTTTAAATTCCACCTCAACGGAACTCAAAAGGATAATGGGAATAGACGGGTATTCTTCCTTGATGAGATCTGCGAGCATCATTCCATCCATGCCCGGCATTTGCATATCCGTAATTACAAGGTCTACTTCAATGTTTTTTGATAAGATTGTTAAAGCCTCCTGGCCGGAGTTTGCCGGGATTGACTGTAACTTCCAATGTTCAAATTGGCGGTTCAATATGGCAAGATTAGTTAAATTATCGTCGACAATCAGGATCCTGGCGCCTTCAATGTCTGCCATATTGTAGTATACATAGGGTTCCAATACTTTAGTTCCTGGCATGGTCATAACAGTAAACGAAAAGGTTGATCCTTTATCAGGTTTGCTTTTAACACTGATTCCGCCACCCATTAATGTGATCAGTTTTTCAGAGATTGCCAAGCCCAGCCCGGTACCCCCATATTTCCTCGTGGTCGATGAATCTACTTGTGAAAAAGCTTTAAAAAGGCGGTTTAATTTATCTTCGGGTATCCCAATACCTGTGTCCAACACGTCGAACCTCAATTCAATCTTGCCGTCAACGCTTATTTTTTGTAAGTATACGAATATGCAAATTTCTCCCCTTTCAGTAAATTTCATGGCATTGCCCACAAGGTTGATTAAAATCTGGCGAAGACGTAAGTGATCTCCAACAATCTGCAAGGGTACATTTTCCTTAATTTGATAAAATAATTCCAACCCTATTTGTGCCGCCCTGATGCTGAAGATATCAATTACATCCTCTAAGCAGTTGCGGAGATCAAAATCCTCGGTTTCAAGTTCAATGTTGCCTGATTCAATTTTAGAAAAATCCAAAACATCATTGATAACATTGATCAGCGTTTCGCCGCAAGTAGCAATTGTCCCGGTAAACATCCTTTGTTCATCTGTTAACTCAGTTTCATTCAACAAGGCGGCCATCCCAATAACGCCGTTCATCGGGGTGCGGATCTCATGGCTCATGGTAGCCAGGAATATACTCTTCGCCTGGTTAGCCTGATCCGCTTCCTGGCGGGCTTTTTCAAGGTCCTGGTTTGACTTTCTGAGTTGTTGGTTAGATTTTTCAAGGGCATCCCGTTCATGCTCAATAGAAAGTCTTACCTGCTCTTGAAGCTCAGTCATTTGCGTGGTCTGAAGGATCTGAATTTCGTTATATTTTTTTAGCTGATAGGCCCACAATCCGCAGATAAAAAATATCACTGCGGCCAGTAGAATATGAATAATAAAAGTCTGGATGGTAAAATAATCGAGTTGTGTGAAATAAACGTTGGAAAAGCCGATGTTTTGCAGATACCCTAAGGAGGCGTGATGGACAACCACAACCACCAGTAGTGGGATCTGTAGCTTCCATTTTTGGTAGGTAATGAGTATGGCACTGCCGATAAAGGCAAAAAAATGCATTTCAAACAGCCCATGCATCTGGTAAATAAACTGGGACATGAAAATACCTAATACAATACTTAATACATATTGATATAGGGAGGAATCGGGTAGGGCTATCTTTGCAGAATAGTAGGCCAGCAGTGAAAGGCCGCCTATTCCAAATGCAATCAGCCAGGTGTCATAAAAGAAGGCCAACGCCAGTCCAACTAAAAAATGGCCGATCAGGAAGTAGTTCATCAACCCATCCGATCTTTCTTTTATTTCATATTGAAAAGCGGTGGTTTGGTTGTCGAATGCTACGGGTTTAATACTCATAATGATAACGTTAGGTAAAGGTTATTAGTTGGTGCATTTTGGCAGGCGACAACCATATGCCCTTAACGCCAGTTGGTTAAACAATATTTTTTCATGATTATGAAGCAGCCCCTCCAGTGCTATTTTTGCATAGCTGGTTTTTTCATCCGTACAATAACGGCTGCTGTTATAATTTCCTCTATAATATAATTTATGGTCCTGGTCAAGCAAGACAGCCTGTGGCGTAGAATAAACCCCGCACGAGGCTGCAAGAGAAGCATCGAATAAAACAGGCAGATCTAAATCAAATTTATCCCGGATCTGACTGGCAGAGTAGAAATCATGGTTCATCACCACGATAACAAATTTTACCCGGTTGCCGTACCTTCTTACCAACGATTTGAAATTTGTAATATTAAACCGGGAACATGGACAATCCGGATTAAAGAAATGAAGAAACAGCGGTTTTGAGTGGTCAGATTCCAGCGAATCGTTTAATTTAATAAGTTTTCCCTGGCTTACTGGTTTGTAATTTTCAGGAACAGGGGTTGGCAAATGGTATACCCATTCGTTATACCAAAACAGGGTCCCCACAGCAAAAAGAAGAAGCAACAGCCAAATTGTTAGGAGCAATTTTTTCATTTTACCTGTACTTAAATTTTCTTACGTATTTCGCTGGGAAAAGGTTCGGACAAAAAAACTAAAAAAATAGAGGCTGCTACAGCGGAGGAAGCAAATCAATTTTGAGAACTTTTAGTTGCGGGTGTCAAAAGAATGAAAAATAGGCAGTGGCTTTATATTCAGCTACTTCAGGTAGCACTTGGCGGAAAGTATCCAAACTATTTTTTGTGCGGTCTGAAAAAGGATTGGGGAATATTTATGGTTAAAGCCATGGTCTTATTGTAACGCTTAAAACAACAACACTGCTGGATTCTTATCTTGTCAAACTTCATGGTTTGTCACAAATAAATGTTGACAATCTGAACAAAAAGGGGCTTTGATGTGCTGCCAGGATGCTGTTTGAGGCTCGTTTTAAACGTTACCCCTTGTAGATTCTCTTTTTATCAGGTTGGATTTTAAAATTATAGTTTCATTCGGCTCATACCACCGTTTATTAAATATTTTAAATAGTATGCCTGCCGCTTCCACGCCTATTTCAAAAGCGGGCTGGTTAATGGTAGTAAGCGATGGATTAAGCAACTCAGCGTGTGCAAGATTTGAGTAGCTGATGAGTTTTAAATCACGGGGTATATTTAATTTCAGTTCCTTACAGGCATAGTAACAGGGCATGGCAAGATCCTCAATAGACGATAATATACCATCGGGTTTTTGTTCAGCTATAAGATTTTTAATGAGCGCGTAGTTTTCATCACTGTTTGCACCACTTTCCATAATCAAATTCTTGTCGTCCGGAAAATTATTGTATTTTAAGGCGTCAAGATAACCCTGCAGTCGTTTATTGCCGGTTGATAAAGTATTGAGTGCTAGTAAGTAAGCTATTTTTTTGCAGCCGTTTTCAACAAGATGCTGCACTGCATTATAGGCACTTTCATAATCGTCGGTTGCAATTTTCATCCCTTCAATGTCATCATGCACCCTATCAAAAAAAACTACAGGTAATTGATCGCTTACTTTTTTAATGTGTTCTTTGTCAACAGTTTCACAGGCAAGAGATATTAAAATGCCATCAACGCGACCGCTTAAAAGGCGCATCAGAAAAGATGTTTCAATTTCGCTGCTTTCGTGCGTTTGGTAAATCAGCACATGATAATCCAGCTTACGCGCCACATCTTCAATGCCATTAATAGCAAGCGAAAAAAAGTTATTGGCTATTTCAGGTACTATTACAGCAATTGTTTTACTTTTTTGCCCCCGCAGGTTACTTGCGAATGGATTGGGTTCGTAGTTAAGTTTTTTGGCCATTTCAAGTACCCTGGCCTTGGTTTCACTGCTGATCTCGTGACTATCGCGGAGAGCTCTTGAAACAGTTGCCGCTGATAAATTCAGCTCACAGGCAAGCTTTTTTATATTGATTTCTCCCATTTTTTTAGGACGGTTTAATTGGTTTATTAGTGTGTAATATACTATTATTCCGTAAACGTTTACGTAAATAAATACTCCCGATTTGATAAAAGCAAGTTTTTATTTTTTCACTTTTAAACACTTAATAACTTAAATATCATACGAGAGCGAGTTTCAAATGATAGTTGTTTAACCTAAAAATGCATTGATAAAGCTTTTATTTGTGATTAATAATTGTAATAAACATTTATTAATTGTTTGTATAACATTTATTAATGACGCTTTTATGAAAATTAAATTAACCTGTAATAGCCACCAATTAAATTAACCAATATGATGACAATTAGACACAAATTATTTATTACAAGATATCTGGTTGGTATCTTGCTCATGTTATTGCTCTTTTGCTTTAGCAACGCCTGGGCGCAAACCGGCGTCGTTAAGGGAACCGTAAAGGACACAAAAGGGAACCCGTTACCGGGTGTAACGATACAGGTAAAGGGCACTAACAACTCAACGTCAACATCAGTTGACGGAAATTTTTCCATCAATGCGAATAAGGGAAGTGTACTACTGGTCCGTTTTCTCGGCTATCAACCTTTTGATGCAACGGTGGGTGATGCAGGCCACATTGACATAACGCTTAACGAAAGCCAAACAACACTTAACGATGTAGTAGTTGTAGGTTACGGCACCACTTCTAAGAAGGAACTAACAAGCGCCATTACAACGGTTAAAGCAGAAAATTTTAACGCGGGTGTTGTAGCCACACCAGCCGACCTGCTTGAAGGTAAGGTTGCGGGCCTTAACATTACCAATGACGGCAATCCTAATGGCCAGGCAACAGTTACGCTCAGGGGGCCATCAACATTACGCGCAGGTGCAGCGTCATCTCCGTTTTATGTTATTGACGGGGTTCCTGATGCTGATATTAACCTCATTGCGCCGTCGGATATTCTTTCAATGGATGTTTTAAAAGATGCTTCGGCATCGGCTATTTATGGTAGCAGGGCCACCAACGGCGTTATTATTGTTACCACAAAGAAAGCCAAAGCAGGCCAGTTAAGAATGACCTATGATGCCTATGCAGGAATAGAAAAGATAGCCAAACAGTTCCAGGTGGCCAGCGCAGCGCAGCTAAAAACCTTTTTGGCGGCTAACGGGCAGAGCTTAACCCCTGCCAATAACAATGGAACTACCGATTGGGAAAAAGAAATTGAACGAAACCAGGGCTTTTCTCAAAATCATAATTTATCATTTGGAGGCGGTACCGATAAGAGTGTATTTGGTGGAAGCATCAATTATCTGGAAAACCAGGGTATTGTTAAAACCAGCGGATTGAGCAGGTTTATCGGGCGGCTTAACTTATCGCAAAAGGCGTTAAATAATAAATTAAAGCTTGATTTTTCCTTAAGCAATTCAATAACCAGCCAGGATCTTTTTGTAAACGATATCCCTTTATATAGTGCAAATGGCGCTAATCCTAATGTATTCAGGTCTGCAATACAGGCGCTTCCTACGCGCGCTGTATATAATGCTGATGGTTCTTTTTATAACGATCCAACCTTAGTATTGGGCTATAATCCTTTAGGCTTGCTTGAAACCAACACCTACAAACAAAAAGTTAATCTTTTACTGGCCAACGCCAAGGCCGAATTGCAATTGCCATTTGGTTTACTATATAACTTGAATTTTGCCTACCAGGACAGGAATACAACCGGCAACACTTATCTTAACTCACAATCTGAACTGGCCCAAAACCTTGGAGGTGTAGCTACCCGTTCGCAAGATGAGGATACTAAAAAGTTGTTTGAAAACTACCTGAGTTATGCGCATAACTGGAATAACAAACACGATTTTAAAATCTTGTTCGGTTATTCGTTCGATCAGACAGAAACCGGCAACGGATTTCAATCAAGTAATGAAAACTTTATTTCCGATGCAACAAGCTATCATAACCTTGCCTTAGGTACGGCCCCGGCAGGTTATGTTCCTAACTATGGCGGTTATTTGGACGAAACGCTTCGCTTAATTTCATTCTATTCGCGCTTAAACTATAGCTATGAAGGCAAATACATATTCCAGGCCTCCATTCGCCGCGATGGTTCAAATGCATTTGGAACGAACAACCGGTGGGGTTATTTCCCGGCAGTATCAGGCGCCTGGAGAATTATTGATGAGTCATTCATGAAATCGCAAAACCTGTTTGATGATCTTAAACTTCGCATAGGTTATGGCAAAACGGGTAATTCCCTTGGGTTTGATGCTTATACACCATTAACCCAATATGGCACTACCGGCTCATTTTATTACAATGGTAATTGGATAGGTGCTATTGGCCCTACCCAAAACCCCAATCCAAACCTGAAATGGGAAACTACAGCAACCCTCAACTTAGGGATTGATTTTACCTTGCTGAAGGGCAGGTTAGGTGGTACGGTTGACGTGTACAATAAAAAAACAACCAATATGATCTATTCTATACCTGTTTCAACGGTTACCTATTTAGTAAATAGTTTAACTGCAAATGTTGGCAGCATGAGTAACAAAGGGGTTGAAATAAGCTTGAACGGCACCCCGGTGAAGGGAAGTGATTTCACATGGGAGAGCTACGGAAATATTTCCTTTAACAAGAACAAAATAACGTCGCTGGGTAACAATCTTTCTCAAATTTTTGCCGGGGATCCTGAAGGACCGGGTCAAAGCGGGATCAAAGTTTCAATCATCAAGGCAGGTTATCCGCTTGGCGAGTTTTACACCCTTAAATACTTAGGGATGACTAACGGGGTATCTACCTATTTAGGTGCCAATGGCCAGCCTACAACCAACCCTGCCAGTACCGACCAAACCTATGCAGGTAACGCACAGCCAACCTACACATTTGGCTGGGGAAATACTGTTACGTATAAAAAATTTAGCTTTAACTTCTTCTTCCGCGGCCAGGGAGGGAATAAAATAATGGATGCTTCGCTGGCAGATTTTAATACGCCGTATTCGGCCACAACGCATAATGTGCCGTTAATAACTTTAAGTGAGCCCGTTACTGATGTAAATGCAAACAAGTACTCTACCCGATACCTTGAAAGCGGCGCATTTATCAGGTTAAGTAATGCAACACTATCTTACAGAATAAAGGTACCCGGCAATTATATACATGGCTTACGCATTTATGCTACCGGAACAAACTTGTTTATTATTACCAAATACAAAGGTGTTGACCCTGAATTGAATTTGACCCTTAATAACCAGGCAAGCGGGCAGTTTATTGGAGTTGATGCCAATAACTATTATCCAAAAACACGGACATTCCTGGCCGGCCTACAAGTAGATTTATAATTAACCCTCAAAATCAATAAGATGAAACGTTTTAAACTATATATAATTTTGAGCTTTATAGCTCTAAGTACGGGCGCAGTTTACCTGTCGGGCTGTACAAAGCTTGATGTAAAGCCTGTTTCCACACTTACACCGGCTAATTTTCCAACCACTCCGGCGCAATTTGTGGCCGCTACCGGCCCTATTTATACGGCGTTTGCAAGTGGCGGCTCAGGCAGGCAATGGTGGTTGGTTGAAAATTTAAGTACCGATATGGAGGTTTTAGTTGCACGTGGCGGAAACTGGTTTGATGGCGGGAGTTATTCTACCCTAAACCTTCATACCTATACTGCTGACAATGGCAATCTTGAGTCGCTCTGGTATTGGGGGTTCTCAACCATTAGCAGCTGCAACCAGGTTTTATCGCTATTTAATTCAGTGCCAGCCAGTACCAGTAAAAGCCAAACAGTTGCCGAGATAAAAACTATGCGTGCGCTTTGTTATTATTTTATGATGGATAATTTTGGAAACGTTCCAATTTCAACAACGTTTGGAGATACTACCAATTTGGGTACACAATCAAGGGCTAAGGTTTTTGCATTTATTGAAAGTGAGTTGCTGGCCCAGATCCCAAATCTTAGCAGTACAGTGGGGGTTTCAACCTACGGCAGACCTACTAAGTACCTGGCTTATGCTATTTTGGCTAAAATGTATCTTAATGCTGCTTCCTATACAGGTACAGCCAGGTACCAGGATTGTGTTACCATGTGTGATAATATTATACAAGGTGGCCAGTATGATTTAGATGCTGATTATTTGGGCGAGTTTAAGCCAAGCAACGGGCCGCAAATAAAGGATTTTATTTTTGCTATTCCCTTTGATGGTGTACATGCTGCATATATGTATTATGCCCGCTGGACCTTACACCCGGCTTTGCAAAAAAAATACAGCATGCCTTACGCGCCTGACGGACCGGTTTATACCTATCCTTCATATTATGCTTATTTCAATGATCCGAACGATATCCGTAAGGGGCAATACCTAACCGGGAAGCAATATTACAATGATGGAACCCCTATTACTATAACAACTACAAATATCGGGCTTGATGCGAGTTACAGCGGGCCAAGTCCAAATGCCACTGTGGTACACCAATTGGAATTTACGCCAAATATTGTGTGGAAAAACAATGCAACATTTGATATTGGCAATGATGAGCTTGCCAATGAGGAAGGTTACCGGAATAATAAATTCTACCCGGATAGCCTTGCACCTACCCGCGCCCAGGGTAATGATGTGCCGCTTTTCAGGTATGCAGATGTGCTGTTAGAAAAAGGCGAAGCAATATTAAGAGGAGCGAGTGTTACCAATGGCCAAACAGCATTGTCATTAGTAAACCAGGTTCGTGCCAGGGCAAAAGCCACCGCCTTTGCATCGGTAACTTTAACAACCCTGCTGGAAGAACGCGCAAGAGAACTTGCCGATGAGGGCTGGCGCAGGAATGATTTGATAAGGTACGGGATGTATGAAAACGCATGGGGCATAAAAACCGATGCTGATCCTAATAAACGGATCTTCCCTATCCCAACCCCAGAGTTACAGTTAAACAGTAAGCTGGTACAAAATCCGGGGTATTAATAAAAATGGCGTTTGATTGATTGTTTGAGATAATGCAGAATGTGGGCTCCGGCCCATATTCTGTATATTCTTAACTGATATTTAATAACTTAGTATCCGATCATATCGATACACCTGTTTTACGCTGCCTGCTCATGAAAAAAAATAACCTGCTTCATTGCTTAAAATTCGTTATCGCGTTTTTGCTTGTTGTTGCTTTAAATAATAGCACCGTATTTGCGCAGGTTAATATTCCCGCATCTTATGCCCTTATAAAAAGGGTAATTCCGCAACGGGCTTCTGCATTTGTGGTTGAACAGTTGCCTGTTAAGGATAAAGACGCTTTTGAAATAGAAAGCCGTAATGGCAAGATCATTCTCAGAGGAACGAACGGTGTTTCAGTTGCTTCAGCCTTATATGATTACCTTACCAACTATGCACATTGCCAGCTAACCTGGAATGGGGTTAATTTGAATTTGCCTGTGAAATTGCCTCTGGTTAAAACCCGTGTGCATAAAAACACACCCTACCAGTACCGCTATTATCTTAATTATTGCACCTTTAATTACAGCATGAGCTGGTGGGACTGGGAAAGATGGCAAAAAGAGATTGACTGGATGGCGCTGCATGGCATCAATATGCCGCTGGCGTTAACCGGCCAGGAATATACCTGGTATGAGGTTTACAAAAACATAGGCTTTTCTGATACCGATCTGAATGAGTTCTTCTGCGGTCCTGCTTATTTCTCCTGGTTTTGGATGGGCAACCTTGATGGCTGGGGTGGCCCGCTACCGCTAAGCTGGATGCAGAGTCACCGCGATTTGCAGCAAAAAATAGTGCGGCGCGAACGCGACCTGGGCATGAAACCCATTTTACAATCCTTCACAGGGCATGTGCCGCCATCATTTCGGGAACATTTCCCGGCATCAAAGCTTAAAAAGGTTAACTGGACCAACGGGTTTGCCGATACCTATGTACTGGATACTGAAGACCCGCTTTTTGCCGAAATTGGCCGCAAGTTTATTGAAACACAAACCCGGCTTTATGGAACAGATCATTTATATTCTGCTGATACCTTTAATGAGAACGAACCGCCAACCAACGACACAACTTATCTTTCGGCGTTAAGTTCACGGGTGTACCAGGGCATGAGCAATGCCGACCCAAAAGCAACCTGGGTAATGCAGGGATGGTTGTTTTATAATGATAGAAAGTTTTGGAAGGCCCCCCAGATTAAAGCCTTGCTGGACGCTGTACCCAACGAGCATATGATAATTCTGGACCTGGCCGCCGAAATTGAACCGGTTTGGAAACGTACCGATGCTTTTTACGGCAAACCCTGGATCTGGAATATGCTGCACAACTTTGGCGGCAACATTGTGCTTTTTGGCCGTATGAATGAAGTGGCCAATGGCCCGGCAGCAGCGTTGAACGATCCAAAATCAAAACAGCTGGAGGGTATAGGTCTTACCATGGAAGCCATTGAACAAAACCCGGTACTTTATGAGCTCATGACCGCTAATACCTGGCGGGATAAACCCATCAACCTTGATGAATGGATAAAAAAATACCAGTTAAACCGTTATGGCCATATTAATAAATACACTGAACAAGCCTGGAAGGTACTACGCAATACCGTTTACAGCGGGGGAAAGATCATACGGGATGGTTCGGAATCTATTATCACTGGGAGGCCAACGCTTGATTCAAATACCGCATGGACACGCACAACATTTAATTACAAACCCAAGGAGTTTTTGCCCGCGTGGGATGCGATGATGAAAGCTATTCCAACCTGCAGCAATAGTGACGGCTTTAGGTACGATTTGGTTGACATAACCCGGCAGGTGCTTGCCAACTATGCTTTGCCAATGCAAAGCAAGTGGGTAAATGCTTATCGCCAAAAAGATATAGCCGGGTTTAAGAAATACAGCCGAGAATACCTGCAGCTTATTGGTGACATGGATGCGCTGTTAGTAACCCGTAAGGATTTTTTATTGGGGCCATGGCTGGCTGATGCCCGTAACCAAGGCACTACAAAGGCCGAAAAAGATCTGTATGAACGCAATGCCCGCGACCTGGTCACCCTTTGGGGCGATGCCAATAGTCCGTTGCATGAGTACTCGTGCAGGCAGTGGAGTGGTTTGCTCAATGATTTTTATAAAACCCGTTGGGAGAAGTTTTTCGCCTTGCTGGATGACGCGCTACAACAGGGCAAGGAGGCTGACATAAAAGGCTTTGATAAATCGATCAGCCAATGGGAATGGCAGTGGGTAAACAGCCATAAAAGTTACCCATTGCAAGCAAGTGGCAGCAGCGTAAGCCAGGCCAATGCTATTTATAATAAATATCGTGAACGGATAGCTGCGGCTTATAAATAATGAATGCCCAAAAAATGACAACTCCATCACCTATACAACCAATAAAACGCCTGGTCTCTCTTGATGCGCTTCGTGGGTTTGATATGTTCTGGATCATGAGCGGCGAGCAGATCATCCATACGCTGGCAAAGGTTACCCAATGGCCCGTGCTTTTATGGTTTTCGGGCCAGCTGCACCATACGGTATGGAATGGCATCACTTTTTACGATATGATCTTTCCATTGTTCCTGTTCATCGCCGGTGTATCAATGCCTTATTCCATGAGCAATAAAATTGCTAAAGCGGATGTTCAATCTGCCAACCAGCTTTCTGCAAAAACTAAGCGGGGTATTTACCTTTCCATGTTGCGGCGCACATTGATACTTATACTGCTGGGTATGGTGGTAAACGGCGCGCTTAAATTTAACGGGTATGAAAACACACGTTTTGCCAGCGTATTGGGGCGTATAGGTTTGGCCTGGTTTTTTGCGGGCCTCATCTATCTCAACTTTAACTTACGCGGGCAAATACTTTGGCTTGCCGGGATCCTGATTGGTTACTGGGCTGCCATGTTGTTTATCCCCGTGCCCGGATACGGAGCCGGTGTATTAACTATGCAGGGTTCGCTGGAATCGTATATTGACAGGCTGTTGCTGCCCGGCAGGCTGCATGATAAAATACATGATCCCGAGGGGGTACTTTCAACAATCCCGGCAATAGGCACTGCGTTGCTTGGCGTATTTACGGGGAGCTTTTTAAAATTGGATTCGCCCCGCTGGTCCATGCTCAAAAAAGGGCTGTTAATTTTCGGGGCAGGTATCGTGTTAATTGGATTGGGCTGGCTATGGAATCCGGAGTTTCCCATTAATAAACGTTTATGGTCAAGCTCGTTTGTGTTATATGTGGGCGGCTGGAGCATGGTCTTTTTGTCGGTGTTTTACCTGGTAATCGATGTAGCGGGGTTTAAAAAATGGGCTATTCCTTTTTTATGGATAGGAACCAATTCTATCTTGATCTACCTCTGTTCAGAAGGCCTGGTTGATTTTGGTCATACCGCTGGCTATCTGTTCGACGGGCTTGTTCACCTTACCCCGGTGGCATGGCAAGCAGTGTGGACAGCCGTAAGTGTAACCCTGGTGCAACTCCTGTTCTTATACCTCCTGTATAGCAATAAGTTATTTTTAAAAGTTTAATCAATTATATCACCTGTTAGATGAAATACTTTTTCAAAATATTCTTCGCCGTTTTGTTACCCGGTTTTACCAGTATAACCGTATCGGCACAAATAAAAACCTATAATATTAAACATTATGGGGCTATAGCGGATGTTAAAATTAACAATACAGCAGCTATTCAAAAGGCTATTGATGAAGCATCGGCCAATGGAGGCGGCCGGGTTTTAGTTCCTGCCGGGAAGTTTGTTACCGGGGTTATCAACCTCAAATCAAACGTCGAACTGCATATAGACAAAAACGCATTTTTGCTGGGCAGCGCCATTCGGGCCGATTATGGCGAAGGCAAGGCGTCTCCGCTCATTGTATCAAATAATCAGCGGCATATTGCCATAACCGGGCAGGGAACTATTGACGGACAGGGGCTGGATCTGTTAAAAGATATTTACCGCCGATTAAACGCGGGTACCTTAGCAGATACTGAATGGCGCAAGCCCAATCCCTGGCACCAGATGCGGCCAACGGAGGATAATCGCCCTAAGCTTATTGAATTTAAAGGCTGCGATGATATAAATATTAAAGACATAACCATTAAAAACGGATTATGCTGGATTCAGAATTACAAAAACTGTTCAAACCTGGTGATTGACAGTATAAAGGTGGAAAGTGTTACCTATTGGAATAACGACGGAATTGATATTGTTGATTGTAAAAATGTAAAGCTAACCAATAGTTTTTTTAATGCTGCTGATGACGGGATTTGCCTGAAGTCGGAAGACCGGGATGGCGCCTGCGAAAATATTTACGTTGCCAACTGCAGGGTACGCTCAAGCGCGAGCGCAGTAAAATTCGGTACTGCTTCACACGGCGCATTTAAAAAGATCACGATCAGGAACATCAGCGTTTATGATACTTACCGCTCGGCCATAGCAATTGAAACGGTTGACGGCGCAACACTTGAAGATATTGACATTCGCGATATTACCGCCACCAATACTGGTAATGCGCTTGTGATTAGGCTGGGCCATCGTAACCAGAAGGTGCCAGCAGGGATTTTGCGCAGGGTATATATTGGCAATGTAAAAGTTGATGTGCCGGCCGGTAAACCCGATGCGGGTTACACAATGGAGGGCCCGCTTGTAACCATTCCGCATAATGTTTTCCCCTCATCTATTACAGGCATTCCCGGCAGCCGGGTGGAAGATGTAACCCTTGAAAATATCACCATTAATTATGCGGGCGGAGCAAAAAAAGAACGGGCATATTTCGGTATAGATACGCTTGAAAAAGTACCCGAAAGAATACCTAATTACCCTGAATTCTCCATGTTTGGCGAGTTACCTGCATGGGGCTTTTACATCAGGCATGCTGATGGTATTATGATTAAGAACATGGTGCTGACCTGTAAAGGAACTGATTATCGCCCGGCTTTTATTGCCGATGATGTAAAAGGACTCAGCCTAACTGGATTAAGCATCCCGCAGGTAAAAAGGACGCCGGTAATATTGCTCAATAAGGTAAGCGGCCTGGTCTTAAAAAACATCAGGATCCCCGGTAACGCCGAAAAAAATATAAAGGCGCAATAGCCTCCACCGGTTTACCATTGTTACGTAAACGATTACGTAAATAAAAGACGACGATCAATCATATATCGGCTTAAATTTTATCAACTTTAAATTATCCGGTTAAACCTGTTGTAAATGAACCATCGTTCAGGATACAGCTATACAGTTTTCTTTATTTATCCTGGCAGTAGTATAAGGGTTCCTGGAAAAGTAACAATGCTAACCAAAAAAGTATTTATCAAACAATTAAAAAAGTTATGACAAAACTACCTAAAGATGAAATGTCGCCTTTAAACAGTCTTGAAGATTGGGACGAGGATGTACTTAAAAGATATCCGGAGGCCGGGCAGCCAGCCAAGGAAAAGGACGAATTCAGAAACTATGACAGCCCGGAGATAGACGGTGTGCGCGAGTTTTACAGGCTTAATCATAAATATCAAACTTATGATAATGTTTTAGCCAAAAAAGCTAACTTTTTGAAGTTTGATAAGATGGAAATGCCGTGGTGGTCAGCAATGGAATACCTTAACACACTGATAGATGATTCGGACCCCGATCTGCAGCTTGACCAGCTGCAACACCTGCTGCAAACGGCCGAAGCCATACGTGCGGACGGGCATCCGGACTGGTTTGTGCTTACCGGTTTTATACACGACCTGGGTAAAGTGCTTTGCCTGTTTGGCGAGCCGCAATGGAATGTTGTGGGCGATTCATACCCGGTAGGGTGCAAGTTTTCGGACAAAATAGTTTATCCTGAATTTTTTGCGGATAATCCTGATATAAATGATGAACGCTACAATACCAAATATGGTGTTTACTCGCATCACTGCGGAATGGACAACGTGAATTTATCATGGGGGCATGACGAGTACATGTATCATTTAACAAAGGATTACCTGCCTGAACCAGCCCTGTACATGATTCGCTATCACTCGTTTTATTCGCAGCACCGCGAGCATGCTTATGATCATTTGCTGAACGCGCATGACCACGAAATGTTTAAATGGGTGGATAAATTTAACCCGTATGACCTGTATTCAAAAAGCCCGGTAACGCCGGTGGTTTCTGAGTTAAAGCCTTATTATGAGGATCTGATTGCCAAATACCTTCCGGCAACTGTTAAATTATAGATTTTATTCCATGCTGCTTAGCTAACTAAACAGCATGGAATACTGTTGCCACATAAAAATCAAGATTAATCTTCACTCCGACTAGTAAGGATGTTAAATGCACGTGTATTTTTATTAATACTATTATCTACGATATGCGCAGGCGCATTTGCACAGGAGCCGAACCTTGTTAAACATGTTAATCCCTTATCCGGAACGGCAAGCAGTACTACACCATCCGCTCTAAAACTAGGCTCGGCGCAGGAAAACTTTGCCAATACAATACCATCGGTGTGCACCCCGTTTGCCATGACGCAATGGACACCACAGACGCAGGCATCCGAATCAAAATGTACGCCGCCGTATTATTATAAAGATGATTTTTTTAGCGGGTTTAGGGGCTCACATTGGATAAGTGGTTCATGCATGCAGGATTATGGCAGCTTAACCATAATGCCGGCAACAGGCAGTTTGAAAACCGTAAATTATGCTGCAAAATTCGATCATAAGGATGAGCAATCAACACCCTATGTTTATCACCTTAAACTTTTTTCATACAAAATACATGCTGCTGTTACCGCCACACCACGTTGCGGCATGATGGAATTTACTGCTGATGCAGCGGATAGCCTCTACCTTTTAATTACCCCAAATAGCGATTACGGAGAAGGCTATATTAAAATTGATGCTAAAAGGGGAGAGATCTATGGCTATAACCCCGTACATCGCATTTACCAGGGCTGGGGGAAATCTGCAGGTTTTAACGGTTATTTTGTTGTTAAAGTAAGCAGGGCGCTGGCCGCTAGAGGCACATTTGCCGGCGATAAAATTTTTATAAAAGACAGTATCAGTGCGCAGAAAAACATAGGCGCGTTTATAGGCTTTAAAATGCAGAAAGGCGAAAAACTGCATGTAAAGGTGGGTACTTCCTTTAGCAGCCTTGAAGGTGCACGCCGAAACCTTGATGCTGAGCTGCCGGGATGGGATTTTGATAATACCGTGGCCAAATGCAGGCAAACGTGGCAGCAGGCTTTAAAGCAGATCGCGGTAGTTGCCACTAACCAAACTGATAAGCGTATTTTTTATACAGCATTTTATCATGCTATGCAGCAGCCTCGTTTATATAATGATGTTGACGGTGTTTACCCCCGGTTTGCAAGTAATTACCGGTTAGAAAAGATTACTAAGGGGAATTATTATGACGATTTTTCGTTATGGGATATTTACCGGGCGCAGGTGTCGCTTTTTGAAATACTCCGTCCCCGGTTGGTTAATGATCTTGTTCAATCGTTGATATTAAAGGGAAAGCAGGGTGGCTGGCTGCCAATTTTCCCATGCTGGAATAACTACACATCCGAAATGATAGGCGATCATACAACATCTATCATTACATCAGCATATTTAAAGGGCATCAGCAACACCGATGTTCATGAAGCTTACCGTTTAATGCGGCAGAACGCATTCGATTTACCGGAAAAACAGCAGGATTATAAAGATGGTAAAGGCAGGCGGGCATTAACATCGTATATTAAATATGGCTACATACCATTGGAAGACAGCGTGAAGGATGCCTTTCATAAAATGGAGCAGGTAAGCCGGACCATGGAATATGCTTATGATGATTATGCGTTGTCGCAATTATCGAAAAAATTAGGGTTTGATGCGGATTACAGGTCATTGAT
Source organism: Mucilaginibacter phenanthrenivorans (assembly GCF_024721155.1). Taxonomy (GTDB): domain Bacteria; phylum Bacteroidota; class Bacteroidia; order Sphingobacteriales; family Sphingobacteriaceae; genus Mucilaginibacter; species Mucilaginibacter phenanthrenivorans. The sequence continues at coordinate 544,597 of NZ_JAHVAP010000003.1, read as the reverse complement.
AAAAAGGGCGGGTAACTACAAAAATGTATTTGATCCAGCCGCGGGTTTTGTAAAGGGACGAATGCAAAATGGCGATTGGACTAAGGTTTTCGATCCGGATGTGAGGCAAACTTATATCACCGAGGGAACGCCCAGGCAGTATACTTTTTATGTTCCGCAAGATGTACCCGGCCTTGCCCGGTTAATGGGCGGACGCAAAATACTCGAAGCCGCGCTTGACAGTATTTTTATTAAAAATGAGTATTGGCACGGTAATGAGCCCGGACACCAAATACCATTTATGTACAACTATACCGGCAATTGTTGGAAAACACAAAAACAGGTAAGAGCAATTTTGGCTACTGAATACAGTGATGGCCCCGGAGGACTTGGGGGTAATGACGATGCAGGGCAAATGTCGGCCTGGTATATGTTTGCTGCAATGGGGTTCTATCCGCTCAATCCAATATCCGGCGAATATTTGTTATGCTCACCTATATTTAAACAGGTATCAATTAATTTACAGGGAGGCAAAACCTTACTGATCCGGACTCATAAAAAATCAAAGAGCGCCATATACATCAACGCCGTTAAATGGAACGGGCATGTTTACACCAAAAATTACATTAATTATGAAAGCCTTATAAAAGGCGGCAAGCTCGACATATACTTACAGGATGCACCAAACAAAAACTGGGCTTCAAAAACTGAAGACCAGCCAAAGGGGTTGTCGTTTAACTTAGACCACTAATAGGGCAGCATTCTGCTGCAAAATAAAAAAGCCGGTCTACTTTCGTAAAGTGGCTTCTTAGCCCGTAAGGTTCGCCCATTTAATTCAAGTGCCTGTACTCGCTTGGAGATTTTCCCGTCTTTGATTTAAAGATCTTTGTAAAGTGCGAAGGGTGTTCGAAACCAAGCCCATATGCAATTTCACTAATAGAATTATTCGTGCCCCACAACAACGATTTGGCTTTGTCTACCAGTTCCAGGTGGATATGCTCCTGCGTGGTTTTACCGGTAAATTTATTTAAAAGGTCGGACAAGTAATTAGGCGACAAGTTGAGCTGCGATGCAAAATATTTAACATTCGGCAGGCCTGTTTCAATCAGGGTGTCTTGTGAAAAATAATCTTTTAATATTTTTTCAAACTGTTGCACCACATCTGAGTTTACTTTTGCCCGGGTGTAAAATTGCCGGTCGTAAAAACGATTGCAGTAATTTAACAACAGTTCAATGTTGCTGACGATGAGGCCTTGCGAGTGCTTGTCAATATTTTGCGAATACTCCTTTTCAATCTTTGTTATACAATCTTTAATGATCAGTTTCTCGTCCTCCGAAATATGCAGCGCCTCATTAGCCTCATAATTAAAAAAGGTATACTGGTGCATCTTCCTGCCCAGATCAGTACCATGGATCAGGTCGGGATGAATGAACAGCGCCCAGCCTTCATCAACCGTAACATCCGGACCCGGCGCTAAGACCTGCCCGGGTGCGGTGAATAACAAGGAGCCTTCACTGAAGTCATAATATCCCTTACCATATTTCAACAGGCCCTCAAATTTTTTGCAGGAAATGGTATAAAAGCCAAAACGGTAAAAAGCATTATTCTCTTTAGGGCGCTTTGCATAAAAATCGGCATGGTCTATCACGCTTATCAGGGGGTGTTTCGGTGGCGCGTATTTTACCAGTTTGTGCAGGTCGCTGATAGATTGAAGATCGATGTATTTGTCCGGCATGTTTTTTAATTGTTATAAAGTTACCATAAAAAAATCCGGCTGCCCAAATCCGGGCAGCCGGATTTTTTTAGATGCCTGTTTGGGCAGCCATCATTTTTTTAAAATCCACATCATCCATTTGCTTTTTGGCTTCTATTAATTGTGCGGCGTCGTGTCCTACGGGATAACGTAATTTTTCAGTGCCATCTGTTGCTGCTTCATAAATGGCATCAGCTACCTCACCAATATTTTCAGACATCGGCCAATGCTCTAACATGCCCATGAATTTATTAAATGCGGGTTGATAATCAGCCAAACCATCAAGGCTGAAAAGCGTTAGCGAACGCCCTGCAAACTCGGTTTTATAGCCCCCGGGTTCAACTATTTTTAAGTTTATGCCGAGTGGATTTAGTTCATATTGCATAGATTCTGTCAAACCTTCAACCGCAAATTTAGTTGCATGATAGAGTGAAGAGAACGGAAAGGTAACCCTGCCACCAACCGAGGATACGTTGATGATAGTACCGGATTTTTGTTGCCGCATACCTGGCAATACGGCTTTTGTTACTGCTATCAACCCAAACAAATTCACGTCGAATTGCTGTTTAACTTGTTCTTCGGTCGCTGCTTCAAGTGCACCAAGCGCACCGTATCCCGCATTGTTTACCAATACGTCAATTTTGCCAAATTTTTCTATACCGGCTGCCACCGCGCTTTGTATGCTTAGCTTATCGGTTACATCCAATTTGCTGATAAAAACATTGCCAAGTGTAGATAGTTCTGTTTCTTTTTCGGGAGAACGCATGGTTGCGATCACGTTCCAGTTGTTGGTATGAAATAGTTTAACGGCTGCTTTTCCGAACCCGGATGAAGCACCCGTAATTAATACTGTCTTTTTCATTTGCTTTATATTTTTAATTTCTAAAGCAAAGTTCTGGTTAATGGTGCTGCCTGATTTATATGTTTCAACTGATTGCTTATACATTTCAGGGATAAAGGGTTATTGTGCTTGCAAACAAAAAAGGCCGCTCTACATTCGTAAAGCGGCTTAGTGGCTCAAATTTACAAAGCCTGAATTTTTTGAAAATGACCGGCAGTTGGCAACAGCAATTAACGATTATAGATGGACCACCTAATCAGGTTGAACGCCCGGGTTGTCCGGGAATGCACTTTCAATTGTCGCGTTACCCTTTTCTTATGAGCGTTCTTCATCACGATATTTAACTACGTATTTCACGACGCATAAAAAGGTAATAAGCAAGTGCAAAACACCCTAGGGTTGATGCCATCAAACCGCTTACTTGCGGCCATACGATCATGACACTTTCTTTAAACTGTAATGGCGCGGGTATGGCGCCTGCCATTTGCTCCATTGTTATGGGGCCAAGGCTGCGTACCGAAGGCATCAGCAGCGTGGTGACTGCATCTGAGTAAAGCTGGTTCGGGGCTATGCGTTGCAGATTCAAAATAAGATCATTATAACCTATAATTTCGGCTTGGGTAAGATAGGCCGGATCAGGTAAAAAGGACTTGATAATAAGGTTGATGATGATCGGGTAAAATATCGTAAAGAACAACCAGATTCCGATTGCCGTAAGCGCGGAAGTTGCCGTTTGCTTAAACAAAATGGATAGCATGATAGACAAGCTCAACCAAAAAGCGACATAGGCAATAGTGATCACAATAAATCCGAATATCCGGAGTAGTTCCTGCGGTTCCATGCGTACGCCGGTAAGGACTAATCCGCCGCCTATCATCAGCAAAGCCAATGCTAAAAACAAACCGCTCACGATCACCAGGGCGCTTACAAATTTGGCCAGCAACAGATTATCACGGTAGATGGGCTGCGCCATCAGGCGAGTCAAGGTGCCGCTGTTCTGTTCGGAATTGACCGCGTCAAACCCTAAACTGATGCCCAGTAAAGGCGCCAGAAAACTCAGGAATACATGAAATGGTGGGATGGAGTTGTCGGTGGTTGTTAACAGTTTCAGGTATAAAAATAAATGATCGGGGTCTTTTGTATTACCTATTGCCGATTTGATGTTTGCCAGCGACACGTACATGGCGGCGATAAAAGTAAGAACAATGAGCGCAATCAGTATGCTGAAACGCCAGCTGCGTATATGATCCGCTATTTCCTTGTGAACCATGACGCTGAAAGGCCCCGGGTCAGGAGATTGACTTTTCATAGTTTGTGTTTTTTGTAATGTCGGATTCAAAATATTTTTGATAGATATCGTCCAGGCCGTAATTTTTTTGATTGACGCTAATGACGTCATAGTCTTTTTTAACCAGGAAGCGAACCAGTGCCGCCGTCATATTACGGCTACAGGTAAATTCCAGTTCGTTGTTGTTAATACTAATTTCGGTGATGGCCTCCCATGCCTGGAGTTCCGGCTCCAACGGCCAGGGCTGTGAAATGGGCTGTGCTACCGCGATGGAAGTAATATGGCTGTTGGCGCCAAATAACTGACCGGACAGCTCACCGATGCCTCCCTGCGCGAGCAATTTGCCATTCACAAAGATCCCGACACGATCGCACACTTGCTGGACATGGTGTAAATGGTGCGATGAAAGTAAAACAGTGAGCCCTTGTTGCCGGCTCAACTGCTTGATGAGCGCCAAAAAGTCTCTCACCCCGGTAGGGTCGATGCCGAGTGTTGGCTCATCGAGGATAATGACATCTGGATTTTTGATCAGCACGTCGGCCAGGCCCAGCCGCTGTTTCATGCCGCGGGAGAAGGTCGAAGTTCTTTTGTGTTGATCTGCGGTCAGCCCTACTATTTCCAGCACCTCTGCCGAACGTTTTTGCAGCTCAATTTCAGGTACACTGTTCAGCCTGCCGATATACAACAGGTTTTCCAGCGCGGTCATATTGTCGTAAAAACCAACGCTGTCGGGCATATAGCCCACTTTCCTTTTCACCTGGATTGGGTTACTGGTAGCATTATGCCCGCAAACAAGGGCGGTGCAGCTTGTCGGATCAGTAAGCCCGAGCATCATTAATATGGTGGTGGTTTTGCCCGCCCCGTTTGGCCCCAGCAATCCGAAGATCTCGCCCTGATAAATATCAAGGTTCAACTCATCGACCGCTTTAACGGAACCATAGTGTTTGGTTAAACCCTTTAGCTGTATGATGGGATCTTTCATTTGTAAAAACTGGAATGGATACTTTATCTTCTGCCATATTTACGAATGAGGTAATAGACGATGCCAATGGCCAGCAAAATGACCAGGACGCCGATCCAGCCGGAAAGCAAGGACGTTTTGACTGCCAGCCGGAAAGCGATCTGCGAGTTACTGTTACTATTCGTTGCCGTAAAATTGGCGGCATAATCACCGGCGATGGTTTTCTCCGGAACTTTTACAGTTGCTTTGACGTCAATTGTTTTCCCTGCTTCCAGTTGCTTGATATTGGCCGGCTCAAAAGAAGATTCCCAGCCGGTAGGCAATTGTGCGGTAACCTGCAGGTCATTCAATGGCAGCGTGCCAGTGTTCTTGATAACCAGCTGCAGTTCCTTTTGACTGCCGGAAGTTACTTCGTCACTCAATCTTCCTGTAGGCGTAGTTAGCGTAATGCTATACGAGCCTTTGACCACAGCCTCCAGGTTCAGCGATAAGGTATCCGAGTTGGATATGGCCTTTACAGGAATTGTGTATTTTTTCGGTGTGGCAGTGATCGTGGAATTGATTTCGATAGCAATATCCTGTGTTTTGCCGGCATCCATATTGATGGAGGTGACCTGGCTGCCGTCCACTTTGTAGGCGATCATCCAGCCAACCGGCAGGTCGGCCTTCAATTCGTAGATGCGTGCACTGGCTGAACCATTATGCAGGGTGGTACTGTAACGAAATACCTCATTGGTGGCCGCCTCGATGTTCATCAGTTTGGCAGTGAAGCCTGATTTGCCGGCCGGCCAGGTGACCGGTTGCTGCTGTGCCTGCGATACGAAGGCGGATGTCAGAAATAAGAAAAGAAATGTGAAGCCGCGTGCTGCGCTCAAACGGGGGATAATGAATTTGGGTAACATGATCTAACAACTAAAATAATTAATGATAGCTTTCAAAAAATGCTTTTTTCGATAATTGGTTTAATGTTTAAAATTGACTGTTCAAAGAAAAAAAGCTGTCAAAAAATTTCCAATAGCTTTAACATTTTTTAACAAATTTGAACGCGGGATCTGTATTGCAAATGGACATTTTGTTCTTTGAGGGTTATCAATATAATAATGGGTAGACTGCGACTTGTTTACTATGTAAAGCAGATATTCAAAATTGCAAAGTGTTGGTAGGAGAAGCGACCCGAACCAAAATGAGTATTCAATTTGATTTACACATAGGTGGAAAAATGACCGAAAGCCTCGCGGTCGGAAGTTTACAAATCGGACGGCTATGCCAGTAAATTATTGAAGGCTCCTAAGACGCCCTACTTTCGTAAAGCGGCTTAGGAGCCTTAAGTGGCAGCTTCCCGAATTTTTTTCTCCGGGATTTGAAACGGTTAGTGAATTTTTGAGGGTTGAAACATAAAATTTTGGCAGAGCAACCACGATATTGGTCGAAATTTTATGTAAAAAACTTGAAATTAAGTGATTTAAGCTTATCGCGAATTAATAAATAAGTTTATTTTGTGCATGCTGTAAATCCCGGATAAAAAATTACAGCATAGCAATCTAATGAATTTAACCCGCCGTAAGTTCTTACAATCCCTGTCCATTGGCGTCGTTTTAACAACAACAAAAGGTTGGGCAAACAAGGCTCCCGCTAAAGCAATTGAACGCCGGGACCTCTTTCCGCAAGGTGTAGCGTCAGGCGACCCTACAGCTGACACAGTGATCTTGTGGACGAGGCGTCCGCCGGTAAATGGAAATTCAGCCAATAAGCTGACCGTTGAAATATCGGCCAGCCCGGAATTCAGGAAAATTATGGCGGGCGGCACGACAAATATTGGTGCCGATTCAGATTGGACGTGCCGTTTCATGGCTACAGATCTCAAACCTAATCGCGAGTACTGGTACCGCTTTGTTGATGAGCACGGTTTCGCAAGCCGGATCGGGCGCACCATTACAGCACCTGCCGATGATTCGGATGCACCTGTTCGTTTTACGGCTGTATGCTGTCAATGCCCTAACGAAGCGGCCATGAATGCTTACCGGAAGATGATATTTGAAGATGAAGCACGCCCGAAAGAGCAACGGCTTAATTTTGTGCTGCACCTGGGCGATTTTATTTACGAGGTGACCTGGTATGCCGAAGATAACCCGAACGGAAACCGTGGCCGCCGCATCAGGAACCTGTATAAGTTTCCGCAGGGCCGAAAGGTCAGCAATTTTCACCTGCCTGCTACCCTGGAGGATTACCGCACACTCTACCGGGCCTATTTGGAGGATCCTGACTTACAGGACGCCCGCGCCCGCTGGCCATTTGTGTGTATTTGGGATAACCACGAATTTGCCTGGGCCGGATACCAGAGCCAGTATGTGGCAGGCGGTGGCTACAGCGCCCCGGCGCAAAACCAAAAAATCTCTGCCAACCAGGCCTGGTGGGAGTTCATGCCTGCAATGGTTAAACAACCGAGTAACCCCAAACTGGAACATTTTATTGCTCCCGCGGTGGTGGACACCCCCATGGAAAAATTCAACGAAGACGGGCTTTCAGAAGAACCTAATAACCTGAAGGCGATCCACAGCCTGGACATCCGGCGTGTATTGCGTTGGGGCAAAAACGTAGACTTACTGCTGACTGATAATTGGTCATTCCGTTCTCCTGATATGTCGACTGATGATTTTAATGTACCGGAATACCCGAGGGTAGACGCGCAGATACCTTTTGAGATCATGAATTATGGCCGTCATTACAATGGCGATAAACCACCGGAAACCATACAATTTAACGGCAAAGCGATCCCGAACCCTACAAAAAATGTTCATGCCCAAACTTACCTGGGCAGCGAGCAGAGAAACTGGTTCCTGGAACAGCTCGGGGCGTCAAATGCGCGCTGGAAAATATGGGGACACGGTTTTGGCACCATGGAAGTGCGCAGCGATTATCAAAATTTACCCGGCGAATTAGGCGTTAAGTGGCCTAAAGATGTAGGATATGCGGTAATAGACAACCGGTTTCTTCGTGATAAAGACATTATATTTGATTATATTAAAGACCATAAAGTCACAGGTTTTTGCGTTGTTGGGGGCGATCGTCACGCGTTTCATGCAGGCTTAGCTTCTAAAGCGCTGCCGCCGAAGAAATACGAACCACTGGGCGTGGAATTCATTACCGGTTCCGTATCGCAGCAGGGGCTCTTCGAAGTATTAGAAGTAACCATGGCCAAAGACCATCCGAAACGCGTGCTGTACCTGATCGATCAGCCGGATGGCACCGTGATCCCTTCTATGAACGTTACCGCTCTGCATGGGGTGCTTTCGACACTAAAGTTAAAAGAGACCGGGGATATGGCGCAAGCCCGTGCCGTGCGCAACCCGGACGTAGCGCCGCATTTGTCATTGCTCGATTTCGGCGGCCATGGTTATGTAATGATGACTGCCACTGCCGAGCAGCTTTCGGCAGAGTTCGTATGCATCCCCCGCCCATTGGAACGCAGCGAGCGTGCCGACGGTGGCCCTTTGGTATATCGTGTTTTGCACCGCACAAATTTGTGGAAGGCTGGCGAGGCACCTAAGCTTAAGCAGGAGGTACTTGAAGGGGATCCGCGGTATTGTATTTGAGGGGTTGATTGTGTACGGGGGACCACCAACCTGATATCCTTGCCGGTTTTAACCGCAAAGTCATTTTGAAATGATCAGGTTGGCTATATAAGCGATAGCAATAAGTCCTGAAATGTACTCAATTAATAAACAGATCGTAACGTCAAGTCGCTTCGTTTTCAGCTGGGCAAAATCTAGTTTTATACCGTAGAAAATAATGGATGTGTACATTAAACTTAAAATCAAATAGCGGCTATGCTTAAATTTCACCGTAGCAGTAATTTCCCACGCATTCTTAACTCCGGCTACATCATATTGATCCAAAAAAAGGTCCATGAATAGTAGGTTTACAAAAAAAAAGATTCCCAAAATCAATAAAGATGATGTGACTGCTTTTCCCTTATCAAATCCATAATCGTTCCACCATACCTTCAACCCAATAAACGGTCGCGCATACCACGTGTAATAATCCTGAAATTCATTTAATGCGATAGTACTAGCTTTGATACCCTGTATATTATTGAGGCGAGTTTGAGAGGCTATAATACTATTGTAAATACTTACTACATCCGAATACCATTCATTCTGATCTTTATAAGACCTGACATCAAAAGGAGCGAATTCAAAGTGTGAATAGTCAAAATCGAATTTTGATAAATCAACTTTACGTAAAAATAAAATTGCTCCTGGACGAGCGTTATCGAGGTTGGCGATGACGTTTGCAGCTTTAAATTTAACATTATTAAATATAAGTGCGCTTGCTGAACTACAAGCCACGTGCACAGTGTCGCTCCACAAACAGGAATCTAATCTGAGTACATTTATATACGGTGAAATTACATTGCGTACTGAGTGATAATAAATGGATAATTGTTTGATAGAGTCTTTTGTTTTTGCCTGTGTTACAGGAAGTTGCTCGGGATCAACAAGGGGGTCGAAAACAAAATCAATGTTTTGAGGAGTTTTGCCAAGCGGAGTACCGATGATTTGCAGCAAACGAAGATTGACATTTTCGAGGTCAAAGCGACTTATACGATCTCCTCTGTATGCCATGTGATCTGCGGATAGAGAACGAATCAAAACGTCGGTAAAATCTATAGTTCGATTAGATTGATAATAGTCAGGTTTCCAGCCGGTAGTATCCACTAACACTAAATCAATCCAATTCTCACTAGGTGGAGTGACTAGTTCAGAACGAACATAAGATGTAACAGATCCGAAATTCGCGTAACTGAAATCGTCGTGATGAAGGAACTTTTCACCGCCTATAACAAGATGACCTGTATTGCCATATTTTAGCGTATCTGTGTAAACGTCGCGGCTTTGCAAACCTTTTACAAGAATTTCCTGGCACATATTTACTTTGCCGCCTGGTATAGGCTCAGGACTTGGAAGCCAATTAATATGAAGAGATGGCGGGTCAATCTTTTTTAAAGACGATTCGTTAGGAAATTTAATAGGAGCATATTTGCGATAATCGGAACATAAGACAATGAGGATGATGGAAAATGCGATTAAATAAAACAGTGGTGAACTAAGGACTATCTTAAGTTGGCTAAAAAGATATCGATAAGTGACTTTTAAAAATAAAGAAAGTTTTCTCACTGGTTTTTAACGCATTTTGGTGATTGTATAGGTTTTAAAACGAGCCTTTAAATTGCGGTGGACTAACATTACAAATTGGTCATATCACAAGGATAGGTTGTCCCAGTTTGCCGCAAGCGTCTCGTGGCTGTTGCGCGACGCTTGCGGCAGCCTGGCCTGCAGGTGTTCCATTTTTGCGTGCACGGAACAGATGAAACACTGTAAAACATGCTGATTATCAACATGTTTAATCTTTAGACTTTGTAAGTAGTTCATATTCAATTGTGCCGAAATTTACGTTTTAAGACGCGATCTTATAATTTTCTTATAATCAGCCTGCTTCAGTCTTTTGTTGACAAAAAATCCAGATCTCATCGCGAAAGAATTTACACTTTTAGTAATTAATGCTGTTTTGGCTCTACAGAGAGGCGGTTTCGCAAGCTTCTGCTTGCGAAACTTTGGTCGAAATTACGCTGCGCTAAACTTCGACCAAAGCGAAAACTTCGGACAGCAAGTCAATAATCATCATGATGATGCCGGCCCCGGTCGAAAATAGGAAACCAGTTGCCATCGTTAATCGTGTCGACCTCCAAATCCGCATCTTCCAAATCTTCGTCAAACTCGACAACAACACTCAACTTAACCTCTTGGCTGTCTTTAACAGTAAAAGTGCTATGCTCAACAAAATGCCAACGGTCATCTTCTTTATCATACCAGGCTTCGGATTTGTCGTCGACCGCAATGTCGATTTCGTAGGCAAAATTAGCCGAACATTCTAAAGTTGCCTCGCCGTCACCCAACGAAATAATTGAAAAGTCTGTGATATCGATGTCGCTCAAATCCAAATGTTCCATAGTGTCAACCTCCATTCCATTGATTTCTCCAAGATGCCAGACCTCTTTTTCGATATAATCAGCGATCATCTTTTTAGCGCGCTCTTTTATTTTTTTCTTGTCACGCTCGAACATCAGGTTAATAAATTCCGGGGCTTTAGAGCTTTTTTCTTCTTCAAATCGGATAATGGCATCTAATGCAATAGCAGCGTTTTCAATTGGCTGAACAATTTCTTTTGGTAAATCATCAAAATCTTTGTCGCCAGTAACCAAATAACACTTATCTCCGATCTTTTCAAAATATTCTTTCGTTGCTAGGTAACTGAAAGCATCAGGAAACTCACTTTTCTTTTCACCGCCTCCGAAAGGGGCTGTGCTTTTAAAGTAGTCGTCCATGATTTTTTCAATCGTTAAGTGGCCGGTTTTGATAATTTTCATCTTGGCTTCTTTAACATATTGGTCGAACTTGACTTGAAAATCAGCGCATACTTGGTCGAGATCAATGGATGGGAGCTTGGAATATGCGTCATAGGCTGGCGAATTTTTTAATACTCGAAGGTCTTTGGCAATTTGATTTTGAATATTACGAGTTTTCTCAACCTCTGGTGACAAGCGCTTACGAAAACGCGAAAAAACCTCCCGATAATTAATGTCGGTCATAAAAAGGTTGGCCCAACCTTTACGACTCATCTTTTTTAATTCAGTCATCGCCTTACCTCCAAGGAAATTCTGTTTTTCAATGAATGAAGTATCCAAAACAATATTTCTAATCGGCGCTGACATATTGTAAAAATAATAATAAAATAATTTCAAACCCCGCTGCCGCGTTTATTGTGCAGCTTTTTTAATGAACCATGACGTCCATTGTATCGAATAATTTTGTGCTTCTGGAATTGATTTCACTTTTTAATAATGACTAAATATTTAATATACGTAATTTGCAATTTAAATAAACAATGAGCAGTCATCAAAAACATTGGCCGGAGGATATTACCCATTGGGATAAAATAACTCAAAAAAGCGCAGAGTTGACACTCGCACAAACAGAAAAACTGCTTGTCCACTCTATTGAGTCAGCGAAGTCCATAAGAGAAAAGGCTGATAAACTTACTTCGTTATTAGTACCACTAATAACCGGCTTAGGTGTCTATATATTAACAGACTTAAAAAAGATTCCCGATTTTCCGCATTTTACAGCACTATGTTGCTTGCTAACGCTTTTTATCGCTTTCGTTGTACTATTTCGAAATTTGACTCCTTACACCATTAGGATTCCCGGCAATCAACCCGAAACTTTGATTAATAATAATATGATCAATGCAGAGGATACACCTGACGAACAATACCTTCAAATCATACTACACGTTTGTAAAGAGAACAAAGTACGCAGTGAAAAGAATGATGCGTTGAACCTAACAATGTCTAGCAGAAATCAGTGGGCATTAAAAATTACGGTAATTGGTTTGCTTTTATCCCCGATCATCGGATTCATTTTGGGCGCATATGCGCACCATTCATAACTTTTACTACGTCAGTCACTGGCTGCGTCTTGATAGCTTTTACCTGTACATTAACAGCAACTATTTTTGTTTGTTCCTTCGCCATGATCAATTACAATTTGATATCTGGTATAAACGTATCGCCTCTCACATTTTTAATGTCAGTGGGTGGCTGCACCTTAATCGGCTTGGTGGTGGAAACAACTTGAGCTTTTACCATCTTAGCCACATCCTTGATATTTATATGTTGTTTAGCCATTATTTAATAAATATAAGAAGATAATAAACTTAATAAAAATGCTATTTTTCCACAATGTGTTGTTTGTAAATAAGCTTCCCGCCCTGTTAAGCGCCCACGCTTAACTGAAATAATTGCGAGTGTCCACACTCGCGATACATACATATGCAAAAAGCCGCTTTACTTTCGTAAAGCGGCTCCGTAGCTCGTAGCGTGTTCCAGGTTTTCCGCTGCCCATTCACTATAATTTGGGGGCGGCGCGGGGGGTTAGCGAACCGATTATTTCGAAATAGAGGCGGGCGGCTTTCCTATCGCCGGTGCAGGCGAGCTCATAAATTTTTGACAGCACCGTCGGGGCCATGTTTTTCAACTGTTCCACCCCGCACCGTAAGGCGGGTTGGCTTCCATATCCCTTCCGGTGCTTGATAATGGTTTGGCGGCTCAGGCCGGTTTCGCGGGCCAGGGCACTATGGGAGGGCATAGCGCCGGTTTCACAAACCAGCTTTTCAATGGCGCTGTTGATTTGCGAATGATTGTGCTCCCATGCTTCCTTGTTTGATCTGCCGGACAGCAGCGGCTGTATCTTGCGGGTGAACCGATCCCGCTCTTCGCCCTCCAGACTGTAATAGGTTTGGCTGATTTGCTCATACAGGTAGTCGGTTTCCACCCGGGTGAGGTTTTCCAGATCTTTTTTACTGATACGCGGTAAGGCCAAAACATCGTCGGCTTTTTTCTTGCCGGCGAGGTAATCGTCCAGGAGGTCAAGGCTCAAGTTCGCATTCATATATCTTTATTATTTATGTAAAAATAAAGATATAAATTGAAATATACAAATTATTCTGTAAATTTGAGTGGGTTTACAGTTGCAAAGCCCGTTATTTTATAATATTTTGGATACCAGTAAGTTACTACTGTTCCAGACTATACTGTAAACCCAGCCTGTAAACCCTGAATTAAATCTCTGATTATCAGGGAGTTTCAAAAGTAGTAAATTAAAGAGGATTGATAATCAGCGTGTTCCGATATATCAAGGGTGTTCCGTGCGGAAAAATGGAACGCTTAGTGATCTTGAAATGCCCCTCCGCCCGGCTAAGCGCTCACGCTTAACTAAAAATAATTGCGGGTGTCCACACATGCGATATACCCGTAAACAAAAAGCCGCTCTACTTTCGTAAAGCGGCTTAGTAGCCCGTAGGGGAATCGAACCCCTGTTTCTAGAATGAAAATCTAACGTCCTAACCCCTAGACGAACGGGCCTTTTTAAGGCTTTTTTCCAAAGCTTTGAGATATATTATCCCTCATTTTGGGATTGCAAAGATATACGTTTATCGATAAATTAAAAATATTTTTTTCAAAAAATTTTACTCGGAAAGTCTGAGCGTCCGAAAAGTCCGAAAGAAGCAGCATTTTGAGTAGAAAACGTGACTTTGCCGCAGTAATTTGCTGGCTTGTGTACTTTCCCATCTTTCGGACTTTACTGACTTTTCCGACTTCACCCAACTAAAAATCCAATTAACCACTTATCTTTATGCTAAATTACAATCCACCAATATGAAAGCTACATGGAATAACCAGGTAATTGCTGAAAGCAATGATACCGTTGTGGTTGAAAATAATCACTATTTTCCTATCGAAAGCGTTAAGGCTGAGTACCTGAAGCCATCGCCAACACACACCACTTGCCCCTGGAAGGGCCTGGCTTCTTATTATAGCCTGGATGTGGACGGTATGCATAACCCGGATGCCGCCTGGTATTACCCCGAACCAAAACCTGCCGCCGCAAACATAACCGGCCACGTCGCGTTTTGGAAGGGAGTGAAAGTAACAGAATAGACGCATGAAGCAATACGATGCAATTATAATTGGCGCGGGCCAGGCCGGCGGACCGTTAGCAAAAAAACTGGCGGAGGCCGGCAAAAAAACAGCCGTAATTGAAAAACGCTGGGTTGGCGGCACCTGCGTTAACGACGGATGCACGCCTACAAAAACCATGGTTGCATCAGCTAAAATGGCATATATGGCTGCTAATGGCGGGCCATTGGGCGTTAAGATAAAAAGCTTTTCGGTCGATCTGCCTAAGATCAAAAAGCGAAAGGACGATATTGTTCACAAATTTCGCGAGGGCGGCCAGAAAGGTCTTGAGAAAACCCAAAACCTCGACCTGCTTTTTGGCGAAGCCTCCTTTACTGCCGATAAAACCATCACCGTAAAAATGAACAGCGGACGGGAAAAGGAATTAAAAGCAGATCTGATCTTCATTAATACGGGCGCCAAACCCTTCATCCCCGAAATTGAGGGAATAGATGAGATTGGTTATTTGGATTCTACATCCATTATGGAATTGAACGAAATTCCTGAGCATTTGGTGGTAGTGGGCGGCAATTATATCGGGCTGGAGTTTGGGCAAATGTTCCGTCGCTTTGGCAGTAAGGTTACGGTAATTGAAAAATCGGGCAGGATAGTTTCGAGAGAGGATGAAGATGTTTCTCAGGAATTGACGAAAATTCTGGAAGCAGAAAATATCACTATCCATACCAACGCAATTACCACTAAATTTAAAAAGAAGACCGGCGGAAAGATTAACATCACTCTTACAAAAAACGGTAAAGAAGAAAAAATCAAATGTTCGCATGTGCTGATGGCTGTTGGACGTACACCGCAATCAAGGGCTTTAAATCTTGATTCAACGGGTGTAAAGGTAGATGAAAAAGGTTTTATCACCGTGAACGATAAGCTGGAAACCAATGTAAAGGGCATTTATGCTTTGGGTGATGTAAAGCCCGGCCCGGCATTTACGCACATCAGCTATAACGACTATACCATTGTATACCGCAATTTGATACAGAAGCAAGAGCTTTCGATCAAAGATCGCCCGGTTCCCTATTGTATGTTTACCGATCCGCAATTAGGCCATGTCGGGATTAGTGAAACCGAAGCGAAGAAGCGGGGCATCAAATATAAAGTGGCCAAATTGCCTATGACCTACGTTGCGCGTGCCATTGAAACCGGCGATACCCGTGGATTTATGAAGGCCATTGTTGATCCGGATACTAAAAAAATTCTTGGGGCAACGGTTTTAGGGCCTGAAGGCGGCGAGATTATGACCGTGCTGCAAATGGCGATGATGGGTGATATCACTTACGACAGGATCCGTTATTGCGTTTTCGCTCACCCGCTTTATTCAGAGTCGTTAAATAACCTTTTCATGAGCCTGGAAGATTAAGCAGCGATGATAAAGGTTCAAAGGCTAAGCAAACATTTCGGCAAGGTAAAGGCTGTCGACGAAATCTCTTTCGAAGTGGCGGAGCATGAGAACCTTATTATTTTGGGCACCAGTGGCTGCGGTAAAACTACTACGCTGAAAATGATCAACCGGCTGATAGAGCCAACTGCGGGTAAGATCTTTATCGACGGCAAAAATATCCTTGAGCAATCATCGGAGATCCTGAGGCGAGGCATTGGCTATGTGCTGCAAAATAATGGCCTGTTCCCCCATTATACAGTAGCTGAAAATATTGCTATTGTTCCGCAATTGTTAAAATGGGATAAGAAACGCATAGAAAAGCGGGTTGATGAACTCATGGAAAAGTTGCACCTCACAAAAGATTATCTCAATGTTTATCCGAATGAGCTAAGTGGCGGGCAGCAGCAGCGTATTGGCCTGGCGAGGGCTTTGGTGGCTGATCCGGCGGTGCTGTTGATGGACGAACCCTTTGGGGCGCTGGACAACGTTACCCGCTCAAAGATTCATGCTGAATTTAAGGCGCTTGATGAATTGAAAAGAAAAACCATCATTATGGTTACCCACGATGTGCAGGAAGCCTTTGAGCTTGGTGATCATATCTGCCTGATGGATCAGGGAAAAATTGTGCAGGATGGCACACCTGCCGACTTGCTGTTTAATCCCAAAAACAGTTTTGTAAGAGGGTTTCTTCAGGAACAGAAATTGCAGCTGGAATTTAAAACTATCAAATTGGCTCAAGCCCCCCGGCCCCCTAAAGGGGGAGTAAAAAAAGAAGCGGTAAAAAAGGGGATTAGCATTTCTGCTGATGTTAGCTTTTGGAGTGCTTTGGAGCATTTTAAATTTGATGGAGTAGATGAACTGAATATCATCGATAAAGAGAATAATGAAAGCTGGACGGCGAATTTTGAAGAGTTGATGTCGGCCTTTTATCAATATAAAAAACAACAAACCCATGAATGAGCACCAGCAAACTTTATGGGAATTTATGCAGCAACAAAGCGATAAGCTGCTTACGCAAACCCTGCAGCACATCGGGTTGACGTTTATATCGCTGTTTATTGCGGTGCTGATTGGCTTGCCACTTGGCATTTTTATCACGCGGAAAAAGCAATTCTCCGGCGCTGTACTAGGCGTTGCCGGGATACTGCAAACGGTGCCGAGCATAGCGCTTTTAGGCTTTATGATCCCCCTGCTGGGCATTGGTGCAAAGCCGGCTATTGTGGCATTACTATTATATGCTTTGCTGCCAATTATTCGTAACACGTTTACCGGGATAACGGGTGTCGACCCCGCGGTAAAAGAAGCTGCCACGGCTATGGGCATGAGCAAATGGCAGGTGTTATTTAAGGTAGAATTACCACTGGCGATGCCTGTAATATTTGCCGGCATTCGCACGGCTACGGTAATAACGGTTGGTGTGGCTACGCTTGCTTCGTATATCGCTGCCGGTGGTTTGGGCGAGTTTATTTTTGGCGGTATCTCCCTTAACAATACTAACATGATCCTGGCGGGAGCTATCCCCGCAGCCTTGCTGGCTATTGTTTTTGATTTTTTGCTGTCGCGATTGCAAAAGCTTAATATAAAAAAACTAAAAACCGCTACTGTTGTCTTGCCACTGCTCCTAATTTTGCTTTCTTCCTTCTATCTTCTTCCATCTGCTTATGGCAGTAAATTAAAAGCCGGATTTACACCTGAGTTTATGGGACGGCAGGACGGTAATCTTGGCCTCATCGGCAAGTATGGCTTAAAGATACAAACACTGGTTATAAACGATGCGGTAATGTACAAAGCCGCTTATGAAAAGCAGCTGGATGTGATCAGCGGCTACTCCACCGATGGCAGGTTAAAGGCATATGATTTAGTGGTTTTGGATGATGACAAATTTATCTTCCCACCTTATTATGCTGCACCGATCGTTCGTGAGGATGCTTTGAAAAAGTTCCCGGAGCTAGAAGTGACACTAAATTTACTTTCCGGCAAAATTAATGACAGCATCATGACCGCACTTAATTACCGGACCGACTATCTTCACCAAAGCCCGGAGAGAGTAGCGAAGGACTTTTTGGAGGCTAATAAATTATATAAACCTGCCCGCAACGGCAATGCAGGAACTGTACGCATCGGCTCGAAGATTTTTGGCGAGCAATATATTTTGGCAAGCATGTACAGCATGCTGATAAAAGGCTATACTGATTATGATGCGAGCACAAAAACAGGGTTGGGCGGCACAAAAATTTGTTTTGATGCGCTAACCAATAACCAGATTGATTTTTACCCGGAATATACCGGAACCGGTTTGCTGGCGATTTTGCAGCCATCGCCAAAAACAATTGATTCATTAACGCATAGTAAAGATGAAACTTATAATTATGTACAAAAGGAATTTGAGTCAAAGTATAGCATAAAGTGGCTAAAGCCGATTGGGTTTAATAATGCTTATGCAATAATGATGAGAAGGAAACAGGCAAAAGACTTAAATATTAAAACAATTTCTAACCTTAAACGATATTTAGAAAGCAAATAATTTAATGGACATCGCCGACTGTTACATAAAAGTTCGTAAACGAACGGAGGAAATATGCTGGCCCTTGCAGACCGAGGACTATGTGGTTCAGCCCGTGGTTGATGTTAGTCCACCAAAATGGCACATTGGCCATGTTACCTGGTTTTTTGAAACCTTTATCCTAAAGCCCTATTTTATGGGCTACCAGGAATACAATCCCGACTACAACTACGTTTTCAATAGCTACTATGAAACAGTAGGCAACCGCGTTATTCGTACTGACAGGGGCAACTTAAGTCGCCCAACTGTGGCCGAGATCTATGCCTATCGTAAGTATGTTGATGATGCCATGGCTAAGTTTTTATGCGAGGAGCCGGGGGAGGATGTGAAAGAGTTGCTGATACTGGGCTTTAACCACGAGGAGCAGCACCAGGAGCTATTGTATACCGATATCAAATTCATTTTGGGGCATAACCCGCTTTTCCCGGCTTATTCTCACGACTATGTTTCACCAAAAGTGGATTGGGTTGAAAGCGGGGAATTTATAAAGCTGCCGGAAGGGATCTATGAAATAGGTTTTAAAGGCGAGGGCTTTTGCTTTGATAACGAGTTGAACCCGCATAAAGTTTACCTGAATGAATTTGAGATTAGCCCGAATTTGGTTACCAACGGTGAGTATCTTGAATTCATAAACAGCGGTGGCTATCACGATTTCCGTCACTGGCACGCCGAGGGTTGGGATTGGGTAAAAACCAATAAGGTGGAGGCGCCGCTTTACTGGCACAATATTGACGAGCAATGGCACCATTATACCTTCCATGGCTTGGAACCATTGAGTTTAAAGGAGCCGGTTTGTCACATCAGCTACTTTGAAGCCTACGCCTACGCAGCGTGGAAAGGTTTGCGGTTACCTACTGAATTTGAATGGGAAGCTGCAGCAACGCAATTTAGCTGGGGCAAAAGCTGGGAATGGACCGAAAGCTCCTACCTGCCCTACCCGGGATTTGCCAAGGCACCCGGCGCAATTGGGGAGTATAACGGCAAATTTATGGTGAATCAAAAAGTATTGCGGGGCGCATCGGAAGTTACATCGCCGGGGCATAGCCGCATAACTTATAGAAACTTTTTTCAAACCAATTTACGATGGCAATTTACCGGCATAAGGCTGGCTAAGTAATACATACCTACTTTACTATAGGTGAATTCATCACGAGTGGACTTAAATCAAAACACTCATGATAACTTCATCGCCAATGAAAAACAAGCACTACCGATGAAAAACACTGAAACAGCACCAGCAGAAGAAAAAATGGGCATATTTTCAAATTGCAGAACAGGCAAGTTTTATTACGATGTAAGCTGCGGACTGAACGCAAGCCCTAAGTATTTAAGCTCGATGTATTTTTATGATGCCGTTGGCGATAAGCTTTTCCAGGACCTTATGAACTGCGAAGAGTACTACCCAACCAATTGCGAGCTGGAGATCTTCTCTGAAAAAACCGCCGAGATCTGCAACGCCATCATTGGCGAGGGCGATGCGTTCGACCTAATAGAACTGGGTGCCGGTGACGCAACTAAATCTACTTATCTGCTGAAATATCTGTTGGAGAACAATGCGGACTTCAGCTATTTGCCTATAGATATTTCATCAAACGTAATCTCATATCTTAACATCACATTGCCCGTAACATTGCCCGGCTTGCAAATTACCGGCCTTAATGGCGAGTATTTCGATATGCTTACCAAGGCTTCTGCTATTTCCAATAAACGCAAGGTGGTAATGTTTTTGGGCTCAAACGTAGGCAATATGCCAGTTGACGAAGCCGCACAATTTTGTGCCGATGTGCGCAGCCATTTATCGCCTGGCGATATGCTGTTGATCGGCGTCGACCTAAAAAAGAACCCGGCGACAGTTTTGGCTGCCTATAATGATAAGGAGGGCATTACCAGGCGCTTTAATCTTAATTTACTGGAGCGCATAAATCGTGAACTGAATGCTGATTTTAATATCGACAAGTTCGAACACTATCCGACGTACGACCCGGAGACCGGTGCCTGCAAAAGCTATTTAGTAAGCCTTATTGAACAGGATGTAAACATTAACGGAATGGAAACCATTCATTTTGAAAAGGACGAATATATTTTTATGGAGATTTCCCAAAAATTCACCGTTCAGCAAATTAATGATATGGCCACAAAGGCTTCCTTTAAACCGGTTGACCACTTTTTTGACAGCAAACACTGGTTTACGGATGCCATTTGGGTAGCGGAGTGAGCGTAATTTACTTTGTATACAATTCATTCATATTCAGCTGTACACAATAGTCGGTAGCCCAGGCACCTGCGGCATCTACATATAAGACATTGGGTTTATTGATCTTATTGATGGTTTTGTTTGCGAGCCATTCATTAACGACCAGCAAAACAGACTGGTTACCGATTTTTGCCAGATCAATGATGCTATGGTGTTTGCGGATTGCACTGGTTAACGCCATTACTCCGCTAAAAAGCGGATTGATGCTTTCATCCTGGAAGCTGTTACAAACCATGGCGGCTTCGTCGTGACCCTGGGTTAGTTGCCAGTCAAGCCGTACCAGGTCGTTATATTTTAATGGGCTGCCCATCCCTGTAAAAAACGTCTTTTCCTTTAGTTTTAAATTATCCAGGTTGTTGGTAGCGGCATATTCCCGTTTAAAATTAATGAAGCTATTTGATGTTGCAGCAATGGTACAGGAGTCGATCAGCTTATCTGGTGTTGCGTAGCCCTCAAAAACCATTATCGCTTTGCCTGCAAGCTCATTAAGGGTTACATCGCTTAGTTTTTTTCCGCCGTTAGCGTAGATGTGTTCTTTCCCCAGGCTGTCTATAATAAATTGGGCAATCTTAGCCATCGACGCTTCCTTAGTACAAAAATGACTGAACGACAAAACAACTGTTTCTTTCTTATTAGTGTTCAGGAAATCCTTAAGGTCGTGCAAGATGGTGCTGAATTTTTCGCCGAAGCCCCCGCCGATCGCATCATCCATACAATCGGACGATGCGTGTTTTGCATATAGCGAATCCTTATACAAGCCAATCCGCAGGTCGAACATTCGCATGCCGGAATTTAGCTGGCCTTTTATGTTTTGAATTTGGGTGAGTACGTTACATTCATTTATGGTGCCTTTTTGTTGTCCGCCTGTTGCCGTCAAAACCGACATGCCGGCATCATGCGAGCCCGGCATAATAATATCTTTTAAGCTATAATTGGCCTTTTTCGGAAAAAGTGTTTGCTCCATCCATTTAGCCGGGTTATAATTAACAAATGCCGAAAGATATATTTTGTCATCAGGGCCGGCATAGGCCACATAAAAATTGTTTTTATCAGCAACACAAATAGAAACTGCACTATGCACATTCAAATACCCGGGTAACTGGATATTGAAATTTTTCCTGTCACCGTTATCCATGGTGTAGTACAATCGGGTGTCTTTTTTAATCCCTCTCGAAATATAAAAAACGGCAGTTGAGTTTTGATTATGTAAAACAGCGGGCGATGTTCCGCTTTGAATCCCATTCAACTTTTTCGCCTTTGTCCACTTGTTAGCATTAAAATCACCATTGGCATAATAGATATCCTGGTCTTTATTGCCACGCCAGGTTAAACGTACTGAATCTGCCAAAGCTACAACCGCCGGATAATCGGTGCTTTTAAATGAGAGATCTTTGGTTTCGCCGCCGGTAAGCAATCCATCGGTGCCAATAGCGGCTACGGTGTAAATTAGTACATCCCTGCTTTCGCTACGCGATGCAATTAACATGTTGTTACCAACCACAGCGCAGGACAGTCCAATTGATGCGCCGGTTATTTCAAGACTATCAACCTTACTATTTTTAAAGCAGTTGTCGCTGGTATTGACCACATAGTTAAGCCCGCCATCATGGTTTATCCATAAAACATAAAGATGATTGGGAGTGACGCAAAAAATCGGCGCGAAATTGCTTTGTGCGCTATCAATCAAATCGTCATTTCTTACCGAACCTTTTAACGGTTGTTTGCCTAAATCAGCCACATGAATTTTGCCCGCTTTTTTATCGATCCATGCTACAAAAAAGTTGTCTTTAAAGTAGGCGATGCAGGGCGTTTTGTTACTGGTTGCCGCCGGTAAAATATTTACCGGTGTGCCAAAACTCAGGCTTTGTGCATCCGCTTTCCCAAATATGAATGCTAATAATAAGCCGCCAAAGAAGAGGTAAAACCCTGTTTGTTTAATATTAAAGCAATTTTTCACCTTGGGATAATTTTTTATAACTATATAAAAGTATTATTTTTAGGCAAACAATATCGCCTTGAAAAAACTTTACCTCACAATTATTTTGTTCGGCGCGTGCTTTTATTATGCTCAGGCGCAGGATGCCAACTATTGGTCAGCACAGTATAATCCCGCCGGAATTTTAACACCCGGCTCCGCGGTTGCATTTACAAGAGACAGCGGCCTGCTTTACTTTAACCCGGCGCTACTGGCTTATAATACCAAAAATTCCGCATCAATAAGCGGCTCTGTTTACCAGCTAAACTCATTCAAAGTAAAGGATGGGGTAGGTGCCGGGCTCAACCTAAAATCCTCGAATGTAAGTATCGTGCCGGTAATGGCGTCGGGTGTATTGGCTATGAAAGGTAGCAAAAAATTCAGCGTAGGCTATGCCATTATACAAAACCCGGTGATAAACTACCAGGCCACGCAGCAGCTCGATCGTAAATTTAATGTGCTCAATGACGCTTACAGCCCTGGGGATGAAAGCTTTCTCGGGCAGTATAACGGCCAGAATACGATAAACGAAACAAGCGCTTTGTTAAGCACAGGTTTTAAACTTTCACCGAAGTTGGCTTTCGGCTTTTCGACCCAGGGGCAATATCGCACGCAAACTTTACAGGAAAATTACAGCGCAAGGGCAATTATCAATCAAACCACCGGTTCAGGATCGGAGCCGATCACAAATTTGCAATCGTCTTACCAGGTATCCCACTACAATGTGAGCCTTAAATTTAAGGTTGGATTTGCTTATGATGATGGCAGAAGCCACTTAGGCTTAAACTTTACTTCGCCATTGGTTAAACTAAAAAGCAGTGCAGAACTATTAAGCGACAATTTGATTACGGATTTACATGTTGACCCCACTGATACGACAAACTTATTGGCCAGTAATAGGCAAACCAAGCTTAGTGAAAACTACAAAATGCCCCTGAGCCTTGCGTTGGGATATGCTTATGATTTAAATAAGGGACAGATCTACATCAGTGCGGAATATTTTAATAGTGTCAGCCAGTATAGTATTATCACACCGCGGAGCACTGATTTTATCAGGTCGAATGAGGGGAATGATAATACTTTTACATCTGAGATTTTGAAGCTTAAGGATGCCCGCAGGTCCATTATAAACTATGGTATCGGGTTTACCTATGAGTTAAAACCCGATGTTACCGGCTTTATTTCGGCGCGTACCGATTTTACTTATTATGATCAAAAAAAATACAAGGACGACGACGGAAATATCTCAAATATATCCAACTATAACATTTACCATATGCAAATAGGCGGCAACCTGAAACGACGAAAGTTCAACCTGCGGACAGGCTTATTGTTCGACTATGGGCATACCTCGGCCTATCCCCAGTTTGCAGACATGACCTCTGCAAATGATGGTAATTTTTTACAGGGAGATACACATAATGTAAAGGCCACCTATTTTTCAGTAGGGTTAATGTTTGCCTATATTTATAATCTGTAGCCGGGATACATTAGAAACACTTATAATCATTTAGGCTGATCAAAGGAGAGGTCTTGTCTACTCTGGCGGCATATACTCCAGTCGCTTTTTAAAATAAGTGTCCCAACTTTGCTGCTGTACCCGGTTCCGCATGTGGTTGGTGTCGGCATCGTAGTCCAGGTTTAGTTGCCTGTATTTGGCATCTATCCTGTCGAAGATACTTTGCGCCACATACTGGTAATCGGCATAAAAAACGGTTTTGCCAACCGTGCGTAATAGCTCCTGTTGCTCCATAAACGCGATGGCATAATGGCCCTGCTCGTGTTTTAAAACTTCAGCAAGCATTTCATTAGTGCTTACGTGCTGCTTATCCATCCACGACTTATAGTTATTCATG
The DNA here is from genome assembly GCF_024721155.1 of Mucilaginibacter phenanthrenivorans. GTDB lineage: Bacteria > Bacteroidota > Bacteroidia > Sphingobacteriales > Sphingobacteriaceae > Mucilaginibacter > Mucilaginibacter phenanthrenivorans. Next base: position 520,156 of record NZ_JAHVAP010000003.1, on the reverse strand, counting down.
GTGAGCCGGATATCGAAATTCAGCCGGTAATAAGTCCGCTCACGGTGCGCCTCATAATGGAAATATATCGAGCAATTGGTATAAGCTATCTTGCCCTGTTCGGGGTGCGGTACCCCCTGGAAATCATAAGCAGTTAGTTGCCGGTATGCTTGCGCCGACGCACTGTTAGTAATAAAAAGCCATGCCGCTGCAAGGCAGATCAATCGCACAAATCCCAATTTCATTAGCTGTTAAAGTAAATTTTTTACTTTTTGACTGGCTGCGCATGCATTTGGTTTAACGCCATCATTTCCTTCATGGTTTGTTGCATCGCATCGGTTGATCCGTCGAGGAAAATTACGTTGCCTTGTGAATTTTCAGCAAAGTGCTTTATAGATTCTGTCCACATAGTAAACAAGATTACCGAAGTGTCCATATTGGCATCCTTCATCTCCTTTGCAGCTACAGACATACCCTTAGCCACTTCCTCGCGGAACAAAGCCACACCCTGGCCACGTAATTGTGATGCCTGGCGCTCGGCCTCGGCAGAGATCTTTATTGCGTTACCCTCAGCTTCGGCCGCCTTGGTTTTGGTGATCAGTAACGCCTGTCCCTCGTTTTCAGCAGCAGCTTTAAGGTTGTTTGAGGCAACCACCTGGCTCATCGATTTCATGATCACATCGTCGAAGGTAATGTCATTCAATTGCAGATCCTGCAGATGATAGCCCCAGCCTTCCAGTATTACATCAAGCTGTTCCTTAACGTGCTCGACAATGTCGCGGCGGAGTATCAATACTTCCGACTGACGTTTGGTAGCCACAAACGCTCTTATCGAGCCTTCAACCGTACGGATCAACGCCTGCATCAGGTTCCTGTCATCAACAAACTTAAAGGCAACGTTTTTAATGGTTTCCTCCTGCTGGTCCAATACCGAATACAGCAGCATCGCCTTAAAATAAACATTTGCCTGGTCAAAAGTTACGGCCTGGAACTCCAATTCTACCGATCTGTTCTGAATGGAGATCTTGGAATAGATGTTTTCGATGAACGGAATCTTGAAGTTTAAGCCTGGAGTTAGAATGCGGCGGTACTTGCCAAACACTGTAATTACTACTATAGTGCCTTGTTTTACAGACACAAATGATGAAAATATGATCACCAATATGATGAACACAACAATAAAAAAGCCTATTTGGGGGGTCATAGCGGATAAAATTTAATATTATAAATGTATGATTATTTATTGGTGTGCTATTTGTTTTTAACAAAAAGCTTACAAAACAGCAAATACTACCATGAACTTAAAAAGAACCTTCGGCGCTATCCTTACAGTATTAGGGATTATCGGCCTTATTTACACAGGTGTTGAAATTATTAACCATGCAGGCAACATTACTACGCTTGTAGTAATAGGCATTATATCCGTCCTTTTTTTCTTTACGGGGATAAGCCTCGTACGAACTACAAAGGATGAAGTATAACTAAGATTTTTCACAATTGCGTCATTGCGAGGAACGAAGCAACCTCTGAACTATGCAGATTATGGAGAATATTATTGTGTTGACCTAACAGCGGCTTTAAGGTGCCTGCAACATTTGGGTTTATTGATTGTCCTTAGCAGAGGTTGCTTCGTTCCTCGCAATGACGATCTGATAACATATCACTCCTTCGTCAAAGTAATTCTTCCATCATCACTAATACTTACACCCGCATCCGGGAAATCAGTTTCGGTTAGTTGTTTTATGCGGATGGCGGCTTTGTTTAAGGTGTCCAGTTGCAAGCCATTATAATGGGTTTGGATTCCTGAGATGATCTGTCCGCTTAAAAATTCACCCTTTTTGTTGATGTTAACCTTTAGGATGGGGGCGTAGCCGCACGGGCCTGCCACACTCACGCTGGTATATGTGCAAAAGTTGCCCAGACTATAGGCGATTAATCTATCGTTGTAAAGCTCCAGTGCGCGGCAAACATGGGGGCCGTTGCCAAATACCAGGTCGGCGCCGGCATCAATAGCTGCGTGGGCAAAGGCATTTACATCGCCCCGCTTTTCGTTAACAAAGGTTTCCATCACAAAAGGCACGTGTTCGAAGCCAACACCCTCGCCACCGCCATGAAACGATACAATCACCACATCGCATTTTTGTTTCAGATCGCTAATGATCCGGGCTGCATTTTTCAGATCGAGAATAGACAAGGTATAGCCATTGGGCGCAAAGGCACAAAAGCCGTAAGTAACTCCTTTGAGCTTAAATATTGATGATGGATGACTTACCTGCCCGCCATACTTTATCCCCAGGCTATCCAGTACCTTCATCGTGCTTTTGCGACCACGGTCATCAAAATCGCCAATATGGTTGTTGGCCAGGCTGAGGACCTTAAAGCCTGCATCCTTTAAAATACCGCCATAGCTTTCCGGCATCCGGAACAACCACGGCCTGATCAGTTGATGGAGCCGGTAATTGGCCGGCGCGCCGGTATCGAGCAATGTGCCCTCCAGGTTGCCGAATGTAAGGTCGGCGTCACGGAGTTGCTGCAACACGTTTTTGAAGCTGCCTTTTGCGCTGTCGGGCGGTAAGGTTTTATTGTCGGGGTAGGAGGTGCCCAACATAATATCGCCAACAGCCGCTATGCAGAAGGAATCGCGTTCAGCCGTATCACGTTTAATTGTGTCGCGTTTTATAATTACAGTTTTTTTTATCGGGGGATGATACACCTCCGGCGGCGGGCGGTGTTGCCTGCAAGATGTGAAAAAAAGAATTGCTGCTGCTATAAAAAGCAGCATCAGTTGTTTCAGCCAGCTTGATGGCACCAATATATTTTTCTTATCCTTCAATTGTGATTAGGTTATCTCCTTGTTTTTTACATAAATCTTTCTTCCCCTCTTTGCGCAGCAGAGAGGGGTGACGAGCGAAGCGATGTCGGGGTGAGTCAACCCGCGTGCATTAGCGCCAATGCATTAGCGTTAACGCCGCGCGCAGATTTACCCACCCGGTCGACGCTTCGCTGGACCTCCCTCCCTTCGCTGCGCGGAAGGAGGGAAGAAGAAACGTGTGTTTTGTTTAGTGACAACTTCGCCTAAGAACCGGGGCTAACATAAACATTTTTCTTTTCTTCGCAATAAGGCAAAAAAAAATCCCGTCGGGTTCGACAGGATTAATCTCTTAGGTTTATAATGATTAGTTTTGATCTGGGTCGTTATTTGCGCTGGCTGTTGAGCTGCTTGCTTGTTTTGTTAATTCAGCTTTAAATGATTCCAGCATGCGGCCACCGCGATAAAAATACCTGCTGTAATAGGCATCATCCAGGCTGCTGATAGCCACACCCCTTGACGAAGCATGTGCAAACTTGTTGTTGCCCAAATAAATACCAACGTGTGAGATCCTGCGGCTGTGGATCTTAAAGAAAACCAAATCGCCTTCCTTCAGGTCATCTTTTCTAACAGGGCTAACCATGCTGAAAATATCGCGTGAGCTGCGCTCGATATCCATATTGAATACCTGGCTGTAAAGTTCCTTTGTAAATGCTGAGCAATCAATTCCTCTTCTTGAGCTTCCGCCAAAACGGTACGGGGTACCGATCCAGTCGTAAACAAAGTGGAAAAGTTTCATATTTGAGGTTGCTGACATTGCAACACCCATAATTTGCGATAAATAGTCTTTTGCTAATGACTCCTGATCGTCAGAAGTTTTTTCGTCCGAAACACCTGGACTGGTTTTTGTTTGAGCTTGCGCAGCTAAAACACTGAGAAATAACGCAATAACGATAGTAACTTTCTTCATTTAATGTATTATTTTGTTGATTAGGCCAACAAATTGTTTATTAAATTGGACACCCTGTCTATTGTTCGCTACAAAACTATTTAAATTTTTTAAAATTGCAACTAAATGATTGTTTTTTTTCAACATTTGTATGCAAATGTTAATTACTGCGGGATTTTTTTTGATAAATGTAATAACGGATGCATTTTTTATATTCTGCTAGTTCTTAACATTTTAACAAAAACAGGGTAATTACACATAAATTGAGGGTTTTAGCTACCTGAAGAATTGTTTGCTCCGGGTAATATTAAGCACCATATTCAAATTATTACAAATCTTTTTAACAAAATAGTCGTTTAACAACCGCATTGCTTTTCTATATTTCATAGATATAATTAGATTTGCGCTTTATATAAAAATTGATCGTTTAATAATACATGAGTTCAATCGAAATAAATAAAGACACTTACCTGATGTGGTACGAGTCGATGCTTTTGATGCGGAAGTTCGAAGAGAAAGCCGGACAATTATACGGGCAACAAAAAATAAGGGGCTTTTGCCACTTATATATAGGCCAGGAAGCTGTATTAGCCGGCGCGATGTCGGTTCTTAAACAGGAAGACAGTATGATAACTGCTTACCGCGATCACGCACATGCAATTGCTAAGGGCGTAACTTCAAACAGCATTATGGCCGAGCTTTATGGCAAGGCAACCGGCTGCTCAAAAGGCAAGGGCGGTTCAATGCACATGTTTGATAAGGAGAAACATTTTTACGGCGGCCACGGTATAGTTGGCGGACAGGTTCCCCTGGGTGCAGGTATTGCATTTGCCGAAAAATATAAAGGTACCGAGTTTGTAAATGTAGCCTACATGGGCGACGGCGCCGTACGCCAGGGCGCACTTACCGAAACCTTTAACATGGCTGCTCTTTGGAAATTACCTGTAATATTTGTTTGCGAAAACAACGGTTACGCCATGGGTACTTCTTTGGAGCGCACCACTGCACAAACTGATATCTACAAATTGGGCTTGCCTTACGGCATTCCATCATCACCGGTTGACGGCATGGACCCTGCTGCTGTTCACAAAGCAATGGACGAAGCCGTTCAGCGCGCACGTGCTGGCGAAGGCCCAACATTCCTTGAAATGCGTACTTACCGTTACAAAGGTCACTCCATGTCCGATCCTCAGAAATACCGCACAAAAGAGGAACTGGAATCATACAAGGCAAAAGACCCGATAGAACTTACCAAACACATCATTCTTTCAGAAAATTACGCTGATGAAAAATGGTTTGAAGAGATCGAAGCTAAAATTAAGGCTGAGGTTGATGAGTCGGTAAAGTTTGCTGAAGAGTCGCCATGGCCGGAAGCATCAGAATTATACACTGATGTTTACGTGCAGAAGGACTACCCTTATATAATGAGCTAATCGTTATATTTAAATTGAATTTATAAGAACTATTGAATCAAATAATATATGGCCGAAGTAGTTAAAATGCCAAAAATGAGCGATACCATGACCGAAGGGGTATTGGCTAAATGGCATAAAAAAGTTGGTGATAAAGTAAAATCGGGCGATGTATTGGCCGAGATCGAGACTGATAAAGCCACGATGGATTTTGAATCGTACCAGGACGGCACCTTGCTTTATATAGGTGTTGAAGAAGGTAAGGCTGTTCCGGTTGATGCACTGATTGCTGTAATAGGCAAAGAGGGTGAAGACTACCAGTCGGCTATTAATGCTGATGCCCCGGCTGCTGCTCCCGCCGCTGAAGCTGAACCTGCTGCCGAGCCCGCGAAAACAAAGGCACCAAAAGCAACTGAAGATAAAAAACCTGCTGAAGCTGTTGAAGCCAAGCCAAAGGTTGACAAAAGCAGTATCCCTGCAACCGTTATTCGCATGCCTGCCCTGAGTGACACCATGACGGAAGGCGTTATAAACAAATGGAACTTTAAAGTAGGCGATACTGTAAAAAGCGATGATTCGCTTGCTGATGTTGAAACCGACAAGGCTACGATGGAAGTTGTTGGTTACGAAGCCGGCACCTTATTATACATTGGCCCTAAAGAGGGTGAAGCCGCACCAGTTAATGGCATTATTGCTATTGTTGGTAAAGCCGGCACCGACATTACCCCGCTGTTAAGCGACGACGAAGCTGCGCCCGCCCCAACAGCTGAAGCTGCGCCTGCTGCCGAAGCAGCAGCTGAAACACCATCAGACAGTCCTGCGGATGCTACATCTACAGACGACAGCCGAGTTAAGGCGTCACCACTTGCACGCAAAATTGCAAAGGAAAAAGGCATTAACCTTAATGATGTAAAAGGTAGCGCCGAAGGCGGCCGCATCATTAAAAAGGATGTGGAAGAATATGTACCGGCTGCTAAAACTGCTGCGCCTGCACCTGTTGCTGAAACAGCTGCCCCTGCAAGCGCCGCACCATCAGCTGCTCCTGCTGCAAAACCTGCACCGGCCCCGCTTGCACCGTACACAGGTGAAGAGAAATATACCGAGAAACCGGTTAGCCAGATGCGTAAAGTGATCAGCAAGCGTTTATCAGAAAGTTTGTTTACCGCACCTCATTTCTACGTAACTATGAGCATCGATATGGACCAGGCTGTTGCAGCCCGCACCCGTATTAATGACGTATCGCCGGTTAAGATCTCGTTTAACGATTTCGTACTAAAGGCTTGTGCCGTTGCCTTAAAACAACACCCTGCTATCAACTCGTCATACCTTGGCGATAAGATCCGCACCAATGAGCATGTACATATTGGTGTTGCTGTAGCTGTTGACGAAGGCTTGTTAGTTCCGGTTGTTCGTTTTGCCGATGGTAAATCATTAAGCCGCATCAGCGCTGAAGTGAAGGACTTTGCACAAAAAGCAAAAGCTAAAAAACTACAGCCGTCTGATTGGGAAGGCTCGACATTCACTATATCAAACCTCGGTATGTTTGGTGTTGATGAGTTTACCGCAATTATAAACACACCTGATGCCTGTATCCTTGCTGTTAGCGGCATTCAACAGGTTCCGGTTGTAAAGAATGGTGCTGTGGTACCTGGCAACGTAATGAAGGTAACCCTAAGCTGCGACCACCGCGTGGTTGATGGCGCAACAGGTGCCGCATTCCTGCAAACATTGAAATCGTTACTGGAAGAGCCGGTAAGGCTTTTGATTTAAGATTTACGAGTTTAGATTTTTATAATCGAATAATTTAACAGCGATAGACTTTACGGTTTATCGCTGTTTTTGTTTTGAGACGGATGTTTTCTAAAAAGGTAATATATAATTTACTTTTTACTTGTTAATGGGTAATATATTTATTACTTTTATCAGGAAGTTTAAACGGGACTTAAACTGCTTTTATTGTGACGTTACAAAGTAAGTCAATCAAAAGGAAAACTAATCAGCATGAAAAGTTCCGAACTTTTAAGGATCCTAAAAAAGGATGGATGGTATAAGAAGAGGCAAAATGGCAGTCATATCGTAATGGTACACGCTACAAAAACCAACACATTAATTGTTCCAGACCATGGAAGCGCTGAAGTTGGTAAAGGCCTTGAAAATGCCATTTTAAAACAAGCAGGCTTAAAATAGCTTATATAAACTTTTTGTTTTCTATTCGTACTTTTATTTTGAACCCGGGAAAACATGAAATTAAAAAACACAAGAGTCGTGAAAGATGTGGCTGGCAAAAAAATAAATTTAATTGTCGAAAAAACATCGACAGGTTTTTCAGCTTACGCTGAAAAATTTCCGGTTTATACAACAGGAAGATCAATTACTAACTTGAAGGAAAATATTCTTGAGGCCTTGAATCTTTATAATGATGAAATGAATTTGCCTGAAGTAAATGAAAGTCAGATTCAGATTACGTTGGATCTGCCTCAATTTTTTGAGTATTATAAAGTTATTAATGCCAAAGCTTTGTCATCACGGGTTGGCATGAACCAAAGTTTGCTGGCTCAATATGTTGGCGGACAAAAAAAACCATCACAAAAGCAAACTGAAAAAATAATATCCGGAATCCGCGAATTAGGCCAGGAGCTTATTGATTTGCAATTTTCTTAAAACAAGAGGTAGGATTATTATTCCTCATTTTATAGATACATTTGGTCTGTTGCACCATTAAGTTACAAACCAATTTATGCTTTACATCCTCGTAGCTATTGCCCTCGTTATCGGTTTTACTCTTTACCAGCGTGGCCGCAAAAGGCAACTTACCCAAGTGATCCTTACCGATACGCAAAGGAAGCTGCTGGCAACTCATATCGGTTATTATAGCAATCTCTCCGATATTGATAAAGCATACTTTGAAGATAAAATCGAGCAGTTTTTAGATGGCGTTCGCGTTGAAGGTGTTGGCCTTACGGTAACTGATCTTGATCGCCTGATGGTGGCATCAAGCGCGGTGATCCCTATCTTCAGGTTTAAGGACTGGAGTTATCGCAACGTTACCAATGTGCTGCTGTACCCCGATACATTCGATGAGCAATACCAATACGAAGCTACAGACGGCCGGAACATTGCCGGCATGGTAGGAACAGGTTATATGAACGGGCAAATGATCCTGTCGCGGAATGCGCTGGTAAAAGGGTTTTCATCAGGCGCAGGGAAAGAGAACACCGGCATCCACGAGTTTGTGCACCTGGTGGATAAGTCTGACGGCGCCACAGATGGTATCCCTGAAGGCTTTTTGCCCTTTGAATATGTAAAGCCATGGGTGCGCATGATGCACCAGGAGATCCATAAAATTGAAGCTGGCCACTCGGATATCAATCCCTACGCCACCACCAATGAAGCCGAGTTCTTCGCTGTGGTGTCAGAATACTTCTTCGAAAAACCTGACCAGTTTCAAACCAAACACCCTGAGCTTTATGATATGCTCAGTAAGATCTTCGGACAGGATTTGGCAAAGGGGTGACATAGCGTATTTTTCCGGGACACATGGTTTCATCGTGTCGTGAAATTATCTCTGTCATTCCCTGCAAATTTCCTCTACATTCCTTAGCTTTAACGCATTAACCCTCACACTTATGCGTTATCAACCTTTACGATTATTAGCAATTGCTTTTTGTTTATTGTTTACGGGTGTTTGCCAACAGGCAGCGGCACAAAACACGCCCTCACTAGCCACCGTTAAGCAGGGTGAAGTGGTGAACGGCTTCAAGGCCGTTGCTGTTTACCTGAGCGATGCCGACAAGCCTATGGGAGGTCGTTTTGTGCATGTGGCAACGGGTTTTACACTCGACCTGCTCCAGGTGGAGTCGGTGCCGCAAACGTTTATTTATGTTAATACATTCCCTGTGAGTGATAAGGGCGAGCCCCATACCCAGGAGCACCTACTCATAACAAAGGGCAACAAGGGCCATCAGCTGAATACGCGTGAGGGTATGTCGCTGGCGGAATCAAACGCCTTTACGTCGCAGTTGCACACGGTTTATAATTTTAATACCGGCGGTGGTGCGGAGGTATTCTACAACCTTTTTGAAAAATACATGGATGCCTTGCTATATCCCGATTATACCAACGAGGAAGTAAACCGCGAGGTACGCAACTGGGGAATCACCCAAAATCCTGATAAAACATTACGGCTTGAAGAAAAAGGCTCGGTTTATAACGAGATGACCTCAGGCATGAACAATCCCTACTCCCTGCTTGGCGACGAGCTGGGCAGGTTGCAATATGGCAACGCGCATCCGCATTCTTACAATGCGGGCGGCTTGCCCGCAGGTATTCGTGTGCTGAATGCTGAAGATATAGCCGCTTATCATGCCAAAAATTACTACCTGGGCAATATGGGCGCTATTACTTCGGTACCGAAAAGCATGAGTTTGGGTAGTGTGCTGAGCCGCACAAATGATATTTTGAATACCCTGAACAAAGGCGCTGCTGTCGGCAACCACGTGCCTGATAAGCTGCCCGAGCCAAAACCTGCGGAGAACGGCAAAATGGAAGCAATAGAATACCCATCGGAAAATGCGCAGCAACCTGGTACCATCATGATGTCGTTTCCGCCGACGCTTAAGCTGAGCACCATTGAATACATTGAGTTCAATAATTTCCTGACGGTATTCGCAGGCGATGCCACGACTAACTTGTACAAGGTATTCGTGGACAGTAAAACCAAGATCCCGGATTTTGATGCACAATCGGTTTATGCTTATGTAGATTTTAAGCAGGGCGACCCGGTGAATATCGGCATCGACGGCATTAGCGCCGAAAACCTGACCAAAGAAAAAGTAACCATGGCCCGCGATAGGGTGATAGCCGAGCTTAAAAAAGTAGCCGCCTATCCTGACCATTCGCCGGAACTACTGGAGTTTAACAAACGATTTGCCAGCAGCCTGCTCAGCAGCAACCGCAGCGACGCCAAGTTTGTAAACAGCCCGCCAAAGTTTGGTTTCCGCAACACATACGACAGCTGGTATGTTGAGTTGCAGATAATGGAAGGTGTACCGGGCTTTACCAAGTCGATCATGCTGAAGCCGCAAATGGCGGAAGTGCGCAAACAGTTGGCAACCGGCGTAAATATGTGGAAACCGCTGCTTGCAAAACTCGACCTTGACCACACCTTGCCTTTTGTGGTTTACAGCAAAGCCAGCCCGGTAATAGTGGCGCAACTGGAAACCGAGCGCAAGGCCCGTGCCGATGCAGAAGTAGCAAGGTTGAGAACATTGTATAACATCAATAACGACCAGGACGCCATTAAACGCTACAAAGCGGTTTATGACTCGAACACCATGGTGCTGGAAAAGCTGGAACAAAGTAACAGCGTGAAGTTCATCGAGAATCCGCCATTAACGCTTGACGACGAATTGGTTTACAAAAATCAAACGCTGGCCAATAACGTGCCGGCAGTAGTATCGGTATTTGATAACATGACGAGTGCTACAACCAACGTGTTATTTAGCCTGAAGGGCATTCCGCAGGATAAGCTGGTTTATTTGGCTATTCTGCCTGACCTGCTTACCGGTACGGGTATTATTAAGAACGGTAAAGCCATCAGCTACGAGGAAATGATCCAATTGGTACAGCAACAGATATTGAGCCTAAACAGCTATTACAGCGTTAATGGAAAAAGCGGACGGGCGGAGCTGGTGGTGAGCGGTTCGGGTAATAACGAGGCGGAATCATTAAAGTCGATAGAGTGGATGGCCGATGTGCTGAAAAATCCAAACTGGACAATTGCCAACCTGCCCCGCATCCGCGACCTAGTTGACCAGGAATTAACCGGCATCCGCAAAACTATGCAGGGTGCTGAGGAGAGCTGGGTGAACAACCCACAGCGCGCCTACCTATACCAGGACGAGCCATTGCTGCTGGCTACCTCGTCATTTTTAACAAGGGAGTATAACATCTTCCGCCTGAAATGGATGCTGAAGGATGCTGGCTCACCGACAGACGCAGCGGCGATCAGCAATTGGCTAACCAGCCTTGCATCCGCAGCAACAAAAAGAGATGAATTGAAAAAACTGCTGCATGTACTAGATAGCGACAAACCAATGAGCGCTGACTCGGCTGGCAGCAATAAAAAATATGCAGAGGCTTTTGGCCAATTGTCACCGGCAGCAAAGACCATAGCCAAAAGTGCTGCTCAGGACCTGGAGCAAATGCTGGGCGAGATCCCCGATAACAGCCTCGCCGCTGACTGGAAAGCCCTATGTCTTACCATTAAGCACGACCTTGCCCAAGCACCCGCTCAAACATTGGACAACCTGAACAGTGTGCGTAAAATGTTGCTGAATACAGCGCAGGTAAGGGTATCGGTAATTGGTTCTGCAGCTACCGAAGATAAATTGAGCCAAAGCCTTAATAAGCTGTTTGACACATTTGAGCATAATGCTTCACCTATGCAAAGCTATACTGCTACCAAACTTATCAACCAAAGAGTAATGAGCAGGATGAACATCACTGAGCCGATCGTGTATTCGGGCCTGATTGCACCAGATATGCATACGGGGGTATTTATCAATACAGCTCCGCTAACAGCTTATAAAGATACCGGCAGGGTGAGCCTGTTACGGTTTCTAGCTGCAGAGTTGTATGGCGGCGGCGGCAAGCAAAGTGTATACACAAAAACTACGGGTGCAGGCCTTTCATATAGCACAGGTGTAGGCGCTAACGCGGCAAGTGGCAGGTTTTCATATTATGCCGAGCGTACGCCTGAACTACCGCAAACCCTGAAGTTCGTTATCGACGAGATCAAACGTTCGCCAGTGGATACGGCCATGATGGATTACGTGGTTTCATTAGCGGTGGGTGCATTCCGGTCTGCGGATGATTATGAGGCCCGCGGATTAGCGATGTCAAACGACCTTGCCGACGGCAATACGCCTGATTTGGTGAAGAACTTCCGCCTGGCAGTTTTAAAACTGAGAAAAGAACACGGGCTGATCAATACTATTTATACCTATAAGGACCAGGTTTACGAAACCATATTGCCGGGCTACGGCAAACCTGCAAAGGATGTTCCGGGTGGCAATTACTTTGTTATCGGCCCTGAAAAACAGATGCAGGCTTACGAAAACTATTTAAAGTCGGTTGATGGGGCTGGTACTGTTTTGTACAGGTTGTATCCCAGGGATTTTTGGATGGTTGATGGGGAATAGTATGGTAAGATAAAATCTCCAACGCATCATCGCCGAACGAAGCAACCTCTACATGGGATAATCAAAGCTCTTTATGTTGATGTGTGGACCTAACGGTATCTGTAAGGTTCACACATGGCTTAATGCTCCCTGATCTGCATAGCTCAGAGATTGCTTCGTTCCTCGCAAGGACGCGATAGAGAGCTCAAAACAAAAAAGGTGACCCGCTTTCGCAGATCACCTTTATAAATATATTTTATCAGGGTCTTAGTTCTGATCTTGTTGCTGATCTTCTGATGGTAAACCTACTACTTTGTAAGTTTTGCCGCCGTTTGGATCAACTAGTTCCTGGTAGTAAACACCATCCGGAGAAACGTATAGTTTTTCGCCGTTAACCTTTATCTTGCGGCAATCTGGCGGCAACTGGGGAACAATATCACCCATTTGCGGGCCCTGCGGCTGATCGTCCTGTACATTAGTGCCTGTATTCAACTCGCCATCCTTACCAGCAACCTGGTAAACAACTGTGCCGTCGTCTTTAGTAACTGCCTGGTAGTACACACCGTTAAGCTCATAATATTGCTGACCGTTGATCACGATAGACTGCGCTTTTTCAGGAAGCTCCTTTACTTCAGCGCCTACCGGTGGTTCAACCACAGTGTATTGGCTGTTATCATATTGATAGAACAAACCATCGCTGTAATAGTATTGGAAGTCGCCATAGTAAAATGGATAGTATCCATAAGGCAATACACCAATTGAAAAGCCTAAACGCGGCGCATAATAAGAACCATAGTAGCCGTGGTTATAATGATAATAACCATGGTTACCCCAGTAACCACCGCCATGGCCGTAACCAACTCTTGGAGCAGAACGGTAGCTGCTTACATAGCCGCCCGTAGCGCCCCTGTTTGCAGAAACACCTACAGAAGTACGCGGAGCATAACCATAATTGCCTCTTACGCCTGTTGCAGGACGCGGAGCATAACCATAGTTACCCCTTTGGGCAACGCCAACGCGTGGTGCCGTGCCTGTATTGGTGCGGACACCGCTACCCTGGCGAACAACGCCCACCTGCCCACCGCCTGACGGCCTTGAAACGCTGCCGCTGCTTGATGGACGGAATGATGGAGCTGAGCTACCACCACCTGATGCTCTTACCGGGGCCGGGCTGCTACTGCCGCCTCCACCCCCTCCGCCGCCACTTGTGGATGGCCTGTGCTGCGCACTGGCGGGAATTGCTAAAGCCACACATACAAGAGTAGCTAAAGCAGTGTTTAATAAATTTTTATATGCAGTTTTCATGATGAAATATTGTTATTTGCGAATTGGTATAATTGGTTTTAAGCCAGTTATAACGTATAGACTAAAAGTTAGATAAACGGTTTAACACCTAATAAATTATTTTTGTAATTATAATAAAAAAACAAGCCGGATTTTATTTGAAGCGGGATTATTACAATAGCCCCTAACCAGGTAAGTTTATATTGGTCTCTCATGTAAATATACGTAATTTGACCGTAAAACGATACAGGTAAATAACAGGCAGGCGTCAAAAAAGTGTTAAATACTATAACTCTTCTGCAATAAATAGAAATGGCGCGTTAAAATGGATGCTAAAGATGCCATCGTGGGTGGTTTTATAGAGCTTATCGCTAACTTTTTCGAGGCCGGTAAAGTGCAGGTCCTTCGCGTCGGTTAGCAATTCAATAGTGTCGCCTGCTGGCTTCCATTTACTAAAGCCGGGTACCACCGGGAAGATCTTTTTGCCCGCGTGAAAAATAACAAGGTTTATTTCGTCGGCAAAGGGTTCGTAATCCAGCAGGTTCAAATCATCGGTAACGATATTTACTGATGGGTACTCATAAGCGGTCAGGTATTTCAAGGCTGATTCAGCCAGGTTATCGCTGTTTGCCGACATCAGCTTAACGTCTGATTGATCCACCTCATTCACACTGTCGGTAATTATCCAGTCAATTTTTATCCCGTAGCTGTTCATCTTCTCGGCAGTATTGGCTGTGGTTATAACAGTTGGACTCCATTCCAGCAGCTGACCCAGTAATTCGTCGTCAAAATTATCAAGCCCCAGCACCAGCAAGGCAGGCTCCTGTTTTTCGCGAACTACGTGGTGTGAAGACATGATCAGAATTTACAGAATTAATGAATTTTCAAGATGTTAGTTTACTTATCTAAGTTAATAAGATATGTTTGCTGTTTAATAAGAATTCTGTTTATTCTATAATTCTGAAAATTCTGATTCAGACACCCTCAATGGATCTTCTTATAAAATTCCTTAAACGCCCTTGCGGGGTCAACTGCCAAATTTACTGCTGCTGAAACCGCAATGCCATAAACGCCGGTTTTTATCAGCGGGTCGACATCCTCAATGTGGATGCCGCCTACAGCTATTACAGGCATAGTGATCTCCGGGTGTTTGTCGACCAGTTGCCGGTAACCCTCAAGGCCAAGCAGGGTATAATTATTAGGCTTGGTGCTGGTAAGTGCAAACGGACCGTATCCGCAATAATCAACAACACCTGTTGCCTGTGCGGCTAACAAGCGGTGTGTATTTGTCGCCGATGCACCCAGGGTTTTATCGTTGCCGATGGCCTTGCGGATGGCTTTAAAATCAGCATCAAAATCTTCTATATGTACGCCCTGTGCATCAACCTTATCCAGCAAGTGGTAATGATTGGTTAGGATAAGGGTTGTGCCCCAATCGTCGCACAAAGAAGCTATCTCGTCTATTTCCTCAATTAATTCATCATCCGGCTTCGTTAAGCAACGGTACTGGATCCAGTTGGCCCCGGCCTCGCAAGCTATTGTTGCCTGCTTTAGGTGGCTGCGGGTGCGCAGATCCTGCGTGATGTAATGGAAGCGGGAGATGTATTTTTTCATGTTATGAAGTCCGAAAGTCGGAAAAGACCGAAAGTCCGGAAGATTATTGTTGGTGATAACTAATTAAAACGCTCTTTTTCATCTTTCGGACTTTACTGACTTCCGGACTTTCCCAACCTACTTCAACACTTCGCTGATCGGGTGCCCGATGCTGCCGTTGGGTGCCTGGATATGCAGCAATGCCGCTATGGTGGCTGCGATATCCGTCATGTGTGTTTCGCGGGTAAGGCTGCCGTGATTGATGCCCCAGCCCATAAATACCAGCGGGATGTGGTTGTCATAAGGGTTCCAGGTGCCGTGTGTGGTTCCTGTAGGACCGCTATCGCCCGAGCCATGACCGGTAAAATAACCCGGTTTTAAAATGATCTGCACCTCGCCACTGTGTTCAATGCTGTAGCCGTTTATAATGCGGGTACGGAGGGCTTCGGGGATGTCGGCAGTTTGCACCTTTTTCATGTCAACAGCAAATGCTATTGCAGGGTCCTTTTCCAGGAAGGTAATGCAATCCTGTTTTAAGATGTTTTCATCAAGATGCAGGTAGCGTATATCTTTGTAGTTCAAATTAACCTGGTAATTGGTAAGGCTCAATACTAAATGGTCGGCTTTGTATTTGTCCTGCAGATAGGTATTTAAGTTCTTTAAAACCTGGGCATCATCCCATACATCGGCAGGAATATTATGATCCTTTAAAAACGCGGTATTGTGCGCCGCACCATGGTCGGCAGTTAAGAAAATGGTATAATTACCCTTGCCGACCTTTGCATCCAAATAGGTGAAGAATGAGGCGAAATCACGATCTAAGCGCAAATAAGTATCTTCAATTTCAACCGCGTTTACACCAAACTGGTGGCCAATATAATCTGTAGACGAAAAGCTTACAGCTAAAAAATCAGTAACGTCACGCTGGCCCAATTGTTCGCCGTTTATGGCGGCAACCGCCAGGTCCAGCGTTAAGGTATTGCCGTAAGGAACGGAGCGAATAAGGCCTAAATTGTTTTTATATATGGCCGATGTTTTAACCGGCATGGTAGGAGCATCCATTCCCTTAAATTTACCCTCGTACTTGCTGTTATCTTCGGTGCTTTGTACATAGGTATCAATAGGATACAGTGTATTCCAATCCTGCTTTAAATAGGTTTCGGGCAGCTTTTGATCGTTGAAATCCTTAACCCATTGAGGCAGGTCGTTCATATAATAGGTGCTGGTGATCCAGTTGCCGCTTTTGTCGTCGAACCAATAGGCGGCATTGGCGGTATGGCCTGCGGGTAAAATGCCTCCACGGTCTTTAAGCGCAATCCCGATAACTTTTGACCGAAAATTGGTAGCTAACCTCAACTCGTCAGTAACGGTAGTGGTCAACAGGTTGCGCGGCGACATTTTTCCGGCTGTTGAGGTGCTGCCTACTGTTTGTACGGTAGTATCCTCAGCGCAATACATTGATTTACCTGTAGCCTGGATGATATAGTCGTTACCCGCAATGCCATGGATAGATGGAACTGAACCTGTATAAACACAGCTATGACCGGGACCGGTGAATGTAGGAATATAATCTATCTGGGTGTTTTCGCAGGTAAAGCCCTCGTTCAATAAACGCTTAAAGCCGTTGTTTGAGTAGCGGTCGTAATAACGGTACAGGTAGTCCCAACGCATCTGGTCGACAACAATACCGACTACCAGTTTGGGGCGGGGCAATGAATTAGTAACAGGAGCAGCTACAGAAGCAGTGGCAATTGCCGGCTTTTTCTTTTTTGTTTGTGCCGATAATGAAATAGTTACAAAGGCAAGTAGTATAAGGGGTAGATGTTTTATCCTCATCTTAAAAAAATGTTAAGTTTTGCAAATATCAACAATGCAATTAAAATACAATGTGATATTTCTGTTATCAATTGTTTATGCTTGTCTGCGTCGGATAATAATAAATCCCTTTAGATTATCTGTTTGCGAACCACATGAAGGACGATTACAAGGAGATATTTTTAATCATAATTATGCCTGGATGATTTGTTTCTGTGAGAGTATTTCGCAGATATTGTAAGTTTATAGTTTTGGAGTTATCGAAAAATTCAGCATCCCATAATCTGCGTATTGTGCCTGCTCAATGCGAATGGAGTGCCTCCCATTTAACGGAATGATCGTATCTTTATGGTTATCTTCATCATTTTTCAATTTAGCAGGATCCCAGTTTTCAATAATTAATTTATCGTCGATATAAACCCTTACAATTTCTGATGCACTGATGCCTATCCTGTACACTCCGCCAGGAACATCAATTGCTGTTGTTGAAACTGTAGCTATCTTTTCCCGGGCAATGTTTTTACCAAAGGCCTTACCAAACACATTGCCGATTTCCTTGCCCTCTGTTGTTTTAACAGGCGCGCCACTGAGCAATTTGTTAAACGCAGTCCCGTTTTTTACCGGATCACTGGTTGCATCAAAAACGAACCACTTCATCTGCCAATGAAAAGGGACATCAAACTCTCGGTAATGGAATATGTAAGGGGCACCGGTTTTAGTTCTTACACCAAATGGCGATGTAATTGCACTTCCGGTATATTCCATTTCTATATCAATATCTGTTAGCGCAGCAAGGTCTTTTTGCACCGTAAGTTTTGAAGGAACTGTTCCACCCTGAACCGACGGATTTCCTGCACCTTTTATTTTGACGATCTTCCATTTCCCCGCAGGACCCATCACATCAAAATACATTTTACCGGTACTATCGGTTTTTTGCCACCAGGCTATGGGGTAATCAAAATTATATGGTCCCCATTGGTCCATTATAATATACTTGCGCCCTTTTGCATGTCCATTAGGCAACATTGCATTTTGTGGGTGAGGAACACCCTCAATTTTCGGGAAAAAGCTGCTGTCGATCAATGGTTTTACCTGGTCGCCGATTTTATCAAAGGAGATATTATTTACTGTCGAATCCAGTTTTTGCAGCATCGTACTGCCGGTTATTTTACTATTAATTATATCGATATCATTGGTGTTATTTATGTTAAACACATTTTTCACATTGCTAAAAGTGTTGTTGCTGATGGTGTATTTCATGCTCCGGGTATCCCGTTTCTGTACGTACCCATAGCTTTTTGCCATTTTGGGGTTCGACCATAATTCAATCCCAACCTTATCGCCCTTAAATGTGTTTTGTGCTATCACGTTATTCATTCCGTGCTCAATAGCAATTGTCGACATGTTGCCGGCAAAATCGTTGTTGGCAATAATGGTATTGTAGCTAAATCCGCCCCAGATGCCATGCCAGCAATCATGCACAATATTATCGATGATCTTGTTTCGGCTAAAGGTCAATTCAATCCCATTGGTAGGCGCATATGAAAAATCGTTGGCGTAAAGCAGGTTGTCGTTACAGCCACCCTGCCCGGTGTCCATTGTGGTTTGCCCGGCCCATAGAAAGAAGCCATCGCCCGAGTGTGTTACAGAGTTGTATGCAAATGTGTTATCGTTACATTGCTCAAATACCAAAATTCCCGCCGAGTCCTGTCCGCGGTAATAAACGCCGTCGCTGTAACCCCTTACGTTCCAATCCAGTTTGTTATACAGCACGCGGTTGCGGCTGCTTCGGTACATCCCGATGCCAAGACCCGAATTGAAAGAGAAATTATTATTGTAGATCAGCCCGTCATTACAATTGGTCATCATCAACCCGCATTGCCCTTCTATTATGGTGTCGTCATGAATCTCAGCTTTGTCGCAATCGCGCAGGTAAATTCCGGCACCGTAGCGCATCCATTCGTCGTTTTCGTTATGATGGTAGCTTTGCCAGTCGGCAAGGTCTTCGCGGTCGCGGGTGCTGTTTAAATGTTGCTTGTAGTTATAGCTAAAATCGCTGCCGGTAATTTTTAATTCCTTAATTCCTTTTGCCATCAAGCCTATTTTAAAGCCTTTTATTGTAAGGTTTTTTAGGGTGATGTTTTTCCCGCTTTTTATAATGATGCCGGTTCCTATAAACTTATTGGGGTTTTCAAGATCCGTACTGCCCTGTATGATGGCTCCCCTGAAATCAACAACAATGTTATCGCCCTCAATAATTATCGGTGCCGCAGACATTGAATCCGTCGGTTGAAAATGATAAATCCTGCTGTTGACTACGCCGGAATGTGTAATAACTATACCCTTAAAAAGCGATATACTTTTACTTTGACTAAAGCCAGGATGGCTTACAGTAATAGTAATGAATAAAAAAAGAAGCTGGCAGGTACGTTTCAAGGTCATCCTTCTGAAAAATATCCGCAATTTAACTTAATCAACCCAAACTATCCTAATCCACCTTCCCGACGTCATTAATCATAACTGTGCCTTTCAATATCATAGTCCGTTTGTGCCGAGATAATCTTTTTCTCCTTATCAATGTCCCGCTCTAAACGGTGATCGTACACGCTTTTGGTTACTTCAATATGCCGCTCCATGTCGCGCTCGGCATAATACTCGTCGGCCTTGTTAATTTTTGAAACGGCCACGTCATAAGCGCCCCTTGGCGACATCAGCTTTACCAACACCGGTAAACATTCAAACAAAATGAACAGCCAGCTGATAAATGTTTCAGCCAGGTAGGTGTCCAGATCGCGGGTGCCGTTTTCATTATAAGCCAATTGTCCCAAAGCCCAATTCCGGTCGCTGAACCCGGCCACGTTCGAGAGGCTGTCCAGTTGATGGTCATTAAACAAGCGGATATCGTTCACCCCCTCGTAATTTTTGCGGGCTGCAAGGTAATCGTCCATTTTTGCCTGGTTATCGGTAACCTGTTTCAGGCGATCTTCCTTCTCCTGTAACACAGCCTGTTTTTGTTTGGCATAGGTGCCATAACCTGTGATGCCTGAGGTTTGGTCATTTTTTTCGCCAAAAACTTCCTGGTTAAGTTGTGCACGTGAACGGTTGATATCGCTCTCCAACGAGTCCTTTTCCTTTTTCAGGTCTTTATCCTTACCCAGCTCCATTGCATATTTATCGGTGTATGTTTTGGTGAGGGTATCTATCTTACGGTGCTGGCCCTTAAGGTAGGAGGTCTTTAATTTCTGACGGATTTCCTTATCAAAGATCTTTAGTTCCAACGGCCGCGATATAACTATGCCGATCATTATTGCTAACAGGATCCGGGGTGACGCCTGTAAAATTTGCTGATTCGTTGATCCCTGTTTATCAATACTGGATACAATGTACCTGTCCATATTAAATATGGCGGTACCCCAAATCAAACCAAATAGTATAGCAAAAACAACTGCAAATGCGTTGCCGGCAAAAACAAAATACATAGCATAACCACCAGATAATGAGGCGAATAATGCGGTGAAAAATATGGTGGCGCCTATGCCTACGTATTTATTATGTTCGAGCGGATATTTCTTTAAAGTACCTATATGGGCCCCTGAACAGAACCAGAAAAAACGCGTTACCTTCTTCATCAATATTATTATCTGTGTGCAAACATATATGAAACGCTGTAAGGCATTGAATGTTACAAACATCAGACCTAAATATTTGAAGGATAACAATTACCTTTGACCACTATTATTATCAAAACCATGAAAGAAATAAGCGTACTGGAACTAAAAGAAAAGAAAGATAAAGGCGAAGATTTTCAATTAATTGACGTTAGGGAAGATTTTGAATACGAAATGTCGAACCTTGGCGGGTTATCCATTCCCCTGAGCGGTATTTTAATTGAGTCGGAAAAAGTTGAAAAAGACAAGCCAGTAGTGGTAATGTGCCGCAGTGGTAAACGCAGCGCAGCAGCTATCATGCAATTAGAGCAGCAGGGCTTTACCAATCTTTATAACCTGCAGGGCGGCATACTGGCCTGGGCGGATCAGATTGACCCAAATATTAGCGTATATTGAGCCATGGCCAAAAAGATGTTTTTAAACGTGATGTATAACATATGTATCTTCATATGTATAATTGCAGGTTATCATTACGGTATCGAATTGGGGAACTATGTGTTTTTAATAGGCGCGGTATTTATTATTGCTATATTTATCGTGCTTAAAATAAGGCTTTTAAAAGAAGTTAAAAACGCACAAAAAAACCCTTAATTCTCAACTATGTTTATCGCAATATTAGGTATCATTATGCTCGTAGTGGGCATAGTGCTTAAACGCTCGCCCGAACCTGCCGGCCGCTATGCAGGAACTATTAATAAAGTTGCCGTTTTAGTTATCCTTGTAGGTGTCTTGCTTGCCTCGGTTAAAATAATTGATCCCGGTAAGGTTGGCGTACAAACACTGTTCGGCAAGGTGCAGGATGGTATCCTCGAAAGTGGTTTACACATAATCGATCCTTTTGTTGACGTGACCACGTTCAGTATCCAGACTGAAAACTACACCATGAGCGGTAAAACCAGTGAAGGGGCTGTTCAGGGAGATGATGCCATCAGTGTATTGTCATCTGACGGTTTGGAGGTAAAGATTGATCTTTCCGTGCTTTATAAGGTGATTCCCTCAAAGGCTCCATACATTTATCAAAACATCGGTGTCAATTACGAGGATAAGATTGTTCGCCCGATTACGCGTACATCTATCCGCGATAATGCGGTTAACTATGTAGCTGTCGACCTGTATTCAACCAAGCGCGAGGAATTCCAGTTCAAGATCAACAAGTCGATTACTGATAACTTCGCTAAAAATGGTTTATCTGTACAACAGATCCTGGTGCGTAACATAACGCTGCCTGCAACTGTTCGCGCCAGTATCGAATCAAAGATCCAGGCAGAGCAGGAAGCACAGAAAATGCAGTTCGTGCTCCAAAAGGAACGCCAGGAAGCCGACCGTAAACGTGTGGAAGCACAAGGTATCGCCGACTATCAAAAAATCCTGGCTACCGGCTTAACCGACAAACAGCTGGAATACCAATCTATCTTAGCTCAGCGCGATATTGCCTTATCACCCAATACCAAGATTATTATTATGGGTGGCAAAGGGAATAACCCGATAATGTTGAGTGATAAATAAGTAAGCACTAATTAGAACGAATTAAGGCGAATTTCACGAATGAAGCGCGACTTAATCAATGGTATAACAATCTGTTGCTTAATATTGCCTTTATTTTCTTGTTCGATACATTCAAATGATGCCCAAGCCAAATTGACAGGCACATGGGTGCTGGATAGTGTCTCTTCTCCAAAGGGTGGGTTTTATAAAAGCGATTTGGCGCGGGGAACTATAACATTTAAAGCTCGAGGTCGTTATTCCTTCAAGTCCTGGAATGGAGATGCTATTTCTCAAAACAAGGGTTTGTATTACCTACATACCAATCCAAATCGAAAGATTACTACTATCGTTTTTATCGCCGACTTGGAAATGAGCGGGAAAGACACTATAAGGATCTATAAGAATTTTGATATTGTTTTCCTTTCCGAAACAACACTAAAGCTGGTTGGTGAAACAGAATTTATTAAAAGAGATAGCTTGCATTACCAAGCCTTTAATAAGGAATACATTTATAAATTGCGAAGGTAATTGGTAAGATTCTTCATCGTTTCAATTCGTGAAATTCGCCTTAATTCGCTCTCATTCGTGTCAATTATTTAAAGTATTTCTCATACTCCGTCGGCATCTTATCAATCTGCTTTATCACAATATCCTTGTAATAAACTTCAGCAGCTTCACTTTGCAGCTGGATCTTGCCGCTGACCAGGGGTTTTGCTTCGCCATTAACCATGTATCGGCTGTTTGATAGTGCCATTACCACCTTGCCATTTACAATGCGGATGCTTTTATCGCCGTATGTAATTAGCTCCAACTCGTTCCAGCCACCCTTTATTTCAGCATCAATGCCTGCATGGCAAAAGCCGCCGTTGCCTGTGCCGCTGCCAAATGACATTACAGTGCCCTTATCATCAAAATAATAATTGCTGCCGTCCTTGCGGGCTTTAACGTCTGACCGTGAACTGGCTTGCGACCAGTAATCGCCCATACCTTTTTCTGTCACCTGGAATTCCTGGCTCAACATCCAGGTATGGAAATATTCTGCCCCGCATTCACCTTGCGAATGGTATAAAACACCTGAGTCCTTATCTTCATTTAGTCGCGGCGAGTATTTTTTGTCGCCCCATTTTACTTTTAGCTTGAGGTGATAATTTGCAAAATCCTGTTTGGTAAAAATACAACCGTAGATATCGCCATCAATCTTCAGCACAGGTTCGCCGTTTTCGATAATGGTAGAAAATACGTGATCCTGGTTTTTGTTATACCCGATTGGTTTTAACGGGGTGCCGTTAGCATCCTTAAGCACTTCGCCTTTATACCCAACCGGGATGCGGAAGCTTTGGTAGATATTCCATTTAGTCAGGTTTTTATCAAGCAGTGGTGTCCATTCATCTTTGGGTTGGAATGAAGTGGAACATAAAAGGACAGCGATGCAGGAAATGGACAGGAGGAGGTTTTTCATGAACACTAATGTCACGAATTAAATCGAATTACACTAATGGATTTATTGCGGATAATTCTCATACTTAAGGCTTTTTAGTAACTTTGGCTATCGTGAAAGAATTAAAGGATCATATCGAGCAGATAAAACAACTATGCAATGCGTATCATGTCAGGTCACTATTTGCTTTTGGATCTGTTGTTTCTAATAATTTAAAATCTACAAGCGATATAGATCTGATAGTCGACATCGATAGCAAAGATCCTATAGATTATACTGATAACTACTTCGCGCTAAAATTTCAGCTGGAGCAAATCCTTAACCGCCCGGTTGATCTGTTAGAGGATAAAGCACTTAAAAATCCTTTCCTAAAAAAGCAGATTGATAATACCAAAGTGCTTGTTTATGGAAGATGAAATTAGAACCTGGCTTTCTGACATGAAGCAGGCAATCGTTGAGATCAATGAGTTTCTTCCCGACAAAAAGGACTTTTTCCAGTTTAAAAAGGATCTTAAAACAAAAAGAGCGATTGAGAGAAATGTTGAGATTATTGGTGAGGCGGCAAATCGAATTATAAAACAACAACCAGATATTGCAATAACCGACATTAAAAAAATAATTGTCACCAGGAACCGGATCATCCATGGGTATGATAGCGTATCTGACGATATTATCTGGTCAATTGTTGTTAAGCATCTACCCAAATTAGAAGCGGAAATTGACGCCCTGTTAAATTAAAGTAAACTTCCTTTTTCCTAATTCGTGAAATTCGAAAAAATTCGTCCCTATTCGTGCTTTATTCCTAACCCCGCATCATCCCCCAACACCCATTTTCCATCAACAAACTCCGGCATCTGATACGGGTTATTGCTGGTCAAAAATGGTCCGTCCAGATCTGCCCAATCACATTGTGGAGCAAGGGCAATACCTGCAAGCGTGGCGCAGCTGGTTTCGCTCATACAGCCGATCATCAGCTTTAAGCCGAGCTCTTTTGCCTTGAGGATCATCTGGTGCGCCTCGTACATTCCGGCGGATTTCATGAGCTTTATGTTGATACCGTGGTAAACTCCTTTTGCCTTTTCTACATCGGGCAGGCGCTGTACTGCTTCATCACCGATTAGCGGGATCGGGCTGCGTTCTGTTAACCAGGCATTACTATCAATATCTGTTTTTAGCATTGGTTGCTCAATTAATAACACACCCTGTTCATGCAGCCAGTGGATCAGGTCGAGGCTTTGCTCCAGGTCGGTCCACCCCTGGTTGGCATCTACAAATAGCGGTTTATCGGTAACGGAGCGGATGGTTTTTATCAATTCCCGGTCACTGTCCCGGCCAAGCTTTACTTTTATTATTTTGCAGTCGGGGGCTTCCTTTACTTTTTGGATGATCACTTCCGGTGTATCTATGCCGATGGTAAAGCTGGTTGCCGGCATTTTTAAGGGATCGGAGCCAAGCAGCTGCCAGCAGGGTTTGTTTTGCAGTTTGCCGTCGAGATCATGCAGGGCAATGTCGATCCCGGCTTTTATGGCGGGGTTACCGGGTGCAATGCTATCCAAATAGGCTATTATCGACCCAAAATCAAAGGGATACTGAAACTGCCGGGCATCTACCTTATTTAGAAAATCGGTAGCCGTTTCAAAGCTCTCGCCCATGTAAGGCACCATGGATGCCTCGCCATATCCAATTTTGCCCTCGTGTTCAATTTGAATAAGCATGATAGGGGTGGAGGTTCGCGAAAATTTGGCGATGGTAAAGGTGTGCCTAAGCAGCAGCTCGAATGGTTGGTAAGTCAGCTTCATGTTAAATTCAAAGCTAAAATTTTCTGATCGAATATGAAGCGTATCTTTGCGCCCATGGCCCAGGAAATTTACCATCCTTTTGATTCGTTTAACTTTAGTAACCGCAAATGCTTTTTAACCGGCGAGGTGCTCACCTCCGAAGAAGAAAAGATCCAGGTGTTTCCGCAATGGCTGATGAGCCGTTATGAACTGGAAGATAAGCCTTTTAAAATGCTGGATGAAAGCATGGCCACCTACAAGGATATTAAAATTCCCTGTGCAGCACATATCAATGAAGCTTTCCTGGAACCACTGGAAATTGAAATTGCCGCAGCCTTTGAAATTGGTTACGATGCTGTAAAAGGGCTGGATGATCTGAAGCTTTTTCAATGGGCGGCCAAAATGCTTTACGGGTTAATATTTAACGAGGTACAAAGCGGGATAAAACTACAGCACTCTAAAGGCGAGGAGTTTAACATTTCGCAATCCATCATCCACAAGTTCGCAAACATGCATATGATGTTGCAGAGCCTTAACCTGCCCATCATTTTTGAGGATTTTAAACCTTATAGCATTTTTCTTTTTAAGGTGGATAATAACCCGGTGGAGTTTGGCTACCGCGATGAGATCAATACCCTTACCTTTTCATTACGCATCCGCGATTTCGGGCTGATCATTTGCCTGCAGGATAACGGCGCTAACGCATCCTATCACCAGGAAATGTATGATAAAATAAAAGACCAGGTGCTGCATCCAATCCAGTTTGAGGAGTTTTGCGGGCGGGTGTTTTATTCGGCCTACCTGTTTAACCGCCTGCCTGAATATAATGTGTTGCCTGCCGGCGATGAGATTTATATAGAGGCCATGCCCTTGCGCGGATTAAGCAGCAAGCCGTTATTTGACGACTGGGTAAATAAAATTTATGGCCAGGTGCTGGAAAGCTTCTGGAAAAACTGGGGCTTCCTGCTGTTGGAGATTATTAAAAAACCCGAGGAGCCCATGAGCTTCCTGCTTAATCCGGATGGCAGCGTGATCAGTGAAACAACGATTGAGCTGCCACGGTAAGCTTGCCTATACACTGGTTTACAACATGAGGATTAAGCGCTATAGTTATCAGCAACCCGCTTAGTGCGCCAAACATGTGCGCATCATGGTTAATATTATCTGTGGCCCGTTTGGAGGCATAATTACAATAAACCAGGTATAGAACACCAAATAGCCATGCAGGGATCCCAACAGGTATCGGCATGATCAGCATTTTGCCTACAGGATTGTATAAAATGGCACTAAAAATAACAGCGCTCACTGCACCCGAAGCGCCAAGGCTATGATACCATTCGTCATTCCTATGCTTGTAAACCGTCGGCAGATCGCTTAGTATTAAGCTTACAAAATATAAGACGCCAAATTGCCAGTGGCCTATCCCAGGAATACCATCACTACCTGCTTCTAATTGGAAAGCAAAGAAGTAATAGCTTAGCATGTTGAAGAACAGGTGCATCCAGTCGGCATGGATAAAGCCACTGGTTAGTACGGTGTATTGCCGTTGTCCGCGTGCCACGCTAAAAGGGTGCAGGATCATTTGGGCATATACATTTTCATTATAAAATGCCCATAAAGAAGTTAATATAGTAAAAGCAAATATGACGGACGCCACCGGCGCCATCTGCAAATATTCCATCATTTCAAGTCGAGTTTAGCATCGGTCATCAATCTGCCGACCGGGTAGCGAAGATATGTTTTTTCGAAATAGATAGAGTTGCGGTATAAAAAGTTTAATTGTGCCCCGGCGCTTGCTGCCAGTTTTGGGTCCTTGGCCTTGGCGTCATCCAGCTTTTTCTTTAGTTCGGGATCTGTCTTCAGCATTTCGGCGGCCTTATCTTCAAATACGTAATTGCTGAAATATTCCTTTTCACCTAACACCGAATCGAAAAAGTTCCAGGCAAAAAACGAATCCACACCACGTGGTTCCAGTGTTTCAACAATATAACGGTTAAGCGACTGGTTGGTGTACACTACATAATCGCCGTCGTAAAATTTAACTTTCATATCAACAGGGTTCAGCTTTACATTGCTGTGCAGGTAATGGCCTTCGAAAGGCTTCTGCGGCGTTTTGTAGTCATCGATATAGTACATCTGCAAAGCAATAGTGGTATCATGTGTCAGCCGATGCATGGCCACGCTATTCAGTTTAAACAGGTCAATTATTTTACCCCATGCCTGCGGGATCACATAGGCCAGCGGCTTATCCACACTATCTGTTGCCTTGTAGGTATTCAAATATTTTACAACCTTGGTATAAGGCTGGTTCCTGTCGTAATAAAGGCGTTTTAGCCCGCTTATATCGCTTGGTTTGTACAGTGCGGCGTAGCCTTTAAAGGTTATGGTATCCACTTTGGTAAAGTCCACATCCCAATCCAAAGCAAAGGTTTTTTGTTTGGCGACTTGTTCATCGGCCTTGCGTTTTAACTCGCCGATGAGTTTGGCATCACGCTCATAAATATCAACCAGGTGCTGTTCAAAATCATAGGTTGCATACACACGTTTATCGAACGATTTCAGCATGTGCGTTTCGGTAATATAGCTGATGATGTTGCGCTGGGCAGTATAGCCTGTAGCAAATCTTGGCGTCTCTAAAAAGCTCACAATGCCCGAATCAGGTAAACCCCGCTCACCGGCTCCGTATGGGATCATTTCATACCCACCCTTTTTCATTCTTTTATAAAGCTCAGGTGTAAGTGTTTCTGATGTGTATTTTGAAAGGATCGGGTTTTGTTTATCCTTTTGGGTTTCAATCAGCGTCATTACATATTGGTAATCCGCGCCATCGCTGGTGTGGTTATCAAGGAAAACTTCCGGATTCCAGGTATTTACTATTTGTTCAAAAGCCAGTGCATTGCGGCTATCAGCCTTTATAAAATCTCTATTCAAATCCAGGTTACGGTAATTACCCCTGAAACCATAAGCGCGCGGACCGTTCTGGCTCACCCTGCTCCATCCGCGGTTCATACTGCCATCAATATTATAAAGGGCTATCATGCAGATCACCACATTTTTTGGCAGGGCATTCTTTTTTAACAGGTCGCGGGCAAACATCATGCTAGCGTCTATCCCCTCCGGTTCACCAGGATGAATACCGTTATTGATCAGCAGGATGCGTTTGTTTTGTTTTTTTATCAGCGCCGGATCAAACACCTTATCCCTTGACAATACTACCAGCGTCAATGGCTTGCCGATATCTGTTGTGCCGTAGTTAAACAGCTTCATTTGCGGATTTACAGCTGCGAGCTTTTTGTAGTAGGCAATTACTTCGCCGTAGGTAGCGGTGTAGTTTTTGTCCTTGCTTAATTCAAATGGTGTTAGCTGAGCGCTGGCATTAAAGAAAATAAAGCAGGCAAGCAGTGCTGATAAAAGTGTTTTCATGAAAATGGGCTTTGTGACAAATATAATTAGCGGAGCCCAATAAAAATGTATCTTATTGGTTACTGATAAAAAGAAACTCAACAATAGATTATTGAATTGTAAATGGTTTACCCAGCAGCCAAAAGGGCCTGTCATGGTGAGCTTGTCGAACCACGACGCGGGCAGTGGCCTTTACGCTATGCAAAGCCGCCATGCAAAGGGGCCTGCGCTGCGCATCTACATGTTGTTTTTTGATAATCCAGGCAATAAATGCCAATCACCATTAATTATAGCTTCTTTTTTTGCTCTTCGCCACCCTTTGACTTGCTTTTCAAAAGCAATGGCCTGGTTAACATCATGAAACATTTCATGGAATACCAATTTAACCGGTCTTCTTTTGAATGTATACGATTTTGGATCGACGCCGTTTTCATGATCGTATAACCGGCTTTCAAGGTTATTAGTTATACCCGTGTAGTAGGAATTATCGCTGCAGAGCAATATGTATGCAAAATATTGTTTCATTATGATGATTCTTCTTCCCTAAAAGCATCTTCAGGCCTTCGCGCACGTCGTGGTTCGACAGGCTCACCATGACAATCCCCTCGCACTCATTATCCTTCCCTAAAAGTATCTTCATGCCTTTACGCACGTCGTGGTTCGACAAGCTCCTTGACAATCCCCTCGCACTAATTATCTTTCACTAAAACATCTCCTGGCCTTTACGCACGTCGTGGTTCGACAGGCTCACCATGACAACCCCTCGCACTTAGTGTTACAATTATTAACTTCCTGCCTTAATTTCCTCCTGCAGCTTTTTTGGGAGGCCCTTAAACACCAGGTCATAAGAGTGATCGATCATTTCATGCAACTGTTTGATAGTTAATGAGCCGTGCATGCTTACTGTGTTCCACATTTTTTTGTTCATGTGGTAACCGGGCTGTACTTCTGTGTATTGTTCGCGCAGCTCAACCGCGAGTTCTGGGTCGCATTTAACGTTGAATGTATCGCCTTTAGTGATGCTTGTAAGCAGGAACATTTTACCGCCTACCTTATAAACCAGGGTATCTTCGCCAAAGGGCAAGCCTTCGGTAGATGCTGGCTTTAGCAGGCAATAATCACGAAGTTCTTCAATGTTCATGTTAAAAACCGTAGTGCCTTACCAGCTTATTATAGGATACAGTATTGCCAAAGAAGTATTTAAACCCGATGGTAATCTGCCGGTACTGGTTAACAGCATTGTTTTTAAATTTAGCGGTAGGATCGTCATAACCATCTAATCCCTCGCCAAAAACAAAATTGTGTATGTAGCCAATATCAATTGCCCAGCCTGGTTCGGCGTATGAGTCATATATTTTAACCTCATAACCTATCCGGAGGGGAACGGAATAGTTGGTGCTTTTGTCCTTACCTGGAAAAACGTAGATCAGCGGCCCGTTTGCCGCTATTACATTTGTACGTTGTACCGTGTTGTTATTTCGCAACAAGCCGATACCCGAACCAACATAGAAGTTTTTTATAAAGTTTAGAAAACCATCATTACCGTAATCAATAAAAGAACCCAGCTGCACATCAACATGTGCATAAACCGCCAGGAAATTGTTAACGTATTTTCGCCCGTAGAGATCCTTATCAACTGTTAGCCCTCCGCCGGACAACTGACCCTTTTGGAATTCCAGTTCCATGGGCAGGTAAGGGTTATAGTTGTAGATGAGATTTAAATTAAGACCGATGTCGTTATTTTGCTTTGGAATATTGGTGTAGCCGTGCTCATAGCTTAAGCCGCCGCCAACACCAAATTCGTAGTAATTGAATCCCGCCTGTGCTTTCGCTCCAACCGTTACAATTACCGCAACAATAAATAAAATAAACTTTTTCAAATTCAACTTCTCAGATTAATCGCCCTGATTGTATTTAAACGATATGCTTCAAATAAATGTTCGGTAAACTTTTTCAATAATAATAGTGCAGTAGTTTTCGCGGTGCAGGTTCTTCCTTAAGATAACAAACCCGCAACAGCTATTCCCTTACCGCATCCAACCAACAATCCGGCATTCTCCTTACGGTTTAATCCAATACTGTGTAAATAATTTACCAGGCGGCTTCAAGTATCTGTTTTAAAGCCAATTGTGATTTTTAAACTTAAACAGTAGTAAACGCGCCTGTAGCAAATGAAATATTTATTTTAAACTAAATCCGTTGGTTTTTATTAACACAGTGTCTATAACTCTGTATACTGCTGCATATTAGGAATTCAGGGAAATTTAAAATATGGGGCTTTGGCAGCACATTTTGCACGAACAGTTAACGTAAATCGGCAGTCCGGCACCCATGCTTAGACCCCATTTAAGGCGTGTTAATAAGCTGATTATGTATAATAATATATTTTATAAGCCATATTTGGGCAATAAGTTACGCATAAAGTCATATTATTTCCCCGCTTAACAAGTGTTGAAAACTTTTTATTTTTTTTACGATTTAAATTTATGTAACAAAAACGTTACTATGTAACTTACTGAACTACAAAATTTTATATTTTCTATTGATAAATTATTAGTTTTCCACATTTGACATTCTTTAGTGCCATACGGGTATTATTTTTGATAAGTAATAATCCGAAGGGCTATCTATCCGATGTCCGGTTTGATAAATTTAAGAACACCTATACTTTGTAAACTTTTGTTTCGGGGCCTTTTTATGGGCCTGGGGCAGACTAACAATTGATGAGATGAAATGGACCTTTATTTTTGCCTTATTACTATTATGCGCGTGTAAAAAGTCTTCGTCAGACTTGCGGCTTTTACCTCCCGGAACAAAAGTAAGAATGGACAGCAACGTTAAACTCCCGGGTTCAACTAACCCATTTACCGTGGATAGCCTGTATGTACAATCAAATTATGATATGAATTTCTATTATTGTACTGATGCCGGCAACAAGCAATGGATCATTCCTGATGACGATTTGATCGTAATAAAATAAAATCAATACCTTTAGGTGATGATTCTTAATTCACCTTTTGCTTTTACGGTTGTAAACAGGTTTTTAAAATACGTAACAATCGATACACAATCCGACCCCTCTTCGGAAACGTTCCCATCAACAGAAAAACAAAAAAACCTTGGCAGATTGCTTGTAAAAGAGCTGCTTGAAATAGGCATTGCCGATGCTCATTTGGACGAATATGGCTATGTATACGCCACTATCCCTGCCAATACAGATAAGGCTAATGTCCCGGTGATCTGCTTCTGCTCGCACATGGATACTGCACCCGATTGCAGCGGTACAGGAGTGAAGCCACTTGTTCATAAAAATTACCAGGGCGATGATATTATCCTGCCCGATGACCCATCACAAATAATAAGATTAAAAGATCATTCAGACCTTAAAAACCAATTGGGTAACGATATTGTAACCGCCAGCGGAACAACCTTGCTTGGTGCCGATAACAAAGCCGGTGTAGCCGAAATTATGGATGCCTGTTATCAATTGATCAATCACCCCGAAATAAAGCACGGTAAGATCCGAATTTTATTTACTCCTGACGAAGAGGTTGGTCGCGGGGTCGACAAGGTGGATATTGAAAAACTTGGCGCTTATGCCGGCTATACCATGGATGGCGAAAGCGCCGGCAATATGGAAAATGAAACGTTCTCCGCCGACGGTGCAAAACTTATTATTAATGGATTGAGTTCGCACCCTGGCTTTGCAAAGGGCAAGATGGAGAGCGCTATAAAGATCGCAGGGCAAATAATTGCCGCACTGCCCTTTGAACTATCGCCCGAGGGCACTGACAACATGCAGGGCTTTGTACACCCGGTAGCCATTGAGGGGCATGTGGAAACAGCAAGTATTGATTTTATCATCCGCGATTTTGATGATGCCAAGCTGCCTGGACACGCCGACGCGATCCGCAAGATTGCTGATGAGATCTTAAAAAATTACCCCTCATCAACTTATAGCCTGGAGGTAAAACCACAATACCGCAACATGAAAAGCGTGCTGGATCAGCACCCGCAGATTGTTGAATATGGCATGGAAGCCATGAAGCGCGCCGGGCTTCAAGTAAAACTTTGCAGCATCCGGGGCGGAACCGATGGTTCACGACTCTCCTTTATGGGCTTGCCCTGCCCCAATATCTTTGCCGGCGAACATGCGTTTCACAGCAAGCAGGAGTGGGTGTCGGTACAGGATATGCAAAAGGCCGTTGAAACTATTTTGCATTTGTGTGTGATTTGGGAAGAGAGGGGTTGATGTGCGGATGCGTGGATGTGCGAGTATGCGGATGAAAAATCCAGGCGTTGACTAATCCTTTCGCTTTTTTCCATTCGCACATCCGCATATTTGTACATTTGATCCCTGTCACACGTCACAGACCGTAACAGTGTGATGGTTGTGACAGGCATCAATACTGTCGCGTCCTGAACACCTGTTATCCCCCTGCAACAACCGTTACAAAAAATACAAGCCCCAACTCCTATAACCTTTACATCAACTACAACCCTTACAACCTTTCCATCTAAACAAGTATCTTTGCCGCCAATGGCAGCTACTCCCTTTTTACAGGCAATTTCGGTAAGCAAGGTTTATCCCGGGGCGCAAGGTTCGGGGGTGAAGAACATCGATCTAAAAATAACTCCGGGGCTTATAACCGCTATAATTGGCGAGAGCGGCAGCGGGAAAAGTACCTTATTAAAGATGCTTTACGGCTTGCTGTCGCCGGATAAGGGCGAGGTACAGTTTAAGGGCGACCGCATCTGGGGACCGGAGGAAAAGCTGATCCCCGGTCATGACGCCATGAAGATGGTTACCCAGCAAACGGATGATCTGAACCTTTTTGCCAAGGTGTGGGACAACGTGGCCATCATGCTGCCCAGCACCGACTTAAGGGCCAAACAACAGAAAACCGAGCAGATGCTCACCCAGCTAAAGATGATGCGCCTTGCTGATAAAAAGGTATCCGAATTAAGCGGGGGCGAGAGGCAGCGGGTTGCCATTGCAAGGGCATTGATAACCGCCCCACAAGTGCTGTTGCTTGATGAGCCCTTTAACCAGGTGGATACCTCCTTTCGCGAGGGTTTGCAGCAGGACATCAGGCGCATAGTAAAAGAAACCGGCCTTACAGTGATCATCGTATCGCACGACCCAGCCGAGGTGCTGTCAATGGCTGATGAATTGATCGTGTTAAAGGATGGCGGGATCCTTGAATCAGGAAATCCAAAGGATCTTTATCAAAACCCAAAATACCTGTACACAGCGCAGCTGCTTACCAACTGCACCGTGTTAACCAGCGCTGAGGCCCGCATTTGCGGCCTAAAAACAAAATCGGAACACGTAGTCATCTACCCCGAGTGGATTGAAACCGTAAAAACATGGACCAATAACGACTGGGAGGTGAAACAGGTTTTATTCAAGGGCTGCTATGAGGACCTGATAATGGAAAACAAGGGCGTGACCATCCGTGTGCTTAACGATCAGTTTGGCAAACACGCCGAGGGGACAAAGATTAACCTGAAATTGAATAAGTGGCTGGAGTTTTGATTAGCTATCTATCAAAAGAACAGTAAAAACCGTCAGTAAAACGGGCACTAAACAATTCAGATTAAAGAAAACATAGCTACACCTTATTACGTATAACCACTTAATGAAAATTTCTCCTAATGCCTTATCGGCCTGCCTCGTACTATTTTTATTTGGCTGCGCTAAAAACTCCGAAAATATAACACCCATTGCGGGCAAAATACTCCCCGATTCTGCTAAAATATCGGCAAGTCTCGCAGCTACGGCATTGGTAAAGCCTACCATTACAAATTTTACAGTTGCATCTAAAAGATTAGGCGAGGCTGCATTTGCGCTTGTTAAACCCACCAGTAATAGCACCGGCGCGTTTACCTATAAAAGCAGCAATGTTAAAATAGCCACTATAAGCGGCCAAACCCTAACAATTACCGGGGTAGGCACATGTGTAATAAGCGCTGCCCAGGCAGCTGCGGGCAATTTCAAGGCCGACACCATAAATGCTACATTTATTGTAAAAACCGCTGCAACTCAAAAGCCAACCGTTACAGGCTTCGCTGTCCCGGTAAAAACATTCGGCGATGCCGCGTTTGCACTTACTGCACCTAAAAGCAACGGTATCGGGGCGTTTACATACATTACCAGCAATGCTAAGGTGGCGACTATAACCGGCTCAACCGTTACCATTACAGGAGCAGGCAGCTGTACGATATCGGCATGCCAGGCAGCGGCTGGTGATTTTGCGCGAGACACCGTAAAAGCAACATTTACTGTAAAGGCCAGCGCAACCAAACCAACAATTACCGCATTCACCATTCCAACAAAAAGAATGGGCGACCCCGCATTCGCTTTAACAAAGCCAACCAGCAACAGCACGGGCGTTTTTACTTATAAAACAAGCAATACTGCTTTTGCTACTGTAAGCGGCACCATCGTTACCCTTAGAGGAGCCGGCACCTGCACCATTACAGCATACCAGGCAGCAGCGGGCACTTTTAAAGCCGACTCAATTAAAGCAACTTTTATAATTGCCCCTTACCTGGCTCCAAATATTACCTGGGCCACTATTCCCGATAAGAAAACCAATAGCCCATCGTTTACTTTGGCAACCCCTGTAAGCAGCAGCAAAGGTGCGTTCACTTATACCAGCAGCAACGTAAAAATAGCAACGGTAGCGGGCAACGTGGTAACTATCCATGGCCCGGGGCAATGCGTTATTACAGCAACGCAGGCAGCAAACGGCAATTATTTACAATGGTCGATAAAGGCTCCCTTTTCAATTTATCCGCCTCCTGTTACCGGGTCGGTTACTGATGTTGATGGCATTGTATACCAAACGATCGTTATCAATGGCAAAACATGGATGGCACAAAATCTTCGTGCTACCCATTACCAGGATGGTACTGCCATTCCTAACGTAACGGTTAACACCCAATGGAGCACATTAACTACAGGCGCAAGTGCCGACTATAGCAACAACGCCGCCACTTCAAGAACTTACGGCAAACTATACAACTGGTTTGCGGTAAATAATACCAAAAAGCTTGCCCCAAAAGGCTGGCACGTTGCCACTGATGCCGAATGGGCAGCGCTTTATGCCTACGTAGGCGGCACCCAACAGGACGGATCAGACCTGCAGGAAGCAGGAACCACACACTGGCAAGTAGCATTGGGTACCAACAGTACATTATTCACAGCACTGGCAGGCGGTTATCGCAAGGCAGATGGTACCTATGATAGTTTCGGCTTTGATGCTACGTTTTGGACCAGCACGGCAAGCACCACAAGCGCTGCATGGTCATGGGACCTGTATGTAAAAGGGTATCTTTCAAGAGAAGCCATTTCTAAAAATACCGGCTACTCTGTTAGGTGTGTGAAAGACTGATATAAAAGTTTTTTTGCAGATAAAATATAAACGCGTACAACCACCTCGATTATGCGGGTGATTGTACGCCCGGTTAGCAGGCTAAATCAAATCCTTCAAGTGCTTATAATTCGACTTTACGGTATCTAATACCTCATCCATCCGGCCGTTGAGCATCAGTTTGGTCATGGAGAGGGCCATACCCTTTACCTGTTCAAATTCAATTTTTGGCGGCATGGCTAATGCATTAGGGTCGGTCATGATATTTACCAGGGCAGGGCCCTTATACATAAATGCTTCCTGCAGGGCCTGTTTTACATGGTCAGGATCGGTAACTGTAAAACCTTTGATGCCCATTGCCTGGGCCACCTGTGCAAAATCGGGGTTATACATGTCGGTTTGCCAGTCGGGCAGGCCTGCAACTTCCATTTCAAGCTTCACCATCCCCAACGAGCGGTTGTTAAATACAATGATTTTTATGGGTAGTTTATATTGGGTAATGGTAGCCAGGTCGCCCAAAAGCATTGACAGGCCGCCATCGCCACAAAGGGCAATAACCTGTTTGCCGGGACTTGCCAGCGCAGCGCCGATAGCCTGCGGCATGGCATTAGCCATTGAGCCGTGGTTAAATGAGCCCAGCATTTTCCGCTTGCCCGTAGCCTGGATATAGCGCGATCCCCAAACACAGCACATTCCGGTATCAACCGTAAATATGGCATCGTTGGTAGCCAGTTCGTTAATGGTGCTGGCCACAAATTCAGGGTGGATCATTTCCTTTTTGCCAGCATCGTCAACATAAGTTTGCATCTTTTGCTTTACCTCGTCATAAACTTTTAGCTGCGCCTTTAAAAAGCTGTCGTCTGTTTTTTGGGCGATGAGCGGCAGCAGTGCAGTCAATGTATCCTTTACCGATCCGTGCAGGCCCAAATCAACCTTTGCACGGCGACCGATGCGTTCGGGCTTAATGTCCACCTGCACAATTTTGCAATCGGTAGGCATAAACATGGTGTAGGGGAAATCGGTACCAAGTAAGATCAGCAGGTCGCTTTCGTGCATGCTGTGAAATGCAGATGGCAAGCCAAGCAAGCCGGTCATGCCAACCTCGTTCGGGTTATCATATTGGATCTCCATTTTGGCGCGAAACGAGTAGCCCACAGTCGCGTTAATCTTTTTCGACAACTCCACCACTTCATAGTGCGCATCAGCGGCGCCTATTCCGCAAAAAATAGTTATTTTATTATGTCGATCTATTAATCCGGCTAATTGCTGCAGATCATCTGCCGATGGAATAACAATTGCTGTCGATTTAAATACCTCTGTAGCCGTGCTTATCTCCTCGGCATCCTGTCCGCTTAAATCGCCGGGCAAACCTAATACGGCAACTCCTTTTTGGTGAATAGCTGCCTGTATAGCCGATTGGAGCATCCGCGGCAACTGCTTAGGCGTGGTGGCTATCTGGTTGTATTTACTGCAATCGTCAAAAAGCTTAATAGTATTCGTTTCCTGGAAGTATTCGGTGCCAAACTCAAAGCTGGCAATGGTGGAGGCGATGGCAATAACCGGCGCTCCGGACCGATTGGCATCGTACAAACCATTTATCAGGTGCACATGTCCCGGGCCGCTGCTGCCTGCACAACAGGCAAGGCCGTTCAGTTGGGCTTCGGCTCCTGCTGCATAAGCTCCGGCCTCTTCATGCCTTACATGGATCCATTGGATGCTTCCCTCGCGCCTAACGGCATCATTTACATTATTCAAGCTATCGCCGGTAACGGCGTAGATCCTTTTTATGCCTGCATTCACCAGTATTTCTACCAGTTGATCGGCCACACTCTTTGCCATGATATTGGGTTAATTTCTATACCAACTAACCAAATAAACGGGGGCGGGTTTTAAAAATCTTTTTTAATGAATTTACGCTGACGCTTTTGCGGATGCCTTTTTCAAAACATTCATTACGTCTTCCAGCTTCATTGGTTTAGCCAGGTAGTCATCCATGCCCGATTGCAGGCAGAGCTCTTTATCTTCGCTCATCGCGTTAGCTGTCATGGCCACGATGTAGGGCTGTTTTTTGGCACTCTTGCGAATAAACGCTGTAGCTTCGAGCCCGTCCATTTCAGGCATCTGGATATCCATTAATATGGTATCATAAACCTTTTTATTCATCATCTCGAGAACACTTAAACCGTTTTCGGCAATATCACAATTGTAACCCAGCTTACCCAGGATGCGCCCGATGAGCTTTTGATTGATCAGGTTATCTTCGGCCACAAGGATCTGCAATGGATATTGGGCGGCAAATTCAGCAGAAAGCACGCTCCGCTGTTTTTCTTCAGCCACAGTTGCTTGCTTATTTAATGCCGACTGAATGGCTTTGCATAAATTTTGCTGCTTTGCAGGTTTAACCAGTACCGAAGAGAACAGGTCGGGAAATTTCTTGCGGGTTTCGTCGCCGATGGAACTCAGCATTATTATCGGCAACTCATGGTTTTTTACCCTTATGGCTTTTGCCAGGTCGACGCCATCCATTTCGGGCATTTCCATATCGGTTATAACCAGGTTAAAAACTACGCCTTTGGCAATAATGCCCAGAGCTTCCATGGCTGACGATGCTGTAACCGGCGCCAGCTTCCAAAGTTCGAGCTGTGCTTTAAGAATGGTTAAATTGGTTTGATTATCGTCCACAGTTAACACTTTGCTGCCGGTAAATGAGCCGAGGTCGCAAATTAGAGATGATGGAACCTGGTTTTTGCTTTTAATTGTTTTGATGGAAAAATTAAATTCCGACCCATGGCCATATTCGCTTTTTGCGGAGATGTCGCCATCCATTAACATTACCAACCGTTGCGAAATTGCCAGGCCCAGTCCTGTACCGCCGTACTTACGGGTCGTGGATGAATCTACCTGTGAAAATGCCTGGAACAGTTTATTTAATTTATCCTCCGGGATGCCAATACCGGAGTCTTTTACACTAAACCCAATTTTAACAACATCGCCGGGCAGTGCCTCCAGTAAGTTCACCCGTACAAATACTTCGCCCTTGCTGGTAAATTTCAAGGCATTGTTTATCAGGTTTATCAATATTTGTTTTACGCGCAGGCTATCGCCGACAACATATGCGGGGACATTCTCGTCGAGCTGGTAAATAAGGTCCAGCCCCTTTTCAGAAGCCTTTATTAAAAATAGGTCCATCACCTCTTCAATGGCGCTACGGAGGTTAAAATCTTCGTGCTCCAAATCCATCTTG
Source organism: Mucilaginibacter phenanthrenivorans (assembly GCF_024721155.1). Classification (GTDB taxonomy): domain Bacteria; phylum Bacteroidota; class Bacteroidia; order Sphingobacteriales; family Sphingobacteriaceae; genus Mucilaginibacter; species Mucilaginibacter phenanthrenivorans. Next base: position 480,740 of record NZ_JAHVAP010000003.1, on the reverse strand, counting down.
CCAGATTCTATTTTCGAGAAGTCAAGGATGTCACTAATAACATTCAGCAGGTTTTCGCCGCTATTGATGATGGTATCCGTATATTCCCGTTGTTCGGAATTTAGCTTTGTTTCCGAGAGCAGGGAAGCCATACCGATCACGCCGTTCATAGGGGTGCGGATCTCGTGGCTCATGGTTGCCAGGAAGATGCTTTTTGCCTGGTTGGCTTTTTCAGCTTCCATACGTGCCTCACTTTCCTGCACCTGTTGTTCAACCAGTTTATTATTTAGCTGCTGCAGGTTTTTAGACTGAGCCATCACCTTTTCCGACTGGGTAAGCAGCTCAAAATTCAGCGCCTGCAACTCATCCGATTGCAGTTTCAGTGTCAGCGTTTGTTTGGTAACTTCGGCAGTGCGCTCCTTAACTTGTTTCTCAAGTGCACGTTTTTGTTTCTCAATGGCGTTTATCCGGTAGGCATAAAAAAAGTAGGCAATTAAAACAACTATTAAAAACACCATCATTTTAAACCACACAGTGACCCAAAACGGCGGTTCAATTTCAACAGCTATACTGGCACCCGTGTTGTTCCACACCCCATCGTTATTAGAGCCTCTTACCTTAAAGGTGTAATCGCCCGGATCGAGATTTGTATAGCTGGCTTTTCGCTCCACGCCGGCCTTTACCCAACCGGTGTCAAGCCCCTCCAATTTATAATAATACTGGTTATTACGGGTAATAACATAGTTGAGCGCAGCAAAAGTAAAGGAGACAGACGACTGCTTATACGTAAGATTAATCCTGTCTGCAAAGCTAATATCCGTATTCAATGGTGAATGTTTGTCCTGTGGTGAAACGGATTTATTGAACACCTGGAAATCGGTAATATAAACTGGCGGCACAAACTTATTGATCTTGATATCATCGGGATAAAAACTGTTGAATCCACGTTCCCCACCGAAAAACATTTCGCCGTCCTTTGCCTTTAGGTAGGAATTAGCTTCAAATTCCATCCCCTGCAATCCGTCCCATGTATTAAACAGCTGAGTTTCCTTTGTTATCGGGTTTAATTTTATTAACCCGGCCGAAGTTGAGATCCAAAGGTGGTGATGATAACCCTCGGTAATACCTTTAATAAACAATGTCCCCAGGCCGGCCTTATTTGTAAATAGCTCAAATTTATTTTTCTGTTTGTTGAACTTATACAGCCCTGCCATACCCACCCAAAACTGGCCCTTGCTATCGGTAAAAAGTACCCGCGAATCGGTGCTTTTCCTTTCGTGATCGAGGTAATGTTCAAAACGGCGGTTATCCAGGTTGTACTTATTCAACCCACCATCATCGGTTCCAAACCAAACATTGTTGTCATTATCCTCGCCAATAGAAACTATGTTTTTTCCGTGCAGGCTGGTTTTAGCATCAGGTGCATTGGTTACCCGTGTAAATTTGTATGTTTTTGTGTCAAGTAAATTTAACCCTCCATAATATGTTGCAACCCAAAAGTTTCCCTTGCCATCAAGGTGCATCATCTGCAAAAAATTCGAGCTGATGGATGATTTATTGTTTGGATCGTTTTTATATCGGGTGAATTTCCCGGTTGCCGGATCCAGCATGTTTATGCCATCGCCCCAGGTGCCAACCCAAATCTTTCCCTGGGCATCTTCAGCAATTGCCTGCACCGCGTTTGACGAAATGCTTGACGGATCATCCGGCCGGTTTTGATACCGATGGAAGCTGCCTGTTTTACGATCGAACAAATTCAATCCGCCGCCGTCTGTACCTATCCAAATGTTCCCTTTGCTATCCTGGCAAAATGCCTTAACATCGTTATAGCTTAAACTGGTGTTATCAATTCCCTCACGGAATAATTTAAATTTATCAATGTCATGCGTATACAGGTTAATGCCTCCGCGATGTGTGCCAATCCAAAGATTCCCCTGGATATCCTCAAAAACTGCCGAAACCGTTGTATTTGAAAGGCTGCCGATATTATCGGGTTTGGGATAATACTTAAAAAAGGTATCGTTTTTAGGGTTATACTGGTTAAGGCCATTGTTAACGGTACCAACCCAAATGCTTCCTTGTTTATCGCAAAGCAGGCTTAATATAAGGTTGCCCGATAAACTGCCGGGATTGTTTTCAGCATGTTTTATCGTTCTGAAAGATGCTGACGCTGGTGTAAATACCTGCAAGCCGGCATCTACTGTGCCTAACCACAAATTATTTTGCTTGTCTTCAGCAATGGCAGTTATTTTACTATTGCCATATTGTTTAAAGGTTTGCTTCTCCGCGTTAAAAATATCGACGCCACACTGCGTACCCAGCCAGATATTTTTATAGCTATCACGATAAATGCAGCTTACGGTGTCGCTGCTAAGGCTGCTGCTGTTTTTGGCGTTACGCCTGAAATGTTTAAACGTATTGGTTTTAGTGTTTAATAGCTCAGCACCGCCCCCCATAGTGCCCAGCAACAAATTATTAGCGTCGATCGCGTAAACAGTAGAAACGATATCTGACGAGATGGAATTTGCATTTGCCTTATCGTGCTTGTAGTTGGTAAAGCTATTGGTAACCGGGTTAAAGCAGTTCAGTCCGTAAGAAGTGCCCACCCAAATTTTATGTGAGGCATCCTCGTAAATGCATCGGATGAAATTATCGCTTATACTGGCATTATCATTAGGCTTATTTTTATATATAGCTACGTTTACCCCGTCATAACGGTTAAGACCATCGCGGGTACCGAACCAGATAAAGCCGCGACTATCCTGGAAAATGCAGTTGATGGTTGAGTTTGAAAGGCCTTGCTCATTGCTGATATGCCTGAACCTGACATCGGAAATTTGCGCGAAGGAAAAAAATGGCAACAATAATAAGAACGTCCGAAACAGGTTTCTAAAAAATTTTAAAGAAGCAGTAGAATTGCGATCAGCCATTTAAACTAGGGGTTGATTTTTAAATCAATTTAATATTAACTTTAAGGGTTAATATTGAATTGACGCGGTCAGTTGCATATTCGTCGTTAAGATAGCAAACGGATTTTAAAACATATAATTATTTTATAATTTATGGGACGCATAGTTATAGTTGCCTACAAACCAAAGCCGGGCAAGGCCGAAGCATTAAAGGAATTAACCAAAAGCCATGTACCACGGCTAAAGGCTGAGGGATTAGTAACTGATCGTGAACCTGTAATTGTGGAAACGGCAGACGGCACCATCATTGAAGTATTTGAATGGCTTTCGGCTGAGGCCATTCAGCAGGCGCACTCCAACCCAGTTGTACATACCATCTGGGCCGAATATGCAGCAGTTTGTGATTATGTGCCGCTGAATAGTTTAAGCGAGGCAAGTAATTTATTTGCGGAGTTTACCGCGGTGATTTAATGTGCTGAAAACTATCGTCATTGCGAGCGACAGCGTGGCAACCTCGTCGGATGCTCAGCGAATTTGCATGTCGAATATGTATTAGCTACGAGGTTGCTTCACTCGTTCCTCGTTCGCAATGACAAACTGGCTAAACAATTTTCATCCGCACATCATTTTTCCCTACAGATCATTCCACTTCTACCCAATTCCCGTCATCTTTAATAATACCAATCAACTCATCAAGAGCATTGGCCGAGCTGATGTTTTTCTTAACGGCTTCCTTACCGCGGTAAAGGGTAACTTTATCAGTGCCTGAACCTACGTAGCCATAATCAGCATCAGCCATTTCGCCGGGGCCGTTTACTATGCAGCCCATTATACCAATTTTTAAGCCCTTAAGGTGACTTGTCCGGCTGCGGATCATCTGCGTGGTGATCATCAGGTCGAATAGGGTACGGCCACAGCTTGGGCAGGAGATATATTCTGTTTTGGAGATGCGCGAACGGGTAGCCTGCAAGATGCCGAAAGCTGTTGAAGTTATAACTTTGGTGTTTATTTCCGGCGCATCAATCCAGATGCCGTCGCCAAATCCATCAACCAATAAAGCGCCAAGATCAGTAGCGGCATATAGTTGAAGAAGCGTGGTTAGTTCTTCCTGTCCATGGACCATAGACCATGGACCATGGTCGTTCTCCGGGTAAGTTCTTTTTACAATTACCGGTACTTCCAATCCGAGTTCTTCCATTTTAAAGAAGAAAGATCGTTGGTCGGTCATTCCTAATTCAGAATCAGTCTCCAGCACAAATACCAACGACTGGTCAAACGGCAATACTCCAAACGCTTCCGAATCAATATCGGCAGGCTTGAGCCTTACCAGGTTTAAGGCTGATGAACGATCTGCAGCTTCTACGTATTCCTTTAAGGTAAACAAAGGGTGGCACATGGTTTTATCAGCCAGCTTTTGCCAACTGTTATAATTGTAAAGCTGTTTTAAGTTGCCGGGCAAGTTGAATGATGGCAGTTCGTCGGCAAAATAAACAAAGTCGACCGATTGCTCAGCCATATTATATTTATCCAATAACGGCGAATACAGGTAGCCTGCGTCACTCAATATTGCAGGATCCTTCAGGTTCTTTTTTGAAAGATCGATAACTACCCTTGGCACCATGTGCCCGCCTATAAAGGCATTAGCTTCGTATGTTTGACGGCGTTTGTAATCGTAGGGGTTGTGTTGGGAGTCTTGGGTCTTAAGTCCTGGGTCCTGAGCCGGCTTTTGACTTTCGACTAAGGACTTACGACTTGAATAACGCTTTACCAACGCAATCGCCACCGGGGCCTCTGCTTCCGGCTCTTCGGTCAGGGACACGCGAACGGTATCGCCGAGGCCGTCTTCCAGTAAGGTGCCAATGCCAACGGCGGATTTTATACGGCCGTCTTCGCCATCGCCTGCTTCGGTAACGCCGAGGTGCAGCGGGTAGTTCATGCCTTCTGCCACCATGGTTTCAACCAGCAAACGGTACGCCTGCACCATTACCTGTGGATTGCTTGATTTCATGGAGACCACCAAATTGTAGTAATTCAGCGTTTCGCAAATACGCATAAACTCCATGGCGCTCTCAACCATCCCTTGAGGTGTATCGCCGTAACGGCTCATGATCCTGTCGGACAATGAACCATGATTGGTACCTATGCGCATGGCGGTACCATATTCCTTACAGATCTTTACCAGCGGCGCAAACTTCTGGTAAATACGCTGCAGCTCGCCCTCATATTGAGCATCGGTATAATCTATCTGGTCGAATTTCTTTTTATCGGCGTAATTACCGGGGTTAACGCGTACCTTTTCAACTATCCTCGCGGCTACTTCAGCAGCGTTAGGGGTAAAGTGGATATCCGCAACCAACGGTACATTGTAGCCCCGCGTACGCAGTCGTTTTTTTATTTCAGCAAGATTTTGTGCTTCCTTGATGCTTGGCGCGGTGATGCGCACATACTCGCAGCCTGCATCAACCATGCGGATGGACTGCTCAACGGTACCGATGGTATCCATTGTATCAGTGGTGGTCATGCTTTGGATGCGGATTGGGTTATTGCCGCCCATAGGCACATCGCCAATAAAAACCTCGCGCGTTACAAAACGCGAATATTCAGTGAGCGAATTACAATAACGGCCTTGCAGCGCCTTAACAGCATCAGTATCCATACTGCAAAAATACGAATTTGTTGGTTTGTTGTATGTTGTTGTAATGTTGAAAGGTTGTAATGTTTGGTATTGAATATAACGCAGACTAGTAAAGGCGCAGTAACTTCATCAATCTTTTCCTTTTTTAAATTTATAATTATTAAATTTGATTAATGAGTACGCAATTTATCACTAACGACGAGGGAGAAAAAACAGCAGTTATAATCCCGATAAATGAATATGAAGATTTAATTCATCAACATCATTTAAAATTGGAGCTAACTGATGAATATAAATCGATGATTGATAAAATGCTTCAGCAAGAGGTTGATGGTACCGCAAAATATGTGAGCCTTGACCATGTTAAGCATCGTTTCGGAATTAAGTGAGCTTTGAAATTGTTTTTCCGGGTTGAGGCTGAATGGGATTTGGCCGACATTCAAGATTACTATAACAAAATATCCGAATCTATTACAACCAATTTTCTCAAAGAATTCTTTTATACACTTAAGTTTATTGAGCAATCACCCAAACTATTTCAAGAAAGATATAGAGGTATAAGAATTGCGCCGTTATATCGCTTTCCTTATGGAATACACTATATCGAAAAAAACGGGCAAGTAGTTATTTTCAGGGTACTCCATACTAAACGGTATTTTAGATAAATTTGATACCGAACAAAACCGAATATTGATTGTGATACATTTAACTTTAAAATCTCCAATCAACCAAATGAAAAAAAACCTCATCCTGCTTTTAATCATCAGCGCCTTTATCGCCTGTAAAAGCAAAAATAGTTCCACCGACAAGGATTCTATCATCAATAACACCTATTCAAATAGGCAATCGGCGGAACTGATACAGAAGTTCAAGCCAATTATACAGGGCGTATGGGTTAAAAAGGACTACATAGATAAGGTTGTAGCAACAAAATCGCCGATGACCGCAGCAGACCTGGCAAGCGGGTTAACTACCATGTATATTGAAACGGACAGCTTAAAAGGCGATAGCATGAAGGTTGATGCCGGCTGGAACAACCATGAGGGAAGCGACCTTACCTTAAAATTTAAACCCGGCAAAACCTCAGAAACTATTTTATTGGGCGATTTTGATTTGGGATATAGCATTAAAAACGGCGACACATCTATTGTGCTTTACGGGTATGATAAAGAGAAAAACGAGCACACCACTACCCGGTACGTTAAAGCCTTTAACAAACAAAAAGATCTTGGCGATGGGATGGGTTACCTGATAAATAAGGGACTGATAGCGGGCACCTACAAAATGACCGACAGCATTGGCAAAAGCAGCACAGTGACGTTCACAGCGTTTGGAAAAGTAATCGGCTTTGAAAATCTTAAAACATACTCCATTCAAAACGATCTTGGCGGCGAACCCATGAATAACCTTGACAATATTATGTTTGACATGGACCTGAAAACACGAAAAGATTTTACGTTTAAGTTCAACGCGGATACCTTGAACTTTTACAATACTAAGGCGAATGCAGATTCAAGTGAATTGTTAGTGGATAAGTTGAAGTATAAATTGGTGAGGCAGAAGTAAAGTATTGCAGTTAATGAAATCCTGACAAGCCAACGATAAATTATGCTTTTCAATAATAATTTATAATTTAGTGTCAAATTTACAATTATTACCAAATGCACCGTTATGCTAACTAATAACACCTTTATGCAAAAGGCTGACCGGCTGTTTTGCCTTTCTTTTTTGTTGATATTTTCCTCAAGTGCATTTGCACAGCAGGGCAGAACCGTTGCCGACTTTGACAAAGGCTGGCATTTCCATTTGGGTGATGTTACTGGCGGCGAAAAAGCCAGCCTTAATGATGCCAGCTGGCGGGTGCTCAACCTGCCGCATGACTGGAGCATCGAGGGCAAATTCAGCAAGGACAATCCTGCCACACCTGAAGGTGGCGCCTTACCCGGCGGCTTAGGCTGGTACCGCAAAATATTTACCGTACCGGCAGCTTCAAAAGGCAAACTGGTTTATATCGATTTTGATGGTGTTTACCAGAAAAGTGATGTGTGGATAAATGGTCATCATTTGGGTTTCAGGCCGAATGGTTACATCTCGTTCAGGTACGAGCTTACACCTTATTTAAACTTTGGCGGCGCAAACACCATCGCTGTTAAGGTTGATAACTCTGTGCAGCCAAATTCACGCTGGTATTCAGGTTCGGGTATTTATAGAAATGTGTGGCTGGTTACTACTAATAAAGTTGCTATTGACCATTGGGGTACGTATGTTAATACAACCGATGTAAGCACAAAATCAGCTACCATTAATTTAACAGCTATCGTAAAAAATCATGGCAACGCAGCTGCAATTACGATAAAAACCGGTATTTATGATGCTACAGGTAAAGAGGTTTCAGTCTATGGCGATATTATCGCAAAAGCCCATTTAAAGGATACTACGATTACCTCGGCTCAAAAAATCAATGTAAAAAACCCTGTATTATGGTCGGTTGAGCACCCGTATTTATATAAGGTAGTTACTACAGTGCTGGCAGATAATAAAATTGTCGATACCTATTCAACCCCGATTGGTATTCGCTATTTTAATTTCGACGCAGATAAGGGTTTTACTTTGAACGGCAAACCAATGAAGATATTGGGCGTTTGTGATCACCACGATCTTGGGGCACTTGGGGCTGCGATTAACACACGTGCACTTGAGCGTCAACTTCAAATTTTAAAGGCTATGGGTTGCAATGGTATCCGTACCTCACATAACCCGCCTGCACCTGAACTGCTTGACCTTTGCGACAAAATGGGCTTTATTGTAATGGATGAGGCCTTTGATTGCTGGGAATGGAAAAAGGTTGATTATGATTATCACCTGTTTTTTAAGGAGTGGCACAAACGCGACCTGGAAGATCAGATTTTGCGCGACCGTAACCACCCAAGCGTAATGATCTGGAGTATTGGTAATGAAATCCCACAGCAAAGCGATACCAGCGCCTTAAGAATTGCGCCTGAACTTGCCGCCATTGTTCACAGCCTTGATACAACGCGGCCAATTACGACAGCTAATGACAATCCCGGTAAAAACAATAAGATCATCCAATCAGGCGCTATTGACCTGGTGGGCTATAACTACCATGAGTTTGACTATGCGAAATTTCATGACAGGTACCCTGGCAAGAAATTTATAGCAACCGAAACTACGTCGGGACTGGAAACCAGGGGTCATTATGATATGCCGTCAGACAGCATCAGGGTATGGCCATCGAAGTATGATAAACCTTTTACCGAGGGCAACCCGGATAACACCGTTTCGGCTTATGACAACGTTCGTCCCGGGTGGGGATCAACACATGAGGCTACCTGGAAAGTGATGAAGAAATACGACTTTCTTTCGGGGATGTTTATCTGGACTGGCTTTGACTATTTGGGCGAACCTACACCATATTCATGGCCGTCACGTAGCTCGTTCTTCGGCATTTGCGATCTTGCAGGCTTCCCTAAAGATGTGTACTATATGTACCAATCCGAATGGACCAATAAACCGGTACTGCATATCTTCCCGCACTGGAATTGGCAGCCAGGCAAATTGATTGACGTTTGGGCATTTTACAATAATGCCGACGAAGTGGAACTATTCCTGAACGGTAAATCATTGGGTATTAAAAAGAAGACCGGCGACGACCTGCACATTATGTGGCGGGTAAAATATGAACCAGGTACACTTAAGGCCGTTTCACGTAAGGATGGTAAAGTTGTATTAACCCGCGAGATCCATACTGCCGGGGCCCCTGCCAAAATTGAATTACTGGCCGACCGGAAGAACATAAAAGCTGACGGAAAAGACCTGTCGTTTATAACCGTTAAGATCCTGGATAAGGATGGGAATGTAGTGCCTGATGCCGACAACCTGGTGAACTTTAAAATTAACGGTGAAGGCTTTATTGCAGGTGTTGACAATGGCGATGAGAACAACCATGATTCGTTTAAGGTAGATTACCGCAAGGCATTTAATGGGTTGGCGCTGGCAATTGTGCAAGCCAAACAAAAAGGTGGAAATATCACCTTCACCGCTACCTCAAAAGGCTTACAGTCTGCTACACTATTGATACAAACAAAACCTTAGCCTAGTGTGTAATTTGTGATAGATTAGATTTAAATTAGAAAATATTTTTCTCGCAATTAAACCTTTCATCAATCGTTTGTCTAATAGAACTATAAAGGGAGTGAATATCATGAAAAGATCAATTTATCTGGCGCTGACTGCTCTGATGATTTCAGTGCTATCAGCTTGCTCAAGCTACGATTATTATACCGCCGCCATTAATAAAACCAATTTAAGCAGTTATCATACATTTGCGTGGATGCCGCCTGCTGACAACGGTGCCAAAAAAATGGCGAACAGTGAGGCTGATGCGAAGATCAGGGATGCAGCAACGGCGGCTTTATCCGCCAAAGGGCTTCGTTTGAGTCAAAGAAATCCTGATCTTATCGTTAGTTATACTACATCGGTTGGCCGTGGCGCCAGGACAAATTATTACACGCCCGGCTATTACGGCGGTGGATTTGGAGGATACTATGGTGGCTGGGGCGGCTGGGGATTTGGTTATGGCTTCGGTTTTGGCTGGGGCGGCTATTACAGGCCATACTATAACTATTACGGAGGAGCGTTTGCTTATGGCGGACCAACCTATGCCGAAAAGGAACACTTTAAAGAGGGTACATTGATTATTGATTTGATTGATCCACGCAGTCGTAAAATAGTTTGGCGCGGCTTTGGTGTTGGTGAAGTACATAAAAACCCACAAAAAAATGTTGACGATTTGCCGAAGGTTGTTAACGGCGTAATAGATCAGTTAAAATTAACACCCACTTACGCCAGCAGGTAACAATTAGCTTCGGCTTAAAAATATACCCTAAATAAAAATCCCTCTTGCCTGGTAAGGTTTGAGGGATTTTTATTTAGATATACAAGGTTACTTGTTGCTGCTAAAACTATTTCTTGCCAGGCAACATCAATCAAATATTAGCTTTGCTCCTTGCTAAACTTCAGGGTTACTAATTCCTTGTTGTTGCTTTTGAGGTGTATGATATAAACCCCAACCTTAAGCTTGCTTACATTTTCCTGGATCGGTTGCTGCGCGTCCATACTTGAATAGGTTTGTGTGTATTTAAGGTTACCTAATGAGTCATAAATGTCCATTGTAACCTTGCTGGTGTAGCTTTTATCACTTACTATTTGTAAAACATCCTTAACCGGGTTTGTGTACAATATAAAACCATTTTTAGCTATTCCGTTTACCAGGCCCGGGTTAAACGCTATTGCCACCGTATCAGAATAAACCCTGTTGTTAAACTGGTCGGTTTGAATGAGGCGGTAATAATTTATGCCGATGCCGGGGCTGTTATCAATAGACTGGTAGTTAACATCCGTAGGATTCATTAAAGAAACCAAAGGATCTCCAATGTTTGTAAATACCTTTTTGTCGGTACTTTTTTGTACCTGGTAAAAAATGCTTCCGCGTTGGTTCAACGTGGTCCAATTCAACATAACTTTCTTTATTTCATCAACCTTGCCGGTAAACTTTGTAAACAATGCCGGAACCGGGAGCGGCTCAATTATTAACTTAAATCGTTTAGCGTAGGTATTGTGCTGGCTATTTATGATATTAAACGAGTATGCTTTACTATTAATAACCGTTTTCGTATTCAGCAAACTATCAAAAAGTGTTACCTTATAATTTTTCATTAAGGTGCTTGTGTAGGATAGCTGAATGGTATACGCGGTATCGAGATTACCTGTAACATACAACGGTACAATTGTTTTCTTCCCGGTAAACGGGCGTTTGTCAATCGCTAAATACTGGCCATCGTCCGAAAGGCTTGAAAGAGTAAGATTGTCGCCCTCAAAATGGACTGCATCGTCAGCATCTGCTATGGCTTTGGTGCTGTCTCTGAAAACCATGCCTATTTCGTCACTATTTGCAGCATCTTTAGAAAGCTTGAGTCTTAATATTGGGGGCTCCGGAGCTGCTGCTACTGGTTCGGATACGCTTAGATTTCTAAATGTATTATTATTTGTACTAGTACTTTTCATGCTCTCAGTAATGGTGAGAATATGATAGGTAGTTGTTGGATTAGCCGCCTGCACAAAAAATCCCTGGCCCGGAAGCACCGAACTATTTGCTCCATTAGGCGATGCAGTAGGATTAGTGGCATCCCAAATGGCATATTGTGCAGATGAAGACGGTTTCCATACCCATACTTTCCTGGTGGTAAAATACACACTCGTAGCGCCTTCTTTGGAGGATGCCAGCAATGCATTTGCATCAAGCGTAGCTGCATAAGGGTTTGCTATAAGATAATAGGCGCTGCTGGTTCCGGTTACCATATTGGTAGAAACGTTCCCCTGGTTTGGAATGCCGGTATAAGTATACGTTACACCTTCGGGTATTGCATATGAGCCGCCGCCATCAGCTTTATTTGTTTTTGAACCAAATGGATCAGCAGTTGTAGCGCCGGTAATATGGGTCCTGTCGCCCCTGAAATACATAAAGAAACCAGATCCAGTTGCTATCACCTGGCTTGCGCTCAAGGTTCCTAAAAATGTATAATTATTAGTGGCAGAGTTATATGTTCTGATGGTTGAGCCAAAATTCCACGAGTTGTCAAAATTATTAGTGGAACCGCTGAAACCTGTGATTATAAATGAGGTTTTATAGTTGAGGAATTTATAAGTACCATTTGTGGCGCTATAAGTGGTCGTATTATCATAAACGGGCGAAGCCATTGAACGATAATTGCGCCAGCCAGCCCCTCCTGTGTAATACACCTCGTATTTAATATTCCCCTTAATGGTATAAGGCGAGGGGATGGTTTCTATTTCTGCGTAATTTAGCGTATTGGTTGTTGTATTAGCTTTCAACGTTAGTGCTCCATTGTTGGTATTATCAATTAACAAGTTGCCCTGGGTAAGTTTAAGCAGGTTATAAATTTCAACCGGCCCTCCTGTTAAAGTTATTGTTCCCGGACCAGCATTGGTATTACTAATGGTCATGTTACTCATTTGAGCTGTGGTGGCGACGTTGGCGGTTGATTTGTAAGTTTGGCTTGCCAAACTCCCGTTCCAGTTTACAACGCCTGTTGAGCTGTTAAGATTTCCCGAAGTGATACCTGTCAAAATAGTCGCATCCAGGATCCCCTTTCCACCTGTTGTAACTTCGTTAATGATATTACACCCCACGTTAAGGGTCTGCCCGTTTAAATCTATTGATGCACCATCAGCAATGGTTAGCCCATATATACTAGCAGAAGCTGTTAATTTTGGATAAACACCGGTACCAACAGCGGGTATCACCAGCGAGGTTTTACCGGTCGAAAGATCAGGCGCGCCAAGATCCCAGTTAGCAGCAGTTGTTAAGCCGGTGCCCGAAGCTCCCGTCCAGGTGCAGATTACCGCTCCTGCATTTAATGTTTGTGCATTGGTTAAGTTTGTAGCTACAGCGGTGCAAACGGTAAAGGTTTTTGGATTTTTTTGATTATAATATTCAGCCTGGATCCAATCGGCAGACTTGGCGATATTCGACACGCGAACCTCATCCATTACTCCGCTAAAAAACCAAGCATCGTCGTAACCCCCATTTGCTGCCCCTGTTCCATGATCCAGTCCCATTGTAAGATAATTACCAGCTTCCGGTGGTGAATTTGTGCCACTAGTACCAGCTTTGAATGCCCCTCCCGTTGCGTAGATTCCGTTCAGATAGTTCATAAACGCCGAGCCATTGAATTCGCCCTGCACGTACGACCATGTATTAGGTGTTACAGGTGTGCCTGCATCCCATACATTACCCGGGCTTGGGTTGGCTGTTGTCCGGGTTTCTGTTTCAATGGTACTGTTTCGTACGCTTAATTTATATCCATGGCTATAATCAAGCTGATCTGACACCAGTTTATTGTCACTTGTTGATGTTCCGGTATAGGTTACCCAGGCAGATACAGTAAATTGGCCTGTGCAGTCGGGAAACGTGCCCGTATTTTGAATAATGCTTGTGTTCGTTCCGTTAAAGGTATAAGCTCCGCCCGTTGTAGGGATGCCTGCCGCCACGTGTATTTCGTCATTTGTTACTGCAGTATGTGCTTGTACTGCATTCCTCGCGTGCAATGTAGCATCCAATACAGTAGCTGTTGCCGACCCCTCACTAAAATGGTAAACCGCTAAATAGTCGCTTGGCCATGTTGAAGCAGCAAATGCAGCCGAATGGGATGGGCTTGCCGAACCAAAATAAAAGGTAAGTGTTTTATCTGCTTTTGTTAATGCAGGCACTTGCACCCAGGCCAGTAAAATTCCGTTTACCGAATCATAGGTATCAACCTGGTAGTAAAGTTCCGTAGTAAGACCTGTTTCGGTAAACGCAAAATCGTAATTTGTTCCAGCCGTTGCGCCACCGCCATTACCGGTTGGAAACTGAACCTTGTCGCCGCAAACCTTTCCTATTTTTAATGAATCACTTTGTATATAAACCAGGGCCGGAAATGTCGTTAAAGACGCGCCGGTGCTAACACCGGTACTCGACATTTTCAAAGTGATAGGGATACTAAAACCATAACTGCCTGTTGTAATGCTGGGCTGGGCAGGCTTTACCAGGAACGTTACGCTACTGGTTACGCTATTGGTGCCTCCTAAAAAATAGTTAAACGTAGCTTTTGCTGTTAACGTGTGTACGCCATAAGATAATCCGGTAGTTGAAATGCTCTTGCTACCTACAGTACCAGCCATGGTTGCTGTAACCCCGGTGCCGCCATCTACCGAAAAAGTCATAGTAGAAAATGTATAACCAAAGGTTGCAGTTTCTTGCGCTGTTGCAGTAAACGAGGAGCCTATCGTAAAAATAATATCAGCAGATGGAGAAGTTATACTAACCGTGTTTTGCGCATAGCTTTTGCTATTAAATACGAATAAGATAAGTATCAGCGCACAAAAAAACCTTGATAAGTTATTATAGCGGCGTGAAGGGTTTTCCATTATTTAAGTTTCAAAACAATTAAGTAGCCCTTTTACGGAGAAACCCCGCGAACAGTTACGTAATTAAATTAAACTTTAAATAGCGGTAATTTGAAAAAGATCAGGCGCTTACAAATAATTTATGCCTGCATTTTTAAGGCGTTTTTTTGCTTTTTATGGAGGTGTATTGCAGCAAAAACCAGGGCTATAACTGACAAAACAATTACCCATGTATCAAGCGGGCATGGTTCGTCCGGCCCTGCAGTGGTATCACCGCAATCGCCTTGCCCAGGACCGCCTGGTTGTGCAAATGTTACCAGCGCACACAACATAAACAGAACTGTTAAAAAAAATTTACTCCAAAAAGCTGTATAGAATAATTTGCTCCTCAACATTAGTTTTGTTCCTTATTGAATTTCAAAGTTACCAATTCTTTTCCATTGCTGGCGAGATGAATAATATAAACCCCCAGTTGAAGGTTACTCACGTTTTGTTGTAATGGTAATTGTGCATTAATGCCCTGGTACGCTTGTGTGAATTTCAGGTTCCCCTGCGAATCGTATATAGTCATGTTCACCTTGTCTTTATAATCCTTGTCGCTAACTATCGACAGCACGTCTTTTACTGCGTTTGGATACAGTAAAAATCCATTTTTTTCATGCCCTGCCAACATCCCCGGGTTATAACCTATTTTTACGGTATCCGAGTATACAATGTTGCCAAACAAATCAGTTTGAGCCAGCCGGTAGTAATTTGCGCCAATGGCCGGGTTGTTGTCTATGGTTTGGTATTCGATATCTGAATTATTAACTGATGAATTTAAAGGTTGCCCAATATTGGCAAAAATCTTTTTATCAGTGCTTCGCTGTACCTGGTAGGTAATGTTGCTCCGATCGCTGGTACTATTCCAGTTTAGTAACACCTTTTTCGATTCGTTAAGTTTTCCAGTGAATTTTGTAAACAATACACCGGCAGGTTCAGGCTCAATTATCAGCTTAAATCGCTTGCCGTAAGTTGATGCCTGGGCGTTTACTATCTGAAATGAATATGCATTTTTACTAATAATACTGTTGGTGTTTAACAGACTGTCATAAAGGGTGATCTTATAATTCTTCATCAAATCACTTTTATAAGACAACTGTAGGCTGTAGGTGCTATCAACCTCTGCAGTGACATATAGGGGCACCTCTGTTTTGCTGCCCGTAAAAGGCCTTACGTCAATAGCTAAGTATTTATTATCTGCCGAAAGGCTGGAAAGGGTAAGATTATTACCATCAAAATGGACCGCATCATTCCCATCGGCTATTGCCTTAGTGCTGTCACGAAACACCATTCCTATTTCATCACTTGTAGTGGTGTTTTTATAGAGCTGCAACCGTAATACAGGTGGCTCCTGCTTTGTGGCTGCAATTGCATTTAAATTTCTAACTGCATTCAGGTTATTGCCTGTGCTTTTCATCGTTTCATCTATGGTAAGTATGTTAGATGATCCCCCGATGCCAAAAAACCCCGTATTTGTTGCAGCCTGAACAAAGAATCCCTGCCCGGGGACAATATACTCCTTAGCGCCATTCGTAGAGGCTGAGGGGGTAACTGAGTTGTAAATCGCGTATTGGGCAGTAGCTCCTGGTTTCCAGGTCCATATAGAGGTGTTTATATAATTTGTCGGAAACAATCCCAAATAATTATAAGCAGTTGAATTGATAACGGCATTAGCATCAAGCGTAGCGGCGTATGGATTGGCAATAAAGTAATAATTGTTATCAGTAGTGCCAAATGTAGTTGAAACACTTCCCTGGTTCGGAATACCGGTATAGGTGTAGGTAACAGCTTCAGGTGTAGCGTATGAACCACCTCCATCTGCCTTATTTGTTTTGGAACCGAATGGATCCAGCGTTGTTGCACCGGCGATATGCGTCCTATCGCCTCTAAAAAACATATAAAATCCCTTACCTGTGGCAATTGTTGTAGAAGTAAGACTAGTTATAAAGGTATAGTCGTTGGTCGCCGAATTATACGTTCTAAGCGTTGCCCCATGATTATAAGATTCGTCGAAGCCATTTGTAGTACCGCCCGAGCCAGTTACAATAAAGCTGTTTTTTAAATTTGAATATTTATAGGTGCCGTTTGCCGAAGTGTAAGTGGTTGTATTATCGTAAACCGGCGAAGCCATCGACCGGTAATTACGAAAGCCCGAACCTCCTGTAAAATAGACCTGGTAATTGATATTTCCCTGGATGGTTGAGCCATCGGTTATTGAAGCAATTTGGGCATAGTTTAACGGTGCTGCACTTGTTCCGGTAAGCAAAGTAAGACTGGCCGCAGAGTTGATGGATAGAATTGTCGGGCCGCTCACCCCCAGGATACTATAAGGCGAAACACTAAATTTTCCGGTTGAAATTGTGGCCGTGCCCCCACCCGTAATATTCAGGTTGCCGAATGCCACAGTGGCCGATGTATTTAAGTTGGCTATAGTATTACCACCTGTATTGAATGTAACCGTATTTTGATTGGCAGTTGCTGTAGTATTTACCGAGAACGTTCCTCCGGTATTATTTGTAAAATCTCCGCCAATAGTTAATGTTCCCTTACCAGCAAGAGAGGCCCCTGCACTTGCAAGTACCGTAACATCGTCCTTTACCGTTAAAACATCTGTTGCATTCGTTAATGTAACGCTTGCTCCCAAATTTGTAGTATGTGTTAAATTGGTGCCATACACCAACCTGTATATTGTTGGGCTATAGCCGGTAATAATGGGGTTCTGACCGCCATTGCTGCTATACGGCGCAACGCCAATATAAACTACATCGGTAGCTGTAGGAACCCGGTTAGCGTTTTGATATCCTCCTGATCCGTTAGCTACCTCCCACGGGCCGTTAGTGCTGCTGCTCCAGGTGGTAGTATTATCGCCATACCAATACATTCCGCCATAGGCATTGTACGTTGTTCCGCTGCCTGAAACTGAAACTGATGGGCTATTACCGAAAAATCCGGCACTGGTTGCTCCGAATGTAAAGGTTGTTGGGACTGTGTTCCCGGTAAATACTGCTTTTGGTAAAACCAGAAAATAGTAATATGTACTGGCTGTATAAGTGCGGTTTACATTGAATTGGTAATTGGAACCGCTTACATTGGCAGAATACGTGTGATTAACGGTAGAGGGATAAGTACTGCCCGCTGTTTCGTATAACGTTGCCGTTCCCGATGGAAAGTAATTATTTAAATTCGCATTATTTGTGGTTACAAACAAGTTACTGATAGTAGCTGATGTTCCTGTTCCGGAAGCAACAACTTTAAACCCTACTACTACCGTATTTAGCTGCCCGTCGAATATGGTAAACGGTGTGGTAATGCCGCTTGCCGAAGTATTAAGTTGAGTTACAGTAAATGTAATTGCGCTAAAGCTATTATTAGTTGTAAAAACAACAATAAAAAAAACAAAGAGTACAATTTTAAGTAACCGTGTTTTCACTATTCTAAATTAATTAGGGTCAAAAAGCAAGTTCAATGCAACCTGATGCATACTGTAACAGTCACATAGCCAGCGCAATTCGCGCAAGGTAACAATTTTGTTACAATATTTAAAAAACTTCAGGTGGAATACATTTTTTTATTTTTTACCATAAAAAGCAATCATTACTAGCGCGTTTGAAGCAGTGCTTTATTTCACAAGTATAAGACCGACAGTTAACAAAAAGTGTTGTGCCAATCCTGCCCTTACTTTTTAATAAACTTAATCACAACAATTTCCTTGCTGTCATTATCTATGCGAGCCGTATAAACCCCCATTTTCAAATTGCTTATGTTTTCCTGTATAGGCACCTGCGCGTTCATTCCCGTAAATGATTGCGAAGCCTGCAATTTCCCAAGGTTATCATATATTCGAAATTTCACAGTTCCCTGGTAGGTTTTATCGCCCACTATAGATACCACATCAGTCACGGCATTTGGATATAAAATAAATCCATTTTTCGCTATCCCATTTAACAACCCGGGGTTGTTTGCTATAGTTATCGTGTCTGAGTATATATTAGTGTTAAAGGCATCGGTTTGCACCAGGCGATAGTAATTCAATCCAATTGCCGGGCTACTGTCTACAGTTTGATAGTTGATATTTGAACTGCCCGTTAAGGAGGTACCAATGTTGACAAAAGTTTTATTATCAACGCTTTTTTGCACCTGGTAAGTGATGCTTGCGCGATCGGTCCCACCATTCCAATTTAGCAGCACCTTTTTCAAATTATCAAGCTGCCCGGCAAATTTTGTAAATAACGCTGGTGCAGGCAACGCTTCAACAATAAGTTTAAATCGTTTGGCATACGTATTTTGCTGTCCCGAGGCTATGTTAAATGAGTAAGTAGTATTGGTTATATCTGTTGTAGTATTGAGTAAACTATCCTGTAAGCTTACCTTATAATAACTCATGGCGGGATTTTTATAAGACAGCTTTAACGTGTAGGTCGTGTCCTGCGCAGGCGTTATGTATAGCGGCATCGTTGTTTTCTTCCCGGTAAAAGGTCTTACGTCAATAGCCAGGTACTCGTTATCGGTAGTTAATGATGAAAGCGTAAGGTTTGTTCCCTCAAGGTGAGTGGCGTCGTTATAATCCAGCGTAGCCTTTGAACTGTCGCTAAATTCAACGGCAATTTCATCGGATAAAACTGAATCCTTAGCAAACTTCAATCGAAATATTGGTGGGGCCACAGTAGTCAATGGCTCGGAAGCACTCAACATACGTGCAGCATTTAAGTTGTTTGCAACACTTTTCATGCTTTCTGTAAGCGTTAAAACGTGGGTTGTAGCTGAGGTAGTAGCAGCCTGGATGAAAAAGCCCTGGCCAGGTACTATGTACCGTTTGCCCCCATTTACAATTAAAGCCGCATTTGTGGAGTTATAAACCGCGTAATTGCCCAAACTTGGGTTCCAAATCCAGGTGCTGGTTTTAATTGGGCCCGCGCTGAAAATAGCATTTGCGTCTAAAGTCGCCGCATATGGGTTGGCCAAAAAGTAAAACTTTGTATCGGTTGTGGCAAAGGCGGGGACTGAGGTAACATTACCCTGGTTGGGAACGCCGGTATAGGTATACATTACGGCATCCGCAGCAGCGTAAGATCCGCCCCCGTCAACCTTGTTTGTTTTTGAGCCAAACGGGTCCGCAGCTGTAGCTATACCTGCAGGCGTGCGGCTCCCCCTAAAATACATGTAAAAAGCAGAACCAGTTGCAACTGTTGGAGCGGTGTTAAGGCTTGTTATAAAAGTGTAAACGTTGGTAGCTGCATTATAGATCCTGAGTGTTGGTCCGTTATTAGATGATTTATCAAACCCGTTTGTAGAACCACCTGATCCGGTAATAATGAAGCCGCCTGTGCCTTTAAGGCTCGCAAGCGAGTAGGTTCCGTTTGTTGAACTATATGTTGTAGTATTATTGTAAACGGGCGGCGCCATTGAGCGATAGTTGCGGACACCTGTAAAATATACCTGGTAATTTATGGACCCACTTATGGTATAGCCGGACGTTATAGGACCTATCTGGGCATAATTTAAATTACTTGATGCATTGCCTTTTAATGTTAGTGCGCCGTTGTTTGTATTATCAATTATTAAATTTCCCTGGGTTAAGGTTAGTAAATTGGATATTTCAACCGGCCCCCCGGTAATGGTTACCGTTCCGCCCGCAGTATTGGCAATGGTCATATTGCCTATTGCCGCTGTACTTGCAGTATTAGAACCGGTATAGCTTTGTGCGGATAGCTTTCCGTTCCAGGTTATGCCGGATGCCGTACTGCTGCCATCGAGAATACCCGTTCCGCCTGTAGTTGAATTATTATAAATGTTACAACCTATGCTTAGCGTTTGCCCGCCAAGATTAAATGTGGCGCCATTACTTAGCGTTAATGAATATGCACTTAAAGCGGCGGTAAGTGTTGGTTTTGTAGTAACGTTTGGGATAGATAAACTGGAGTAGGTTGCCGGAGGCACCTGGTTGGTAACCCCCATTGTTGTATTGTTCCAATTATTGGCAGCAGTTGGGCTGGTGCTTGTTCCGCCGGTCCAGGTATAAATAACGCTTCCCGGAGCGTAGCCGGCTGTAAAATTAGTCTGGCTCCATTCGTTAGCAGCAATTGACGAAATAAACGGAGCCGTGCCTGTTGATGATGGGTTTAACTGGTTGTTATATTCAGTTAGCAGCCAATCGCTTGTTTTGGCAACGTTAGAAGTTCTTACTTCGTCTATCATTCCGTTAAAGTAGAGGATGTTACCACCTTCCCCAACTCCTATGCTGAACGGCAATGTAGTACTGGGGGTGTTGGTTGTTAAGGCAATGCTGCTGTTTAAAATGCCATTAACATAGGTGCTGAGTGTTGCCCCGTTGTATACCGATTGAACATAATACCAGTTATTTACAGATATTGGCGTACTTGTACTTGAGTTCGAGCCACGTGTAGTCGAGTTGCTGCCAGCTTCAGCTTCTAAAAGGCTGTTGTAAAACCCAAGCTTATAGCCAATATATGATGTGTTTTGATTACTCATTATCTTTTCATCAGGCAATGAGCTAGGGTTAACCCAGGCCGACAACGTGAACGTGCTGGCAAAATTAAGCGTTCCCGCCGTTGATATTTTTTGTGCGCCGGCAAAGGTATAGGCATTGCTTATCTGGCCTGCAACAAGCGTACTGGTAACGGCATTTGCCGTTATTGCAGTAGCGTTCCTGACATTTGTCGTAGCGTCTTTAATTGCACCGGTTGCTGAACTGAAGGCGCTTTCGTTAAAGTGATATACGCCCTGGTAGTCGCTGCTCCAGGTACTGGTAGTAGCGGGATGTGAGGCAGGGGCATTTGATCCAAAATAATAATATATGGCTGTACCCGTCCCCGACGCGCTCAAAGTGGGTATCTGCACCCAAACCAAAAGGGTATTGGTTGAGCTGTCATAATTATCAATTTGATAGGGCAGTTCTGCTGTTTGTCCGGTGGTTGCATCAGTAAATGCCAGGTCGGCCAGCGTAGTTGATTGTATTTTATTGGTACAGCTATTGGCGGTATAAACCAGGTCGGGATCAACTATTTTTAGCAATACCGGGAAACTGGTGAGGTTGGCAGCACCTGATATTTTTGTTCTGTCTAAAAGAATTTTTTTTCTGAAAACATAGGTGGAGTACCAACTGGCAGACCCAACTATTACCGTTTGTGTAATTGTTGAGGAGCATCCGTTTGCATTACTTACTGTTAGCGTAATGGTTTTTACTCCTGCGGTGCTCCACGAAACAGAAAATGGCCCCTGCCCGGTACCTGTGGTGGGAGTGCCGCTATTAAAGTTCCAGGCGTAGGTCAACGTAGGGTCATAAGTACTGGTGAGTGTAACAGTAGCGTTTACGCCTGTATTAACGGTTGATGTGGCCGTAAACGTTGCTGCAGGTGTGGTATAAAATGTAGGCGTAACCGTAGCTGTTGAACTACAACCGCCCGGGCCGCCTGTTACAGTAAGGGTATAATTACCCGCAACCGCATTTGTAAAAGTAGGGTTTTGGCCCGTAGCGGCAGCGCCGTTTGGATCGGTCCAGTTGTACGTTGCACCGGTTATTAGCGGACTGTAAATTGTTAACGACGAACCAGGGCAAACCGGGGCATAAGCCCCGATCTGGTTTATATCATTTATTGTAGTTATTCCCGTTGTTGATAAATCGGTGCTGTATACCGAAACGTCATCAATTGTTCCCTTAAAATAGGCACTTGTTACGCCCGTTCCTGATGGCCACCCGCTAAGGTTATTCCCACCTATTTCCCAATAGCCTGTTACCGATTCTGCAGCTGTATAGAGTGGATTAGAATCCTGCAATACATTATCTACATATAGTTTCATCCCCGCGCTGGAAAGTGTGCCAACCACGTGGTGCCAGGTGCCATCGTTATATGAGTTTGTTGTAGTAAGTGTATGTGTAGCGCCAGAATAAACACCAAAATATAACTGGCCTGAATTAACCATATAAATATGCCTGTCAAACTGGCCGCCACCATTTTGAGCCCCCGAAAACCCGATTAATCTTCCGCCCGTTGTGGTTGTTGTATTAAACCACAGGCTTATTGTAAAAACCTGCGGACTTACAAACGGAGTTGTGGTTTCAATAAATTGGGTTGTGCCATTAAAAGTATATGCGCTGTTTGCAGCGCCATACCTGTCTGTTGTTAGTGTAGGTGCGTTTTGCGGGATCCCGTCATTTTGATTTCCCGATATGTCCTTAGTATTGCCTGTAAAAGGGTAGGAAAACGAGGCATTGGCTACCGGCGATGAAACGATAGGATTGATGGTAACAGTGGTATTAGACGAAGTAATACTTGTTGAGCCTTGCGTATAGATTGCGTAATATGATCCGCTTACAATTGGTGAAAAGCTGGTGCCCGTACCCAATACAGGATCGGGTGTTATGGTGCTTGATGAGTTATACCAGCTATAGGTACCGCCGGAGGGTGTGCCGCCCGATGCTGTAAGGGTTACCGACCCGGCCCCGCAGCCGGGGTTTCCTGCGGCACTAACGCTAATGGTAAGGGCAGCACTTTTAATATCATCTGCCCTTATCCCCGCAGTGCCAAAGCCCGTAATCTTAATTTCATCAATGCTGTAAAAGCTGGAATTTGTTGAAAAATCAAAAAGCACTTTGGTGGTACTACCGACAGATTTTGTGACAGGCGAGCCAATAGCTACTCCATTTGCGTATGCCTGCACCGAGACGTTCGAAGTTCCGGATACTGTGAGCAAGTTAATAGATACTAATTGAAACTCTCCTCCCGGTGTGGGCAATGAAGTTGCCGAATTTGTGGTTGTTGCTCCTGTAGCCGCACTCATGATATATGCTGCGTTTACTGACAGACTTGTGCTCGAACGGTCAAATGATATCATCCCATCATTGAAGGCGAAGGGATATGAGTATGAAGAGACATAAAGAGATGCTCCCCCCGGAGTACTTACGGTTCCCTGCGTTACAAATTCATATCCCAGGCCCATGTCCTGTGTTGCCGTTCCTGATGCAGGAACATAGCATGAAAAACCGGCATATCCGTACACTAGCTGGTAATTTCCCTGGTATTGGAATGTAACCGTTCCTGGTGTGGGCGTTTGGGCAAATGCTGTTGTGAAACAGACAAAACAAAATAAAAAAAGAACGAAGATTCTTAGTAAGCGTTTTTCCAATGTTTTAAATTAATTGAGGCCCTAAACGCAAATGTAACGTAATGAAATAGTTACTTAACTTATGTAATTATCAACAAGCTAACATTGCTAATTGTAAATTTTTCAATGAATTAACCATTAATATATAAATTCCTTATTTTTTTCGTTTGGAGCACTTCGTATTGAGTATACGTTAAATTCAGGACGTTGGATTTATGACGAATGGCATTTATTTTTCGAATTTTAAATTAACATTTCCATAACTATCAATATTTTATAATCATATTGACATATTATTGGTGGGTTAAGTCTAATAAATCGAACAGCCCTTATCTTTGTTAAAACAAAATATGAATATTCAGAAAATAACATTTGGCAATGGTTGCTTTTGGTGTACCGAAGCCATATTTGAAACACTAAAGGGAGTGAAAAGCCTGGCATCGGGCTATATGGGAGGGCACACGCTTAACCCGACTTACAAGGATGTCTGCACAGGAACTACGGGGCATGCTGAAGTTATCCAGTTGGAGTATGATGCGGATGAATTATCGTTCGATGAGTTGTTGCTTGTGTTTTTTAAAACGCACAATCCTACTACGTTGAACCGCCAGGGAGGCGATGTTGGAACACAGTACCGTTCGGCTATATTTTATTATAACGATGAGCAGCGCGATCAGTCTTTGGCCATGATAAAAAGATTAACTGATGAAAAGGTTTTTGATAATCCGATTGTAACGGAAGTTACGGCTGCAAGTGAATTTTACAAAGCCGAGGATTACCATCAAAACTACTTTGCCAACAATCCTGGAAATCCGTATTGCGCAGCTGTTATACAACCGAAGCTTTACAAATTTGCCAAGGAGTTTACCGAAAAAATTAAGCCGGAGTTGCTTTAAGCTACTGCTGACTTTAAGCGAGGAAGGTAGAAATAAAGTGGTTTAACGTGAGTTCGATATAAAGGTTGGCGGTGTAATATTTGATTTGTCGGTCAGTCTTATACGGCTATAGGTTTCCAGTCAATTCCTGGCGAAAAATAGAACTGTTGATAATCAACATGTTTCACTTTGTTCCGGGTGTTCCGCGTGTAAAAATGGAACGTTTTTCCGACTTGGATACACATTAATTAAACAACACATCCGCAGCCACCAACCGCTTATCAACTGTCCCTGGCGCTATCATATAAATGCGCGGTGATGGCGTATTCCTACGACGAACTCCCACTGCCGGTGCATTATAAAAGTATTTGATCTTAATTTTATGGTAGCCTTTTAGCAGTGATATGGCGCCCTCATTTTCATTTAGTTTAATATTATCGATAGATAGCTGGGTGTCATTATAAGTAGCGGTGTAGAAATTATAAATGCCGTCTGTTAGCACGGAAATATAGCCCTCGTAAATAATTCCGGAGTTCGGGCGTGTTTTCCGGAATTCTGTAGTTTCTAAAGTTTTGGTGATGCCGCTTGTGTCTGCAGGCGCGTAATCCAGTTCATCAATTGATGTAAAGTTCCCCTTTACCAAAGTGAATTTTAAACCCGGGTTGTTGGCGGTATAGGCGGTTGCCGTTATTGGCGCCTGGTTGAACATTACTGCGCTGGTGGGTAAACTTCTTCTGCCTGATGGGGTAATTACCAATGTTTTAAAGGTTCTCTTTTCGCCCGGCGGGATGTTAAACACAACCGGCGCTTCATAAGGCAGGTCGGTATCCAATGGGTCGCGACCATTCAGTGTATAAAAGATCCTTGCACCGGGGATGAACGTTTTGGGTTCCATGGTAAATTGTGCACCAATCATCATGGTATCGATCACATCGAATGCGGTTGGCACACGATAGTTATAATGCATGGCATCCAGCCGCTCAAAATGCTTGGCCAGGCGTAACTCGAAAAATGTCTTATAATCCTTCTTCTCCGGTTTGCTCCAGGCAATTTCCGAGAGGGCGAACAACCTTGGCAGGATCTGGTATTGTAATTTGGCGACAGACGGTACATACTCTGTCCATAAATTCCCTTGTACGCCGATGATATATTTCTTTTCTTCAGCAGTAAGTACTTTAGGTACGGGCTCATAATTATACGTTTCGGAGAAAATAGCGTATCGCCCGAATGAAACGGGTTCCAACGGCGACCTGCTTTGGTAATGATCGAAGTATAAACCGGTAGTTTGCGGCGTCATGATCACATTATGCTTTTGCTGGGCTGCTGCTATTCCGCCAGCCTCGCCTGTCCAGCTCATTACCGTTGCATTTGGCGCAAGGCCGCCCTCTAATATTTCGTCCCAGCCGATTATGCTGCGCCCTTTGGAGTTCAGGAATTTTTCTATCCGTTGGATAAAATAGCTTTGCAGCGCATTCTCATCCTTCAGGTTTAACTGCTTGATCAGACTCTGACAAAAGGCAGATTCTTTCCAAGGCTGCTTGTTGGCTTCATCGCCACCAATGTGGATGTATTTGCTGGGGAAGAGATCCATAACTTCAGTAAGCACATTTTCCAAAAAGGTAAATGTTTCTTCAGTAGGACAATAGATCCCGGTTGTTCGCGCCGGATTTTTAATGGAAGTGTCGGGCGTGCACATCAACTCCGGGTAGGCACGTAAAGCGGCGTCAGAATGGGCCGGCATCTCAATTTCAGGCACTACATTGATAAAACGGTCGGCAGCATATTTTACCACATCACGGATTTCATCCTGGGTGTAAAAGCCGGTATAAGGCAGCCCATCGGGCCAATCGCGGTTACTACCAAACATGGTTTGCAGGCGGGTGCCGCCAACCTCGGTAAGCTTTGGATATTTCTTTATTTGGATGCGCCAGCCCACACCGTCAACCAGGTGCCAATGAAAATTGTTCAGCTTATAAAAGGCCATCAGGTCGATCACCTTTTTTACCTGTGCCACATTAAAAAAGTGACGGGATACGTCAAGCATCATTCCCCGGTATCCAAACCGGGGTTCATCAGTAATAATCAGGCAAGGCAGGTTTGCGGTGGCCACCTTATCAATAGGAAATAGCTGTATTAAGGTTTGAATTCCATAAAACAAGCCCGCGCCTTTGCCGATGACAGTAATTTTACGTGGTGCTATGATAAGTTTATAACCTTCGGCAGGCAACGCTTCCGAACCACGTGCGGTAAGCACCACCTGTGTGCCGCTTCCTTTTGTTTTAGGACTATACTTAATTACCTTATTATTTAACCCTCGATTGATTAAAATAAAATCTTTAAACAGCGCTACGGCCTTGTCATTTGGCTGACTGGCCTTTATAATGGTGCTTTTGCTAAAGGTAAATGTCCCCGACGATTTAACCAGCGACGCCGGTGCCGGTATAATACCCAGGTTAGGATCATCCTGTGCGTAGGCGGTGTTCATTAACAAAACCGGGAATAGTAAAAATAACGCAGCGTTTGTGATTCTCATTTTGTTTGTTTTAGGGCGGATATGATTAATTGCCGGGTGTTAAAGTTAAACTATTACTTTAACAGGAAAGTAGTACAACAAATTGACTTTGAACAGAATTGAGGCTACTGTAATCATATTATTACAAAAAAATCCCCCGACTGTATATAGCCGGAGGATCATAAAATGGTTTAAATCTCAACTATCAAAGCCCTTTGCCCTAGAAATGTGTTACGCTACCGCTAGTGGCATCATAAAGGATACCATGAGTAGAGCCTACGGTGTTTCCATCGGAACATTTACATAATATTCCTATACGAAAGCCATAGCTGGCAGAAGGACGCGGCAGGGTAAGTGTATTTGAATAAGTATTTCCGGCCGGGAATGGCACGAACGGACTGCCATTATAATAGCCGCCGTAATTGAACGAAGTTGGCGAACCTGTGTAGGTCCAGGTTACGGTAAACGAGCTGGAAGTTACCGATACAAGGTTAACAGTACCCATATCGGCTACGCAATTAGCCATTTTGGAAGGCACTGCTTTAGCATGAGCCTTTTTGCGGGGCGTTCCATTTTTAATAATAGAGAAAGATGCGGTAACAAGCAGTGCAACGCACAGCGTTAACGCCAGAATTAGATTTCTTTTCATAGCATGTGTTTTAATGGTTTGGTTAATAAATTGGTTAATAATAGCTTAGGCTCTGATAATTTTTAGGTAAGGCAATATAAATAAAATATTTGCAGATATTATTTTAATTTATATTATAATTAAATCAAAACTCAAATACATATCCTGGTCATCTTTATTGCTTTATTATTTATAACCGATGCAAGAATGTTTAACTTTGCGCTCCAATAATTACAAAGCTTATGCAATATGATGTTATCGTTATCGGTTCGGGCCCTGGTGGCTACGTTGCCGCTATACGTTGTGCCCAACTGGGTTTAAAAACTGCAATAATTGAAAAATATAATACCCTTGGCGGTACCTGCCTTAATGTAGGCTGTATCCCATCGAAGGCCCTGCTTGATTCATCAGAGCATTACCATAACGCAGCCCATGCATTTGAAGCACACGGGATCAAGCTCAGTAACCTGGGCATCGACTTCGGGCAGATGATAAAACGTAAGGAAGAAGTGGTTACTGCGAATACCAGTGGGATAACTTACCTGATGAAGAAGAATAAGATCGACGTGCACACAGGAGTAGGATCGTTTAAAGATAAAAACACCATCATCGTAACCAAGGCCGATGGAACAACATCGGAGTTAACCACCACCAATGTTATCATAGCTACCGGCTCAAAACCATCTTCGCTACCTTTTATAAAGATCGACAAAAAACGGATAATTACTTCAACTGAGGCGTTAACGCTTAAAGAGATCCCAAAACATTTGGTATTGATTGGCGGCGGGGTGATTGGTTTGGAGCTGGGCTCGGTTTATGCCCGTTTAGGATCAAAGGTTTCTGTAATTGAATTTATGGATGGTATTATTCCCACTATGGATAAGGCCCTTGGCCGCGAGTTGCAAAAAGTATTGCAAAAACTCGGTATGGAATTTTACCTGGGCCACAAAGTTACCGGCGCTGCTGTAAAAGGCAAGGAAGTAACCGTAACGTTTGACGACCCGAAAGGCGAAAAGAAGGAGCTGAAGGGCGATTACTGCCTGGTGGCTGTTGGCCGTATCGCCTATACCGATGGCTTAGGACTAGATAAGATAGGCCTAACCGTTGAGGAACGCGGCCGCAAGATAACGGTAGACGAACATTTGGAAACAAGTGTTAAAGGCGTTTATGCAATAGGCGATGTTATTAAGGGAGCAATGCTAGCCCATAAAGCTGAAGATGAAGGAACATTTGTTGCTGAGATTATCGCCGGCCAAAAGCCGCATATCGATTATAACTTAATCCCAGGTGTAGTTTATACGTGGCCCGAGGTTGCCGCCGTTGGGCAGACCGAAGAACAGTTAAAAGCTGCCGGTGTAAAATATAAAACCGGCTCATTTCCATTCAAAGCCAGCGGACGTGCGCGCGCCAGTGGCGACCTGGATGGCTTTGTAAAAGTACTTGCCGATGCAACTACCGATGAGATCCTGGGTGTACACATGATAGGCCCACGGGCGGCAGATATGATTGCCGAGGCAGTTGTAGCAATGGAATACCGTGCATCAGCCGAGGATATCTCGCGCATGAGCCATGCACATCCAACCTATACAGAAGCTATGCGCGAAGCTTGTTTGGCGGCTACTGAAAATCGGGCGATCCATATTTAATCTGGATTCCGGAGGTCGGAATTCCGATCCCGGAATTGGGATTAACGCGGATAGATTCGACAACTTTTAAAGTTGTCGAATTTTTTTTATGTTTTTTTTGGAAGGTCTGGCAAATGCTTTCCATTATTAACTCTTTCATAGACTTTCTTATTTAAATAAATGCAATAAGCCGCCGGCCTGTGGCTTTTTAGTGCTCCGCAGCTTCTCCGCTACTACCCGTATTGAGAAATTATAAATGGCTTTTTTAATTAGTAATTTATCCATAATACAATAACAGTATAATGAATAAAACCAATTCTATTAACCGCCTTTAAGCCTTATTTTCAACAATGAAGCAGAATGTTTTTACGCGATTTTACGTAAAACCAACAGGTGTTTTCATACAAAAAAGCGGGTTATTTAACTCCAAAAAATGGGTTATTAAACGGGCGTTAATATGTATTTATGAAATTATATTTATATATAGTTTTGATAAGTTAAAGCAACTTATCAAACCATGATAAAGGCCTGGTAAAGAAAGCCCGTCTTGTGAATTGTAGCACTCGCGATTTTGTATTTATCTATAGTTATTAAAGCAAGCGGGCTCTCAACCGTGCTCAGGCCCAAAGACTTTGAAAGATAAAGGGTTAACTCTGTTTTTATTTATGAAAAAGCAGAACATTTATTTTTTTCACCCGTATAATATTTTGTTAAGGCATTTTTAGCTCTGCTAGCTATGAGAAAAATTTTATTTTATCTTTTGGGGGCAATTGTTTTAATGCTGCCGGGTTACAATATCATGGCTGCCGTCCCTGTTATTACTTATACCCCATCAACAAATACTTATACTGTAGGTACAACAATTACTACTTTAACACCTACTATTACCAACGGCGTTAGTACTTTTGGTTTTGGTACCGGCACTGCCCTTACCGGCGCTACTTTAAACAACCCGCGTGGTATAGCTATTGATGCCTCGGGTAATGTTTATGTAACCAATAGTGGCAATAACACCATTAGTAAATACAGTTCAAGTGGCGCGTACGTCGGCACATTTGGCACCGGAGCTACAATGTCTCTTCCGAAAGACCTGGTTTTTGATTCATCAGGCAATGCTTATGTATTGAACCTTGGCGCTACACCCGGCACAGGCAGCGTGTATAAATATAATTCAAGCGGTGTTTATCAGTCAACCATACTTAGCGGCCTAAACTACGCTTTGGGGCTTACTATTGATGCATCCGACAATATTTATGTTGCCGATCAGGGGGCTACAACGGTAAAAAAATACAGCACAAGCGGCACACTTTTACTTTCATTACCTACCACTAATTTAAGCACTCCCCTTGGTGTGGCGGTGGATGCATCGGGTAACATTTATGTGGCAAATAACGGCACTGGCAACGTAACAAAATATAATTCAGCCGGAACATTTCTATCTACTTTTCTTACCGGATATACATCCCTGCAAACCATAACAATTGATGGCGCCGGGAATATCTATATAGGCGACAATGCAACTACTAATGTGGTTAAAGTTTATAACCAAAGCGGCACATTGCTTACCAGTACAGCAGTTACCGACCCCGAAGGGATTGCTGTTGACAGCAAGGGCAATATGTTTACATCGGCCTATTATGCCAACCAGGTAAATGAATATGCGCCGACGGGCGGCGTTTTTTTAAACAAGGCTTTACCGGCAGGCTTAAGCTTTAACAGCAGTAATGGCAGCATCAGCGGTACGCCAACAGCAGGAATGGCAACTACTGTTTACACTGTTACGGGCTATAACGCCAGCGGCAGCGGGAATACTACGGTTACTATTACTGTAAACTTAGCCATAAACAATTGGAACGGTTCAACAAGCACTGACTGGAACACTACAAGTAACTGGAGTAGAGGTATAGTACCGGCAATCGGCGATGCTGTACAAATAGGTGTCTCTACCGCCTTTAAATTCCAGCCAGTTATTAGTGCTGGGGCAACAAATACTATTGGCAGCCTAACTATTGGAACCAATAATAGTACTTTGGGCTTTCCTGTTACGCTTACCGTAAATGCTAGCAACAGCCTTACAGTTAGTGGCGCTCTCGTTCAAAACCCGAGCAATACAGGGAGCTACACATCCACACTTGCCGGTGGCGGGAGTATTATATGTGCCTCAGTTCAGGTAGGAAATACTACTACATTTCCACCTGTGCTCGCTGTGGACCTTACACAGTTAACTTCAACAATAGCTAATTTACATGTAACAAGCAATGTAACCGTTAATTCTACCGACTTTGGGGTTCTTTTTGTCGGCGTTGGGCTTATTAATGCAACCTTTTCATTACAGGGGGGCACCACTATTGTTGATGGTACAATATTAACCACAAATACAAATAGCGGGGTTCTATCGCTAGTTTTTGCCACTCCAACGTTTAGTATCGACATGCCAACAGGTTCATCGCAAACGCCCGTTTTACAACTAACTAATGCGGCTCCCATAAATACAGCAAGCGTTTCCGGAAGTATTGATTTTTATAACAACACAGGGGGTACAGGGACAGCCACCGTAAATTATAATTATGGCAGTACTAACCAGGAGGTCTACACAGCTTCAACTTCGGCTTTAAATACAAGCCCGCAAGTTTACCAATACCTCACGCTCTCCGGGACCGGCTCACAAAGGGTTGACGCAGGTTCCTTAACCACAGGGCAGGATATTACTTCGTCATCAACTGTAGATTTGAATACCAATAACCCCACAATATCCGTTGGCAATAGCTGGGCAAATTCCGGTAATGTAACCCAGGGCTCCGGCACTATAGCGATAACCAACACCCTTCAAAACACCAGCGGCACATTTCAATTGGGAACCGGCAACACAACAACCAGCACTTTGCAAAATAGCGGCGGAACAGTAGCCGGAGGCGCAGGTCCGGGAACCATAACAGTTAGCGGTACATTCCAAAATAATGGTGGAACGTATCAATGTAATGCCGAAGATCTTTACGTAAATGGCGGCTATCAAAACACATCGACGTTTACGGCCGGTACAGGCACCGTATTTTTTAATGGAACTGCCCAAACGTTAACAGACGCCAGTTCGGCAGGAACATTGTTCAATAATGTCACATTTAGTAACAGCGGTACAAAAACCATATCATCAGGCGTTTTTGGGGTATCAACAACTGGGGTATTAAGCGTTTTGGGCTCATCAACGATATTGGCGCCGGGTGGAAATCTTACGCTGTATGCCAGCAGCTCTTCGCCGTTAGCCTATGCACAAATAGCCCCGGTTACAGGTAAAATTAGCGGCAATGTTAATTACCAGGTATATTTTACCGGTGGCGCAGGTTACCGTAATTACCGTTCAATGGCTTCGCCTGTGTATAACAATACTTCAAGCTATAGTTCAACAAATGGAACATATACACTGGCAAGCCTTATCAATTCTTTTATAATAACCGGGGTAAATGGTTCAACCAATGGGTTTGATAAATCAACAAATAATGGCGCTACTCTTAGAATCTATAACACAGCCACCAATATTTATACATTTATAACAAGCCTGTTGACGGCACCTACCGTTGCATCGGGTACTGCTTTTTATATGTATTTCAGAGGGAGCCGCACCCCGGCAGGCACGGTAACCGCAGCAGACCCGTTTGGTTCAAAAACAAACCGGACAGATGGCGGTGGATTATACGCTACAGCTGATGCTGTAATGTATACTTATACCGGAGTGCCAAACCAGGGGAGCCTTGCAGCACCAACGTTTGCTGCAACCGATTCAAGATATTACTACCTGGCAAACCCTTATGCTGCAACGTTAGATGCAAATGCTATTATTAACAGCGCTTTGGTATCGGGTACTACTTATTTTGTAAATACCAAAACCTGGATCTGGAGCCCTTCGGCGGCTAACTATGCGATATACAATTTTACCACTCCAGGCTTATCTGTTAATGGAGGTAAACGATATATAGTACCGGGGCAGGGCTTTTTTATCCAGGCCGCAACCACCGGAACTGTAAAAACGCTAACTATAACCGAAGCTATGAAGAGCGTTACCAATAGTTCAAATGCAGCCCGCTTTTTATACCAGGCAGAGCCGTTAGCGGCATCTGATCCGCCGATATTAAGACTGAAATATTTGAAGGATACTGTTTTATCTGATGAAATTGCTATTGCGTTTATAGACAGTTCAAAGGCGACGATGGACAACCAGGATGCAACCCACCTGGAAGGCTCCAGCCTCACCTTGTCCAGCTTAACTACCGATAATCAATATCTTGCTAACGACGTAAGGCCTTTTACTGGAAAAAAAACAACCTTTCAATTGTATATAACCCCTGACAAGGATACTACTTACACGTTAAAACTATCATATAAAAATGCTTTAATGAATAATTTTAAGATAAGCTTGAGCGACAGCTTGCTTAATACAACCACTGATATTACCAATAGTGTTTATACATTTAGCGTGGTCTCGTCGCAGGCAAATACCTATGCCAAACGTTTTAAGCTTATTGTTGAGCCACAACCACCATCACCGGCTTTTATGAAGTTTACAGCCCAGCTTACTCCGGTAAGGCAGGTTTTTTTGCATTGGGACGTTATTGGTGATCGAAGCGCTATCAAGTACCAGGTACAGCGCAGCGTCGATAACAAAACGTTTACCGATATCGGCAATCCGGTAAATATTATCGGGGAAACTTCTGCCGGAAGCTACCAAATACTTGATCAAAGCCCACGGATAGGTTTAAACTACTACAGGTTGGTACAAACAGATATGTTTAATGACAATAGCATTTCTGACACGGTAACAATAGCAAACAACCCGGGATTATTGAATGGGATTGCAAAAAATGGATTTGTTTTGTATTCAAACCCTGTAAAGGACGTTTTGGCAATAGTAAGTGATAAGAGTTACCAGGGGACAGTAAAGCTGCAGATCTATAACAACATGGGGCAAATGCAGGAATCACAATCATTTACAGGGATGAGTGCCCAGGTACCTATACAAAAGGACATAAGTGATTTAAAAATGGGTGTTTACACTGCACACATAGCCAATAACAACAAGGAAATGGCGATAATTAAGTTTATAAAGGAGTAGAGATAAATCGCCTAACCTACCGGGAGTTGGCCTTAACTAAAAGGTCACCTCTCCCTAAATCCTTCTGCAACAGCGTTAAGGTGATGTGCAAATTGGATATCCGCACCTGACAAAGCGTTCCATTTTTACAAGTGGAACACCCGGAACAAAGTGAAACATGTTGATTATCAGCGTTTCTATTTTTCGCCGGGAATTGAATAGATGTAAGTAGCTGAATCCTGTATATCGATAAAACTTACGAAGTTTTAGAAACTTCGTAAGTTTATGGGCAGCAAAAAGCCCCGGCAAAAATACCAGGGCTTTTCAAAATCAGTGTAATCCAAAAATATATTATTCTTCTACCAACAGATCACCGGTAACAGTAGATTTAATTTTAGCTTCCAGTTCTTCCATTAGTTCAGGGTTATCAAGGATCAGCTGCTTAACGGCATCGCGGCCCTGCCCTAAACGGGTTTCGCCGTAGCTGAACCATGAACCTGCCTTTTTTATGATGTTATGCTCAACGCCAAGGTCGATGATCTCACCAGCCTTTGAAATGCCTTCGCCAAACATAATGTCGAATTCAGCAATACGGAAAGGAGGAGCAACCTTGTTTTTTACAATTTTTACCTTAACACGGTTACCTGATACTTCGTCGCTATCCTTTATCTGCGAGATCCTGCGCACATCTAAACGAACCGATGCATAGAATTTAAGGGCATTACCACCGGTAGTGGTTTCCGGGTTACCGAACATCACACCGATCTTATCGCGCAGCTGGTTGATGAAGATACAGCAACATCCCGTTTTACTGATGGTACCGGTTAGCTTACGCAATGCCTGCGACATTAAACGTGCATGCAAACCCATTTTCGAGTCGCCCATTTCGCCTTCAATTTCCGCCTTGGGAACTAATGCAGCAACAGAGTCGATAACCAGGATATCGATAGCTCCTGAGCGGATCAGGTTATCGGCAATTTCCAAAGCCTGCTCACCATTATCCGGCTGAGAGATCAGAAGGTTCTCTACATCTACACCCAATTTCTTGGCATAAAAACGATCAAAGGCGTGCTCTGCATCGATAAATGCTGCGATACCACCATTCTTTTGGGATTCAGCAATGGCATGGATTGCCAGCGTAGTTTTACCTGATGATTCCGGACCGTATATTTCTATAACACGGCCTTTAGGCAAACCGCCAACGCCCAGGGCGATGTCGAGCCCTAAGGAGCCGGTTGATATAACTTCAGTAGGTTCAATAACAGAATCGCCCAGCTTCATGATGGTGCCTTTTCCGTACGATTTTTCCAGCTTGTCAAGGGTTAGCTGTAATGCTTTTAATTTATCTGCGCTGCTCATTGTAAAAATTGTATGGACAAATATAAAATCTATTTTTTATAAATGCTAATATTTTTAGTAATTTATTTTTTAGTGTTTTAAGGTCTGATTTGGTTGAGTAAGGTAAGAGGAATATCTAAATATATCAAAACAAACTACTCACTTAATCTAACCTAATCAACCACTCACTCACTCATCACCAACACTTCTCTTCCGTAGTTCTTTGGTGATCTTATTTAAGGTGTTCCGCTTCTTAAGCTCCTTTGCCTTCTTCACCTTTAATGCCTCTGCCTTCAGCAATGCAGTTTCTGTATGGGTGCGCTCATAATACCTGCAAAACCAGCTGATAGGACAGATCTCGCATTTAGGCGTGCGGGCAACACATATATAACGGCCATGCAATATCAGCCAGTGATGCGCAATACCCAGTGTTTCCCTTGGTAAAAATTCCACCAATTGCTTTTCAACTGCAAGTGGCGTTTTGGCTTTATTGGTTAAACCAATCCTCTCCGAAACCCGGAACACATGGGTGTCAACAGCAATAGCCGGTGCCTCGAAAACTACAGATGAAATAACATTTGCTGTTTTACGCCCAACGCCGGGCATCTTCTGCAAATCATCAATAGCTGATGGTACCACGCCGCTAAAAACATCCAGCAATACTTTAGCCATGCCCACCAAATGCTTTGCCTTATTATTGGGATAGCTTACGCTGCGGATATAAGTAAAGACCTCATCGGGAGTTGAAGCCGCCAATGACTCCGGCGTAGGGAAGCGTTCAAATAATGCCGGTGTTACCTGGTTAATCCGCTTATCGGTACACTGCGCCGAAAGAATAACCGCTATTAATAATTGAAATGGGTTGCCATAATGCAGCTCAGTTTCCGCATCCGGCTGGTTCTTTGAAAAATATTCGACGAAATGTTTGTAGCGTTCCTTCCTGTTCATTTGTTCAATTGTTCATTAGTTCATTGGTATTTGCAGGCGGGCAAAGGCAATAACTAAACCGTAATAATCTTGAAAAGCCAAAGATATATAGAATAAATTATTGATGATTAGTATCGAACTTTTACCAATGAACTAATAAACCAGTAAGCAAATGAACTAAAATAGAAAGGTTCACAAATCGCAGGGTGTTTGTTACAACAACGAGGATCTGTGAACCAGTGGGGCAGATACTGTACTAACGTAAACTCTTCGAATAATCGAGAATTTGGTGGATGGTTTGAACTTTCGGGGTTCTTTTCAGCAGATCCAAATCAGCACGAAGTGAGTGATAGAACATCAGTTCGTCGCCTTCCAGATTCTCCTGTAATTCCGCGTTTACCATGGCCTTGTCGGTCAGTAAATTTAAAGTCGTTGTAAAGGTTTCATCCATAAGCTTTGTTAAAATTTTGTGGTTTACAGAATACTAAACGAAAGCTTAAATATAATATTTTATCAAGATGAAAATTAAATGAAATTTTTTTGTTACAAAGCTGGAGGTTGTGAAGAGAAGTTGTAAAGGTTGTAGTTGTTGCAAGGGTTGTAAATGTTAGAAAACGTGTAAGGGGTGTAAAAGAAGCGCTTTTTACGACTTCAACCTTTACAACCCTTACAACTTTTATAACGTTCTTAAACTTAATTTTTCAAGCTCAATTCCTTGCTTTGCATCATTTTGCGCAGGTTATTCAGCGCGTAACGCATGCGGCCAAGGGCGGTGTTGATGCTCACGTCGGTAATATCAGCAATCTCCTTGAAGCTCATATCACCAAAATGGCGCATTATCAGTACCTCTTTTTGCTCGGCAGGTAACAGGTGAATCAGCGATTTAAGATCCTTATACGTTTGCTCCCTAACCATACGGTCCTCGGTGCTTTCGTCATAATTTCCAAGTACTTCAAAAATATCGAAGTCGTCGCCATTGCTGATCATCGGCGCGCGTTTTTCGCGGCGGAAATGGTCGATCACTAAGTTGTGTGCTATTCTTGTTACCCAGGGTAAAAACTTTCCTTCCTCGTTATATTTCCCGGCTTTTAAAGTATTGATCACTTTAATAAAGGTGTCCTGGAAAATATCCTCGGCAAGGTATTCATCCTTAACAAGCAAGTAAACAGAAGTGTATATTTTTGATTGATAGCGGCGAATTAGTTCTACCAGCCCTCCTTCATCACCCGCAATGTAAAGATGGATTAGATCCTGGTCACTCTTCAATTGAAAATCCATAGAAAAAACTACTAAATATAATTAATTAAATATTTTAATAAAGTAGAGTTCTATCTATAGCGTTATTTTTTAGGGATTAAAAAATTGTTATCCCAAATAAAACAATTTATCGCGTAAAAAACAAATATTATTTCCTGTCAAAAATGCTACAAGGGATTATTTAACATTTTTTAACACTTTGCCACACAATAAACATATCGGCGTACTGTTGCAAAATACGTTATTGTCAGCCCAATGCAAACTCTGCAACAAATTGCCAGTTAACCAAATACATTTCTCAAACTCATTTGGATTCTGCTAAATATTTTAGGATTTTTGCATTTTGGAAGTAGTTCATGGTTGATAGTTAATGGTTCATAGCCGGAATGCTATTTGCTATCGTCAGTAAATCATCAAATACCACCCAAAATTCGCATAGTTTTAGTGTAAGTACCACCATGAACTATGATCTATGAACAATGAACTACATGAAAGAAGCAGATAAAGATCCTCAAAAACATATTATTATAAAGGGAGCAAGGGTGCATAACCTGAAAAACCTGGATGTTGCCATACCCAAAAACAAACTTGTTGTGGTTACAGGCATGTCGGGTTCGGGTAAATCATCGCTTGCTTTTGATACTTTGTACGCCGAGGGGCAGCGCCGGTATGTGGAGAGCTTATCATCCTACGCGCGCCAGTTTTTGGGCAGGATGAACAAGCCTGATGTTGATTATATAAAAGGAATAGCCCCGGCAATAGCAATCGAGCAAAAGGTAATCACTTCAAACCCGCGCTCAACAGTTGGCACCTCCACTGAGATCTATGATTACCTTAAATTACTTTTCTCGCGGATCGGCAAAACCATTTCGCCAATATCAGGCGGCGTCGTTAAAAAGGATTCGGTTACCGACGTGATCAATTTCATTATGACCCTGCCTGCCGAAACGCAGGTTACTATATTATGCCCCTTATATCCGCATAACAACCGCAGCTTAAAGGAAGAGCTGGCGGTGCTGATGCAAAAGGGGTTTGTTCGTGTGGAATTCCGTGGCAAGCTTTCAAAAATTGAAGACCTGCTGGAGGATATGAGCATTGTGGATGATGGCAGCTGGTTAGTGGAAGAGGTGGGAGCTGAAAGCGTAAAGCCGAAAGCTAAAAGCAAAAAGGCAAAAGCGGAAGTTGCAGAGCCTGAAGTTGAAATTTCTGGACCTGCGTCTAAAATCATCACTACCGTTCGCATAGTTATCGACCGTATTTCTAAAAATGATGAAGATGAAACGGTAAGTCGTTTAGGCGATTCTATCCAAACCGCCTTTTTTGAGGGCAAGGGCGACTGCTATGTACGTTACCGCGAACCGGATGCAGAAGACGAAACTGAACGCTTCTTCTGCGACAGGTTTGAATTGGATGGGATTCGCTTCGAAGAACCTACGCCAAACTTTTTCAGCTTTAACAACCCTTATGGCGCTTGCAAACGCTGTGAGGGTTACGGAAAGGTTATAGGTATTGATGAGGACCTGGTGATCCCTGATAAAAGCAAAAGTGTTTACGAGGGCGCAATAGCCCCATGGCGTGGTGAAAAAATGCGCGAGTGGAACGATGTGCTGGTAAAACACGCATTGAAGTTCGACTTTCCTATCCACCGCCAGTATAACCAGCTTACCGAGAAGCAACAACAGTTGTTATGGACCGGCAACGGCTTTTTTCGTGGGTTGAACGAGTTCTTTAAAGAGATGGAGGAGCAGACATACAAAATTCAGTACAGGGTTTTGCTATCGCGATACAGGGGGAAAACAACCTGCCCGGAATGTAAAGGCAGCCGTTTAAGGCAGGATGCCAGCTACGTAAAGATCAACGAAAAATCAATCACCGATGTGGTATTGATGGCGTTGGATAAGGCGCTTGATTTCTTTCAAACAATTCAGCTCAACGAAACAGACACCAAAGTGGGTAAGCGCCTGCTGATGGAAATAACCAACCGCCTGTTGTTTTTAAACGATGTTGGTTTGAGCTATTTAACCCTTAATCGCTTATCGAATACATTATCGGGCGGTGAATCACAAAGGATCAACCTGGCTACCTCTTTAGGCAGCAGTTTGGTAGGCTCGGTTTACGTATTGGACGAGCCGAGCATCGGCCTGCACCCGAGGGATACACAACGATTGATCGGCGTGCTTAAATCCCTGCGTGACGTTGGCAACACCGTTTTGGTGGTTGAACACGAGGAGGAAATAATGAAGGCCGCCGATCATATTATCGACATTGGGCCGGAAGCCGGGACACATGGTGGTAATTTGATATTCAGCGGCACATACGACGAAATCATAAAGGATGAGAATAGCCTTACAGGTCGTTACCTAAGCGGCAAAGAAGAAATTGCTATCCCAAAAAGCCGCCGTAAATGGAACGATTTTATCGAGATAAAAGGTGGCCGGGAAAACAACCTGCAACATGTAAATGCCAAATTTCCGTTGGGGATTTTAACCGTAGTTACCGGGGTATCCGGCTCGGGTAAAACCAGCTTGGTAAAACGCATTCTTGCTCCTGCCCTGCAAAAAGTACTTGGTAATTATAACGGTGAACAAACCGGCGCATACGACAGCATTGAGGGCGACTACCAGAAAATTGAACAGGTTGAAATGGTGGATCAAAACCCCATCGGTCGTTCATCACGCTCAAACCCGGTTACTTATGTAAAGGCCTGGGACGAGATCAGGAACCTGTATGCTGCCTTACCTGTTGCAAAGGCCGCCGGTTTAAAACCATCGGCATTCTCATTTAACGTAGAGGGCGGCCGTTGCGATGTTTGCCAGGGCGAGGGTGAAGTAAAAATAGAGATGCAGTTTATGGCCGACATTTTCCTTACCTGCGAGACCTGTGGCGGTAAACGCTTTAAGCAACACATTTTGGATGTTACGTACCAGGATAAAAATGTATCGGATGTATTGAGCATGACCATTGAGGAAGGCCTGGAATTTTTCGCGAAGGAGCCGAAGATCATTGCCAAAATAAAGCCGTTGATGGATGTGGGTTTGGGCTACGTGCAATTGGGACAATCATCAAACACCCTATCCGGTGGTGAGGCGCAACGGATCAAGCTGGCGTCATTCCTGGTTAAAGGCAATAACACACATAAAACGCTTTTCATTTTTGATGAGCCAACAACGGGGCTTCATTTTGCAGATATTAAAAAGCTACTGAAGTCATTCGATGCATTGCTTGATCATGGCAATACCATTATTGTTATAGAGCATAACATGGATGTAATTAAATGCGCCGATTGGGTAATAGATATCGGCCCTGAAGGCGGCGACCGTGGTGGTAAAGTTGTGTTTGAAGGATTACCGGAGAATTTAATTAAGGAAAAGGATTCTTATACCGGGAAGTTTTTGAAGGAAAGGTTTTCGTAGAGCTGCGGTATTATTTGCATTGCCGTACAAAAAAGGTGAGAAATTGTTCCTTTGTTATTCTAAAGCCTTACGCTATATAATCGCTTTACCGGCGACCTTTTATTTTTTAATAAGTATTAAACCTTCGAGGGTTTCACGTGTCAGTGATCTGGTATTTTGTTGTTTAATAAACCGATCAATAATATACGTTTAAACTGTCCGTTTTACATCCTGTAACTTATCACGAAATGAAAACCTTTACTCAGCCTTTCAAACAGAATTTTTTAAAAATTTCTTTTTTATTATTAATCTTATTTTCAACAGCCTGTAAAAAGGACCTTGACCCACTTATGCCAGCCTCTAAAAAAGCTATCGTTTTTTTTGGGGGACAGGATGGTAACTTTTATGCGCTTAATGCCCAAACTGGCGATCTGGTCTGGAAATACCATTCAGATGGTAATTTTTCTTATTCAGCACCGGCACTCGAAGATAGTACATTATATTCCACCAATACTGATCATAACCTTTATGCACTTAGCGCCATCACAGGTGCGTTAAAATGGAAGTTTACTACTGCGAGCTCTGTAATATCCAGTCCTGCCGTAGTTAATAACATTGTCTATTTTGGCAGCGATGACCATTATATATATGCTGTAGATGCAGTTTCAGGTAATTTGAAGTGGAAATACCTCACCTTTCAAAACGTGGATTCGAGCCCGGTAGTTGCAAATGGCGTAGTATATATTGGCAGTGCCGATGGAAATCTTTATGCCCTGGATGCATTAACCGGGAACTTAAAATGGAAATATGACACTGGCAGCATAATAGTTGAAGCAATCCCTGTTATTTCAAATGATGTCGTATTTATAGGAAATAGGAATGGCTATTTAAATGCTATAAACGCCACTAATGGTCAATTAAAATGGACATTTAGTGCGGATGGCATTTCGCTTGAACAAGCCAAGCCATCTGTCAATAACGGGGTGATCTACCTGGCAAGTTGGTATAACGTTAATGGACCTAATCAACCTGGTTCTCTGTTTGCCATTAAAGAAAGTGATGGAAGCCAGATCTGGAAGGCCCTGAATGGGCAGGGCTTTACATCAAGTCCGGTTTATGCTGATGGAAAAGTATTTATAAACAGCGATGATCTGAATATCTATGCAGTTGATGCTGCTACCGGGAACGAGGCCTGGAAAAAATCTATTGTTGCGAATGGCGCCGTACCTACCGTTGCAAATGGTAAAGTATATGCAGGCGGCGGTGGATCAAATGCTTTTTACGTGTTAGATTCTGCTACCGGCAATGAAAGCTGGAAATTAGCATTGACTAATTGCATTGATACCTCGAAACCGTTGATTGTAAGCGAAAAATAAGCGTTACAAATTGTGATGGACTATTTCACCGATTAAAATGGATGATTACACCGATTGCTTTCTCAATCGGTGTAATCATCCCCAAAATCAGTGTAATCTAAAAATGATACCTGACAAAGGCCTCCATAGCTTCATATTCCGCCATGCCGAGTTTGTCATAAGCCCTTGCAGTTTCTCTTGTACGATCCTCTGCCCTTACTACAAAGGCCTCCATAGCTTCATATTCCGCCATGCCGAGTTTGTCATAAGCCCTTGCAGTTTCTCTTGTACGATCCTCTGCCCTTACCCAGAACTCCCTGGCATCATCACCCGGGAATACCGGCCTGTCCTTTTGGCTCTGGTGCTTGAAGATGGCATTCCTTTTCCTGATCACTTCCTGTGGTGAAAGCGGTACGGCCATCTCTATCTCGTAGGTCTCAAACTCCAGCCATGCACCACGGTACATCCATACCCAGCAGTCCTTTACCCAGTCTTCTGTTTCGCTTAGTTTTCTCAGTGCTGCTATAATGATGTTGAAGCATACCAGGTGAGTACCGTTCGGGTCGGCAAAGTCACCCGCTGCAAATACCTGCTGTGGTTTTACTTTTTGCAATAGCTCCATCGTGAGCCTGATATCTTCCTCG
Organism: Mucilaginibacter phenanthrenivorans; assembly: GCF_024721155.1. Classification (GTDB taxonomy): domain Bacteria; phylum Bacteroidota; class Bacteroidia; order Sphingobacteriales; family Sphingobacteriaceae; genus Mucilaginibacter; species Mucilaginibacter phenanthrenivorans. The sequence goes on along the minus strand of NZ_JAHVAP010000003.1, from coordinate 437,428 downwards.
CCTGCTGAGTTCTTCTTGATCTTCCCGGTTTCATAAAACGGCAACGCCATAAAGTGGATATGGTCGTCTGCTAAGCCTGCATATCTTGCTCCTGAAATGGCTTCTGTCTTCCTGATAAATCCCTTTACATCCCTGATCTCTTTGGTGTCAACCTGGTTAGGCTGCTTGGTAGGGATAAAAGCTCGCATATCTTCATAGGTTTTGATCAGCTTTGTATTGTCTTCGCCTATGCTCTTTGAAAAGTCTATCGCAAATTCAACAAATCGAAGTACGTCATCATCCCAAACTGCGGTATTCCCCGAGGTTTGGTAGGCTACATGCACATCATGCCCCTGGTCAACCAGCCTGATGAATGTACCACCCATCGAGATCACGTCATCATCGGGGTGCGGTGAAAAGATGATCGAGCGTTTTCTAGCAGGCAATGCACGTTCCGGCCTTTGGCTGTCGTCGGCATCCGGCTTGCCACCCGGCCAGCCGGTGATGGTATGCTGTAGTTGATTAAAAATATCTATGTTGATGTTGTATACAGGTCCCTGCTCTACGGCAAGCTGTGCCATGCCGTGGTTATTGTAGTCTTCTTCGGTAAGTTTTAGTATCGGCTTGTTCAGGTTATCTGCCAGCCAGATCACTGCTTTCTTTTTCAGTGTGTTTTCCCATACACAATCCTTTACCAGCCATGGGGTATTGAACCTTGTTAATGAAGAGGCAGCCGGTTCATCCAGCACAAATTCCACATGATCCGACAATTGCAGGTATGTTGCAGGTACCTCGCCCGAGATCTCTCCTTCTACTGCCTTTTTGATGATCGGTGCCTTCTTCCCGCTCCAGGCCATCAGGATGATCTCCTTGGCCTTGAAGATCGTGCCTACACCCATCGTGATAGCTTTGGTGGGTACGTTTTGCTTGCCGCCGAAATCACGGGAAGCATCGTTACGGGTAAGGTCGTCAAGGGTTACCAGTCTTGTTCCCGAGTTGGGGGCAGAGCCCGGCTCATTGAAGCCGATGTGACCGGTTCGGCCGATCCCTAAGATTTGCAGGTCCAGGCCCCCAAGTGCCGTGATCTTTTTTTCGTAGTCCAGGCAAAAGGCCGCTACCGCGTCCTGGTCCAGGGTACCATCAGGGATGTGTACATTTGCTTTATCTATATCTACATGGCTGAACAGGTTCTCGTTCATGAACGTTACATAGCTCTGGGCTGCATCGGGCTGCATCGGGTAGTATTCGTCCAAATTGAAGGTGATCACGCTTTTAAAGCTTAAGCCTTCCTGCTTGTGCTGGCGCACCAGTTCGGCATAAACGCCAATCGGGGTTACACCAGTTGCAAGGCCCAATACCGTCTTTTCGCCTTTTGCTGTTTTGTCTTTTATCAGCTTTGCTATCCGCTGCGCTACTGCTACTGACGCTGTCTTTTGATCTGCGTATACCGTTACCGGCAATTTCTCGTATCGCGTCTCTTCTAATAAATTTAATCGGGCCATTTTTACTGACGCTGTCTTTTGATCTGCGTATACCGTTACCGGCAATTTCTCGTATCGCGTCTCTTCTAATAAATTTAATCGGGCCATTTTGTGCTTTTTTGTTAGTCCAAAACCTGGAGATAAAAGCCTGTAATGTGGCTCATTACAGACTTATAACTAAAGACTTAGACCTGAAATTGGTGAAAACAAATATATAGGTTTAGCATGTTGATTTATTAATAAAAAACACGCAATCGTTTGCGGAAATATTAAACCGCTACGAAAAGCCTTTTTGATGCGAATTCCTTTTTGAGTAATTTGAGCCCATGTTAGCACTTAACAAAAACCTGCAGCGACTTGTAAATATCGCCCAAAAAGAAGAAAAATTGGGCATCGGCTTAATGTCGGGCACATCACTTGATGGGTTGGATATTGCCCTTTGCAGGTTTACAGGCAGCGGACTGCAAACCAAATTTAAGTTGCTCAACTTTATCACTATCCCTTACCAGGAAGATTTTAAAAAAGACGTACAACAGGTGTTTGCGCGCAAGGAGGCCAGCCTTGAAAAAGTTTGCCTGCTTAACGAATATATCGGAACCTTTCATGCGGAGCTGATATTACAGGCACTAAGCGAATGGAATATAAAGCCGAACGAAGTCGACTTTATCGCCAGCCACGGACAAACCATATACCACGCACCTAAAAGCCAACATCGGCAACCGGGCTATCCAAATGCTACGCTTCAAATTGGCGATGGCGACCATATCGCTGTTAAAACAGGGATTATAACGATCAGCGATTTCAGGCAAAAGCATATTGCAGCAGGCGGCGAGGGCGCCCCACTGGCTTTATATGGCGACGTTTTGCTGGGCAGCAAAGCCGGCGAAAACAGGATTCTGCTGAATATCGGCGGGATTGCCAATCTTACTTATTTGCCAGGCGATGGCAATTACGCTAATATTTTATGCACAGACATTGGCCCGGGCAACACCCTGATTGATGCTGCTTGTCGGAAATATTTTGACCGGCCTTATGATGAGGATTCAAAAATCGCGTTGTCAGGAACAGTAAATGAAGATCTATTAAACGCCTTGCTTGATCACCCTTTTTTCAATGAAGCCGCCCCAAAAACTACAGGGCCGGAATTATTCAACCTGGCATTTGTTGAGGCAGCTCAACAACGGTCGGGCACCTTACCCATCAGCAATGAAGATCTGATAAGTACCTTAAGCGAGTTTACCGTTAAATCAATCGCAAATTTTATATCGGAGAACTTTAAGGCTGATCACGTTAAAATATTCACCAGTGGCGGCGGGGCACGCAATATTTATATCATCGAAAATTTAAAAAAGGCATTACCACAGGCAGCTATTACAGGCACAGGAGAGTTAGGCATTGATCCGGATGCAAAAGAGGCTATTCTTTTTGCATTGCTAGGCAACGAAACGCTTTGCGGCGAACCGATGGCAATAGGGAATAATCCTGCTGTATTGATGGGAAAGATTAGTTTTCCTTTGTAAACCAACTGGGTACATAAAGATGTCCCACCGGGCAATGGGTGCTTGATTATCAGCTATTTTATTATTGCTTTAAAATGAATAGACTGATAATCAGCATGTTTCACAGCGTTCCACGTGTTCCACCTATAAAAATGGAACACATGGAACACCTTGCCGACGCTGATCCGCAAACTTGCATTTCGCATTAACAGACTAGTTTATCAATAGCTTATATCCCCGCCCGTGAACATTGATGATCTCAACAGATGGATCATCCCTCAGGTACTTCCTGATCTTACTCAAAAAGACGTCCATGCTGCGACCATTAAAATAGTTATCGTCGTGCCAGATGTTCAATAAGGCTTCCTCGCGGGTTAATACCTCGTTTTTGCGGATACAAAGCAGGCGCAATAATTCGGCCTCTTTGGTCGACAGCTTTTGCTGGGTATCACCAATGGAGATAAGTTGAGAAGTATAATCAAAGGTGTAGCGACCAAGCTTAAAGGTGGTTTGTTTTTCCTCCTCATGCTTTTCCGAATTACTGGTGCGCTTAAGCAGTGCGTTTATCCGGAGCAACAGCTCCTCGATGCGGAAAGGTTTTGTGATGTAATCGTCTCCCCCTAAATTAAATGCCTGGGTTTTATCTTCAATCATTCCCTTTGCTGTTGCAAAAATAATCGGGACATGGGCATTGATCTTCCGGATATCCTTACCCAATGTAAAGCCATCCTTTTTAGGCATCATCACATCCAGGATCAGCAGGTCGAATGTGTGTTTGGTAAACGTGCGTAAACCCTCCTCCCCGTCCTTGCATAAAATAACATCAAACTTCCCCTTTAGCTGCAGGTAATCCTGTAACAGTAAGCCTAAATTCGGATCGTCCTCAACCAGCAGTATTTTTTTCATGTTTTTTTTAGTCCGGAAAGTCGGGAAAGTCCGAAAGTCCGGAAGCGTATTATTTAAGGTTTGTCAGTCGTATTATTATAATTTAAAATCCGAAATCGAACATACGATTTCCGAAACCCATCCTCACGCCGCCTGGAACTTTAATTCAAATTCCGATCCTTTTTCCTTTTCCGATTTTACGCTGATAATCCCGTTAAGTCGTTTTACAACAGTGTTCACATAGCTAAGGCCGAGGCCAAAACCTTTAACATCATGCAGGTTCCCGGTTGGGATGCGATAAAACTGTTCAAAGATCTTGGTTTGCTGATCGCGGCTCATACCTACACCCTTATCGGCCACCTTAATCACCACCTGCCCGTTTTTGTTAAGCGTGCTTATGGTAATTTCAGGGTGATCAATGCTGTATTTAATAGCATTATCTATCAGGTTATAAATTACATTCGAAAAATGGAGCTCGTCGGCACTAATTATTGCATTTTCGGCATCAAGCTGCAGCGTTATTACAGCGTTGTTTTTTTGCAGTTTAAGTTCCATACTGTCAACCACAACAGCAATCATATCGTTAACATCAAGCGGTTTTTTCTCCAGCTTAAAGTCGTTTTTCTCTATCCGGGCAATGTTAAGCACCCTTTCTATATGGCTGCCAAGTCGCTCATTCTCCTCGTAAATAATATTCGCGAGGCGAGCTACCCGGCTTCTGTCCTGTGCAATTTCATTGTCTTTTAAAGCTTCGCTGGCAATCATTATGGTTGATACAGGAGTTTTAAACTCGTGGGTCATGTTATTAATGAAATCGGTTTTCATTTCAGAAACCTTCTTTTGCCTTAAGATAGAGAATATGGTATAGCCAAAGCAAAGGATCAGCACCAGTAACAATCCCCCTGTTGTAGCCATTGAGGCAGTCATCTTGTTTAATATTAGGGTGTTTTTTTGCGGGAATGCTACGCGGATAAGCCCCGGATCGTTAATCACTTCCTTGCTGAATATAAGGGTTTGATAAGGGGTTCCGTCATCAAATGTTGGCCTGCTGCCAGTCATGTCATTCGCCTTTGAAAATATCAGCGAGTCCTTATTGGCCATTGTAACTTCATAGCTAAATGGCAGATTGATGCCTTTGTTGTGCAGCTCAAACCTTAATAAAGTATCAATCCAATACGGATCAACGCGCAATCTTAAAGGCTCACCATATTTACCATATTCTTCCGCCAAATTTTCAATAACCGTTGATTTGGTTTGCGGAGTATTTTGCAGCGAATCATTTTCCAGTAACTTTCTAACCTCAACAAGTTGCCTTTCCTTTAATTTCCTGTCCTGTTCACGCGCCCATATCGGGTTAATATGCGTTTCAGTTATAATTTGCTTGCCAAACTGGGGGTCGCTGTAAATAAAGCGTACGGTATCAAATTTATGCAGTCTGTGGTTTTTCTTTGATCCCTGGAATAACGGGTTGCGCACCAGTACCGGCGTCATGCGCCGTTGAATAACACCGGTTTCGTCGGTAAATTCTTCAAATTGCAATTGAAGATCATACTTGCCACCTTGTGTAAGCTTAGCGTACTCATCGTCAAGCTTCTTGCTCAATATCAGCCGTTGCAGGCTGTCGCGTAATATGGATAGTTTCTTGTCGCGATAGGTAAGTCTTTTTTTTGAGATCCCCTTATTAAGGGTTGCATTAATTGTCCCGTTGTCAATAACGGTTTTATTGGCCCAAATCAGGTTTTGATTATTACGTTCGCGGGTTTTCCTGTTTAAAAAGTCGAGTGCATCCTTGCGGGTAACTTTTGCAACAACATTATTTAAAGCCTCATTAACAGAACGGTCAAAGAGTTCAGACTGTAATTGGTACGATTGCTTAAGAAAGTATAATTGCATGGTTACTACGCCCAAAAGCGCAAAACCCATCAAGCCGATAATAAGTGCAATACTCCTTTTTTTCATCGTAACAACAAAAATATTTTAAATAAGCTCATATATTTTGCTTTTAACAAAATTTAACAATTTATAACCACTAAATAACATATTGACGTCTAGTTGTTTGCTACATTTGGAATGCAAAATAAACCTCGTACATGTAACTTTGATGTGCGCAAATAATAATTAGAACCCATTAAAGTTAATTAACTTAAATAACATACCCCACCATGAAAAAGCTTTTAGTAAAACCCGGCTTCGAATTAATTTTCTCAGTTAGTTTTATGGCGATACTCTGTCTGCCGCCCATGTTGCTTGCCCAAAACAAAATTAAGAAGGATATGGACATCCAGATCCTGAATGGCGACACTACCGTTAACGGTAAAAACATAAAACAGTTGTCTGCTGCCGACAGGCAGGATGCATTAACAGACATCAATAACCTGCACAATCCCGCTAAAGGAAAAGTCTTCTTCTTTAAACACATAGATACTACCGGCGGAAAAATAAATCATGTTGAAATCAGGAGAAGAGATGGCCGGAACGACCAGGTTTCAATAGCCGAAAATTTTGTGTTTAGAGATAGCCTTGGCAACGCTGTTGAAAGACGGCCAAGGGTAATGGCACGCAGATGGGAGATCAGAGGCGACAACAACGATGGAGGCCCCGGCATGGGAAGAGGTGCTGACCGCAGGACGATGGGCCCAATGGCGAGGTTTGACCGTAAGAACAGCCAGAACTTTGAATATGTGAACACCGATAACGATGGTGTAGCCACCCGGGTAAGCTTCCACGTTTCTGAAGCATCAGACGATGATTTAAAAAGAATGCCTTATGTTGAAGGGCCTAAATTTGAAATTAAAGACCTGAACCTGGTGCCACAGTTTTCGAGCGGAAAAGTATTACTGATGTTTAACCTGCTTTCAAAAACCCCGGCTGAAGTTAAGCTGAGCGACAGTGAAGGCAAATTCCTGTGGAGCGAGAAGGCTGTTAACGGAACATTCAGCAAAAGCTTTGCCTTAGGACTTAATGGTATTTACTACCTGCAAATCAAGCAAGGTAAGAGCATTTCATTAAAGAAGATAATGAAAGAAGAATAGTTGGCAGTGAGCAGTTTTCGGTTGGCAGTCAAACTTCAAAACACAGAAAAGCCATTTCGTGATCGAAATGGCTTTTCTTATTCTTCTTACTGCTAACTGCCTACCGACAACTGCTTAGATTAGAAAGGCAAATCATCCTCATCAGGCGTAGCGCTGATATCGGCTGGCGGGGCATATTCAGGGGTTGCTGCAGCACCGGCACCGGCCAATACGTTTATTTTCCAAAGCTGCATAGAGTTGAAATAGCTCTTTTTGCCTGTTTTATCGGTCCATGGGCGGCCCTTTAAGTTGAAGAAAACTTCAACGTCATCACCTACCTTAGTATTATCTAATAAGTTGCAGCGATCCTGTATCGCTTCAAATTTTAAGTATTCCGGATACTGAGGATTCTCAATATATTCAAGTATCAATTCTCTTTTTTTCAGTGAATCTGTAACCTGCGTGGTTGGTCCCACTTCGTGTACTTTACCCTTAACTTCCATAATTTCAAAATTAAAAATGTAAAGTTAATAGATAAGAAATAAAATCGGGTGTATTTAATTCATAAATTCGCAAAATATCATGCAAGTTTTCCACACTGAAAATAAAATCATCATAACCTGTAATAAGAGGTTATCGCCCTACCTGCAACAGGAGGTTGAAGAACTGGGCTTTAAACCCGTTCGCGTTTTTCAAACCGGCATCGAACTTTTGGGCACCGTAACAGACTGTATAGCCTTAAATTTAAATTTACGCTGTGCCAGCCAGGTTTTATATTTAATAAAAAGCTTTAATGCCGATGACCCCAAACAGTTGTATGACGAGCTGGTTCAGATTGAATGGGAAAACCTGATCGATTTTTCGGGATATTTCTCCGTTACTTCAACTGTAAATAACGAACATATCCTTACACCGCTTTTTGCAAATGTTAAGGTAAAGGACGCAATTGTCGACCGGATCAAATCTGTTAAAGGCATCAGGCCGAACTCAGGTGCCGAAGCTAATAAAACGGTTGTTCACCTTTACTGGCAGGATAATGAGGCCGATATATTTTTAGATACATCGGGCGAAACACTGGCAAAACATAGCTATCGTAAAATTCCCGGTAAGGCACCAATGCTTGAGGCACTTGCGGCATCAACCATAATGGCTACCCGCTGGGACAGGAAAAGCACGTTTATTAATCCTATGTGCGGATCGGGCACGCTGGCAATTGAGGCTGCATTACTTGCTACCGATAAATGCCCCGGCCTGTTCAGAATGAACTATGGCTTTATGCACATAATGGGTTACGACGAAACCGTGTTTTTTACCGAAAGAAGAAAATTAAAGGACAAAGCAAAGAAGGAAACCGGCTTTAAGATCATCGCTACAGATATCTCTGAAGATGCGGTTGACATCGCCCAAAAGAACGCAAAAACGGCCGGCGTAGAACATTTGATTGATTTTAGCGTTTGTGACTTTGCAGACACGCCGGTACCGGAAGAGCCCGGTATTGTAATGTTTAACCCGGAATACGGCGAGCGCCTTGGTGTGCACAACAAGCTTGAAGCCACTTACAAGCGCGTTGGCGACTTTATGAAGACCAATTGTTTGGGTTACCGTGGTTATGTTTTTACCGGCAACCCCGACCTTGCAAAGGTAATCGGTCTGCGTGCAGCCCGCAAAATTGAGTTTTACAATGGCAAGCTTGATTGCCGACTGTTAGAGTACGAACTTTACGAAGGCAGCAAAAGAGAGCCGAAAGTTTAGTTTTGGGTTGATTGGGTTAGACTGGGTTGATTAAGTTAAACCCGGATTGCCAGTCAATTTTATTTAAGGATTTACAATATGAAAAGGATCGCAATATCAATAATAGCTCTTTTAATAACGGTTAGCTGCTTTGCGCAGGAAAGGACAATATTCCCCTTCCAGGGCGGCAAGGAGGCTATGACCGGTTTTTTTAGAGATAGTGTCGTGGTTGGCCAGAATATCATCCATAAAAGGGCGACCGGTGTGGTTATTTTAAAGTTCTCGGCAGATTTGCAGGGAAACGTGAGCCAAACCATTATTTATTATGCCGATGATGCAATTTTGGTAACACCTATTATTGAGGCTATTAAAAAGTCAAACCATAAATGGATCATCCCGAACCGGGAAAAGAGCCATGATTATATCATTTCGGTTAATATCCGCTATAATTTACCCGACACCGATGATAGTGCAATTGTAAAGGCCGCTATGGAAAACTATCGTAATAAACGCCCTATATTCTCAAATAACCAGGTGCCCCTTGGTTTGGCTACCCTTTTGCCTGCCGTAACAATTAATTACGATATTATGTAGTGCTTAGGGGCTTGCCTGCTTTTTCGTGGATGTAAACCGTGTTATATTTGTATAACCAGTAAGCGTTAAATGGAAAAGGAGCCGGTTCAAATTTTTCGTAAGATCATCCATATTGATATGGATGCTTTTTACGCATCTGTTGAGCAGCGCGATAATCCGGAATATCGCGGAGTTCCATTGGTTGTGGGCGGCTTACCGCAGGGGCGGGGCGGGGTAGTTGCTACCGCAAGCTACGAGGCCCGAAAGTTCGGCATCCGTTCTGCTATGTCATCCAAGCAAGCTTTACAGCTTTGCCCGCATGCCTTATTTGTACCGCCACGGTTTGATGCTTATAAGGAGGCTTCCCGAAAAATTCGCGAAATCTTTAGCCGCTACACCGATTTAATCGAACCGCTCTCGTTAGATGAAGCTTATCTGGATGTAACCACCGATAAACTGAACATCGGCTCTGCAATAGAAATAGCGCAGCAAATAAAACAAGCTATTAAAGACGAATTACAGCTAACCGCATCTGCCGGCGTATCCATCAATAAATTTGTTGCCAAAATTGCTTCTGACATCAATAAACCGGATGGGTTGAAATTTATCGGCCCCTCATCCATCGAGGGTTTTATGGAGAAGCTGCCGGTAGAAAAGTTCTTCGGCGTGGGCAAGGTAACCGCTCAAAAAATGAAGAACATGGGCCTGCATCTTGGTGAGGACCTTAAAAAACTTACCGAGGACGAGTTGACCAAACACTTCGGCAAGGTCGGCAGGTTTTATTATAACATAGTGCGGGGGATCGATAACCGCGAGGTCCAGCCTCATCGTGAAACAAAATCATTAGCCGCCGAAGACACCTTTGCGTATGATTTGACCACCATTGAGGAAATGGAGACCGAACTGGACAAAATAGCAGTCACCGTTTGCAACCGCCTGCAGCATTACCAGTTAAAGGGTCGCACCATCACCTTGAAAATAAAATACCACGATTTTAAACAGATCACCCGAAATCAATCTTTTACCACGGGTTTAAATGACCTGGAGATAATCAGCTCAACCGCTAAAAGGCTGCTTGCCGCAACCGAACCAGAGGATAAAAAAATCAGGCTATTGGGAATTTCGCTGTCAAATTTTGGCGAGGTTGTGGTAAGGGCCAGGGAAGAAAAGCAAACGGACCAACTAAGCTTGTTCCCCTTTTAACAATTTTATTTTGTTTAGATTTTGCCGGGGAAAAGCGCCATTGTTAGGGGGCGACGGGATAATTACGAAGTAGCCATGAATTTAAACATTGCTATATTTGTTTTAAGTCTAATCTAAAAGCAGCATTCACCTATGCAGGAACCCAATTTTTATGATAGCGTTTATGAAGTAGCCAGGCTAATCCCTAAAGGGAGGGTAACATCTTATGGTGCAATTGCTGCCTACCTGGGCACAAAAGGCTCCTCAAGAATGGTTGGGTATGCCATGCAGGCGGCGGGCAGCGCGAATCCACCGGTTCCGGCACACAGGGTAGTAAACAGGCAGGGCTTGTTAACCGCGAAATTTCATTTTGGTGGAAACCTGATGGAAACTTTATTGGAAAATGAGGGTGTAAAAGTTGTTGACGACCAGGTACAGGATTTTAAAACCGTATTCTGGGATCCGTCGATTGAATTGGCTTTATAAAAAACCGGTTATAGCTTGGCTACGCTGTGGATGCTATCGCCCCTGTAATCTGTAACCAGCCAGGTTAGCAGTAAGCAATTACCGAATATCACATAGAATAATTTACCATCGGCGGTGTTGCCAAAAGCAGTGTAAGCAAGCACGATTACTGCTACAGCAACAATAAACTCAATCAACTCGTGGATACTAACCGGGATGATTTTAACTATGCCCATGTTGAAATCAGTAAGCAATGTGAGTATCAAATGCGCCACGCCCAATCCGTAAGTAAATATGGCCAAAGTGCCTGTAAAGCCAAAAATTATTGGCGATGCCAGTAAAAACACACAAACCAGTATATCTATAATTCCGTGAACTTTGGGCGACATGAATTTCATAACTGTAATTTTTTATGTTAACTAATTTACAACTTATTATTTAATATACAACACTACTAATCAACTAATTGCAACAATTCCATCCTGTTGCCAAAAGGATCGAGAAATGCGAATCTCTTGCGGCCCGGGATTACCGGCTCCTGTAGTATGTGTACGTTATGTTTTTCAAAAAGTTTCAAAGCATCGTCAACATTTTTTATTTCAAATGCAATGTGCCTAACCGATTGTGGCTTCGGCGGCTCAACGCCGACATGCAGCTGGATATTGCCGATATCGAACCAGTAACCCGGGGTTTCAAAAAGATGGTCGGGGCGCTCAATTTGTTTAAGGCCAATCACATCTGTATAAAAAGCCCTTGCCTCCTCCAGTCTTTCCGGTGGCACGCAAATGTTGATATGGTCGGCGCGGATAAATTCAATCATTATTCATCTTCGGCAAAGGTGAGCACATAGTTATTATTGTCGACAATTGAGAATTCGGTCGCCCCATAAAAAGTAGTTTCCAACCCCTTCAACACCTTTACCTTGTCCTTTATCAAATCAAAATATTGGCGAATTTCCTTTAGCTTGATATAAAGCAATTGCGACGCACCGTTCTTCCGGCTTATTTCCGGCAACTCCTCACCCAGGCTGGCAAAGGTTTGAAACATAAAGGTAACATTGCCATTCATCATCATGGCCCAGATAAAATCCTCGCCATTGTCAGGTACGGTCATCACCAATTGAAACCCTATCGACTTATAAAAAGCGATGGTTTCGGTCATACTATCAACAAAGATATTAGGGGAAAGGCTTTCCATGGTATTTGAATTTCGGAGTAATTGAAAAAGGAAAATTACAAAAATGAAATTAATCTATATCGTAACTTGCCCCCTAAATTATTCACATTATTTATCCCAAAAAATCACTAATTCACTAATTCGCCAACTCACTAATTGTACAACTCATGGGGAAACTTATTGACGATTTTGAAAGCTACAGAACAAAAATGAACGACCGGATCATGGAGTCGTCCAATACCAATATCAAACGTTTTTTTGCGCTGGATACAACCACCTATGCTGATGGCGCACTGGATGTTAAAACCAAAGAAATGCTCGGCCTGGTTGCCTCTATGGTTTTGCGTTGCGATGATTGCATAAAATATCACCTTGGCAAATGCCATGAAGCAGGCGTTAAGCATGACGAAATGAATGAGGTGTTTATGATCGCCAATTTGGTTGGCGGATCGATTGTTATTCCGCATTATCGCAGGGCGGTTGAGTATTGGGATGAACTAAATGAGGAATCATAAGTCTAGAGTCGGAAGTCTTGAGTCAAAAAATGGTTGGTTTGGTAGTGTGACAATATTTATCGACTTTAGATTTAGCCCTAAATTTGATATCAATGAGTTCATTCCGAGATTTAATCGTGTATAAAAAAGCATTTTCATTGTCGATGGAAATCTTCTTGATTACTAAGACCTTTCCTAAAGAAGAAACTTATAGCTTAATAGACCAAATCCGCCGCTCGTCTAGATCGGTTTTTGCATCAGTCGCGGAGGCTTATAAAAAACGAAGATATCCTAATCATTTTGTAAGCAAGCTTACAGATGCTGATATGGAAAACGGTGAAACCCAAGCATGGCTTGATGCATCGTTAGCATGTAAATATATAACTGATGAAAAATACAAGGAACTAAACGAGTTAAGCGAAGAAGTAACTCGTTTACTTATTTACATGATCAATAACCCCGAAAAATTCAAATAAAAATGACTCAAGACTCAAGACTTAAGACTCAGGACTTGCATCGCTGCCGCTGGGCAGGTACAGACGAACTCTATATCAAGTACCACGACGAAGAGTGGGGGAAGGAAGTTCATGACGACCATACGCTATTTGAATTTTTAATCCTTGAATCTGCTCAGGCGGGATTAAGTTGGATAACTATATTAAGACGGCGCGAAAACTACCGCAGTGCATTTGCAAATTTTGACGTTAAAAAAGTTGCTGCCTTTAACGATGATGATGTGGAGCGGTTGATGAATGATGCAGGGATCATTCGAAATCGTTTAAAAATATTGGCGGCTATAAGCAATGCCAAATTTTTCATCGGGATTCAAAAGGAATTCGGTTCATTTGACAGCTATTTGTACAGCTTTATGCCGGGTGGAAAATCCATCAATAATCACTCCGGCATTACACCCGCAAGTACTCAAATCTCCGACGCGATCAGTAAGGACATGAAAAAGCACGGCTTCAAATTTTTCGGCACTACAATTTGTTACGCCCACATGCAAGCCACCGGAATGGTAAACGACCATATACCGGAATGTAGTTTTAAGTGATTTCACTGATTGGAGAATGATTTCACCGATTACCCGAGGCGAGTCCTCGATTGAAAGGGATTTCGTTGATTTACGATTTTCGTGATTCGGTAAACACCATTTCATCAACATAAATTGTATTTTTGAAACACACTTTTTCAAATTGGAAGCACCATTAATTATTAAAATCACCTAACATTGGTGTAATCAAGAATTAATCGGTGTAATCACAAAAGATAATCGGTGCAATCAATAATATGAAAAAACTATTTCTCCTGGATGGCATGGCCCTTATTTACCGGGCGCATTTTGCTTTGAGTAAAACGCCGCGGTTCACTTCAAACGGATTGAACACATCTGCGGTAATGGGCTTCACCAATACGCTGCTGGAAGTGTTACGTAAGGAAAACCCTACCCATATGGCCGTGGTATTTGATACCGAAGCACCTACTGATCGCCACATTGAGTTTGAAGCTTACAAGGCCCATCGCGAATCCATGCCGGAAGACCTGAGCAAGGCTTTGCCGTATATATTTAAGGTGGTGCTGGGCTTCAATATCCCACTCATCACCTCCGACGGTTATGAGGCGGATGATATTATAGGCACCCTCGCCAAAAAAGCCGAGGCTAAAGGCTACCAGGTTTATTGCATGACACCTGACAAGGATTTCGGTCAGTTGGTGTCTGAAAATATCTTTGTTTACAAGCCTGCCCGCATGGGTAACGAGATGGAGATATTGGGTGTAAAAGAAATATTGGAGAAATGGGAAATTGAGCGCGTTGACCAGGTAATTGATATTTTAGGCCTTTGGGGCGATGCCGTTGATGGCATTCCCGGTATTCCCGGCATCGGCGAAAAAACCGCCAAGCTGCTGATCAAGCAATATGGCTCGGTTGAGGAGATCATCGCGCATAGTCACGAGTTAAAGGGCAAGCAGCGCGAAAACGTGGAAGCCTTTGCCGAGCAGGGGTTAATGTCAAAACGACTTGCGACCATCAACCTAAATGTACCGGTTGAGCTTGATGAAGCAGGATTGGAAATGTGTGCACCAAGCAAGGATCTATTGGAGCCGCTATTTGCCGAATTGGAGTTCAGAACTTTAGGCAGACGTGTATTTGGCGATGATTTCAGCATTACTGAAACCAGGGCAGTATCTATTCAAACGGATCTCTTTGGCAACCCGGTTGCTGAAGGCCGCACCACCATGACAGTTGACGTGACGGATATTTATGAGCCGCCTGCATCTGTCGAGATAAAAAACATTCATACTGTTCCGCATGAATATCATTTAGCAGATACTGTTGAGAAACGCGCGGAACTCATCAGCCTTTTAAAACAACAAAAGAGTTTTTGCTTTGATACCGAAACCACAGGTACTGATGCCAACCATTGCGAGTTGGTCGGCTTATCGTTCGCTGTAAAAGCCGGCGAGGCCTGGTACGTACCGGTGCCTGTTGACGATGAGGGAATAAGAAAAATAGTGCAGGAATTTAAACCTGTGCTGGAAGATGCCGCAATCGGCAAAACAGGGCAGAACCTGAAGTTCGATATCCTGATGCTGAAATGGTATGACGTAGAAGTTAAGGGCGACCTGTTTGATACCATGATGGCGCATTATATCATCGACCCGGATACCCGCCATAATATGGATATCCTATCAGAGAATTATTTGAGCTACAAGCCCGTTTCCATTACAGAGCTGATTGGCGCCAAGGGTAAAAACCAGGGCAACATGCGCGATGTGGAGATTGAAAAAATAAAGGAATATGCTGCAGAAGATGCCGACATCACCTTACAATTAAGAACAGTTTTTGAGCCCAAATTGAAGGAAGTTGAAAGCGAAAAGCTGATCCATGAAATTGAGCACCCTTTAATATATGTGCTGGCGGATATTGAATACGAAGGCGTAAAGATCGATCATGATACGCTGAAGGAATTTTCCAAAGAATTGGAAACCGACATAGCCAAGCTGGAAAAAATAGTTTACGAAAAAGCAGGTGTGCGCTTCAATATAGCATCGCCAAAACAATTAGGCGAAGTGCTTTTTGAAAAACTGATGCTTGATCCAAAAGCCAAGAAAACAAAAACAGGCCAATACCAAACCGGCGAGGATGTACTGCTTGCGCTTGCTGCAAAAAGCGATATCGTTCGTGATATTTTGGATTACCGCCAGCTGCAAAAGCTAAAATCGACTTACGTTGATGCTTTGCCGACAATGGTAAACCCTAAAACCGGCCGCATACATACTTCCTATAACCAGGCGGTGGCTGCAACCGGGCGTTTAAGTTCAACCAATCCCAACCTGCAAAACATCCCTATAAAAACAGAACGTGGCCGCGAAGTGAGAAAAGCTTTTATCCCACGTGATAGCGGACACACCATCGTCTCTGCGGATTATTCACAGATAGAGCTGCGGATTATTGCCGAGATCAGCAAGGATGCGAACATGATGGAAGCATTTGTTCAAAACCTGGATATTCACACGGCAACTGCTGCCAAAGTTTACGGCATCGGTTTGGATGAAGTAACCGGCGAACAGCGCCGCAATGCCAAGGCGGTAAACTTTGGGATCATTTATGGGCAGTCGGCGTTTGGGTTGTCACAAAGTTTAGGTATCCCGCGTAAGGAAGCTGCAGAGATCATTGAAAATTATTTCGCCCAGTACCCGGGAATCAAAAATTACATGAGCGACACCATGAACTTTGCGCGCGAAAACGGGTATGTGTGTACGCTGATGGGGCGCCGCCGGTATTTACGTGATATCAATTCAGCCAATCAAACCGTGCGCGGCTTTGCAGAGCGAAATGCCATTAACGCGCCGATCCAGGGTTCGGCCGCGGATATGATCAAGATAGCGATGATCAATATTCACCTTGAATTTAAAGCCCGCAACCTTGATGCCCGCATGACCATGCAGGTGCATGATGAGTTGGTGTTTGACGTTCCGCATAACGAAGTGGAGATAGTAAAACCCATCATTATGGAGAATATGAAGAATGCTATTAAAACCACGGTACCTATTATGGTGGAGATTGGAACCGGCTTGAATTGGTTAGAAGCACATTGATTTTTTAAGCGAATGGTTGATTGGGTTAGATTAGGTTGATTAAGTTTATTTTAACACAACAATTTTTAAATTCTAAGAGTTATATTTGTGATAAGGGCATAATAATCCATGAGCGATCAGCATAAATATAAAAACTTCATATCTGAAATACCTTCAACAGCGGTAGAGGTTTACCGTATGCTACCTGAAGGTACGCGTTGTGAGGTTATTTTTAATGAATTAATTATGTCACCATCACCTTCATCCTTGCACCAGCTTTTACTTTCTGATTTGCATGTGCTCATTTATTCTTTTATAAAAGAGCGGAATTTGGGGAAGGTAATATTGTCTCCCTTTGATGTTTATTTTGAGGCGTATGATTCCGCGGTTCAGCCCGATCTGATGGTACTTTTAAATGAGAATTTAAATAAGATCGGTAAGGACGGGTTATATGGGGCACCTGACATCGTGATCGAAATTCTATCTCAAAACCGCGCCTACGATACCAAACGTAAAAAAGCGCTCTACGAAAAAGCCGGGGTGAAGGAATATTTTATGATCGACCCGGAAAACAAAATAACTACGCTGCTTACCTTAAATTCCTCCGGTGTGTATGAACAAACCTACGAAGAAACCGGGGTGCTTAATTCTGCTATACTTTCCTGTAAACTTACATTCTAACATACAAGCTTCTACACTTTCGAAAGGTCAACCAGGTCCCGTAAATAGGTTAGCGGGTACAGGTTTTCAATATTCGCTTCATCCAGCGCAACAAAATCAATCCAGCTGATTCGGGTTTCCATATCATATTCACCAATAAGTCCGTCCAATAGGATAAAGGCGGCATTCTTAAAGGTATTATTTTCCGGGTCGTAATTTCTGATGTTTAGCTCAATGCCTATTTTGTTATTCTCTTCGCCATACCTGAAAAATATATCGGTATAGCCTAGTTTAACCGGTCCCATTTTTATCTGGATGGTGTCCCCGGGAATTCGTTGCCTGAAGGCATAAAACTCCCAGTTAATTAATTCGGGCGCTTTTTCAATTAACGCAATAACATCGGGAAACGAGGCTTTTATACCATCCGCTGAAATCGAAAACTCACGAACGCCACCTTCGCGGATCGGGCTGAATTCAAATACCAGGTTGTTATTTACTTGCTTTAGTTTTTGCGATAATCCATCAAAGAGTTCCTCCTGGTTGTCTTCAAAATGATATAACTCCTCCTGATGTTTTGTAAACCACTTCCAAAACTCCTTTTGTTTATCTGCGCCGAATAATTTGCCAAACATGCAGGCAATATAATAAAGCTATAAATATAATCCTTGCCAAAACCGTAATAAATCGGCATTAGAATGGCCTGAACGATGGCCTGCTAATCAACGGAGAAAATGACCATGGAATAGAGCTTAATATCACCAGCAGGGCAATAGTAAACCATATCGCCATACACTTGAACTTTTCCTTATCTGTAACCTTGCGTTTTGCCTTTGCAGATCCTATGGTAATTAAGGTGATCGCGATCAGCATCATGGTAACATGCTCCATTCCAAAGAACCTTATCTGCCGCTCATGCACCGCCTCATGAAAATTATGCAGGAAATAGCTAACTATCGGACTGATAAAATATAGCCACACCCCTATTGTTAATTGAATGTGTGCAATGGTTGCAGTAACAAGCCTAACGCTATTATCAAACTTCCCGAAGCTTTTATTAAACAGCCAGCCGCGGTATGCCCGGTAAATAGCAAAAAGCAAACTTATCAATACAAACCAACGAACAAGCGAGTGCAGCGCCAAAATAAAAAGATACATGGTAATAAAGATAAGTTGATTATAAAGGCAGACGATTGGTTAGCAAAAACATTTTAATGGAAATTGAGAAAGTGAAGCCATATCAAAACCACAGTGCGCAAAACTAATAAGCACAAGTTTTTTTCTCCAAAATATAATTTTTAAATTAACTCGTAAATTGTTGTTTATCAGTATATTATATTGCGTAAAACTACGTGAGCGTTTTACGGTATTTCAGTAATTCTACGCTTTACATTCCATAACATCCCGCTTAATTTTACTCAACGAAAACATACAACCCTGGTATGTTGACATCTGCCAATTACTAAGCCCCTAAAATTAGTTTACAATTTACTGCTCATAAATTATACTTTAATGATAGACCTGGCTTTAAATTTTTTAAATACACAATTGGATAGCTACCTGCGGGCCAAACTCGACCCAACGCATGGCGCCCCTTTTATCCAGCTGGCCAATATTGCCTGGAATGATACTGATAATTCCACCTCCAAAACAGACACTACATCAAGCGCCTTTATAACATTGGTAAATATTGAGGAGGACAGGATCAGCAAATCGCCGGATGGGTTTAGCCGCCTGAATAACAATAATATAGTTTACCAAAACCCGCAGATCTTTTTAAACCTGTATGTACTGTTCTCGGTAAACTTGTCATCGTATTCCGAGTCATTAAAAAGGATCTCGCTCATTATCCAGTTTTTTCAATACAAAAACGTCTTTACAACGCTTAACTCACCGGGATTGCCCGATGGTATTGACAAACTGATTCTTGACTTGAGTACCCTGAGCTTCCAGGACATGAACAATTTGTGGGGTATCCTGGGTTCTAAATACCTGCCATCGGTGATGTACAAATTAAGGTTGATCAAGATCAGCGAGGATTTTGTACAGGGCGATGCTTCATTAATACATGAGATAGTTGTTAACGATAAAAGCCTTACGATATGATAGACATAAAATTTGAAGGCCTGTTTACTATTGAATTACTACACAAGTATTTTACCGATACGCTGTGCCCCGATTTCAGCATCACACCATCAACCCCGACGCTCTCTGTGATAAAAGGGCACAAGGCAATTGTAAAACAACATCAGAACAAACTATACGCAGGTATCCAGTCAAAGGCCGGCATTCCATTTATGCCTGTTGAGAGCGGGATGCGTATGACTTTTTACCTGTGGCTGAACAACCCGTTGTTTGCTAATTATACAAATCTGCCCGCCGGTTATAATTCAGAGAAGATCTATTATTTCACTAATCGCAACAATAACAAGGATGTGCCCAATGCAAAGCAATACCTGTCGGTGCCGATAGCCGCTTATGACAAAACACTTCCATACGTCCCCGGCAACCTGGCAAAGGACAATACAAATAAAGTTTACAGGGCAATCCGCTCAAATAACAACGCCAATAAACACGCCTTAACCGAATTGAATTTTTGGCGTCCGGTTGATACCTTTTCATACGCTACTGATAATGATGTTTTACAATATCGCGCAGCATTATCAACGTACAATTTTTTAACGCCGCAATCATTTGCCTCAATTTCGGTTTTTGGCTATAACAAGGTGATGAATGACTATACCTCTCTTGTTTTTGCAAATGCGCTTAGTTTTACTACCCCGACATCTTCCTTTACCTTAAAGCTGCCATCATTACCAAATGGAAAATACTCTCTGGTTGTAAACGGCGTACAGGAATGGATCTATTTAAATGATGAATTGAGTACCAACAGGCCATTCGGGGTAATTGATATTTTCAATGAGGCCAAGCCCGCATCATGCAACCTTGTTGACAATGTTACAGGTGCGTTATTGTCGCCCAATTATTCCATCTATTTTTTAAACAGGGCAACTGTTTGGAAATATGTACTGCCGCCTACCAAAACAGGCAGTATAACCGACATGCAGGGTGTTTACAATTTCACAACCGCATCAAACGACATTACATCAAATGCACCGATACCATTAACCGACAGTTTGTTAATCGATAACCTGCTGAAGTTTAAGATAACTGTAAACGGTCATCATTTCACACCCATTCCCTCCGCCGATCCGCAGCGGCTTACGTCGTTAACGCTGGGGACAGACACCTATGCATGTTCAGAAATCTATATAAATTATTAAAAACCAAAAAATATGTCACAGATAAATGAAAGCACAATTGCGACACCAGGGGTTTATGTAACCGAAATCCCCTCGTTTCCGCCATCCATTGCACAGGTGGCTACAGCCATCCCGGCATTTGTAGGTTATACCGCTAAGGCCGATAACCTTCAGCCTGGTGATTTGAACCTTGTACCAACAAGGCTGTCATCAATGGTTGAGTATCAGCAGTATTTTGGCAACGGCCCTGACCCGGGCATAACCGAGGTTGACATTGATTTGAACAACATTGTTACCGGTGTTAAAAGAAATGCCACCTATTACATGTACGACAGTATCAGGATGTTTTTCCTGAACGGCGGAAGTACCTGTTACATCGTATCGATAGGTGAGTTTCCAACGGCACCGAATCCGCCTTCATATGACAAAACTGATTTTGAAAACGGGCTGGATGCATTGCGGAAATATGACGAGCCTACGCTACTCCTTTTCCCTGATGCTGTGCTGCTGGGTGCTGATTTGTACACTGTACAGAATTATGCATTAAAACAATGCGGTGATCTGCAGGACAGGTTTAGTATTTTGGACCTTTTAGAACCGGCAAGCTGGCCAAATGGTGCAACCGATTTCAGGAACAGCACGGGCGTTGAAAACCTGAACTATGGCGCAGCATATGCTCCGTACCTGAAAACAAACCTGGGTTTATCTGTAGTATACGGCAATCTGCAAAATAAGATCTTCCAGGCAGGCAGTCCTATCGACCTGAAAAACTTTACAAGCTCAACCGATGCTCAAAATTTAATTACGAGCATGAATAACCTGATACTTGACACAACAACTGTTCAGAATACGGTGAAAGCTTTATTTACAGGCCACAACCTCGATCTTGCAGAGCAATGGCAGTTCTTGGTGAATGAATATCAAACCTCATTCGATTCAACAGTTACTCCACCTACCGATGACGAGCCAAAGTTTGAAGCGTTGGTAACATTCCTTTATACCATTGCAAAAGTTGTGGATACCTGGGCAGCAGCCGCAGGAGCAAACAGGGTATTAGGAGATTCTGCAGGTGCAGGT
Organism: Mucilaginibacter phenanthrenivorans; assembly: GCF_024721155.1. Classification (GTDB taxonomy): domain Bacteria; phylum Bacteroidota; class Bacteroidia; order Sphingobacteriales; family Sphingobacteriaceae; genus Mucilaginibacter; species Mucilaginibacter phenanthrenivorans. The sequence continues at coordinate 415,875 of NZ_JAHVAP010000003.1, read as the reverse complement.
TTAAAACAGGATATTCTGAATATCATCACCAGCTCGCTGATTGCAACAATGACAAAAGTGCTGCATTATGATGAAGCTGCAGATACTTTGTTTACTGCAGGCGCATACTATACAGCCCATCACACTGTTATCACATCATTTACAGATGCAACCTGGGGCCATATATTTACCGCAGCTTCGGCTCCGGATGCTAGTATATATGTTGGTGCAAACCTGCCATCAAAAAGATTGCATGCCGTGCCGACGTTTACAACGCTGTTTAATCAACTAAACAAGGGAGTAGCACAAATACTTAGTTTACTAGGAACTTACCAGGCAAACTACGAGCAAAACCTGTTGCAAACTCATCCTGTTTACAAACAAATTGTAAACGTTGTAAAAAATGCTGCCACAACCTTACCGCCAAGCGGCGCCATTGCCGGTGTTTACGCCAGTGTCGATGCTACCCGCGGTGTTTGGAAGGCCCCGGCAAATGTTAGCCTAACCGGCGTTACCGCACTTACCTATAATATTGATGATCCTACGCAAGGCGGATTAAACATCGACGCTATGTCGGGCAAGTCGATCAACGCCATCCGTGCCTTTACAGGTAAGGGGATCCTGGTTTGGGGCGCACGTACCCTTGACGGAAACAGCAACGACTTCAGATACATATCTGTACGCCGCTTTTTAATCAATGTTGAAGAGTCAGTAAAAATGGCTTCGATGCAATTTGTATTTGAGCCCAATGATGGTAACACCTGGGTAAGGATTCGCGCGATGATAGAAAACTACCTGACCAATTTATGGCGCCTTGGTGCACTGGCCGGTTCAAAACCTGAGCAATCATTTTATGTAAAGGTAGGATTGGGCCAAACCATGATCTTCGATGATATCCTTAACGGTAAAATGATCATCGAGGTTGGCCTGGCACCTGTTCGCCCGGCTGAATTTATCATCCTGCGTTTCTCACAGATCCAGCAACAAGCTTAACCAATTGAGTTTTTTAAATTATAGAATTTCATTTTAAGAAGAAAATATTATGGCTAATTACCCACTTCCCAAATTTCATTTTAGTGTTGACTGGAGCGGTACGCGCATAGGCTTCACTGATGTAAGCGGACTTGATATCACCAATGATATAATAGAATACCGCGATGGCGCCAGCCCCGAGTATCACAAAATAAAAATGCCCGGGCAACGCAAGTTCAGCAACATTACGCTTAAGCGCGGCATTTTTAAATCGGATAATGAATATTATACCTGGTTTAATACCATCAATATGAACACCGTTGAACGCCGGGACATCACCATAAGCCTCCTTGACGAATCGCTGGCTCCGGTTATTGTATGGAAGATTAAAAATGCATGGCCAACAAAAATCACTTCGACCGATCTTAAAGCAGATGGCAACGAGGTTGCAATTGAAACGCTTGAACTTGCACACGAAGGCTTAACCATACAAAACGACTAACGATGTTTGATTACCCTTTTACCGGCTTCCATTTCCTGGTGGTTTTTGAAATATTTCCACAGGTGCCCAACGACTTCCGTTTCCAGGATGTTACAGGCCTGAGCGTAAACGTGGATTTGGATACCTATAAAGAAGGCGGCGAGAACCGTTTTGTTCACCGCCTGCCCGGACGGAACACCTATTCGGACCTGGTATTGAAACGCGGAATGACGCTGGTATCAGGGGTTACTGCCTGGTGTTTGGACTGTATCGAGAACTTCAACTATCAGCCAACTAATATGCTGATATCACTTTTAAATGAAGACCATTTGCCTGTATCGTCATGGTACATCACGAATGCCATTCCTATAAAGTACGAGATCTCGGGTTTGGATGCCATGCAAAATCAAATCGTTATTGAATCGATGACCTTGCGCTACGAGTATTATAAAACGCTCAACCTTTCAGCCGCCGCATCAGCTGCCATTGGGGCAGTTGCCGGTTTGCTGGGTGGCGGCGCAACCGCCAGCGCGAGCATTTCGGTAGCCTAAGCACATAGGATAGAATAATATAAAGGCAATAATTAATTCTTACCACAGACTTAACCGCCTCACCCTGCCCTCTCCAAAGGAGAGGGTTCTGAGAAGCGCGAAGTTCAAGTCCTCTCCTTTGGAGAGGATTTAGGTGAGGCCAGTTGATAACCAATTAAAATCTACAATCATGCCAGTTGAAATTCGAGAATTACAGATCATCACAACGGTGCAGGATTCTGGCGGTAAGTCCTCATCCGGCTCCGCCGGCTCACCCGGCAATTCGGATGATATTGTGGCCAAATGTGTGGAGCAGGTGCTGGAGATTTTAAAAGAAAAAACTGAACGCTAATGAGTTCCGGACAATTATTAAAGATGAAGCTGGTAGCGTATGACGATATCGGCTTTAACACCCCATCAGGCGATGAGTATGAAGTGTTGATTAACCCGGAATCGTACGCGTTAACCTATGCTTCAGAAACCAACCCGAAGAGCGCGCAGGGATCGAGTGAAAGTATTACGTCGTTCAACAAAAGGTCACCGCAATCGCTCACGTTCAAGTTTTTGTTCGACGGAACGGGCGTGATAAAAAGAGGCGGAGGCGGGCTATTGTCTGGCTTGGCGGTGCCGGGATTGCCGGTCGATAAACCGGATGTGATGCAGGATTTTGAGAATTTTAAATCCGTTGTTTACCAGTATGCCAGCGATACCCACCAGCCGCGTTTTGTGCAGCTGCAATGGGGGCCGTTGCTTTACAATTGCCAGGCAACCAACCTTACCATTACCTTCAAATTGTTCAATCCGGACGGCACGCCGTTGCGCGCCGAGGCCGATTGCACCTTCCAGGGGGTGATTGACGAAACAAAGCTGGCCGCCATTGAAAACCGGCAATCGCCCGATCTGACGCATGTACGAACTGCAATTGAGGGCGATACACTGCCACTGATGTGTTTCAGGGAGTATGGCGACAGTAAATACTATTACCAGGTTGCCAAATTTAACGGCCTTACCGATTTTAAAAAGTTAACAGCAGGAACAAAGATCATTTTACCCCCTATCGCAAAGTAACCCATGTCACTAAGTCAAACATTACCCGGACCACAAAATACCGACCTGGTTACATTCACCATAAAAGTGAATGGCACCGCGCTTGGTACCACCTACCAGGTAGTGTCAATGACTTTTAGCAAGGAGATTAACCGCATCCCGGTAGCAAAGCTGGTGATCTATGACGGCGACCCGGCAAAGCAGGACTTCCCCGTAAGTAACGAGGCCACTTTGGTACCCGGTGCTACCATTGAAATTGCCGTTGGCTATCATTCGGATGAGGCAACACTTTTTAACGGGGTAATTTTAAGGCATAGTTTGAAGATAAGAAATAACGGTTCGCCGGTATTGATCCTTGACTGCCGCGACCTTGCTGTAAAAATGACCGTAGCACGCAAGAATAAATATTTCTACGACTCGACAGACAGCGATGCCGCCACGGAAATTATCGGAACTTATGGGTTAGAAAGCGACATTGAAGATACCACTGTTAAGTTGGAATCAATTGTGCAATACGACAGTACCGATTGGGACTTTATTGTATCGCGCATGGAAGCTAATGGCAAGCTGTGTGTAGTGGACAATGGAAAGATCAGCGCAAAAAAGCCCGACTTTACAACAACACCGGTTTTGGACACCGTTTACGGAGCAACCATGCTGGAGTTTGACGCTGACTTGGACGCCCGCAATCAATACCAAAGCATAGTAGCCAAAACATGGGACTATGCCAACCAGGCAATCACCACAGCAAACGCTGCTGAACCCGGTTTCCAGGAAAACGGAAACTTTTCCAGCAGCGACCTGGGCAGCGTGCTTGGAATTGCGGAATACGATGTGCTTTCGGGTGAAGACATTACCACAGATGAGCTGCAAAGCCTGGCTGATTCACGTTTGTTAAAGGCAAGAATGTCACGCTGCCGCGGCAGGGTAAAGTTCAGGGGCTACGGCGGCCAGCTCAATCCCGGCGATTTGATAAATATTGGTGGCGTGGGCGATAGGTTTAATGGGGCCGTATTTGTTTCGGGAGTTAGGCACGATATCGTAAACGGCAACTGGAATACCGATGTGCAGTTTGGCCTCACTAATGAGTTGTTTGCAAGCCAGCCAGAAGTTAGCTCGTCATCTGCGGTTGATATGTTGCCCGCTATACAAGGTCTGCAAATCGGTGTAGTTACGAATTTAGAAAACGATCCTGACAGCCAGGACCGCATCAGGGTAAGGCTTCCGATCATCGATGCCAATGAGGACGGGGTATGGTGCCGGATAGCAGCCCTTGATGCCGGAAATAAACGCGGAATGTTCTTCCGTCCGGAAGTTGGCGATGAGGTAATACTCGGCTTTTTAAACAACGATCCGCGCCACCCTGTAGTGCTGGGCATGTTGAACAGCAGCGCAAAACCTGCACCCCTGCAAGGTTCAAACCAAAACAACGAAAAAGGCTACACATCGCGCAGCGGGATGAAGATGATTTTTAATGATGATGAAAAATCGCTAAAGATTGAAACGCCCGCAGGCAAGAAAATAACGATAAGCGAGCAGGATGGCGTGATGAAGATGGAGGACGAGAACGGCAATTCTTTTTCGATGGATTCATCAGCGATAAGCATGACAAGCGCCGGCGATATCAAACTAACAGCAACCGGCGATCTGACCATCTCGGCGGCCAATGTTTCAATAAGTCCATCGTCAAGCTTTGCAGTAAGCGCGGGCGGGGCGTCAATAAATGCCGGGAGCGGGAGTGCTTCTATATCCGCACCATCGGTAAAGGTTGAGGGCTCAGGCACGGCAACCCTAAAGGGTGGAGTTGTAATGATAAATTAAAGATAAAAAGATGCCATTTGCAGCACGCGTTTCGGATATGCATGTGTGCCCGATGTTTACCGGGCCTGTGCCCCACGTTGGCGGGCCGGTTTTACCGCCGGGCAGTGCAACGGTACTGATTGGCGGTTTACCCGCAGCTTGCGTTGGCGATATGTGTACATGCGCCGGCCCACCGGATGTAATAGCGATGGGCTCGGCAACAGTTTTAATAAGCGGGAAACCCGCAGCCCGCATGGGCGATACCACGGCACACGGAGGTTCAATAATAATAGGGTGCCCAACTGTAATTATAGGAGGTTAATATGGCAAATTCATTTTTAGGAACGGGCTGGAGCTTCCCGCCAACGTTTGATAATTTTTCAAATAACCTGGTAATGACCAGCGATGAAGCAGATATACAGCTAAGCCTGCAAATCCTGCTGGCAACCCGCAAGGGCGAAAGGATCATGCTGCCCGATTATGGCTGCAACCTGGATGAGATGCTGTTTGAGCCCATCACCACCACGTTTAAAACATACATCAGCGAGATGATCAGGACAGCGATACTTTTTTACGAATCGCGGATAGATCTTAACTCGGTTAAAATTGATGATAGCAGGGAAACCGAGGGCGTCATCGCCATCGTGCTCGACTATACCGTCCGCACAACAAATTCAAGGTTCAATTTTGTATACCCCTTCTATAAAAACGAAGGAACAGAAATACAGTAATGGCAAAAAATTGTTTAGACACCGGCTTACTCTCATATAACGGCACCAGCCAGGCGCAACGGTCGCTGGATGCCCTATTGGCAAATTGCCCAAAGGTGGATGAGCGCACCACGGCTGATCTGATCCTCTTTACAAAAAAATATGGCGCCTATTTAAACTTCTACGACCTAACAAATACCATTGCAGGCGACTGGCAGGCCTTAATGGGTAACGACAGCGCGGTAATAATTGCCGGCCTTGCCGATTGGAAAACGCAGGACTATGCACTATTTATAAAAACCATAACCGACAGCGCCATCAACGCAACAACAGATGCCGATGCAAAAAGCTATTTTAAGGTTTTGTTTGATTTTGTCTTTTCGTTGGCTACAGCGTTGGACAAGGCTTATCATCAACTGCCTGATGGCTCAGAATATGGTGAGTTTTTGTCGGTGTCCATCGCATCAAGCTTATCCACACCTTTGAATGGGTTGCTGTATTACTACGACCAGTTTAAAAACAACCTGCCTGATTCGCTGATTGACGAAACATCAACATTCACCTATAACGGAACGCCGGTTGACGACCTGGTTTTATCGCAAAACTTCAACATCCCGGCATTAACTGCGCCGTTTAACATCGACACTACCTTCGTTACCAATAACATCCTGATGAGCGGTGTATTGCGTGATGATATCAACCATATTTTAACACACAATTTATTCTCGGGTATTTACCAGGCCTTTATCGATGGGGTAACCAACATCATCAGCCGCACGCCCGGATTTTTGGCAAACATGCTGGATACATATCCATCACATACACCGCATTATGCCCTATACCTTGCTTTTTTAAAGCTTTTCGCATTTGCGCAGGAGCACCTAAATCAATACACCAAACGCAACCTCGATTTTTATTATAAGGATGTTTTAGCGCTGACCAATAATGCTGCTGAAGCTGATTTTGTACACCTGGTTTTCTCGCTTCAAAAAAACATCAACCAACATTTAATCCCGGCGGGTACTGAATTTAAAGCTGGCAAAGACGCCAACAAAAACGACCTTTTCTATGCGACAACTAATGACGTTGTACTGCAAACGGCAAGTGTGCAGGAACTAAAAGCGCTCTACCTAAATAAGGGAATGAACCCGGCTACCCTTTTTGCCGCTCCGGTTGCAAATTCGCAGGATGGGCAGGGCGCAAAATTGCTAAGTGCCGATGGATCCTGGTTCCCCTTTGGCGGTCCTCAGCAAAACATAACGCATGCGGGCTTAGGCTTTGCCATAGCATCAAAAGTGTTATACCTTAACGAGGGGACCAGAACAGTAACACTAACCTTTAACTGCAATAATTTAACCGGCGTTACGCAGGCAAGCCTGTCGGATATTTTCACTGTTGAGCTTACCGGGTTAAAGGGATGGTATACCGCAACAGGTTACACCCCAAAAGTAATCGACAGCACCTCATTCTCGTTAACCATAACCCTTGAGGGAGATGCCCCGGCAATAGTGCCCTTTAATGCGAAACTGCATACCGGCAATTTTACAGCCGCGCTGCCGATGGTTAGGTTAACGCTGGATAGCTCGATATCGTACCAAATAATTAAAAACCTGCGGATAAAAACAATAGGCGTAACAGCAACTGTAAACGCGGCTAAAAACCTGGCGCTTCAAAATGACGACGGTAAGATAGACGCCTCGAAACCGTTTAAGGTTTTTGGCGATTTCCCGGACTCTGGTGCGTCGTTTATCATCGGCAGCAAGGAGATTTTTCAAAAGGATCTGACCAGCCTAACCATCAACCTTGATTGGCAGCAGGAACCACATAGCAACATTACAACCCAAATATCATCGCTGGTAAAAGGCGTTTGGAAGCCTGTAAACAGCAGTAGCGTGAGCTTATATGCCTCGAGCATTACCATAACTCCGGCTACGCAAAAGGTCTCAGCTGTTACAGCGGCACAAAAAAGCGGACAGGTAAAGTTTGACAAGATGCTTAAACTGACCCCCAAATTTGAAGTTGAAACACTTGAAGATTATATAACATTTGAAAAGGGAGGAATCAGTGCAAAGGAAAAAGGGTTTGGATCTGCAACACTTACAGAAATAACCGGCGATACTTATTATTTAATAGGCCTGCCTGCCGTTACCACAACCGGCCTGGAGAATGTTGTACAATCGCAACCCGATTTTACCGCGAACGGTGGCTATGCAATAACATCTGTTGATGGCTACATAGAACTGACGCTGAACAATACCGATTATAATCTGAGTACTTTTATCAACAGCATCCCCCAGCCATCGGTAACTGTGCTTACCGATGGCGCAACGCCCCCTAATGTAACCGGTTACCAGGTAAACAAAGTAACCACACCGATTGCAGCGCCGCCGGCTATAAAATCTATCAGCATCAGCTATACTGCCGAGGATAATTTATTATTTAACGATTTTAATGACCGCAGCAGTTACTATTACCATGTTGAGCCGTTTGGCTATCGCGAAATGCATCCGGCTATTACCACCGATGCACCGCTTACCTTTTTACCGGTTTTCAACCTGGATGATAACAATGCAAGTGACAACGGCGGCGAGCTGTGGATCGGATTAGCCAATGCCCTGCCCGATGAAACATTTTCGGTTTTGTTCGAGGTATCTGACGGCAGCGCAAATCCTTTAAAGAATATGACTGAAGTTGACTGGTATTATTTAAGCGCCAACAACTGGATCCTGTTTGATAAGCAATCGGTAACGGATCAAACGAATAATTTAACCACATCGGGCCTGGTGATTTTTAATGTTCCCGGGCAGGCAACGCTTAACAATACACGTGTTGATAGTAATTTGATCTGGATAAAGGCAGTTGTTGCACATGATACCGATGCCGTATGCAAATTAATTGCAGTTGATACCAATGCCACCAGGGCGCAGTTTGTGCAGGATATAGCGAAGGGTATAGCATTTACAAATGTGCTGCCGCCAAATACCATCAGTAAACCCGCTATTCCCGATGGAGCATTGAAGCAAACGCAGCAGCCATACAGCTCATTCGGAGGCAGGGTAGCCGAAACAGATGACCAGTTTTATGTGAGGGTGAGCGAACGCCTGCGCCACAAGCACCGTGCTATTACTGCGTGGGATTATGAGCGCTTAACGCTGCAATATTTCCCGCAGATCTTTAAAGCAAAATGCCTCAACCATACCGGGTTTATACTGGACGAAAAGACCAACCAGCCAAGGTATTCTGAAACATTGGCCGGCCAGGCGATGGTAATTACCATTCCCGATCTGACGCACCTTAATACCGCCAATATTTTGCGGCCATATACCAGCATTGGCTTGCTGACCGAGATCCAGGCTTACCTGAAAACATTGACATCGCCGTTTGTAAGGTTGAATGTTTGCAACCCGCAGTTTGAGGAAGTGCAGTTTGATTTTGCGGTAACATTTAGAGAGAATTATGACCCTACGTTTTTCTCCAATCAACTGAACGACGATATAGAACAGTTTTTAACGCCATGGGCTTTCGGCAACCCACAGGCCATCAGCTTTAACACCACCATTCAAAAATCGGTAGTACTCAATTTTATTGAGGAAAGATATTATGTTGATTTTGTAACCTGCTTCAAGATGAATCAGTTTGTTCGTGACGGCGAAACGGTTGTGCAATACTTCCCCGATATTGAGGAAGCCGTTCCGAGCACTGCACGGTCGATATTGGTATCGTATTACGACGAAACCACCAAAGTAAAACACCTGATTAGTACACCTGCTAAATGTGATTGTATATGACAGATTTAACCATATCAAAAGCCCCTGTCCTCTCGCATGACCAGGACTATGCTTTTCTCCGCGAAGCAGGGTTAAAGTATATTGAAAAATTAGGGAGCACACGGTGGACCGATTATAACGAGCACGACCCAGGCATCACCATTATGGAAGCCTTGTGCTACGCAATTACCGAGCTGGGTTATCGCACCGACCTGCCCATGCAGGATCTGTTGACGCAAGCAGACGGCACCATAGCACCATCACAAACCTTATTTACTGCAAAGAATATCCTCACCCAATCGCCATTAAACGTGGATGATTACCGTAAATTGCTGATAGATATTGTAGGGGTACACAATGCATGGTTTATGTTCAATGACTTCTTTACCATAAACAATAAAAAAGTACCTGCCGGTGAGGTTGCCATTTATGCAGATTGCAAAGCCGATGCGCTGACTTATGATGTTACCCCTCACCCTATCTTTTTGTCTGGCTTATACAATGTATTGCTCGACCTGGAAAACGACGAGCAATTTGGCGATCTGAATAATGGTGAACTACAAATCTTAAACCCGGCATTCGGCGCATTTAAAGCAGGAACAGTTAGCCTTACGGTGATTTTCCCTGTTTGGAATGATGCTACTGTCGCGGCATTGTTAACAGCCGACCCAAAATCAATAACTGCTGTAAGTACAACTTTCCCGGCAGGCGCTGGTATCAACATTAAAGTAAATTTCTCCTATAAATCCGGGGGGATAAGCCACGCTAAAACCCTTAATGGGATAGTAAGCGTTAACCTGCAGCCATCAGGCCAAACTGTTGGAGCTGCAGAGATCCAGGGATTTTTCGATACCGCTTTTGCATTGCAGGTCATCAACCTTTACATTTTAAAAATCCAAAAAGCGAACAACATAGTTAAGACGGCAATCCTCACCCTAAATAAAAACCGCAACCTGTGCGAGGATTTTGTAACAGTTAATACCATTAAGGACGAGGAAATTGCGATTTGCTGTGACATTGATGTTGCGCCTTCGGCGGACATGGAGGAAGTGCAGGCGCAGGTATTTTTCGCGATCGAGGAATACTTCGATCCATCGATAAACTTTTACCAGTTGAGTGACATGCAGGCGAAGGGCTACACTACCGACGAGATTTTTGAGGGCCCTGTTTTGCAGCATGGCTTTATCGATACCGTTGAATTAGAAAAAACACAACTCAGAGATGAGATCTACGGCTCCGACATTATCAGCCTGATCATGAATGTTGAGGGCGTATTGGCCGCCCGTAATTTCAGGATGACCAAATACGATGCAGACAATAATCCGATCCCTGCTGAAACCGGGAAAAAATGGTGCATGCCGATCACAACCGGCTGTAAACCTGTGCTGGCCGAAACCAAATCAAAGATCCTGTTCTATAAAAACCAGTTCCCGTATCTGCCGTCTATGGCAGACGTGCGCAGCAGGTTGAACTGGATGAATGCGGTTAAAGCACGTAATAAGTTATTAGGCCATACCTATGATATTGATGTGCCGGTTGGTACTTATTACGAACTGGATAGCTATACATCGGTGGAAGACCTCTTCCCGCAAACCTATGGCATCAGCGAGGCCGGTTTGCCGCCAAATGCCACTGATGAGCGACTGGCGCAAGCGAAACAATTGAAAGCCTATTTATTATTATATGACCAGTTGCTGGCCGATTTCTTCTCCCAGTTAAAGAACGCAAAAGAATTATTCTCAACAGAGATCACTGATCAAACCTATTACGCGCAATTTTTAAATACCATAAAGGATATCCTGCCTATCTACAAGCAGGACAGCAGCGCAAAAACCATTGATGATTTGGTAATGCAGCACCAGGATTCGGCAAATGTCACAGTGAACAGCTGGCAAAATTTGTATGAGGAACGTGAAACGTTTTTAGACAGGCGAAATCGTTTCCTCGATCACCTGATGAGCCGCTTTGCAGAGTCGTTTAACGAATACGTTTTGCTGATGTACACACTGGATTATACAACACAGCAGGAAACCGGCATTAACCCGGTTGACCTGATCAACAACAAGATCCAGTTTTTGGATAACTATCCTACTACCAGCTATCAGCGCGGCAGGGCATACAATTACTTTCCGCAGAACGCCGATTTCACTGTTGATACCACACAGCTTTGGGATACCGACAATGTATCGGGTGCTGAAAAGAAGTTGAGCAGTCTTGGTGGTTATAATAATTTTATCCGCAGGTTTTTATACTGCATCGGCAACGCAACTATAATTACCACGAGCGATACGCCTGCCAAATTCCAATTTGTTTTTGGCGATGGAAATGGCAACACATTGAAATCTGTAGCCAGCTATGCTACGCAGGATGATCTGAACAGCTCACTACCCGCCTTTATGGATTTGGTACTGGCCGGGCGCAGCTTTGTGATAAAACAAACCGGAAGCAACTGGAACATTTATGTGGTTGACGATGGCGGCAATAACCTGGCAATAAGCAACAATTTTACATCACAGGCGGACGCCAATACAGCGCTGACCCAATTTATAAAGGAATTCAACAACGAATGCGATGCAGAAGGTATGCACTTAATTGAGCATATATTGCTGCGCCCCCGCGATAACACGTTTGCTATGGCGCCTGTTTGCCTTGATGCCGACTGCGATTTTTGCGGCGAGCAGGACCCCTATTCATTCCGCATTTCGGTGGTGTTGCCTTACTGGCCTGTTCATTTCCAGAGCATGGCATTCAGGTCATACTTCGAAAACATCATCAGGCAGGAACTGCCCGCCCATACCATTGTAAAGGTATGCTGGGTGAATGATGTGATGCTTTACAACTTTGAAAATGCTTACAAGGCATGGATCATCGCGTTAGCTAATTACTCTGCCGATAAAACAACCTTGCCCGTTTTTGAGGCTGCAAATAAAACTTTATTACAATTATTATTCACCCTGCATAGCGAATACCCGGTAGCTACCCTGCACGATTGTGTCGAGAGCAAGGATACCAACTCGGTTCAGCTGGGCAAAACAGTTTTAGGATCTTTAAAAAATTGATATATGGCAAATCCATTTGAGTACATCGTGTACGAACCAGACCAGGTGCTTACCAATGAGCACCTTAACGAAACCTTTAACTACCTTGACCAGCAAAACCGCTGGACACGGAACAAGCTAATTGGAATTGGCATTGTTTGCGGTTTGGATATTGTGCTGAACCCCGGTGTTATTGAGGTAACAAAGGGATGCGGAATAACATCGCAGGGATACCTGATTGCCCAGGAAGCAACAAACTATACGTATTATATTCCGTATAGCCCGGTTGAGATCCCCGGCGACCTGCCGTTTGACCATGGCGCCAAATTGCCCTTTTATGCGCCGTTTTGGGCGACGAAAAAGATCTGGCAGCTGATTACCGACGATCAGTATGCTGCGCTTGAAAGCGCCAAGCAGCTAACGGCGGTAACCATTTCATCGGCCACCAGCTTTTTGCAGGATTACGTGGTTGCGCTGTTTTTGGAAGCAAAGGAAACCGACCTGAAAAACTGCAATATGCAGGATTGCAATAACAGCGGCGCAACCATGGCTTTTGCCATAAGGCCATTATTGGTTGCCATAAAAGATCTGCCTGAAGTATTGGCTGATTCGACAAACAACAAGCCAACTGCCCCGGCTGCGAACATCCCGCACCAAATCAGCCTGAAACGCTTTAATGTACCTTACGCGGCGCTTAATTCAACAGCGGATGTATTGAACGCGTTCGCCAATATTGTTGACGATACAACTTTAACCCAGGTAAGTAATGCTTATAATTTCGCCTTTCAAAAATATGGTGGCCTGGTAAACGTTGCCACTAATCCGTTTGCCAATTTACTGGCTAATTTAAAAAGCTACAGGAATACAGTGCTTACTCAAAACCAGGTGTTCATTCAATATTTTTATGATTTTGTTGACGATCTGATAAAAGCCTGGTACGAATTTTCGGTTAAGGTGTCAGACATTAACGACACCTGCTGCCCGGATGAAAACCTGTTTCCGCTGCATTTAATTTTAGGGCTGGCTTCTGATGATACTGATCCTTTCACAAAAGATGCCTATCGGGATTACTTTATGTATTCAGGCTTGTTTTCACAAAATGAGGACGCCGTTTCAGGAGCAATGCTATTGTTTAACCGCATGGTGATAATGGCGAATAAATTTACGGTGCAATCGCAGGCGCTGCAATTACAGGCCACCTTAAAGATCACCCCGAGCCAGTACGAATACCCATGGCTTTCGGAACGCGCCATCCCTTATTATTACCAGGTAAACGCAGCCGGAGCCGAATTGTATAAATACTGGAATTATCATAAAACCAGCCATGGCAGCGCTGCCTTTAACCTTGGTTACAACGCAAATCTGTACAACAGTAATACTGCCGTAACCCAGCCATTGTTGTATGATATTGAGTATAATAATTTTTTTAGGATAGAGGGTTTTATCGGCCAGAATTATAACAATGTTTTAACCAATATCCTGAATCAGCGGCAGCAGTATAACCTGCCATTTGATGTGGTAGCTGTATCCGCTGATCAGTTAAAAGCCGGCGCAACCTTACCCCAATGCAATATAAACGACCTTGAAACCGACTATAAACTGATAATTGGCGAAGCCGCCTGCAAGATTCACCTGGTTTTTTGTTTTATCTCCAAGTTGCCTTACAAGGTAGTTGCCTACAATTCGCGGAAAAAGACAGATACAGGTTTGTTTGAAACTGATAAACCTGTGGCTTTAAAATTCTCCGCATTTAAGGTAAACGTTGAAGCCATAGATGCATCGGGTACAGCAGCCACCGCCGCATATAAAAAAGGCGATTTTATGCGACAATATTGCCCGGCAGTTGCCGACACCATCGGATCAGCCTATTTGAATTCGCTGAGCTCCACAGGCGTATTTACAAACCCTGTACAGATTAACCAAAGCGTTCCGACAACCACAGCCTATCATTATTTTTTCGAGTTTATCGATTCTGTGGAAACGATGATGTATGCCCTGCAAACTAACACGCTGGCGCAATTGGACATCGCTGCTTTTAATACCATCGCCCAAACCTACCTTGTCGATACCGTGCTTACATTCACCATTCTTACAGAGTTGACCGTGGCCTTAACGCCCGCAAGTACGGGTGGAGCAAACGCACAATTTGTTACCCTTGTTGAAGATACGGAGCTTGATCTGTTAGTTGATGAAATGGGCGTGCTGACAACCATTTGTATTGCAGAACGGATTGCAATTTTGAAGACGGAGTATACTGCCAGGCTAACCAAATACCAGCAGCAGCTTAACTTTTTAAACTATTATAAAAATCATCCCGGCCTTGAACATAAGGCGGGTGTGCCAAAGGGTGGGACATTTGTATTGGTTTATCATTCAGCCGCAACCAATGCCACAACGCCGCCTGCCGCAGCAGGCAGCCTGGCGTTTGAAGTCCCCGATGAGGTTGTGGCAAGGGAAAATGTGGCGGCTGCACAAGCCGCAGCTCCCGCCGCACCGGCTGCAACAGGAGAGGATACTATTAAACTTATAAGAAGCTATTTAAACAGTAAGACAGAAACACTGGCCGAAACAAAGGATAGAATTTTAGTACTGCTGGAAAGAGAAAGAGCGCAGGCACAGCAATCGCAGGCGCAAACAATTCCTGACGGGGCGGTTATAGCCGATTTCTACATCCCTTATTTATGCTGTTCTGATTGCCCGCCGGTAGCTTATGTACTTGAACAGCCCAAAAACCCACCGCCGCCAAAACCTGTTGTTTCCATGAATACAACTTTTTGTGACAATGATACCGATGCAGAAAAGATAACTGTATCTATAGCAGGGGGTACGTTTAAAAAAGTAGCTGGTTTGGATGATAAAGGCCTCACATTTACCCCTGCAACAGCAGGGGCCGGCACCTATACCATTGCTTACACCGCAGGTGGAATAGATGCGGATCCGGTTACCGTCACCGTTTTGCCAACACCCAACCGCTTTGATTTTTCGGGCAAAAGTGAAAAGGTTACCCCCAACACAGATCGCACATTTACCATTGATGCAGCGTTTGGCGTTGAAAAGCCGAATACCAAATTTACGTATAAGTGGACCTTTGGTGATGGGTTTACAGTAAAGGAAGCAACCGGGCCAGTACAGCATATGCAAATAATATTTGACCCGGAAAAAGACAAACAAATTAAAACCCAGGTAACACTCACTACCTCAAATGGTAATTGCGCTAATTTGCCTGTTGCACACAGCTATATTGTTAACCCTAACGGAATCCAACTGGCACCGACATTTAAAGAAAGTGAAACCGGGTTTATTAAGGGAATAGAGGGTTTGTTTACCAAAAAGAAGAAAAAATAATGAATTGATTGCAGGCTGATTAAAACAGATCCGGATGGCAAGGCACCTTATTTATAAGCAAAAAGTTACGCTTCATCTTTTAAAAAAGGATGAGGCGTATGCTTTGCAGGATAGGGTAAGCAGGCTGCTTCAAAATGGATTAATGGATAACCTGGAGGACATCCTGGACGCAGCATTCCCTATTGACAAGGTTGTGCGGATTGACAAGTTGCAGTTGGACCTGGGCAACATCAGACTTCAAAACTTTGAATCTGAATTTAAAACGCAGTTTATTAGCGCATTAACAAAGAGCCTGGCTGCAAAAAAGGAAAGCTTAAGCGGGGCAAAAGGTGAAGAAGCAATATTTAGTAAAGCACAATCAGTAGAAAACGCACTGATCTTTTTCCTCGAAAAAGGCTACCTGCCCTGGTATAGCCAGGCAGGCAAAAAAGTCGACTGGGAGGAAGAAATCTTAACTTATCTAAATACAGCCGAATACAAACATTTTTTCAACTGGCTAAAGACCAATTACCAGGACCGACCTGTAATTATCGACCGCCTGGTTCAGCAATTTTCAAATAAGTTTATTGCTGAGCTGTTATTCAAAATGGCCCCGATTTTTGATGATTCGTGGGAGCTTATTTTTGCAGATTACTTATTTATAATTGGCGGTTTAGATAGACCGGAGACTGCGGCGCGTGATGATAAAAAACATGCTGTAGGCGAAGAACCATTAAAAGAAAATCTATCAAAAGATGATCCATCGAAGGGAAAATCATCAAACGAAAATTCATCAAAAACAAATACTTACAATTTTGCCATTAGCAGGCTGGCTGCACGCGACCAGATCTGGAAAACCGCCGTCCGCGTTTTGCTAGCGGCCGATGGAGAAGCCCCGGCCTTCGAGATCTTAAAGGCATTATTCAATTATTGGGGTGTTAAAAGCCGGTATATTTATGCTGATAAAGAAAGCAGCATAAATGAGGGCCTTAAAACTGAAGCTGTAAGGCTGGCATTCAAAAATCTAATCGCGCAGCTAAGGATGGATGAGGGTTATACAGATGCTGAAAGCAGATCTTCTCTTCATAAAAAAAACGAACAGGCTGAGCCGGCTTCAGATGATACTGTTGATACTAACGACAGCAGCTTAAAAATAGATGATAGTATCCCATCACCAAAAGACAACAACCCGGACGATTATAACATCTTAAAAAAAGACAGCAATCCGGGCGATGCTGCTGCAACGAAAAACTCAGCAAAAGATCAGGCAAAAAAAGGCGTATCCGTAACAAAAAAAGACGGCACGAACGAGGGAAATATAATAAGTGTAAATAATAGTGGGATAGTAATGCTTCATCCCTTTTTGAAGTCATTTTTTGAGGGCCTGGAGTTATTAACCGGTGGGAAATTTAAGAATGACGATGCCCGGGCCAGGGCTGTACTATTGCTGCATTATATTGCAACCGGTGAAACAGAAGCCGCAGAGTTTGACCTGACACTTCAAAAGATTTTATGCGGACAACCGATGGAAAATACATTGCCATCATCCATAGAGCTAACCGATCAGGAAGCGACAGAAACAGCTAATTTATTACGATCCGTATTAAGCCATTGGGAACCGTTAAAAAACACATCGATAGATGGGTTTCGCGGTGCTTTTTTACAGCGCAACGGCAACTTAGAGTTAAAGGATAGCGGCTGGCTATTAACCGTTGAACAAAAAACAATAGATATTTTATTGGGCAAACTACCGTGGGGATTCTCAACCATCCGTTTGCCCTGGATGCAGGAACTGTTAAGTGTTGATTGGTATTAATTAAAAAATATGGGATCAGTTGATTTTAAACACAACGATGACAAAAAGCAGGCTAATAACCCGGCTAATGGAACTCCATTTTTCAAACCGGTCATTCAGCCTAAACTTACCGTAAATGAACCTGGCGACAGTTTTGAACAGGAGGCTGATACTATGGCCGACCGGGTTATGAATATGTCACATCCAGGCACCGGCCAAAGCGCTTTTTTTAACGCTGCAAACGCACCTTTGCAACGCAAATGCCAGGCTTGCGAGGAGGAAGATAAATTTGTACACAGAAAAGAGAGTGACGGCAGTGACGTGCAAGGCGGTCACGATCTGGATAATTATGTGGGCTCTTTGGGCTCAACGGGGCAATCGATGCCTCAAAGCAGCAGGCAGTTTTTTGAACCCCGGTTTGGGCATGATTTCTCGAACGTAAAGATTCATACGGATTCGGTTGCGGCGAAATCAGCCCAGTCAATAAATGCGCTGGCCTATACAACTGGGAACAATATTATTTTTAACAGCGGGCAATATTCGCCCGAAAGCGATAGTGGAAAAAAATTGATGGCACACGAGCTTACCCATGTGGTGCAGCAAAGCGACAGGGTGCAACCCTATCGGCCCAAAAACGCTTTTAATTTTGGTAAGGCAGACCAGCCACCCGCCCTGGTAGAGGATAGCTTTAACTGGGATAAAGACCAGGAAACCAAACCATGGATTGAAGAGATTACTGTTACACTGGATAAGCAGCAAACCGATGCCAATGGGGCAAACATGTGGACAGGTACTGGTGTGGCCAAATATTATAAAGATAAAATGACAGCGGTGAATTTTACTGTAGCAGCGGGTTCACCCGAACTCGGGATGACCACCGCCGGGAATTTCCACGTAATCCGGATGGAGGGCGTTGGCTATAACAGCGGTTCACACTCTGCCCCGTTCAAACCCGGAGAAAGGGAGGGCCCGAACAACCGGTATTCAAAAGACCTTTCTGCAAACATGCACTTTGCGGTATTTTTTCATGGAGGCGAAGCATTGCACCAGGGGCCTACAGATGCCAGCTCGCATGGATGTGTACACGTTGGCGGAGAGATCCAGCAGATAAATTATCACAGTGTGCTTTATCACACTAAGGTTAATATAATAAAAAAATAAATCCAGGAATCATTTAAAAATGGTGATTCCCTGGCATAATAGAGAAGAAGTGCTATGCTTAAGAATTAATTTTTAACACAATGAATTTAGCCCCGCAAACAGCGTCATCTAATAAGCAGAAGCAAAACCCGCCGGTAAGTGCGGCATTTTTTCAGCCCAAACTTACCGTTAATCAGCCTGGTGACGTGTACGAGCAGGAGGCCGATCATATGGCCGATAAGGTGATGCGGATGACTGATCTGTCGGCAAAGCAGAATTATTTTTTTAGGCCGGTAAATAATGCGGCACAGCGCAAATGCCAGGCTTGTGAAGAAGAAGAGGAAAAACATGTGCATCGTAAAGAGAAAGATGGAGGCGAGGTACACGGCGGCCAATATTCGCCCGAAGGTGATAGCGAAAAAAAGTTAATAGCGCATGAGCTAACGCATGTAATTCAGCAAAACGGCAGTTCGGGAAGCATTCAGCGGCTTTGTACACCGGCACCAATTTGCAGAGGTGGGGGAATCGCCGGGTCTGCCGAGGCATTTGATATCCAGGAGGAAAAAAATGAGGAGGCCGCGCGCACGAGGCGTTTGGCGCAGTCGCCATCGGTGGCGGTGAGCAACGGTCATGGCGGCCGCGCCACGCAGCTGGAGATCTTTCTGGAGGCGCAGTTTCCAGGCAGGTTAGCCACCATTCAGGGCATTTTTATTGACATGGATATGTCGCCTAAAACAGGAGCGTTTACTGAGGACTGCAGCCAGTGGATAGCCGACTCATTGCCTTCGGGCACTGTTGTGCCTGGTATGGCAGGCGCAACAAGGCATTGTGTTTTTGTACATGGCTTTTTAAACCAGCAGGCCCTGCAATTTAATACAACTTCGGCAGCTACAATTGGCCGGTTTAACCGCGAAGACTGGAGGGTAAACACTTTACAAACCCTTACACACGAATCGCAGCACGGCATATTTGATACTGCGCCACATTCAAGACCCGCCGGGATCAGAACGCCTGCCTGCACAAGGGCGCACCTGCAACCGGAACTAACTGAATTGTCTGCAGAGATAAGCGAGTTTCCAGCGGCATTCAGGGCCATACCTGCTGCTGCCCCTGCTACTGACCCGGCACGACAGCGGCTTGCAAACTGGTTCAATACAACTATTACTGATCCACGTGAAGGGATAAGAGGCATCCTTCAAACAATGGGCTGTTCCTGTAATTGCAGGGAGGTTGACGCTTTTGTAACGGATACTTATAATTTCACAACAACATCATGGACAACCGCCGAAAAAGCGGCCTTTAATGCAGAAATGAATAACCCGGTATGGGGGATCAGGTGGCCTATACCTTAAAAAACAACATATGTCAATAACTCCAGCGGGTAAACAAAATTCAAATCCACAGCCTTTAAATAAGATTGCCGGAAAGCCGTGTACATTTTTTCAGCCTAAGCTAACCATAAATCAGCCTAATGATGTATACGAACAGGAAGCTGATGCTATGGCTGACAAGGTTATGCGAATGGCCGCCCCTTCGACGAATGCAAGTGCCTTTTTTAAACCGGCCAATAATACGTTACAGCGTAAATGCCGGGCCTGCGAAGATGAAGAGGAGCACGTACACCGCAAAGAAAGCGATGTAAACGAAGTTACCGGGGGCCACGGGCTTGATAATTATGTTAGCTCTTTAAGCTCATCGGGGCAGCAAATGTCGGCAGAAAGCAAGAGCTTTTTTGAACCGCGATTTGGGCATGATTTCTCTAATGTGAGGATCCATACCGATACTGTTGCTGCTAAATCGGCACAATCTATAAACGCGCTGGCTTATACTACGGGCAACAACATTGTGTTTAACGCCGGTCAATATTCGCCTGATAGCGATGGCGGCAAGAGGTTAATGGCGCATGAGCTTACGCATGTAGTACAGCAACAGGGGCCGGGTGCAAACCTGCAGCGGTTTATTCAAAGGCAATCTATCACAATGGACTCGGGGAGGCTTGTTGGCGATACCGGTAACCTGAAGGAAGATGTGGTGGAAGTGATTGAATCATTGCACCGGTCAAACAGCCTGAGCCATGCCGATTACTCGGCCGAGTTGCTTGCTATCGCCGCGATCCCCCCCATGACCTTTGTGCCTGCTGCATCAATTCCTAAAACTATTGCCGCTATTGCTACCAATGAGCAGGCTGTATTAAGTAAACAGGTAGCACAAAACATTTATGGTTTAACCCTCGGCGACAATGTGGGCAAAGGTATGCCGAATGCCAAGGCCGATATTACAGCCTTGCAGGATTTTTTACATACCCACCTTTTAATAGCAAATAGTGATTTTAACGCGGAAAGTGCGGCAGTAAAAGCTGGCTCCGACCCTGTAAGTGAGCCATCGATAATAAAAACGCTTGAAGCACTGTCAAAAATGAAAGTTTCAAAGCTGGCAGAAGGTACCGTGCAGCATGATGTAATGAGCAATACGCACGCGTTAACTAAGGACGAACGCTCAAAGGCAGAAGCGGCTTTAATTCCGGGTGCAACATCTTCGGGTGGTAAAACTACCGTTCCGAGCCCTGATGCAATTTGTACAACCCCGGGGCTCGAAAAAGAGATCAGAAAACCGGTTGAGAAATACGTGCACGATACTGCAACAACATTTACCGCCACCAAAGCTAAACCGCCTGTTTTACCAATCCCGCAAATGAACTCTATGGCTGATGTGGTGCAGGACGAGCTGCAAACCTATTTCAAGAGCTACCTTATGGGCGCCACGCATGATGCTTCTTCTAAATTTACACCCGGGGCGTTTGATGTGAAAGGTAAGCTGAAAGACCAATCTGTAACCACGCAATGGCAAAATGAAAGCGGGCGCACAGGCTGGGTTAATTACTGGATCTCAACCCAGGCCGGAGGCAATGCACACCATTGTAAACAGGGCGATATGGATAAGGTTGCCAAAAGCATTGCGACCGACCCGGCGCTGATCCCTGATATTGATACGACAGTTCAAAGCTGGCCTGCAGAGGCGACAAATGGAATTAACATTAATCCTTATATCCGTGATGCTGACGCTGACGCAGCAGAGAAAAGAAAGGGCAGATGGGATGCATTTACAACAATTTTACATGAATCCATCCACCTGCTGGCGCACCCCAATTTTATTGCAACTTTTACCCAGATGAAAGATGATACGATGCAGATACTTAAGGAGGGGTTTAATGATATGTTTAGAAGAGAACTTTGGTCGGGGCCGGGAAATCTTTTTAACCGCATTGCTACATCGGCTTACGATCCGAAACGCAAAATTATAGAAGGAGCAGCCCTCCCCTACGACGCAAGCGTGGTTTTTTATCATACAGACTACGAGGATGAAAGAGATAAAGCCATAAAAATAAGAGACGCCGTTGGGGTTGATAATGTGAAAGCTGCATACTTTTTGGGGCACACGGAGTTGCTTGGATTGGGAGCAGGATCACATGGCGTATCGGATAAAGGAAATCTTTCAGGCAAGGGCCAATATAAAACTACCGACCCTGATGAGGAAAGTACGGTAAGT
Organism: Mucilaginibacter phenanthrenivorans; assembly: GCF_024721155.1. GTDB lineage: Bacteria > Bacteroidota > Bacteroidia > Sphingobacteriales > Sphingobacteriaceae > Mucilaginibacter > Mucilaginibacter phenanthrenivorans. The sequence goes on along the minus strand of NZ_JAHVAP010000003.1, from coordinate 393,746 downwards.
ACGGTTGCAGGCGAAACATACGCTGCCCTTAGCACACGCCTTAATGCGCCTTCGGGTAGTATTAGTGATGCTGCTACAGGTAATAGTATAGCCCCGGGGGCGGCAGCCTTGCCGCCAAAGGTTAAAGTTACAGGTATAAGGCACGTTACTGTTATTACAGATGACACCTTAAGTTCTGTAGCCGATCAAAACGGGGTGACCAGCTTCGACATTATAAGGGCGAACAATTTAGGCAAAACAGATGTAACAGTGGGTCAGCACCTTATAATCCCGGTACATGCAAGTGCAGCAGCAGGCTCAGGTGCATCAGCGGCTGTGCCTGAAAAATTCATCACTCCCGATTCAAAAAGTGTGGGTGGCGTAAAGGATTCAAAGATAAGCCTGTCTGTTCATATTGATTTTTTAACTGACCATACCCGTTTGCATGTTTTCGTTACCAAATCAAAGGGAGGAGATATTAGTGCCCTCGATCCGCTCCAGGTTATAGGAGAGCCGGGTAAAGGCGGTGATTACCAGGTTACGTTGTCGCCGGTGCCTCCGGGATCATTTATAAGGTTTAAGGCTATTTCTGACAAAACAGGAAATAGTGTGCTAAACATAACAGGAAAATATACAGTAAATAACTGACAGCATGAGTTTATATGAAAACATAGGTCATAAGGATAAATGCCAAAGCAAGCCGGGTGCAAAACCATTGTTTTTCCAGGCAAAGTATTCTATAAACACGCCCGGGGATGTTTATGAACAAGAAGCGGATGCTATGGCCGATAAAGTTTTGCAGGCCGGCACGGGTAGCGCAGCCGAAAGTCAGACAATCCATCGTAAGGAAAGCGGGGACGGTGCCGGGATGGGAAGCGATAAATTGGATAGTTATGTTGGAGGATTAGGCGCATCCGGCCAATCGATGCCTGAAGGCAGCCGGAAGTTTTTTGAGCCAAAGTTTGGTCACGACTTCTCTAACGTAAAGTTGCATACCGATTCGGTAGCTGCAAAATCTGCCCAATCAATAAACGCCCTGGCTTATACCTCTGGTAACAATATCGTATTTAACACAGGTCAGTATGCACCAGAAAGTGATAGCGGTAAAAAATTAATGGCACATGAACTTACCCATGTGGTGCAGCAAGGTGCTACTGCGAAATCGTCCGGCAGTACAAAAAGTTTAACTAATACGGTGCAAAGAGCACCGGGCTGGGCTGACGGCGTAGGGACTAATAAGTCGGCAGAAAATGTAGACAAAGATGGTAAAGCTTCAACAACTACAGCAGGAACTGTACTCCGAATCCCCCTTGAAGGCCTTAAAACCGGGAATCAGGATGATTCAATGACAAAAGATGTTACCATAACAGACAAGGTAACGAAGAAACAGTCGGTAAAAACAGTACCCGTTGATACCACAGAGAAGGCTAAAGGAAAGGCTATAGCCCTGGTGCCGGATGGACTGGACCCCACAAAACCGGTAGAGGTGCTGCTTAATTTACATGGGCATAATGAAGGGTACCGGGAAGTTAAAAGTAACGTACGCGACATAAGCCTGGACCGGATTGAACAGCAAATAATAACCAGCGGACATGGCCAGATGATTGGCATTTTGCCGGAAGGCACCACAAAATCAGACTGGGGGGCCAATTTCAACAGTGATGCCTACATTAAAGAAGTAATGGGGAGGATAGCGACTGAAAAAAGCTGGAAGAAGGCGCCGGATATTGGCCGTGTAATTGTATCTGCCCACAGTGGTGGCGGCAACGTTATGGAGGAAATGCTAAAGCCGGGAGGCACAAGCCAGCCGCCCGGCCAGATGCAGGAGCTGGCGTTGTTTGAGGCTATCAACGGACCGCATGAGCTTGCAGCGGTAAAACAATGGATAACAGACAATATTAAGAAAGATGTAAATAACCTCACAACAGGCGCAGCTGCTGATCACGCTGCCTACCTGGCAAAAAGCATGCGCTTTAGAGGGTATTATACACCCGCTGGCTCGTACAAAGCCGCCTATACAGATCTGGACAAGCACATAAAGAAACAGTTTACAGATATTGTTGATAAGGCAACCGGCTTAGACCCGAAGGATGCACAGCAGATAAAAGACAATTACCAGGTTATTGTGACAGCCGCCGGAACCGGGCATGACGAAATTATGGGTAAGGACGACCACCTGGCGGACTCATTTAAGGCATTGCCGCCTTTGTAACCAGGAGTATAAAGATAACATCAGGAATTATTAGAATGGAGCAGGTAAAACATATGATCGAACCCGGTAAGGCGAAATGTAACGCGGCATCCCGGGCATTTTTTCAGCCGCGGCTATCAATAAACCAACCTAACGATGTGTATGAGCAGGAAGCAGATGCGATGGCAGATAAAGTGATGCGGATGGCAGATCCTGCCGTGGGGCAGACAAGCTTTTTTAAGCCTGCAAATAATAGCCTTCAACGCAAATGCTCCACATGTGAAGAAGATCAAAAGATCCAAAGGATGGAAAATTCAGAAAACGGATCAACCGGAAATAATGGGTTGGATAGTTATGTCGGCTCTTTAAACTCATCAGGACAGTCCTTGCCGGAAAGCTGCAGGCAGTTTTTTGAGCCTAGATTCGGCCATGATTTTTCAAATGTAAAATTGCATACGGATTCGGTAGCGGCAAAATCGGCACAGTCAATAAATGCATTGGCCTATACTACAGGTAATAACATTGTGTTTAACAGCGGGCAATATTCCCCGGATAGCGATAACGGTAAAAAACTGATGGCGCATGAATTAACACATGTAGTGCAGCAAAGCGGCGGTACTAAAAGTATCCAAAAGGCCCCGGCAACTAAAAGCAGTGAAACCAACCAGTCAGTAACAGAAACAATATCCAATGCCCCGGCAAGCGCAAGCAGCTGGAACAAAACCATCACCTGGAATTCAAAATTTCAAATTGTTTATGACCTTACATCAAATCATATAACGATAGTATCCAGGCTGTTTTCAACCGCTTCGGACACTTTAAAGGCAGGCTGGAAAGGCGCTATTGAAAGTGTATGGGGAAAAGGGCAATTTAACCTGGAAGTATGGCAAGGCTGCGAGCCCAAAGTACTGCCTATTGATGTGGACATACAATGGGTTACCGATGCGTCCAAAGCACATTATACCATCACTCCCAATGATCCTGGAACCAGTGCAAATGGCGTGGCAGGCGTAGGCGGCACTACGGGCATGACCCATTGGGGAACGGGCAGCCCGGCAGATGTGCCGCATGAATATGGCCACATGCTTGGGAACCCGGAAGAATATTTTACAACCAATGGCATTGATTATACCTACGGTGGAACAAAAAGCGGTGTCCGTGACCGCAACGCCGGTATAATGAATAATCCTTCAGAAGCGCCTATGCCAAAACATTATGAATCGGTAAGGACAGGTTTTGCAACCATGATGCTGTACCAAGTGAGCCGGTTAAGAATAGTGCCGGCCGGCACTAATATCCCCCCTTTGATCAACTGCGGCGACGGCCCTAAAAATCAGGGCACAATAGTTTAATAAAAACAATCAAATGAAATATTGCAGCAATGTTTAACCGGCAAATAAATGAAGTAAAAAAAAAGCAGGAAGCACACAATGTGTTTTTTCAGCCCAAGCTTACAGTGAACCAGCCCAATGATGTTTATGAGCAGGAGGCTGATACTATGGCCGATAAGGTTATGCGGATTACAAATCCCTCATTAAACCAGAACGTCTTTTTTAAACCGGCAAATAACAATATACGGCGCAAATGCCAGGCATGCGAAGAGCAGGAGAGGCATGTGCACCGCAAAGAAGACGATGGTAGCAAAGTACAGGGAGGGCATGAACTGGATAATTATGTAAGCTCGTTAAATTCGTCGGGGCAATCAATGTCGGATAGCAGCCGGAAATTTTTTGAGCCCCGTTTTGGACATGATTTTTCGAATGTAAAGGTGCATACGGATTCGGTAGCGGCAAAATCGGCACAGTCCATAAATGCGTTGGCCTATACCACGGGGAATAATATTGTTTTTAATAGCGGACAATATTCGCCGGAAAGTGACAGCGGGAAAAAGCTGATCGCTCATGAGTTAACGCACGTTGTTCAGCAAAATGATACCATCCAAAGGAAACCGGATATTTCGTTTGAATTGTCGGCTACCGCAACCGTCGGAAGCACTCCAAAAGAAAAGGTAAAAAACTGGATGATAAGTAATTTGTCGTTAATTGTAGCGGCCGAGTCGAAGTGGCGGATTGACCGCCGCGCCATCGCGGGGGCTATCGCCTGGGAAGCTCTTGAGAATGCAATGTCAAGTAGCTTCAGAGCTGTTGGACCTGGCAAGGTTCATTATAAATCCAGCCCATGGCCTTATAAGGAAGGCGACCCTGTATCGAAGGAGGTGGAAGACCGGGGTTATTTGCCACAACAAACAATGGATGACCGAAAGGCCTTGTTAAAAACTACCAGCGGATCAATTGAATATATTGGGGCGATAATGGATGCCTTCGCCGACCTTGCAACAGGGGCCGGCTATAATATCAGGTGTGAGCCGGCATTATTGTGCACGTTTTATAACGGGTTTGACCTTCCAAAGGCAGAGGCCCTCTTCAAAACAAAAAAATCGCCTGCTCCGTTGAGCCCATCCCCGGATATGATGGGGCATTGGGTAGCTACAAATAATCCGTACCTGGAGGATTGCGTTGGTTCAAGCGGCCTATGTCCTCCCGGTGATTTCCCGGAACCATCGGGTGATTCTAATACAAAAGTGGCCAATGCGGACGATAAATCAGTTAATGCCGATAAGGCTGCAGCATAGGCAAAAGTTAATTAAGTAAAAGCCAATTAAAACCATGTTCAAAAACATAGAAACATATATTCAACCATTTGCAGGCTTTCTGAAGGCTATTATCCAAAAAGATTATAGCACTGAATGGGACTTAGGAAACCTTGCAGGGTCTATCACAGAAGAGTTTCAAAAGCATGAAATACAATTAGCCCCACAGGAGAGCATTATTTTACTTATCGCCCTTATCCCCCATATCTACCCCAATTTTTATGACGAGGTAATTAAGGAAGCTATGCCACAGGGCGGCGATTTCCCCGAGTTTGGTGGGGTGAGGGGTAGCAATCACCGGGGCCTATTGCCTACCGGCGAAACGGCACAGTTTATACTTGCCGGCAGTGACCTGACTAAGCGCACGGTAATTCAGCATTTTCTTACGGAGGGTATAATGGTGAGGCAACTGGTGCTTTCGCTCGAAGCGGTGAAGGAAGGTGAACCTTTAATGAGCGGCAGGATTATAATTAACCATGAGTGGGTTAACCGCTTGCTTACCGGCAATGAAGTTGCGCCAAAATTCGGCCCCGAGTTTCCGGCAAAGAAGATCACCACGGCAATGACCTGGGATGATCTTGTTTTAAATTCCCACACCCAAAATCAGCTTAATGATATTGTTATTTGGGTAAAACACAACGAAACCCTGATGCAGGATGCGGTTATGAAGCGTAAAATAAAACCCGGGTACAAAGCACTTTTTCACGGGCCACCGGGAACAGGTAAAACGCTTACGGCATCGTTGCTCGGCAATCATTTAAACAGGGACGTTTACCGGATCGATCTTTCGCAGGTGGTGAGCAAGTACATTGGTGAAACAGAGAAAAACCTGGAGACTATTTTTGTTAAGGCGATAAATAAAAACTGGATCCTGTTTTTTGACGAGGCTGATGCTTTGTTCGGCAAACGTACAGAGGTACGCAGCTCGAACGACAGGTATGCCAACCAGGAAGTAAGCTATTTGCTGCAAAGGATAGAAGATTTTCCCGGGTTAGTTATACTGGCATCTAACTTAAAGGGCAACATGGATGAGGCCTTTTTAAGGCGGTTTCATACCATTATCCATTTTGCAGTTCCGAGTGCGGAAGAGCGATTAATACTGTGGGAGAAATCGATCCCGGCTTCCTACCAGCTTGATCAGGCCATCGACCTGAAAAAAATTGCCGATAAATATGAGCTAAGTGGTGCTGCCATCCTGAATGTGATCCATTACGCGGCATTGCAGTCCATCTCAAAAAATGACCAATATCTGCGTATTGACGACATAGTTGAAGCCATGCGGAAGGAATACCGGAAGGAAGAGCGGACGATGAATTAAAAATTACTCATCGGCCAATTCGATCCAGACCGGGCAATGGTCGCTGGTTTTCTCCCATCCGCGCACGTTTCTGTCAACTGCAGCAGCGGTAAGCCGACTCGCCAGTTGCGGGCTCAGCAGGAAGTGGTCTATCCTCAAACCTGCATTGCGGCCGTAAGCATCCCGGAAATAGTCGAAAAAGGTATAGATCGTTTCTGTTGGATATAGTTTTCGGATAGCATCCGTCCAGCCCTGGTCGACCAGGGTTTTAAAAGCCGCCCGTGTTTCAGGCCTGAACAGGGCATCTTCTACCCATCGTTCCGGTTTGTAAGCATCAATCTCGGTTGGCATAACGTTATAATCCCCGGTTAAAACTACCGGCATACTCGATGCAAACAATTCTGCGGCATGGAGCCGTAACCGTTCAAACCAGCGCAGCTTGTAATCAAACTTTGGGCCGGGCGCCGGGTTGCCATTTGGGAGATAAAGGCACCCAATGGTAATGCCATTTACTTCTGCTTCAATATAGCGGCTGTGCTCATCTTCAGGATCGCCCGGCAATGCACGCCTTACTTCTTTAATTTCAGCATTCCGGGCCAGGATAGCCACCCCGTTCCAGCTTTTTTGCCCGTGCCATATGGCATTGTAACCAGCATCCAGGATGGCTTGTTCGGGAAATTTCTCCTGCGGGGCCTTTAGTTCCTGCAGACAAACAACATCAGGCGTGGTTTCATTCAGCCAGCGCAACAGCACAGGCAGGCGACCATTAACTCCGTTCACATTATAGGTGGCTATTTTCATGGGAGTAAATTTAGCAGATGTTTCCGGAGAATTAAAATCAATCGCTATTCACTCAAAAACTCATCAATCAGCGTAACGCTTACTCCTATTAGTATCCTGTCCTTTGCTGTATTTGCTTCTCCCTCACCAATAAACGCACCGTGCTTGCCGGGTAATATCACTAATTGTGCGCCGGGTGCCAGGCGGGCCATCTCTGCAGTATGCTCCACGGTTATTACGTCCTTATCCGCCGCCATAAACAGGGCCGGGGCTTTTATTCCTTTTAAATCGTCATCGTTCCAATCCTTAAAGGTTACCATGCGTTGTTTGTCCTTTTCGAACATGGTTTGTAATTTAGCTTCGTCGGGGGTTACTTTTAAGAAGTCCTTTTTTAAAAATGCCGGCATATCAGCAATCGTTGCGTTCGGCATGTATTCAAAAAAGCCGGGGATAAAACCGCTGCGTTTGGTTGCGCCTGCAATAACTATTATTTTGTTGACCACCTCGGGATGCCGTATAGCAATTTGCATAGTAGTGCTGCCGCCATTGCTGAACCCCATTATATCCGCTTTGTCCACTTTTAAATATCTAAGCAGGGCTGCAACGTCGTCGGCGTCCTGCGCGAATGATTCAGGTGCATCTCGGTCGCTGGTACGGCCATGGGCCTGCAGCTCAACGGCAATTATTTTATTTTTAGCTGAAAGCAAAGGCAGGATATTACCAAACGTGCTTTCAATGGTCGACCCGCCGCCATGGATCAAAACCAAAGGCATGGCACCCTCCCCATGGATTTCGTAATACATATTGATGCCATTTACCGGGGCATGGCCTGTGGTTATCTTTTCCATATTTTTAGTTTGTGCGTTCAATGATATTGCTGATGCCATCAGAAATAAAGCAACCAGCGTAATTCTGTTTAAATGATTGACTGATTTTTTCATGGCGCTCAGGCTTGGTTGCTCATTCCCTCCAGGTAAACCTCCAGCTTATCTACATTTTGCCTTTGGCCAACGTCTGCTTTGTAAACCTTTACCACTTCTATAAAGTCCTCGTGCGAAGCGAACAGCATGTGCCAGCTGATAAACGTTTGTTCACCCCGTTCTTCAAAATCAATGGTTGCAAGGATCCAGGGATAAGAAGTGTGCTCATAAACAATCTTTTTAAGGGGGATTATTTCTTTAAAGATGCTTTTGTTGATGTAGTCCTTTCCGTCGGGGCCATGCATTACCAGGTTCCATTCGCCTCCCGGCACCATGTCCATGGTGCTGATGGTGGTTGTAAAATCGTTTGGGCCCCACCAGTTGGCAATATGTTCCGGTTTGCTCCAGGCTTCCCAAACCAATTCTACGGGTGCGTTCAATGTTCTGGTGATGTGGAGCTCCCTGTCGTGCGTGCTGCTTTTTTTATTTTCCATAGCGTTCTTTTTTTAGTTTTTCCAAATACGTTTCCAATGCATCAACCTTACTTTCCCAATGCTTGCGGTACTGATCAACAAAAGCCGATACCTCACTTAGCTGGTCCAGCTGCGCTTCGCAAAACCGGTCGCGCCCTTGTTGTTTTATGGCAATGAGGCCACAATCAGTAAGGATCTTTACGTGCAACGAGATGGCCTGCCTCGTCATGTCAAACTTGTCGGCAATGGCATTTACATTATGGGGCTGGGCGGCAATCATATTGATTATCGCGCGGCGGGTTGGGTCGGCTATTGCCTGGTATACATCGCGTCTGGCTTTCATTTTATGCAAGTAAGTGCTTGCAAATATAAATGCAAGTATTTACTTGCGCAAATTTTATTGAAAATAATTTAAGCGCATTACAATAGCTTAAAATCCAAAAAAGCCGCCCAGCAAGGCGGCTTTGATTATTATCAATAAGAATTAACTAACGGATCAGCTATTTCGCCGCCACAATCTTCACCAGCGCTGCATCCTCATGCTCCACCTTTAAAGTGAACGATGCCTTTCCGGCTTCAATTTCGCCAATAACAGCATCGGTTAAAAAATCCTTTAGCACATAGTGCCCGTTAGCGAGGCCAAGATCCTTTAAAAAGATCTCCTGCTGCATGGGTTTTACCTTGTCAAAATTAAATACAGATACCAGCGTAGTATCACCCTTAAGATAAAAGGCTAATTGCTGATCAAAGCTTTCTCCATCAGCAAATTTTAGCGGGGTAAACACTTTCGGATCGCTGAAAAACTCACAAATATTCTTGTTGTTTAGATAGATCTTTGCCCGGTCAGCAGCGATCTTGTTCCTAAAGTCGGAGCCATCACCGAGGATGCTGCCCATGGTCATCATGGCGTACATTCTTACTTTTATTTCCTGTTCGCTGAGATCGGGATTTTTCTGGAAGTTCTTCATGATGGCAACATCCAGGTTGGTATAGGGCCATAGGGTTCCCTGCACCCACCACATATGCGAGCCGGTTGCCATTGATGATTCCGTGCTGCCCCAGCTGGGAAATCCCTTTTCATCATCACGCAGGTGCGAGTATACATCTGTTGAAACAAAACGGGTATGCGCATATTGGTTAGGGAACATTGGCGAAATAGCCTGGGTGATAAAAATATCCTTACCCATAATAGAATCGGCAAGCGCCTTCAGCATCTTCATGCCATCGCTATAAGCATGCATCCCCGATCTCACCTTCGAATCATACCTTACAGTCGACTCCAATGAACCTGCGCTCAAAAAATCGATCTTAATAAATTTGGCATTGATTGCTTTGGCCTTTTCCAACTGATTGATCACATACAGGCGAACACCCGGATGCGTAGGATCAAGCGCATAGGCGCAAAAATCTCCTTCCTTATACATTATAGGCTGACCGTTTTTATCACGCAGCACTACCTCCCGCAATTGGTAATGTGAGCCGGGCATTTCCTTATCATCGATGGAATTCTTCCAGGTCCACATCGCAAAAGGAATAAAATAGAATCCCATTTGCTGGTTATTCTTTTTGGCGTACCTGCCCAGCGATGCTAAAAGTTCGGTTGTATAAATGTCCTGGTCATACGAGTCGATACTCAAAACAGGCTTGGCGTATTTGTTAAAGTTATCCAGCGTACGGATGAAATCGGTTATCTTAAGCACGCCCGGCGGCATCATTACCTTTTCGTAACCCAAAACGCCCTCAACACCAAAGCTGTTCCAGTAAACCGGGGCATAGCCCTTCCATTGCAGGCGACCGTTTAGCTTTGCGTTGGCATTGCCGTAGTCAACAAAAACCTTGCGGATGTCATTTGTGCCGGAAAGGTAAATTAGCGGGGAACTCACCGTTTCGCCCGTCATCGTACCGTGTGGTGCATGGTCGTGCGTGCCATCAAGCCCACCGTAAGCCGGCTTTTTTGATTTATTATCTTCAGTAGCCGCCCCGCCGAAGATCTTAAGCGAATCAACAACACCCGTTGCAGAGCCCGTACGGTAAACAATACCCGTTTTCCAGAAATCGTGTTTGAGGCTACCCGTTACTATCCCGGCAAAGGTGTTATTGTCGTATATCGACGACAATTCATAACTGATCCCTTCAACGGGCGCTGTTCCGGTTGCGGACCATTTGCGCTCCAGGTCGGGAACCCAGTTGTCGTTGTCAAAGGGCACATCAAGTATGCGAGGCTCACTACCCGGGATATACAGCTTGCCTTGTTGTTTGGGCAAAATGGCGAGCGGGCTGATATCCCGCGTTTCTGGCATCACGCTTTTATCCGCTCCGGCAGCATCAACACTGATTACCAGGTACGACTGATCTTTATAGATGGTGATGTGCTGGGTTAAGGATAATTTCAGCTTATCATCAGTATGTTTAATGTCGATCTTTAAGCCGGTGCCCAAACTGTCGCTAATATTTGCAGACGTAACTGTATGCGTGCTGAAATCGCTGCTGGCAAAATAACCAAGGTTGACATCATTGATATAAGCCACGGTATTTTCGGCATAGGCGCCGCTGGCAAATCGGTAGGAGATCCTGCCTTTTATATTATCGACAACGACTTTTACCTGCGGGTTGCTGATAACTGTACTATCCTTATAATTGCGCAAATCCTGCGCATACAAGCTATGTATGCACAGGATCAGGATTGAAATTTTACAAACTAATATTCGCTTCATATCTTATTTTTAATAACCAGGGTTCTGGCTGCCCAGCGTTAAGGCCTGGTTGTTCTGCAATTCGCTCAATGGTATAGGGTACAAATTATTTTTGGCCGATACATTTTGTGCCGGATGCGGATCGTCGGTCGTGCCATTTTGTTTCATATACATGGCCTTGGGATTATTGTGTGCCATTACCCGTTGAACCAGTGTACCGGTGCGTTTCAGGTCGAACCAGCGCCAGCCTTCGGCTCCCAATTCACGGCTGCGTTCGTCCATGATTATGTCACGCAAATCATCCTGGCTGGTAGTTGAAAAATCAAGCGTGTTATTACCGAAAGCACGTTCTCGTATTTTGTTAAGTGGCGCTAAGGCAGCTTGTGTCTGGCCCAACTCATTGAGTGTTTCCGCATACATCAGGAAAACATCTGCCGAACGAAGATAGTAAAGATTTTTGCCTGATGTGTAAGCGTCGATGTCGGAGCTTGAAATATCATATTTCTTTATAGTCGGCAATCCCGGGTCTACCCACCAGCTCATGGTATTACCATTGCCGTCATAACGGTCATGGTTGATCGACGCTGCGTAACGGGTATCATATTGATATTCCCATGAGTAAGGTTTCGCAAAAACAGTATCCGAATAATATTTAGTTGCCATTACCACGGTACCACCATAACCCGGGGTGTGTTTATCAAAGTTTTCATGAGGTATTGGCGGCCCGGCGTATGAGCCAAACAGGTTTTGTAAGCCCTGGCTGTTTCCGGCGTCTGTAGAGAACTGAATCTCAAAGAGAGATTCCGCATTGTTTTCGTGCTTACCGTCAAACAAATCGGCATAGTTTGTCAATAGCGAAAGGTTTCCGGTTGCTATCAGGTCCTCGAAAGTTGTTTTAGCATTCTGATAATCGTGCTGGGTTAAATAAACCTTGCCCAATAATGCCTTGGCAGCTTCAACGCTTGCCCGGCCCGGATCAGGATTTTTGCTTTTCACCCAGCAATTGGCCTCGGCAAATTTCAAGTCTGAGATTATCTTAGCATAAACATCAGCAACAGGCGAACGTTTAACACCGTCAGAGAATGACATATTTTCCAGCCTCAACGGAATATCGCCATATAGTTGTACCAATTGAAAATAGAACAACGCGCGCATGAAGTGCGCTTCGCCCAATAAACGCGCCTGCACACTTGGGTCGGCGAAGCCTTTTATTTCAGGAATATATTGTATGGCATAGTTTGCGTTGGCAATTCCCTGGTAGCTATCGCTCCAATAACCACTTACATCTGCATTCTGGCTGTTAAACTGGATGTCGTAAACATCCAACCCGGTAACACCTGCCCAATAGGCGCCATAACCCTGGCTCTGGTAGGTACAGCGGGCCTCGTCGGTTCCAATTATACCAATCAATGCATAATCTGAGGTTTTTAATACCTGTAGTTGTTTGTAGATGCCTGTTACCCCGGCAATAGCGCCAGCCTGGTCCTTGTAAACCTGCTGTGCCGAAAGGAATACCTCAGGCGTATAATCAAGCTGCTTACGGCAGCCCGCCAGCATCATCAGCCCAATAACCGGGATGATGAGCAATAATTTTGAAGATGAATTAAAAAGTTTCATTTTAAATATTTTTAATAGTTATAAGCCTAATTTTAAACCAAGTATGAATGTCCGGTATCTCGGATAGGTCTCATTGCTGCCGTAGTCGCCGGCAACATCAGGATCCAAACCTTTGTATTTCGAGAATAGGAACGGTTCGATAGCCTGCGCATAAACGTGCAGGCTCCTGATCCTTGCTTTTTGCAGCAGCTTATTAGGAATATCGTATCCAAGCGTTATATTTTTTATCCGCACATAGCTGGCACTTTCAATCGAATAGCTTGAGCCTTGTCCCGGTCCGCCTGGTAACGTTTTAAGCGAAGTACCGAATGCGTTAGGACGCGGGATATTGGTGTTGGTATTTGTCGGCGTCCAATAATTACCACCGGCCTGTGTTACGTTGCCAGTGTTTCCGTAAACTGCGTTATAATAAGTTAAATTGGTATAAGTAAGGTTATTTAACTGTTGCCCATACTCGTAAGTTGTAAATACGGTCATGGAGAATGCATCATACCTGAAGTAGTTCCAGAAACCGCCCCATCCCTTTGGAATGCTTGAGCCAACAACAACTTCATCAAGCGGGGTGATTTTTCCATCGCCGTTTACGTCTTTGATCTTGATGTCACCCGGCTTGCCGTTTGGATTAAGGGCGAAGTTATCACCTTGCTGATAAATACCATCGTACACGTAGTTAACAAAAGTTCCGCTTGGCGGCAAACCAACCCTTAAAGAAAGGCTGATGGAGTCTCTTCCCGGGAACAGTTTGGTGATCTTGCTCTTGTATTTCGACCAGTTAAGCGATGTTTGCCAGGTAAAATGTTTTGCCTGTACAGGTGTGATCTTTAATGTAAGGTCGATGCCTTTGGTGTTCATGGCAGCCACGTTTATCTGCTCGTTATAAAAGCCCGATGATGGTGCAAGCGTGAATGGCAGCAACAAGCTGCTGATGTTTTTATTGTATACATCTGCACTAAACTGCACGCGGTTATTGAACAAGGCAATATCAGTACCAACGTTAAACTGGTGTTGGCGCTCCCATTGCAAGTCGCTGTTGCCTGCCGTGCCGCCAACCTGGTAGCCGCTGGTTACAGATGAGCCATTAAACGGATATTGCGATTGATTAAAGCGGGTGTAGATAGCATCGTATGGTAAGTTCTGGTTACCGATAAGACCATAGCTCATGCGGAATTTCAGGTCATTAACCACCGTACGGAATTTGTAACCGATAAATGGTTCGTCTATCAATCTCCACGCACCGCTAAACGATGGGAAGAACCCAAATTTGCTGTCAGGGCCGAACCGTGAAGATCCGTCCTGGCGGGCTGTTACGTTGATAATGTAACGGCCTTTGTATTTGTAGATAGCCCTTGCAAGTAAAGATCTTACCGCCCAGCCGTCATAATTTGAATTGTCCTGGGTTTTGATGCCTGCGCTGCCAATGTCTTTATAGCTTAACAGATCGGTGGGGAATTGGGTGCCCTGCATATCTGCAGCAACGTTTTCATGCCTTTCGTACGTGAAGCCTCCCAGTAGATTTAATTCATGGTCTTTTGCAGTGAGGCTATAGGTAGCTGTATTTTCCCATAGTATATCGGTTGATTTATAATGGTAGATCTCTGCCTGCCCGTTGCTTGAAAAGCCTTCGCCGGTGTTGCGCGGATAATAGGTGTCTGATTCGCCCTGGTAAAGGTCAGCGCCAATGCTGGAGCGGAGTACAAGGTTCTTTATCGGTGTTACTTCCAAATAAATATTACCATCGGTACGGGTAGTATTGTTGTTATGCACCGAGTAAAGCGCCGAAGTTAGCGGATTACGGATGGTTAACGTTCCGGTAGTGTTGTCGGTGATAACCAGCGGCTGACCGTCGGCCCCGTAAATTGGCATCAGCGGACTTTGCGTTAAAGCCTGCTGGAACTCGCTGGAGCTCGGGCTTTGGGTATTATCGTAAGTTATTGAAGCGCTCCCGCCAACCTTTACGATATTCGAAAGCGTGGATTCCTCGCTGAAAAACGCATTGTATTTTTTATACCCGGTATTGATCAGCACACCCGACTGGTTCTGGTAGTTTCCGCTGAAATAAACCTTGTTTCTACTTGTTCCGTTTGAGATGGCAATGGAGTAGTTCTGCATCGGCGCATTTTGATGGGTTATGGCTTTCTGCCAATCGTAGGTTTTATAACCATCGGCAATACTTTGCAACTCGTAGCTGTTAAACACTTTAGGGTCGCCGGTGCCAAGCGGGTAAGTTAGCGGATCGGCGTCAAAGTAGGCGCTGCGTTTTAGTTCTGCATAATCATGCCCGTTCAGCATTTTGTAAACGGTAACAGGTTTTTGCACACCGTAATAAACATCAAAATCTATTGTAGAAACACCTGCCTTAGCCTTTTTGGTAGTTACTATGATCACGCCTGCAGCAGCCCTTGATCCATAGATCCCTGCTGCTGCCGCGTCCTTTAAGATCTCCACCGATTCGATATCATTAGGGTTGATGGAGCGGATATCGCCAACTAAAGCAACACCATCAACAACATATAATGGGCCCTCGCTTTGTGTAATGGAGTTGATCCCCCGCACGTTAATAGCCGAACCTGAACCGGGCGCATAACCTGTGCCATGCACCTCCAAACCGGGTGTGCGTGATGCCAGCGCAGCTGCCAGGTTGGTTGCAGGTAGTTCAGTGATTTCCTTAGCCGAAATACTGGAAACGGAGCTGGTAAGATCTGTCCGTTTTTCCTTGCCATAGCCAATAACCACTACTTCAGAAAGCGCATTTCCGTTAACCTCCAATAAAAAGCTAATAGTGGTTGTGGTATCTGTTACCGTTACCTGCTTAGGTACATAACCGGTGTAGGTTGCCTGCAAAGTGGTTCCTGTAGCTGCATTCAGTTTAAACGCGCCCTTATCATCGGTGATCAGCTTTGTTTCGGGCGATCCCTTGGTTTTGATGGTGATGGTAGCCAGGGGCAGCGATTGTTTGGTGACAGCATCCAGCACCAGCCCCCTGATCTGTTTTTCCTGGGCCACTGCACTAAAGGCACAGGTAACTCCAAGCACAAAAATTAGTAATAATTTTCTCATTTTTTATTGGGTTAATTAGGTTATTTATTGTTGATCTGCTTCTTTTAGCGGCTTATATCATTATTTTGAGCTAGAGCTTGTTTTTATATCGATAGATTATATTACGACAATGCAATATCCATTTAAAAATGCCCGGCATATCGTTTCGCGTTGTAAAAAACATTTTTACCCTGGTTTTAAGCTTTGTTAAGTGTGTATTTACAAGATACAGAAACGATAATCCTGAATTAAGAGAACCGGCTCTAATTGGTTAATGTAAATCTCACTGAATAATCCGCGAAACGAAATGGCTATTATTATGGAGATGATGGATTTTATTACGATTATTTAATAGAAAAATCCAGCATAAGTCGCAGATGGAATATGCTAAAACGTTAAAGTTTGAAAAGGACGCTTAAAGCCCCAGGTGGCAGGAACCTGGATCTTGTTTATACGGAAAAAGCCGCCTAAATATATATAGCGGCTTTTTGTAATGTTAAATCGGCTGAAAGCATAGGTTCCACCTGCAGCTGATCAAAGTTATTTGAAGAATTTACGATGATCTATTTTACGCGTTCAATATATTCTCCGGTGCGGGTATCTACTTTTACTTTGTCGCCCTGGTTTACAAAAAGCGGCACTTTTATTTCTACGCCATTTTCCGTTGTTGCATATTTAAGCGCACCCGAAGATGTGTCGCCTTTAACAGCCGGCTCGGCATAGGTAATTTCCAATTCTACAAAATTAGGGGCCTGCGCCATAATAGGCTCTTCGCTTTCGAAGGAAACAATTACGTTCATCCCTTCCTTTAAAAATTTCACGGCCGGACCGAATAAAGCCTTCGGAATATTATGTTGCTCATAACTGGTGTTATCCATGATCACCATAAACTCGCCATCTTCATAAAGATATTGGAAATCGTTAGTCTCAACGCGGCAAATCTCCACCTGCTCGTCGGTTGCCAAACGGGCCTCCACAATTCTGCCCGTTTTAATGTTGCGGAACTTGTCGAGATAGAAAGCCCCGCCTTTACCCGGTGTACGGTGCAGAACTTCAATAACAGTTACGAGTTCGCCGTTGAAACGTAATATATTCCCTACTTTAATTTCAGATGCCTTTGCCATGAAAATATGCTAATAAATTTTGAGGCCAAAGATATAATCTTTTGGGTTAAAATTTCGCATTGCGATTCACCGGCAGGATTTTACATTATTCGTCGCCAATTGATTAGAATTGGTTAAGGCCGCGAATGGACTTCCAATAGTTAAAATTCCGTCTGCTCATTACGTAAAACAATCCCACCAAAAGTTAAATCCATTTCGTTAACACGCTATTTTTTAATAATTTCGCCGCCCTTTAAATTTTACTGGTTTATTATTTCGCCCTGGCATGAAGAAGTTTTTATACGGAATTGATTTTGGAACAACCAACTCGGCACTTGCTATTTACGACGAAGAAGCGAAGGAAATACACAGTACCATTATTATTCCATCGCTCATTTATTTCTATCAGCAGTTCAGCGCCACAAGCGATAAAAATTACGTCGTAGGCGAAGATGCGATCACGGCCTACCTTAATGATGACATGAAGGGGCGTTTCATAAAGTCGGTTAAACAAATATTGTCAAGGAGCAGCTTCTCAGAAACCCGGATCCATAATAAAAGGTATAACGCGTCTGACCTGGTGGCAATCATTCTAAAGGAGTTGAAGGATCGTGCAGACCAATTGATTGGACAGGATTGCCGGAAGGCAGTGATTGGCAGGCCTGTTTTTTTTGATGACGACGATGTGAAGAAGGATACGCTCGCGCAAACACGGTTAAATAAAGCCGCAGAAATAGCGGGCTTTGAGGAGATTCGCTTTCAATTCGAGCCCATCGGCGCGGCCTTTGCGTATGAGAAAAGCCTTGTAAAAAAAGAAAACGTATTGGTAGCGGATCTGGGCGGAGGTACCACAGATTTTACCTATTTGGTGCTCGACCCCGAAAAAGTGGGAAGCAAAGACAGGAAGAACGACATGATGGCCAATGGCGGGATCTATATCGGCGGAGATAGCTTCGACTCCGCTTTTATGTGGGAAAAGGGAACGCCATACTTCGGCAAGAACACCCAGTATGAAGCTACTCCGGGCAAGGTATTGACTGTTCCAAAATCTCTTTTTGTGAACATTTGCTCCTGGGAGCAGATGAATTTTTTCAATGGCCTCCGCATTCAAAAAGACATTGAAGACTACTATTATTTTTCGGGTAACGACAGGAAGTTTAAAAACCTGATCACACTTATTGAAAATAATTTGGGCTATTCGGTATTTCAATCCATCGAGAAAACAAAGATTACGCTTACCAATGCCGATACTGCAAAATTCACCTATCATAAGATGGGAATCGATATCGATGAGAAAATCGGCCTGGCAGATTATGAACAGATCATAGGAAAAGATGTGGACCGGATTGCAAACTACCTGGATGATTTTATGTTGAAAAACAACATCGACCCTAAAAACATTGATAGTCTTTTTTTAACCGGTGGCACTTCTATGGTGGTTAGTATCCAAAAGCTATTCAAAAACAGGTTCCCGCATGTAAACCTTAATTCAGGCGACAATTTCAAAAGCGTGGCCAAAGGCTTAGCTTACAGTGGTTATCTATTTGACAACTGAAGCTAAACGACAGGCAGCTCGCGCCTGCCTTACGTGTAAACGATTTCTGTACCTGGCGTTTACGTCAACTACAAATTGATGTATAGTCTCCGTTGGGAATTTGACTCAATTAACAAAAAAGGGGGTTAACAGGGGTTTACACAATTCAATGTAAACCCCTGTATAAATAATTAAAAATCAATAGCTTACATAAAAAACCCTTAAAAAAGTGTAAACCCACTTTCCTAAGGATACTATTGGCAAAACGTTGGTTCTAAAGTAACACGATACCAGGCGCTTTTTGTAGAAAAAGGGTATTAAAAACAGTGGCTATCGTAAAACGCTACCTTCTGCGCAGCATACTTAAAAACACCGGTGTAATCCCCAGGTATGATGCGATTTGCTTTTGCGCAATTCGTTGTTCCAGTTTTGGGTATTGATTTTGAAATTGCAGGTAGCGTTCTTCTGCGGTTTTAGAAAGATTGGAAGTAATCCTGTGCTGGTATAAGTTAAACCCGTTTTGGGTGAGAATCCGAAAGAACCTTTCAAATTTTGGTACTTCCACAAAGAGTTTTTCGAACGCATTGTAGCTCAAATAGAGCACCTCTGTATCCTCCAGTGCGCTTATGGAGTAAAAGGCAGGGCTTTGCCCCGAGAAACTGGAGATATCAACCGCCCACCAGTTCTCCGGGCAAAAAGAGATGTTGTGCTCATCGCCCTCCTTGTCTTTATGAAAAATCCGCAGGCATCCTTTATCAACAAAGTAAATGTATTTACAGATCTCACCTGCATCCAGTACAGTTGTATTTTTCTTAACAGATTTATGCTGCAATACCGACAGCACATATTCCGTCTCGGTTGCATCTAATGAAATATGCATGGCGAAATTTGCCAGGACCAGGTCGTACATTTTGTTTTTATTGGTAAAGATAAGGGTTACCTGCTTAAGCCAATGCTGAAGGGTTTATAAACCCAACGATGCGGGTAATTTTGTGTTCGTCGTTATACTCAACAAAATCCATGGCATAGTGATCCGGCTTACCGGGACGACGCAAAATCCATGTGTAGAGCGCAGTATTATTGTGAGCTTCAAGGGGTTTCGGCAGGTGAAATGTCCTTCCCGGCGAAATACTGTGCGAATGCAAAATCAAGTTGGTGAATTCTTCAATTCCGTTAACCAATGGGGTCATTACGTCTATGTAAGTGATATCAGGGGTCAAGCATTGGTTAAGCGCTGCTTTAATAGCTTCCGGCTCTTTTTCATTCCATGCCTTTACATAAAAGGCAACGGATTCTTCGATGGTTTGTGCGTTTTTCATTTGGTAGTGTTCTATTAATAATATGAACTACAAAGGAACGGCATGCCCGTCGGACTAAAATTAAAGTAGTTTAATAAATGAAAATACTTAGGCCCGTTGGGGGTTAGAAGATTTCTATAAACCGGCTCAACTCTTCCTCGCGTTCACGCAGCCAGAACAGGATCATTGATGCCTTGTGCGGTATGTTCTTCAGTTCAGTTAATTTGATATTCATATTTGCGCCACGCACCGATGATATAGGCTCAATGGAAATTCCAAGACCGGCTTCAACCAATCGCAGCACCCCTATGGAGTGTGCCGACTCATGTGCCACTTTGGGCTTAAAGCCGAAGTCCTGGCAGATCTGAAGAATGGCTTCAACATAACCGACGCCGGTTGAAAGTTGCGGCAAAATGAATGTCTCATTCTTCAGCACAGATAAATCGGCAAACCCCTTTTGCGATAAGGGATGATCGCCCGGCAGGATCAATACAAAGTTTTCCCTGTATAAAACTTTAGAGTTCACTTCCGGAGGCAACATAATATTAGGCGCGACACCGAGGTCGGTTTTTCGCGCCAGCAGCATTTCAATTTGCTGAGCGTTTGATGTTTCCTGGGCAATGGTTTTCAGATCGGGCCATTTCTGCTTCACCTTAACCAGGAACGATGGCACAACTGTATTCATGGCGGAACTTGCATGCGTAACCCTAACTTCGCCTGCTTCGCCATTGTGTATTTGAGCCGCTTTGGTAATGGTTTTGTTTAGATCCTGTATGATCCTTTCGGCTTCTTTTTGGAAGAATATCCCGGCTTCCGTTAACCTAACGGAACGACTGCTCCGGTTAAACAATACAGCGCCTATCTCAGTTTCCAGCAATTGGATCTGCCTGCTCAACGCGGGTTGCACAATATTGATTTGCTCAGCCGCCTTCCTGAAGTTGAGTGTATCGCATAAAATCAGGAAGTTTTTAATTTGCTGCAAATCCATATCAATCAAAATAAACTATCAATTAATCAAAATTAAGTATTTTATTTTATCAATTAAAGCCGCTTGCTTTGTAGTAAACGCTTTACCAACAGCTTTTATTGAACGAAGCATCCGGGCTAACTGACCTGTAAACCATAATCATGAAAAACGCAAAACAAAAATTAGAACTCGCCGAACAAAAGGCAAAGGAATTATTCAACATGGCAGAGACCCGGGGATTAATCGTCCCCGGAAAATCAGAGAGTGAATTAATTAAAGAGGTGGTTGAGCTGGCCAAGACTGAGTTTGGGATTGAGAACTTCTGGCATAAAAAAATCATACGGGCGGGTGCTAATACACTCCAACCTTATAGCGGCAACCCGCCGGACCTGGTGATCCAGAAAGACGACTTGGTGATCCTTGATTTTGGCCCCATTTTCGATGGATGGGAGGCTGACCTCGGAAGAACGTACGTTATCGGCAACGACCCTTTAAAACTAAAGTTGCAAAAGGACATTGAAGCCGCCTGGCACGAAGCAAAGGCCTGGCATGCCGAACAAAGCAGCCTTACAGGCGCCCAATATTTCACTTATTTACATGAGCTTGCCAAAAAATATGGCTGGGAGTATGCCGGTGAAATTGGCGGCCATATAGTTGGGCATTTCCCGCATGAACAGCTTGGCCCAGATGACCTGGGTTTGGATATCCACCCGGATAACCATGCCGATATCCTGCAACCCGGCAAGGAAGGAAATATCCGCCACTGGATCCTGGAGATTCACTTTGTGGATAGGGTAAATAATATAGGTGGCTTTTTTGAACAGTTGCTGAATTAACCGGCTACCACCACAGATTTAACAAAATCGTATTTATTGGCTAACATTAAGGGAAACTCTTAAAAAAACTCTTGCATATTAAAAAACTAATGGTAAGTTTGTACTTACGGTAAGTTTATGCTTACTGTTTTATATGCAGATTTATGAGTAGTTCCGAAAAAGCATTTAATGCCCTTGGCGATCCGACAAGGAGGATCATATTTGAAAAACTTCGTACAAGTCCGCTTGCTGTAGTTCATATTGCTGAAGGGCTCTCCATCAGCCGGCCTGCGGTATCACAGCACCTTAAGGTTTTGAGGGAAGCAAAACTGATCAGCATTCACCAGCAGGGAACAAAAAATATTTATCAAATTGACCAGCAGGGCATTTTAGCCATGCGCAGCTACCTGGATAGTTTCTGGGATACGGCGCTGGCCGCATTCAAATCAGCAGCAGAAAAAACCGAAGATCATGAATAACCTTAACATCAAATCGATTAAAAAAGAACTGATCGTGGAAGCCTCACAAGCTACCTCATTTAAAGTTTTTACCGAACAAATGGACGCTTGGTGGCCGCGCACCCACCATATTGGTAAATCGCCTATGATTGAACTGGTATTGGAACCGGGCATAAACGGTCGCTGGTATTCCCGGCACGAGGATGGTAGCGAGGCCAACATCGGGCACGTATTGCAATGGGAGCCGTATGGCCTTGTTGTGTTGGCCTGGCAAATAAACGGCGAATTCAAGTTTGATCCAACACTCATCACAGAAGTTGAAATACAATTTATCCCCGAAGGCCCTAAAAAAACAATTGTAAAGTTTGAGCATAAGAACATGGAAAGGCTTGGCAGCGGCGGCAAAACTTTTGAAAGTATGGACGAAGGCTGGGGGCAAATTCTGGAACTATATAAGGCCGTATCAGCTAAATCTTAAAATCTAAAAAAATGAAACCAAAAATCTTACTCCGCATTGCGGCTATCATAATGTTTTTACATACCATCGGGCATACATTAGGTGCTTTCAGTTGGGATGAGGCACCCGATACTGCCGTTGGGAAAGTGATCTATGGTATGAAAACCGTTCATTTTATTTTTATGGGCAGGCAGGTTACGCTGGCAAGCTTTTATAGTGGCTATGGTTTTACTATGATATTGGTATTGCTACTCATCAGCATATTCTTATGGCTGCTTTCAACTGAAGCCGGGAGCCGCATATTCACAAGGTTTGTACCGTTATTAGGCGTTTTTTTGATAATGATGGCCGTTATTGAATACATATACTTCTTCCCCTTTGCTGCTGCGTTTTCCTTTTTGGCAGGGATCTGTACTTTAATCGCCTTTTTTATACGCGCAACAGGCAATAAGAACGAAATTACCCAAGCTTCAACTATCTAAAAATCAAAAAGCTAAGGCAGACTGTCGTTTTTTGCCCATTGGTAAGTTTACAATGAGAAGGATTCAGCAATTTTCAAAACTGCACAGCACATTATAAAACATAATTGGGAAAGGTAATCCGGTTAGCTGAGTTTATCCGGATTACCATTTGCATTTAGCTCGCCGCAACTACATTATCATTATTCGCCTTCCGTTTTAATACCAGGGCGGTAATAATGGATACGATTAGTCCTATCGGGAAAATTTCCATATAAGTTAACAGAACCACCCCTACAGGGGTGCTGTACATTTTCTTCATGGTGGCAACTTGTTTAACTTTTGCATCAATATCGGCAGCAGAGGCGCCGCTGGCCCGGGCTTTGCTGATCACATGCGCGGAGTACTTATCCATAAAATCCGGGATGAATAAATAATATTCTATCACCCATACCACCACGTACATGGTTGAGGCAACCAGCGCAATTAATATGGCAATTTTAAAGGCCTTGCCAAAAGTGATAATCCCGCCATTATATTTATCGCGGTAATTTTTTACGCCCACAAATTCCAGCGAAAAAGCCAGCAACATGGTGGTATAGCCCACCAGCATATTACCCTCGAAAGTCCCGCTCTTATAACACAATGCGGTACCAATAATTATCTCAAGTGATACCAGGCCTCCTGCTATCGATCCGAATACAAGTACATTTCTTTTCATGCTCATTTACTTTAATGTTTATGGATCAAAGTTGAGTTATCACAAATTATTTTCGGTCATACTTTAGGGTGATTTTGATAAAACACACCATTTTAGTACTAAAGTATGAGCTGGTTCAGGGGATTAGCTGCAATTTCCTGGCCTTGTCCACGGCATGTGTTCGCCGGCGAACCTCCAGCTTTTCAAACACTTTTGAGGAATGAGTTTTGATGGTGTTGAGCGACACAAATAAGCGGGCGGCGATTTCTTCGTTGCTTAACCCGTCGGCCATAAGTTGCAAAACTTCCATCTCCCTTTTACTTAAGCCAAGTTTAACGCGTTCATCTTCATTAAAAATAAAATCGGCGCCATTAACAACAACTTCTCTTTCTACTATAACCGTCTTTGGGCGGGCAAGCTTAAGCGCAAGCCAGATGCCCAGGAGGGTGAAAATCACGGCTATTAACCCTGCATAAATTTCGAATGCATTACTCAATACAATAAAATGCCACTCCAGCCATTTCATCAGTAACAGTAAAACAGCTAACGACACGCCATAGAGGATGATGGAACGGTTTCGCGATAGGAAATTGGCTGCCATTAGCATCTTTTTAAGGCCTTAAGGTAAACAATTTACAAAATATTTTATCAACAGCTAACATTAAGCTTTTAAGCGCTGCTTCCGCTTTTCGCTCAAATATTTCCTAACCGGGATATCATACAACACCATCATCAACCAGGCAAAGGCAACTAAAAGAACCAGGCTGCATATAATTATCAAGGCAAGTTGCCCTGCGACCGGTTTGTATTTGGTGTTATAGGCGGCAAACACCCAGATAAAGGCATAATGCGTCATGTAAAGAGGATAAGAGATCTTGCCTGACAACACACAGGTCTTTTTAAAGGCAGGGGTTAATATAGCCCCTGCACCTAAAGCAATCAGCAAAGGGAAGTATAGGACAATAATAAACGGTTCCGAAAGCCAGTTCCATTTTGAAAATGGTGAAAGTAAAGCCAGCATCAATAATAAAGCGACACCGATAAACCCCAGCCTGTTTTTAATGATCCAGTTTGAGCGGTAAACTAATAACCCTGCTAAAAATGAAAAGGAGACCCGCACACCGCCATGCCAAAAGGTTAGCCCGTCCCAGCCGCCCATCATGTTGCCGGCGCGGTAAGCAACTAAGCAAATACCGATTGCCGCAATTATGGTCAACAGCAGTAAATATTTGCGGCTAAGTTTGCAAAGCACAAACGCGTAAACAATATTGGCAATGTACTCCCAAAACAACGACCACGCCGGTGCATTCAAACCGAACAGGTTAAAGTAACGGCTGGGCATTGCCGGATACGGGACCAGGAAAATGGAGGCCAAAAATAGCAGCACAATTTTGCCCGCGCTGTATAATTCCGGGTGACCAACAAAGGGATCGAACAAAAACAACAGTACGCCTATTATCGAACCCAATACCACCAACGGGTGCAGCCTGATGATCCTCGACTTAAAGAATTCCATTACACCCATTTTGCCAATCCTGTCATCATAGGCATAGCCGATCACAAAGCCCGATAAACAAAAGAAAAAATCGACCGCCAAAAAACCATGGCCGATGAAATTTTTGCTGTAATCGGAATAGGCCACTTCCATAAAATGAAAAGTTACAACCCCCAGGGCGGCAACGCCCCTTAAGCCATCAAGGATTTCAAAGTGCTGTTTGGTTTTTAAAATTGCGGGAGTCGATTCTTGCATGAAAATGTTGTTCAGTCAATAGTCTTTTAAGTTTATAAATCATGAGTTATGGTTTCAGCTCCCGGGAGCGCTTTTATAGCGTGCGGGAGCTGTAAACTTATTTCCATCCGCCTCCCAGGCTTTGATATAGAGAAACTATTGCTGTTAACTGTTGTAGCCTGTCATTTACGCTGCTTAGCTGTGCCGATAAATAGCCCTGCTCAGAGGTTAGCACATCGGTATACGTTACATACCCTCCTTTTAATAATAATCGGTTATAATCAACAGACCTTTTCCAGGCATCCAGCTGCATTTTACGGGTATTGGTTTTTTCTCCCACCGCCTGATAGGCGTACATTGCGTTTGATACTTCCTGGCCGGCAGTTAAAACGGTTTGCTGAAATGTAGCCACATATTCTTCGTATTGTGCTTTGGCTACCAGCAGCCTGCGCTTATTAAGGCCCTGGTTAAATATGGGCTGAGTTAAGCCTGCGGCAACATTGCCAAATACAGATGCGCTTTTAAACAGGCTCTCAACAGTTGAAGACTGCCAGCCGCCCTGTGCTGTAATTGTAAGGGATGGATAAAAATATGCCCTTGCTACATTTATCTGCTCAAAATAATACCGTACATTATATTCGGCCTGCTGTACATCGGGCCTGTTACTCAATAGCTGCGCGGGTACACCAGCCTGCAATACAGTATCCATATGCCCAACATCAAGCGAATCTCTTTGGATGGCGCCGGGTTGTTTGCCAAGCAATAAACATATAGCGTTTTCTGTTTGATTGATGTTGTTTTGAAGATCGGGAATAGTAACTTCTGCGGCATACCGGTTAGCCTCACTTTGTGCTACCGATGCTTCGGTCACCCTATTGGCTTGTTTCAAGGCTTTATTGGTTTCCACATCCTCTTTATACTTTTCAACCGTTTGCCTGGTTATGGCCAGTTGTTTATCATAAGCCAGAAGGTTATAGTAGTCGGTGGCTATATTCGCTACCAGCTGCGTTTGTACTGATCTTTGATAGGCGTAGCTTTGCAGCAATGAAGCCAGCGCCGCTTTGTTTGCGCCTTTTAATTTACCCCAAAGATCTATTTCCCAGCTGGCGCTTCCTGACAACTCATAAACACGATTGGGCGTAAAGCCAACCCCGCCTCCCTGTGTAGCTGCAATTTTCTGCTGGGTAACCTGTGGGCTCACACTCACCGTTGGTAAAAACGCCGCTTTGGTTTGACTTAAATTGGCTTCAGCTTGTTTAATGCGTGCAACGGCCACCTTCAGATCGTAGTTATTGGCTATCCCCTGTTGCAATAACAACCGGAGGGCCTGGTCTTTAAACATCTCTTTCCATGAAACATTACCAATTGATGTGGTGTCATTGCCATACATACCCCTGTATAAGCTATCGGTTTTAACTGCGGGGCGAACATAGGCCTGCCTTAACTTGCACGATGGCAATATGATGATAGCAGCTGCGGCTATGGCAGCAGCATGCCTGAAATATTTTAAGTTCATAAACATAATATTTATTGATTAGTTAATGTGCGGCTGCAGCCCCGCCCTTTGATGCCTTACGCTTTTTCTTACTGCCGAACTTCTCCTGCAGGGTTTCAAAAATGATATACAATACCGGGATCACAAATATGCCGAAAACAGTCCCTACAAGCATCCCGCCAACTGCGCCGGTACCTATTGACCGGTTACCTTCCGCGCCAACGCCGGATGAAAACATCAGCGGCATCAAACCGAAGACAAAGGCCAGTGAGGTCATTAATATAGGTCGCAAACGGGCTGTAGCGGCTTCAATTGCCGCTTCCATTATTGGCATCCCTTTTTCGCGCCGCGCTACCGCATATTGTACGATCAAAATAGCATTTTTGGCCAGTAACCCAATCAACATCACCACGGAGATCTGCATATAGATATTATTATCTATCCCCATAATTTTGGCAAATAAATAAACTCCTGATAAACCAACGGGTAATGAAGCAAGTACGGCAAGCGGGATAATATAGCTTTCATACAATGCGCTAAGCAGGAAAAACACAAACACTACACACAATGCGTAAATAAAAACAGTTTGACTTCCCGAGCTTACTTCCTCTCTCGATAAACCCGAATAATCAAAAGTGTAGCCTGCGGGAAGGGTTTTAGCTGCGGTCTCCCGCACTGCGTTAAGCGCATCACCGCTGCTAAAACCTGGTTTGGGGCTCCCTATTACCGAGATGTTGTTGAATAAATTAAACCGGGACAAACTTTGAGGGCCATTGATAGCTGTTAACGTAACAAACTCCGAAACCGGCGCCATGGTGCCCGCGGCATTTTTTACATAAATATTATCCAAGCTTTTTGAATTGCTCCGGTATTGCGTATCTGCCTGCACCATAACCCGGTATTGTTTACCAAACTGGTTAAAAGTAGATGCATATATACCGCCATAATAGCCCTGCATGGCATTGGTTATATCGCTTACCAGCAAGCCTGCCTGTTTTGCCCTGGACACATTTACTGACATGAGGTATTGCGGATAATTAGGGTTAAACCCGGTTGCTCCATACAATATCTCGGGACGCTGGTTTAATGCGCCCAAAAAGCCGCCTGAAACTTTATAAAAATCGTTAATACTGCCGCCGGTTTTATCCTGCAATTCAATGGTAAAACCAGCTGAGTTTCCAAAGCCTGGAACTGTTGGCAGTCCAAAAAACAGGATTCTTGCATCCTTTATTCCCGCAGTCTTTCTAAATAGCTGTCCTATTACATCATCAACCTTTATACCTTTTCTTTCATCCCAGGGTTTCAGTTTAAAAAACAGGATCGCAAAGTTGCTGCCCACACCATTAATGATGCTTTGCCCGGTAACTTTGCCCCGGTTTGAAATGGTTGGGATGCCTGCGCCAATTTTATCAACCATAGTAGCTATTGCCGTTGTTTTTTCGAGCGAGGTACCCGGCGCCAGCCCAATGTCGCATAATACAAAGCCCTGGTCTTCGTCAGGTACAAAACCACTTGGGGTGGTTTTCATGCAATATACCAGCAGGGCGCTAAAGCAAGCTATCATTACAGGTACTATCCATTTTCTGCGGGTTAAAAAACCGATAGCGCGCTGGTACTTGTTTTTTACCGCATCAAATGCGATATTAAAGGCGGCATAAAAGCGTTGCAAAAGGTTTTTCTTTTTTGTTTCATGCTCATCATGCGGCTCCAGGAATAAGGCGCACAGGGCCGGGCTTAAAGTAAGCGCGTTTATGGCCGATATAACAATTGCCGAAGCTAATGTTAACCCGAATTGCTTAAAAAACACCCCCGAACTACCCCCGATAAATGATACCGGGATAAATACAGCCGCCATAACCAGGGTAATGGCTACAATGGTGCCGCCTAATTCATCCATTGCATCTACGGCCGCATCATGTGCTGATTTATAGCCCGCATCCAGCTTGGCATGCACAGCCTCAACCACCACTATGGCATCATCCACTACAATACCTATGGCCAGTACCAGCGCAAATAAAGTAAGCAGGTTAATTGAAAAGCCAAACAGGCTCAGGCAGGCAAAAGTACCGATCAGCGAAACGAGCACAGATATGCCAGGAATAATGGTTGAACGAAAATCCTGCAGAAATATAAACACTACGATAAACACCAGGATGTAGGCTTCTATTAAAGTTTCAACCACTTTATGAATAGAAGCGCCTAAAAAATCGTTTGCACTATACAGCGAAACATAGCTTACCCCTTTTGGAAATGAAGGAGCATTTTTGTCAAGCGTTTCTATTACCTGCTTAATAATTGTTTGCGCGTTTGAGCCCGCCACCTGGCTCACTGACATAACTGTTGACGGCCTGCCATCAGTACTTAATCCTGATGAGTAGGTAAGTGTACCTAATTCAAGCCTTGCTATATCTTTTAAAAGCAACTGTGAACCATCTGGATTTGAGCGCATAACAATATTCCCAAACTGTGTAGTGTCAATTAATTTGCCGGTGTATTGTATAGTGTATTGAAAAACCTGGTTGCTGTTTTCACCAAACTTACCCGGAGCAACATCAATATTCTGTTCGGCCAGTGCATTGTTAACATCATTTGGTGTTAAGCCATAATTGGCCATTACATCCGGCTTCAGCCAAATCCGCATGGAATAATCCTTTGCGCCAAAAACATTTACGCTGCCAACCCCGTTCACCCGCTTAATTTCGGGAACCAGGTTAATATTGGCATAATTATTTAAAAAAGTCTGGTCATAAGCGGGGTTATCACTTTTCAGCGAAAGAAACATCAGGTTGCTGCTCTGTTGTTTTAGAACGGTTACACCCGCCTTGGTTACTTCGGCAGGCAGCACACTGCTCGCAGCAGATACCCGGTTCTGTACGTTTACCGCATCAATATCGGGGTTGGTGCCTAATTTAAAATATACGGTTATGGTGGCGCTGCCATCATTTGCAGCGGTTGAGGTCATATAGGTCATCCCTTCCACACCGTTGATCTGTTCTTCAAGCGGAACAACAACGTTTCGCTGAACTACACCCGCACTTGCCCCTGTATAAGCGGCTGACACAACCACGGTAGGCGGCGCTATTTCCGGGTATTGCGAAACCGGCAGGCCCAGGTAGGCCAGCACACCCAGTATCACAAGCATAACCGATATCACTGTTGATAAAACCGGCCTTTCTATGAATATTTTAAGCATAATAATTTTCTTTTAAGTTTCAGGGAATCTGCCTTATAGCTTATTTATGTTTTAAACTTTTATCGCTGTTTGTAGTTGGTGTTTTGGCCGCAGCGTATAAACTGTCGGCATTAGTGGGGATCGGTTTTATGGTAATTCCGGGCTTTAAGCTGCCAATGCCTTCAATTACCAGTTTATCCCCCTGTTTTAAGCCGCTTTGTACTACATATAAATCACCTATCGGGTTATCAGATAATTGAACCCCGGTATTCACTGTACTGTCTTTAGCGCTTAATGTATATACAAACTTTTTACCCTGCATATCATAAGTAGCCTTCTGGGGGATCAGAATAGCGCTATCTATGTTAACCGGGATTTTGATTGTTGCACTGCTGCCGCTCCTGATTAAGCCCAGCGGATTAGGGAAATTAGCCCTAAAGCTCACCGACCCTGTTCCCGTAGCAATTGAACCGCTTGCCATTACTATCCGTCCTTTTTGCGCGTATTCTGTACCATCTGCCAACAAAAGTGATACATCAGCCATGGTGGCCAATTTGTCTTTTAGTGTTTTGCCTTTTGTGTTTCGTAAAAATTCGAGCAATTGCTTTTCATTTAATGAAAAGTACACGTAAATATTTTTTGTATTGTAAACAGTGGTAAGCGGATTAGTGGATGTACTGGTGATGAGGCTGCCAACTTTATAAGGTATAGTACTGATTACCCCATCAGCCGGGCTTGTAAGATAAGTATAACCCACATTCACCTTTGCGTTCACCAGGTCTGCCTGGGCAGAAGCTAAGGAAGCCTTTTTTGACTGCAATGTAAATTCATCTGATTTTAACTCGTAATCACTGATGATCTTCTTATCTACCAGTGGCCTTACTTTCTCTACATTCATTTCAGCTGTATTTACGTCTGCTTCTGCTATTTTAACAGAAGCGATAGCACTTCGTACAGCCGCATCATACTGGGGATTTCTTAGCTGAAATAATGGCTGCCCCTTATGTACAACGGCACCCTCTTCAACAAAGATCTTTTCTATAAAGCCATCAACTTTTGGCCGGATATCTATATCCTGCTCACCCTGGATAGTTGCGGGATAGCTATAATACATAGTAGCCGGTCCGGAGTAAACAATTGCCGTTTTATAAGGCGCGGGACCGGTTGGACCTCCGGGACCAGGGCCTCCTTTTTTTTCACCACTATGGCAAGCTGTAAATAGTAAGGCTGTAGTGAATAGCAGCACAAAGGCTATATTTTGTTTATGGGATGTTTTATTTTTCATAATCATTGGTATATGTTGCATTTATGTTTTATGATATTACTTTGCTTTTTATCTTATTATTTTGTTTAACAATTTTGTTAGTTCAAGATCAAAAAAAATGCTTTTAATCAAATATCTAAAAAAAGCATTTTCATTATTACATTCTTACGTTCAGCAATCAGGTTATTGTAATCATTATCTGTAAGAGATAAAGCGTTTTTTATAATTGATTTGCCTAAAAAAGGGAATGAACATAACGACATTAAGGTGATGACGTAATGATTGAGTGTAATGGGGTTCATTTTATTGGCAGCAATCTCAGCGTCAATACCTTTTTGTAATTCTACCCGCTTTTCAGTATCTATTGGTCTTGCCACTGAAAGATGCAAGACCGGGTTGGTATTAAACTCAGTAATAATAAATAATTCAAGGTAGGGGTGCTCCAAAGATTTTTTCATAAAAAAATCAATAAATCTTTCAGTTTTTATTCTGAAAGGCAGATCTTCCTGGAAGATAAGGTCTATTTTACCGTGCATTTCAGTTACAGCCTCGTCAAATACCTTATCAAAAAGTTGCTTACGACTTCTGAAATAATAATGTATTGATGCCCGGTTAATACCTGCCTCGTCCGCTATTTCCTGTGTAGTAGCATGTAAACGGCCTTCGGAAAAAAATACTTTTTTAGCGGTGTCCTTTATTAATTGCTCTGTATCTGTAGTTAAAATTCCCATTCTTGAATAGTTAACAAACTATTTACAAATATGTTTAACATTTTTGTTAAATAAAAATTTATTTTGTTTAACAATTGTAAAAAGGTCGCCATTAAATAAATTAACGTAATTAGCATTTGTTGAAATTAAAAGCGTAATAAATTTATAAATTTGGCTAACTGACCACAAAAATCAATCATCTTATGTTAAGATCAACCTCTCTCGCTGCCGTATTCTGCCTTGCTTTATTGCAGATGAACGCGCAAACATTAACCCATCCACCTGAAGTACAGCAGGCCTTTGACAAAGGCACCCGCGCCGAAAATGGCAAGCCCGGTAAAAATTACTGGCAAAACCACGGCCGCTACAATATTTCGGTAAGCATGACGCCGCCAAACAAAACAATTACCGGAGTTGAAGACATTACTTATTTTAACAGTAGCCCGGATGTTTTGAGCAGCCTGAACATGAAGCTGATCGTAAATGTTCACCGCGGCAGGACGCCTACTGCTGCAAACGCGCCGCAAGGAATTACTGTTGATGAGATAACCATAAACGGCGCCAAAGCCGATTGGGACAACGAGAAGGCGGTAACTACCAATTACATGCTCGACCTTAAATCGCCTTTGAAATCGCACGATTCATTAAAGATGAACATCAAGTGGCATTATCAATTATCAACCGGTCGCGGTCGCGATGGTGCAATTGATTCCACCAGCTTTTTCCTTGCTTACTTTTATCCAAGGGTTTCTGTTTATGACGACTACAAAGGATGGGATACGCAACCGCATACCGGCGGACTGGAGTTTTACAACGATTTTAACGATTACCAGCTAAGCGTAACTGTGCCTAAAAACTACATTGTTTGGGCCACAGGTACCCTGCAAAATCCAAACGAAGTTTTACAGCCTGAAGCTGCCAAACGCCTGCAGACCTCCATGACCAGCGATTCGACTATTCACATCGCTACCGCACAGGACCTTGCAGC
Organism: Mucilaginibacter phenanthrenivorans; assembly: GCF_024721155.1. GTDB lineage: Bacteria > Bacteroidota > Bacteroidia > Sphingobacteriales > Sphingobacteriaceae > Mucilaginibacter > Mucilaginibacter phenanthrenivorans. Next base: position 360,962 of record NZ_JAHVAP010000003.1, on the reverse strand, counting down.
TAAAAGCATCACTTCACAAAATGCAACCAACACCTGGAAATGGAACTCAAGCCATATTACCGACGTAACTGTAGGCGTAAGCGATCACTACGATTGGGATGCTGCGAGTGTTATTGTTGATGACAAAGCGCACCGCCGTACCAGCGTACAGGCAGCGTTCCCGGATAGTTCGGCTGATTTTCACCAATATGTGAAGTTTGCACACAACTCTCTGGATTGGTTCTCGCATAACCTGCCGGGCGTTCCTTACCCGTTCCCTAAGACAACTTCGTTCCAGGGTTATGCTGATATGGAGTACCCGATGATGGTGAACGACAGTCACGAAAAGGATCTGACCTTTGCTCAATTGGTACAGGACCATGAGATTGCACACACTTATTTCCCTTTCTATATGGGCACCAACGAAAGCCGTTATGCCTTTATGGATGAGGGATGGGCTACAACCTTTGAGCTATTGATCGGCACAGCCGAAAAAGGCAAAAAAGTGGCTGATGATTTTTACAAGAACTTCCGCGTTAACAGGTGGACGCACGGCCCGCACGAAAAGGAAATGCCGATAATTACCCCATCGCCTGATGTGACCTTCGGCAGTGGAAATAACGCTTATGGCAAACCATCGTTAAGCTATTTGGCTTTGAAGGATCTGCTTGGCGATGTGCTGTTTAAAAAGGCGCTGCATACCTACATGGATAACTGGAATGGCAAGCATCCTATCCCATGGGATTATTTTAACTCCATGAAGGCAGGATCAGGCAAAAATCTGGATTGGTTCTTTTATAACTGGTTCTACACCCCCTATTACATCGACCTGAGTCTTGAAAAAGCTGAAAAAGCAGGTGATGGTTATGCATTATCTATAAAAAACATCGGTGGTTTTGCGGTGCCGTTTGATGCAGTAGTAACCTATGCCGATGGTACAACCGACAGTTTCCACCAAACCCCGATAGTTTGGGAAAAGGACCAGAAGGCAATTACAATAAAGATCAAGCCTACGAAGGATGTAAAATCAATAACCATTGATGGCGGAATCTTTGTGGATGCTGATATGAAAAATAATACCTGGACAGCGAATTGAGGCAATCATTTTGTTGATTATGAAAAGCCTTTGGATGAAAATCCGGAGGCTTTTTTGTTTATAAATAGCTACCTTTATTTATATCACCGCCAATCGTAACCATAAATAATGCAACTATAATATCCTGTTATGAACTTTAAATTCAACCATATCCAGCACATAGGAATCCCCGTAACAGATTTAAATATCTCGGAGAAGTTTTATCAGAAATTAGGATTTGAAAATGTAATGGCATCCGGATTCGACCACAATGGCGAGAGAGGGAAGATGGCTATGATGCAAAAAGGGGATATGATCATCGAGATCTACCAGTTTCCGGATGCAGAGCTTGATAAAATAAGAAACCGAGCAGACGGCCATGTCGACCATGTGGCTTTTGATGTAGACGATATTGACCTTGCATTCAGTGAATTGAAAAATGCATCATTTCGAATTATCGAAGAGGCGCCCGTTTTTCTCCCCTTCTGGAAAAACGGCTGTAAATACTTTAATATTTTAGGGCCGAATAATGAACGATTAGAGTTTAACCAGATCTTATAAGAATTAGCCTTCCCATTAAAAATAACAAGCGAGACAACCTGCAATGATATCAGGGTGTCTCGCTTGCATAATTCTTATCTGTTAACTTAACGGATACTTATTGAGATGGCGGGCAAATCTGCATAAACGTAACCCCGCTGCTTGCTTCGTATGATTGTATAATCCCCGTTGGACAAGGAACGGCATAATTGCGATACGTTAAATTACGCGCCTTGTCGCGGTTGGTCCAGGCGGTGTTTGCATTTTGCTGGATCCAGCTTAAATATTGTTTTTGGCCACCGTCGTTGATCAGCATCATGATGTATTGAGCAAAGATGGCCTTCAATACACCTTGTTCGTTAAAATCGCCCTCTGCAGGTAGGATGCCGTTGGTACACATGCTGTTTTGTGTATAGTCGGCAGCCAGTTCGGCATCGGCCAGATAAGAGGCATCTTTTGTTACGTCGTAAAGCATTACGCCCGCACCGATAGCGGTTCCCTGGTTATAGGTATAATCCTGGTAGCCCGGAGGGTTATTACCTATTTTATGATCGGCCACCTCACCGCTGGTTGCATTAAACAAGTTTGCCTTTGACCATGCATAAATTGATTTGGCCTTTGAAAGATAGCTGGTATCTTTGGTAATCTGGTACAGCCGCACCGCCGCTATCACAGTTGGATAATTGATACAGGCGTTTTTTCCGCTGTGCTGAAAATCCCAGAACATGCCGCCATCAACCGGATCATACGAACCGGCCCACACATGGTTAAAGCCCGCGATGGAATTTTGCAAATAGGCTGCATTGCCGGTAAGCTGGTTGGCCCGGGCGAGTGCGGTAACCCACCACATCATATCGTCATAAATAAACCAGGTGGTGGTATTGTTCCAATTATAATTATCATACTGGTTTACCCCGCCTGCGTAAATATCATTCACCATTGTTAATTGCGCTGAGGCCTTTGTACGCTCGTAAACGTCCATCGCCAAATCCCAATAAATAGCCTGCGTCCAAATTGCGCCTACCCCACTTTTATCGGTAGCGTTGTAGTACAGCTTGTTAGCCGGATTATAAAAATAGTTATTGAATGCTGTGTAGGCTGTATCGGCATCCTTCAGCGTAAAATTTGTAATTACTGCTGCAGGCACGGGTTTTACCACCTGCGCTGCAGGTAAATGGTAAGCCTTTGTGCAGCCCATGCAGGCGAGCCCAATGGAAATAAACGAAAAGTAAAATAGGTTTCTCATAGTAAAGGTGTTTTTAAGATTTGGTATTCGGTTAATTGGTATCGCAATGATAGCCGCCGGGTGTTAAGAAACCGGTTAAAAAAAGGATTAACACCCGATTAAATTCATTAACCTTTACTGTTTATAGAGAAAATTATTTTCGCAACGAGAAATTTTAAAGGCCTGTTTTCACTAATTGCCTGATCGTTACCAAATGCGCGAACAATGCAGCCGGTACTATAAAACAAGGCAACCAAATAAACGGGAAATAGAATAATGCGGTGTTAGGCTGATCAAATCCAAATTTTTGAAAGGAGAATGGCGCCGATAGCACCGCTGTTGCCACAATGTTTGCGAGCAGCACTAAACAGGCGACGTTCCATGCGGTGAGCACTTTTTTGCAGAGGGCGTTTTTTACGTACCCGAAGTAATAGATGAATGGTGCGGTCATTCCGCAAAGAATATCGAAGTTGCGGCCCTCGAAGGTCATTACCTGCGGTACCCATTTGTGCAGGAATAATAAATACAAGCCAATTTCTATCGGGATTCGGACGATGTGTAATAAGGTTAAGTATTTCCCGCTAAAGCCGTCCATAGCAGATCGCCCCTTCCTGGTTAAAAACAGCATGATGATAAATATGATCGGTGGCACCAGCAACAATGCAAATCTCGGCGGCGTGCCTATGGTAACGGTGTAAAATCCCGTAAGGCTTATTATCGCCTGGATCGCCATCCATATCAATACAATAGTGATAGCGGTTTTTGAATTATTGGTGCCTTTATATAAAAGCGCACTAGTGAGCAAAGTAGTCAGGATAAATACGATGCTGATATAAAGTAAGTGTTCCATTTTCTTGTTTGTTTTATAAAACAAAGGAACTGCAATAAATATGGCGTCATCTTGCCAATTGGCAAGAAATGAAAATGTCAATTATAGCCATGGGTTTCAAACCCATCGTTATGCGGAATGCTGACGATACGCGTATAATCTTTCATTTCCTCGCCAAATCCTTCCTGATCCGGCTTAAGGATGTATCCGTAATGCCAAGATACGAGGCAATATGCTTTAATGGAACATGCTGGAAGATCTCCGGGTTGCTTTTCAATAAATGCTCGTAACGCTCCTCGGCTGTTTCGGTGATCATGGCAAGCATACGGGTCTTAAGCTCAGCAAATCCCTTCACCAGCATTGCCCTGCCAAATTCCCTGAATTCGGGCAGCGTATGAAAAAGGTTGTTCAACTTTTCATAAGTGATGGACCACCCCTCACAATCAGTTAAGGCCTGGATGTTTTCCTTTGATCGGGTACGATTAAAAAAGGAGGACACCTCAAAAACTACCCTGCCGGGATGATAAAAGTTGGTTGTCACTTCATTACCGTCGGTATCGTGGGCAAATGCGCGCAGGTAGCCTTTTTCAAGCAAAAGGTAGTCGTCGCTTATCTTCCCTTCAGTAAGCAGGAACTGATTTTTGGGGATCGTGATCTTTTTAAATTGCTCCGCAATGTCCGGTCTTGTAAACGGAGAGATGTGGTTGTCGTTCCGGAAGAAGTCGATCAGTTTTTCTTTACTCATAGCAGCAGGTATACGAATATAAAGATAAGTACGCCCACAGGCAACCAAACCGGCCATTTAAAGGTAATACCTATACTGATTTAAACATTATCAAACACAAAACAACACCGGGCCGGAGATAGTAACATGTGTAAAACTGCAATAATTATTGGTGCTGGTCCGGCCGGGCTTACTGCTGCTTATGAGTTGGTTACCAAAACCGATATCAAACCCATCATAATTGAAAAAAGCAATGATATAGGTGGTCTCTCAAAAACTGTGGTGCATAACGGTAACCGCATGGATATCGGCGGCCACCGGTTTTTCTCCAAGTCGGATGTGGTGATGAAATGGTGGCAAAATATTTTGCCTCTGCAGGGTTCTGAATCACGGGACGACATCCAAAATGAGATCTCTTATCATAATAAAAAAACACCGGTAACCTTGTCGCCCAACGGCCCCGATCCCGAAAAAACAGATGAGGTAATGCTGATCAGGAAGCGGTTGTCGCGAATCTTTTTCCTGCGGAAATTCTTTTCCTACCCGATTACGCTGAACCGCAAAACCCTGGCAAACCTTGGCGCCGTGAGAATCATGAAGATTGCTGGCAGCTATTTATGGGTGAAGATCTTCCGGGTAAAGAATATCAAGTCGCTGGAGGATTTCTTCATCAACAGGTTCGGAACAGAGCTTTATAAAACCTTTTTTAAGGACTACACCAAAAAAGTATGGGGCATTCCCTGCAAGGAAATCGCTGCCGATTGGGGAGCGCAGCGGGTTAAGGAACTTTCCGTATCAAGGGCCGTGCTGCACGCTATAAAAAAACCCTTCCGCTGGGATAAAAGTATTGAACAAAAAAGTACCGACACCAGCCTGATAGAACAATTTATGTACCCCAAGCTGGGCCCCGGCCAGATGTGGGAAACGGTTGCTAAAATTGTTGTTGAAAAAGGCGCCATCATTATTAAAAACAGTGACGTTATTGGCTTTGATATTGAACGGGATCAAGTTTGTGAACTCTCGTATTTTGACAATACCTCCAATAAGAAAAACAGCATCAAAGGCGATTATTATTTTTCGACGATGCCAATTAAGGATCTGATTGCGGGCATAGGTGACAAGGTTCCTGTCGACGTAAAGAAAGTCGCTGCCAATTTGCAATACCGTGATTTCATAACGGTTGGCTTGCTACTGAATAAATTAAAGATCCAGAATGAAACCGGCGTGCCAACTTTAAATGGCGTGGTGCCTGATAACTGGATCTACATCCAGGAGAAGGATGTAAAAATCGGCAGGTTGCAGATCTTTAATAACTGGTCGCCGTATATGGTGGCCGACAGCGACAAGGTTTGGATAGGCCTTGAATACTTTTGTAATGAGGGCGACGAATTGTGGGAGATGAAGGACGCTGATTTTATGCAGTTTGCCATTAATGAATTGCACCAGATCGATATCATCGACAAAGACGAAGTGATAGATCGAACGATCATCCGGATGCCCAAAACTTACCCTGCTTATTTTGGTTCCTACTCGCAATTTGATGTGGTGAAGGACTTTACCGATAGCCTTGAAAACCTGTTCCTGATAGGCCGCAACGGGATGCACAAATACAACAACCAGGACCATTCCATGCTTACTGCGATTACTGCCGTAGAAAACATAATTGCCGGCGAAAAATCAAAAAAGAACATCTGGGAGATCAATACCGAAGAGGATTTCCACGAGATTAAAAAGGGTTGATTACTTCCTGGCCGCACTGTAGATGTAATAGTCCTCGCCCTTGATAACAGCACCTTCAAAGCTTGCTAGCCTGGTAAAATTGTAAGCTTCATTGTTGTTCACAGCGCTATCCCGGTTGGTAATAAGAATAAACTCCCTGAAGCTGTTGGCATAAGTTGATGACGAGATCTCATCCATTAAATTTTTCCGTGGATTGGGAAGGTATGATTTCTTCCAGACGCAATAGCTGCCCAATTGATCTATATCCAGGTAAAATACCCTTCTCCCCAAATAGGCGCTAAGTGGTGCTCCTGCATCATATCCGTCTACCAGCAACGGTTGATTATCGAGATGAGTTACGGTTAAATAAGCGATGGTATTTTTAGCCTGTGAAAATGGTTTGGCAAAATCTACGCAATACATAAAAATGCCGGTAAACAGCTGGTTGATGAGAATTCCATAAACAAAAATCTGCGGCGCCCATTTCGTTATGAAGCTTTTGTTGTTTTTTGAAAACATTTCAACCCCATCATAATGAGCAAGCCAAAGCGCCGCTATGAAAAAGATAAAGAACATGCCGAAATACCTGCTGCCGGCCAACCCGGAGATGGCAAGAAACACCAATAAAAGGCCTACCGGCGGGATATAAAATAACAAAGCCTGCCTGCTTCCGCGCAGAAACCACAGGGTAGCCAAAAACAGTAACAAAGCTAATATCAACGAAACAACGCCGGGAAAATGCTGGATATATTGGATATCCCAAAAGTACCGCTGGTGTACTGCCGGCATTGTGATATATCCCCGTGTAAAACATTTGGCAGCGAATGCCAGGTCGTGAATATTAAGCCACGATAAACCGGGTACAGCCTTTACCGTGGCATCGGCGGGAATGCGCTTTGATTGGATAAGCGCAGAGATCGCCCCAAAAAGAAAGAGAGCAGTAAACACGGCAAATCGCCAATATAATTCCTTTTTGCGGATGGCATAATAAAGCAGGTACATAAAAATGCCCGCGGCCGCAAATACATAAAACAGGTGTGTGAAACACATTAACACAACCAGGAAACCAATACCGATCATCCTTTTTTCCGGGTTGGCCAGTAAAATGCAGCACACGAAAAGCAGCAGGATCCCGAGCGCATAATTGCGGCTGATAATACTATACACGAACAGGAAGTAGCAACCGAAAATAATAAGCGTTTTTACTGTCAGATTAAACGGAGCGTATCTCAAAAAGATAAATACCGTACTGTTGATCACCAACCAATGAAAAACCTGCATATAAATCGGTCGGGCAGAAATATAATGGGTGATAAAAAACAGGAAACTGTTCCATAAGGTAACATGGCCCTCGTACAGCATATTTTTAAAAACATCGACGATGGAATTGCTGTCCCTCCCGATGGTGAGTTGCTGGGCCTCCTCTAAAAAAATCTCGTGGTGTAACACGCCAATAATAGAAACGATGCTGTATACGAGCATTACCGGTAAGACATATTTAAGCGGCGTTTCCTTTAATTTTATCGGGCTTTGACTCATAGATCTATACTAATTTAAAGTTACGGCAATTATTGTCTAAAGGATGCCTTTAAAGTAGAATATACCTCGCGTTGAGACGACACACAGGTTTATGTATCCACATGCAGGCAAAGCGTTCCATTTTTACACGCGGAACACCCGGAACACTATGAAACACTTTGACTATCAATACATTACGTTTTATAGCTGTAAGTATCTGATAATCATTACCATAACAATATAGTCGAACTCACGTTACTAATTGGTTATTCCAATATTTCTACAGAATTTTAAACCACATTGCTTAAAATATTTTCATCATGAAATACACAATGCGTTTACTTTTAGCTTTTTGCGCGATAGGCGGATTAGCTGCAAACCCCTTCAACGCTTCGGCACAAGGCAAAACAGGCTTTAAAGTTTTGAGAACTATGCCAATCAAGAGCAGCGGAGGCTGGGATTATATTACCGTTGACGGTGCAAACAAACGCATCTACACTTCACACGGCAACCAGGTAAATATCCTTTCCACCACAACGGGCGACTCTATCAGTTATGTTCCGGGAACACCTGGCGTACATGGCATTGCTTTGGTTACTGAACTTAACAAAGGTTATATCAGCGCTGGCCGCGGTAATAAGGTAGTGATCTTCGATCTTACCACGTTTAAAGTTTTAGGCGAAGTTGCTGCCGGCACCAACCCGGATGCCATATGTTATGACCCCTTTGGCAAAAAGATCTATGCCTTTAACGGCCGTAGCAAGGATGCTACTGTAATTGACGTAACCACCGATAAGGCAGTGGCAACAATTCCGCTTGATGCAAAGCCTGAAACCGGCGTGTCTGACGGCAAGGGTAAAGTATTTGTAAATGGCGAAAATACCAACGAGGTGATCGTGATAAATGCGACCACTTTTAAGGTGGAGGCCCGTTATAAAATTGAAAACGGCGACGAGCCCTCAGGTTTAGATATGGATCGCGCCACCAACCGTTTATTCATCGGTTGCGGCGGCAATAAAACCATGGTAGTGATGGACGCCGCCAATGGTAAAAACCTGGCTAAATTCCCTATAGGCGATTGTGACGGGTTAGTATTTGATCCCGCTCTAAAACTGGCCTACACGTCAAACGGCGAGGGATCCATCAGTGTGGTTAGAGAACTTAACGCCAATAAATTTGAATTTGTGGAGAACATCCCGACCGAGCCAAGCGCACGTACTATTGGGATTGACCTAACTACCCATAAGCTTTACCTTCCTGCAGCAAAAACAGAACCTGCAGTTCCGCCTGCTACCAGGCCTAAACAGGTGCCAGGCACCTTCCATATTATTGAGGTAGGGAAATAATAATTGAATTAAACCGGGAGTAATAAAACTCTGTGTTTCTCCGTGCCTTCTTCGCGTACGTTGTGGTTAGTTACCGCAGAGCGCTCAAAGAAGGCACGGAGTTCACAGAGAAAATGTGTTAGGCATTGAGAAGGCTCAAGAGAGAAAGATAAGCGCTTTTCTTTTAAGCAAACGTATTATTCGCTTTGTTTAGCTTGATTATTGCACAGTTGAAATTGTAACCATATTTATTAACCGGGAGATCCAGGTACTCGCACGAAAAATGCCCGTTATTAAAAACATCAAAATGAATAGGGTTATTATACAGGATGACAGGATCGCGGTCTGCAACTTTTAAAATCTGGTGCATAAATTGCGTTACCATGTCTTCCTTAAAGGGGTTGTACAGGTAGAATACATTTCCTTCCTCGGGAAAATGATCGAAGATATTTTCACAGCGCATGTCTACATTTTTGAAGCGCGACAATCGCTTTCTCGTTTTAATGCCAACTACATCGTTTATTTCATAGCCGATCATTTTGTTTTTTAAGCCTTTATAAAGCAGGTAGCTGAACACCCTTCCTTTGCCCGATCCAACGTCAACAATCACGTCATTATCATTAAGGGTAATTCGTTCAAAAAAGATCACCTCCAATTCTTCATAATTGGTGCTGGCTGTTTTAATAATATTTTCGTTGTCAATGCTGGGGACTTGCCCGGCTAAAAAGGTTCTTTGAGTTAACAGGTCTATTTTTAACCGCGTTAACTGGCGTTGCAGGTACTTAAAGGGGGTCATGGCTAAGAGATTAGGGGGTATCTATTAACAATTATTATTTTTTACCGTCGGAAATTCATGAACGATTCGTGTAATTTCAAAGATGAATGATTTATTGCTTAATTGAAGATGTGTAATAAAAAAGATACTGGAAATGAAGTTTTTGTTAACTTTAAAACGATCAATCTTCCAACTTATCCGATGATAAAACCCCTCTTCTTATTCATTTTTATCGCCTTATGCAATATAACCTATGCCCAGCAAAAATTGGATCCGGGTGTACTTAAAAAAGCAGATGAGCAGGTGTTGTTTAGTTTCAAGCTGAAGAGCAACAATAAAATTGTAACAGTATGCAGGGAAAAGGATAACAAATACCTGGTTTATCGTTTTGGTACAGCTGATAAAATGGAGCTTCAATACCCGGCGGTGTTAAATGAAGCGTCGTGGAAACTTTTTAAATATAGCGGCTATAGCCGGGGCGGTGGTGTGCAAAATGAAGCAAGCGAATTGCACTCTATTTCATTTACAAACAATGGCGCCGTATATCAAATTTACGACGACTGGAACATAAACGAAGGCACCGACGCCGGTATTCTGGTTAAAGTGGGCAAAAAGAAAACCGATATTCCCGGAGACGTTAAAACTAAAACAGGAACATTGGCCGCGCTGAAGAATTATGGGCGATTAATACCCAACACCTATTCGCCTGATGAATAACCCTCAATGGAAAACTTCTTAAATTATCTTGAGCACATTACACCGCTTTCAGGTAGCGCATGTACTGCTATTAAACGAAAGTTAAAAAAGGCCGAATATCCAAAAAATGAAGTTCTTATTAAGGAATTGTCCAGGTGTGAGTATTTGTACTTTGTTGAAAAGGGCTTGGCAAGGGCCAGTTATTTCAAGGATGGAAAGGACATTACGGATTGGTTTGCCCCCGAAGGAAGCATTATAGGCCCGGTGGTCCGGCATTTTCCGACCAAAGAAGGTCAGCATTCAGTTACTTTACTCGAAGATACCACAGTTATCGGCATCAGCTTTGCTGATTTGCAGGAGCTTTACGACGAATTTCATGAGATTGAGCGTTTAGGGAGAATGATTGCGATTCAAACTATCCTGTTGCTGCAATTTAAAATTGACTCGATACAATTTTTAACCGCCAAACAGCGCTATGCGCATTTTATAAAAACCCAGCCATCCATCTTGCAAAGGGCTTCATTGGGCTATATTGCCTCATACCTTGGCATGAACCAGGTTACTTTGAGCCGGATCAGGAAAAGTTGATTTTTTAGCAATTGCTAAAAGCACCCTGTTTTATAATGCCGTTCTTTGTAAGGCTAAACACACAATTTTGAACATAGGAATCTTCACTTACGGAACCCGCGGCGATGTGCAGCCTTATATCGCCCTCGCCCTGGGCCTTATGGATAAAGGACACTCGGTAATGATTGCTGCACCGGAAAATTTCAAGGCTTTTGTTGAAGATTTTGGCATTCCCTTTCACCCGCTTTATGGTGACGCTGAAAAGCTGATGAACTCGCATGAAGGGCAAAGCGTGTTAAAGGCGGAGAACACCATTAAGCTGATGAAATACTTTTTTAAGGTGCTTAATGAAAAAAAGGTCCCTTTAAGGAAAAGTTATCTCGAAGGATTTGATAAAGTAGACTTTGTTATAGTAAACTCGGCAACATTGCCCATTACCAGCGCCATCGCCGAAAGGCAACACAAAAAAATGGCGCTTACCTATTTCATGCCCCCGGTGGTACCTACCGCCGAATTTCCCCTCGCCGATTTTGACCTTTTTAACTTCCCGTTGTATAACAAGCTCACTTACAAATTGGCCCATGCCTTTTTCTGGAAGTTTGTAAAAAAGGAAACCAATGAGTTCAGGCAGGAATTAGGGTTACCCGTTTTAAAAGAGAACCTGGTAAGCTATATAGGAAAGCAAAAGCCGCTCGACCTGTATTGCATCAGCCCGAGCCTGATCCCGCAGCCGAAGGATTGGGAGGGACTAAGTAAAATAACCGGATTTTTAACAGTCCCCCCCAAAAGCCGTGAACATACGGAATTGGATAAGATCCCGGCAGAATTACGTGATTGGCTGGTAAATGGCGACAAGCCTGTTTATATGGGTTTTGGCAGCAATGGCGTAGGTAATCCTGAAAAATTCATCAGCATCATAAAAGATGTATTAACCCAAACCAATGAACGGATCCTGTTTTGTACGGGCTGGTCGATATTTGAAGGTTTACCGGTTCATCCAAACCTTTATGTAGCAAAATATATAAACCATGAGGCGATATTACCGCAGTGCAAGGCCGGCATTTTTCACGGTGGGGCAGGCACGCTGGCAACCATGTTACGTAACAGTTTACCGGTGATCATTATCTCCTTTTATACCGATCAGCCTACCTGGGGTAAAATAATAGCACGTAAAAATCTGGGCGTGCATATTCCATTAAAAAAACTAACTGTTGAAAAGCTTATAAATGCCCTGGCGAAAGTGCAAACTGCAGAAACAAAACAGAACGTTTTGGTAATTGGTGAACGGATCAGGAATGAGAAAGGGTTGGAAAATGCGGTAGGGGAAATTGAAAGGTATTTCGCTTAATATTGAATAATGAAGACTATATTAGCTAATAAGATCAAAATTTCACGATATGGATTTGCAAATTATTGAGACGGAAAAAGATTACCAGGATTTGCTAACATGGGTAGATCTTCAATTTGATCTAAATATTGCACCAGAAAGCAGAGAGGGGAAAAAATTGCATAGTGCGTTATTACTTGTTAAGAAGTATGAAGACCAGCAATACGCTATCCCATCTCCCAATACTATTTAAATTATTAAGCCTAAAAGATGATACTACCTCTTAATAAACCTATCCTTTAAAACGGCACCCATTACATCATCATAAAAACTTTGGCCGACGGTTATTTTTGTTTTACCTGCATGCAGCATACTGCCCTCGATGGTGCTTACAAAACCGAGGTTCACAATATGGCTCTTGTGTACCTGGATGAATTTATCTGCAGGCAGCTTTTCTAAAATTCCCTTTATCGTCAAATAAACCACCAGCTTATCTGTAGTGGTATAAAGCGTTATGTAATTTGCCATGGCTTCAATATAAACCAATTCATTCAGCATCACTTTTTCAATTTTGCCGTCGCATTTCACGAAAATATGATCAGGAGCTGCTTCGGATATATTGGGTTTTCTTTGCTTTAGTGCATGTAGTTCTAAAGCTTTTTGCGATGCCTTTAGAAACCGTTCCAGCGAAAATGGTTTAACCAGGTAATCTATCACAGCCATCTCGAAACCGTCCAAAGCGTATTGACCATAGGCCGTGGTCATGATCACCATAGGTAAGTTATTAACCGACCGCAAAAAATCAAGCCCGTTCATTTTCGGCATGTTTATATCGAGGAAAATCAGGTCGACTTCCATTTTATTGATCAGGCCGGTAGCCTTCAGCGGGTTTTCGGCAGTGCCAACCAATTGCAAAAAGTCGGTTTCTTCAATATACTCCTGTAACAGCTTACGGGCAATGGGTTCATCATCAATAACCAGGCATTTTAAAATCATATCTCGTATAAAATTAAGGTTATTTCAAAAGTTTCGGGCTGGTCGTCAATAGTTAGCAGATGTTTGTTTGGGTAGATAAGCTCTAAGCGGCGTTTGGCATTGGCAATTCCTAAACCCGATGATTTCTCAGCAGGGTTGATAAACGAATCCTTAGTGTTAAAACTCCTGAAATATAAATTACCATCTGCATACTTTAAACTAATTTCTACCCGGTTTTCCCGAGCCTCGTTAAAGCCTACATATTTAAAAGCGTTTTCAATAAATGTTATCAGCAGCAGGGGGGCAACTTTAATACTGCCATTTATATCATCGGCACAAAAGGAAACTGCGATGCGCTCATCCATACGACTTTTTTGCAGCTCGATGTAATTCCTAAGGTAATTAAGTTCGCGGTCAAATTCAATCTGGTCCACGTTGCATTCATACAATTGGTACCGCAGCATCTCCGAGAAAACCAACAGCATGTTTCGCGCGGTTTTGTTTGATTTATCGATATGCGCGTAGATAGAATTGATAGAATTGAACAGGAAGTGCGGGTTAAACTGCGCCCGCAAAAAATTAAGCTCGTTGGCGGCTTTTTCCTTTTCTATCTGTTCGATGTAGCGGCTGGAGCGGACCCTGTCGGCAACCAGTTTGGCTGTTAAAATAATAACCACCCAAAACAGGATATTCACAAACGAATCCCAGAAAATAGAGAGCAGGTTGGGATGAAAATTAGCGACCTTAAAAATATAAAGGTTTACCAATATGGATACCGGGATGCGCAGTACTGAAGTGACCAGTATACCGGCAAACAGGCACAGGCCAAAGGCGGCGTACCTTTTTTTGTTGAGCAGCGCCGGAATGGTGTAAAGCGTGTTGAAATAGTAATTAGCCGCGATAAACACCAGGTAGCAAAACTGGATGGTGATGGCGTGCGTGAGCACCAGCGTACTGTTCCTGAAAATAAAGATCCAGAACACGTATGCCAGCGCCCAAAACAGCACGTGCAATATGGTCTTGTTTTTTCGCAAGCGATTGAACGGTTAAATAAATAATATAAAAGAAAGCATTTTTATTAACTATTTCCCTTATTTCTGATCGGCGCTACCATCCGGGAATGGTTGCCCCTTGTGGCATGTGTTACAGGTTACCGTTAGTACGTTACTGCCAATCTGTGGATGCTTTATTTTGAAGTACTTTTTGTTGATGCCGATGGTCATGCGCATCATGGCCCTTGTAATTTCCTTTTCGGGCTTTGCGTCACTTTCAAAATCAAGGCCATGGCCATCCTTTGCATTGGCGTGGCAAAAGCTGCAGGTAACTCCCAAATCATCCTGGAAATCGTCAACCATAATGCTTTGAAGTTCCTTCGAACTGATATTCTTAGGCAGCACCTTTAAATTCTTATACGCAGTATCCTGTTTTACAGGTTTAACGATGGTGAAGGCGGCCACGGTAGTAACCGTGCCCGCCAGCGCTGCGATCACCACCAATTTCTTATTTAACTTCACCTTTGAGTTCATTTAGGCTTTTCTTCGCCGTTACATTTAAAAAAACAACAAGCTCGTCAGATACAATGCTTGCCCCGCCAACATTAAAGTCCCGCCTGTTCATCTTGAACGATCCCTTAAACGTGTAGCCATCTGCCGATGGCGTGACAGTAAATGGAAACGAGATTGACTTTGATTTTCCTTTAATTGTTAGTTGTGCGACAGCCAGGTACACATCGGTTTTATTGGTGGCTGTAATTTTGGTTGACACGAGGCGGATGCGCGGATAGTTTTTAACATCAAAAAAGCCGCTGCCCTTTAAATGCTCGTCACGCATGCCGTTATCTGTATTTACCGTCTGGGCGTTAGCCGTTACATCAAAGTTGGAGATGCCGGGGTTTTGAGCGTCGAAATTGATAACACCCTCAAAACCGCTGAAAGTGCCATCCACACCAATCCCAAGGTTTTTTATAGTAAATTTTATAGTCGAGCTTTGTTCAACCGGTTTGTATTGCGCCATGCACACGGTGGTTGCGGCAATGGTGAGCAGCAGTAATATTATTCTTTTCATTTTAAGTGTTCTCCCTATTTCTGTTCAACCGCTTTATCTGCTTCAATTAAAGGGATATCAGTAATTGCAAGTGTGTGATTGTGTTCAACATAGTTTACGCTCGTTAGCCCCAACAAAGTGCGAAGCTTTTCGGCCGGCACCTTCATCGGGCCCGGTGCAGGTGCAGAGCCGGGAGCTGGCTGCGGGAATGCCGTAGAGTTTGCTGTATGAAATGTGATGTTCCCCTCGACTTTCTGTATGGTTTGGTGAATATGCCCGTTTAATACGGACACCGATCCAAAGCGTTTTAATAAGGCCAAAGCCTGCGCGCTGTCTTCAGTTCCCCATCCCCATTGCGGGTAGATGGCCCACATCGGGATGTGTGCAAAAATAACGATCGGAGTGCTGCTGGTAAGCCCTTTCAAATCTCCCTCAAGCCATTTCAATTGCTCAGGACCTAAATAACCCAGGCCACCGTCAACGTGATTGGTTACGTTAACCAAGCCAACAAAATGCACACCGTTGCTGTCGAAACTGTACCAGCCATCGCCTTTGGTGCCTTTGCCGTAGCGCTCAAGGTAAAGCTTACCATTGTCGGTCATGTCATGCTCGCCGGGAACATAGAAGATCTTCTCTGTCTTTACGCTTTTCAGGGATTGTTCTAAAGTATCAAACTCATCGGCCTGTGCCAGGTGCGAAAGATCGCCTGTATGAAGCACAAATGAGGGCGCCGACGGCATGGCGTTAATTTTTGCAATGGTAGCCTGCAATGTACCAACGACATCGGGATTGGCAGCTTTGGTAAACCCGATATGGCTGTCGCTGATCTGTACAAAGCTGAAATCGGATTTTGGAACGATGAGCCCCTTTTTAAGACCGCCGGTTGTTTTGTCTATCATCTGGCTCATGCCATATGATTTTAAGATTCCGCCCGACATCATCCAAAGCACGCCCGTGCCTGCCCAGGCCATACATTCTAAAAAGCCCCTGCGGTCGATGCCATCCCCGCCTTCTTCAGCGCTGTGGTCATCATTGTGGTGAAAATGGTTTTTCATGATCCTTTCTTTAGTGATTTTTGAATTATGTCACTAAGGAATGGAAAGCCGTTCGCGTGGTATAAAAATTTACACGAAGCCTGGAAACTACTTGATGAAACTATACTTTTAACAAGGCGCGCAACTCATCGCACAGTACCTTTATCTCAGCTTCGGTATTGTAATAATGTACCGATGCCCGCACAACGGTGGCTAAATTGTTCTTACTCATAAAATAAAGCGTTGATTTCGCCAACCCAACCGACACATTGATGTTCCGGGCTGCCAGTTGATTTTTTATTAAACCTGCGTCCAGGTTCTTTACAGTAAATGTTACGATGCCGCATTGATCGGCACCGAAGTCATGAACAGTTATGCCGTCAATGCTTTTCAACTCAGTCCTTAGCATTGATGCCAGCAACTGGATGCGCTGCCAAATCCTTTCCGTACCGATATTTAAACAATATTCAACAGCCTTGCCTAACCCTAACGTAAGGGCCCGGCTTTTCTCGTAAAGCTCAAATCTGCGGGCATCGCTTCGCAGTTGGTACCCGGTCAGATCAATAGTTGGCGCACTGAAGCCATCCATAAATATCAGCTTCAATTTGTCCTGCACCTCCCTCCGTACAAATAAAAACCCCGTGCCTCGTGGCGCGCGTAAATACTTACGGCCGGTAACCGCCAGCATGTCGCAATCAATCTGCTTAACGTCTACCGGGGCATGACCAGCGCTCTGGCAGGCATCAACCAGGTATAAAACATTATGCCGGCGGGCTATTTTTCCTATCTCTACAATCGGCATCATTCCGCCTGTGGTTGAAGCAATGTGGGTAATGGCAATCAGTTTGGTTTGGGGCGATATGGCGTTTTCCAGTTCATTAAGCGAGAAGTCACCATATTCGCCATTAGGGATCACCCTAATTTTAACGCCGTTGTTTTTTTCGACATTTAAAAAGCCAATCACATTGGTCACATATTCCATTTCGGAGGTGATGATCTCATCACCCGGTTTAAACTCGATGCCGTTAAAAGCCAGCCCCCAGGCTGTGCTTGCGTTTTCAACTATGGCAATTTCATCCTTATCGGCATTAATAAGCCGGGCAATAAGGCTATAGGTATTTTCTATTTGTTCCTTATATTTTACCTCAATTTCATAGCCACCGAGTAGGGCCTCCTCCCTTAAATAATCAATCACGGTATCAACTACTACACCAGGCGGCAACGAGGACCCGGCATTATTAAAATGTATTTTAGATGCCGTGCCGACTGTTTCGGCTCTTAGCCTGATGATCTCCTGTTCGCTTATTACTGTAGTATCCATAGCTGGTATCGGTTTTTGTGCGATACAAAGTAAAGCGATCTGACAGCAATAAAACAGATGCAGTTTTATTATTTTATAACATAACAGATAAGATTTACCGGGACTCTGTAAATTATTTCAAAAAAACATAGCTATACCATTGTACATAGCAATACAATGTATTATATTTGCTGTATGAATAATGAATTTGTGCAGAACTGGTTTTCACAGGTGAAGAAGGGAACGCTGTCCTACATCATTCTCATCATCCTTGATGAAAAGGAATATTACGGCTATGAGCTGGTGCAGGAAATAAAAATTCACACCACACTGGAAGTTGCCGAGGGTACCTTATACCCCTTGCTAAACAGGTTAAAGACGGAGGGAATTGTTGATTCCAAATGGGTGGAACAGGAGTCGGGCATTCCCCGAAAATATTATACGTTAAGCGCGAACGGCAAAGCAACACTAACCGAAATGAAGAAGATCTGGTCGGCATTAAACACCGCCATTAACAAAATAGAGAAATGAAGAGAATAGTTTTTATAAACCCAACGGCGCAAAAGATCTATGATGATTATTTTGCAAGAGTAAGCAGGTGCATCAGCATCTTAAACGACGACGATCAGCTTGAAGTATTGATGGAACTAAACAGCCATATCTACGAGGCAACACACATGGCTCCGCCGGCAATTGAAGTGGATACACTGGTAAATACACTAGAAAAGTTAGGCGCACCCGAGGTTGTATTACAGCCTGCAGTTGCTTATAAAAAGATCCAGCAGGCAGGCCGGTCCTTTAACCCGGTACATATTTTCCAGGCGCTTTACCTCAATATCTCAAACGGCATTGGATTCCTGGTAATGGGAATTATTTATTTGCTGACGTTCGCCTTCGGGTCATTGGCCGTTGTCAAAATAATTTCTCCTGAACATACCGGCCTGTTTTTAAGGGGCGACCGGTTCTTTGCCTTCGGGTATACTCATGATTTGCCATCGGGACTCGTGGAGTTGCTTGGCAATTGGTTTATAGTCACCGTAATTATGCTAATGGGCATATTTTACTTTTTAAACACCCTGCTATTTCGGTTACTGAAAAAGAACTGACTTTTTCAGCTATATATACATAGTTATACTAGGTATATTTTATTGTAAACTTTAATTAAATCATCATGATCGCTGAATCAAAACAAACAGAACGCGGGCTATCGCCTGCCAAAACCATTTTATTTGCTGTGGCATGCGTTGCCATATTTGTAGTAGTGGCAGTCATTTGCGAATTGCTAACCTCGTGGATAACAATAAATCCACTTAAAATAGTAACCAGGGAAGTGTTTTTAAGAACGCCGTTAACCATTTTTGCGCTTCACCTTTTTGCCAAACGTGTTATTAGGGCATATGATCCGGGCACCATTTATGGTAAATTACTAATTGTAAATGCTTTAAAATGGATTGCTTTGGGTTTGCTCTTACCTGTTACAGTAGGGATATTTTATTACCTGCTTCATTTTATGGTGCCATTTCAGCATACGGTACCGCTGAACTTAACCGACAAGCTCGGTGTGTTTGCAAAATGGGCGGCTGTGTCTATTGCTGCCGGAATAACGGAGGAAGTACTATTCAGGGGGCATTTGTTTATGATCATCAACAGCAGGTATTCTAAATTACAGGCGGTATTGATTAGTTCCCTTGTTTTTGGTGTTGTGCATATCGTCATGCTTACTTCTTTTGGTGCACAGGATATTCTGATCGTCGTTTTTGGAGGAATTATTGCAGGCACCGTGTTCTCACTTATTTACCAATACACCAAAGTGATCTGGTATGCTGCCATATTTCACGTTATGTGGGATATATTCTTCATCGGCAAAATAACAACCCTTGCAGCAACACAGGCAGACGCAAACCAGGCTATCATGGCTTTTAAGCTGACTGCACATAGCCTATTGCTTACCGGTGGAAATTTTGGTATAGAGGGCGCTGTTCCTTGCTTAACGGTTTACATTATATTAGGCATTGCTTTGTATAAAAGGATCCAAAAGCGGGATAACGTTTCAGCACCGGAGCAAGCTGGATTTTTTACACCGATTAAAGCTTAACTTTGCGGGCACAATGTCATCAATACCCGAAAAAGTAAATCCGGCAGAAAAAGAAAACCTGCATCCGCGTAACCTGCACCGGGAGCGCTACGACTTTAAACAGCTTTATAAAAGCACCCCGGAGTTAAAAGCTTTTGTTGCGGTTAACCGGTTTGATGTTGAATCGATAGATTTTACAAACCCGGAAGCCGTTAAAGCGCTAAATAAGGCTTTGCTAAAACACTTTTACGGCGTTGACGGATGGGATATCCCGGCAGGATATCTTTGTCCGCCAATACCGGGCCGGGCTGATTACATCCATTACGTAGCTGATCTGTTGGCGGAAGGTAACAATGGCGTTATCCCCACAGGGAACAAAGTAAATATCCTTGATATCGGCACGGGCGCCAATTGTGTTTATCCTTTAATCGGCAGCAGTGTTTACGGATGGAATTTTGTTGGTACTGATGTTGATTTGGTAGCAGCCAGCTCGGCCAAAAATATCATTAAGCTGAATAAACAGTTGCACGACAAAATCGAGATCCGCCTGCAAAACAATAAAGGGTCAATTTTTAAAAGCATTATTAAGCCGGGAGAGGTGTTTGATGTAAGTATCTGCAACCCGCCCTTTCATGCATCAAAACTGGATGCCCGGGCAGCAACCGACACCAAATGGAAAAAACTTGGCATCAGCCCAAAACAAAATAACCCGCTTAATTTTGGCGGACAGAAAAACGAGCTTTGGTTCCCCGGCGGCGAGGCGGCCTTTATTACCCGCATGATAGCGGAAAGTGCGCTGATGCCGGAGAGTTGTAAATGGTTTACCACGCTGGTATCAAAAAAGGAGACGCTGCCCGTAGTACAACGAGCTTTAGATAAAGTACGTGCCGCAGATGTTAAAACCATCAGCATGGCGCAGGGGCAAAAGGTGAGCAGGGTTTTGGTGTGGCGGTTTATTTGACGGCGATAACAGTTATTCCTTTTTCTGTAAACGATCCAACTTCAGCGCCCTTATAATCAGTTATTATCGTATCGATCAAATCCAGTTCAGCGAATTTCAGGTATGATTCCCTTCCGATCTTAGAGCTATCACAAAGGATATAGGTTTGCTCACTTTGCCGGGCTATCGCAAGGGTAATTGAAGCTTCCTTTTCGCTTTGGGCAAACAGGCCATTTACTGAAATTCCATCGACGCCTAAAAAAGCCTTAGTTGCCCTATAACTCGCTATATGTTCTTCAGCCATGCTGCCGTGCACGGCTTGCCTGGCGTGGTCAACTTCGCCGCCGATAAGGTTTATGGAAACCTGGCTGTTGTGCAGTTCAAAAACGACGGGCAGCGAATTGGTAATTACTTTGATCTTTTTATTCCGGATAAACTGGCAAAGCCTGTAAACTGTGCTGCCGCAATCCATAAAAATAATATCGCCATCCTGGATCTCTGCGGCGGCCCTGCGGCAAATTTCGTCCTTGGCCTTTTGATTTACGGCTGTTTTATTTTCAAATTTAAAGCCTGCCAAAGGATCAACCTTTGTTGCCCCGCCATGGGTTCGGTAAAGCATGCCATCTGCCGCCATACGGTTAAGATCGCGACGAATGGTGATCTCCGATGTCCCCAATAAAACGGCAAGCTGGTGAATATCAGCATCACCCTCCTGTTCCAATACCTGTAGTATTTTTTGCTTTCTTTTTTGAAATACCATTAACTATTCTTTTATTTGATCAAAAATAATCAATATTTATCAATTATGAGCAATGTAATAATTCTTGACACCGAAATCCTTTCTGATAATTGGTACATTTTGAAACGAGTGACCTATGAAATTGAGCAAAACGGCACGGTAAACAAACAACAACGCGAGGCTTACGATCGGGGTAACGGCGCAACTATTTTATTATATAACAAAGAGAATGCAACAGTTGTACTGACCCGCCAATTCCGGATGCCGACGTTTATTAACGGCAATGCAGACGGTTATTTGATAGAGGCTTGTGCCG
The DNA here is from genome assembly GCF_024721155.1 of Mucilaginibacter phenanthrenivorans. GTDB lineage: Bacteria > Bacteroidota > Bacteroidia > Sphingobacteriales > Sphingobacteriaceae > Mucilaginibacter > Mucilaginibacter phenanthrenivorans. The sequence goes on along the minus strand of NZ_JAHVAP010000003.1, from coordinate 339,242 downwards.
GCTTGCTTGACAAGGATAACGCAGAAGATTGCATTAAACGCGAAACCGAGGAAGAAACCGGGTTTAAGGTTACCCACGTTGAAAAGATCTTTGAAGCTTACATGTCGCCGGGGTCGGTAACAGAGATCCTTTACTTTTTTGTGGCAGAGTATACCAGGGAAATGAAGGTAACCGAGGGCGGCGGACTTATAGAAGAACAGGAAAATATTGAAGTGCTGGAACTGTCATTCGACAAAGCCCTGGCAATGATAAAATCCGGCGAAATCAGGGATGGTAAAACTATCATGCTGTTGCAATATGCCGCAATAAACAATTTGCTGCCGCGAGTTTAGTCCAAAGGACGTAACTCGTGGTAAAACATATTGTAAGCTTTCAGCTTACTGAACTGAATAAATTCAAAAGATATCAACTCCGTCCCTACCAAATCTTCACCCGCTTATCAGGCTCAAGCCACATCTTGTCACCCTTTTTAATATGGAATGCTTCGTAAAATTCCGGCACGTCGGTAAACGGTCCGTTTACACGCATAAAGCCAGGAGCGTGTTCGTTGGTGAGGATCTGGCTGGATAGCAATTCCTTTCGCTCCTGCCCAAGCCAGCCCAGCGAATAACCAAGGAAAAATCTTTGAACAGGCGTAAACCCGTCTATTAACTTCCCTTCTTTATATTGCTCTGTTTTCTTAAACGCATCAAGGCCGATTACTATACCGCCCAAATCGGCAATGTTTTCGCCCTGGGTAGCCTTACCATTTACATGCAGGCCGTAAATACTGTAACCGTTAAACTGGTTAATGAGCATTTGGGCACGTTGTGTAAACTTAACCGAATCTTCAGGCAGCCACCATTCCTTTAAATTTCCCTTTGCATCAAACTGGCGGCCCTCGTCATCAAAACCATGCGTCATTTCATGACCGATGGTTGACGCGGCTGCGTAGCCATAAACTACCGCGTCATCAACATCTTCATCCTTAACACCGGGAATAAGAAATTGCGCAGCAGGCAGCACGATCTCGTTATTCGACGGGTTATAGTAGGCATTATACGTTTGCGGCGTTATTCCCCATTCCGTACGATCAACCGGTTTGCCCAATTTGTTGGCTTCGTACCGGTGCCAGAAGTTATTGGCACGCATTACGTTTAACGCGTAGGGACCGCGGTCGATAGTTAAGGTCGAAAAATCTTTCCAATGATCAGGATAGCCTACTTTGGGGTTTACCTTTGCTAACTTGTCATAGGCTCTCTGTTTGGTTTGCTCACTCATCCAGTCGAGTTTTTGGATATGTTCCTTAAAGCTGGCACGCATGGCTTCAACCAGGTTTACATAGCGGCCCTTTGTTTTTTCGGGGAAATACTCCTTTACAAAGATCTGCCCTAACACCTCCCCCATCAGGCCGTTTTCAGTATCCAGTACACGTTTCCAGCGGGGAAGCTGTTCTTTCTGACCATATAATACTGTTCCATAAAACCTGAAGATCTCATTATCAAAAGGCTTGCTTAAATACGAAGCATAGGCCACTACCAGGTTTTTACGCAGGTAGTTTTTCCAGTCGGCCAGGCTGAACGTGCTTAGTGTTTTATTTAGCGCCGTATAGTATTCCGGCTGACCAACTATAACAGTGTCGGCGCCTTTATAGTTCATTTTTTCAAATGTACCCTTCCAATCAATTGCAGGCGCCAGTTTGCCCAGGGCGGCCAAGGGCATTTTATTGTAATTATGATAAGGATCGCGCAGATCTTCCAGCTTTCTCGAGTTGTCTGCCAAAAACTTCTCCAGCTCGTAAGTTTTTTTACTGGCAGCAATTGCCTCATCCGAACTCAGGCCCGACAGTTTGTATACAATAGGAAGATGTTTTTGCTGATAGTCGTTTCTTATTTCAACACTATGCGCATCCGTATTAAAGTAATAATCGCGGCTTGGCAGGCCTATGCCGCCCTGGTATAGCTGCAGCATATTTTTGTCGCTGTTTTTTGCGTCTTGTCCCACGCCGATAGCTATTGGCGATTCAACACCTATGGTTTGGAAATGGGCAAACAGTTCAACCAGGCCCTTAACATCACGTACCTTTTCAATGTTGCTCAACTCGCCTTTTAACGGATCAAGGCCCTGTTTTTCGATATTTACAGTATCTAAGCCGCTGTAATAAAAATCACCTATTTTTTGGGTATTGCTTCCCTTTGGGGCATTGGCTGTTAGTGCTTCCTCGTTTATCTTTTTTAAACGGTCGCGTAATTCCTCTTCAACCACATTGCCTATACCCCATGATGAATATGCAGCGGGAATAGGATTTTTTTTGAGCCAGCCACCATTGGCATATTTAAAAAAATCGTCGCCGGGCTTAACGGTTCTGTCAATATCTTTAACTATTACGTCGTTATCGGCGCTATTTTTTGATTTGTTGTTACAGGCGCTTATAATTATCACACCCATCATCCCGGTTAAAATTGCCCTTGTCGCGTAGTTTCTGGTCATTAGTTTAAATTTTTTGTAGCCAATTAAATACAGCCGATGTATGATATATTATACACCTGAAGTTCAAAAAACAGGAATTTATTCAATCTGTATGAAATATTGAACAAAGAAACATTAAATAAAAGTATGATTTAGTTACTGATTTGTTAAGAACGGCGGGAAATGCGATCGCGTATAGTAACATTTACGTTACAGTTAATCAGGCCGGGCAGTTGGCAAATCCTTTATGTTCAACTATAAAAACTCGTTTAATCAGGCCGTATCTCCCTTACAATCAAAGGTTAATTTTATTAACTGGTTAAACAATTTATCCTGTTAAATTAACTTATATTACCAGGATCCATATGCTTTGGCACAACCCTGTTTTCTTTAACAAACTTATTAGATGAAAAATTTATGAATTTATGGCTTAACATTTGCTATCAGTTGGGCAGCCCTGCATACAATCTGTGAAAAAACGATAAAACATCTACCTGTGAAAAATAATTGTTTTTGAATTCTCAGACGCCCAAGCTGAGGTTTTTTGTTCTTTGTTTTGGGTTTAATCAATAGTTTAAATTAATTAGGGGAAAGGGAGCTTCAACAGAGCTCTCTTTTTTTTGTTTATATTTTTTACTATGCATGCATAATATTATTTTTGAGGCCAGAACCAGATAGCCCATGTATTTTGAACTAACCGAAGAACAATTAATGATCCGCCAGGCAGCGCGGGATTTCGCTCAAACTGAACTTAAGCCCGGCGTGATAGAACGTGATGAACACCAGAAATTCCCAACCGAGCAGGTAAAAATGCTTGGTGAGCTTGGCTTTTTAGGCATGATGGTATCACCCGACTATGGCGGCAGCGGCATGGACGCTATCTCATACGTGCTGGCTATGGAGGAACTATCAAAAATTGATGCCTCGGCATCCGTGGTGGTTTCTGTAAATAACTCGCTGGTATGTTACGGGCTCGAAAAATACGGAAGTGAAGCTCAAAAGCAAAAATACCTGGTGCCATTGGCAAAAGGTGAAAAGTTAGGCGCATTTTGTTTATCTGAGCCGGAAGCAGGTTCGGACGCCACCTCGCAACGAACAACCGCCGTTGATATGGGCGATTATTACCTGCTTAATGGCGTTAAAAACTGGATCACCAATGGCAACTCTGCATCCACCTACCTGGTTATGGCGCAAACCCACCCCGAAAAACGGCACAATGGCATTAACGCCTTAATAGTTGAACGCGATATGGACGGCTTTAAGGTAGGCACAAAGGAAAATAAGCTGGGCATCCGTGGCTCTGACACGCACTCACTGATGTTTACCGATGTTAAGGTGCCAAAGGAAAACAGAATTGGCGAGGACGGCTTCGGGTTTAAATTTGCCATGAACACACTGGAGGGTGGTCGCATAGGGATTGCTGCCCAGGCGCTGGGCATCGCATCAGGAGCCTATGAACTGGCGCTTAACTACTCAAAGGAACGCAAGGCTTTTGGAAAAACCATCGCCGACTTACAGGCTACACAATTTAAACTGGCTGACATGGCCACCGAAATTGAAGCCGCGCGCTTATTATGCCTTAAAGCAGCGTGGTTAAAGGACCAGGGATTGCCTTACGCTCAAGCAAGCTCAATGGCAAAGCTTTATGCAAGTGAAGTTGCCATGCGCACAACCGTTGAGGCCGTGCAAATTCACGGTGGCTACGGTTTTGTAAAGGAATACCATGTAGAGCGGTTAATGCGCGATGCCAAAATTACCCAGATCTATGAGGGTACTTCCGAAATTCAGCGGATTGTAATATCAAGAGAAGTGCTGAAATAATTTGATAAAAATTTTATAGGTTTGGGTATGTTAAAAAAATCACGACTCATCCTATCAATTTTATTGAGTTTAACTATAATTGGTTCAGCATCTGCCCAAACCAAACTAAAAACAGGTATTTGGCGCGGCACCTTAAAAACGTCATCGGGTCATGAGCTGCCTTTTAACTTTGAGGTGAGCGATGTTGCGGGCAAGCAGCAAATAGCCATCATAAACGGCACTGAACACTATAAGGTGCCGGATGTAAAAACTTATGGCGATTCTGTTTTTATCAAGATGCCTTTGTTTGATTCCGAATTCAGACTAAAACTTGAGGGGGATAACTTAACAGGTAACTGGATCAGGCACCTGGGCGATCACGACTCTGCCCTCCCGTTCGCTGCTGTTCCAAATATTTCATGGCGATTTTTGAAAGATCCGGAAAAACCGGCTTATGATATCACAGGTCGCTGGGCAGCCATTTTTGGCGATGGTACGCCCGGTCGTGATGAACTGGTTGGCGAATTTAAACAGGATGGCAATAAGCTTACAGGGACATTTTTAAGTACCACCGGCGATTACCGCTACCTGGAAGGAACTGTTTCAGGCGATCAGCTTTACCTTTCCTGCTTTGACGGTTGCCACGCTTTCTTATTTACCGCTAAAATCAACAGCGGGAAGATCATCAGCAATGGCGAGATGTATTCGGGCTATTCGGGCTTCGACAAGTGGAACGCTGTAAACGATCCTAACGCCAAATTACCAGACGCTTATTCCTTAACCGTATTAAAACCGGGATATAAGAAGATCGAATTCAGCTTTCCCGATATCAACGGACACAAGGTATCGTTGAGCGACGCCCGCTTTAAAAATAAGGTAGTTATTGTACAGATCCTCGGCTCGTGGTGCCCTAATTGTATGGACGAAACCAACTTTTTTATCAACAGCGGTTATTACAAAAAATACCATGCGAAGGGAGTTGAGGTTATCGGCCTGGCTTACGAACGCACAACCGATTTCAAGAAATCACAGAAAACCGTTGCGCAGCTAAAGGATCATTTTAACGTGCCTTACCCGCTGCTGATCACCGGCTTTACCCCGTCAAAAGGCGACCCGATGAAAAGCCTCCCTGCATTGGCTGATTTCAAAGGCTTCCCTACCACCATCATCATCGACAAAAAAGGGAATGTACGCAAGATCCACACCGGCTTTAACGGCCCGGGAACAGGTGACCATTACACCGAGTTTGCAGTTGAATTTGATAAGCTGACGGAGGATTTGCTGGCGGAAAAATAGGGGAATTTCGGAATTTTTCATAGGACGATTATTTTCAAAGGCATTCAAGAGGGCTACGCCGTTCGGATGTTCGATTTTTCTCTATTGAATTTTTTTTGAGTGGCGCTCAAGAGGGCTATGTCGTTTCGGATTTGAGGAATGTGCCTTGTCTTGAAGCCTGTTGTATAAATATTGGCAAAAAGCCATTACCTTTAAGGCGTTATTGACGTTCGTGCAAATCACGGGCTCATTAACTCAAAACTCAGCATTGAACACATCCATCTACATAGCCAAACGGTATTTATTCTCACGTAAGAAGATGCATGCCATCAATATTATTTCGGGCATCTCTATGGTCGGGGTATTAATTGGCAGTGCGGCGCTCATTATTATTTTGTCGGTGTTTAATGGCTTCGAGGAGGTTATCCTATCGCTATACAGCAACTTTACGCCCGAACTAAAAATTGAACCGCGCCTCGGTAAAACGTTCAATCCAAATACCGTTTATTTCAATTCGCTTAAGAAAGACCCAAAGGTGTTTTCGTTCGCCAGCGTATTGCAGGAGAAGGTGCTGATAAAATATGGAGGCAAACCCTTCATCGGCACAATAAAGGGCGTTAGCGACGACTTTATGAAGAAGGGCGACCTCGACAGCATCATTCAAACGGGATCGTTCACATTGAAGCATGAGGGGCACGATTTTGCAGTGATAGGCTCGCAGGTGCAGGCAAGCTTGAGTATAAGCGTGCGCGACCAGCTTACACCCATAGAGATTTATTCGCCAAACCGTAATGCAGGCAACAGCACAACTGAGCTCGACGAATTCAACGTGCGCTCCATTAACCCATCAGGGGTGTTTGCATTGGGGCAGGAGTTTGACGACCTGATGATCACCTCGCTTGATTTTGCCCGCGATCTGCTCAATCAGCCGGTAAATGTGTCGTCGCTTGAGCTCAGGTTTAAAAAGGGGACCAACATCCAGGCCATGCAGGTAGCCATCCAAAATAAAATAGGTGGCGATTTTACGGTAAAAAACCGCAGTCAGCAAAATGCCGAATTGTATAAAACATTGAACTACGAACGCTGGTTTATTTTCATGATGCTGGTATTTGTACTTATTATTGCAATATTTAATATAATAGGTTCGTTAACCATGCTGGTTATGGATAAACGAAAGGATATTGCTATATTAACCAGCCTTGGCGCAAACAAGCAGCTTATACAGGGAATCTTCTTTTTTGAGGGGATGATGATATCAATAATTGGTTGCATTGCCGGTGTTTTTTTAGGGTTGGTATTTTGTATATTGCAGCAGCATTATGGCTTTGTAAAAATGGGCAGCGCCAATTCGCTGATTGATGCCTACCCTATTGCACTGCTGGCCAGGGATTTTGTGCTGGTGTTTTTAACAGTGGGCGCTATTGCGGTAATTGCATCGGGCATTAGTGCGCGTTTGAGCATCAAGGGGCTGAGTGATATTAAACAGGATTTGTAATTTTATTGAATGTATTTGAGGGCTGTAAAATATTTAATATTGGTTTGGATTGTTGTTGCCGCATGTTCATGCAATGGCGGTGGCGACAAGGAGCATCCTGTTGTTTTTAAGGGGGTGTACAGCTTTGGCCCCGAAGTAAAATCGTTTAAGGATTGCGACAGCGGCCGTGAGTTTTGGGTTACCGACAGCTCCAAACAACTGGAACTACAATACTCGCAGTTAAACTTTGAAAAACCTTATGAGCCCGTTTATGTTGAAGTAGAGGGGGTAAAGATCCACTCCAACAAAGAGGGCCTTGGCTCGGAATACGATAGCACCCTTGTGGTGAAGAAGTTAATTAAAATAACAAAGGAGATCCCGCAGGATTTGTGCAAATAGAGATTAGAAACTGGTGATTAGAGATTAGTTGGACGCGGGATAATAATATAATAATTTACAAGGATAGTTGTTGGCTTTTAGCTTTCTGCTTTTACCTTTCAGGCTTAGATAACATGGAATCAAAACGTCAGCAAAAATTTGCGGGAGTAATACAGGAGGACCTTGCAGCAATATTTCAGCGCGAGGGAATCAATTACCTGCCGAATACACTTATTACCATAACCAAAGTACGTGTTACGCCCGATTTGGCCATTGCCCGGATCTTTTTAAGCTTCTTTAACAATACGAACACGCAACTGGCCCTGCAAACCATTAAATTGCACGCCTCCGAGATCAGGTATAAGCTGGGTGCACGCATAAAGGACCAGGTAAGGATAATCCCTCAGTTGGAATTTTTTGTGGATGATACCAGCGAATACGTTGAGCGGATGGACAAGATCTTTGATAAGATCAGCAAGGAAGACAGGCAACCGGAAACCGAATAACACACTATGGATGCCGCTGCCCGGTTAGCTGCTTATTTTACTGCCAATCCCGGAAACGTAGGTAAGGTGGTGGATTATAATGCTGATGCAGATTGCCTTTATCATTTCGACCTTACTGCCTCGAATACGGAGCTTGATGCCGATACCTTTTCAGATACGGCAAGATTCAGCAACTGGATCAACAAAAAACTTAGCGATAATAATTGCAGGTACGGCATAGGTGGTTACATGGAACACCGCACCATATACGCCCGCAGTGCCCACTTTGATACCGAAGACGAACCGCGCCGCTTACACTTAGGCGTTGATATCTGGGCAAAAGCAGGCACCCCTGTTTATTCGCCTTTGGATGCTACCGTCCACAGCTTTCATGATAATGATAACTTTGGCGATTATGGTCCAACTATCATTCTCCAACATCAGCTGGATGACTTGACACTTTATAGCCTGTATGGCCATCTAAGTCGTGCAAGTTTGGATGGATTATACGTCGGCAAGTCCATCAGCAAAAATGAAAAAATGGGCAGCTTTGGCGATATGGAAGTTAACGGTCACTGGCCCCCTCACCTGCACTTTCAACTGATGTTTGATATGCAGGGAAAGCAGGGCGATTTCCCCGGCGTATGCAGGTTCTCCGAAAAGGAAATCTATCAAAAAAACACTCCTGATCCGCAATTGATATTGAAGTTTGCGGATGCGATGAATGGGTAACAAGTTACAATACTTCCTTTGTTACAGGCGACACAGCTGGTTAGTTCAGAAAAGGGTTGGTCACTTTCTCATACCCTATAGTAGTATCCGGCCCATGCCCTGGATAGACAATGCAATCATCCGGCAGTAAAAGTAGTTTTTGTTCGATATTGTCTATCAGCTGGGTAAAGTTTCCACCGGGCAGGTCGCTGCGGCCTATGCTGCCCCTGAACAGTACATCTCCGCCTATCAGCATGTTAGATTCCTTATCGTAAAAACATAAATGTGCGGGCGAATGGCCGGGCGCAAATATTAAATGCAGTGTGGTATTGCCAAACGTTACGGTGCCTGTTTCGGGCAGGTATTCGTCAGGCAAGGGCGACAGCTCATACCTGATCCCCATTGCGGGTGCATAGCCAGGGATGGCGTCCAGCACGGGCAGCTCACCCTCATGGAAACGCGGCTTTAATCCGTACTGATCGAAAATAAATTTATTGCCCAGCACGTGGTCGATATGGCAATGGGTGTTTAGCAGCAAAACAGGTTTTAAATTATTCTTGCGGATGAAATTCACCACCACATTTTGTTCGGATGCAGTTTCCATGCCGGGATCGATGATGGCGCACTCGCCCGTTTCATCGTAGACTATGTATGTATTTTCCTGGTACGGATTGTTTACAAAAAATTGAACCTTGGCCATGGAGCAAAGGTAAGGATTGTAGTCCGAAAGTCGGGAAAGCCAGTAAAGTGTGGAAGAAACTTTTTGCTGAGAAAAAAACCTATTCCGGTTAACAAATTAACTTAATCAACCCAATCTAACTTAATCAACTCAATCAACATCTTCCGGACTCCCGGACTCCCCTCATATCTCCATCACCTCCTTTTTCTTCTTGCTCTTCATTCGTTTAGGCAAAAACTCAAGGATCTCGTTCCTCAGGGCCTCAATCATCCGGCGCTTCAAAAAATTACGCTGTATCACGATGCTTACCTCCCGTGCAGGCTCCGGCGATTTAAAATACCGCACCTTATCCAGTTGTTTGTCGGTAAGGTCTGACAGGGCAAGTTCGGGCAAAATAGTGGCACCGTTGTTTTGATCAACCATGCGCTTCAGCGTTTCAACACTGCCTGTATTGTATTCAAAATGTTTAAAGCCCTGGGTGGCCTTGCGGCGCTGGCAAATGTTTAAAACCTGTTCGCGCATGCAGTGGCCCTCGTTCAGGATCCATATCTCCTCCATATCAATATCATCGGGCACAATGGTTTTCTTTTTAGAGAGCTTGCTGTTTTTGGATACGTAAGCCACAAAGTTCTCGTAAAACACGGGCAGCTCTGTAAGGTTACTCTCGTGCAGCGGGGTTGAAAGGATACCGCAGTCGATCATCCCTAACTTTAGCTGGTCAATGATCTGCTCGGTGGTTTGTTCCCAAACTATGAGTTTCACCTGGGGATATTTCTCAATAAAGCCATGTAGTATTTTTGGCAGGATATAAGGTGCAATGGTTGGTATGATGCCCACTTTTAGTTCCCCTGATAACTCCTTTTGCCTGTCGGTAATGATCTCTTTTATCTTTTCGCTTTCTGAAAGCAGGATGCGCGCCTGTGTGATGATCTCTATGCCAATCTCGGTAGGTGTAACCGGCTGCTTACTGCGGTCAAAGATCTTTACGCCGAGGGTATCTTCCAGCTTTTGCACCTGCATACTAAGAGTTGGCTGGGTAACAAAACATTTATCTGCCGCCGCTACAAAACTACGGTAGGTGTCAACAGCAACGATATATTCTAATTGGGTAATGGTCATACTTATATGTTTTAGAGGGAACCAGGAAGTCAAGAATCAAGAGCCAGGAAAAATAATGAATATCAAGTGTTTTCTATCTTGATTCTCGCTTTCTTGTATCTTGACTCTAAATCAATATAGTTTTTCTCTATTCAAATATAGTAATTATTGATTTTTTCTATTGAATTATTATCGTGAAGTTTGAATATTATAAAACTACGCTGATATGGAAACCAATAAAAAAAAGCTAACCACCGCATCGGGCATCCCGTATGCCGAGAACGAAAACTCCATGACCGTTGGGCCACGTGGCCCTATATTATTACAGGATTTTATCCTGCATGAAAAGATGGCGCACTTTAACCGTGAGCGTATTCCTGAACGTGTAGTACACGCTAAGGGGTCGGGTGCTTACGGCACTTTTACCGTTACTCACGATATTTCAAAATACACCCGTGCCAAATTATTTAATACCATTGGCAAGGAAACAAAAACCTTTCTGCGCTTTTCAACCGTAGGAGGCGAAAAGGGTTCTGCCGATACAGAACGCGACCCAAGGGGCTTTGCTCTGAAGTTTTATACCGAAGAGGGCAACTGGGACCTGGTAGGCAATAATACCCCTGTATTTTTTGTGAAGGACCCTAAAAAGTTCAGCGATTTTATCCATACCCAAAAGCGCGATCCATATACCAATTGCAAAAGCCCAACCATGATGTGGGATTTCTGGTCGTTAAACCCGGAGAGCCTGCACCAGGTAACCATCCTGATGAGCGATCGTGGTACTCCTTACGGCTATCGCCACATGGACGGCTTCGGCAGCCATACCTTTAGTATGATCAATGCAAACAATGAAAGGCATTGGGTAAAGTTCCATTTTAAAACCGAGCAGGGAATTAAGAACTTTACAGATAGTGAAGCCGGCGAAATGCGTGGTAAGAACCCTGACTTTGCTCAGCACGATCTGTTAACTCATATTGATAGCGGCAATTTCCCAAAATGGAAATTAAAGATCCAGGTAATGACCGAGGAACAGGCCAAAACCTATAAATGGAATCCGTTCGACTTGACCAAGGTATGGCCGCACGGCGATTTCCCTTTGATTGATGTAGGTGTTCTGGAACTCAACAAAAACCCGGATAACTATTTCGCACACGTAGAGCAATCAGCCTTTGCGCCTGCACATGTTGTTGATGGAATAGGCTATTCGCCCGATAAGATGTTACAGGGCCGCTTGTTATCGTATCCTGATGCACACCGTCACCGTTTAGGCGGTAATTACGAGCAGATCCCTGTAAACAGGTGTCCGTTCGCTGTAAATAACTACGAACGTGATGGCCAGATGCGCGTTGACGGCAACCAGGGTTCGGCTCCCAACTATTTCCCCAACAGCTTTGATGATATTGTTGCTGATCCGGCCTACAAGGAACCATCATGGGATTTAGGAACAGGCGTAGCCGATTGGTACGACCGCAATGCAGAGGGTGAAAATGATCACTACACGCAGCCTGGTGACCTGTACCGCCTGATGACCGATGAGGCTAAACACGACCTGGTCACAAACATCGTAAACTCCATGAGCGGCATTGACGGCCCTAAAAAGGACCTGATAGTAAACAGGCAGCTATGCCACTGGTTCCGCGCCGATATTGGCCTGGGAATGGCAATAGCCAAGGGTTTGCAACTTGATATGGATGCAGCCATGGGATCAATGGCAGCGCATATGTGAGGTAGTCTGAAGTCGAGAGTCTTCAGTCAATAGTCTTAAAAAGTAAAGCCGGATAAATTTGCTAACTATCCGGCTTTTTGTATACTTTATTTTTTGACTCAAGACTTAGAACTCAAGACTTAGAACTCCTACACTACTCCACCGTTACCGATTTCGCCAGGTTTCTTGGCTGATCAACGTTACAGCCACGTAATACGGCAATGTGGTAAGCCAGCAACTGTAAGGGTATTGTTGCCAGTAAGGGAACAAACGCTTCGTCTGTTTGAGGGATCTCAATTACGAAATCAGCCATGCTCTTCACTTCGGTGTCGCCCTCGGTAACGATGGCTATTACATGGCCCTTACGCGCCTTTACCTCCTGTATATTACTGATCACTTTTCCGTATGATGAATCCTTGGTTGCAATAAATACCACGGGCATATCATCGTCAATCAGGGCTATAGGGCCGTGCTTCATTTCAGCAGCAGGGTAGCCTTCGGCATGGATGTACGAGATCTCCTTTAACTTCAGTGCACCCTCAAGGGCCACCGGGAACGAGCTCCCTCTGCCTAAAAACAGGCAGTTGGTAGAGTCCTTAAACTTCTCGGCTATTTCCTTAATGTGGTCATTTGACTTCAAGGCCTGCTCAACCAGTTCCGGGATCTCATTCAGCTGGGTTAAAAGCTGGACCATTTTACTTTCGGTGATCTTACCACGCTGCTGGGCTATGTAAAATGCCATCAGCGTTAAAACGGTTACCTGTGCGGTAAAAGCTTTGGTTGATGCCACTCCAATTTCAGGCCCGGCGTGAGTATAAACCCCTGCATCGGTAGTGCGCGGAATAGATGCGCCGACAACATTACAAACACCAAATATGGTAGCCCCCTTCTCCTTTGCAAGCTCAATGGCTGCCATGGTATCGGCTGTTTCGCCCGATTGTGAAATAGCTATAACCAGGTCCTTTTCAGTAATAATCGGGTTACGGTACCTGAATTCAGAGGCGTACTCGACCTCAACGGGTACACGAGCATATTCCTCTATTAAATACTCACCGACCAAACCTGCATGCCAGGAGGTGCCACATGCCACTATAATTATGCGGTCGATGTTTTTCAATTTTTCGGTATATTCCTTTATTCCGCCTAACTGAACTTTGCCTTTTTGGGGATAGATCCTTCCGCGCATACAATCGCGAATGGAGCGTGGCTGTTCATAGATCTCCTTCAGCATAAAGTGGTCGAAGCCGCCCTTTTCAAGCGCCTCCAGCTTTAGGTCGAGCTCCTGGATATATGGGGTTTGTACAGTGTTATCGATATTCTTTATCAGCAAATCTTCCCGGCTGATATAAGCAACTTCATTATCATTCAGGTAGATCACATTTTTGGTATACTCTACAATGGGCGTAGCATCCGATGCAATAAAGTATTCGCCTTTACCAACACCAATCACCATGGGGCTTCCCTTACGGGCGGCAATCAGCAGATCAGGCTCGTCTGCACTCATGATTACAATAGCATAGGCGCCTATCACTTTGTTTAAGGCAACTCTAACCGCCTCACGCAGGTCAAGACCTGTCTCGTTTTGAATGTCCTCAACCAGGTGAATTAAAACTTCAGTATCGGTATCGCTTTTGAAAACGTGGCCTTTGTTAATAAGCGTTTCCTTGATAATACCATAATTTTCAATTATCCCGTTGTGGATAATAGTAAGCTTACGGTTGCCGGATGCATGTGGATGCGAGTTCCTGTCGCTTGGGGCGCCGTGGGTTGCCCAACGGGTATGGCCCATACCAATGGTGCCACCGGTATCAACACCCTTTACGAAATCTTCCAGGTCGCTAACCTTTCCGGCTTTTTTATAAACTTTCAGTTCTTTATCAAATAACGAAACACCGGCGCTGTCGTAACCGCGGTATTCCAGCCTGTGAAGGCCTTTTATAACAATGGGATAGGCATCTCTGAAACCTATATATCCAACAATTCCACACATAAATAGCTACTATTGTTAATGTTTAACAGGGGCAAAACTAACAACATAAACGATTAAAGGGTAGGGATGTTGGCGCAGGGCCAATAATAAATTTTTTTAAAAAGTAAGCAGACTTCGCGAACTATGGCGTAAAGGCTATCAAAAAAAGATTTCTAACGCCGCATAACGATTTGCGGCTATCCCTTAAACAAAAAGCCCGAAGAATGCAGTTGATACATTTTTCGGGCTTTCAAGCGAGTTATGTTAAAGACTATTGTCCTTTTTTAATTTTAGTGTAGATAACATTCAGCTTTATTTTATAGGCCGATGAGTTATCTGTGCCCACAGCAGATGTACGCGCCGCAACGGCAGGCGTAGCTGTAATTTGCACTGCCGTATTGCTTGTTGTATCGATAGGGGCTATATAAGTGCCGTAATCAACTGTCTTTTTAAGCAATAGGTCCTGCATATAAGCAGTCAGGATGAAGTGATAGCTTTTAGTCACGGTGCTAAAAAATCCACCGAAAACGGATGCGCCGCCTGAACGTGGATCGCTGGTTGAACCATCCTGGATGTTTGTTCGCTGATGCGCTATGTCCAGCTGATACATAGTGATCCGCGGTATTGTGCGATACTGGCCGGTTGATCCAACGGTGGGTGTTATTACCAGTTCTGCACGGTTAAGTACGAGATCGCTGTCTTTCTTCAATAAATTATTCCGCAGGTTGACCAACAGGTTAGGGAAGCTTATTTTGGCCCGCAAGCTGGCAAGCCCTTGCAAATAAAATGTGCTGGAAGTATTTGCTGTACTATTCAACGCAGCATTTATCGTTGTTGAATAAGTATGTGTGATGTTTGCTGCTAACCCGGTTATCGGGAGTTTAACCTGTGTGGTATCAATAGTGGTACCGTTATTTATTTTGCAATAAATAGCAACGGTGTCGCCTTTTGTAAACATAAAGGCGCCTCCGGGGCCGGTAGTTTGATTCTTATCAAGCGTTATATAAAGCCCTTTAACCAATGTTTGGAAAACCGTATTGGAAGAAAGTGTAGCGTTACTGGCGTTAAAAAAGTTCGAAATAATAAAGCTTTTATCTATTGGGATCCTTAGCTGCGCGGGCACCTTCCTAAGGGTATCAGGTGCACCGGTTAAAATGTTATAGATCTTAATAGAATCATGCGTACGGGCCTTAAATGTTAAAGAACCAAGTAAACTTGATGAATTATATTGCCACTTCTTGGTATTATAATAACTTTTGGTTTCGTCGTATTTTTCTGTTAGCTGATAAACATTCAGCTTATAATTAGATGCCACTGAATCTCCGTAAAAACCATCAGCAAAGGGCATTACTAACCTTACCGAATCGATGCTTATCGTTCCTGACGGCAGGGAATATGATGCTGCCCCCGGAAGGCTTAAACTGGCAGCCAGGCTTGATTCTGCCACCCCAAAAACCGGATCGGTAAAGAAAGCCAGCGGGTTTTTTGTAGCCTGTGTGGTTACAACAGAATCCTCCAAAACTGTCTTTACAAGTATTGTTGATGTATCAATCAGTTTACCAGTAAGTTGGGACGAAGAATCGACACCCAAACCTACAGTATCCTGGTTTTTACAACTATTCAAAATAAAAAGACTTATCAACAACGTTAATAAGTCTAAGCGGAAAAATTTCATATATGATCTCAAAGCTTATACAACTTGTGCCAATTCCTCATTGGCAATTTCGTCGTAAAAATTGTAATAATTTTCGAAATCTGCGGTGGATTCGAATTCTAAAACCGATTTATGGCTGTTTTTAACATTATTTAACACATCTTCATCGATTTGTTCATCAGCTAAAACTATTCCATCGCTGTATTGAATAGCGCCTGCATATAAGGCCGAGTTAGTGCCCGGTTTGTATACTTCGGTATGCTTTTCGCTCATATCGCCCATAACAGCCTTTTGAGCAAAATCGGCATCCATAGCCTCGGTAAAGTCGTTTTTATAAATTGAATAAACAACCTTCGAATTTTTGAACGTCGGATCGTCCTTGTAGGTTGTCTTTAAGTAAGCAGGTACTAAAGCACTCATCCAGCCGTGGCAATGGATAACGTCAGGAGCCCAGCCTAATTTTTTAACAGTCTCTAAAGCGCCCTTGCAGAAAAAGATCATGCGCTCATCGTTGTCAGCATAAAACTTGCCGTCCTTATCGTTAAAAACGTGCTTACGCTGAAAGTACTCTTCATTATCCAGAAAATAAACCTGCATTCGTGCAGCAGGGATAGACGCAACTTTAATGATCAACGGATTGTCATTATCATTAATGATAATGTTCATTCCGGATAAACGGATCACCTCGTGTAACCTGTTCCTACGCTCATTGATATTTCCAAAACGCGGCATAAGGATACGAATTTCGTAACCCTTTTCCTGCATAGCCTGCGGAAGCTGGCGTGTGATTTCAGAAATTTTTGAGAGTTCAAGGAAAGGAGACATTTCGTGAGTTATAAACAAAAGCTTAGATTTACCCATCACTATATCAGTATTTAATTTATATAAAGAAGTCCAAAAAATTGAGTTTGCAAATATAAGCATTATTATATGAACTGGCAACCACTTATGCAAGTAACTTTTGGTAAATAATAATCATTTACACAACTTTGCCCCAATTATGTAATTTCATTTGTATTGAAAACATTTACTTCTAAGAAAACATTACAGGAATACCTGCACCAATTAAAAGCCTCAAACAAAACCATCGGATTTGTAGCTACTATGGGCGCGCTGCACCAGGGCCATATCTCGCTTATTGAGCTTGCGAAGCAACAAAACGACATAGTTGTATGCAGCGTTTTTGTTAATCCCACCCAGTTTAACGACCCAAAAGACCTAGAAAAATATCCCCGCACAATTGAGGCCGATACCAAAATGCTGGAGCAGGCAGGCTGTGATATTTTGTTCAATCCCGAAGTAAATGAGATGTATGATGGTAATGAACAATGGCATTTAAATCTTGGCGAAACCGAGCATTTGCTGGAAGGAGAATTCCGCCCGGGGCATTACCAGGGAGTTACGCAAGTAGTAAATAAGCTGTTTAATATTGTTAATCCCGACAAGGCTTACTTCGGCCAAAAGGATTACCAGCAATTTTTGATCATCAGTAAAATGGTTGATATGTTAAATATGCCGGTAAATCTTGTGATGTGTCCTATCCTGCGTGAGGCAGACGGGCTGGCCATGAGTTCGAGAAATATCCACTTAACACCGGAAGACAGGCAGCATGCGCTTGTCCTGTCAAAAGCACTTAACTGGCTCAAAGATAATTTTGACAAACACAACATCCCCGAATTAAAACAAGAGGCTGAGAAAATGATCAATTCCGAACCCGGCGTGGAGCTTGATTACCTTGCCATTGCTGATGGCGATACGCTGCACCCTGCAACGGAAAATACCAAAAGTATAGTGGCCCTGGTAGCCGCCAAAGTAGGGAAGACGCGGTTGATAGATAATGTTATTTTGGTTCATGGTTGATAGTTCATGGTTCATGGCCGGAGCATTAAACTCAAGGAGCTTCATATTCACAAAGTGCAGCTACTATGATCTATGAACCATCAACTATGAACTAAAAACTTCCAGCTTCCTCCCCATCACTTCACTAATTTTCCGGTACGATTCAAATGTCCAGCCTGCAACGTGCGGTGTAAGAATAACCTTGCCTGATTGTTTAAGCTCCTCAAACCATTCCTGCTCAGCCAGTGCCGGAAACTTCTCTACCTCCAGCACATCCAGCCCCGCGCCTAAAATCTTGCCTTGTTTTATTGCATTAAGCACCGCCCTAACCTGTGCAGTTTTACCACGTGAGGTATTGATAAAGAATATCGGCTTCCTGAAATGGAACAAAAATTCTTCGCTGATCAGGTATTGCGTTTCGCGGGTTAGCGGGACGTGCAGGCTCAGCACATCGCTGTGCTTCACAATTTCCTCCATGCTTACCTCGCGGGCGTATCGGTCGCTGAAACCGGTTTTATATTTATCGAAAGCAATAACATCAACCCCAAAGCCCGACAGCTTTTTGGCAAAACTGCTGCCCATGTGCCCGTACCCGATAATACCTACCGTGCGGCCTTTTAGCTCATAGCCACGGTTAGCTTCGCGCAACCAGCTCCCGGTGCGGATCTCCGCATCTGCCCTGTTAAAATTATTCATTAAAGATAGCAGCAAGCCCACCGCGTGTTCGCCAACGGCATCCATATTGCCTTCGGGGGCGTTTATCAGTGTTATATTTTTTTCGGCGGCATATGGCTCATCTATGTTATCCATACCGGCACCTGCCCGGCAAATAAAGCGCAGGTTTTTAGCAGCATCCAGGTATTGCCTGTTCAATAAGAATTTAGAGCGGATAACCAGGCCTGCATAATCGCCTATTATTTGTAGCGCTTCGGCAGCGGTTATTTTGGGTTGATAGTCGCAATGATACCCTTTGGCTTCGGCCATTTCCATAAAGACCGGGTGGATATCATCGACAATAAGAATATTATTTTTCAAAGACTTAACGTTTATATCAAACCGTAAAATTATAAAATGGCGTGGTTAATTAACATTCATGCAACGGTTTATTAATAAAAGATGACATTTTGTGCATTAAATAAAACTGGCACGCTTATAGTCTGTTATTTACTACACGGATTAAAAACCGGAAAGAATAAAAATGAAACTTAAAAAATTTGGAGCTAGCATGAAAATGCAGGCAAGCAGGCTTTCGCATCAGGGCTTTAGGCAGATCTTTGATCGGATAAACCAGCTCAATATAAAAAACGGGGTTGACAAACTAGGGATCGATAAGTTTATTGAGCAATGCGCCTACATGGCGGCAGGCTCAGGTGTAGTATCCGGCACCG
Source organism: Mucilaginibacter phenanthrenivorans (assembly GCF_024721155.1). Classification (GTDB taxonomy): domain Bacteria; phylum Bacteroidota; class Bacteroidia; order Sphingobacteriales; family Sphingobacteriaceae; genus Mucilaginibacter; species Mucilaginibacter phenanthrenivorans. The sequence continues at coordinate 320,339 of NZ_JAHVAP010000003.1, read as the reverse complement.
GCGGCGTATTAACAATGGTAATTGGCGTACCTGTAGATTTTATCAACCTGATCACCCAACAATTCAGGGTAACCATGGCCATTATGTATTACAAAAGGGGCCATTACCAAATAGGGTTTGAGGAATTTATGTCGATGATAGCAACTTCATTAAAAGTTGAAGCGGGCGTAACACTAACCAAAAGCATGATGGAAGGTATAGCCGAAAAGCTATTGATGATATTAGGTACCCGTACTGCCGAAAGATTGGTGCCAGTAGTAGGTGCGGTTATTGGCGGTACTGCAAATTACTTATTCATCAAACGCATGGCTGAATCAGTAAAGAAGATGCAGCTGGTTGAACCGGTTGTTATAATTGTAGATTAGTTGATGGTTCATAGTTGATGGTTCATAGCCGAAAAAAGTGCATGTAAACCTTTTATAGCTATGAACTATGAACCATCAACTATGAGCTGCAATCTATTCATCCCTCAACGATTTTATCGGGTTGGCTCTTGCTGCCCTAATTGTGAGGTAGCTGATGGTCGCCATCGAAATAAATAGTAAGGCTATAACGGGCAAAACAAACTGCCACCATGTTAATGTTGCTTTAAACGCGTAGCTGTTTCGCCACTCTTGTATGAAAATATAGGCTATCGGCAAAGCCAGCAAGCCTGATAACAATACCAATTTCACAGCGTCAAGGGTTAGTACAGAAGCGATATTGCTAACCGATGCTCCCAATACCTTGCGCACACCGATCTCTTTGATCCTGCGCGACGTAGAATAGGCGGTAAGCCCAAATAAACCCATACAGGCAATCAATATTGCCAGCGAGGAAAATCCCAGGAAAAACCTGCCGAACTGAACGTCCTGCAGGTATTGGCGATTGTAAAAATCATCAAGGAAAAACCAGTCCAATGACGATTCTGGGAAATAATTATTCCAGTTATTTTTTATGGCTGACACAACTTGACTGGTGTTGTTGCCTTTAAACTTAATTGAATAATAATTAGTTGGGATCCAGCTAAGCGCCGGGTCCATAAATAATATAACTGCGGTATACTTTTGCTGTAGCGATTGCTGGTGATAGTTTTTTACAACGCCGATAACCAGGTTAGGTCGCTTTTCATTGGTTTCAATCCACACCTGCTGGCCTACGGCCGCCTCGTTTGATGCAAAGCCAAATTGCTTGACTGCGGCTTCATTTAATATAACCCCGGTTGAATCTGTAGGTCGGCTCTTATCGAATGCCCTCCCGGCTACTACCCTCAGATCATAGTTTTTTATAAAATCGTGATCAACCTTTAACATTTCATAGGTAAGCTCATCATTTTTCGATGCACCAAACCGGCGGTTCGCTAAAAACTCACCAACCGCTTTGCCCGGCACCGCTCCGGATACAGTAACCCCGGCTATGCCTGGGCTGTTCAGCATTACCTGTTTGAAGCTCTGGATCTTTTGTGCATAATTTGGCGTGTTAACCGGAGCTTTTATTACGATAGTTTGGTTGATTGCCGTGCCGGGCTGTTGTCCCGTCATGAAAATGATTTGCCGGTATACCGCAAATGTTCCGGCTATTAATACCATAGAAGCAACAAACTGGAAGCCAACCATACCTTTTCGAAGAATAACTCCACTTTTCGAAAAGCTGTATTTACCTTTTAATACGCTTACAGGCTTTAATTTCGAGAGTAGCAATGCTGGGTATACGCCCGAAATAAGGATACTCCCGATAAATACTATTGCTATTTTTAAATAGAGCTGGCTGTTGAATAATAAGCCGAATGAGAAATTGCCATTTATAAGCTGTGGTAATAATTTATCGATGACAAGCACCAGCAGTCCTGCCATCAGCAACGAAATACAGAGGACAACAAACGACTCGAACAAAAACTGCAGCAGCAACTGCATGGAATTTGCGCCATTTACCTTGCGAATGCCAACCTCCCGTGAACGATCAATTGCTTTCGCTGTTGACAGGTTGATATAATTTACACAGGCAATCAGCAAAATAACATAGGCAATTATGCCCAGGAACTTTACCGCAACCCGATTACCCTTCGCTTCAATTTCATATTGTTTTGGTGGGTTAAGATGGATGTCGGTTAGTGGCACCAGCGTAATAGCCCATTTCAGATTCTTCATTGAAGGGCCCGTTTTAAAGCGTTCCGCTAAGGCAGGAAATTTCGCTTCTACGGCATGGATATTAGAACCCGGACGCAATTTCAGGAATGTATAGCTTTCATGGATGTACCAAAAATCCTGAAAAAATAACGGCGTTGATGCCCACGAGATCAGGAAGTTAAAACGCATGGTTGAGTTTGGAGGAACATCTTTAAACACACCGGTAACCATACAATGTAAACTGCCGTTCAGTGTATTTACTTCCATAAATTTGCCCATCGGGTTAGCGTTTCTGAAGTATTTGGTTGCTGCCGACTGTGAAATAACAATGGTATTAACATCCTTCAATACCGTTTTTGGATCGCCCTGCAAAAGCGGGTACCCGAAGAAGGTGAAAAAGTTGGTATCGGCAAAACAAACATGCTCCTCGCGGTATTTGATATCGTTATACCTTACCACCCGTTCCGAATTATTCCAGTTGATGCGTACTATCGAGGCTATTTCAGGGAAATTCGCCTTCATTGCAGTAGCATAACCATTGGTGCTTGTTGGCCAGTCGTCGGTTATTTGTCTGTCTTTATAAAAGCTGCTTTCAACCCGGTAAATACCGTCGGCGTTCTTAAACATCCGGTCGTAGCTTTTCTCAAAATTTACATATGCGCTGATTAGAATATAAGCAGCAATACCAAGGGTTAATCCGCCAATGTTTACAAACGAGTAAAGCTTATTTTTAACTAAGGTTCGGCGGGTTGTGAGCAGGATGTTTTTAAACATTATTCAGCGCTTAGGGTGTGAATAACGAATTTAAGAATTTTAGAGGAAAAATCCAGCTATTACCTGTTATTGGTGATCATATTAGTCAATTTCACAAAATCATCAACACTTAAGCGTTCGGCACGTAGATCAAGCATGGGCTCATTGGTCATTTTTTCCTTATTTATTAGGGATGATACTGCATTGCGTAAAGTTTTTCGGCGTTGGTTAAAGCCAGCCTTTACTACCTGCCAGAACAATTTCTCGTCGCAACCCAGGGTCTCAGTCTTATTGCGGGTTAACCTTATAACTGCTGATAGTACCTTAGGCGGCGGGTTAAATACGCCAGCCTTCACGGTAAATAAGTATTCCACTTTATAGTAAGCCTGAAGGAACACGCTCAGTATCCCATACTCCTTGCTGCCTGGTTTTGAATTACAACGTTCAGCAACCTCCTTTTGAAACATACCTACCACTTCAACAACCTGTTGCCGGTTGTCAAGCACCTTAAAAAGAATCTGGGATGAGATATTATAAGGAAAGTTACCGATTATCCCCATCGGCCCGTTAAAATACGCTGCGAAATCCATCTCCAGGAAATCGGCGTTAATAAGGCGTTTACCTAATGCCGGGTATTTTTTTTGAAGATATTCGTACGATTCGGTATCGATGTCAATTAGGGAAACCTCCAGATCTGGCTTCTGTAATAAAAAATCTGAAAGGATGCCCATACCTGGCCCGACCTCAAGAACCTGGTGATAACCAATATCGGGGCGCAGACTGTCAACTATTTTTGCAGCAATATTTTTATCAGTAAGAAAATGCTGACCTAAATGCTTTTTTGCTCTTACCAACGTCATTATTAATCAAATATTGAGCAAATTAAGGCATATTTGTTCTTTAATGAGTTAAAATCTTTTTATTTGCATGGTTAAAGCAGAAAGCGCAAAGCAAAAAGCCGAGAGCCGAACCAATAAAACTGGTAAAATATCCACCCAAAAAATCGGTGTAATCACCTTTTAATCGGGGTAATCATATATGACATGAGCGAGAAAATTAAAATAGGAATCAGCATAGGCGACGTTAACGGAATAGGTTTGGAAATAATTATTAAAACATTGGCCGATAGCCGAATTTATGATTATTGCATTCCTGTAGTTTACGGCCATACCAAGCTGGCTTCTTTTTACCGCCGTACCACAACGGTTGAAGATCTTAATTTTTTTGTGATCAATCAGCCATCTGAAGGAAAGAAGGAAGGGCGGAAACCGAACATGATCAATTGCTGGGATGAGGATGTAAAGGTTGAACCAGGTGTAGCCAATAGCGAAGTGGGCAAATATGCCTTTATGTCGTTAGAACGCGCAACTGCCGACCTGATCAACGGGCAAATTGATGCACTGGTTACAGCGCCCATTAATAAGGACACCATACAAAGCGAACAATTTAATTTCCCGGGTCATACGGAATATCTACAGGAGCGCGATGGCGCAGCAGAATCGTTGATGTTTTTGGTAAGCGATACTTTGCGTGTTGGTGTAGTTACAGGGCATATCCCGCTGTCTAAAGTTTCTGAAAGTATTACTACTGAAAAGATAGTAGCAAAGCTAAAACTAATGGATGCCAGCCTGCGTAACGACTTCTGGATCCGCAAGCCTAAAATTGCAGTATTGGGCCTCAACCCTCATGCAAGTGATAATGGGCTTATCGGCAATGAGGAGCAAACCGTAATTATTCCTGCAATTGAGGAGGCCCGCAACAATAATATTCTTGCTTTCGGCCCTTATGCTGCCGACGGCTTTTTTGCAAATGGCACCTATTTACAGTTTGACGCCGTGCTGGCTATGTATCACGACCAGGGCCTCATTCCATTTAAACAAATAGCTTTTGAATCGGGCGTAAACTTTACCGCCGGTTTAAACTTCGTACGCACCTCGCCCGACCATGGTACCGCCTATGATATCGCCGGAAAAAACCAGGCATCCGAGATCTCGTTCCGCGAGGCCTTGTTTACGGCCATGCATATTGTAAAGCACCGCCGCGAAACATTGGAGCTTCACGAAAACCCGCTTACCATCACCAAATTGAGCCGCGACAGGGATTAGGGAAATTTAACGCCCTTTCAATCAACAATGGGGATAAACCTCACTCGAAATTTACGAATTAAAAGAGCCCGTAGAACATGATTTTTATGGGCCTTTTACTGTAGCTAATTTGTTACAGACAGCATTTACTATCATTCAGCTAACAGATTGCAATTCAGGGCCCTGTGTAACAGAAAAATACGGATAAACTACTAAAACCATAGGATTTATATCTTTTATATACTTTTTAAAATAATTTAAAAAGGCTTGTGATTTTGGTTTGCTTTTTTTCTAAGTTTATCGAATATTTCTCAACCAATTACTTTTATTACCCAAAATCAAAATTTATGAAGATTAATTTACCTTTAAAATTCTGTTGGTTAACCGCTGCGCTATTAGCTGCAGGCTATACCAACGGCTATTCCAGCCCGATAAAAGCCAAAGGGCACGACAGGGCTGTTCACGCTCAGATGCCGGTGAAAGGAACCATTAAAGACGCCACAACAGGCGAATTGCTGATTGGTGTATCGGTATCTATCAAAGGCACCACCACTGGCGTGCAATCAGATGTTAACGGCGCATTTGCATTAAATGCCAATCCCGGCGATGTACTTGTATGTAGCTACATTGGCTACGTCAGCCAGGAGGTTACCGTTGGTAACGATGCAACAATCAGCGTCTTATTAAAAGCAGATGCAAAACAGCTAAGTGAAGTTGTTGTAACGGCGCTGGGTATCTCAAGGGAATCAAAAACCCTTTCGTACGGGGTACAAACTTTTAAAACAGCTGATGTTAACGCTGTAAAAGACCCCAGCTTAGTTAACACGCTATCGGGTAAAGTTGCCGGTGCGCAGATTACCAAGAGCGCATCAGGCGTTGGTGGTTCAACAAAAGTTGTTTTACGCGGTAACAAATCAATAAGCGGCGATAACAACGCGTTATTTGTTATCGATGGTATTCCTATGCCAAGATTGGAATCTGGCCAATTAGGCTCGTCTTTTGGGGGTATGGACAGAGGTGACGGTATTGAGAACCTAAACTCCGAAGATGTTGAAAGCGTTACTGTATTGCCAGGTTCTGCGGCATCAGCACTATATGGTAACCAGGGATCAAATGGTGTTATATTAATAACTACCAAAAAAGGATTAGCAGGAAAAACTGTAATAAACTTTTCTTCAAACACAACTTTCGAAGATCCTTTTAAGCTTCCTGATTTCCAAAATACTTATGGTCCTTCGTCGGCAGGCGCCAATGATAGCTGGTCGAACACAAAACTGTCGACGCCGTCAACTTTCAATGCAAGAGACTTTTACCAAACGGGTAAAACATTTACCAATTCACTTTCGATACAAACTGGTACAAAAGTTAACCAAACTTATTTCTCGTTCGAAAGCACAAATTCGTCAGGCATAATTCCGGATAACAAATTGGACAAATACAATTTCTCTATTCGCAACACCAGCCAATTTTTAAATGACAAACTTACATTGGATGTATCTGCAAACTATATTCACCAGAATGTAAATAACAGGCCAAACCTGGGATTTTATTATAACCCGATTGTGCCTTTATATCTTTTCCCTCGTGGTGTTGATTTTAATCAATTCAAATCAAATTTTGAAGTTTACGATCCAACCCGGAACTTGATGGTTCAGAACTGGCCATATGCTATCAGCGATATTGCTACTCAAAACCCATACTGGATAGTTAACCGCAACACAAACCAGGATCACCTGGCCCGCTTGCTGGGAACAATATCTGCTAAATACCAGTTTACAGATTGGTTGAACTTGCAGGCACGTGTTAAGGTTGATCGTTCAAACAGCAACTACGAAGCACAAAACTACGCTTCATCAACAACAACATTGGTTGGCTCAAAGGGAGCGTACACTTACAACCCAAGCGGCACAACTCAAACTTATGCTGATGCGATTTTAAACTTCAACAAAAAATTCTCAGACATTAGTGTAAATGCTAACCTGGGTGCAAGCTTACAAAATACTGTAAACTATGGCTCAAACACTTCAGGTAACCTTTTAAATTTTGCTAATTTATTTTCAATTTCGAATATTGACTATACAAGGGTGTTCCCTACTCAATATTCAGATCAGTTGCAAACACAATCAGTATTTGCCACCGCAACTGTTGGATATAAAGACAAATTATTTTTAGACGTTACCGCCAGGAACGACTGGGATTCAAGTTTGGCTTTCACACAGAAAGACAACTATTTTTATCCATCAGTTGGCTTAACCGCTGTTTTAAGCCAGATGTTTAAGCTACCTGAATTTGTATCGTTTGCAAAATTAAGGGGTAACATAACAGGGGTGGGTAACGGTAGTGCCATTTTATATGCTGCTAACCCAACTTTTGCGGTAAGCAATGGTTTAACCAATCCGGTTGGCGCTGAAAAATTCTCTACATTAAAACCTGAACATACAACATCATATGAAATAGGTACCGACTGGAGGTTTTTGAATGACCAGATTACCTTTACCTTAAACGTCTACAGATCGTTCACAACAGACCAGATCTATGGTATCACTCCGTCTGCTGCGACAACCTTTAGCTTATTTTACGTTAACGGTGGTAAAGTACGCAATGAAGGTATAGAGGCAACGTTAGGATACAATCTCAAAGCCGGCGATTTTAGCTGGAAACCAAGTGTTAACTTCTCATTAAACAGGAATAAGATCTTGACGGTTGTTGATTACACCGATCCGCTTTCAGGTCAGCCGGTTGACCTTCAATACCAAACACTTTCAACTGACTATGTAAGCCTTCGCGCTCAAAAAGGCGGTTCGTTTGGTGATTTTTATTCACAAACACTGCTAAAAGACGCGAATGGAAATTACATCACCGATGCTAATGGCCTGCCGCAACGTGGTACCGACTACACTAAAATTGGTAACTATAACCCAACTTTTCTTGTAGGTTTCCAAAACCAGTTTAACTACAAAAACTTTAGCTTAAGCTTCCTGATTGACGGACACTTTGGCGGACAGGTAGTATCCATGACTAATGCGCTACTTGACCAGTACGGCACATCGGCTGCAACAGCTAAAGCCCGTGATAACGGCGGCGTTGATATAAATGGCAAAAAAGTTGACGCAAAAAAATACTTTGACCTTATTGACGGCAGAAACGGCCTTGCGTCAGAATATGTTTACAGCGCTACAAATATCAGGCTGCGTGAGTTAACATTAGGTTATACTTTACCAGGCACATTGTTTAACAATACAGTTAAAAATATCGGCATTTCAGTTATAGCACGTAACTTATTCTTTATTAAGAACAACGCACCTTTTGATCCGGATGCAATGTTATCAACTGCAAATGGCTTCCAGGGACTTGATATATTTAACTTACCTACCATAAGAAGCGTAGGTTTTAAAGTAACTGCCCAATTTTAATTGTGAAATTCATAAACGATATTGAAATGAAAACAAAATATTTAAATAAAAAATTTGGCATTGCCTTAGCTTGTATTGGCTTGGGCTTTACATTGCTTCAATCGGCATGTACCAAAAACTTCGAAAAGTATAATACCAATAAGTATAACCTGACCGATTCATTACTTAAGATTGATGGCGAAGGGCTTGGAACTTTTATGTTGCCAATGGAATTAGGTGTTGTAAACTCAACAAACTATAACTTCCAGGTACAGGAAAACTTAAATGCTGATATCTTTTCTGGCTTTATGATGACTGCTGATGCAGGCTTTAACCCTAACAACCATACTTACGGACTTAATTCAGGCTGGAATACTGCGGCGTTCGATCTCGGTTTTGGTACTATTATGGCTGATTGGGTACAGGTAAAAGCAAGGGTGACCGCAACATCTCAAGATTACCTTGCTGTTGCCAACATATTGAAAGTTGAAGGTATGCACCGTGTAACTGATGTGTACGGGCCAATGCCATATACCCAAGTTGGCGTAAAAGCCTTTTCTGTCCCTTATGACAGCCAGGAAACAATTTACAAAACGTTTTTTGATGAACTTGATTTTGCCATAAAAACACTAACTCAGTATGTTAAAGATCACCCTGGTGCTACTCCATTTAAACCTTATGACCTCATCTACGGGGGTGATTACAAAGAATGGATAAAATTTGCCAATTCATTAAAACTGCGTTTAGCGATCAGGATTTCTATGGTAAATCCAGCCATGGCGAAAACTGAGGCCGAGTCTGCAGTAAGCGATCCGGGAGGCCTGATCACTACTAATGGTGACAACGCTTATGTAAAAGCTGCTAACGGCGTAACATTTACCAATCCCCTATGGTCTGTTTGCTACGAGTACCTTGATATTCAAGCAGGCGCTCCGTTAGAGTGCTACTTACAGGGCTACAATGATCCACGTTTAGCTGCATATTTCGTAAAAAATAAAAATGGCGAATATCGTGGTATCCGTAATGGCATCGTACTTGACAATTCAGACGAATACGCTATTGCAAGTAATTTAAACCTTACCAACACATCTCCTATAAGGTTTATGGCGGCGTCTGAAATCTCTTTTTTAAGGGCTGAAGGTGCTTTACGCGGATGGAGCATGGGCGGTACCCCGCAAAGTTTCTATGAGCAAGGTGTAAATCTTTCATTTGACCAGAGCGGAGTTGCACCAGGTAATTACCTGAGCGATGCTACCAGCACTGAAGCAAACTATGTCGACCTTGTTCGCGCAAGCAACAATGCTTCAGCAGGTTCAAAAGACATCAGTACCATTACCATCAAATGGAACGAAGCTGACACTTATCAACGCAAGCTTGAACGTATCATCACTCAAAAATGGCTGGGTTTATGGCCAGATGGCAACGAAGCATGGGCTGAGCAAAGAAGAACCAATTACCCAGTGTTAATGCGTGTTGTAGTAAACAACAGCCAGGGAACCATCAGCACTGACAACTTTATTCGCAGGCTTCCTTTCTCACAAAAAGAATATGACACCAATAAAGACCAGGTTACCAAGGCGGTTAGCTTGTTAAGCGGTCCTGACAATGGCGGTACCCGTTTATGGTGGGATTTAGCTACCAAAAACTAAATAACATTTAATATTGTTACGGAAGGGCCCTTTTAAAAGAGGGCCCTTCATACTTTAAGAGCCATAGGTTTTAGGGATTTTGGGAGCTTAAAATCGTTTTAAAAAAACACTTTTCTATTATCATATTTATCCTTACATTTGCGGGCTAATTGTTGCTCATTGAAATCGCTAAGAAATTATTCGATTCCTTATACCGGCCTGAAACTGGGGAAGCACCAGTTTGAGTATGTTGTTAACGATGCTTTTTTCGACGAGTTCGAATATTCGCTGGTTAAAAAAGCAAACTTAAACTGCCAGGTTGAGTTGGAGAAACAGGAGACCATGATGATCCTGAATTTTCAGATCACCGGTACAATTGACACAAACTGCGACAGGTGTTTGGCGCAATATCCGCAGCAGGTGGATATACACGAACAAGCCATCGCGAAGTTTAGCGACGAGGAGATAGATGAGGATGAAGAGATCATCACCCTGACAAAAAATGATCACGAGATCAATATAGCAGGGTTGATGTATGAATATATAAACGTTGCTTTGCCGTTTATAACAGTTTGTGATAACGAGGGTAATACACCCTATTGTGATAAGGAAATGCTGGAAAAGCTTAATAACCTTTCAGCAAATACAGAAAAAGATGAGCAGATTGACCCAAGGTGGGAAGCGCTCAAAAAGATTAAATAAAAATATAAATACCAGGTTTTATGCCACATCCAAAACGCAAAATATCCAAATCAAGGAGAGATAAACGCAGAACGCATGATAATGCTGTTGCGCCAACTTTAACTACCTGCAAAACTACAGGTGCCGTACATTTGCCACACAGAGCTTACACTGTTGACGGTAACGTATACTACAACGGTAAATTACTGATTGAGAAGGCAGCTGTAGCTTAAGTTTAATTTTCTGAAATGAAGATTGGCTTAGATATTATGGGCGGTGATTACGCTCCCAAAGCAACCGTTTTAGGGGCAATTGCGGCTTATGATGTTCTGTCTGTTAACCAAAAGCTTGTGCTTATTGGTGACAAGGACGCAGCTATAAGCATTCTCCAGGAAAACAACTTTAACCCGGATCATTTCGAGTATGTACATACAACCGAAGTGATCGGTATGGGTGAGCACCCCACGAAGGCAGTTGTTCAAAAGCCCGACTCCAGCATTGCTGTGGGTTTTAAACTGCTTAAGGAAGGTGCAATTGATGCATTTTCATCTGCCGGCAATAGCGGTGCTATGCTGGTGGGCGCTATGTTTAGCGTAAAGGCAATTCCCGGCGTTTTGCGCCCGGCGATAGCAAGTTTTATACCTAAACTGAATGGCGGTTTGGGTATTTTAATTGATGTAGGCGCCAATGCCGATTGCAAACCCGAATATTTGCTTCAGTTTGGAGTGCTGGGCAGCCTGTTTGCGCAATACATTTATAACATTGACAACCCACGGGTTGCCTTAATGAATATAGGCGAGGAAGAGGAAAAGGGCAATATACTTTGCCTGGCAGCTTACCCGCTTATGAAGGAATCTCCACTTATTAATTTCACCGGTAACGTTGAAGGCCGCGACCTGTTTGGCGACCATGCTGACGTTTTTGTTTGCGATGGCTTTACCGGCAATATAATGCTAAAGCTTGCCGAATCGTTTTACGTTGTTACGCTTAAAAAGAAGATCAAGGACGAATTTTTCGACAGGTTTAACTATGAGCAATACGGTGGCAGCCCTATTTTAGGCGTAAATGCCCCGGTTGTAGTTGGTCACGGCATTTCAAGCCCCGAGGCCATAAAAAACATGGTGCTGCTTTCAAAAAACATGGTTGAAAGCGCCATTACAGATAAAATTAAACTGGCTTTCCAGTAGAGGATATTATAATGAATAAAATTCATGCTGCTATTACAGCCGTGAACGGTTACGTACCCGATTATGTACTTACCAACCACGAGCTGGAAACGATGGTGGACACCAACGACGAGTGGATAACCACGCGTACAGGCATCAAAGAGCGAAGGATATTGAAGGGCGAGGGCCTGGGCACATCAGACATGGCGGTACCTGCTGTGAATGGTTTGTTAAAAAAACGCGGTATTGGGGCCGATGAGATCGATCTGATCATATTTTGTACATCCACACCTGATCGTGTATTCCCAGCTACAGCAAATATATTGGCCGACAAAATTGGCGCTAAAAATGCCTGGGGGTACGACCTGCAGGCTACCTGTTCAGGCTTTTTATTTGGGCTTGCAACCGGTTCTCAATTTATCGAAAGCGGCAAACACAAAAAAGTATTGGTTGTTGGCGGCGACAAAATGTCGTCGATGATTGATTATAAGGACCGCGCTACCTGCATTATTTTTGGCGACGGCTGTGGTGCCGTTTTATTAGAGCCTAACGACGAAGGAAACGGAATTATCGATTCTGTTTTAAAGAGTGATGGTGCGGGTCTTCCATTCCTGCATCAAAAAGCAGGGGGATCTGCAAGGCCGACTTCACACGAAACCATTGACGCTCGCGAACACTACCTATACCAGGAAGGACAATCGGTTTTCAAATTTGCAGTAACCAATATGGCCGAAGTTGCCGCCGAAGTAATGGAGCGCAATAACTTAACGGCCAATGACATAGCATGGCTGGTACCACACCAGGCCAATAAGCGCATTATTGATGCAACTGCCAGCCGAACCGGCGTTAGTTCAGATAAAGTAATTATAAATATTGAACGTTACGGTAATACCACAAACGGAACTTTACCTTTGTGTTTGTGGGAGTGGGAAGATAAATTTAAAAAAGGCGATAACCTTATAATTGCTGCATTTGGTGGCGGATTTACCTGGGGATCGATCTATTTAAAATGGGCTTATTGATGAGCAGTTTTTAAAAAGTGCGAACTATAGAGTTAAAATAATTTTATACTTTTAGTCCGCATTTTTAAGTTTATATCTGTACATCAAAGATATTTTTTCAATAAAAAAATAAAAAATGAGTAAAATTCATGCTGCTATTACAGCTGTACACGGTTACGTACCTGATTATATACTAACTAACCAGGAGCTGGAAACAATGGTAGACACCAACGACGAGTGGATAACCACCCGTACTGGCATAAAGGAACGAAGAATTTTAAAGGGAGAGGGTTTAGGCACTTCAGACCTTGCCGTTCCGGCTGTTGAAGCGCTCTTAAAAAAACGCGGCATCAGTGCCAATGAACTTGACCTGATCATCTTTTGCACCACTACTCCCGACCGTGTATTCCCTGCTACGGCAAATATATTAGCCGATAAAATTGGCGCAAAAAATGCCTGGGGTTACGACCTGCAGGCAGCATGCTCCGGCTTTTTATTCGGATTGGCTACCGGCTCGCAGTTTATAGAAAGCGGAAAACATAAAAAAGTATTGGTTATTGGCGGAGACAAAATGTCGTCGATCACCAATTACGAAGACCGTGCTACTTGCATTATTTTTGGCGATGGCTGCGGCGCAGTTTTGCTGGAACCTAATGACGAAGGCAATGGCATCATCGACTCCATTTTAAGAAGCGATGGCTCCGGTGTACCTTACCTGCACCAAAAGGCAGGCGGATCAGTTAAACCCGCTACGCACGAAACCGTTGATGCGCGTGAACATTTTGCTTACCAGGAAGGCCAGGCGGTATTTAAATTCGCCGTTACAAAAATGGCGGATGTTGCGGCCGAAGTAATGGAGCGCAATCAGCTGCAATCAGAAGATATTGCATGGCTGGTACCGCACCAGGCCAACAAACGCATCATCGATGCAACCGCCAACCGTACCGGTGTTACTGCCGACAAGGTGATCATAAACATAGAGAAGTATGGCAATACAACCAACGGAACAATCCCGCTGTGTTTGTGGGAATGGGAAGACAAATTTAAAAAGGGCGACAACCTGATATTAGCAGCCTTTGGTGGTGGTTTTACCTGGGGATCTATCTATTTAAAATGGGCGTACTAATGTGCAAATGCAGGATAAAAAAGATGTCGCAATATTTCAATTCGCATATTTAAAATCCGCACATTTGCACGGCCAACACGAACATTATTAAATAAGTTTTGTTTATTTGCGTACAACTGACAATTAAATCTAATTAACTAAAGCATTTGCACCTTTGAAATCTGCACAGCCGCATATCAATCATTTGGACATCTGCACATTATCATATAACTTTATCAAAACCAATTAATCCCCGGCATGGATATTAAACAAATTCAGGATCTTATACGCTTTGTTTCCAAATCAGGAGTAAACGAAGTTTCAATAGAGCAGGAAAACTTTAAGATCACAATAAAAACCAATGCGGTTTCAACAATTGTGAATGCAACAGTTCCTGATGTAAGCTATGCGCCTGCGCCAGTTGCAGCTGCCCCTGTAGCAGCTATTCCAGCTGCGGCACCGGTTGCCGATACATCACACTACATCACTGTAAAATCGCCGATGATTGGCACTTTTTATCGTTCTGCAAGCCCTGAAAAGCCATTATTTGTGAACGTTGGCGATGAAATAAAACCGGGCTCAGTGCTTTGTATTATTGAAGCAATGAAATTATTTAATGAAATTGAATCGGAAGTATCCGGTCGGATCGTAAAAATACTGGTTGATAACGCATCGCCGGTTGAATATGACCAGCCGTTATTTTTGGTTGAACCTATGTAATTATGATTGATTGCACCGATCTTAAAAAGATTACACCGATTTTTTGATTAAGAATTGAATCGGTGAAATCGTCAAGCAATCGGTGAGATCACAAAAATCAAACTATGTTTAAAAAAATATTAATAGCTAACCGGGGAGAGATTGCCTTGCGAATTATTCGCACCTGTAAGGAAATGGGCATAAAAACCGTAGCTGTATATTCAACTGCCGACAGGGACAGCCTTCACGTTCGTTTTGCTGATGAAGCTGTTTGTATAGGCCCCCCTCCAAGCCGCGATTCGTACCTGAATATTCCGAACCTGATATCGGCAGCTGAACTTACCAATGCAGATGCTATTCATCCGGGCTACGGGTTTTTATCAGAAAACGCAAAGTTCTCTTCTATATGTGCCGAATACGGCATCAAATTTATTGGCGCTACCGCCGCACAAATAAACGCCATGGGCGATAAGGCCTCGGCTAAGGAAACCATGAAAAAAGCCGGCGTGCCCTGCATTCCGGGTTCCGAAGGTTTACTAACCAGTGTGCAGGAAGGCATCGCAATCTCAAAAAAAATAGGTTATCCCGTTATATTAAAGGCTACTGCCGGTGGTGGTGGCAGGGGTATGCGTATTGTTTGGAAGGATGAAGAGTTTGAAAATGCATGGGATAGCGCCCGTGCAGAATCAGGCGCAGCCTTTGGCAACGATGGCATGTACCTTGAAAAATATGTGCAGGACCCGCGCCACATCGAGATCCAGGTAGTTGGTGATCAATATGGTAAAGTTTGTCACCTTTCAGAACGCGACTGCTCTATTCAGCGCCGTCACCAAAAGTTGGTTGAAGAATCTCCGTCGCCGTTTATGACAGAAAAGCTGCGTAAAAAAATGGGCGAAGCTGCCATCAAAGGCGCGAAGGCTGTAAAATACGAAGGCGCGGGAACTGTTGAGTTTTTAGTTGACAAAGACCGCAACTTTTATTTCATGGAAATGAATACCAGAATCCAGGTAGAACACCCCGTTACCGAGGAGGTTATTAATTTCGATTTAATAAAGGAGCAGATAAAGGTTGCCGCCGGCATCCCGATCTCGGGTAAAAACTACGAACCGATATTACACGCAATTGAGTGCCGTATCAATGCCGAGGATCCGTTTAACAACTTCCGCCCGTCTCCGGGTAAGATCACCAACTTCCATTCACCCGGTGGTCATGGAGTGCGAATCGATACCCACGTTTACAGTGGCTATGTGATTCCGCCTAACTACGACTCGATGATCGCAAAGGTTATTTGTATGGCCCAAACCCGCGAGGAGGCACTGGCAACAATGGAACGTGCATTAAGCGAATTTGTAATTGAAGGCGTAAAAACAACCATTCCATTCCATTTGAAATTATTGCAGGATCCTAATTTCCGGGCGGGCAATTTCACAACCAAGTTTATGGAAACCTTTGAATATTCAGAATAAAAAACCGGGGTATAAAAATTAAACGTATTTAATGTTCCGGGCGCTTCAAGCCGGTTTTTATTTCAAAAATGGCCAATTTAGGTAAAAAGCTGATCCAGGCGATCAAGGATAAAGGAAACAAGTTAGAAGGTGAAATGTCGTTCTTTGAGCACTTAGAAGCTTTAAGATGGCACCTTATCCGCGCAGCGTTAGCCATAGTTGTATTTTCGGGGGTATCATTCGCTTATTACGACCAGATTTTTAGTGGCATAATCATGGCGCCCGCCCATACCAGCTTTTGGACTTACCGCATGATGTGCGGTATGGGAGACTTTTTCCAGAGCATATTACCTTCTATATTCAAAGCAAAGGACTTTTGTGTAAACAGTATCGATATACAGCTGATCAACACTGAAATGGCTGGCCAGTTTACGCTGCAGATCAACTCATCGCTAATGATCGGCCTTGTGTTAGGTATCCCTTACTTATTCTGGGAACTATGGAGATTCATTAAGCCGGCGCTGCACGAAAAGGAAAGAAAGGCTGCAAGCGGTTTTGTGTTCTATGCCTCGTTATTATTTCTGTTAGGAGTGTTGTTTGGCTACTATATAATTACGCCGCTATCATTGCGTTTTTTGGCTGGCTATAAAGTAAGTGATTCTATTCAAAACCTATTTTCCATTGACTCTTATCTTTCATCCGTATCTACCTTAACCCTGGCGACAGGAGTGGTTTTTCAGTTGCCAATTTTGGTGTATATTGTTGCGAGCCTTGGCTTTTTAACGCCAAAGCTAATGCGCAGCAGCAGACGCTATGCCATTGTTATAATATTGATCATTGCTGCAGTGGTAACACCAACTCCTGATGCACTTACCATGACTGTGGTGGCTATTCCATTATTTGTTTTATACGAATTAAGTATAGTAGTTGCAGGTGTTGTTGAAAGACGACGCAAGGCCAAGGAACTAGCATCATAATTGATTTGCGGATTTTTGATGTGCGGATGTGCGAATGACCTTTAGGCTCGCAAATCCGCACATTTTATTTATAAGGCATTTTCCACCATCCTGGTAATTTCTTCATCCGCACATTTGCATATCCACGCATTCGCACATCATCTTCCTTTTCTTTCCCACAAAAATTTTACCTTCGCCACTTACAATAATCATTAAATTTGATGTTATGAATAAAGGGCTAAAGATTGCAATTGGCGCTGATCACGCCGGGTTTGAATATAAACAAGCATTGATTGAAAGCCTGGATGTTTCAGAAGTTAAAGATTTCGGAACCTATTCCGATGCTTCGGCAGATTATCCGGATTTTGCTCACCCCGTGGCCCTGGCTGTTGAAAGCGGCGACTTTGATTTCGGGATCCTGGTATGCGGCAGCGCTAATGGTGTTGCTATAACAGCAAACAAACACCAGGGCATTCGCGCAGCTATCTGCTGGAATGAAGAGCTGGCTGTACCTGCCCGTAGTCACAACAACGCAAATATTGTTTGCATCCCGGCACGCCACATTTCTATCGAATTGGCAAAAAAAATCGTGGAGATATTTCTAAGCACCGAGTTTGAAGGCGGGCGGCACGCAAACAGGGTGAATAAGATTGCTTGTTGAGGGTAGTGGTTGGAGGTTAGCCAGATGGTAATCTCGCGTTATGGCTCAAATGCTAAACCATTTTGGCCATGAACCATCAACTATGAACTAAAGAAACTAACTGACCAAAAATGAATAAATTATTCCTGACACTAACCGCATTGGGTGTGGTTACCAGCGCCTGTGCGCAACAAAACCCCACGGCCATGAAGTACGCTTCAATTATCAGCGCCGACCTGGCTAAGCAACACTTAAGTATCATTGCTTCCGATGCCTATGAGGGTCGCGAAACCGGCAAACCCGGTGCCGATAAAGCCGCGCATTACATCGCCGATGAGTTTAAATCATTGGGCTTGCAGCCGATTGTAAAAGGCTCTTATTTTTTGGATGTACCTGTGGTACAAAACTCATTTAAAGTAAATTCATTTACCGTAAACGGCACAGCATTAACCAGCGGCACCGACTTTACCGCAAGGGGTGGCGCGGGCACAAAGACAATTGATGCAAAGGATATTGTGTTTATTGGCTACGGAATAAGCACCGACAGCTATGACGACCTGAAGGGAATGGACCTTACCGGTAAGGTAGTCATGTACATCAGCAACGGCGAGCCGATGAACGATGGCAAGTCAAAAATCACAGGTACAGATAAACTATCTGACTGGAGCGGACAACGCAGCAGGAAGCGTACGCAACTGATCCAAAGTAAAAACCCTTTGTTAATGCTGGCTGTATCACCAACCCCGGCGGCGCTTCGCCCAGGTGGTGGTGGCCCGCCGCGTTCTCTTCCGATGACAGTGAAACAGGACGGCCCGACGCCAGCTGTAGTATACACAATCCCACAGTCTACTGCCGACCAGATTTTAAAAAGCACCGGCAAAACTATTGCCGATTTAAAGGCCGCAATTGACCAAACCGGAGCACCGCAATCCCAAATAGTTAAAGCCGATGTTTCTACATCTTATGCCACCGAGGAAATCCCGGTTAAAGCTGTTGACGTGTTAGGCTATTTGCCGGGCAGCGATCCTAAATTAAAAAATGAGGTGCTGGTAATTTCCGCGCATTATGATCATATCGGCCTGATGCCTGAAGGTTCAAAGGATATGGTGAATAACGGTGCGGACGATGACGGTAGCGGAACAACTGCCATAATGGAGATTGCACGTGCATTTTCAAAAGCTAAAAAAGATGGTCACGGCCCTAAAAGGAGCATCCTGTTTTTAGGGAATGTGGGCGAGGAAAAAGGTCTGCTGGGTTCACAATATTATACCGATCACCCGGTAATTCCGTTGGCTAACACCATTACCGACCTAAATATCGATATGATCGGTCGTGTTGGTACCGAATATATTGGCAAGGCCGATTCTGCAAATTATGTATACGTAATCGGATCAGGAATGTTAAGCACCGATCTGCATAACGCGGGCGAGAAAGCCAATAAAACCTACACCAACCTTATTCTGGATTACAAGTATGATGATCTGAACGATCCGAACAGCTTTTATACCCGCTCTGATCATTATAACTTCGCCAAACATGGCGTACCGATAATCTTCTACTTTAACGGCGTACATGCGGACTATCACAAACCCGGCGACGAAGTAAGCAAGATCAACTTCCCGCTGCTGGCTAAACGCGCACAACTGGTTTATTATACTGCATGGGATTTGTTAAATGCTGATAAACGCCCGGTTGTAGACGGTAAGAAATAGCCTCAAATCATCGGGCTGTAATGGCTTGGCTACAGAAAAGCGATAGGTTATCCTGTCGCTTTTTTTATTATAGTAATTTGGTTAATTTCAGCCACTAAATTAAAACCATGAAGAAATTTATACTATCACTTTCGTTTGCCGGTTTGGTAACCGGGGCCTTTGCACAGCAGGACCCAATTGCCATGAAATATGCACCAATCATCAGTGCAGACCTGGCAAAAAAACATTTGAGCATCATCGCATCTGATGCCTACGAAGGCCGCGAAACCGGTAAACCAGGTGCCGACAAAGCCGCCCATTATATTGCCGATGAGTTTAAATCATTGGGCTTACAGCCAATTGTAAATGGTTCATACTTTTTTGATGTCCCGTTAAGCGAAAATTCGCTGAATGTTTCATTTTCAGTAAACGGCGCGGCATCAACTAATGGCGATGACTTTTTTGCCTATAAGCCAGCAGCCGACCGAACTTTGGACGTTAACGAAATTGTATTTGTAGGATACGGTACCGATACTGAAATTGCCGGCACCGACCTTACCGGTAAAATTGTTTTATGGATAAACGAGGACAAACCCGAAGCAGGCAAAACACCTAATACAAGTTTCCGCGCTACTCCTGCCCGTGCATTGATCTTAAAAAATCTGCAAAGCAAAAGCCCCGCTATCATTTTGGCAGCAAACGGCGGCATGGCCGATCTGCTTAAAAAGAACAAAGGTTATATCACTGCCGCACGTTTAGGCATCAAGAAAGATGCCGGCACCGAAGTTGATAAAACCCCGGGCGTATTCTGGATTACAACCGGCTTAGCCGATCAACTGGTAAAATCAAGCGGTAAAACTTATGACGCGCTAAAAGCAGCCGGAGCAAATGCACAGACCATAAAAGCTGATGTTAAACTGAGCTACAAAACCATAACTAAGGATGTAAAAGCAGTTGACGTTTTAGGTTACCTGCCCGGCAGCGATCCAAAATTAAAGGATGAAGTGGTAGTAATCTCAGCACACTATGACCACATCGGCCTAATGCCTGAAGGTACTAAAGGCGACCGCGTAAACAATGGCGCTGATGACGACGGCAGCGGAACCACCAGCATTATGGAAATTGCCCGCGCATTCTCAAAAGCTAAAAAAGATGGCCACGGTCCGCGCCGCAGCATCCTGTTTTTAGGGAATGTGGGCGAAGAAAAAGGCTTGTTGGGGTCTGAGTACTATACCGATCATCCGGTAATTCCTTTGGCTAATACAATTACAGATTTGAACATAGATATGGTTGGTCGCGTTGGTACCGAATACATCGGAAAGGCTGACTCTGCCAACTACGTGTATGTAATTGGTTCGGGAATGTTGAGTACCGACCTGCACAATGTGAATGAAAAAGCCAATAGCACGTACACCAAAATGGACCTGGATTATAAATATGACGACCCTAATGATCCAAACAGCTTTTACACCCGCTCAGACCATTACAACTTTGCCAAACATGGCGTACCGATCATATTCTATTTCAACGGTGTACATGCCGATTACCATGGCGTTGGCGACGAGGTGAGTAAGATCAACTTTCCGCTGTTAGCCAAACGCGCGCAATTGGTGTTTTATACTGCATGGGACTTGCTGAATGCTGATAAACGCCCTGTAGTTGATAAGAAATAATGAATAATTGATTTTTTAGATTGGGTTGATTAGGTTAATTTTTGTCACAAAATAACTTATTCAACCCAATCAATTATTCACTTAATCAACTAAATCCCCTAACTTCGCAAATATGGGAAGCACGGCGGATGAATTTTTGGTAGCCTCGGAGGAAAAAGCTTTCGACATGGGGCACCGGCGCATTATCAATTACAATATTGGTAAATATGATGCTGCAGTTGAGCGCGGATTATCGAAAATCATCAACCTTGAGAACACCAAGCGCAAGGCCCACGCCATCAAGTGGAAGGTGATGGAAAACCTGGACAAGCTGCTCCCGGAGTTTGAAGCCAACTTTCAGAAACGCGGCGGCAAGGTAATTTGGGCAAATGATGCCGAAGAAGCTAACCGCGAGATCCTGAACATCATCAAAAAAGCCGGCGCCAAAACTGTTGTAAAATCAAAATCGATGGTTACCGAGGAAATTCAATTGAATGAGTTCCTTGAAGAACACCACATCGAATCATTGGAAACTGATCTTGGAGAATACATTGTACAATTGCTGGGGCAAAAGCCTTACCATATTGTTACGCCTGCCATGCATCTATCTAAGGAAGACATCGCAAAGCTCTTCCACGAAAAGTTCGGCACTCCGCTTGACTTTACACCGCAACAACTTACCCAAAAGGCGCGCGAACTGCTGCGCGAAAAATATGTACAGGCCGACGTTGGCATTACCGGCGCCAACTTTTTACTTGCCGATACCGGCAGCATCGCCATAAGCGAAAATGAAGGAAATGCGCGTTTAAGTACATCGTTCCCGAAGATCCATATTGCGGTTGTTGGGATCGAGAAACTTATTCCCTCAATAACTGATCTCGACCTGTTTTGGCCGATGCTGTCAACACATGGAACAGGGCAAAACTTAACAGTATACAACACCATATTGAGCGGCCCGCGACAGGCTGACGAAACTGACGGACCGGATGAAATGTACGTTGTTTTGCTGGATAACGGTCGCACTAACCTGCTTGCGCAAAAGGACCAGCGCCAGGCTTTGTATTGCATTCGCTGCGGGGCCTGCTTAAATGCATGCCCGGTTTATAAAAATATTGGCGGGCATACCTACGAAGCTACTTACAGCGGCCCTATCGGGTCCATCATAACGCCACACATGGCAGGCATGGAAGAGTTTAAGCACCTCAGCTACGCCTCCAGTCTATGCGGAAAATGTACCGAAGTATGCCCTGTAAAAATCGACATCCACAAGATGCTGCTGCTCAACCGCCGTGATGCGGTAAACGAGATGCTGGTAACAACCAAAGAAAAATGGGGCTGGGCTTTCTGGAAAAAAGGAATGCTAAACCGGAAGTTTACAGATTTTTTTAGCGGCAAAACAAAAAACTTTTTACTCCGCCGGTTCTTCAAAAAAACATGGGGCCATTATAGGGAGATGCCGACCGTTGCTGAAAAATCATTCAGCCAGCAATACCAGGAGAAGAATGGATTTGGTGACTAGTTAATTGGAGACTAGAGATCAGAGGTTAGGAAAACCGCGACAACTAATCTCTAATCAACTAATCACTAGTCTCTAACCCCCTAATGCTTATTTCCGAATCCAAATTCCTTGTAAGTATTTGGTAATTCTTCTGAACTGCTGAAGGGGAATGTGAATGAGGTCCACCAGCTTTCAAAATCGGCATCCTTGTCCTTTGTTGGCTCGATCCTAACAGCGCGAAGCAGGTAAACGCCCTCACGACTAAGATTAAATGTTACCTCGCCGTCATTATTGGTAGTTAGGTTTTGGGTATAAACATTACCGGTAATAGTTTTTATATAAAGCTCCATAGCAGTAGATGCCGCTGGCTTGCCCATAAATTGCAGTACTGCAATCATGTCGTCACCGTATTGCTTATCGTACGGGTTCTTCTTTAAAATTATTTCAAAATCCTCATTCAGCACCTTTTCGTAAGCTTTACCATCCTGGTTATCAACGGAAACCAGTGTTTTTAAATAGCGGGTGTATTTTTCCTTTACCCTGAACTGGTTTCCACTTTTTACCTTTTCAGCCATTTTATCCAGGCCCTGGTTATTTAAAAACTCTGCATAGGCATCCCGCGAGGTAAAGCTAAACTCATATCCTCTCGTCATTTCAATTAGCGACTGACCGGGAAGTGTCATTTCATAAGTTAATACCGGGGTTACGGTGTCTTTAGCCGCTTTAGTTAAATCAAGTTTCTTTGATCCGTTATATAGCATAAAACGGGTGGTTTTAGTCGGCTGATAGCCAATTTCGGCATCTTTTACAAAGGTGTCCCCTGTTAATAAATGCAAATTCATTTTATCGCCCTTATGCATAAAGAACATTTCGGGCAACAGGAAATAATCGTGCGTAGTGGCAGCTATTCCAATAGCGGCTGCGAGTATAATAAGTAAAATTGGAGCGTGTTTTTTCATTTTGTCGTTCATAGGTTCAGTTGTTCATTAGTTCATTGGTGCAATATTTTACATCCGGTTGAACAGTCCCGATTTGTATCCTATAATAGTACCTAAGCACTTAATGCTGAATTAAACCGCAAACTACCAATAAAAATCCGGCTATCAGTAATTGAACTTTCAACCAATGAACTGATGAACCAGTAAACCAATGAACCAACAACCAAACATACAAAGTTTTAAAAACTTCAGTAGTTTTACCAAATGATTTTCGACCGAAAAAACCTAAATAGTAACCAACTGCTTGAATTTTATAAGAAGTTACTATGGCCGCGCCTTGTTGAGGAGAAGATGCTGATCCTTTTACGGCAGGGCCGCATTGGCAAATGGTTTTCGGGAATTGGACAGGAGGCTATCGCGGTTGGCAGCGCCCTTGCCATGAATAACGATGAATATATTTTGCCGATGCACCGCAACCTGGGTGTGTTTACCACGAGGGATATCCCCCTTTCACGGCTGATGGCCCAGTGGCAGGGCAAGGCTTCCGGCTTTACCAAAGGCCGCGACCGCTCCTTTCACTTCGGTACACAGGAATATAAGATCATTGGAATGATCTCGCATCTTGGGCCGCAATTGGCATTGGCAGATGGCATTGCCCTGGCGGATGTTTTAAGTAAGCGCAAAAAGGCAACCCTTGTATTTACCGGCGAAGGGGCCACCAGCGAAGGTGATTTTCATGAAGCCCTAAACATTGCAGCCGTTTGGAAACTGCCCGTGATATTTTTGATAGAGAACAATGGCTACGGGCTCTCGACCCCGGTAAGTGAACAATACAACTGCAGATACCTGGTTGACAAAGCCATCGGCTACGGCATGGAAGGCCGCCGCATTGACGGCAATAACCTGCTTGAGGTTTACCATACTGTAAGTGAGCTTGCAGCGAGCATGCGTGAAAACCCGCGCCCCGTTTTGCTGGAGTGTATGACGTTCAGGATGCGGGGACATGAAGAAGCTTCCGGCACCAAATATGTTCCCCAGCATTTATTTGACATCTGGAAAGAAAAGGATCCGCTTCGCAATTTTGAAACCTATCTGCTGGATGAAGAGATCCTGAGGCCTGAATGGGTCCCGCAAATGAGGGCCGAGTTTATTGCACAGATTGAAGCGGAGATTGAAAAGGTTTTCAGCGAGCCTGATATTATCCCCAATGTCGAAACAGAAGTAAAGGACATGTACGCACCGTACACTTTTCCTGCGTTTCAACCTTCCATCTCTTCAACAACTAACAAACGTTACATTGATGCGATCAGCGACGGCTTAAGGCAGAGCATGCGCAAGCATGATAACCTGGTGATAATGGGCCAGGATATAGCCGAATATGGCGGTGCATTTAAAATCACCCAGGGCTTTGTTGAGGAGTTTGGCCGCGGACGGGTGCGGAATACGCCCATTTGTGAATCCGGCGTGGTTGGGGCTGCGATGGGGCTGGCCATTAACGGATATAAAGCTGTTATGGAAATGCAGTTTGCCGACTTTGTGACCGTTGGCTTTAATCAAATTATAAATAACCTCGCAAAAACGCATTATCGCTGGGAGCAGGGCGTAGACGTAGTGATCAGGATGCCGGCGGGTGCCGGTACTGGGGCCGGCCCGTTCCACTCGCAAACAAACGAGGCCTGGTTCACAAAAACCCCGGGGTTAAAAGTGGTTTACCCGGCATTCCCGGCGGATGCCAAAGGGTTGCTAATGGCCGCCATTGACGACCCTAACCCGGTGATGTATTTTGAACATAAATATTTGTACCGCAGCACCAGCGGCGAGGTACCCGATGGCGATTATTACATAGAGATAGGTAAGGCTAAGATAATACAGGAAGGCAAAACAGCCAGCATCATTACTTATGGGCTCGGTGTGCATTGGGCAATTGAATACGCCACCAAACACCCGGAATTGTCTGTTGAAATAATTGACCTGCGCAGTTTGCAGCCCTGGGATAAGGACACTGTTGAGGCAAGCGCTAAGAAAACCGGTCGTGTGCTTATTTTACAGGAAGATACCCTGACCAACGGCTTCGGCGGCGAAATTGCAGCGCACCTGGCAGAGAATTGCTTTAAATACCTGGATGCTCCGATTATGCGCTGCGCAAGTTTGGATACCGCCATCCCCATGAGTAAGGCGCTTGAGGAACAATTTTTAGCGAAGGCCAGGTTGAGCGAGACGATGGAGAAGCTGCTTAATTATTAATAGACACTAATGCTCACGAATTTTTTCGAATTACACGAATTGGAATTGCAAAATTCGGCAATTACTTTTCTGTGGCATGTTTAATTCATGAAACTCGATTCAATTCGAAAAATTCGTGTCTTTCCCTTCGTTAAATTTTGTTAAACTTATTATTGTTTAATACCCATATCGATAATAATAACAGATAAACTTTTACCTTTAGGCTTAGGTTTCTTATTTTCGCGGGTGGAGAGTGTTGGAACTTTGTTACTCACTCACAATTAACCACTCGCAACTGACAATACTATGGAAGAATTTGAAGCAAGCGCATCGGCAAAAAAAACAAAAACGATATATATATCTACCGTTTTTGGAATTGCCATGGTGCTGTCAATGATAGGGTTATTGGGGTTGATCCTGGTTGAGGCAGAAAACCTGTCAAGGTATGTTAAAGAAAATATTGTACTAAATATTTTTGTTGACGATGCCGCGCATGAAACTGATGTTTTACAACTGCAGAAGCAAATAGAAAGCAATATCATGGTTAAGCAAACCCAGTATGTAAGCAAGGAGCTTGCTGCACGAAACCTGCAAAAGGATTTGGGTGAAGACTTTGTAAAATTCCTGGGTTATAACCCATTGTCGCAATCGCTTGATGTTTACCTTAAGGCCGAATACGCCAACAATCCCGATATTGAAAAGCTTAAGGCCGAGTTGCTTAAAAATCCGTTGGTGAAGGAGGTTAAATACCAAAAATCATTGGTCGACCAGATGAATGAAAATATTACCACCATAAGCCTGATCATACTTGTATTTGCGGGCATATTCGTGGTGTTGTCTGTAGCGCTCATTAACAATACCATCAGGCTGGCTATCTACTCTCAGCGCTTCCTGATAAAATCAATGCAGCTAGTTGGCGCAACAAAAGGGTTTATCCGTAAGCCATTTATGCTGTATGGCATCTGGCACGGGCTATTGGGCGGCCTTATCGCCATCCTGATTTTAATAGGCACACTTTCATTGGCTTACAAAGAAATCCCTGACCTGATAATCCTCAGGAATTATACAGAATTCGGGCTGATATTCGTAGCAATAATAGGTATAGGGATCTTTATTTCGGGATTCAGCACCTTTTTGGCAGTTAACAAATTTTTACGTTTAAAAATATATAATTTATATAGGTAGTGCGGGAGGTAAAAGCTGAAAGGCAGCTTCATTATTCACTAATTCAGTCATTCACTAATTAAAAACATGGCACAGAAAATAACCAAACCGGCTACTCCGGTTAAAACTACAGCCGCTGCTAAACCTGCCTACAAAGCACCAGAAGCGAAACCGGTTAGCTTTATATTCGACAAAGGCAATTACCGCCTGCTTATCATCAGCATTGCAGTGGTAGCGTTTGGCTTTATATTAATGAGCGGTACTACCGACATCTACAGCAACACCAAAATTGTGATTGCTCCTTTGGTAGTATTGGGCGGATTCGCGCTGGGATTTTTTGCCATCTTCAAAAAACCATCTGTAAAAGCTGATTGAGCTGATATAAGTGAGTGGTTGATTGAGTTAGATTCTCAACAGCGCACTTAATTTAATCAACTTAGTTAACTCAATCCACCTAATCAACTTTCTCCTACCCCTATGAACATTATCCACGTTATAGTCCTGGCCATTATTGAAGGGATTACCGAGTTTCTGCCTGTGTCCTCTACCGGGCACATGATCATTGCATCATCAATAATGAATATTGCATCTGATCCCTTCGTAAAGCTATTTACCATTGCCATTCAATTAGGCGCTATCTTATCGGTAGTGGTACTATATTACAAGCGTTTTTTGAAATCGCTTAACTTTTACTACAAGCTGTTTGTCGCGTTTATACCTGCGGCAATATTCGGGGTGCTTTTCAGCAAAAAAATTGACAATTTGCTTGAAAGTGCTCTTACTGTAGGCATCACTATGTTTGTTGGCGGGATTATCTTGTTGTTTGTTGATAAATGGTTTAATAAACCCACCGTTACCGAAGAAAAGGATATCAGCTACGCAACAGCCCTTAAAATAGGCTTCTTTCAATGCCTGGCCATGATTCCCGGCACTTCGCGTTCTGCAGCCTCAATTGTTGGGGGGATGTCGCAAAAGCTAACCCGTACCGCTGCTGCAGAGTTCTCCTTCTTCCTGGCTGTGCCAACCATGTTTGCTGCGACAGCAAAAAAGCTTTGGGATTTTCACAAGGATGGCCACATTTTCACCGGCGAAGAGATCAAATACCTGGCTATCGGCAATATAATTGCATTTGTAATAGCGATGCTTGCCATAAAATCTTTTATCACCTTCTTAGAGAAAAAAGGATTTAAGCTATTTGGCTGGTACAGGATTATTTTAGGCGCAATAATCATCGGCCTTATTGCCAGCGGGCATAATCTGCAGACAGTATAAGATATTGCAGCGCCACGCTTAAGCGGTTAACCTTCAAGTATCATTTCTTACCCAGTCCGCCTACGCGGGTGGCATTATCCTTGGCAAAGGTGTCCCAACCAGAGTACGACTTTTTGCTGCCCGAGGTGCCCTTGCCGGTGGGGATCCGCTGAAATGAATGGCACACGGCCACAGCAAGCCCGTCAGTAGCATCTAAAAAATCAGGCGTTTCGTTAAACTTAAGAAGGGTTTTGAGCATCGCTGCCACCTGTTCCTTGGTGGCGTTACCATTGCCGGTTATGGATTGCTTTATTTTGCGGGGAGCATATTCGGTTATGACCATGCTGCGGGATAATGCAGCGGCTATTGCCATACCCTGCGCACGGCCCAGCTTCAGCATCACCTGGATGTTTTTGCCATAAAAGGGCGCTTCAATGGCAAGGCAGTCGGGGTTGTAGTTATCAATCAGTGCAACAGTTTTTTCAAAGATGCGCTGCAGCTTCAGCATGGGGTCGTCAATCTTTTCCATCTTCACTACCCCAAGGCTTATCAGTTCAATTTTTGTGCCTACCTCCTTTACCAGGCCATAGCCCATCACCACTGTTCCCGGGTCAATACCTAATATTATGCGTTCCTTTTGGAGTTCCATTTAGAGACCAGCGACTGGAGATTAGAGATTAGTTAAAATTTAAAAGCGCAAGGTATCAACAAAATCAAACATTGCCTAATATTTGATCTGTGCTAAATACTCCATCCTCAGTATCATCCTTGCACCCATAGAGGCCAAGTGATCGGTGTGGACCTGGCAATCTATCAGATCATAGCGCCCGCTTTTGCACAGATGAATTAACGCCGACTTTGACGCATTACTCACGAGGCTGAACATACTCTCGCCACAAAAAACATTACCCACCTGCACGCCATATAAGCCGCCTATTAACTCTTTGTTCTGCCAAACCTCCACTGAGTGGGCATGTCCTTTTTTATTAAGGTTGATGTATGCAGCCTGCATATCGGGGGTTATCCAGGTACCATCCTGGCCGGGGCGTTCCATCTTTGAACAGGCAGCTATTACCTGTTCAAAGCATTCATTTACAGTAATTGTAAACATTCCCGATTTTAAAACCCGCTGCATCGATTTGGAAATTTTCAACTCATCGGGGTAAAGCACAAACCTTTCATGCGGCGAAAACCACAAGATCGGTTCGTCCTCGCTGTACCACGGGAAGATGCCATTTTGATAAGCCAGCAGCAGGCGCTCTTCCGAAAGATCGCCGCCAATAGCCAGCAAGCCGTCGTCCTCCGCCAATGCGGGATCGGGAAAAAGCAAACGTTCATCCAGCCTGAAGATCATCAGGGCAAATTTACGCCTTATGCCGTATCACCAGCTTTTTATTTTGCGCCTTGGCTACCGCATCCATATACTGCTGCATCTCGGTGTATTTGGCCGCAGGGATAACGTGATTGGTTAGCTTAAAGCTGGCCTTGCTGATAACCTGGTTCTTTGCAGCATCATAAGTGTAGTTAATGTCGTACGAACCATAGCTAAACTTCAGACTTTGATTTGCCGGCAGGGTTTCCACTTCAAAGCCCGTTGGCAGGTCAATGGTGGTGGTGCATGATTTTTGCAATGGAAAATCGAAATAATAATCGGTTTTTCTTTTTTCCTCAATGGGTACAGTACCGCGCCACAGGCTAAACGCCATAGGCTTATAGAATTGCTTGTCGCCCGACATTACATCGCAAAACTTATCATATTCCATGTTAAGGCTTATCTCCTTCACATAATTAGCGTCTTCGCCCGATTTATAGTCAAATGCAGCGGGCTGCTTTATATTCAAATCGCGCAGCAAAAATTCTTTTTGCTCGTCCTCCTTAGTAGCAGCCATGCCTATATACATCTCGCGGTATTCACCTGTGCTTAAGATCTTTATAGCTGTTTTAGCGCCACCGTCGGCATCAAGTATAATATGTGCTTCGCCGTTAAACTGGTTATCTGCCATTTTACTACGGGGCGTATTTACCAGTTTGCCACCGTCATCCCCAATTAACAAAGCTGTGCGATTTTCTGTAAATGCGCTCGGTTTACCAAATTGTGTTGTGTTGCTGGTGCACTCCAGCCAGGTTGTATCTCCTTTAAAAGGAATACACAGAATAACATGGTTAAAATAATTAAACGGGAATGAGAAGTCAGCAGGCTCTTTGTTGGGTTCCGCGTTTACCACGGCGTAGTTTGATGGGATGTTAACCGCTTTAAGCAGCGCATTCATATAATTTGAAAGAGCCTTACAATCACCATATTTTTTTTCATCAACAAACTTTGCCGGGAAGGGCTTTAAACCGCCTATACCCAGCTGAACGCTAACATAGCGCATGCTTTTTTGCATGTACCGGTACAGGAACTCGGCTTTCGCTTTGTCCGTTTTAATGGTGTCCGTCATTTTGCGGATCTCTTCTTCGCGCTGAGGTGCTAATGTACAAACATCCGAATTCAGACCCTTTATAAATTTACCAAAGTTTTGCCACGTTGTAAAATCACCTTGAACACCATAAAACTGGAAATTATTATCGGCGAAATAAATAGCGGGTAAAACCCGCCATGAAACAGCCCCTTCTTCCATTTTAAAAGCTTTCAGGTTCGAAACCTTCCAGGTGTAATCACTCACGTTACCTGTTATGGTTTTAACAGGCTTGGCAATAGTGTTTCGGTTGAGATACCGAAAGCCCGCATCGTTGTTTATCTGGATGTGATAACTTGCATTTTGTACCGCTTGCTCATTACCCTGCATATACCATCTTCCAAGGTCGAGCGAGCTGCTTATATCCTCCTCATATTCCTGCTCAATTGTACATGGATAAGATGCTATTGTGTGCCGCACACCAAGAAATCTTTCGTCTGACACCAGCTCTCCGCCATTTGCGGCACCGTCGTACATATCGCCCTTATGGTATTTTTTTATTGAGACGCCCTTGTCATTATAAACGCGCATCTCAATATCGCTGAAGGTGTCGTATTTCTTGCTGTAACCCAGCACCATTACAGCCTCCTTATCGCCTTTTTCATTTAATACGGTAACAATTGAGTGCTTCCTGATCACTAACCTTCCCGGGCCTTTCACAACCATATCCGTTCTATCATAACGAACCACAGAGTTGGCACTTTCTTTTAATGAATCAGGAATGCCCGTAGCGCTATACAATGTAGGGTCTATCTTTTCATCCTGCGCGTGGGCGCAAATCGTTGTAAGCAGTACAACTCCGGTAAAAAACAGTAATCTTAAATATCTAACACACATTTTCTTATATTTTCTTCAAAACAATTTGTTCATTTAACATTTCGTACATTTTCTTGTAGAAGTCATGCAATCCGGGATAATCTTCCTTCAGGAAGGTTGATCTTTTAAACGAGATCACAAACCTTGCTGCAACAACACCGTCCTCCTGTGCCAGAACTCTTTTAAAGTTAATGCTGCCATCAGGTAAACTCATCGTAGTGTTTGCGGGCATAGCGTCAATTTTGTAGCCTGCCGGCATTTTGAAAGATGCGTTTACTACATAATTATTGCAAAAACCGAAGTCGATATTGGTATGCCGGTTTTCGTTAATAAAAGGATTTGTATGCATTAGCGAAAACAGGTTCGCATTAAAATAAATGTAGTTTTCATCAGCGCCCGGCAAATCGATATTAAAATCAATACTTTGCGCTAAAGGAAGGGAGTCAATCGCCATATTTTCCATTTTTAATGCCGACACTTTCAGGTTGTTGTCATTCCCGGTTAAATATTCAAGATATTTTTTTTCACCATCCCGGGTATACCGTTCTGCATCGCTAATCCGGTTGTAACCGTAACTATTTATGTGCGCGGTGCCCGACATTTTGCCGCCCGGTTTAATTTCGGCGGTTAACGAAATGGTTTTTCTAACCGGGGCGTTGTCCATGATGTTAATGAGTTCAAATTTGTCCTCGTCCCTGTCAAAGTAAAACCCGGTTCCGTTCAATAGGTCTTCAGGCGTTTGGTTATACACGTTGTATTTCCCGGTTGCATCCAATATATAAAAGTCGTTATCGAACGGGGCATAAACAACCGTTTTGTTAAATTGGTCAGCATTGGTATATGTACGATTTACCTTTCCATACCTTTTTGTGCTCACCAACATGGGGTAAACTGTAACTCCCGATTTTTTTAGCAGGCGATAAAGTATCAGGTTAATTTCAGTGGAGTTCCCGGTCTTTTTATCCCACGCGGCCGAAGTTCCGTCATTTACGACGCTTTCATTGAAGCCGTCCCATTTCATGGTATTTTTAACTTCATTAAAAATGTAGGCTATTTTTTCATTATTGTCTGCCAGTTTTTTAGCTTTCGCTATAATTAAAGATTCACCTTTTAAACTCTTACCAAATTGCCCTCCAAACCCGTCGTATTCATCTATCTCTAATCCTACTTTTTTCCAGGTATCATTGGCATGCGCATAAACGCTTTCAGTTTTTAAAGCAGTTAGCTGAAACAATATTTTATCCGCGTTATCCTTTATCGAAGTCATATACGGCTCATCGGTAAGAGATGGCTCATAGGCCATCGCCCTTTTGCTGGGGCTACTTACCATGAATGGATGGTGAACCTGTACGAGTGAGCTATAGGTAAGTTCTTCCGGGAAGGTTGTATTTATCTCGCTGTACCGGGTAGGGATGTCGTTTTGAAAATACCAATTCGGGACGTCTGATATGCGGGAAATTCGCGAATACTTAAACTCTATAACCGATCCGGGTTTTACATTTGGGAAAGAAAAAGAGATCTCCATGCGGTATTTATCGACCATTCGTCGATAAATTAGGCTGTTATCGACCTTTGTAAATTCGATATTGCCGTTATTAAGGTTAATTGTTTCCGCTTGTATTTCGCCAATGTTTTCCACGTCACCCGTGGCATAATATTGCAGGTGTATATTTGCCTCGTTTTTTCCCTTATCATTGAAAATTTTAATGCGGGTATGCCTGTCAAAACTCAAATGTGTGCCAATATAAACTCCCAGGGACCCTTTATCAAACAAAATTTCCGCATTTGCATCCGGCTCAAAATCACAGGATGTAGCCTCCAGGTCAACCTTGTCAATTTTTCCAAACGGCATTACAGGGTCAACGGTAGGCGGTTCGGTTTGTGCCCCCGCTGAAAGGCTGATAAAGCAGGTTAGGCACATTAAATAAAACTTGTTCATAAAGTCAAATTTTAAGCATTTATATAGGTTTTCTGCAGCGATATTAGCCTTTCTTTAACACTATCTGTTCACTCAGTAACTCGTGCATTTTTTTAAAAAAGGCAAAAAAATCGGCATAGTTTTCCTTGGAGTATTCGGCCACATTA
This sequence comes from Mucilaginibacter phenanthrenivorans, assembly GCF_024721155.1. GTDB lineage: Bacteria > Bacteroidota > Bacteroidia > Sphingobacteriales > Sphingobacteriaceae > Mucilaginibacter > Mucilaginibacter phenanthrenivorans. Next base: position 286,907 of record NZ_JAHVAP010000003.1, on the reverse strand, counting down.
TAGTTAATTGTATAGCGCACCACCAATGATCCATCCTGTTCGGCCACAATCCGCTTAATTCCGAAGCTCTTGTCGGGCATTACCATACTGATATTTTGGGGCAAAACATCTGCCTTGTAGCCTGCAGGCATTTTGTAGATCCCGTTGATGGAGTAGATGCGGCTATATTCAAAGTCAACATCTGTAGTGCGGTTTTCACTTAAGAACGGGTTTTTTCCAAGCGGTGTAAACAGGTTAGGATTCAGGTAAATGTAAGTATCGTCCGAGCCGGCCAGGTCAAGGTTGAAATTGATCGTTTGCATCAACGGCTCAGCATCGGCATCGATGTTGTCCATTTTTATGCCGCTTATCTTCAGATTGTTATCGTCGTTGCGTAAAAAGTCGATGTATTTTTTCTCACCATCTGTTTTATAGCGCTTCACGGCAGCTATTTTATTATAACTGCTGCTGCTAACCTGTGCATTACCCTCCAGCTTACCGTTAGGCTTAATCTCTGCGTTTATAAAAACCGATTCACGGGCCGGAACTTGCTTTGTAAGCATAATGATATCATATTTATTGTTTGCCTTATCAACCCAAAGCCCTGATGAATTAAGCAATTCCGAAGGGGTCTCATTGTACAGGTTATATTTGCCGGTGGCGTCAAGCACATACCTGGTTGCTGTGTCAACAAGCGCATATACTACACCTCTGTTAAACTGCGCTAATGACGTATAAAAGGGCTGCACTTTGCCGTGCTCACGGGTGCTCACTACCATCGGGTAAACTTCGACTCCGGATTGTTTTAGCAAATGGTATAGTATCAGGTTTATTTCGGTTGAGTTACCGGTTTTGTTTTCCCAGGCTCTGTATGTGCCTTGATCCGTATGCCAGTTATCTTCCCCGTTCCATTTCATGGCATTTCTTACTTCATTAAAAATGTAGGCTATCTTCTCGTCGGCAGTTTTCATCGCCTTGGCCTTAGCTATGATAGTCTCCTCTCCGTTTATTTTTCTTTTAAGTTGTCCGCCAAAATCCTCGTTGTCAATAAGGTGCCCGCCTACCTTCGCCCAGGTGTCCGAGTATGATTTTGCAAAGCCGCCAACCGGTTTTATTGAAACCAACTGAAACCGAATACCCTGCACATTGTCGCGGTACGATGACATGTAAGGTTCATCGGGCAGCGAATGAATATTCGCCATTCCGCGCGTTTCATTTTCAAGGCTGTACGGGTATGCCTGCCCACCATCCATAAAACTCCGGCCGTCACCTGATGTGGTGTGCTTTACCAACGGCGACCATATACGGGTGTTAGCCCTAAAATAAAAAATATCCGGAATTGCCGTAGAAAATTCGCTGTAACGCACCGGGATCTTTTCCTGGAAATCCCAATCGGGCATATCATAAAATGCCGTTGAATTTAAATCGTATTTATACTCAATAATACTGCCTGCCTTTACATTAGGAAGGGTAAAGGAAATTTCGCTATAATATTTATCAATTATTTTAGTGTAAACCAGCTTTTTGTCGAGCTTCGTTACTTCGGGCTTTCCATCAACCAAATTAACCGTTTCGGCCTGGATGCCGGTCACGTACTCCAGATGGTCGCCGCTGTAATAGCGAATATGCACATCGGCTACACTTTTCCCATTGTCATTAAAGATCTTAACCCGTTCATGAAACTCTTCGGTAATAGTCCCAAGATCCGCCCCAAAGTATACGTTTCCCTTTTCAAAAAGTACTTCGGCATTAGCGTCCTTTTCAAACTCGCAGGCTTTAAGTTCCAGGTCGGCAGTGTTAATTTTTCCGTAAGCTTGTGTAACTGTAACGTCTGCGGCTACAGGGCTTTGAGCGTTAACAGATAAGGATATGGCACATAGCGCCAATAAGGGTAAAAGTTTATTCATTGCGATAACGATTGGTTATTTTATATAATAATACGATTGTTTTTTTGAATTTTATATTTTTTTTAATACAATTTGTTCAATTAGCATTTCATACATTTTTTTATAAAAATCGCGGACCTCGGGATATTGGTCGGCTGCAAATTCCGCACGTTTAAAATCAATATAATAATGTATGGAGATGGTGTTTCCGTCAGTTACAACCATGCGTTTAAACTCAATGCTTGTATCCGGCATTATCATTGACACACCATGCGGCAACGATTCAATTTTGTACCCGGGAGGGGTTTTATAGATACTCCGGATTGACCATGCATTCAAATTTCCAAAATCTATTGTCGATTGCCTGGTCTCGCTTAAAAATGGATTAGTGTTTAGCGATGTAAGCAGTGTTGGGTTTACATAAATATAGTTTTCATCCGAGCTGGTAAGGTCCAATTTAAAATCTACGCTTTCATTTAGCTGCAGGGTGTCGTTCTGGATATTTTCGCGCTTGTAAGCAAGGATCTTTAGGTTGTTATCGTTATTCCTGAGTTCATCCTTATATTTAGCCTCGCCTAACTCTTCGTATTGCTGCAGATTATGTGTTTTATTGTTGCCGGAGGTAAGAATATTAGCTGAGCCTTCCAACTTTCCATCAGGTTTTATAAGGGCATTCACCGCAATTATTTTCCTGAGCGGCACACTGTCCTTCATCACATTAAAGGCATATTCCTTTTTACCAGGATTGAGCATGAGTGAGTAGCAATTCAGCACATCAAACGGAATGGTATTGTAGCTGTTAAATTTATTGCTGGCATCAAGCACATATGTTTTTTTTGCCGCGGTAGTTACTGTTAACACCATGGTGTTAAATCCTTCCATGCCCGGTAAACCAGGTTCCAGCTTGCCGTGCGTACGGGTGCATACATAGGTAGGGGAGCAATTAATACCCGCCATCCGCAGAAAATTATAAAGTATTAAATTTACCTGGCCGCTGCTTCCCTGCTTTTTCTCCCACGCCTTTTTCAGCCCTTCGTCCGCGCCCGGGGAGTTGTCGCCATTCCATTTAATATTGTTTTTTATTTTATTAAAGATGAACCTTATTTTTTCCTCGTCGCCGTTTAACCTGGCAACCTCGGGCAGCATCTTATACTCGTCCTTCAAGTCAACGGCCAACTCATCTTTAAACCAGTCGCTGTCCATCCTCCGGTTGGCAACAAACCCCCATGAGAACGGCATATATATTATTCGATTAGGTATTACAACGGGGTAAAACCGAAGCCATTGAATATTGTCTTCGGCACATGTTGCAAAAGGCTCATCTTTAAACGAGGGGACGTTTTTTACAGCCCACACATAATGGGTACCTATCGAGTCCTTTTTATGCCTGATCGCTTCCTGTGTTAGCTTTACATAGGGTTCTCTTATCCTTGTAAAAATTTTATATCTAAACCCGACTGGTATATTCGCGTCAAGCTCACTGTAGCGTACCGGCAAGTCGCCCTGTAAATCCCAGGGAGGTATCAGGCCCGCGTAGTCTATCTTAATTTGATAGGAATACTCAATTACAGACCCCACCTTAACGCCCGGGAAGCTTAATGTAATCGTTTTTAAAAATTTATTGGTTACCTGGTTGTAGATGAGCGTTTTATCAACAGGAGTTATTTTAGCCGTGTCATTAAGCAAGTTCATCGTTTCTGCTTCAACGTCGCTTATTTTTTCAAACCCACTTTTGCTGATATACGAAATTGTAAGATTGGCATTGCTCAAGCCCTTTTCGCTCAGAATTTTTATCCTTTTATGCCTTGTTACAAGGGTTACATAGTCTTTGTCGGTTACTTCGGTTTTATCGAACAAAACCATAGCACTTGCTCCCTTTTCAAAATCGCAGGCAGTTAGCTTTAAATCGGCAACGTCGATCTGTCCATAAGGTTGGGTTTGCCCTTTTGAAATTATCATTGCACAAAGCAGCGATAAAAGCACAAGTAATCTTTTCAACTCGTTAATTTTTGGTAATCAAACTGATTATTATGTATGGTTATGTTTTCTTTAATACAATTTGCTCATTGAGCATTTCAAACATCTTTTTATAAAAATCGCGGATAACGGGGTACTCATCTGCGGTGAAAATTGATCTGTTAAAATCAATGGTGTAGCGTATAGTTATAACGCCCTCCTCTGCGGCAACAATTCTTTTAAAGCTGATGCTCTTATCGGGCATAGCCATTGAAACTCCTTGCGGTACCGATTCTGTTTTATAACCGTCTGGCGTCTTGTAAAAACTCTTGATAGAATAGCTATTAACGTTTCCAAAATCAATTACAGCCTGCCTGTTCTCGCTTAAAAAAGGATTGCTGTTAAAGGGGGTTAATACTGTTGGATTTACATAAATGTAGTTTTCATCAGAGCTGGTTAAATCCAGCTGAAAGTCTATCGCTTCATTAAGAGGCAGGGAATCGGCTTCCATATTTTCGCGTTTTAGCGAAATGATCGTCAGGTTATTATCTTTATTCCGAAGCTCTTCTTTATACTTTGTCTCTCCCAAATTAGTATATTGCTGTAAATTATCAGCTTTATCATTGCCTGTACTAAGCACATGCACAGTACCTTCTAATTTTCCCGCAGCTTTAATTTGGGCGTTTATTAAAACAACCTTTTTTAACGGCTGCGGATCTTCTATAATTTTAATTTCATAACTTTTTACTGCCGGGTCAAAAACCAATGCATAACAGTTGAGAAGGTTAAATGGGATGTGGTTATATGTGTTGAATTTGTTGCTGGCATCAAGGATATAGGTATTTTTAGCCCTGGTGGTTACGGTTAATACCTGCGTATTAAAGTTGTCCATCCCGGGCAAATCGCTTTCCAGTTTGCCATTACCGCGCGTTGTTACATATGTAGGGTTACATTTGATGCCCGCCATCCGCAAAAAATTATAAAGTACCAGGTTAATTTCGGCGCTGTTGCCCCACTTTTTTCCCCAGGCAGTTTTTACACCATTCTCAGTATCATTATCGTATTTACCATTCCATTTAACTATGTTTTTTATCTTGTTAAACAGAAACGCTATTTTCTCTTCATCGGTGAACAACAGTTTTGCACGGGTAAGAAGTGTATCATCATCGCTTAAGTTTTTTTTCAGTTGTTCCTCGGTATCAGGGTCATTCATCCAAATCCCCGTAACCCTTGGCCAGGTTTCAGCACGTTTTGTCATGTTATCAAACGGGGTTTTAAAAAGGAAAAAACGAATGTTTTGGATATTATCTTCCCGGCAAGTGGTGTACGGCTCATCTTTAAACGACGGCACATTTTTTACCGCCCATAAATAATGCGTACCTGTGGAGTCTTCATTGCCGCCCCTTGTACGTTCCTTAATGTTTTTTTCAAGCGTGCTGAATATTCTTGGAAAGATTTTGAAAGTAAACCCCCTGGAGATCCGGGTATCCAATTCGCAGTATCGTACAGGAATATCACCCTGGAAATCCCAATCAGAAATTGCCCCAGGAAAATCAATAGTAACTTTATAAGAATATTCAATAACAGATCCGGATTGGGCCGCCGGGAAGCTCACCTTTATGGTTTTCCAGTTTTTGTCTGCAGCCTGTCGATATATAAGTGAATTATCTATCGGGGTAAATTGAAGTGAGTTATTATTAAGATTAATTGTTTGTGCCTGGAAATCACTTATGGTTTCAAGATGATCTTTACTGTAATATCCAATTGTTAGGTTAGCGGCATCAAGCCCCTTATCATTTAAGATCTTGATTCTTTTATGGCGGGTAATAATGGTTAGATCATTTTCGGTGCTAACAGTTTTTTTATCAAACAAAACCATGGCACTCGCACCCTTTTCAAAATCGCAGGCAGTAAGCTTCAAATCGGCAACGTCGATCTGTCCATAAGGTTGGGTTTGCCCTTTTAAAACTACCGCAGCACAAAGCAGCGATAAGAGCACAAATAGTCTTTTCAATCAATAAGGGTTTGACGTAACGAATATAATTATTTATTTAATTCATATTTATTTTTTTTATCGGCTTAATAATTAAACCTTTAAGCAAACTACAAGTCATAAACACTCAAATACCCCACTCATATGGATAATTTAAGGCAAATAAAACATCTGCATGCCCGCGCAGGCTTTGGGTTAAGCTTTGAAGACGAAAAAGCTGCGGGAAAACACTCCATAAAAAAGGCCATAGCTGCCATATTTAAAGCCTCTGAAAACGAGGAACCCATTAACAGCGTGCAGGTCAACACGGATTATGCCATGCTTGCCAAGGGCGATAAGGATGCCAAAAAGCAGCTTATGCAAATGCAGCGGGAAGAGGAAAAGGCCCTTAACGTTGCCTGGATAAATCGCATGAGCACAACCGATGCTGTATTACGGGAGAAAATGACGCTGTTTTGGCACAATCATTTTGCCTGCCGCAGTAAGGATTCCTTTTCGGCGCAACAACTGAACAATATTCAGCGCACAAATGCCCTCGGCAATTTTCGCGAACTGCTGCTGGAGGTTTCAAAATCACCGGCGATGCTGCAATTTTTAAATAACCAACAAAACAAAAAGGGACATCCCAATGAAAATTTCGCCCGCGAGCTGATGGAGCTGTTTACCATTGGCCGCGGCAATTATACCGAGCAGGATGTTAAGGAATCGGCACGGGCATTTACCGGCTGGGGCTTTAACAAAGATGGTGAATTTATTTTCCGACAGCCGCAGCACGACGATGGCGAAAAAACATTCCTGGGCAAAACGGGTAACTTAACCGGCGAGGATATTATTAACCGTTTACTTGAGCAAAGGCAAACTGCGGTATTCATCAGCACCAAGCTGTATAAATATCTGGTAAATGAAATTCCTGATCCCGCCCATGTAAACGCCATGGCCGATGTATTTTATAATGGCAATTACGAAATAAAGCCCTTGCTTGAATTTGTTTTTACAGCCCCATGGTTTTACCAGGAGCAGAATACGGGCAATTTGGTTAAATCGCCGGTGGAGTTTTTGGTGGGCATGAACCGGCAGTTTTTTATCACCTATCAAAAACCGGAAGTACTGCTTCAATTTCAAAAAGTGCTTGGGCAGGTTCTGTTCTATCCGCCAAATGTTGCGGGTTGGCCGGGTGGCAGAAACTGGATCGACAGTTCATCATTGATGTTCCGGCTAAAAATTCCATCAACCGTACTAAACGGTGGCTTGATTGATTTTAAGGGCAAGGCTGACCCTGAAGAGGAAGCTTATATTGCCGCTAACCGCAATCAACAAGTGACCGTAAATTCAAAAGTACAGGCACAGCCCGATTGGGACAGGTTGTTTAAGGCGATCCCTGCAGGCACAACCAATCAGCAGGTAGCCGCTTTTTTGCTGCAAACCAATTTAAGTAAAACATTAACCGGCGAGCTCAGCAACGCACCGGATATTAAAACAGCAATCATACAAACAGTTTCAACACCAGAATATCAATTGACTTAGGTGTGAATTGGCGAATTTGTGAATTAGTGATTTTCTCACCTGCGGCACTTCACTAATTCATTCCCTCACTAAATCACTAATTGTTTCTACTATGAAAAGAAGAGATTTTTTACGGAACACGGCATTGGCTTCGGGGGCGTTGATGATCCCGGCGTTTTTAAAGCCATTTGAGGCAATGGCGATGGATGGCATCACAGGCTACAAAAACCTCGTAGTTATCCAGCTATCGGGCGGCAACGACGGTCTGAATACTGTTGTTCCATACGGCAACGATATTTACTACCAGAAACGGAATACCATTGCCATAAATAAACCCGACGTTATTACACTGAATGAGATGCAGGGATTAAATCCAGCGTTATCGTCACTAAAGGAAATTTACGACCAGGGCTGGATGAGCATCATCAATTCTGTTGGGTATCCAAATCCCGACAGGTCGCACTTCCGGTCGATGGATATCTGGCAAACAGGCAGCGAGTCGAACCAGTTTTTGACCACTGGCTGGATAGGCCGTTACCTGGATGCTAATTGCGCCACCTGCAAAAATCCTTATACTGCTATTGAGGTAGATGATAGTTTGTCGCTTGCTATGAAAGGTGCGAAGATGAAGGGCATTGCCGTTGAAGATCCTTATAAGCTTTATCAAACAACCCGCGAACCATTTTTTAAGGAGTTGGTTCATGATCATACCGATGCAAATTTAAACGAGGATAATCTTGGCTATCTTTATAAAACCATGGCCGAAACTTATTCATCGGCAAGTTATATCCAGCAAACCTCCAAAACTTACCAGGTAACCGGCGAGTACCCGGCTACCCCAATGGGTAACCAATTGAAAACGGTTTCAAAATTCATCAATTCCGGTTTGCAAACACGGGTTTATTATGTGTCATTAAGTGGATTCGATACCCATGTTAACCAGCAAAATCAGCAGGAACGGGTATTAAAAATCTATGGCGACGCGGTCACTGCATTTATTAAAGATTTGAAGAAAACAGGTAAGCTTGACGATACCCTGGTGATGACTTTTTCGGAGTTTGGCCGCCGGGTTGAGCAAAACGCCAGCAATGGCACCGATCATGGTACCGCCAATAACGTAATGATCTTTGGCGGAAAGCTTAAAAAGGCCGGCTTTTATAACGATGCGCCAGACCTTGCACAATTGGATAATGGAGACCTTAAATATGCCGTAGATTTCCGGGATGTATATGCTACTCTGCTTGACAAATGGCTGGATGTAAATAACAGCCAGGTATTGGGCCAAAGCTTCAAGGGCCTGGATTTTGTATAAATAGTGTTAACTTAACTTTAGTTCGACATACAGGTTGATGGCATAGCGCCTAAAATCCGCTTAATTAACAACTGCCTAAATCTTAGCAAAAACAAACATTCTGATAATCAGCATGTTTCATAGCGTTCCGGGTGTTCCACATGTAAAAATGGAACGCTTCGCCAGCGTGGGTACATAAATTAAGATTCCGCCTCAAACAAAAAAGACGCGAAGTATCGCGTCTCTAAAAATTTTGTTGGCTCCCCTTTAGGGGTCGGGGGCATTATTTCGGCATTCTACGCATCATGTTTGCCATGGCTGCTGGATTGCTCATTTGCTTCATCACCTTACGCATATCCTCAAATTGCTTTATCAGGCGGTTTACTTCGGTTAGGTTGGTGCCCGATCCCAGCGCTATGCGGTTACGGCGGCTTTGATTAATACTATCAGGATTGCCTTTTTCATAAGGCGTCATTGACTGGATGATGGCCTCGATAGCTTTGAATGCATTGTCATCAACCTCCACATCCTTCATCATTTTGCCAACACCGGGAATCATGCCCATCAAATCCTTCATGTTACCCATTTTCTTGATCTGCTGGATCTGGCTAAAAAAGTCGTTAAAGTCGAACTTGTTTTTGCGAATTTTCTTTTGCAGCTCGGCAGCTTCCTTTTCGTCGAACTGCTGTTGTGCACGCTCAACAAGGGAGATCACGTCGCCCATGCCCAGGATCCTGGATGCCATACGATCCGGGTGGAAAACGTCAAGCGCTTCCATCTTTTCGCCGGTACCTATGAATTTTATCGGCTTGTTAACAACTGATTTAATTGAAAGTGCTGCACCACCACGGGTATCGCCATCCAGCTTGGTTAACACAACGCCGGTAAAGTCCAGCCTCTCGTTAAATACCTTGGCGGTATTCACGGCGTCCTGACCGGTCATGGAGTCAACCACGAATAAAATTTCGTGTGGTTTAACAGCGGCCTTTACGTTCTCGATCTCCACCATCATGGCCTCATCAATCGACAAACGGCCGGCGGTATCTATGATCACAACATTATTACCGTTTTGCTTTGCTAACGCAATACCTTCGCGGGCAATAGCTATCGGATCCTTTGATTCCAGGTTGGCGTAAACCGGCACATCAATCTGCTTGCCTAAAACCTGCAATTGCTCAATAGCCGCCGGGCGATAAACATCGTCTGCAACCAGCAATACTTTCTTGTTTTTGCTGGTTTTAAGGTAATTGGCCAGCTTACCGGTAAAAGTAGTTTTACCCGCACCGTTTAAGCCCGCAATTAATATAATTGTTGGATTGGTTGTTAAATTTAAATCAGCTGTACTGCCGCCCATCAACTCGGTAAGCTCATCGTTCATGATCTTGGTGAGCAACTGGCCCGGGGAGATCGAGGTCAGCACGTTTTGACCAAGGGCCTTTGTCCTTACTTCATCAGTAAAGGCCTTGGCCGTTTTATAGTTTACGTCAGCATCCAAAAGGGCCTTGCGGATCTCCTTCATGGTTTCAGCCACGTTTATTTCGGTTATAGTTCCCTGTCCCTTTAATACCTTAAAAGCCCTGTCGAGCTTGTCCGAAAGATTTTCAAACATCGTACTTATCTAATTTTGAGGATGCAAAGTTAAACTAAGATTTTTAAGATAGAAAGATTTTAGGATAACACTGCTAATTATATTGATACGATGGCATACTTATACCCACCATCAAAGCAGCGCCAACTTAAAACTGCCAACTGATTACTATTTTACGCTCCTATTTATAACATTATTAACTATATTATAATAAATTTGCGCCTTAACTGTTTAAGCTGGTAGCAAGGCGTATTTTGCTTTGTTATAAGCTTTTCGCTCAAATATCTGCTGCTTATGTTAAAAACCGGCCCCGGGTTATTTCTGTTATTGTTATTTGGCTGTATGTTATCTGCCAATGCACAAAATGCCGACTCATTAAAAGTTGATACCAACCAGTTAAACAAATACCGCATTGAACCCGGAAAAAACGCATTGCCACTCCGTTTTGTGCCGCTGCAGATTCACCGCGAACAGATCCCGGTTACCATGCTCGATTATAAGATCAGCTACTGGCATAAGACTGTTCTGTTTGGGTTAAACTTTAGCCAGAGCGCCTTTAGTAATAACTATAGCGCCGGCGGAATCAGCTCCATCGCACTGGGCTCCAACTTTGATTTTAAGGTTGAGTACAACAAAAGGCCACTCGATTTTACATCAGAACTTAACCTGATCTACGGCATCTCAAAAAACAAAGGCCAGGGGTCGCGTAAAACTAACGACCGCATCTTTTTTGATAATAAGTTAGCTTCGCAAATTTCAAAACACTGGTCCTTCTTTGGGGCGTTAACGTTCGAGTCGCAGTTTGATAAGGGATATAATTATACAACTGATTCCGTTGGACGTAATGTTTCACAGCTCATTTCAAATATCATGTCGCCGGGGTACTTAACCGAGTCAATTGGTTTCGAATATAAGCCCACCAAGTATTTTGATCTTCGCCTTGGTACAGGAACAGCGCGACAGACATTTGTTTTAGATACAACCATTTATCACTACCAGCCTACCAACTACGGTGTGCCAATCGGTAAAACCATATTGAACGAACTGGCTTTCCAGGCTGTGGCTACTTTGGATAAGGACCTATCAAAAACCACACACCTTAACGTGCGCTATGCGTTGTTTATACCTTACCAACAAGCACTGGCCTATACCAGCCACCGCGTTGACCTGTTGCTTACCTCTAAAGTTAGCCGCCTTATAGCCTTTACACTTAACGGCACAATGCTTTACGACAAAAACACCTCATCGCAAGTGCAGGGAACCGAGGGCATAGCTTTGGGAGTTATCTATCATTTCCCGTAAAGCAATAGCCCTTCAGCTTTGATAAAAAAAAGGGTTGTAAAGTTTAACCTCTACAACCCTTAAAATCTTTATAACGCTACAACTCTATATTAAGCAACCATCATCTGGTTAACCAGCATACTCATATCGGCGCGGTTACCGCTCAATTTTGATATGAAGTTGCTTAAGCCAAAGTCGATATTTTTAGCGTCTTTTGACTCCTTTACCAATTCCTCCATAACAGGTGTTATTAAGGTGTTGGCTGCCTGCATAGCAGAAGCGGGCTCAATACCGTAAAAATTGTTCAGCTTGTTAGCAAATTTATTAATGATGCTCGATACTAATGCGTTGTTGTAAATGCCTGAAAATTGAAAGAATTTTATTAAATCCTTTATCTTACCCGTCTCCAGTTGGTTTTTTAACACCTCGATAATGGAACTTGAAGCTTCATTGATTACTGCCTCATGGTATTTTGCAGGAATCGCAGGATTGTCTATAACAGCCGTCCCAGCGTTATTTTTGACAAGCATAAACAGTTTTTCGAACATGGTCAGTTAGTGTATTTAAGTAGATTAATAAATTGATAAAAATTTTCAGTTATTTTATCATTGACACAAATATATTAAATATTTATTTTGAAATTCAAAACAAGATGTAAAAATTGTTATAAATATGACAATTCACTTATTGTAAAACAAACACTAAGTATACCGTGTTGTATTAACACTATCAGTTCAGGCTTTCCGGTTAAAATAACACCATGATGTCATACTTTCCGGATTTAATTTCGCACTAAGTTTTAACTTATTACTTTTGTTTAAAATCCTTTCAATTATGTTGCCAAACACCGATTTTACCACCACCCAGTCATACAAATATTTGACTGACCATTACATTGATATCGTATCAAAAAGCCTTAAGGAATTATTTGAAGCTGATGATCAGCGGTTTGATAAATTCTCACTCCGTTTCGAGGAAATCCTGCTTGATTATTCTAAAAACCGCATTGACGAGCAAACTGTAGCTTTGTTGCTGCAACTGGCACGTGAGTGTTCACTAAATAAGGCAATCGATGCCATGTTTAGCGGCGAGGTTATTAACGTTACCGAAGGCCGCCCGGTGCTGCATATCGCCTTGCGTAACCGCAGCAATACGCCAATTTTGGTTGAAGGTAAAGACGTAATGCCTGATGTTAACCGCGTGCTTGACCACATGAAGGAATTTAGCGAAGCTATCATTTCCGGATCATGGAAGGGCTTTACAGGCAAGCCTATAACCGATGTTGTAAATATTGGTATCGGCGGATCGGACCTTGGTCCGGTGATGGTTACCGAAGCACTAAAAGCTTATAAGAACCACCTTAACATGCACTTTGTGTCCAATGTGGATGGTACACATATAGTTGAAACATTAAAAGGACTGGATCCGGAAACCACGTTGTTCCTGATCGCATCAAAAACATTTACTACCCAGGAAACCATGGGTAATGCCCATAGCGCCCGCGACTGGTTTATTGCAGGAGGCGGAAAGGACGCGGATGTGGCTAAACACTTCGCGGCATTATCAACCAACAGTGAGGGTGTTGCCAAATTTGGCATCGATACAAAAAACATGTTCGAGTTTTGGGATTGGGTAGGGGGCCGTTATTCATTATGGAGCGCGATTGGTTTATCTATCGCCCTAAGCATCGGTTATGAAAACTTTACCGAGCTTTTGGCCGGTGCACATGCTATGGATAACCACTTCAAATCAACCGAGCTGGAGCAAAATCTGCCAGTGGCATTGGCATTAGTCGGCATTTGGTACAACAACTTCTTCGAGGCTGAAACCAATGCGATTTTACCTTACGACCAATACATGCACCGCTTCGCCGCTTATTTCCAGCAAGGTGATATGGAAAGCAATGGCAAACACGTGGACCGTAACGGCAAACCTGTTGATTACCCTACCGGGCCAATCATCTGGGGCGAACCTGGCACCAATGGCCAACACGCATTTTACCAGTTAATTCACCAGGGCACCAAGTTGATCCCTGCCGACTTTATAGCGCCAGCCATATCACACAACCCTCTTGGCGAACATCATAACATGTTGCTTTCAAACTTCTTCGCACAAACCGAAGCTTTAATGAACGGCAAAACCCGCGAAGTTGTGGTTGATGAATTGAAGAAGGCCGGTAAAACTGAAGAGGAAATTGAAAAGATAGCACCGTTTAAGGAATTTGAAGGCAATCGCCCTACCAACTCTATCCTGCTTAAAAAGATCACTCCGCACAGCCTGGGTTCATTAATTGCCATGTATGAGCACAAAATCTTTGTACAGGGCATTATCTGGAACATTTACAGCTTCGACCAATGGGGTGTTGAGCTGGGCAAACAACTGGCCGGGAAGATCCTGCCGGAGCTTAAGGATAACGCCGAAGTGAATACACATGATTCATCAACCAATGGATTGATCAATCAGTATAAGGCTTGGAGATAGCCCCCTGGCCCCCTAAAGGGGGAACGTTAAGGGATATTTATAAAAAATGCCGGGCGCTTGTCCCGGCATTTTTATTTAACTCCTATTTCTTCACAAAACTTACCTGGTACAAGTGCGGCCATTTCTTGCCGGTGATGAAGATCCTTTTGGTGGCAGCATCATAAGCAATCCCGTTCAACACATCAGCGTTAGGCGCACGCTTGTCTTCTGGATACAGGCTGGTCAGATCTATCTTTTGCAATACTGCACCGGTTTTGGGATCAATTACTATGATGTTATTGGTTTTATAAACGTTGGCATACAGCTTTCCGTCTATGTATTCCAGCTCGTTTACTTCGTTTACAGCGCCTTTGTCATCGTACACATCTATGTAGCCGATCTGTCGGTAATTATTTTTATCCAGGAAGTAAATACGATTGGTTTTATCATCCATGTACAGCTTCTTGCCGTCAAAGCACATACCCCAGCCTTCAATTCCGACATTATTTGTAAAGGTGCTTAACAGTTTAAAGGTTTTTTTATCATATACGTATCCTATCTTTTCAAGGTAGGTAAGCTGGATGATCTTATCGTCTACAATCGAGATTCCCTCACCAAAAACTTTAGGATCATTCATTACCTTTTGCACCGGTTTCCCGGTGTTAAGGTCAACTTTGCGTAAGCTCGACTGCCCGGTAACTTCCTGCCCCAGGGGCGGGGTTAAATAGCCGCCGCCGCTTTCGTACAAAAAGCCATCCTCATAAAGTAGGCCCTCTGTGTAGCATGAGGTGTCGTGCGGGAAAACCTTGTCAACCTTATAAGTATATTCAACGGGTGCTTTTGCCGGCAGCAGTACAATGTTAGTAGAAACATCCTGGTTTTTGCCCGCCGTATAAACCTTCGCCGTAATCACCCTTGGGCCCAAAGGCAGCGTATCGGTTTTTAGAGCAAATACGGTTGTGTCTTTTTTTGAACCGACTTTTACAGAATCAAGCAGGTAAACAATTGAATCGGGCTTTGAACCGGCAGCATGCGCCTGGACGTTAACCACATCGCCTGTTTTATAGCTTGAGCCGGCTTCCGGGCTTATCGTTATGCCATTATCCTGCGACTTTGGGGTACAACCAAAAGCAAATAAGCAGGCTGTAGCTATTGTTATTTTAAACTTGAATTTCATTTTATTGTATTTGGCTACTGCCAGAATTCCGATTGAACGTTTTTTGTTTTTAAATATTTCTATACCAACAATTCCTTCCTGCCAAAAATAAAGATATGCTTTACTTTTTTATAAACTTTACCTGGTATAAATGCGGCCACCTTTTGCCGGTTACAAACAGCCGCTTACCTTTTTCATCCCAGGCAATCCCATTCAAAACGTTGTTACCGTTATCGTAAGTTTTTGGCCGATCAGCTAATGGATACAGGTTAGCCATATCCACCCGCTGTAATACGGCTCCCGTTTTTGGGTCGATCACTAATATTGTATCCCTCAGAAAAACATTTGAATAAAGTTTGTGGTCGATATACTCAAGCTCATTCACGCTGTCTATCCGGGTCTTATTATCATAAACATCTATATAACCGGTTTCATGGTAGTCATTCTTATCCAGGAACCAGATCCTGTTTGTGCTGTCGTCAATAAAGATCTTTTTGCCATCGTTACTTACACCCCAGCCTTCTACACCAGCGTAGTAAGGAAACGTACTCAGCCTTTTAAAGGTATTTTTATCATAAACAAAGCCAATTTTTTGCCGATAGGTAAACTGAATGATCTTGTTGCCGATCATCGTTAACCCTTCGCCAAAGTACTTGTCATCAAGTTTAATCACATGTTCGGCCTTCCCGGTTTCAAGGTTATTTTTTCTAAGTGTGGAATGCCCGGCGTTGCCCGTACTTTCATATAAATAGCCGTCATGGTATTCCAAACCTTCCGTATATGAGCTGGTGTCGTGAGGGTAAACTTTTTCAATCTTATAGGTGTATTCTTCCGGCGCCTTTGCCGGAAGCAGGAAGATGGTGGTAGATGCCTCGCTGCTGTTTCCGTTCAAGTACCATTTGGCAGTTATCAGGCGCGTACCCACCTTCATGGTGTCGGTGCCGAGCGTTATGGCTGATGAGTCCTTCACAGAAACGACCCTTACTGAATCAAGCGAATATATTACGGAATCAGGTTTTACATTTTCAGCGTTGTGGATTTTTATTACAACCTTATCACCTGTTTTATACCCGGCTCCTGCGAGGGGTGTCAGACTGACAGTGGCTTGCTTTGGTTCTTGTTTGCAGCTATATAACAGTATTATTATAAGCGCAACCGGGAATGTTTTTAGTAATTTATCCATCTTACATGGCTGTGGGCCAAAATGCGTCTTCTATGTGTTTTAGTATAAAATTGTTATTCCTGTCAAATAATATCGATATAATATCAAACCGTACTTCGCCCTGGTGGTTCATCAGGTAAATATATTCCTCCGCCGCTTCCACCAATAATCTTTGTTTGCGGGCATCTACAAAATCCTCCGGCTCGCCAAAACCGTTTCCGGTTCGGGTTTTTACCTCCGTAAATATAATTATCTTGTTTTTATACGCAATAAGGTCGACCTCTAACCGGCCATGCGTCCAGTTCTCATCCATAATCTCGTAGCCTTCCTTTTCAAGATGAGCTTTTGCGAGGGCCTCCCCGCGGCGACCAAGATCGAGATGTTGCGCCATTATTTCAAAATTACTGAACCCAAGTAATCCGAAATGGTTTTCTCCACCTTCTTCATGTGCATGTATTGATTGAGCAGGATCTCCTGGTCGGCTTCAGCGCTGGTGTTTTGCAATTCCTTACGTAACCCCTCCAATATTTTACCGACCTTTTGTTTTTTGAGATGGAAGATAGCGCCCAAAATGGTAGCCTTCATATTCACCTGTTCGTCATTCACCAGGATCTTGTGCATCTCGTACCAGTTTTCGCTGAGCGTATATTTCGTGGCGATCTGATTTACCGCAAGGTCAACAATTTCCTTGTCGGCATAATGGATAAAATATTGTTCATCTGGCAGCACGCCGTTCTCCACTTCCCTGCGATAAATTTCGACGAATACTTTGCAGGTAGTATTCTCAAACTCTACATCACTTAGCTCGGCTATCATAAACGGACCAATGTACGTGTTTGCGATGCCGTCCCAGTCTATCACTTTGTTGCCATAAAGCAACAATAACCGTATTATTTCCTTTTCCTGTGTAAACTCGTCCGCTCTTTCAATCCTTACTTCAGGCTCATCAAATTGCGGCTCATCAGCAGGCGCTGTACGAAAACCTTGCTGGCCATCCTTTTTCGCCTTCGCCGACCGCATTTTGTTCAACTCGGACAACAGCGCGCGCTCGTCTATCTGTAACTGGTAGCTGCATTCCTTTATAAATACCGATGCTTTTATTGAGTCGGGGATTTTGGCGATGCTTTCAACAATTTCCCTGATCACCTCAGCTTTTTTGATCGGATCGTTTCCGGCCTCTTTTAAAAGGATATCCGTTTTAAAGAGGATAAAGTCCTTTTTATTTTCGTCGATATGCTTCTTAAACCCGTTTGTCCCAAAGTTGCGGACAAAGGAATCCGGATCATGCCCGTCAGGAAACAGTACTACCTTTACGTTGAGACCCTCCTGTAAGATCATATCCAGGCCCCGGAGCGATGCCTTTATACCGGCTGCATCACCATCATATAAAATGGTTATGTTTTTGGTAAAGCGGCTTATCAGCCTGATCTGTTCAACAGTAAGCGAGGTGCCTGATGAAGCCACCACATTTTCAATGCCCGCCTGGTGTACCGATAGTACATCGGCGTAACCCTCCACCAAATAGCAATTATCCTCTTCACGGATGGCCTTCTTTGCAAAGAAAAGCCCGTAAAGTACATTTGATTTATGGTAAATCTCCGATTCGGGAGAGTTTACATATTTGGGAACGTTCTTATCGCTTTTTAGCGTACGCCCGCCAAAGGCTATTACCCTGCCTGTAAAGCTATGGATCGGGAACATTACACGCCCCCTGTAACGGTCATACAGCGAACCATTGTCACGTTTAACTGAGAGCCCTGTTTCCGCCAGGAATTCTTCCTGGTAGCCATCCTTTAGTGCCTGCCCGGTAAAGGCTTCCCATTGATCGGGCGAGTAACCAAGCTCGAATTTCTTTATCGTTTCGTTACTAAAGCCGCGTTCCTTAAAATAGCTCAGGCCTATACTTTGGCCCTCGTCAGTATCCAGCAGGCTTTCATGAAAAAACTTAGCTGCATACCCGCTTACGATCATCAAACTTTCGCGACGATTTTCCTCTTCGCGATTTTCCGTGCTTTCAATCGTTTCCTCAACCTCGATGCCGTATTTTTTGGCCAGCCATTTAAGCGCTTCGGGGTAGGTAAACTTCTCCAGCTCCATTAAAAAAGTAATGGCCGAGCCGCCCTTCCCCGATGAAAAATCCTTAAAGATGCCCTTCGCAGGTGATACCGTGAACGATGGCGTCCGCTCATTGGCAAACGGCGACAAGCCCACGTAATTGGCGCCGCGTTTTTTTAACTGCACAAACTCACCTATCACCTCCACAATATCTGTGGCTTCCATAATACGGTCGATGGTGGGTTTGGTGATCATTAATTAACGCAGTACCTAAAGTGTAATCACAAAAATAGCTTTTTTATGCCGCGTTAAAAAGATGATTTTGCTAAAGTGATGAGGGTGTGGAATAAAAAATTTAGCAGGGTTTTTTCAATAACGATGGGTTTAAAACTTACACCGTTTTTAGCGCAGGCCTGCGACCTACGCTGATTTGTTAGACCCCTTTGGGGTCAGGAACGGTAAAGGTTTCATTGCAATCCCAAGTTCTGAAGGGGCGAAGTTCGATAGCGCAGGTCGCAGGCCTGCCGTGTAATGCAAGATGTTGTATCCTGCCCACCCTTTTCCCTTTCCCCAAAAAAACATACCTTAGCTTGCCAACCCACAATTTTGCAATGAAAACGATTACCTGTTTATCCGCAGCTGTTTTAATTTGCAGCTTTGCTTTTGCCCAACAAATGAATAAAAAAACTATAGCTTACCCCGTTACAAAAAAGGTTGATACTGTTAACACCTATTTCGGCACCACAGTGCCCGACCCTTACCGCTGGCTGGAAGATGATCGCGCCGCCGACACGAAGGAGTGGGTTACAGAAGAGAACAAAGTTACCCAGGACTACCTGGGCCAGATTCCTTACCGCGACGCCATGCACGCGCGCCTAAAAAAGTTATGGAACTACGAAAAATACAGCGCTCCGTTTAAGGAGGGTAAATACACCTATTTTTATAAGAACGATGGCCTGCAAAGCCAGTCGGTTTTATGGCGGCAGGTGGGCGATGGAACGCCTGAGGTATTCCTTGATCCCAATAAATTTTCTGCCGATGGCACCACCTCTCTGCAGGGGATAGATTTCACCAAAGACGGCAGCATGGCCGCCTACCAGCTTTCAGAGGGTGGCAGCGACTGGCGCAAGGTGATCGTTATAAAAACCGGTGATAAAAGCATGATCGGCGATACGCTTATCGACATTAAGTTCAGCGGAATTGCCTGGAAGGGAAACGAGGGCTTTTACTACAGCAGTTACGATAAACCCAAGGCTGGTAGTCAGCTGGCAGGTATCACGCAATACCACAAACTGTTCTACCATAAGCTTGGCACACAGCAAAATACTGACGTGCTAATTTTCGGCGGCGACAAAACACCCCGGCGCTACATCGGTGCGTCACTTACTGAAGATGAGCGCTTTTTGGTGATCTCGGCTGCTAAGGAAACAACCGGCAATGAACTTTATATCCAGGATCTCAGCAACCCCAACAGCTTCATAATTAACGTAGTTGATAATTTTGACAATCAGCATGGCGTATTAGGCAATGTCGGCAGTAAGCTTTATATCCTGACTAATTTATATTCGCCTAATTTTAAAATTGTAACTGTAGATGCAGCTGATCCGAAACCAATAAACTGGAAGGACCTGATCCCCGCAACCAGCAACGTGCTGAATGCATCAACAGGCGGCGGAAAGATCTTTGCCGAATACCTGAAGGATGCAACCTCCCTTGTGTTGCAGTATAATATGGATGGCAAACTGGAGCGTACCATCACCTTACCATCAATAGGAACGGCAAGCGGTTTTGGCGCCAAACAGGAGGAAAAGGAAACCTATTATACCTTCACCAATTATGTGTATCCACCAACAATCTTTAAGTTGGATATTGCAACAGGGGCATCAACTGTGTATAAAAAATCCGGCGTTCAGTTTGATCCGGAACAATACGAAAGCAAGCAGGTCTTTTATCCATCCAAGGATGGAACAAAGATCCCGATGATCATCACCTATAAAAAAGGAACGGTGATGAATGGCAAAAATCCTTTGTTGCTTTATGCCTATGGCGGTTTCAGCATCAGCCTTACGCCAGCCTTCAGCACCTCGAACATTATTTTGCTGGAACATGGTGGTATTTACGCGGTACCCAACCTGCGTGGTGGTGGCGAGTATGGCGAAAAATGGCATAAGGCAGGTATTAAGATGAAAAAGCAAAATGTTTTTGACGACTTTATTGCTGCGGCAGAATACCTCATCAAACATAAATATACGTCTAAGGATTACCTGGCAATTTCCGGCGGATCAAACGGCGGCCTGCTTGTTGGTGCCGTAATGGCCCAGCGGCCCGACCTCTGCAAGGTAGCGTTCCCGGCGGTTGGCGTAATGGATATGTTGCGCTATAACCAATTTACCGCCGGCGCTGGCTGGAGCTATGATTACGGAACGGCAGAGGATTCGAAGGAGATGTTTGAATATCTTTATAAATATTCGCCTTATCATGCCTTAAAACCGGCCAGCTACCCTGCTACGATGGTTACCACAGCTGACCATGATGACCGCGTAGTGCCGGCACATTCGTTTAAATTTGCGGCCCGCCTGCAGGAATATCAAAAAGGTCCTGCTCCAACAATTATCCGCATCGAAACCAAAGCAGGCCACGGGGCAGGCCAAAGCACTGAGCAGGTTATAAGCGGGCAGGTTGATAAATGGGCCTTTATGTTTTGGAATATGGGAGTGGGGTTTTAGTGATTAGTTAATTGGAGATCAGAGATTAGGGGAGAATATTCTGCCGTCTACAACAACAATTATAACAAGTTAAATGAAAGTTAAAGTCTTATTTTTAATCACAGCCGTATTTTTTACCTGCTTACAGCATTCATTTGCCCAGGCTAAAAGAGACGTCAACATTGTATTTATTGGCAACAGCATTACCTATGGCGCCGGGCTGGATCCTGTAACTGAAGCGCCGCCTGCCATAGCTGTAAATTATTTAAAACAGCAGGGTAACATCGGAGACGTTGCTTTTGCAAACCAGGGGCATAGCGGCTACACCACCGTCGACTTCTTGCCTTCAACCCATGGAGTGTTTAAGGACGTGGAGCAGGCTGCACGCGCCTTTGCTAATAAACACGCTTTGTTGATATTTTCTATCAAGCTCGGCACTAATGACAGCGCCATTGAAGGACCGAGAGGCGCACCCGTGTTCCCGGAGGTTTACTACCAGAACTTGAAGGCCATTGCCGATAGCCTGTTGAAGGAATTTCCGGGATGTATCGTTATTTTTCAACATCCGATATGGTATAGCCCCAATACTTATAACGGCGCCAAATACCTGGCTGAGGGACTACAGCGACTACAAGATTATATACCCCAAATTGATCAGTTAGTTGCAGATTACGCAACAGCGTACCCAAAGCGTGTTTTTGTAGGCGACACTAAGGCATTTGATTATTTTAAGAAACATTCACTTACCGATTTGCGCCCGGAGAACGGCCATGCCGGTACGTTTTACCTGCACCCAAATAAGCAGGGCGCTGCTGCATTGGGAACATTTTGGGGCGAGGCAATAAATAAAGTGGTAAAGAAGGTTGCCAAATAGCTTCAATCGTGCCATGGATAAACAGAAGAGCCCCGATAATACCGGGGCTCTTCTGTTTTAATATAATGATATTGTTAGTCACGATCATGGCCTTTGTCACCACGATCCTTGTCGTGTCCATGTCCCTTGTCACCGTGTTCCTTTTGCTGACCATAATGATTTCCATTATCGTGCCAATGGTTACGGTAACGTTCGTCATGGCTCTCACGAATTATAGTCTGGTCATGACGGCCCCTGTAGCTGGCATATCTTGCCCTGATATCAGCATGATGCACCCACGGTGTAGGCTGATTAACAACAACCTTGTAGCTGTGATACCTGTCGAAATGATAACGTGGCGGCAATGCTACGTTACGCACCCAAACATTATTTTCATAATAAACATATTGATGAGCATTTACGTCATAGTACGCATCAACATCGGGCATGTAATAGTAGTCAGCATGATCATAACCTGTAGGGCCCCATTCGGGCTGGCTGCCTATGTTTAAGCTGATACGAATCTGCGCATCGGCTATTTTTATTGATAAACAGCTAAATATTAATGCTGCTATAAAAATTGACTTTTTCATAATATTAATTTTGTTTTTCTTTAGATACGAACTTATCATAAGCCGTTATTTTGTTTATAGCCCGATAAGTTTGTTTATAATTACGTATTGTTTAGATATAGACAGTTTTTTATCTGTTTAGTTTAGGCTGCCTCTGGCATCACACTATAACTATCTATACTTCAGCTACTTTATTTAAATCAAATAGGGTAAATCCTGTTATGCCGACTCAATTGAAAAGGGTAGAGAGCCCACCATGATAAAACTTTTCATTGTGTAATTCGCTGCTTTTTAGCTATGGGATGAAGGCACTTGACCCAGGGAAAATAAAAAAGGCCCCGTAAAACGGAGCCCATTAAAAACATTCGCTTTATTGGCGATTAAATGCCCTTATCATCATTTGGTAAGCTCGCAATCCTGTAAGCAGTGTTGCCATCAGGACCGGTTACCTTCTCGTAGTAAATATTGTTAGGCGAAACATAATATTTCTTCCCGTTCAATGTTACCTTGCGGCAATCATCGGGCAGCTGGTTTACAACGTCGCCAACCTGTGGGGCAGCAACGTCTGCGTTAGGATCGGTAACTGAATCACCCGTGTTTAAAACACCATCCTTACCGGCAACCACGTATATTTTTTTACCCTTGTCGTCAACGGTTTCTTTGTAATACACGCCGCTAAGCTCATAATACTGTACCCCGTCTATTTTTATTGGCTGTGCATCATCCGGCAGACTAGGAACGCCCGCACCAACCGGTGGTTCGGTAACCTGGTAGCCGCCATTATCATATGGGCTGTAAAACACGCCGCCATAATAATAATACAGGGATGATCCCCAGTAAAACGGATAATAACCAAACGGCAATACGCCTAAATAAAAGCCCAGGTGCGGATAACCATAATAGCCTAAGCCCGTGCGGTAAAAAGCACCGCCATGGTAACCTGTTGTGCCGCCAAGGTAGTTTCCTGTACGTCCGCGGTACGCGACAACTGCAGCGCTGGATCGTGAACTTACTGCAACATTGGCGCCAGTGGCCGGGCGTGAAACACCAATACCACTACTGCGAAAACCACCACTGAAGCCACCACCGCCGCCTGCACGGATGCCGCCACCACCACCGCCGTGGCTTGCGCCACGCTGTGCGCTGGCTGAAGCAACCGCCAACACAGAAAGCATCCCGGTTAAAAACAACCCTGATGCATATTTAAATAACCTTTTCATATTTTTATTATAATTATTTAACAGAAATTTACCGGTTTAAGTATCACTGTCTTATAAATTAAGCCGGACAGTATATTAGACAAAAAACCGGCGTAAAGGTTTAATGCCCTCTCAAAAATATTAATAAGCAAATTAAATTCCTAATTCGGCCTGTACAGGTAGTTTTTATTACACAATTTCAACAGCTCCGGGCGGAAAAACAAGCTTAAATGTGCTGCCCCGTCCCTTTTCGGATACTACTTCTATCCTAATGCTGTGAAATGCAGCTATCGATTTTACAATAGGCAACCCCAGGCCAAAGCTGTCCTGCAAAAGAGACTGCCTGAATTTCTTGAACCGGTTAAATATAAACGGCAAATCCTCGACACTAATGCCTATCCCGGTATCAGTTATGCTAACGGTAAAGGCATTATTTTCCCGTTCCGCCGTTATTCTTATCTCACCATCAGGATTGTTGTATTTTATGGCGTTGTTGATAAGGTTAAAAAACAAGTTGAACAGCAGGAACTTATTTACATTAACCAATTGCCAGTTAGTAGGCAGCGAAGTTTCATAGCTGATGTTTTTGTCCTGTAACCTGATGGAGATCTCGTCATAAACATCCTGCAAAATATCATGCAACGAAGCCCTATCTTCCTTTAAAAATTGTTCATTTTCAATCTGTGAGATCAGCAGCAATGTTTTAGTAATGCTTTTTAGGCGATTCAGTATTTTTTGCATCTCCAGCAACCGTGCCTTTACCTCGTCAACAATATCCTCCTGCTCAAACATGTTTTCGATTTTTGATTGCAGTATGGAGATGGGTGTCATCAGCTCGTGCGAGGCGTTTGATATAAACTCACGCTCCTTTTGGAACGTACTTTCAATCGTTTCTATCATTTTATGGATGCTCAGGTCAAGGTGTTGAAAATCGGAAGTGCTGGTTTTTACTTCTTTATACGAACCGAAATTCGGAAATTTTTGGCCGATGAGCTTTGTCTTGATAATCAAACCTAATGGCCGCAGTACGTAGGTAGAGTAGATCTGATCAGCCATGATGGTGAGCAATATCATCCCGACCAGTACCTGGAAGGCAAGGTTTTGCAGCGGGCGGGTGGTTTCGGTTATCGCATCAACACTGATGGCAATCTCCAGCAGGTATTTTTTATTCCCGGCTTTAAAGTTGTGGCTCAATATTCGGTATTCAATAGTATCACCCTGCAGGATCCGCTTCTCATTTTTTATGGTGTCCACATAGCCGGGAACGGAGTCGACATCCAAACTAACATAGTCCTCCTTAAGTGGCGTATACCAGCTGGCATCACTTTCGCCCGATTGAATATAGCTCTTGATCCCCTGGGTATCCACTATCTGCAGCAGCTTGTCCTTTTGTTTGCGCAGCTTATTGTCGGTATAGGTTTGGTTGATCTTTTTTATCAAACTCGGCAATAGCAAAACGAAAATGGTAACGATCACCAGTTTCGAGATGGTATTAAACAGCGTTAGTTTGGTTTTAAGCTTCATGTTTGATTAGAATCAAGATGACAAGAGTCAAGAATCAAGAAAAGTACGGTATCGATAAAAATTGCTTTATTTATTTTCATCTTGATTCCTGACTCTTAATTTCTTGCCCCTCTCTTCTCTAACTGTTTATTTTTATCTTATAGCCTAATCCGCGTACCGTCTCTAACCAGTCGGGCGGGGCAAAGGCATTCAATTTTTTGCGGATGTTTTTTATGTGCGCATCAATATAGTTCGAGTCGTAGTCATCATTAATAATGCTGCCCCAAATATGCTCACTTAATTGAGAACGTGTTAATGTGCGGTTTTTGTGCAATATTAGGTAGGCAATTAAATCAAACTCCTTTTTAGTGATGGTATTTACCTCGGCGTTAAGATAGGTAATGGTACGCTCAGTTAAGTTTATTATAAATCCGCCTAAATCAACCAAACTTTGGTTAAGGCCGAAGCGCCGCCGGGTAATAGCCTGCATCCGGCTTTGCAGCTCCAGTAGAGAGAATGGCTTAGGCAGATAATCATCAGCTCCAAGATCGAGCCCTTTGATGCGGTCATACACCTCTGCCCTGGCCGTTAATATAATACAAATAGCTTCTGAATTATTCTTCTTCGCCTCCTTAAGCAGGTCGAGCCCGTCGTAATCCGGTAGGCCAAGATCTATTAAAATAAAATCGTACAGGTTTACAGCAATCTTCTCTGAGCCCGAGACGCCGTCGTAACACACCTCACAGATGTAATTATAATTGGTCAGAAAAATCTCCAGCTCACCGGCAAGGGCCTTTTCGTCTTCAATTATTAAAACATTCATATATATGCTAGTAAAATAAGTAGTAAAATGTCATGTTAAAAAACACCTCATGTTTGTTTTTTAATTCGCCCTCCACATTTACCGGGATAGAATATTTCCAGGATGCTTCCAACGTGTAATGCGGCCTGTTATAAGCAATAGGTATTTTTACGCTGTAGTTAAGCGAATTAAAACGGCCATTGTTATATGGGTTTTGCGGTGAGCCTTCCGGAGCATGATCAATATCATAAAGCTCAAGCTTGTTAGGGTGGTCCAGTGAATATTTGTGCACAAAATTCTGCGTGCCAAATATGGCGCTGACAGATGGGTTAAACGACAAATAATCCTGGTCGTCAAAAATACTCCAGCTGGTTTCAATATATTTTGAAATATTGAATGTAACGAGGAAATCACTCGACTTACCAAAAAGATAATCGGTGGTGATGCTTGATTTGGCGATCTTCCAATCGTAGCTATTTTTGAAATTAATATCATTGGATGATGCCGACTTTATTACATTAGCGGCATCCTTATTAAAGAAAAAACGGCTGTAGCTTAAGGTTCCGGTTGCTTTTTTTGAATACTTGTAAAAATAGCCGGCGCCAAGGTCGATTTCATCAACAAGCGGATCATATCCCAACACCTTCATTGCGGAGGCATAAACAAAAACTCCCGACTTTGAGTTATAAATAACATCCGTACCCATAAAAGGATATCTAATCGGGCTTGTGCGGCCATAGAACCAAACATCATTCCCATAGTTGATCCCCACAGAAATTGACCGTTTCCTGATAGCCGAATCCGTATCTGCAACCGCGCGACTCCCCGGGCCATTGTAATGCAATGGCAAAGCCGATGCCGCGTTTACAGCAGAACCTATTACAGAAAGAAGCAATACAAAATAGTATTTCATTGGTTTTCGGTATAACGTCTGTTCGATCTGTTAATTGCCATTTCTCCTGGGTATTTCAGGCGGTCGTTCCAACCCTTCCGGCCGGCGCAGCCGTTTCGGCTTTACTTTGGGTTTGGAAGTTGCCGGATTGTCCTCAGGTTCAACCTTTTCAGGTTTCGGTTGTTTCCTAGCCTTGGCTACTTCCTTAATTTTCTTTTTTTCGTCCTGTTCCTGCTGTTTTTTAGTTTTTGCAGTATCAGTTAACGGATCTGCAAAAGGCAAACTTATCCGCAATTTATCAGAAACAAAATCAAAATGATGTTTTTTTATTTTAGCAGATGATAAACATGGTGCAAATATCAATAACAACACAATATACGCAAACCACTTTATCATTGAGGAGTAGAAAATGTTAAAATTCTTTTCAAACAGTAATTAATTAAGCATTACTTATTTAATTATTTGGCGTTAATACCATTACATAACGGTGCCGGCGTTACAAAGTTTAAATTGATCGGAATTTATATAACTGAGGTTTATTATAACAGCCATATTAGTGTTATACATACACTAATATGGAATAAAAATAGCTTTTATTTAGTCAAAAGAAAAAATAAAAGTTTAATTGATACTTACATTTTTTGATGTGTAAACGCGGTCATGATCATCAATGATCACGGCTGCCATTTGATTAAGCTGGTTAATTAAATATAAACCTGCATTAATGCCAATTGACAACACCGGGGTGGCCATTGCATCAGCAAACTCAGCAGTGGTGCTTATAATGCTTACACTTTTAATTTTACTTACCGGGAACCCTTTTTTAGGATTAAACGAGCCCAATAGTTTTTTGTCGATCACGGTAGCATACTTATCGGTATTCACCGATGTTGCTACGGCCATATTGCTGATATCGACATTTGCAAACGGCACGTTTTCCTGCGACGGATCGGCAGTTGCAACCGTCCATGGCTCGTTATCCGGTTGTGCGCCCCATGTTAGTAAATCGCCGCCTGAATTTATTACGCCGCTGCTAACTCCCTGTAATTGTAATACATATTTTGCCCTGTCGGCAGCATAACCTTTACCGTTAGCCGCAAAGCTGATGCGCATGCCCGGCTCCTTCAAAAACACTGTTTGAGCGGCGGCGTCAATTTCAACATTTTTATAGCTTACTTTAACAGCCGTTTTTACAGCAATTCCGCCATTCTGATTGTCTGAATTATTGTCTTTATCTGCGGTAAGATAGGTAATATCAAAAGCGCCGTAAGTAAGTTCTGAAATTTGCAAAGCACGATCAATCAGTTTAAAGATCTCTGCGTTTGTTTTTACCGGTTTAATACCTGCGTTGCGGTTTATTGTATTGATTGCGCTGTCTTCACTAAAAGCACTCAATAGTTTTTCAACCCTGTTAATCTCTGCCACAGCATCAGCAATCCGCTCGTCCGCCCACGATGGGTTATTTCCAACAACACTAATCTCAAACTGGTCGCCCATTAAGCGCAAAGAACGCCTGAAGATGATAGAGTTATTATGGGAGATACTTTTTACAGCCAGCATACGCGTTAATTTTTTAAACGTTAAACCATTAAATTTTAGGCCACTTTATTATTGGTTTTGTAGCCAACAATACAGAATACCGCTAAAATTTATATTGCTAAAGTAGCTGGGCTTTATGAAAATGAGATGAAAACCCCATTTCGAAATATGTAAAAGGGAACTTTCTCCATACCCGGAGCATAAAAAGACAAATGCATGACAGGGGCAAAACAATAAAAAGCAAATCACCCCCGCTTAGCGCGATGCATTGAGCACGCTCTTTATCAGCTGGGCCTTATCGTCGGTTAATGTAACCTTAAGATCGGGGAGTAAAAGGTTGTTCTTCAGGTCGCCACTTGGTCTTATCCATTGCTTTACACCAAAAAGTAGGTTTATTTTAGTGTTGGG
Organism: Mucilaginibacter phenanthrenivorans; assembly: GCF_024721155.1. Classification (GTDB taxonomy): domain Bacteria; phylum Bacteroidota; class Bacteroidia; order Sphingobacteriales; family Sphingobacteriaceae; genus Mucilaginibacter; species Mucilaginibacter phenanthrenivorans. Next base: position 258,124 of record NZ_JAHVAP010000003.1, on the reverse strand, counting down.
CAATTTGGTATTGTACAATTCACCAAAGCCATTGGGGTGGCCTATCATAGGCGTTTCGCCGGCTATGATGGCTAAATGATTGTCTTTTATCCAGGTAGCCATCATCATGGCACTGCTGAAGGTGCCGTTGCCAACTATTATAAATACTTTTCCTTTAAAGCGTTTATCGTTGTGTTCAGGTGGAAAGGTAGTATCTGACGAAAAATGGAAGACTTTCCCCTCGGGCGCTTGTTTATAATAATCATCCGCCTCAACCTTCCATGATTTTAATAGGTTAATATAATCCTGGCTCCTTTTGAAATTCGAACTGAACCCCGCATAAGGCTTATTATTAAAACCATCGATCAGCATCCTGCCCACAACGGATTGCCCGCCACTATTTTTGCTAATATCGATAAAGAGGTATTGCGGATTATCCTTGTTTACCTGTTCAAATATCGCCGAGATCTTTTTTTGAATAGAATCGATTTGTTTTGGCGGGATATTGAATGAGCACGCTGTTACATAACCGGCATTACCAATTTTTTGATAGGCGATTGCTTCATTGCAGGCGTTGTCCCAGCCGGTCTGCTTGTTTAATTCATCCTTCCAGGTTTTTAGCGAAACGCCGGCCATTACAATATTCCTGCCATCCGCGGTTTTAACAACATAGCTTTTCTGAACGCCCGGCAGTGTCCAGGTATACAGATATCCAAATTGCATCAGCGCCTTTTCTAAACGCTGATCGGCGTAGCCTGAGGATAATAAGGCGCATTGATCGAGCAGCTCGGCTATCGGTTTATTATCGATTTTTGTAATGATGTCTCCAGAATTCAAGCTACTACCCGTGGATAATACCTTCTCAACCCGGTATGTGTTGCCGCGTTTTGTTAAGGTAATTGGCAAAAATACATCCTCGTGCTGATAACTTGCCCAAAGCAGCTTTTCGGGTAAATAAACCTGGGCATGCTCGTCACATAAGTGGGCAATAACCGGTTTAATCAATTTCAAAAAGGCGGTGGCGGTGAGCGAGTCGGTTAGTTTTTTATCAATAGCGCTAAAAAGCAGATCATACTGTGCCCGGCTAAATTCGGTATACGGATCAACATGAACAGTATATAACTGGTTTTGCAAATAGGCGAGGTCGCCTTTTAAAGCAGTTGCAGAAAATTTAGGCTCATTGGGCATCTGTCCATAAGTACAGATTGATGCTGTTATCATAACCAGCAGCAGAAATATCAGTCTTTTCATTTGCGTAATAGACGGGCGTTTTAATAAAAACGTTGCAGCGCAAATACCGATAAAATTACGCTACAGTACCTTCCTTCAATTTTTCAGCGTTTTCAGCAAATTGCAAAGCTTCCATTATATCCTGTAAGTCGCCGTTCATTACGCCGGTTAGGTTGTAAATGGTTAGGCCGATGCGGTGCTCGGTTAACCTACCCTGTGGATAATTGTAAGTTCGCACTTTAGCAGAACGGTCGCCGGTTGATACCATGGTTTTACGTTTTTTGGAGGTTATTTCCAGGTGCTTCTGCAGCTCCATTTCATAAACCCTCGAACGCAATACCTGTAAGGCCTTATCGTAATTTTTTAGTTGAGATTTTTGATCCTGGCACTGTGCAACAATACCTGAAGGAATGTGTGTTAAACGCACCGCCGAGTAAGTGGTATTCACTGATTGTCCACCCGGACCAGATGCGCAGAAAAGGTCCTTGCGGATATCGCTTACCTGCAAATCGATGTCAAATTCGTCAACCTCAGGCAACACAACCACGGTTGCAGCCGATGTATGTACACGGCCCTGGGTTTCGGTATCAGGCACACGCTGTACGCGGTGCACACCCGATTCATATTTTAAATTGCCATAGGCGTCCTCGGCATTAACGTTGAATACAATTTCCTTGTATCCGCCAGAAGTACCTTCGGTATAATCAACCAACTCGGTTTTCCAGCCACGGCGTTCGCAATAGCGCATGTACATACGGTAAAGGTCGCCTGCAAAAAGTGCAGCTTCGTCACCTCCGGTACCACCACGAATTTCCACGATAGCATTTTTAGAATCCTCCGGATCTTTAGGGATCAGCATCAAACGGATAGTTTCCTCCATTTCATCCTGCTTAACCAGCAATTCGTCAAGCTCCATTTTAGCCATTTCGCGGAACTCTTCGTCCTTTTCAGTAGCTAAGATTTCCTTATTGCTGTCGATATTACTCATGATGTTGCGGTAGATATTGTACTGGTCAACAACCTTGGCAAGATCTTTATATTCTTTATTTAATTGGGCAAAACGCTTCATATCAGCCATGGCATCAGGGCTGCTTAACTCGGCTTCAACATCCTTCCAGCGTTGAAATATCGCTTCTAATTTCTCTAACATAATTTTGACCGCTTATTTATTGGATGCGGCAATTCTGCTGTTTAAACCAAAATTACACATTAAACAAACAGATCTTAAAATCCATTTATCCTATAAATCTTAGTTTAAAAGCCCACAAAAGTACGAAATTTTGCGCGATTTTTTTTCATAGCGGTGTAAAGAGAATCGTTGATTTTAAGATGATTTGCCTGATTGCGTTGATTTCGATGCCAAGTGGGTAAATTCCTGTTGATGCAGACAGCCAACAAAATGTTGCTAATATTGTATTTTCTATCCGTGAACAAAACGCTATCGCTATGACCAGGAAATCCATTTTGCTCGTTCTTTTTTGTGCCGTTACCCTTTATTCTTCGGCACAACCTAAAATCGACCCAAAAACCATTGCTGATAAAATGAAGTGGTTTGCCGATGCCAAGCTGGGCATATTTATTCATGCCGGCATTTATTCGGTTAACGGCATCGACGAATCATGGAGCTTCCATAACAAAAAGATTAGCTATGCCGATTATATGAAGCAACTGAAAGGGTTTACGCTTAGCAAGTATGATCCCGCGGCGTGGGCCGACCTGATAAAGGAAAGCGGTGCACGTTACGCTGTGATCACCACCAAACATCACGACGGCGTGGCAATGTACGATACCAAGCAGGGTAACCTGAGCATAGTAAAGGCAACTCCAGCCAACAGGGATATGGTAAAGCCGCTTTTTGAGGAGTTACGCAAACGGGATATTAAATGCGGCGCCTATTTTTCGTTGATCGACTGGTCGCACCGGAATTATCCCGGATTTTTAAAGGATAGCTCCCGGTATTCATTACAAAATGATTACGACAGATGGGACAGCTTCAAAATGTATTTCCAGGGACAGATAACCGAGATTAACAATATGTTCAAGCCTGATCTGTGGTGGTTTGATGGCGATTGGGAACACAGCGCCGAAGAATGGCAAGCCGAAAAGATCAGGCATATCATCCTCTCCAAAAATCCCAATGCCATAATTAACGGCAGGCTGCAAGGCTATGGCGATTACACCACACCCGAGCAAAACTTCCCGGTTACCCGCCCGCCGTTTAATTGGTGGGAACTTTGTATGACGATAAACGACAACTGGGGCTACCAACAGGCAGATCAGAATTGGAAAACGCCAAATGAGATCATTACTATTTTTGTTGATGCTGTGGCCAATGGTGGTAACTTGCTTTTGGATATCGGCCCTAAGGAGGACGGTACCATCCCCGACCAGGAAGTTAATGTACTAAAGGAATTAGGTGCCTGGAATAAAGTGCATAGTGAAGCAATATTTAACACAGTTGCAGGTATTCCGGCGGGCCATTTTTATGGCCCGACAACGTTGTCGAAAGATTCAACTACGCTTTACCTGTTTATATCGGGCAAAACCAGCGGCCAGGTAATGCTTAAGGGGCTGGATAATAAAATTGAAGATATAACGGTTGTTGGCACCGACAAAAAGCTCACGCATAAAGTAGTCGGTAAAATATCATGGAGCCCTGTGCCCGGCCTTGTCTACGTTGATTTACCCGAAGGCATGCAGGATAAATATATGACCGTTTTAAAGCTAAAGCTTAACGGCCCGGTAAAATTATATCGTGGACAGGGTGGGTTGTAGGAAAGACGGTTCTTCGCTGCCACTAACCATAAAAAGTTATAATCAATTTTGGGTGAGGTGTCACCCTGAGGCACTCGAAGGGCGACGTGCGCAGAGGCCTATCCATTTGCTAAGCAGGGCGTAAAGGCCTTTGCCCGCATGGTTCGAGTGCCTCACCATGACATCCCGCCCATATCAATTAGCTTGCTATAGCAAATTCCAAAAAACTCAACAATTAATTTCCCTCAGCTACCGCAAACGTCGCCAGCAAATTCACATTTGGGTCGGCTTTAATTTCTGTTGGTTTTGCGGAGGTTTTAAACTGCATTACGGTAATCCTGTCTTTTAAGCTGATGGTATGTTGCTCATTGCCAATTGCAATTTCCAACGGCAATTCATACAACGTGTCCTGGTTTTGCGTAACGGTTACTTCTACTATTCCGGCATTGTATTTCCATTTAATTCCTAAATCCGGATGCCCCGTGGTGTAAAGCCATTGCTGAAAAAATTGCTTCAAATCCTTACCGCTTGCCTGCTCCATAATTTTTTGGAGTCCGCTGGTGTAGGCATTACCACCATTGTATTTGGCATAATAAGCCCTGATGCCTTTCCAAAACGCCTCGTCGCCTAATTTCCTGCGGAGCATGTGCAACACCCAGCCGCCTTTTTGGTAACTATTCGCGTTCAACAATTGCATGTAGTTGCTTTTTACCAGCGTGTCAACTATCGGCGTGTATCTCCTCTTTTCAAAGGAGAACACCGTTAGCCTGTCCTCGGCTTCCCGCTTTTTTAAAGTATCCGGGCCATATTTGCTTTCCAGGTAAAGATTGGTCATGTAAGTGGCAAAGCCCTCGCTTAACCAAACGTGACCAAAATTTCTTTCACTTGCAGCATCGCCAAACCACTGGTGCGCAATCTCGTGTGCCATTAGTTCCTCAATGCCCTTTGTAGTGGTTGAGTTTTCAAAATAGAAAATTGCGCCTGCGTTTTCCATGCCGCCAAATATGGTTTTCGACTGTACATTGGCCAGCTTTTTATAGGCATAAGGTCCAACGTTTTTCATGTAGAACGGCAGGATCTGCGTGGCTACCGCGTAGTTTTTAAAGCCGACTTCCTTGTTTTCGGGGAATACGTAGGTGTAAACAGGTACTCCATTTGCATCGCCGGGATGGTCTATGGCAAAATCGGCAACGCCGATAACCATCACTTTGGTAGGCAGTTGTGCGGTCTCCTTCCAGTGGGTTAGCTTGTAATGATTAGGTAAAACTGTTTCTTCAACCTTTAAACCGTTGGCAACAACTCCGTAATGATCGGGTGCGGTAACTACAAAATCAACCTGCGCTTTATCTACAGGGTAGTCAACGCATGGCAGCCAGTTATGTGCCCGGTTAGGCCAGTTATCGCCGAAAAAAGTACGATGACCAAATTTATTGGTCGAGATGATCAACCCATCGGCTGGAATGCCCTGGTAAATAATGGTATAGCTGTGTGTACTGTTTGCCTTGGCATCTGTTTTGATATCCAGGGTTTCAACATCCTGTGTAAAGGTTACTGCCTTATCATCTTCTGTTACTGATGACACAAGCATACCCTTACCTGCCAGGCCCGCCTTTTTATTGTTTCTAACATGCTCGCTGCCTGCATTACTGCCAGAGTCGGCCGCCGCATCTTTTTGTTTAACCAGGTCGAGCTGCAGGGAGCCTACATCCTTCAAAAATTTGATCCGCACTTTAGCCTGGCCTTTAATGGTGTCGTTTGCATCAGTTAACTGAATGGCGAAGCGGTAGTGCTGCACATCAAAGGCCGGTTCGGTGTTTTGCGCTTTTAGCGACAAACAGCAAATCAACCCAAAAACAAAACAGGAAATAGCTTTATACATGGTGATAATATTTTAGTTTTTAATGTAACTGTAACAGATGGCTTTCTGCATAGCGATGGGTTTCAAACCCATCGCTATAAAAAAACCTAACTCCCTCTTCCGGACTTTACTGACTTTCGGACTTCCCTACTCTCTCCCTACTTCCACCTAAAAGTCTTTATCATCAAATCCACATCCTTTTTTACAAACGTAAGTACGGGTTGAATAGAATCCAGCCGGGGTTCGTTGTTAAAATAAAGCGCGCCGCGGATATAATTTTTTGTACTGTCGGTAAGGAAAAACTGTACAGACGAAGCCGCATTCCCGTCGATGGCATAATAAATACCGTAAACCTTCCGGTCGGGATAATAGATTGAGCCCTGGTCGATAGACGTTGCCTTTATGGTATGCTTAAAGCTTAACTTATGGGCATCCTCAACAAGCTCGTTAAACTCCTGTTTAGATTTGATGTGCTCATAGCTCAGGTGCAGGGTTCCATTAAATTGCGGGAACTGCATATTTAACCAATAAGGTTTCGCGTCCGGATTTTTGTCCGGCTCAATCGTAGCATACTTTGGGTATTCGAAGGTAAAAGGAGCGCTGGAAGTATAAGGCTGATAGGCCTTTTCAGGAAAAACTATCCGGTAATATCCACGCGGTTTGGGCGAATAATCATGATCACCGCTGCAGGCAGCAAATAATGAAACGACCATTATAAACAATACAATTTTCCTCATGGATGTTTTTGTTTGGATGTCCAGATCTCCCAGCCTTTTTCGGCTTGTAGCAAGAGCATTTCGTAGCCGTTTTTTATGGTGGCGCCCTGTTCTTCTCCCTTTTTTAAAAATAAGGTTTTTTCGGGATTATACACCAGGTCGTATAATAAATGATCTTCGGTAATCGCCTCATATGGGATCGGCGGACATTCATCTACGTTCGGCGACGTGCCCAATGGCGTTGTATTAATAATAATGGTATGCTGTTTTATGTGGTGCGGTTTCAAATCGCTAAAAAGTATATTATCGCCATGCGGTTTACGGGTCACCACTTTATAGGCAATTCCCAGGTTTTCAAGCACGCATTTAACCGCCTTTGCCGCGCCGCCATCGCCTAAAACCAGGGCTTTATCATGGTTATCGGTCAGCAACGGCTTCAACGACATCTCGAAGCCATAGATATCGGTATTGTATCCCTCCAGCCTAAAGTCGTGCCCCTTTATCCCAAGCTCGCCTGAAAAAGCAGCCATCACCGGGCTCTCCGCGCTGATGCGGATACAGTTTACAGCACCGGCGCCGCGGGCATCCTCATCAACCCAATCAAGGTATTTTAAAATGCCTATTTTATGGGGCACGGTCACATTTAGTCCGCACAGGTCCGGGTTATCAGCCAGCAATTTCGGCAGATCATGAAGATCTTCCAGCGGGAAAAGATGGTAAACCGAATCAGTAATATGTTCACGTTCAAACTTTTCGGTGAAGTATTTTTTTGAGAATGAATGCGTAAGCGGATAGCCAATAAGCCCGTAATGTTTCATTTTTGTTAGCTATAAGATGTTAGTATAAGGAGCGAGATTTCCCGACACTTTCAAAACGTAATATTAAGAAGAAAACGGGCAAATATGTTTATTGATTTATAAAGTGATGGAAAATTGCAACGTTCCTTAGAACGTAGAATAACAATGCGCCGTTTTATTTCCCCGTTGTTTTTTAAAGCGCGTAAAATAAGGCCCTATTTAACTCACACTTTTCCTAGCCTTTAAAAAAGTAACCGCAATTCCAGCCAGTACAATTACGCTGCCGACAATCTCTTTTAACGCCAATGTCTCATGCAACATCAGCGCGGCTAAAAATCCGGCAATCACCGTTTGGCTTAACAATGCTATGGAAACTTTGGTCGACTCCAAAAAACGCAGCGTATGATTTATGGTCAACCATCCCACTAATTGACATAACAAACCCATTCCGAGGAAGCACAGCCAGGCGTTCATTGTGAAATCAGTAAGCTGGTTATGCAGGAACAGGTTAATGATGAACAAAAAAATACTTCCTGCCAGCATATTATAAAACATAAACGTGATGGTGCTTATCTTTTGCAGGATGCCTCGGGTGATTAAAATGTAGATGGCATAAAACAAACTGGCCAGCAAGGCCAGCGGGATGCCGATATTAAACTGCAGCAACATTAAATTTTGCACGCCTACCAAAATCACCATCCCGAAAATGGCTACACAGGTCCCGATCCAAAACACCCTTCCCGATTTCTTTTTAAATGCCAAATAGCTGATTAATCCAACCCAAACAGGAGCAAGATTTGCTATAAGTGTTGATACGGTGGCAGAGATCTTGATAAGCGATAAGTTCCAAACAGCAATATCTGAGGCAAAAACTATCCCGCCAATTAAGGCTACCATTAATTCTTTTCGGCCAATTTTAAGTTGCTTTTTGATGACGCAATAAGGCAGCAAACAAAGCCAGGCAATAAAAATGCGATAAAAACCCGACGCAATAGGCGAAGCCCCTGCAAGCTTTACAAAAATTGGCGAAAAAGAGATGCAGAGGATGCCAATGATTAGGCTTGCTTTTGGATTCATGTGAAGCAAACTTACTAATTGTCTGAATCAGAATTTTTCACATGTTAACTTTATTTTTTTTAAAAAGCGTTCAAGAAGGCTGCGCCGTTTCCAGAATTAGAGAATTAACAAGATGATTATTTATCGGAATAACCGCTTACCATTCTGAAAATCTTTTAATTCTGCAAATTCTGATTCAGACAACAATCAAATAATGTTATTTTTGCCCCTCAAAATATTTTATATGAGCCAGCGAATCAAGATCAAAGCATTATTAGAAAGCGAACAGACAGGTATTGAGATAATAGTTAAGGGATGGGTACGTGCATTCCGCCAGAATCGTTTTATTGCTTTGAATGATGGCTCCACCAATAACAACATCCAGGTTGTTGTTGATTTTGAAAACACCGATCCTGCTTTGCTTAAGCGCATCACGTTTGGTGCGGCTATCAGTGTTACCGGTGAGCTGATCCCATCCTTAGGACAGGGTCAAAAGGTAGAAGTTATTGCTAAGGATATTGAAATTTTAGGCGATTGCGATCCCGAAGAATATCCTTTACAACCAAAAAGGCAAACACTTGAGTTTTTGCGTGAGAAGGCGCACCTGCGCTTCCGCACGAACACCTTCGGTGCCATCTTTCGGGTGCGTAACAGCCTTGCGTTTGCAGTGCACCAGTTTTTCCAGGAGCGCGGGTTTGTTTACTTGCATACGCCAATCATCACCGCATCGGATGCGGAAGGTGCGGGCGAGACCTTTCACGTAACCAACTTCGATCTCGCAAATCCGCCAAAAACCGAAACCGGGGAGGTTGATTTTTCACAGGACTTTTTTGCAAAGGCGACTAACCTAACCGTGTCCGGCCAGCTGGAGGGGGAGCTTGGCGCAATGGCTTTAAGTGATATTTATACGTTCGGGCCAACATTCCGTGCGGAGAACTCCAATACCACCCGTCACCTTGCCGAGTTTTGGATGATCGAGCCCGAAGTTGCCTTTAACGATTTGAACGACAACATGGACCTTGCCGAGGACATGCTGAAATATGTGATAAAATATGCGCTTGATAAAAACGCAGATGATATAGAATTTTTAACACAGCGCCTAACCGAAGAGGAAAAGCAAAAGCCACAAAATGAGCGTTCAGAGTTGAGCCTTATAGACAAGTTGAAGTTTTGTTTGGATAATGATTTTGAGCGCCTTACTTATACCGAGGCTATCGACATTTTAAAGGAATCCACTCCGAACAAGAAAAAGAAATTCCAGTACCCGGTTGAGGGCTGGGGTACCGATTTGCAGTCGGAGCACGAGCGTTATTTGGTGGAGAAGCACTTTAAAAAACCGGTGATCCTTACCGATTATCCAAAAGAGATCAAAGCATTTTATATGCGCCAGAACGAGGTTGATGCCAACGGCCGCGAAACGGTTCGCGCTATGGACATCCTGTTCCCGGGCATCGGCGAAATTGTTGGCGGCTCACAACGTGAAGAACGTTTGGACAAACTAGAACAACGCATGGACGAAATGGGCATCCCTAAGGATGAGCTTTGGTGGTACCTGGACACCCGCCGGTTTGGCGCTTGTCCGCATGCCGGCTTTGGTTTAGGCTTTGAACGTTTGGTGCTGTTTGTTACCGGTATGGGCAACATCAGGGATGTAATCCCTTTCCCAAGGTATCCAAAGAACGCGGAATTTTAACCGGGAACCGGGATTACACGGATTAGGGTAGATTTCACTGATTTAAAAAAATGTCATTGCGAGGAGGAACGACGAAGCAACCTCGTCGTAATGCGTATTCGCCCTGCCTGCAACGAGGTTGCCGCGCTATCACTCGCAATGACAAACTTTGTTTAAATAACGTTTAATGACCCAAATAGAACTCTCCACCCACATCAACGCCCCAATTGGCCGCTGCTTTGATTTGGCGCGGAGCATTGAGATGCATGTGGAGTCAACCAAACAAACTGGTGAGCGGGCCATTGCCGGGTGCACCAGCGGGTTGATTGAATTGGGTGAAAGCGTAACCTGGCGGGCAAAGCATTTCGGCATCTGGCAAAACCTCACCTCGAAGATCACCGAATTTGAATACCCAAATTACTTTACTGACGAAATGGTAAGCGGCGCCTTTAAAAGTTTCCGGCACCAACACTTATTCTTTGGCGTGGGTGATCAAACGGTTATGAAGGATATTTTCACATTTGAATCTCCATTTGGCAGGCTTGGCGAATTTGCCGACTCACGTTTTTTAGGGCTGTATATGCAAAGATTACTGGAGAAGAGAAATAAAGCAATCAGGAAGGCAGCAGAATCCGGTCTTTAATCCTGTTGTTATTTAGTTGATTATCAATTATATTTACCTTTCTTATAATTATAACCCTGGGTGGCCGCATATAAAATATCCCATCCCTGTAATTATTTCTTTTTTCAACAGTCTTATGGCTTTATCACATTTATGAAAAGATCACTACTTGTAATTGTTTTTACACTCTCCGTTTTTACAAAATTATTTGCGCAGGAGCACATGCTTTGGATGCAGCAGGCTGCTATTTCACCTGATGGAAACTGGATCGCCTTTGAATATAAGGGCACTATTTTTAAGGTTGCCTCAAGCGGCGGCCAGGCAACAGCATTAACCATTAACAGCGCCTACAATGGCTACCCGGTATGGAGCCATGATGGCAAGTCCATTGCCTTCGCCTCAGACAGGTATGGCAATTTCGACGTATACGTTATGCCTGCAAACGGCGGCAATGCAAACCGGCTTACCTATAATTCAAGCAAGGACATTCCTTACGATTTCTCGGCTGATAACCAAACCGTTTACTTCGGCAGCGCACGGCATGACGTTGCCGCGTCTATCCGGTTTCCCGGCGATGGCTACTTTGTAAAACTGTATAAAGTTCCGGCTAAAGGCGGGCGAAGCCTGCTGGTAAATAATGCAGGTAGCGAGTTCGTCCATTTTAATAAAGCAGGCGATAAATTTATCTTCCAGGATAGGAAAGGCTATGAAAACAACTACCGTAAGCACCATACCTCGGCTGTAACACGCGATATCTGGATCTATGACACCAAAGCCAACAGCTATACCAAAGTATCGCCATTTGTGGGTGAGGACCGCGAACCGGTTTGGGGCGATGCCGGTAAATTTTACTACCTGAGCGAACGCAATGGCAATCAAAACCTTTTTGCTTCATCCGAAGCGGATCCCAATACAGTAACACAGTTAACCACATTCACGCAGGACCCTGTTCGTAACCTGTCGCGGGCTGATAACGGAACGTTTTCATTTACGCAGGATGGTGACCTTTATACCTTTAAAGAAGGCGGTCAACCACAAAAACTTACCATCACCGCAACGGCAGATTTTGACGGCGACCAGGTAAAAACTATCCCTGTTACCGGTGACGCTACTGAAATGGCGGTATCTCCGGATGCAAAGGAGGTTGCCTTTGTATACCGCGGCGAGATCTTTGTAACCTCGGCGGATGGGAATGCAACCAAAAGGATCACCAATACACCATACCAGGAACGCATGGTACAGTTCAGCCCGGATGGCCGCAGCATTTTATATTCTGTTGAAAACAATGGTTCGTGGGATATCTACAAGGTATCGATTGTGAACAAAAGCGAGCCTTATTTTTATGCATCAACCACGCTGAAAACTGAGCCGGTTATTGCTACCCCTAAGGATGAGTTCCAGGGGGTTTATTCGCCCGACGGGAAAAAGATCGCTTACCTTGAGGAAAGAAATACCATTAAGGTGTATGACATCGCGGCCAAAACTTCAATTACGCTAATCGCCGAAGGCGTAAACTTTTCCTACCAGGACGGTGACCAGTATTTTGCATGGTCGCCGGATAGCAAATATCTTTTGGCACAATCGAGCGAGGGCCGGTTTGGCAGTAACCAGGTGGTATTGCTGAAAGCTGATGGCAGCGGGAAGCGCATTAACCTAACACAAAGCGGCTTTAATAATGGTGAGCCACAATGGGGAATGGGCGGTAAAATGATGTACTGGCAAAACGATAAGAAGGGCATGAAGAACTTTAGCTCGGGCAGCCAGATGGATGTTTACGGTATGTTCTTCGACCAGGCTACCTGGGATAAGTACCAGCTGAGCAAGGATGACCTCACCCTAAAAAATGAGCAGGAAAAACGCGATACCCTTGAACTAAAAAAAGCGGAAGCAAAAACTAAAAAAGGAAAGGATACTGTTAAAAAGAAGGCACCTGAATTTATCCCAACTTTAGAGAACCTTGAGAACCGCACGGAAAGGTTAACCATCAGTTCGGCAGATATTGCTGACGACAAGCTTTCGTTAGACGGTGAGAAATTATTCTACCTGGCTAAATACGAAAAAGGCTACAACCTTTGGGTTACCATGCCGCGCACAAACGAGACAAAAGTGCTTGCCGACTTAAGTGCGCCAAACGGATCGCTTACCTTAAGCAATGACGGTAAAACCTTATTTGTACTAGCAGGTGGCAATATCATGAAAGTTGGTGTTGATGATGGCAAGGTGACGCCTGTACATATCAGCACAAGTATGGAGTTAAACGCGACAGCAGAAAGAAGTTACATGTTCGACCATATTTACAAGCAGGTTGAAAAACGGTTCTTCGACCCTAAACTACAGGGTGTTGACTGGAAATTCTATCACGAGGATTATGCCAAGTTTTTACCCAATATCAACAATAATTATGATTTCGAGATCCTGCTCAGCGAGTTCCTCGGCGAATTGAATGGCTCCCATACCGGCGGCGGTTATATCCCCGAATTCCCGGATCGTGATGTTACAGCTACATTGGGACTTTTGTATGATGAAAAAGCAGAAGGAAACGGATTGAAAGTAACTGAAGTTATTGCCGGCGGCCCCTTCGACATTGAAAAAACCAAAATGAAAAAGGGCGATATCGTCGACAAAATTGACGGCAATGATATTACCGCTGCTGCAGATTGGTCGAAATTATTGAACCACAAGGCGGGTAATTATACATTGATCAGCTTTCATGATCCCAAAACAAACGAGCAATACCAGGAAACTGTAAAACCAATAACAGCAGGCATGGAAGGCAATATGCTGCTTTATAACCGGTGGATCAAACGAATGGAATTCCTGACAGATAGCTTATCCGGCGGAGAAGTTGGCTACGTACACGTGCGCAGCATGGATGATCCGAGCTACCGCGTTACATTTGACAAGGTGCTGGGACGCAACGTTAATAAAAAGGCATTGATTGTTGACACCCGCTTCAACGGCGGCGGTAATCTGCACGATGAGTTGGTTACCTTTTTAAGCGGTAAACAATACCTGGAGTTTCGCCCGCAAAACAATAAGGTATTGGGTGGAGAATCCCTCACCAAATGGACCAAGCCAACCTGCGTATTGATCAGCGAGGGCAATTATTCGGATGCATTTATATTCCCTTATGTTTATAAGGAGCTGAACATTGGTAAGCTGATAGGTATGCCGGTTGCGGGCACAGGTACGGCCGTATGGTGGGAAACCCAGATCGACAATTCAATTTATTTCGGCATCCCGATGTGGTCTACGTGGGGCACCAACGAAACCCATGCAACAGAAAACCACCAGCTGGAACCAGATATTAAAGTTAACAATGACTATAACCAGGTGCTAACCGGCACAGACCAGCAATTGCAGGTTGCCGTTAAGGAGATGTTGAAGACAATTAAAGGGCAATAATTATAAACACCCAGACTTACGAAGTTTTAAAAACTTCGTAAGTCTTCAAAAATCAACGGTTATAGTCCTTCTGCACAATCAGAAAGCTCGCCCGCTCTGTTTTATGGAATGGCACATCCCAGTTGCCCTGGTAGGTTATTTTGGCAGGCAGCAATTCACCATCTACTTTATTTAGCTCGATGTTCATCTGCACATCAAAGCTGAAAAGCATATTGTGATATTTAAGATCGACGTAGCGGCCGAGGATCTGGAAGGTACGCATATCAAAAATGGTTGTCAGCTCCTTTATCACCACATCATTATCTGCTATGCTTGGTTTGCGGATCACCTTAAAACGGTATACGGGGATGGAATCAAGATACTTTCCCCTTGCAAACTGGTAGAAATAATAGTTCCGCATCTCCTTACCGAAGATCTCGGTTTTGCTGCTGAGGAATGGCAGCCCGGTTACTTTATGGCCCGGTGCAAAGATCAGCGTTTTTAACTTGGACTTATAGCTTTCGTTCTTATCGCCACCACCCTGGCGCATTGCCCCGGGCATAAAATTAGATTTATAAGCATTGGTAAAAATATAGTCGAACATCTCCACGGTGTAAAGCTGCGGCTTGCCATTATTTTTATAAACCGAACCGCTGTCGACCTTGGCGAGGTATTCAATTTTGGGTTTACCACCGATATAGCTGTGCTTTATTTTGCGATAGCTTTTACTGTCTACGCGGTTCTTTTTATCGTAGGTATAAATGCGGTTCTCGGCCATAAAGCCAAACTGTTTCATGTTTTGAAACGCCCGATAAAAGCCGGTGTCGGCCAGTACAGCATCAATAAAATCCTGTGCGTTTAATTTATGCGAAGTGATATTTATTGCAGAATCAATAACGATGGTCCGGATTGTATCAGGATTAAAACGCTTGATTTGCTGCGCTTTTAGGCTGAAAGCAAAAAGGAGAAAGCTGAAAGTAATTAAAAAGAATTTGTTCATGGTTCATGGCCAAAAGAAGGACACATAACTATTGAAATTGAAGCTGCTATGATCTATGAACCATCAACTATGAACTGCAAACTAATTCCCCAACTGCTTAACCGCCAGATAAGCCATTAAACCGGTGCTGATCTTAAACGCATCTTCTTCCACATCAAAGGTTGGCGTATGTACAGATGAAGTAATCCCGCGACTTTCATTACGGGTACCTAAACGGTAAAAACAAGAATCGGCAACCTGTGAGTAATAGGCAAAGTCTTCGGCAGCCATCCAGATATCAAGGTCGAGCACATTTTCTTTACCCAAATAATCTTCGGCATGGCCACGGGTTGCGGCAGTTAGTTTTTCTTCGTTGATCAGGAAAGGATAGCCCCTCATGATATTGAAATCGCAGCTGCCGCCCATACTTTCAGCTATGCCTTCGGCCATTTTTTTCATTTTGATATGGGCCTCATTACGCCATTTCTCATCCATGGTGCGGAAAGTACCTTCCAAATAAACTTCGTTAGGAATCACATTGGTCGCGCCATTGGCAATCACCTTTCCAAATGAAAGCACCGATGGGCTCTTCGGATCTGCAAAGCGGCTTACCACTTGTTGCAGGGCCGTTAATATGTGCGCGGTAATAATTACCGGGTCGACGTTTTGTTGTGGCTGTGCACCGTGGCCGCCTTTGCCATGTACGGTTACATAGATCTCATCTGTAGAGGCCATGTACTTACCCGCACGGAAGCCTACCTTACCCGCTTCAATCAGGGGCATTACGTGCTGTCCCAATACGGCCTGTGGTTTTGGATTTTCCAACACGCCTTCTGCAATCATCAGGCTGGCGCCACCAGGCAGTTTTTCTTCTGCCGGTTGAAAGATCAGTTTTACGGTTCCGCCAAACTCGCTTTTTAAATCGGTTAAGATTTTAGCGGTACCAAGTAAGGATGATGTATGCGCATCATGTCCGCAGGCATGCATTACACCAACGTTTTGTGATTTATAGCTTACCTCGTTTGCTTCGGTAATTGGCAACGCATCCATATCGGCACGCAGGGCAACTACACGATCTGATGGTTTTTCACCCTTAATCAACGCAACAAGTCCGTTATCAGCCATGCGCTCGTAAGTCAGTCCCAATTCATCCAATTTGCCGGCAACAAACGCGGAGGTATTTACCTCGTTAAATGAAAGCTCGGGATGCGAGTGCAAATGGCGGCGGTTAGCCACAACGTCGTTAAATATAGTTTGTGATAACTGCTGGATCTGCTCTTTAATCATTGGATGGATCTGTTTTTGGGGGATTTATTTTTTCGGAAATAATAAACAGGCTGGTAAACATGGGCCTTATTTCCTGTACTAATTTCTGTGCCTCAAGTCGCGTACGAAAATCGCCGGCACGCACTTTAAAATTGGGTTCACTGTAGCTGACATAAGTCCGCAGCTCGGGGTATTCCTCGTTAAACTTTGCCTGGGCGTTGTAGGCAGCCTGCCTGCTGGAACCAAAGAAGATCTGCACGCGGTAACCGCTGGATGATCCGTCTTCTGCACCGCCACCCGCAGCAATGTTTTTACCCAACGACGGGCGTTTGGCTATCAGCGTGTCTATCAACGGATCCTTTACCACCTGCACTGTTCCACGGGTTTGCGCCGAAGCCAGCGCGGGTAAAAGTATTGATATAAAAAAAATGCAGTATCCTATTTTGCTAAGCTTAGCGTGGTAATAAGATAGTGCATTTTTCATAATGATAATTTTCTATATCTATTGTCATTGCGAGGAGGTACGACGAAGCAACCTCGTAGCTGTGCATGGCGAACATGTATGGCTACGAGGTTGCCGCGCTTCGCTCGCAATGACAAGTTTTTTATTTCTTACGCCTGCCCAACACCGTGGCAGTTTTTAAATTTTTTACCGCTGCCACAAGGACAAGGGTCATTCCTGCCTATTTTTTGCTCAACCCTAATCGGGGTAGCTTTTTGCGGCTCGCCCATGTCCATCATCGGCACGCCGTTTGATTCGCTTACCAGCTCAGGCTTAGAGGTGCGCATTTTTTTAAGGTCGAGTTTTGGCTGAGGTTTTGCCTCACGGATCTCTTCAGCTTCCTGCTGAACCGGGATACCGCCCCTGAAAAGGAAGCTAACCAAATCCTTATTCACACTGGCCAGCATTCCGCGGAACAGGTTAAACGCTTCGAACTTGTAAACCAATAACGGGTCCTTTTGTTCATAAACGGCGTTCTGAACAGATTGTTTCAACTCATCCATTTCGCGCAAATGTTCCTTCCATGCATCGTCTATCAGGTACAGGGTAACGTTCTTCTCGAACGATTTAAATACTTCCTGTCCTTTATTAGCAATAGCCTTTTTAAGCGGAACAGACACCTGGATACCGTTAATACCATCGGTAAACGGAACAACTATGTTTTCAACATACTCGCCGCGGGTGTCAAACACATCCTTTAAAACAGGATAGGCTTGCTGAGCAATGGCTTCCTGCTTGCGTTTGTAAAACTCATTTATCTCCTGGAAGGCAATATCAACCAGCGCATTGATGTTTTTTGAAGTAAAATCATCGTGCGAAATCTCTACATCAACAGAGAACAAACGAATCAACTCCAGCGTAAAGCCTTCGTAATTGTTTGATTCCTTATACTCCGTAACCACATCCTCAACCACATCAAAAATGGTGTTGTTGATATCCACTTCCAAACGTTCGCCAAACAAGGCGTTTTTACGTTTTGAGTAGATAACGGTACGCTGTGAGTTCATTACGTCGTCATACTCCAGCAAGCGCTTACGGATGCCGAAGTTGTTTTCTTCCACCTTTTTCTGCGCACGCTCGATAGAGTTCGAGATCATGGAGTGCTGGATCACTTCGCCTTCCTCAATACCCATCCGCACCATCAGGTTGCTGATCCTTTCAGAACCGAACAAACGCATCAGGTTATCTTCAAGAGACACAAAGAATTGCGATGATCCCGGGTCACCCTGGCGGCCTGCACGACCACGCAACTGGCGGTCAACACGGCGCGACTCATGACGCTCAGTACCAACGATGGCTAAACCACCGGCTTCCTTAACGCCTGGCCCTAATTTTATATCCGTACCACGACCAGCCATGTTGGTAGCAATGGTAACGGTGCCAGCTGTACCTGCTTCAGCCACAATATCGGCTTCTTTTTGGTGCAGTTTGGCATTCAGTACGTTATGTTTAATGCCGCGCAGCTTAAGCATTCGGCTCAATAATTCTGAAATTTCAACAGATGTGGTACCCACCAGTACCGGGCGACCGGCTTTGGTTAAGGCTGCAATTTCTTCGGCAACTGCATTGTACTTTTCACGTACAGTACGGTAAACCAAATCCTCGCGGTCATCACGGCTGATATTGGTGTTGGTTGGAATTTCAACCACATCCAGTTTATAGATCTCCCAAAACTCACCGGCTTCAGTTACGGCAGTACCCGTCATACCGCAAAGCTTGTGGTACATACGGAAGTAGTTTTGCAGGGTAATAGTTGCAAAGGTTTGGGTAGCATCTTCAACCTTAACGTTTTCCTTAGCTTCAATAGCCTGGTGCAAGCCATCAGAATAGCGGCGGCCATCCAGCACACGGCCGGTTTGCTCATCCACAATCTTTACCTTGCCTTCGTCCAGGATGTATTCAGTATCCTTTTCAAACAGTGTATAAGCCTTTAATAACTGGTTAACAGAGTGGATACGTTCAGACTTGATAGAAAAATCACGCATCAGCTCATCTTTACGGCCAACTTTTTCTTCGGCCGGCAATTGTGATTTTTCGATATCTGAAATTTCAGAACCAACATCCGGCATCACGAAGAAATGCGGATCCTCGCCCGAAGCGGTGATCAGCTCAATACCTTTTTCAGCAAGCTCAACCTGGTTATTCTTTTCGTCGATAACGAAGAATAGCTCAGCATCAACCTTGTGCATTTCCTTGCTTTGGTCCTGCATGTAAAAGTTTTCGGTTTTCTGTAAAAGACTCCTGTTGCCGCCTTCGCTCAAATATTTAATCAGCGCCTTGCTTTTCGGCAAACCACGGAAGGCACGCAATAAAGCTAAACCACCTTCTTCAGGGCCGGTTTTGCCCTCGGCTATCATTTTCTTTGCTTCATTCAAAGCGCCGTTCACATAGTTTTTTTGTGCATTAACCAAACGCTCAATGCGTGGCTTCAGTTCATAAAACTCATGCTCATCACCACGCGGAATCGGGCCTGATATGATCAATGGTGTACGGGCATCGTCAATTAATACCGAGTCAACCTCATCCACCATAGCATAATGTAGCTTACCCTGTACCAGTTCTTCTGGGCTGCGTGTCATATTGTCACGCAGGTAATCAAAACCAAACTCGTTATTGGTACCAAAAATTATATCTGATTGATATGCATTACGTCTTTCTTCTGAATTTGGCTCATGTTTATCAATACAATCAACTGATAACCCGTGGAATTCATACAGCGGGCCCATCCATTCCGAGTCACGACGTGCCAGATAGTCATTCACCGTTACAATGTGAACGCCCTGGCCGGCAAGTGCATTTAAATAAGCAGGAAGGGTGGCCACTAATGTTTTACCCTCACCCGTAGCCATTTCCGAAATTTTACCCTGGTGCAATACTATACCGCCAATAAGCTGTACATCGTAATGCACCATATTCCAGGTAACTTCGTTTCCGGCAGCAAGCCAGGTGTTATGGTGTATGGCTTTATCGCCCTTTATAATTACGTTTTGTTTACGTGCAGCCAAATCACGGTCGAATTGGGTTGCAGTAACCTCAATGGTTTTATTTTCGGTAAACCTTTTGGCAGTTTCCTTTACAACGGCAAATCCTTCAGGAAGAATACGCATCAGGATCACTTCCAATTCCTTATTACGATCTTTCTCAAGCTTATCCAGTTGGGTATACAGCTCAACCTTTTCGTTCACATCCATGTCGGGCTCATTGTCGGTACGTTCCCTTATGGCAGCAATTTCCTCATCGATGGCGGCAAGGCCTTCAGCAATGGTTTCCTTGAAGCCTATGGTTTTTGCCCTGAGCTCGTCATTAGTTAAATCGCCAAGCTTGGCAAATTCAGCCTTAACTTTTTCAACAATAGGCAATATGCTTTTTACGTCTCTAACTGATTTGCTTCCGAAAAGCTTACTTATAAAATTTAACATGCTATCTGTATATGTTGCAAAACAAACTCAACAATTGCGCCACGGCAATTTTTGAGCCATTATGACAGGCAAAGTTAAGGTTTTGATTTGGATTACACCGATTGGAAGAAGATTTCACCGATTTTTGAGAAGTGATTACACCGATTTAATTTGAAAATATTTACATCCAAATAAAAAATCCATTAATCTGTTTAGCAGATTGATGGATTAAAATTATTTAACTTGAAAGCGATCCAGGCGAAAATTCGCTAACCTTTCTCAATCGGTGAAATCTGCTTCCAATCGGTGCAATTACAATTACTTGTCCTGTGCGTTCATTATTCCACCCACTATTTTACCATAGGCCAATACGGGCGCCGCAAAAATCGAGATCTTTTTCTTCCAGTTATCGTAACGGTCCTGGATAAAGTTATCCCAGTTGTGGGCATTCAGTTGTGCACGCCCTAATGAGATACATGGTTCGGTGATGCGGGTTGTGTGCCACCAGCCCGATGGAAACAAAATGGTTTCACCCTCTTCAACAGTAATTTCTATCGACTGTGCCTCTTTAAAAAGGGGGAATTTCTCATAGTCCGGCTCATGAAAATTCACCTGTGAAAATTTCGGATTATCCGGGTAAGGATACATATTGGGGGTTTGATCAGGCGGGTACATGATAAAGATCTTCGAGCCGTAGATCTGCGTTATCTGCGTGTGCATAAACAATGCATCATAGTGCAGAAACGGGAAGCTGCTGCCATTGCCTCCTAAAAATATTTCGTATACAGTCGTTCCCTGCAAAAATTTCTTAGGCATTAACGGATGGTTGATCCTGTCGATATTGCCATAAATAATCTCAGGTAAAAAGTCAGCCATCAATTCCGGAAATACTTTTTCAACATTAAAATTATAGGGATATGGGGCTTTATTATCGGCATTAGCAACCAGCATGTGGTCGATAAAATCGTCCATCCTGTAGGTAACGCCATTGATGGTTTTAGTGATGTTTGGATAATTCTTTTTAAAGAACTCCGGTGTGTATTTACCCATCGCCATCCAATCCTTCGCAGCATCGGTAAGCACTACCGGGAGCGATTTATTAACGTACTCGTTAATAAAATCTTCGTGCGACAAGTTTGTACGCTTGTCTATCGATTTGATATTCCTGTAGTTTGGTTTAGTTTGCACTTGCTCAGCAACCATATTCATCTAATTTACAATAAAATATTCAACCACGCTTCTATTTTAGCAGCGCACTGATAAACAGCCATTTTGCATTAAAATAAAAGAAGCTTCGGGTTTATACGGAAACCAGCTGGAGAGTGTTATGTTTTTTATTCCGCATTTATGCCAGGAATCTTATTAAAGTTATTTGAGCGAATACAGGCTGTTCTTTTTGTGGTACGGCTTTTTCCATACAATGATCCGCCAAACCAACTCAGCGCTCGACAGGGCGACGATTGCAAAAACTGCGGCCCAAACCGCATGTTCCTGCGATGCAAATGCCCCGGCCAGCGCAACAAAATAAACGGTTACCGGCAGCAATATCATTAGGCAAAGTCCGGGGATGCCGAGGCGGATCTTAAACGGCCGTGGTGTACTCGGTTCCGCGATACGGAGTTTTATTAAGGAGATATATTCAAGTGATAAACCTGCACCGTATACGGTAACATCGATGATCAATAGATCGCCAAAGGGCCAAAGGACCATCAAGCTTACAATAATGGAGCATACCAATATAGATATATAAGGTGTTTGAAACCGCGAATGCTGCTTGTTTAATCCTTTAGGCAAAAGATCATCGTCAGACATTACGCTCGGTACCCTGGATACGGAGAGCAATACTGCCGCATAAATCCCAAGGCTGCTGGCCATGCCCGCAAAGGCGATCAGGCGGCCCAGCCATTTACCGCTTATTAGTTCGGCAACTGCGGGGAAGCCCTTATCCTGTAACACATCGTTGCTTATGCCCGATTGCTGGGTAACAAAGATCACCAGGAAATAAAGCAATATCACCATAACAAAGGCTGTGAAAACCGAGGTAAGGTATGAGCGCACCGGTTTATCAACTTCCTCGGCATAGGTGGTTACATTATCCCAGCCAAGGCAGTTCCACATCACCGTATATAACGCCATTGCCAGCGACGGAAAGGGAAGGCCCTTAACCGACGGAGAAGGAACATTGATGTTATTTGTATGATGCGCAAAAAAAAGCACGAACATGATGATAAAAGGCGTAATCACCACAGCGCCTAAAAACAACGAAGTTTTACCAACCGGAACTATCCCTAAAATATTTATTAACGCCGAAACCCAAACAACACATAAACATAAAGCAATGCGATAGCCGGGTTCAGCAAGTACCGGGAAAAAGTAGGAGGCATACAACACGAAAAGTCCCGGATAAATGGCAAGGTCCACAAACGTGTAAAGCCAGGTCCACCAACCTTCAAAAAAACCCCATCGTGTACCAAGTGCATGCTTTACCCATTTATAATAACCACCGGTTATGGGCATCATGCTGTTCAGTTCCAGCACCGTAAAAATTGCAGGTACATCCCACAATAGTGGTGTTATCAAAAGCAACAACAAGGCGCCATGCTGGCCTGCATAAGTTAGCAATGGTTCCAAACCGTATGGGCCGCCGGATACCGTGAAAAAGATAACCGCAATAAGCTGAATTGGTCTGATCTTTCTCGATGGTAAGGATGCCGGCATAGGCCATAAAAATATTGTTTCTGCTTTTAAATGTTTAATTAATTTAAAGTTTTTCTTCAAAAAAAGTTAATCGCAATTTTTAAAAAATGGCCCACGAAGCTAATTTTTCAAAACGCATTAAACAAAGATTAATAATATGTTACGTTTCCTTCCGCCTGCTAAAGTGCCAAAAGCTAATTAGTATTTTTAGTTTTTTATAAAGCAAAAGCGATGAGGAGAAAGATATTATTTATCACTGGTTCCATCAATCAAACTACCCAGATGCACCAGATCTCAAAACACCTCTCTGACAACTACGATTGCTGGTTTAGCCAGCTGTTTCCCGACTCCGCATTTTTAAAGGCGGTAATAAAATACACCCCATTTGCTGACGGCACGGTACTTAAGGGGCAATTCAGGGCAAAATCTGAAAACTACCTGCGACAGCATGACTTGCAGATTGACTATGGCGGTGATAAAAACATATACGACCTGGTGGTTTACTGCACCGATATGGTAATAGCCAATAAATTCAGGCAAACCAAAACAATTTGGGTGCAGGAGGGAATGATTGATAAGCGCACGCTGTTAACCGGTATAATAAAAAAGCTCGGTCTGCCACCCTACTTTACAGGCGATACCTCGTTGAATGGGTCTACAAATATTTGTGACGTTTACTGCGCGGCATCCGAAGGCTACAAAAATTATTTTGCCCAAAATGGAACCGATGCCGGTAAACTGATTGTGACAGGCCTCCCCAATTATGATAACCACCTGGAATTTATAAATAATGATTTCCCGTTCCGTGATTATGTTATGGTGGCAACGTCAGACATGCGAGAAACTTACAGGTTTGAAAACCGCCCGGCCTTTATAAAACACGCTGTGAAAATAGCCGCCGGCAGGCGCTTGCTATTTAAGCTGCATCCAAACGAAAAATATGACCGGGCCGAAGCAGAGATCCGCAAATATGCGCCTGCAGGAACAATGGTTTATCACAGCGGCAATACCAACCACATGATAGCGAACTGTTGCGAGTTGGTAACGCAATACTCAACCGTGGTATATACCGGCATCGCGCTCGGCAAAAAAGTACATTCCTATTTTGACGTGGAAGAATTGAAACGCCTGGCGCCTATTCAGAACGGAGGAACCTCCGCAAGCAACATTGCACAGGTATGCAGCAGCTTCCTGGAATTTGAGGAAAACAAAGGTGAGTTTGTGAAACAGTTTATCCTCCGACCGACGCCCGTTGAACAGACTGAGGTACAATACGTTTGAGCACCCATTAAAGCAAATGCCAATGACTGAGAAAACAGTAATAGTGGTACAAGCCCGGATGTCGTCAAGCCGCCTGCCGGGTAAGGTGATGCTACCCATTTTAGGCAAAAGCCTTTTATCCCGGATGATTGAGCGACTGAAGATGGTACGTCATGATGTACAGTTGGTGGTTGCTGCGCCAATTGGAACTGAAGACGATGTGATAGAAAAGGAATCGTTAAGAATGGGGGTCGCGTGTTTTCGCGGAAGCCTGGATAACCTGCTCGATCGCCACTACCAGGCGGCAATGCTCTTTAATGCCGATCATGTGGTTAAGATCCCATCGGACTGCCCATTGATAGATCCGGTTATTTTGGACGAAATGCTCGGCTACTACTTTGCCAAAGCCGGCGAATATGATTTTGTAAGCAACCTGCACCCGGCCACTTTCCCCGACGGAAACGATGTAGAGATCATGAGCATCGGTTGCCTTGAAAAGGCATGGCGCGAAGCAAAACGCCCGCTTGAGCTGGAACACACTACCCCATATATATGGGAGAACCCCGACAAGTTCAGAATAGGAAATGTGCTTTGGAAAACGGGTGAGGACCTTTCCATGTCGCACCGTTTTACTATAGACTATGAAGCCGATTACCAGTTTATAAAAAGGGTTTATGAAGAATTGTATCCTGTTAATCCCAAGTTTTCCTGCCGGGATATTTTAAACCTGCTTGATGAAAAGCCGGATATCTATGACATAAACGCACACTACGCGGGCGTGAACTGGTACCGCAATCATTTAGATGAGTTAACCACTGTATCGTCGTCGCAAACCAAACAGACCATTAGTTAAAAAATACACCTATGCAAAGCGTAGCAACACCAACAAAAAACCTTGAGACCATAGCTTTAAAAGTAAGGGAGCATATCATAAAAATGTCGACTGACGGCGGATGTTTTGTGGGCGCCTCGCTCTCAGCTGCCGACCTGATCGTTTACCTGTATGCAGAATTCCTTAACATCAACAAACATAACCTCGACGATCCAAACCGCGACTATTTGTTCCTGTCAAAGGGGCACGACGTACCGGCATTATATGGAACATTTGCGGAGTTGGGCTTATTGGACCCCGAACGCCTAAAAAACCACTTGTCGGTAAACGACAATATCTACTGGCATCCCAATACCAAAATTCCGGGCATTGAATTTCATTCAGGTTCACTGGGCCATTTGCCGTCGGTAGCTATCGGCGTTGCGCTGGATCTCAAAATAAAGGGCAGCACCAACAAGGTCATCTGCATTATGGGCGATGGTGAATTAAACGAGGGTACCTGCTGGGAAGCCGTTTTGGTTGCCAACGCCTATAAGCTCGACAACCTGATCTTCGTGGTAGACCGTAACCAGTTCCAGGCGAACATGGCAACTGAAGACCTCATCCCGCTGGAACCTTTGCACGATAAATTTACTGCTTTTGGAGCAGCAGTAAAGCGCATAAACGGGCACGATTTTGATGCCCTGCACAATGCCTTTTCAGCTTACCCCTTTGAAACAGGTAAGCTAAACGTAGTAATTGCAGATACCGTTCGTGGTAAGGGATTACCAAGTATTGAGCGCCGTGCCGACAGGTGGTTCTGCAATTTTAACGCCTCCGAGGTCAATGACCTGCTAAAGGAACTCCACGGCGAACACCTAACCCAATTGACTTCAGAAACTTTAGTAGTGAGGTAACATGACTTACGAAGAATTATTAACAGAGATTGCCTTATCCGACGAACGCTTTATAGTGATGACGGCAGAAAACCGTGCGCTGGTGAGAAACATTCCCGGTAAACTGGGCAACCGGTTTATAGATACCGGGATAACCGAACAAACCATGATTGGCGCGGCTGCCGGCCTGGCCCTGCGTGGCCGCATCCCTGTGGTGCACGCGCTGGCCTCATTTTTATCCATGCGGGCATTTGAGTTTGTACGCACCGATGCGGGTATTCCTAACCTGCCCATTAAGCTGAGCAGCTTTATCCCGGGTTTTCTGTCAGACGGAAATGGCCCAACCCACCAGGCGCTGGAAGATATTTCACTGATGCGCGGCATCCCGAACATGACGGTTTTTGCACCTGCAGATGAGGATGATTTGGTAAAAATGCTGCCACAGATCTGGAATCATCCCGGGCCGTCATACGTGCGTATCAACACCTGCAAAACAGCACATACTCATACGCCATTTGAATTGGGAAAAGCTGAAATAATTTCAACCGGCGATGATGTAACCATTTTGACCTATGGATTGCTGTTTGAGCAGGCGCTTATCGCTGTTGAAATCCTTAAAAACGAAGGCTTATCTGTAGGCCTGGTTAACATGCGAAGTCTTAAACCTGTAGATGAGCGGGCAATATTGGAAGCTACCCGCAACAGCAGCCTTACAGTAACACTTGAGGACCACTTTTTAACCGGCGGCCTGTATAGCATAGTTGCCGAAGTGCTGCTTAAACACGGCCTAACCGCAAATGTTTTACCCTTCGCCTTAAACGAAAGATGGTTTAAGCCAACGCTGCTGCCGAATGTGCTGCAGCATGAAGGTTTTACCGGCAAGCAAATAGCTGAAAAAATATTGGGATATAAAACTTTTTATCGGCAGCCCGAAATGGCTGTACCTCAATTTTCTGAATAAATAAACGAGAATAACAATATGCCAAATTCAATAAAATTCAATACTGATTATCCGGAAATAACCGAATCAAACGCATTGTATCAACGCGCTTTAAGGGTTCAAAAACCAGTTACGCAAACCCTGGCAAAAGGCCCCGGGCAGTTTACCAATGGCGTTGCGCCAAAATATCTGCAACGCGGCGAGGGTTCGCATGTATGGGACGTTGATGGAAATGAATATATCGATTTTAACTCGGCCATTGGGCCTATCTCACTTGGCTATGCTTACCCAGCGGTTGACGAGGCGATAAAAAAACAATTGGCAAACGGCATTACGTTTTCATTAATGCACCCGCTGGAGGTTGAGCTTTCTGAGCTTATTCAACAGGTAATCCCTAATGCCGAAGCAGTAAAGATCTCTAAAACTGGTGCCGATGTTTGCTCGGCAGCTATTCGCGTAGCGAGGGCATTTACCGGGCGCGACAAAGTTTTTTGTTGCGGATATCACGGCTGGCATGATTGGTATATCGGTATCACCAGCCGCAATGCAGGTATTCCGGAAGCTATCCAGAACATGACGTATACTTTTGAGTATAACGATATCGAGTCGATAAAAGCTGCACTTGATGAAACCGTTGCAGCATTGATATTGGAGCCGTTTATTTTCCAGGCGCCCAAGCCCGGCTTTTTGAAGGAGCTTGCTGAAGTATGTAAAGCCAACGGCACCCTGTTAATCTTTGACGAAATGTGGACTGGCTTCCGGATCGCACTTGGCGGGGCACAGGAATATTTCGACGTTAAGGCCGATCTGGCTGTTTACTCCAAAGCCTGCGCCAACGGCATGCCCATAGCCTTGTTAACCGGCAGGGCTGATGTGATGGAACTATTCAATTCGGAAGTTTTTAGCTACACCACTTTTGGTGGCGAAGCATTATCCCTGGCGGCTTGCATTGCCACCATTAACGAGCTGCGCGACAAAAATGTACCGCAATATCTTGACGAAAAAGGTGCGATAATAAAGGACGGTTATAACCGAATCGCCATTGAAACCGGCATGGACATTTATACACGCTGCATCGGCTACAACTGCCGCTCAATGGTAACCTTTACGCCTGAAGCGGGTAACAGCCTGGAAGTAAAAACCCTTATGCAGCAGGAAATGATAAAACGCGGCGTGCTGTGGGCCGGTTTCCACAACATGTGCTACAGCCATACCGATAAAGACATAGCCTACACCTTATCAGCGTACCGGGATGTAATGCCCGTTTTGAAAGAGGCAATACTTAGCGGCAACATCAAACAATACCTCAAAGGAGAAGTGCTTGAAGCTGTCTTTCGCAAAATAGACAATTACAATATAAAGCCAAGATCAGTATAAATAAAGTCTATAACAAGCTTAAATTAAGTTAATATTCTTTGATAAATGAGCAATAATCAATTGTTCTCTCTTAAAAATAAAACCGCAATTGTAACCGGCGCATTGGGCCTTTTGGGTAAAAAACACTGCGAGGCATTGGCAGAGGCGGGAGCAAATGTTGTAGTAGCCGACCTTGATGAGGCAGGCGCTGAAAACTTTGCGGAAACCCTGGGCGAACAACATGGCGGTTTAAGGGTAGATGTTACCAGCGAACGATCATTAAAAGTAGCCCGCGACCAGATAATTACCCGGTATGGCTCTATCGATGTATTGGTGAACAACGCCGCTATAAACGACATGTTCGAGAATCCGGGTATGGCGAAGGAGCTTTCGGCATTTGAGAATTATCCGCTTGATGCCTTTAAAAAGTCGCTCGACGTAAATATTACCGGGGTCTTCCTGGCGTCGCAGGTTTTTGGTTCGGTAATGGCCGAACAGGGCAGTGGCAGCATCATCAACATTGCATCGACCTACGGTATTGTAGGCCCCGACCAATCGATTTACCGCAACGAATGCGGTGAGCAGACATTTTATAAATCACCGGTTTACCCGGTTACCAAGGGAGCGGTTGTAAACTTCACTCGCTTTTTGGCTGCCTATTGGGGCAATAAGGGGGTGCGGGTCAACACCCTTTCGCCAGGCGGCGTGGAGAATGCCCAGAACGAATTTTTTATTCAAAATTATTCCGCTAAAACTTTATTAGGACGCATGGCAAATCCTGCCGACTACCAGGGCGCATTGGTGTTTTTAGCCAGTGAGGCGTCCGCTTATATGACGGGCGCGAACCTTATAGTCGACGGTGGATGGACAGCCATTTAAAAATTTAAACTTAAAACATGATGAATATGTTAAACGAAAAACTTTCACGCATTAAACTGCTCCTTACAGATTGCGACGGGGTGTTAACCGACGGCGGCGTTTATTATGGCGAAGCCGGGGAAGAATTTAAAAAGTTCGACATCCGCGACGGCATGGGCGTTGAGCGCCTGCGAAATTTTGCCGGCGTTACAACAGGTATTATTACCGGTGAGCTATCCCCCTCATTAATTAAGCGTGCCGAAAAACTAAAGATCACCGAGCTGCACCTGGGGGTTAAGGATAAGCAGTCAGTGTTTAAGGAGATCATTAACCGGCTCGGGCTATTGCCTGAAGAAGTAGCCTATATTGGCGACGATACCAATGATTTAGAGGTAATGAAGCTCGCAGGAGTTACCGCCTGCCCGGCCGACGCCATCTCGTTTGTAAAAGATGTTGCAAACATAATATGCGAGGCAAAGGGCGGTCAAGGCAGCTTTAGAGAGTTTGCCGAGCTGATT
This sequence comes from Mucilaginibacter phenanthrenivorans, assembly GCF_024721155.1. Classification (GTDB taxonomy): domain Bacteria; phylum Bacteroidota; class Bacteroidia; order Sphingobacteriales; family Sphingobacteriaceae; genus Mucilaginibacter; species Mucilaginibacter phenanthrenivorans. The sequence continues at coordinate 228,575 of NZ_JAHVAP010000003.1, read as the reverse complement.
ATTGCCTCGCACCAAAAAACAAAAACAGTAGCGCAAGCCAATCATACCATCACCCTGAATACAGGCCATAAGATTGGTTCGGGAGAGCCTTGCTATATCATTGCGGAGATCGGCATTAACCATAATGGATCGCTTGAAATTGCCAAACAACTGATTGACGAAGCTGTTGCTGCAAAAGCAACTGCTGTTAAATTTCAGAAAAGAACCCCGGAAATTTGTGTACCGAAGGATCAATGGGATATTATGCGTGATACCCCGTGGGGCAGGATTTCCTATATCGACTACAAGCGCAAAACCGAATTTGGCATCGCAGAATATGCAACCATCGACCAATATTGTAAGAAACAGGGCATCGACTGGTTTGTATCGACCTGGGATGTTGAAGCGGTAGATTTTATGGAGCGCTTTGACACACCTTTATATAAACTTGCTTCTGCATCACTTACGGATTACCCACTGATCAGGCGGATCCTGCTAACCGGCAAACCGCTGATGCTGTCGACCGGGATGTCGACCAATAAGGAAATTGACGATGCGGTAAACCTGGTGCGGGAGTTTGATGAAAACTATCCATTGCTTATTGCACATTCAACTTCTGCTTATCCTTGCAAGCCCGAAGAATTGAATCTTAAGATGATCCATACGCTTGCTGATAAATTTCCGGGGATGCCGGTTGGTTATTCGGGCCACGAGACAGGCCTCGCTACCACGGTTGCCGCTGTATCACTAGGTGCAACTTTTGTCGAGCGTCATTTTACGCTTGACCGTGCCATGTGGGGATCAGACCACGCTGCCTCCGTTGAGCCGCAAGGCTTCCAGCGCCTGGTTCGCGATATCCGCGATGTGGAAACAGCCACCGGTGATGGGATCAAAAAAGTTTACGAATCTGAACTGGGGCCGATGAAAAGGCTGCGCGTTAATATTAGTGAGGAATATAGGGATAAATCGCTGGTGTAAAGTCTTGAGTCTGTAGTCCAAAGTCATTAGTCTTAAGTCCGTGTTTTATATAATTTAATTGAGAGAAAAGCACTTGTGAACTTTGAATTAAAAACGACTCGAGACTAATGACTTCGGACTCTGGACTTATAATAATATGACATTAATACAAATCACCACCACCATCCTAATCTGCTGTATAATATTTATCATAGCATGGGAACGGATTTCGCCCTATCGTAAGGGCTTGCCGTTTTTCAGGGAGGGGTTTTGGATTGATTTGGTCTGGTATACGCTTATCCAAAGCTTTGTGCTTAAAATAGTAATATTTGACTATATCATTGCCCCGGTCCAGCATCATATCAGCTGGCAGGGTTTTGCTTTTTTTAAAGAATGGCCGGTGGCGGCACAGGTGCTATTCTTCCTGGTAACACACGATCTATATATCTACCTTTTCCATCGCCTGCAACATTCCAGCAAAATATTATGGCGCACACATGAGGCACACCATTCGGGTAAAGAGGTAGATTTTTTGGCTGGTTCCCGCTCACATGCCTTGGAGATTATCATCAACCAGACTATTGAATTTGCACCCATAATAATACTTGGCGCCGACCCGGCTGTTGTCCCGATCAAGGCAATGCTGGATGCTATGTTCGGGATGTTTATTCATGCCAATATCAACGTGAAGCTGGGTAGGTTGAAATATATTTTCAATTCGCCCGAGCTGCATTTATGGCACCATGCCAATTATCGCGAGGTATTTCATGCCAACTTCTCCACCAAGTTTGCGATGTGGGATTATCTCTTGGGTACCGTTTACGATCCGGGGCACAAACCCGGAAATGAACCGGAAAACTGGGGGCTGTATTATGATTATCCTAAAGACTATTTTTTGCAGCACGCATTTTCGGTTAAACGGTTTGATGAAAAAAGCCTGTTGCGTTACAAATGGTTCAGGTATTATTATGAACTCAGGCCAAATCTTATTAAAAAAGCAAGACGCCTTGCAGGAGTAGAAAAGAAGGAGAATACTTTACCGCCTGAACAGGTGCGGCGAATACCTATTGAACCCGAAGTGGTAGAAAATGAATATCAAACTATCAACACTTAAAATTTAATCATTGGCCTGGATCTATCTGTTATTTGCCGCCGGCTGCGAATCAGCCTGGACATTTTGCTTAAAGTTTATGAGGTTCAGCGACCTTAAATCGTTAAGGTTTATCAACTTTTACAGGTGGCAGGGAGGATTGCCTGTGTTGATCCCCTTTGTGGGTTATATTTTGTTCGGGCTGGCAAATATCTATCTCTTCTCCCTGGCGATAAAACAGATCCCGACAGCCACCGCATTCGCGGTGTGGACAGCCATCACACTCATTTTCATAAAAATTGCAGAACTGGTGTTTTTCAATCACCGCATCTCCTGGATCGAAGTGTTTTTTATGCTGTTGATAATGGTTGGGATTCTCGGCTTAAAGATCTATGCTATCCGCGCGGAATAGCTAATAGGGTCTTGAGTCCGAAGCCCTGAGCCCTAAGTTAGAAAAGAGCCCTATTTTACTTAAGACTAGCGACTAAAGACTATTGACTTAACACTAATGCCTTGCTCTTTTCTTTAATACACCGCCAGCGGCTTCCTTAATTGTGCTGGTAAACACAAACGCCTTTGGATCGATATCAGAAATAAGGTTACGCATGCGCCTTACTTCAAGACGGGTTACCACGGTGAAGATAATATCAACCGGGTGACTGATGTCAAAGCTGTCTTTTAAAAAACCGCGCTCACCTTTATAAATGGTTATGCCGCGGCCAAGCGTCATTACCAGTTGTTTTTTAATTTCTTCGCTCTGGCCCGATATGATAGTTACGCCGGTATATTCCTCCAAACCCTCTATCACAAAGCTGATGGTTTTTGAGGCGGTGTAATAGGTTAAAATAGAATACAGGGAGGTTGGCAGTCCCAGTTTTATGGCTGCGATAAGGAAGATAACAATGTTTATCCCGAGGATGATCTCGCTGATGGTAAACGCAATCCGCTTGCCGGTGTACAACGCAAGCACTTCAATGCCGTCAAGTGCGCAGCCGCCCCTGATGGCCAGCCCCACGCCAATGCCCATGAATACCCCGCCGAAAATTGATACCAGCAATTTGTCGGATGTTATGGGCGGATACGGAAAGTATAACAGGCAAAGTCCTAAGCCTATTACTGCTGCAAATGTACGGATAGCGAAGGTCTTATTAACCTGGAACGCGCCCATGATAATAAAAGGGATGTTAGCGATAATGATAACATAGGCTATGTTAAAATGGTAAAGCTCATGTACAAGTAATGAGATCCCCGTAACGCCGCCATCAAAAAAGCTGTTGGGGACTAAAAAGCTTCGTAGTGCAAATCCGCTAAATAAAATACCAATTACAACATAAAAGGTATCACGCAGCCAATTAGGTAATAGTAAGTTTTTCATTATAAATTCACCAGTGCTTTTATGCGCCCTAAGTTAGCATCCTTTTTAGCTTGGCGCAAATTAATGGCTGTTTTAGTAAAATATTGATGATGTTCTATGAAATCGATTTGCTGAATGTCCCATTCCCTTTCATCAGTAACCTTTCCGAAAAACGAGCCTTCAAGGAATAGTTTATGAGAAACGTCGAAAAAGTCGTCGCGGCCAAGGTTATCAAGATCTGCATCGGCCAAAATTTCCTCCAAATGATTTTTGGGCGATTGGGGCAGTCGCGTGGCCATAATCATCCCGCAAATACGGTCTATTTGATCATTGTTATAACCAAAGTTTGGCAACGTATTTCGAGCTATCCGGCATGATTCCTCCTCATGGCCTGCTGCCTTAACCAGGAACCCGGCGTCATGATAATAGGCTGCAGTTAATAATAATGTCAAATCATCACCGGTAATGCCCTCGGCCTCGCCAATGCGTTTTGCCGCGTCATAAACATCAATGGCATGGCTTGAATTATGATAGATCAGATGGCCGGGAAGCTCATCATTCAGTTTGTTAATAATAAAATCACCGGCATCGCCTATCCGCATAAAAAATATTTTGCGGCTAATATATTAATTGTTTTATTTCTGCCGCCTAACGGAATTTGTTTATTCACGGTTTATTTGCTTACTTAAAGCAATTATTACGGTATAGCTCCGCCTATGAAAAAAACCTTGCTGTTTATATTGATCCTTGCCTTTTGTTTATGCGGCCAGGCTCAAACTAACCATCTGTATTTCGATAAACTGGATATTAAAAAAGGGCTGCCCGAATCATATGTTCGCGCAATAGCCGAAGATTCAGAGGGATACATTTGGATAGCGACTCAAAACGGCCTCGTAAAATATGATGGTTATAATTACAAGGTGTACTACCTTGGATCGGATAAGATAAATCTGTCGCCTGTAACCAATGTAATTACGGTTATGGCCGACACCATTAATAAAGCAGTTTGGGTAACTGTTGCCGGCAATGGAATCTTCAGGTACAACAGGGCCACCGACGCCTTTGATCAGTTTGCGTATCCCTCAACTAAGTTCTCTCAGTATTTTAATCTGAAAAAAATTGACAACGCCGGAAATTTATGGGGCGATATAAACGATAAAATTAACAAGGCGGTAAAGTTTGACGTAAAAACACACCAATACGAGTTTTTCAGCAAACAGGATAAAGGCTACAATTATATTAATGCAGAACGCGTCAATTTTTTTGTAAACAGATCCGACGGGAGTGTTTGGTTTGGTGGCACCAATGGATTATACCGTTACAACGGGAAGGGCAAGCCATTAAGCGCCAATCTAACCTCATCAGATACGTCAAAAACTATCGGTGTAAATCCATTGTATGCTACAGCATCACAACCCGGTATTATTTGGATGAACACCTTTCACGGTATCAATCATGATTTAAAAATTAGCTGTTTTGATATTAAACAGGGCAGGATAATTAAACAATACAGCGCTTCGACGCAGCCTGCTGGCCTGGCAAGTGCATCCGTAAACGATATTTATGAGGACAAAAAACATCGCTTGTGGTTTGCTACCGAAACAGGATTATCAAAACTGGATAGGCAAACCGGGTTATTTACCAATTATAAACCTGCCGATAGCCTAAAAATAAAAGCATTTGGCAGAATAGTTGAAAATCAGGACGGTAAATTCTGGGTGTCGCCGCAGAATAACCTGCTTTATTTCGACCCCGAAACCGGGAAGTTTGAATATTATAAAACGGATAAAACTAATTCGGGAGCGCTCTCTTCAGCTGATGTATCCTTTAAATTGGTCGACCATACCAATGCGCTTTGGTTAGGTTTTGGTTATGCAGGGGCAAACCGGGTAAATAAATTAAAAAGTGCTTTCCAGGTTATTAAGCAAATTCCGGGTGTTCGCAATAGTTATCCCGGCGAAGCATCTCACGTAATCTCTACACGCAACGGTTATACGGGGATAGTGAATAAAAATGGAATTTACGACTGGCAAAACGGCACCAATAATTTTAAAAGGATCTTCAGTGCAGATACCGGGCAGAAAATAATGGATGCGGTAGATGATAACCAAGTGTTTTATATTGCAACCAGCAGCGGTTTTGTAACATATAACACCGTAACCGGCAAGAAGGAGGTTTACCGGAACAACCCTAAAGACACAGCCTCGCTCACATACGACTATGTTTATACTATCTTTCGCGACCATACCGGTATAATTTGGCTTGGCCTGGCCAACAGCCAGGGGCTTTGCTCTTTTGATCCGCAAACGAAAAAAATTACCCGATACCCTTATCATACTGATTACGCCAAACTATATAACGTTAACGATGGATCGCTTGACGACGGACAGGTAATAGTAATGTACGAAGACCGGCAAAATACATTTTGGGTTGGTACTAATGCGGGCAGTCTCAATCGCTTCGATCGTAAAACAGGTAAGTTCTTCTCTTACTATTCCCTGAAAAACACCCGTATGACGTGTATCTCGGCCATCTACGAGGACCACACGGGCAGGTTCTGGGTTGGCACCTACCTTACCGGGCTATTTGAATTTGATTTGAAAACCGGGACTTATAAACGGCAAATTGATGAACGTTCGGGTTTGTTATATAACAGCATTACCGACATAAAGGAAGACAGTACCGGGCGGCTGTGGATGGCGTCAGACAGGGGCCTCACCCGGCTTGATCCTAAAACCATGGCGCTTAAAAATTATAAGCTGGCTGATATTTTACCGGATGCGGAGTCGGCTCAATTAGGGCGAACGAATATGGCCGACGGGCGATTTGTTTTGTCGATCAACAATGGGCTTGCGATTTTTAATCCTAAGGACCTGGATGGCGATCCATATCCTCCTGTCGTACACCTGGAAGGTATAACTTATAACAACCCGGGAGCCAACAGTAAATCAGCCACAAACGTTTTGGCCTTCGGGCGCAAAAGCCTGACGCTTGCCCACGATGAAAACAGCTTAACATTTAACTACATAGCGCTGCATTATGAAAACCCGGCACAAAATATATACGCCTGTAAACTGGACGGATATGACAGGCAATGGGTACAGGCAGGCACAAACCGCACCATTACCTATAACAATCTTTCGCCAGGCACCTACACGTTCAGGGTAAGGGCTGCCAATAGCTCGGGCATATGGAATACCACAGGCGACAGCTTTACAATTATCATAGATTCGCCGTGGTGGTTTAAATGGTGGGCGTGGCTGTTGTATATTGTTTTATTTGCTACCTCGATATACCTTTTCATCAACTACCGGTCGCGCCATTTAATTATGGAAAATCAGTTATTAGAAGAAAAGGTAAGCCTCCGGACCAAACAATTAAGCGAGCAGCAGGAAGAAATAATAGCCCAGCGCGACCAGCTTGCGGAAACCATTACTGATTTAAAATCCACACAAAACCAACTGATTCAGGCGGAGAAAATGGCTTCGCTTGGTGAGCTCACTGCCGGTATAGCCCACGAGATCCAAAACCCACTGAACTTTGTAAATAATTTTAGCGAGGTAAGCGTTGAGCTTACGCAGGAGCTGAAGGAAGAATTAAAGGCCGGCAATACCGAAGACGCCATTGCCATTGCAGACGACCTGGAAATCAATCTTGGAAAGATCCAGCACCATGGCAAACGGGCCGACTTTATTGTAAAAGGTATGCTGCAACACAGCCGCACGAGCACCGGTGAGCGGCAACCAACCAATATTAATACTTTGGCTGACGAGTTTTTAAAACTTTCCTACCACGGCCTAAGGGCAAAGGATAAATCCTTTAACGCCGAACTGGTAACAAATTTTGATGAAAAATTACCAAAGGCAAATGTGGTGCAGCAGGATATTGGCCGGGTATTACTAAACCTTTTCAACAATGCATTTTATGCCGTAAATCAAAAAGCAAAAACCGCAGGACCGGATTATAAACCAACAGTAACGATTACCACTTTCGCTCCCCCTTCAGGGGGCTGGGGGGCCAAAGTAAGAGATAATGGTGTCGGCATTCCCGATGCGATAAAGGATAAAATAATGCAGCCCTTTTTTACCACCAAGCCAACAGGCGAGGGCACCGGTTTAGGCTTATCATTAAGCTATGATATTGTGGTAAAAGCACACGGCGGGAAGATTGATATCAATAGCAAAGAGGGGGAATATACTGAATTTGTGGTTACATTACCGGTGAGTTAACAAACCGAATGGGCAAATGAAGTTTAAAGACATTAAAATAATTATATTTAGGATGTAAATATTAATTTTAACGCATGACTGTATTTTGTTTCGTTGCAGCTTTTTTATTGATCAGGCGTTTATCAAAACGTTATAGAACTACACATATCTATCTTAAATGGAGCACACTTTTTAACACAGCTACCTGGGTGGTAATAGTGCTTTATATAGCCGTACAAGCATTTCTTGAAGATGGGGTCGACAATATGCTCGGCGCTGCGTTATTATTAGGCTTGTTACTTTATGTGGATAAGGAACCCGACTTTAAAGGGCAAAAAAGTTATTTGCAGGCCAACTTCCCACTGGTTGGCGTAAGCTTTATAACGGGCGTGACACAGCTTATTGCCCCGGTATTTTATGACAAGCATGACAATTTCTTTGAGTTTGCTACAATAGCCTCCTTTGTGTGGATCTTCAGCAAATGGGCGAACTCAAATAAACAGGAAGAAGAACTACGCATTGCTGCCGAACGGAAAGCAGAGCTTGAGGCTTTAGTGAGTGAGCGTACCGCCGAACTGGTGAAGCAGAAGGAAAACCTGCAGGAAATAGTTGAAGAGCTGAAGGCTACACAGGACCAACTTATCCAATCAGAAAAAATGGCCTCGTTGGGTGAGCTTACCGCCGGGATTGCCCACGAGATTCAGAATCCTCTTAACTTCGTTAATAATTTCAGCGAAGTTAGTATGGAACTGATTGAAGAAATGACAGAGGAGTTAAACAATGGGGACAAGGACGAAGCCATTGCCATTGCCGCAAATATTAAACAAAACCTGGAAAAGATCCGCCATCACGGGCAACGTGCAGATGGGATAGTTAAAGGAATGCTGCAGCACAGCCGCGCCAGCAGCACCACCAAGGAACCGACTGATATTAATAAGCTTGCAGACGAATACCTGCGCCTTTCTTACCATGGGCTTAGGGCAAAGGACAAATCATTCAACGCCAACCTGGAAACGCATTTGGCCGACAATCTGCCTTTAGCCAATATGGTGCCGCAAGATATAGGCCGGGTGTTATTGAACCTGTTTAATAATGCCTTTTACGCGGTTATGCAAAGGCAAAAAGCCGATGCAGCGTTTAAACCAGTTGTTGAGGTCACCACATCGCTAAAAGGCAAGTACATGGAGATTAGGGTAAAAGACAACGGCACAGGAATCCCAGACTCGATAAAGGATAAAATAATGCAGCCATTTTTCACAACCAAACCAACTGGTGAAGGTACCGGATTGGGTCTTTCGTTAAGCTATGATATAGTGGTAAAGGCGCATGGGGGTAAACTCGACATCCGTAGTAAGGAAAACGAGTACACAGAATTTATCATTTCGCTGCCAATTTAATGGGTATTGCTTTATTAAATTAATTTCCATACTTTTTCCTTTCCTAATAACTGCTTGATTGAACCACCTGATCTGCAGCGGTTAAGAGCATTTTTTTATTTCGACCTTTATTGACCGCGCGTTTATGAAAAAATTATTATTGCTTTTTTGTGCCTTGTTTTTTTCTTTTATTTCTTACGGGCAGAATGGGCAAACCGGGCGGGGTTTTCATTTAAATAGGCTGTCGAAACAGGATACTTTAATACAGGGATGGAAATTCCACACGGGCGACAACCTGCATTGGCAAAGTGCAGCTTTTGACGACAGTAAATGGAAAACTATTGACCCCGGCCAGGATATCCAACATTTCGACGAACTTAAAAATGCGGGCATCGCATGGATACGGACGCATATCTTGGTCGACAGTTCGTTAATGGGCAAAACGCTGGCTGTGCGTGTTGCTCAATATACTGCGTCTGAGATATATTTGAACGGGAAGTTCATCGCACGGTATGGAAATGTAAGTTCCAATCCGTCTGTCGTGAGCGGTTATCTGACTTCAAAGGAGCCGTTTATTATCAAACTTGAACCCGGGAAGGACAACGTTATTGCAGTGCGGGTGGCGTATCAACCGGGGTTAAGCTATATTTCCTCGCTTTTTGAGCCGTTACCGGCTTTTGCCCTGTATGTAAATGATTATCCATCAGCATTAGCCAATTATCATATCTACCTGGATGGAATAAAAAACTTCATACTCCTATTCACCGTATTTGGTGGAGCGATTTTGATTGTCTTTTGTATTCACCTGGTATATTTCATTGTTGATCGGCGGAAAAAGGTGAATTTATATTACGCTCTTTTTTGCGCGTCCGTTTGTTTTATAACCCTGCCCAACGAGATATGGGGCATAAACCGTTTTGGAAACCTTGCTCTTCAGATGTGGATGGCTTATGGCGAAGGCTTATTCTTTGTTATCGGTATGTTGTTTCTGCTGTTAACTGTTTATGCATTGTTTAATTATCCGTACCGCAGGATTTTTTCACTTCTGTCGGTTTTAGGAGCAGGGACGGCTGTCTACATGTATTTTACCGGGGTAACAGGTTTTATTATTAATACTGATGTGATACCCTTGTTGTTTATGATGGAAGCGGTGCATGTTTGTATTTGGGCCATAAAACGTAAGATAAAGGATGCGGGTTTTGTGCTTGCAGGGATCATCTTATATGTCATATTCATAACGATAAGCAGCTTATTAAACCAGGGTACAGTTTTGGCGCAGTTACTATGGGGTGCCGGACTTATTTGGTTTCCTATAGGGATGTCTTTTTACCTGGGCGTGCAAAATTCGCTGACCAATAAAAAGCTTTTAAGCATGTTGAATGAGGTACAGCTCTTATCGGCACAAAACCTGGCACAGGAGCAGGAAAAGCAGCAAATACTGGCTAATCAGAATACATTACTTGAAACCCAGGTTAATGAACGAACGTCAGAACTTAATCAATCATTAACTCACCTGAAGCAAACACAAACGCAGCTCATCCAGGCCGAAAAAATGGCATCGCTTGGTGAACTTACTGCCGGCATTGCCCATGAGATCCAGAACCCTTTGAACTTCGTCAATAATTTTTCAGAGGTGAGCGTCGAATTATTGAGCGAATTAAAAGAAGAAGCCGAAGCCGGCAATAAAGAGGATGTGATCGCCATTGCGGATGACCTTACCCAAAACCTGCAAAAGATAAATCACCACGGCAAACGTGCTGACAGCATTGTTAAAGGCATGCTTGAACACAGCCGCATTGGTACCGGCGAGAAACAACCAACTGACCTGAATGCTTTAGCCGATGAATTTTTGAAGCTTTCGTACCATGGCTTACGATCAAAAGATAAAACCTTCAATGCCGAACTGGTTACTAATTTCGATGAAAATCTGCCGAAGGTAAATGTAGTGCAACAAGATCTAGGCAGGGTGTTATTGAACCTCTTTAATAACGCATTTTACGCGGTAAATCAAAAACAGAAAACGGCCGGAGCAGATTATAAACCAACAGTTACGATTACCACTTTTGCCCCCCCTTCAGGGGGCTGGGGGGCTAAGGTGAGCGACAATGGCATTGGTATTCCCGATGCTATTAAGGAAAAGATAATGCAACCATTTTTTACCACGAAACCTACGGGCGAAGGAACCGGATTAGGCCTATCTTTAACTTATGATATGGTGGTGAAGGGTCATGGAGGAAGTATACAGGTTAATAGTATAGCGGGTGAGGGATCAGAGTTTATAATCTCATTACCCGATCAATCATAATAAAGATGAAACGCTACGTAAATATATTACTGTTCTTGCTGATGCCTGTTTTATCCCGTGCGCAGCAAGGTACCACAGATAGTCTACAACAGGCTTTAAAAATTGCCAAAACCGACTCTGCCCGTTTTAAAGCGATGGTTGCTTTGGAGAATTATTATGCGGAAGATAAAAGGGCAATAGCAATTAATTATATTGATCAATGCCTGGCTATAGCGAGAAAAAACGGCAAAGCAATTGATGAAGCCAACGCACTGGATTCTAAAGGCTATGAATTAATGCACCTTGGTAAATATCCCGAATCATTTAAATATCTGCAGCAGGCACTCGCAATTGCATCAGACCCAAAAAACGAAGGCAAGACCTGGTCGCTTGACAAAAACACAACGCCATATAAAAACAGGATAAGTATTTTAGGAAGTATCCGCCATGATATGGGGCATCTGATGGGCTCAACAAACAACGTCGATCAGCAGATAACAGAATACCGGGAAGTTAAAAAGCTCGCGGCAGCAGCGGATGACCGCCAATTACTTGGTATGGTGAATATGAACCTAGGCCATGTTTATTTTAAACTCAACCGGGTGGATTCTGCGTTGGCATTTGAAAAGGAAGCCATTAACATACTAAACCGACGTGGTTACGATATGTACCTGAGCTGGGCCTATTATATTACCGGCGAAATTTATTTGAAGAAGGGCCAAAAGGACATAGCGCTGCAATTTTTTCATAAAAGTGCCGTCCAAAGCGTTGCAACAAATAACGTCCAGGTAACAGCTTCGGTTTATTCCGATCTGGCACGCTACTATGTTTCGGAAAAACGGCCGGACTCCAGCTTGCTTTATGCAAAGAAAACACTACGGGTGTTGAACGATATGGGGAACAAGGATCTCGGCGACGCTTATGAAAATCTTTACAAAAGCTATCGGTTAACAGCAAGTTTTGATAGCGCCTATAAATACCAGGGGCTGGCGCTGCTGGCGCGGGACAGCAGTTTTAAAACCACAATAAAAAACCTGGCCGATTTTGAACAATTATCGTTCAAAACACAGCTCCGTTTGCAGGAGCTTGAAAAGGAAAAAGCAGCGGCAAAAACCCGTAACACGACGATTATTTTATTATCAGGTATTGGTATCCTGTTGTTATTGTCCATTATATTTTACCGGAATAACCGGCAAAAACAAAAAGCCAATATGGTTTTAGAGGCTACGCTAAGCAACCTTAAATCAACCCAAACGCAACTGATCCAGGCTGAAAAAATGGCTTCACTCGGCGAACTTACTGCCGGCATTGCCCACGAGATTCAGAACCCGCTGAATTTTGTAAATAATTTTTCGGAGGTTAACCAGGAGATGATTGACGAGTTGGAAGAAGTGTTGAAAGTGGGCGATATTGAAGATGCTTTAGTTATTGCTGCCGACCTTAAGCAAAACGAGCAAAAGATAAATCACCACGGTAAACGCGCTGATAGCATAGTTAAAGGGATGCTGCAACACAGTCGCACAGGTAGTGGTGAAAAACAACCAACCAATCTCAACGCAATTGCCGAAGAGTTTTTAAAACTTTCCTATCATGGCCTGCGGGCAAAAGACAAATCGTTCAACGCAGAAATAATAACTGATTTTGCCAATGATCTGCCTAAAATAAATGTAGTACAACAGGACATTGGGCGGGTGCTGCTGAACCTATTCAACAATGCATTTTATGCGGTTAATCAAAAAAAGAAAAGCGCAGGGCCGGCTTACAAACCGGAAATTACTGTAACTACGCTAATCAAAAATGGGCAGCTAACTATTAAGGTTCGGGACAATGGTAACGGGATCCCTGACGCTATCAGGGATAAAATTATGCAGCCGTTTTTTACCACCAAACCAACCGGAGAGGGAACAGGGTTGGGATTGTCACTAAGTTATGATATTATTGTAAAAGGACATGGAGGTAAGGTGAGTGTTGATAGCATTGAAGGAAATTACACTGAGTTCACAATTTCAATTCCTGTATAAACTTTTAATAGCTATATTTAACAGCCATGAAAATACTCGTAGTCGACGACGAAGCAGACGTTCAACCGCTTTTCCTACAGCGCTTCCGTAAGGAAATTAAGAACAATGAATTTGATTTTTCGTTCGCGCTTTCGGGCGAGGAAGCGTTGACTTATTTGCACAGCGCACATTCAGAGGTCGTGCTAATCCTGTCGGACATCAATATGCCTGGCATGAGCGGGTTGGAATTGCTTACGCATATCCGTCATGATTTTCACAACCCGCCCCCACCACCGGTTGTAATGATGATAACCGCTTATGGCGATGAGGAAAACCACAGGCAGGCTATGGAAAACGGCGCCAATGATTTTTTAACAAAGCCCCTTGATTTTAATTTACTAAAGGAGAAACTTAAAACGTTTACAGAATAATGGCCAAAATACTGGTAGTGGACGACGAAGCGGACCTGGAATTACTGGTAAAGCAAAAATTTCGCCGGAAAATCCGTGAAAATATATATGAGTTTGTTTTTGCCCAAAATGGCGAAGAGGCGCTTGAACGTGTAAAGGAACATCCTGACCTGGATGTTATTTTGAGCGATATTAATATGCCCATTATGGATGGCCTGACCCTGCTTAGCCGCCTGCCCGAAGCAAATCCGATGGTCAAAGCCGTGGTGGTATCCGCCTATGGCGATATGCAAAACATTCGCACCGCCATGAATCGCGGCGCATTCGACTTTGTGTGCAAACCGGTAGACTTTGAAGATCTTGACCTTACCATGGAAAAAACCATAATACATGTAAGGCAGCTGCAGGAAACCATGAAGGCCATCAAGGAAAACAACATCCTTAAGATGTATGTGGATGAGAACGTGCTGAACTTCATGAACCACAAGGAGTTTGAAGGCAGCCTGATGAAGAATGAACTGATTGACGGCACCGTTATGTTTATTGATGTGTGCGGTTTTACTGCCATTACGGAGCAGGTTCCGGCCAATACGGTTGTAACCTTACTTAATGGTTTATTTGACAGCATTGTGAAGGAAATTTTGGCGCAGGGTGGCCATGTAGATAAGTTTATGGGCGATGCTATAATGGCGGTTTTTAGAGGTGATTATCATCTCGATAAAGCCATTGACGTGGCATTGGTAGTTAGAGAGCATTTAAAGAATATGGAAGAGATAAAGCTGGGGGATATTTCCTATAAACCGGCAGTATCAATAGGCATTAATTCGGGCGAGATGGTGTCGGGTAATATAGGATCGGTATCATTAAAACGCCTGGACTATACGGTAATTGGCGACACAGTGAACTTATCACAACGCCTGCAATCTGCAGCTAAGGCCGGACAAATTATAATTACCGAAGAAGTTTACCACAAGGCAAAGGAATCATTCAAATGCGAAAAGATAGGCGAGGTTGTGCTTAAAAACAAGGCAAAACCTGTTACTATTTACGAGGTGATTGAATAATTGCTATTACGGGATGATGTATGCAGCTCTGCAATTTTCCATCGCGCAATAGCAAATAAGGTTTGTTAGATTTTCTTAGGCAGCTTATTATAGGTGTAATAAGACACTGCCAGCACCACCAAAAATATCACAGGCATCACCCATCTCGAAACCGGATCGCCGGAGGCTGTGTGGGCGATAAATGCGGATACAAATGTGATGGTGAATCCAGCGTAAGCCCATTCCTTTATCCTTGCACTAAGCGGAGTAAGAATTAGTATCGCTCCAATCAATTTGGCAATAGCCAGTTCAACCCTAAAATACGAGGGGAAGCCAAGATGAACAAACCCCTGTGCTACAGCCGCCTGCGTTAAATAGGCATAAGCCGAATAGATCATCATTAACCCGATAATTGAAGTGGTAACCCAGTAAGTAATTTTTATAGCCTTCATTTTTCTTTTTTTATTGGAGCAAAAATAGTTACCTTTACTATTAAAAAGATAGTACTATCCAAAAGGATAGCGCTATCCTTTTGGATAGTTTAGATATATGGAAACAAGTTTTATAGATGCAGTACACACTCCGGAAGCGTGCAGTGCCAGCGTAAATGCTGTAAAGGATGCTTTATATGTGTTAAACGGCAAGTGGAAGCTGCCGCTGATCGTTTCGCTTTCAAACGGATCGAAACGTTTTAACGAGATCCAACGCACGCTTGATGGAATTACTCCAAAAATTCTCTCGAAAGAATTACGGGAATTGGAAATGAATGAATTTGTAGTCCGTAAGGTGTTCCCTACCACACCGGTTACAGTGATGTATGAGCTTACGCCCTATAGCAGATCGTTAGACAATGTGGTTAATGAGCTAAGGAACTGGGGGCTTCAGCACCGCGAGCGCATTATAAAAAGCATGCGCAATTCGCCTGCGGACTAAACCCATCAAAACAAAAAATCCCGCTTTTAAGGGCGGGACTTTAGGATTATCAATAGTTATTTATATTATGATTTTGGATGCGGCGACAAATCAAAAGGTACTACTACCTTAAAGCTGATGTTGCGCCCCATGTTGAAAATACCCGGTTGAACGCCGGCCGGAACAGTTGCGTTATCAAAATACTTCAACCTGCTCATGTTCGACTGGTAATTTACATTGCCAAGGTTTGTTCCTTCTATAAACAATTTGGCGATAGTTTTTCCGCCGCCGTCAACCAGGTCAGTACCGATGCCACCGCTTAACAGGTTGTAGCCTGCGGTGTAAGTTTCAGTGCCATATGCTGCAAAAAAGCGGTTCTGTGCGCTGAAATGGTCAAACCCAAAAAAGGCGTACACGTTCCTGAAATTGCTAAAGCCCTTGCTAAAATTAGCTTTCAACTCCGAGTGCGTGTGCAGCGGTGGGATGAATGGCAGGTATTTCAAACTATCGGGAACTTTACCACCTGTACCCAGGTTTTGTCCGTAGGTTAAGGCCAGCGAATTTTCAAAGTGCAGCCATTTAAGCGGATGGATATCCAGGCTAAACTCGCCGCCATTTATCCTGGCTTTGCTTTGCACATAGGTAAAAGTATTGTACCCTTGTGTTAGTACAGGTGAGCCGTCGGCATTTAGCTCCTGCTCCTGGAAAATGTAGTTTTGGATATTGTTGTTAAATAGCTCAACGCTGAACGATACATTTGGCAGGGTAAGGAACGCGCCAATATCCTCCTGGGTACTGAACTCCGGCTTGAAATCAGGATTACCTACATGGTAGATCTGTGAGCCTGGATCAGGGCCGTTTGCCGAGAGCTCCGCAATACTTGGTGCGCGGAAACCACGTGCAATATTCGCCTTTAACAAAAAGTGGTCGGAGAAATTGTATGCACCACCGAAGCTGCCGTTAAAGCCTGAAAAGGTTTTATTTAAAGCCGGAAATTGCGATACTACATTTGGCGCACTTTCCGGGTTAGAACCGGTGTAAAGCTGCTGATATTTCCCGGCAGTATCGATATAAGCTGCCTGTCCGTGGAAAGACCGCGTGTCGAACCTGGCACCGCCTGACAAATCAAGCTTGCCAAAGGTCTTTTTCATGATCAAAAAAGGACCGATATCAAACTGGTGATAAGCCGGAATAGGGAAATCGGTAGCATCACCAATGGTATTGTTCTGGTATTGCCCGTTTACGCCAACGGTGGTTTCATAACCCATTCCTAAATCAAAGTTGTATTTAAAGTCGTAGGTATAGGTGCTTAAATGCAGGTTTAGTCCCGCAACATCAGGATCTTCCGGGTGGGTAAATTCACGACGGTGACTAAACTGGTAACCAAGGTTCACAATTAAATTGCCACTGCCTAAGTTAAAATTGCTGTTGTTATAGATCCGGTATAACTGTACATGCTGATGTAAAACAGGAATATTGTATGAATTCAGCTCAGATGGGGAAACAATCGGCCGGAACAAATCGTCTTCAGTTACCTGCTTGGTAAACTTGCGGGTAAGCGAGTCGCGGCTACCATCAGGAATTGCCTGCTGATCATCAAATAACGATGCATTAAAAAATGAAGTTCCCCATGACTTATTCAGGCCGATCATGAAGCGGGCATCCTTTTCCTTAAAGTTGGTTGCGTATACCCTGCCGTCGTGCTGATTCTGGTAATCCTTTGCTTCCTTAGCCGACAATATGGTACCCCAAACCAATCCGTTTTGATTACCATACAATCTGAACGAGCCGTTCATTAAGCCGTTATTAGTGCCATACGTTCCCTGTACCGATCCAAGTATCTTTCCATCAGCAACAGGTGGCGGCGTAATTAAATTTACAACACCACCAATAGCGTCAGAGCCGTAGGATAAGCTGGCCGGGCCCTTTATAACTTCTACGCGGTCGATGGAGTTTTGATCAACTTCTACACCATGTTCATCTCCCCATTGCTGGCCCTCCTGGCGGATCCCGTCTTCAAGCGTCACTACGCGATTATAACCCAAACCATGGATAAATGGCTTTGAAACGTTAGGTCCGGTAGTTACCGCACTAACGCCTGGAATGTTGGCTATCATATCGATAACGTTGCCTGCGGCAGAGCGCTGGTCAATAAATGTTTTACCTACGGCAACCATCGGCACAGGATCGCGTTTTATTTCTGTAGCCTTGCTCACACCGGTAATAACTACCTCTCCTGCTTCTAGCGAAGACGGTTGTAACTGGATATCCAACGTTGTTGTTTTCGTAAAATCAACCTTTTGGTTAAAAGCGGCGTAGCCCAGGTAGGTAACCTGGACCAGGTAAACGCCTTTAGGCAGATTTTCCAGCTTGTAATGTCCGTTGGCATCGGTTATTGTTCCGCGCCTTAAATCGGGAATGTTTACGGTAGCTCCTATAATGGTTTGCCCGTTGGTTTTATCGGTTACTGTTCCTATCAGGTTTCCTACAGGGACATCGGTATTTTTTACCGCAGCAATAGCGGTAATTGCCGTGCATAATACCAGTAGTGAGAGTAAGCTTAATATTCTTATCTTAAATTTCATTATTGTTAGTCTGAATTATTAAAGAATTGGACCGGCGACCTTTGATCGATTACGGTTTAGACGTTCATCGGCCTAAAAAGTGACAATCAAATTCGATCTGTTGATCATTTGTGTTAACACAAAAAGCCTTTAGCTTTTAAACTGAATAATTGGCACAGGGCGGGGCACGGCCACCGGAGAGAATAAGCGCTAAGCTTGTGAAGTTATATACAGGTGATTTGTAAACATGATCAGTAACCGAGATGGGGCTAACAGTAACATTGCTGGTAATAACCATGCTGTTGTGATGCATAGCATCGCATAACTGGCATTTCTCGGAAACGGTTTGATGCGGCTGCGGTTTGTTAGCGGAGTAAGACTGCTCTGTTTCCTTAATCAGCTTGTGCTGGTGAGAATACACCATATACTGGCCTGCGATAAAGCAGATCAATAAAATCCATGCATGGATAATATGGCGTTTATTAGTTTTCAAGTCAGTTAGCTAATACAGCAGTAAGCTGCAAAAGTAAATAATAAAAATATCAATAAAGGTAACAATCTTGTTTAAATGCAACTAAATTGCATGAGGTTCATGGTTGATGGTTCATAGTTCATAGCCGAAAAAAGGTTAGGTGATATAATGATAGCTAAATTGCGCCATCTGCACGTTACCATGAACCATGAACTAAATGCACTTTTTACCATGAACCATCAACTATGAACCATGAACTAACTTATATTTGTTCCCGTGAAACCAGCCGAGATTAATTTAAAATGGAGTGCCTTACAGCAACGCATTGCTGATGAGTTTGATAACGAGAAGCCGGATCTGAAGGTGATGTTGTTTTTGATTGGCGTGCAGGAGCTTGGACAAGGCCCGCGTAAATTCAGCAAACGGCAAAAGGAGGAGCTGATGCATATTGCCAACTGTAAGCTATTCAGTAAAATGGGCTTTTATGAGCTGGAAGGGCTGGACCAGGACGGCTGGCCGCATTGGAAACGGGTTGACGTGATCCCTAACTATACTTTGCTTGAACAGGAAATGGTTTTGAAATCGCTGATGATTGATTATTTTGAGGAGTTAGGGATGGTGGATTAGTTTGAACCATTGATTCGCTTGATAAACAAAACATATATGAAGAAACTTTTTACTACAGCACTCCTCTTACTGGCCATCACAACAGCTTTTGCCAAAGGGCCCAAAAACCAGTATGTGCGGATAAAAACCAGCTATGGCAGCTGTATCATCCGACTGTATAACGAAACACCCAAGCACCGCGATAATTTTATAAAGCTGGCAAAGAAGGGCTTTTATAATGGCACCTTGTTTCACCGCGTTATCCAGAACTTTATGATCCAGGGTGGCGATCCTGATTCAAAAGATACCACCAAGGCAAAACCAGGGGCCGAACTTGGCAATGGCGATGTTGGGTACACCGTTCCGGCAGAATTCAGGGACAGCCTGTTTCATAAACGCGGCGTATTGGCTGCTGCGCGGGATGACAACCCCGCTAAAGCATCAAGTGGCTGCCAGTTTTATATTGTGGAAGGCAAACGGTTTAGCGCCGGCAAACTGGATACGCTTGAGCAAACCCGCCTGAAAGGACATAAAATCCCGGCATGGCAGCGCGAATATTATGAATCTGTTGGCGGAGCCCCGCATTTAGACCAGGGTTATACCGTTTATGGCGAGGTTGTTACCGGCATTGATATGGTCGACAAGATTGCTGCGGTAAAAAAAGACAAAAATGATCGCCCAGCTGTAGATGTACCAATGACCGTAGAATTGCTGAGTAAAAAAGAATGCAAACAGCTTGATAAAATACTTAGCCCCCCGGCCCCCTAAAGGGGGAGCAGATACCGGGAGGTTTCAATAATTAATTATATCAACACTAAAAATAATTCCCCCTTTAGGGGGCTAGGGGGCTTCATGAAGATCATCACCTATAATGTTAACGGCATTCGCTCGGCAATCAGCAAAAACTGGCTGGCCTGGCTGCAGGCTACCGATGCCGACGTAGTTTGCCTGCAGGAAATTAAGGCTTCGCCGGATGTAATAACTGATCTGAAATTAGTTGAGGATCTTGGCTACGAACATTACTGGTATCCTGCCGAAAAGAAGGGTTATAGTGGCACAGCCATTTTAACCAAACAAACCCCAAAGCATGTTGAGTATGGCTGCGGCATCAACGATTATGACCGGGAGGGCCGCAATATCAGGGTTGATTTTGACGAAGTATCGGTAATGAGCGTTTATTTTCCGTCAGGCTCAAGCGGTGATGACCGGCAAGCTTTTAAGTACCGTTTTTTAGATGAGTTTGGCCGTTACCTTGAGCTGCTGCAATCGCAATGCCCAAAGCTGGTAGTATCCGGCGATTATAATATCTGTCACCGTCCCATAGACATTCACAACCCGAAATCAAACGCAAATTCATCCGGTTTTTTACCTGAGGAACGCGAATGGATGGAGAATTTTTTAGAGTCTGGTTATATAGATACCTTCCGGCACATGAACAAGGAGCCGCACAATTATACATGGTGGAGCTTTAGGGCGAATTCACGGGCCAAAAACCTGGGCTGGCGTATTGATTATAACATGGCTACAAGTGCGCTGGAAGAACATATAAAAAGAGCTGCCATTTTACCGGAGGCAAAGCATTCCGACCATTGCCCGGTATTACTGGAGCTAATGTTTTAAACTTGGTTTGAATAAATAGCATTGGTTATCAGACACAAAATTTACGTTCAAAATGACCGTCAATCTCCATATCATCTTACAAAAGCCCCCTGCTGGCATTCATTTCGCACTGCAAAAGGGACATGGTAATGTAGTTGAAGCTGTGCAGGTACAAATTTCAGCTGATGGCGACCTGCATTTTGAATTAATGATTGATGTAAAGGTCGATCCGGCAAAAACTGAATTGGCGCGATTTGGAGGCCCCTATGTACAAGGCCCGCCGGTAGAAAAGTTTATTTATATAGGCATCGGCACTTTTGCTGGCCAGGTTTCACCGTGGAGCCGGCGGCTTAAAATTCCACTGAGAGACATCAGTTGGGATCTGATTAACAGGGCAAATGAAAATTCGGGGCTTGAGACAATTGTTCCCGGTACAGCAAAGGATGGCAGCCCAACCTGCGCAACTGTGAAACCCTTTGCAGGCTGGCATTTGCGGATATAGCGTAATAGTATATTGCAGTATTCGTTGCTGCTTGCCGGATCAACAGAAAAGCCCCCTTTTCCGGAGGCTTTCAATTCTATTTCTTATTCCCCTTTAGGGGGTAGGGGCCCCTTACGCTTTCACTCTTTCCACGTACGCGCCGGTAGCGGTATCAACCTTTACCTTATCGCCTATATTAATAAACAAGGGCACTTTAATTTCTGCACCGGTTTCAACTGTGGCGTTTTTCATGGCGCCGGTTGAAGTATCGCCCTTAACAGCAGGCTCGGTGTAAGTGATCTCCAATTCAGCAGATCCGGGGATAGATCCCATAATAGGCTCTTCGCTTTCAAAGGCAACAATTACGTTCATGCCTTCTTTAAGGAATTTTACAGCCGGGCCGAACAGGTTTTTAGGCACATTATGCTGATCGTAGGTTGTGTTGTCCATTATTACCAATGAGTCGCCATCTTCGTATAGATACTGGTAGTTATTGGTTTCAACACGGGCAATGGTTACATCCTCATCAGTACGGAAACGGTATTCAACCAGCTTGCCCGATTTTACGTTACGCATCCGTGCCTGGTAAAAAGCGCGCAGGTTACCCGGTGTGCGGTGCAAAAATTCTTCTACCTGCAACAGTTCGCCATTGAAACGAAGGATGTTGCCATTTTTTATTTCAGATGCTTTAGCCATAACAATTTTATTGAGGCGCAAACTTAGGGAGTTATAGGGAAAGAAACAAGGGGGTTCGGGCTGAAAGCTAAAAGACTAAAGCAGAAAGCTTTCACTTTCCGTTGGATGATTTTTAAGCGTAATTTCCTTTTTTGCTTTGGGCTTTTCGCTTTCAGCTTTTAGCTTAACTTTGCACATCAAAAATCAGCACATTAACATGAGTGTTTCTTCATTAGCCCGGAACCTGCACGGCTCCGAAATTATTAAAATTGCAGGCGAGATAAACGAACTTAAACGCCAGGGACAAAACATTGCCAATTTAACCATTGGCGATTTTGACTCAAATATTTACCCTATCCCAGCGCAGCTGAAACAAGGTATTGTTGAGGCTTATGCCGATAACCAAACCAACTACCCGCCAGCCGACGGCATGCTGAACCTGCGCGAAAGTGTATCTGCATTTTTAAAAAGCAGGTTTGACCTGGACTATGCCCCCAACCAGATCCTGGTTTCGGGCGGTTCAAGGCCGTTGATCTATTCTATATTTTTAGCAGTCGTTGATCCGGGAGATAAAGTGGTTTTCCCTGCCCCGTCCTGGAACAACAATCACTATTGCGATCTGTTAAAGGCCGAGGCTGTTATTATACCCACTCGTCCTGAGCATAATTTTATGCCCACTGCTGCCGAGCTTGCCCCGCATTTAAAGGGTGCCGCCCTGCTGGCGCTTTGCTCGCCGCTTAACCCAACAGGTACCATGTTCACCAAAAAAGACCTGGAAGAGATCTGCGATTTGGTGATTGCCGAGAACAAAACCCGTAAAGCCGGCGAAAAGCCGCTTTACTTATTATATGATCAGATCTATTCACAACTTACCTTCGGCAAACACGAGCATTTTAACCCGGTAACGCTTCGTCCCGAGTTAAAGGATGTTACCATTTTTGTTGACGGCGCCTCCAAATGTTTTGCCGCTACCGGCGTACGCGTTGGCTGGGGCTTTGGCCCAACCGAAGTTGTTAGCCACATGAAGGCCATTGTTGGCCACATGGGCGCCTGGTCGCCAAAGGCCGAGCAGGTTGCCATGGCTAAGTTTTTAAAACAGGATCACGACGTTAATACTTACCTGGCCGAATTAAAAGGCAATATTCAAAACAGCTTAAATACGCTGTACCAGGGTTTTCAACAAATGAAGGCCGATGGGTTTAATGTTGATGCTATTGAGCCGATGGGAGCCATCTACTTAACTATTAAAGTTGATTATGCCGGTAAAACCACTCCAGACGGTACTGTATTAAAAACATCGGCAGATACAAATTTCTATTTAATTAAGGAAGCGAAGGTTGCATTCGTGCCATTCGCCGCGTTTGGAACAGATGACGACACCCCATGGTTCAGGGCATCGGTAGGTGCAAGTACCTTACAAGATATTGAACAACTGATACCAAGGGTGAGAGCAGCGCTTACTAAGCTGGTTTAACACGCACCCTTTTTCGCTATAAAAGGCTTCCGATTTCCGGGAGCCTTTTCTTTTATAATCCTATCCGCAAAATTGCGTAATTACCGCATACAGATACCGTATTTTCCCCGTATAAACTCTGGCCCCGGCGCTATACTTTTGACATTATAAAACTAACCAATGATTTGCAGGGGCTCAGAAAATGGTTTTAGTTTTTTTGATAAATTATGGAATAAGAGTAAGTTGATAAATTAGGGATAGTTAACTGAAGCGGCCGTTCACAGCAATTGTGACGGCTGTTTTTTTGTTTGACAAATCTTACGCCATTAGTAACAACCGCCACACTTATCAGTCTCATTATCACTTACCTTTACTATCAAACCCAACTCCATGAAAAAATTATACTTTATTATACTACTTACCATAATCAGCGCAAGTGTAGCGAATGCCCAACCTGCAACTCAACCGGATTCCATAGTTTACGTTTGCGGCCCGTGTAACGGCGATTGCGACAAACTGCAATTTGATAAGCCGGGTGTTTGCCCGCATTGCGGCATGACGCTAATTAAAATGAAGTTGGGCGATTTTAAAAAACAACTGGCCGCCGAAAAGCCTACCATTTGCTTTTACCTGCAGGATGGCGTTGAGGTGCTGGACTTCGCCGGGCCGATGGAAGTATTTATTGCCGCAGGATTCAATGTATTCACTGTATCAAAAAGCTATAAACCACTCCGGGCGCAGACCGTGCTTTTTGTAACGCCCGATTATACCATTAACGACGCTCCGCCTGCCGACATCCTTGCTGTTTTTGGAGGTGATACCGGCCCCGGAGTTATTACCGATTCGGTTATCACATGGATCAAAACGCAAAAATTTAAATCATATTTTTCTGTTTGTACCGGGGCATTTATATTGGGCAAAGCCGGATTGCTGGATAATTTGACAGCAACTACTTATCACCTACAAATTGATAACCTTGCTAAAACATTCCCCAAAACTAAAGTTTTGGCTAACACCCGATTTGTTGATAACGGCAACGTGATTACTACAGCCGGAATTTCTGCCGGAATAGATGGGGCTTTGCATCTTGTTGAAAAACTACGCAGCCGCGCATACGCCGAAGGGGTTGCCAAAACTATTGAATATAATAAATGGGTACCGGAGAATGGATTGGTGTTGGCGAAGTAGTTCATGGATGATGGTTCATAGTTCATAGCCAGAAACGAAAAGTCCGGGTTTCTAAGAAACCAATGCGAGGCTAATATTGACATTAAAGTAATTTTGGGTTTTAATAAATTCCTTTAACTTTATGCAGTAAACCAAACCTCTAAATCTATGAAAATCCCATCTGAACCAATTGGAAGCATTCCACGGTCGCCTGAATTAGTAGCGGCTATTACAAATCCTTCAGGTAACGCTGATCTGCAAAAGCTTTATGCCGATGCCATCACCGATACCTTAAAACACCTTGAAAAAACAGGTTCGCCGGTCATAACCGACGGTGAGCAAACCAAATCAAGTTTTGCCACTTACCCGTTGGAGGGGTTAACAAATCTGACCGCCGAAGGAATGCGGATAGATTTTGAAGACGGACATTCCCGCCAGCTGCCGCTTTTAACTTCGGGGCCGTTCAGGTATGGTAATTATGCAGTTAAATACCTTACAGCGGCACAAAAGCTGACGTCGTTACCGGTTAAACAGGCCGTTATATCTGCTTCCGCACTAAGCTTAATATATCCTGCTGCCGGAATTGAAGGCTATTCACAAGCTGAATTTATTGCCGACCTTATTAACGAATGTGAAAAGGATATAAGAAGTTGCCTGGAACAGGGAGCATACAAAGTCCAAATGGATTTTACGGAAGGCCGGCTTTCGCTTAAACTCGATCCATCCGGCGGAGTTTTAAAACATTTCATCGACCTCAATAACCAGGTATTTGATCGCTTCACCAAAGAAGAGCAGCAAAAATTGGGCGTGCACGTTTGCCCGGGCGGCGATCATGACTCTACCCACAGCGCAGATATTGACTATGCTGGCCTGATCCCGGCCCTGTTCACCTTAAACGTTGGCAGCTTTTATCTACAGCTTGCAAGCGAGCCAGACAGGCCAAAGGTGCTGCAAATTATAAAGCAACACCTTAAACCTAGCCAGAAAGCATTTGTAGGAGTTATTGATGTGCTTAATCCTGTAATTGAAAGTAAAGAGGAGGTCAGAGACAGGGTACTGGAGGCGGCTGAATTTATCCCGCTGAACCAATTAGGCACAACTGACGATTGTGGATTTTCTCCATTTTGTGACGATGTATCCACCACCCGCGAAACTGCCTTTGCGAAAATTAAAGCAAGGATTGAAGGAACGGCGCTTGCAGAAAAAGAGTTGTTGGCGTAGGTAAATCGTCCTATCGTTCCTACTCATGACATTTATATTCAACTTGTGAAGGGGTGTCACCCTGAGGCACTCGAAGGGCGACGTGCGCAGAGGCCAATCCGCGTGCTAAGCATGGTGCAGAGGCCTTTGCCCACATGCTTCGAGTGCCTCAACATGACAGCCTTCCCTTGTCAGTTTACTTTCGCAATAACGCATTTATTTACGCTGCATTTGAAATATACTTCACCAAACTCCTTTTCGCCACGGGCAGCAACGTTTGCTCCAGCGGAAAGGTAATATCGCTTTGCACGTAATAAACGGCTGGATTAGGCAGGTATTTATTTCTGCGGATGAGATCGAGTTTTAGGGCCTCGGGGGTATTTATAATGCTTTGCTCCCAGGTATCGATGAAGCTGATATTGATACCCCGGTATTTGTCATCCTTGTTTTCAAATAGGGTGATCTGGTATTCGTAAATAAAGTTGGTACGCTCGCTGCCGTTTTTTAATGAGAAATAGCCATGGTAAGGTAACAGTGGTACAATGCCAACAGGATCGATATTCAACCGGCTCTCAACAAAATCATAGATCTCCCTGCCGGTTTGAATAGCGGGGTCCATTTTTTGCAGGGCGAAAGTGATGATTTGTTCGATTTGCTGCATGGTGCTGTCGTCATCCACAATTTTTTGATAGGTAAGCTTCACCGCGTCTATATCAGCTTTTGTTAGCCGTTGCGGAAAGGATTGCTGCATCATGCTTTTATTCTTCTTAAAATACAGCAGGTTATTGAAATGAAATACCAGGTCGGCAAGATTAGGGTACAATTTGCTCTTGTCAAAATGCCGGTTTATTTCCTGCAGATAGTCGAGCAGGATGTACTTTTTATACTCAAAATCGATAGAACCCTCAATAAACCAGTTAATGCCTAATGACTTCATTTTTTCAATCTCCTTTCGATAGCTTAAATTAAACAAAAAACAGCAATTTTGCAATATGCCTTTAGGAACCCTTTATTTGATCCCCGTACCCCTTGCCGACGAAGCCGCCGCAAAATCATTTACGCCATATCTTGTTGATACCATAAACAGTATCAAGGAGTATATTGTAGAGAATGAAAAAACTGCGCGCCGCTTTTTAAAGGAGGCCGGTTTGAAAACGCCGCAAAGCGAATTGCTGATCCACGACTATGGCAAACATAACCGTGCAGACGGCACTGCCGAATTCTTCAAAGGATTGCAGGGTGGTACCGATGTGGGGATCATGAGTGAAGCCGGTTGCCCGGGCATTGCCGATCCGGGTGCGGAGCTGGTGGAAAAGGCCCATCGAATGGGCATAAAGGTGGTGCCGCTGGTTGGGCCAAGTTCAATTTTGATGGCGCTGATGGCGTCCGGCTTTAGCGGGCAAAGTTTTACCTTTCACGGGTACTTGCCAATTGATAAAGCGGCTCGCAGCAAAAAAATAAAGGAACTCGAAATGCTTTCGGAAAAGAACGACCAAACGCAGCTGTTTATCGAAACGCCTTTCCGCAACAATCCCATGCTGGAAGAGATTTTGAAAACCGCACACCCAAAAACACGTTTATGTATAGCGTGCGACATAACCGCACCAACAGAATTTATTCAAACTAAAACCATCGCCGACTGGCAAAAGAAGGTCCCGGAGTTGCATAAGCGGCCCACTATCTTTTTAATCTTCCATAAACTGTAAGTGATAATTACCGAAACCCATACCAAAGTATTGATAGTCGGCGCAGGCCCATCAGGATTGATGATGGCGGCGCAATTACTGCGGCATGGGGTTCAGCCTGTAATAATAGATATTAAACAGGGGCCGACTGATGAGTCAAAGGCGCTGGCGGTTCAGGCGCGTTCGCTGGAGATCTACGCACAAATGGGCGTTATCGATAAGGTTATTGCGAACGGAAAGCAGGCAGGTGGTGTGGTTTTTAACACGGATGGCGCTGAAGTGGCAAATCTAACATTTGGCGATGCCGGCGAGGGTCAAACACCATTTCCTTATATTCTTTTATATCAGCAAAGTAAAAACGAGCGCTTATTGCTTGATTACCTTACCGTAAATTGCTGTCCGGTTTACTGGGAAACCAAGTTAACTTCCTTAACGCAAACCGAATCACAGGTTCAGGTTCAGTTACAAAATGGCGATCATTTTACCAACCTTACCTGCGATTGGGTGGTTGGGGCTGATGGCGCACACAGCGTAGTCCGTAAGCAATCGAAGATCCCGTTTAATGGCGAAACATATAGCCATAATTTTTACCTGGCGGATCTTGAAGTTGATAACCCGGTATTAAACGATGGTAAAGTGCACCTTTATCTCGCAAAAAAAGGCTTCTCTGCATTTTTCCCCATGCCGGAGCCAAACCGGTATCGAGCATTAGGCAATTTGCCTGAAGAACTGGAAAATAAAACAGACCTGGCACTTGAAGACATTTTGCCGGCACTTGATAAAACGAGCGGTTTATCTGTAAATGTTGTGAAAAACTATTGGTTCACCACTTACAGGCTGCACCACCGTATGGCCGATAACTTTAGGGCGCAGCGTTGCTTTTTGGTGGGCGATGCCGCGCATATCCACTCCCCGGTTGGCGGGCAGGGCATGAATACAGGCTTGCAGGATGCTTATAACCTGGCATGGAAACTGGCAGGTGTGGCTAATGGCCTGTTTAATATAAAGATCCTTGAAAGCTACGCTGCCGAACGCATGCCGGTGGCAAAAAGATTGCTGAGTACAACTGATAGAATTTTTGCTGTCATCATGTCGGGTAGCTGGTTCAGCGGATTGATCAAGCGCTTTGTAATACCAGCCGTTTTAAAAATTGCCTGGGGTAATACTAACATCAGGAGAGCTTTTTTTAAACAGGTATCGCAAACCGGGATCAGCTATCGCGATAGCGCAATAAATCTTCACGGTAGCCAATCAACCCAAATAAAAGCGGGCGACAGGCTGCCCTACTTAAAAGTTTTCGACGAAAAAAAACAACAGGAAACCGACCTGCACGAATGGTGCAGTAAACCGGGTTTTACGCTCATTATATTAGGTAAGGTTGCCGAAATGGATCTTTTCGCTATGGCTAAATGGATCACCAACAAATACCCGGGTATGCTTAACTTCTTCTACCTGCCCAAATCAGCCAAAAACCAACCCATATTTGATACGTTCGAGGTAAATGAAAAAGTGGGCAAGTCCATCATTGTAAGGCCCGATATGTATATCGGCTTTTTGAATGATAAGATAGATATGGTGCTGATGGATAATTATTTTAAGAATGTGGTGGGAGTGGTTGATGGTTCATAGATGATGGTTCATGGTCGGAAGGAAATTGTGAATGGGCATAGCAAGTTTGTGAAGCGGCCATGAACTATCAACCATGATCTATGAACTGAATTACCTCACCAGCAACACCCATCCAGAAAACTTCTTCCCGTTTTTCAGATCTATCAGGTAATAATAAGTCCCTGTTGGCACGTTTTTATTGTGATAGGTTCCATCCCAGGGAATAGCGTATCCTATACTTTTGAAAACTATACCACCGTAGCGGTCAAACACCTGCGTTAACGATTCGGGATAGGTGTCCAGCGCTTTGATGTTCCAGGTATCATTGGTGCCGTCACTATTTGGCGTAAAGGTATTGGGGATAGTGATAGTTTTATAAACCCGCACAAAAACGTCATCCGTAGCCTCGGTGCCACAGCCAACGCCAGATGTTACATGCAGTGTGTATGTTATATCTTCGGTAGGCGTAGCAACCGGGTGAAGCACGGTATTATCACTTAAATAAGTATTCGGCGTCCAGTAGTAGGATACATCCGTTCCTTTCGCGCTGCCGCTGAGGGTGGTGCTTTGACCTTGTGTAATTTCCTTGTCGGCACCGGCATTGGCCACCGGCTTCTTTAGCACATTTACTGTTACTGAAGCTGTTGATGTACATGCATTACTATTGCTTACGGTAACTGTATAGGTGGTTGTGTCTGTAGGGCTTGCAACGGGGTTTGCAATACCTGGATCCGATAGCCCCGTGGTTGGCTGCCAGCTATAACTTAGCCCACCGCTTGCAGTTAATGGGGTGCTATCACCTTCACAAATAGTAACATCGCTGCCTGCACTGGCAACAGGTTGTTCGTATACTTTAACGGCAGTGGTTGAGCTTGCCGAGCAGGTGCCATTTGTTACAGTTACAGTATAGTCCCCGGCAGCGGCAGTGGTGATGGCAGCGATTGTAGGGTTTTGAAGTTTTGAAGTGAAACCATTAGGTCCCGTCCAACTGTAGCTTGTCCCGCTGGTTGCGGTAAGGTTTAACGTGTTGCCACTGCACAATGGTGAATTTGCCCCGGCCGTAATTACAAGTGCGCTATTTACTGTTAACGTAAGCACATTAGATGCCACCCTGCAGCTTTCCGAGCTAATGTTTGCCGATTCAGCTGTCGTTATTCTATACTCGTAAGTGCCTGCGGCGGTTGGGTTGACTTTATACGACAATGTGGTTGCTCCCGCAATATCAACCCAGGTGGTACCTGTTTTTACCTGCCACTGGTAAGCCGGGCTTGTGTAGCCCGAAGCAGGCTGTGCCGTTAACGTATATGCTTGTGTTTGCCCCGCACATTCGGTAGCGGTTGTTGTTGCTGATGTTGTACTAAAGCTGGCAACCATCGATGGGCCATAAGGGCTGAAGGTAATATCGTCAAGCGCCAGATCATTGGCAGGAGCGCCGCCATTGCTGTTGTTGCTCATTTTTATGATGATGTTGGACGTACCCGCCGGTAAGGTAAAATTAAATGCGTACTGGATCCATTTAAAACCAGCGGTTTGCAGGGCAACGGTTCCCGTGTTATAACTTTGAATAACAGCGCCAGCTGTAGTTTCAATAGAAAAGGTAATATTCGGCGGACTAATGTCCCTGCTCCTTAAAAGATTGCCAATCCATGCGGAGAACTGGTACGTGGTCCCGCTGCAAAGTCCATCAACCTCTCGCTTATAAAAATAATCGGTTTTTGAGACGCTGGCATTTACTACCATCATGTAACCGCCGGTGTTGCCGGTATGGTCGGTAGTGGTCCACCATATATTAGGACTGTTGGTTGTATTCTCAATAGTATATGAGCCATCACTTGGGAAATCAGCAGAAGTATACGTATAGCTGGTGGAGCCGGAATCAGCGGGCAAGGCTCCGGCATGTGTGGTGGTACCAGAGCCAAAGGTAATGTGAACCACCGGGTCGCCAAGGCTTTGGGCATTACTGATTTGGAGGCTTCCTATTATCATGACTCCGCCAAAAAGGACGACGTAAAAAAAGCGCCTGCACACTCCTATGCAGACGCTTAAACAACAATCTATTATGAAAAACGGGGTATTATTAATCACTGATATTAGCTGATTTGTATGATTTGGCAAAATTCTTATTGTACATATTAGCTGATCTTTTATCCTCCGTGCACCTCATTACCCACAAACCGAACTGCATCCTTAGCACAAATATTTTATAAGATTTTTCCGCTCCATCGTACAAAAATTAAAGTGATTAATAAATCCATTAACTGATGTAAAACTATGATAGAGAAAGGCCTGGCGCCATAATGTGTCGCTAAACGAGGGTTTTTTGTCGATAAATAAAGTTCCTGTCGGAATGGGGTGAGAAGAAAGGGGTAGTTTACCCGTGGATGGTTTCGGTTTTGCCGTAGTTTTTAACAACTTCCGCTTCATAAGCCAAAAATTCCGTCCAGCGTTTTTCAACGTCTATGCCATCAGCATATTTTCTGGCCAGGCGGATGAACATGGCATAGTGGGTGGCCTCGCTGATCATCAGTTCATGATAGAATACTGAAAGCTGTTCATCATTTATATTTTCAGACAATACTTTGAAGCGTTCGCAGCTGCGCGCCTCAATCATTGCCGAGAAAAGTAACCGATCAATCAGCTGCACTGTACGGCCGCCACCGATGATAATGAATTTACGCAGTTCATTCACGTAGTTGTCCTTGCGTTCACGGCCAAGCACAAAGCCGCGCTGCAGGATAATATCATGTACCCGTTTAAAGTGATCCATTTCCTCCTGTACCAGCATGGTCATTTCCTGCACCAGGTCTGACAAATTGGGGTTCTGTACGATAAGCGTAATGGCGTTGCTGGCAGCTTTTTGTTCGCAAAAGGCATGATCGGTTAAAAGCTCTTCGATATTGCTTTCAACAACGTTCTTAACCCAAAGCGGGTCGGTAGGTAATTGCAGCTTAAGAATGGTTTTTTCGCTCACAGGAGCAAATTTAGTTAATAGTTGATTGAGTTGGATTAGGTTGATAAAGTTAATTTCCTCGTACGGCTTTTAACCCGATCAACCACTCACTTAATCAACCAATCAACCTTTAAGCTACTTCCCGTAAAGATTCTTGCTCTCTATAAAATTCAAAACTGAATCTGGAACAAAGTATTGCACATTCTTTTTCTCGGATAATGATTTCCGGATGAATGTAGCTGATAACTCCATAAGTGGAGTCATAGTAATGGTTACCGACGGGTGGGTTGCCAGGTCGGTGTTTTCATAGCCCGGGCGGGGGTAAACGTAGATCTGGTAATCACGAAGAATTAGCTTGTAATTTTTCCATTTGGGCAATGATACCAGGTTGTCGGACCCCATTATCAATGCAAATTCGTGTTGAGGATATTTTTCTTTTAGATGGGCGAGGGTATCAATGGTATAAGACGGTTGTGGGAGCTTTAATTCCACGTCACTTACTTCGATATTTTTTGAATTATCTGTAGCAAGCTTGCACATCTCCAGGCGATCATAGGTATTGATTAGATCGCCATATTTTTTGAGCGGATTTTGCGGGGAAACTACAAGCCACACCTTATCGAGTGCAGTGTAATTCGCCATGTAATTAGCGATGATAAGGTGACCAACATGTACAGGATTAAATGAACCGAATAGCAAGCCTATTTTCATCAGTGGGCAGTTTTTAGTTGGCAGTTGGCAGTAACTTATTTTGCGCCAAACTTACCTGGGTTATCTATCATATATTGAATAAGTCTACCTATCTCTGCGGATAAGTTATTTAGCCTGTCATAAATTTCCTTCGAAACATAATTACATGCTAAGGCAAACTCCAACCAACCCTGTGTTTCACTATTTTCCATATCAGCATCTGTTAATTTGCTTATAAAGTGATTAGGGTATATGCGTTTACGGTAAGCCTCAATGGTACAGATATTTGTTGAGCGTGATGATCGCCTAATTTGGTCAGTTAAAGAATATGTCTCTTCTTTTGGAAATTGTTTAGCGACAATGAAAATCTCCATCGAAAGTGAAAAGCTCTTTTGATACACTAATAAATCTTTATACGAACCCATAAAAAATTGACTGCCAACTGCCAACCGAATACTGCCAACTAACTCTGCGAGATAAAAGCGCTCACCAAATCCTCTGCCTCTTTGCACGCAGTCTCAAGATCGTAATTTTTAAGGATAATATCAAATTGAGGGGCGTAATTCAATTCTTTTTCGGCTTTTATGAAGCGCTCGGCCAGTTTTTCCTTACTATCAGTGCCGCGACCTGTTAAACGTTCCTTTAAAACCTCCAGCGAAGGTGGCTGAACAAATATAGCCAGCGCCTGCTCTTCGTATTTGCGTTTAAGGTGCAAGCCGCCTTCCACGTCGATATCAAAGATCACTGTTTTGCCGTCCTTCCAGATGCGTTCAATTTCTGTGCGAAGCGTACCATAGAAGGTACCGCTGTAAACTTCCTCAAACTCCACGAATTGTTTTTTGGCAATCCTGTGCAAAAACTCTTCCTTGCTTATAAAGTAGTAGTCCTTGCCGTTCACCTCGTCGCCGCGCGACTTACGCGTAGTAGCTGATATGGAAAACTCAAGATCGGGGATTTTACTAAGCAAGTGATGTACTATGGTAGTTTTACCCGCTCCCGATGGCGCTGAAAATATGATGAGTTTACCTTCTTTGGTCATTTATGTTGTAAAAGTTGTAAGCGTTGTAGATGTTGTAAAGGTTATAATTTGAAATAGTTTTTACTACTACAACTTTTGCAACCTCTTTAACAATTACAACACATTAAGTAACTGTTCTTTAATTTTTTCAAGCTCTTCCTTCATGCCTACTACCAGTTTCTGCATGTTGGCATCGTTTGCCTTTGAGCCTAGGGTATTTATTTCGCGCCCAATTTCCTGCGAGATAAAATTTAGCTTTTTGCCATTGGCATCTGCATTTTTCAGGGTCTCGATAAAATAATCGCAATGTGTTTTTAAACGGATCTTTTCTTCCGTAATATCCAGCTTATCTATAAAGTAGATTAGTTCTTGCTCGAACCTGTTTTGATCGATGTTCTCACGGCCAACAGCTTCAGTCAAAAATTGATTAAGCCTTTCCCTGATCACCGGTACACGTTTAGGTTCTTCTATTTCAACCAGCTCCAGGTTTTTCATGATGATGCCGATCCGGTATTTTACATCCTGTTCCAGCACGTTACCTTCGTCACTCCTGAATTGCTGAAATGCGGCCAATGCCTGCTGATATGCTTTTTCGGCAACCTTCCATTCTTCTTCTGACGCTGTTTCTTCTTCGTATTTTACTACTTCTGGCAGGCCCAGGGCAAGCTGCAACAAGTTGGTAGCCGGCTCGTTCAAATCAATGCTGACAGCCTTTAATTGCTCATAATAATGTTTAAGCAGATCTTTATCAATACCCGCGGCACTAACAGTGGTGCTTGCCTTTTCAACGTTGATTGACAGGTTTACTTTTCCACGTTCAATTTGCTTGCTGCAATCGTTCCGTAACTGGAACTCCTTCTCGGCAAAAGTTTTGGGCAGGCGAAGCGAAAGCTCCAGGAATTTACTGTTAAGGGATTTTATTTCAACAGTATATTTTGCCCCTTCGGAATCGATACTGGCAATACCATAGCCTGTCATGGATTTTATCATGCGCAAAGATAGTGAATTTAGTGATTAGAGGCTAGAGGTCAGAGGTTAGTTTTCGAGGGGAATGCCACTTACCTTGAATTCCGATTCCTGTATTTCCCAGCCTCTATTAACTAGTCTCTAATCACTAGCCCCCACCTTTAACACTTTTTTACATTTACTCTGGCTTACAATCTTTAACTTTGCGTCGATGCGCTTTAAAATTTTTATAATATTGATGCTTTGTCTTGGGTGTCTGCTCCAGGCAAATGCGCAGGAAACATTTATTGTGCGGGGCGTAATATCCAGGAGCGTAAGTGTTGTAAGAATTGCACAGGTGCAAATCACCAACCTGCGCAGTCGCGATATGGGCATGAGCGATCAGCTGGGGTGGTTTTCTATAAATGCAGCTGTAGGCGATACCCTGTTGTTCAGCAAGTTGAATTTTACCGATCAAAGAGTTGTGATCACAGCAAAGGGTGATATCCCCGTTTACATGCAGCCTGTTATCCTGCTGGACCAGGTAACCATAAAAGGGCAAACAAAAAAACAGGAACTAAACGAGGTAATGGGCGATTATCGCAAACAAGGTATTTACTACAATGGCAAGCCGCCGGTCCTTTCATTTTTATCATCGCCGCTTACAGGATTGTATGAGCTTTTTGGTAAGGGCCCGGGCCAGGCACGCCGCTTTGCTGCCTATTCTAAAGAGGAATTGAAATATGCTGAAGTAAGGCGAAGATATAATCTGGCCATGGTTATGCGGGTAACCAACACTACAGACACGGCTCTCGCCAAAGGGTTTATGGATTACTATACACCATCTTATGAAGACCTAAAAGAATGGAATGATTATGAGTTGGTCAAGCAGGTTAAAAAATCGTTTGACTATTATGATAAATCCGCAGATAAGAAGAAGTTGCAGGAGTTAAACCAACCAACGTTTATTAAGCCAGACCAGGCACATCCGCAATTGAAGGAATAATGTCGATAAGCAATACCTGAAGTATTAGATCCCCAGCGCTTCACAAGCTTTTTCAGCAGCAAGCTTTTCTGCATTCTTCTTACTGAACTCTTTCCCTTGCCCCATTACTTCGCCATCAATAATAGCTTGTACGGTAAACAGCTTGGTATTTTCGCCTTCCAGGTTGCCAACAAGGTAAAATATGATGTCCTTGCCGTGACGCTGACACCATTCAATAAGCTTGCTCTTAAAATTGGTTTCGGTTTGTTCAAGTGTGTGGATGTCCACGTGGGCCTTGATGATGTGGTTCACCAGGAAATTACGGGTGAAATCGTACCCTTTGTCAAGATAAACAGCGCCAATCAACGCTTCAAATGCATCACCTAACAATGACCCCTGCCGTGATGAGTTGAGCATGCGGCTATCATACTCTATCAGCTTATCAAAACCCAGCTTGCGGGCCAACTGGTTAAGGTTATTACGGCTTACAATTTTTGAGCGCAATTCGGTTAAGAAGCCTTCGTCTTCGTAAGGATAAAGTTTAAACAGAACTTCGGCAACAACGCTACCCAGCACTGCATCCCCCAAAAACTCCAGGCGTTCATTGCTGTTCTTAACACCCTTTTTTATGTTTTGCGCTACCGACTTGTGCCTAAAAGCCAGTTTATATAACGACAAATTGCCCGGTACGAAACCGAGCAAATTTTTTAAAACCTTTACGTATTTTCTGTTTGGAGATAGGTATAACTTATAAAAACGACTTATAGGCATCCAGTATAATTATTCTTCGTACTTTTTAAATATCACAGAAGCATTGTGTCCGCCAAAACCAAAACCGTTGCTTTGTGCTATGCGCACCACGCGTTTCTGTGGCTTATTGAAGGTAAAATTAATATTTGGATCAAAAGCCGGATCGTCGGTAAAATGATTGATTGTTGGAGGAACAATATCATTCTTTAAGGCTAAGATAGCAGCAATGGCCTCAACAGCGCCGGCAGCACCAAGCAGGTGTCCGGTCATTGATTTGGTTGAGCTGATATTTATCCTGTAAATCTCATCACCATAAACATCCTGGATAGCTTTTACTTCCTGTGGATCGCCTATTGGTGTTGATGTGCCGTGCACGTTTACATAATCTATATCTGCCGGTGTGATGCCTGCATCTTCTAAAGCATGCCTCATAACAAGCGCAGCGCCTAATCCCTCAGGATGGGGAGCTGTCATGTGATAAGCATCGGCACTCATACCGCCACCAATCATTTCAGCATAAATTTTTGCACCGCGTTTTTTAGCGTGCTCCAATTCTTCCAAAATAATGGTCCCTGCACCTTCGCCAGCCACAAAACCATCCCTATCCAAATCAAACGGACGCGATGCCGTTGCCGGATCATCGTTACGGGTTGATAAGGCGTGCATGGCATTAAATCCACCGATGCCGGCTTCATTAATAATGGCTTCAGATCCGCCACTTATAAACATATTAGCTTTACCCAAACGGATATAGTTAAATGAATCAATAAGCGAATTATTGGATGAGGCACAAGCCGATACGGTCGAGAAGTTTGGTCCGCGTAACCCATATTTTATGGAAATATGGCCCGGGGCAATGTCGGCAATCATTTTTGGGATAAAGAACGGATTAAACCGGGGAGTTCCATCGCCTTTGGCAAAGTTCACAACCTCATCTAAAAACGTTTTTAAACCTCCGATACCCGATCCCCAGATAACACCAATGCGATTGGTATCCAGCAAGTCAAAATTTAATCCGGCGTCCTTTATGGCCTCTTCGGTTGAGAATAAAGCATATTGAACAAACGGATCAAGCTTACGTGCGTCTTTACGGCCTAAAAAGCCGTCCGCATCAAAGCCTTTCACTTCGCAAGCAAATTTGGTTTTGAACTTTTCGGTATCAAAACTCTTAATTAAGGCAGCGCCACTCACACCATTAAGCAATGAGTCCCAATATTCAGGAACGGTATTACCAATTGGGGTGAGTGCTCCAAGCCCGGTTACAACAACTCTTTTAAACTCCATTTAATAGCGTTGGGGAGTTCTTACTTAACGTTTTTTTCAAGGTAAGCAACAGCCTGACCTACAGTACCGATAGTTTCGGCCTGATCGTCAGGAATAGCTACGTTAAATTCTTTTTCGAACTCCATGATTAATTCCACGGTGTCTAACGAGTCAGCACCAAGATCATTGGTGAAGCTAGCTTCGGGTGTAACTTCACTTTCGTCAACACCTAATTTTTCTACGATAATAGCTTTTACTCTTGAAGCGATATCAGACATAGTCTTATAGTTTAAATGATTAAATAAAAATTCTGTGCAAAGAAAAATAAATTCTGTTAAATATCAAATCTAAAAACTTTTGCATTATATGCAACAATATTTTATTGCATCTGTTTCGATTTTGTATTTTTACCGGTGCAAAAGTAATGATTTTGAACAGGAAATTTTTAAAGTTTGAGATCGATCTTGATTTTGTTCTCATTGCAGTTACAACTTCGTTAAAGGACTATCGCGTTTGTTATCTGATTAACAAGGCCTTAAGCTTCAATTTAATAAAAAATCCCGACCTCGAAGTTGACATTCATCATGGGGCTGAACCCGTATTATTCTCAATTTACCACTATAATTGGGAGGCCAGCGAGACAGATTTCTATTTTATTTCTAATAAAGGATCGGATGGATACCTGATTCCGGAGATGCGAAAGGCAGATTATTTTTTATTAATCAGGAATTATATCGACGAGAATGACCTGGATAACCTGATTTCGGCTTTAAACAGGATCCCCGAAATTGTTGCAGCAGTAAAGATTGATCCTAAAAAAATAAAATCACGCGAAAATCTCTTATTTTAGCGCCGAATTTTAAAAGTGTTACCGGTACACTCAACACAATCGGATAAGCCTGTTTAACCAGATAAGTATGAAATTATATTATAACCGAACTAAAATTGTTGCCACAATGGGGCCCGCTTCGGCAAAAAAAGAAGTTTTGTTAGCCATGATAAGGGCCGGCGTTAACATTTGCCGTTTGAATTTTTCGCATGGAAAAGCCCAGGATCATAAAGCAGTTATTGACACCATTCGCGAAATAAACGCCGAATATAAAACCAATGTTGGCATATTAGCCGATTTACAGGGACCGAAAATCCGCATCGGATTGGTAAAGGACGGCGGCATCCACCTTATTAACGGCACCCGCATAAACATTACCACACACGAGTTAATAGGTGATGATAACCAGATCTATATCACCTACGATACCTTTCCACAGGATGTACAGCCCGATGAAATAATTTTGCTGGATGACGGTAAGATTCAAATGAAGGTTATTGAAACCAATAAGATTGATACTGTAGTTTGCGAAATTGTACATGGAGGCATCCTTACTTCGCGCAAAGGTGTGAACCTGCCAAATACCAAAGTATCAATTCCAAGCTTAACTGAAGAGGATCTTGAAAACCTTAAATACGCGCTGGATTGGGATGTTGATTGGGTAGGCCTTTCATTTGTACGCACCGGTCAGGATATATTGGAACTAAAGAAAATAATTGCCGACAGCGGTAAGGCAGCCAAGGTAATTGCCAAGGTTGAAAAGCCTGAAGCTATAGATAATATAGATGAAATTATTGCCGCAACTGATGGCGTAATGGTTGCCCGTGGCGACCTTGGTGTTGAAATGCCACTGGAAGAGGTTCCATTGCTACAGAAAATGATCGCCCGCAAGTGCCGCGAAGCTTCAAAACCAGTAATTGTAGCTACTCAAATGCTTGAATCAATGATCACTACCCCGCGCCCAACCCGCGCCGAGGTTAATGACGTTGCAAACTCAGTATTGGATGGTGCTGATGCGGTAATGCTAAGCGGCGAGACTTCAGTTGGGGAATTCCCGGTAATAGTTATTGAAACAATGGCGAAAATCATCCGCAATGTTGAGGAGCTAGGATATCCATATAACTCAAACAAAGTTGATAACACTGATACATCGTCGGCAAATTATTTGAGCGACGCGGTTTGCGGATCAGCCGTTTACCTGGCGGAGCACACCAACGCTGTAGGGATAGTATCAATGACGACATCGGGCTATACTGCCTTCCAAATCTCAAGCTATCGCCCTAAAGCAAGCACTTATATATTTACTTCAAACAAACACTTACTTAACGCATTGAGCCTGTTGTGGGGAGTGCGTACGTTTTACTATGACAAAGAGGAAAGTACCGATAATACCATTGCTGATGTAAACAATATGCTGAAGGTAGCAAGCCTGGTACAGGAAGGTGATGTAGTAATAAATACAGCATCAGTGCCAATCTCAAAAAAGGCAAAGACCAATATGTTAAAGGTTACTGTTATAGATTAGTCTTGAGTCGGGAGTCTTAAGTCAATAGTCAAAAATTTAAACAGACTAATGACTTAAGACTTCGGACTATCGACTCAATAAACCTCCGCCTTGCAGGCTTTTTTCTTAAGCTTGTCTATATTGGCGAAGTAATAATCCCAGCAAATTCTTAAAGTTTTCATATTGTAACTTTTTTGATATATAGAATTAAGACTACAATAACGGAGCCAAAGTTTAATTAGTATTATCTTTTTGTAAAGTTGTGCGCAACAAAGAGGCGATGGGTTTAAACTCATCGCCTCTTTGTTGGATTGAATAATTATTATTTGGTCTTTTCGTAACTTTTTGGGTCAATAGCAGCCGGGGACCAATCCTTAAAAAACTCCATCACTTTTGCCTTGCTGTGGCCTTTACCTTCTTCCAGGTAACTGGAGTTTTCCGTATTCAACCGATTGCCTTTGTCATCCAGCACCACAAATACCGGGAAACCGAAGCGTTGCGGGTAGCCCAGGTCGGCAAGCAGCTTTTCGTTCATATTCTCTTTACTGTAATTTACGTGTACAATAACATAATTGTCGCGTACGTATTTGTCCAGGTCTGGGTCGTGTGTAACCAGATCGTTGAAGCGGATACACCAAATGCACCAATTACCACCAATTTGCAGCAATACATTTTTATGCCCGGCGGAAGCCTTTTTAACAGCAGCAGCAATATCGGCTTTGGCATCTGCTTCAGGGTGGTAAAGCTTGGCAGTATCGGTTAGTTTAACTGCCGGGGTAGCTGGCGCAGTCTGTGCCTTTACGCCCAGGCCCAATGCGATGAACGATGCTATAAATAATATCCTTTTCATGTTTTATTTATGTTGATGTAATGATTTACTAAAGTCCGTAATTTTGGTGAGTTGTGCAAACATCGATAATTGGTGTAGGGACGTATAGGATACGCCCTTTGCAACGATGAGGGCGTATCCTATACGCCCCTACATGACCAATGACCTTTTCCGTGATCAAACAATGTTTTCAACAGGCTCCATTTCCTGTAATCTAACAAAATAGCCAATTCCACGCTATAGCCGGTTGGCTTGTGCACAGGGTGTGGAAAACTCTGAATTGAAATCCATTATAACGAATAATAGATTTACGTAAAACACCCTAAGGTTTTTAAACTGAGTTTTAATTTTTCTACACCGGTACTGATATGGGAGACGACACTTACAAAAAAACATCTGAGAAAAACGAAAAGGGACTAAAGGTAAACAGGTATTTTACCAAAGAAGGTACGAGTGTTTACGACCTGTTTAAGTATGAAAAGCGCTCGTCGGTTATCCGCAACCCATCAGGCGATGCCGTTTTTGAAATGAACGACGTGGAGGTGCCCGCTTCATGGAGCCAGGTTGCTACCGATATACTGGCACAAAAGTATTTCCGCAAGGCAGGCGTTCCGCAGGCTGACGGTTCAACCGGATCTGAAAAAAGCATCAAGCAGGTTGCTCACCGCATGGCTGATTGTTGGAAGAGCTGGGGTATGCGTTATGGCTACTTCGCCTCAAAGGCTGACGCCGATATTTTTTATGATGAGATAGTGTACACCATTACCGGGCAACTGGCAGCGCCAAACTCGCCGCAATGGTTTAACACCGGGCTTTATAGCTCATATAATATTACAGGTAAACCGCAGGGGCATTATTATGTCGATCCTATCAGTGAGGAACTAAGCAAATCAACATCAGCCTATGAGCGCCCGCAACCGCATGCCTGCTTTATCCTTTCTGTTGATGATGATTTAGTGAACGAGGGCGGCATCATGGATCTTTGGGTTCGCGAGGCACGCATCTTTAAATATGGATCAGGTGTTGGAACCAACTTTTCCAAGATCCGCGGTGATAATGAGAAATTGGCGGGCGGCGGCTATTCATCGGGATTAATGTCTTTCCTGAAAATAGGCGACAGGGCAGCCGGCGCCATCAAATCTGGCGGGACAACCCGCAGGGCGGCTAAAATGGTTTGCCTTGATTTGGATCACCCCGAAATAGAAAGCTTTGTAAACTGGAAGGTTGAAGAAGAGAAAAAAGTAGCCGCATTAATTGCTGCCGGCTATTCTTCAGATTACGAAGGCGAAGCTTATAAAACTGTAGCAGGGCAAAATTCAAATAACTCGGTGCGCATCTCTAACAGCTTTTTTAAGGCTTTAAAGGGTGGCAAACAATGGGATTTAACCAGCCGCATGTCTGGCAAGGCCATAAAATCAATCCCGGCGCAAAAGCTTTGGGACGATATTGCATTTGCAGCATGGGCCTGCGCTGATCCGGGTGTACAGTTTGACAGCACCATAAACGAATGGCATACCTGCCCCGAAGGCGGAAGGATCAACGCGTCCAACCCGTGTTCGGAATATATGTTTTTGGATAACACGGCCTGTAACCTGGCATCTATCAACCTTGCACATTTCTTCGATCCTAAAACAAGGGT
Source organism: Mucilaginibacter phenanthrenivorans (assembly GCF_024721155.1). Lineage (GTDB taxonomy): Bacteria > Bacteroidota > Bacteroidia > Sphingobacteriales > Sphingobacteriaceae > Mucilaginibacter > Mucilaginibacter phenanthrenivorans. The sequence continues at coordinate 186,050 of NZ_JAHVAP010000003.1, read as the reverse complement.
ATTTGATGTAAAGGGATTTGAACATGCCTGCCGCATCTGGACCATCGTGTTGGAAATCTCGGTATTGATGGCACAGTTCCCATCAAAGGAAGTAGCGCAATTATCTTATGACTACCGCACCTTAGGCCTGGGATACGCTAACCTTGGTTCGGCATTAATGGTAAACAGTATCCCTTACGACAGCAAAAAGGCCCGTGCAATTGGTGGCGCTATTACCGCTATCATGACCGGCACAGCTTACGCAACCTCGGCCGAGATGGCAAGGGAGCTAGGCACATTTAAACGTTATGAAGATAATAAGCAGCACATGCTGCGTGTAATGCGCAACCACAGGTATGCCGCCTATAATTCAACCGGCAACTATGAGGGCTTAGAAATTCTTCCACCGGGGATTGAGCAGGCCGATTGCCCTGATTATTTATTATCAGCCGCCTGCAACGCATGGGATAAGGCTGTTGAAATGGGTGAGCAATACGGCTATCGTAACGCGCAAACCACTGTTATTGCCCCAACCGGCACAATAGGCCTGGTAATGGATTGCGATACAACCGGCATTGAGCCTGATTTCGCCTTGGTGAAATTTAAAAAATTATCCGGCGGCGGCTACTTCAAGATCATTAACCAGGCTGTGCCTGAAGCATTGAGCAATCTTGGTTATACCGAACACGAGGTTACTACCATTGTAAATTATGCAAAGGGTGCCGCAACCCTAAAGGGCGCTCCGCATATCAACACAGATACCCTAAAAGCAAAAGGATTAACAGACGATGAACTGGATAAACTGGATAAGGGCCTTGTTGCTGCCTTTGAGATCAGCTTTGCGTTTAATATCTGGTCGCTGGGTGAAGATTGCTTAAAACGATTAGGTTTTAAGCCGGAGCAATACAATGCGGCAGACTTTAACGTGCTGCGCGGACTAGGCTTTAGCCGCAAGGAAATTGCCGAAGCCAACGAATACGTCTGCGGCACCATGACCATTGAGGGCGCACCATACTTAAAAACAGAACATTACCCGATATTTGATTGCGCCAACAAGTGCGGCGCAAAGGGCGAGCGTTATATCCATTCGAATGGCCACATTAAAATGATGGCGGCGGCACAGCCGTTCCTGTCGGGCGCTATTTCAAAAACCATCAACCTGCCAAATGAGGCTAATGTTGATGAGATAAAGGATTGTTATGAGCTTTCATGGGCCCTGGGCTTAAAAGCCAACGCGCTATACCGCGATGGTTGTAAATTATCGCAGCCGCTTTCAACAAAATCGGATACCAAAGAAGAAAAAGAAGAGGTTAGCCTAGAAAAACTGGACACCGTTGAAGAGGTATTGGGGCAGGCAGCTAACGTGAAACTGAGCGATTTGACAAGTGAGCAGGTGATAGAGGCCGCAATGGCGATCATGGAAAAGTCAAAGGACACCAACTTTATGCGCCAGCTTTCACGTGTGGTGCAAAAGAAGAGCCTGCCATTTAAACGCCGCGGCTATACCCAAAAAGCAAGTATAGACGGGCAAACGGTTTTTGTGCGCACCGGCGAATATGAAGATGGAACCCTGGGCGAAATCTTTGTTGATATGCACAAGGAGGGCGCAACCTTCCGCTCATTGATGAACTGCTTTGCTATTGCTGTTTCGGTTGGTTTGCAGTATGGGGTACCATTGGAGGAATATGTAGAAAAGTTCACCTTTACCCGCTTTGAGCCTGCCGGAATGGTGGTAGGGCATGCAAATATTAAAAGTGCTACCAGCATCATCGATTACATCTTCAGGATGCTGGGATACGAATACCAGGACCGTACGGACCTTGTTCATGTTATAACGGAACAAAAGGGCATTACCGGCAACCCGCAAATGGATGACGGCGATTTTAATACCGATGAAAGCAATGTTTACCAACCCGTGAATACAGTAGCAGTTGATAGTGGCAGTAGCAGTAAAAGGCAGTTTAATGTTGACCTAAGCATGGGGGTACAAAGTGACGCCCCGGCCTGCAGCACCTGCGGACATACAACCATCCGCTCGGGCACTTGTTACAAATGCTTAAACTGCGGGAATTCAATGGGATGCAGTTAAGGAGATGAAAGCAGAAAGGTAAAAGCAGAAAGCTAAAAGCAGAAAGCTAAAAGCAGAAAGGTAAAAGCAGAAAGGTAAAAGCAGAAAGCTAAAAGCAATCAGCTAAAAGCAATCAGCAATCTGGTTAAAGAATATTTTACCTAATATATAATATTAAAGCTGAAGGATGATGTGCGATAGAGGAAAATTAAAGCAAAAGCTTTATGCTTTGGTCTTTTAGCTTTATGCTCAATCAGGCGTTTTGTGTTCAGTTTTATAGTTTACTTTTAGTTAGCCCCGGAGTAGTTTACCGGGGCTTTTTTTGACCGCTGATTTTGGGGTGATTGTTTTGATTTCGTTGATTTAGGATGGAGGCCCATGTGAATTCCGATAAACTTCGCTATACTTGATTAATAAACCTGTTAAATCTTGATGACCAACAACCTTTATAATAAACTGCATGCTGAAGGGCTGATAAGCGATGAGTCGTTTGAAAAGATCAGGCAGAAGGAAGCGGAGCCTGTGCTTTTTTCACTGCATTGGGAAATTAAAACGCTGCTCTATATTGGCGTCCTAATGCTTACCGGTGGCTTGGGCTTATTAATCTACGAAAACATCGACACTATTGGGCACGAATTTGTTTTGATGCTGATAGCAGCTATTTGCCTGGGTTGTTTTTATTACTGTTTTAACAATAAACGTCCTTTTAGTAAGGATAGGGTACAATCGCCAAATTCGTATTTCGACTATATATTGCTGCTGGCGTGTACGAGCCTCCTGATCTTTGTGGGATACCTGCAATTTGAATATAAGGTATTTGGCACCCACTATGGTATGGCCACGTTTATACCCATGCTGGCGCTCTTTTTCGTAGCTTATTGTTTCGACCACCTTGGCATCCTGAGCATGGCTATTGCCAATCTTGCGGTTTGGATGGGTGTATCGGTAACGCCAAAACAACTGCTATTAGAGAGCGACTTTAACAGCGAAACCATTATTTATACCTACCTGGTTTTAGGCATTATACTGATAGCTGCTGCCTATATTACACAATCAACGGCATTCAAAAAACACTTTAAGTTTAGTTACCAGCATTATGGAATTCATGTTGCGTATATCGCCATGTTAGCTGGATATTTTCATTATTACGATTCTGGTATAGCGGCAGTATGGATGCTAGGCATTTTCGCATTATCATACTTTATTTATAAAGATGCCTTTAAAGAAAAGTCGTTTTACTTTTTGTTGCTGGTGGTGCTGTATAGTTATATTGCTGTAAGCAGTCTTTTTGTGCGGATGTGTATAGGCATCAGGGATGTGGCGGCATTTTATATTATCGCGCTATATTTTATGGGAACAGCTGCTTACCTTATTGTGTTACTCATCAACCTAAACAGAAAAATTAAAGCCTCATGATAGCATATAACAAAACCTGGCTGGCAAACCTGCGCCTGCAGGATGAAGTTGAAATTGACGTGCAGCAGGGCAACATCACCCCGGACGAATTTATAGCTATCCAACCCAAATACCTGGTTGGTTTTTATACGCCTAATTTGTTTGTACGAATTGGTTTATTCCTGCTCACCTGTGTAATCGTTTTATTTGGTGATGGCATGTTAAGCCTGATGGCCGCAAGTGGGCATATAGTTGACGGGTTTGGCTGGTTGTTTTTCCTTGGCTTACTAAGTTATGCGGGGTTGGAGATTATAGTTAATAATAATAACCATTATCGCTCCGGAGTTGATGATGCTTCATTGTTTATTACCCAATGTTTATTTATCGCCGGATTTGCAATAATGCTTTCAAAAAATGATGGCGACAGTCATTATCTTTCCTTATCCGGCTTAATCTTTCTGCTTACGCTTTACTTCAGTATTCGTTTTACTGATATGCTTTCCGCAGCGATTGCCTGCATTTCATTTTTTGCATTAATATTCTTTACGTGGACAAAAATTGTACCTGGCCTGTCAACCGTTCCGTTTGTGATGATGCTGGTTACCGGGGGTGTTTATTGGCTTGCGCAGATCTGTGGTAATCGAAAGGAGTTGATTAATTATAATACCAGCCTCACGATAGTTAAGTTGGTTAGCCTGCTTGCTTTTTATGCATCGGGCAATTACTATATCATTCAAACACTCAGCGCCGAAATGACAGGCAAAACCGACCCCGTTCCATTTGGGATGATTTTTTGGATCTGGACCATCCTATTGCCTTTTGCATACATCGCTTTCGGCATAAAAAAGAAGGATGCCGTCCTGCTGCGGGTAGGATTGTTATTGATTGCAACTGCTGTTATAACATTTCGCACCTACTACCATGTGCTGCCTGTAGATACGGCCCTTACCATTGCAGGTACGCTGGTTTTAGGAATAGTTTATGGGGTGACAAAATATTTAAAAACGCCCAAACACGGCTTTACCCGTGCTGAACCGGATACCATAAATTCATTAGACCATCTTAAAATTGAATCGTTAATAGTTGCCGAAACAATTTCACATGCACCAACAGCGCCGGTAAACGATGGTGTAAAGTTCGGTGGCGGCGATTTTGGCGGCGGCGGATCCAGCGGGGATTTTTGAGGGGTTAGTCATTGGAATGGACTTAACATGACTTCGACCTAAGCAAACAGTCAACTCACCCCAAAACCTTCTCCAACCCCGTTGAAGCGAAGCGCAAATTTGCCGACAAAGCGTTCCACTTTTGCACATGGAACAGGTGGAACACTATGAAACACGCTGATTATCAGAGATTTTATCTTTTGTCAAGAATTAAATAGCGGTAAATTTTGATAATCAAGCGCTATGCCACCAACCTCTATATCGACCTCAAGTTGACTTAATCAACTAAACCAACAACTTATCCGGTGTAATAGGTAAATCTCTCACCCGCTTTCCTGTGGCGTTATAAACAGCATTGGCTACGGCTGCAGCTACGCCTACGGTGGCAATTTCGCCCATGCCCTTTGCACCTATTGGGTTTATGATCAGGTCGGGTTTGTTTACAAAATAGGCTTCAACCTGCGGGATATCCGCTTGAACAGGTACATGATAATCGGCGAAGTTGTTGTTTACCAGTCGCCCGTACCGGTGATCTATGATCGCCTCTTCCATCAGCGCCATGCCGGTGCCCATAATGGTACCGCCAATCATCTGGCTGCGGGCGGTTTTTGCACTGATGATAGTACCTGCATCGGCAACAGAAATTGCCTTATCAATTTTTACAACGCCGGTTGCAGGATGCACCAGCACTTTCATGAAATGCACCGACCAGGAGTACATGGAATATTTTCCCTGTTCCTCGCCGCCCTTTGATGCGGTTGTTACTTCCAGCTTATCAAGGTTTTGTTGCTTCAGGATCTGGGTATAGTTTGTAGCATCGCCATTACCGGCAAGGGCTTTAAACTTTTCCTTAAGGGCAACACAGGCGTCATGCACTGCGGAGCCCACGGTCGACATTACCTGCGAACCGCCTTGTGTTGGCGACGGCGGCAGCGACGAATCGCCCAAATCAAACCTGATCTTATCCGCAGGAATTCCCATTGTTTCGGCGGCCACTGTTACCATACCGGTGCCAGTTCCAGGCCCAATGTCAGTAACTGCTGTTTGCAATATCAAAGTACCATCAGCCATCATTCGCGCCAATACTGTTGCCGAGCTGCGGTGCGCGCCAAACATACCGGCAGCCATTCCGTATCCTGCCAGCCAGCCGTTCTCGGTTACAGCACCGGGCTTTTGATTGCGGTTAGTCCACCCTATCTTATCTGCACCTATTTTATACGCATCACTTAAAAATTTGCTCGAATAAGGTTTATTGTTCGACGGATCTGTTTCTGCGTAATTGCGCATCCGCAGTTCTATCGGATCGATATTGAGTTGATAGGAAAGCTCATCCATGGCACACTCCAGCGCAAATGCGCCCGTGGCCTCACCCGGGCCGCGCATTGGTGTCGGCACATTAACATTAAGCGACACAATTTTGTACCGGGTGTTCACATTGGGGCAAGCATACATCAGCTGACTGATATTAACCACTCCCTCTGTAAAATCCTCGTAAACCGAAGTTTGCCCGGTAGCTTCATGGGTTATCCCCGCTAATTTCCCATCGGCACTGGCGCCTATCCCAACTTTTTGCCAGGTATAAGGCCTGTAGCCCACCGAAGTGAACATATCTGCACGGCTTAAAACCAGTTTAACAGGTTTTCCCACTGCCTTTGCGGCAAGTACGGCGGCAATTTCATGGGGCCAAGTACGCAACGCTGCACCAAAGGCGCCACCAACAAACGGCGCGTTCACCTGCACATTATCGGGCGGAAGTTTAAACGCCTGGGCAATGCTGCGCTGGGTTCCCTTTACGCCTTGCGTTTTATCCCAAACGGTAACTTTATCATCAGCATCCCAGCGGGCAATAATGGCATGCAGTTCCATCGGGTTATGTACTTCCGTAGGGATCGTATATTCCTGTTCAATTTTTATGGGTGCTGTTTTCCAGGCATCCTCCTGCCCCTTTAAGTAGTCTTTCCCTCTGCCGGGTATTTGACCATTGGCAATGTTGGCCTTTAAATCTGTTTGATGGGTATCAACGTTATAAGTTGCGTTCACCAATGACGCCGCAAATAATGCCCGTTCAAAGCTATCGGCAACCACCAGTGCAATTGGTTGCCCGTTAAAATAAACCTGGTTGTTATTGAATATTTTTAAGGGGCCCTTTGGAGGAGGGCTATCTGTTTGATAACCCGGAATTTTTGGAGCATTCAAATAAGTGAGTACTGAAAGTACACCCGGCGCGCCTTCTGCTTTTTTTGTGTCGATGTTTTTGATACTGCCTTTGGTAACCGTGCTGCCAACCAGCACACCATATACCAGGCCCTTTACATCATATTCGGCAGCATATTTTGCCTTGCCGGTAACTTTTAAACGTCCATCAACCCTGCTTAGGCCGGGTTTGTCATTAGTTATATCGGTGCCCATCATAATCTATTTTCAACCTTCTTAACTCAATAAACCTAATCCAACTTAATCAACCTAATCAACTCTCTTATCTAACTCAATTCCAACTCCATCCCTACCAGTTTATCTGGAGTAATTGGTAATTCCCTTACCCGCTTCCCGGTGGCATTGTAAACTGCGTTGGCAACCGCACCTGCCATGCCTATTAAAGCAATCTCGCCCATGCCTTTTGCGCCCATGGGGTTGATATACGGATCAGGCTTGTTTACAAACAGTGCCTCTATTTGCGGGATGTCCGCATTTACAGGAACATGGTAATCTGCAAAATTATTATTTACCAGCTTTCCGTAGCGATCGTCAATAATTACCTCCTCCATCAATGCCATGCCGATGCCACCTATCGCCCCGCCTACAATTTGGCTACGGGCGGTTTTAGGGCTCACAATATGGCCGGAATCAGCCACACAAACTACCTTATCAACCTTAACAACACCTGTAGTTGGATGCACCAGCACCCTTACAAAATGTACGGACCACGAATACATGGCGTATTTATCCCTTTCAGGACCACCGCTTGAGTCGACAGTGATCTCCAGTTTTGGCAGGTTGTGTTGTTTTAATACAGCGGCGTAATCAGGTTTGTCAGTTCCGCCATTACCTATCAGCTTTTGGAAATTCTCCTTCAGATCTGTACATGCCTGGTATACCGCCGAGCCCACCGTTGCGGTGGTAGACGAGCCTCCCTGGCTTGGCGCAAGCGGCAACGATGAATCGCCCATATCAAACCTGATCTTATCTGCAGGGATACCCATAACGTCGGAAGCTATGGTAACCATTGCGGTACCAGTACCGGGGCCAATATCACTTACAGCAGTTTGGATAATTAGCGTTCCATCCGCCATCATTATTGCTTTTGCAGCAGCCTTGTCGCGGTAAGCGCCAAACATGCCGCCGCCCATTCCGTAGCCAACCATCCAGCCGTTTTTTGAAACCGATGCAGGTTTTTGTTTGCGATCATCCCAGCCAATTCCGTCGGCGCCTAATTTGTAGGCTTCGTTCAAATATTTGCTGGAGAATGGCTTGCCGCTTTCCGGGTCGGTTTCCGCATAATTTATTAGGCGCAGTTTTATTGGGTCGATGTTGAGCGCGTAGGATAATTCATCCAGTGCCGACTCCAGTGCAAAGGCGCCGGTTGCTTCACCCGGTCCGCGCATCCACGTTGGCGAACCGATATCCAGCGGGTTTATCTTGTAAATGGTATTTACATTGGGGCAGGCGTATGTTGAACGGCTTACACCTATCGGTTCTTCGTTAAAATCCTCGTAGGTGGATGTCTGCCCGACGGCCTCGTGGGTTATACCGACAAGTTTTCCATCAGCAGTAGCGCCTATTCCAATCTTTTGCCAGGTGTACGGGCGATAACCTACAGAAGTGAACATATCGGCCCTGCCGAGCAACAATTTAACAGGGCGCTTAACTACCTTTGCTGATAAAATTGCGGCAACCTCGTGCGGCCAAACCTGTAATGCGCTGCCAAATGCACCACCTACAAATTTTGAATTCACCTGTACGTTTTCTTTCGGCAGCTTAAATATGCTGACAATACCATCGCGGGTATCCTGCACACCCTGGGTTTTGGTCCAAACAGTTAACTTGTCCTCCGCATCCCATTTTGCGATAATGGCATGCAGTTCCATGGCGCTGTGCACTTCTGATGGAATAATATACTCCTGCTCCAATTTAAATGGGGCGGTCTTCCAGGCATCAACCGTTCCTCTTTTTGTTGTACCGTCTCCACCAGGAGCAAAAGCTCCTGTATTATCCTGCATACTGGTGTGATGCGGATCGGTATTATATTGTGCTTTTACCAGCGAGGCGGCAAACAAAGCGCGCTCAAACGAGTCTGCCACCACAACAGCTATCGGCTGCCCGTTAAACAGCACCTTATTATTATAAAAAAGCTTATACGTTCCCTTGGCGGGCTCCGGCTTGCCCGGTTCAACCTGGTAGCCTGCAATTTTTGGCGCATTTAAATGGGTGATCACCTTTAGTACACCCGGCGCTCTTTCAGCTGCTTTGGTATCTATTGATTTGATAGTACCCTTAGTTATGGTGCTGCCTACCAATACGCCATAAACCATACCCGCGGGGGTAAACTCGCCCGAGTACCTGGCAGCCCCGGTAACCTTTAACCGGCCGTCTATCCGGCTCATGCCTGTGGATGAAGATGGCTTATTTAATTGATCGTTCATTTGTTCAATGGTTCATTAGTTCATTGGTAGCAGTTTGATAATCGTATCCACTACATTAATCCATTACAACTTTTACAACAATTACAACCCTTATAACTCACACTAAACCAACCCCGCCGCATGTTTCAGCGCTTCGGTTATGGTAGCCGGGGCAAGCTTTAACTTAAATGAATTGTACTGATAGGCCTTCGCGCCCTGCATGGCTATTTGCGCAGCCTGTTTAAAGCTTTCTTCAGTTGCCGGTTTGCCTATCAACGCCTTTTCAGCATCAAACAAACGCCATGGTTTATGTGCCACACCGCCCATTGCAAGCCGTGCATTTTTTATGACCCCGTTGCTGATCTCCAGCGCCGCAGCTACTGATACCAGCGCAAAGGCGTATGATTGCCTGTCGCGCACCTTTAAATAATAGCTGTTCTTCGCAAAATTATTATCGGGAATTTCTACACCGACTATCATCTCACCCGTTGCCAAATGGTTGTCCATTTCCGGGTGATCGCCTGGCAGACGATGAAACTCAGTGAACGGAATTCTTCTCTCTCCCTTTTTGCCGGCGATGATCGCCACTGCGTCCAGAGCAGCCAGGCCCACACACATGTCGCTTGGGTTTACGGCAATGCATTGATCGCTTGCGCCAAAAATAGCGTGCATCCGGTTAATACCTTCCATTGCGCCACAGCCGGTGCCGGGAGCGCGTTTGTTGCAAGGCATAGTGGTGTCGTAAAAATAAGTACAACGGGTTCGCTGCATCATATTGCCGCCTACGGTAGCCATGTTACGTAACTGCGGCGATGCGCCTGCTTTTAGCGCCATGCTTAACAAGGGTTGTTTTTCAAGCACTAAACTATTTTCAGATACCACGCTGTTTAAGGCCAGCGCACCGATATGTAAACCGGTTTTGGTAGCGACTATATTTTTTAGGGGGAGGTGATTGATATCCACCAGCTTATCAGGCGCGGTAACACCCCGTTTCATCAGGTCGATGAGGTTGGTGCCTCCGGCTATGATTTTTGTGCCGGGCTTTGCAATGGCGTCAATAGCGCTTTGTTGCGTTAATGCACGGGTGTATTGAAACTGTTTCATACGGCTTGCCCTCCTGCTTTTACTTCCTGTATGGCGTTAACTATATTTGGATAAGCTCCGCATCGGCAAATGTTCCCGCTCATATACTCGCGAATCTCCATTTCCGAATTGGCATGTCCCTCGCGAATACAAGCCACTGCCGACATGATCTGCCCAGGTGTGCAATAGCCGCATTGAAAGCCGTCGTGCTTCAAAAAAGCTTCCTGCATAGGGTGCAGGTCATCGCCCTTGGCAAGCCCCTCAATGGTGGTTATCTTTTTACCGCTGGCCATAACGCCAAGCGTAAGGCAGCTGTTTACCCGGTGCCCATCCACGTGAACGGTACACGCGCCGCATTGGCCATGGTCGCACCCCTTTTTGGTGCCGGTTAGGTCAAGCTGTTCGCGGAGAATATCAAGTAAGGTGGCACGCGGTTCAACCGAGAGGCTGTGTGCAACACCGTTAACCTCCATTTTTATCGGCATCTTTTCAAAAGCTTCCGCTATTTTTTCACCCACGCCCATTTCGGCAGCTTTAACGGCTGTTCCGGGCGTTAGGGCAATGGCTGTTAACAGGGTGCTCTGTTTTAAGAAGTTACGGCGTGAATTATCCTTTGCCTCCGCTTCAAATCCGGGCAAAGCATGGTCTTTTTCGTCTTCCATAAATAAATGCTTTATTGAAGTACAAGTTAGGCAAAAATTTGTTTAGGAAAAGCGGGCTGAATAAAGAAGTTACAAAAAACCGTTATGTTTTATTTTATATAATGCTTTTATACAGGTCATTATGAAAATAAACCAGAAATAACAGGTGCGCTTTGATGAGCTTTCTAAAATTTTAAATTGGCTTTCAGCCAGGCCTGAACTTCTTCCTGTTTGGTGATTTCAACCGGCATTTTATCGTGAATAAGTTTTTCCATTTTGTTGCCGGTGTTGGCAAAGCGGTAGTCCCAGAAGATCATTAGTTTGTTTATCAGGTAAACAACCTCGTTACCTTCTTCCTTGTTAAAAATGGTGTCGTCCGGCTTGCCGTTAACCCGCGGATCGTTCTGCACATAGGCGGTCCATTTATAATCGGAATAATGTAAGTTTCTTCTTGAGAACAAGATCATAAGAAAGGTGATTTCTATAAAGGTACTCATAATAAGTTGGATTAAGTTGAAGAGGTTGTAAGTGTTGTAAAAGTTGGAAGTGTTTTGCCCGGCTTAACTACTGTAACAACTAATAAGTTGAATAGGTTGTAATAGTTGAAAGCGTTTAATCGCTACAACAATTACAACGTCTACAACCAAAAATAATCACACAGATTTTCTCCAACATATTCTCAATCTTTATACAGAATGGTTTTCTATCATTGGTCAAAAGCATTAATTAATATGAAAAAGAGATTTTTATTAGCAGCACTTATTGCAGTGGTAAGCGGTACTGTTAGCGCACAGGATTTAAAAAGCTCAATTGTGCCCGCTGTGGTAAAGGAAGCATTGGCAAAGAAATATCCCGAAGCAACCAAGGTTACCTGGGAAAAGGAAAAGGGTAACTATGAGGCAAACTGGGGCGGTAAGTCAGGCGAGGAAAACTCTGTCCAATTTACTCCCTCAGGTACATTTATTGAAATTGTAAAGGCTATCCCCGTTGCCGATCTGCCTAAAGGTATTGTACCCTATGTTAAGGAACATTATAAGGGTGCAAAAATAAAGGAAGCCGGCAAGGTTACAGACGCAGCGGGCAAAACCATGTACGAGGCTGAAATAAAAGGCAAGGACCTCATTTTTGACGAGAACGGAAATTTTATTAAAAAGGATTGATCCCGGTAGAGACGCAAAGTATTGCGTCTCTAAATTAAACATTGCGTCTCTACCATCCCTTTACCTGCTTAATATACGCCGTTAATTCGTCCGCAATAAGCTTGTGCTCATCTATATCAGGGTGACCGCCGCAGCCATTGTGGTATTGCCTGGAGAAAAAGTATTTGTATACGTTTTTGTCGCCCTGCGAATTTGCATAGCTGGTGATGCCAGTAAGAAAACGTTTTAATACGGCGGTTAAAGTGGTATCCCCCATGGGGCTGGTGAGGCAAATAATACTGGCTTTGGGATAGTGCATCCGCAGTGAGGAAATCAGCTTAACATAAGTACCGCAATATAAAGTCGAGTCCTGCTGCGGGCCATCATTTTGCCCGATGCAAATGGTTACCACGTCAGGCTGGTAGTTGTCAAAGTTCCATTTAATTGAATCGTCCGCAAGGATAACCTTGTCATAGATCTGCGGCAGCACAACCTTCATGTTGCAGCAGCTATGCAGCAGGCCAACACCTGCCAGCGCCGATAGCTGCCAGTCGGCATTTAAATTACGGGCGGTGCGCGCACCGTAGCTCATATAGGCGTTATGCTGATCGTACCATTGCCCCTTGTCGCAGGCAACTACCGATTGATCCATACCAGTGCCGCTGGTAATGGAATCGCCAAAATATTCAATTTTGCGGGTTGGTTGTGCGGGCAGTGGCAAAAGCGCCTTGCACCTGAAGCCAATAAAATCAATATAACCGATATTTGATTCCGTGTCCTTACAAATAAGAATGGTATGTTCTGAGTCAGATAATCCGGCAGGTACGTTTATTACATTTTCCTTGCCGGTGGTTTGGATGCGGTACGGTTTATTATCGTCGATAACTATCTCCAGGTAATTGAGGTTATGACCGCCCTGGTTCTCATCATTCAAAATTATTTCACATTTTGAGCCTTTAAACCTGGCCTTTATGTAAACCCCCGGTGCCCAGATTCGGGGCTTTAACTTGTCAGAAAAATCAATCCTTCCAACATAACGAATCCTGCTGTTGTTTGCGCTGAAAAACTTAAGGTCGTCTTTTTTGTGGGGTGATGAAATGGCAACAGCGGTTGTTGTGAGCAGGATGCAAAAGAGGCAGATGAATTGCTTTATCATAAATTAAAGGTAGCAAGAAAAACGCTCCCGCCACTAACTTACCGGGCGGAATGTATAAGCACATTCCAACAAAATATACGCAGAATTTATCCCTATAAAAAATGATCGAACGTATCGCTCCTGATCCCAAGACGAAGTGTTTCCAGCGGGATCACATCTGCGGGGGCAATATTCCCCAAACTTACATTAGCGCCGATAAGCTTGATAAACCAAACCTGCTGTGCTTTTTGAGGGGCTTCCCAAATAATAGTTTCTTCAGGAATCTGTGTCAGGATCTCATCAACCAACCCCTGCCTTACCTCTCCCGAATCGCGGTAAATGCCCACATTGCCGCTTTCGCGCGCTTCGGCTATTACTTTCCATGAGCCGGCTTCAATTTCGGCACGCATCAGGTTGATCCACTTGTAAGGCGCAAAGATCTTTTGCACATCCTTTGAGCCAACTTCGGAGATTACAGTTGTTATTTTAGATAGCTTTTGGATATAGTCGCACTTGATGTCGTGCTCCAGGGTGATGGAGCCATCTGATACTTCGGCATAATCCATTTGAAACTTATCCAGCAGGCGGCAGTAATCGTCAAACTGGTTTCGTACTATCATCGCCTCAAATAAGGTTCCGCCAAAATAAACAGGAATGCCTGCATCGCGGTAAAGTTTTAGTTTTTCAGCAAGGTTCGGCGTAACATACGATGTTGCCCAGCCCAGTTTAACCATATCGGTATACGCACCACCGACCTCAATAAAATCCTCCGCCTGGCGCAGGCTAAGCCCCTTATCCATCACCATGGTGATGCCGCTGTTACGTGGTTTGGCTACACGTTCGGGGAGATTATTGATCTGGTAATTCATAGATGATGTAAAATGGTTATAGACTATAACTAAAAGTTCTAATGGCTCAAAGGTCGTAAAAAAAGCCAAAACTGGTAGAAGTTTTGGCTTTTTTTAGAGATTAGAGATCGGTGAATAGAGATTAGTTGGATGGTCGCAAAGTTTTTCCTAATCTCTGATTAACTAACCTCTAATCACCTCACTTAGTATACCTATTAATAATATCCACAATCACTTTGTTTTTCTGCAGCTGTGGCAAATAATCAAACAGGATGTAATGTTTTTCCGGATCGGACGAAAGCGCCGTTTCCAGGTAAGTCAGGGCTTCGTTGTATTCGCCTTTGGCAAATAGGTAGGCTACCATCCGGTAATACAGCTCAGCTGCATCCGGGTTGTTCTTTATAGCCTGTGAGATTATTTCGATGGCATCAACCAGCCTTTGTTGCTCGTATAATATAGACGAGTAATCCAGCCAGGCATCCACATCCATCGGGTTCAGCTCAACAACCTTATCATAGGCATTCTCTGCCTCGGTCATATGGCCAAGCTTGTATTCTGCATCGGCAATAGCAAACCAGTAGTCGGCATTGGCAATATCCAGATCAAGCGCCTTTTTGTAGAAATGAAGCGCCTCAAAATAGCGTTCCTCAAAATCAAGCGTAACACCAATTCCAAACCAGGCATCGGCCAGCTTAGGATCCATCTTAACCGATTTTTTGTAGAATGCGCGGGCATCATCCATCTGCTCCAGCTTTTCATAGCATTCGCCAATGGCGCAATAAGTATCGGCATTGGGCTGCTCGTATTCAAAAGTATGACGATAAACCTCAATGGCCTCTGCATATTTCTCCAGGTTCACCAATGCATTGCCCTTATTAAAATAGGCCGATGCGAAGCTGTCCTTTATTAATATAGCGTAGTCATAAGCGTCAATTGCTTTTTCAAACAAGCTCAGCTTGGTAAACGCATTGCCTAAATTATACCACGCGGCATAACTGTAAGGCTCGTTATCAATGTATTGCTGGTAAAACGTAACGCTTTCCTCCTGGTTGTCCAAAACGTCGTAGCAAAAGGCAAGCTCATACAAAGCATCCTGGTTCTCCATATTTTGCTTTAAGCAAAGCTTCAGGTAGGTAATGGATGTTTCATAATCGCCCATATTTTGGTATACGTAGGCAATATGCAGCAGCACTTCGTCGGTTTCTTCTGCAAGGTCAAGCGCTTTTTCGTAGTTCTCCAAAGCTTCGCCATAGCGTTCCATACTCTCGTACATATTACCGCGAATGAGGTAAATGTCCGGGTCCGATGCTTCGAGCATTGCGGCTTTTTCAAGCGCTTCAAATGCTTCGGGCACCTTGTTGGATACCACTAAGAGCTGAGCCTGTTTAATCAGGAAAACTGCGGCAAACGGATGCTGGTTGCGGGCATATTCAGCAACCTGTAGGGCTTTTGGCGGATCGTTCTTTTCGATGTAGTAGTCGATAATGTTCTCAAACGCCTGGGCATCAAAAAAGTACTGATCATGATTACGAATCATCTCTTCGTACCGTTCTACCGAAAATTTTGGGTCCTCGGTAAAACCAAATTCAAATTCTTCTTCCATTCAATTTTGTTTCAGAACATATACTCCGTTGAAGCCTTCAAAATCGCTTTTAGAGCTTTAACCGAGATTAAATTACAAGTAATAAACATCCATAATACAATTTAGTTATCAACATTCAAACATTGTTAACAGGGTTAATTACAAAGCCTTGATAATTAATGCGAATCATTTTGCCGGCAAAGGGTGAGTTGATAATAAATTGCCTTAAAGATTTTTACCTTTGGCAAAAGTAACAATTATGAGCCTCAATATTCCGGATATTCTTAATCGTTTACATATAAACGACATTAACGACGCATTTAGTACAGGCAGCAATTGGGTAAGCAGCCCTGATGCAGCTATAAAAGATATCGTATCGCCAACCGACGGTAAAAAGATCGCTTCGGTAAAATTTGCTACCGCAGATAACTACAATAGCGCAGTTGAACAGGCGCAAAAAGCCTTCATAAACTGGCGCACGGTACCCGCTCCAAAACGTGGAGAAATTGTTCGCGAAATAGGCAATGCCTTGCGTGCAAATAAAGAAAACCTTGGCGCTTTGGTATCCTACGAGATGGGCAAGAGCCTGCAGGAAGGCTACGGCGAAGTGCAGGAAATGATTGATATTGCTGATTTTGCGGTAGGCCTGAGTCGCCAGCTTTATGGCTTAACCATGCACAGCGAGCGCCCGCAGCACCGCATGTATGAACAATACCATCCTTTAGGGATTGTAGGCATTATTTCAGCATTTAATTTCCCTGTGGCGGTATGGAGCTGGAACGCGATGCTGGCCTGGGTTTGCGGCGATGTTTGCATCTGGAAACCATCTGAAAAAACACCTTTAACAGCTATAGCCTGCCAGCATATTGCGCAGGAGGTATTTAAAAAACATAATATTGACGAAGGCGTATCCTGCCTGGTGATAGGCGACAGGGAGATTGGCGAATTAATGGCGAATGATCCCCGCGTGCCGTTGGTTTCTGCTACCGGTTCAACCCGCATGGGTAAATCTATAGGCGCAGCGGTTGGCGCAAGGCTTGGCAGGAGTTTGTTAGAACTTGGCGGTAACAACGCCATTATCATCAGTGAAAATGCCGACCTGGATATGTCATTGATAGGCGCGGTATTTGGTGCGGTGGGAACAGCCGGCCAGCGTTGTACCAGCACCCGCAGGCTCATTATACATGAAAGTGTATATGATGCCTTTAAAGCGAAACTGGTAAAAGCTTATGCCCAAATCCGCATTGGCGATCCGCTGGATGAAAATAACCACATGGGCCCGCTGATCGACAAAGATGCGGTTGCCTTATATCTTGATTCCATTGAAAAATGCAAGGCCGAAGGCGGAAACTTTATTGTTGAAGGAGGCAAGCTGGAAGGCGCTCAATATGCTTCGGGCTGTTACGTAAAACCATGTATCGCCGAGGTTGAAAATCACTATAAAATTGTGCAGCACGAAACCTTTGCACCTATCCTTTATTTGATTAAATACAAGGGGCTTGAAGAAGCACTTGCCCTGCAAAATGGTGTGCCGCAAGGCCTGTCATCAGCCATCATGACGCAAAATTTACGCGAGGCAGAACAATTTCTATCCTATGCTGGTTCTGATTGCGGAATTGCCAATGTGAACATAGGCACGTCCGGCGCAGAAATTGGCGGCGCATTTGGCGGAGAAAAGGAAACGGGCGGTGGTCGTGAATCCGGCTCGGATGCCTGGAAAGTTTACATGCGCAGGCAAACAAATACTATTAATTATTCAAAAACGTTACCCTTAGCTCAAGGAATTAAATTTGATCTTTGATTAAGTTGATGAAAGGTTGTAAGGGTTTTAGTTGTTGTAGAGGGTAAGAAGCCCCCATGCAAAAACAACGACTACAACTCTTACAACATTTACAACTGCTACAACAATAAACATGAACATACTACAAAAATACACTTTAAGCTCCCTCACCTTCGGGGCAATGTTACTAAGCCTTAACTCGTTCGGACAGCAAGCGCCTAAGATGGCACCCGATCCGCCAAAAAACTGGCACGCCATGGATTTAAAAACCGATGGCTTCTATGGCATCAGCCTAAAGCAGGCTTACCTGTTTTTAAAGGGAAAGAAAAGCAAAACGGTAATTGTTACCACTATCGATAGTGGTATTGACACTACGCAAACTGACCTGAAAAGCATTTTGTGGGTAAACCCGAAGGAGATTCCCAACAATGGCAAGGATGATGACGGCGATGGCCTGGTTGATGACGTGCATGGCTGGGATTTTTTGGGCGGCAAAGGCGGCAAGGTTGACTTTACCGAAACTACCGAGGAAGTAAGGCAATATAACAAGCTGAAAGGTAAATATTTGTCAACAACTACCGCACCTGCAGGCCAGGAAAAGGAATTTGCCTTTTGGCAGCAGGTAAAATCCGCTTATGATACCACCATGAGCCACTCGCAAACAGAGCTTAAGGAACTTACCATGGAGGTTAATGTACTTTCGGCTACAAATTTTTATATCAAAAGAGAGCTGAAATTAAAATCAGACCAGACATTTAATATAGCCGACCTTAAAAGAATAACCACTACCAACGACACGATAAGCCAGAGTAAAACCGTTTGGGAATCAGTATTCTCACAGATTGGAGAGGATACCAACAATGCCAAAGTGCTTAAGGACATTACCGAAGAGTACGCCAAGCAAAATAACAATATCACACCAGATTTGGAGGCACGCGCCCGTATAGTGGGCGACGATCCGGATGTGAATGATGGCAAGCCATACGGTAACAACGTGCTTAAAAACCCTGATGCATCACATGGAACCGGTGTTGCCGGTTTAATTGGCGCCGTACGGAACAACGGTTACGGCATTGACGGTGTTGCCGACAATGTGAGGATCATGTCGATAAAGGCAGTGCCAAACGGCGATGAGTATGACAAGGATATTGCTAACGCGATCCGTTATGCTGTTGACCACGGCGCATTGGTGATCAATATGAGCTTTGGTAAAAAGATCTCTCCGCACAAGGAGTGGGTTGATGCGGCTTTTAAATATGCAGCGTCGAAGGATGTATTATTGGTACAGGCATCGGGTAACGACAACCATGATATGGACGCCGCTCCTGAATTTCCCAATGATACCTATCTTGACGGAACCACTACAGACAACGTGATCAGCGTGGGCGCATCGGGCCCGAAACCTGACACCTTGCTGGCAGCAACATTCAGCAACTATGGTCAAAAAAGCGTTGACGTATTCGCACCGGGTGTAAAGGTTACTTCAATAGATACAGACGCCGAATTTAACACGGCGGATGGCACCAGCTTTTCATCGCCTATCGTTTCCGGCATTGCTGCTTTGATATTGGAATATTATCCCGAGTTGAGCGCTAAACAGGTAAAACAGGCAATTTTAGGAAGCGCCGCCCCTGTAACCAACAGACTGGTTAACAAACCGGGCAGCAAGGAAAAAGTTGAATTCACCACACTTTCAAAAACCGGCGGAATTGTAAATGCTCATAAGGCATTGGAGATTGCTTCGAAAATGAAGGGAGAGCGGAAGTAAGTTAGCAGTTTTGAGTGGGCAGTAGGCAGTAAAAATGTCTATTAACTGCGGGTTTATGCTTGCGGAATAACAACTTTTTACCTGTAAACGTAAAAACCTTGCAGTAATGGCGGTACAAATTGCAAATCACACTTTAGTGATTATATTTGCGTTCGCTAAAAAAGCATATTTTATAATACGATGAGAGAAATACAATTCAGAGAAGCGCTTCGCGAAGCAATGAACGAGGAAATGCGCAATGATGATAAAATATACCTGATGGGTGAAGAGGTGGCCGAATATAATGGCGCCTACAAAGTAAGCCAGGGAATGCTGGACGAATTTGGCGCTAAACGCGTTATCGACACTCCGATTTCTGAATGCGGTTTTGCTGGTATCGGCATCGGTTCGGCAATGAACGGCCTGAAACCTATTATCGAGTTCATGACCTTTAACTTCTCGTTGGTTGCTATCGACCAGATCATCAACGGGGCAGCTAAGATCATGTCGATGAGCGGTGGCCAGTTCTCTGTGCCAATCGTGTTCCGCGGCCCAACCGGGAATGCAGGGATGCTTAGCTCGCAGCACAGCCAGTGCTTTGAAAACTGGTATGCCAACTGCCCGGGCTTGAAGGTGGTTGTTCCATCAAACCCTTACGATGCAAAAGGACTTTTAAAATCTGCTATCCTTGATCCGGATCCGGTTATTTTCATGGAGTCGGAATTAATGTATGGCGATAAGGGTGAAGTTCCTGAAGAAACTTATTATATCCCGATCGGAAAAGCAAACGTAACCAAGGAGGGCAGCGATGTTACCCTTGTTGGCTTTGGCAAGATCATGAAGGTGGTTAACGCTGCTGCTGCCGAACTTGAGAAAGAAGGCATCCATGCTGAAGTGATCGATCTGCGTACTGTACGCCCTATCGATTATGATACCGTTATCGCTTCTGTTAAGAAAACAAACCGTTTGATCATTGTTGAAGAAAGCTGGCCATTAGGCTCAATAGCTACCGAAGTTGCCTTTAAGGTACAAAAGGATGCATTTGATTACCTTGATGCTCCGGTATTGCGGATCATGGGCGGCGATGTGCCGTTACCTTACGCACCAACCCTGATCCAGGAATATCTTCCAAACCCTGAACGTGTTATTAAAGCGGTTAAGGAAGTAATGTATGTTACTAAATAAGTTGATTGGGTTGATTAAGTGAGTGGTGGATTGGGTTTAGAGAATTTCTAGCTAAATCCCCTGAATCATGTTATTCAACAAAAAAATAAGCGAAGCCTGCTCAAATAGCAGGCTTTTTTATTTACTTTGAATTTTTAAAACATACACTATGAAACACTTAAACTTAAAACGCTTTTACACCCGTGCATTTTTGGTGGCCGGTATGGTTTTCTGCTGCGCTATGTACACAAAGGCCCAGGAAGCCGCGCCTGCAAAGCCTGCCGCCACTGCCGCTAAACCAGCTGCTGCGCCCGTTGTAAAGGGTGCGGCTGATTTGGTAAATACTTTTTTCAAAAAATATAAAGAAGACGGAACCAGCCTGGCAATAGATTACTTATTCGGCACCAATAAGTATTTTACCAATACAGCCGGGATCAACCAGCTTAAAGCCAAGCTGGATTCATTGCGCCAGGGAATTGGGCTGTTTTTAGGTAAAGACCTGATCACGCAAAAAAATGCTTCAAACAGCCTGGTATTTTATAGCTACCTGGTAAAGCACGAGATCCAGCCGATCAGGTTTACCTTTATATTTTATAAGCCACAGAATGACTGGGTTTTGTACCGCTTTAAGTACGACGACCAGATGGATATTGAACTGGAAGACGCCGGCAAAATCAACTCCAAACACTAACAGGTATTGGAAACATCAAACGTAAAGGATAGCAACGGGAACCCGCTGGCCGATGGCGACTCGGTAACACTGATAAAAAGTTTAAAGGTAAAAGGCTCGACTACCACCCTAAAACAGGGCATCACCATAAAAAAGATCCGGCTTACTGACAACGACGAGGAAGTTGACTGTAAAGTTGATGGGATGAGCGTTGTACTTAAAACCTGCTTTTTGAAAAAGAAATAATATGAAAAACTTAAGAAGTAAAAGAAGCCTGCTGGCTCCTATAGGGTTCTTCACAATATTTATCATAACAGGTAGCTTTAAACTTTTCCGGGCCATAACAGCGCATAATACTTTGTTGATTGTAATGTCGGTAGTTGGTATTACATTCAGTATTATTGGTCTATCGCTGATAATTTCCTATTTGAGAAGAGAAGTAAAAACAGTTTAATTTACATTTTTAATATTTATATTCGTTTTATGGTAAGAGTTACGACGGATCTTCAGAAAAAGAATGTAGCCTTATTGATCCCCTTCATCACCTTCCTGGGGTTTATTGCCATCAGCATCAATAGCCTTTTCTGCGGGATTGATCACCATGAAACCTGGCGGATGGTGCTGGCCGCTGTTGGTGGTCTGTTTTTTGTGGCATTCGCTGCGCTTACCGCCTTTCACCTGGTAAAAAATAATAAAACCATTAAAGCCTGATAACCGCCTTATGAACAAGAATAAAAAAATATATTTATACTGCTTATATATATGCACCGTGGTTATTAACGTAAGCACCTTGCTTGGTGGCATCAAGCACCACGAAACCTGGCGGATAGTTGTCGGCTCAATATCGCTTGCATTAATCATTATTGCCATTGGGTTAACAGTATTGGGGTATAAGAGGAATAAGGTAACGCAGTTTCCTGATTGACCAATCCGTTGTCATTGCTGAGGAACGAAGCAACCTCTACTCAGGGTAATTAAGAAACTTTACGCTTACGGTGACCTCACAGCCGCTTGCTTGTTGTGCAAAAGACTTTATAGTGGACATCAATGCCGTAAAGCAGTCTCTAAAGCTTTCTACGCATAACTGGTTTCCTTTCACCGTCTGTTGAAAACCTCTCCTTGAAAATGCCCGCAATTCTGCTCAACTTCGCAGTCCAAATTTGATTATGAGTATCCATTATAAAAAGATAGCATCTGAGCTTTCCATTGCCGAAAAACAGGTTAGCGCTACCGTTGACTTGCTTGATGAAGGCGCCACTGTTCCGTTTATTTCGCGTTACCGCAAGGAAGTTACCGGCACGTTGGATGAGGTGCAGGTAGCCGCCATCCGCGACCGCGTGCAGCAATTGCGCGACCTGGATAAACGCCGCGAAGCCATCCTGAAATCGCTTACAGAAATGGGTAAACTTACGCCTGAGCTGGAAAAACAGATCAACGAGGCGGAGACAATGGTCTCACTGGAAGACCTGTACCTGCCTTATCGCCCAAAAAGAAAAACGCGCGCCACTACAGCCCGCGAAAAGGGCCTGCAACCACTGGCAGACCTCCTGATGGAGCAAAAACGCATCGACCCGGAAACTGAAGCCGCCAAATATATCGACGAAGAGAAGGGTGTAAAAAGTTTTGAAGAGGCGTTGGCAGGGGCAAGGGATATCATCGCCGAATTCATCAGTGAAAATGCAGAGGTACGCACCCGGATGCGCAGCCTGTTTATTGAAAAAGGCACTTTTCAATCTAAGGTAATAGAGGGTAAGGAACAGGACGGGATAAAATATAAGGACTATTTCGACTGGACGGAGCCTGTAAAATCAGCGCCATCGCACAGGGTGCTGGCCATGCGCCGCGGAGAAAAGGAAGAAATTTTATGGCTGGATATTAAGCCCGTTGAGGAAGAGGCAGTAGCCTTGCTGGAAGATGCTTTTGTGATTGGCAATAATCCAAGTGCCGACCAGGTAAAGCAAGCCATTGCAGATGGCTATAAGCGTTTGTTAAAGCCATCAATGGAAACCGAGGTACGCCTGTTCACCAAGAAACAAGCCGATGAGGAAGCGATTCGCGTTTTTGCAGAGAATGCCCGTCAGTTATTATTGAGCGCACCGCTTGGTCAAAAACGCACCATGGCTATCGACCCGGGCTTCAGGACCGGCTGCAAGGTGGTTTGTTTGGACGAGCAGGGCAAGCTATTGGAATACACTGCTATTTTCCCGCATACAGGCGCAGGCCAGGCAAAAGAGGCAGAAAAAACAACGGAGTTTCTTTACAAAAAATACAACATCGAGGCTATCGCCATCGGCAACGGAACAGCGGGCCGCGAAACAGAAACATTTGTGCGCAACCTGAACCTGCCGGGCGCAGCCATAGTAATGGTTAACGAAAGTGGCGCATCTATCTATTCCGCGTCTGACGTTGCAAGGGAGGAATTTCCGGATAAGGATGTTACGGTCAGAGGTGCGGTATCTATCGGTAGGAGATTGATGGATCCATTGGCCGAGCTGGTGAAGATCGACCCAAAATCAATTGGTGTTGGCCAATACCAGCATGATGTGGATCAAACCAAACTGCAAACCTCGCTTGACGATACAGTAATGAGCTGTGTAAACGCTGTTGGCGTGGAGCTAAACACGGCGTCGAAGCAGATCCTGGCTTATGTATCAGGCCTTGGCCCGCAGCTGGCGCAGAATATTGTTGCCTACCGCGATGCCAACGGAGCCTTTAAGCACCGCAATGAATTAAAGAAAGTGCCGCGTTTGGGCGATAAGGCGTTTGAACAGGCGGCAGGCTTCCTGCGCATCTGCGATGCAAAGGATCCGCTGGATACAAGCGGCGTACACCCGGAAAGGTATGCACTGGTTGAGCAAATGGCAAAGGACTTAAAATGTTCCATAAAAGATTTAATGAGCGATGATAAGCTGCGCAAAAGCATCCCGCTGCAGAAATATATCTCTGCCGATGCCGGCTTGCCAACGCTTAACGATATTATGGCAGAGCTTGCCAAACCCGGACGTGATCCGCGTGAGCAGTTCGAGGCGTTCAGCTTTACAGACGGCGTTAATTCCATCAATGATTTGAAGATCGGCATGAAGCTGCCGGGTATTGTAACCAATATCACCAACTTCGGCGCCTTTGTTGATATCGGTGTACACCAGGATGGCCTGGTGCATTTAAGCCAGATCACCAACCGCTTTATAAAGGATGCCAACGAGATCCTTAAAGTGCAGCAAAAGGTTGAAGTAACCGTTACCGACGTGGACATCAACCGCAAGCGTATTGCCCTATCCATGAAGGAGAACGAGCCAAAACCGGCAGAACGCGAACGCCGCGAACCTGCAAACCAGCAGCGCAATTTTCAAAAGCCCGCGTTTAACAAGAAACCGGAGCCACAGGTGGAAACTGATATCGCCATAAAGCTGGCGGCGTTGAAGGATAAATTTAGGTAGCAGTATCCTATTCCACATGTCATTGCGAACGAGGAACGAGTGAAGCAACCTCGTCGCCACGCCTTCGCCCATACAAGTTTTACACTTTTTTGTTGGCTCTGTATAACGACGAGATTGCCGCGCTATCGCTCGCAATGACATTCTTTAGAAAACAAAAGCGTCCCGAAAATTCGGGACGCTTTTGTAAAATCACAATTATCTATGTAAAATCTTATTCCAAGGTGATCTGTCTCCTTATGCTTTCTTCCAATGAGATAAATGTTTCCGTGCGCTGAATGCCCTTTACGCCCTGGATCTGCTCATTCAAAACCTCGCGCAGGTGCGTGGTATCGTGGCAAACAATTTTGGCAAAAATGCTATAGCTGCCGGTTGTATAATGCAATTCCACTATCTCCTTTACAGTTTTTAATTGCTTAACAGCCTCGTTGTATTGTGAGCCTTTTTCCAGGAAGATCCCCAAAAAGGCAGTAATATCATATCCAAGCTTCTGAGGATCGACCTCTAAACTAGCGCCTTTTATAACACCCATCTCTTCCAACTTTTTCATCCTCACGTGTATAGTTCCGCCGGAAACGATCAATTCCTTAGCGATCTCGGTGTATGGAGTAGTCGCATTCTTCATTAATATCGATAAAATCTGTATATCCAGATTATCAATTTCTAAATTTTGGGCTTTTCTGTGGGACATAAATTTGGAATTCTTTATTAATATACAAGAATAATTAAAATTCGATAAAAATAAAAATATTTCATTGAAATATTTGCAACAAATTGATAGTCCTGTTAGATTTGTAATAAGCAAATGACAATTGCTGATCGTTCTTTTAAAAAATAAAACATTGTTGGGTGGTGAAATTTTAGGCAGACACACCTCCTTGTCCCGGTGGCGGAGATCATGGAAAACCCGAAGCGGGCTAACCACTCTGTGAAGGTTCGAATCCTTCCCCAACAGCTTTTAAGTCCGAAGTCGAAAGTCTTTAGTCCAAAGTCGTAAAAAACTGCAAACTGATGACCGCCAACTGAAAACTTATTACAATCCTGTAGGATGGTGAAATTTTTGGCAGACACACCTCCTTGTCGCGGTGGCGAAGGTCATGGGAAACTCTTAGCAATAAGAATAACCACTTCGTGAAGGTTCGACTCCTTCTCCTACAGCTCTTCTCATAATTTAGGTTTATAATTGGTTAGCAAAGGCCCCTGCCCATCAGGGGCTTTGCTTATATATAGGGTTTTTATTTGTTGAATTGACAAATAAAAAAAGTCCATCTCAATCAAATGAGATGGACTTTTTTATAATCAAGCCAAAAATCTTACAGCCCGTATCTTATAGTATCTTAAACCCTACGCTCAATGCCCATAAGTTTTGGCGCTGGCCGAAGTCGGAATTTATTTTGGTAAGGCCGCCCTCGTAACGCAAATCGGCGGTAATGGCCCCGATGTCAACACCTGCACCGGCCTGGAAACCCAGCGTACTGTTTTTATAATGCCCAAAATCCTGATATGCGTCATTCAGGCTCGACGAAAGGTTTTTACTGAGGATAGAAGTATAAACCGGGCCGGCCATAATCCTGAAGTTCAGGTTTTTTTCGCCAAACGAATGGCCTATCAAAACAGGAACGTTCAAATTAGTGAAATGGGCATTCCCGCTAACAGAATTGTCGCTGGAGTGAAAGTTGCCGCCGGTTCCGCTCAAGTATAGTTCCGGTTGCAAATAAAGATCGCTGCCGAATCGGGCAAAAATACCGGCCTGGTAACCTGTGCGGGTTGATGAGCTTAAATTGTCGGTATTGATCTTTGAAAAATTCACACCGCCTTTTACACCTAACGAGAATTGTGCCTTAGCACTGATGCATACCGCAATCAGCATTGCTGCACTTAATAGAATCTTTTTCATAAGTATTAATTTTAGTTACTGGTTTTGAAACCGGCATTGTAGTATGCGCGGCTTCATTGTTTTTCAATAATTAATTTATCAAACGGATATTATAATAAATAATTACATTGCCTCAACAATAGCCTTGCCAAAAATTTAGTGGCTTGCACGTTGTAATTTTATATTTTTGTTGAAAATAAATTTAAACATGGCTGAGATCAGTATCACCAATAAAGAATGGGAACGCGTTAAAATCAAGATCCAACGTAAATATAACCACCTTACCGACGAACAGTTACAATACAGCGAGGGGCAGGAAGAGAGCCTGATCAGTAAATTGATGCAATTGGTTAACCGCGACAGAAAATATGTACTATTTACCCTGAAAAAGGCGTTAGTTAATATCGATAATAACCGTTTGTAAAACAGCGAAATAGTGAAAGCTATTTTACTTTTTTGTAGTTTTATATTTTAAATAAGTTTTAGGATGAATAAGGGTAAAGTGACCGTGAGTAAATATAAACGACAGCTGTTTTTTGCCGGCCTGGCACTGCTGGCTTTGGGTACATTTAGCTTTAAGGACGATCTCTTCCAGCTGTCAAAAAACCTGGATGTTTTTGCATCTGTATACAAAGAAGTTAATATTAACTACGTTGATGATATCAATTCATCAAAAATGATCAAGACCGGCGTTGACGCTATGCTGGATAATCTTGACCCTTATACCGAGTTTGTTCCAGAATCGGAAATTGAAGACTATAAGCTACACTATGTTAGCACACAATACGGCGGCATAGGCGCAGGTATATTTTCGCGCAGCGGAAAAGTATTTGTTTCGGATGTATTTGCCGGTTTTCCTGCACAAAAGGCTGACATTCGCCCCGGCGACCAGCTGGTTAAGATAAACGACATCCCGCTTGACGGGAAAAACAACGACCAGGTAAGCCTGTTGCTGAAGGGCTCAAAGGGGGCTACCATCAGGTTGCTTGTTAAACGCGAAAGTGACCCCAAGCCTGTTGAAAAGAACCTGGTACGTGACGAGATCAAACAGCCAAACGTATCCTATTCGGGTATGGTTGATGGCAATATGGGCTACATAAAGCTGGATAAATTTTTAGAAAACTCGGCCGACGAGGTTACCAATGCCCTTGTAGCCATCAAAAAAAACAATCCTAATGGCATCATCCTCGATCTGCGCTCAAATGGCGGCGGGATCTTACAGGAAGCCGTGAAAATTGTTAACCTGTTTGTGCAAAAGGATGTTGAGGTAGTATCGCAAAAAGGCAAAATAAAGGAAAAGAACTTTACCTATAATACGGTTAGCAATCCACTTGAGCCAAACTTACCCCTGGTTGTGCTGGTAAATAGCCACTCCGCTTCGGCGTCCGAAATTGTAGCCGGGGCATTACAGGACCTGGATCGCGCCATTATCATCGGTCAGCGGAGCTATGGCAAGGGGCTGGTTCAGCAAACTTTCAATCTCCCGTACAACAGCCTTGTAAAAATCACCATCGCTAAATATTATGTGCCATCGGGCCGTTGTATCCAGGAGATCGACTACACCCACCGCAAGGATGACGGAACCGTAGTAAAGGTTGCCGATTCCCTGATCCACGAATTTAAAACAAAGAATGGCCGCTCTGTTTATGACGGCAGCGGCATCTACCCTGATATTTTTGTAAAGCAGGATCGCTTTGCCAATATCACCCAGGCGCTGGTGGGCAAACTGCTTGTTTTTGATTACGCCAACCGTTACCGCGATACGCATCCAAGCATTGATGACAGCAAGAAATACACTTTTAGCGACGCGGACTACGCAGATTTTGTAAAATATCTTGATGGCAAAAACTACAGCTATAATACTGCGTCAGAAAAAATGCTGGCATCGTTAAAAACAGAGGCAACTAAAGAAAAGCAGTTCGGCGAAATCCAATCGGAGTATGATGCGCTAAAAGCCAAAATGGCGGCCAGCAAAAAGAACGACCTGCAACTACACAAGGACGAAATAAAGCAAGTGCTTGAAAACGAAATTACCGCACGCTATTATTACGAAAAAGGCCGCTACGAATCGAACTTTAAGTACGACAAGGAATTGGCGCAGGCCGTAAAGGTGATGCAGGATAAGGAGATGATGGCCTCAATTCTTAAAGGCGAGGGCAATTATAAGGTGATTGGCAAACCCGTATTGGCAATGGCTGCAAAAAAAGCGGTGGATGCAGATTCTGACGACCAATAGGCATTTTCAGCATTGCTAAATCAATGACCCAGCGGGTCTACCGCTTTGTAGAAGAAATTTAATTGGGATTTATTGCCTCGTAGAGGTTACCCATCTTCTTCACTTAGCCCGTTTGCAAAATCAAAAAATGTAGCGGGGGTAACCTCTACGAGGCAAAAAAAGATTTTTCCGGTTTTCTACAAAGCGGTAGACCCTATGGGTCAAAGAATCAAAATCCCCTTTCCGTCCCTTTCACCCAATTATCCAGATCAGTCATTTGTTGCGGGTTGTCCTTTATCCATTTGGCACTTTCAGGAACACTTGAGCCCACCATCCTTGCAAGTGCCGGTACATTTGGCGATTGCGCCATTTGAAAAAAATAAGCCGCCATATATTTTCTGAAAAAATCATTCCCCGTTTGCTTTTCTGCTAACTGGCCCATATTTGTAAATATGGCCTTTAGCTCGGCAGCTAACAGATCACCCTGACTGGCGTATCTTCTTTTGCTAAAGCCGGCTACAGCCTGTGTTATGGCCTGGTTAAGTGCATTTACATTAACTTCAATAGCATGTGATACCATTTCGCCCGGCTCGGGTTTTAGTGTGCCGCCCTGTAAAATATGCTGGATGTTGCCATAAGCTTCAGCACTACGGGGGGTATTCGGCTCCAGCAAAATAAAGCTGCAAAAGCCAAGCAAAGCCTGCGCCCGTTTATTTTGGTGGAAACTAACCAGGGCATACATCCGTTGTGAGCTGGCATGTTTGGGATCGAGCTTTATGGCTTCAATAGCTGCCGATTCCGCTTCAGCATATTGCTTGTTTTTAAAATAGATCAGCCCTAAGAGATCATAGGCCGCCGCATTTAATTTGGTATCACCTTTAACTACCTTTTGCAGGTATGGAATACCATCTGCTCCCTTACCCGATAAAAACAGGGAATTTGCCAGTTGGTAATCAGCAAACAAATTGCCGGTATCTATTTTTAACGCCTGGTTATACTTTTCAATGGCCCCTGCATAATTCTTTTCATCGTTTAACTTTACACCTTCTTTAACCAGCGCGCGTGCCTCGTCGGTATTTTGAGCAGATGCTTTGCTGCATGCTGTAAATATAATAAGGCTTATGAACAGATATCTTAAATATTTCATGCCTAAAATTATAAAGACTATTAACTAATAGAAAAAATAATTAAAACATTGCTTTATTCCTGCTGTATAATTTCTGACTTTTGCCACGTTTACCATGTGAGAGATTTTTATTTATGAGATTATTGTTCAAGCCACTTCTATTATCCGCATATTTCCTGTTTATTTTATCATCCTGTTCATCTAAGCAAAACGATAAAACTGTAAAACTTCCCGGCCCGGATGCTCCCTTTGACGCCAATGCATTTTTGGCTTATAATCCTAAGAATGCCGATAAGAAAATTGATGAGGTAATGCAGCAACTGCATAAAACCCGCGGCTTTAACGGCAACGTGCTGGTTGCCAAACATGGCAAAATAATATACGAAAAAGCAATTGGCTGGGCCGATTACCTGCACCGCGACAGCCTGAAGATAAGCTCGAAATTTGAGCTGGCATCCGTAACTAAAACCATAACCAGCACCGCCATTTTAATGCTGATGGAGCAGGGAAAGTTGAAGCTTGACGACGACGTAAAAAAATACTTCCCTGATTTTCCGTATGACGGGGTTACTATCAGGCTGCTGCTTACCCACCGCTCAGGGATGATGAATTATGTTTATTTCACCGACGACCTTTACCGCAGCCAGCACCTGAACCAAAAAAAGGGCATCACTAACGCTGAGGAAATGGCTTTGATAGCGCAATATAAACCCCGCCCGTTTAATAAACCCAACGCCAGGTTTTTGTACAACAACTCCAACTTTATGGTGCTGGGTTCGATTATTGAAAAAATAACCGGACAGTCATATGCCGATTTTGTGCAGGCTCATATTTTTAAACCGGCAAAAATGTTGAATACCGCAGTATATTCAAAGGCGGTTTATGACAAGATCCCGGTGGATGTAGTTGGGCACGACAGAGGGCAATGGCGATACTCAGTTGTACAGAATTTTTTGGATGGGCCGGTTGGCGACAAAGGAGTTTATAGTACCGTTGGCGATCTTTGGCTGTATGACAGGGCGCTGCGCAGTGGACGGCTATTAAAACAAGCCACTATGGACTCGGCTTATGTGCCCCGCAATCCAATGATTCATGGGCATTTCAGCTATGGCTACGGTTGGCGGATCTTTGAGGCGCCGGGCAAACAGGTTATATACCACACCGGCTGGTGGCACGGATTTCGCCACATCTACCTGCGCGATATTAAAGATGACATTACCATTGTACTGCTCACAAACCTTTCAAACGGGAGCTTGTTAAAACTGGATGATCTGTTTAAAGTTACCGGCATGCCTTTAGTGCGCAAAAGTGCTTATAATGGTAATGGCGATACGAGTGATGATTAGTGTGGGTTGAAAAGGTTGTAGTTGTTGTAAGTGTTAAAGACGTTGAATTGAAAAGATCATATCAACTTTATACATTTGCTCACATTTACAACAACTCCAACGTCTACAACTTTTACAACAATAACCAACCAGCTATGTTCGATAAACTAATGCAGGCCCAGCAAAAGGCGGGCGAAGTAAAACAAAGGCTTGATGCCATTACAGTAACCGGCAGTGCCGAGGGTGGTAAAATCACTGTTAGCGCTAATGCCAATAAAGTGATCCAGTCGGTGACTATTGATGACGACTTTTTTAAGGATGCTGATAAGGAACAATTGGAAGAGCTTTTAGTTATAGCCATAAACAAGGCTATGGAGCAGGCAGACAATGTAAGCCAAAGCGAAATGGCTGCCATGACCAAAGATATGTTTGGCGGACTTGGCGGATTGTTTTAAACAAATTGGCGTGGCAACCTTGCAGGGAATTTCAAGGTATCCTGTTATTGAAAAAGTTTTATATTTAATATAAATATTCTATGAAAACTACCTTTTACGGACAGTCGACCTTTATGCTTGAGGCAGGAGGAAAAAAACTGTTATTCGATCCGTTTATTACCCCAAACCCAGCGGCTAAGGATATTGATATCCACAGCTTAAAACCCGATTACATTTTAGTATCGCATGGCCATGGCGATCATGTGGCTGATTTGATTGAAATTCAAAAAAGCAGCGGCGCGGTGATCATCTGCATTGCCGAAATTGCAAACTGGCTGGGCAAGCATGGCATAAACAACGCCCATGGTATGAACATTGGCGGTGGCTTTGATTTTGATTTCGGCCGGGTGAAAATGGTAAATGCCATCCATTCAAGCACCATGCCTGACGGTTCGCCGGGTGGCAATCCTGCAGGGTTTGTGCTATATCTGGACGGAAAAACCATTTATTATGCGGGCGACACAGCCCTTACTTACGACATGAAGCTACTTGCCGACGAAAACCTGGATTGGGCTTACCTGCCTATCGGCGATAACTATACCATGGGTGTAGACGATGCCATAAAAGCTACCGGCTTTATCAATTGCAAAAATGTTATCGGTATGCATTATGACACGTTCCCGGTAATAGTAATTGATAAAAAGGAAGCAGAGGCAAAATTTATTAAAGCCGGCATCAATATAAAAATGCCGGAACTTGGCGAAAGCGTAGATCTGTAACAACAGCTAAAAACGAGAAAGCCAGGAATAAACATCCTGGCTTTTTCATCTATAATACTTCTCGTCTTTCGGACTTTACTGACTTTCCGACTTCCGGACTAGATTATCGTTCCGTTTGGAATAATCGCCCGCTTCTTCACTATCACAATTCCATCCTGGACTACATAAGCGCCGTAGTCGCCGTTTTCCAGTTTTTCACCGCAGTTAATCTGCACATCATCCCCTATGCTCGCATTTTTGTCGATAATGGCGTTTTTGATATGACACCTGTCGCCAATACCCATTATAGGCGACTGGCTTTCATGCGATTCGGTAATTTGCTCCAATGTTTGATAATTATCATTGCCCATTACGTAGCAATTCTCAATAATCGATTCAAAGCCTATGCGCGTACGGATCCCTATTAACGAACGGGTAATCTGGCTGGCATTAATGATACATCCGTCGGCGACAATAACCTTATCCACATGTGTACCCGACATTTTCGACGGCGGCAGCATGCGTGCGCGGGTATAAATAGGGTGCTTATCAAACAGGTTAAACTGCGGGATATCATCAGTTAAACCAATATTGGCTTCAAAAAATGATGGTATGGTACCAATATCAGTCCAGTAACCTTCGTATTGGTAGCTCAATACCTTATGGTCGGTTATTGATTGCGGGATAATTTCCTTACCAAAATCGGTACGATCATTACCTTCCAGCAATTCATATAAAAGTTTCTTGTTAAAGATATAAATCCCCATTGATGCCAGGTAAACCCTTCCCTCAGCTTCCATTTGCGGGCTTACATCTGATGCCCAGCTTTCAAAATTGGTTTTTGGCTTTTCGATGAACGAAGTTACAAGGCTGTTTTCATCAGTTTTCAGGATGCCGAAGCCAGGCACATCGTTAGCGTGTACAGGGATAGTTGCAATTGATATATCGGCATTTGCCTTTATATGCTCCTCTATCATATGCTCAAAGTCCATCTGGTACAGTTGGTCGCCCGATAGGATCAGCACATACTCAAAATCATGCACAGCCAGGTGGTGTAAGCTTTGCCTTACCGCGTCGGCAGTGCCCTGGTACCAGCCTACGTTAGTAGGGGTCTGTTCGGCAGCCAGGATATCAACAAAGGCCTCGCTGAAATTGCTGAAATGGTAGGTGTTTTTTATGTGCTTGTTAAGCGACGCAGAGTTAAACTGCGTTAACACATAAATACGGTGGATGCCGGAATGCAGGCAGTTGGAAATAGGAATATCCACAAGACGATATTTTCCGGCAATTGGTACCGCCGGTTTTGAACGTGTTGTGGTTAACGGAGCCAACCGGCTACCCTGGCCACCGCCAAGAACAATGCAAATTACTTTAGAGGTCATATAGTTGGTTTTAAACTTTCGTAAAGGGTGATATATTCAGCTGCCGAACGATCCCAGGAGAAATCGAGCGCCATCATTATTTTTCTTAGCGCCAGCAGGTGCTTCTCATTGGCATAAAGCGAAACTGCACGCGTAACAGAGTGACAGATATCTTCAACACTAGCATGGTTATAGCGGATGCCGTAGCCGCCTTCATCGCCAAAATCAATCACGGTATCATGCAATCCGCCGGTGTTCCTCACCATAGGCAGCGTTCCGTAACGCAATGAATACAGTTGGTTAAGGCCGCACGGCTCAACCCGCGACGGCATCAGCAAAAAATCGGCCCCGGCATAAATCAAATGTGCCAGCGCCTCATCATAACCGATAAACACGTTGCATTGTTCAGGATAAAAATCCCGAAGCCCCAGCAAGTCGGCTTCCATCTCTTTATCGCCCGCGCCTAAAACCAAAAAGTTGAACTGGCCCGGGTGCTCGTTAAAGCTCTCCTCCATCGCTGTGGCAATAAGGTCGGCACCCTTTTCAACAACCAGGCGGCCTATAAATGCCACCAATGGTTTTTCGGGCGATAAATTAAATCTTTCGCAAAGTTTCTCCTTATTAGTCTGTTTGCCCTTAAGCGATTTCAGGGAAAATTTATTAGGGATCATCGGGTCCTTATTCGGGTCCCAAATTGAAGTATCGATGCCATTGATAATACCAACCCCTTTTGCCTGTTCCAAATAAAATAAAAACTCAAGCCCGTTGGAATTAATAGTAAGCTCCTGCAAGTAAGTAGGCGAAACAGTAGTATACTTCCAGCAGCATTTTACAGCACATGCCAATGGATTTATGGCCCCGGCCCAATCAAGCAAGCCCGTTTTCGACAGGTCGATCTCAGGGAGATAGGACAATTTATCCCAACCGAAGGCCCCGTGGTATTGGCCGTTGTGAATGGTAAATACAGTTGCCGTAGCCGCAAGGCGGGTATAAAGTTTGGAGTGTTGTAACAGGAACGGAACCAGGCCCGAATGATGGTCATGACAATGGATCAGGTCAGGCGATTGCTGCGAGTAGCTTATCCAGTCTAAAAATGCGATCTGGAATGCAATAAATTGTTCGGTTTCATCCGGGTAGCTATAAATTTCTTCACGATCTATCAAACCGGGAATTTTCACCAAAAACAGCTCGAAGCCAAGCTTGTCGGTTTTCTCCTTTAATATTTCAAAGTATAAACGGCGCGTGCCCAGTAAGGTTGAGCTTTGAAAAACGGTATCAAACTCATTTTCCTGCACAAACTTCCGGTTATAGTATGGCATTACCACTGCCGCCTGCAATCCGGACTGGTTTTGATATTTGGGAAGTGCGCCAACAACATCGGCGAGGCCGCCAACTTTGGCAACAGGGTAACATTCAGCGCTTAGGTGAAAAACTCTCATAGGGGAATTTATTGGCTCAATTTAAGCAAACAATTGTTTAAATATAGAACCCCAGGACCCATAATCTGTTTAAAAAAATAATTTTTATTATTTGTTTACCCGATACCGTCATTCCTTTATAAAATACAATGCTTAAAGCTCGTTTTTTATAAAATTGATATTTTTCCGACTATTTTTAATTGAGATTTTATGGAAATGACAATGCCTCAAGCGGGTTTTGATCAGCTAATCGCCGATTTAATATGCGAGGTTAAGATGATTTTGGCAGATAGTCGGGTTCCCTAAAATATTTAACACTTGTAACAACTTTGTTAACGGGCAATTTAAGTTTTGCAAGTTTTAATAAATAAGTTTGTTAGCAACTGACAACATTATTAACCAGGCTATTAAGGGCACAGCTAGTTTGTTAACCTTTGATAGCCAAAAACTGATCGAATGAAAATAAAATTACTTTACTCCTGCCTGCTTGTAGCAGCTACTGCGGGCACAGCATTTGCCCAGGACACGCCCGACCCGGCCATGGTGCAAAAAATTCGCGAAGAAGGCCTAAACCATTCAAAAGTGATGGATATCGCCTTTCATTTAACCGATGCTTCCGGTCCCCGTTTATCTGGTTCGCCGGGCTTAAAACGTGCACAGGATTGGGCGGTAAGTGAGCTAAAAACCTGGGGCATGGTAAATGCCAAGCGCGAAGCATGGGGTAAGTTTGGCAAGGGCTGGGAAGTTCAAAAGAACTATGTAGCCATGACGGTTCCATACTACCACGCTTTAATTGCTATTCCTAAAGCCTGGACCCCTTCAACAAACGGCGCTATTAAAGGCGATGTGGTTTTAGTTAAGGCCGATACCACTACCGATCTTGATAAATATAAAGGCACATTAGCCGGTAAAATCGTGATCTTTGATACCAAGCCGGGTGTTGAAAGAACATTTAAGGCCGATGGCGTTCGCTATACCGATGCTGAACTTGACGAAATGGCTAAAGCTACTTCACAACCAGCAGCCGGTCGCCGGGGTGGCGCATTTGACCGTAACTCACCACAATTTTTAGCGCGGCAAAAAGCGATGGCCATGCGCACCGCAATCAACAAATTTTTGCTCGAAGAAAAAGCCGGTTTGGTATTAACCCAAGCCCGCGGCAGCGACGGCACTGTATTTACAACAAATGGCGCATCGTATGCAGATACTGCGAAAGCTGTATCGCCTGAACTGGAAACCAGCGGCGAGGACTTTCAGCGGATCTTACGTTTGGTTAAAGCAGGTATTAAAGTAACGGTAGAAGCCGATATAAAAACACAGTTCTTTACTGATGACCTACAGGGTTATGACGTAGTAGGAGAAATTCCAGGAACAGACAAGACATTAAAGGACCAGATCGTAATGGTTGGCGGTCACCTCGATTCATGGCATGGCGCTACAGGCGCCACCGATAATGGAGCCGGAAGTGCAGTAATGCTTGAAGTGATGCGTATTTTAAAGGCCGTTAACTTTCAGCCGCGCCGCACCATCCGCATAGCATTGTGGAGTTCTGAAGAGCAGGGTTTGTTCGGTTCGCGCGGATACGTGCTCAACCACTTTGGCGATCCTAAAACAATGCAGTTAAAACCTGAACAGGCAAAAGTTTCTGCCTATTATAATTTGGATAATGGCAGCGGAAAACTACGCGGCATCTACTTACAAGGCGATTCGCTTGCCGGGCCTATATTTAAGGCTTGGCTTGAGCCGTTCAAAGACCTTGGCGCTACAACCGTTACCATCAGGAACACCGGCAGCACCGACCATGTTTCGTTCGACGCAGTGGGTATTCCGGGCTTCCAGTTTATACAGGACGCGCTTGACTATGGCTCACGTACCCATCACAGCAACCAGGACACCTATGATAAGCTAAGCGAAGATGATTTGAAACAAGCAGCAACCATCGTAGCGTCGTTTGTTTATAACACTTCGCAACGTAATGAAATGATTCCCCGTAAGGAATTGCCTAAGCCGCAACCAGCAAGGAACTAAGGGGAGTATTTTAAATATCGAATATTGAACGCCCAATATCGAATGATGAAGTGAAAACCTTCATCATTCGATATTCAAAATTCGGTGTTCGATATTTTCTTTTTATAATTTTATCCTGCTATCAAACACAAAGGGCTGTGCTTTCACGATTTTTATCAGCTTAAAATCCGTATGTTTTGGATTGATAAGGTAGTTTACTTCTTCGCTTACTATCGACGAGGGCACCTGTAATATAGCCGATTCGTTATCCTTTACCCACTTCTCACCTATACGTTGGGTTATTGTCATTTGGTCATAATCGATCCAGTTTACAGACAGATCTTTTAAACTAATGGTTTTAATTTTTAAGGATGACGGGCATTCAATAGTTAAAATACTAAATACCATGCTTAAGCCAAGCTTATCCCGGTGAACAACATTCTCCAGGCAGGCCAATGAGCGCGATGATGCGGTGTAGATCATCTCTACGTCGTTGGGGTTCCAGCGCGCGGCACGCCCGGAGGCAACAAGTTGATTGGCGTATTTGGTTAATGTTATCCTGTAAACAAGCATATCGGCTTAGGCCAGATCACCAAATTCAATGCGGATAAGTTCTTCTTCGATGAGCTGGATGCCGGTAATGGTATCCATGAGTTCAAAGGGCAATTGATTACCAAGCCCATAAGCCGGCGTATTTAGCCATTGATGAAAGCTATGAGCCGAACCGAATATTTCAGTGCCTTTATCAAAAAGCGAGAATGACTTTAAGAGCTTCTCGCTAAGAGCTGCATCAAGGGTTAACTCGCGGGTTACGTGGTTTTGGATGGTTTTAACCGTAGTTTTAAATGTTTCCTGGAATTCATCCTGGGTAAAGCCTGATAGGGAAAGAAAATCAAGAGCGGCTTTTGCGCTTAACCCCTTTTTGGAACGGGCCAGCAGACTGATATCATCAGCATAAAACTGCTTGTAAACATTATATGGCACTTCAAAATCATTAACTACAGATATAATTGGCGCATCCGGGTACGGCTTGTGCTCACCGGTTTTTGACTTAACTGATGTTTTCTTTGCTGACATAACATTTATCCCCCACACAAATATAGAAAATTTTCCTGAATAAAAAGAAATTTTTCCGTTTTTAACTTTTGCCGCGCAAGTCAGTGTCCGCTGCGCCACTCTTTGAAGCCTCGTGGTAAAATTAAACACAGAGGCCGCTGAGGACACACAGAGATCACTGAATAATAAAATTAAATTTCCCGGAATTTTAGATCTCTATCTTTTCATGCTGATAAGGAATCTCCACTTTGGCAAACCCTTTATCCAAAATCCTTTGCCTGAAATGCTGCTGAACCTCATATTCGCCATGCACCAGGAAAACTTCTTTTACCTTTTTGGGGTCCTGGCAACTGATAAAATGCAGCAAATCTTCATAATCCCCATGCGCGCTCATTGATTTTATGGATTGTACTTCTGCCTTTACTTCATATTTATCACCAAAAATTAAAACCTCGTGATCGCCGCGCAGCAAATGGCCTCCCAACGAGTTTGGCTCACAATAGCCAACCATTAATATGGTATTCTTTTGATTATTGATGTTATTTTTGATGTGGTGCTTTACCCGACCTGCCTCGGCCATACCTGATGAAGATATAATAACACAGGGGGTAGGATCATCATTCAAAGCTTTTGATTCTTCTGTCGATTCGATAAACTTCATCCCCTTAAAGCCGAATGGATTGGCATCAATCTTTAACACCTCAGTTACCTCCTTGTTGTATACCTCCGGATGATCCATCAGCACCCTCGTAGCTTTTTCAGATAATGGGCTGTCAACATAATAATGCAGATCAGGCAGTATGCCCTTTAGCTCCAATGCATTTAACGCATACAGGATCTCTTGTGTACGGCCAACGCTGAAAGCGGGAATAATCAGCTTGCCCTTCTTAATTTCACAGGTTTGTTTTACAACTTCCAATAAGGCGTCTTCAATAGCCCCTACATCTTTGTGAAGCGAGTCGCCATAGGTCGATTCCAATATGATGTAATCCGCCTGAGGAAATGGCTGCGGGCTCTTAAGCAGCATATCGCCGTAGCGGCCAACATCGCCGCTGAAGGTAATAACGGTTTGTTTGCCATCCTCGGTAATTGTTAAATGCACAGCCGCACTGCCTACCAGGTGCCCGGCATCGGTAAAGCTAAATTTAACCGATGGCGTAATGACATATTCCTCGTTATAATCAACAATTTTGAACAGGCGCAATGCTTCCATGGCCTGGTCCTCATTGTATAAAGCCTCCAATAATGGCAAGCCGTTTTTCCTGCGGTGTTTATTGCTGTATTCCACATCCTGTTCCTGGATGCGCGCCGAATCCATCAACAGGATTTTCGCAAGATCCATAGTGGGAGCGGTACAAAATATCTGGCCATTAAAACCCTCAGCAACCAGGCGCGGAATAAGGCCGCAATGATCAATATGAGCGTGGGACAAGATCATGTAATCAACTTTATTGGGGTTGAATCCGAAATGCTCATTCAATTCTTCGGTATGTTCGCCCATCCCCTGGAACATACCACAATCAAGCAAAATAGAAGTGCCATCATTTAGGCGGATTAAATGCTTGCTGCCGGTTACATTACGGGCGGCGCCGTGGAAGGTTATATTCATTTATATACTGGTATAGTAAATAGGTTGAAAAGGAAAATAAATATATGCAAACACTTGCAAAACTAATATTTTAGTTATAATTTTAGTTCTCGTTTAAATTATGAAGGTAATAATATTAACAGCATTATTGTTTTTGGGCGTTGCAGTTAATGCACAGGAACGTGCGGCTACCTTCCAAAATGCCGCCAAAAACAACCTCACCGTTGATATTTTAAACAAGCAATACAAAAACGCGCTCGACGCTGATAGCAATAAAAGTGCATTTAAGGGTGCCGGTCAGCAGAAATTTTATGCCGCTTACGTTGCGTTGCTTACGGATTTGAATACTTATCTGCACAAACATGATTATACGTGGCAAAAACCTACCCGCATTATTCACCGCATATATTTTGAGGCCGACGGAACCATTGACCATTATTTGCTTAACATGGATGGGGCAGGAATGAGTGCCTTAAAACAAACGCAATTTATTACCTTGCTAAACCAGTTTGTAAATAACTATAAATTAAAGATAATTGCAGATACAAAGTTCGCCCAATGCGGGCCTGCTATTTACCAGGACTAAAAAACACCAAGTGTATGGAAATTAAAGAGTTAACACGCGCCGAAGAACAGATAATGCAGGTGCTGTGGAATTTAAAAAAAGGTTTTGTAAAAGAGGTGATTGACGTACTCCCCGAACCCAAGCCAGCTTACAACACTGTATCCACCATTATCAGGATATTGGAGGCCAAGGGTTTTGTTGGGCACACTGCATTTGGCAAAAGCCATGAATATCACCCTATAATCAGCAAGGAGCAATACCAGAATTTTGCTACCGATAAGCTAATGAACGGCTATTTCGACAACTCGGTAAAGCGGATGTTCTCGTATTTTGTGAAAAAGGAAAAAATTGATTTGAAGGAAGCCGATGAGATAATGAAACTGATTGAAAAACTAAAAGAAAAATAATTATGACCGGGTGGCATTATTTATTGCTGGTAAATATTTACCTGCTGCTGTTTTACGGCTTTTATGTTTTGCTTCTGCGAAAGGAAACCTTTTTCCAGCTCAACCGGGTTTACCTGGTGGCGGCATCATTGCTATCGTTTTTTATCCCAATGATCCAGTCAAATTGGGTAAAGAACTTATTCATCACCAAAGAAGTTCAGCTCAGAATATATAATAGCCCCCTGGTGGTTTACCAGTTTAAACCCATTCAGCACAGCGAGGTGACCATAGGCCAGTTTGTGGCAGCTATTTATTTAGCGGGAATGATTTTTTTAATTGGCCGGTTTATATGGCAGATGGTAGTTTTAAACAAACTGATCAATCAACCCGATTCTGCAATAGCCTATTCATTCTTTAAGAAAATCAGGCTTGCCAAGGACCAGGCGGATAACAAGGTAATAGCAGCCCATGAGCACGTGCACGCTAAGCAATGGCATAGCGCCGATGTGCTGTTGATTGAAGCCGTGATGATCATTAATTGGTTCAACCCGGTGGTTTATCTCTATCGCTTTTCTATCAAACACATTCACGAATATATCGCCGACAGGCAGGCGCTTAAGTGCGGCACCAATAAAACTGACTATGCCTTATTATTGTTGAGCCAAACTTTTAATACACCTGTACACAGCCTGGTAAACCCGTTTTATAACCACAGCCTGTTAAAACAACGCATCAGGATGCTGCAAAAAAATAAATCAAAGCACGTAGCGCTGATCAAATATGGCCTGTCGGTACCATTATTTATCCTAATGCTGGTTTTATCATCGGCTACTGTAAATAATAGCCAAACAGTTGGCTTTGTAAGTAAGAAAGTTAGCCAGGTGCTGTTAACGCCGGCATCGGCCATACAGCCCAATATCATATTGGACAGCACCACAATGGTTCATGACGATACCGTGGAAACGCAATCAGTTATGCATAATGCTCCCGAGCATATAACTATTGAAGAGGCCCCCAAAAGGGACGCTACCGGCGAATCAAGCAATAGCCCGGTTTTTACTTCCGTTGAAATGGTACCGCAATTTCGGGGAGGATTGGATGGGTTTGGGCAATATCTTTCAAAAAACATCAGGTATCCCGCTGCAATGCGCGAACAGGGCGTACAGGGGAAAGTGATTGTTGGTTTTATTGTTGAAAAGGATGGCTCATTATCAAACATCCAGGTAAGACGTGGTGTGGCTGACGAAATAGACAAGGAAGCGCTGCGGGTAATCTCTGAATCGCCGAAGTGGACCCCAGGCATACAGAACGGCAAGCCGGTAAGGGTACAATACTCCGTGCCTATTTCGTTCACTCTTGTTGACGATGATAAACCAAACAAATCAGGAACAGCACCCTTGGTTACAGAAAACAGGGTGTCGTTAAAGGGCGTGGCCATGAACCCCAGAACAGATACCAGCAAGCTGGACAAAGCCC
This sequence comes from Mucilaginibacter phenanthrenivorans, assembly GCF_024721155.1. Classification (GTDB taxonomy): domain Bacteria; phylum Bacteroidota; class Bacteroidia; order Sphingobacteriales; family Sphingobacteriaceae; genus Mucilaginibacter; species Mucilaginibacter phenanthrenivorans. Next base: position 144,012 of record NZ_JAHVAP010000003.1, on the reverse strand, counting down.
TTAAAATGAAGAATCTAATGACCAACCCGCTTTACGTGGTGGATGGGAAGGTAGTTGATAATATCACCGGTTTAAGCCCGGACGATATCGAGAGCATATCAGTATTGCCAAAAGCCGCCGGAAAGGCAGTATATGGGACTAAAGGCGAAAACGGAGTAGTGGCAATTGCAACAAAAAAAAATACAGCAAAGCCGAGCCCTGTTAAATCTCCGGATATAAAGCATTAATTAGATATTAAACCGTAAACCTTAGGGCGGCTGAATAAAATTGGCTGCCTTTTTTATTTTCAAGTGCCGGGTAAGCTGATTATTTATATATTTATTTAATCAAATCTCCTTCACAATGAACTGGAAAATTATCTTTCAATTATCAGTTTTCGGATTGATAATAGCCTTCGGCACAGTGTCTCTTATCCCCCAAAACGTTGAGCCCGTATTTTGGGTGCTGATATTTGCCTTTTGTTCGTTTGTTATTGCCAAAACATGTAACGGCAAATATTTTTTACATGGGCTGTTAACCGGCCTGGTTAATTGTATTTGGATCACCGTTGTACACGTATTCTTCTTTAAAACCTATCTTGAAAACCATAAACAAATAGATGCCATGCTGGTGGATATGCCCGCCTCGTTTGCTATGCATCCCCGAGTAGCGTTAGCCCTCGCTGGACTGGGCCTTGGGGTACTGTCGGCAATTGTTTTTGGTTTATTTGCGTTTGTAGCTTCCAAAATCAGCAGAAAAAAATAGACCTTCGACTGAATTCTGTAAAAATTCGTTTGTTTAGGTGAATAAATGCAAATAAAGGGTTTTAGATAAATGCAAAATTTATACCTTTGAAAACAAATACCATTTGTGTGGTATTCAATCAAAAGAAAACTATTAAATAGTATAAATTAAAAATATGAAGCCCTTTATTTCAACCGCTGTATACGGAGTTTTAAATTACATTGTCGCCCTTACATTAATTGCATCTCCATGGCTGTTTGATGTGGTACATGTATCAAATGCTGCATTATTGTTACCTATTTATATTGGCTGGCTACAGTTGATCATGGCTATCTTCAGCAGAAGCGAAACGGGCTTTATCAAACAATTCCCTTTAACCATTCACAATGTGCTTGACGTGTTAATGGGATTTATTTTAATGGTATCGCCGTGGTTATATGTTTATTCTCCAAAAGTTTGGCCACAAGTTATATTGGGCGCTATTTTATTCTTAATGGGCTTATTCACTAAAAAATCGCCTTTTACAACCAAAAACAAACACAACCACCACGTTGGCTTTTTAGCATCTACCGATTCAAACTAATCGCGTAAGCAAATCAACTTAAAATATATAAAGGGGAATAAACCATGGTTTATTCCCCTTTACTTTTTGTGATCTGATGAGTCTTTCTTTTTCTCTCTTCTTGACTCTTGTCTCTTAATTCTACAACCCTTTCTCCCTCATCCAAACCTGGCTTTTTATCAGCCATTTATTATTTATCTGTCTTAATACAAAAGTAAAAGCGCCGCGTACGCTAAAAGGATCACCGCCGGGCAGGTCGCCGGTGTAAGTTACTGGTACAACCACGTAAACATTGTCGTTAGTTTGCTGGTAAATACTTGGCTGCTCAATCTCTGCCTTAAATTTCCTGATCCGGTTTTCCTTTACCGCCCGTTCGACGGCATTGATCCATTGGATTCCGGCAGTAGGGCCGTTCCATGAGTACGGTGGCTCGTCGTCTGCAACAACTGCATTGGGGGTATATAAATCAGCCACTGCCTGTTCGTTAAAACTATTTGAAGCATGAATGGCGGCCTTTACAACATCCATTACGTCTTTATGAGGAATCGTGTCGGCAAGGCCCCTCGAAGCTATTTTAAGGAGAAAGGGATTATCCGCAATATTGGCATAGCAAGCATACCCACTTAGCGTAAGCAAGCTACAAGCCGAAACAAGCAGAACCTTTTTTATCATGATTTTATCGATAGCTATCCGCTTTTTCTAAATTTAAATAAGTTGCAGGGATACTCAATACGTTGCCCGTCAAATTTTGCCGGTTAAGAATATTTATCAGCCGAATATAAAAAAAGCATTTGATGTCTAAAAGGATAACGCAAATCTAAAGGAAAGATAGGATAATTATTCGAATCATACATAAACTCAAGTTATCTATGGTGAAGTATGATAAACAATGGCCCGGCTTAACAATTTCCCTATGCCATTACCCTCGCATTCATAATCTCTTCATAAACACCATCCCATAACCCTATCCGTTTTTGTAATGCAACAATTGATCCGGCTGTTATCTCTTCCCATTTCTGCTCATCGTCGCCACAAAGCTCAGCGGTCATTTCCAATGCCAGGTGGCTATGATGGTCGCCGTCTACTTCTATATGGCGGTCAAGGTAATATTTGAATTGAGAAACCTGCCCGGGAAATTTGGCATTCAGGTCGTTAACGATAGATAAGAACATATTTGGGATCAGATCCTCGCGGCCAAAAGTAAAAACGGCCGCTTGTAACCAGGCCTTGCCGCTGTTGATCACTTCAAAAGTGTGGTTTACGAATGCACTTGCCATGGCAGGCGTTTCAGCATGTTTTAATGCCGACTTCAAATCGCCGTCATTTTGTAGCTGAGCTATAAATTTTAGAAAATCACCGGCATCAGCGTTGCATTGCTGCATTGCCTCCAGGTACATTTCGTAATGACTTTTGCGATTCCCGTCGCCATCAATATCCGATTCTTCACCCGCTACTATCTCATTTATTAAATACCTGGTATTTGCCGAACCAACCGGAAACCAGGGTACATTGGTACAGGTTAAATTCTGCTGCAGCGCTTTTAATAACGACATAAAGTCCCACACCGCATAAATGTGATGGTTCATGAAAACAGCAAGATCGTCAATGCTGGTTATTAGTCCGTAAACTTTGTGATTAATTATTTGCTGTCTTAATGGCTCAATGGCCTGCTGTAATTTTTCTATCTGCGCGTTCATCCAAAAATCATGCTTTTGCGGCTGCAAAGGTATGTTTTTGGTGGATAAGATGGATTTGTAATGAAAAGATAAGCACTACTTTAAGGAATTATGAAAAACGAGTGACAGGCGGTATGCTACCGTTCGCTGATTACTATCCTGAACTTGTTGTGATAAACTACATGGCCATTATCCCGGATATAAGGTTCGAAGGATTTTGTCACCGTCTCCTGAACTTTTTCTAAACCGCTGTTTGCAATTGCCCGGGCGGCGGGTCCGGAAGATAAGAGGCCCTTTAATGCAATTGAAGTATCGGGGTAATCCCAAACCGTGCTGATATCTTCATTGCTGAGAATTTTAAATCCAATAGCTTCAAGTGTTTTTTCCAGCAATTGGTTTTCCGACAAGGCGAATGGCCCGGGAGCTCCGGGTGGCGGTGGCGGCAATAAGCTGCCTATGGCGGCCAAATTACTTACTGCTTCACAATCTTCCTTATTGCCCCAAATCATTACTACCAGTTTGCCGCCAGGCTTTAATACGCGGCGGACTTCGGTAAATGCATTGTTAATATTTGCTGCGTACTGAAAAGAATTGAAGCCGCAAACCGCGTCGAACGTGTTGCCGGCAAAGGGGAGTTCTTCCATCTCGCCGGTAGTAAATTTTGCTGTTGTGCCGCGTTGTTGTGCTTTTTCAATCAGGGCCTCGCTGGCGTCAATACCGGTTACGTAGGCGCCGGTAGCGCTTGCCAGGCTGCTGAATACGCCCGATCCGCAGCCAACATCCAACAATTGTGTAGCAGGATTTAAGTTTAAAAAATTGAGGGCATAAACATAACCTGCATTGCCGGTTTGTTCCTGTATAGTAGCCCAGTTTTCAGATTGTTTGCCCCAAAGCGGCCCCTGGATAGCGGCTGATCCCATGATTGTTTAGATTTTGAGCAAGTTAGAAATAATTTTGGAATAGGGGGAAGAGACAGCGGGTTCAAACATAGACGCGACATTTTCATAGCGATGGGTTTGAAACCCATCGCTATAGATACTTTTGTGTTAAAACCTACCCATGTAGCTTTGTACTTTGCTTTATTTCCTTCAATTCATCACCAAATGATTTATCGCGATGATGCTTTTCCTGGTTATAAATATAGCTTCGCACTCTTTTCAAATGAGACGGGCTAACGCTAAATGCGGCAAAGCCATCCTGCCAGCTAACGTATTTCTCAGGATCGTCTTTGAAATAATCCCATGAATTACCCTTTATTGTTTTTACAATATCTGCGACCGATTGATCCGTGCGCAAACGGACCAATAAATGAACATGATCTTCAACACCATTTATACAGTCAAGATAAATTTCATGATCGTTGACAATGTTATTTATCACAGCATAAACTTCATGTTTTAATAGTGGTGTTAATATATGTTCGCGGTTTTTGGTAGACCAGACGAGGTGTACCCACAAGGCAGAATAACTGTGAGGCATAGGGTTTAATTTATACCTAAGATATTAAAAATATAACATCCAAGAAAAACCAAAATGTTTCCCCATAGCGATGGGTTTGAAACCCATCGCTATAACTTCGTCAACACATTTCGTACAGATGAAACATGTTAACCAGTTGTTTTTTCTATAGCGATGGGTTTAAAACCCATCGCTATAGAAAAGCCGCCTCCTCAATAAAATTTCGGCAATGGATTCAACCTCACATTCTGCCTTTGGTGCCAGTATGGATAAATAGGATCAACCTCGCTGGCGGCATCAAGCTTTTTAACCTGGTCGGTTGTGAGGTTCCAGCCAACAGCGCCAAGGTTTTGCTGCAATTGGTCCTCGTTACGGGCACCTATGATTATATTAGCTACGGTTGGCCGCTGCAATACCCAGTTAAGTGCTACCTGCGCAACAGATTTATTGGTTTCTTCAGCAACTTTATCCAATGCATCAACAATATTATACAAATGTTCATAATTGGTTGCCGGACCGTGACTGCCGCCTTGTTGGGTACGGTTATCCTTTGGCAACGGCTCCCCGCGACGGAATTTCCCGCCCAACTGCCCTGAAGCCAGCGGACTCCAAACTATTGTGCTTACATTTTGATCTATCCCGGCAGGCATCAGTTCCCATTCAAATTCGCGATTAAGTAATGAGTAATAAGCCTGGTGCGCGATGTATTTAGCCCAACCATAACGTTCAGAAACAGAAAGCGACTTCATTAGCGCCCAGCCGGAAAAGTTTGAACAGGCAATGTAGCGTACCTTTCCGCTGCTGATCAGGTCATCAAGCGCGCGCAAAGTTTCTTCCACAGGCGTGTTACCGTCGAAGCCGTGCATGTGGTAGATATCAACGTAATCGGTATTTAAGCGGCGCAGGCTATCCTCTAATGAGCGGATCAAGTGAAACCGCGATGAGCCGAAATCATTCGGACCGTCGCCCATAGTAAAGGTTGCTTTGGTGGAGATCAGCACCTGGTTACGCAGGCCCTCTAATGCCCGCCCTAAGATCTCTTCGGACAATCCGCGCGAATAAACATTAGCGGTATCAAAAAAGTTAACACCGGCGTCAATACACAGGTTAACCATTCGTTTGGCCTCGTCAAGCTGGGTCTCGCCCCATGCTTTAAAAAATTCGTTGCCGCCGCCAAAGGTTGCCGTTCCGAAACTTAGCACCGGCACCTGCAGGCCGGATGCGCCTAATTGTCTGTATTCCATAGTTGATGTATTGTTAATGATAAAACCCAAAGTAACGGCGAATGGGCTAAATGTATGTCAGCGAAGTTTCAAGAAAGCAGCCCGGGGGGAAACAAACTGAAGCTCATTAATCTAAAACACCGGCATCCTTAATTCCCTTAAATCCTATGAATCTTAGTCAAAAAACTGCACATTTGCATATCACTTCCCGATAGCTATCGGGATCGCACATCAACAAAAATGTCACTATCCGATTTCTTTACACCTATCGATCAGAAACAGATCATCCCGGCAAAGGGATACTATACCAGTCAGTTAGGCAGCAAGATAGACTATTACGCAGTTGATTTTCCATTGATGGCCGACAAGACGGACATTGCTATCATAGGCGTGCAGGAGGACAGGAACGCCATCAATAATCCCGGCTGTGCATTAGGGCCTGATTACGTGCGCGAGAAATTATACCGGCTAAATGAGGGTAATTACAATACGAAGATCGTCGACCTCGGCAACATTCGCCAGGGGGCAACAGTAACTGATACTTATGTTGCCCTTAAAACCCTGGTGAGCGAATTAGTAAAAAAAGACATCATCCCTATTATTATAGGCGGCGGGCAGGATCTAACTTATGCGCAATACCTGGCCTACGAAGACTTGGAGCAAAAGGTAGACCTGGTAATCATCGACTCGCACTTCGACCTGGATGAAGATGATGACAGCACATCGGAAAACATTGAAACTACTTCAGAATCTTATCTCAATAAAATATTCCTGCACGAGCCAAATTACCTGTTCAACTACAGCAACCTTGGTTATCAAACATATTTTGCCAGCCAGGATAGCCTGCGTGTAATGGACAAATTATACTTTGATGTGCACCGCCTTGGTGCATTAAGCGGCAATATTGCCGTTGCAGAGCCGGTTATCCGCAATGCCAGCATGATTAGCTTTGATATGGGAGCCATCAGATCATCTGATGCCTGCGGTAATGCCAATGCAACACCAAACGGCTTCTATGGCGAGGAGGCTTGCCAGATAGCGCGCTATGCCGGCTTTAATGATAAGCTGAGCTCCATCGGTTTTTACGAGTTTAACCCGGCGTACGATAATAACGGGCAAACCGCAACCTTGCTGGCCCAGATGATCTGGTATTTTATGGACGGGGTTTATAACCGTAAACGCGATTTTCCGCTCAACCCGAAATCACAATACCTTATTTACAAAACCAGTTTAAGGCACGAGGAGCACGAAGTGGTGTTTGTAAAAAGCAAAAAATCCGACCGTTGGTGGATGCAGGTTCCCTATCCAACAGGCGGCTCAAAGAACGAGCGGTTCCATTTAGTACCCTGTCAATATGACGATTACAAGACCGCTGTATCCGGCGAATTACCCGACCTTTGGTGGCGCACTTATCAAAAATTAATCTGACCGGGATAATTCAAACCATATTTTAACGTTATTGCAGCTTACGCGCTGATAAAACAGATGAAGAAAATATTTCTTTTTATAATAACATTGCTGCCTTTTTTTGCATTGGCACAAACCGAAGAAACCTTTGTAATAAAAGGCAAAGTGGGCAGTTTAAACACCCCTGCCAGAGCTTATTTAATGTACCAACTTGGCGCCAACCGGGTTATCGATTCTGCAATTATAACTGCGGGCGCCTTTGATTTTAGCGGTAAACTTTTCAACCCCTCAGATGCTGTGTTAGTTATAGATCACAAAGGTGTAGGTTTTGAAAAGTTGGACAGTACCGCGGATGTGCTGCATTTTTATATAGATAAGGGCGAGTTTTCATTAACCAGCCCGGATTCTGTTTCAAAGGCGCAGATAACTGGGTCAAAAATAAACGATGACGACAAAAAACTTAAGGCACAGCTGTCGCCTGTAAAAGTAAAAGCGCTGCAACTCGCCGCAGAAAGAAGAGCCGCAACCGGCGCGCTGAATACGCCGCAGGTAAGAAGTGCCCTGCAAGCTAAAGGCAAGGCGTTACAGGCTGAACAAAAGACCATCATCAAAAAATTTATTTTATCAAATCCCGATAGCTATTTAAGCCTGCTGGCGTTGTATTCTGTGGATGGCCCCTCGCCGAATCCTATAGAGCTCGACTCGCTTTACAATACCTTATCCCCTGCTTTAAAAGCTACTGAAACTGCAAGTAACTTCCAGAAGGCACTCGAGCCATTAAAGCATGTTGCCCCGGGCACCATGGCACCTGATTTTACGCAAAACGATGTGAACGGTGTACCGGTAAAACTATCCTCGTTCAGGGGCAAGTATGTTTTGATTGATTTTTGGGCATCATGGTGCGGACCCTGCCGTCAGGAAAACCCTAACGTGGTACGGGTATACAATAAATATAAAGACAAAAACTTTACTATCCTTGGCGTTTCGCTCGACAAAGCCGAGGGCAGGGCCGACTGGCTGGCGGCAATCAAATCAGATGGCTTAACATGGACAGAAGTATCTGACCTTAAATTTTGGAGCAACGCAGCCGCCGGCTTGTATTATGTGTCATCCATCCCGTCAAACTTTTTGATTGACCCAAACGGAAAAATTATCGCCAGGGATTTACGCGGTGATGATTTGGATGAGAAGTTAAAAGAAGTGCTGGGGAAATAGGAAGCGATACCCGAAATCGCAAAATATTAGGCGCCAGCGGTGCCCAATATCGGTAGAAAAAACGTCCCAAGAAGTTAAGCGTGCCAGAGGTACGCAACTTGTATAAGCGAAAGGCTGGCAAAATAGATTTTCCGTCCCCTAATACAATGCAGCGGTGTTACGCACCTACGGCGCGGATTTCCCGTTTATATTCTTCTACCAATATTGGCCCCCGATTGGGGGCAGCGAAGCCATTTTTATGGTAATGTGATTGGTTTTTTCCTCCGCGTATCCGATTTTTGACATTACAATCGCATTAATCATAAATAAAAATTTTTAAGTTTACCTTTCAAACAAAAAAGTAACTGATGAAAAAAATTGTTTTAATGGCGATTGTAAGCTTGCCTGCGCTTGCTTTTGCACAAACCGGTAAATATATCGTGCAAGGCACCATAGGCAATCTGAATGCGCCTGCTAAGATATACCTGCAGTCGCGCCAGGCTGGAAAAGTTCAAACAGATTCGGCTGTGCTGGTGAATGGTAAGTTTCAGTTTAGTGGAAACGCTGCTGCATCGCCTACAATGGCCTATCTTCAGCTAAACCAAAAGGGAACAGGTCCTGGTTACCACGATTACAAAGCCATCTACCTTGAAAACGGTACCATTAACGTAAATAGTAAAGACACCCTTGCCAGTGCAACCGTTGATGGCACAAAAACCAACGTCGAAAATGCAAAATTCGACCTGGCACACAAACCAATTGATGCTGCCTATGCCGCTTTAGAAGCAAAGCAAAAGGCAGCTTCCCCGGAAGAGCAGAAAACAGAAGCATTTGAAAAAGCAAGCCATAAAGCAGAAAAAGAGATTGATGCCCAGGATGCTGCTATAAACAAACAATTCATAAAAGATAATCCTGATTCGTTCATCAGCCTGAACGCATTGGAAAGCTTTGCTTATAGTGCAGACTATGTGGACATCGCTCCGTTATATAACGGCTTAACACCAGCCATTAAAGAATCAGAAGCAGGAAAGAAATTTGGTGAAAGATTACCTAAGCTAAAAGCTGTTGCCCTTGGTGCAGTGGCTCCGGAGTTTGCTGAAGCGGATACTGCGGGTAAAATAGTTAATCTTTCTTCGTTCCGCGGCAAATATGTGCTGATCGATTTTTGGGCATCATGGTGCGGCCCTTGCCGTCATGAAAACCCGAATGTTGTGAAGGCATTTAATCATTATAAAGGCCAGAAGTTTACCATCGTAGGTGTGTCGTTAGACAGGCCGGGAGCAAAAGACAAATGGCTGGCAGCGATTCATAAAGATGGCTTAGCCTGGACTCAATTGTCGGATCTTAAATTCTGGGACAGCAAAACCGCTGGCTTATACGCTGTACGTGGCATCCCACAAAACTTTTTGCTTGATCCGGACGGAAAGATCATCGGTAAAAACCTAAGGGGGGATGATCTTGAAGATAAATTAGCCGAGATTTTCGGGAAGATATAATTCGGAGTCCGAAAGTCGGTAAAGACGGAAAGTCCGGAAGAAAGAGTTTTAGATTCTTTCTTCCGGACTTTTTATTTGAGTGTTTTGCACGGAAAATTTTTTCAGGACGATACGCCTGCAAAGTGTTCCATTTTTGTAAGTGGAACACCCGGAACGCAGTGAAACATGCTCATTATCAGTTATTTCAAATTTAACCCGGTGAGTAGTAAACTTTATTCAGGATTAATCGCTAAAAGTGTAGACTTTAGCCCGATACAACGCGACAAACCGCAGCGTCTTTCGGACTTTACTGACTTCCGGACTTTCCGACTCTCCTACAACAAATCAAACCCAATATCCTTGCGGAAATACATGCCATCGTAATAAATACGGCTGGCATCGGCAGTAGCTTGCTGAAGTGCATCAAACATGTTATCCTGTAAAGAGGTAATGGCCAATACCCGGCCGCCTGATGTTTTTACATCCTCGCCATCCAGGTAGGTACCGGCATGAAACACCTGCGAGTCACGCACGTTTTCCATCCCCGTTATGGTCTTGTCCTTTAAATATTCACCGGGATAACCGCCGGCAACCATAACAACGGTTGCGGCTACCTTATCAGATATAACTAATTCCTTCTCGTCCAGTGTGCCCTCGGCAACGCCCTGCAGCAGATCAACCAGGTCGCTTTCAATGCGCATCATTACGCTTTCGGTTTCCGGATCGCCCATGCGGCAGTTGTATTCAATCATGTATGGGTCGCCGCCGCAGTTCATCAACCCTATAAAAATAAATCCTTTGTAAGGGATGCCTTCTTGTTTTAAACCATTAATAGTTGGGATGATAACGCGCTGCTCAACTTTCTGTAAAAACTCCCCGCTGGCAAAAGGCACCGGCGAAACAGAGCCCATGCCACCGGTATTTAACCCGGTATCGCCCTCGCCAATCCGTTTATAATCTTTGGCTGATGGTAATACCTTGTAGTTATTGCCGTCGCTCAATACAAACACCGAAAGCTCAATCCCCTGCAAAAATTGTTCAACTACCACCTTCGAGCTGGCTTCGCCAAACTTGGCCTCGGTAAGCATTTCTATCAATTCCTGCTGGGCTTCAACAACGCTCATGCAGATCAATACGCCTTTACCAGCTGCAAGTCCATCGGCCTTCAGAACAATGGGCAAACCGATAGTGGCAAGATATTCGAACCCTTCCTGCATGGTTTCGCGGGTAAAGGTTTTTGATGCCGCTGCCGGGATGTCGTTCCGCTCCATAAACTGCTTGGAGAAGTCCTTGCTGCCTTCAAGCTGTGCACCTTCACGCTGCGGACCGATAACAGGTACGCCCCTCAGCAAATCATCCGCCAGGAAAAAATCATGAATGCCCTTTACAAGCGGCTCCTCGGGCCCAACCAAAACAAGGTCGATCTTATTGTTCAAGACCGCCTGTTTGATACCTTCAAAGTCGTTAACCTTAACATTTAAATTAGTGCCATACTGGCCGGTACCGGCATTACCGGGCGCTATAAATAGCTGGGAGCATTTTGGACTTTGAGCTAATTTCCAGGCGAAGGCGCTTTCCCTTCCGCCCGAACCGAGGATCAGGATGTTCATGTGGGCAAAGATATGTAAATGTGCGGATGTGCGGATGAAGAATGTGCGGATGAAAGACAATGCCCGAATATCTGAATTGATTTAATGTTAGAATGATTTTAGATTTTGCCTACCTTAGTAATTGTGGAAAGCAAAACAGGCTTTTCATTTATACATTTAAAGTCATTCGCACATCCGCACATCCATAATTCGCACATCAACTCATGTCCCGCCGATTAGATAAATATGAAAAACTACCCGTGTATCAGAAAGCACAGGAATTATTCGACCTTGCTGAGGTGATTGCCGATGCCTTAAAGGAGGATGAGATGAAGGAGCACCTGGCTACCCAGATGTTCAGCAATGCTGCATTGATCCAGGCCAAGATAGCCGGAGCAGAGGGAGGTGGTTTATACACCCTGCGCATGCAGAATGCTGTTTTGATAAAACTGGCTACACAGGATATGTTCAACGCCATATCGTTTGCATCGATGGTGGAGATCAACGAGGAAGATTATGTAGACCTGATGCGTGATAAGATCGACGAGTTCCGGCTGGTTTTTAACGACTGGGTCCGGGGGTTCGACAAAAGTTACGACATCCCTGATAACTGGGCGATCCGCTTTGATACCAGCACCCCTGAACAGGAAAAACTAGAGGAGCTAATGTTTGATGAGGACCGCTTTTTTAGCGATTTTGATGATGGTGATATAGAGGGAGAGGACGACGATATAGAAGAGGGGGATTAAATGTACGCAGTAACTGCAACTTGTTTAGTTGAATAATGCCTTAACTTATTATGGTTTTTGTACCAAAAAGTTTACCTGTACAGGCTTACAAACATTAGATAAAACCCTACCTTTGCCCCTGCAAAAAACACAAATTCCATGAGTTTCAGAACCGAACACGATACCATGGGCGAGGTACAGGTACCTGCCGATAAATACTGGGGAGCACAAACCGAACGATCACGCAATAACTTCAAAATTGGCCCCGAGGCATCAATGCCAAAGGAAATTATTGCGGCATTTGCCTATCTTAAAAAGGCAGCTGCGTATACCAATACCGATTGCGGCGTATTGCCTGCCGAAAAACGCGACCAGATTGCACAGGTTTGCGACGAGATTCTTAAAGGCGAGTTAGCCGGCGAATTTCCGCTGGTGATCTGGCAAACAGGCTCGGGCACGCAATCAAACATGAACGTGAACGAAGTTATTGCCAACCGCGCACACGTGGTAGCAGGTAACAAATTAGGCGAGGGTAAAACCTTCATCCACCCTAACGATGACGTAAATAAATCGCAATCATCAAACGATACTTACCCAACCGCAATGCACATTGCCGCCTATAAAATGGTTACCGATGTAACCATTCCGGGGATTGAAAAATTGCGCGATACGCTAAAGGTAAAATCAGAAGCTTTTAAAAGCGTGGTTAAAATTGGCCGCACCCACCTGATGGACGCTACGCCGCTTACTTTAGGCCAGGAATTCTCGGGTTATGTATCGCAGTTAGATCATGGATTAAAAGCACTAAGAAATACACTTGACCACTTGTCTGAATTGGCACTTGGCGGTACCGCCGTTGGTACCGGCATCAATACGCCAAAAGGCTATGACGTTAAAGTCGCAGAATATATTGCTCAATTTACAGGTTTGCCATTCCGCACAGCCGAAAATAAATTTGAGGCGCTTGCTGCACACGATGCCATTGTTGAAAGCCATGGCGCTTTAAAACAAATTGCCGTATCATTAATGAAGATTGCCAACGATATCCGCATGCTGGCTTCTGGTCCGCGTTCAGGTATTGGCGAAATTCACATTCCTGATAACGAGCCGGGATCATCAATTATGCCGGGCAAGGTTAACCCAACCCAGAATGAGGCGGTTACCATGGTGGCTGCACAGGTTATGGGTAATGATGTTACCATTTCCATCGGAGGCTCAAACGGGCATTATGAACTGAACGTATTTAAGCCGGTTATGGCAGCTAACTTTTTACAGTCGGCCCGCCTGATTGGGGATGCCTGTACTTCATTTAATGACCATTGCGCAGCAGGCATTGAGCCAAACTACGCCGGCATCAAAAAGCACCTGGAGAACTCATTAATGCTGGTAACAGCGTTAAATCCGCATATCGGTTACGAAAACGCGGCCAAAATAGCTAAGAAGGCGCTGAAAGAAAACCTGTCGCTGCGTGAAGCTGCCCTCGGCCTTGGTTTACTAACCAATGAGCAATTTGACGAGTGGGTTCGCCCGGAAGATATGATTGGCAGCTTAAAATAAGCCTCACCCCAACCCCTCTCCTAAAGGAGAGGGGCTTTAATAGAACTATGCAAAAGCCCTTTCGCCTTTCCCCTTTTACCTTTTGCCTAATTGCCTTTGGCTTTCTGCTTTTAGCTTTCTGCTCCGCCTGCAGTTTCAACCCCGACAAACAAACAGTCGGTCAAGTCTACCTGCAGGGCGAGTGGCAGCAAGACTCATTGCCGGCGCAAAAGCAATTGCTCAGCTATTCATCCTATCATTTTAAATTTACCTGCGATTCATTCTTTGTGGCGATTAAATCCTACAGTAAAATAAACACTGGAGCCGATTCCTGCATGAGCTCCGGCCATTGGACGGAATATTGCCGTGGCACTTATGAACAACGGCACGACACGCTGCACATGAAGGGCTTGTTTTGCAATGCCGATATGAGCCTTAAGGATGATAAGGGCTGTTTCCGTTCAGGCGACTATGAAGAGTATTTCAAAATCACCAAAAAAACGGATTCACTTATCCAATTTGCAGGCATCTCCAGCGTTATCCCTATTAATGCGCGCTTAATAAAACGAACATCTTGTATTCCAAAACCCTTATAGAAAACATTTTGCAATGAAAACAACATTTTTAAAGAAGCTGGCAATAGGTATCGCCATTATTTATGCGCCGGTACAGTCAATGGCCTGGGGAACCCAGGGACACCGTATTTGCGGCCAGATTGCCGAAAGCTATTTAACCCCGCAGGCCCGCAAAGCCATTAAGGAAATTTTAGGTAACGAGTCGATAGCAATGGCCAGCAACTGGGCTGATTTTATAAAATCAGATCCCGATTACAGTTATCTGTCTTCATGGCATTATATCGATTTTGACAAGGCCTACACCCTGCCCGAAATGCAGGATTTTTTGGCGAAGGATACTAAAGTTGATGCTTACACCAAACTGAACTTCCTGATTGGTGAGCTGAAAAAGAAGGACATCAGCAAACAGAACAAATTGCTTTACCTGCGGATGCTGATCCATATCATCGAGGATGTTCACCAACCAATGCACACTGCCCACACTGATGACAAAGGCGGAAATGATTTTAAAGTAAACTGGTTTAATACGCCAACAAACCTGCATTCTGTTTGGGATTCGCAGCTGATAGATTTTCAGCAATTGAGCTATACCGAGTACGCTTCAAACATTAATCACACCACCCTTGAGGAACGCCGGGAATGGCAAAAAGCGCCGATAAGCCAGTGGCTTTATGAATCGAACCAGATTGCTGAAAAGATATACACCGAAATAAAACCGGGTGATACCCTGAATTATAAATACAATTTTACCCATCTTGAAACCCTTAACCAGCAATTGCTGAAGGCTGGGGTTAGGTTAGCAGGGGTGTTGAATCAATTGTTTAGTTAGTAAAAGTTGTAAGGGTTGTAAATGTTGTTGTAGAGGTTGAAAGCTCTTTCAACAACATTTACAACCCTTACAACAACTACAACCTTTACAACCCCAAACAATGAAACTACTAATGGTATGCCTCGGCAATATCTGCCGGTCGCCGCTGGCGCATGGGATAATGGAGCATTTGGCTAAAGAGCAAGGCCTCGACTGGGAGGTTGATTCTGCAGGCACAGGTAACTGGCACGTGGGGGAAGGCCCGGACCGCCGGTCAGTGCGCACCGCCCGTAACCATGGCATCGACATCAGTGACCAAATCTGTCGTTTGTTCCGCATCAGCGATTTTGACGAATACGACCACATTTTTGTTATGGATAAAAGCAACCTGAGCGATATCCTTGCCCTTGCCCGTAACGACGAAGACCGGAAAAAAGTAAGGCTATTATTGGGCGATAACATTGTCCCCGATCCGTATTATGACGATGCGCAATTTGAACCCGTTTTTTTGATGGTTGAGAAGGGGTGTAAAGAGATAATTAAGGCGTTAAGTTGATGCTCTTCGCGTTTTAAATACAGCATCAAAAAGAAACAAAAGGAGGCTGTCATGCTGAGGCACTCGAAGCATGCGGGCAAAGGCCTCTGCTCCATACTTAGCAAGCGGAAGGGCCACTGCGCTCATCCTTCGAGTGCCTCAGGATGACACCCCGTTGGAGTGAAGGTTTCTTAAGTTTTACTTATCCAAAAACCACAAAACCAACTTCATTAACGAAACCCGCTTATTGGTAAAGGGGTGATCGGTTTTCCAAACCTGGTAATCAAAGTAGGCTTTGTTATGCGATTTTATATCTTCAGCAAGCACTTTATTGGCATTCATTTCATCCAGCATAATCACTTGCTTTTTTGATAAAGCTGCAGCGCTGTTGTGCAGGTTAAAATAACCAGGATCAGCAATAACCGGGTTATAAATTTCAGCGGTGCTGGCGTTTAATACAAAGTAGTTCCCGTTTGCCTGTTCTATTCGTTTTTCAAAATCCTTGCCCTTAAACCTTTGTACATCTGCATAAATATCCCATGCCGAAAGCGCAAATCCTTTTTTAACGCCCGGTAGGTAAGTAAGCGCCTTTAAACATACAAAACCACCCATGCTATGGCCAAACAGCGTAATGTTTGCGGTGTCAATCTTAAACTTTGCTGCATTTGTTTTGCACCAGGCAACTGCATTCACCACATCTTCCACACAGTTTTTGAAGCTGAATTTTCCCTGGCTTCCCCACGACCCGCGGTAATCAAAATAAATAACATTCCACCCATGCGACCGCACTACCTGTGCCAAATCAAGGTTCCGCTCGTTACCCGGGTAACCATGCAGCATTAAAAGCGTTGGATGTTTGCCCGCACCATTGGCAGTCAGGATAAAGCCCTGCAATAAACTACCGCCTGATGGGATATTAAGCTCTGCAAAGGATGCCGGCGATTTAGGATCCCATTGCAAATCCTTTATTACCAAACTATCGTTTGTTGACTGTGCGAATAAACGGCATGTAAAAAACACCGAGAACGTAAAAAGCAGCAGGGATTTCTTCATTTTGTGAATGGAGTTGAGACAACTAATATAAGGGTTTTATATAGAGAGAGCCTCGTTCAATTCAAACAAAATCGAATCAAAATCAACGAAATCATTCCATCACAAAAAATCAGCGGTCCTGAAATACGCCAGCTCCTCACCACCCCTTACGTAATTTGCCGCCCTTTTTAAACCTGCCTTTTCAAGCACCTTTTGGGAAGGGATATTGTCAAGATCAGTTACGGCAACAAACGTGGTACCGGGCTTTAAGGTTAGCATATGTACCAATAGCGCCTGCGCCATTTCAGAAGCAGCGCCCTGCCCCCAATAGTCATAATGCAGCACATAGCCCAACTCAATATCCTCGCTGCCATCATCAAACGGACGAAGCAAGCAAAGACCTATAAAATCACCATTCGCCTTATCGAAAATACCCCATCTGCCGGTAACTGTTCCGCTATCTGCCAGGTTTTCTCTAAATACGGCAATCAGATCTTGTTGGGTGCGAAAGGGCAGGTATTTCATCACCCGCCTGTCATCAAAAAGTTTAAGGTATATTTCTTCTTCTTCGGCCTTAAACAGGCGGATTATAAAGCGCGGCGTTTCAGTCAGGATGTTCATTGTTCAAATCTACTCAACAAAACCTTCTATTTTATCTTCACAGATCATGATAATATAACATTTTCAACTACTACAACATTTTCAACTACTACAACTTTTCAACTATAAAAAGTACCTTTGCCCTCTATGGCATCCATCAAACCATCTGTACCAAAAGGCACCCGCGATTTTTCACCCACCGAAATGGTGAAGCGTAATTTTATTTTCGATACCATTAAAAGCGTGTTCCGCAAATATGGCTACCAGCAGATAGAAACACCGACGATGGAGAAGATGTCGACCTTAACCGGAAAGTATGGTGAGGAAGGCGATAAGCTGATCTTCAAGATCCTGAACAATGGCGATTTTTTAGCTGATGCCGGAATCAACGAGGCGAACGTAGAAATGGACAGTAAAAAGCTTTCGTTCCTGATTGCAGAAAAAGCCCTTCGCTACGATCTCACAGTTCCTTTCGCCCGTTACGTAGTGCAGCACCAAAACGAGATCACCTTCCCCTTTAAACGATTCCAGGTGCAACCGGTTTGGCGCGCCGACAGGCCGCAAAAGGGTCGCTACCGCGAGTTTTACCAGTGTGATGCCGATGTGGTTGGGTCCGATTCTTTACTAAATGAGGCTGAATTTATATTGATCTATGACGAGGCCCTAAGCAAGCTTGGCTTAAAAGATTTTACCATAAAATTAAATAATAGAAAAATACTATCAGGAATAGCCGAACTTATAGATAAAGCTGATAACATCATTGATTTAACCGTAGCGATAGATAAACTGGATAAAATTGGCCTTGATGGTGTCATCAAAGAGCTGATGGATCGCGGTTTTTCTGCTGATGATATCGAAAAGATAAAACCGGTTATTTTACTGGAGGGATCGAACATTGAAAAACTGGCAAGCCTGCGCACTGCACTTGCAAGTTCCCCAACGGGATTAAAGGGTTGTGACGAAATTGAAACTGTATTTAATTACATCGCCAATTGCCAGCTAATAACTGCCACCTTAGAATTAGATATTACCCTGGCCCGCGGCTTAAACTACTACACCGGTGCTATCTTCGAGGTAAAAACCAACGAGGTGGCCATGGGCAGCATAGGCGGCGGCGGCAGGTATGATGACCTGACCGGCATGTTCGGACTAAAAGGACTAACCGGCGTAGGGATTTCCTTTGGAGCAGATCGCATTTATGATGTGATGGATGAGCTTAACCTGTTCCCCACAACATCAAATCAAACAACCCAATTGCTCATCTGCTGCTTTGATAAGGAGGGCGAGGCATTTGCCTTACCAATCCTCCAAAAGCTGCGCAGCCAAAATGTAAATGCGGAGCTGTATCCGGCAGGCGCCAAGCTGAAAAAGCAATTGGATTATGCCAACAGTAAACACATCCCGTTCACCATCATCATCGGCAGCGATGAGATAGAAAGCGGCCTGTTAACCATTAAAAATATGGCGAGCGGTCTGCAGGAAAAATGCAGTGCAGCGCAAATTTTGGAGGTGATAAACAAATAGGTTAACTGCATTTAGTTGGCGATACTCCAAATTTCTTCTTAAACGCGGAGCTAAAATGCTGCACCGAACTGTAGCCCAATTCAAAGGCAATTTCGCTGACAGGTTTTTTATGTTCCAGCAGGTCGGTTTTGGCAAGTTCAAGGCGCGTGTCAGCAAGGTATCCAAATACGGTATTGCCAAACATTTCCTTAAAGCCCCGTTTCAGCTTGTATTCGTTTATCCCTGCGGCGCGGGCAAGATCGACAAGGCTGGGCGGCATGTCCAGGCGCTGGATCAAATATTCGCGGGCATAAATAATTCGTTCTTTATCATACTCTGTTTTCAGGTAATTGCCGGGCCGGGCTTGCAAATTATTATAAGCTTCGGCCTGTAATACCAATAGCTCGATAGACTTGGAGTGCAGGAACATCTTTTTCAATTCGTCCTGGTAGTTGCAGGATACAATAGCGTTTATTGCGTTTAGCATATTGATATCCATATACAAGCTATCATCGCTTAATGACACGTTTTTACCTGCTATCACATTCACTCCAAAACGCTTCAACACATCATTTGCTTCCGCTGTAAGCCGCTGAAATGCATCGGTGTTAAACTGGATCGTGAACGTTTCCATGTACAACTCATCATTTGTAAGAGTGCCTTCGCATGTTTGTGAATAGAACAGGTTGTGCTGATATTTACCGAGCTCAAAAGGCTTACCGGTAGCTTTATTTTCGATTGTTGTTTTGCCCCGCATATTAAAACAAAGGGTTACCACATCAAGATCGCCCTTCCATGCCAACTCCAGGCGTTCCTTATAGTGCCAATTTTGGTGTACCATCCTGATGCCATTAAAGATCCATTCCCTCAAACGGCATTCGGCCCCGGGTAAATTAAATTGTACGGTATTTTCAATCAGCTTATCACTCTTAAAATCGGCTGCCGACAAGTCATCGGCGTGCAGTACCCGGTCATCAGCTGTGTTTTTTATTTCAAAGGGCATTGCTCCGTATTTTATAACTATTGCTCCGTTTGATGTAACTTGTGAAGGCACATCTGTTAACACCTTTGTATTAATAATTAAACGCCCGATATACCTGTTCGTTACAACAGGGGGTAAATTTTAAAATGAACTTTAAAAAACTACGACAAATGATTGAAATAAAGGGAAGCGGAAACATCGTTTCCGCAGAGAGAAGTGTAAGCTCTTTTATTCGCCTGCATACGAGCATTGGCGGAACTGTTGAATTGATCCAGGCCGACGAGGAGAAGGTAATTGTTGAAACCGATGAAAATTTGCAGGAATATTTCGAGGTAACTAACTCCGGGCGTACTTTATATATTACCGCCGAAGGAAAATGGCGTACACCGGCATTTAGTTCACTTAACATTAAGGTATACTATCGCCAGCTATATAATTTATACAATGCCAGCACAAAGGGAACATTAATATGCGGCAACCCGCTTAGATCTGCCGAACCTGTTGAGGTGAAGATCTACAGCGACAAAAGCAGCAGCAAGCTGAATATAAACGCGCCTGCTATAAAGCTAATAACCGCTTGCGTTGGCGATGTGGAAATTGAGGGCTCGTGCAATATCCTGGAGATAAACGCCAAATCGCAGGGAAATCTTTACGCCCGCAATATGATAGCAAAAAATGTAAGCCTTAAGAATTATTCTGCCGGAGATTTGGAGATACATGCGGATGAATCACTTACCATAAGTAACTATGGCGATGGCAGTATCAGCTATTGGGGTGACGGCATACTTAAGGACATTAAGCAATACGGTAGTGGTGAAGTAAAGCATAAAAGAGATTAAATTGAAGAAAACATGAACTGGTATACAGCAAAAATTATATTCAGAATAATAAGCGGCGACGGCAATCATTGCGCACAATTTGATGAACAATTAAGGTTAATTGAAGCTGATTGCGAAGCCTCGGCCATAACAAAGGCTAATAGCATTGGCGTAGCTGCACAGGATAGCTTTTTAAACGCAAAAAAGGAAACCGTTCGCTGGGAATTTATCGCTGTAACTGAAGTAAACGGGATTGCTGATTTGGCTGATGGGAATGAAGTTTATTACAGGCTTTATGAAACCCCGGAACCGGAAGTATACATCGCCATGGCAAGGAATAAATCTGCACTACTGGGTTGTTCTGCATAAAAGTGTGCCAAAATGCAGCCAGGAGAGTTCTATCTTGAATAAATCAATCTATACGCCATGCATCTCATGGGTATAGATTGATTCATATTCTGACGGAAGCCGGAATGAGGTTATTAAATTTAAACTGCGCTCAATGTATTTTTAGCATACTCGCGGCATTTAATAACTTCCTTTACTGCATCTGAACCCGCCGGGATATCATATTCCAGTTCGATAGTGGCAGGGAACTTAAATTTCCTTTTCTTCATTAATGCCAGCACCTCTTTTATCGGTGTGTCGCCTTGTCCCCATGGCATGTTAACCCCGTCGTGATATTTGCGGTCCTTAATGTGCATGCTTACAATGCGGTCGCTGTTTTTAGTGATAAAGTCGATCGGGCTGGTGCTGGTACCTGCCACATAGTGCCCGATATCAAGATTAATAGCGTTATATTCTGATTGCCCTAAAGCTACGTTCCATAATTCAGGGGTAGCCTGTGTATGTGCATGATAGCCCACATAAATTTTATGCTCTGTTGCTTTGTCGCCCAGGCGTTGCGTTTGCTCCTGGTCGTCGGGCAGCTCAACGGTTACGTGCGTACAGCCAAGCGCCTTGGCGGCATTAAAGGCATAGTTAATTTCCGCATCGGTATTTTTTGAACCCAGCGCATCGGGCTTCCATGCGTAAATTTTAACGCCGGCATCATTGTACATTTTGCGTAACTCAACAAATTTATCCATCGACGCATTCATGCGCCAGTCCGCAATTTTGGTGGCATAGTCGGCACCGCTTTCCCATTTTGGCGCACCGGCATAAGCCTCTGCGGCATCGCCCATAAGTTCAATGGCATTAATGTTACAGGCTTTGCAATATTGAAGCAGTTGTTCGGCACTGCCCGGCATACTCCTGAACGAATAGGTAATTACACCTATTTGCACACCGTTTATCATTGAATTGGGTTTATCGTCGGCAAGTATTGAACTTGCGAACGAAGCTTTTGAAGCCAGGGCCATACCTGCAGCTGCAAGTATCCCGGTACCGATGAACCGGCGCCTGGAAACGTTTTGTTCTTCCATGATGATTAATAACTTAGGTTATGAAAAAAATTGGTTTGATATAATTGGTAATCAAATGTAATGTATTTATTACCATACAGCAAAATATACCGGGGTAACGATTGCATGTTAGTGACGCCCTGGAATATTAAATAGTTACAGCGAAAAAATATAATTTCTTAGGAAATGTATCGAAAGTCAAAATCAAACCGAATAAACTTTCATAATATTTTGAAAGTTCGATAACATTATTACCTTTGTACTATGGAATTACCAGAGGCGCGGCAAAAATTTATCGAGGCATGGGGCAAGTTAGGCTCGGAATGGGGCATCAACCGCACTATGGCGCAGGTACACGCATTGTTGCTGCTTACCCCGGATGCCCTGACTACCGAAGAGATAATGGAGCAGCTCAGCATTTCGCGCGGGAACGCCAACATGACCCTCCGCGACCTGATTGGCTGGGGCCTGATTGAAAAGCAGCACCGCCCGGGCGAACGCAAGGAATATTTTTATGCCGATAAGGATGTTTGGAACATTGCCCGCCAGGTAGCGAAGGAGCGCCGTAAGCGCGAACTTGACCCGGTGATTAAGATTCTTGACGAATTATCGAAGGTAAAGGGCGAAGCCAAGGACCCTGCATTTAAAACTTTTAATAAAACAGTTACCGATATCAACAAATTGGCAAAGAACGTAGATAAAACATTTGAAACCATGATCAAAGCCGACGAAAGCTGGTTTTGGGGATCAATTTTGAAGATCTTCAAATAGATGTTTTTACACCATCCGAATAAATAGCATTATTTATATATTTGCACCCTGAATACCAAATTCCCTTATGGTGTAATGGTAGCACTTCTGATTCTGGTTCAGCCTGTCGTGGTTCGAGTCCATGTAAGGGAACAAAAAAAAGCAAAAACGGATTGATAGCTATCAATCCGTTTTTGTTTCTAACCAAATTATTTTTCAACCTCAATTTGACAAATCATCATTCCTGATCTCGCTCTTACTTTTATTTATTCCATCCCGTAACCCGCCAAAACTGTAGTTAAGGCTGATACTGAACGAACGGTAATAATCTCTGCTGGTGCTGAATTGTGAAAAGTTGGGGCCAAAGGTTTGATTTTGATTGTTCCGGTATTTGGTTACCGGATTCTTGATTGTTGCTGCAAAGCCCAATTTGTTTTTAATCAACTCTTTGTTTACACCGAAGGCTGTGCTGACCATCCCGTTTGATGTTCCCTGTAAACCGTTAGGGTTGCGGCTGATGACGTTAAGATCAGCATTGATACGCCAGCCTTCTCCTACCTGGAAGCCGTTCGACAAGGCTGCAAAATATATGTAACGGTTATTGCTGATAACAACGCCATCGCCGGGGCCGGCTAACCACAGGTACATCAGGTTTCCGTTTAAACTCACGTTATACCATTTAGCAACCGGGTAACCTATATTCACATTAGCACCGAGGCTTTTTGCCTTGCCAACATTGGCGTAGCTGGTTGTGCTGATCTGGCTTGCAGGATCAAAATGGGTAACTTTCAGGTCAAGATTGTTCATAAAGGAGTAATCGAGGCCGATGTTTACCGATAGTTTCTTGTTGCTGCTGTAGCCTGCCTGGATATCGTTTAACAAAACCGGGCGAAGAGCAGGATTGCCTGTTGACTGGATATTAGGATTTGAACGATCGATATAAGGGTTCAGCCTGTTGATGCCCGGCCGCCTGATTCTTTGCGAAAAGCCGAAGTTAATGCTGCTTTGATCGGCAAAATTCTTACCAACGGCCGCCGATGGAATAACGTTCAGGTAATTTTGATCAGCAACAGATGCGGAGGAAACAAAGTTGGCACGGATAGCGGTCTGCTCAAGGCGAACGCCGGCGGTGATATTCCAGCTGTTTAATGACAGTTGATAGGAGTTGTAAGCGCTGAATACATTTTGGCTGTTATAATAGTTATCAGACAAAGCGGGATCAAACTCAAAATCGCCGGTACTACTATTAAAGCCGTTATATCGAAAGTCGCTGCTATTTTTCCTGAAAATACCCTTTACGCCGGCTTCCATGTTCACCATTTTTAAAGGTGTTACAAAATCAACCTGCACGGTTTGTTCCGAAAACTTCTGGTTATCCTTTTGCCTGTAATCGTTAGCCGCCATGTTAACCAGGTTTGAAAAACCAATGTTTGCATTTTGATTTCCCGGGTTAGTGCTGTACATGTAAGAGAAGGTCAGGAAGCGGTTTTTTACCGCTTTAAAACCTAACTGGTAATTAATAGCGGCATCAATTCCGTAGGAACTACCGCTGTTATTATTCATCAGGTTGTACCCCTGTGAAGCAATGTCAGATCCGGTTAAAAAGGATTTCAAACTATTGCTCCCATTTGAACGATTGCCATTGATGTTAAACTGGCCCGAAATAAGGTTAAGCGAATCAATCTCGTAACTCAACTGCGAGCCCAGATAGCCATTTTTTGTATTCGATTTTGTGAGGCCGCTCTGCTCAAGGTTTGTTGCAGCCGAACCTGAGCTAATAACGCTGTTTGAAAAATTTGTTTGCGGATTATTGTAGATGCTGCCCCCGCCAAAAGCGGAGAGGCCAAACTTACCAGCCTTAGCGGTAAAAGATCCACCCACACCGGGCCCGCCTGCCGGGAAGCTTTCATTAATGTTTAATGTGCCGTTGTAGCCGTCGTTAACTTTTTTATTGGTGATGATGTTGATGATCCCGGCAAGGCCCTCTGCATCATATTTGGCAGGCGGTACAGTTATCACTTCAATTTTTTGAATGGTTGAAGCAGGCATACTCCTCAATATCGCAGTTAAATTTCCGTTCACCATGCTGGATGGCTTACCATTGATCAGCACTTTATAGCTTGAATTTCCTTTAACCAAAATGTTATCATTGCCATCTAACGAGATAAACGGAACCTTTCGCATCATCCCCAAAACGCTGGTGCCCTTGCTTTCAGGGTCGGCATGTAAATCATATACTATGCGATCGGCCTTTTGGCTGATCATAGGCCTGTCGGCCATTATGGTAACCTCTTTTAGCGACGTTTGCTGTTCCTTAAGATAGATATCACCAAGATTGATGTTTCCTGACAGGTTAACGTCAATGTTTTTAGGTTGATACCCGATAGCAACTATTGATAACCCATAGTGCGCGCCATTCAGCGCCGAAAAAGCAAACGTGCCACTATCCCGGGTTACCATCGCCCTTGCCGGCTCGCCTTTGTTGTCCTTTAGCCGGATAGTGATAAGGGATAATAATTGATGGGTTACGGAGTCGACAATTTTACCGGAAAGTTGGTAGGTTGTGGCCACTGTTTGTGCCCGGGAAGTATTGACAATCATTAATAATACAGCGAGAATTAAGATTATGCTGGTGGGTTTAAATTTAATTTTCATGGTGATAAAATTTGAAGTATTAAAATTTAGGGTGTAGCTATCCATTAAGGGCTATTACCCTTTTTAAAAATCAGGTGTTAAAGAATTAAATGGTGAGGGTTTTAGTTGCCTTAATTATCCTGCTTATTCCTTTTGTTTTGAATAATTAAATAATAGGTGATGAAGCCGGCAGCAACGAATATCATTTCAACGCCATACGGCAAGGGCGAATCTTCGGCGCTGTAAGGGATATATTGCATGATCATTAAACCAAGCCCTCCGAAGAATAATATAAGCCCCCATTTTAACGATTCAGAGCTCACGGTTGAAAGCTGCGACAGGAACTTAAAGGATGTTTGGTCTAATGGACCGGAATTGATAATTCTTTTCCTTAACCGGTAATTAAGCAGGCCTAATATCAAAACTGCGATGATTATAAAAAATACAATCACGATTATAAAGGGAAGTAACTGTTTCATAATGTTGTTATTTAAAGTAATTTGATACAGTAGTCAGCAAAAGATGTTACCCGGTTGCA
Source organism: Mucilaginibacter phenanthrenivorans (assembly GCF_024721155.1). GTDB lineage: Bacteria > Bacteroidota > Bacteroidia > Sphingobacteriales > Sphingobacteriaceae > Mucilaginibacter > Mucilaginibacter phenanthrenivorans. The sequence goes on along the minus strand of NZ_JAHVAP010000003.1, from coordinate 118,263 downwards.
AATATTTTTTATTAATTTTTGCAACCGATTATCGGCACCGGTTGACTAATATAGTATGTTAAATGAAAAGGAGATTGTTTCCAGGATAATTAAGGGAGATTTCCGTGCTTTTGAGCTATTAGTAAAGGAATACGAGCGGCTTGTATTCTTTGTAATTAACCGCCTGGTGCACGATGTGCAGGATAAGGAGGATATTTGCCAGGAAGTTTTTATTAAGGTGCATAAAAGCCTGCCTAAATTTAAATTTGAATCGAAGCTCTCAACCTGGATTGCGCGCATTGCCTATTTAACAGCTATTAATTACCTTAAAAAATACAGGAACGACCGGCAAACAGACTATCCTGAAAACATAGATAATTACCATTTTACCGACGATAACCCGGAACAGGTTTTAACCCGAAAAAACGCGTCGGAATATTTAAACGGCCTGATTGCACAAATGCCTCTGGCTTACCGAACGGCATTAACGTTATACCATTTAAACGAGTTCAGTTGCCAGGAGATAGAACAAATTACCGGAACGCCGGAGGGCACAATTAAAAGTAATCTCTTCAGGGCGCGGAAATTATTGAAGGAAAAAATAGAAAAGGATCAAAAAAACGAGCAAATATGAAAAAGTTAAATGACGAGGAAATTCAGTCGCTGCTGGAGGGCGGGTTAAACCTGCCCGGCGAACCAACATCCGCCGAAGAAAAGAAGGAACTGGAACAATATCGCTTTCTGTTTGAGAAACTGAAAGAGGAACCAAAGGAGGGCCTGCCATTTAACTTTGCTGCAAAGGTTAAAAACCGACTGCAGGCACAGCTTAACCGTAAAAGGGATATCAGGTTTTACTTGATAACATTTGTTGCGCTTATTTTGGGTTTTGCCGCCTTTTACCAGGTATTGGTTGTTGTTAATGAAAATGCAGGCGTTCAGTTTATGGCTGTATTATACAAATTTAAATGGGTGATATTTTTAGGTGCCGCTATATTTATGAGCATACTTTATTTAGATCAGAAACTGGTAAAGGAGAGCGCCTGAGTTCGATAAATTGATTTAATTATCTTGCTGATCAAAGAAACCATAAGTGGAAATTAAAGGATTAGATCATGGTGATGCCGGCATACTAATTAACCTTCAGCCAGAGGGATGGCCCGACATAATACCAAGTTTCGATTTTTATACAAATGCACCTTTCTGCTTCCCGATTAAGGTGGTTGCAGACAATGCAATTGCAGGTATAGGAGCGGCAATTATTCACAATGATGTCGCCTGGCTTGGACATATTATTGTTCATCCGAATCATAGGGGTAAGGGAATTGGGCGACTTATTACACAAACCCTGGTAGATATATCAAATCAAAATAAGTGCGAAACCATTTATTTAATCGCCACCGACCTGGGATCTCCGGTTTACCAAAAAGTCGGCTTTATTACGGAAACTGAATATTTATTTTTCAAAGACATTGGTTTAGGAGAACTATCCGGCGCCTCAACTTATATTGAACCATACCGGGATGAGTTTAGGGAGCAGGTCTCCATATTGGACAAGTTAACTTCCGGCGAGGACAGGATGTTTCACCTGGCAAATCACCTTGAACACGGGTCCTTATATCGCAGAAACAATATTGTTGAAGGATTTTATTTACCAACCTGGGGCGAAGGCTTAATAATTGCAAACACAGAATCAGCGGGACTTGAGCTTCTGAAACAGCACCTCAGCATTGAAGACAAAGCAGCATTTCCAAAAGAAAACCTGGCGGCAACAGCCTTTTTACACGAAAAAGGTTTTAAAGAAATCCGTACCGCAAAACGAATGAGACTAGGTAAATACAGAAACGTAAACCTGGCGAATATTTACAATAGAATTGCGGGAAACATTGGCTGACAGAAAAATATACTTAATTCCCCCCACACACTTGAAATCAGGATGGCTTTTGTTTAAAGAGTAAACAATCCAACCTATTACTGATTATTAATAAGCTTCTCACCAACCTTTTTTGCCTTTTTTCCTTTTCCGACAGCTTCGCACTAAAAAAGATTGTTCGTTATGATATGAAATAGGATCCACCTGCTTCCACTTTTCATATTCCCCTGGTGCCAAAACACTGTCGGCAACCAGTTGCCGATCACGCCTAAACGATTATTATCGGCTCTTTATTATTATAATATTATCTCAAAAACAATATTTTCCATCAATTGTTAATCGATTGATTAATGTTTTACGGTTGATAATCAGACATTTAAATAAACATTACAAAAATATGATATAATCAATCAATCGTTTGATTAATTTTGTCCTGTTAAAGTTATGGAAAAAGAGAAAATAGATAAAAAAGACCACATACTTGATGTTGCCGAAAAAGTGTTTTCGGAACTCGGGTTTGACGGCGCTTCAACCAGGATGATTTCGGGTGAAGCGGGTGTGAACATGGCCATGCTGAATTACTATTTCGGCTCGAAGGAGGGTTTGTTTATTGCTGTTTTTGAACGAAAAATAACTTCCTTCCAGGACATCCTCCAAAATATAGGAAACGATGAGAGCATGAGCTCATGGGATAAGATGGATGCCTATATCGAGATCTATGGAAACAAGGTAGTTAGTAACAACTGCTTTCAGAAGCTGCTTTACCAGGAGATGGGAATGAACAGGCGCACAGATATATCCGACAAATTGCGGAGTATCCTAATGATAAATGTAGGCGAGGTGAAGAAGATCTTACTGGAAGGAATTGCCAAAGGTGAGTTTAAAAAGGATATTGATGTGGAAATGGCCATTGCAACGATATATGGCACCAAAAACTTTATTATCAATACGCCGCTCATGTCAACCCCAATGCTTGGATACGACATCCAGGACGAAAAAGTGATGGATGAGCAACTGAAACCCAGGATAAAGGCCTATATGAAGAACCTGTTAAAAGCATACATACTGAACTGAAAATGACAACACAAAATAATAACACAGACCTACACCCTTTAAGAAGCACGTTTAAGAACTTCGTGCGTATTCTTATCCCGGCCATTTTGCTCACGCTCTTGCTTGGCGCAGCGGCAAAAGCTCAGGACCGGACCATCACCCTGGACGAAGCCATTAAACTCGGCCTTGATAACAGTAAGGTGCTGAAGCTGTCGAAATCAAAAATTGACCAGGCGGTATCGCAATACAACCAGGCTAAAGATCAGGCATTACCAACAGGAAGTGCAAGCTTTGACTACAACCGTGCGCAAATACCTGCAAATAAGTTAACCTTAGGTACCCAAAGCTTATCGTTACCTAGTAGTGCTAATGCCTATCTGGGTATTATTTCGCTTAACGAGACAATTTTTGGTGGCCATAAATTAAGGTATGCCAAGCAATCAACCGAACTGCTAACCCAGGTTGCACGTTTAGATGGCGACAATGATAAGGACCAGATAACTTACGACATTATTAATGCCTATTATAATCTGTACAAGGTTTTACAAAGCAAAAAGGTAGTTGAGCAAAATTTGAGCTCTATTGATCAGCAGATTAAACAATCACAACGCTTTTTTGAACAAGGTTTAGTTACGAAAAATGATGTTTTGCGTTTTCAATTACAAAGGTCAAATATCGAACTTAATGGCATCGACCTTGAAACCAATCGTAAGATCATCAACTACGACCTTAATATCCTGCTTGGCTTAAACGAAGGCACCCAGTTAACAATAGCCGAAATTACCAATGCTGATAAGCCGGTTGCGCCACTATCCGCCTATATTGATACCGCCATGAGCAACCGTATTGAGGTGAGGCAGCTTGATTTACGCACAAAGGTATCTGAAGTAAATATCAAGAACATCGAGGCTAATTCAGTGCCTACACTTGGCGCTTCGGTAGCCGGCTATTATGTTGACGTATCTTCAAATCCGATCCCCAAAAGCGGTAGCTATATAACACCCATTACTATAGGCCTGGGTTTAAAATGGAACTTCAGCTCGTTATGGACCAACAAGAATAAGGTAGCTGAAGCAAGGATCCAGCGTGAAGAAACCGTGATCAACAAAAACATCGAGCTTGATAATGTAAAAAAGGAAGTGAACCAGGATTATCAAAACTACACCATGGCTTTGGATAAGATCAAACTGTTGCAAACTTCAATTGAGCAGGCTGGTGAAAATAACAAGATCCTCGAATCCAAATACAAAAGTAACATCGCATCGGCAACAGACCGTGCAGATGCGGAAACACTGTTATACCAGGCACAGATAAATCTTGAACTGGCAAAGGCCGACGCAGGACTGGCATATTACACTTTAATAAAATCAACCGGAAAACTTAACAAATAACAATCACACCCAAACAATACATACAATGGCAAAGGCACACGAAACACAGGAAACAGAACCTAAAAAGAAACCGAACAGGGTATTACCTATTATATTAGGTGTAATACTGGTAGCAGGTATCATTTTCGGGATCAAGGAATATATCTACTACGGCAAGCACGTAGACACCGATGACGCGCAGATTGATGGCGATATAAGCCAGGTTGTGGCACGCGTTGGCGGTTATGTTGACAGCATTTATTTTGAAGAGAACAGCCACGTAAATAAAGACCAGGTACTAGTTAAAATTGACGACCGTGATTACAAAGTAAAATTAGAACAGGCACAAGCTGCTGAAACCGGCGCAAGCGCAAACATTAATGTTGGCCAGTCGCAGATTTTTGCAAATGCTGCTAACTCAGCGAGCGCAAAAGCACAGGTAACTTCTAACGCAGCAAGACTTGATAAGGTTAAAAAGGATTACGACCGTTATGCCAACCTTATAAAGGATGGCTCGGTTACGCAACAGCAATTTGACCAGGCCAAGGCCGACCTGGAAGTAGCCCAGGCTAATTACAAAGCAACCCAGGACGAATACAAAGCAGCCCTTGAGCAAGTTGGAACCACCAGAAGCCAGTTGAATGTTACCCATACCGGCGTAACCCAAAGGCAGGTAGATGTTGACTATGCCAAATTACAGCTTAGCTACACCATAGTAAAAGCCCCATCAAGCGGTGTAGCTTCTAAAAAGAATGTGCAGCTGGGTCAGCTGGTACAAGCAGGACAAACATTGTTCTCTATTGTAAACGATAACAGTTTGTTCATTACTGCAAACTTTAAAGAAACGCAATTGGATAACATCCGTAACGGGCAAAAAGTAAATATCGATGTTGACGCATACCCTGATATGAAATTACAAGGTACCGTGTACAACTTTGCTCCAGCTACTGGAGCAAGATTTAGCCTGCTGCCGCCGGATAACGCAACCGGTAACTTTGTTAAGGTTGTTCAGCGCATCCCTGTAAAAATTAAGATCACCGGGTCGAAGGAAGATCTTGAGAAACTGCGCCCGGGCATGAGCGTAAATGCTTCTGTGATAATAAAGGACTAAGTTTAAGTCAAAAGTCTTGAGTCATTAGTTCTGAGTCAGCACTTTTTGACTCACGACTCGGGGCTATAGACTTCAGACTAATTAATAACAAGATATACTAAAAAAATGGCTGAAACCGGCTTTAAAAAATGGATCATTACCATCACGGTTATCGTGGCTTCGTTACTGGAGCTGATAGATACCACGATTGTGAACGTATCCTTACCTGTAATCCAGGGAAACCTGGGCGCCACCCTTGAAGACGTTGCCTGGGTTGTTACGGGTTATGCAGTAGCAAACGTAATCATTCTGCCAATGTCCGGCTGGCTGGGAAGCAGGTTCGGGCGTAAGCAATATTTCATTACATCCATTGTTGTATTTACCATCGCATCGTTTTTGTGCGGTAATGCCACCAGTCTTGACGAGTTGGTGCTGTTCAGGATCATCCAGGGCGTTGCTGGCGGGGGGTTAATATCAACCTCGCAAGCTATATTGGTTGAAACGTGGCCACGCGAGCAAATAGGTACCGCAACCGCATTGTTTGGTTTGGGAGCAGTTGTAGGGCCAACAGTAGGGCCAACCATCGGTGGTTATATTACCGATCATGCTTCATGGCGATGGATCTTCTATGTAAACATTCCTGTTGGCGCAATTGCCGCTTTCTGTGCATACACCTTTATTCGTGAAACACCAAAGGAGGGCCAGGGAAAACCGGTAGACTGGTGGGGCATTGCATTGCTTGCAATAGCCGTGGGTAGTTTACAAACCATCCTTGAAAAAGGAGAATCGGAAGATTGGTTTGCCAAAACATATATCCTGGTATTAACCGTGACCGCCGTAATTGGAACCATATGCTTTATATGGCGCGAAATGAGCGTTGACCACCCGATAGTAAATTTCGGAATTTTGCGACATCGAAGTTTCGCGGTTGGTATGTTCACCTCATTTGTGCTGGGTTTTGGGTTGTATGGATCCGTATTTGTTTTCCCGGTATTTTGTCAGAATCTGCTTGGCTTTACAGCCCAGCAAACAGGCGAGTTACTGTTTCCGGGAGGGCTTTGTACCATTATTATGATGCCGTTTATTGGCAAGATGCTTAACAAGGGCATCCCGGCGCAATTTATGGCCACTGCAGGCATGTTTTTGTTCTTTGTGTTCACAACTATGCTCAGCAACTCAACGCTTGCCACAGGGCAGGGCGATGTGCTTATCCCGCTTTTAATAAGAGGTGTGGGTATGGCATTGTTATTCGTTCCGCTTACCACACTTGCCATTGCCGATCTGAAGGGACCGGAGCTTGGACAGGGTACCGGCTTAAATAACATGATGCGTCAATTAGGCGGCTCGTTTGGGATTGCAGTATTGACAACCATTATTCACATCCGCTCCGGCTTGCACCGCAGCAACCTGTTAACCAATATCAATCCGTATAATTCGGCGTTTACCCAAAGGCTCAACATGCTAACGCAAAGCTTTGTAGCGAAGGGAAAATCGGTGCTTGATGCCACTCACATGGCTTATGCAGCAATTGAAGGCGCGTTAACTAAGCAAACCCTACTGCTTACCTATGATGATGCTTATTGGATCTCGGGCCTGGTGATGCTTTTTTCAATTCCGCTGCTTTACCTGCAGCCGTTTAAAAAGGCTGTTAAAATGCCTGTAGACGCTCATTAAAAATAAAAAGCCGTTCATTTTAACATGAACGGCTTTCCCCAAAAAACTACAATTAAAATTTTATTATCATCCAGTTAGCAACTCGATAGGGCTGATTCCTGAATTTATTTAATCTAGGCTATAAATATACAGGCTTTTTTGCGAAAATCGCAAATTTAATTGCCACTCCGGATACGATTTATGAAAAATAAATGAAATTTAGCATACACGTTATTTTTTAAAATAAAAATCACGTAAATGGCCCTTTTATAAAGTATGCAATCCCATTGACCGCGCTTCCAAATAATTACTCATTATTGCTTCCCTAAGCCACGTTCCAGGTCTTTTGGAGCCCGAACAGTTAAATTTATAACGATAAATTACACGGCTGGCACATAAAGCGACTATCTTTTTCTGTCTAAAAAGCCCATTTAATCGCTAAAAAGGCACTTTTTTAGATTAAAATAAACTTTTTTAAAAAACAGCTTGTGTAATAAAATTTGGTGCGTATATTTGCCATCCCAAACGGAGTGGTAGTTCAGCTGGTTAGAATACATGCCTGTCACGCATGGGGTCGCGGGTTCGAGTCCCGTCCATTCCGCTAAAAGAGCCGCAAGGCTTCGTAAAACGCTTAAATCATCTGGTTTAAGCGTTTTTTTTTGCTCAAAAAATCGCATAACTACTCAGGATTTATGACTCACCCAGGTGACCTATTCGGTGGCCTGTTTCTAATAACTAATTTAGCCGAAAATTAACGTTAACTAAATGGTATTCAATTAGTTAGATAGTTTTAATTTGGGTTGAAAACAACTCAAAACTACTCAAAATTCTGACTCTTTGAACACCTGGATTTCGGTTGATATCAAAGTACCTCAAATGACCTCATCTATATGGGGCCGAGGGTTCCGGTCCTTTCGGGACTGATTGAAATTTCGTCCAAAAAGTGACCTTATCGGTGACCTATTGGGAGGCTTTGATTTAGGTCACCGAATACTGAGGTAAATGGTTGATTTTAAAGTACTTAATATGACAAAAATGGCCTCAAAAGAGCTCATTTGAACTCAACATTAATGTAGTTAAACAATTTAAAATCAAATGTGGTATGAAAAGCACACAAAGGTTCTCAGTTCTCATCTGGGCTGACAAAAGAAAAACAGATGCTAAAGGAAATGTTCCGCTGTACGCGCGAATCACCTATTTAGGAAAAAGGGCGGAAATCTCAATGGGTCGCAAAGTTGATCCCATCAAATGGGATCCGGAAGCAGGATTTGTTAAAGGTCCGGGGCAGGAAGTCAAGGACATCAACAAAGAAATTATTACGGTTAACAATGAGATCCACGCGGCCTTTATGGATCTTAAGCAAACGGATGATTTTATTACCGCCGAAAAGATCAAACAAAGATATGCCGGTGAAGACGAGTCTCAGCGGATGTTGTTGGAAGTATTCGATGAACACAACAAAAACGTAGAGGATCTGGTTGGTAAGGACTTCGTAAAGGCTACGCTGACCAAGTATAATACCGTTCGATCTAAAACAGCGGATTACATCCAGCATAGGTTTAAAAAGCCTGACATCTATCTGGAATCGATTGACTATGCTTTTGTGACCGGATTTGAAATGTATCTCAAAACCGAACATGGCATTGAACATAATACCGCCATGCGGTATATGAAGAACTTAAAGAAGATCGTTAACCTGGCGTTCAACCATGGTTGGATAAGGACCAATCCGTTTAACCTCTTTAAATGCACCTATAAAAAGGTAAACCGGCTGGAATTAGAATGGGAGGAGATCCAGCAACTTGCCAACCATCCATTTACCATAAAACGTCTGGAAGAAGTCAGGGACACCTTCTTGTTCTGCTGTTATACCGGTTATGCTTTTGTTGATATCGAAAAGCTTACCCCGCAGCATATCCATATCGGAACAGATAAAGTAACGTGGATCAAAACCATGCGGACAAAAACTTATGTAACCGCTAACGTTCCGTTGATTCCACAAGCGATTAAACTTATTGAGAAATACAAAGATCATGATTGCAGGATCGTTCAGAACAAGCTGTTCCCGGTAAAAAGTAATCAGAAGATGAATGCCTATTTGAAAGAAATCGGTGACCTCGCTTCTATTACCAAAGTTTTAACCACACACATTGCGAGGCACACATTCGCGACAACGGTTACCCTGGAAAACGATGTGCCATTGGAAACAGTCAGTAAAATGCTTGGGCACACAAAATTGCCGACTACCCAAATCTATGCGAAGATGAAAGACAAAAAGGTTAACCGTGATATGCACGCATTAAAGACCAAACTGAAAGAACAGGAAGAAACTGAAAAGGCTGAATTAGCAGAGGAGGAATTAGTATGAATTTGAATGAATCAATTATAAACGATATCCAATCGATTATAAATAGAGCGAGGGAATCAGCAGTTCGCGCTGTTGATCATGAGAGGGTGATAATGTACTGGCATATAGGCAAACGAATTTTTGAGGAGGAACAGCATGGTCAAGACAGGGCACAATATGGAGACCGTTTAATTGGATACCTTGCTGAACAGTTGTTGCCACAATTTGGGCAGGGCTTTTCTTTTCGAAATCTTAATAACTTTAGACTGTTCTATAGAAAATTCCCAATTGTGTCCGCACTGCGGACGCAATTGAGTTGGTCCCATTACAGATTTCTTTTAGGTGTTAACAATGAGCAAAAATTGGAGTTTTATTTAGAAGAAACGGTAAAAAATAATTGGACTGCAAGACAGTTAGATCGTCAAATGGGAAGTCAACTATATGAACGACTCTTATTAAGTACTGACAGAGAAAGTGTTCTTTCAGTTGCGAGAAATGATAAGCAGCCTAAAGAACCAAAAGATATTATCAAAGACCCTCTGGTGCTTGAATTCTTGGGGCTGAAACCAGAGGCGACTTATTTTGAAAGGGATTTGGAAACTGCGCTTATAACCCATTTGCAGGAATTTATGCTGGAGCTGGGTAATGGCTTTTCATTTGTTGCCAGGCAAAAACGCATTCATCTGGATGGGGATGACTTTTTTGTCGACCTGGTATTCTACAACCGGTTGCTGCAATGTTTTGTTATCGTAGAACTAAAGACCCACAAGATAACACACGGAGATCTCGGCCAATTGCAGATGTACGTTAATTATTATGATCGGATTGAGAAACTAGCTCATGAAAGTCCTACGGTTGGAATTTTGCTGTGCCTGGAAAAAAATGATACAGTTGTAAAGTTTACTCTTCCGGAAAACAGCAATATTTTTGCAAGCAAATACCAGCTTTATCTACCTACCGCGGAGCAATTATCCAAGGAGATTAACAACGAAATCCTTAAACAAAAGGATAAGGAGAATGAATAAATGAATTGTGCACACAGTGTGTGCACAATTCATTTACACCAACGCTTATTTGATTTTGACATCACAATCTGTGATGTCAAAATTATAACCAACCATTAAAAGGCCGATCTATTTGCCCTTACTTCAACCTGATAACAATTATCACATTGTGAACGCGGTGCGTTCACAATGTCCAAAGTCATGCCTCAATTTCAATTGTGCAGACAGCGGCTGCACAATTGAAAGGTATTGTTCGTTTGCATTGTTTGAACCCAATTATGTACGCACAGTGTACATAATTGGGATTTTTTCGATATTTTAAATTGTGCCCGCACTGCGTGCACAATTTGATGAAGTACCATGGCATCCAACGCTAATTTATTATATTGATTGTTTACGGCGACCATCGCCGAGTATTATGCATTTGATAAATAAACTGACTTATGCGACTCTCGAAGCGGTACTATATCCGCGATAGCAAGAAAAGCCAATCAAGCAGTAATCATTGCCGATATTCAATCAAGCCAAACGGCTTGGACTCTTATTAAAAAAAACCGTATCCGACTCGGATAAACTCGGATTAAATCTGATGCTGTTTAAAGCAAATTTGTATCAAGTTATTGATTTCATAGGGAATCAACAACGTACAACAACTGAAATGAACTAAAATCAAATTAAAGCTATGGCAGTAGAAATCATCACTAAAGAGGACTTGCAGGAATTTGGAAAAAACCTGCTGAATCAGATCAGGGGATTATTAGGACAATCATTAGAAGAACCTAAAAAATGGTTAAAGACTTACCAGGTAAAGAACTTGTTAAAAATATCAGATAACACCTTGCAAACACTAAGAGATAACGGCACAATACCGTTTACCAAGATTGGCGGCATCCTTTATTACAGTTATGACGATATAAACAAAGTGTTAAGCGGGGAAGTAAAGAGCAGACGGATAAAAACTGGAAAGGAATCAAAGGCTGCATAAAAAGAAAAGTCCATACGATTTGTATTTCCTCCCATTAACCCGTATGAATCTCATTTTTAAAGATGGCTTCTCTATTTATATAACCAAGCCTATTTGTTACAGCATTTTAGCAAGGGATTAAATCGTTAGTGACATTCACGTAATTTTGATACCTGATTTAGATTTAACCTGTTGCCCGGCACTTTCATGAATGCCGAAATTGAGGTGACTGCGAATAATGCACTGACACTGCCGGAAGAGGCGATAGTGAACTATGAAAACAAAAGCTACGCTTTTAAGGTAAAGGGTAAGAACAGTTTTGAAATGATGGAGGTAAAAACAGGGGTCACGAAAGAGGGTTTTGTGGAACTTGCTGCAAGCAGCGCCGAGTTGCGCAGCCAGACCTTTGTGACCAAAGGCGCTTACAGCCTGCTCATGAAAATGAAAAATACCGGAGAGGATGAATAATAAACTATCCGTATTAACGGAGCCTTTCGCAGCACTGAAGAACCGGGTATTTGCCGGGCTGTACTTTGCAGAATCCATCAGCCTGTTAGGTGACGCTTTTACCTGGGTGGGGCTGGCTTTGCTATCCTACCAGTTTGGAAAGGAGAAATCAGCCGTCATCTTAGCAACGGCGTTAACGCTGCGGGTAACAGCCTTTATTATTTTCTCCCCCTTTGCAGGTGTACTGTCTGACCGGATGAGCCGGAAGACCATTTTATATACTACGCATTTTATCAGGATGGCGATAGTCGCCTGTTTACCATTCGTCAACCAGGAATGGCAGATCTATGTATTGGTGTTTCTGTTAAATGTGTTTAACGCTTTTTTTACGCCTACCTACCGTGCCGTTATACCACAGGTAACAGATCACGCGCATTACCGGCAAGCCGTTGGATTATCCACGGCTACTTTTCAGATCCTGGGTGTATTAGGGCCCGGATTAGCCGGGATACTCGCCGTATGGTTTGGCGCACGAGAGATCTTTTTTATTGATGCAGGTTCATTTGTGATTGCAGCCGTTCTCATTTTATTATTACCGGCTGATAAATTGCAAAAGCCCATTAAACATAATGAAAAGACTTTCACAGCATGGCACGATGCTATTAAAGGCATCCGGCTGTTATTTAAGAACCCACTGATCCGGTTTGCGCTGTTCATCGAATTTGTATCCGCTATTGCAGGGGCACAGATCCTGGTCAATACGGTTGGTCATATTAAAAGTAGCCTGCACCTGACCGATAGGCATTATGGCTGGGTGATGGCGGCCTTTGGCATTGGTGCCAGTATTGCCGCATTTGTAGCGGGCAGCCTGGATAAGACCAAGACACGGCGCATATCACTCATTGTGGGCGCATTGGTGCTGTCGATCACTATCTCAATTACCAATTTTGTGGGTTACCCGGTAATGCTGGTCTTGTGGCTGTTCGCGGGTTTGGGACAAAGTCTGGCTGAAATGCCGTCGGAAACCCTGATCGGTGAAAATATCGCGGATAATGAGCAGGGCAAGGTTTATGGTTCGCACTTTGCTTTTTCCCATTTGTGGTGGGCCATCGCGTATCCTATAGCGGGCTTTACGGGGAGCCATTATCCAGGCACGGATTTTTTATATGGCGGGATCATATCCATTGCTCTATTGAGCATCGCCTTGTTATTTCATAGGAAGTCGGTTAGGAAATGACTACTGCCTTGAATAACAATGTCGGACAATTAATTAAATGATAGCTATCATTTAATTGACATACAATAAATTGCAACTTTGTAGCTGCGCAAAAAATGAACGCTTGAAAATGGGGCTAAACTGCAAAGCAAAGGCGAGTTTGTAGCCATGACAGGCGACCATTGGCTATGCGGAAGTGATTTAAAAGAGATGAGATTCAAGCAGTTTTGACTCAGTGTAAATTTCTGGGAACTGGCCCTTTGTTTAAAATAGAGGTCAACTTTGTAAAGAATTTAGCTCCCAGCAAATTTACCGGCAGTTCCTGTTAAATTTTGATTCATCGATACAAAACCCCTGTTTATCGATACACTTAGTTTTAGGGCATAGGTTTTGCACTGTACCTGATAACCAAATTATACCACCATGAAAAAAATACTTTTATTTACCGCAATCCTAAGCCTTTTATTTTTTGCCTGTAAAAAGAACAATAACAACAGTTCGACCGCGCATGTAACAGTGAAGTTAACCGACGCACCCGGCGCCTTTGACGCGGTGATCCTGAACATCAAAAGCGTAGTGGTTGTCACCAATAATGGCGAACATACGTTAAATGTAAATGGGGGCCCTATCGATATTCTGCGATTCCGCCTGGGCAAAGACACTGTACTGGCGGATCAGGATATCCCTGCCGGCACAATACAACAGATTCGGTTAGTACTTAATGATTCTGGCAACCGTGTGATCATTGGAGGTATTTCCTACGATTTAACCACACCAAGCGGTCAAACATCAGGTGTTAAACTTAATGTGCATGATAATTTAACAGCGGGTATTGCGTATACGATGCTTTTGGATTTCGACGCCGCTCAGTCTATTGTACTTACCGGTAACGGCAAGTATATCCTTAAACCGGTAATCAGGGCAATCCCGCAGGCTGTATCCGGCGCTTTAACTGGCACCGTATCGCCCATTGCGGCCTCACCAAAAGTGTATGCCATTACGGGTACCGATACCGTAGGTACTGTAACCGATGCATCCGGCAAATTCTATTTTCCGGGTTTGGCAGCAGGCACTTACAATGTGCAATTTGTACCGGTAAGTCCCTATGCGGTCAAAACAGTTCCCGGTATTACCGTTGTTAATGGCGCTGTAAAAGACATGGGCACTGTAACCATTACCCAGTAAAATCATCAACTTTAGATAAAAGCGGCTGGCCTTATTAAGATCAGCCGCTTTTATTTATTGCAAAAAATGTCTGAAACCAGGCATTGAAGTTGATGAATATAGTTGGCAATCAGTTTAACAATTTGATCCTGATTCCTGCATTTACTACTATGCCATCTAAAGGCGCATAAATATCTTTGAAATCCGGGTTGGTCAGGCTACCCGTATAAATACTACCCCATCTGGTCTGCCTTTGATCGGTCAGGTTCTCGGCATTGATAAAAATATCCAGGTGGTTCCACATTTTTTGAACTAATAAACCAAAGGTTGCATAGCCCTTTCCCGTGGTGCCATCGCTTAACAACTGCGGCCCGGTAAAAAAACTCTCGGCACCAAAACGGAAACTGCCCTCAATCTCATAAGTTGCATCAAAGCTCAATTGGTTTTTAGGTGTTAAACGCTGCGTATTGTTTTGGCCGTTAAAATGCTGTTTGGTATCGGTATAGGTATAACCCAGGTAAAAAACCAGTTCATCCATCACCAGCTTGACATTGGTTTCCGCGCCTTTTGACAGTAAATGGCCGGGCGCGTTAATAAACGTATTGTTTTGCAGGATGAGCGGATGGTCAACCCGCGTAGAAAAGAACAACTGGTTAATATTAATGAATGCCTCATCACCTAATGCGCTGCGGTAATTCAAGTCACCATTCAGCCCATAAGATTGTTCTGCCTGTGTATTACCGATATTCAGGGGTTGGATATGCTGGTAGCCCTCCTGCTCACTCTGATCATTGAATAGGCTCGGCATTTTATAGCCCAGGCCGCCACCAATGCGGCTGGTCAAATGATCATTCAATTTAAACAGAGCATTCACTCTTGGCAGCAAGAACAAACCATTTGATGGCTTGCCTGGTGACGGTGTATTCTTATCCAGCCTAACCCCGCTTTCCAACGAAAACCAGTCACTCGCTTTATAAGTGTTCTGTACAAATGCGCCTATCGTAGTTTGGTCATAGCTTAACGTATTTTGAGGTGGCTGCGCGGTAAAATGATCCGTAATTAAATTGGCACCTGCTACCCACGAAGCCTTTTCACCGTTACGTACATAGTTCAGTTCGCTGAAGGAAGAAAGCTGCCTGCCTTTAAAGTTAAATCCCGGCTCTCCCAATTGCCTATCAAAATAGCCGATGGTATTCTTGAAATTGATCTTGCTTTCTTCGTCAACTTTATGGCTGAACGATAATTGGGTCGAAAAACGGAACGTCTTATTGCGTTCAAAATATTGATGAACGTTGTCCGCTTTTCCATCAATTACCTGTAGATCCCCGCCGTAACGGTTTTCATAAGTGCTATTCACACCAAACCAGCCGGAATTATGATCGTCCATATACAAAAATATTTTGGGATTGATAGCAAGCCGGTTGGTTTGCGGGATAGCTGTAAAACCAGTATTTGACGGATCGAAAGCACCATTGTAATTATAAGCACCAAAGATGGTCGTTCCAATATGCTGCCATTTCTGACTGTAGTAAACGCTGGCGTCGGCTCCTTTAGCGCTGGTACCATTCAGTAACATGGTCAATTCAGGTGTTTTCTCCGGTGTTTTACTGATTAAGTTCACCAGGCCCGAAATGGCACCTCCACCATATAAGGTGGAAGCTGAGCCTTTGACAAATTCAACCTGTTTCAAATTGAGCGGGCTGATCTGTAATAAACTTAAATTACCCGAAAAGCCGGAATAAAGCGGCATGCCGTCCTGCAATAATTGTGTGTATCGGCTGTCCAGACCCTGAATACGGAAACTGGCAGTTCCGCTAACCGCCGAAGTCTGCTGTACATGGATGCCGGTAGTTTCTCCAAGCAGCATTTTGATATCACCTGGTCGCATGGTGCTTTTTTCGTCCAGTTCTTCTAAAGGAAGTGCTTCCACTCTTGTCGGGATATCCCGCAGGTTCTGGTTGGTACGGGTGGTTTGGATGGTTACTTCTGCCAGTTCGCCGGATGAAGGTTCAAGGCTGACCACGATAATTTGATCCGGGTGCTGTAACGGAAAGGTATAGACCTTTTCACTTTTTCCGAAACCGACATAGCTGATCTCTATCTCGAATTTTCCGTTAGGAATGTTGGTTATCGTAATCAAACCGCTGGTATCAGCGGCAATGGTCTTTTTTAGGTCTGGGATTGTGGCGGTCGCGCCTTTTAATATAGCTTGAGTTTGGTCATTAACTACTTTTGCTTTAAAGGTATTCTGGGCCATCGCGATGAAGCCAAACAGCATCATAGCCGTGAGCATGAAAGTTCTTTTCATGGATATAGGAAATAAGAGCCAGGGCTTAACGCCGGACTGATGAATAGTGGACTAATAAATTTTAATGTGGAAATTAAAATCAGGCGAGGGGTGGCCTGAATAGTTCATTACAGTAATCCGAGGTAGTAAAATGCGGTATAAAAGAGGAGTGCGTTAAAATAGCAACCGGTGCTATCAACACTTTTACAGGACTGTGCGAAAAAAGAACGTTCAGTGGACTGGCCTGATGCTGGAACTGCACTTCATTCCCTTTGTCCGGTGTTTTGTCATGTTCATTATGCCCGAATATCTGCTTACCATACATCAGATAATCACCAATAAAGTCGATCACATCCGCTTCTTCCTGCGAAGTGATCTTGATGTAATTCTGATACATTTTTGGAATGTCGCGCAACAAGGAAAAATCACCCAAAGGCAACATCAGGCTACCCGTTAAAAACAGGCAGGCCAAAAAACCGCAGGTAATTCGCTTGAACATCTGAGCAAAGGTAATAAAAACGTAGTAGGTATTGCATAGTAGTGATTTTTATTTATGCGATAGAACATGGCATCGAGGCGGTTCTATTATTAAAACAAAAATTTAATTATCAGATATTAAAAGAACTATATTTGGTCTGCCAGCTCATTATCATGCCTAAAAAAATTATCATTATTGAAGATGACCATGATATTTTAGACATGATGCAGTATATCCTCGAAGATGAGGGCTACGAGGTTGTTGTTTACCGTTTCGCCGCACTAGTTGAAGAGATCATACAAGGACGGCCACATCTCATTTTACTTGATGAAAGGCTTCCCGGCAAATCGGGGCATGAGTTGTGTGCCGAGATTAAAAACAATCCCGGTTTAAAAGGCATTCCGGTAATACTGGTTTCTGCGGACAGTAAGATCGAACAAATAGCAGGTAACTGCAAAGCGGACGGATATATTGCCAAACCGTTTGACCTGACTACACTAACTGAGTTGGTTCATCGTTTTTCCTGATCCGGAACCGATTGATAACTTTGGCAATTAATTTGGCAAGTATGAAATGGATCACCCGCGAACACTCACAGATATCCCGACTGGAAGTAAAGAGCAGGCGGATAAAAACTGGAAGGGAATCAAAGGCCGCATAAAAAGAAAAGTCCATACGATTGTATTTCCTCCCATTCATCCGCATGAATCTCATTTTAAAGATGGCTTCTCTATTTATGTAACCAAGCCTATTTGTTACAGCATTTTAGCAAGGGATTAAATCGTTAGTGACCGCCACATAATTTCGATATCTGATTTATATTTAACCATTTTATAACAGTTATCACTTTATTTATTCCTTTTGATCGTATCCTTTTTTGAGGTATCCTTTTGTACTAAGCCCATTCCACATTTTGGGCACCTGCCCGGTTTGTTACTCATCACTTCCGGATGCATACCGCAGGTGTACTGAACTTCGACTTTTTTTGACCTGGCTTTGGTAGTGTCTGATACCGCTTTATTTACAGGAAGGCCTGAGGCCAGAACAATGGTAACAGAACAAAGCAGAATAACAGCCATCAGGATTAGTTTTTTCATGCTTTTAATTTTTAAAGATCGAATATTAAAAAAACAAAGCCGCCCCTTCGAGAGGCGGCTTGTTGCTTCATTTACAATTTACAGACAGTCTTACATTCACCGGATGCCTTGCAGGTCTTGCTGCAATAATCCTTGCAGTTTGGCCCGCATCCCTTTGCACATTTAGAACAGGTTATTTTGCTGTTACAGCAAGGGGTATTGGCATAAGTAATAGATATAGCAGATAATAGCATCACCATTGTGATGAAAAGAAACTTTTTCATGATTTTGAATTTAAAGATTAATAATTAAATGATTATGCAATCGAAGATCGACTGCGATTCGAATTTAAAATTAAGCTTTCGGAGGGTTCCAGTCATTGTCCTGGTAATCTGATAAGCCGCCTGCAAGATAAGAGTGAGCTATTTGATTCTTTAAGTGAATCATCACAGGTGAAACTGTAATAGATTGAATAATTATAAATCCGCAGGTACTGCAGGACACCATCATATGACAAGTACCCTTAGCACAATCGTTATCGGAAGTTTGCTTTTGCTGTTTACAGCAATCCTGATGTCTGCTTCCTTTGCAATAAGCCACTGCCCCACGATGGGTGTTTGCCATCCCCGGAACGGAGGATAGCAACAGGATACAGGTTGCAAGGAAAACAGCGATATATTTCATTATGCTCTTAAACTTATATTTTATAAAGATATTGTACTAACTGCGTCACCCTTTAAATAATGACGCTGCTAAGATATGGATACGTCCTGTCGATGGTTTTATATAATTCCGATAAAAATTTATATCCTATTGCATAGGTATCCATCACCGGGATAAATTTATATTTTATCAATAGGTTTCCGCTGCTGTTCAGATGACCGGTACTGGCTGGGGGTTAAGCCGGTTATGGTTTTAAATTGCGTGGATAAGTGGGCGCTACTGCTGTAACCTATTTGATAAGCAATTTCATTGAGGTTCAGTTCACCATAATCCAGCAACTCTTTTATTTTTTCTACCTTTTGCTCAATAATAAACCGCTCAATGGTCATGTCCTGGGAATTGGAGAACAAACGGCTCAGATAGGTATAATCTTTTCCTAAGCGGGTCGCGATCTGATCAGAATAGGATGTTTTCAATTCGGACAGATCAGAATGATGTACGAGTTCAATAACAATGTTCTTAATCGCTTCCACGATTTTATCCGCTTCTTTATTGATCAGCTCGAAGCCCGGAACTTTTAAGGCCGCAGCAATTAGGTGCAATTGTTCCTCATTCGGATGCGGAGTTATCTCCGCATGTCCCAAAGCGATTTGCCTGACTGTAAAGCCCAGATTTTCCAGTTGCTGGCGGACGATCATCAGGCAGCGGTCGCAGACCATATTTTTAATATGCAGGTTCATTACTACTAAGTTACATTATATCCGGTGATTACCCTGTTATACCTTTTCGGCTTTATAACCTTTTTGTTTGAGTGCATCAATGACTTGTCCCGCTGTTAAGCCGTCATCGGCATTTACCGTTAAGATTTTATCCGGGTTAGCAGTATCCACCTCCCAATGCTGAATGTCTTTTAGCTCATTTAAAGCGGGTGATACGGTAGCGATACAACCGCCGCAATTGATATTGGTTTTGAATTTTAAAGTTTCCATGTTTATCGAATTATTTATCACAAATCAAGTTTTGAAAATTTGAGCCGTAGGCTGTTGCTCACTATGGAGACAGAGGTTAGGGCCATTGCAGATCTCCCTTTTAAATAAAATTTCTGCTTTAGCAGGAAAAAATTAGTTTTGAGGCCGTTTAATTATTTCAATCAGTAAGGAATGTGCCTATGGGTACCCGTTGCATGATTACCAGCACTAACAAATGTTATGAAAATATTTTATTTCTTGTTCGCATTACGGCTTAGCAGCATATTTATTTCGGCCTTTAATGAAAAAAAACTGAAAAAAGCCGGCAGTATTGAATACGGTCAAAAGAATTCCAGCGTGCTGATTGCATTGCATTTCGTTTATTATATAAGTTGCTTTATAGAAGGGTTTGTTAAAGGAAACTTTTTAAATGATCAGATATATCAGCTCGGCATCGCCGTTTACGCTTTCTCCATCATCATGCTTTTTTATGTCATCTACAGTATCAGGCACATCTGGACCGTTAAACTGATCATCGCACCAAAAAACATTCACATTATAAACACGAATTTAATCTTTCGGTTAATCAGGCATCCAAATTATTATCTGAATATCGTTCCTGAGTTAATCGCTGTTGCAATTATTTTTCATGCCTGGTATACCCTGTTCATCGGCTTTCCTTTATATCTGTTACCATTGACCATACGCATAAGGCAGGAAGAAAAGTTGATGCGAACGACCTTTGAAGAATACTAATAGTAAAGCCTAACATGCCTTACCATTTCAGTGATAACTTGCTCTCGTGCGCATTCATGTGGAAAATCTGTTGAAGCGGCCCATAATGACTATCGCTGCCAGACTGACGCATTCCGGAATGCCGTAAAGAAGTGCCTCGCAGCCTTTAAGGCCAGCGACTTTACCCTCGAAGAGATCGATGCCTGTAATGGCTGAGTCGCTACAGCATCCTTCACCATTGGAATTCTGACTTCGCAGACTTTGCCAATCGGGGCTTTTCTGTTTTTATGTTGAATGATAACCTTATAAATATCCATATATGCTCAAAGAATTTAAAGCGTTAGTGGATGGCGTCAAAGCAGTCATTCCAACACCTGGTAACGATACCAAAAAAACTGCGAATGCTGAAACGTTCGAAATGAAAGTCTGGCATTTCAGAATAATCTTAACGATATTTTATAGGGGCTGCTTCGTTTGTTCCAATTCTACCTTAAAACGGTGAACACGCACTCAATTAAGCGGTGAAGTAAAAAGTAAACGAATTAAAATCGGCAAAGAATCAAAAGCAGCATAACCTACCGATGCTGACAACAGAGGCTGGTAAATATACTTTTTAGGTAAGCAATATTTCATAAAAGAAACTATTTTAAAGCGGTACCCAAAATCTTTTCCGTTCTCTAAGATTGCGGCATGATATCAAATCAGTTAAATATTATAGAAGGCATCGATGCAGAGATTGATGCCTTGAGAAAATTGGGTAACCGGATCAAAACCTTAAGGATGAAGGCAGGTCACCATCATTATGAGAAATTTGCCTTTCAAAATGATATTGGAAGAATTTTGCTTCGCCGCTGTGAACTTGGCGGAAACGTAAGGTACAGTAGTCTTTTAAAGATCATCGGTGCATTGGGTGTGACACCAGCCGAATTTTTCAGCGAGGGCTTTGATTAAAACGGGTTAGCCGGTCAACTTTTATAGCGGCCTGCGCGGTCGTTTGGGTTTCGGGGTTTCGGTGCGATTATCCCGTTTTAATGTTGGTGGTTTCGGGAGAAATGTTTTTTTAAACCCCTTGCCAGGGTCAGTTCGCGGTGCCGGTTTTTCTTCTGCAAACCGGACATTCAGCGTGCGGTCGCCCATCTTCACACCATCCAGTGCCGAAATCGCCCTTCCTGCGCCGGCATCGTCCGTCATCGTGATGAAGGCATACCCTTTTGGCTCCCCCGTGACCTTGTCCGTCACAATGGTTACTGTATTAACCGTGCCATGCAAGCTGAACATTTCGACGAGTTCAATTTCCTGTATGTTTTTCGGAAAGCCAACGATAAATAATTTTGCCATGGTTTTCTGCAAATATACTGCGCTTTCACTTTTTTTAACAAATAATTGATTTTCGCCTGCAGAGCTGATTAGCGCACCTGGAATTATCTAAAGTAAAGCAAGCGATCTCCTGTATGGAGCGCCCCGTGTTTTCACCAAAGCGCAAACTATAATTCGAAAACACGGGGCGAAAAAATCGGGCTCCGGCGCGCCGGAGCCCGCCGGACAATTTCAAAAGTTCATGATGCCCTGATCCCGGGTTCATAGACCCATATCGCCATATCCAGTTTGCCCAGGTGCTGCTCGATCATTGGCCGGACAATTTTCCAGTCCAGTCCTCCATTACCGCAACCTAAAGCAGGTATCGCCAAGCTTTTAACGGAGTTTTCTTTTAGCCACCTCACGAGGGCGACCAAACCGCTTTCAACATATTCGTATTTGGATGGAGATTTCCAATGGCTCTTGGTCGGGAAATTAATAATCAGCCTTTCACCGAGTAACAAGTCACTGTCTTTAACCACTAATAATTGTCCGCATTGCAAAGAACCATTTTGGCAGGCTTGCTTGTAAACGTTATAGTTATGGGGAAAAGCTTGCTTGAATTGCAGAGCGATCCCTTTCCCCATAACACCAACCGTGTTCACCGTATTGACCAATGCCTCCGCACTTGAATCGAGTAAATTTCCTGTGGTAAACCGTAACATATTTTCTAATTATCGCTATTAATTTCCGTATCCAATAATAACAGTTTTTGGTAAACATCCTTCCAATATTTATATAAATACAAATCGTGTTCCGCCGGATGGCTTACCCGGTAGTGGCGGTAGTCATCCGCCTGCATAATCGCTATGGGCAAATCAGTTACTATAATTTCCTTGCCGTTCAAGTCTGTTATGTTCATCCATTCCGTTTTTGGGTTATGTTAAGCCACTTTTAAAGGCTGTGTTTTAAACTCTTTCAGGTTCAGGAAAAAGCCCCTGTTAAACAGCATGCCCTCCCTGAACATTTGCCATAAAAGGGAGGCCCCGCAATTGGCGAGTGCGGAATTGATAAATAAATCCTGTTTGGTCAATGCCTCGGCAAGCGAACAACTCGGCGTGTTATCGACTGCTTCTGATGCCGCCAATAGTTCAGCAAATTCATCGGTTACCATTGGCAGGGTGTCGGTCGTGCGGTACTGTTTGGATTCGGGCTGTTGTATTTTGCCAATAGTTGACAGTATAACCTGCCCTGTTTCCCTGCTATTGCCAAAATCCATATAGTACAGGGGTTGGCTACGGCTGTTCCCCATGCTTTTGTTCAGCTTTTTGAGGATTTGCGCTATCTCCACCCTTGCCTGTACAGTATCTACACAACCGATGGTAAGCGTAGCCCATGTATTATCCCCGTTGTAGGTCTTATCATATTTTTCGGTCACCGCTTTCCAGTTCGTCCCGAAAAAGCGATTGATGCGGTTGATCAGCGCTACGGATTTGTGCAAACCCAGTTCGGCAGTCGTGAATAATTGTCGCCCTAAATTCGCACGGGTCACGGTATCGTCGTCAAACACGCTGACCATTAAGCCGGGATGGTTGAGCGATACCAACGCATAGTTCATCCTCGCCAATGCGGTCAGTACCTGTCCCCCTGTGCCGCCCGCCCCAATCAGGTTAATGGTCACGGGATTGTAGGGCTGTAAAATTTCTTTGTTAACGATGTGAACCGCTGTCCGGGTATCGCCATTATTTAGTTTTTTCATCTGATCATGTCCTTTAAAGTTTTGCCGTTTTTGATTAATTCTTCCTGTGGAAAGTCCCTGCCTGTGCAGACCTGTCCCTGCCATAGCTGTACCAAATTGCCTTTGCAATGCCGATGGTTGCCGAGCGTATGCGTGAAATAGCTGTTAAAGAAATAGCTTTCCCATTGGGTCATAAACTGCTCCAAGCAGGTTTGCCTGTCAATGTTGATATTGACCGTTCCCATACATACACTGCCATCCTGGGACAGGTTAAATAAGGGGGCATAATAAAGCGGTGTGCCTGCATTGGGTTTGGTCTTGCCTTTCAGGGCGAAAACCTGCAACCGCTCTTTGGTCGCCCTCCATAGCATGGCGGGTATTTTAGTTTTGCCTGATGCGATACCCAAGCTATCGGAAAAAAACAGGTCAACTTCCTGTGGCGGGGTGTACCAAACCGCATAGCCGTTATTTTGACTGTTCATATAAATTACGTTTGGCGGTATCACGCCACTGCATTGCAGGTAGTTATTTTGAAGTTCCTGTGTAGCTTGCATTAACTCGCTTAAGGCACTCATTTCTTTTAGGGATAGAGGATGAGCATTGATGGGGTTGCCATGCTTGCCGATGTCGTAACTTTCGACATAAATCTCGGTTGGTTTATGCTCGTAACTGTCGCTTTCCTGTTCGGCAGACTGGTAGATCAGCAGGGCTTTGACCGGGTTATATTGTTCATTAAATTGCTGGCTCACATTGTTCATGGTCATATTTGTTTAGTAATCGGCTTAGCTTGTCCATCAGTTCAAACAAGCGGGTTTCAAAATCAAAATCGGGGATGGTATTTTCAGGTGTGTAATCAAATAATTGCACATGGGCGGGTTCGTCCATATAAGCGATCTCCTGAAAATGGTTATCGATCATATCAAAAAGGCAGTCCTGAAAACAATCGTTACCACTCCAATAAAAACTGATGTACTGGTCGGCGTAGATACGATCCTCGTCCTGTGGATATAACAGGTCGGAATGGATGTGGTCGAATATCGAGCGTTCGGGATACCGTTTATAAAGCTGTAAAAACTCCATAGCCACATCCCGCCATTCATTCAGCCAACTTTCGTTACACTGAAAATTCTGCACGACACTTTCAAAATCAGCCAAGCGTTGCGGGTCAATGATTTGTGCATAGATTTTCAGCCCTGCGTTTTGCATCACATAAAACTCGTCCAACTGCTTTTGACGGTATGGCTCGTCCTCCTGGTCATCATTTACCCATTGTTCAAGCGTTTCATACTGGCTTGCCAAATAACTGTCCTGTTCGGTATAAAACGGAACCCTGACGACCTGCTCCAAATAAGCGAACATACAAAGGAGCAGTTCGGCTAATGGTTGGCTTTGGCTACCCTGCAACCAATGCCATAAGGGACGTACAGGAATGTAGTATAAGGTCATACCCGTATCGTACCGTTTGACGGTGGCGAGCGTGGCGATATGTTTATCGTCTTTGGCGATGATGCACGACAACTTATTGTCTATGCCCTTTATTTGATCGCTAAGTACTTGCTGTGTTAAATATATATGCTGCGGAAAACTGCCATTTACCGTTTCAGGGATTGGCAAGTCATAGTGTTTACAAAGGATGGAGAGGGAGCATAGAAACTCCCTTTCTGCCTGCTCCCTGTTATTTCCATATTGCCAAAACGGTAAAAACCGATGTTTCAAAAAACCATTTCTGTCAGCGCTGCGGGTGCGCTCCGCACCGGATTGCGCTGAACCCCGTTTGCATCGGGCAGGCGGTTTAGCTTGTCTACGAATGCGCTGAATTGCTGTTGTAGCTTCCATTCCCTGTTCTCCTTTATAATTTTGATTATCCTGTTTTTGGGTTCCCGTTTCATATTTAACCTTTATGCCCCATCGTACTTTCAAAGCGGTATTGCACTTCATCGTCCCTGATTTCAGGGCCGATGATCTTCGCATTGGTGAGTATGGGGTAGTTAGCGGAATAGAAATTCTGTACATCGCTTGCGGTAAATTCCGCACCGGGGTCTGCCAAACGCACTTCCTGTCCGTTTTCCTTGTGCAGAAACACCCTTTTCAATTGGTTGACTATCATTATCGTATGATTAGTGTTAAACTTCGGTTTGTAAACTGGCGTAGAGTTCCTGACGCTTCTCTAAAGCTTCCCGCTTGGTTTTGATTTCCCCTGCCTTGTCGGGGTATTCTTCCGCATCAGGTAATTGGGCAATCGCTTCCTTGTACTTCATATCGGTATTTAATTGTCCGACCCGCCTGATCGCTTCATCGTACAGGCGTTGTTTTTCGGCTAATGCTTCGGTTTCGTCAGGCTGTTCTTCCAAATCATCATCCGCATCGTTATCGGGTTCTTCGGCAGGTTGGCTAAACAAGCTGTTATCTGCGCTCTTTTTAGCGGTGACGGTTGTTGTCTTACCTGTTTTTTCGGGCTGTTTCTTTGCCTTGTCCAGTTCGGCCTGATAGGCTTCGAGGTTTGCAAACAGCCGGACGGTTTGTTTCGCAGGTTCGCCTATTTCAGTAAAAAACTTTTCATCCAATTCCTGCGTAGTGGCTTTTAACAGCATAGGCGGGATATTTTTACCTGCGGTGATCCTGGGGTTATTATTCGCCAACAGCACCGATACGGTCAGCGTGCCGCCCTCTTGCGGTTGGATATTGATTTGCAGGGTGCCATTGATTTGCAAGCCTGCTATTTGTTCAAAAAAATTCGTTTTCATAATCGTTAAAATTTAAGATGATTAAAACCTGTGATGGCGAGTAAGAACAAGCCTGCCAACAGGGCAATTGTCCCGATAAAATGAATTATCCTTTCCGCTATGACGGTAAAAATGAACCTGCCATAGGTGGGAAATTGTTGCAGGCCGCCTATACCCCTGCGGTTAAACCTGCGCCTGCCGATATGGTAGCGGATCAATAAACCCAGGGCTACCAACAGCAGGCCGCAGGGTACGGTGTATGAATGATGCTTTTCCATTTTACACTTTATAAATTTGTTCACCGTATTTATTCAAATTGACAGCTTCGGTTTCTTCAATAAAAGGCAGCACAAACGTTTTTACATATTGCTCCGTGGTGGTGCCTTTTTCCCGTTCCCGCCTCAATAGTCCGTAGTCGTCGGCATTAATCTCGTACCACCGCAGGGTACGGGTTAAGGGGTGGGCGAAGATTTCGGTGCGGTAACGCTCGTCCCAATCCCGCTCGTTTGCCACTTTCATAGAAACCACATCACGGTTGTTAAATAGCTCCCTGATGGCCGCTTTGATCATTTCGGTGTTATGCGCAGCAGTTGGGTACAGCACGAAAGCTGCGCCGTTACTACTTGCGAGTTCATCGGTATATTCTATACCATTGCTTGTTTTCTCGTATGTTCTCATAGCTTCAATTTTTAATGAGGGGTGGCCATTACCACCCCTGTTTTTTAGCAAAAGATTTGATTTCTGTTAAGGATACCCTGTGGCAACCGACACGGATAAATTTGTCGTTGATCTCGGTTATGTTGTACCTGCCCAAAAAGGTTTCCCCGCAGTTGGTACACCCGCCTTTTTCAAGGGTTGCCAAAACCAACCCGTAAAGCTGACGGCCTGCGGCTAATGAAAATTCAACCTTTTGGGTAGTTTCGACGCTTTGATCAGCCTTGTTAAACCGCAGGTAATCGAAGCCGTCCGCTGTTGACAGGTAATTGATCTTGAATTTCCGCCAGTCTTTCAACCGTGTTTTTTGCAACCGCAGGGCTTCGGCCTGCGACCTTTGTTCCTGCGCTTTTCGCAATTCCCGCTCCTGTTGCAATAAATCATGGTATTGCTCACTATTTTCGATTTCACCTGCCTTTACCAACACTTCGGGCACTTCATAGCCAAAGAAATCAGCATAGCGTTTGGCTTCGTCAAATAGCCGCCCGATTTCCAGAATGTACTTTTTAGGTTTACGGGTATCTTCAAGGGAATCAGCGACATTCCTGATTTCGCCATACCATTTTTCAAACAGCTCTTCCTTAGACAAATCCGGGTCAGGCACAGACAGTTTATCCAAGTGGTTGGAAGCATTCCTGACAATCGTTACATGTGCCGAAGTTGACCTGCTGTAAGTACGTTGGGTGAATAACACCGCCCGTTCGCCCCTTGTATTGACTACGTGTTTGGCTATCAGGAAATGACGCCCATAGGAATAGATGTTTTCATCCTCAAAAAACAAGTTGCTTGCCTTAGCGCTTTCCCCGATACGGTTTGCCCAATTGTGGGCGACCGCATAGATATCTCTAACTCTTTCCATCTCTCTCGCTTTGATTTTGATTAATTGCAGTTCCTTAAGCTGATTTTTTAGCTGATGCGCCTAAAAGGGTAATTTCATTGGTGTGAAAGTTCAGGCTTGCCATTGGTTCCCCGTCACGGCTCACCCACGGTTGTGCGGTCATGTGTCCGTACAATTGCACCAATAGCCCTTTGGTCAGGTAGGGCGCTATTTTAGCTGTACGCCAGTAAGCGCAATCCACGTAGGTGGTTTCCTCTTTTTGTTCCCCGTTTGATTTGAACCTGCGGTTAATGGCCACCCTGAACCCGGTTACTTCTTTGTCGTTGTTTGTTGTTCTCACGATAGCGTCTGCTACCAATCTTCCTGTGATTTCCATCTCGTTTTAAATTTATTTGTTAAAAAATCTGTTATCCAATGACCATTTCGGCAGAACCCTCATTTGGCCTTTGATAGAGGCAGAATACTTGCGCGGGGGGCGAGCGGAACAAGGCTGACGCAAAAAAATACGACCCGAAGCGCAGCGAGGTGTGGAGATTTTTTTAAGCGGCACTTGCCTGGCCTTGGCCGCTGAAGAGGGGTAAATTCGCCTCAAGCAAAGGCTAAATGAAAAGGAATTAAAAACTAAGAGCAGTCCGGGGAAGGCGGTGAAGAAAAACCTGGAAGTGTATGAAGCAAGGACCTGCACCGGGCTAAAGCACAAAGCCCTTCCGGCTACCGTTGCCGGACGAGGCTCCCGAAGGGCTGGTTGTGCCTTTTGACCGGGCCGGTTGATATTAATTAAGGAATCAAGTGCAGCATTCAGGCAAGAGCAGCTTTTCCCGGTGAAGCGGGTAAACAAGCGAAGCGCTGAATCATGCGCTTAATTGGAATTGGAAGTAGTTTGCGCACGGGCGATGCTTTTGCAGCGCAGCAAAAATGCAGCAGCGGACCTGTATAATGATAAGCGCGCGTTATTAAGCTTTATCTGATATTCTTTAATGTTGCGGCCGGCTTACCGATAGGCCGTACTGACATCCCTGGCATTTATCGCTACCATACCCCGCTGCTGGAGCGCATGTAAAGTATTCCAAGCAGCCGCTATCTTTTCTGCAGGCGTTGCCATCTTTTGCTGATCCCACTGCCCACGAGTGGTAGAAGTGTAAAAATTATAGTAATCAAATGTTGTAAAATTATCCTAATCAACAGTGCCTTGATCAGGATAATGAAGAGCAGCAAAAGTATAATGATCAAAGGCATCAAAGTTATACCTATCAGCATCAGGAGGAATAAGATCATCCGTAGGATCAGGATGACACCCGGAGATGCCCGTTTCAGTACTCAAATTGCCCGTTTCAACTGGAGATAAGTTTAAAATCCGTCGATTTTGGGCCAACTTTAACGATAAGAATGCTTACCAACTGCTTGCATTTATATAAATAATGAAAGCCGGAAACGACGGCAACAACTGTACATTTTAGCCCCTAACACTGACAAATATGTCTAAACCAAATCCCAAAAAAACAATGCTGCTGGCATTATGCCTATTCCTAACTGCGTTCAGCCAGGCGCAAAACTTTCATGTCCGGGTCGATCTTCAAAACCCCAAACATCATAAATTAAATCTGCTCTATTTGAACGATAAACAGTTGGTTATTGATTCCGGAAAAGTTTCTACGGATGGGACAGTCAATTTTACGGGGAAGATCAGCACTCCCGTAGTTGCCTCGCTGATCATCGATAACCCCGATCTTGATATTACTTCAAAGACCGGGGGAGTTGTTCCGGGGCCGGTTTTAGAATTTGTTTTAAACAACGAAAATATCAACATTAAAGGCAGCGCAGATCATATAGATGCATCTACGGTCTCCGGAATTTCAAATCGGCCCTGGTCACCATTACGTGCTGAAGAAGCCAGTCTGACAAAAAACTGGCGGGCGGCATTGCGGTTATCTTACGAACAAGATTCGCAGGAAGCGAACCGAAAATTCGACAGCGTGTCTGCGGAAAAAGATCAGCGCCTTAAAGTTATCCATTTACAAAGTGTTCAGGAACATCCGGATGCCATCCTGAGTTCCTTTTTTTTGTATTCATTAAGGAGCCAGTTATCACCGGATTCCCTTGAATATTATTTTCTGAAATTGGGTCAGCAAGCCAGACGATCAATTTACGGCGAATTCATCGCGCAGAAGATTCAGGACATTAAGGCCTCGGCGATAGGTGCCATCGCCTTACCTGTCCATAAAGCTGATATGAAAGGAAATATCATAGACCTGGAGAACTTCAAAGATCATTACATATTACTCGATTTCTGGGGAAGCTGGTGCGTTCCCTGCAGGGAAAGTCATCCTCACCTCATCGGGATATATAACCAATATAAGTCCCGGGGACTGATCATCATAGGGATCGCACAGGAAGTCGGCAAAACATTGGGTGATAACGAGCAAAGTTGGAAAGACGCTGTCAAGGCGGATAATTTACCGTGGCTACAGGTCCTCAATAACCGGGAACAGCAACAAAATGATATAATTAAGGCTTACGACATCAATTCGTTTCCAGCTAAGATACTGATCGGCAAGGACGGTAAGATTATCGGTCGTTATACCGGTGATGATGCTGCCGCACTTGAAAAGAAGCTAACCTCTATATTTGATTAATGAGCGTGTTCACAGGAAGTCCAGGTCGTTATACACACCATTAAAACTGTTGCGATACGCTGATGAATTCCACTTAATAGCTGATCATCTGTAAATAAATGACACCTGTTGCTTTACTGTCAAGCCGCTGATATTTTCACTGGTATATTCCACTGTATATTTGCCCGGCTTAGTTAATGCGTAGCCTTTTAAAATATCGACCTTAACGGCCAAAGAGTCTTGCGGATTTAACGTGATGTAGGCCGAGGGCGGTGGCGGCATCATTCTTTTGACCATAGGTCCTTTGTACAGCACTTCCTCTCCCTGCTCATTTTTGATGTCCAGGTATTTACTGAGCAATGGTTCAAATGGAGTTTGCCATTTCAGGAATTTTTTGACGCCGTCGGTATGGTTATAAACGGTAAAATTCAGCAGTACCGAATCGCCGGTTTTAATGGCACCCTGAATTCGCATCACGCCGGATAGTTCCTTGTTTGCAACGGGTTGTCCGCTTTTGTTTGAGGTTTCTTTCACGTTTCGGTTTCGTGTGCTGCAGGCGACGGCCAGCGTTATCAGCAGATATACCGGCAAATAAGTCAATTTTTTCATTCGGAGTTGCTTTTCTTCAAGTATAGACAAAGGATATGGATTAAGGTTTACCGTATTCTGCCGCATTTGATGTAACCAGCATAAATCCAGATCAGTATTTCCTGACAGCAAGTAATAGCGTGTTACCCGCATCTACAGACGTTTCAGCCGGTGCATCAACCCTTCGCCATCCGAAGGATGCAAACCCGTGGTTGCTGCAATTACGCGGCCGGCTTAATTCGCTACGCCATCCAGTAAATATCCCCACCATTGGTTATTGCCCGCTAAAAGTCAACATGCGAATATTGCGGCATGAAGAATAGCTATCAATTCATCTTGCTTCTGGCTATTGGTTTTCAAATGAAAGCTACGGCTCAAAATCTACAAAAAGGATTAACAGGGAAATCAGCGAAAATGAAACAACGCCAAAAACAGTCAAACGGCATTTACCAGGTTGGCATCGCCGATGCTTTTATAAATGGTCTCTACAAAGGAACCCTTTCGGTTGGTACCTTGAAATCAAATGGTGATTTTGGCATTGGTGCCCCTAACCTTGTTGACGGGGAGCTAACCTTTTACAACGGCAAAGTATATCAAACCAGGTGGAACGGTGTAACTACCGAAGCTCCGGACTCCCTGACAACGCCTTTTGCATTTGTAAGTTTCTTTAAACCTGAAACCACATTTCACATCAACGGATTTACGGGCAAAGAAGCAATTCTGGAACGGGTGGAAAAATACCTTAAAAATAAAAACGGCATGTACGCCATCCGGATTTCAGGTAAGTTTCACCATGTCAAAACAAGAGCGTTTCCTCCGGTCACCAGAGAGCCCTTTTTGCCCTTGGCCAATATGCTTGATAAACAGTTTTTCTTTGATTTCAATAATACCGAAGGTGTACTGATCGGATATAAACTACCTTCCTATTTAGCAGGAGTAAACATTGCAGGTTATCATTTCCATTTTTTAACCAGCCAGTTGAACGCAGGTGGCCACGCGCTTGATTTCTCATCCGATAGTACCACAATCGAAATTTCCAGGATCAGCGACTTTCAACTGGTTACGCCAGACGATCCAGAATTTATGAATTACAAATTTGATAAAGTTAATCAGCCCGATCTGCAAAAGGTGGAGAAGGGAAACTAACCTTGGGTCACAAAAGGTGGAGATAACGCCGCAGGAAGTGCAGAAGGCGGCAATAGCCCGCGCCGCGGAGCAAAAACAGGAACAGGGCCAGGGAGTAGCTATTATCAATGGGCCGCGTCCGCCAGATTCACCTTATTTTTTGACCTTTTAACGAATAATAAAACCAGCGGAACAAAAACCACGAAAACAATTCCGACAAACATGAACACATCCATGTAAGCCAGTAAGGTAGCTTGTTTGGTGACCGCTCCTTCCAGCACCTGGTAGGCTGAATTCCTTGAAGTGAGACTATCTAATCCCCTGTTTCGGAAGCCAGCCGCCAGCTTGCTGATACGCTCCTGCACATTGAGGTCATACACATTCAGGTGGGTAGCGACCTCGACCCGGTGGATACTGGTTTTTCTTGATAAAAAAGTGGATATCAGTGCCACGCCAACAGAGCCACCTAACTGCCGCATCATTCCGGTGAATGCCGCTCCCTCACCAATTTGCTGTCCCTTCAAAGTAGATAAAGACATCGTACTCACCGGAACAGAACACAACCCCAAACCCAATCCCCGCACCATCAAAGGCCAGAAGAAGTCTCCGGAACCGGTCTCAGGTACGATAATGCGGTAAGCCAACATACAAAAGCAAAAGAAAATGAACAACCCCATGGCGATGAGCCACTTTTGCTGAACCCCTTTTTGGATCAGCGTAGCAACCACCGGCATCATCACTGCCACAAATAAAGTACTGGGAAGTTGAAGTACCCCTGCCTGCTGTGCGCTCCAGCCCAGAATAGACTGTGTGAACAAAGGAATAACGAAAGTAGACCCGAATGTGCCGAAGCCTGTAATGAAAGTCAGCATGACCCCTATACGCAGATTGCTATCTTTAAGGACCCTAAGGTTAACCACCGGAAACTTAGCTTCTAACTGCCGCCATACGAACAGGTATAAACCTAAAAAAGCGGTAATGCATAGTATGATGATCAATTTGCTGTTAAACCAGTCATCTTCCTGGCCTTTTTCCAAAATATATTGCAGCGAAGAAAGACCAACGGTCAATAATATTATGCCAAGCCAGTCAACTTCACCCGAAGAGCGCTTAGCGCCATAAGATGGGCTCCGCACAAACTGTATCGTCAATATCGCCGCCAAAATGCCGACCGGGATATTAATGTAAAAGATGAACGGCCATGAAAAGTTATCTACTATATAGCCGCCGAGGGGAGGGCCAAGGGTTGGGCCTACGATAATACCCAACACATAGATCGCCTGGGCCATCGCCCGCTTTTCCGGCGGCCAGCTTTCGGTGATGATCGTTTGTGAAGTTACCAATAAAGCGCCCCCGCCCATTCCCTGCAGGAACCGAAAAATAATGAGTTCTGTAACGGAATGCGCATTCCCGCATAAGAAAGAGCAAATGGTGAAGAGGATAACAGAAGCTGCAAAATAATTACGTCTTCCGAATTGCTGCGAAAGCCAGCTGGTCAGGGGAATGACGATCACATTGGCCAGGGAATAAGCGGTAATGACCCAGCTGATCTCATTGAGCGTAGCTCCTAGACTGCCACGCATATTGTTTAATGCTACATTGACGATGGTGGTATCAATAATTTCCAGTAAAGCGCAGAACACCGCAGTAACAGTAATGATGATTAAACGCGGCCCGTGTTCTACTAAGGATTCTTCTTTTAGTTGCATTACAATTTTCTTTTTTTCGAGGTATTGACTCAAAATTAAAGGGCATAACTCATCACGGTAAGCTAACCCGGGCTGAACCGGGCAATTTGAGCCTTGAGCCGGGAATTTGCAGGCGTGAAAAATTCAGCTATTTCCGGCCGAAAGAAATTGAGCATGGTGAAACAGGAATGAAGCGCTGACCGGCGATATGTACTTAGAAAAACACTCACCGTCCGAAATGCCCAAGCCACCAATTAATTTGCCTGTTTCGGTGTGATTCCGCTGTTATAGCGAGTTACGCCAGATCAATTTTGTGAATTGATCATCGACAAAAAATGATCAGGGCTATGATAAAAATTGGGTCTGTAAACGGAAGATTCGCCATACTTCTTGTTACGAGATGAGCTTTTTAACAAACAAACAAGAGCCGCACAACAAAACACTATCATTTACTATCAGGTAATTTTACATTTTAATAATTTCTCATGAAACAAGTCTCTCTCAACAATTTTACTTCATAAAACAAATCGAAATACCATGAAATCATTTCAAAGTGTTTACATCAACGGGAGTTTTTTAAAACCACACGGAACAGAAACTCAGGATATCATCAGCCCCATCAATGGTGAAGTTATCGGACGGCTTACCTATGCCGATGAAACCGATACACAGCAGGCTATTGCGGCTGCGGGCGCTGCATTAGTGAATTTTCAAAAGACCAGCATAACTGAACGGAAGGAATATTTTAAGCGGATCCATGACGAGATCCTGAAAAGGATCGACGATCTGATCGAAGCGACAACCCTGGAATACGGCGCTGCGAAAGACCGGGCCAAATGGTCAAACATGATCTCGGCAACTACCTTTCAGAATCAGATAGCTGTTCTTGAGAATTACCCGTTTGAAAAAACGGTCAATGAATCTACGGTGATCATGGAGGCTATTGGCGTAGCGGCGCTGTTTACCCCGTGGAATTCTGTCTCGGGATCTATTGCGGTTAAGATCGCGGCCGCCCTGGCGGCAGGTTGTACCATTGTCCTCAAGCCAAGTGAATTTGGTCCATGGCAGGCGCAGATCATCATGGAATGTATTGACGCGGCCGGACTCCCCAACGGTGTTGTCAATATGGTTAACGGGCGGGGCGATATCATATCCCGCGCTATTATGGAAAGCACCGTGGTTAACAAAGTTTCTTTTACCGGTTCAACAGTAGTGGGTAAAATACTGGGCAAGCAGGCAATCGATACGATGAAGAGGGTCACCCTTGAGTTAGGCGGAAAATCGGCGAATATTATTCTCGATGATGCAAACCTTAACACGGCAATACCTATGGCTGTCCAGGCATGCTTCATGAATAACGGGCAGGCCTGTATCGCGGGTTCCAGGCTGTTTGTGCCCGAAGAGAAGCTGGACGAAGTAAAAAGAATTTTGCTCGACACGGCTGCGCAATTTAAGGTTGGCGACCCCAGCAATGAAGATGTTAAAATGGGGCCGGTAGCCAGTCAGAAGCAATATGATCGTATCCAGCAGTTTATAGCAGCGGGTATTGAAGACGGCGCCGAGGTGCTGTTCGGCGGATTGGGTCGTCCGGAAGGATTGGAAAACGGCTATTATGTTAAGCCAACCATTTTTACCGGGGCAACCAATGAGATGCAGATCGCCAGGGAGGAGATCTTCGGACCGGTTTTATCCGTGATAAGCTATAAAAGTGAGGAGGAGGCTATTGCGATGGCCAATGATTCCGATTACGGGCTAATGGCCTATGTAAGTTCCGCCGACATTGGCCGCGCCAAAAATGTTGCCGGACAACTGAAAGCTGGCAGGGTGCTTGTGAACACGCTAAAGCATGATCCGTTCGCACCGTTTGGAGGCTACAAAAACTCCGGGTTTGGACGTGAAAATGGAAGTTATGGCCTGGAGGAATTTTTGGAGGCCAAAACGCTTATTGCATAACGCTTTTGGGATATTCCTATAGCTGAATTTTCGTAAGCAATTAGTTAATGATCAATTGCTTACGAAAATTTCCTTTTAAAATCATGCGACTTGCATGATTCCTGCCAAAACAGACGATGTAATTTATAGAAGACCAATGGTCAAATCTAATTTATACCACAACCACCAGCCTTGTTCCGCCAGCCACGTCCATATTCCAGGCCTGTTCTATCTCCTGAAGTGCAACAGTTATGGTGTCCATTTTCAGTTTACCCTCGGCGGCAAGCTGAAACATTTCAGGAATCACTTCGCTAAATATCTTTTGCATGTCTTCTGCAGCGATACTCCCCAGGCCGGAGCCCAGGATCTCTATATCCGAGCTTCTTAAAATGGACGATGGCAGAATTATCTCTTCACCAGCCATGCCCCCAACCGTTACAAAACGAACTTTATGCGTGGTGCTTCCATTGCCTTTCAACGCTGCCAATAGCAATTCGGCCGGATGTCCCCAGGTATAGTCGATCACGATGCTAATTGGTGTTTCGGTATGGATTTGTTTTAACCTATCCGTGACCTGCGCGTCGGTTTGTTTCAGGGATATCACCTCGTCTGCGCCAAGCTGCAACAATTTGTCCAACTGCTCCTGATTGCGGCCCGTTGCGATAACTTTGGCAGCGCCATAATATTTGGCGATCTGCACGGCCACCATTCCTGTAACCCCGGTCGCACCGTTGATCACGACCACCTGTCCTGGCTGTAAGTTTGCACGAAATCGTAAGGCTGCCGCAGCGCCGATTACGGCGTTAGGTAATGCCGCGGCCGTTACATCGTCAAGGCTATCAGGCAATTTAACTGTCAGGCTTCTGTTGAGCAACGCTTTTTCGGCAATGACGCCACCGGCCCCAAAACCATAGACGCGCGTACCATCTTCCAGCACACCTACACCGTCCATGCCTACGACTGCCGGTTTTTCCAGGGCTTGCACGGAGTAATGCGAGCCGCTTGCCCGGCCTTTGTCAACGTTTTTAATAGCTGCGGCTTTTACTGTGATCAATAACTGATCATTATTTTGAGGAACAGGTTCGCCGATCTCTCCATACTTTGGGCTCTGCCCCAATTGATATAAAATAGCTGCTTTCATGATTTTGATTTTTGTGGCTGCAAAGATGCGTACTGCCACAAACGGTAAACATTAATTTTTTTATGTAAGGAAAACCAGCCTTTATTGTTTTAAGAGAGTTTACTTTTGATTGAAGGTCATTTTAGCTGTACGCAACGGCGATTAAGAGTCCCCTTAACGTATGGCTGTTATATTCTCCATAAGATACTTTTCAAAGCATTCCATTATTGGGATTAATTCCGCCATGAAGGCTTAGCTGTCAGTTCATACCTTGACAAGCCCGCTGTTCAGCAGACCAATTGCCTGACTGGCCCATCAATATGTCCGATTCACAGTCAAACTGCTTAGAATCCGGGGAGATCCATCGCATTTTTGATCCAACAAATTAAACAGCAGAAATCATGACAACTAAAACAACAAAAAGAATTTATTGGACAGGCGTAGCATTAACCGCTTTTTGGTTCGCAGCAAGTGGATTTGGTGAATTAACCAGGAACCCGGCAGTATGGGAAATTTCGATCAAACTAGGCTACACAGCTTATTTCCTGACCATTCTGGCGGTATTTAAGCTTTCAGGAGTTATCGTATTATTAGTTCCGAATAAACTTTTACGTTTAAAGGAATGGGTATTCGCCGGTTTATTGTTTGACATCAGTTTCGCCTTTCTTTCCAAGATCGTGGTTATAGGACCAGGCGCTACCATCGATGCAATCGTAGCTTTTATTATGGTTGGGGTAACCTATGCTATGTTCAGGAAGCTATACCCGGCAACCTACACCATTGCACCATCGGAAAAAAGTTTCCAACTGCATTCCCGTGCAACAGTTTAAGTAAGCCCATGGTGAGATCCGGTTTCCGTGTATGCTGTCCATGGGTTTTGGTGTTTTTGCAAAAATCATCACCTGTTTCAGGCCTCCGCGCTATTCATAAACCGATTCCATCCCCACTTTCGGGCATTGGAGCAGATTCATCCGGGACCTAATTTTGAAAAAGTGCATGAAGAACATAATATATAAAGTATGGAACCTAAAATTTTGTTAATAACCGTATATCCGGGCGGCTACGGCAAGGCCCTGGCTGAAGCCGCTTTAAAAAGGGGCGATGGGGTGATCGCTGTTACGCAGGACATTGCAGCTCTGGACTATCTGTCAGCGCAATATAAAGAAGCGTTCTTCCTGATACCGTTAAACCTGACCGACCGGAAAACAGCTTTTGATGGCATTGACAGCGCGCTGAAAATCTTTGGTCAAATCGATGCGGTGATCGATGCCGGGTTTAATATTATTGATCAGGAAGAAAAAGCGTCCGGGCAGCAGTTAAAGGGCTTATTGGAAAACGAACTCCTGGGGGTTCCGTGGCTTTCACAAGCTATCTTTCCTGTGCTGCAGCGTCAGCACAACGGGCATTTTATACAGGTTTCGAGCACGAGCCGTATTATTTTGCCGGTACTCGGTCATTTTCAGGGTCCCAAACAGGGACAGAAAAGCAATTTAGAAAAAGTCGCCGAAGAGATCCAAAACCAGGGCATTCGGGTATCGTTCGTTGAACCTTTTACAGATGATCATTTCGTGTCTGATCATGATACGTCTTATTACGCCGGTGAGGTGCAGGCAAGTACGCATACCATTTCCTATAATCGGTTCCGGATCAGGAACGGGCATCCATCCGCCGTTGCAGAGATGTTGCTGGGCATCATTGACAGTGAATAGGTGACTTTTGGAAGCACCTGGCAGGTAAAGATAAAAATTGAACAAGATTTAAATTAGCATGGAAATCGGAGTAAGTACATTTGGAGAAATACAGCCGGACAGCCTGATCGGCAAAGGGTTCGTCGGTAACCGGCGTATGCAGGAAATATTGCAGGAGGTAAGACTGGCCGACGAGGTTGGGTTAGATCTTTTCGCTTTCGGAGAACATCACCGTCCGGATTTTATCTTGTCAAATCCTGAAATCATCATGGCCGCGGCGGCGGCTATAACGAAGCGGATCCGTTTGTCAAGTGCCGTAACGGTACTGAGCACTGCAGACCCGGTCCGTATTTTCGAAAATTTTTCTACCGTGGATCTAATTTCAAAAGGAAGAACTGAGATCATGGTGGGCAAGGGGGCTTTTACAGAAACATTTCCACTATTTGGATTTGCTAAGGAAAATGCCGATGAACTTTTTAGTGAGCATCTGGATCTCCTTTTAGCAGCCAATAATCAGGAGATCGTTTCCTGGACGGGAAAATACCGGCAGCCTGTTAACGGGGGCGTGTATCCCCGTCCTTATCAAAGTAAATTACCGGTATGGCTGGCCGTCAGCAGTACACCTGCTTCCGCCGTTATGGCGGCTGATTTGGGATTACCTTTAGCAGTTTCTATGTTTGGAGGACCCCCCGGGCAATTTATTCCTTTAATAGCACTGTACCGGGAAACTTTTGCAAAGAAGGATCCGGGGTTTAACGGGTTGCAAATATCAATAGGTACCCAATTTTATACCGCAAAAGATTCGACCACTGCCGTCAGCGAATTTTATCCGGGATATGAACGATTGATGAACCGCTTAGCCGCAGAAAACGGGCGCCCTTTGATGAATAAAGAAAAGTTCGAACTGTTCAGAAAAGAAGGGCCGCTGGTTGTCGGCAGCGTACAGCAGGTTATTGATAAAATCATGTTATTCTATGAACTGTTTGGCAACACGCGTTATACCGCGCACATAGATTCCGCGCAAATCCCCCACGAAGGAATCATGAAGGCCATAGAATTACTGGGTACGGAAATAGCGCCGGTAATCCGGAAAGAAACAGCCAAACATGATGCTATTGTTGAATAAGTCGTACAGAAGTTTAAAATGACGATGTCGAATATACACGCAACAATTTCTGAACATGGTAATACCAATAAAATGGTCTGAAGATATTTTATTTCAGACCATTTTATTTATCCGGGAGTTCAGGAAAGTACTTTAATTAAATTATATGCTACATTCGTCAGCCTCGTGTCCGGTTTAAATGATATTCTGATTAATGGCCTTCGCCACCGCTTCTGTCAGTGAGGCGACATGAAGTTTTTCATATATCTTTTTTACGTGACTGCGAACGGTCTCATAACTGATATTGAGATCAGAGGCGATCATCTTATAGCTTAAACCGTTAACAATGGCTGTCAGCACTTCTTTTTCACGCGAAGTAAGGTGATAGTCATCTTCTGCAGGCTGCTTTAATACCTTACCGCCCTGCAGCAGCCCAAGTACCCGCCTGGCTATGGTGGGACTCATGGGTGCGCCGCCAGTCATCAATTCTTTAATGGATTCCGTTAATGACCCGTTAAGCTGGTTCTTTAAAATATACCCGGAAGCCCCGGCACAGATGGAATTAAATATTCGCTCATCGTCCTCAAATACAGTTTGTATTAATATCTGTACCAAGGGGAATTCCCTGCTCAGCAATTTAACAGCCTCTATGCCATCGACCCCGGGCATACCGATATCCATTAAAACTACATCCGGGTTAGACTTCAGAACATCTTCCACGCAATGCCGAGCATCGCTATACACCCCAACGACGTCAAATGCCGGGTCGGTATTCAATAATAAACTGATACTGGTACGAATATTTTTATTGTCATCAAAAATTGCTACACGGATCCGCATAATTCAAAATTGCTTTAAGTAAACAGATAATAAGCTCATCTTTTAAACCTGTGCAGGTTATATAAAAGATCTATTTTGGTCCCCTCACCGGATGCGCTGCATATTTTTAGTTGTGCACCCAGTTCTTTGGCCCGGAAGTTAATGTTCAGCAAGCCGTTCCCGCCATCCATAAAACCCTCATCGACGCCGGTATTGCCGGCATCAAAGCCGATACCGTCATCCGTGATCAGGATTTGCAGGTAAAATCTGCTCAGGCGCATATCCAGTGTAATCCTTTTACAGCCCGAGTGTTTGATGGCGTTGTTGAGTGCCTCTTTCAGGATCAGGAATAAGTTTTTTCTTGCTGTCATCTCCAGGATCAGTTTCGAAACCTTCTCGTCTTCATAAAAATCAAACTGGATCCCCTTTGTCAGGCACAACGGCTGTACAAATGCTTTTATCTTCTGGATGATGGTAATCATCTGGTCGTTAAGCGGATTGATAGCCCAGACGATATCAGACATCTCATTGATGGTTTCGTCAGCAGTTGCCTCTATCGTGCCGAGTATCTCCTTTAGCTTTTCCCGGCTTTCCTGCTGTTCATAGATCCTGGCCACCTTGGAATAGATAGCGATACTGCTTAGCGTTGAGCCGACATGATCATGAAGGTCTCTCGCAATGCGGTTACGTATGGCCTGCCTTTTCAGCAGCTCATTGATACTGTAGCGATATAACAGGTAACACAGGCCACCGATGGCCAGCGCGATGATCAGGTAGCAGCACCAATACGGCATCGGATCCGGTCCCGGTACACGCATAGCCGGCAATGTTTTAAAGAAAACAAGCAGGACCGACCGGCGGAAAAGTATGGATGAAGGGTACATTTTGTATTGACATTTGAATTTCGCTAAATATGAGTTTATGATCTCTACCAATGGGTGACCGAAAGGGGTGATTTTTATCACCGGATACGGCATCCGTGAAACCTGGTTGATCAGTTCTGAATCATACCAACAGCATTCTTTATGAGGAAAAATTCTGTAAGCCGCAATATCCCGGATATTGCGGCTTTCTTAATAAATCGCTGATCCGGCTATTTTGCCAGGAATGCCAGGGCTGCAGGAAGAAACTGCACATAGTTTTGAAATACTGCAGAATGACCTGAATCGGGATAAACGGTTAATATCGCATTGGGAATGCTCTTGGCCATGTTCTCAGCATTGATGACCGGAACCGGGACATCTTCCTCACCCTGTGCGATAAATACAGGTTGGGTAACTGACTGCAGTTCTTTCAGGGCGTCCGGGTAAGGCTTGGCCCAGCCCAATACGGCAGTTATCTCGGCGGTTTCGCTTGCTGTGGACAAGGCGCTGTCCCTGTTCGTTCTTTTTTGTACCCTGTCATAACAGGCCAGGCCAGCCTTTTGACTTGTGTCTGAAGGTGCAAAGCCAAATTTCAGGAAAACTTCCTTAGGGGTGAGCCCTACGGTAGTCGCCAGCAAAGCCGGAAGATTTGAAAGGCCCTGCGCACCTTTAGGGCCGGTACCTGTCAGTATGACCTTGTTTACTAAAACCGGCTGTGTAAGGAGAATCTGCTGGCTGATGAAGCTGCCCATAGAAAATCCCATCAGGTTCACTTTACTGTAACCGAGCGCTTTTATGAAGGCGACAGCATCTGAAGCCATATCGGCTATATTATCAGGTGTTGTTCCGCCCGACCACCCTACACCTGGCAGGTCAAACAGAATGACCTTATTTTTTGATGCCAGACCATCAGTTATTGCCGGATCCCAGTCGTCCATGGAAGCCCCCAATGCAGACACCATAACAAGTGGGGTGCCCTGTGCGTTGCCTAAGACACGGTAGGCGATCCTGGTACCGGAAACGACAACAAATTGGGTTACTGCTGTCTGGTGATAATCCTGATTGTTTGGATAGTCTTTTTTACAGGATGCGATGCTTAAGCCAAGCAGGACAAAAAAGGCCGAAATTTTAAAAATTTGAAGAGTTTTGCTGTTTTTCATAATACTTAATTTATTTCAAGAACAGTCAAAAATACCCTGGTAAAGCGGCTGGAAACAGAAATATAGCCTTCAAACGGGCAAATGAGGTCCTGATTTGGGCATTATACAAGTCAAAAGTCATTTCAGGTTTTTGACAGCCTTAACATTTCATATGACCATATACTCCTTTCATTCCGGCAAAAATCCGAATTGCAAAAGCCGCCATAAATATAGGTTAGCTGTCTCACCGCTGTTGGTGATTGCCCACTGGCGGCCGCAAAACTAGTTTTGAACTTTCGCCTTTTTGTGATCAAGCGTATTCACAGTTCAGGCGATCAGTGTTTTTACAACTAAAAAAAAATAAAATGAGTAACAAAAAAACAATCCTTATTACCGGAGCAGGCTCCGGAATGGCGGAGGGAGCAGCCATTGGTATGGCACGGGCAGGACATCATGTGATTGCAGGCGTACAGATCGCGCCGCAGGTTACGGCATTGCGTCGAAAAGCTGCCGAACTTGGCCTTGAAAAAAATCTACGGGTAGAAAAACTTGATATTCTTAATCCGTTTGATGTCAGCAATGCACTTAAATTCGACATCGACAT
This sequence comes from Mucilaginibacter phenanthrenivorans, assembly GCF_024721155.1. Classification (GTDB taxonomy): domain Bacteria; phylum Bacteroidota; class Bacteroidia; order Sphingobacteriales; family Sphingobacteriaceae; genus Mucilaginibacter; species Mucilaginibacter phenanthrenivorans. Next base: position 75,307 of record NZ_JAHVAP010000003.1, on the reverse strand, counting down.
CCTGTTCAGTCATGCCGGTATCGGTGAAGCCGGGCCCTTATCCGAGGTGCCGATCGAATTGGTGCGGAGCAATTTTGAAACGAATTTATTCGCTCCATTGGCGCTGGTACAGAAGTTTGTTAATAAATGGGTCGGCCAAAAGAAAAAAGGAAAGATCGTGTTTACCTCTTCTTTGCTGGGCCTGATTACTGTTCCTGGGTTTGGTCCTTATGAAGCAACCAAGCACGCACTTGAAGCTATCGCAGAAGAGCTGCAAACCGAGCTAAAACCTTTTGGGATCAAGGTTCAGGTCATTAATCCGGGTCCTTTCTTTACCGGGTTCAATGAAACGATGGCCGAGACCCCATTTCGCTGGCTGGATGACCATACCAGCATTATTAAAAGATCTGATTTGCGCGCGACATTTGATCAGTTACTTGCCGCGCCGGATGGCAAGCTCGATCCCCGGATCATCATCGATGCGCTGGTCCGCATTGTGCCCGAAGATTCAGGAAAGTTCAGGAATATTATTCCCGAGACCCTGGAAGCTTCCGTTAAGCAGAGTCAGGCAGCCGCATTTTCAAACACCATATAAGAACTCAAACCCAAAGCCGGCTCCGGCCTGCTTTGGGTTTGAGTTATAACCATCCCCTTTTTCGGGCATAGGAAAGCCCGAACTGCTGCAGCAATTTTGCGCAAAAAAGTTAATCAGTTAACGCATAAGGGATTGGTCCCGGACAAACAAATGGAAACAGGTTTCAGAAAATGGATAATTGTGGTTACCATCGTCGCAGCGACAGTAATTGAACTGATAGACACGACGATTGTAAATGTCTCCATCAATACGATGAGCGGAAACCTCGGGGCTTCATTAGAAGATACCGCCTGGGTGATAACGGCTTATGCTATTGCCAACGTGATCATTATTCCTATGACCAGCTTTCTTGCTGAAAAAATAGGACGTAAGACCTACTATATTGGTTCGGTTTTATTGTTCACCATCGCTTCCGTGCTGTGCGGTCTTTCAAACAATTTATGGGAACTGGTGGCCTTCAGGTTTATCCAGGGAATTGGCGGGGGGGCGCTTTTATCTACTTCACAGGCTATTTTATTTGAAACATTTCCGCCAAAGGAACGGGGAACCGCCAGCGGTATTTTTAGCCTTGGCATCATCATCGGTCCCTCCATCGGGCCTTTAATTGGCGGGTATATCGTGGATAACCTTAGCTGGCCCTGGATATTTTATGTCAATATTCCGATAGGTCTGCTGGCAGCATCATTGGCATGGATCTATCTTAGACCAACGAAAGCCGCCGTAAACGACAGGAAAATAGACCTGTTGGGCATAGGACTGCTGGCGGTTGGCATTGGGTCCCTGCAGATAGTCCTGGAGCGCGGCCAGACAGATGATTGGTTTTCTGCCGGCTATATTGTAGTGCTCAGCGTAATTTCTGCTTTGTGCCTGACGTTGCTGATATGGTGGGAGCTGCGTACTAAATTCCCTGTCATTAACCTCCGGGTTTTAAAAAACAGCACCTTATCGCTATCCCTGATGCTTAATTTTGCACTCGGATTTGGCCTGTTCTCCTCCATTTTTGTATTTCCGCTGCTGGCGCAGCGCATCACCGGATTTTCCGCTTTTCAAACTGGCCTGATGCTGCTTCCTGGCACTGTTATGGCTGCCCTGATCTCCCCTTTTTTAGGTAAAATGCTGCAAAGCGGAATTCGTCCGCAGATATTGATCGTATCCGGCTTTCTGCTGTGCGGGGTTTTTACATTCATGATGTCCGGGACAAATCAGTCGGCAGGGCCGGCCTATTATTTTATTCCCCTGGTTTTCCGGGGTTTAGGTACCGCCCTTCTGCTTGTTCCGCTCACATCGCTTGCAGTGTCGGCACTTAAGCCTCAGGAGATCCCGCAAGGCGCTGCGCTCAGTAATATGTCGCGCCAACTCGGCGGCTCTTTTGGAATAGCGCTCATCAATACTTATATCGCTCACAGGGCAGCCTGGAACCGGCTGTCACTGATCACCCATATTACCGGGGAAGATCCGCAGACCGCTGATCGGCTGCAATCCCTGAAGAATTATTTTCTGACACATGGGGCGACACTCCAGCATGCTTACCAGGAAGCCATCGGAGCATTGGAACTGACGGTCAGAAAACAAACGTTCCTTTTATCCTACCTCGATGCGTTCCTGCTCTTGTCGATGGTCAATTTCTGTTGTATTCCACTGGTGTTACTTACCATAAAAAAAAAGCGTATGGCACCGGCTATAAACATCGCTGTCAAGGAGCAGGAACATTGAAACTTTCACGAGCGGGTTCCTGGTACAGCTGACCAAAGCAGCAAATGATCGCAGGGCATCCCCCAATTTAATAACCACTTACTAATTAAAAAAAGATGAAAAAACACCTGTTAACAGTAATCGTATCCGCGATTTCTTTACAAAGTTTCAGTCAGACCGCCAGCCGGCTGATAAAGGAAAAAGACGTAGAAAATATCATCAATGTGCTTGCCGCCGACAGCATGGAGGGACGAGGTATCTTTACGCCCGGGATTGAAAAGGCCGCCCGCTATATCGAGAACAGCTTTAAAACAACGGGTCTTGAATCTTTCTCAGGAAGCGGCAGTTTCAGGCAAAATTTCTCGGTCACTAAAAGTGTACCCTTAGCGGTTGAGGTAAACATCAATAATGTTCGGGTGCCGGTTGAAAATTGCATCATTATCAGTAATGGGACTTTTAAGTGGAATAATGACAAAGACGTTCAAGTACTCAAAATCAAACCCGGCGGGGCCTTTTTGGAGAGTTATTTATCCATACTAAGGTCGGGTAAAAACGCCATTGTACAAGTCGACGAACAATACCGCGATTATTTTAATCATTTGAGAAAGACACTTGCTAATGGCTGCATCACGCTGAAAAATAATAACCCGTCGGGCCAGGTATTTATATTAGGAAATGCTGCCGAGATCACATCATTTGAGATATCATACCAAGATAAAACACAGGAAATTGCCTTAAGCAATATAATTGGGGTGATCCCCGGAAAAACAAGGCCAAAAGAATGTGTTATTTTCTCCGGGCATTATGACCACCTGGGCATTTTGCCACCGGTAAAAGGCGACAGTATCGCGAACGGAGCCGATGATGATGCTTCGGGGATCACCGGTGTAATCAGCCTGGCCAAATATTATAAAAAACTAAATAACAATGCCCGGACGCTGATCTTTATCGCCTTCACGGCCGAAGAACTTGGCGAGTGGGGATCCCAATATCTTTCTACGCAGCTGGATCCCGATAAAATAGTTGCCATGATAAACATGGAACTGATCGGGTCCGACTCCAAATTTGGACCAAATAATGCATTTATTACAGGTTTTGAGCGTTCAGATTTCGGTGCTATTATGCAAAAAAATATCAAAGACACTTCTTTCCAATTTCACCCTGATCCTTACGTTAAATTTGAACTGTTTTACCGCAGCGACAATGCTTCACTGGCGCGGCTGGGAGTGCCGGCTCATACCATTTCCACTGCGCCGATTGACAAAGACCAATTTTACCATACCGTGAAAGATGAAGTTAAAACGCTTGATCTGAAAAGTCTGACCGCGACGATACAAGCGATCGCAACCGGTGCAGGATCACTCGTCAGCGGACGGGATACGCCAACAAGAATTAAATAATATATCACTTGCGGAAACTTCATGCCGGACTTTAGCCGGTCAGAATTATTGCTTAAAGGCTGTTAACGAAAGTTGCAGCCTTTATTTTTTGACAGTATAGCTCAATTACGCGCTGAAAGATCAAGGTAAAATTGTAGCAGGCAAACAAGTCCTTCGGGATGGAAAAATGGCTGCTGCGCGTTTCGATAGCGCACTTGCCTGGCCGGATCGTATTCGTGGACTTTACCTTTTTCGGTACTTTTTATCAAAAGGTATACGGGTGCAAAAGGCTTTGCAGGATCGCTTTTGCTATATGGTAGATCAGAATTGACCAGCGTGTCCCCGTTGCCCGGTACAACGCTTCCGCAAAAAGAACAAGCGCCGGCCGTAAAGCCAGCGCTTGATAGAATCCGGAAAGTAGTTTGCTAGCCGGCAGTGCCACGATAGCAGATCGGGTTAATATGCTTTAGGCTCGCTGTATATGAAGTCGTCCATTGCAACCAGATCCGTATTCGCATTATCGGTTACACCCGCAGTTATAGCCTTATTTCCGGAAGTAATTTTAACCCTCGTGATCTTTGCACTGGTATGCAAGCCGACAAAGGAGAATTTCTTATCGGCAGCCGGCGCTTTGAACTTGCCTATAAGCCGGTCACCTTCGTAGATTTCGACAGTTGTTGCATCTGCATTATCCACATCGGTGAAAACCAGCCCGAAAGAGCTGACATAAGCAGGTTTGTCAGTTCCGGGCACCTGAAATTTAAACTCGGTAACATTAGACCCGACCGATGAAAATATTTTGTTCTTGCTAAATGCGCTGAACTGGCTGCTATAGGCAGGGTCAATATCCGCAAAATTATTATCGCTGACCCTTAGCGCAGCATTGGCTGGGGTGAATATTAATCCCCTTTTCCTGGTGTCGGGAAGTGTTTTATCCGTGGCACCAAAGAAATCGACCGGGAATGTGTTCGTATTCGCCAGGTTTGCAGGAATACCGTCCCAGTTGATTTCGCGCCGTCCCGAGGAAGCCCCTGGTACGGTGTTTAGCTGGCTGCCGGCCTGCTGCCGAAAGGCATTGAGTTTGCCGATTATAGCGGAACTATCCCCCGCGATAGCGGTTATTTCGAGTGCCTGCGGCGGGATTTGATACCCGTCATCATTTTTGCTGCAACCGTTGAAAGCCAGGCATGCCAGCGCTAATAGCGGTAATTGATTGAAGTTAATTTTCATAGTTATTTAATTTTAAGCAAAGATGTCCGGATAACGGAGTTCCATCAATCACCAATAGCAGTGACTGCCTTCCCTCAACATGGGCAGCTGTCTTAAAACGCGATTTTTCCCGTAAAGAAATGACCGGCCGGCCTTTATAATCAATTGCAGACACGAACGAAACCGGTCAGTAATAACCCCGATTCTGGTGATAAGATCCTGTCATGAGGCAAAGCAATTTTGCAGTAGACAAATCACGCTAATGTTTTAAATAAAATTCGTTATGACGCAAACAACAGAAAAACAGTTACAGGGGAAAAAGATCTTATTCGCTACAGTTGCGGCCGACGGCCACTTCAATCCGCTTACGGGTCTGGCCAAATTTTTGATGGACGCGGGGTGCGACGTGCGCTGGTATACTTCAGGAATTTATAAGGACAAGTTAGCGCAGCTCGGGATCCAGAACTATCCGTTTATCAAATCCAGAGATATTACCGGCAGTTCCCTGCATGAGCTTTTCCCGGAACGTGTCACCATTGCTGATGCCGGAGAAAAAGCGAATTTTGATATGATCAATGTATTCATCAAGCCCGGGCCTGGCAAATTTGAAGACATTCTCGATATCAGAAAAACCTTCCCTTTCGATGCCGTAATAGCTGACAATATGTTTCCGGCAATACCTTACATCAGTGCCAAAATAGATGTACCTGTGATCTCTATCGGCATTATACCGCTGCCAGAAAGCTCTGATGATCTTGGCCCTTACGGTCCGGGATTTTATCCGCCGACCAACGATGTTGAACGCCTTAAAATGGCAGAGCTCCGAATGGCTTTTAAAAATGTTGTTTATAAGGCCGGAACGGATTGCCTGACAGCACTGCTCGAACAGTATGGCGTGCCGTATAACGGGGTAGATATATTTGATATACTAACCAAAGCACCGGATCTTTATCTGCAGGTCGGTTCGCCTTCGCTTGAATATAAGCGCAGCAGCCTGGGAAAGAACGTTCGTTTTATCGGCGCATTATTACCCTACACGGAATCGCGTGTGCAAGCGCAATGGTCAGATGAAAGATTGAAGAGGTATCAAAAGGTGGTGTTAGTGACCCAGGGAACGATAGAGGGAGATGTTTCAAAACTCCTTGAGCCTACACTCGATGCATTCAAAGGAACTGACACGCTGGTTATCGCCGCAACAGGTGGATTTCATACCACGGAGTTAAAAAACAAATATGATTTCGATAACCTGATCATCGAAGACTATATTCCTTTCGACCAGATCATGCCTTTAGCAGATGTATTCGTAACTAACGGAGGATATGGCGGAACGCTACTGGCGGTGGAACACCAGCTTCCGCTGGTGACAGCAGGACTTTATGAAGGAAAAGCTGAGATATGTGCCAGGATCGGGTTCTTCAAATATGGCATTGATCTTAAAACAGAAAGGCCTGCTTCGGCCGATATTTTAGCAGCAGTTAAGGTGATTATGGATGATCCGCAATACAAAGACAATATAACGTTATTATCGCGGGAAATGGAGGGTTTTGACGCTAAAGCACTTTGCGCCGGCTATCTGAGTGAATTGCTCATTTCCAGTCCCGCATCCTGAAAAAAGACATCGAATTGTGAGCTGCAAAAAGACCTTACCCTTTACCGGATAAGGTCTTTTTGTATGCCTGGTGAGCAAAAAAGATGCGGCCCGCAGGCCGCATCTTTCAACAAAAACAAACTGACAAAAACACTCTTATTTACTATTAACAAAACGCAAATGTAGAAAGGGCGCAGTCTCCGGGCAATCACCAAATCCGGTTATATACACCCATCAAAATCCAGCCTTTTCTTTGAACACTACTACACAATGTGAAAATTAATAGACTTGGCCACCGCTTCGGTCATCGAGGCGACCTTCAGCTTTTCATAGATCTTCTTCATATGGCTCCGCACGGTCTCGTATGAAATATTAAGCTCATATCCGGTCATCTTATAACTTTTCCCGTGAACAATACAGAACAGCACCTCTTTTTCCCTGCTGGTGAGTTTGTAGTCCGGAGCATCTTTTACTCCCCTGATAGAACAGGCCTTTTGCTTGATCATATCGATCACTCTCCTGGCTACAAAAGGACTCATCGGCGATCCGCCTATGCGCAATTCTCTTATCGAGGATATCAGGTTATCGTCCAGTTCATTCTTCAGGATATAACCAGAAGCACCTTCCAGGATGGAATGATAGATTTCGGCGTCGTTACCTGAAGAGATAACCACGAGCACCTGAACATGGGGGAATTCATTCTTTAGCTGCTTCAATATAGCCAGGCCGTTTAATCCGGTAGCAGCAATATTGATCAATACGAGATCGGACCGCGAGGATACAATTCCTTTGATGAATTCTTTCGCCGTATTAAAAACACCGACCACGTCAAAGATAATGTCATCCCTTAATATGGTCATCATTTGGTTACGGCCACTCATGTCCTTGTCAAAGATCGCCACTCTTATTGAACGTCCGGGCTCTCCGAAATAGTTCCATTCTTTAATTCTTTCCATAGCTTATCGATTTGATCTGCGTTGTTGTCTTTTCGACATTTTTATGAACAGCCTAAAGATAGGCCGTCAAAGACCGCCGGCCCTACAGGATTATTGTTGAATAAGGCAATTCAATAGCTGAACCGGGCAATCGCGGAAATGACCATAAAGCCGGGGTCTTTGAATTATAAAGCTTCGCAGGAGAGGTACGCCGGGAACCTGCCTAAGTATGGCTTATCGCAGAAAGGCAATCGGAGCGCTATGCTCCTTTTTAAAAGCTGCGGGAGTACAGCCCGTGTGTTTCCGAAAAAAGCTGATAAAGTGCTGGACATGTGCAAAACCCATGCAACGTGCTACTTCCCGTAACGTGAAGCCCGGATCAAGGAGCATTACCTGGCTTTCTTCAATGATCCTCCCGGCGATCAGTACTGAAGTACCTTCACCTGTTGCTGTTCTTAAAGCTTTGTTGAGATGATTCGTGCTGATAAAAAGAAGCGCGGAATAATCTGCAGGATACCGCAAAAGGGCTTTTTGAGATCCGTGGGATATGGGAAACTGCAGATCCAGCAATTTCATAAATTCTCCGGCGATCTTTTCTGAACTGGTGTGCGGCGGTTCGCGGACAACATCCCCGGGATGAAGTTTTAAGATCTCATAAATCAGTTCCAGTAACAGGTTTCGGATGAGTTCATTCCTGTATTCGAAATCTTTCAGAGACTCATCTGTTAAACGGTCAAAAGCAGCTTTTATTCCGCTGAACTGACCTTCGGATAAGGTCAGCATCGGTAGGCCGTTCCTCCGGAACGGCGTATACCTGCTAACAGGGTCTTCCGTTCCAAAAAAATCTGCGGGAACGACACAGGAAAATATTTCAGCGTCTCCGGCAGGGATCTCACAGGCGAAGGCCGTCCTGGGATTGATCATCAGGAGGCTGTTGTTGTTACTGGTTAAACGCCGGTTTCCATATAAAATGCTGACAGGTTTTGCAGTCAGAAAGAACCCATAGAGATCCCTTCGTCCGTATGGGATCTGAATTACTGACGGATCTTCTTCTCTGTATATGATGAAATCAAGGTTTTCATCTGTTGCCGTTCTTTTGTCAAAACCGTTAGCATTTTCCACTAACAGCTGTTCGATCCTGCTGCTTCTTTCCAATGTTATTATTTTCCCTGGCCAAATTAACGGTATGCTGCTCTAAAAATTGCGCATGAACGGTGAGAAATTACGCAAATCAATCCATTGATGTCATTAATCAAATCTTCGGGATCATTATACCCTGCTGCGCCTAAATTTGAATAACGACCCAAAAAAGTCGTGTAAAACCCGAATAAGTTACGGAATCATACCTATGAAATTGAGAATCGCCATTTTTGAACAAAACAAAAACATCAGGAACAGTATCGATCAGTTATTAAATGCTGACAAATCTTTTGAGCTGGCCGGATCGTTCGGTCATACCAACCATTGTATAACGGATATCAACGCTTGTCGTCCGGATATCGTGATCATGGACATTGATATTGCAGGAACAGACGGGATCGAAGCGGTCAGCCGGATCAAAGCTGAATTTCCTAAGCTACACATTCTGATACAAACCGTCACCGAAGAGGATGAACGGCTTTATGCATCCATCCTGGCCGGTGCCTCCGGCTATATTTTGAAAAGCCGTTTGAGGACGACGCTCGTACGCTCGTTGAAAGAAATTAGTTTTGGCGGTGCTCCAATGAGTCCGAGCATCGCCCGCCGTGTTCTTCATCTTTTGAAACGCAAAAATGTTGCACGGCCTAAAGGAGTCGTGAGTTATCCGCTGACGCAGCGCGAAAGGGAAGTGCTCAAATGCCTTGTAAACGGCCATAATTATAAAACGATCAGCACCGGAATGAAAATCAGTTACGAGACGGTGCGCAGCCATATGAAGAAGATCTATGAAAAGCTGCAGGTAGCCTCACTGACGGAAGTCGTCGCCAAGGCCATCTATCAAAATATCGTTTGACGATTAACGATCGTCCATAATTATTTCAGTAGTTTTTTCCGGCACACAATCCCCGAATTTGGGGATTGTGTGCCGGCACGTGTCCGAATAAATTCGCCTCGCTAAGATTGCACGTCCCGGGAGCGGATCATTAAGCCTCCGGGTGTAAACAGATAGGGAATATTGAGTATGAACAAAGCATTAGCACTTGAGGCCTTTTATGATCAGCATCAGCTGGACTTTCCTTCCGGCCCGGCGACTTTGTCGGGCCATTTCAATGTATTTGAACGCAACAGAAAGCCCGGCCCGGAGGCGGGAAATATTCCTTACAGCCGGAAAGACTTCTATAAGATCTGTTTGCTGACAGGCAGGAACAGGATACTTTTAGGCGACCGGATCATTGATACTGAAAAGAATGCCTTACTGTTTATCAATCCACGCGTACCTTATGGGATTGAAGTCATGGAAAAAGAGCAATCGGGTTTCTTTTGTTTATTTTCAGGAAGCTTTATCTCGAATAGCGCAATCCGGGGTAATCAGCTCGGGCTTCTTGAGAAAGATTGCCGTCCACTGTTTGATCTGACGGATCATGATGCGGGACACATTTCCGGCATATATTCCCGGATGCAGCTGGAAAACAACCATAATTTTAAGTTCAAGAATGAACTTATCCGTAGTCTCATCGTTGAGCTTGCGCTTTCAGCGCTAAAGATATCGAAAGCGCAAAGAACCGGGAAAAAGCAAGCAGATCAGTCTCTACCTGCATTGTTCTCAAACCTGCTGGAAGCGCAATTTCCAAATGAGCCGGCTACCAACGCATTGGATCTCCGCAGTCCGGCGGCGTTTGCCGAAAAACTTTCGGTACATCTGAACCACCTGAACAAAACACTTAAAGGGACTTACGGCAAAACGACCGGCACGCTGATCACCGAAAGAACAGTTCAGGAAGCTAAACGCATGCTCGCCAGGACAAGCCTGAATATATCGGAAATCGCCTGGAGCCTGGGTTTTAACGAACTATCCTACTTTAATCAGGTATTTAAAAAAGTAACACGGATGACCCCAAAAAATTTTCGGGAGCGCTGCCAGGTTTGATCATCCATACTTCATTTCACTACGCTGATCGTTGGCAAAATTTTGAATCCGGACTCATATCGCCGCTTTTTTAAGAATTGCCCACGCGATTCACGTCCCCATCATCGGTCAAGATTCTCACAGATTAGGTTATAGTGAGCCATGAATGTCTGAATTAATTTTGCATTAGTTAAAAAACAATTTACCATGAATGATAACCAATCAAATAAAGCTGCACCGGGAGCCGGTAAAGCAAAATCATTATCAGATCGTTATGATTATATCGTTGTAGGGGCAGGTTCCGCAGGCTGTGTTATCGCGCGGCGTCTGACAGAGGGCACTGATTTTTCGGTGCTTCTCGTTGAACCGGGCGGTTCTGATGCAGGTATAGAAAGCATAGCGAATCCTGGCCAGTGGGTCATGAACATAGGCGCGCCACACGATTATTTATATAGTTATGAGCCCAGCGAACTGATCCATAACCGGATAATCCCGGTTCCAAGGGGAAAAGTTCTTGGCGGCTCCGGGAGTATCAATGCCATAACATGGACGCGCGGAAACAAGGCTGACTATGACGGTTGGGCTGCTGCCGGTAATAAAGGCTGGGATTATGAATCCGTACTGCCCCTGTTTAAGAAAATAGAAGACTGGGAAGGCGGTGAAACTGATTTTCACGGAGCCGGAGGACCTATAGCCATCGGGAACGCAAAAGACCTTCACTTTGTCCCTGCCGCATTAGTCGAAGCAGGCAGAACATTTGGTATGCCGGTGTTAGCTGACACGAACGGCCCGGCTCCGGAAGGTGTTGGCGCGATGGTGCTTAATGTAAGAGACGGCGTACGTTCAAGCCCGACCGAGTATCTTAAACCGGTATATGATTCGGACAGGTTAACTGTTCTCACCTATTCCAAAGTAGTAAGGCTTAATGTCAAAAACGGCCGATGCATCGGCGCGGACATCTTATCAGGAGATAAAGTCCATACGGTTGCAGTTAACGAGGAAGTCGTATTATCTGCCGGCTCCCTTGATACGCCAAGAATATTGATGTTATCAGGAATCGGTGACAGTGAGGAATTAAGGAAGCTTGACATCGAAACGATTGTCCATCTTCCCGGGGTTGGAAAAAACCTTCAGGACCATCCGCTGATAGCCGGATTATGCTTTGAGGCCAGCCGGCCGATCGGTATCCCCAATAATAACCTGGCAGGTAGCGTCGCCCTTTGGAAGAGCAAAAAGGATCTGAAGGTCCCTGACCTGATGTACCTTCCGTTGCAGGTACCCTACCTGACCCATGAGATCGCCCGGGAATACGAGGTTCCGGAAAATGTATTTTGCCTGGTTCCGGGCCTGGTCGGTCCAAAGAGCCGCGGCTACCTGAAAATGAGAACAAACCGTCACGACGGCCCGCTTGAGATCCAGCCCAACTTTATTTCAGCTCCTGAAGATCTCGAGGCTTTGGTTTCCGCTGTTCATATAGCGATGGAACTGATCAACCAGCCGGCTTATCAGGCAATCATCAAAAGGCGTATCGTTCCGGGAAAGCTGGACAGCAGAGCAGCTATAGAAACGTTTATCAGGGACGGATTAACTTCTTATTTCCATCCGGTCGGAACCTGCGCAATGGGACCAGGTGCTGACGGGGTTGTTGACAGCGATCTGCGCGTATATGGCATTGAGGGACTGCGTATCGCCGATGCTTCGGTGATGCCATCCATTACTTCTGCCAATACCAATGCAGCCACGATGATGATCGGGGAGTTTGTCTCACGATCCATACTGACCGGAAAATAACATAGTCAATACAGCAATGCCTGCCTTTTAAAGGCAGGCATTTAAAAATATGCACAACAATCCCGGTACTTACTGTACCGGCTTCCATGATACATATGAAAAAAGTGATTCTTATAACCGGCGCTTCGGCGGGGATCGGACTGGCGGCAGCAACCACACTTGCGCTTGAAGGACATACCGTTTACGGTGCCAGCAGGACGATAAACGACCTTGGCGATCTGCCATTTAAAGCTATTCAAATGGATGTTACAGACGACAGATCGGTTTCTCAATCGGTAAAGGCTATCCTTGAGCAAGAAGGCCGCATCGATGTGCTCATCAACAATGCGGGTAATGGCATTGCCGGCCCGCTCTACAATATGACTGTAACAATGGCTAAAGCGCAGTTCGAGGTTAATTTTTTTGGGGTTGTCCGGGTCAGCAGCAGCGTTTTGCCATCGATGATAGTCGATAAAAGCGGGCTGATCATTAATATGAGTTCTATTGCCGGGTTGATCGGCTTGCCCTACCAGGGGATCTACAGCGCCAGTAAATTCGCATTGGAAGGTTACTCCCAAAGCCTGCGTATGGAACTGCGCCGTACAGGTATCCAGGTAGCGGTCGTCAATCCTGGCGACTTCAAAACTTCCTTTACCGGCAGCCGGCAAAAATTGCCGTTTACTTTGGTAAATACGCTCCTGGAAAAGGACTATCATGCGGCTATAAAAAATATGGAAGCAGATGAAAGTAACGGCGGCGATCCCGGGATGGTTGCCGCGAAGATCAGCAAGATCGTGAATTCGGCATCCCCATCACAAAATTACCTTGTCGGGGCACTGGGACAAACGATCGCCCCGCTGCTCAAGTCAGTATTGCCCGGACGGCTTTTTGTGAAGCTTATGAACGACCACTATGGCCTCAAATGACCAACATGAAATGTACCTCCATGAACAGTTATGGCAGTTTCCTTAATTAACAAAGCAAAATATGCATGATCATCATCTATCGTCAGCCGGATTTAAAATTACGATAAGCAGTTCCGCAGCAAATGAAACCTCGAAGGATGAAGTAACCGTTAACCTTAACCAGCTTGGAGAACAGGTAACCCGCTTTATCGGAACACAGTTAAATCCGGAGAAGGAACTGACGTTAAACCTTCGTATCGAGCACTGGGATGAGGTCTTCAGTGTTGAAGAATCTGCTCTTAACGTCAGACAAAATCCTGGGGAGACCAGTACGCAGGACTATACGAGAAATTACTGGATATAATTTTCAAACGCCTATTAAAAAGATAATCAAATGAAAATAACTATGCTGGCCGCTGCTGCGTTTTTAGCAGCAACAAGCTTCGGCGCTGCGGCTCAGGACCTGGCCAAAAATAATATTTCAGGACAAATTGGAACCGGTAATGAACCTTCCGCCATCATTGCGCAGTTGAAACCTGCTCAAGTTAAATCGCCGGATCAGTCCGGATCAACCGCCTGGCAATCCGGTCTGGATGTTGCCACCACCAAAGCACTGCTTCCCGGGGCGGTAGGAACAGCAACCATCTGGAAAACCGGTGGAAAAAATGACCAGCACGGGTCAAATCTTCCGGTAGTCGAACTGGAGAAACTGGTTCCGGTTCTGGTCGGCGCGTTACAGGATCAAATGCTCAGAATAACTGAACTTGAAAAGGAAGTAGAGCGGCTTAAGGCAGTGGCGAAGGCGGCAGGATATTAATAATGGGTAAATCATTGCAGCGGCAAACGCTGAGCGTCTTTTTAATTATTGCCGGTAAGCTAACCAATTAAAAGAGAGGCGGTATCCGGCAGCCGTAGTTTTCGGCGCCGGACCGCCTACCGGCAAACCTGTCTTATTCAATAACGTCCGGCGACCGGAATGTATTTAGTAAGACAGGTTATAACTTAAGGTTTAAACAGCCGGATATGAGATAAAACATGATCGTCAATTACACCGAGAAGGGGTGGGAAATTATCACACAACGTGCTCACGGAACGCTTGCAGGTTTGCTAGCGATGCACTGGAAACATTCCGTAAGAACAGCGCGATGGTTTGAAACGCTGATCGCCATTGCCGGTCACGATGATGCACGCATCGAACCCCGTGATGCGGGCTTGTTGAGCACACAGGGAGGCCCCCTGGATTTTACAATGACCACCTATGACCACGAGCATTGTATCAGCACCTATGAAGGTGCGCTGGCTAAAAGCCGTTATATCGCTTTGCTGACCTCCCTGCACCTAGAGTTCGTTTATGGTGAACTTGCTGCCGGTTCGGAAGCCGGTTTACGTTTTATGCAGGATCAGTCGGCTTTACGGGAAAAATGGATGAAGGAGCTGCAGATCAGTACCGACCAAACGGCAAAAGATTACCGGTTGCTGGAATGGTGTGACGCGCTATCCCTGCTTATCTGTAAAAGAAAATCCCAACCGGAAGGACGGGCAATAGAGATCAGCAAAGGGCCTGACGGTATCAGCCATCAGCTGACCATTGACCTGACAGGCGATATGTACGTTACCCCCTGGCCGTTCGAAGCAGAGCAGTTCGAGGTCCAGGTAGAGAGCCGGGTGCTGGAACAGTTAAGTTTCAGGGATCATGCAGAATTCAGAGCAGCGTTTGACGCTGCCGGTGTGATCTGCAATGCCTGGACATTAAAAAAGCAAATTTAAATGTGAGCGTATCCGGTCTGTGATCGACCGGCCATAGCTCAAAAAATGAATTAAAACAGACGTATACTTAACCGATATAGCTCATGTTATACAGTGAAATAACCGGAAACGGTCAAAAGACCATTATTTTTATCCATGGTAATTCGCAGTCCCTGCATACCTGGGATAAAGTTATTCAGCACCCCTGGCTCACTGATTATACCCGAATAATGGTGGACCTTCCAGGGCACGGCAGGTCCTTTTCCAGCACCAACCCTGAAGCAGATTACTCCGCTCAAGGGCTTGCGCTTCATCTGCGTGAGTTTCTTGAGCAATACAGCGACCGATCTTATGTTTTGGTCGGCACATCGCTTGGTACCAGCATTATAAGCGGAATGAATCCTTTCCCTTCAGCCTGTAAAGGCGCATTCCTGTCTGGCGCGATGCTGTCATCTAAAAACATTACCGTCAAAGACATGGTCCAGCCGGGAAGATCGGTAGCCGCCGCATTCAAAGCCGATGCCACTGACGAGGAGATCGACGAACTGACGGATAATTTCATTTTCCGGGCAGATAAGGCGGTCAAAGATCATTATAAAAGCGTTTACAGGTCTACAGATCCGAACCTGAGAGCCTATTTAGGAAAGTCGCTCAGCAAGCCTCCGGAAATCGATAAGATCGCCAACCTGACCGCTGCCGGAATCCCCGTTGCGGTCGTTTATGGGCAACAGGAACGTATCGTTCAAACGGACTACCTTAAACGTACTGAGCTGCCGCTATGGAAAAATCAGATCTTTAAAATTCAGGATGCAGGCCATTGCGCAGAACTTGACCAGCCTTCAGCAATGGCTAGACTGATCAGCGAGTTTACTGAAAACTGTCTCTAAAGCAAAAATTTCAAAAGCAATTTAAACCACTCAAATCCCCGAAATAGGGGATTTGAGCAGCGGACAGGCTCCAATATATTTGCCAGCTGAAACCCACAAAGCATAATCATGGAATATTCAAAAACTTACGTGGCCAAGGATGAGCATATAGATGTGCAGGACATTATGGATGGCCTCTATTATCCTTTTTATATGGAACACTGCAGACACGATTTTATCAGGGAAGTCCTGGGTTTCGATTTCGAGGCAGAAGCCAGGAACGGCGTTTTCATGGTGCTATCCAATTATAGCATCAGTTTCATCAGGTCCTTAAAAAAAGGAGATGAATTTACCGTCACCTGTACGTTATATGCCGATCAGGCAGGTCTGCCTAAGCTCCATTTCAAACAGTCCATCTTGTTAAATAAAAAAATCATGACACGGGCCGTTTTCTCCGGTACCTGCATACCTGCCATCGGAGGCAGGCCCTATTTGCCGGATTCAGTACTTGAAAAGATCACGGACGCGCCCAAACTCGATGCCTTGCAGGCGGTATAACACGAAAAATCAACAACAGCAAAAAATGAAAAAGTCCGAACAATTAACCAAACTTTCTACCGGAGAGCATTTCGCGGAAGTAAACAATATCGTTATTCACTACCATGTCGCCGGCGCAGGGCCCGTGCTGCTGTTGCCTTCACCCGGTTGGGGGCCGTCCGTTGACTATATCCGGCCGCTAACTATTTTTGAGCAGTATTTTACGATGGTTTATTTTGACACCAGGCACAGCGGTCAATCAACCGGTCCTGAAGACCCGGAACAATATACGCTCGAACACTTCGTCGCGGATATCGACGCCCTGCGGGAGTATCTCGATCAGCCTCAAATTTTTGTCGCCGGGCATTCCGGCGGAGGGCACCAGGTACTGGAATACGGAATCCGCCACAGCGATCATTTATCAGGGATCATTTCCATAGACGCCATCGCAGCAGCCGATGCATTGAGAGGCGCGGAACTGATGAAAAGAATAGCGTTCAAAAAGGATGAACCTTATTACGTGAACAACCCATCTGTTTATGAAAAAGCGTCAGCATTGATGAGCATTATGGGTAGCGACAAGGCTCCAAAGACACTGAGGGAGATCATTGATACGATGGGTTGCTTTTATTTTCATGAACCAGAAAAGGCAAAGGAAATATTCAGTAACCTTGAATTTAACGACCAGGTCTTCGGGTATGTCAATGCTATGGGTTTCCAGGGAAAAAACCTGCTCCCGGAATTACACCAGATCAAGGCGCCTGTACTGATCATTTCAGGCGATGATGATTTTATTTGCGACCCGATGACGCAGGCAGTCAGGATCCGTGCGCATATACCTTCTTCAAAGCTGGTGATCCTTGACGATTGCGGCCATTTTCCATGGATCGAACAGCCCAGGGCATTTAACGAGCAGTGTGAACTGTGGTTCAATGAACTGGGATTGCAGCAACAAACGAAACAGTGATCGTTAATAGTGGCCGTTGAAATATTAAATGGCCGGCGTTGTCCGGCTTTTTAATAACGGCTAAATATTCCGGGATCTGGAAAAATGCGCTAAGCTTCAGAATATTATATCCGTCAAACTATGCAATTACCGGTTCAAGATACACCGCTTAGGGCGGCTTGAAACCGCTCTGATAGGTACACATCCCAAAAGCAGACCAGTGCTGATGGCCGGCCATCTATTTCCGCCGCGTATCTCAAATTTCAAATTGAGGTAAGACGCTTTTCCCGATCGAAAGGTGAGTTTGCAAACCAGTTATTATTTATAAAATAACGCCTCAAGATTTGAAAATATGCCTTTAAATCTTAGTGCATTCACCTTTAAATCATTTGGTAAACAGATGGAGGCCAGTCAATAGACATCGATTTCCCGTTAACTGATCTATTATTTATATTTGTTTATCAAAAATGATAGCATATACTTCTTATAGTGATACTGAACTAGCCAATTTGCTGCGGTCCAGGGATAGTATGGCCTATACGGAGATCTATCGCCGCTACTGGCGGATATTATATGGCCATATCTTTAAGATGCTCAGGGATGAAGACGAGTCCAAAGATATCCTGCAGGAGCTATTCAGCAGCTTATGGACGAAAGCAGAAAGAATTCCTGAGCAGCATAATCTGGCAGGTTACTTATATGTTACGGCGCGCAACCTGGTACTGAACAGCATCCGTCAGCGCAAATTTCGAAGTGATTATTTAAGTTCGATAGCAGCATTTGCCAACGAAGCCAGTGAAGCAACACTCCATCAGCTGGAAGAACGTGATCTGCTTGCAGCAATCGAGCGGGAGATCCAGGCGCTCCCGCCGAGGATGCGGCAGGTATTTGAAATGAGCCGCAAACAAAATTTAACACATAAAGAAATCGCTGAAAGTTTAGGGACCGCTGAAGAAACCGTAAAAAAGCAGGTCCATAAATCGCTCAAAATACTGCGTGCCAACCTTAAGGAGCCGGGAGGCACCGCTATGCTGCTTTTGCTGGCATCTTTACTGAAATAAGTTAAGCCAAAAAATTTTACGGTCCGATACCCCCCGGGTTATTTTCATGTGTTTTTCCTTTAAATGTCACCTCGTAAAGGTTTAAACAATGAATCAACAGGAAGCTGATCGGTTAATAGCGAAGTATCTGGACAATACGGCCGGGCCTGAAGAACGGGCGCTGATTGAAAACTGGTACATTAAAGAAGCTAATACAAGGAAACTTTCAGACGATGATAATTTTGATCATCTGGCGGGTGAGTTGTGGGCCGGCACACAACGCAGGGCAGGGTTGTCTGTTCAGCCTAAGGTAAACAGGCTTTGGCCGCGCATTGCGGTTGCCGCTTCGATATTGTTCATTTTATCTTTTGGTGCGTTTTTATTCCTGAAATATTATAGTACTGAACAGCAACCGGCAGAAAATCTTGCACTGGAAAACACACCGGCTATCTATCATCCCATACTGGTACTTGGCAGCGGGAAAAAGATCATCTTAAATAATTCCCAAAAAGGTTTGCTCGCCGAACAGGGCGTAAGTACCATCAGCAGATCGGCGAATGGTGTGATAAGCTACCATCAAGCCGCCGGGGACATAGCCGGTAACGCAACCTCGATCTACAATACGCTGGTGATTCCAGGCGGCACGAATAACCAGCAATTGGTATTGCCGGATGGAACTAAAGTGTGGATCAACGCTGCTTCATCGTTACGGTATCCCACTGCATTTACAAAGAACGAACGACAGGTCGAATTAAATGGGGAAGCCTATTTTGAAGTAGCGCATAACCCGCTTAAGCCTTTCCGGGTTGTGAGCAAGGGTCAAACAGTAGAAGTGTTAGGTACGCATTTTGACATCAACGCTTATGATGACGAACCTGCCGTCAAAACAACTTTGCTGGAAGGCAGGGTGAAGGTGACCGCTGCGGCAAATCATGCCATCCGCTACCTGGCTCCCGGTCAACAGGCTGCCTTAGATCCGGATTCTTTCACCGTAGTTCCATCGGACACGGAAGAAGCCATTGCCTGGAAAAACGGCCGCTTCGTTTTCCAAAATGATCACATCCAGCATATTATGCGGGTCATTGCCAGGTGGTATAATATGAAAATTGAATACAAGGGAAAAATTCCAGAGAACAGTTTTGGCGGGACGATCCTGCGGGATAAAAGCGTTTCCGAAAATCTGAATATCCTCCAGCTTACCGGAAAGGTCCGGTTCCATATCAAGGGAAGATTGATCATCGTGTCCAAATAACAGCAGCTATTCGATTTGAACCTATTTGATCTACAATGAAAAAAAACAGCCTTCTCATTTCAATAGCTATGATCCTGGTCAGCGCATCTTCCTATGCACAGCAAATCAACCTTTCACTTAACAAAGCTTCACTGAAGCAGGTATTTAAGGAATTGGAAACCCGGACCGGCTATAACTTTGTATATTCCGAAGAAGACCTGAAGGATGCCAAGCCGGTTACCTTACATGTAACTAAAGCAAAACTGGAGGACGTCCTTCAAAAGGTCTTTGACGGACAACCCGTTACCTACACCATCAGCAGTAAAACGGTCGTAATTAAAGAAAAACCCTCCGGACTGATTGAAAAACTGAAATCCTTTTTTAAATCACTGGTTGGCGTTGTCACTGACGAAAAAGGCAATCCACTTTTAGGCGTTACGGTAACCGTTCAGGGCTCGCAAAGCGGAACCGCGACCGGTCCGGACGGCAGATTTATACTCCACAACCTGGCCAGAGATGCTATCATACAAATCAGTTATGTTGGTTATCAAACCCAATTTATCAATGTTTCGGTTTTAAACGGCAATGAATTGACCGTTCAACTCAAGCCCAACGTTAACGAACTTGAAGAAGTGGTTATGGTCGGTTACGGTTCAACAAAAAGAAAAGATCTCACGGGTGCTGTTTCCTCAGTTAATATGGAAAATTTAAAAAATTCGTCATTTACCACCTTTGACCAGGCGCTTTCAGGGCAGGCAGCCGGTGTACAGGTCGTACAGGGAGACGGCTCTCCGGGAGGCCTGGCTAAAATCAGGATAAGAGGCGGCGCCTCGCTCATCGGGGGAAACGATCCGCTTTATGTGATTGATGGTGTGCAGGTTAACATAGCGAACAGGTATATCCAGGCAGCAGCCGACCTGGTCAACCCGGTCGAAAACCTAACGACTGATCCTTCTGCGGCAACTACTATCGGATCGTCGTTTGCCCGCGGACTGAATACGCTTGCAGGCTTAAACATTAATGATATAGTGTCTATTGATATTCTCAAGGACGCATCTGCAACAGCTATCTATGGATCGAAAGCGAGTAATGGTGTAGTCATCATTACGACCAAAAAGGGCTTTAAGAATCAAAAACCAATTGTAGAGGCGGGTTATTATCAGGCTTACAGCACGCCAAGAACGCTGAAGGTACTTAATGGGAGCCAATATGAATCCATACTCAAGGAAGGAGCTGCTAACCTTAACAAGGAGCTCGCACCCTATCATAATCTAAACGCAGATTCCATCCTGAATATACCATCTTATTTTAAAAATAACACCAACTGGATCGGTTTGGTAACACGCACGGGTGTTAGTCAAAACGCTGATGTAAGTATCCGGGGGGGCGGTTCGGATTCCAGGTATTATACTTCTATATCCTATACGGATCAAACAGGAACAGTGCTGGGTACAGATTTCAGCCGGGTGGCAGGTAAACTAAATCTCGAAAACGACATCACTAAACGGATACGGTTATCCGCCAACCTTGATTATGGTTTTACCAAAAATGATATCAGCAACGGGGTATACAGCTCGGCTGTGCTGGCACCTCCTAATTTAGTGCCTTATAACCCGGACGGATCACCCAAGAAATTTATCCCGGCATTTTTAACCGGGGCGGCCCCCCAAGGTGATCAAAACCCTTTTACGTTGCTGCAGGGAGTAGATCATGCCAACACGGCAATGCTTTTAGGCTCATTTTCTTTGGAATATGCTATACTAAAATCATTGAATTTTAAGAGCACCGTCTCCCTAAACTATACCCATTACCGCCAGCAAAATTATGTGCCTGATGCAGCTTATATTTACTCTACTGACCTGCAGTCAACCGGAGGCCTATCCACGCAAGGCCATACGCAGGAAACGGACATTTTTTACGAGAATACCCTAACCTGGGAAAAAAAATTCAATACGGCTAACCGGCTGACCTTATTAGGGGGAACATCGTGGCAGCAAACCAAAACAAATACTTTTTCTGCTTCCGGCGAAGGCTATCCCGACGACAATCTGGTAGCAGGTTTTTCCTCCGCAGCGGTTGCCTTACCATCGAGTCAATTTAATGATCAAAGCGCGTTGCTGAGCTTTTACCTTCGGGCAAATTACGCTTACCGGGAAAAATATTTGTTAACGATCACCGGCAGATCAGACGCCTCTTCTAAATTCCCGGCCAACAACCGGGTAGGTTATTTTCCTTCAGGAGGTTTGGCCTGGCTGCTCAACGAGGAAGATTTCCTGAAAAATGTTTCCTGGCTCAATGAGCTTAAATTTCGTGTAAGTGCCGGGCTGACCGGGACACAGAACATCAGTAACAATCTTTTCTATACCTTTTATACCCCTGCTATCTATGCAGGGAACAATGCCCTGGTCGCCTCAAAACTCGGCAGCGACATGACCAAATGGGAAACCACGCGGCAAAAAGATGCTGGAATTGACTTCGCATTTTTCAACTTCAGGCTTCGGGGGAGCATCGGTTATTATGATAAAAGATCTACGGATCTGCTGCTTGCATTACCCGTTCCGACCAGCACCGGTTTTTCCAATGCGCTGCAAAATTATGCGACCATTGATAACCGTGGACTTGAAATTGAATTGCGCGGCGATATGATAAAAAACAAGAATTTTCAATGGAACACTACGCTGAACATATCGGGTAACCGTTCCAAAGTACTAAAATTGAATCAGACACTCTCTGACCCGCTCTCCGGCCCCGCAACTGATAACGTTCAGGCAAATGCATTCTATCTTGGAAATACAGTTTTAGCCGTCGGGCAGCCGGTAGGATCGATCTATGGTACCAAATACATCGGCGTTTTGAAAACCATGGCCAAAAGCACTACCAATCCGTATCAATCCTACCCATATCTGCGGCTGGGATCACCACTCTTTCAATTGATCCAGTCAGGGCCATATGCGGGATCTGCGGCACATATGGTGATCGGACACGCTGAACCCAAATTCTTCGGCGGGCTCACTAATACGCTTACCTTCAAAAGTTTCAGTCTGACGACTTTGTTCAGCTTTTCCTACGGAGGTGACCTGATGTATCTTCCGCGGAAGAATGACATGGGCTTGCCTGATCAGTCAAACCATACCACGGCGATCTTAGATCATTACAGTGCATCCAATCCGGGATCTAATAATCCGGCCCTGATCCTGAACTTCAGCGGAAGTTCGCAGGACATCTCCAGCTTTGATGTATTTAATGCCTCATACCTTAAGTTGAAGTCTTTAACACTTACTTATCATTTGCCGCAAAAATTTACGGATAAGCTGCACATACATGAGGCTAACATCTTCCTCGGCGGTAATAATTTATTAATTGTTTCAAAATACCCGGGGCCGGATCCGGAAGTCAGTAATAATCCATACAGCCTGATCGGCGGTTACAGCGATGACGCGTCCTATCCAACCGCCCGTCAATATAGTTTTGGTTTAAGGATGAGGTTATAAAATAGTAAACATGGGCAACAAAACGATCATTAAAAGAGTACTCTCGGTAACTGCAGCGATCATGCTGACCTCGTGTTCCAAAGAACTGAGCATGCTGCCTAAGAATGCTGTGGTCGGCGTGGACGCGATAACCGGTGAAAGCACGGCGCAAATCGTGTTGAACGGCGCTTATTTTCGATTTGCGAACGGAAACGCCAGCAATTATACGGATTGGACCTACCATGAACTACCGGGAAGTGTTTTCGCCGGTTACCTTGGCAATGGGTTTGGTATTGCAGATTCGCAGGAATCCAATAATTATACAACCAGCAGCCCTTTTGTTCAGCCGATCTGGAATAACAATTACCAGTTGGTTGAAGCATCCAATGATCTGATCAGCGGTATTTCCAAACTCAGCGCCGGTGCCTTTACCGGTAGCAGGCGAAATGAAATGCTTGGAGAGGCTCGTTTTCTAAGGGCTTATGCTGATTTTCGCATATTAAGCTTTTTTGGCCAGTGGTGGGACATTTCCAGTAAGTTCGGGATCGTTATCCGGGACCAGCCTTCTGCGGTGAGTAATATAGCCAGGCCGCGAAGCAATGTCAGCGCGAGTTATGATTTTATCATCAGTGATCTTGATTTCGCCATTGCGAATGCACCGGCAACAAATCCTGACTATTACGCAACCAGGTGGGCAGCGATGGCATTAAAAATGCGCGTTTTAATAAGCCGCGGGGCTGCGGGAGATTATGTTCAGGTGATCGCGCTGGCTGAAGCCATCAAACAATCCGGAATCTACACGCTGGAGAATAACCTAAAGGATATTTTCTATGTAAAAGGCCTGGGCAGCTCCGAAGTTATCCTGGGAGTTCAGCCTTATACCGGTCAGGAAAAGGCGCTCACAAATCTAAGCCGGACCTATTACCCGGGAAATATTAATTATTATGTGACCAAAAAGTCCTTAAAAGATCTGTTGGGCGGTGATCCAAGGGGAGCCTGGCTGGTCGGCAAAGAAAACTTCTACATCGCGCTTGCTCCTGACACTTATTATTTTCAGAAATATATTGTTTACGGAGCTATGCCGACCCAATTATCGGAAACCGCCTATGCTTTTCGGCTAAGTGAAGTATACCTGCTGGAATCGGAAGCCACGATCCGATCCGGCGGCAACCTTGGCCAGGCCAAAACTTTACTGAAAGCAGTAATGACCAGGGCTGGTGTTACAGATTTCTCAGCCATCGATCAAGCAAACACGACTGACGAAATGTTATTGCAGAACTACTATGAGATCGTTAGAAATCTCGTCGGCGAGGACGGTGCGGACTGGATGGCGCTGCTGCGGTTACCGTTGGCGACGATCACCCAGTTAAGACCGACGATCACCTCGAGCCAGCAATATATTCTTCCGATCCCTGCAAGTGAATTACAGGCAAATCCGGATATAGGTCCTCAAAACCCGGGATATTGAAATTAAAAAAATAATTATGACTATCCTGATCAGGGAAAAAACGTACGCGCTATGAAAGTTAAGATCATCATTTTTATATTACTGATATGCCCGGCGAGTGTATTGCATGCGCAGAGCGCCGAGGAAAACCCCCGGAATTTGTTAGCAAAACTGGAAAAGATGCCTGCGGATACAGCAAAGATCGGCGCTCTGCTCGGCCTGGCAGAAAGCTTCAATGATCTGCCGGTGCAAAAAGATAGCAGAACGAACATGATCGGATTAATTCTAAACGAGGCACGCCAGCTTAATCATGTTTTCAAGATAAATAAATTCCAGGACCGCATCGATATTTTATCTGTGGAGCGCCAACTGGACAAAGATCCGACGCTTGATGTAAAAAAGCTTTTAATACCGGTCATTGAGCGCTGCCACGCTGCCGGTGACCTTAATAACGAATCCCGGGCATTGCAGACACTGGCCCTATACCAACCTGAGAACCCCGGTTCAAATTTATTTAAGCTTGGGTGTTACCGAAAGGCCCTGTCGATCGCGGTACAGTCAGGCGATCTGCAATCTGTGATCTATATCCGGGGGTGCATTGCACGTACTTACGCCGAGCAGGGGCATTTTGATCTTGCAGAAACTGAATTACTGCGGCTGGTCAGGCCGGAGCAAAAAGCATCGCACACTAACCTGCTGTTTGCCAACGACCTGCTTTGTAATCTGTATATTCAAAAAGGCCAGTATCAAAAAGCTTTAGCTTACGGCCTTCAGACGGTAAAGATGATGCAAAGCCGCAGCGATTCCCTACACGCACTCGGCTTTTACAGCCGGGTTGCCAAGATCCACAGAGATCTTGGCAATCTGTCTGAAAGCCTGGAATGGTATGAAAAAGCATATTCTGCCGTTTTACGCACAAACGAAAACTTCGCGCTGATCATCGCTGTAAAAACAGGTGTGATAGACGTCCTGCTGGCAATGGGGCGGCCGGAAGAAGCTTTGCGGCTGGCCGTTATTGACCGTAAAAAGATCAACTCGTTAAGTCCGACCACTAAAAGAATTTACCTGGTTCAGCTAAGCATTTGCTATGATGCACTTAAAATGTCTGCAGCTGCCGAGAAAAACTATCTGGATATGATTAACCTGGTAGCGCACAACAAAGATGTATTCCCGGATGTGGTTGTAGCAACCTGCTATCACAGGATCGGGAATTTCTACCTGTCGACGGGCCGCCCCGCCGCTGCAAAACCATATCTGCTGGAAGCACTCGAAAACGGTCAGGCAGCGGGTTCAATGAGCGACCTGAAAGATATTTTCCTGTCGCTTTTCAGGGCAGATTCAGCGGCGGGCAATTATCACCAGGCTATGGTCTACCTGCAAAAAAGCAATAAATTAAAAGACTCCATCTTTAACACGGCAAAAGATAAACAGTTGCAGGAGTTGCAGATTAAATTTGATACGGAACAAAAAAATAAGGATATCTCTGTGTTGCAGAATGCGGCTATACTGCAAAAGGCAAGCCTGAAAAATGCGGAGGGTACCCGTAACTGGATCATCGCAGGGTCTTGCCTGCTCCTGATCATCGCCGGGCTGCTTTACAGGCAGGCACTGACCGCCAGAAGGAGCAATCAACAGATCCAAAAGAAAAATCAAACCTTACAGCAGTTCCTCAAAGAAAAGGAGTGGTTGCTGAAAGAGGTCCATCACCGTGTCAAAAACAACCTGCATACCCTGATCTGTTTGCTGGAATCACAAGCGAAATATCTGAAAGACGACGCACTAAAAGCCATTGAAACCAGTCAGAACAGGATCTTTGCAATGTCTTTGATCCATCAGAAGTTATACCGTTCAGATGACATCAAGACGATCAATATGGCTGAATATGTTCCGGAACTCATTTTTAATCTGGAACGGAGCTTTGATATTTCCGATCAGATCCATTTTGATACAGATATTGCACCTATCTTTCTAAATGTCTCCTACGCGATCCCTTTTGGCCTGATCATTAACGAGGCGGTCACGAATGCTATTAAATATGCCTTTCCAACTAAAGGATTTGGCACCATTTCAGTTATGCTCTATCAATATCAAACAGAGGTTGTTTTGACGATCGCTGATGACGGCATAGGAATCCCCCGCAGCTTCAATGCAAAAAACAGTCAATCACTGGGCATTGAACTGATGAAAGGCCTTTGCCAGGACATTGGTGGTGAAATCTGCTTTGATACCAACAGCGGCACCAGGATCATGGTTAGCTGTGATCCTGGTGCCAGCTTTGAGAACGGCGTTCCTGTCAATCCGGAAAGTACCTCTTTCGCACCTTTGCAGAATGGCACCTACCCATATTAGCAGGCTTTGTTAAACGGCAGCATCAACGATGAATTTCTGTTATTTTTCAGCATGCCCGTGGGTAACCGGTCAAACTTCGAGATAATCCAGGTCTGCAGTAAAAGTTTCCCGGGTTCTGCTTACAGCCCAAAACGCGACGATCAGCGTAAGCAAACCTACCAGGAGTCCCGCGTATATCAAGGATCCCGAGAAGGCGCTTCGCAGGTATTGAAATAAAAGAGAAAGCGGAATTACAGCTCCTCTTACAAAGTTGGGTACGGTCGTCGTTACTGTTGCACGGATATTCGTACCGAACTGCTCTGCTGCGATCGTCAAAAAAAGCACCCAGTATCCCGCAGAGAAACCAAAAAAACCACAAACCAGATAGAACTGTAACAGGCTCAGGTTAGTCAAAAACAGGTAAGCGCCGATCGAGATCGCCGTCAATGTAAGAAACAGGTAAACGACCTTAAGCCGGCTTTTCAGATACTGACTGAGCAGGCCGCTGACCATATCACCGATCACGGATGCGCCATAACAGCAGGCGACAGCAGCTCCGGCATTAACCTGTCCCTTTACACCAAGAGCTTTACCGAACTCCGGTGACAGGGTGATCAGTATCCCAACGCCAAACCACAACGGCAGGCCTATCAGGATGCAGTACAGGTATTTGAAAAGGCGTTTTCTATCGGTGAACAAAGTAAGAAACCGGCCTTTTTTTTCAACACGCTGGCTGGCCTGGCGAAATAATGGCGATTCCGCCACGCTGATCCTCAGAAACAGCAGGCAAAGTCCCAGTCCGCCCCCGGTGAAGAAAGCCGTCCGCCAATCGAAAAATTGTGCCACAAAGTAGGCAGCCACAGCTCCAAGAATGCCTACGCCGGCAACGATAGTGGTGGCATACCCCCGCTTTGCCGAAGGCATTAATTCAACCACCAGGGTAATGCCCGCGCCAAGTTCCCCGGCGAGACCAAATCCTGCAATGAAGCGGAACAGTGCGTACCCGGATACGCCGGTAACAAAACCATTGGCAATATTTGCGATGGAATAAAGCAGGATAGAACCGAACAAAACATTAAGCCGGCCTTTTTTATCGCCGAGAATTCCCCAGAAAATCCCGCCAATCAGCAAACCTGCCATTTGCACATTCAACAGGAATATGCCTGTGGATGTCCCTTGAGCGCCTGTCAGCCCCAGCGACTTGAGGCTGGGCAGGCGTACGATGCTGAATAGCAGCAGGTCATACAGATCAACGAAATAGCCTAGTGAAGCCACGATTATTGCGGCAAAGGGAAGTATTGGGGTTTGAATAATATTGGATTGATTTTTTTTCATTTCAAGCAGATCAGATAAGTTTATGAATATCAGTGCGGATGTCGACGTTACCCCGCGGCTTCAGCAGCATCCTTCCATGCTGACCAGGTTTTTAGCCGTTCTTCATACTGCTTAATGACCAGCGGATAAGGCATGTCGCCGAGGAACAGGCGCAAGGGGGGCGCTTTTTCTTCAATAATTCTCAGGATCAGGCCGGTTGTAGCGTGGGGATTTCCTTTTTTTATGTTGAATTGCCGGTACAATTCCGCTCTTACCGAATCATAGGCTGCAATCCTGTTTTCCTGTACCGGTGGGTTTTCATCTTTGCTGGTCTCAAATATTCCCGGTTCAATAAGGGTTACTTTTATTCCAAAGTCCTTTACCTCCTGGGCCAACGTTTCAGAAAAAGCTTCCAATCCCCATTTAGAGGTGTGGTACATGCCGAGGCTTGGGAAAGTTATTATGCCTCCGATACTGGAAACCTGGATAATATGCCCTGAACGTTGCGAACGCATGACTGGCAGCGCAGCCTGGGTTACCCATAACGGGCCGAACAAATTGGTTTCCAGCTGAGTTCGAGCTTCTCTCTCAGTGGTCTCTTCGATCATGCCGTATAAGCTAAACCCGGCGACATTGATCACGACATCTAAGCCCCCGAAATGCCTGCTGCCTTCCGCTACGACGGCGAATACCTCGTCCCGGTTGGTCACATCAAGCTGCAGCGGCAGTACGGCCTCGCCATACCTGGCCTTAAGCCCATCCAGCGCCGAGACATTCCTGGCCGTGGCAATAACTTTATGGCCGTTTTCCAGGGCCGCTTCCGCCCATATCCTCCCGAATCCACGGGAGGCGGCAGTAATAAATATAATTTTTGAATTGTTCATTTCCATCAGGTATTTAAATACCTCAAAGCTCGTTGATGGAATTGCCTTAAAGAATCACCGAATCCGGTGAAATGTGTCACCGTAAACGATAATGCGGAGGCCAGGATCGCCGGTGACGGCCGGACAACGCCGGTTTATTTTATAAAAGAATGATTGACATCAGCAAAGCATTAACGATCCTCCATCCAAGTTAAAAAACTGTGCGATTTTTCTTTGTTGATCAGCAGTTTATCAGGAGTTGGAATAACCAGTTTCACGTATAGCTTTCGGAGAAAATAATGTTCCACCTCCTTGATCGCCTTGAAGTTTACGAGGAATTGCCTGTTCACTCTAAAGAATTGTTTGGCCGATACAGATCCCGCTACCTGGTCGAGTGACTGATTGATGGCAAATTCCTGCTGATCGAAGCACATGATCGATGTACTGTCATTCCTGATATGAAAGAAGGCAATATCCTCTGTTTGAATGGTAGCATATTTCTGATTCTTAAAGACCAGAAAGGTGGTCTTACCTGCCGGAGACCCTAATTTACTCAGGAGGTCACCCAGATCGGGCAGCACTTTTTGCTGAAAAAAGTTCTTGAGCTCATCAACCTTAGCCAGCGCCCGAGCGATGTCATCTTTTGAAAATGGTTTAAGCACATAATCCACGCCATTGCTTTTAAATGCCTCGAGCGAATATTCATCGAATGCGGTGCAAAAGACGACGGGTGCGGTGATCTTCACTGCTTTAAAGATTTCAAAGGATAATCCGTCGGCCAGCTGGATATCCATAAAGATCAGATCAGGCTGCGGATCATTTGCCAGCGCCGCTACCGAACTTTCAATGCTTTGGTACTGGCCGGTGATCCTGGCTTCGGGTCTTAGCGTTAAGATTATATTTTCAAGTGACTTAGCTGTTTTTAGCTCGTCTTCAATGATGATTATATTCATTTATGATGGGAAGTTTAATTTGAAAAAGTTTACCGTCATTATTAATTTGTATCTCCCTTTCCAGCAGGTGGCCGTAACGCAACTGGATATTTTTAAGGCCTACGCCAAGCGAGTTGTTCTCGCCCATTTTTAGCCGGATGGGATTTTCAATGATGATCTGATCATCTTCCATAAATAAGCGGATATGCAGCGGTTTCTCCAGTGAAACGATGTTGTGCTTAATGCAGTTTTCTACCAGCAGCTGGAGTGTAAATGGCGGGATGAGCGTTTGCAATACCTGTTCGGGCAAGTCGTCCTGAAAAGTGAAACCACCTTCAAAACGTGCATTTTGTAAAAACAGGTAAGCCTTCACGATTTCCATTTCTTCCGAAACATGGATCAGATCCAATTTGCGGCTTTCCAGCGTGTACCTGTAAAAGTTTGAAAGCTTCAATATGAAGTCCACAGCGTCCTTATCGCCGGTCTCTACCATAGCTTTGAGTGTATTCAGGCTATTAAATAAAAAATGCGGGTTAACCTGTTGTTTTAAAAGTTCATACTTTGCACCCAGGTTGTCGCTTTTGATCCGTTCCAGCTCCATGCTGACCGTTTGGTTCTCATAGTTCTGCTGGACGACATGCAGGAACATATAGAATACAAGATTGATCAGTATGCCGCGGACTTCAACCATTAGCATGACCGGACC
The DNA here is from genome assembly GCF_024721155.1 of Mucilaginibacter phenanthrenivorans. Classification (GTDB taxonomy): domain Bacteria; phylum Bacteroidota; class Bacteroidia; order Sphingobacteriales; family Sphingobacteriaceae; genus Mucilaginibacter; species Mucilaginibacter phenanthrenivorans. The sequence goes on along the minus strand of NZ_JAHVAP010000003.1, from coordinate 44,783 downwards.
GAAATTGATATGCGATAGGATCAGTTGCTGGATCCAGGCCAGTGCCAGCATGATCAGCAAGCCGAATAGCAGGCTTTCGATCAACCGGGCATAGGAAATGGTTTGTTTTACTTTTTTAGCCGGGTGCCTTGACAGCATAAAGATGTTGAAGTACCACATCACCAATGCGAATGTCGTCGTAATTCCGGCATTCACCGCGGCCTCCAAGGCATTAAAGTGCATGGCCGCGATCTGCGGAACAGAGGATAGCAATCCCAGGAAAATCGAACTGCCCCAAATGACTGCGGGTGCGATCCTGATGTTATTATTCATTTTTTTATCTTTCATTTTAAATCCTGGTCTTTCAAATTTAAAAAGAACTGGCATACTGTTCAAATTTACAGATCTGAAACGCCGAAGCGAGTCCTTAAGCTTTGAACCGGACACATATTAGCCCCAATCAGACAATAGTGGTTTTGAGTTATACAAGTCAAAAAAAGTGAATCAATTTTTATTAAACAATTTTGTTGAATAAAAATGTTGACTATCTTTGCTGCCGCCGCTTCGTGTGATGTTAAAGTAAAAAGGGGCTCAATTATGAGTATAGTGGTTAATGCCTTAAGGTACCATCATCCTGACAAGGAAATCCTATTTGAATCCCTTAATCTGAGTATAGGCAAAGGGGAAAAGGCTGCATTGGTTGGAAATAATGGTGCGGGCAAATCCACGCTTCTGCAACTTCTTGCAGGCGTCGTAACACCGACAGGCGGCGAAATTGTCGTCAGCGAAAAACCCTGGTTCGTTCCCCAGCACCTTGGGCAATACGATCAGTATTCCATCGCGCAGGCACTTGGCATAGCAAAAAAGCTGAAGGCGTTCAAAGCGATCACAGCCGGAGATCCTGACCTGTCGCTGTATGATGATCTGGAGGATGACTGGGAGATCGAAGATAAATTAAATACGGCGCTCAGCTATTGGGACATCAGCCATGTTTCTCCCGAGCAGTTAATGCAGGAGCTGAGCGGGGGAGAAAAGACCAGGATATTCTTAGCCGGCATCACGATATGGGATCCCGGGATCATCTTACTCGATGAGCCTACCAATCACCTTGATGGCGACAGCAGATCCAAACTTTACCAGCTCCTTACCTCCAGCCGCTCATCGATCCTCGTCGTCAGTCATGACAGGAAGCTGTTGAATCTGATCAACAAAACAATAGAACTGTCTAAATTCGGACTGGAAGTATTCGGCGGAAATTTTGATTTCTACCGGGATCAAAAGGAAGGCAAGTTAAATGCCCTGACCTCGCAGTTCGATGAACAATCAAAGTCACTCAAACAGGCGCAGCAGAAAGCCCGTGATCTGACCGAACAGCGGCAAAAAAAAGAAGCAAGGGGCAAGTCGCAAGGTCAAACCAATTCGCTGCCGAGGATCATTGCCGGGGGACTGAAAAGTAAAGCCGAACAGAGTACGGCGAAAGTATTGGATATCCAGGAGGAAAAGACTGCTGGAATTGCACATAACATACAGCAGTTACGCTCCCAGATCCAACAATACCAGGTGCTCAAAATAGATATACATTCATCAGGACTTCATCGCGGTAAGTTGCTGGTAGATGCTTTGAAGATTAATTACAGCTATGGTAATGGTTGGCTTTGGGGGCCTTTAAGTTTTCAGCTGCGGTCGGGCGAGCGCGTGCAGATCGCCGGTAATAACGGCAAAGGAAAAACAACGCTTATCCGGATAATCACTGGTGAAGCCGAACCGATGCAGGGGCAGATCAGCCGCAGCGACTTCCAGTATTTGCACCTTGATCAGGATTATACCATTATCGACGGGGGTTTAAGTGTTTTTGAGCAGGTATCACACTACAATAGCAGGAATCTGGAGGAACATCAGCTCAGATCGTTACTGATCTATTCCCAATTTCCGAAACACTCCTGGGATAGAAAGAGCAGAGATCTAAGCGGTGGAGAAAAAATGAAATTATCGCTTTGCTGCCTTGCTGTCACCACCAATACCCCTGATATGCTGATACTGGATGAGCCGACAAATAACCTGGATGTGCAAAGCCTCGAAATACTTACTGCTGCCGTAAAAACTTATAATGGTACATTGGTCGTTATTTCGCACGATGAGCAGTTCATAAAAGATATCGTTATGGACAAAGCAATCAGATTATAGCAATTCCATCTTAAATTAATTAACATATGCCACTTAAAGATACCGGAACAGAACGATTGATCAAAGATGCAGCCAAGCGCCTTTTATTTGCTGAAGGAAAATTATACGCAACGACCCAGGACATTGCCGATGCGGCGGGAATCAACCGTTCCGCGGTACATTATTATTACAGAACGAGGAATCAGCTGATATCTCAGGTGTTTGAGGAGTCGATGACCGCGCTGAGCTTGCGGCTTGATCAGGCTATGCTGTCAGATCATCCTTTTCCTAAAAAAATAGAAGAACTGATCGATATATACCTGGCCGAAATGATCGCCTATCCCTATGAAGAAACATTTATGGTGACAGAGATCAATAATGCCGGTCACAAACTGGTCACTAAAATTAAAGAGGGACCGGTAAGTTCATTTCTGGAAGAGGTCGCCAGGGAAATGGAGGCCGGCACCATTGATAAAATGAACCCGGTCCATTTTCTGATCAACCTTTTTTCCCTGCTGTCTTATCCTATTATTATGGCACCATTGTACCAGCAATTCTTTCAATTGGCTAAGGACGATTTCAATAAGATCATTCAGGAGCGGCGAGACCTCGTTTACCAAATGATCTTCAAAACAAAAGATGGAAAGACCGACCATGTTAAAATGTAAAACGAAGACAGGCATTACCCATCTTAAGGACAGGCCGCTGCCGTTTTGGTGAACTAAATACCCGGGACTGAGGCTTGAATGCAAAAAAAGGTATACTTTTGTAATCAGTAGCTATACATATACCTATGATTGACGAAAAACGGCTTGAGATGGTAAGGGAGGTACTCTCTAATCCACGAAATCAAAAAGAAGAAGTACAGGCATTACAGGATGCCATTTACGTAATTGGAGGAAAATGGAAATTGCCCATTATCAATTCGATCTGTAACGGGAACACGCGCTTCCGGGAGATCGAACGCAGTATTCCGGGTATTACCACAAGAATGCTTTCCCTGGATCTAAAAGAGATGGAAGCCAACCAGCTCATAAAAAGAACAGTCACACCAACTACACCGGTATCGGTTGAATACACGGCGACAGATTATTGCAGATCATTCGGGGATATTATCCTGGAAATGATCAAATGGGGTAAAACTCACAGGGAACGAATCAAAAAGAGTTGATTTATTTGCAATATGAATCAAACCCTTCGCCGGACAACCTCAATTGCTGAGATCCATAGAACAAAACCCTCCTGCTGACGGGCTTTGTTCTATGGAAAATTAGTGTTTAACGATGAAAATCTGAGACTTTGTTCGCCAGCAAACTAAATGTCTCCGTAATACCCTCAATGAAAGCCGCCGGATTTTCCCATGGGCCAAAGTGCCCCCCTGTTGGATAGGACTTGGCATAGACCGTGTTAAATTGTTTGGATGATGTGCCGTTCTCAAAAATCTTAATCCTGTTTTCTACCGTGGCATTAGGCGGAAACGCGTCACCGTTTAAAAAAGTAAACCCAGCCGGCGCTTCTATCAAAGGCTGACGCTGATGTGATGGCTTCCATGGATACCTTGCAGCATTCGCATAAGAACGGATGGAACTGCCAATGGCCTGATTAAGCCAAAAGATCATTGCAAACGTAATCACCTCATCTTTCGAAAATACCTCCTCGAACTTAATGCTTTGGTCACTCCACTTCATCCATCGCTGAAGTACCCAGGCAAGCATGCCTGCCGGCGAATCGTTTAATCCGTGCGTGATCGTTTGCGCATCAAGCATGTGAACCGCTACATGCGAGGCGTAAGTACGCTGGAAGTTTAATATGCCCTCCCTAAGTTCCGGCGACGCACTTTCAGGAACCAGATGACCTTCGGTCAGGTCCCAGGGACGTTCACTTTGGAAGATACGAAGCGACATTTCCTTGCCTAAATGAATTCCAATTAAACTCTCTGCATACTTATGCCCCAATTGGTTAGTGACAAGGGCACCATAGTCACATCCCGCAGCAGCATACTTTTTGTAGCCCAACTCTTCTGTCATCAATTTTTGCCAAAGATCCGCTATTTTCCAAAAATTCATTGTTCCGTCTTTTACCGGCGTTGAAAAGCCAAATCCCACAAGCGAAGGTATAACGACATCAAATGTGATCTCCGACTTAAGACCCAAACTTTCAGGATCTGTCAGCGCCTGGATAATCCTGCTCCAGTGCCAGTAGGTCCATGGCCAGCCATGTGACAGAATGATCGGTATAGAATTTTTATTCTTTCCTTTTACATGCAGAAAATGAATCGGCTGTTCATCAATCGTGACTTTAAATTGATCATAGGCGTTTAATTTCTTTTCCTGCTCCTTCCAGTCATAAATATGAGTCCAGTGATTCACCAGGTCTTTTAAATACTCGGTCTTTATACCATAAAAAGAATCCTCATTGTTCAGGTCATTTGACCAGCGTGTAGCTAACAGCCGATTGTTCAGGTCCTTCAGAACTTCATCGCTTACATCAATTTTAAATGGCTTTACTTTACTATTCATTTTCCTTCAATTAATAGGTGAACTCTAATTTGATCCTCGTTTGTTTAAGGTTGCTGATAAACCATTCACCATCTGTTTTTATAAAATCAGCGTGGTAATGACCAAAGCCGTGCATCCTCCTGAATGGAGGCATCGCACTTCCCTGCTGAGCTACTAATTTTTCATCCTCAGGACGAATAAGATAATCTTCCATTGCAAAGATTCCTTTCGCCCGGGTATCAGATTCAACTTCGATTTCAAAGGAAAAAAGGTGATGAATTGCTTTGGCGCGTCCCACGCTCTTTAACAGTTTAGCGGATATGTCCTCCCTGCCGGTCATTACCCTGATAGCTACTCCTTCCTCATTTAAGGGTGTGAATACTCCAGTAGGTGTAAATGACCCTGCGAGGCTAACCCAGTCCTTGTTGTCAGCATAACGGACATACCGGGCCATAACGGCTCTTAAATCGTCGGTTATCTTTAATTTCTCTAAATCAGTGATTTCCATTTTCAATATTATTTTATTCAAAAGTAGCCGATAACTGGTATAATATTTATACCAGTATAATCAATGATACCACAAACTGACAATTCTCTGATACCAAAGGGATACGATGTATTACCCTTGGTATCAGCTGAAACTTTTATCGTTAAACCCTATGATCTCATTGATCTTTAAAGAGACAGATTGATTTCCACATGGATGTTGCCACGTGTGGCTTTCGAATAAGGACAGGTTTGATGAGCTGCCTCGATCACTTTACTGGCATCCGCTAATGACAATCCCGGCAGGCTTACATTAAGGCGCGCCTGCAGAGTGAAGCCGTCAGGGCCGGTTGCCAGGTCAACCTCGGCATCGATAGCGGTGTCCTGAGGCAGTGCTATCTGCAGTGCAGCCGCATTGTGACGCATAGCACCGATGAAGCATGCTGACCATCCGGCGGCAAAAAGCTGCTCGGGATTAGTTCCGCTGCCGGCACCTCCCGGCGCAGACAACGTTACATTCAGACGTTCATCACTGCTTTTTGCGGCGCCTTCGCGTCCGCCTGTGATGTGAACTTTCCCGGTATAAAGTACCTTACTGATCAGGTTTCCCGATGTGTTTGCTGATTCAACGATTGGTTGATTTTCCATTTTTGTTATGATATATATTTGATAAATGATCATCTGCTATGCCGGGTCAGGCCATGCAGGTGATGGTTGAAACAATAGGTTACTGATATTTATCCTTGCGCCATTGCTGCCGCCTCTATGACCGCATCTGCAAATGCTTTTGGTGCTTCCTGCGGAAGATTGTGTCCGATACCGCCGTCCAGCGTATAGTGCTTGTATTTGTTTTTAAAATGGATAGCGTAGTCAGCCGGCTTAGGGTGCGGCGCACCGTTGGCATCTCCTTCCAGCGTTATGGCGGGCACAGTGATACCGGGAAAAGCAGCTAGCTTTTTCTCATACCCGTCATAGCGGCTCTCGCCCTGAGCGATGCCCAGGCGCCAGCGGTAATTATGAATAACGATATCGACATGATCCGCGTTATTGAAAGACGCGGCCGAACGGGCGAATGTAGCGTCATCGAATTTCCATTTCGGCGATGCTGATTGCCAGATCAGTTTGGCAAAATCATTTGTATTGGCTTTGTAGCCATCGTATCCGCGTTGGGTAGCGAAATAATATTGGTACCACCAGCTATATTCAGCTACCGGCGGCAACGGTTTTTTGTTTCCTTCCTGGCTGCCAATAAGATAGCCGCTTACGGAAATGAGGGCTTTACAGCGCTCCGGCCATAATGCCGCGATAATGTCCGCTGTGCGACCGCCCCAGTCAAAGCCACCGATCACTGCACTTTTAACTTTAAGCGCATCCATGAACTCCACGATATCCGAAGCAATTGCGGCCTGCTGACCGTTCCTGGCAGTTTGAGCAGACAAAAATTTAGTGGTTCCATGTCCGCGTAAATGCGGGATCAGTACCCGGTAACCCTGCGCAGTTAAAAGAGCGGATACATCGGCAAAGCTATGGATATCATAAGGCCAGCCATGCAGCAGGATGACAACGGGGCCGTTGGCGGGTCCTTCTTCAGCATAGCCGATATCGAGCAGCGATGTTTTAACCTGCTTGATGCTGAGGGTGCGAAGATCGGATTGGATCCCTTTGAATTTGTTTGAGGATTTAGCTATAGGCTTAGCCTGGAGCAAATTTAAGCCGGCAAATTGGGCTGCAGCAGCACCTACAGCGGCGATGCTCAGAAAGCGGCGGCGATTAAGACCATTTTGATTTTCCATATGATTAGTGATTTACTTTTTGATTCATGGCATTGGATCACGCTGATCGTCTGACTGAACAAATGTAGTTTCAAGCTGCCCGTATGGAAATAAGCGACACCCTGAAGTGGACAATTTGGATGGCTGATCAGGCATTTTCAAACCTGAACGTGCAGTGAAGTACGCCAGCAAACTGACTTGAAGCAATTCAGGTAGCCTTCATTTCTCCCGGTGCATTTTGCCCCAGTTGATCATTTCCAGAATGATCCCGCCAAAGGAAAGACAATAATCTGTCTCTGTATATTCCACAATGACCGGGTATGCGGGTATGACCGTTCTTTTAATCAACTGGTTTGCTTCCATGTCCTTCAGTTCACGGGACAGCATCCGGGTGGACATTTCTGGTATGCTTCTGTAAATATCCCGGAACCGCCTGTTGCCATTGCAGATCGAATTAATAATCATAAGCCGCCATTTGCCGCCTACCACGTATATCGTATCCTGGAGCGCCTGAACCTCTTCCTTTTGATTCCGCGGGTCAGAAAGCACTTCGCGGGCTCTTCTTATTAACTCTTCATTCATTATATCTTCAATTATAAGTTGATTACAAAATATATCATCCTGTTTTAAATCGAGCGAATGCCAGTTTGTTGCGCAACGGCTTAAATGAATTAAAGCGCAGATGAAATCACCCGCGCTTTGCAGTTGTCAAGGACAACTATGCATAGAGCGACAAAATAAAACTGATCTTGATACCGCCGCAAAAAGTGGTTTACAGACTAAAGCCGCCGTCGATCACGAGCTCTGCGCCAGTTATAAAACTGGCCGAATCCCCGCAGAAGTAAGCAACCAGCTTGGCCACGTCTTCCGCACTCCCGATCTTCCTTAAGGGAATCTTTGAGATCATCCAGTCGTCTAAACCTTTACGGGCTGCCTCATCCAATCCGAGCTTATTTAAGATCTCTGTTTGTGTAGGGCCCGGACTCACTGCATTCACACGTATTTTACGCGGTGCCAGTTCTGCCGCAGCGATCCTCATCACGGAATTGATTGCTGCTTTGCTTGATGTATACATAGAGGAATTTGCGGAATTGATATGTGCAACGTTAGAGGATAGGAATACTACAGACGCACCATCGTTCAGGATCGGGATGAAGCGACTCAGCGTGAAATAAGCACCTTTGAAGTTTACGTTCATTACGTAATCAAAATCCTCTTCTCTGGCACTTTCAATAGCTGCTCCGCCCAGCACTCCGGCGTTGATGAACAGGATGTCGATCTTACCGAATTTTTTAGTTACCTGCCCGGCCAGTTCTTCGATCGCGGAAACTTTCCCCTGATCGGCAACCAGACCAGTTGCACCTAATTCAGCCGCAGCCTGTTTCACTGCATCGGCACGTCTTCCGGTGATGATCACTTCTGCACCTTGTGCTATTAATTCTTTTGCAGCAGCATAACCTATACCGCTATTTCCACCTGTTACCAGGGCTTTTTTTCCTTTTAAAGATTCCATTTTGTGTCTTATTAATTTTTCAACAAAAGTAATATGAGTGTGATATAATTTTGTTACCAGTATAACAGATGTTACCAGCCTTTTCCATCGGTTATGACATTCGTTTAACAATTAGAAATTGCCTCCTGCGTGTTGTATTATTTCCAAGCAGTTCTTTCCATAGACTTTTGTGCCGGCGGTTTTAGCGTAAAAGACAGCAGCAGCATAATAACCGATACGCTGATCAGCAAAAAATATGATGATGAAAAACTACCGGTAAGATCCCGTAAAATGCCTACACATAAGGGGCCGGTTGCTGCAATCAAATAACCGATGAGTAGTGTAAATGCTGTCCAGGCATTGGTCTCAGCAGGTGAATTGGTATTATCGAGCGGAAGTGTCATTCCCAGTGTGAAAGTGCCGGCTAATCCCAGTGAGGTGAAAAAAACAACGAACTCGGGGAAAACGCTGGGTAAAAAAGCGATCATCAATATGCCGGCCAGGGTGAGTAAAGAGCAGCAGGCCAACCATATGCGCCGGTCATGAGACCTGGACAAAGCACTAACGGCAGGTGTGCCCACGATCAGTGCGGAGGTTAAATAGCCGAGTATACTGTTGGCTGATGCGCCGGGCTTTCCCGCTTCAAGGAACATCAGCGGCAGCCAGGCCAGTAAAGCATAAAAAAGAAGGTTGTTACACGCAAAGAAAATGGCAATCTTCCAGGCGCTTAAATTGCGCCAGGGTAATGAAACATGCTTACTCAATTGCACATTGGCGGTATTAACATTTTTGTGATGCCGGCTTAAAACATACCATGCGATCATCCCGATGAAGCAGAGTAGCGCATATATACCTGTAGCAAAACGCCAGCTTCCTGTTAAGGAAGCAATTGGAGCTGTTAGAAAAGCTGGTATTGTACTGCCTATGCACAAGGCGGTCGTATATACTCCCATCACCAATACCGCCCTGTTAGCGTAGCTCGATTTTATGAAACCCGATAAAAGCGCGCCGGTTACCGCGATACCTGTCCCAACTCCGGCAGTAGTCAATAAGAGGACAAACGGGTTCGGCGAAAATGCTCTTGCCACGGTCGATACCGATAAAATGAACATCGCAATTATGATGAGCTTATCCCTGCCAAGCCGGTGAGCCAGCCATGGCGTTGGCAGCGCCATTAACCCCATCAGCAGATCCGGTATAGCTGTCAGCAAACTGGCAGTGGTATGGGACAAGTGGAATGTTTGCGATATCAGGGGCAATACCGGGCCTACCGAAACGAGTGACGGCCGCAGCGCAAGCGCAACCAATACCAGACCGGCAATTCCTAATACCGTATTCTTCTTCTGACCGGGATGGCTTACAATACCCGCAGCGGCATTTTGCTGCGGGTTCGGATAGATGCTTTGCATAATGAATATGGCGTGTGCCTTTTAATTGGAACTGGTCTTTTATTTAACTAAAGGGCGCAGGGATTTGAAAGCTTTGCGAATCTCTTCACTGAACAGCTGTGGCTCTTCCCAGGCAGCAAAGTGCCCGCCCTTGTTCACTTCATTAAAATAGATGAGGTTATGATAAGCCCTGTTTGCCCATGTTTTAGGCGCTTTGTAGATCTCTCCGGGGAAAACGGTCACGGCTACCGGAAGGGTTAAATTAACCGCATTGAAGTTGTTGGAATGATCTTCCCAGTAGATCCTTGCAGATGAGGCACCGGTGTTGGTCAGCCAATACAGGGAGATATCGTCCAGCATTTCATCTTTGGTCAATGATTTTTCAGGGTCGCCGCCAGAAAATGTCCAGCCTGCGAATTCGTCGTACATCCAGGCAGCCTGTCCAACCGGTGAATCCGCCAGGCTATAACCGATCGTTTGCGGACGGGTTACCATCATGCCGGAGTATCCGGTACTTTTACGGTAAAAGATATCAAGTGTCTTGAATGCTTCCAGCTCTTTAGCCGATAATCCGGCCGGTGCCTTATCTCCATCGGTTAAGGCTTTGGCGATTTCCGGCGGAACAGTAGCAGGCATATTCACATGGATGCCGATCAAACCTTTTTCGTGGTTTTTTGCCATCCGCTGCGAGATCACCGAACCGCAGTCGCCCCCCTGTGATACATATTTTGTGTAACCCAGTCGCGCCATCAGTTCCGCCCACGCATGCCCGATATGATCCGAATCCCAGCCGGTAGCTGTTGGTTTACCTGAGAAGCCAAATCCGGGGATCGACGGGATGACCAAATCAAAGGCGTCTTCTGCCTTACCGCCATAAGCGACAGGATCAGTCAGCGGACCGATCACCTTCAGCAATTCAAAGATAGAACCGGGCCAGCCATGGGTCATGATCATGGGCATCGCATTCGGGTTCTTAGAACGAACATGTATAAAGTGAATATCCAGTCCATCGATATTGGTGATGAACTGCGGATAGGCGTTTAATTTTGCTTCCGCTTTGCGCCAGTCGTAATCAGTTGCCCAGTAGCTGGCCAGCTCTTGTAGCTTTTCCAGCTTCATCCCCTGTGACTGGTCTGCAACGGTTTCTTTTGCCGGCCAGCGGGTTTCAACTATTCTTTTACGCATATCTGCGATCGCAGCTTCCGGAATTTCAGCTTTAAAAGGCCGGATCGACTGATCGCCGGTAGCAGTCACCTGATCGGTGCCCCCGGCTGTTCCGGTTTGTGCAAAACTGGCAATGCCTGTAGTTAGCAGGATACTGGTTGCAATAAGCCTGCTGTAGATTTTGATGTTAGTTTTCATTTTTGAGTCTATTTTTTGCATTTCTGTGTAGTGATGAATCAAAAGTATTTCTGAGCAGTATATCAGCCTATAAAGGACAGGTTTAAGCGGGCGATTTGCCCCGTGTATCGGGCATTCCGGCCCCTGAACAGGATGCGCTTAATCGCGAAGTGATGCGTGCTGAATTCTCTGAGCGGGTGCGCGAAAAAAGAGTTTATCAAAAAATTCATTGCTTGACAATCCTGACCACCGGCTACAAAAAAAGGCGTACATGGTACACCTTCAGCATCATTTACCCCTATTGCCAGGGGTTTTATTGTACGCCGGTATCGTTAAGGAAATTATCCAGTATCCGGGTCATCATGTATTGGTTAGCCTTTATGTGAATAAGTCCGGTCAGCATTTCATTTTCAGATTGTATGAATTTCGCCGGCTGCAGTTCATCTCTGCAGTTTTCAATCATCAGGGCCAATGTTTCGCTGGTAGTTTCCAGATGGAACTGCAGCCCAAGCACATTGTTATTATAAAGAAAAGCCTGATTCCGGTTACCAGCAGATCGCAGCAGCTCAAATCCACCGTAAGGGATCTGAAATTTGTCCCCATGCCAATGAAGCACGACCGGATCGCCGGCAAATAAATCATAGAACCAGGGTAATCTTTCGCTGTCTTTAGTTGTGGTGACCGGAAACCAGCCAATCTCTTTATGCGGGGCGACACCTACCATCGAACCTAAACACCATGATGCGAGCTGCGCACCAAGGCATATTCCGAGCACCTTTTTACCAGCCTGTATACAATCTTCTATAAAAACTTTTTCAGCATGAAGCCAGCTGAATTCGTGTTCCGCAAATACATCCATAGGGCCGCCCATGATCACCAGCGCGTTCAGTTCTTCCAGACCAGGAAGCTGATAGCCGGGTTCGTAGAACCTGGTAAAGGTCAATTGATGACCATTTATCGTTGCCCAATCAGCAATAAAGCCGGGACCCTCAAATTTCACATGCTGTAATACGTGTAAAGTCATTGTAATTCCTCTTTATCATTCCCATATGCGGTTTCCCTAATCCCTAATTCTCCGGCAATACTGCGGCCGGCTGACCGGTGATCAGCTGGATCCGTTGCTCCCTGCTGACATCCGGTTCAATAGTGTTATTTCCTCCAGTGTTTTTTAGCAGGTACGAGTACCCTATCTTACCGGCAGGATCCTGAGCAACTGTAACGGTTTCGACGGCCAGAATTTTGCCGTTCATATTTGTTCCATACCAATGCGGCATCGGCCGTTGTCTCCAGGTTACCATTACATATTGCTCTCCGGCAGTGTGGGTTCTAACGGTATCCTGAGCTGAACGCAAAGCCGGTCCATTGCCGTAAATGATGGAGATGGTGTGATGTTTATTGTTGATCAGCGAGCTGATCACTTTCTGGTCACCTGCATTGTACAGGTATTCAGGCGCCAGCGCAGGGTGTTTACTTTGGCTGCAGGATACCAGCAATACGCCCAGTAGGACTGCATAAATTGGTTTGGTTAACATGATCTTTCTTTTGGTAAGTTATTTAGTCGGTATGTTAAATACAAAATCACTTTCAGGCACCAGCAATCGGTGGCAGTTGATACAGGTTGTAGCGAACAAAGCCGTCTTGCCGGATGGTTTGAGCCGGAGCCCTTCAAACTTGGCAAATCCCCAGCCTTCGGTTGACTTATATTTCTTACTGTCCTTGATCATGATCTGGACATTTTGAAAGTTTCCGGGCGAGATATTCCCCACCTTATCCTCATGTTGCTTACCCCATACTGCTTTCACGATCTTCGCGCCGTCGGGAAAGGGCAGCTGACGCTGTTTAATGGCTTTTACCATGATGTCATTTCCATAGACCACCCTCATACTTCCTCCATCATACTTATCGGTAACGCTGATGATCTTCCAGTTCTGGTAATCGCCTGAGTACTTTATCCCATTTAACGAAACGGGCGCATTGGTACCGGCTGTTTTTGAAGCCGCACCAGGAGCGCCGGCAGATCTGATAATTCTGGCGGTATCAATTTTATGCCTGCCCGGCAGCGAGTTGACGTAGCTTTTTAATGCAGTGAGTTCAGCTGCCGAAATCCCGGCAGCCGGATGAACCATGACATAGCTTTTCAAGGGCATTTTATGCTCTTCGATGGCATTTACCATTTCCCACAGCAATAATTCCTGTACGGCAGGCGGATTCGCTTTCCAATCTGAAAAATTAAACCTCGTCCGACCCTCTTTTATATCGTGCGCAACCAAATAGGAAGCAGGAGCAATCCGGTCAAACCAAGCCGTTTGGGAATGATTTGAGTGACAGTCATAACACGCTCTTTGCAATATTGCCTGAATGTCCCCGGGAAGTTCGATCTCGCTTTTGACCGGGGGATTTTCGATCACCGGCGAGGAAAACTGCAGGGGTATAACGATCACGATGGCTATTGCCAGAAATGCGAAAATCATTTTTAAGGGATTCATTTTTGACTTTTTCATTATTTATTTTGTAGTTGTTACTATAAGTAAAAGTATTGGCTGGTGCGCTGATAGGCCATTAGAATCCCTCCCGTGCCGACAATGTCAGGGTTGAACCGGGCATATCGGCAATTGATCCGGGCATCGTATGTTTGGCGCTATATCTCTGCCTGCAGCCCGCCGGATGAATTGTCAGATTACAGTTGATGACATCAGATCAAGTCCTTGCTTCCTGACCGGCAAGGCTGAAGCGCTGAGCCTCAAAGTGTCTGGTTAACGGGCCGAAGCGTCCAGTTCAGGTGGTTTGTGCTGTTATTAATTTGTGTTGTGAGTGACATTTGTTTCATAAATTTTAAAAACATAAGCCATGACACTTAAAACAACAAAAACAATTTACTGGATCGGAGCTGCATTAACTTCATTATGGTTCGGAGCCAGCGGATTTGGAGAACTGACCCATAACGCGGTCATTTGGGGTATCACCGTTAAACTTGGGTACCCGCCTCACTTTATCTACATTTTAGGCGTTGCCAAACTATCCGGGGTTGCAGTTCTTTTAACACCGAACAAATTACTGCGGTTAAAAGAATGGGTATTCGCGGGCATCTTTTTCGACATCACTTTTGCTTTCCTTTCTAAGATCGCGGTGCTTGGATTTCCGGCAACCATCGACGCAATTATTGCATTTATCATGGTAGCGGTGACCTACACGATGTTTCGTAAACTTTATCCTGCAACCTATAATACTGCAGTGGCTGACAACGAATTTTCAGTTGGAAAAGTTGATGCCTAAAACCTTGGTTAGCGCCTTACAAGTCAGTTCCTGTTAATTGAGGAACTGACTTTTGAATTAACAGGATCCCGCAGATGATAAAGAACTATGAACATGAAATATATAAATGATCGGCCGCAATATCTCCAATCAGGTGTTGACACTGGTACACTTTCCTTAGCTGACCTGATCCAGGACGACTGCTCAGCAGGGCGGCGCGGCCTGTTATGTCCCGAGGCTAATGCTGCAGCCGCCTCAGGGCAAGCCGAGCAAACGGTGATGGAAAAAGAGCTGGCCATATTTTTTTTGGATATCAGGAACTTTACCGGTTTCCTCCAATCCGGATCACAGCTTGAAAATGTCCAAACCGTTAAAAAGCTGCTGGACCTTTTTGTTAAGATCATCGATAATTTTGGTGGCCGCGTCGTAGACCGGGCTGGCGACAGTCTCTACGCGGTTTACGGCTTGGAAACGAACCCCGAAACAGCTGCCAATGACGCGCTGCAAAGCGCCAGGATGATCTATGAAGCCCTGGATTTTGTCAACCGCGAATATGTGATGGCTAAGTTCGGGTTTCCGCTGCAGGCAGGTGTTGGCCTGAATGCCGGCGGCGTTGTTGTTGAATACGCACATAGTCCTGAAATGCCGCTATCCGTTATGGGCCTGCCCGTTAACGTCGCTGCCAGACTGCAGGAACAGACCAAGCACCAGAATAATGATCTGATCCTTTCCGATGCTTTTTATAGTCTGTTAAGCGATGATCATAAAAAGAGCCTGAACCATGAGCGGCGTCACCTGAAAGTAGCCGGAGTACAAACCCTGCAAACCGTTTGGCTCGCCGGGAAATCATATGCCAGAAATTTATCTCATCATACGATGGAAATGGATTATTTCATGGCGATCGCCGGTTAATCAAAGGTACGCCTTTAGTGGCGGACGGTGGGAAATGGCCAAGAGGCTCCCTGCCCGGCTGAACCCTAAAAATGCCCGCTTCAACCATGATCCCGTAGCTCCGGAAATGATACCTCCCTATTTTCAGCTGCCTGAAATGATTATGCATTTCTTAATTCTTTTACGATCCTCAACGAAATCAAAAAATGGACAACAAAAAATTAACCAATCGCACCGGGGCGCCGGTAACAGACAACCAAAACATCATGACTGCGGGCAGACGCGGACCTGCATTGCTGCAGGATGCGTGGTTCCTGGAAAAAATGGCTCACTTTGACCGGGAGGTCATTCCTGAAAGACGCATGCATGCCAAAGGTTCCGGAGCTTTCGGTGTATTCAAAGTCACTCATGATATTACCCGTTATACCAGGGCAAAACTGTTTGCGGAGGTGGGCAAAGAAACCCCGTTATTTCTGCGTTTCTCTACAGTAGCCGGCGAGCGCGGCGCAGCCGACGCAGAACGCGATATCCGGGGCTTCGCCATCAAATTTTATACGGAAGAAGGTATCTGGGATCTGGTAGGAAATAATACACCTGTCTTCTTTTTGCGGGACCCTTTAAAATTTCCGGACCTTAACCATGCGGTTAAAAGAGATCCGAGAACGAATATGCGAAGCGCTGATAACAACTGGGATTTCTGGACGCTGCTTCCGGAAGCCCTGCACCAGGTTACTATCGTTATGAGTGACCGCGGACTCCCGAAAAGCTACCGGCATATGGACGGTTTTGGCAGTCATACTTTCAGCCTGATTAGCAATGATCAAAAACGTTACTGGGTTAAATTTCACTTCAAAACCGCTCAGGGCATTCAAAACCTGACGGAACAGGAGGCCACTGCCCTGGTTGGCCACGACCGGGAAAGCCACCAGCGTGACCTTTTTGAAAGTATAGAAAGAAAAGATTTTCCAAAGTGGACGATGTATGTGCAGGTCATGGAGGAGGAAGCTGCCGACTCTTATCCTATCAATCCATTTGATCTGACCAAAGTATGGCCGCATGGAGATTACCCGTTGATCCAGGTAGGTGAACTGACGCTGAACCGCAACCCGGAGAACTACTTTGCAGAAGTGGAACAGGCTGCCTTTAATCCTGCCCAGGTTGTTCCGGGTATTGGCTTTTCTCCGGACAAGATGCTGCAGGGCCGATTATTTTCATACGGAGATGCGCAACGCTACCGTTTAGGCGTTAACCACCATCAGATCCCTGTTAACGCACCGAAATGTCCTTTCCACTCTTATCACCGGGATGGAGCCATGCGTACAGATACAAACTATGGGGGTGCCAAGTCTTATGAGCCCAATAGTTTCAGCGAGTGGCAGGAACAGCCGGATTTCAGCGAACCTCCGCTTAAGATAAATGGTGATGCAGGCCATTGGGATCACCGGGAGGATAATGATTATTACAGCCAGCCCGGCAACCTGTTCCGTTTGATGTTACCTGAGCAGCAGCAGTTGCTGTTTATGAATACCGCAGCAGCGGTTGGCAGCGCAGCGCAGTTTATCCAAATACGTCATATCAGGAACTGTTATAAGGCTGACCCGGAATACGGTAAAGGTGTTGCCGGTGCGCTGGGATTATCGATGCAGGTAGTAAACGACTACGAGGGCTATGAGATGAAACCTATAGTTAACCCCTAAGTAACACATCAAACCGGCCCTGCGACTCCCGCGGGCCGGTTTATCATAAAGCCGGATAACCCAGCTTTATGCGTTTTACGGACGACTGCGGCAAAGTCGCCGTAAATCCAGATCTGAGTGCATTTTCAGGCAAGCTTTCCGTTATTAAAAAACCTGTCCATTAACAGTACACCGAGGTCTCCGTTACCTGTGTCAATGGTATGGATATACTTAAAGCTTTGTGTCAGCTGGTCGTATCCCTGGTCGACAATCTGAATCTGTACCGCATGCACCGGCAGCCGCTCGTTGTTCTGTGCGCACAACAGGATACAGTCTTCCAGCATCAGAAAATCGAAGTGATAACCCTTATGGTGCAGGTCAATGACCCTTTTGGTAATGGAACCATTCAATCTGCGGTTTCTTTTGTCATTGTTTTTCATCATGTTGATCATTAAAAGCCTAATACCGGTAACGAAAACATCATGCCATACTCATAATTATTTAACAATCAATAACTTATGCGATAATTCAAGAATTTAATATTTGGGAATTCATGATATCATGAAAATTCCGGTGAGATATCATGACGATGAATGACAATAGAACCTGGTAAGTTCCGGACGATAGAAGAAGTGTTAACGATCAACCGAAGACCAAACAGTTAAGTTAGTTCCTGCCCCAAAAAGTCCGTTTGAAAATGCAATCTGTCCGCTTCAGATGTTCATTCGTTTCCGATCCAGCGCGTTGATCTTAAGTTTGTGATGTTTAAACCGATCATTCACCCGATCGGTAGATACATTGAATTAGTAGGTGATCAAATAACCGCTGCGAATTTCGCAGCATCAATAAAACAAAATAGAAATGAAAGATAGCCATGTTGCCAAAGAGGCAGCTGCTGCGGCATTACACATCGACAAGATCATTAATACCGGCAAGGTCCGCACCAACGGCGGACGAAACGATACTGCGCAAAGTGATGACGGGTGTTTGGATGTTACCCTTAATCCGTCGGGTATCCCCGGCAAAGGAACGAACCCGGAACAATTATTCGCGGCAGGATGGGCGGCCAATTTTATGGCCGCAATCAATGTTTATGCCTTAAAGCAAGAGATAGTGATCCCACGTCATGTTTCTGTAGACGCTGAGGTCGCGCTTGCCGGCTTAAATAAAAACACCCACCTTCAGGCACGGTTATATGTAAACCTGCCGGGCTTATCCTTTGAGGATGCCAATGCTATTGTTATCGGCGCTAATGAGCTATGTCCCTATTCGAAGATCACGCAAAATAATATCGATATGGAGATCAATGTGGTGATCTGAGGCAAATAATCGCCAGTCAAACAACTGGAAAGCGGGGCGTTGCTCAGACTGATTGGTCAACATTGGCTATCTGGTATAACGAAGGTTACCACTCCAGTTTTGGTTACCCCGGTATGTTCCTGTATCTTCAACTTAAAATCGTATTTTGTATTTAAATTTGCTGCGCTTTTTTTTCACGTTTAGAGGTATAAAAAGCAATTCAGAATTTTGATACTGCTAATCTTAAAAACGAAATTAAAGGCGTTATGAAGGGTAAAGTATTAATAGTAGAGGACCAGTTTATAGAGGCAAACAATCTCCGGAAGGTTTTAGAGCTGGCAGGGTATGAGGTTTGTTCTGTCGCCCGGTCGGTGGATGAAGCGCTCAGGATACTGCGTTCGGACCCGCCTGACCTGGTGCTGCTGGATATCTTTCTGAAAGGAGAAAAGACGGGAATAGACCTCGCGCCCGTGCTTAAGGAGCGTAACATTCCCTTCATTTATCTCTCGGCTAATTCGGACGAGCAGACATTTAAGCTCGCCAAGCAGACCTCACCTTATGGGTTCCTGGTCAAACCATTTCGTGAAAAGGATGTGCTGGCCATGCTGGACATTGCCGCAGACCTGCACAACGAGCACCGTTCGCTGGCACGTGCTGCCGCTAAGCCTAAAGCCCCGGCCGATCTGAAAAACGGGGGTACAGATAACTTTGGAATGGCCGGAAAAAGTTCAGGGCTAAAAGATGTCGCCCGCCTGATACAGATCGCCGCTGCTGCTGAAAGCCCGGTGCTGATCCTTGGAGAAAGTGGAACCGGCAAGGAACTGGTGGCAAGGGCGATCCATGATCATTCTGCACGCGGTAAAAAGCCGCTGATCATCGTTGACTGCGCAGCCATATCGCCCACACTGATCGAATCCGAACTTTTCGGGCACGAAAAGGGAAGCTTTACCGGTGCTGCAGACAAGCGGATCGGCAAGTTCGAACAGGCTGAAAACGGCACGATCTTTTTGGATGAGATCGGGGAAATGCCGCTGGAGATCCAGTCAAAACTGCTCCGCGTACTACAGGAAAAAGAGATCTGCCCGATAGGCGGAAAGCTAAAGAAGGTCAATGTCCGGATCATTGCGGCCACCAACCGGAACCTGGAAGAAGAGATCGCGGCCGGGAGGTTCAGGCTGGACCTGTATTACCGGCTTTACGTGTTCCCGGTAGAATTGTCACCACTGCGGGAAAGGAAAGCGGATATCATGCCGATCGCCGAACATTACCTGGGTGTATTCGCGGCTGCCAATAACAAGCACATCTCCGGGTTTTCTGAACCAGTCCGGCAGGCTTTACTTGATTATCCCTGGCCAGGCAATGTCCGGCAGCTTATCAACCTGGTCGAACGGTCCGTTCTGCTTTGTGAGGGCCGCCTGATCGACCGGGTAGTCCTGCCGGTCTTCAGGCAGACTGTCGCCGGCAGTGCAGAGCCGAAAGGCATGAAGTCAATGACCGATAACGAACGCGATCACATCCTGGATGCTCTGGCCAAATGCAACTGGAAAATATATGGGCCCGGAGGTGCGGCAGACCTGCTCCATATCAACTCTTCCACCCTCAAATCAAGAATGGTCAAGCTCGGGATCTCCAAACAATTCGGTTGATGATTGAATCCTTATATTTGGCATTTTAAAACATTCAATGAAGAAACTGTCAACATCGTTCCTGACTCTTTTCATAACTGTGACCGCTTTTGCCCAGTTGAAGAACCAGGACCGAGAACAGTTACTTAAAAAGCTCAAAAACATAGGCCAGGATACGCCGCGTCTGGCAGTACTCATCGCTTTATCCGCCTCTTATGATGACCTGCCGGCTGAAGGCAAAACCGATTCTGCGGAAATTTATTTGGACCAGGCCAAAAAGCTCAATGAGCAATTCCGTAACGTTCATTATCAAAACAGCATTAATCTTGTAGGAGCGAAAATCCAATATAGCAAAAAACCAGACCTGAATCTTGAGAAGCTCTTTTTGCCGCTTATCAGTGACTGTTTAAGAACCGGCGATAGCCAAGGTCAACTGGCAGCGCTACTGGCGTTAATTGAAAGAATGACCGATAAACCACGGCCAGACCCGTCATATCAATCCTTTCTCTGGCAAGCGACCAGGCTTAGCCGGCAGCTTCACGACAGAAAAGCGCAGTTAACGCTGCTGAAATACATGGCCGAAGTTCACATTAAAGAACATAAACTGGATTCCGCTGAAAAGGAATTGATTCAAATATCTTCCGATCCGGCTACGTCAAACGAGGACCTGTTAAATTGTTACGACAGGCTTGCCGGCTTGTATACCACTAAAGGAAAATATGAAAAGGCGCTAAAATATGCGTTTAAGACACAGCATGCGATCCGCTCAAGTTTGGATACCGCTAATATCCTAGCCACCTCCTACGGCCGGCTGCGTTTAATATACAGTTTATTAGGCAACCCATCAGAAAGTAACATCTGGGCCAAAAAGGCATTCGACTATTGTTTAAAGAAAGGGCAATATGACGGCTTAGCCCTTATTCGCGGCTCCATAGCCAGCAACCTGATCGCTGAGCGCAAGCCTCAGGAGGCATTGCGGTTCGTTTTGGATCATGAATATAAAAGGCAATTAGCAAGTCCTAACGCTTTGATGTTGTTTCAAAGGCAGGTTGGAGACTGCTATTACGCATTAAGAGAATACCCGCTCGCAGAAAAAAGCTATCAACAATTATTGCTTTTGATGAACAGTCATTCCCATGACCTTTCTGTATATGATGGCGCCGTCTATAATTTCGTAATCGGAAAATTTTATGTGAATACCGGCAGAGAAGCATTTGCCCGGACTTACCTGCTCAACGCACTGGCGGGTTACAAAGCTACCGCATTCGTCAGCTTTATTAAGGATACCTATTTACTTCTTTTTAAAGTCGATTCGGCAGCCGGGCATTATTCCAGCGCCATCAAATATTTGCAGGAAAGTAACAGGTTGAAGGATTCCATTTTCAGTTCGGAAAAAAGCAAACAGATAGAAGAATTGCAGATCGCTTACCAAACCGAACAAAAAAATAAAAATATACAGCAATTACAGAATAATTCAAAGTATCAGCAATTAAAACTGCTACACGCTGACTCAACAAGAAACTGGATTACCGCCGGTTTAAGTTTGGTTTTGATTATTGCGGGCCTCCTTTACCGGCAGGCGCGGTCCGCCCGAAGAACCAATAAGGCCACGGCCCGCAAGAACGAAATTTTGCAGCAACTGGTCCATGAGAAAGAATGGCTTTTAAAAGAGGTACACCACCGTGTAAAAAACAATTTACATACGGTTATTTCTTTACTGGAGTCACAGGCAAAATATCTCAAAGACGAAGCTTTGAAGGCGATAGAGACCAGCCAGCACCGAATCTTTGCCATGTCTTTATTACATCAAAAACTATATCGGTCGGATAAGATCAAAATGATAGAGATGGCAGAGTATATCAGTGAATTGATGCTTAATCTAGAGAAGAGCTTTGGTGTTGCCGGTGAGATTGATTTTGAAATAAAAGTTGATGCGCTAACCCTGGATATTGCTTATGCCATTCCGCTAGGTCTCATCATCAATGAAGCCGTTACAAACGCTATTAAATATGCATTCCCCAAAAATGGAAAAGGAAAAATAGGCATTGTCTTATACCAATCTGACGAAAATATTCATTTGGAAATGACAGATAATGGGATCGGCATTCCCAAATGCCTTTACGTTAACGAGTCCGGTACGCTGGGAATTGAATTAATGAAGGGTCTATGCGGGGACATCAACGGGCAAATCATGTTCGATGCCTCCAATGGCACCCGTATCCATGTATCATTTGCTCCGACGGCCACGTCATATTTTTAGTTGGCCCGTATTAATACCAGCCGACGAAATCCTTAATCCTCATCTTGCTTAATCGCCGCCCGGCAGATTCTCAAAGTGTTCACTATCATTGCATTTCGCATTAATATCATGATATCATGATATTAAATGATTTTAATGCTTTGCAACATAATCCAATTTACTGGCTATCAACTCCATAGCTCACGGCATAACCTTTGCAATTACTGGCAGTCAGTTGGGCGAATTTTTTGTCCATCCCTACTGAACGGCATTAATTAAAATTTCTTAATCAGATCGTTAATCTGCCCATTAACGCAGCCTATTTGGTTATTGAAATTCTATTGAAGAAATTTTGGTATGAAAAATAAAGTATTAATAGTTGAGGACCAATTTATAGAGGCAAACAATCTCCGCAAAGTGCTGGAAGCAGCAGGATATACCGTTTGTTCTATTGCCCGGTCCGTTGACGAAGCACTTAGAATCCTCCGTTTGGAACCGCCGGACCTTGTGTTGCTGGATATTTTCTTAAAAGGGGATAAAACCGGTATCGATCTGGCGCCTGTGCTCAAGGAACGCCATATTCCTTTCATTTACCTCTCGGCGAATTCTGATGAGCGGACGTTTAAGCTCGCTAAACAAACCTCGCCTTACGGGTTCCTGGTCAAACCATTTCGTGAAAAAGATGTACTGGCCATGCTTGATATTGCGGCCGATCTGCATACCGAGCATCTTTTACTAACACGCTCATCCGCGCATTCGAAAGCCGCCGCCGATACTAAAGGCAGCGCCCCCGACAATTTCGGGATGGCTGGCAAAAGTCCCGGACTGAAAGATACCGGCCGCCTGATACAGATCGCTGCCGCTGCTGAAAGCCCGGTGCTGATCCTTGGTGAAAGCGGCACCGGTAAGGAACTGGTAGCAAGGGCTATCCATGATCATTCCGCGCGCGGTAAAAAGTCGCTGATCATCGTTGACTGTGCGGCTATATCGCCCACGCTTATTGAATCCGAACTGTTCGGCCATGAGAAGGGAAGTTTTACCGGTGCCGTTGATAAAAGGATCGGCAAATTCGAACAAGCGGAGAATGGCACCATCTTCCTGGATGAGATCGGTGAAATGCCGATGGAGATCCAATCGAAACTGCTCCGCGTATTGCAGGAAAAAGAGATCTGCCCGATAGGCGGAAAACGAAAAAAAGTTAATGTCAGGATCATCGCTGCAACCAACCGCAACCTGGAAGAAGAGATCGCGGTCGGCAGGTTCAGGCTGGACCTTTACTACCGGCTTTATGTGTTCCCGATAGAGCTCTCCCCGTTGCGGGAAAGAAAAGCCGACATTATGCCGATTGCCGATCATTACCTGGGCATTTTTGCTGCAGCGAATCATAAGCATGTTTCCGGCTTCTCCGATTCAGTCAAAAAGGCGCTGCTCGACTATCCCTGGCCGGGGAACGTCAGGCAGCTCATCAATCTTATCGAACGTTCCGTCCTGCTTTGTGAGGGCCGCCTGATCGATAAGATAGCCCTGCCCATTATTAAACAGTCCGCAACAGGCAGTCCTGAAATTAAAGGTATGAAGACAATGACTGATAACGAAAGGGATCATATCCTGGACGCACTGGCCAAATGCAACTGGAAAATCTACGGACCGGGTGGTGCCGCGGATCTCCTTGATATCAACTCCTCAACACTCAAATCCAGGATGGTCAAACTCGGGATCTCCAAACAATTCGGTTGATAAAAAAACGGTTCATGCTTACAAATCGATCAATGCATTGCAGGCAGAAACGATCTGGCATTTGAAAATAAATGAAAACAACCATCACTATTATTTTATTCCTGATATCCGGTGCGACGGTCATGGCGCAGAAGGCCCATTCAACCCTAGACCAATTGTTGGAAAAATTAAAAAACCGTAAAGAACTGGATTCTGCGCGAATTCCGATACTAATCAAAGTGGCTGGCTTTTATGTAGATTCAGCGCTTGTTTTCTATCCGGACTCTATTGAATTTTATTTAAATCAGGCAGAGAAACTCAATACAGAAGCCCCAAGCCTGGACTTTATAAACCGCATTAACATCCTCAGAACCAAGATCCGGTGCCGATCAAATCCTAAATCAGATGCCAAAAGTCTTTTTCTTCCCTTAATAGCAACATGTAAAAGTACAGGAGATATCAGCAGCGAATGGATTGCCTGGAAATACCTGGCTGATCAGCCCAGCAGCGATGCGAAACGAACCCAGTTCAGATTAAGCTGTTACCAGAATGCCCTTAAACTGGTAAGACGGTTGAATGACCCGGAGTCCGAATACGAACTGCTCAGGAAAGTTGCAGATATCCATATTCAGCAACGAAGCTATATTACCGCGGAAAACGAATTACTACAAACCCTCAAACCGAGCCGGCCGGCATCACATAGCAGTTTGCTCTTCTCTTATGATCTGATGGCCTGGCTATATATTTCTAAAGGCGAATACAACAAGGCCCTACTTTACGCACTGAAAACGGTAAAAACGATGCGAACGGCGGCCGACTCGCTATATACTATTACCTTTTATGGCCGGCTGCAAACCATCTACCGGGATCTGGGAAATGAAAACGCCGTCCTGGAATGGTCCAAAAAATCCTATGAAGCAGTTTTAAAAATAAAAAGCTACCGCCGGTATATTGT
Source organism: Mucilaginibacter phenanthrenivorans (assembly GCF_024721155.1). Lineage (GTDB taxonomy): Bacteria > Bacteroidota > Bacteroidia > Sphingobacteriales > Sphingobacteriaceae > Mucilaginibacter > Mucilaginibacter phenanthrenivorans. The sequence continues at coordinate 20,011 of NZ_JAHVAP010000003.1, read as the reverse complement.
ATCGACCGGAAGTACGGTCGTCAACAGTTTAGTTAAGTTAGGCAGACCGCGGGCGGCCTTGAATTTTTTATTAAATGAAAGCAAAAACTATGGCCCATTCGATCCGCACGATCAGATCATATTACTCTCCAACATGGCAGGTTGTTATTACGGTCTTAAAAACTATGATTTAGCTGAAAAGAAATATCTTGAAATAATCAATCTGATCGAGAAAGGCAATGCTAATTTAATACGCAGCCAGGAGGCTGTAGGTTACCAGTCCATCGGAAATTTTTACCTGCTGAGAAACCAGCATCGGATAGCCAAACCTTATCTCCTTAAAGCGCTAAAGGGATTTGAAAAAGGTGATGATGTGAAAGATATACAAGGTATTTCCCTCCTGCTATTCAAAGCCGATTCAGCCGCGGGAAATTATCAAAGTGCGATTACCTATTTACAGCGAAGCGACCAATTAAAAGATTCCTTATTCAATTCGGTCAAAAATAAGCAAATCGAAGAACTGCAAATTGCGTATGACACCCAACAAAAAGACAAGCGTATCAATGATCTGAGGAACTTTGCAAAACTCCAAACTTTGAATCTGGCAGATGCCGACTCTACCAGAACCTGGACGATTATCGCATCATGTTTGCTATTAGTGATCGCCGCCCTCCTTTACCGGCAGGCGAAAGTGGCAAAAAAAACCAACGCGATGATCACACGAAAAAATGATATGCTTCAACAGTTGGTCGTTGAGAAAGAATGGCTGTTAAAGGAGGTTCATCACCGGGTAAAAAACAATCTTCATACCGTGATTTGTTTATTGGAGTCACAGGCGAAGTATCTGGAAGATGATGCCTTAAAAGCTGTAGAAAGCAGTCAGCACCGGATCTTTGCAATGTCGCTTATCCATCAAAAGCTGTATAGGACCGATAATATCAAAACGATTGATATGACGGAATATATTCCCGAGTTGGTCAATAACCTGGAAGCAAGCTTCGGTGTTGCAGGTTTCGTCAGTTTTACATTTGATATCGACCCGATCACGCTGAATATTTCTTATGCGATCCCTTTAGGTCTTATCATTAACGAGGCGGTCACCAATGCTATTAAATATGCTTTCCCCGGGTTTATAGCAGGTGAAATTCATATTGCATTAGTTGATGACGACCACCAGATCCTATTGGTGATCGCAGACAATGGTATTGGGATGCAAGAAGACCCATTCAGCACGGAATATCAATCGTTGGGAGTCGAATTGATGAAAGGATTGAGTGCAGAGATCAATGCCGATCTCAAATTCCAGAATTCCGGGGGAACTCGCATCTCCGTCAGTTTTAAACCCACGCTACAGATGTAGGTGGCAAAAAAGTCACCAATCGTCTTAGGCGGCCAAAATTGACCGGGTGGTTAATTATTTAATAAGATAAGTATGTAAATGATCCCATGTTATGAAATGGTCCCTATTAAGTATTCTCATCCTAATTGCCTGCGCAGATTTAAAAGCACAACGAAGCGCCGCGATCACTGATCAGATCGATAAGGCAGATTCACTATGCCGTCAAGCTCCATCCGAGGATGCCAAACGATTATTTTTACCGATCATTCAGCAATGCAAAAAGACCGGAGATGAAATTAACGAAAGCATAGCCTGGCAGTATTTATCGATTAATATCAGATCAAACCAGGAAAACATTCCCTTCAGAATACATTGCTACCAAAATGCTTTAGTCCTGGAAAGGCATCTTAATAACCACCAGTCGGAACTCGACGTCCTTCGTAACCTCGCTGATCTTCACCTGCAGCAACGCAATTTTCATTTGGCTGAAAAAGAACTTTTCCAAATCATTGATACCGCGCAAAAGCCATCTCACCAAAATTTATTGTTTGCTACCGACCTCCTGTCGGCACTCTATACCATTAAAGCAGATTATCATCAAGCGCTATCCTATGCCTTGAAAACTGAAAAAATGATGCAGACAGCGGAGGATTCCTCGCATGCCATCACTTTTTTTGGCCGGATCAGCAGGATCAATAAAGATCTGGGGAATACTTCTGAATATTTATCGTGGGCATACAAAGCCTTTTATTACTCCGTCCGAAAAAAAGACTATGGGCTCGTAGCCAATATCAGGGGGTCCATTGTTACCGGTTTAATTGAACAAGGCAAACCCAAGGAGGCTCTTTCCTTTATTTTAAATCATAGCGCCAAAAGTAATCCGCCGATCACTGACAATATGATCTTATTGTACAGCCAGCTTGGGGATTGCTACACTGCACTTGATCAATATAAATTGGCAGAGTTAAATTACATGGAGATGCTGCGCCTTATGAACGAAAAACTTGATAACTCTTCAATATTGGAAAGATCTTTTGGTTATTACCGGGTTGGCCAATTTTACTTATGTACGAAAAAACCGAATAAGGCCAAATCCTTTTTGCTGAAGTCATTAAAAGGTTTTAAGATTGACGGCTCTCCTATCTATCTGAAAGGCGTTTTCTTAGCATTATTTAAAGCCGATTCCACCGCCCGGGATTTCACAACCGCCATACGGTACTTACAGCAAAGCAATAAATACAATGATATAATCAAGTCGGATAAAAACAAGCTGGTACAGGAACTGCAGATAGCTTATCACGCTGATCTAAAAGATCGGAGCATCCGTAAATTACAGGATGAGTCAAGACTTCGGGATCTGAAGCTTGTCCACACTAAAAATATCCGAAACTGGACCATTTCAGGGGCTTGCCTGATGATGGTCATCGCCTGCTTACTTTTCCGGCAGTACAGGATCTCAAAAAATAACAGCGCAGTCATTAGCTGCAGGAATAAAATGCTGCAGCAACTGATCAGTGCGCGGGAATGGTTGTTGAAGGAGGTTCATCACCGGGTAAAGAACAATCTACACACCGTAATATGTTTATTGGAATCACAAGCAAGGTATTTGGAAGATGACGCGTTAAAAGCTGTAGAAAATAGTCAGCACCGGATCTCTGCCATGTCGCTTATTCATCAAAAGTTATATCATTCAGACCATATCAAAGCTATTGACATGGCCGAGTATGTTCCAGAGTTAGTAGGGAACCTGGGTGTAAGTTTTGGTGTTTATGACAGCATCCGTTTCCCTGTCGATATTGATCCGATTACGCTGAATTTATCGTATGCGGTTCCGCTAGGCCTTATTATAAATGAGGCTGTAACCAACGCTATTAAATATGCTTTCCCCGGAAAAGGCAGTGGCACGATAAACATTTCATTAAAGCAAAACGATCAGGATATCGTACTTGTAATTGCGGATGACGGCGTAGGCCTGCCAGATGATCCAAATCGTACCAAATTTAACTCATTTGGCATTGAATTGATGAAAGGCCTGAGCGAAGATATTAATGGAGCTATCCAATTTGAAATCATCCAAGGAACCCGCATTACCGTCAGTTTTAAACCATACGGGCTTCCAGGTTCCGAAGCTGATAAACGCGCCTTTGCCGTCATAGCTTAATCCTTTTTATACAGCATACTTAAAGCACAGCCGGTTTTGGGTTGAATAATCACCCGGATTCATCATTAAATCTCATTCGAGGACATTTAAAATCATGAAATCCCATGGTTTCATGATTTATAATACCAATTTAATCTACTGATTTTCAGCCAAATAATGAACGGCACAAGCTTTGTATTTAGGACAAGCATGAGCCGCAAAAAATAAAGCTCAACTGAGACAAACTTGTGTTCACGAATATTAAAATAAAAGAAAATGGAAATCATGTTCCTCTTTACCCATCTCATTATGGCGGCCTGCGTGATCGTCATCATCCGGACAGTCATTCCATTCAGAAAACCAAGTTTCGGTCCTGTACATATTTTTTTAAAAAAGAAACGACGGGTTTACGCCAGAAAACAACCCGACTACGTAGCTCCATTGCAAAATAGGGAACCCGGCCTCCAAATCGCATTCACCAAACTACATCCATAATTTCACCATGAATCAAACAAAGATGCAAAGTTCCAAAGGCCTCATCAATGCCTGCTGTGTACGTAACCTTCAATGTTAATCGCAGGAACTTAACCGCCCTATAAACAGAAGTATTAAATTCAAAAAGTATCGATATGTATAATCACTTAAAAAATTCAGCAATTATAGATCTGCAAGGTCCGGGATTCGGTCATGATATGATATTTGTCAAAGATCATTTGTTATACCTGCCGGGAAATAACCTGATCGGTTCAAAGGAGATCAAGCTGGCCGAAACGTTGCTGATGAACAGCTTTCTCCCAAAGGAGATCCCCGGTGTTCTTACCTACAAACCGTCAATATGGGATGCAGAAAATACCCTTAAGGAAGAGCAGCCAGTTAAAACGACAGGCACAAAAACCAGTTTTCTTGTTTTCAAGAATCAAAAGTACACGACGGTGCAAACAGAAAATATAGCGTTCTTCTACATCCGGAACGAAGCAGTATCCATGATGTGCTTCGATCAGCAGGAATACACCCTCAACCAATCTCTGGATCAGATCACGAGCTCAGTATCGTCGGGACAGTTTTTCCGGGTCAACCGTAAATACCTGATCAATTTCAAAGCGATCAAGGAAGTGGAACATTATTTCCTGCGTAAACTTTTTGTGAAGCTGCTGATCGATACTCCTGACAAGCTGCTGATCCATAAAGAAAAAACGAATGCTTTTCTTTCCTGGATGGGAGACCGATAAGCAACAGATCTTCAGGGCGGATATTTCCCGGTTGAGGCGTGAATATGTCTGATTCGGCAACTAAACACTAAAGCACGGTTAAAACGGCTGCTACTTTTGATTCAAAACAAAAATAAATCTCATGAAACCGATAAAATTGTCCGTTATAGGTGCCGCTTTTGTGCTCCTTGTTATCACCGCAGCTTTAGTTACCAAAAGCTTCGCCTCAAAAACAAACAGAAGTATTGCCGGTGACGGCTTTGCCGTCCTGGAATTATTCACTTCAGAAGGCTGTTCGAGCTGCCCTCCTGCAGACGAGCTTTTAGCCCGTATACAAAGAGAGAACGGCAACAAGCCTGTCTATGTACTGGCTTTCCATGTTGACTACTGGAACCGCCAGGGGTGGAAAGATGTTTTCAGTAATCCGTTGTTCAGCAAACGCCAATATCAATACAGCAGTTCATTCACCGGCCAGGTTTACACCCCACAGGTCATTGTGAACGGAAAATCTGAATTCGTAGGCGGAGATGAAAATGCCGCACAAAACGCTTTGAATGATGCCTTAAGCGCTCATGCAACCGAATCCTTATCCTTAAAAGGCGAACAACATGCTCGTAAAATGAAAATAGATTACCAGTTGGAGGGCAATACTAAGGACAACCAGCTTGTCATAGCCGTGGTAGAAAAACACGCGGTCAGCAAAGTTACAAAAGGGGAGAACGAAGGCAGAACATTGCACCATGCCCAGATCGTCCGCAACCTGTATACGTTCGATCTGAAAACAGGCAAGAACGGATCAGTGCAAATTGATCTTCCTGCGGATTTTGATGCGAAGGACTGGGAGATCGTTGGCCTGCTGCAAAGTCCGGATACCCGTGTGATCAATGCGGCCGGCCGTGCTCAGCTTACATCGGAAGCCGCTACACCTGCAGCCTCTAAATAAACCATCAATTAAACATAAAATCATAATTCCATGAAAACAACAACAAATTCATTAAGCGGCATTAAATTGCTGATCGTAACCGCCTTAGTATTTACAAGCCAGCTACTGACTTTCTCCACAGCTAACGCACAAAAAGCACCGGTGAAAAATATCGTCCTTGTTCATGGCGCGTTCGCAGATGGTTCGGGATGGAAAGCTGTTTACAACATCCTTACCAAGCACGGATACCATGTCAGCATGGTTCAGAATCCATTAACCTCGCTTGCTGCAGACGTCACCGCAACGAACAGCGTTATTGATTCGCAAAACGGGCCGGTCATCCTTGTTGGACATTCCTGGGGCGGAACGGTAATTACGCAGGCAGGCGTAAATCCTAAAGTCGCCGCCCTGGTCTATGTAGCAGCCTTTCTTCCGGATGCCGGAGAAAATACGGCTAAGTGGGTTTCAGCCGCACCCCAAGCACCGGAAGCAGGATTTACCAAACCGGATAAGTATGGTTTTGTGTACTTCGAACCGGCAAAATTCCACAGCGGATTCAGCGCTGATCTGCCCAAAGCGCAAAGTGACTTTATGCGCGATTCACAAGCGCCCATCATTGGCCAGTGCTTTGCAGAGCCGGTGAGTGAAGTAGCCTGGAAAACAAAGCCAAGCTATGGCGTCGTAGCCACACAGGATAAAGCGATCAATCCCGGCACCGAACGCGAAATGTATAAAAGAGCTAAGGCCAAAATAACCGAGATCAGAGGCTCCCATGTGGTGTTCATATCGCAACCGGAAGCTGTAGCCAAGGTCATTATGGCAGCCGCAAATCATCAGTAACAACGGCGGAAAAGGCTTTGCAACACGGATAGCAAAGCCTTTTTCTTTTACCACTAATCCCAAAATCAATGAAAAACCTGATCAACCGCCTTAAAGGAAATTTATTCGCATTTTTTATTGGTGTGGCTTCTGCGTTCAATATTGCCGCGAGCCGCCTCGAAACAAATCCCCAGGCTTGCGGTATGATGATCACGAGCCAGAAAAAGAAAGTAAAACAACCTTCTAAAGAACCAAATAAAGCCGAATAAATCAAAAGGCCGGGTTAATTCATCCTATTTTTATTAACGTTAGCTATCATACCATGAAAAACATCATGCTGTTCCTTTTTTTAGCATTCGCCGCTTATAGCGCCAATGCACAAAGTTCAGGCCCTAACGAATTACATTGCACAGAACAAGCAATCACTTTTAAGGCCGATATCCGTTCAGGCTGGCATTTCAGTACGGTAAGCATCGGTGCCCGGCAGTTCTCCGGCAGGATGCCTGCAAATTCATTAAATCAGGGTTTAATGCCGGATCAATTAATACCCGGCCCGCTGTTGACCTTCAATGCAAAGCCAATGGCAGATACCAGCAGCATATTCCGGATCAGCCGTTCAGCCTTTCATCCTAACTATTTTACACCAATTAACTTCCTGCTTCCTGCTCCGGTGAATTACACCCTTACTTTTTATAATTTACCCCTGGATCTATCTCATAGTGATACTTCCGTACTTAAGCTCAACAACTGGTAAATCCAGACTTGGCTGCTTTCAATAATACCTTCTCAATCATTTCTACAAAGAATACATAGTTCGACCACATACCCGATAGGTGGTCAGACTATGTATTGCCCGTTTGACCAGTTCTTTTATTCATCACCCGCTTTCTTGGTTTTAGTTATATGCGCTGACGATTGCTTTTATCAATCAGGACCGTCCCTGGATCTCTTGTGTCTATCAGCAAAAAAGTGTCCGTATGCTGGAAATACACTAAAATATTCAGGGGATAAAATGCCCTTTTCAAACCTGAAACAGCCCGTTTCGGCGGTTTTCAAGTTGAGCCGGGGCGCGTTCAGCAATACTTTTGGCTCATCAACTACTAGCAACGCATTATGACAACACAAGTAAATTACTGGGAGCGTAACAATGGCAGTGATCAATTCCATGATGAGCAAATCAAATGCGATCTGATGGCTGTCCTGACCCACGAGCTCAAGTCACCGCTCTCCGTAATTAAGCTCTATGTTCAAATGATGAAGAAGCTGGCCAAAAGGTCCAAAGATCAAAGCACGGTCTGCCTATTGGAAAAAATTGATATCCAGGTAATGGAAATGGCATCCCTCATGGACAATGTTCTTGACATGTCATTGATCTTTAACGGAAAGATCACCCTGAGGAAGACCTGCTTTAGTATAGGTGACCTGTTGCTCGAAGTCGCTTGCGATCATTTTCAGCATCTCGAAACTCACCGCCTGATCATTACCGTCTTAGACGAGGAATGCGTATATGCAGACCGGGGAAAGATCAAGCAGGTCGTTTATAATCTGATAGCCAATGCGGTTAAATACTCACCCGACCAAAGCGAGATCATGATCCGCTGTCAGCGCCTTACCGGCATTTTAACGATCTCGGTCAGCGATCAGGGGATCGGGATCAGCGCAGAAAACCAGCAAAAGTTATTCAACAGATTTTTTCGCGCAGACTGTCAAGAGGTTACTGATCAAAAAGGCTATGGTATCGGCTTATACCTGGTTAAGGAGATCGTCAGCCATCACGGGGGACAGACCTGGGTAAAAAGCGAAGAAGGCCGTGGTGCATCATTTCATTTTTCCCTTCCGTTGCCGCAGTCGGTAGTGTCAGCTTATCGAACATCCGGCCATGGATGAGGCAGCCCTTTTATTCTCATATAATTCAAATATAAATTCATAATTAAATTCAACAGTAAATGAAAACACAATTTAAATTAGCCGCCGCCGCCATTATGATCATAGCAGGCACCATTTCAGTAAAAGCACAAACCAGCAGCACCAATGGAGCGATGAAAGGTATTCTTTATAACGTAGGTATTGAATCCGGTATTCCTTTAGGCGGCATGAGAGCGGGCTATACCTGGAGCCAGGGAGCCTCCCTGCAGGCCGATATCCCTATCGCAAACCAATTTTTCCTGACCATCAATTCGGGTTATCAACATTATTCCAGCAAAGGTTATGATCCTGTAAGGCGAATATTATATTCCGATCTCCATATAATCCCGGTAAAAGCCGGCCTAAAATTTTTCCCCGTACAACAATTGTATGTTCAGGGTGAAGCAGGTACAGATTATTCAATCAACGCGCGCTATGCAGTATTTGTTTACGCGCCACAGGTAGGCTACCAATTCAAATTTAAAAGGAAAAGTTTGATCGATGCAGGCGTACGTTATGAACACTCCACTAATAATTTTATTCAAGACGAGGACGCCACCAGGATCAATGTATTGGCCCTCCGACTGGCCTATTTCTTCCCGACAAAGTAACCGGCCTGTTTAATAAAAAAAGCGTCATGACGAATGTTATGGCGCTTTTTTGGCACATGCCGGAAAAGTAAAAATGACCGTCGGCTGTATTTAAAAAGCTCAGGGCCGGCAGGATGATTTTTTAATTAGGCCATTAACATCTATCTAAACACTATCATGAACTATGACTTCTCACCGCATTTGCTTTTGCGCAGGCCGGTTAAAAATCAAGCCGATTACAGCGCTGAACCACAGATCTTTCTGGATGACCCAATCTTCCGAACAGCAATAAGACTCGCTACGCCGGCCTTCTTTAGCCTACTGGAACGCCAGCAGTTCCAGGCGGCTAAGTTATCTGTCAAAGAAGCGAATACTTTACAGAAATATATCAACAGGTATTGTTACCGTCCGACGCCTTTCGGCCTATTTGCTTCGGTGTCATTGGTGACGTGGCGGGACAAGCTCGGATCAAAAGATCATCCCGCAAGCTTCAGCGCATTTATAAACGTGGCCATGCCGATGCAAAATTTACTCTTCAAATATTTGCCGGATCAAGCGCTTAAGGAAAGCGCAAGATTTCAAAGCAACCCTTCCCTTTACCGGGTGTTGAATGAATACCGCTTTTTTCGAACCGGCGTGGATGAAGCAGGACAGCGGGAATACCAGTTGCAGTCGATCGCATTTTCCAAAATGCTTAAGGACCTGCTGACCGGAAATCCCAACGGTTATTTGCGGCAGGAGATCGTTAGCCAGATAGCCGTCGCGGCAAATTGTGCGCCCGCCGAGGCCGAAGATTATGCAGACTTTCTGATCGACGCTCAACTGCTCATCGATAAAAACCAGATGAATATAACCGGCCCCGATTATCTGGAAGGGTTAGCAAAAAAGCTGGAGGAGAGTCAATTAAAAAACAACCTGCTTCATATATTTGCCACGCTGAAAAATCCGGCTGAGATCAATCCCGGCTTTATCGACCAGGTCGAACAAAGCCTGCAAGCCTTTTCGCCTGCAAGTCCTCTCCCTGCTGATAAGTTAAATATTATATTAAAAAGGCAAGGGAATGAAGAACAATTGGGCGTGGGTTTTCAGGATAAGCTCCGCGACGGCATTTCAGCGTTAGCTTTGCTATCGCCAACCGGACAATCCGCAGCGATGTCGCAATTCATTCAATCTTTTCAGCAGCATTTTGAGGGACAGACGCTGCCGCTTTTACGGGCGCTTGATCCGGAAGCTGGTGTAGGTTATCAGCAACCGGAAACCGGGAAAAACAACCCATTGCTTGAAACGCTGCATATCCCTTACCGTAACCAACCGAATCAAAACGCGGCCTGGTCTGCGGCTCACAGCATATTGATGGAATGTTGGCTCAGGGATAAATCGGAAGACCCTGTCATACGTATCGCAAATGAAGATCTTGAGCACCTAAAATCCGGCTATTTATCCGAACAGCTGTTGGGCATGTCGGTGCTTTTTCGCATTACTGAAAATAAAGTCTTTATCGAAAACGCCGGCGGCATTAACGCGCCTGCATTGATGGGACGTTTCACCCTGACCGGTGACGAGATCGCGCTGGCTGCACAGGAAATGGCTTTACTGCTGGAAGAACAAAATCCCGGGCTTATCTTCGCCGAACTACTCCATCTGGCAGATCCGCATACGGACAATGTTAATCGCCGGGCCCATATTTATCATTATGAATTACCGGTCACAGCGGCATCGGCCTTACCGGCAGAACGGCAGCTCCAGCTATCGGATCTGTTTATCAGGATCATCGATAACAAGGCCATGCTATTTTCCGGGCAGCACCGGAAGTTTGTGATACCCCGGTTAAGTTCGGCTTATAATCACAGTCTCAATAAGCTGCCTTTGTTCCGCTTCCTGGCGGATCTGCCTTATCAATACGGGCGATCAAATCTGGGAATCGATCTGCGGCAGTTTTTCCCAGGCCTTGGCTTTTATCCGAGGATAGAGCATAAGGAAAGTATTTTAAGCCTGGCTACCTGGATCATCAAAGAGGAGCAGCTCGCCAAATTACAGGTTGAGCGTAACGACATCAGCGATATCTTCAATACCCTCAGCAAAACAATCCGCCTGCCGCGCTATTTCTCACTTGCCGAAGGCGACCAGGAACTGGTTTTTGATGGTCAAAACAAGCCTGATGTGATGTTTTTCTGTGATTGTATCCGTCAGAAAAAAGAAGTGATTCTAAAAGAATTTCTGAATCAGCCGGAAGTAAAACAGTACAATTCTTACCTGCTGCCAGCCGAACCGCTTGTCCTGCCGAGCCCAGGGACCTTCAAAGACCCTAAACCGAAAGCCCAGCGCAAATACATTCCCGGTTCCTCCTGGCTTTACCTGAAGATCTATGCGCCGAAGATCGGTGTTGACCGGCTACTCTTACAGTTAGCCCCTTTGCTGGTGAAGCGTTACGAAGGCTTTAAGATCAGACAATGGTTCTTTATCCGCTATGAAGATCATGCCCCGCACATTCGTTTAAGGCTGCAGGTAAGCCCGGATTCGATCAATCAGCTATTACTGGCTTTTAAAGCTAAACTGGAGGATCGCATCCAGCAGCATGTTATCCGGGAATTTCAAATTGACGTCTACAGCCGTGAGCTGGAACGGTATGCTGCCGGTGGGATTGAAAATTCTGAACGTTTTTTCTGGTTTAGCAGCGAACTGGTATTAAGCTTTTTAGAGCAGGTAAAGAAAAAGCCCGTTGCCAGCACGCACGCTTTCGCTATATATTCCACCTATGTAATGATTCAGGCATTTATCCGCGATCCAAATGAGCAGCTTTGGTTTACCCTGGACAGCTTTCAGCAGTTCCTGCCGGAATTTACCGACAAGCCATTTAAAGTAGAACTGGACAAGAAATATCGTGAATTGACAGGCGGAATCATGTCGGCGTTTCAGCTCGCTGACCCTGGATTGCTCAGTGGGTCGTTAAGGGCCGGTGAAAATTTCCGCCAAAGTCTTCAAATCATACAAAAACATATGCCCGGAGAAACCGATCTGAATTACCTGCGCAGCATCATCCACATGCACCTCAACCGGGTGTTTACAGATGAGTCCCGGAAACAGGAAATGATTTGCTATTACCTGCTGCATAAATACCTGCTGTCGGTAAAAGGAAGGCTTAAACGATCCGGTTAAGCCTGTTTACGTTCTGTCTTGATCAGATGCTCATCCATCAGATCAAGAAACCGCTGTTTGTAATAATCACCCATGATGAGGGCATCGCCGTTCTCCATTCGAACCTGGCTGCGTTCAATTACTTTAACATGATTAACGTTGATCAAAAACGAACGATGGATCCGTGCAAATAATGGTTTGGGCAAATAACCTTCGATATCCTTCATGGTCAAGTAGGTCATATGCTTGCCTTCGGTCGTATGGATTTGAATATAATTGATAGCGCCTTCGATATAGATCACTTCGTCAAATTTGATCTTGACCATCCTGCCTTTCACCTCACTTTTAATATTGAAAAAATCCTCCCGTATCGGATAATCATTTTTTGCCATCAGTTTCTTTTTACGCTTGGCATGCAGGATGCACTTGGCAAACCGCTCGTAAGTGATTGGTTTTAATAAAAAGTCGAAAGCCTCTTTTTCAAACGCTTCCAAAGCGTATTTTGAAAACGCCGTCGTAAAAACCACGGTCGTATATAAGTTGACCATTCCGGCCAGGTCCATACCTGAAAGCAAACGCATGTCCACATCCAGGAAAGTGATATCCGGAGCATTGGGACCGGTTAAGTCGTCCAGTGCCGCGACCGGATCCAGTGAAGACCCGATCAATTCCAACCCGGGCGTTCTTTCAATGTATTCGCGGAGCAGTGCGATCGCCCCGTCCTCATCGTCTACCACATAGCAGCTGATTGTATTCATAGATCAATAGTTAGGTTAACAGTAAATAGTTCCTCATCCTCGCGCATGAGCAACTGATACCGCTCCTGGTAATAATTGCTCAGCCTTTTTTCAATATTTTTAAGCCCAAGGCCGCTCTTCGGATAAAGGTTGGTGTTCCTTTTCTTATTGCAGATCGAAAAGCTTAGCCGGTCTTCCTTAACTTCCAGCAATATCCTGGCGGGTTGTTTTTTATCACCCATGTCACCATGCTTCATCATATTTTCCACCAGCGTGATCAAAGTCAAGGGGATGATCTGTACGGAAGCAAGCTTTCCCTGTTTTTTGATACGCAAATAGAATTGCTCACGGAATCGCATGCGGCAAAGCTCAACGAGGTTTTCCATTTGCGCTACTTCCTGGCTTAAAGGGACAGTCCGGGAATCATCGGCGCTGACCAGCGAATAACGCATCAGATCCGAAAGCCGTGATACACTGTCTCCGGCTTCAGCTGATTCTTTATATACTTTGTTGTAAATAAAATTTAGGGAATTGAATAACAGATGCGGACTGATTTGATTCTGCAGGTACGCGTTTTCAACAGAGAAATACTTATTTTCCAATTCAAGCTTATCGGCTACGGATTTCAATTGCTCGGTTTCCATTTGATGATTTCGTTCTTTAAAAAAAATCATGTAACGCATAGACCAATAGGCAATACTAAAACCAATAAAATATATACCTCTCCAGGCATTGATCATTATATAACTTTCATCTTTTCTCAACTGAACCAGCAGCGATTCAGTTGAAGGAGCTATACTATAATCTAATGCAAATTTAAAAACGAGGTATCCCACAAGTTCTAATAAGATAAGAGATACTGAAATTAAATAGGGCTTTGTGGTTTTAAAGAATGCAAAATCAAGAATAACGTTAGCATTAAAATAGAAAAGACCAATGTTTAAAACATAAAACATGAGAAAATGAGAGACACTTGACGTCACCCCAGCAGCGAATTTCACATAGCAAACCTCGTAGGTTATAAATAATATCCAAACCAATACATGTCTTAAAATGACGGATCTTATTTTCAAAATTATGCGTTGTAAATGTCAAAATTATATCACCAACACCTTTATACATTGAGCAAATCGGTCTCCGCGTAACAAAGTTCATTGAGTTTTCATACCGAAATAGTTTTGAGAAAAAAAGAAGCTATGAAAACATCAAAATCAAAAAAACTGAATAAAAATATAGACACCATTTGTCATTTTAATTCAGCGAACTCACAAAATTACTTTGGAGAAACTGACCCGCCGACGGGCACAGATCCAACCAACACTACGATAACAGTGCTTACAACTGCTACCCATTTAGCACCTCAAAAGTTAACTGCATAGAAATATTTGTTAACATTATCGTGCAAAAGCGCCCAGTTGCCTACTTAAACACACAATTTTATATTAACTAAATGTTAATCAACTTGTTTGCATTTTGCTTAAATCAGCATTATACCGGCTTGAAAACCTCATTGGAGAAGTCCTGAAGAATAACAGGACCGCTAATGAACCTGACAACTTTGAAAGGTTGCCAGATCAGGTAAAGTCCGTCCAAACGTTATGTGCGGAAATAAAGGAAAAATGGGTGCAAGAGCTTTTCAGCTCCGCGAAAGAACAGGTAATCACAAGGTATGTTCAATTCCACCAGGCCGGTATCACTCAGCTATCTAATCAGATCAGCCGAATCATACCTGTTGGTGGTGCTCATTCGAAAAACGCAACCGGCCCAGATCCTTTTGAGCAAATTTTAAGCGAGCTTGAGCAGCTCTTGAATTTCCTCCGCCATCAATGCTACCATTATTTCGATCTGGATTACAAAATAACTAACCATTCCTGCCGCCGGCAGTGCGCCCAAATAGACGCATTCAGGAAGGAATTGATCTCCTATTCAGGAAAAGAGATAGCAATCCCACTGGTAGAAGTGATTGGTATTTCCGTACAGGAAAAGACCGATGACGCTTTACAATCCGGGATATCATACCGGCAAACGGAACATACACTGAACCTGCTTCGAATGGTACATCAGCTTATGTATACGGTTCATGGAATAACAACGAATAGTTTAGCCCAGGCACTTTACCGGCAAAACCTGAACACGCAGTGGTTTTTAAACTGGTATCGTGAGCATATCCTGTTTCAATTCAATAAAATATCCGGTAAACGGGAACAGACAATTTTTATCAGTCAGCAAATTAAAATGTTCACAGGGATATTTGTGGACCCTGAAAAAGCATTTGAACCGGAACTTCCTTCTGCCGATCTCGTATTGCTGCCCTGGCTCTATGAAAAAAGCGGGAACCAGGATAAAACTATCCGGGCAATCAAGAAATCCAATATTCCGATCCAGCTTCCGCTTAATCTTTCCGTACCACAATTTGCCTTGTTTATCCGCATCTTTTCAAAGGCAGGATGTTTCCCGGATACGAATGTCTCGAAGATCACCAGGTTCTTTACTCAATACTTTACCACCAAAAAACAAATCCATATTTCACGTGAAAGCTTTAGAAAGGCCTTTTACAGTCTCGATCAGGCCACGGCAGCAATCGTAAGAGATTACCTGCAAAAGATGATCAACTATCTCAATAAAACCTATTTTCCCTGAACTAAAACCGAAAGGACTGCTATGAAAAATTGATACAATTAAGGCTTTGTTTGCGACACCGGTTTCTGCTAACTGGTGGCAAAGCCATTTATCAAAAAGGTAACATGATGATAACTAAATTTAGCGACCGGCTATATGCGGACCTTAACAAAGATCTCAACGCACTCACGCTCGAAGAAGATCAGGTAATAAAAAGGCTGGAAAAATCCATACACGCCTGCTTGAAATACCTCCGGAAATTAAAAGACTATTGCAAGCTTAATGACCCTGGCACACCAGCTGAAGAAATTGTTTTTTTTAAGCACATCAAACCAAAATTCAAGTCACAACTCATTTTTTACCAATCGCTGCTGAATATGGAGATCAGGAAGCCTATTGGTGACGGCAAAGTGGTATCGGATTATTTCGCCAATGAAATTAAGATCCTTTATCATTTTTTTGAAAGTAATCTCTCCTTTTACCAGTATGTACGTACCCAGGCGACCTACCTTGATGAATACTATTTTGTCCGGGGCAACTACGATGTACATCTTGACCCGGATCAATGTGTCATTGACTTTGATCCAACCTTTAGTACCACGCATGATCATAAACTTGCCCAGGTATTAGCCAGCGAACTGATGCAGGAACATCTGGAACAGGCTATTCAGAGGATCAGTCAGAAAGACGCCATTATACAAATTGATTCTGAGTTCCGGGATTTTGACTGGAAACAAACCAAATGCGCCCTGATCGAGCTGATCTATTGCTGGCATGCTACAGAAGCGTTCGGCAAAAAAAACCTGAAAAGCATCGTCAAATTCATTGAAAAGTCCTTTAATATTTCCCTTGGGAATTTCTATGATACCTACGATTTCGGCAAAAAAAACCTGAAAAGCATCGTCAAATTCATTGAAAAGTCCTTTAATATTTCCCTTGGGAATTTCTATGATACCTACGACTGGCTTTGCGGCCGCCCCAGTCCGACGGTTTATATTGACGAAATGAAAAGCGCCTTTTTACTCCGGATTCAAAAAAAGCTCAGGTAGAAACTTTGTTTAAAGCGGCTAAACGCCGCTTTTTTCATTTTTATAAAAAAAGTTGCTGTCCGAGTCGGACAAACTCGGATAAGATTGAAAACCCATCTTCGGAATTTTGTCCTGTCGCCGTCAGTAATTAAGCAGGCGGATAAATTAAAGATTATGCTTCATTCAATTTCATGGTTCACTTATGGGTCAGCAGTAATTTTTATAGCGATTGCCTACTATGGATATGTGGGCCTGACCTTTTACAGATCGGAACTTCAGGCAGCGATCTACCGCCTGACAGGAAAAAAGCCCGCAGTAAGGCAATTTGCCGGAGGAGATTTCCAGCTAACGGATTACCCGGTAACAGGAACAATAAAACCGGAAGGTATAGATTTCGTTGCGCAGGAAGAATTATCTTTTGGCCCGGCGGATGAAAATGAGTCGTCTGTAATTCCTCATCCCTCAGCAACTATTGGCAGCATTTCAACTGATACCCACCTGCTTGGTGATTTTTCAGAAATGATCTCCGAGGTTAAAACGTTGATCCGTGTCATCAATGAATCCAGCGAATCGAAGGAGAATTTTGAAATGCTTTTTCGGCTGATCGTCCAAAAATACACTTCGCTGACGGGATCTGTTTATGAAAACCAGATCAACGAGTACCTGATCAACGAAGGCGCTGCTGAGTTTCCTTTTCCCCTGACTTTAACCGAACTGCAATCTTATTGGAATAACGACAACAATAAATAAATCGGATATGAAAACGAACTTATTAAAATTCAAAACACTTTGGACAAAACAGGCAAAGTGGATCTCAGCGGTAATCAGTTTGCTGATCTGGAACCTACAGTCCGTACGGGCACAGGATGGCAATGCCGGGATCAACCAGGCAACCTCACAGGTAAAGAGTTATTTCGATACCGGGACGAACCTGATGTATGCCATCGGGGCAATTGTGGGACTGGTTGGTGCTATCAAAGTATTTAAGAAATGGAACGATGGCGAACATGATACCGGTAAGGTCGCATCCAGCTGGTTTGGCAGCTGCATTTTCCTGGTGGTCGTTGCCACTGTCTTAAAATCATTTTTTGGAGTATAAAAATTAAATCATGGCGGATCACAAAACATCAAAAAGCATGGCGCGCAAGCTGCCTGAATATGTAATCGGCGGTACACTGTTCACTGTGGATGCACGTATTTACGAGTTCCGGGAAACAGCAGCTCCCTGGAACATAATATCTATGAAGGATTTTTGGGAAGATGATTCTACGGTTATTCCTTTCGATAAAGAGAAAAAGAACATTTACGACGGTAATATAAAAGCCGGCGAACGTCCCGAAAACGTCGAAATAGTTACTGTTCCACCGATCATCGAACTGGACCCGATCGGCTTGGCCCGCCACTATAACCTGGCTGATGGAACCTTCATTCCGAAGGAAAACCGTGAAAAGACTTTGTCGGAACAGTTAATCGGTTTGCAGCAAAATACCAGAACACGAAAAAATGGAAGGGGGGTCAAGTAATGCCGGTTTATCAAATCAATAAAGGCATCAATAAACCGATAGAGTTTAAGGGGCTCAAGGCTCAATATATAGGCTTCCTCGCCGGTGGATTGGTGGGATTGCTCGTCCTGTTCGCTATCATTTATATCATTGGTTTTCCGGTCTATCTCTGCGTTCTCGTCATCAGCGTCTTGGGCACGGGCCTGTTTATGCAGGTCTACAAACTCAGCCATAAATACGGCCAATACGGTTTGATGAAGCGCGGTGCGAAAAATTACCTGCCGGGTTACCTAAAATTCCGTTCACGCAAATTGTTCACCCGATTAATCAAATAAAGATGTCAGTATTCAGTAACGCGGAAAAAATTTTTCCGATCTACAAAGTTGAACATGATTGCATGGTTTCGGTCCACGGAGATCTTACTGTAGCTTATCATGTTTTCTTACCGGAGATATTTACTTTATCAGAGGAGGACTATGAAGTTTATCATCAATCCTGGGTACGCGCGATCAGGGTTTTACCCAAGCATAGTATCTTACATAAACAGGATATATTCATCCGTAATTCCTATAAGGGCGCAGCCGGACTGCCCGAGAATTTTTTGACGGCAGCGGCAGACCGGCATTTCACTGGCCGCCCTTTCCTTGATCATTCCTGCTACCTGATGCTCACGCAAAAGGCAGCCGACCGGAAACAAGCCAGCAGCGCCTTTTCGGGTATTCTGCGGAAGAACGTGGCTCCAAAGCAAACTACCGATGAACGGATGTTACCTGAGTTCCTGGAAAAAGTCGGGCAGTTCGAAAGGATTCTGGGCGATTGCGGGCTGATCAAATTAAGCCGACTAAAAAATGATGAACTGGCCGGAACCGAAGTTAGACCCGGCATTTTGGAACAGTACTGTTTTTTGCTATCTGCCAAAGATCGTCCGATGATCAAGGATATCCATCTGAAAGACAGGATCCAGATTGGTGACCAGCACGCCCAGCTGTTTTCGCTTGGCGATGCGGAAGATCTGCCGGCGCTTTGCGGCAGCCGGATGACCTACGACAAATACAGTTCGGATAAGACTAAATTTCCAATAGGATTCACCACGCAGCTGAATCTGTTACTGAATTGCAATCATATCTATAATCAATATCTTTTTATAAGCGATACCGGGAAAACCCTGAAGGCCCTCGAGGCCAAAAAGCTCCGGCTGCAATCCCTATCTGCTTATAGCCGGGAAAACGCAATCAGCCGTGACGCAACCAACGATTTTCTGAATGAGGCGATAAGCCAGCAAAGGCTGCCCATAAAAGCCCATTTCAATGTACTAGCCTGGACGAATAACAAAGATGAATTACAGGATATCAAAAACCAGGTAGGTTCTGCTATGGCGCAGATCGGCGCGAGTTGCAAACAGGAGTCGGACGGTGCCGCACAGGTATGGTGGGCAGGCATACCCGGCAATGCCGCAGATTTTCCGGAAAACGACACCTTCGATACTTTTTTGGAACAGGCCGCTTGCTTTTTAAACCTGGAGGGGAACTATCGAAGTGATCCGCCTGCGGAGGGCATCCGATTCTGTGACCGGCTTACGGGAAAACCGGTTTTCATCGATCTTTTCGACGCACCCCGGAAAACCGGGATCACCTCCAATATGGGTATGCTGGTCTGCGGCACCTCGGGAGGCGGTAAAAGCATGACTGTGAACCATATCTTAAGAACATTATATGACCAAGGTGCGCACTGTGTCACCGTGGATATAGGCGGCAGCTACAAGGGGTTATGTGAGCTAGTCGGCGGTTATTATTTTACCTATGAGGAAAGCAATCCTATCCGTTTTAACCCTTTTTACCTGCCGGCAGGACACTCTTTAGATACGGAAAAGAAGGAAAGCCTGAAGGCACTGCTGGTCACACTCTGGAAACAGGAAAACGAAAGCTTTATGCGCAGTGAGTACGTCGCGCTTTCCAATGCATTGCAGGGGTTTTTCCAATTCCTGGAGGCCAACCGCAAAGTTTTCGCCTGCTTTAATTCCTTTTATGAATACCTGCGAAAAGAATATGTACAGATCCTGAAGAACCATAATGTAAAGGACAAGGATTT
>NZ_JAHVAP010000002.1 GCF_024721155.1 Mucilaginibacter phenanthrenivorans | reverse complement strand
TAACTTTTCAACAAAAATCAGTGTTATTAACAAAGAAAAAGAAGCAAAAAGAAAGCTTCAACAATAATAATAACATATTAATTCTTATTGAAGCTAATCTAAAGGTAAGTTTGTTTTGTTAATGGCCTATTGAAGATAATAAAGATTTCAGCTCTGATTCAGTAATAGTGCCCTGTTCACCTTTATCGTAGATCTTTAACAAGTAAAGTGTCTGGTTTTCAATAGTGATAAGCAAATGTGTTATCACCCTGGCCCCTCCGCTTTTTCCTTTGCCCTTGCTTGTAATAGCGAGGCGTATCTTAAAACAATTCTTTCCTATGGGCGTACCTAATTGAGGATTAGCTTCCATTTTATCTAACAGATCGGCGTAATCATGTTTAAGGGATGGATATTTCTTTAACAGCTTCTTCAACTCCTTTTCAAAACTGCTAAGGGGTATGACATTAAAGCTCATCAAGTAACTCCCTGGCGGTTTTTAATTGTACTTTACCTTCCTGGTGAAGCTTAATTTCATTAAAAGCTTCTTCCAGGTCTTTTTTCATTTTTTTTGCGGCAGGTGATAATTTATGAACATCCGGTTCTATCAGCTTAACTTTTCCGCCCAATTTTGAGATCACTTTCAAAATCATTTCGGCATCTTTTTCAGGAAGTTTGATCTGCGCGGTTATCATAAAACTAATTTTAATAAATATAACACAAATATATAAAAACAAAAAGGCGCTTCAGAAACAGAAAGGCATTTTAAAAATCTCCAAAACCATTTTCACCTTTTCTTATTAAATGATAAATACTGCCTTCCTGCATGTTGATGAAACGGCGGGGATCAACGCAAGCTTGGTAACAGCGCTTCTAAAAGTGAACAGAACAGGGTAAAGAATCAGGTGTTAGTTAATTATAGACAAGTGATTAGAGGTTAGGTAAATGGTGCTGAAACGAAGTTTCAAAAACTTCGCAAGTTTGGTGGGTTCGCAAGTTTGCCGCTGCATCTTACTATTTTGCAAACGTTTGCGTTGACTTTCGCAATGTATTTTTGTTCGATTGCTTATTAAAGTGGTAATTTTCATCTGCCAATTATATCCGGGCATTTAAATCCGCTTGATCCATGTTCAAATCGACAAAAAAAATTCTTCTAACTGCAATTATAACTATCAGTCTATTACATGCATTCGGTCAAAAACCGGTTGTTGATCCGAAGGTATTTTGGTCGGAGAGTTTTAAGACCAATAAGCTGCCTGATGGATGGAAAAATGTTGACAACAGCGGGCAAAACCTGGAATGGCTGGTAACCAATCAGCCTTATCCCGGTTCGTACCAATACCAGCAGCAAGCCCCTCCTATCGCCTCAAAAAGCCGGGGTTATCACCTGCAGTTCCAGGCGGGTTATTTTGTTGACGAGGATCAGCCAACATGGATAAAAAAGAACTGGCACCCGGATACCTGGATGCAGACCGGGGGTATAGATTGCTCAGGCAAATCATCTGTGATATTACGCTTTCAGCAAACTTTCAGGTATAATAATGACTCTGCCGCGCCCGGGGCAGGTTTATTCGTCGGCATCAGTACCGATGGTGAAAAATGGACAGATTTCAATGTGATGAACAACGCCCCGACAGCAACGGATATGTTCACGCCCATTTACCAGGAACTGAACATCACTAAAATAGCAGCAAATCAGCCGAAGGTATTTGTAAGATTTTACTGGAAGGGCTATTACAGCTGGTATTGGATGATAGACGATATTCAACTGGCAGAAGGTTATAAAAGCGACCTGGCAATTGGCCGCCTGCAATCGCATAACGAAGCAGACAATATTTTTAAAAAGGAAGATGTGTTAGCCGTTACAGTTAAAAATAGCGGGATAGAAACAATCAGATCAGCTTTTAAGCTAACCTGCAATCTCGATGGCAAGAAGGACATTTCTATTGATGTACCTGCAAACGAAACGGGAATTGCCCCCGGCGAGGAAATCACCGTTAAATTCCCGGCTACAGACCTAACAGGCAGACCAACCCATAGCCTTAAATTTAATCTAAATTTAGCAGGTGACGAAAACCCGGCGAACAATAAGCTGTCGATAAAAATTGACGCCAAAGAATCGCGCGTGGGGAACCTGACGGCTTTTAAAGCAAATAAAAATGAATTTGACGTAAAAGCAGGCCTATCCGCCTTTAAGGTTATTTTTTATGCTGATGATATTTTCCGCATCTGGATGACACCAGATGGTGAATTTACCAATCCCGCAGGTAATGATATTGTGGTAGATTACAATATTAAAAATCCAACGCTAGCGTCAACCGACAAAGGCAGCTATTACCAAATAAAAAGCAAAAACTGTGTAGTAAGGGTTTACAAAGCGCCATTACGCTTTGCAATGTATGATGTTACCGATACCCGCCAGATCTGGGAGGAAGCTGAGCCATTATCATTCGGCGCACATACCAAACAAATTATGAAACGCCAGACCAATGAATACTTTTATGGCTGCGGCATGCAGAACGGCTACTTTTCGCACCGGGATAAGGATATTTTGATTGAGAAAGGGAATGGCTGGGATGATGGCGGGCGCGCAAACCCTGCGCCGTTCTACATGTCGACCGCCGGCTATGGGGCATTCAGGAACACATTTGATGCGGGTGTATATTCATTTAAAAAGCAACTGGCATTTAGCCACAACGAGAACCGTTTTGATTGCTTTTACTTTTATGGGCCATCCTTAAAAAAGATCCTGGATGGCTACACCCAAATTACCGGCCGGCCATTTTTGATGCCGCGCTGGGCATTGAGCATGGGCGACGCCAACTGCTATAACCGCGGCATGAAGGGAAATGCCACCAAAAACTACACCGGCTCGGGTATTAACGGAACAACGCCGGATGTAATTAAGCTGGTAGCAGATAAATACGTAGAGAATAATATGCCGCGCGGCTGGATCCTGCCCAATGATGGCTATGGCTGCGGGTATGTAAAACTGGATTCAACCATTACGGAACTGCACAAGCGCGGCTTTTATACCGGTTTATGGACAGAGAACGGTGTAGAAAAGATAGCGAAGGAAGTTGCCCAATATGGTTCACGGGTAGCAAAGCTGGATGTTGCCTGGGTAGGGCCCGGTTACAAATATGCACTCGACGGCTGCAAGGCCGCCTATGAAGGCATCGAAAACAATAGTAACGCACGCGGTTTTATCTGGAGCGTTATGGGCTGGGCTGGTACGCAGCGTTACTCTACCGTTTGGTCGGGCGATCAGAAGGGGAATTGGGAGTATATCCGCTTTCATATCCCTACGGTTATCGGTTCTGGTTTATCCGGCTTTAATGCAGCCACAGGTGATGTGGACGGTATTTTCGGCGGCAGCGATTCCACCTACACTCGTGATTTGCAATGGAAATGTTTTACTCCTGTATTAATGGTGATGAGCGGCTGGGCAAAAAAGGATAAGCAGCCTTATGTTTATGGTGAACCTTATACTACCATCAACCGCAAATACCTGCAGCTAAAAATGCGCCTCACCCCGTATATGTACACCTATTGCGAGCAGTCGCATGAAACCGGCGTGCCAACAAGCCGGGGAATGGTACTCGAATTTCCGAAGGACAGCGTGACCTGGGGCAAGAAAACGCAATACCAGTTTATGAACGGCGAATGGCTGCTGGTTGCCCCTGTTTATAAAAGCGGGGCAAAACGGGATAGCATTTACCTTCCCAAAGGCACCTGGTACGATTACTGGAACGGCAAAAAACTTAATGGTAACGGCTGGTTGAATAATTACCCTGCATCCTTGGATAAACTGCCTTTGTTTGTAAAAGCAGGCGCAATTATACCTATGTATCCGCAAATGAATTACGATGGCGAGAAGAAAACGGATAGCTTAACGCTTGATATTTATCCCTTCCAAAAATCATCATTCAACTTATATGAAGATGATGGGTTGACGCGCGAATATAAAACCGGCGCATTTGCTAAAACTTTGATCGAGGTGACCGGAAGCAAGAATGTAGTGGTTAAAATCAATGCTGCAAAAGGCGATTTTAAGGGAAGAAACAAAACAAGGGTTTACTTATTGGAAATTCACCAGGACAAAACTCCCTTATCTGTAAGTTTGAACGATTTGAAATTAAAAGCTTTTACCAACAAGGAGCAATTTGACAAGGCTAAAACGGGCTATTATTTTGATAAAGACAACCGGAATGGTACTGTGCACATTAAAACAAATTATCTGAGTACGAGCGCCGGTCAACTTGTGCGCATAGCAAATGGCTAAATTCCGGCGCTAATTATTAATGGCCGATGCTGATTGGAATTTTTCATTGAAAAAACACGACCGCAAAAAGCTTGTTTTGATTAAATGAATGGCGTTTTACCCCATTCTACAACCTGAACGAGTAAAAAATGTAAACTTTTCATGACATCCTTTGTTAATCGTTTGTTGATCATAAATAAATTGTGATCCATCATTAACAAAATCGAATCTTATGAAAATTAAATTTTTGCTGCCGATAATCCTGTTGGTGGCGGTAGTTGCACAAAGTTGCGTTAGCAATAAAAAATACCAGGAACTTCAAACAAATTATAACAAATCAATTGACACGAACAGCAAGTTGAAACAAAGCTGGCAGGTTACGCAACAGGAGCTTTCGGGTTCGCGAGCAAGGGTATCAAGCCTTGAAGAGCAGATAGCACAAGCGAAGGCAAATTCCGCCGCTTTGCAAAACGCACTGAACCAGTGTTTGGCAGGTAACAACCAGGGTAATGTTAATATAGCCAAACTGGCAGACCAGATCAGCGCATCGTCGAAATACATCCAGGAACTGGTGACATTGAAAAATAAAAGCGATTCGCTTAACCTAATCCTGACGAACAATCTAACCCGCTCCTTAAACCAGGACGAGGTAAAGGATGTTGACATTAAGGTGCTTAAGGGCGTAGTCTACGTATCGCTGTCTGATAACATGCTCTATAAATCAGGTAGTTATGAAATTTCTCCAACTGCAGGTGATGTATTGAGCAAGGTTGCAAAGATCATCAACGATTATTCAACATACGATGTATTGGTTGAAGGTAATACGGATAACGTACCCATCAAACAAACAAACATCCGGAACAACTGGGATTTGAGTGCATTGAGGGCATCATCAGTAGTACAAACGCTGCAGACCACCTACAATGTGGATCCTAAGCGCTTAACTGCCGGCGGACGAGGTGAGTATAACCCGATAGCTGATAACAGCTCACCATCCGGTAAATCGCAAAACAGGCGCACACAGATCATCATCACACCAAAGCTCGACCAGTTTATGGGCCTGATTGGTAAGGACCCGAATAAGCCTGCAGGTCAGTAATTTAACAACTTGCAGTTCGTGATAAACAAAAAGGCCTCTCAATTTGATTGAGAGGCCTTTTTGTTAGCATGTTAGCTATAAATAATTTAAGCATGTGCCATCCGGCTTTCCAGGCAGTCCTTTACTTTTCGCAGCAGAACGGCAATATCGAACGGTTTTGCTATAAAGGCATCAGAGCCATAGTTCCCTAACGAATCAAGCACTCGTGGAAAGGCTGAAAGCATAATTACAGGCAGGCCACCATACTCTTTGTGCATTTTTATCTCGTGGCAAAGCTCTCCGCCGTTTATACCCGCCAACAAAAAGTCCAGCAGTACCAGGTCGGGCTGATGCTGGGTAATACTGTTGATAATAGAGTCGGTGTAGTTTAGCGCTGTTACCTCGTAGCCGTCCTGTTGCAGAACATCGGTTAAAATACCGAGAATATCGTGGTCATCTTCAACGATAAGGATTTTGTTAGACATAGAATTTGTAATTGGTACGGAATCAACAATTGCCCGGGAGATTTGTTTTTGCAAATTGAGTAATTATCTATGTCGTTAACATTAGCTCACGGTGAAGTTTAGGTACCGCAGAACGCTCATCGGGCGTTAGTACCGGCATAAACTTTCTCCAGGTCGTGAGCGGCTTGCTGCAAGGAGTTCTCCGATTCAAGATAACGCTTCAGCAAAGTGAGTTGATTTTGTGTGCGCAGCAGATTATGACCGGGATAAGAAGTATGGTAATAAATATCGCCGTTTAAAAAATCGGCTAAAAAGCGGATAGCCTGCATATAGATCATGAATTTGCCCGAATAAAAGAACAGGCTTTTTTCTGCGGGAGTTAACACGTCCCCCATTTCCTCCATGTAGCCCTTATAGATGGCGATAAAATAGTCTTCCCTTATCTTTATTTTATCAAGATCCCTTTCCTCCTCGTTTGCTGCTGACAGATAGGTGCGCATCATATCGCCCACATCGCTGATATAATAGCCCGGCATAACGGTATCCAGGTCTATCACGCAAAGGCCGTTGTTATCATCATCAAATAACACGTTGTTTATTTTGGTATCATGATGGATCACGCGTAAGGGAATCTGCTGATCACTTACTATTTTTTTATAGATGTCGGCTATCGCGATATGGGCTTCCACCTGCCTGATTTCTTCAGCCGCCTTTTCCAAAACCACCTTATCAGCATTAGCCAATGCGGCTTTAAATTGCTCAACGCGCAGGTTCAGGTTATGAAAATCCGGGAGGGTATATTTTAATTGCCGCGGATCAAAACCATTTAACAGCCTTGTAAATTTCCCAAACTGTTTGGCTGCCTCATAAGCCTGCTGCCCCTGGGTAATAAAATCGACCGTATGTGAGCCCCCGATAAATGGCAGCAGCCGGTAATAATTATCGCTGTCTTCAACTAATAGCTTACCGTTTAAAGCAGGCAAAGGAGCAGTAAAAAGGTAGCCGGGAGAAGTTCTTTTTAAGTAATGCTCAAGCGCAGACAGGTTGTCGGCAATATCCTGCGGATTTTTGAACACATTTTTATTAATGCATTGCAAAATGTACCGGCCCCGTGGTCCGGAAATCTCCCACGTGGAATTGATAAGACCTGAACCAAATGCTTTGGTGTGATAATCGTTATGGTTTAAGCCAAACGCGTCAAGAATATTCGGAGACATACTCAGTTAATAAAAATCAAACTTAAGCATTTAACACTGCAACAAATAGCGCAAACGTTTGCCTGTTTTTTATTTGGATCTCCCCGCATCTGTCCTATTGTTTTCAATCAACTGCGATTCAATAATAATTTTGTAATAAGCGGTTTGTTCGTCTACTCCCTGGTGCTTATGCCAAAGCAAGTCAAGTAATATATCTGCTGCCTTTTGCCCCTGCAAATACGGAAATTGCTCAACCGAGGCCGAGGGAATACTTTCCATGTAATTGATAAGTGGTAAATTGGCATAGCTAACAAATTCAAGATCTTTATTTACAGCAATCTTCAGATCTGTTGCATGCTTAATGGCAAAAAGTGCAACATAATCATTAAAGGTAACTACGGCGGTGGGCTTACGCTTGCTTGCCAGCAACTCATTCATAGCCGCTTTTGTCCCTTCTTCGGTTAAATCACACGGGACGATGAGCGATGGGTCAAACTTCAACCGGTTTTTCGTCATGGCCTTTATGTAACCTTCTTTACGTTCGCCGCTGGCAAACAAGGTTGCCGGGCCGTTTATCATTCCAATGGAACGATGTCCTTTTTTCAGCAGGTAACTTACCGCTTCGATAGTACCGATTTCCATGTTGCATGCCACGTAATGAATGTTTTGCATAGCAGGTATGCGATCGAAGAATACAACGGGGATATTATATTTCTTTAGATTTTCGAAGTGTTGATAAGATGAGGTGTTTTTACCTACGGAGACCAGCAGGCCGTCAACACGGTGATTTTTCATCTTCTCTACCAATTGCTTTTCTATGTGTTCATCGTCGTGCGATTGTGCCAGTAACACCGTATAGTTTCTTTTATAAGCGGTATCTTCAATAGCGCTGATGGCTGATGAAAAGAACGACTCGGAAAGCTCCGGCAATATCACGCCGATAGTAAGCGTGCGGCCTTGCTGTAAAAATATGGCAGTTTGGTTGGGCTCATAATTGAGTTCATCAGCCAGCTTTCTTACCTTTTGGCGCGTGGTGAGCCCAATGCTCGGATGATCGTGCAGGGCCCTCGATACCGTCGACACAGATATTTTCAATAACTGTGAAATCTCCTTTATAGTGGCCGGTTTATTACGCATTTACAGATGTCTTATATTTCTTATTTAGCTATCGCAACAGGCTATTAACACCTGCTGGCTGCTTTAGTTTATTTGATTTATATAATGATCGACAAAAATAGGTGGTAAAAACGAGTTTATGCAAACGTTTGCGTAATAAAACAGGCGATACTTAAGGATACAAAGTCATATTTTCATAAAAATTAAGGGATGAAGTAAAGGGTATTTGTAGATCGCCCCCGTCTTTTTTACCAACAGTAAGGGGAAGAAAATTATTATATAGAACATTACACAGGCTCGAACAATAAAGAATGAATCATTTATTAACTGAAACTAATTATTGGGGAACTATAGATAACCAGGAGATCTGCCTGTATCACCTCCGCAATGCGAATAACCTCCAAATTTCCATCGCTAATTTCGGCGCAACAATAACAGAAATAAACGTACCGGATAAGAGCGGCAACTTTGCTGACATCGCCCTGGGGTACGATGATCTTCAAGGATACATTAATGACCCTTATTATATGGGTGGGATTGTTGGTCGGTTTGCCAACCGCATAGCCGGCGGCTGGGTAGCCCTGGACGGAAAGGCATACCGCCTAACCGTGAAACCCGGCGGATATCATCACCATGGGGGAGACATTGGTTTTAATAAAAAGGTTTGGAACGCTAAGGCGATAGCAAATGAGGGCTTTCCCGCTGTAAAAATGCAGTATTTAAGCGTGGACGGCGAAGAAGGCTTCCCCGGAAATTTACTGGCAACTGTGATCTACACCCTGAACGATCAAAACCAACTGATAGTTGATTTTTCAGCTACAACCGATAAAACAACCCTAATTAATTTAACCCAGCATAGTTATTTTAACCTTGCGGGACAAGGCAGCGGGGATATTTTGGAGCATAAACTAATGATGCCCTTAACAGCGTACCTACCTGTAAATGAAAGCCAGGTACCTAACGGCGAGATAGCGCCTGTGGCGAATACGCCTTTTGATTTTACAGAAGCGAAAACCATCGGCGAACGGATAGATGCTGATAACGAACAATTGATATTAAGCGCCGGGTACGACCACAGCTGGGTAATAAAAGCTGAAGATTCGGATGAACTAAAACTTGCTGCCTTAGCGTCTGATGAGAAAAGTGGGCGAACCCTTAAAGTTTATACAACCGAACCAGCTGTGCATGTGTATACAGGAAATTTTTTAGGCGATGCGGCGGGCAAGGGCGGATATACTTACCCGAAACGAAGCGGTTTTTGCCTGGAAACTCAACATTACCCGGATGCGCCAAACCGCCCTAACTTTCCAGGCACAGTTTTAAAAGCCGGCGATACATTTAAGAGTACATCAATTTTTGAATTTGGAGTTGAAAATAATTAACGAAAATAAGCAAGGTGAATATGCAAACGTTTGCGTAGTATTAACCGGCTTAGTATGCAATATATAGGGAGTTTCGTTAAATTCATCGCTATAAAAATTAAATTTTAAAAAGCATGACTGAAGTAATTACCAACAGAAAAGAAAAGAGTTCGGGCATCAGCCCTATTTACATTATCGGTGCACTATTTTTTGTGTTCGGCTTTGTTACCTGGCTAAACTCGGTCCTGATTCTCTATTTAAGAATCGCCTGCCAGCTTAATAACTTTGAATCGTACCTGGTGGTGTTTGCCTTTTACATTGCCTACCTGGTTATGGGAGTGCCGTCGTCATGGGTATTAGCCAAAACAGGTTTTAAAAACGGCATGGCCGTGGGCTTATTAATCATGGCAATTGGCGCATTGATCTTTATCCCGGCTGCTTTAACCAGGATGTACCCACTTTTTTTAACCGGCCTATTTGTGCTGGGAACAGGGATGACCATATTGCAGACGGCATCAAACCCCTATATAACCATTTTAGGACCAATTGAAAGTGCCGCCAAGCGCATCAGCATTATGGGGATCTTTAATAAGGTAGCAGGTTCTATTGCGCCAATTATACTGGGGGCAATGATACTAACAGATGCAGACGGAATAAAAGCTCGCCTACTCACCATGACATCGGCACAAAAAGAAATTGAGCTTAATATGCTGAGCCACCGGGTTATTTTACCTTATGTGGTTATCTTAATTGTGCTGGTACTCCTGGCGGTATTTGTTTACTATTCAACCCTGCCCGAAGTTGAGGCCCAAAAGGATGATGACACTGCTGCACCGGCAGAGAGTGCGCAAACCAGCATATTTCAATTTCCGCATTTGCTGGTCGGTGTGCTGGCCTTGTTCTTGTATGTTGGTGTGGAAGTTATGGCCGGCGATTCTGTTATCAGTTACGCATCCAGCCAGGGGATCCCGTCTGCAATAGCTAAATATTTCACCACTTGTACGTTGATCTGCATGATAGCCGGTTACATTGTGGGCATTATTTGTATTCCTAAATACTTTACACAACAGAAGGCGTTGAAAGTATCGGCGTTTATCGGTGTGTTATGTTCTTTAGGGGCAATTTTTACTTCAGGCTATACATCGGTATTATTTGTATCGCTGCTCGGCATCGCTAATGCACTAATGTGGCCTGCCTTATGGCCGCTTGCCATAAACGGACTGGGTAAGTTCACCAAGATCGGATCATCATTGCTGATCATGGGGATCGCAGGCGGCGCGGTTATCCCTTTGCTATATGGGTTTATCGTCGACAAGCTGACTACCGGCGGCCAGCTAAAGAACATTGCAGCTACCGAGGGCTACTGGATCCTGGTGCCCTGCTATGTGGTAATAGCTTACTTTGCAATTGCCGGGCATAAATTGAAACCAAAAACTATTTAAAACTAATATACTAATTATGGAAAGAAGAGAATTTATAAGAGCAGGCGCAATAGCCGCAGCCGGTTTTGCAATTTTACCGTCAGGCAGCCTTTTTGCCAAATCGAACGGGAAGGTAAGATTGGGATATATAGGCGTTGGCGCCCGTGGTATGAGCCATATCTCGGAAGGTTGCCTGCGCGATGATGTAGAGATTGTAGCCATTTGCGATACGCAGGAGACGTCGTTAAAAAGATGCCGCGAATACATCGCTAAAAAAGGCAGGCCGGCAGCGAAGGAATTTACCGGCGGATTAGATGCTTATAAAGGATTGCTTGACATAAAGGATATTGACGCGGTGATCATCGCCACGCCATGGCAATTTCACCACCCACAGTCTATTGATGCCATGAAGGCTGGTAAATATGTAGGCTGCGAGGTTATTGCAGGCCTATCAGTTGAAGACCATTGGGACATTGTGCACACTTCCGAAAAAACAGGAATCCCCTATATGACTTTGGAAAACGTGTGTTACCGCCGCGATGTGATGGCAGCGTTAAACATGTCGAGACAAGGATTATTTGGGGAATTAGTACACGTGGAAGGTGGCTACCAGCATAACCTGCGGGAAGTTCTATTTAACGGTGCCGACCATGTTACCTTCGGACCGGATGCTACCAGCGAAGCGCAATGGCGTACGCAATTCAACATCGACATTGATGGCGATATCTATCCTACCCATGGTGCAGGCCCTTGTATGCATTACATTGATATTAATGCAGGGAACCGCTTTACCAGCCTGTCGTCATTCAGCTCAAAGGCGAGGGGACTTGCGGCTTTTGTAGAGGAAAAATCGCCCGGCAATAAAAACGCGAAGATCAATTATAAAAACGGCGATGTGATCCAAACGATGATCAACTGCGCCAATGGAGAAACTGTGTTGTTAAGTCATGACACGCACTTGCCCCGCCCCTATTCATTAGGCTTCAGGGTACAGGGAACGAAAGGGCTTTGGATGGATGTGGCGCAAAGCGTTTATATCGACCACAAATCAAAGGAAGATGATAGCTGGGACCCGGCACAACAGTGGTTCGAAAAATATGACCACCCGCTTTGGAAAAAATTTGAAAAATATGCCGAGGGCGCTGGTCACGGCGGTATGGACTGGTTTGTTTTTAACGCGTTTGTTGAATCGGTTAAACAAAAACGGCAAACACCTATTGACGTTTACGATTCTGTGACGATGAGTGTGATCACACCTTTATCAACAAAATCATTAAAAGAAGGCAATGCCCCGCAGGAATTCCCTGATTTCACCAAAGGAAAGTGGAAGCAAAGGAAAAATACCTTTGCACTGGACGATAGTGGGTTTTAAGAAATAAAACAAACCATACAATTTGTCATCCTATGCAAACATAGGATGACAAATTGTTTAAATAATTAGCGTCTTCCATGAAAAAACTCATCCTGCTCCTTACGCTTGTCCTGGCATCAATAGCCACATTCGCCCAACCCACCAACCACGACCTCCATTTCACTAAACTGGCAACACGATGGGATGAAGCAATCCCATTGGGTAACGGGATGATAGGTGCATTGGTCTGGCAAAGATCGGATCATTTGCGCTTTTCATTGGACAGGGCAGATCTCTGGGATCAGCGGCCGATGAAGGGATTGCACGGACCGGAATTCAGCTATCAGTATGTGATCGATCATGTGAATAGCAAAGACTATGCGCCGGTACAAAAGCACCTTGACGAACCATATGACAATGAGCCTGCCCCATCCAAGATCCCCGGCGGCGCGTTGGAGTTTGATACGAAAAGCTGGGGTGAAGTGCAATCGGTCAACCTGCATTTACCAGATGCGTTATGCGAGGTAAAATGGACAAATGGCGTTACCCTGAAAACATTTGTGCATGCAACAAAGCCGGTTGGCTGGTTCAGGTTCGAAAATATAAAAACTGGCTTTGCCCCGCAATTGATATCACCAAAATACCAGGGCGTAGTTAAAATAAAAGGCGACCCGGTTGGTGGCGATGATCTTTCAAGACTGGGATATTCACAAGGGACAATAAAGCAGTCGGGCAACAGCATAACCTATACCCAACAAGGCTGGGGCGGCTTTAGTTACCAGATAAATGTAAGCTGGCACAAAGTAAACGCCACTACTATCGAGGGCGTTTGGAGCATTTCATCGCAAAATGCCGGTAAGAAAACAAACACTACCGCCAGCGTAGTTTCAAAGGAAGCTTTAACTCATGCTTACACGAAGGATTATATTTCCCATAAAGCCTGGTGGCAAAACTTCTGGAGTAAGTCTGCTATTCACATCCCCGATACCTTGATAGAAAAGCAGTGGTATTTGGAGCAATATAAATTCGGCTCTGCTTCGAGACCTGGAGCACCGCCGATCTCCCTGCAAGCAGTTTGGACGGCAGATAATGGCAGATTGCCGCCCTGGAAAGGCGATTTTCACCACGACCTGAATACACAACTCAGCTATTGGCCTGCCTATAGCGGAAACCATTTAGACCTGGCAATGCCATACCTTGATCATCTTGATGCTAACAAAGCCAATTATGAGCGCTATACAAAAATGTATTTCAACAAGCTCGGGCTTGCCGTTCCGGGTGTCACCACGTTGAACGGTACAGAAATGGGCGGCTGGATCCAATATTCCCTGTCGCCTACGGTGTCGTCATGGCTTGGGCAACATTTTTATTTGCAATGGAAATACAGCATGGATAAAACGTTCCTGCAAAACCGGGCTTATCCATGGATAAAAGGTACAGCTACGTTTTTGGAGAATTTAACGGTGATAGATGAGAAGGGCCACCGCAAGCTTCCCATCAGCTCGAGCCCGGAGATAAATGACAATGACCTTACCGCCTGGTTTCATCAAAACACCAATTACGATCTGTCGCTTATGAAATTTACGTTTAAGGCGGCGGCTGAAATGGCAACAGTGCTCGGCAAAAAAAGCGAGGCCACACATTGGCAAAAAATCCTAAGCCAGTTTGATGATTTTGCATTAACCCCAGCTAACCAGCTGATGTTTTCGCCGACGATGGCTTATAACCAATCTCATCGGCATTTTTCACACATGATGAGCATTTATCCATTGGGACTGATCAGGTGGGAAGATGGCGCAAAATCTCAGTCTATTATCAGAAATTCCATTCATTTATTGGATAGCATCGGTCCTGATTATTGGTGCGGCTACTCCTACTCATGGCTGGCCAGTATGAAAGCCCGTGCTAAAGATGGCGATGGCGCGGCAAAAGAGCTAAGTATTTTCGCAAAGGCATTTTGCTCGGTTAACAGCTTCCATTTAAACGGCGATCAAACAAAATCGGGCTATTCAAAATTCACTTACCGCCCCTTTACGCTGGAAGGCAATTTTGCCTTTGCATCCGGCTTACAGGAAATGCTGCTGCAAAGCTATGCCGGGTTTATAGAAGTGTTGCCTGCAGTGCCATCCGCCTGGAAGGATCTATCGTTTGAAAACCTACGCGCTGAAGGCGCTTTTTTGGTGAGCTTAAGGCGAGCCGGCGGACAAGTTGAAGAAGTTAGGATCGTCTCAGAAAAAGGCGGTAATACCAAATTAAAATCACCATTTAAAACCTGGATCGCAGTCACAAAACAAGGCGTTACAATCAGCAATACCAATGACGGCTTTGTTAATTTAAGCTTTAAACAAGGCGGCGTACTTGTTTTGAAGAATGGGTATGAATGATTTTTTATAGCGATGGGTTTAAAACCCATCGCTATGGAAGAAGCTAATAACTAATATTTGTAGACCACCATTCTCTCCTTCCGCGCCGCCGATCCCACGCGCATATGTATTAAATGTTGTACCTGTAATAGATGACTAATTTCGGAGCCTTTTCCGGAACTATTTTCAATAGCAGTCTGTATTTTTCATCCACCAACAAACGTTTGCGTAACATTAATGCCATAACAGTTTAAATTCCAGGTTAACATTCTTTAGTTAAATAGATAACTAACTTATTATAAAGTATTTAAAAGAAAAATAACTCACTTTTCAGTAACTACCAATCAAACGTTTGCGTTGAGTTAGCACCTCCATTTATTAGGCTTTTCCTGCTCCCCTCACTACCTTGAGATCGGATTAGCAGTTGCTGATCAGCACATTATCTCATTAATCAACCATTCTTTAAACTATGACCAAATTGTACAAAAGACAAGCGTTCCTTACCTGCTTGCTGTTGATGTTTGCATCACTGGCTTTCGCCCAAACCCGGGTTACAGGTATTGTTAAGGACGCCGACGGCCAGCCGATGCCGGCCGTTACAGTTACTATCAAAGGCACCACAAATGCCGTAAGCACCTCAATTGATGGTAAATTCAGTATTAACGCACCTGCCGATGGTGTTTTAACATTTTCATTTATCGGCTACACCTCAAAGGACGTTAAGCTTGACGGGAAAACAGATCTGTCAGTCGTGCTCTTACCAGCATCAAAAGCCTTAAACGAAGTTGTGGTTGTGGGTTATACCTCAAAGCAGGTATCGCAATTATCAAGTTCTGTATCAGTTATCAGTGGCGACAAGCTGCGGGATGTAACATCTAACGATGTGGTGAGCTTATTGCAGGGCAAGGCTCCCGGCGTGGTAGTTTCTTCCGCATCCGGCGACCCTACATCAACCTCAAGCATCCTCATCCGCGGGGCAAGCAGTATCAATGCCAGCACCAGCCCGCTATTTGTTGTGGATGGTAACATTGGTGGAACCTACAATGCTTCTGATGTTGAGTCGGTAACCGTTTTAAAGGATGCAGCGGCTACGGGCCTTTATGGTTCACGTGCGGCAAACGGCGTTATTATTATTACCACCAAGACAGGTAAGGCCGGCCAAACAAAAATTGACATGAGCTCTGTTGTTGGATTTAACACCAAAACAACCGGTAATTTCCATTTGATGAATTCGCAGCAGTTGTATGATTATCAAAAAACTTTCGAAACTGTTACTCCCTCTGACCTGGACCACAACACAAACTGGTTTGACGTTGCATTCAGAACCGGGGTTACGCAAAACCATACCCTGTCTGTTTCCGGAGGCTCTGATAAAACACAATATTATATTTCAGGCAACTACTATAATGAGCAGGGAACTTTAATTGATAACGGTAACCGGAATTATAACTTCCGTACCAACATCACTACCAAATTAAATGACAAGTTAAAGCTAAGCGTGTTATTGAACACCATTTACACCCAGCAAACTTATCCAACCGATAATCTACTCTACGACGCTTATTTAAACCTGCCTTACGACCCGGCATTTAATGCAGATGGCACGCCGACTGATGGCCGTACCTACCCGGGATGGCAGGGCCGCGATAAAGAAAACCCTTTACAGGGCCTGCAGTATAATTTTTCAAACAGCCGCAGTATCAGTAACAACGGCGACTTAAATCTTGATTATAATATCACAAAGCATTTAAGTTTTGCCACCTATAACAGGATAACGCTGTACAATGATAAGTACATCAGCTATTACGATGCCCGTACCAAATCTGGCGGTGCAAATTCCGGCGAATTATACAACCAGGACGATTACAGCAGCACGCTGTTAACGTCAAACAGGTTAAAGTACGACAATAGCTTCGGCCAGCATAATTTAAGCTTATTGGCTGTAGGCGAAGGCCAGACGTATCATTTTGATGATGCATTGCTAAATGGCAAGGGGTTGCCTCCGGGCCGGCCAGTTATGTCGACCGCAAGCGATATTGTAAGCGACCCGAGCGGAGGTACCGACAATTATAACTTCAGAAAATACCTGGGCCAGGCCGATTACAACTATGCCGGCAAATACTTTGTGGTAGGCTCATATGTGCATGAATACTCATCACGTTTCGGAAGCAATAACCCAAGCGGTAACTTTTTCCAGGCAGGCGCATCATGGATCTTAACCAAAGAATCCTTTATGGATAATATTAAGCCTGTAAGCTTTTTAAAATTGCGCGCCAGCTATGGTACAACAGGTAACGCCGAAATTGGCAATTACCAGGCACTAGGATTATATTCCATTGATCAGTCGGCCAATTATGGCGGTATTCCGGGAGCCTATCCAACACAAAAGGCCAATCCGAATTTAACCTGGGAAAAAATAAAAACAGCCAACATCGGGCTTGATTTTGGTTTATTTCATCGAATTGATGTGAGCCTGGATATCTATCAAAAAACATCAAGTGCTCTATTGTTCCAGGTGCCGCTTCCTGCAACATCAGGCTACGATTATGAATTTGAGAACGTAGGTTCCGTACGTAACAGGGGGCTTGAGATCAACGTAACTTCAAAAAACCTGGTAGGCGAATTTAAATGGGAAACCAATTTCAACATAGCCTTTAACCGTAATAAAGTAATTTCGCTGGAAGCCGGCGAACCGTCTGTTAACCCGGCAGGCCCGCTTCCGATAGCAGTTGGACATGATATGAACGACTGGTATATGCCTATTTGGGCCGGCGTTAATCCTGCCAATGGCGATCCGCAATGGAAACAACAGGTTACCGATGCCAATGGCAAGGTTACCGAACAGCTAACAAATTCTTACGCCAACGCAACAAAGGAATTTACAGAAACTTCCGCTTCACCAAAGTTTACCGGCGGGATAACCAACACTTTTTCTTATAAGGGATTTTCGTTAAGCACTTTCTTCAATTTTGTGTACGGAAACAAAGTGTATAACGATAGTCGCGCATATTTTGACAACGATGGTTTATATGACAGCTACAACGCAATGGTTGCACCAAGCGGATGGACCCGCTGGACAAAACCCGGCGATATCGCTACCGAACCAAAAGCTGTACAAGGCGGTAACAATAATTCAAACCAGCAGTCAACACGCTATCTTGAAAACGGAAGCTACCTGCGCCTGCGCAACGCAACTTTAGGCTACCAGCTACCCGCAGCCTTTACCAGCAGCCTGAAAATAAGAAGCGCCAGGATCTTTATAAGTGGCGATAACCTGGTAACGTTCACAAAATTCTCGGGGGTTGATCCTGAGGTAGATCTTAGCTCAGGTACATCAAGCTTTAAATACCCCATCAGCAGGAAGCTATTGTTTGGTATAAACGTTGGATTTTAATTAAACAGACATGAAAAATATAAGATATATAAAATTATTAGCTACCATGTGTATTGCAGCAACGCTGTTTAGCGCATGTAAAAAAGTTGAGCCTTCAACAGCAATTGACGAACATTCGGCATTAACTAACCCTGCAGATATTTATACGGCCACAATAGGAAATTATTCTGAATTAAGAGATCCTAACTATACCAGGAGCGGGCATTTCCTGATGGAGTACACCACCGATGATGTTGCACAGGGACAGCCATCGTCTGATGATCTTTCCAGGTGCTACAGGTATGTTACACAAATCCCGACAGGCGCTCACGCCACTAATTTCTGGACGAAAGGATATCACCTAATTTTTGCGGCTAACCAGATTATAGGAGCAATACCTGATAACGCAAGCGCAGATCTGCGCCTGTTAAAAGGAGAAAACCTTTATATAAGAGCAATGGTTGATTTTAACCTGGTACGGATCTTTGGCCGCCCTTATACCCAGGGCGACGGCAATAATCCGGGTGTACCCTTATTAACAGAAACCAGTAAGGATGCTTCACCGGCAAGAAGCTCAGTAAAGGATGTATATGGCTCAGTTATCGCCGATCTGTTAAAGGCTGCAGACCTGATGACCTTACCGGCAGATGGAACCCCAAAGAGCGATATTTTTGCTTCTAAAGAAGTTGCCCTGGCTTTATTATCGCGCGTTTACCTGTACATGAATGATAATGCAAATGCTATTAAATACGCCGACCTGGTGATCAATTCAGGCCGTTATACTTTATTACAGGGGAGCGCCTACCAAAATTACTTCAGCGGTGTACCGGAAGATAATACGGAAACTATATTTTGTATCAGGCATACAAAAACCCAGGACCAGGGTTTTGGCGCTATCGGCTCCATGTACTACAGCGGCCTTGGCCCTGACGGAACCAGCTCATTGACAACCCCGGGCGGACAAGGAAATACCGGTTGGGGCGAGGTTTATGCTTCAC
The DNA here is from genome assembly GCF_024721155.1 of Mucilaginibacter phenanthrenivorans. Classification (GTDB taxonomy): domain Bacteria; phylum Bacteroidota; class Bacteroidia; order Sphingobacteriales; family Sphingobacteriaceae; genus Mucilaginibacter; species Mucilaginibacter phenanthrenivorans. The sequence goes on along the minus strand of NZ_JAHVAP010000002.1, from coordinate 432,648 downwards.
AAACCTATGTTGCTGATCTGGATAAAAACCCCGGAGATCTTCGTCACAGCTTTATAGCGCCTTATACCATTAATGGTGTACTGCAAATGAATAAAAAACTTACGCCAAATACCCCAATGAACTATATTACAAAATATAGTTTCCAGGAGGGTATTGTAACACTAAGCTCACCGGTTTACCTGCGTCTTGCCGAAATGTATTTAAACAAAGCCGAAGCCAACGCAAAGCTTGGAAACAGCCAGCTGGCGCTGGATGATGTTAATACTATCCGTACCCGTGCCGGAATCCCGGCCTTGACAATTGCAAGCGTAGGTACAGGAAATGTGCTTGGCGCAGTGCTTGAAGAGCGCAGGCTGGAACTTGCTTTTGAGGGCCAGCGTGCATATGACCTCTTCCGCAATAATTTGCCCCTGGTGAGGAATTATCCCGGCACACATTCATTGAACAATACACCAACAACAAACATTATGCAAACTGTTTTACCTACAGACCCAAGGGTGGTATTTTACATACCGCAAACAGAAATAGCTATTAATCCAAAACTCACGCAAAACCCATAAAAACAACTACCATCAAAACCGTCTCATATTAATTTGTGAGGCGGTTTTTTTTATTTTCTGCGATTTTAACTTCAAACCAGATTTAATCCTGCTTAAAATCAGCTGCTAACTTGATATCTTTATGCCGATATCCAAATACGAAACAATGAAAAAAACGTTCCTTTTATTTTTGTTTATAACTTTAATTACGCTGCAAGGCATCGCGCAGCAAAAACACACCTTTGCGGTTAGTAACGGCTCCTTTTTGTACGATGGCAAACCGGTACAAATCCACTCCGGCGAAATGCACTTTGCGCGTATTCCAAAGGAATACTGGCGGCAGCGGCTTCAAATGCTGCGGGCCATGGGGATGAATGCCGTTGCCACTTATGTGTTCTGGAACCACCACGAAACCAGCCCGGGCGTTTGGGATTTTAAAACCGGCAACCGTGACATCCGCGAGTTTATAAAAACTGCGCAACAAGAGGGATTAATGGTGATCTTAAGGCCCGGCCCTTATGCCTGTGCCGAATGGGAATTTGGTGGTTATCCATGGTGGCTGCAAAAGGATAAGGAAATGGTAATCCGCAGTAAAAATCAAAAATTCCTTGATTCTTGTAAGGCATACATCGATCAACTGGTTGGCCAGGTTAAGGACCTGCAAATTACGCATGGCGGCCCAATCATTATGGTGCAGGCCGAAAATGAGTTCGGTTCGTATGTTGCGCAGCGTAAGGATGTGCCGCTTGCCGACCATAAAGCTTACAGCGCTGCCATAAAGGAACTACTATTAAAAGCCGGTGTTGATGTCCCATTGTATACTTCCGATGGCGACTGGCTTTTTGAGGGGGGAACAATCCCCGGTGCATTACCAACAGCAAACGGCGAAACAGATACAAAGAACCTAAAAAAGCTTGTTGCTAAATTCAACGGCGGCAAGGGTCCGTATATGGCAGCTGAATACTATCCAGGCTGGCTTGATCATTGGGGCGAAAAGTTTGAAAAGATACCGGAAGCCGGTGTGGTAAAAGAACTGGAAGCTTTCTTAAAGGATACCATTTCGTTCAATATTTATATGGTGCATGGCGGTACGAACTTTGGTTTCACCAGCGGCGCTAACTATGATAAAGAACACCCTATTCAGCCGGATATTACCAGCTATGATTATGATGCGCCGATCAGCGAAGCCGGTTGGGCAACTTCAAAATATACGGCGATCAGGAATCTGATGAAAAAGTATGTTACTTACTCAATTCCGGAAGTACCGGCACAGATCCCGGTGATCCAATTACCTCCCATCAAGCTAACAAAAACAGCAGACCTACTTGAACTGGCAAAAAACCAACAACCTGTTGAAAGTGATACGCCGCAGACTTTTGAAACCCTTAACCAGGGCCATGGCTACGTTTTGTACAGTCGCAAATTCACGCAGCCCATCAGCGGTACGCTGCATTTGGAAGGTTTAAGAGATTATGCAACCATCTACATAAACGGCCAAAAGGTTGCTGAATTAAACAGGCAAGCCAACAACTTTAGCTGCGCAATCGACATCCCTTTTAATGCCAGGTTAGATATCCTAGTGGAGAACCTGGGCCGCATCAACTATGGCGGAGAAATCATCCATAACCTGAAGGGCATTATCAGCCCGGTTAAAATTGACGATCACGAAATAACCGGCAACTGGCAAATGTACAAGCTGCCTATGGACAAGGTTCCGGCTGTTGCAGGCAACAATAACACTATTGGCAAGCCAACACTTTACCAGGGAACATTTAACGTAAGCAAGGTTGGCGATACGTTTTTGGATATGAAAAATTGGGGCAAGGGCATTGTGTTTGTTAACGGCGTAAACCTTGGTCGCTACTGGAAGATCGGTCCGCAGCAAACGCTTTATTTACCGGGTTGCTGGTTAAAGAAAGGTGTAAATAGCATTGTTGTTTTGGAACAGTTAAACGATGTGAAGCAAACGGTAGTAACTTCGGTGACTGTGCCGATTTTGGATGCTGCGGTGGGAAAATAAAAGCCAGCTTGACCTGAAATCAAGTTAATACCTATATGATAATAATGCGGGGAGAGTTTGTCTTTTTTACAGGCAAGCTCTCTCCGCATTTCCAGCAGTTTCATTAAATTAATTCACTGTCTTCTTTACCACAGATAAGTTAAATAATGGAATATCTACCGCCAGGAAAAGATTGAAGTGAGATTGAAGATGGATACTGTTACTGGTGGAAGTAACTGGTGAGGTCCATTGCCAGCCGCCGCCAACCGACAGGGGCAAATAACCTCCAAAACCATATACCAACTGCACACCAGGCGATACAAGCCCCGCAAAATTTATGTCCTGTTGATACTGCCCTTGGTTATCAAGTTTATACCTGATAACGCTCCCGATGTCAATTGCACTGATAAACAGGCTGGCACTGCCCGCTTTCTGAGCTCCTAAACTAAATGCAAAACCTATAGGTGCAGTTAGCCCGTATTGATTGGTAAACCCTTTACCAGTGTTAGAGGAGCGGTAAAAGCCACCAACATAGGCGTTAAGCGCTATATTGAAGAAAGCATCCTTTTTAACCCTTGAACTACCTGCCGGCAACGCGTAACCTTCAAGAATAGATTCTACTTCCTGGCTATTGTTTGCCTGGCTTAGTGATGCCAGCAGATCGATATAGCTCAATACTTTTGTTAAGCTGGTGAGTGCGTCCTTGCTGTTTTGGGTTTCCCAGGCAAGGTCCTGCAATTGCAAATTCAGCGCCACCTTATTTTGCTGGAGGTTCTGTATCTGCAATATAACCGCCGCTTTAACCTGGGCATCATTAATGTCCGCAATTTTTGGCAGTGTTTTTAGCGTAGCATTTATTGCGTCAATCTGCTTTGACAAAGCGGCTGCCCGGGTTGCCAGGTCGGCTGACAACTGGTCGCTAAGTTGCGAATTAGTCGTTTTATCATTCTTTAGCGAAGATAGATAGCCGCTTACGTTATTCAGCATTCGGGACAGATCAGTAATGGCCAGGTTGTAGTTTTTTGCGGAGATATTTTTTATCATAGAAATACCCGAAGTGGAAAATTGAGGCCAGTAGGTGCATATTGCTGCCAGTTGCTGTTTCCAAGGCATATCAGCAGCGTCCCCCTGTACAAACGGCTGTAACAATTGCATGTTGCCCACAATTAACTGGTTATAAAGCACAAACCTATCCGCTGAAACCACGTTCTGCCCGGAATTTTTCAGGGCGTCGTCCCTCTGCTTCAGAGTTGCCAGTTGTTGTCCAAGAGTGTTTAGCTTATCGGATGCTGTAACGAATTGATTAATAACAGTACTGGTCTGCGAAACATACCGGCCTATCAGATCTGATAGCTGATGGGCGCCATCTTTGTCATAAAACTGGTAAGTTGAGATTTGTTGCCAAAGCAATCCAAGGTAAAATTTGCCAAGTTGAGCAACATAAACAGGCTTTTGATGCGTGGCGAGCCCAATGTCCTGGGCTGTAAAATAGGGATAGTCGCCGTCATCACTATCCGAAAGCAGTTTTTTCCGGATAGAATTTGAGGTGATATCAGCCAGGTGGATCATTGTAGAATAATTGTTTTGTTCCTTAAGGAAGCCTGCCGTGTCCAAATCATTCAAACTTTTAGATAAGCTACTTTTGCCATGCAGTTCACTAAATAATTGCGCAGATGCAAATACCAATGTTAGCTCCGGAACCTGTTTGTTCAACATTTTATAACGCGGCAGTTGATACAACAGTGGGAGCTGTGCCGGTAATCCGTCCAGGTCGTCTTGTATGGCTGCCTTAAGGGCCACAAGCGTTTTGGCATAATCATATGGCTCAATGGGTTTCAATAATGCCCGGGTTTTAGGGAACAGGATATTAAACTCCGGGTAACGGTTGATAAAGTCCTGCAATTTGGCAAAAACCGAGGCAGACAACTCCTCACCGGCACGCTTTACCAGGAAATCGGCCACACCGTTTACCAGGTTGCCACCAATATTGCCTGCTACACCACCAGATTGTTCAGAGATCGTAATGCCGCTAAGGCCCGCAAGTGTTGCATCCTGGCTAATTTTGAAACCCGCTTTACTGTCATCAAATATGTCGCTGAGAAAAGGATTTTTGGCATAAACCTTTTTAAGATCATTGTAGGATGTGCCTGCAGGTAAATTTGCGTTCCTTATCAGAATAGCTATAATTATTTTTTGTGAGACATTTTCATTTTTTATAAAGCTATCTGGTGTCACTTGTTTATTTAGCAAGGGTTGGCTCTCTCCCAGGGGATCAATAATGTCAAAACCATGGGGGTGCGCGTTAAATATTGCATTGATGCCATTTTTGGCGTTCATCAGCGCGATGGCATCGTACATTGCTGACTGCGTGCTTTGCGCACAGCAAACGCCTGTTGAGAGCAGCAGGCAAAGCAGTAAAAAATAAGGCCGATTGTTTTTCATTTTTGTCTTGAATTAGGTTGTTCTGTTTCTTCCCAAATGCCCAAGTAGTTTTTTCAACTCCCTTTGTGGGATGCTGAGCAAGGTGCCTTTAAAATAGTTGTAGATATTTATCCGCCGGTTGTTATAAGCCAAAAGATACGGATGAGCAGCATAATGAAAATCGAGGCAAGCGATCTGAAATGTCGTCTTATCGTTATTGACGGATTGCTCAAGCGCGTTAAGGGCAGCAGTAAACTCCAGCAGGTGATACCCAGCAAGGCTGTGCGTAAACCTTATTTCATCATTCAAATAATAAAAATCCAACGCAGCCTCCACCCCACTGTCCCCAGCCACCATAATGCGGACGCCTTCAGGCTCCGTTGTTTTAATCCGTACATTCCGCAGGCTATTCAGTTGCTGTATATCCAACATTAATGAGATATGAAGATTGCCCGGGCTTGGGGATAACAATGGTATTAACCCTCCACTGAGTACGTCTGTGGTAGCTTTTTCCAGCTTTGAGATAAGTTCAGCAGGATAAGTTGTAGGTTGTATGGGCATTGCTTCTCTGTTTATCAATTAGTGGTGTAAGAGCGGTTCCAGGTTCCGCCGCCACCACGGTAATTGTCTCTCAATTCTTCATATAACATCGGGATGATCTGACCATTAGCCGGATCAGCCACCTGCAACATTACCTGCGAGTTACTTTGCCGGGCATCAACAATAATAACCACATGCCCGCCAATGCCCGGGATATCCATCTGGCAGCACACCGGCTTTTGAGCGGCCAGTTCATTAACAACTGTATCAACCGGCAATACATCATCGTAGGCCTGGTTAAGATGCCCCACCTCCGTTAAGGCGTCTGCGAGGTTACAGGTATCGTTACAAAAATCGGTTAAAGGCCCAAATGCGCATGATGGTTTATGATTCAATGTAGCCTCCAGTTCCGGTTGCGTTGGAACCGGGCTATCCTGATAAAACGCACAAATGGCAGCAGTACAGGCAGCCCAGCACCATTGGCTCATTTGCTGTTGCTGAATCGGAAAATCTGATAGATCTGCACCGGAAAGCCCATCGCCTAACTGATAGTTTGAATTGCTTAGGGTTTGAGAAAGCTCCATGAAAAGATAAGGTTATACCATTTCATTTTGAGAATGTTGATCTAAGTTAGGGTTATTTTTTTAAGGTTTAAAAAAATATTTATGTTTTATAAAATTCTATAATTGCATTCTATTTCAGATCCGGCTCAAAACAAAAAGGATGGCATCAACAGGCGTATTATCACATAGTAATATTGTGTAAGCCAAAAGTAAGTTCTATCCCTCCGCAAAAAACGGCCACTCCTGTTTCACCTTCGCTTTTACCAGGTAAACAATTCCGCCGGTACTAATGGCAATTAATGCCCCAAGGAATAAAGTTAAGCCTGTGGCAACAAGGATACATCCCCATAAAACAATAGCAATGTACACGGGCCATGGGAAGAACGGCATTTTGTAAGGAAAGTCTACTTTGGCACGGGCTTTTCTGAGCAGCAGCAGACCAATGGCCTGGGCAATAAACTGCACTAATATCCGCATGGCTAAAATAGCGCTGATCACCTCACTCAACTTAAACAGCAAGCTAAAAACAAAAGCAATTCCCCCGAGAAAAAGCAGGGAAACGTAGGGGAAGTTACCTTTTGGATGGAGCCGCGCGAAGATCTTAAAAAATGCGCCGTCGGCCGCAGCAGCGTAAGGAACACGACTATAACCCAACGTAGCTGAAAAAACCGAAGCAAATGCCACCACCAAAATTAAACCGGTAACTATTTTAGCGGCAACCGGCCCGGCCAGCTGCTGCATAAAAAGGCTGATCACAAACTTGCTTTCCTTTGCCTGTTGCCAAGGGATTACGCTTACCACGCTAACGTTCATACAGAGATATAAAACTGCAATCCCGATTATCGACATGAACATGCTGCGGGGGATGTTTTTTGAAGAATTTACAATATCGCCGCCTAAATGGCAAACGTTGTAATAGCCTAAATAGCTGTAAACACTTTTTACACATGAAAAGCCTAAAACTGATACAAAGGCATAGTTAAGTGTCAAACCATCGTTAATATGCTGCAGCGGCTGCAGGAAGTTACCGTGTGCTATGCCGCCGCCAATGATCCAGAATAAAGTAAAAAGAACCGCCACCCAAAGCACCACGCTGATCTTGCCTATCGCCTCAATTTTACGGTATAAAAGGGCTATAATGGTTATTACTACGCCTCCGCTCATAAGCTTGGACTCCAACCCGGTGAGCGGCACCAGGTAGGAAAAATAATACGAAAACCCGATAGCTGCCGATGCAATAACAAGGGGCGCCTGGATCATTGTTTGCCATACGAATAAAAAGCTGGTGAGCTTACCCCACTTATTTTCGCCATAGGTAACCTTAAGGAAGTTATATGAACCGCCGGCCATGGGGAACGCGGCACCCAGCTCGCTCCAAACCATGGCATCAACCAATGACAATACGCCGCCAGCCAGCCACGCATACAGGAAATAAGGCCCGTTCATTATGCCGATAACCATTGGCAATGTGATGAACGGCCCGATGCCCACCATATCGGTCATGTTAATTGAAGTTGCCTGTAAAAGGCCCAAACGTCTTTCGGGTAAAGTTTCCGCCATTCGTGCTATTGTTCCAATTCTCAATAATACGCAAGTAAACAGAAATTACCACGTCATTTCCAAATCATATTCATTATTGGAGATTTAGACAAAAAAATGAGCTCCCGCAAAACAGGAGCTCATTTCAAACGCTTCAACAGGCGTTATCTATCTTAAACTGGCGGTTGGTTTATCAACCAAATTTTTTATCGCGGCCAGCATTCCGTTAAACTCTTCTTTATCATACAAACGCGTGAGATAAACTATTTTACCTGTAGGGTCGATCACTACATTCCGGGTAACGCCGCTCTTCTTATTAGCAAACCTGCCGAATATATCCGCTTTGGGGTCAAGCGCCAACGGGTAGCTAAGCTTCATATCATGATGAAATTTCTTAACTGTCGGCATCGGCTCATCGCGGTCTACCCCTATTAATACCAACCCCCTGTTTTTATACGCCTTCCAAACATCGCTTTCCAAATGCGGCATTTCCTCGCGGCATACACTGCACCAGCTTGCCGTAAATTGTAATATCACAATTTTGCCACGCAGTTTTTTTAAGGATGTTGTAGTGCCGTTGGTTAACACCAGCTGGAAATCGTCCGGTGCCTGGTCGCCCACTTTTACTATGTAGCCGCGGTCGTCATCGGCTTTGGTGGTTTGCGCTTTTGATATGTTTATGAGTAAAAGTTGCAGTAAGGCTAATGCGGTATATTTAAATATTTTCATGATTTATCAAGTTGTTGTTTTTCAAATTTATTAAACTTAGACGTGGAAAAAAACAAATAACTGTAAACTTATTTCTTAGCTTCCTTAGTTGGGCTGTTAATAACAAACCTCTGATTTTTATAATATAAAATAGATCGGTTTGGCAGCATTAGCATTTTATAAATTACCATTTTAAGCCGCCCGACGGAGGATTCAAATAGAGAGAATAAATAAAACTAAAGACTATAAAAAATATAATTACAACGACAACCCACGCCCCGACCCTATTTTTTGCTTTCGACCAGCTACCAAATTCTTGAACATAGCTTTTCCATCGATCATCTTTTTCGAAAATAAACCACTTTATTACTAATAAAATAACAAAAGGTGCTAACCCGATGAAACTAAAAAAACTAATATGAGCATGGATATTAAAAAGATAGCCAGAATAGAGTACAACTGAAAATACCAGCCAGACTTCTATACCGAACATACATATCAATGCTTTTGTATTGGTTGAAAATGGCCCGGTAGCACCGAATGATTTATCGATCTTAAACCAACCTCTATAGAGGATGTAAAAAAAATAACAGTACAGTTGCTTAATACTCATTTTAACGTTTTCCGATTTTGTTAGTCTTGTTACCAACAAATCTGTAGTTTTTATACCATAGAATAGCCGGACAGTTTGGCATTAAGTTGCTTGCACAAAGATAACTCATCTGGCCGGATACAACTCCAACATGGGCGAAATCACTTTTTTATTTTAAAACAAGCAGCACAGCTTATCAGTTTCTTAATAAAAGAACGTCAATGAAAAACACAGCAGCCCCACTTCCGCAACAACAAACAGGGCGGGAAACCAATTTTACTCACAGCGAAACGTTTGATGATTTAAAAACTGCGCATACAGCTTTTAAAGAGTCGGCTGAAAGATTGTTGACGGTGAATAACTGGCATGAATATACCGGGACAGGATCGGCAAAGTTTACGCTGTGCAATAACCTGGGCGACGAACTTTTCGGCTTTGCTGCTGAAGGCTTTTATATAAGCATTGACCTGCCTGGCCCCGGGCCGGATGCAGGCGGAGGTCTGGAATGGGTGATGATAGAAAAGATAGAAACCGACGGTGATGCAGAAACCGCAGAAGAATATATAACAATGACCGCAAGACCCGTTCCTGATCCAAAAAAAGCGAACCCGGAAATCGCGCATTTTTATACCGATGCCTCTACGAATACCTTTGTTATCAGGCGCGACGGGCGGACGCTTAGCGTAGGCGCATACGGGCGAAACGAAGTCCCGAACAATCAAGATGTGGACCTGCACGACAAGATCAGGAATACCGCGATTGGTCTGATGGCGCGCGTTGGGTTATCCGGCGTGCAATGGCAGCGGCTTGTAGATGGATTAATAACTTATAAAGCTAAATAACATGGGCAAACAACACGACACCTTTCCAAACGAACAACCGGAAATGCCGGTACCGGAAAAAACGCCGGAAATTAATAAACCTGCCGACCCTCGTGAACCGGAAATACCAAACGAGGATCCGCAGGTAGTGCCGGATGAGTTTCCGCCGGAAGATAATCCACCTGAAGAATCACCGGCAAATCCGGGGATTTAATTCCATGTTGCAGGAGAGACAACTCCAAACAACACGAAAAAATTATTCAGATTGCCGTAAAATCTGATTAATTTGTAAAATGGAAAATTACAGCATCGTCTTATTTATCCTCGCCGTGATGATTGGCCTGTCTGCTGTGGCCGACAAGGTGAAGCTCCCCTACCCGGTGCTGATGACCGTTGCCGGCATTGGCGTTGGCTTTATCCCCGGCATCCCCGATATTACCCTGAACCCGGATATTGTTTTCCTGATATTTTTGCCACCGCTGTTGTACGACGCTGCCTTTAATATCTCGTACCGAACATTTAAAACCAATATCAATACCATTGGTACACTGGCCATTTCGCTGGTATTTGCAACAGCGTCAGGCATTGCGGTTTTTGCCCATTATGTAATCCCTGGCATGAGCTGGCCTTTGTCGTTTGTGCTGGGCGCCATCCTTTCGGCTACCGATGCCGTGGCGGCTATGAGCATTACCAAAGGGCTCGGCCTTTCACACAGCACCAATACCATATTGGAGGGTGAAAGCCTGGTGAACGATGCCTCGGCGCTGGTGGCTTACCGCTTTGCCGTTGCGGCAGTAACGGGCGCTGCCTTTGTGTGGTGGCGTGCCGGGCTGCAATTTGCCATCCTGATGGCGGGCGGCTTGCTCGTTGGCTTTGTGCTGGGCCAAATCCTGAGCTTTATCCTGGTGCGGATAAAGCAAAACAACCTAGTTATTATAAGCTTTATGCTGCTGATGCCATTTGTGACTTACCTGGTTGCCGAGGACCTCCATGTATCGGGCGTTATTGCTGTAGTGATCCTTGGGTTGATGATAGCCCGGTTTAAAAATAAGGATGTACCCGAGCAGTTAAAAAAACAATCGCGCGCTATCTGGGATATTATTATTTTCCTGTTGAACGGGTTGATCTTTATCCTGATAGGCCTGCAATTGCCATACGTTTTAAAAAGCATCAATAGCAGCGATGTGCTGCCTTTTATCGGCTATGCCTTTGTTATCACAGTAATAGCGCTCGTCATCCGCATGGCGCGGGTGTTTGCGCAGCGTACCAACCTGCAAAAAGCCTTTAAAAAAGGTAAGCATAAAATAACGGAAGATGCACTGCTTGATTTAAAAAGCAGCCTGGTGATCGGCTGGTCGGGGATGCGGGGTATTGTGTCGCTGGCTATTGCCATTGGTTTACCGGTAACGCTGGCCGACGGCAGTGCCTTCCCGCAGCGAAACACCATTATATTTATCTCGGTGGTAGTGGTATTGTTTACGCTGATTGGCCAGGGGCTCACCCTGCCGTGGATAGTGAGGCGGTTTAAAACGGATTGAGGGAAAGGATACCGATATAAATATTGGGGCGTTTCCCGCTGATAGAAGCGGGGCCGCGCTATACACTCATACTACACGGGCGTTAGCCGCAGGCCGGTAAACGTTTCTATCGCTAACGCATCATTTTGGTAACCATAAACTTTTCTTTTTTGCGCCCCATAGCATTTTTCAACATAGCATGTTGACTACCTAAACGCGGGCTACAAGGCAAGAGCCTTACGGCAGCGAAAAACGCTTGCGATTTCTATGATGCGCCAGGTTGGAAGCCTTGCATAATTTATCGAGAATGTATATCGATACCTTGCTGCACTCTTATTGGAGTTAAAAAGTTATGCTCAAAAGTTGTTACCAAAGAATCAACTCCCTTTGCGTTTTTTATATATCCTCCGATGTTATTAGTCTTATCATACGCCCCAGTTAACTCTATAATTATTTTAGATGGCGCGATGTTTGCGTCTTTTTTAAATTGTAGTGAATATTCAATATTTCGAGTTTCAGCAATTAACATAATATTCAATCTTATTAAATAACCATTCTCAGGATTTCCCACAGTATCGACAATTTTAAAGACAACATCCCGGTTGTTTTGGGCATATTTTTCAAAAGCAGAGATTAATTCATTTTTCTTACCCCAGTATTCATATTTTTTTACTGACGGATATTCATAGCTTACCCCAGTAACGAAATATATACATGCAAAAACAACTGCTAATAATATTAAACTAAAGGCAATCAGAAATATTTTTTTCATTTTAATTAATTTAAATGGTTATCTAGGGCGCAAATCTTTTTCTGATGCAAGTGCACCACTCCTTGCGCGTGAGTATCCAGGGCCAGCCCTTAGAGGTGGATTACTCCTGACCATTACAAAATGCTCATGGTTTGTACCCGCCAACCAATGTCCAAAATGCTTATGATTTACCTTACATCCGGATCAGCTAAATATCAAAATAAAATATTGCATTGCGTGTTATTTGGCAAGCGCAATTTTCGTTCATTTTGGGTCCGTAAAACATAGCATGTTGGCTACCTAAACGCGGTGTCACGAGTATACCTTTGCGCTTTGGCCGGCGCTGCGTGCTCGCAAGGGAGGGGATCGGATTTTTTTCCATTTACCGGTAAGCGCGTTAACCCCCTGTTTTTATAAGTATTTGATTAACAATAATTTAATCATTTAAAATTGAAATTATGTTAACCCTGTTAACCCCCGTTAGCTGGTGGGGGGGGTATACGCCTTTACGCTTTTGGCCGCCATTGCACCTCGCGCCAGGCTAAGACAGGCACGGAAGTTGCTGAGGCTGTATTGTTCCTGCCCTCCGATGACTCATCACATATGACCGGGGAACGACCCTGTTGATGATGGGTTGGCGCAGATTGATGACTATTTTCCATCCGCTTAAAGACCCTATTCGTCTATACATATCCCCTATTCACCGATACAATATTGACAGCGCAGAAATATTTAGCAGTTTTGGCCTTTCATCCGGGGATAAGGAATTGGAGAGTGACTTCCCCCGGTTTGTTCTGTTTCATGTTTGGGAGCGCCTGCTTGTCTGCAGGCGCTTATTTAAGTCCCTTTTCGTTATTGCAATTTAGAATACCTCGCAAAAACCTTGCATCGTATTACCCGTTATTTATATCTTTAGCCACATACTTAACAGGTGATTCATCACCTGCCTTTATATGGAAGCCAGGGAAATTTTAAAACAACACATCGCCAAAACAGCTTCACTAACCGATGAGCAGTTTGACTACGTATTTTCTCACTTTAAATCCCAATCCTACAAAAAGGGTCAATCGATCATAACAGCAGGCGATTCGGTGAACTGTGAGTATTTTGTGCTGTCTGGCTGCTTAAAAAGCTTTTTTATTAATGACGATCTGAAGATGTTTATTCTTCAATTCGCCATGCCGACGTGGTGGGCGTCTGATTTCAATGCACTTTATAGCAACACCAAAGCAACTATTAATGTGGATTGCATAACAGACACCGACGTACTATGCCTTTCAAATGCCGACCGCGAAAAACTCTGCAGCGAGATCCACCAGGTGGAGCATTTTTTTCGCTGGCGCACCAACAAGGGTTATGTGGCCGCTCAAAAAAGATTGTTGTCCTTTATGAACAACGATGCTAAACACCGGTACGAAGAACTGTTAAAACTTTATCCTCAACTTTATAATATAGTCCCTAAAAACCTCATTGCTGCTTATTTGGGGGTATCAAGAGAAACACTTAGCCGCCTTTAACGCACTTGAAAAGTGATGTACATCACATAAAAACAGCCTCCCCATATAAGTGACGTAGGTCACACAGCCTGCCGGGTTTTCCTCCTTTCCTTTGTATTGTAATTTAAAACACAAAGAAAAATGGAAACTCAAAAATTTAAAATCGTAAGTGCTCAAAGCAATATCGAATGGACTGGCCGCAAAGTAACCGGCGCACACAATGGCACCATCGCCATAAAAGAAGGCAGCTTAACATTAACCAACGGAAAGCTTACCGGCGGAAAGTTTATTATCGACACAACTTCTATCAAAATCCTTGATGTAACAGATCCTGCCACCAATGCACAGTTTGCAGGCCACCTGGCATCAGATGATTTTTTCTCTATCGAAAAATATCCTGAAGCAGTCCTTGAAATTACTGCAGTAGTAGATAACCACATTGAAGGCAACCTTGCTATTAAAGGGATCACCCATCCTGTTGGCTTTGATGCAGCCATCAACACAAATAATGACACATTAACCGCAACCGGCAAATTAGTGATCGATCGCACCAACTACAACATGAAGTTTCGCTCGGGTAATTTCTTTAAGGATTTAGGCGACACGCTGATCTATAATGATTTTGATTTGAATGTAAGTATCACCGCCAAAGCCGTAACTGAACCAGCTTTAGCTTAATAACCACAGCCATGCCATACGTAAAAATTGAAGTAACACGTGAAGGTGTTACCAGGGAACAAAAGCAAGCCCTGATTAAAGGGGTGACCGACCTGATGAGTGACGTATTAAACAAAGACCCTCAATTAACCTTCGTAGTGATCCAGGAATATGGCCTGGACGACTGGGGCCATGCCGGAGAACAGGTATCTGTGCTGAGAGAAAGAGGTATAACCGCTGAAAGAAAATAAAACCATGAAAAAACAAACCATAATAGTTACCGGCGCCTCATCTGGCATCGGCAAGGAAGTAGCCCGCCACTTCTTAGCAAACGGCGATAATGTAGTAATCAATTCGTTCACAGCGGACAAACTGGAACAGGTTTACCAGGAATTGGGCGCAGGAGAAAACCTGGCCATGGTGGCTGGTGATGTGAGCGATAAAAGAACCGGTGAGAGGCTTGTAGCAACAGCGGTTGAAAAATTTGGTTCCGCAGACGTACTGGTGAACAATGCCGGAATCTTTGAAACCAAACCTTTCCTCGAAGTGGATGAAGCATACCTCGACCGTTTTCTGAATACAAACCTGAAGGGCACCTACTTCACCACCCAGGCTGTTATTCCCCAAATGCAGAAGCAACGTGATGGCGTAGTGATCAATATCGGCACACCATTGGTAAACCACGCCCTTGCAGGAGTGCCCATCACTGCGCAAATGTCGTCGAAAGGGGCAATCCAGGCGCTTACCATACAGCTTGCAGCCGAGTTTGGAAAGGATAATATCCGGGTGAATACCATTGGGCCCGGCACCATCCGCACCCCAATGCACGGTGATAATGCCGATCAAACCGCGGGCTTGCACCTGCTGAACCGCGTTGGCGAAGTAGAAGACATTGCAGAAATGGTTTATTCTGTAGCAAAGAGTAACTTTATTACCGGCGCAATCATCAACGTTGACGGAGGCATAGGCGCCGGGCACAATTTGGGTTAACGTGAAAACGCTCTTATTAACTGCTTTTCTGTCCTGCATTTTGCCGGCATCAAAAGCACAAAACATTACTAAAATGAACACGCAGCAAACAGATTCAGTAGCCATTTCACAAGCGTTGGAAGACTACTACTTTAAGGGAATTTACGAGGGTGATGTAAATGTATTGGGTAAGATCTTCAACGCCGGAACTTTGCTGTTCGGTGATGTAAAGGGTCAGCCTTATGTCAAAACGCTCGATCAATACCTCGACGGGGTAGCTCATCGCCAAAGCCCGAAGGATTCCGGTAAACCATTTAAGGGAGAAATCCTTTCTATTAACGTGGTTAATTCTATCGGTGTAGCCGAAGTCAAGGTAAAAATGTACGAGTTTAATTACCATGAGTTTCTGTCGTTTCATAAAATTGATGGTAAGTGGCTCATTGTAAACAAAATGATCAGCGACGTTAGCGAATAAACTTAAAAGCCATGTGGTACAACACAAAAGCAACAGAAATGCTGGGGATCCAATACCCCATTATGCAGGGCCCATTCGGCGGCAACCTCTCATCGGTTGAGCTGGTGGCAACGGTATCAAACGCCGGCGGCCTGGGTGGTTACGGGGCTTATACATTAAGTCCGGAGGAAATTATTGCCGTTGACAAGCAGATTAAAGCTGCTACGAATAAGCCCTACAATATCAACCTGTGGGTTTCAGATACCGATGCAGAAAACGGCACGGTAACCGATGAGCAATATGAACAAGCCAAACAATTGTTCAAGCCCTATTTTGATGAAGCTGGGATTCCCCTGCCTGCAAAGCCAGCGCCGTTTAAGCCAAGGTTTGAAAACCAGGTTGAGGTGATACTGGACATTCGCCCGAAGGTGTTCAGCTTTATGTTTGGGGTACCGTCTGCCGAAATGCTGGAGCAATGTCGCAGGCTGGGCATCAAAACTGTTGGCGCCGCTACCACGTTGGACGAAGCTATTTTTTTAGAAAATGCAGGCGTTGATATGATCATTGCTTCCGGCTTTGAAGCCGGTGGCCATCGCCCATCGTTTCTTGCATCTGCAGAATCGTCAACCACCGGTACTTTTGTGTTATTGCAACTGATCAGGGAAAAGGTAAAAACGCCGGTGATCGCAGCCGGCGGAATTGCCAACGGCAAGGGCGTTGCAGCTGCGTTGGCACTCGGTGCCAGTGCCGCTCAAATTGGCACCGCATTCCTGGCTACCGATGAGTCAAATGCTTTACCTATCCACAGGCAAATGTTATTTTCCGATGCGGCAAAATACACTACCCTTTCAAGGGCCTTTACAGGCAGGTTTGGACGCGGAATTACGAGCAGGGTTGCCCGGGAAATGCTGGGGAAGGAAAAACAATTCCTGCCGTTCCCTTTACAAACAACGTTTATGTCGCCATTGAGGAAAGCCGCTTTGGAACAAGAGAAGTGGGATATGATCCTATTTTGGGGAGGGCAGATTGCACCCATCCTTAAGCACACCAAAGCCAAACAGCTGATGCAATCGTTAATTGAAGAAACCACAGCTTATTTCGACAATTTAAAAGCTTAAAGCTGAGAAAAACAAAGTGAATGCAAACTACAACGGCTTCATGTGCCCGAAAATAGCCCGGACAACGCGGCCCGTATGTATAAATCTTAAAAAAAAAATGAAAAGCTCAAAAGTGTGGTATATTACCGGGGCCTCCCAGGGATTAGGATTCACCCTTGTTAAAAAGCTGCTGGATAGCGGTTACCGCGTTGCAGCAACTTCGCGTAATGCCAGCACCTTACAGCATGCAGTAGGTTTGATAGATAAAACCAGATTTCTTCCGCTGGCAGTCGATCTTAACAACCCCGACTGTGTTGATGAATCTGTTCAGCAAACACTTGAAGCATTCGGGCAGATAGATGTGGTGGTGAACAATGCAGGTTACGGCATGGCCGGAACTATTGAGGAAATTCCCGAACAGGATATTAAAAACATCTTTAATGTAAACGTGCTCGCTGCTATTGATGTAACAAAGAGTATACTGCCTGTTATGCGTAAACAAAGATCAGGGTATATCATTAATATTGGTTCGGTCGCTGGTTTTGCGGGCGCGCCGGGTTGGTCGGTTTACTCGGCTACAAAAGCCGCCATTGCTGCATTTTCAGAAGTTCTGGCACTCGATGTAAAAGAGTTTGGGATTAATGTAACTGTGGTTGAACCATCAGGATTCCGGACCGGATTCCTCACCAAGGATTCACTGGCTTATATTGATAGCAAAATAGAAGGTTACAATGCTGTTAAAAGTACACAGGAGCGCTACCTTGCTGCCAATGGCAAACAGCCCGGCGATCCCGATAAGGCGGCCGAAATCATTATCGCCCTGGCAGAAAATCCCGAGCCGCCCTTGCACATGCTTTTAGGTGCGGACGCGGTTAACAGGGCATCACAAAAGATTGTTGAATTATCAGCAGAACTGGATAAATGGAAGTCGATCTCTATCGGAGCCGATTTTAAGGACTGAATTAACAGGGAAAATCGTTAAAAAGATTTTGCCCTGTTTGTTTGATCTATTTCTTCTTAAACAGCTCCAGCTTGTAACTAAAAATTGCCGGTTTTGCATATACCAAGTAGGGTTCCAGCGGCCTTGGCCCGCAGCCGTTTGAACCAACACCAAGCGTTTTATTGCTGATGCATAAAACAGTCCCTGTACTCTTTGGCAGATCGATCTTGTACTCTACTGGCTCCATCTCCTCATCACTGTACGGAAGTGCGGAAACCTGCATTAAGGCGGTATCCTGTTTAACGCTTATTCCTAAACCTTTTGATGAAGTTACGCTTGCCCAGCGCACATCCTCATGGTTGCCGCATTCCATCGGTTTTTCATAAGGGGTTAGCTGCTGACTAACGCTGCTGAAATAATGCCCGACATCAAAACCCTTTTTCCGGTCGGCATAATTTTCCATTGGGCCGCGGCCCAGGTAATCAAACTGATCAAGATCTTTATTTAAGAACATCCTCACGCCCAACCGTGCCAGTATTAGGGTTGGATCGCTAAAGCTTACCTTATTTTCAGCATTGATAACACCGTTACCGCTGATGGTATAAACCACATCGTGATGAACTGTGAAGTTACGCTTGCCGGTCCCGGTTAAACTTACTTTAACTTCAACTACCCCGGCGGATACTTGGTTGCTTTTCACATCGTTAACTACCCATTTAATGTTTCTTAAACCATTTTCCTCCCATCCGCGGTACGCCCACATATCGTCTATCCGGTGCGGTGCACGCCACAAGTGCAGCATCGGGCCGCCGTTATCCTTCAACACATTTTCACCATCCTTTTCTATTTTAGAGAATGTGCCTTTTGCCTTATTAAACTCAAGGCTAAAATCGGTTCCCTTTATGGTGATGTTGTCTTTCGAATCAGTCAAAGTAAGATCCCCGCCATTGCCTTTATCTTCAACCGCAGGAACAGACAACGGCAGTTCAATTTGCTGCGCGGCAATTTCAAATCCTTTTGGGGCCCACACCTGGTCATTCGCCAGATCAAACGAAACCCTTAAAAAATATTCTGCTCCTGGTTTTGGTTTGACGTTGTAAGGAATCTTTATGTCCTTTTCTGCACCAGGCTCAATCAGCCCTACATTTAAATTGCCAGAAGATATGATGGTTCCATTCTCACTTAAATCCCATTTGGCTGTAAAACCATTAAGGTTGATGAACTGGTACCTATTTTTAATGGAGAATGTTTTGCTTTTAAAATCTTTGACTTTTATGCTGATCCATTGGTAAGCGTGTTTTAATTCCGGGTAATGCGGCTTCAATGATCTATCTGAAAACACAACCCCTTTGTGGATAAAATACTGATCGTTAGGATATTCGCCGAAACCGCCGCCATAGGCTGTGATATGATGGTTTGGGTCGCGATCGTTATAGATCCCCTGGTCCTGCCATTCCCAAATAGCACCGCCCAGTAATGTCGGATACTTATCAAACAGGTCGTTGTAAAGATCCACCGAACCCATTGAGTTGAACATCGCATGCGCGTATTCGCATAAATAGAATGGCTTGGTCAAGCTATCGGGTTGGGCGTATTTTTCCACATCAGCCACCCCGGTGTACATATCGCTTTCTATATCTGCGGGATTATCCCTACCTACGCCGAAGCCCTGGTAATGGGTTGGCCGGGTATTATCAATCCCTTTAATAACCTTTAAAATAGCCTTGAAGTTTGAACCACCGCTACCACACTCGTTACCCAGCGACCAGATAATAACCGCTGGATGGTTCTTAAAATTCTCCACATTAGCTACGTTCCTGGCAATAAGCGCGGCCTTGATCCTTGGGTCCTCATTAAATTCATCCCATGAGCCATGGCTTTCCAAATTAGCTTCAGCAACCAGGTAGATGCCATACTCGTCGCACAACTCATACCAGCGCGGGTCGTCCGAATAATGACAGGTACGCACGTGGTTGCAGTTTGCCTGTTTGATCAGGACAATGTCCCTGATCATTTGCGCCTCGGTAATGGCATGTCCATCATCAGGCCAGTTTTCGTGGCGGTTTACGCCTTTCAGTTTTATCGGAACACCATTTACAGTAAAGATCCGCCCCTTGATCTCAATCTGCCTGAAACCAGTTCGTGACGATAAGGTTTCCAGTTTACCGCTGCTATCGTTAATGGTAAGTACTGTTGTATAAAGCTTTGGTGTTTCCGCTGTCCATTTTTCCGGGTTGTTTACATTGAAGCTCACATCCAGGGTAACTTCCTCACCGGGTTTTAATGCCGGAATTTCCTTTTTTACTACAGCACCAGGCACAGGTGCGTTGCCGTTAAACAAGGTTACTTCCAGGTCATGGGCTTTTACCTCGGTGGTGCTATAGTTTTTCACTTTGGCAGCAACGCTTAACTGTGCGTTACGAAATTGCTGGTCAAATGTTGTTTTTATAAAATAATCCCTGATGTGTTCCTGCGGTGCGCTCCATAAGGTAACATTCCTAAAAATGCCGCTTAAGCGGAACATATCCTGATCCTCCAGGTAGCTGCCGGTGGTAAAGCGGTAAACTTCGGCAGCTATCATATTGCTGCCCGGTTTTACATAGTTAGTAATATCAAATTCGGCAGCGTTGCGGCTGTTAACGCTGTAGCCAACCTTTTTACCATTTACCCAAAGAAAAAAGCCTGCATCTACCCCATCAAACGTTACAAAAATGCGACGACCGTTCCAGTCAGCTGGTACTTCAAAATTTCTGCGGTAGCTGCCTACCGGGTTTCGTTCCTGGTACGCGGTATATTTTACCGATGGCGTACTCATCACCCTTGGAAAATCCTTTTTAAAGATGTAGGTATAGTTGCTGTAATACGGCGTGCCATAACCCTCAACCTGCCAGTTAGATGGCACCTTGATATCTCTCCAGCCCGAAACATCATAATCGGTT
Organism: Mucilaginibacter phenanthrenivorans; assembly: GCF_024721155.1. Classification (GTDB taxonomy): domain Bacteria; phylum Bacteroidota; class Bacteroidia; order Sphingobacteriales; family Sphingobacteriaceae; genus Mucilaginibacter; species Mucilaginibacter phenanthrenivorans. Next base: position 412,106 of record NZ_JAHVAP010000002.1, on the reverse strand, counting down.
TTATAAAAATTAACCGGGCGCTTTTGCGGCCAGTCGACCCAATTAAACTTCCATGATCCATTTAAGCTGCGGCTAAAGGAGGATACATGGCGATTAGCGGCCAGCGCTTCCTTTAACGATGCGTACGGCATCAACGTGGCATGATCCGGTTCCTTATTGATGCCGGTACACTCCGGGTCCTCTATTTCCTTCGGAACAAATGCCGTATCAGATTTTGAAAACAAGTGAATTTCTGATTGTTGCCCCAAACTTATTTTACAGCAACCAACCGCGAGCAATAAAACAATGGCAATTTTCTTCTTAAAAAGACTTTTGATCATAAAAACTAAACTATCAATTATTTATTTGGTAACAACTTCAATCCCGGCGCCATTCTTAAACAGGTCATGTTGTACAAAATAGCCCTTCATTACTTTACCATTAACTTTTATGGCGGTTAAATTACGACCAATTCCAGGCTTTTTGATGTCCAGGATTTTGCCGGTGCTGGTCTTCCATTTTACTTCATCAAATAAAGGCACAGTAACCAGGTAATGAGGATCGGTAGCCGAAAATGGGTACAAACCTAACGAACTGAAAACGTACCAGGCCGACATTTCGCCGGCATCGTCCATACCGCTAAGTTCAAGGCCCTCATCGCCTATCCCGTATAAATTATTTAAAATGTAGTCGATGATCTTTTGTGATTTTTCGGGCTTATCTACAAAATAATAAGCGAATGGAGCTTCGTGATCGGGTTGGTTGCCCTGGCAGTACTGGCCCACCATGGTTTCAACATTCCTTGCAATGTAATTGGGGTTCCATGGCACGGTGAACAATGAATCAAGTTTTGCCTCGAATTTTTTCTTACCGCCATACAACGCAACTAAGCCCGGCATGTCGTGCGGGGCAAAAAACGAAACCTGCCAGGCATTCGCCTCCCTGTACATGTACTCATAGTAAGGGTATTGCGGGTTGAAATTCTTCACCCAATCTCCATCCTCCAGCCTGCCGCGCATAAACCTGGTAGACGGGTCAAAAACATTTTTATAGTTTTTTGACCGTGCCATCAGGATCCGGTAGTTGGCCGTATCGCCTAATTTTTTTGCAAGCTGCGCAACTGAATAATCGTCATAAGCATATTCCAACGTCTTTGACACCCCGGCCTTTCCCTTTGTTTCTACAACCGGGTTTGCAACATCAGGATCCGAGATATATCCCTTTTTAATATATTCCGCGATAAAGGGCCGGGTGCCTCCCTCTATATTGGCATTTCTTAATAGTAATTTATAAGTTCCCTTTACATCAAAATCGTCGATACCTCTCAAGTAAGCGCCGGTGATGGATGATGCCGCGTGATCGCCATGAAAGAACGTTGGTATAAACCCGGTTTTATCACCCTTATCCTTTAGTGATTTAATTACGTTCAGCGTAACCTTTGGCGAAATGAGTTCTAAAAGCACATCCTTATTGCGATAAGTATCCCACAGCGAGGGTTCGGTATAATAATCAAACCCTGTTTTAACTACATTCTTTTTAACATCGGTAAACTCGCCGTTCACGTCGCTGCGCAGGGCTGGCCACAGGAACGAGCGGTAAAGGCAGGAGTAAAACATTTGCTTTTGTTTTGGGGTGCCTCCTTTTATTTGAATTGTTGAAAGCAGGTTTTCCCAATCCTGGTTGGCCTCCTTGCGTACCACATCAAAGGTTTTATTACCGATCTCTTTTTCCAAATTTTCCTTCGCATTGGCCACGCTTACAAACGACAACCCGATTTTAAGCTCAACCGGCCCCGTGCCGCCGTCGGCTAAATGAATGATGGCAAAACCGGCAGATTTACCTTCGTCATTTTTTTCCAGCTTATCGATATTGGTGTTCAGGCTGGCATAAAAATAAATGTTCTCCCCGCTTTGAAAACCTTGCACGGCATTATTACCTGCTTGCTCAATATTCCAGGTTGATACCCTGCTATTGGCTTTTGCCAGGTCGAATAAGATCTGCCTGCCGGTATTGTTCTTATATTCATATTTGTGGTATCCGCACCTTAAGGTTGATGTCAGGCTCACATTTACGTTATAATCATCAAGGTATACCTCGTAAAAACCGGGTGATGAGCTTTCCCTTTTATGCGAAAAGCGCGATCCAAACTTGCTACCGGGGTTTGATAGCGGCAGGATCGGAATATTACACAAATTCCAGTGCCCCTTGTTGGTGTGGGCAAATCCGTAAATAACCGTATCCTCGTATTGATATCCCGCACCTGATCCAAAAGCTGTTATCGGGCTTAGCTGCACCATTGCATTTGGCAACGAGCTGCCCGGGAACACCAGCCCCGCCCATGAACGCCAGCCCTTTGGCAACTGGTAGCCAAGCACATTGGGATCGTTTAGCGGCGCGGTGCCAATAAAGGTGTTTACATACTTTGTGTAGTTACCGGTTTGCTGTGCCCTGCCTGTATGGGAACTTAGCAAACTGATCAATAATAAACTTGCAGGTAGAATTAGCTTTTTCATGGTTTGGTAGAATTGGTGCAGCTGTATAGCGAACATTAGGGAAGCCCGTAAACAGCGTTTGCAAGATATAAAAAGTTCTGAAGGCAAGCCTTTTGAACTGATATTATTTTCGTTACACAAAGGATAAAGCAGTTTGATATGCTATCGTTTTATAAGCGGGTATCAATTTGTCCGCCCCGCCGACATCCCTGGCGGTAACGATCCAGGCTGTCTTCTGCCCCTTAGGAAAAACAACGTCATTTTTTCTTTTTAGTCAATCTTGGATAAATACCAAACATATTGAAAGAATGTCCCGTATTAGTACGATATCCAAAAAAGTCATCCGGTTGTTCAGCTTGTGCGGATGTTAATTTCTTATGCCACAATCTAAGTTCGCTGCTCCCAGCTATCCGATAATAAAAAAACTAAATAACCTGTGGTTCAGACTAACCGGGAGCCCGTCGGTTTTCTCTTTGGAAAGCAGGATCTTCCACTCGATTAGTATCGGCTTGATTATCCTTGGTGTTGTTTATGTCCCCTATAATTTTTTTGCTGGCCTGTATGTTGCCTCTTTATCAAGTTTTGTCATTGCTTCTTTTTTTTCTTACCAGTTTTATAATTCCCGCTTTCATGGTAAACCACACAGTAATGTATTGTTTGCTTTAACGGGTATCCTTATTTTTTCCGTCAACTATTTTGCCAATTCAGGCATTAATGGCTCTACCGACTTAATATGGCCGGCTTACCTGTTGCTGGTATTTGCCATTTCGCCCTACCGGCAACATATGCTGTGGTTAATCGTCTATATTTTATGCTTCTTAATTCTTCATATCCTGGAGTATTATCATCCCTTTTGGGTAAAACATCCTTTTGATGCCGGAAGGGGGCAGTTTATCGACAGGGTTACGGCATTCCCTATCCCGGTGATTGCAGTTTATATTATTGTCAAGTTCATCAGGAAAAGTTATGATAAAGAAAGAATTGCTACAGAAGAAAAGGCTTTGGCTATTGAAGTGCGGAACGAACAGATTTTGTTGCAAAAAAATCAGCTGGAACAAAGCGATGCCGAAAAGAACAAGTTAATGTCCATTATATCGCATGACCTGCGGGCCCCCCTTATTCATATCCAAAACTACCTCGAATTACTGAATGAAAATGAACTGGATAGTCAGCTACGCCCGGTATTGGAGAAAGATTTACTTATGGCTACGAATAATACCATGGAAATGTTATCCAATCTGCTGCATTGGTCGAGGTCTCAGATGGAAGGGCCAACCGTTAATTTATTAACAATAAACCTGCTTTCGGCCATAAAAAGCACATTGGATATGGGAAAGATGCAGGCTGCAAAAAAAGACATTTCCTTAAACTATAACATTGAACCCCAAATAGCGGTAGTTGCCGATATCGATATGCTGCAATTGGTGATACGAAACCTGGTCAGTAATGCCATTAAATTTACTCCAAATGGCGGCATCATCAATATCAATGCGCTAGAGATTCAGCATGAATGTAAAATAACCGTTAGTGATAACGGAAAGGGCATTGACCAGTGTAAACAGGATAAGATTTTTTCCATTAACACCGAACCAGCCTTTGGCACCAACAACGAGAAAGGCGTTGGTTTAGGTTTGCTTTTATGTAAAGAATTTATTGAACGGCAAGGTGGCAGGATAGGATTTGAAAGCATTTTCGGACAAGGTTCCAGCTTTTATATTTTCCTACCATCGTTTCCATCGCATAAGGATTAATATACAATTTGTAGCTGATATTGAAATGCACCCAGGAGTTTGGGGTTCCGCTGCGATCCCTTCCGCGACTACGAACTATTTTTTCTCCAAATCTGCTAAAGATTTTTTTGAATCATCATTTTTAGGATTTAACAATACCGATCTTTTATACATGATAATTGCGGCTTCCTTTCTTCCCGACTTAGCCAATATTTCTCCATAGCTGTTAAACAAATTATCGCTGTTGGGAAATACATATACCGCTGCACGAAAGGTTTGCAACGCCAGGTCGGTCTTTTGGTTGTTAAAGAATTCATAGCCGAGATCATTCATTTCATTTTGGGTCAGGCTATAGTTTGTGGTATCGGGGGCCATCGCTATTAGCCTGGCAAACGCCGCGTCTTCGCCTTCACTGATCAGCGACCGGGCATAGTGCGCAGCCGCCTGCTGTTTTGCTTTTTTAACGGCCGCAGTTCTGCCGTTAACAATATATAATGCACCAAAAATATTATCCATTGCCGAAGGACTCTCCTTGTTATCCAGCCAAATCAACAGCTGGTGTCTGGTGAGGTTTTGGATGATGTTAGCCCGGCAGCCAGGCTTCCCGCCACTTTCCCATACGATCTTTCCAAAAGTGCTGTCCACGTCAATGCGGTTGCCGAATCCCCAGTAAAAATCACCGATCACGCCGATTTCGGATTCTACACCATTTAAGGTAAATTTTTTTCCATTATTCCGGGTCGAAGGGATAAAAAGCAAACCAAGCGTTTTTTGCTTTAATAAACGCTCATTATTTAGCGACTCATTAAAATTCATAAGGTCCGATGTTGAGGCATAGATATTTCCATCACCTTCTGATGGCCAGGTTTTGTAATGCACCTTGTAATCATTTATTGCAAACGAATCCACCCGGGCAGGACTCATGGAAGATATAAAAGGCCAGGCATAGTTAAAGGCTACGTTTGGATGGGTATAAGGGTTCGTACCTGATGTTTGTTGAAAAGTACTTTTCATGCCCGCGGGTATAAAAATCTTTTTTGAAAGATAATCTGCATACTTTTCGCCGCTCACTTTTTCCACCAAAAGCGCCAGTAAACTGTAATTCGTGTTGGAATAATCCCAGCCCTCTCCGGGTTTAAAACCCAAAGGCAGCTTTTGCGATCTGAGCGCAGGGATGATATCATTCAAAGTAAAAATGGTGTCTTTGTTTAATTTCCAAAGCGGCACGAATACATCGCCCACATCAGGAATTCCTGATGTATTGGAAAGTAATTGTTTGATGGTGACATCCGGATAAGGAAAGTCCGGGAAATATTTAATGAACTTTTCGGTAAGATCTAACTTTTTTCGTTCGTACAATTGAAGAACGGCAATAGACGTAAATAATTTGGATACCGAAGCAATCTGGAATAGCGTATTGGCTGTGTTTGGAATTTTATGTTGAGCATCAGCATAGCCGAAAGATTTTTGATAAAGAACCTTTCCGTTTTCAGCCACCAGTACACTTCCGCTGATCTCGCCATTCCGGTTGATCATGGAAAAGAAATTGTCCAGCGCCTTTTCACGCTCCTGGGCAAGGGAAAACTGCGCCAGGCAGCAAATAAGGAACGATAGTAATAAAGCAGAGATTTGAATTTTATTCATTTTAAAGGTCAATTAAAAATATCATCAGACAGGTTCATATTCGCCGTGGCAGAAGTAACCTTATAAGTGATCGTGGCGCCACCTTTCATGTCCTGCTGGGTAAAAGGTATTTTCACGCCGGCGCCAACAGCGCGGTAGTCGCTGAAAGCCATATGGGTAACATCGGGTCTATCCACGTATTGCAGTACCTTAAGGCCGGTTTTCTGATCGTAAAAGCATTTCACCTTAATGCTGTCTGGCTGGCTTACTGTGACCATATAGGCCAGGGCGCCGTCAACAATGTGGTACCGGTCATCTAGCTGCATCGTATAACCGGCCTGGTTGAAATCCAGTTCAGGGAAAAGTTTAAAACGTGCTTTTCCTGCTGCATTTTCCTTCATCCCGGTTATGCGTTGCGTTTTGCCCTGTTGTACCACCGTAATGGTATCTCCGTTTACCGCAAGATGCAAGGTCTCGGTGTTGGACTTTGGTATCGAGACCACCTGCAGGAATTTGTCGCGCATTTTATATCGGTTCACTTTTGTGAATACTGTGCCTTGCACGGTATCAGCCAGATTCACCGTAAGGTCTTTGATCGCTTTAACCTTGTCTTCACCGCCGATGGCATCGAAATAGGATTTGATTACCGTTGCCGCTGTCACATTTTTATTCATCGCGAAGCCGCTTAAAGAATTATTATCCGGGTTCAAATCCGGCAAAGCATGGTCAGGATCAATCATGGCATAAACGAGTTTAGAAGTCGAGTTACACTTAAAGGTCCATGTGCCGCCGCGCTGCCAGATCTCGGCGGGGAGTTTTAGGCGGGACACTTTACCGCTCTCTTCCTTTACTTCAATAGTCACCGGCAACGCCATTTCTTCGTTGTTCATAATGGTGATCAGCGCGCCTTTTAAGGCGTCATTATCTACATAATCGATGGCTTTAACTGCCTGGTCCAGTTTCCAGGTAGTGAAGAACCATTCGTGCCAAAACCAACTCAGATCTTCGCCGGCGGCGTTATCCATTGAATGGAAAAAGTCCCAGGGTGTTGGATGTTTGAACGCCCAGCGCTTGATATAGGTGCGGAACGCATAATCAAAACGTTTTTCGCCCAGGATCTGCCCGCGCAATATGGTTAAACCCAGCGCCGGCTTTGCGTAAGCGGCATCACCAAGGTAATCGGGCTGAATAACGTCCGGCGTATTCATGATAGCATCGGCTTCGTTGGCGAACACGCGCTGTGCCCCTTTCTGTTCGTCGGTCGGCTCCCAATACTCGCCTTTGTTGAATACTTTGGTATCCACCTTATTGATAAAGGTATTAAAGCCCTCATCCATCCAGGCGTATTTGCGTTCGTTGGAGCCGACAATCATCGGGAACCAGTTATGGCCGAATTCGTGGTTGGTGACGTCCCATAACTCACCGTCCTTGTTATCAGAGCTGCAGAACACAATACCCGGGTATTCCATACCACCAACGGTACCCGCCACATTCGTGGCAATAGGATAAGTATATTCAAACCACTCATTTGAATACAGCTCGATTGCGTTTTTCACATACTCGGTGGAGCGACTCCAGGCGTGCTGCCCTTTAGCCTCAACCGGATAAACGGATTGCGCCAGTGCTTTTTTACCGCCCTGCAGGTTAATGCGGGCCGCGTCCCATATAAAGGCTTTTGAAGCCGCCCACGATAGATCGCGAGCGTTTTTACAGTAGAAGTGCCAGGTAAGGCTGGTTTTTGCCGGGTAGAAATTTTTATTGGTTAAGTCGGCCGAGTCTTTTATCATTACGGTTTTGTCACTGTTACGTGCTGCCGCCAGACGCCCGAGAACAACAGGCGAATAAACTTGGGCCGGGTTGAGCAATTCGCCGGAGCCCACTACAACCATATTGGCCGGCGCGGTAATGGTATAGTCGAAATTGCCATATTCCAGGTAAAACTCCGATGCGCCAAGATAAGGGATGGTATTCCAGCCGCTTACATCGTCATAAACTTCCATGCGTGGGTACCACTGAGCAATTTCGTATATCCAGCCATTTTTATACAACTTTCGGCCCATGCGGTCGGTGCCTTTTTCCGGGACCTTAAACGCGTACTCAATTTTGATCTGCAACTTGCTTCCACCGTTATGCAGGGTATCTTTCAGCCTGATCTGCATGCGCGTATCAGTAACCAGGTAGTCGGCAACCGCGCTTTTACCATTGCGGATGATATAGACCGATTTTATTTCATCGCCGGCCGTGAAGCTCTTGGTGTTAAAACGTCCGGCATCGACAGGGCTGGTCGCTTCACCACGGGAATCTTCGCGATAGATATTCTGGTCAAGCTGCAGCCATAGAAAATCCAGGCCATCGGGACTGTTATTGGTATAAGTGATAAGCGTAGTGCCGCTAACGATATGGGTAGCAGTATCAAGCCTTACATTTAGTTTATAATCAGCCCGGTTTTGCCAGTATTTGGGGCCTGGTGCGCCATTTCCACCGCGCAAAAGCGTACCGTCTGAAGGGTAAAACATTGCAGGGAACGTCTGGTGCTGATCGTACTTTGGGGCAGTATTTTGCGCAAATACAACGGACACAAAAAGGCATGCCGAGAAGCTCAGCGTGAGTTTTAGCAAGGTCATAGTTTTGTTTAGTTTAATTTACCCTTGAAGACACCGGTCGTTATATCGCCGGTTTGGGAATGATCCGTATTTTTTGCCGCGTTATATTTATGGGCAACGAGTAAATCCCACTTGTGTGTGTCGAACTGGTAATACCATATCCAATCGTCATGTCCATGTGGCTGGTCATTTACATACTTAGCGCGGTATTTTTGATAAACCAAATCAGGCTGTTTTTTATAGTTCACCACAAACTCATCCGTGCCGATCTTGAATGAGAGGCCGGTCGGACTGGCGATAATGCCGTCGTTCACCATGTCACTGATGATGTTCTTTACCCGGTCCGAATCTGTTTTTGCGACCGCACCGGCTTTATAGTTATTTCCCGCCGGTTTGTATTTATCGTTGTCGAACCGGTAATGCCAAATACGGTCGCCGTCTGGTTGAGCTCCAACATATTTAGCCTTATATTTTTGGTAGATATTTTCAGGCTGTTTTTTATAATTCACCACAAATTCATTCTTCCCGATCTTGAATGAGAGGCCGTTGGGACTGGTGATAATGCCATCGTTTATCATTTCGCTGATGATGCTCCTTGTTTTTTCGGCATCACTTTTAAAGTTAGCCTGTGTAGTTTTGGAAGCAGCCGTTACCTGGTTGTTCAACTTAACACCGCTGGTAAAGGCGGCAGTAAATATTCCCGTTGCAATCAGGCAAGCCGCAAGCAGGGATTTCTCTTTGCTGCTCAGCGCCAGGTTTTTGTTCGAAATAATGCGGGCCACCCGGTTTTTCAACCCACCATTGCTACCTTTTAAAGCCATTGCATATGCCGGCGATGGCTGCTTATATTCCTCACATGCTACCAGGGCTTTCAGATAATTGACCTTACCGCTGCGGGCCAATACCATATCGTCGCAGCAGTTTTCACGCTCGGCTTTGATGAGTGCCGACAGCCAAAGCACAGCAGGATTAAAAAAGAATACGATCTCAATCAAGTTTTGCAACAAATTTACAAGGTAGTCAGCACGCCGGATATGCGCCAGCTCATGCAACAGGATAGCTTCTGCTTCTTCAACGGATAATGAAGTAAACATACTAATGGGGATCAAGATCAAAGGCTTCAGGTAGCCGGTAACAACGGGGGTTTTAATCCTGCCTGACTCAATAATGCCAACCCTTCGTTTTATATCCATTTGGACACAAAGCTGCTGTACACGCTCTTCCCAATAACTGCCTATGCTGAATGTATCTTTATGGCGCAGGTAATAAACATCGCGCAGGCCGGTCAGCAACTGCACGCAGCGCGCGCACACGATTAAAAGCCATATCCATACGATGGTTGACGCATACCTGTTCAAATAAGAGCCGATCGTTTCTGAGATAAAAGAGGGTACCACCGCCGGATGCATTATTCTTTCGGACGGGACGGGCTTGGGATTAACTATAACCTGATCTGATGATACCGGCATACGCGCCCCTATCCTGTTAAACTCGAAGATAAACGTGCCAGCCACCAATACAGTAAACAATACCATTACCACCACTAATAAATTGTAGCGCCTGGCAGGCGATGATTTGCGCGTAAAGGTCATGATAAGTGCGGTAACCAGCGAAAGCAAGGCTCCCTGCCATAAAGAATGAACCAGTGTACGGCTAAAGGCAGTTACCAGGTGATCGGAAAAAAGGTTGGCGATGGCGTGGTACATAGTGTATGTTTTTTATTTTTCTTCCAGTTTTTTAATCATATCTTTTATGTCCTGCAGCTCCTGCAGGGATGTATCCTCATTGCCCAGCAGCTGCAATACCAGTTTACTGGCCGAACCTTTATAGGTTGAGTTTACAAATTTCTTCAGCAGTTGCCCCTTGATCGCTTGCTCTTCGACCGCTGCGCTGTAGATATGTTTCATTGGCCTGTCGTCACGACTGAGCATACCCTTATCAGCTAATAGCTGCATCTGCTTTAAGGTAGTGGTATAGTTCACCTCCCTTTGTTTAAGCAATTCGCTATTAACCTCGCGAACGGTTAATGGGCCGTTATCCCATAATACCTGCAGTATTTCAAGTTCCGATTTGGTAGGTTCCCCCGGTATATATTGATCTTTTAAATTCATAACTACACAAAGGTAAGATTAAAATCGTACGATACAAATTTTAGGTAATATTTTTTTCGTACCTATTGTTTACAACGATTATGGAGGCCGGCAAATCCCTGGTTATTGTTTTCAAATAGTTAATTTGGATATGATCTACCGCATCTTAAATTTCTAGAATACAGCAAATTGCGATAATGAAAAACGAGATAATCAATTTCGAACCGTTTCATTGAAGAATTGATTAAGACAGACGATTTTTCAAAAACTCTTAGAATCCAGGAGCAAATCTAAGTTACCAACTACGTCCGCAATAAAATCAAAGGTTGTGTTTAAAACAGTTTCTAAGTTCTTGCGTAAGTGGCCAACGTTGGTTAATTCCACCTATTTCTTATCTTATTTTTAAAGTTTATATTTTCAAATAAGTAGTTTGAATTCCGCAATGTGCCACTCATAGCTGTTAATAACAACTATAAGTAGCAGAAATACAACCATAAGTATTTGTATCTTTTTGATTCTGAAAGTGCACCCGGATACCTTTGCAGTATCGAAAAAATAAATAAAAATAAAAAGATAGCAATATGTTAAATATCAAAATGATCGGTAATAGAATCGCCGAAGCACGAAAGAAAAAAAATATTTCTCAAACACAACTTGCCGGGTTTCTATTTATCAGCCCGCAGGCGGTTGGAAAATGGGAACGGGGAGAATCAAGTCCTGACATCATTACCTTTAACCGGCTTTCGGAAATCCTGGATGTAGACCTGAACTATTTTTCAGAAAACTTCCAATCCTCGGACGATGAATCGGCCTCTAAAATGCCCATTAACAGTACAAGCGACATGGAGCAAACCACGCAAGAAGCTGCTAACCTCTCGGGCGCCGGGGAGCGCCAGGTGCAGATAAACCTCACTGCGGTCAATCTGCAAGGGAGCGACTTCGCAGGCGTTATTTTACACAAAGGAAAATTCAAAGCGAGCCCCTTATCCGGGGCCAACTTTGCCGGCGCCGACTTGACTAGCAGCACGTTTGAGGCCAGCGATGCGCGTAAAGTCAATTTTGATGGCGCAAATGTGACAGACTGCACCTTTTCCATCTCTGACCTCGCCGATGCAAGCTTCAGCAAATCCGTTCTTGTACGTACTAACTTCAACAAGTCGTCACTGGTTGGAACGAAATTTACAGATGTAGAACTCACCGATGTGAAGTTAACAATGATAGACCTTAGAAAAACGATCTTTGAGAACTGCATCTTTAATGGCGTGGATTTCAAATATTCCGACCTGCGGGGAATGCGTTTTGACGGGCATATCTTCATTGGTGTCCAGTTTGACAAGTCTGCACTGAACGACGTTTCATTTACTGGAGCAACACTCAGGAACGTGTCATTCCGTCTGCCTTTTTCCGTGACAAACAAATCTTACCGCGCCTTTAAAACCGTCTGTTTTGACGGAGCCATGATGGATAAGTTGACTTATGCCGGGCTTAAAGGCCTATGGATTGTTGATTTGTCAAAGGTTACGGTTATTTGAATTTAAGGGGAAATATGCAAACAAAGAATCGTGGTGAAAGGGCTAAAAAGAATCGTGTAATAATGGTGCAAGCTTCGAACCAATTAAATTTGATTTTAACATAATAGAAACTGATTTAAGCAGAAAAGAATGGCCAACGCAATCGACTGAGTATATCTCATTCAGAAATCTATCGACGAGTATAATCGGGTCTTTCTTCTGCATATGCTTTTGCCTTTTCGGCTAAATCAAACGCAGATTTGGATAAATCTTTTTGAATAGCGCGGACGTTCTTTGTATCAACAAAAGAAAATAATTATGCGCGTATTTGTCACAGGAGCCACGGGCTTCATCGGAACTGCCATTGTGCAGGAATTAATTAGCGCCGGTCACCAGGTATTAGGATTGGCACGCTCGGATGCATCAGCCAATAAGTTGATCGAAGCAGGCGCGGAAGCACATCGCGGAAGCCTGGAAGATTTGGATAGCCTGCGGAGCGGTGCCGCTCAATCAGACGGGGTGATCCATGCCGGCTTTATTCACGACTTTACAAGATTCAAAGAAGTATGCGAGGTAGATAAAAAAGCCATCGAAACCATCGGCGAAGTCCTATCTGGTTCTGATCGCCCGTTGATAGTTACTTCAGGTACGGCACTGGTGAGCCCCGGCACTTTAGCTACAGAAGAAATCATACCACCTTTTAATCCGGCCTGGCCGCGTGCCTCCGAGCAAACAGCAGATGCCCTGGTCGCGCTCGGTGTTCGTGCCGCGTCAATACGTTTGTCGCCATCGGTGCATGGTGAGGGCGATCACCATGGCTTTATACCCATTTTGGTCAATACCGCCCGCGAAAAAGGCTTTTCCGCTTACATCGGCGAAGGGCTTAATCGATGGAACGCAGTGCACAGGTTAGATGCCGCTCATTTGTTCCGCCTGGCTTTAGAACAGGCAACACCAGGCGCGCGTTATCATGGCTCGGCCGAAGAAGCCATTACTGTAAAAGCGATTGCTGAAGTCATAGGCAAACAACTAAATCTTCCGGTAAAATCAATAATCCCTGAAGCGTCACCTGAACATTTTGGCTGGTTCGTACATATGGCCGCGATCGATTGCCCGGCGTCGAGTCAATTAACACAAGAGCGTTTAAACTGGCACCCAACACATTCAACTTTGCTTGCCGATATTGAGAACGGTATTTACACTAAATAAAAAAATATGAAACCATCAGTTTACTGATAGCTTCATCACCATTAAAAAACAACTAAAAGGATGAACATTATTGTAACCGGTTCCCTGGGTAACATCAGCAAACTATTGACCGAAACTTTAATTGGCCAGGGGCACGATGTCACAGTAGTCAGCAGCGATCCCAAAAAAAAGGGGATTATTGAAGCACTCGGCGCCAGGCCTGCCATCGGATCAATCTCCGATGTCGCATTTTTGACCAACACTTTTAAAGGTGCAGACGCAGTTTACACCATGATCCCGCTGAGTTTTACCGAACCCGATCTGGGCGATTATTTGCGCCGGATAGCTCAAAATTATACGCAGGCATTAAAGGCGGCCAAGACCAAACGTGTCGTGCTCATGAGTGGCTGGGCGGCAGACCTAATCAAAGGCGAAAATATTGAGGACGTGTTTGATGGACTGGACGCTTCAATTACGATCATGCGTCCCGGTTCATTTTACACAAACTTCTACCAATCCATTGACCTGATCAAAGGCAAGGGACTGATAGGAAAATTCCTGACGCTGCGCTATTCCGGTCTTTGGGCCCTGCTGACCGGGAAAACCGGACTACTGATGGGTAACTATGGCGGAGAGGACCGGATTGTTTTTGTATCGCCGAAAGACATCGCCGATGCAGTGGCGGAAGAGCTATTATTACAGCCGAAAACAAACACTATTCGTTATTTGGGCAGTGAGGAAATGACCTGTAACGAAGCGGCCGGGATCATTGGTGCTGCGGTAGGCAAACCCTGGTTGAAATGGGTGCTGCTATCAGACAAGGAAATGTTGCAGGGATTAAAAATGGCCAAAATACCGGAAAAACTGGCGGAGACCTTAGTGGAAATGCAGGCAGCCATGCACAGTGGCAAGCCGCTGGAGAATTTTCACCGGAATAATCCAAAGATGGGCAAGGTAAAACTGGTCGATTTTGCCAAAGAATTTACCGTAGCGTATCGTCATCAAAAATAAGTAACTTGTATTATGAACAATAACAAGCTCTTTCGCGTCAGTACGATCACCGAATATCACCGCGCTGCGGGCCTGCCCAAGCCGGCGCATCCGCTGATCAGTGTTGTCCATATGAATGAGATTACGCTGCCCATCGCCGAAATCCCGTTTAGCCTGATCTTTGACTTTTATTCTATTTCCCTGAAAAAAATGCAGCACGCCAAATTCAAATACGGGCAGCAAGCCAGCGACTTTGACGAAGGGGTATTATTCTTCATGGCACCCGGGCAACTATTTGGTATCGACAGCATTGACGATATGGCTGAAGTAAAACGCCCCGAAGGCTGGATGATCCTCATCCACCCTGATTTTTTGTGGAATACGCCGCTGGCGAAAACAATCAAACAATATGAGTTCTTCAACTATTCGGTGTATGAAGCGCTGTATCTATCCGATAAGGAAGAGAACATGCTTGCCGCTATCACACAAAATATCGAGCAGGAATACCATGCCAATATCGACCGGTTCAGCCAAAACGTGATCATCGCACAGCTCGAACTCTTGCTGACCTATTCCGAACGATTCTACCAACGCCAGTTCATTACCCGGAAGATAGCCAGCCACGAACTGCTGACGCGCCTGGAAGATTACCTGTCAAACTATTTCAACAGCGGCAATCTGGCCAAACAAGGGCTGCCCAGCGTTACACATATTGCCGAAACCTTAAATATTTCTCCGGGCTATCTCAGTGGTTTGCTCAAATCCCTGACCAGCCAGAACACACAGCAACACCTGCACAACAAGCTGATAGAACTGGCTAAGGAAAAGCTGTCGACCACGAACCTATCCGTCAGCGAAATCGCCTATGAGCTGGGCTTTGAACACTTGCAATCGTTCAGTAAACTTTTTAAGACGAAAACAAGCCTATCGCCGATGGAGTTCCGGCATTCGTTCAATTAAAGACAGGTGTAATGCATGATCCTGGTTAGCTTAGGTAAATGAAAAAAGTTCAAAATAACATCATTTCATAAAGCGGCATGGTTAAACCAACGGTTTTAGAATACTTCACCACAAGTTGAAGACCTTTGGCACCTTGGGCCTTTCGGTTCCATAGGTCCTTATAACTCCAACATCGGCAATACCTTTGAGAGGATAAATTTCTTCTCTAAAGACACAGTTATGATCTCGGAGTTTATTCAAGATGATGGAAAAGAAAATTTTGTATATTGGTCTGAAGATCGTTGCAAGACCTGGCAAAAAAAATATTTGGAAAAAGCAGCGGGTTAGATGCCGCGTATATATTACCCCAAAAGGCAATTATCGTTTTGACAAGGTCATTGGGTTGGAGCGGCCGAAATCGCGTTTGATATGCTGGTCGAGTATTTGTGGGCTCCAGTAACCGGGTGTAATGATCCGCCTGATGGTCATGACCGGATCCGTGGCATCACGCGGTTGTTCCAGGGCAAAGGCAGCCTTGAATCCAAGCCGGTGCAGTTCCGGCAGGCCCGCCCGGTTCCACTCACCGAAAGGAAATGCGAAATAGCTGGCCGGTTTGCCGGTAATTCCTTCCAATTCATGTTTTGCATCCGCAATTTGAACCTGCCATTCAGCCCCCTTCAATTTTCTGAAATCGGTATGGTCGCGGGTATGGCAACCGATCACATTCCCTTCGTCCGATAGCTGTTTGACCTGCCGGCTGTTCATAAACCATTTGTGCGTACCGATCTTGCCACTGATAATAAAATAGACCGCCTTAAAACGATATTTCAGCAGCACCGGCCGCGCCGCCGTGAACTGGTCGGCGTTGGTATCGTCAAAAGTGAGCATGACGGGCTTGGACGGCAGCGGCTTTCCTGTCGTTAAATAATCATAAAGCTCATCGGGCAGAATAGGGTGATAACCGCTATCTGACAGCATTTTCATTTGCGCGCTGAACGTTGAAGGAGGTATAATATATGCTTTATCGGTCCTGCTGTCTTTAGCTTTCCAGTTGCGTACCTGGTGGTAGCAGAGGATGGGCACCTGTGAACGCTGTGCCGTTGCACCTAAACCCAACAATGTGAAAAGTAACAGAAAAATTAAGGACTTGAGCATTAGCACAAAGATGCCAAAACACGGACAGAAATTTTTAGTTATTTCAGGAAAAGCGGTCATACCGGCGGCGCCTAACACCAGAATGGCTAAGGAATAGCTATTGAATAGCTTTTTTGCGTTTGGAAAAATCAATGTTCAGCTCACAACCCAGAGCAAGGAGCCTTAACTGGATATTGCACCGTTATCAGCTCACAATCGGCAAAGCGGATATCCTGCGCAAACGATTCCCGGAATATTTCAGCACTCTATAATAGCTTTAATCACGCCGGTAGCCGGATCGAGCCATGATGCAAATTCGGCCGTCACATCGTCAAATTGTACACGATGTGTAATGTAATTACCTGGGTCTATCCAGCCTTTTTTTATCGAGTTGATAACGTGTTCAAAGTCAACACGGGTGGCGTTACGGCTGCTCATCAGCGTCGCTTCGCGTTTGTGAAACTCAGGATGACTGATACTGAGCAGGCCTTTTTGCAAACCAACCAATACGTACCGGCCTCCGTGTGCTATATATTCAAACCCATTATTGATAGCCTGTTGGTTTCCTGTCGCATCTATCACTACCGTAGGAAAATCGCTGTTGGTAATGTTTTTCAGCGCCTCAATAACATCTCCCATAGCTGGGTTGATGGTATGCTGTATTTTCAGCCTTTTCTCACAAAAATCAAGGCGTTGTGCATTAATATCCATAGCGATCACCTGTGCACCGGCTATTCGGGCAAACTCCATTATGCCGAGGCCTATCGGCCCGGCGCCGATAACCAATACAAATTCGCCAGGTTTTACATTTGCACGCCGGATACTGTGCGCGCCTATCGCAAGTGGTTCCACCAATGCCAGTTCATCATAAGTTAGACCATCCCCATGTACAAGCGTGTATGCCGGCACATTCAGGTATTCGGTCATTCCGCCATCCACATGCACACCGCAAACATTAATTTGTGTACAGCAGTTTGGTTTTCCCGATCTGCAGGCTATACAAAAACCGCAATTAAAATAAGGGATGAACGTCACGGCCTCTCCATTTTCAAACCCAGTTGCGCCACCCGTTTCAACCAACTCTCCGGAAAGTTCATGGCCGAGGATACGGGGATAACTAAAATATGGCTGTGTCCCTTCAAACGCATGAAGGTCCGTTCCGCAAATACCTATTCTCTTTATCCTGATCTGGGCATAGCCCTCTTTTATTTCAGGTTTTTCCTGTTCCTTAGAAACCAATACACCTGGCTGTTCACAAACTATTGCTTGCATGTTATTTATCGTTAAAGCTGAAAAATCTGTTCCATGATCACCCATTTCTCATTGTCTTTTGCCCACGGCAACGGTTGTTGAAATACCCACATTAACTGTTCCCATTCCTGTACCTTTGGGTTGAGCGCATCCATTTGTCCTTTTTTTACCGCATCGTAATGGTCGCTCGTTTCCATGATCATAAACAAGCGGTTGCCTGTGCGATAGATCTGCATATCCAGGATTTCTGCATCCAGTATACTTTTGCGAATTTCAGGCCAGCTATTTTCTGTTTTATGCCACCGTTCATATTCCGATATCAGTTCAGGATCATCCTTTAAGTCAAGGGCCAGGCAGTATCTTTTCATAATTGTATCTGGTTTTTATAAAGAGGCAAGATCATATGCCTCGTCAATTAATCCCCGTTCTTTCATTTCCATCCAAAATTGCATTGGAATTTTCAAAGAAGCGACAGCAACATTTTGTGCCACTCTACCCGCATTGGTGGTACTCAGGGCAATGCTCTTAACGCCCGGCGCGTTTAGTCCAAATGCCACGCACGCATCCGCCGGCTTAATTTTATAATTTGCACACAGCAGATAAAGCTCGTCACGCCAATGATATAAGCCTTTGTCTGTTATCGGATCAGTCAACCGATAGTTATAATAATCCGCCCCGGTTAAAAAACCTCCGTTAAAAACCGCGGAGTTGATGATTGGAATTTCCAGTCTCTCAAGCTCCTGCATAAACGCCACCAGTTCGCGTGGATGGCTGTGAATCGTCATGCTGTTGGCTATCATTACCCAATCCAGCTTTACATCCTGCGTTATTTTTTTTATGACCCGCCAATCCTTAGAGCCCACACCAATACCCTTTACCTTACCATCTTTCTTTAATTCATCCAACGCACGGTAAGCTTCCAATATATCCTGGTAACGCCGTGTTCGGTCCTGCTCATCCTTCGCTGCGGCAAGGTATTCATCGGGGTCATGTACAGATACCAGTTCCGCCCGGTAGTCGCCCAACAACTCATTCCCCTGTTCATAGCACTCCAGGATACCATCATAACTTATCCGCTGCACCGCATCATATTTCAGATTACGCCATACACCGGGTTCAAAAGTAGGTTCAGGCGTTTTTAGTTCGGTACGCAACCAACCGAGTTTATTGCTGATAAGTACCTCTGAAGGCTTCACATTCAATTGCGTTAAAGACCGTCCCAGCGATTCCAGCGCGAGTCCGGCACCATATTTACCGGCTGAGTCAAACATGGCCGGTTCAGAACACCTGACGCTTTCAGCAACAATTGCGCATTTTACCTCTTCGGAAAGAGCCACATATAAATTCCCTAAACCACTGGTCCCAAAAATCACTTTGGGTAAACTAATTTTTTGCATGTTCTGATAGATTATCTTCTAAAGAATTGCTGAAACCGGTAACTCTTCAATCTTCGCTTTCACACGATGGCCTTTAAATCCAAAATATGCCACCACCGCAAAACAGAGCAATGGCACCAAATACCCATACTGAATATTACCTGTCATATCGCTGATATAACCAAATACCCTTGGTAGTATGGCCCCGCCAACTATAGACATAATGATCAGGCTACTTCCAAATTCTGTATCACCCTTTAATTCCTTTATACCCAACGCAAAAATGGTCGGGAACATAATGGACATAAAAAAACATATACTGATAACTGCGTATACGGTGGCCATGCCGTGCCCTAAAATGGCGATGACGCAGAG
Source organism: Mucilaginibacter phenanthrenivorans (assembly GCF_024721155.1). Lineage (GTDB taxonomy): Bacteria > Bacteroidota > Bacteroidia > Sphingobacteriales > Sphingobacteriaceae > Mucilaginibacter > Mucilaginibacter phenanthrenivorans. Next base: position 392,825 of record NZ_JAHVAP010000002.1, on the reverse strand, counting down.
CAAAATATTGATACCCGCATAAGCAGCCAGTAAAGCAGCTGACCGGAAATACCTCATTAAAACCGTACCAATAAACCTTCCGACCAAAAAAGCCAACCCACATAAACCTAAGTAGTCGGCCGCCTTTACTTCCGTAATTCCGGCAGATTTTGTCGCATAAAGGATAAATAAGCTGAATACAGAAACCTGCGCGCCTACATAAAAAAACTGTGCGGCAACACCCCAGGCTAAATGACGGTGCTTCAGGGCATGGAAAATATTTTTACTGGCAGCATGGCCTTCATTGTGCTGTAACTTGGGCAGGTGAGTAAATGCAAAAACAATGGCTATTAACACCAGTACGCTTCCGAGTATAAAATAGGGCATTTTCACGGAGGAGGCTTCAGCAGCAAGCGCCAGTTTGCGGCCTTCTTCAGTCATTGCACTCAATTGTGCCAAAGTATAACCTTTGGTGAGTATAATACGTGCACCAATTACCGGGGCCAGACTTGCGGCCAGCCCGTTAAATGACTGCGCAAAGTTAAGTCTTTGTGTAGAAGTTGCGGGATCGCCTAACGAAGAAGCATACGGATTGGCGGCGGTTTCTAAAATAGTTAGCCCGCAAGCAATGATAAACAAGGCAACCAGGAAAAATATGTATTGCTGGGTATTTGCAGCCGGTATAAAAAGGTAGGAACCAAATGCAAAAATGAGCAACCCGGTTATAATACCTGTTTTATAGCCATATTTTTTAATAATAACCCCCGCCGGTAAGGCCATTAAAAAATAGGCTATAAAGACAGCAGAATCCACCAGTGTAGCCTGAACGGTTGTAAGCGTAAATGATTTTTTTAAGTGGGGTATCAATATAGGGTCAAGGTTATGTGCAAAACCCCATAAAAAAAACAAACTGGTGATTAATATAAATGGGAAAAGGCTTTTATTTTTTGTCATGGGCGGATAATGTTTTATTTTTTTTGCTGGATGAAAGGCTGGTTATTAATGATTAGCTGTAATCTTGGCTACCCATCCCCCCGCAGTGTCCAAACGGATATTGATAACTGAACTTGCCGAAACCTCCCTTTTTGATCGGGTTAAGCCTTGCGGTGAGGATAACACGTCGGCCCATGATGACATTGTATATTTACCCGATGGTAAAAAATCCATTTTCAATTGAATTGACCTTTCAGCGTCGTTGGTCATTGCGCCAACGTACCAGTCCCTCCCACTCTTTTTGGCAATAATGACATATTCGCCCGGGTACCCGCCAAGCACTTTAATATCATCCCAAACGGTAGGCATATTGCTTAAAAAATCGGCCCCCGGCTTCCCTAAAATATGCTCCGGTGCATCACAATAAACTGTGAAGGGGCTTTCGTAAATTACAAATTTAGACAGTTCAGCGCATCGACTGTTCATTACCTGGGTAGGGCTGCCTTTTCTGAACTCCTTCTTTTTTACATTTAAAAAGCCACCGGGCGTATAATCCATTGGCCCGGCCAACATACGGGTAAATGGTAAGGTGGTATTGTGTCCGGCTGTTATCCTGTCTGAAAACTTAGCATATTCTTCGCCTAAAACCCCTTCCCGTGTAATCATGTTCGGATAGGTACGCGAGATCCCATCCGGCTTAAAAGCGCCATGAAAATCAACCATCAAATGACATTCTGCAGCTGTTTTAATAACACGACGGTACCAGTTTACCATTTGCTGATCGTCCCGGTCCATAAAATCAATTTTAACACCCGCAATACCCCATTGCTCATAAATTGGGAAGGCTTTTTCAAAATTATCATTGCGGTTTACATCCGAACTGTATAACCAAAGCCAGCATTTAACTTTTTTTGTTCTGGCGTATGCCAAAATCTCCGGCATATCTAATTGCGATGCGGGATTGGTGATATCAGCCTCCGGTTTGTTAAATGGCCCATACCATTGCCAGTCAATAAGCATATAGGGCCAGTGTTGTGCCGATGCCAGGTCTATATATTTTTTGATGGTTGGCATGTCCATCTTTACGTCGCCGCTCCACCAGTTATCCCAGGCGCTCATACCAGGCTTAACCCAACCGGCATCTTTTAGCGCACAGGGAGGGTTCAGGTTCTGAATCAGCTCCGATTCAATTAATTTACCAGGCGCATCGGCAAGCATCACCACCCGCCATGGTGTAAGGAGATTATTTGTGAACCGGGCTTTAACCCCGCTCTCTCCTTCGCCCGGCAAAGGCGACAACTTGGTGACCAGGTTGATTATGCCAGTTGCATTGGTATCTGTTTTTAGCGCCCCTATATAGAACCCGGGGTAATTATCAATATTTGCTTCTGTGATAGCTGCGTAATGCCGCTGATCCAATTCGATCAGTAAGGGTAAGCCGGCAATCGTTTTTTCTGTGATGTGATTCAGTGTTCGCGGCCAAAACTCGGTTTCCTGCGAGGAGGTATAGCTGCCATAATCCGCTACCCAAGCCTTTGCATTTGCCGATAAATTAAAACTGGTAAGTTCCCTGCTTATCTGCCGGTCGCCAATTTTATCCGCCCCGAATAACTGATAACGAAAAGCGAAGCCATCATTATAAACCCTAAAATAGATATTCATTCGGCGCATCTGTCCGGATTTCTCGACCAGCGACAACACCAATTCATTATAATGATCAGCTATCATCCGGTGCTTTGTTTTTACCACAGGTATCCAGGTTTGGTCAACGGAATGTTCCTCATGGCCGGTTACGCTCATATCAGTGCCGATAGCCGGCTCATCCTTAAACTCAAAACCAAGTGATGAGGGATGAATGATTGTTAAACCGTCACTGGAAACAGTGTATAGCAATCGGGCGTGGTTGTTTATCTCCACAACAGTTCTTTTATCCGGCGATGTCAGCTTAAAAGTTTGCCCGAAGGAAGGAACTGTCAATGAAACGACAGCAATTAAAACATAACAAAGCTTCAGATTCATCATATGAATTAAATAGCCCCTTCAATTTTTAAAACGAATGCATCTTTACCCGGTGCTTGTTCCGGCAATTTTACCTTCAGGCCGACTGCGGTTTGTTCAAAACTCAAATTATCGTTTCCAAGAAGCCTTACGCTGCTTATGTTACCCAATTGATTACCTTTTGCTAACTTTTTTACAAGGGCTTCGTTCCCGGCAGGCCAACCCAGCATAGTAGCGTAAAGGGTTTTACCTTTTGTAGTGAACCGGATATCTTCGGCCCCGAATGGCTTGCCTTTGCCTTCATTAAAGCCCTGCGCGTTGATAGGTGCCGCCGAATCTGTTGCCGGGCCTTCTCCAAATACTTTCCAGGGGCGGGTGCCGTAAATTGCCTCGCTATTAACCTGCATCCAGGCGCCTATACCTTCAACTATCGTACGTTCCTCGCTATCAATGGTGCCATCACCACGTACCGGGATGTTCAATAGCAGGTTGCCATTTTTACTTACTATATCAACCAGGGTATGTACGACTGTTCTGGCGCTTTTGTAGCCTTTACCATCAAATATACGGCGATTATAATGCCAGTCGCCAATACAGGTATCCGTTTGCCACGGTAAAGGTTCTATTTGGTTGCTTTGCCCGCGTTCAATATCCCATATCATACATTTGCGCTGTTGTTGATCCAATATTTTACCAAACAGTGCCGCTTGCAGCTTACCATGTTTTTTAATACTGGTATTGTACATATATGCTGCTATTTTTAAACCGGCATCACTTACAGGCCAAAGGGGTAACGCGGTATCGTCAAAATAAATCAGTTCTGGGCCATACTTATCTATCAGCTCTATGGTGCGATTCAAAAACTTATCACAATAAGCTTTATTGGGTACACTGGCGCCATTGCCCCAGCCCCATTGAGCGCCTATGCTATCGTCATTAAGACTATCTTTGCTTAATTCGTGATTTTGCGCATATAATTCCTGTGGATCATAGCCATTCCACCATTTGCCGGCACCATCCGCCTTGGTAAGCTTACCATCGTAGGGGATGCCTGCATAGGGGCCGGTTTTATCTGCGCGTTGGGCAACCTCATACCAGGTCCAGGGGTGCGATCCGTGTACTGTTACGCCAAAAGGCAGACCGTGTTGTTTGGCAGCTTTTGCCCAACCGCCAACCAGGTCTTTTTTGGGCCCCAGTTTGGTAGAGTTCCAGCTTTGATATTTGCTATCGTAGAGATCGAAGTTATCATGATGATTGGCCAGGGCCATAAAATATTTAGCACCGGCACGTTTATATAAGCCCAACAATTCATTGGGATCCCAGTTCTCGGCTTTCCATTCATTAATCACGTCCTTGAATCCGAATTTTGAAGGATGTCCATACTTTTGAACGTGGTAGTTATAGTGGTCGCTGCCTTCCTGGTACATACCGCGGGCATACCAGTCACCGTGTTCTGGCTGGCATTGCGGCCCCCAATGCGCCCACATCCCGAACTTGGCATCGCGAAACCAATCGGGAACCTGGTATTGGGCCAGTGAATTCCAGGTTGGCTGAAATGGCCCGGCGGCAATACCTGGTTTTGAATCGCTATGCAATAATTTACTGCCATAAAGTTTCGACAGGTATAAGGAGGATAATCCTGTGGCCAAACCTTTTATTAGTGTTCTTCTTTTCATGAATCAGACGTTAGTGTTTTATAAATCCCCATGCCAAGCCCTTTTGCAGGTCAGCGCCCTGCGTCGCAGGTTAAAAAATTCCAGGTCATGATCTATAATTGGTTACCAGCAATTATTACAATTGCTATCGATAATTGATACACCAAATTTACCTGCAAATAATTGCCAAATAATTGGCTTAACATGACTTTTTTTTATACAAAACCGACTTTTTGCGTACTATTGTTATCGCGGAAGCATGAAATACCTTAAGGGATCCAAAGGGAAAAATGTCTATGAATTATCTGTTTACGGAAATACAAATTAAAAGACAGCTTAATACAGCGTTTTATGATTAAAAGAGCATTAAAACACACCTTTACATTATTGAATGTAGACTATGTTTCCCTCGGTTCGAAATGGAATTACAAAAACGTGATAAGTCCCTATTTCAGGCTGTACTATATCGATGCGGGGGCAGGGGAAATCTCCGACATCTCAACGAAGCTGACGCTTGAACCTGGCTTCCTGTATATTATACCAAGTTTTACTTTATGTAATCTCTGTTGCCAGGATCATTTGGGTCAGTTTTTCATCCAGTTTTTTGAGGAGTCATCAGATGGTATCTCCCTATTTGCAAATAACCGGTCTATCTTTAAAGTAAAGGCTACTGCTATTGATATTATGAATTTTTTCCGGTTACTGGAAATAAATCCCGGAAGAGGTATCAATCGTTCCGACAATCCGAAAATATATGAAAAAAGCATCTTTTACCGCGAATACCAGGAACTTAATAACCGGCAGAATACGGCTGTATTTACGGAAACACATGGTATTTTGCTGCAACTTGTTTCACGTTTTTTGACACCGGAAATATTTCAGCATAAGGAAATTAGTCATATTCCGGTTAAAATCCTGGATGCTATTAGCTACATTCAATTGCACCTACACCAGGAACTATCAGTTACCGGCCTGGCGGAAAGAGCTAACCAGCATATCGATTATTTTTCACGTCTGTTTCAACAATACACGGGTGAGCGGCCGTTAAAATACATCAATGAAAAGAGGATTGAACGCGCACAATACCTAATGGTGACCACCCGGATGACTTACCCAGAAATTGCTGCACAAACCGGCTTCGAGAATATCTTCTATTTTTCCAGGATCTTTAAAAAGGTTACTGGCATGTCTCCAGGTCGGTATAAAAAACAAATTGATTTGCTTACTTTTTAAATGCCCTAAATAAGCAAAGGCCTTAGGGCAATCAATTCCTTGAAGCTTTGCTTCACTTGCCCCGCATGAAGTTGCCGGTTACTAAAAGAGTCTGCACACTCGACGCGGCAGACTCTTTGTCAATTAATTACATTGTTAAAATATTAATTCCAGTCACCTGCAACATCTTTAGCGATTGCAGAATTTGCATTCTTCTCGGCCAAAGGAATTGGGAATAAGACATTTTTATCTTGAAATGGCTGTGTGCCATCCTCAACTTGCCTTTCAGAATTTATTGTTTGCTTCGCAATGCCCCAACGTATTAAATCAAAGTAACGGCTCTGTTCACCAGTTAATTCTAGTTGCCGCTCGCGCATTAATATAGTCATAGCGTTTGTTTGCGACCCTAATGAAGTATAAAGCGGCGCATTGACACTTGGCCTGCTGCGCACCTGGTTAATCAATGCCAATGGCTGCGTTCCGGTATTTCCTTGCTGTATGTAAGCTTCTGCCAGCATAAGCAATACATCAGCGTAGCGGATTACCTGCCCGTTTATACCACTTTGCGGCCCGCCAAAAGATGCTACCTTGTTATAATATTCATATTTAAGCCACTCATACCCTTTTGTAGCGTAAGGATAAGCCACGGGGCCGGTAGAACATTGCTGGCAATATTGTGTTTGTCCGCCGCTTGCAGCATCGCCATAGAAGGTGAAAGCAGCACGGGGGTCTACGTAATTCACAGATGGGTTTTGTGGATTAGGGTAGGTAAAGGCTTTAACGGCTGTTGTAGTTACAAGTACATTGTTCCAATCATTAAACCCATATTCCTGCGCACGGGCTGAGTGTGTTGCTTTTCCGCCCCAGGTTTCCTGCCCCCCAAAAAGGTAGTACTGGTTACCTATGCCCCAATCTGTCCATTGTTGGTTCATCACCTGGAAAATAGTTTCAGGGTTTTTACTAGTATTATCCTGGTTCGGATCATCAAACAAGTCGTTGTACACGGGTGCAAGTGCATAGCTGAATGGTGCCTGGGTTAACTTAGTAAGTTCGGTTTGAGCCTGGCTCCATTTTTTCTCATATAAATAAGATTTACCTAAAAGCGCCACTGCAAAACCTTGTGTAGCACGCCCGTATTTAGTAGCCGCAACAGCAGCAGGATATGAAACAGGAAGGCCGGCCTCAGCATCCTTCAAATCCTGTTAAATAAACGCCCATACATCTGCAACGGGTGACCTCGCCAGGTTAATCTCTGCAGGTGTTGGCAGCGGTATATACTTGGTACGCAAAGGCACCCGACCAAAACAATTAACGAGTTGAAAGTAGGCATAAGCACGTAGAAATTTGGCCTCAGCAATATATTGCGTTTGGTCAGTTGCCTCTGCAGGTTTAGACGGATCAGGCTTCCATACCTGCGCACGATCAATAACCACGTTGGCGCGTGCTATTATCTGGTATAATGCTGACCATGTTTCGTTCATCACGTCAAGATCCGGACCAAAATTATATTGGGCCATTTGCAGCAGATCGCCTACCAGGGGTTGATTGTTTTTGGCATCATAGCCAAGCAAGTCAAAGGTATAATACCACTCCCGTGCCCACAAACCCTGATGCAGCAACCCGGCGTAAGTGGCCACAACAGCCTGGTTTAAAGCAGCATCGCTGGTAAAATAAGTATCATACGTGTAAGCGCTTTTATTTGGTAAACTTAAATCTTTTTTACACCCTATCGAGAGAATTAAAAGCCCCCCCGTCATAAGGAATTTTATATATTTTTTCATGTTTATATTTTTAAAAATGTTACTTAAAATCCTGCTTGTATCCCGAATAAAAATGTGCGCGGCTGCGGTATCTGGCCATTATCAATACCCCGGTTAAAAATAGTGTCGTGATTGTTATTATCCCCATTTACTGTGCTTAATTCGGGATCATACCCTTTATAGCCAGTTATGGTAAATAAATTTTCCGCAGCAATATATACGCGCAGTTTGCTTAAAACATTACCCGAAAACGATTGTAAGGTGGCTTTACTAAAGGTATAACCGAGGGTGATGTTACGGGCACGTAAATAGGCGCCGTTGTCTATAAAGAAATCTGATGGCCTTGTATTCCCGGATCCGGTTGCATCCTGGCCCGCTCTTGGCAAGGCGGCATTGTCGCCCGGCTTTTCCCACCTGTTTAATATGGCGGTTGAGGCGTTATGCCCTGTTGCCGCAAACTCCAAGGTGGATTTCAGGTTATTTCCAATTTGCACGCCCTGCACGCCTGATAACACTACATTAAGATCGAAATTTTGGTAAGTAGCGCCCAAATTAATTCCATAAATAAACTTTGGAATAGAACTCCCCAAAAACTGCTGGTCTTTTGTATCAACGGTCCCATCGCCGTTCAGATCTTTAAATATAAAGTCGCCCGGTTTTAATCCAGCCTGGTAAACCGCAGTCGGACTGCCGCTTTTCTGCTGCGCTATTTTATTTAATGCATCAATTTCAGCCTGATCCCTGGCAACATGCTCAACCCTATAACCATAGTATGACCCGATAGGGATGCCGGGCATAGTCATCGTCTCTACAGCACCGGATCCTTCAATTATCGGAGTTGGTGATTGGACACCCAGCGATATTGTTTTATTTTTGTTAAAAGCCCCGTTAACACTTATGTTATAGCTAAAATCCCGTTTAACTTCGGAATGATAACCTAATTGAAATTCGAAACCCTTGTTTTGTGCATCAGCCGCGTTAACAGTCTCATTACTGCTGCTTGTATTTATGCCTACACCTAAACTTGGCGGCAGGGGGATTTGCACTAACAAACCACTACTTTTCCGGTTATAATAATCGGCATTAAAAGTTAGCCGGTTGTTGAGAAATGAAAGATCAATGCCGGCATCGGTTTGATCAGTTGATTCCCAGTGTAATAATGGGTTGGCGATGGTAATAACTGTTGTTCCGCTAACGAATTGCTCAGGCTGACCAAAAGAATACGCCAAATTTCCGGCGGTCGATCCGGCAAAGGTAAATACATTTGTACTTGTAAGGCCGAAACGGTTGTTACCTGTACGCCCCCATCCAACGCGCAGTTTACCATCACTGATAAATGGAAGGGCTGCCTTTATGAAGTCTTCCTGGCTGAAGCGCCAAGCGAAGCCCGCGCCCGGAAAATTACCGTAACGGCTTAAAGGGCCAAAATTGGAAGACCCATCACGCCTTATACTGGCTGAAAAAATATACTTGTCATCATAAGAATAAATCAAACGTCCGTAATAAGATTGAGCATCGCCAAATTGAGTGTAATAGCCCGAAGAAGCGCTGCTGGTTATAGTTGTGGCTACAGCTATATTCTTTACAGCATCGGTAAGCATACCGGTACCTGTTGCACTAAGACTTTCAGTGTTACCTGCATCTATGTAACTCGTACCCGCGGTTAGCGAAATATTGTGTTTACCAAAGCTATGGTTATAAGATAAATAATTCTCAATGGTATAATTAGAGAAGCTGCCGGAAGAACGTCCCGCCTGGCGGTCAAAGGCCAGTTTATTAGAAGTTACATAGGGTATCTGATAAGAATCACTTACATTACTTCCATATACTCCTGATGCCTGCGAACGGAAGGTTAAACCATCAATGATTTTTATTTCGCCAAATACTTGCGGATATAATACCATTTCGCTGCTGCTTTCTGTTTTTATGCCTAAGTCCGCTAATGGATTTGACGCATTGCTATTGTCATCCACATTGGTGAGGATAGAGTAACCACCCGGGATTGATGCGTCATAAATTGGCTGATACGGTGCATAAGTAAGCGCATTACTTATACTTGCTGTTTGGCCATTAGTTTTGGTGTACCTTAAATTTAAAGTTTGCCCGAAATGAAAACGGCCTAATTTTTCGTCTAACGAGAACCTGTTATTAAACCTTTTAAACTGATAATCCTTAACTGTGGCTTGCTGTGTCACATACCCAGCTGACATATTATAGGTGACCTTTTCACCTCCGCCGCTTACACTTACATCATTTTGAGTTGACAAAGCTGTTTTAAAAATCTCGTTTTGCCAGTCGGTTCTATCAACCAAAACATACGGGGTATTAAGCTTTGCCGGTATTGCCTGATTGAGCGAAACATCAACATCTTTAAGGAGCTTTACATAATCGGCAGCTTTTAGCAGATCCAGTTTTTTGGGTATTGTTGAGAAACCTACCTGTGATGTAAATGATATTTGAGTGGCGCCGGCCTTACCTTTTTTAGTTGTAATCATAACAACGCCATTTGCAGCGGCTACACCATATATTGCCGTAGACGCAGCGTCCTTTAATATGGTTATGTTTTCAATGTCCAGTGGACTGATCGTATTAAAAAGGTTGGCATCGCCCTGGATACCGTCAATAACATAAAGCGGGCTAACATCAGTGAACGAACCTGTGCCACGTACAATAATTTGCGCTCCTGACCCGGGCACGCCATTTGCCTGCAATACCTGAACCCCCGGTGCCTTGCCAATTAACAATTGTGCGGGACTTGTTGATGTATTAGCACCGGCGTCCTTTGCAGACACGACATCGACAGAACTTACCAGGTCTTTTCTGCGAGCGGTACCATATCCAATTACAACAACTTCGTTGAGGCTATTGGTACTTTTAGACAGAGTTACGTTAAGTGTGCCAGGTGCCGAAACGACAATCTCTTTTTGTTCGTAACCAAGAAAAGAGAAAATTAAGGTACTCCCCTGAGCAGCATTTATGGAAAAAACACCATCTACATTCGTAACCGTGCCCTCAGACGTGCCTTTTATTCTAACCGTGACGCCGGGCAGGGAAAGCCCATCGTCCGAACCCGACACTTTGCCGGTAATTTTTCCCGTTTGGGAAAAGCCCGGTAGACTTATCATAATTGATAAGGCCATCCCGATAGAAATCAGGAATTGCTTTAGTAGTTTTCTTTTCATGAATTTAAAATTTAAGTGAAACAATTGGTTGATTATTAAGAAACGTTAGGAAAAGACTCGTTGCTGCAACGGAGTCGGAAATGCGGGCACATTATAAGCTGTGGTTCATTCTTGTGCCATCTCCTATTTTCACGGCGACAACTAATGCTTTGTTGATATGAAAAACTATACAATGGTTTTACATATGCAATCGATTGCAGAATATCACAAAGCTTATCACAGTTTTTTAGTGAATCTTTTAACATGTCATTAAAAAGCTTTAAACGCCGTTCAGCTAATTACTAAATCAAAAAATAAATTGAATCTTGGTTCAATGGATAATTGGTGGAATATTATTCAAACGCAGTATTTTTAAAACACTGAGTCGAAACTATTCTGAGAGGTGAAACTATCGTAACTTGGAAAAAGGGAGGGGGTAGGGATGACTAAAAATATAGACCAAATGTGCAATTCACAACAAGCAACTACAAATCAGTAAGTTACATTTAATAATTTATTAAGCTATTCCAATATAATGAGGCACTGTGTTGATTTTCACATGTGCAAAGTCGAACCGTAATCTTAAGCCGGGCTTACTTACGGCCGTCAAACTCGAGTTTTTTGGTATACGCATGTTGGTTACGGAAAATAACAATATCTGCTGATGTTCCAATCACCGACATTCTTGCTTTTTGCAAATCCTTCAAACTGTTCGTTGGCACACCATTTAGTGATATGATTACGTCATTTGCCTGGAAAAAAGCGGCGGCATGGCTGGGTATTATTGATATGACCAAAACACCCCGGATATCATCTATTCCAGTAGCGGATCGTTCTCCCAGTGTGGTCAACTTTTTCACCTTTGCTCCCATAAAATCAACAATTTCACTATCGACCGACGGGCCTGGCACCACAACCACAGGAAAATCAACTTGCTTAGCTATCGCCTTTAGCCTTGGGGAAACTACTCCAAAACTGTCCATTGAAATATTTTTGAAACCAACAGAAAATGCAGCAGCATCGGACTTTAGCCGAAAATCTCCTTTTGCCGGGTTTTCAAATATCTCCGGTTCGGATACTGAATGCATGTCAGTTCCCCTCCCCCGAGCCTCTGACAAGGATGCAGCGTCAGGAAACACGTTGTAGTCAACCTCCTTCCCCCATACCGAAATTCCGATCGGAAGATAGCCAGCACCGACGATGTTATGCCTGAATATGTCATTGCTGTTCTTAAACCATACGTGAGGGTGAAAAGTGTTATTTATCATAATATTATTTTCGACAACCCGGTTCACACCTTCTCTCAGCTTAATACCTCCGTTTAAACAAAGGTTATTGTAAATAATGTAATTGCTGGAGCCGTCATCAAGGTCAATATCCCACCCATGGTCGCAACGAAACCTGTTGTTGCGCAAAATGATGGGCTGTGTTACGTCAAGCAGTGCTAAATCCGGGTATGTTGCCACAATCGAATCCAATCTCGTTTTGTCGGGGTGCCAATAACGATCCCTGCCCCAGGAATTAAAGGATCCGTGGTCGCCGGTTTCCTTAACAGTATTAAAGACATCGTTGTACTCAATAACATGCCCACCCCATGTGCCTTCGCTGACGTTTATTCCTGCACGGGGGACATCGTAAATGGTATTGTGACTGACAGTGATGTTTTGGCACATGGAGAGCTCCACACCGGCAGATTGTTTTTCCACAAGGCCAAGGTTAAACATCAGGTTATCATATACCCTGCAATCCTTGGGATAATTGTCCGTTTTGGGTCCCGGCGTGCGGTCCATATTCGATATTGGAACAAACTCGTTATATTCAAAACTAGGGGAGCGAACTGCGTCCGGATCACCCACAAAACAAACTGCGCTTGCTCCTGCATCGGAAATCTGACATCCTGATACCACGCAATTACGGTTATACTTACTAAAAAATACAGCATTACCTCCAACATTAACCACCGTACAATTGAGCAGCCGGCAATTCACCGCCCCTTCATACACAACGGAGCCACCACGGTAAATAGTCCAGTCGCTTCTCAACAAAGGCTCCCTATTTTGCATAAAAGTCCTTGTCGTCTGTGTGATAACCAAACCAGACACTGTAATATTCTCAACGGGTTTTGTTTCCGTACCGCGGAATTCGAACAGGCTCGCAAGCTGTGGTGTCTCAAATATAGCGGCCCTGGGGTCAAGCCCTGCAGGTGGAAAATAATATAGTGTTTTAGCATTCTTATCATAATACCACTCGTTCGCCGTATCAAGTTCCTCAAAAACGTTCTCAACAAACCGGTATTTTTCACTCATCCCCATGCGGCGGTTGTTTTGCCATCCCCCTTCCAGCACAAGCTCCCCTTTATCATTTTTCCCGGTGATCCTGTAGTGAACATCCCCCCATTGGGACGGATGCAATGCGTGTACATATCCAGCCTCCGGCGATTTCCAACGGGCGATACGCTGTGGCGATAACACATCTTCTGCGGTTCCACCCAAATAATGAGCAGTGGGATCATAATTGGGATAGCGGGCCATATGCTGTAACTGGCCATTAACGAACAGTTCATCGAACTGAACATTTTGTTTTACGCTGGCCTTCCAAATGCCATCTTTATAGGGCGCCCATTTCAAGTGAAGCGCTTCGCCACCGGTGATAATTACTTTTTGTTTTTTGTAGCTCGTAAGGGTGAGTGTACTGCCATCTTGCCTTGAATCATGGCTCGTGAAAACAACGGGACGGTCTAAACGATAAGTCCCCCCCATTAGGTACACGTTAATTTTACCCCTTTGGCCCCGGGCTTTTTCTACCGCCCTGTAAATGGAGGCAAAAGGCTTTTCCTGTGTACCAGGGCCAGTATCACTTCCATGGGATGACACGAAATAGTTCGTCTGCGAAAACAATCGCGCCGGGCAAAGTAGCGTGATTGTAATCACCATGATTATTTTCAATGTATTCATAACTGTTTATCCAGCGTCTAATACTAAAACACTACTATTCTGTAATTATGTCTATTTCGGCATAACCAGCCTCATCACTATTCTCGGTATTCTTTATCGCTCTCAATTTGATATAACGGGCTTTTTGTGCAGCAAACTTTATGGTTTGCCACAAAGGGTTGTTTTTTATATTAGGAAATTCGCCGTGACTAACCAGTTTCCAATCTGCACCGTTGTCCGAAATATAAAACTCGTAGCCTGCAATAATAGCAGGTCCCCATTGGCCTTGGTCCGGCAAATACCTGAAACCGGATAGGTTTTCTTCTTTTCCCAAATCAATCACCAAATCAACCGGCATTTTTTTGTCTTTGCCCTGGTGCCATGCTGTAGACGGATCGCCATCTAAAACAGCATCAGCTTTTTTATCATCGATGCCAATAATTTTCCAGCCCTTCCTTGAAATATCAAATTTCTCATGCGTTTCAGAGCTGCTTTGATGCTTAGAAGCGTCGTAACAGATCGCTCGTATCTGTGGCTTACCGCCTGCGAGGAATGGCCCATTATATTTTTTCTTTCCAGGGGTCGGGGCTGTACCATCTGTTGTATAATAAATGAGCGATTCTTTATCAGTTGGCGTTATAGTTATTTCGCCCGCCTGGTTCCTGGTAATTAACGGGGGCGTTAGTATTTGCGGAGCATAATAAACTCCAACGTTGGAAATAACCAGGCAAGCCTTCGCATCGATGATATGCAGCCGCACTTTCCTGGCAGTTACAGTTGGAAAGCTTACTATACGCTTATATCCGATTGTTGTCCCTTTTGCCAGTTCCCGCCACTTGCCATCAACAAGCGCGTCAACGGTAAACCCTTTTACCCGCTGCCCTAACCGAATGTATTCCTGCGCCGAAAAACGGTTAAACTTGGTCGGCTTGTCCAAATCAATTGTAAGCGAGGCCGTTTTAACATTGTCGTCTGTGGCCCAATAAGTATTTTCATCACCATCGGTCACTTTGCCTGCACTAAAATCGTTGCTTCCGGCGCGTACATTGGATGCCGTTGCCGGCTTGTTTTTCGCCAGGTTTACCGAGAATGCCGCTTTTACTGTTTTGGCAAAATCCAACACATTTTTTTCATCTGTTGGATGGATAAGTCCGCTCGGCATAATCGGGAAATTTAGCAGCAAGTTACCGTTATGACCGATAGAATTGTAGTAGATATCCATAAGCTGAGGCACAGACTTTACTTTTTTATCTTCATTGGGGTGGTAAAACCATTCCGGTCGGATGGATGTATTTACTTCCGCAGGCACCCAGGCATTGCCATCCTCCACCCCGTAATGCAACATGTTGTATGGTACGTCACCGGTGGCATTAAGCAGGCTCCAATTTGTCTCACCCACAGATCCGCCCTCAGTTCCTACCCATCGGAGGTCGGCCCGTTCCCCGCCATCATTCCAGATGACAATATTGGGTTGGAGTTTGCGCACAAGCTTATAGGTATTGGCCCAGTCGTAATAAGTTTTACGGTCAATCATACGGGTTTCGTTTGTACCGCCATAATAGCCGGAGCCGCCGTTGGCGCCGTCAAACCAAATCTCGAAAATGGGGCCATAGTTGGTAAGCAATTCCGTAAGCTGGTTGCGGAAGTAAGTAATATATTCCGGCTTGCCATAGTCTGCCCGGTTTCGGTCCCAGGGTGATAGGTAAATGCCGAGCTTTAAACCATACTCCTTACAGGCATCTGCCATCTCACGGACCACGTCTCCCTTACCGTTTTTCCAGGGGGCATTTTTCACAGAGTAATCGGTGTACTTTGAAGGCCAAAGGCAGAAACCGCAATGGTGCTTAGCGGTAATAATAATTCCCTTCATCCCGGCATTTTTACAGATTCGGGCCCATTGGCGGCAATCCAATGCCGTTGGGTTGAAGAGTTTAACATCTTCATTACCGAATCCCCAGGACTGATCGGTATAGGTATTCAACGATAAATGCACGAACGCATAGTATTGCAGTTCCTGCCATCTAATTTGATTTTCCGAAGGGACAGGTCCGCACGGCGCCGGGGCATTTTTTTGCGCACGGCTGCTAAAACAACAAAGGAAAAAGAAGGCTGTAAATAAACAGTCTTTAACAATTTTATGAGTTTTCAATTTTTTACTATTTAGATTTTGAAATTGATATTGACTTTCTGATATGTAGGATATTTTTATTTCATTGCATAGGTAATCACTTTATAAACCGCAGGAGTTTGAACTTCTATATTCTTAGCTGATTCTAATGCGGGTTGATTTGGTGCTGGCTGAGGAGGAACTATTTGTCCATCTAAAGCTTGAGAAATCATCGCTTTGCGCCCTGTTATAATCAGACATTCATTATGCCAGGTTTCGTCACCATTAAGCATACGGGTAGTTACCCACTGTTCTCCCTCAAACCTTCCTTCAAACACCTGGCCAATGCGCATTTTTTTTGATGGATTTCCCGATTCAAATTTTAGTCGTGCTGTAATGCCTGCTACTACATATTCATCCGGGGCAGTTTGAATAACAAGGCCATATCCTGTATTATCCCAATTGTTATATTCTACAATTACTTTATCTTCCCCAAATACAAGCGTGTCGGTGGTCCTGTTTTTAGTGCGCATAAAACCACGCATTTTACCTGTACCCTGATATTTTAGTATGTATGGCATTAATTCATTTATCACAGAGATTGCCTGCCGATAGGCCAAATTGGTATAAACATCTTCAATCCCAAAAGGAGAAAAGCAAATGGCGTCATGTTCTGCATAGGCATAAAATGCCCGGGCCTGGTCGGTAGTGCTTTCGGGAATAAAAACCGGGTTATCGGCACGATGATACATCGACAATATTTCTTTAAAGTTTGGTGCATAAATATCAGGTGCACATATATCGATATCAGGCGCAATGGCTTTGTAAATATCAATTACCCTTGATGCCGGTCCTCCGTTTGGATATACCCCGGGTAAATCAGTAGATTTTTGCACCAGCCAGGCGTTTACATACATTGGAAGGTTTAGTTCTTTTTTGCCTAAGTGGCATATTTCATTTATATATTTGGCATATTGCCAGGTCATGAAGAAGTTTTGTGCACTTTTCATTGAATCAGCAAACATTTCAGACCATGTTCCTTTAGTTTTGCTTCCATTTTTTTGCCAAACATATTTGATTTCGGGGCTCAGATTGTTTGTGTGTGTTTGCAAATACCGGATCAAGGTTTCGGGAACCTGGGAATTAAACAAGTCAAGTGCTTGTTTATTGTAATCTATATCCTGGAATGCCCCGACTTCGTTTTCGGCTTGAATCATTACAACAGTATGTTCTTTGTCTATTTCTTTTATTCGTTTCATTAATTGTACAAATGCCTTAGCATCTGCAATTTGCGCTTCCTTACAAAAAGGTGAAATTACTTCGCCGGTGCTCCCGTTACTTTGCTTCAATTTAAAAAAACGCTTCGAATCTTTTTTTACCCAAAGTGGCGGATAAGTGGAAAGTCCATTTTTCCAACTCGCAAACCATATGATACAAAGTTTTAATTTGTTTTCGCGAGCCTGGGATATGATCCCGTCAATAAGAGAATAATCAAATTTACCCTCCTGCGGCTCAAATTGTTCCCATGCAACAGATGCGATAACGGAATTAAGTCCCATTTCCTTTAATTTGGGGAAAATGGGTGCCAAATATGTTAAATTGGATGAAGTAGAGTTGTGCAACTCTCCGGCAACCATGATAAATGGCTTGCCATCAACATACAACCTGGTTTTATTACCCTCTTTTTTTAATTGAGGTAATTCCTGCGCGTGTAAATAAAATTGTATAGCTGCAGAAAATAAAAGAGTAAGTTGAATTAATTTTTTCATAAAATAAATCTTCCTTGTGATTTCAACAAAATATAAAGGCTTGTTGAACGCTTGATTTACAATGCAATTTATTTACCATCAACGCCTTGCGTTCTCTATTTAAATATCGAATGACTGATTTTTATCATTTAAACTTTAATTAGTGCTAATGCTTAAATGATCTAATATTTAAATTAGCAGCTGATAAACCAGGTGAACTAACTGTAAGTTTAATAACCCCGGCTTCGTGAGTGCTTTTAATTACAACCAACGCACGCCCATGCCATGTTTTACGCGTATTTCCAATATATGGATCTGTGTCTTTCATATCCGCATTTGCGACTCCTGCAATTGTACCAGGCCCTTGAATTTCAAAATGAAGGCGGTTTGCGGCATTTGGTTGAAATATATGATCATTATCAGTTATCTCTATGGTTACATAGGACAGGTCCTGCCCATTCGCTGCAATTTCTTTTCGATCAGCAGTTAGTTGAATTTTTGCAGCATCGCTGGAAGTTTTCAAAATAGTGGATTCAACTTCCTTATCATTATCCACCCCTACGGCTTTAAGCACACCCGGCGAATAAGTCACAGCAAATTCAGCTTTAAATCCCTGTTCTTCCGTAGTTGATTTTTCGCCAATGAGTATGTTGTTAAGGTACAGTCTAACTTTTGGATACTTTGAATAAATTTCTACCTGGATATTCTTTCCTACATACTCCGGCCAGGTCCAGCTTTCCCAGGTTGGCCATACAGACCACAGTGTTTCTTTAATTTCACCTGAAGGCGGGTTTGGCTCTTTAACCGCCATATAGATTTTTTCGCTTTCGTTGTAAAGCAAACTGCGATAATGCGAAATCGGTTTCCTCCATCCTATCAGATCAACATCTCCGCAATAAGCGCCATGAAAGGGATAAAAATCGTGCTCCCAATGTTCTCCGGCCGTTTCGCCGGGATAATAATACCGGCCAATACCTGATTCACCCAGGTAGTCTATCGCTGTCCACACAAAGTCGCCAATGATATATTTATTTTTCTGAACAAGTTGCCAGTTGGCAAGTGCGTCGCGCGGATAGGATTCCGTTTGCACAATTACGCGGGAAGGAACTCTTAAATGATCGGCGGCGGCGCGAAACAGCTGATAATTATACCCGCATACATCGTGCGCCGCCATCAGCGGATCGAATATATTCCAGTCCTGGTCCCAGGTTGTCATAGCCGATGTTACAGGACGGGTAGGATCAAGCTCATGGATACAACCTGCGAGCATCTTAGCCGTAGCTACAGCTTGTGGTTCCTTTCGTTCAATGATCTCATTGCCAATACTCCACATGATAACAGATGGATGGTTAAAATCCCGTTTTACCATCGAAGTAAGGTCGCTTTTCCACCAACGGTCAAAATAAACTGAATAGTCATATTTGTTCTTACCTGTTCTCCACCCATCAAAAGATTCATCTATCACCAACAGGCCTAATCTGTCACAAGCGTTTAAAAAAGCTTCAGAAGGAGGATTATGAGAAGTTCTTACAGCATTGAATCCAGCAGCTTTTAGTAGCTCAACCTTCCGTTCCTCGGCACGGTCAAAAGCTGCTGCGCCCAGGCATCCGTTATCATGATGAGCACACCCTCCATTAAGCTTAACCGTTTTCCCATTAAGTTGAAACCCGTTTTCGGCAGAAAATTTGAGGGAGCGTATGCCAAAACTGGTTTCAGTCTCGTCAACTATATTTTTAATTTTGATGATATGTATTTGCGCATCGTATAAACGGGGTGTTTCCGGCGTCCATAGCAAGGGAGCCGCTACCATTATAGTTTGCGTAACCTCCTTTTCACTATTCGCGGCCAGTTCAACCTTCATTTGGCTATTTCCCGCATTTTTAGAATTTACATCCTTTAACCAGGTACTAACGGCAATATTTTGAGGCAAACCAGTTTCGTTTTTTATTAATGTTTTAATTTGAACAGTTGCTTTTTCCGACGAAACATGGGGGGTTGTGATTGTAACGCCCCATTTAGCAATATGCACGGCATCGGTAACCATCATCCAAACATGGCGATAGATGCCGGAGCCACTGTACCACCGGCTGTTCAGTTGTTGCGAATTGTCAACCCTTACAGCTATCACATTTTCACTATTAAAATTCAAATAAGGCGAAAGGTCATAACTAAACGATGAGTAACCGTAAGGATAGATCCCAAGCGATTTTCCGTTAATAAAAACCTCGGAATTCATATAAACCCCTTCAAAATAGATAGAAACTTTTTTGCCCTTCCATCCCTCAGGGGCCTTGAAGGTTTTCCGGTACCAGCCAATACCCGCAGGAAAGTACCCACCTGCGCCACCGGTTGGATTTTTAGGACCTATTTTCCCTTCAATACTCCAATCATGCGGTAAATCAAGGCTTCGCCAATTTATATCGTTAAAATCCCTTGATTTGGCTGCTGCCGTATCTCCCTGGTAGAATTTCCATTTATAGTCAAATAGCTGTTTTCGCTCAGTTTTCGCGGGGCTTTGCGCGTTAGATAAAATATTGACAGTTAAAAGCAGGATAGCTGTAGCGATCGTTTTCATGTAATATCTCATATTGTAAATATAATGCCGTTTCATAGTGTTTTTGTATCATCGAAGAAATGACAGACTTATTCAACCTTGATAACCACTTCGTCTCCTTTAAGCTTTTCAGAAGAGGCTTTTAACCGGATTTCCCCCGCCTGTTTATTTGCCTGAACCAGCACCAGGCAATAGCCGTTGAACGCCATCCGCTGACTGGCTTTGTCGGGCTCGTGGCTGCTGGGGTTACCGTTGCCTGTACCAATAATTCGCCCCGGGCCTTCAATGGAAAATGTTACCAGGTTCGCGGCTGTCGGGTTAACCCTTCCTTTACTGTCTCTAATTGCCACCCGTATTACAGCCACATCGCAACCATCGGCTTTAAGAACCTTGGTATCGCTCCTGAGGCTTACCTGTGCCGGGGCTGATGTTGTTTCAACAACGTCTGTGGTTACCAACCTTCCGCCTTTATAACCCCTGGCTTCCAGTTTGCCGGGCTTATATACAAGCTTCCATATCAGTTTGGTATAGGGAACTGCTTTTTGCGCCCCCACTTTTTTACCGTTGAGCAGCAACTCTACCTCATCGCAATTGGTGTAACAATGCACCTGTATGCTGTCTCCTTCTTTGCCGGGCCAGTTCCAATGCGGAAAAATATGGACTACAGGTTCGTTTGTCCAGGCAGCTTTATACGCATAGTAGCCGTCTTTGGGGAAGCCGCATATATCCATAAATCCGAAATGAGAGGTAACGCACGGCCATTGGTACGGCGTAGGCTCCCCCCGGTAATCGAAACCCGACCACACGAAAAGTCCACCGAGGTAAGGGTATTTAATAATGTCCGCCCAGTCTTCGCCGGGCAATGGCCCCCAGTTGGGCTGCCATAGGCCGAGGTTTGAAACATAACCTTTTCCCCAATCGTTCTGGTACTCTCCGCGAGTTGAAATGAAACTTGTGGATTCTGTACAAAACTCAATCCGTTGTGGATATTTTTCATGGTCATTCACATAGGCCAATCCCTTGTCTCCATAGTTATACCCTACAACATCCAGCACATCGCTATACCCGGCTTCGTTCCTTGCATGATTCATGGCGGCAGTTACAGGGCGCGTAGGATCAATTTTATGCGTGATGTCAACCAGTGTTTTAAGTATCCTGGCCCCTGTTACCGTGCCTTGGATCCATTCTTCATTCTCCATACTCCACATAAAAATAGACGGGTGGTTGCGATCCCGGTATAGCATCGTTGTCAAATCCTTTTTCCCTTCTTCAGAACTTGATAACATGCGATTTTCGTCCAGTACAAGCAAACCCATTCTGTCGCACATGTCAAGCAGTTCCGGGGTTGGGGGATGATGGGAACAACGATAAGCATTGCACCCCACTTCCTTCAGCAACTTTAATTTGTATTCGTTTATTTTATCGGGAAGGGCGACACCAATTCCGGCAAAATCCTGGTGGTTGCAGGTACCCTTCACAGGATAAAGTTTTCCGTTTATAAATACCCCGTTTCGGTTTATTTCGATTGTTCTTACTCCAAAAGTGGTTTCGTAATTGTCGATGACAATCCCGTTTTCAGAAACTTCAGTTAGTACTTTATAAAGGTTCGGTGTTTCCGGCGACCAAAGCAAGGGCTTTTGAATAGCTCCTTTTTGCGAAAACTCAGTTGTACTAAACGGCTCAATTGCCTGCGAAGAAGTTTTTGTGTCGAGTACAACGCCTTTATTATCTACAATCTTAGAAATGAGCGTAATATTTTTAGCTACGCCGTATTCGTTTTTTATATTGATTTTTACGTTTACAGCTGCTTCATCCCGCGAAACTGAGGGTGTTGTAACATAGGTGCCAAATCGGTCAACGTGGACGCGGGCGGTTTTATTGAGCCAAACATGCCGGTAAATCCCGCACCCTTCATACCACCAACCTTCGTATTCGGTGGCGTCAACCTTCACAAGAATTACATTTTTCCCTTCGTTGCCGTAACGCAAAACGTCCGTCAAATCATAGTTTGAAGGTGTGTAGCCGCTTTGGTGGTTACCTATAAGCTGACCATTAACCCAAATTGTACTGTTTCTAAAAATCCCGTCAAATTCTATGGAGATCTTTTTTCCTTTATCGGTTTCGGGGATTTCAAATTCCTTTCTATAAAAACCTATTCCGCCGGGCAAATATCCGCTTACGGCAGGTGAGCTCCCGATTGATTTATCATTAACAAAAGTCCCCTCCACGCACCAATCGTGTGGAAGGTTTACTTCCTTCCAGTCTTCGGGTTTGAAGGTAGCTGCCTTATCAACATCGGTGTACGCAATAACGGCGCTTTTATTTGTTTCAACTTTTACGTTGATATCGGTTAAACCGCCATAACCGGCTGCTTTTACCGCCCGTTTGATGGCTATATCGCCTTTATGAAACTGCCAGTTAAAATCAAAGCACTCCCTCGATCTTTTTGAAAGACTTGTTTGCTGCGCTATTCCCTTTATTGCGCACAACAATAAAAACAAGCAGATGCCGCAGTATCTTAATAATCTTTTAAACATTTTAACCTATATAAGTTCTTATTATCAATTCAGCGCCCTTAGATCTTATTGTAATATATTCTAAAAGCGATCAGTCGATTTCGATAAGTTCCGGCTCTTCTGACGGTAACGTAAAGCTATCGACAAATTTTTTACCGGTAAGTATGCCTTTAAAGGCACCTTTCAGCTTGATTTCAACTGCATTTCTGCTGGTATTTAGATACAAGATATGTTTCGCATCGATTTGACGAGCCAGGACACCATCGGGTACCTGGGGTCCCTTTTTAATACCCAGTTTATCTACCAGTTCGTCAAGCAACGGCCCAAGTACCTCGCCACTGGCAGGCAAGCCGATATAAATTGCCCTGCCTTTGCCATATTGGTTAGCGGTAATAATCGGATAATCTTTATCCAGGCTGGTGATACTCCCGAGAATTTCAGCGCCTTTGGACTCGATAACATCATACCGGGTCGATTCAGTTCCAATAGTTTTCCCCTGATAATTTAATTGAATTTTTTTGCCTGTCAACGATGCACGGGATATTTCGTTCATCGGCTCTGTTTCTTCATAACCTGCGACGCGTATTCCAAACACATCGCTTAAACGCCCGGGGTGTGTTGATGCAAATGCCTTCCCGGTTTCATCAACCACGGCGGAATTACTCGTCATAACAACAGTCCCTCCATTTTTTACAAAATCCCGGATTTTATTGGCAGTTGTTTCGTCCATTACTGTTACACCTGGCACAAAAAGTAATTTATAGTTTAATGAACTCTTGCTGATCTCAACAATGCGGGAATCCATATTGCGGTAATAAAACAAATTCCAGCAGGCCTGTAATTGTTGATCCTGCGCTTCCGGGAAAGAACTGCTGGCTATCTGGCTGGGAAAGGATGATGCCAGGCCAACTTCCGGGCTGGGTTTGTAAGGCAGGAATTTTTCGATCTTTTTAAACTCGGTAGCTATCTTTTTGTATTCATCATATTTGCGATTTGGAATTCCGTCCCAATCAAGCATCCCTTCCAGGTATTGTTCTTCGCCCGACCACATACTTTGCCAGGTCCATCCGCAAACCGCTTGATTGCCATACATCAGTGTGGCATAGGCCGATTTCCGGATGGAATTGGGCACCGCCGTCATTGTAGTAAACTCGCTGCACCAAAAAGGGGTTGTACTTTCAAACTGAATACGGGAAATCCCAAACAGGGCATTCATGATCCCCCAGTTTGTTATCAACGAATTTCCGGGATAAAAGCCTGCCCCTTCACGTGCCATTTTGCCGGAATAGGCAATCTGTGAATAATCAAAATATTTCAAAGCACTGTAAAACCAGGCATTGGTATTGGTAAGTACACCGGGAGCATTTGCATTAACCTTGTCGAGTACCTTAAATAAGATCTTGTTGACCTCGTCTGAAATAAAACGCCTGAAATCTAATATTTTCTCAGGGGCGCCATTTTTTTCGCCTGTTACGGGTAGCCCAACTTCATCAAATTCATTAATCCGCCTGGACCAACGTTGTGTAGCCCATGCTTTGTTTAAATTATCAAGGTTCGAATATTTATTAGTCAGCCAAACAACGAACCTCTTTCTTACCGTTTCTGAGTATGAAATAGGGCCATCACCGGATTCGTTATCAATACCAAAAGCTAACAGAGCTGGATGTTTTCCGTAATGTTTTGTGAGTGAATCCGCATAGCGTACAGCATATTTTTGATACATCGGATCACCTACATCATCCATGTAGCGATGGTTGGGATATTGCGCTACGCCACCTGGGCTGGTAACATCAATTGAGGGGTACTTATGGTGCAGCCAGATAGGTGCCGGGCGAATCGCAATATCAAGTATTACCTTAATCCCGGCCTTATTCATCATGTCCATCACCGCATCAAACCATTGAAAATCGAACTTGCCTTCAGAAGGTTCATAACTATCCCAGGCTAAATGGCCCATCCTAACCACCTTAAATCCGGCCGCCTTCATCAACATGATGTCTTTTTTTATTTTTTCCGGATCTTTATTATCGTGCGGATGATAATTAGTACCGACGTATAATGTTTGGGCCTTAACTGACAAACCGGCCAGCAACAGGATATAAAACATCAAAAAAGATTTATTCTTTATTTTTCTCATTAGAAGATATTTGTAAGGTATATAGTTAATGTCCTTTTATTTTTTGTCGCTTACGGATTCAGAAATGATTTCGTTAAGTGAATTCTGCTCTTAATGTCTAATCAGATTTATCAACAGGACATCATTTTCCCGTATATCAAATTCTCGGGAAAACGCAGTGCCGGGCTTTATTTCAATTTGCTGTATTGCCACAGGAGAACCATTTTGAGCCTTTAGTTTTTTGACCTGCTGCAAGGTTAGCTGTCCCGGCCTGCCCATATCCACATAGCTTGTATATGCGTCGTTAACCCGGTATCCTACTTTATAAATTTCCATCGTGTACCTCCCAGCCGGTATATGCGATAAGTTTACCTTTACTTTGCCTTTTGTTTTGGCAGGCAGATCTTTAATATAATATGCCTGGTTGTTTACTGAATCGGGCAAAGTATAGGTATAATCCCACAACAACATCTGTACGCCCCCTTTTTTATCTTTGCAGGCCCACGAAGAACTGTCGCGATTGGCGAGCTCAGTTTCGCCCAGTTTGTTTAAAAAGGAATAGGCGAAAAATGCAGGCTTTTTGATCCCTTCGATGTTCATTAAACCAAATCCGCCGTGAAAGGGGGTAAAACGTGGCCCTGATTCTTCAAAAATGTCAGTAAACGTCCAGTACGACATTGAATTGGCGGCAGGTTCAGACTGTTTTAATTTTTTAAGTATGTACGCTGCTTCGTGGTAACTATCATGAAGCGGGTCGGCAGGCGTGTACGACGAACTCCATTCGGTATAATGCAGCTCGAGGCCTGGAATAGCTGAATTTTGAATTTGCTTACGCGAATTTAAAACATCGCCACTAACGCTCCATTCGTTTTTATCAAGTACAGTTCCAGACGATCCATGTTCATCCAGAAATCCTTGTTTTACGCCATAGGAATGTGTGCTGATAAAATCAATAGGCACCGAATTATTTTTACAAAAGGCTATCATCTCAGGCACCCATGCTGCACCTGCCGTTGCCGGGCCGCCAACTTTATATGCCTGGTTTACGCTTTTAACTGCTTTTGCGCTGTATTGGTATAGTTTGAAATAATCTGCTTGCGAACCGGTCCAGAAACCATCCTTCAAATTCGGCTCATTCCAAACTTCAAAATACCATGTCTTAACTTCACCGGCTCCATATCTCTCGGTAAAATGTTGCGTGAGGTTACGAATTAACCCCTCCCATTTTTCATAATCTTTGGGCGGTGTTACGTTGCCCCGCCACCAAAAAATTGTTTTATTTCCACTGGCAAGTGCTCCCGGCATAAAGCCTAACTCTACAAATGGCTTCATGCCAATACTAATAATGTAGTCATATAAAGCATCAACATACTGGTAATTATATTGCGGCTTACCGTTTCCATCCTCACTGTAAACAGCCATATCATCGGTGAGCAATCCGTGCATCCGGATATATTTAAAACCGCATTCCTTCCTCGCAATGGCTAACTGCTGTTGCCAGTCGGCCCTTAGTCCTTCATTTGCGCGGCCGGCACCCACGCACGCTTTAAATGAAGTATTCAAAGCCCCTTTTTCTTTACTAAAATCAAGACTGATTACTCTTTTTGGTTCAACCAGGCTCTTTGGGTGTTTGCTTTGGGCAAATACATTACTTAGCAGCAAGCCCCCTAAAACGATTGTGAAAATTGATTTTTGGTACATTTGATTAAATTATAATGACTGGATTATGGATTTCATTTATTGATAATTTTTCTATTTCACTCACTCGCTCCAAACCAATACACCGGCTGGTTTCAATGTTTTCTCCCCAATAAGAATTTTAGAGGATCCGGGAATATTCACGGTATAATCGGTAGAAGAATAATTCATGGCCATATAAAAACCATCTCTCCAATAAACATAAACACCTTCCGGATAGTCTTCGGTTGTTGCTCCGGCATCTGCATAAATGTCGCGTAATAAGTCCTTTTCCAGGCTGGAATCACCTGTGTTTGCGCCTATGTAGGTTACTGAACCCTTACCAATTTTATGTTTTACAACAGCTGCCCTTCCCTTATAAAACTGGTTGTCATAGGTTGCCAATACCTCTGTATTTTGATCAGGCACCAGCAAGTCCGCCCAGGTGTTCCAGTTGTAATGTTTCGACTTCAT
Organism: Mucilaginibacter phenanthrenivorans; assembly: GCF_024721155.1. Classification (GTDB taxonomy): domain Bacteria; phylum Bacteroidota; class Bacteroidia; order Sphingobacteriales; family Sphingobacteriaceae; genus Mucilaginibacter; species Mucilaginibacter phenanthrenivorans. The sequence goes on along the minus strand of NZ_JAHVAP010000002.1, from coordinate 366,002 downwards.
TTGAATATCCCCTTTGGCATAAGCTGAAAGCATATCGGTTGCCTGAACATGAGCTCCGATAAGGCCGGATATTGGCGCTGCCAGCTCACCCTCCCAGAAATGCCCCATGCGGTCTTTGGTTGCTGTGCGGCAGGTAATGATTAAATGACCGCCACCGGCCACATACTCTTTCCATTTCTTTACGGTAGCAGAATCAACCATTTCGTAAGCAGGAATAATTACCACCTTATATTTCGCCAAATCGCTGGTTCCAGGTATTACATCAACCGGGGCCCCTAAAGACTTCGCCATTTCCATGAACTTAACAGGATAATTCCACGTATCCCATTGCGAAGTCTGCTTTTGTCTGTCAATGGTCCAGTAATTTTCCAGGTTCCAAAGGATTGCAGTTGACCGCGCAGCCAGTTTTTCCGGCATTTTAGCCCCGGGCTTATATTGTTTGCGCAATTCCTTTATTTCCTTCATAAACTGCATATACTCCTCACCCCCGGGCGAAGGCGTTACCCCATCTGTTAGTATGACGCCTGCATGGTATTGTTCTGCGCTGTATAAAATCTGGCGGAACCGGTAGGAACAGGCCAGTTTCCCGCCTGCTGCAAAAGAGTGGTACAACCACATGCGCACTGTTCCCGGCAAAAGAAGCGGGTTATACGATCCCCAGTTTACAGGGCCGGGTTGAATTTCCATCACCCCCGATACGCCGCCCACTTTTTTATAATATTCTGATGCAAAAAGGATCACTTTGCTATTTCCTAACCTAAATCCAAGCTCACCAATATTATCGCTGCCACCATTAGGATAAGCTGTATAGGCCGCAAAATCGAGCTTGCTTGTTCGCCCCGGATCAGAGCCAGTAGAGACTGCCGTATAATTAGTGGTAATGTACTGATTATCGGAAATATAACTCCGCAAGGTGCCGGCCTGAAAATCTAGAAATTCAGCCTGGGTATCTGCTGAATAGCGCTTAAAATCGAGCAGGGCATGAGGGTTGTTACCCCACCAGCCTACTAAATTTGTATTCGGAATGATCACCTGATCGAAATTATTGAACCATTGGCTCCAAAAGGCGGCTCCCCAAGCTATATTTAAAGCATTAATGGTTTTATATTTATTTTTCAACCACGTTCTGAATGCTTCCTGCGACGATGGGCTATAATCTGTAACTGCACCCGGTTCATTATCTATTTGCCACCCGATAACGTTTTTATTTTGACCGTAACGCATTGCCATTTCCGACACGATTTTTTTGACAAAACCGCGATACTTCGCATTGACAATTGATCCTAATCCCCGTGTGCCATTCTCCGCTCGGATATAATGACCATCCATGATAAAGGTCTCAGCATAATTAACCCTCATCCAGGTGGGGGTAGTGGCTGAAGGCGTACATAAAAGTACCTTAAGATTATACTTTGTGCAAAGGCCCACCACCTTATCCAGCCAGGTAAAATCAAATCGTCCTTCTTCCGGCTCCATTTTAAACCAGGCAAATTCAGCAAGGTGTACAAACTCATACCCCATATCCGAAATCTTCTTAATATCACGCTCCCACTGGCTTTCCTTCCAGTGTTCCGGATAATAGTATATTCCGGTAGTAATCAAATCCTTTTCAGGAAAAAAACGGTTCGCGTCCTGCGATTTTACGTTTAATACCGATATAAGTATTGTTAATATGATTAGTGGTATAGATTTTTTCACCGTAATAAATTGTTTGTTATATTCCAAATTGTTTTAAAAGCGTAAATGCCAGAATTACAAGTACCATGTGAGGACGCTATTTTCACAGGGGCATCTATCAAGAATTGAGTTATTAATATTTAAGTTGTATCAATACAATTGGTAATAACAAATTTATTAGTCAGCCTTACGTCTACCATTGTATTAAATAGACTTTGTTTTATATAAATCCGACTTTTTTCAAAGAAGGCAAGATGCGACACCCGGTTCACGATGCAAACCCCAACCTCGTTGTTCTTTGATGGCTTTACCCACATTCCGGGCAGTCAAAGCACAATAACAGTAAGCTTCTACACCCAGCGAATCCTGATCAACAGTGATCAAATCCGATGTGTCTGTATTTTCATTTCCTACATGCACCCGGGCATTGATATAAAGTGTAAATGCCAACAATAACAAAGAAAGAGTAAATGCCAATTTTCTAATTTTGAGTATCTGAAATTTATTATATATTGTTTAACGTAAGTCATTCATAATGCGCACATTACCGTATATTTATCGGCAGTTGTTGTTTATCTGCTTATGTGAAAGGATGCCATTTGTCTGATATCTTTTGAAGACGAGGCAGCCAGTATTTTATACTGGCCAGGTTCAACAATCCATTTGCGTAATTTAATGTCAAAATAGGCGAGATCATTTACATCGATGTTCATCGAAACAGCGGCAGTTTCACCCGGCGCGACCATAATCTTTTTAAATGCCTTTAGTTCTTTGCCAGGACGCAAAACCGAAGAGTTTAGTTTGCTGATATAAAGTTGAACAACTTCTTTGCCTGCTACGGCGCCGGTGTTCTTAACCTTTAAGGAAACTGTTATTTTATCACCCTTTTTATACGCTTTCTTGTTGGTAGCCAAATCAGTATAAGTAAAATTGGTATAAGACAATCCATAACCAAAACAGTACAAAGGATTTATATTTTTTGTATCATACCAACGATAGCCAACCAATATTCCCTCTTTATAATCAGCCGTCATATTGTTACCAGGATAGGTATTTAAGCCGGAAGCGGGTGAGTCTTTTAATGAGACGGGAAAAGTAAACGGTAGACGACCGGATGGGTTTACAACACCTTTTAAAACGTCGGCAAGTGCATTCCCCGCCTCCGAACCGTTAAACCATGACCAGACAATAGTATGATTTGACTTGTCGATTTCGTTCAGAACGTAAGGAGCGCCAGCCATAATTACAATAATTGTATTAGGGTTAACTGCGCTAACCGCGTTAACCAATGCCCGCTCTCCAAAGGGCAGGTCCAGATTTTTACGATCATGGCCCTCACTTTCATATTCACGATTTGAGCCAACACACAAAATGGCAATGTCAGTTGTTTTTGCAAGCGTTACGGCTTCGTTAATTAAGGTTTGATCCGGCTGATCGGATCCGGCGTTTTGCGCATCAGTTTTGCTTGCCGAATAGCTGGCCTTATAACCCTGCGCGAACTTAATTTCAGCTGTTTTACCAAATCTTGATCTTATCCCCTCTAATGCCGTTATCTCATATTTAGCTTTTACACCGGCGCCATAACCGCCCGAAGCAAATGTACGTGTAGCATTATCGCCGATAACTGCGATGCTTTTTATATTAACTGCCTTCAAAGGCAATAAATGAGCGTCATTTTTCAACAGAACGATGGATTCTGAGGCAATATCATATGCGGCTTTGGCATGTGCCGGTGTAGCAATGGATCCTTTAGGGTGATTTGTACTCATGGAAGTATGATACATCAGCCACAATATCCTGCTCACCTTATCATCAATTGTTCTTACCGGAACCTGGCCTGATTTTACGGCCTCAAGCAGTGGCTTTGCAAAATACCACTGTTCATACGGCCCGCTTGATCCCATTTCAATGTCCAGTCCATTGTTAGCGGCAGCAACGGTATGGTGCACGCCTCCCCAGTCTGAGATAACAACCCCCTTAAAACCCCACTCGTTTTTTAACACCTTATTAAGTAAAAAATCATTCTCCGAACACCAATACCCATTTAACTTATTATAAGCCGACATAACAGTGTAAGCATTTCCTTGCTGTACAGCCGCTTTAAATGCCGGCAAATAGATTTCGCGCAGCGCTCTTTCATCAACCAGCGTATTTACGCTATCACGATTCAGTTCCTGGTTATTGGCGGCAAAATGTTTTATGCAGGCTGCTACGTGCTGACTTTGAATCCCCTTTACTGATTGAATAGCCAATTGGCCGTTCAAATAAGGATCTTCTGAATAATATTCATAGGTACGGCCGCAAAGTGGCATCCTGCAAATATTGAATGCCGGTGCAAGCATTATGTTCTTTTTACGGGCGTTGGCTTCCTCCCCTATAACTACGCCGTATTTGTGTGCCATCGCCGGGTTCCATGTGGCCGCAATTGCCGAACCATTGGGTAAAAACGTGGCCGAATCGGTTGTCCAGTTGGCTGAGGCCCAGTCGAAACGTTTTATCTCTTCACGCACGCCTAATGGGCCGTCGTCACACGTTAACTCAGGAATACTTAAACGTGGCACGCCTGCTGAAGAAAATAAAGCGTTGCCATGAATCATCTCAATTTTTTCTTCAAGAGTCATTTTTTTTATAATGTTGCTGATCTTGGCTTGCAGCGCAACCTCCTTTTTATTTTGCGCTGAAACATTGCCAAACAAAAACAGTACAGCAACCGATACTATAATATACTTTATACGCATTGATTATTTAAAAATTAAATTTTGTGATTTATTGTCTGTGCTCTGATTATTAAAATCTGCTTTTTTAATCGTACCAGCCAGCCCATAGGCCTTTAATATTTTCTGGGCTTTAGCCATACGGGCAAAACGGACGTAAGCAGAGGGCAGTATATCGTATTCGTTTTTAAAAAGTTTTGAAAAATGCTGAGGTGTTTCAAATCCAACTTCGCTGGCTACCCGGCTGATTTTCATTTGTGTATTTTCGAGCAATTGAATGGCTTTCTGTAGCCTGATTGCGCGTATAAATTCAACAGGCGATTTACCGCTAAGCATTAAAAGTTTTTTGTACAACCACACCCGGCTCATTTTCATGTCACGGCTTAGCGTTTCAACAGAAAGATTGGGATTTGATATATTCTGCTTGATGTACTCAACTAATTCGCTCAAGAATTTCTCGTCCCCGGTTTGTATATATACATTTTCACTGTTCATCCTTGTCTGCCCTTCATAAGTTCGTTTAAATGTTTCCTGAAGCGTTTCAGGATCGTTAATGGCACTTCTTCTTTTCGTTTCTTTATGCAACATCTATTAAACTGTCAATAACCTTCAAAATCAACCACTCATTGCCTCCTGTTTTTATGACAAGTAAACAACACTATTATTTATTAAAAAAATGCCCGGACCTCCTTTTGGAAGGTCCGTGGCATATCATAAACTAACCAAACACTGCATTAATTAATTTTCAGCATCCGGATATTTCTATTGCTGCGATAAACCGTACGCTGATCTTTTATCATTAGATGCCTCTAAAAACGCAGCATGCTTATTGAAACTTTACGCCTGAGCCATATTTAGCAACGCCTGCGTTTACGCCAAGTTTTACAGCATTCATTGTTGCCGTGTCTCCTACAACTGTGGGCCCTTGCGGAACCCCGTTCACACCTCGGCGGTCAAATATGCCTGCCCATAAAAACGGTATTACGCCATTTGCTTTGGCTTGTTGTGCAATATAAGCGATGAAATGCGTCGAAGACTTTACTGCCAATATCGAATCTGCCTTATACCCTGTTAGTTTACCAGCATGATAATTCGGCGCGTATTCGCCCATAAACAACGGGATACCCTTAGCAGCAAATCTTGTTTTCACGGTACTCATTATCGAATCTGCATACGCTTCCTCCGTTGAAGCTACACAGTTGCGGTCCAGGAAAAGCGGGTTTGTTGTATGAAAGTCTTTTCCCCAGAAATACAACTCTTTTCCCCAGCTTGCATCATTAGGTGTGGTGCCTGAACCTCCTAATATGCAAAACTGCGATGGGGTATAATAGTGGAACTCAACCATCATTTTATGAGGTGTAGGGTCGGTAGGTAGCGTCGGTGTTTTATACACATTAGCCGGATTGAGTAATGAGTTAGCCGCATCTATTGATGCAGAAGGCGACTGAATAACTAAAGTACGATAAGTATTTTTACCACCAGTACTACGCACCGCGTTAATAAACGATTGGTGATATCGCATTAAGGTAACTGTTGATGTTGCATCGACAGCACTAGTTTCGTTGAGGCTGGCAAACATCAAATGCTCGTCAAAATCGCGCATAGCTGTAGCTATTTGCTCCCAATATGCTTTATGCTTAGCATTGGCGGTATCCTGTTTAGCACCTGTAAGTGTAGTACCGGGGTCATAATGGATATTAATTGTCACATACATCCCATCGTTAATGCCATATTGAACTACCTGGTGAATACGGGCAAGCCAGACGGGATCTATTTTTGCAGTCGCAGGGTTAATTAAATGGTCAGTATACTGAATAGGTATCCTTACGGCATTTACACCAGTTGATTTTATCAAATCAAACATTTGCTGGGTAATTGGCGGGTTTCCCCACCCGGTTTCGCTACCGGGGGCTTCCATTGTGTTATAGAAATTCCAGCCATAGGTAATATTTGCAGCTATTTGCGCGGCAGTACTACCCATACCAATTGCATCAGGTGCTTTGGGCGATGCATTATAGGATGGATAAATAATGGCATCCTGCCACACTGTAATCCGCCTGCTTTGACCGTTAGTTGTATTTAAAACTAAAACCAAAGTACGACTCGCGCCCGATTTATTATTTACCATACCTGTTAAAGTAACGGTAGCGGCGCCGCTACCACCTGACGTTTGGCTTAATTGCAGCCATCCAATACCGATAGTATCAATACTCCATGCAGCATTGGACGTAAATGTTAACGTTTTAGTCCCGCCATTTGCCGGTATGGTATCTGTAAGATTAGGCTGAGTAAGCTGTGGCCCGTTTGTAACCGTTTTTTTGCAGGAAACGACAGCTAAAACCACTACAAATATTACAGCAATCTTGTACGCCGTCTTAATTTTTTTTATCATCATTTTCATATTCAAGTTATTTAAATGCCCCACAGCGATATGCTACTGTGGGGCTATAGTTTATTTAATTTTTACGACCCGGATATTATCAAAAGCACCATAAAAGTCCGTTGCTGTAGCCGAACTGCTATAGTTATGAATTTCAAAGAAACTTTGAGGATTATTTCCTGAAGCACCTGTTAGATCGGAAATTTTCGTTAAGGCAGTTCCTTCACCATCGCCGAGCGTAGGATCTGATGCCCTGAATGATGATAAAGGAATCGTTACTGTTATCCAGCCCTTTGTTTTGTACGGTGCCGTTTTAGTTGCAGATATCTGCCATGGTTCCCATCGGTATATATAGCTACCGAAGTCAGTCATAATAGCAATTGTACCCCCATTCCAGGCTTTCGGGATACTTACTTCAAATTTAAGTGCCCAGTTCCTTGGTGGGTCATTGAGATTGGCTGCTGGTACCCACGGTTCGTTTTGCAGGCGTATGGCATAGTTTGACCAAAGAACCCCTTCGCCAGGATTCAGTTTAGTATGGCTTAACACAAAGTATTGGGTTGAATTACCTGGAAAATCGGCATTGCCACTTGAAAGAGAAGCACCACCCCAATATTGCCAGCCCGTATGAGCACCCCATTCCCCATCTGATATTATACCCGTTAACCGATCGTTCACATTGTACACAGTAGTACCTGTACCAAACTTAGTTGTAACAGATACCGGCCCTGCTTGCGATAGAGAAGGCACAACAAAACCAACAGAACTTGCAGGACTTGTTAACGAAAAGGTTGATTTAAAGTCATTAATTGCGACGCCGGCAAAAGTAAACGCTTGAATGTTTCTAAGATAACTGCCGTAAATATAAACTGAATCGCCAGGGCTGGGATTTTCGTTAGAAATACTGGTAATAATTGGTGTGGCACTTATTGTATCCAGAACAGTACCAGCCTTCGCGGTTACTATTACCTGACTGGTGGGAGTTGCATTCGGCATTAAAAAACCAAGGGCTGTTCCATCAAGACTTGATTTATACGATGGAATCGTGGTTCCTCCATATACAAGGTGTTGAACCAATACTAAATTTGCGCCATAAAGAAAAACCGAATCGCCAGGGTTGGCAAATACATTGGATATTGAGGTAATAGTTGGCGCCGCAGGGCCCAGTTTAAAACCAAACGTTGTTACCCCCCCTGTTGTAGCATACCTTATTGTATAGAGTTTAGTGGTATCAACAGTTGAAAACACTATTGCCGGTATTTGAACCACCGCGCTGTTCCGTGCAAATAAAGCCACGTTAAAACTTGCAGCCACCCCATCAAAACTAATGCTGGTTGCATTTTGCAAATTTTGCCCGGTTATAACTACCCACTGGCCATTTGCTATAACACTGTGCAGCACCGTATCGTTCGGTGAGGCAGCATAACTCCTTACGCCTGAAATTGTAGGAGCGGCCTCGTTGTTTTTCTTACAAGCAGGGAATAAAGCCACCACCGCGAGGAGAAGCAGCAATAAACACAAGCCGATAAATGATTTCTTTTTCATAATTATAATATTTTAATTGTTAATTAATAATAAGGAACCGGTGGCTGCGCCAATTTCGGGTCGGTGGATAGCTCAGATGCCGGAATTTGCATTGTAAAAGTATTGATGGTTGCCGGAATCGCAGATGGAGCCGCAGTAGTATCCCTTGTAGCTATACGTGTTTTAGGATCGTAACTAAACTGCTCCCGGGCGTGATGCAGATCCTGATCATTGAGAATTTTGACAGCTCCAGCCGGATCGTAATAAGAACGCCTTACCAGATCTATCCAATATTGACCTTCAAAGGCCAATTCAACCCTTCTTTCCCTTAATATGGTGTCAGCGGTTAACATCGGAGCAGGGTCAACGCCGGCCCTTGCCCGCACTTTGTTAAAGTACAGCAAGGCATCACCGTTGGCCGTGGAGGAATTGTTGCCCAAAATAGCTTCGGCATATACCAAATACACATCGGCCAACCTGAGCATTGCAGGGTGTTCCGGAGATGACCACATAGTCATTTGTGGAGAGCCATTATCCTTTTCGTTGCCAACGATGTGTTTTTTCATAGCATTCCCGCCTGCCGTATAACCGCCACCTGCAGCATTTAACTCGGGGTAATAGTCTCCGGTGAGCATAATGGTAGCTTTGCGCCTTACCGTATCCTTAGCACTGTACATACTATACAAGTCCCAGGTTGGCTGTAAGGTCTGCCATCCGCCGCTTTTTTGTGCATTTATAATGTTACTTGGCGAATAATAGGTTTCCAATACGTTACCATTTCCGTAACCCACACCTGCGGCCCATTGCAGCGCAAATAATGATTCGGGGTTATCATTGTATTGCGTCCTGAAAAGATCATAATAGCTGGAAAACAGCACCAACCCGCTATTCTTACACACATTGCCTGCGTATTTTTTGGCGCTGTCCAGCAATGCCTGGTCACGCGAGCCGCTGTGGCCCAAACCTGACATGGTTAAATATACCTTGCCCAGCATCCCTTGCGCCGACCATGTGGTTACCCGGCCCTGTTCATCAGTAAGAGGAAGGTTTTGCGCTGCAAAAGTCAGGTCTTTGGTAACGAATTTATAAACATCCGGAACCGTATTACGATAAAGCAAGGCATTTGTCAGCAATTTGTTGTTATCCTCAATAATAGGCACAGCACCCCAATAAACCGCCAAATGATAATAAGCCATGGCGCGGATAAACCTTGCTTCGGCAATGGCCTGGTTTTTTACTGTGGGCGATAAAGAAGCAGAAGACTGATTATTTATGGCATAAATAACCATATTACACTGTCCAATAACATTGTACAGACCTGACCAGGCGCTCGACACAATACCATTTTGCGATGTAATGGTACGCGTATAAAGTTGCATTAAATCGCCATAATAGGAGTAAAAGGCCGTTCCGGGCAATACATCGCCAAGTAGTAGCCAGGGTTGCTGCCATTGAAACCAGGGGGCGCCTCCATATAAACTCGCGGTAGCCAGTCGTAAATCGGTGGAGCTTTGGTAATAATTCGTAGCACTAATTTTCTCGACGTTCGGACGGTCCAGAAAGCTCTTTTTGCACCCGGCAATTGCTGCGCCAAGTAGCAAAATAATTACAATTTTATTAATTGGTTTCATAAATATCTTTTTTAATCAATGATTATTTTATTTGCTAAGGGTTATGTTTGCGCCGAAGGTAAATCCGCGTGGCTGAGGATAATAACCGCTATCCCAGCCTGCCTGGAGAGGGTTCCAGGAACCAATTTCGGGATCCATGCCGGCATACTTTTTAATGGTAAACACATTAGTTACATTAGCATATACCCGGATTGAATGCACGTATATTTTCGACAAAATACCATCCTGCATACGGTAACCCAGGGTAATATTTTTACACTTCAGGAATGAACCATTTTGTATGTAGATATTAGAAGGGCGGTTGTTTTCGTTGGTATTATCGTTTCTCAAACTCACAATATTTGTATTCGGGTTTGTAACGTATACATTGTTAACATCGGATGCAGAGCCATTTGGGTTTATTAAACCCAAATGCGAGTAATTTAACACCGATGTAAACCAGGCTGTACTTTTTGACGGGTCGGTTTGGTTTATAGATACTTGATTGAATACTTTGTTGCCATAGTCGCCGCTAAAGAAAATATTCAGGTCGAAACTTTTGTAAGTGAATGTATTGCCGATACCATACTGGAATTTCGGGATTGGCGAGCCTAAGAAAGTTTCATCTCTTGAGTCGATAATACCATCCCCATTCAGGTCTTTATACATACGATCGCCGTACCAAATACCGCCGCCATTCGGAGAAACCGGATAAGGCGTACCGCTTTGATCAACTGGCCTGGCGTGTGTTTGAAAATCACTTGGCTTTGCAAATATTCCATCAAATATATAGCCGTAAAACTCGCCAATTGGCTGACCTACAACTGTTTTTTCGGCTACCTGGCCGCTGGTGCCATCTGTTTGGGATAAGTTGGCATCAACTCCGCCATTACCTAAGCTGAGTACTTTATTAACATTCCGCGATAGGGTAAAGTTACTTCTCCAGGTGAAATCTTTATGGTTAATATTGGTAGAACCGATCTGGAGGTCAAACCCTCTATTGCGTACATTACCAACATTGGCATAAGGCGCCACCAAGGCCCCTGGTGAATAACCGGTGGTAGTTCCCGAATATAATGGAAGCGGTTCCTTCAATAAAAGCCCGTGTGTTTCACGGTCATAAACATCGAACGAAAAGTTGAAGCGTCCGTTTAAAAACGTGCCATCAAGCCCGGCATCATAATAATGCGTTTTTTCCCATGTTACGTCGGGATTCGCCAAATTGGTTTGAAACTGCGCAATGCCTGATAAACCGTTAGCCACTGTTGTAAGTTGTGTTACATAAGTATTACCTGGTATCCCCTGGTTGTTGGTAAGCCCATAACTAACTCTCAGTTTCAATTCATTTATAGCTTTTACATTCTTCAAAAATGCCTCATTACTGATTTTCCAGGCCAATGCACCTGAATAGGTAACACCCCAACGATGGTTGGATGGAAAATTTGAAGAACCATCGTCACGTACGTTACCGGTGATCAGATATTTATCGTCCCATGAAAAATTAACACGACCGAAATAAGATTCCGATGCACCACCGAGCCCAACACTACCTGAGTTTGTAGCCGAAATGGGATTGCCGTCATTAAGGGATACAACAGTATTTGAAGGGAAATTTGTACGGCCGCCGCCTACATTTTCATTCCATCCCGAGCTCGCTTCGTGCCCCCCTAAAACGTTAATTTTATATTTATTAAAATCATGGTCATACGTTATAAAATTGCGTATTGTCCAGTTAATGTCCTGCGACATGCTTTGGCTGGCACTGTTAATGCCATTAACAACCTTACCAAAAGTATAAACCGGGCTAAAACCATTTGAGGCATTAAAATCGAAATTACCCGATAGTTCCGTCCGAAATGAAAGGCCTTTAGTAAAATGTATTTCGGCATACGTGTTGCCAAACACCTGGTTTCGCGTTTGATTGTTTGTTGTAATTAAGGCTATAGCTACAGGATTTGCAGTACCAGGCACCCAACCCTCCTGGTTGGTAACTCCCCCATAGGAACCATCGGGATTACGTACCGCAATATCGGGTGTCATGCTTAATGCGGCGCTTATTACACCGCCGGCAGTAGAATTTTGATTTTGATCACTGTGTACTAGTTGAAGACTGGTCCCAATTTTTAGCCAATTAGTGGTTTTATTGTCCAGGTTCAACCGTACAGAATATCTTGTAAATTCGGATCCTTCCACTATGCCCTTCTGGTTGAAATAAGAAGTTGATAGTAAATATTGGGTCCGGGGATCGCCACCGCTTATCGTTATGGTATGGCTTTGTTCCGGTGCGCTCTGAAATAATGCTCTTTGCCAGTCGGTACCCTTTCCTAAATATTGTGGGTTTTGGAATTCGTCATGATTCGTAGAGAAGCCCCACTCTTGTGAACGTGCGTTGATTACAGTGGCATACTGCTGCAAGTCCATGGTAGGGAGTTCCTTTGGCCTCAATTGATTTTCGGCAAAGAAATCGTAACTTATTGTGGGTGGCCCAATTTTGCCTCTTTTTGTGGTGATAACAATAACGCCATTGGTTGCCTGCGAACCATATATGGCAGTTGCAGATGCATCCTTTAATACGTCTATTGATTCTACGTCAGCAGGATTGAGTGAATTTAATGGGTTGCCGCCATTACCAGGGTCGGAAACCGGAGGAATATAAACACCATCTATTACATATAACGGCGAATTAGAACCACTTATTGACGATACGCCCCGTATTTGAATAGATACACCGCCACCAGGCTGACCTGAGATCTGTTGAACCACAACGCCTGCAACTTTTCCCTGTAGGGCCTGGTCAATAGTAGTTGGTTGTGTTTGGCGCAGGTCGTCCCCTTTTATCGAACTTATAGAACCCGTATTATCCTTTCTTGGTTGCTTAGCATACCCAATAACAACCACTTCATCCAGGTTGCTGGGCGTCGAGATTAGCTTAACATCAATTACGTTGCTTTTTTTTACCGGTATTTCCTGGGCTGTATAACCTACATAGCTAAACACGAGTATATCGCCTGGCTTTGCCATTATTACATAACTCCCGTCAACAGCAGATAAGGCTGCGGTTTTTGTACCCTTAACTTTAACGTTCACCCCAGCCATCGGTTCAGACTTGTCGGCGTCTGTTACCTTTCCGGAGATACCGAAGGTTTGGGCGAAGCCAGTAAGACATAGCAACATGCTTACTATTAATAACGAAATATGGTATCTCATTCTCTTTTGTAAATTTTTATCCATTTTATAAAGGGATTTTAATGTTTTTTAATAATTGGTTCATTGGTTTTTGGTTGGTGATTAGTTGGATTTAACTTTCATTCATAATTTATTTTGGTTTTAATATTGCAGTTGATAAACAAGTACTCAAAACCAATCTGAATTCTACCTTAACGGAATTCCTTTGCATACGCTGCCCGAACTGCCATTGCAAACAGATTTAGCCACAGGCAAATCTGTTAACTGTCCCGAAAAAATAAAGTAGTCGTGTTGGTCTATTACTATAATTGGGGAATAAGGCTCGAATGATTATTTTACACATCACATTGAGCGGATATTCTTAGGAAACGAAGCTATGTTTAGTTATAAAGGAGCGGGTGGCAGAGTTGAGCAAAAATATAGACCAAATGTTTAAATTAATTTAACATTCTATAAATGAGATATTTACACATACACAATCAACAAACTGAGCCATTTAACTAGCTGTATGCGGTTTTTTTGGGGGGGGGCGCGCGAAAACGCTGCTGTTTGTACATTTCTTTAGGATTTATAACAAACAAGCCCGAATACCGGATTTGGAAGAGAAGGGCTAAACGAGAATATTTAAGTTATTATTCTTTATTCCCGGTTAAATTTTTCTTTTGGCGGATGGAATTGGTATATGCTGACGGAAGGATATTATACTCATCCTTAAATAGTTTTGTAAAATATTTGGGAGTATTAAAGCCGACTTCGTAGCATATTTGGCTTATTGTCAGCTGGCTATTTTCAAGTAAATACACCGCTTTTTTTAGTCTTATGGAACGGATAAATTCAACAGGAGATTTACCCGTAAGCATCAAAACTTTATTATACAGCGATCCCCGACTCATGTTCATCTGGCGGCTTAATTCTTCGACGGACAGATTCTCATTTAGTATATTGAGTTCTATATACTCAACTATACTCCTTAACAGTTTCTCATCCTCATTTTGTATAGGTGCCTCCTGCAACTGCACATCCATTTGCTTTTTATACGTCCGTTTATAGGTATCCCGGAGAATAAGGATATTCTTGATTTTTGAGAGAAGTATTTCGAAATTGAAGGGCTTTGTCATATAATCATTGGCTCCAATTTCCAGACCTTTTAATTGTTCTGTTTCACCTGTGAGGGCTGTTAACAGAACAACGGGAATATGCGATGTGCGTTTATCGCCCTTTAGCTTTTTGCAAAGCTCAATACCTGTCATTTCAGGCATACTGATGTCACTTACTATAATATCCGGATGTTGAGAAAGCGCCTTTTGCCAGCCGTCCTTCCCGTTTGAAGCCTCGACGATAAAAAATATATCTTTTAAATTGTCCTTAAGGTAAAAACGGAAATCATCGTTATCCTCAACCAGAAGAACCACCGGCTTTTTAGTTGTGTGGTGTTGTGTGGGCGTGATTTTGTCTTCATTTTGACTAATAACGTCCGGCTTCTCACCATCAGCACCAGCGTTGACCAATCGATCCGTTTTGGGTTGCTGGCATATAACAAGCGGTAGTTTAAACATAAAACAACTGCCATGGTCCGGCTCGCTTTCAACCATTATTTCTCCACCATGCATCTTCACAAACTCACGTGTAATCGCAAGGCCGATACCGCTTCCCTGGTTAATCATCGACTCCGGAACATCATGCTGAAAAAATCGCTCGAAAATTTTATCCTGCTTTTCAAATGGAACGCCAATACCTGTATCTATCACCTTGATTTCGAGAAAAACGTCGTTGCCATCCTGGTTGCTTTCCGCCACATTTAGTAATACGCTTACGTGACCGCCGGCCGGGGTGAATTTAAAGGCGTTTGATATCAGGTTAAATAATATCCGCTCTATTTTGTCATGGTCAAAACTGGTAAACAGGGAATCGACGGCAGTGTCAAATATAAAACCAATCTCTTTTTCTTCTGCAATATCAGTAAAGGATAGAGAAATTTCCTTGATAAATTTTACGATATCTCCGGTTCGGCTATGAAGCTTCAATTCCTGTACCTCCATCTTACGAAAATCAAGCAACTGATTTACCAGGTTTAACAGCCGTCTGGCATTTTTTCCTATCATATTGAGCTGTTGTTTCTGCTCCTGGTCGGCACGGGTAAGCATTTTGTCAACCGGCGCCATAATCAATGATAACGGCGTTCTAAACTCGTGGCTCACATTCGTCAAAAATTTAGTTTTCAGATGGTCGAGCTCTTGCATCCGCTTAACCTCCTTGCGCTCCTGTTCAATTAACAGTTTGGCTTCCTCCTTTTCCTTTTCAACCGCAAATTCCCTTCTTATTTTTTGTATTCCCCTTTGTCGGATAAACAAGAGAATACCAATAACCAGTGCCGCGTAAATAACATAAGCAAACGTTGATTTCCAGAATGGAGGCAGTATTTTGATTTTTAAAGAAATATAATCCGGGTTCCACACCCCGTCTGAACTAGATGCCCTTACTTTAAACACATAATCACCCTCGTCCAGGTTGGTATAGCTGGCTTTTCGCGTTCTATTGTCTGCATTTACCCATCCTTTATCGAAACCCTCAAGTAAATACTGATATTTTACCTTGTCGGAATTAAAGAAATCAAGGGCAGCAAATTCAATAGAGAAGACATTTTCACTGTGATTAAGTGTTAGTCCGTGTGTTACAGTTATAGCTTTTGAGAGTACCGCATGGCCATTAATAGATTCATTGGCTGATACGCTCTTGTTGAACAGTTGAAAATCGGTAAAGACTAACTGGAGCTTATTTGTAATGGGTTCTACACTTGCTGGATCGAAAATATTAAAGCCATCACCGCCGCCGAATATCAACTCACCGCTGCGTGTCTTTAGCGCAGAATTTATATTGAATTCCCGCCCCTGCAGGCCATCCATTTCGTCAAAGTTTTCGAAGCTAAAATTAAAGGTATTTGCTGTGGCTGTTAAGCTGACACGGCTTAACCCATTCGACGTGCTCAACCACATCGCTCCCTTGTAATCCTCTTCTGCAGCCAATATTGAATTAGCGGGTAGCCCGTTTTTTTTTGTCAGTGATGTAAAAGTATTTGTTTGGGGATTGAGAATGCTCACCCCGCTTGGTGTAGCTATCCATATTAACCCGCGGCTATCCTGGTTAATACTGTTTACCGTATTGTCAATCAAGCCATTCGCAGCGTTTCCATTTGAGACATAGTGAATTACCCGCCCATTATTTTTCATGATGACATCTACCCCTAAAAAGCCGCCTGTCCATATGTTGCCCTGTTTATCTTCAAAGATGGAAGATATCAACCGCGACCTTATATCACCTTGTTTAAAAGGATGGTAAAATATTTTTTTTGACCGGTCGAAGATTTCCAAACCGCCGTCAAAAGTTCCTATCCATAAACGATGCGAGGAATCTTCCAAAATACTCCATACCCTGTCATCAGCGATACTTGTGGCTATTTTATCGTCATGCCTGTAATGCGTAAAAGTTTTCCCGTCAAAGCAGTCCAGCCCGCCCAGGTAGGTACAGATCCATAACTTTTGATCATGGTCAATAAACAAGTTAACAATTACATCGTTACTCAGACTATTGGGGTTTGCCGGATCGTGTTTATATTGAATATACTTTCCGGTTTTGCGGTTGAAATAAATCAGGCCGCCCCCGTTGGTGCCAATCCATAAATTGCCCGGCTTGTCTTCGGCAAATTTGTCGACATCGTTAAAAGGTAAACTACCTGGATCTGACGCAAAATGGCGGTAAAACGGAAACCGAATAATATTATTATGGTAATAACTTATCCCCTTTTTAAAGGTGCCTGCCCAAATAATACCTAAGTTATCCTTATAAAGCACCGCGCTGTTTTGCTTTAGCGACTTAGGGTCGTCTTGCCGGTTTAGCAAATAAACAATCTTGAAATCTTTTTTATCCAGTACGTTTATGCCTCCGTGGTCGGTAGCAATCCATATCAAGCCATCATCCGCCTGAATAATATTGCTTATGATATTCGTGGTTAATTTTGCTCCGGCTGATTCTTTGTCAAAGTGTCGGAGGGTCCCTGTTGAAGGTTTGTAATAAAATGCGCCTAAATCACCATATGAGGCGTAAAACCACAAATCATTATCACGATCAACTATTAATGAATAATTACCGCTTTTGCTATTTGTTACCTTATTAAAAACATCCGTATGATAAGTAATTTTATTAGCCTTAATATCCAACATCTCAACCGTTCTATCGCTATATGTTATCCATATATTGCGTTTAGAATCCAAGGTGATATCTGCTACGGAATTTGAATATAGAGATGGATTGGGATTAATACCATGAAAATAGCGTTTTGTCTGCTTGCTTAATGTATTATACCTGTAAACACCGGAATCAGGATATAAAAACCAAAAATCTACAGCACTTGTTCGCACTATCTTAACAACATTCTGATAAACAGGGAGTTTTAAAGGACGCAACAATAATGACATATCGCTGTTAAATTGCTCTGTTTCAGGATCGTAAAAACAGAATCCAATTCGTGTTGATATCCATAACTTATTATCAGGGCCTTCAAAAATTTTCGCGATAAAGTCATCACTGACCGATTTTTTATTATTAGCGTCATGCCTGAATATTTTAAAGGTATAACCATCAAATCGATTGAGGCCCGATGCAGTACCAAACCACATAAAACCTTGTGAATCTTTAAAAATACAGTTAACTTGATTATGAGACAGCCCATTATTTACATCAAGTTGTGAAAAGCGGTACTGGATGCTTTGACCGAAAGCATTGCTCCATGCAAAAATCAGTGTAACTGCAAGAAGATAATAAAATTTTACGCACATCGGGGTATCATTGAAAAAGCTCAAAATCAAGAGGGTGACTTTTAGAGCCAGTACACTAAGTTAATGTAAATGTTACATTAACTTATAATTTATGATTAACAAAACGGAGTTTTTTCCCACCTCCTGGTTAAACCCTTGAATTATTCAATAAAAAATGCGCTCCGTATCTCACCCCAGAACGCATCAACCCGTCTTTACCAAATAAATTAAGGGTTTTCATCAACTAAAAACTATCTTTTATTACAATATGTGATGCAGCAACTAATCCGCCGGAATATTGCGAAGCGTTTCTCATCGCAATTTCACTACCGTTGCTTTACCGTTGTAGCTAACTGTTTTGTCAATATTCGTCGATGCCACTGAGCCTGAACCATGTTTGCCGTCAACCACAATAATATCGAAGGTATGCTGGTTTAACATACCGCGGAAGCTGCCTTTGGAGCCTGATATGCTTAGTTCCTTCTGTTTGTCATTCCAGGCGAATGTAAAAGTTGAATACCGGCCCCTCTCATAATTGTAGTTATCATTCTCGTCCTCATAAAAGGTAAACCGGCCATTGGCACCAGGATAAATCCGCAATTCAATAACGCCATTGTTTTTTTGAGTAGCATATTCCATTTCAGGGCCCATCGGAACGATGGAACCGGCGCGCACATACAGCGGCATCACATCTATCGGCGCCGCTGCATCAATTATTTTACCTCCGCCTGTCTTTTCTCCTGTCCAGAAATTATACCACGGCCCCTGTCCCGGCAAATAAACTTTTCTACCTGCTTCGCCTTTTGAGGTAACCGGGTTAACCAAAAATGCCGGGCCAAACATATACTGATCAGGTATTTTATAAACATTGGTATCATTCCTGAAATCAAATGTAAGCGAACGCATCATGGTATAATTCTCCAAGGTGGTTTTTGCGGCAAGCGAATAAATATATGGCAACAGGCGATAACGCAATTTGTCGTATTTTAAAAGGATTGCTCTTGTGCCTTCGTCCCAGTTCTTTGAAAATATAGCCCGTTCACCATTGCCGTGGATGCGTATAATGGGACAAAATGCACCGAACTGGAACCAGCGGGTAAACAGTTCCCTAAATTCCGGTTTCGACCAATCGGGAATGGTCCAGTTGTACTGGAATCCGCCTATATCCGAGGTCCAGTAAGGAATGCCGGATACACAGGTATTGATGCCTTGCGGTACCTGGCTTTTTAACGCGTCAAACGAGCAGGAAATATCCGATGTCCATATCACCGCAGCATTTCGCTGCTCGCCGGCAAAGGTCTGCCTGAGCAGAAAAAAGCCTCTTTTATTGGGAATATCCCGCCGCCAGCCCTGGTAGATGCCTGTAGAATGCTCCAGCGAATAGGTGTTAAAATAATCAATGCCCTTACCGGTCCAGAAGTCGGCTTTCCTGCGTTCGTCCAATAACAGGCCGTTGTCCGGCTCACATTGATCAACCCACCATGCATCCCAACCATATCTTTTAACAAGGCTGTCGCGGGCCATGTCCCAGTATAGTTCTCGTGCTTTTGGATTGTGTGCATCATAATAGGTATCAAAGGTATGACTGACAACATTATCCCAGGTAATACTGGTTAATCCGCCCATTTTTTTCAGGGTATCAAAGTCTTTTGTTCCTTTACCGAATACAGGCCAGATGGATATCATTCCATGAATATTTGCTTTGTGCAATTCATCGACCAGATTTTTGGGATTTGGATAACGGTTCGGGTTCATTATATGGGAGCCGATCGGGAACGGGTCCCAATAATACCAATCCTGCACGATAACATCTACCGGGATGTGATTATTGCGGTACCCATCCTTTACCGAAAGTATTTCATCCTGGCTCATATACCTGTTCTGCGACTGGAATAAGCCAAATGCCCATTTGGCAAACATGGGGGCCTTGCCGGTGGCTGTACGGTATAGGTTGATGATCTGATCGAACCCGGGGCCATAGAAAAAGTAATAGTCAACCTGCCTGCCACTTTCGGATACATATTTGAATTTAGTATTGCCTGCTTCGGCGCCATAAAAATTTGATGCCGAATAGTTATCCCACATCAGGCCATAGCCCCGGGTGGATAATAGTACGGGCACGGCCCCCGTCATATATTTTATAGCCAGATCCTGGTTTCTGCCTTTATAGTTGATGGAGCCCGTGTCTGTCGGGTGGCTACCCAGGCCAAAAAGCGCTTCGTCCTTGGGTGAATTGAATTGGGAGCTGATATTATAAGTGTTTATCCCTGCTATGGTAGCCGGCGTGATGCTTTTATTATCTTCGGAAGCGATTTCTTTCCCGTAAAGATCTTCGTAGCTAACATTGTTAGTGGCTTTGTTTATTATTACCTTCAACTTTGCTGTTATCACAGTAACCTGTTTTTTGTCTTCAGAAATCCTAAAAGGCTGAAAACTCCATTTTGCATTTACGATAAGTGAGGGCTTGCTGATAAAGTCGTTGAAAACTGTATATTTTACTTCAATAATATCATCCCTGCAAATGTTAACCTTCATCAGGCCTTTATCTAATGTAAACAAAAGCCCGTTAGCCTCTTTTTTATAAGATATAACAGAGGCATTAGCGGCAGGTATTGTTATAATTAAGAGCAATAGAACGATTGTCATTATTTTGAACAATGCAGAATTTGACATAACTTTTGTGTTTATCATGAATAGAAGGTTATACCCGGTTTATTTATTTTTATTGGCTATAGCTCATTTTTCGCAAAACGAAATGATAAATAATAAAAACAAGCGCCGTTTAAAAAGCAAGCATCCCGAACCGTCCCGGTACCGGTAAATTTGAGCTGCCAATATTTTTAATACCGTCTTAGGTTTATTGATTCGGCGATAAAAGTATAGAGCGGAAAAATGAAAGAAGGGGTACAAAAGTCATAAAATAGAGTACGAAATGTTCAATTTTCCTAAATTATCTTCAGATTGATTTTTATATGTACCGTTACAGCCGGTGTTTTAAGGCACTACAGCAAATCCCTTTACTTTGTTCAACTGGTTTAAATCATCAACATATAAAATAAAAAAATCCCTAACACCTTATTTTTAATTAAGGCATTAGAGATTTTGGGGGAATTATAAAATAGCTTAAAATTAATCTATTTCTGTTTGTGCTATATTTTCACAAATGCCCATTGCTGGTTTTTGCCGCCGCTGTAATCATATTGATCAACCGAAGTACCATTTCTGAGTGGAGTTGCCGCATTACTCCCTAATGAAACTTCAAGAGCCTTTCCGCTGTTTGCGTTGAGGATCTTATAGTACCCGTTATCTGTTGCCTGAATTGACCAGTTTTGATTATTACCGCCTGAACCTGAGTAAGACCATATATCCACGGTAGCTCCGTTAGAGCCAGACCAGCCATATACTTCCAAACACGTACCCTGGGCATGCATAGGTATTAACAGGTGGTGACCATTACTACCACTCACAACTTTAAATTGCTGGTTTTGTCCAACCATATAATCCCATTGGTCAGCCAGCGATCCGTTGGCAGTTCCCCAACCGGAGATCTCTAAAGGTTTAAAGCTGTATCTGTTAAGAATCTGGTAAACACCGCCAACCTGAAATGTTTGGGACGATCCAGTTTGTGTTCCCTGTACCATGGCGGCCAACTGTTGCTGATCTTGTACTGAGTAGTTCGACCTGCTGATAATCGAACCGGTATCCCAAAGAAATGGAAGCATCCCGTTCGCCAATGCAGTGTGTATAACATAATTATGCCAATATGCCCTCGAAGCAACATTGAAAGTTAACGAATCGCCCGAAACACTGCGGCGCCCTGCCGCAAATTCGCCCATTACTACAGGGATGCCGTTATTAACAAACTTCGTCTTCATCGACTGGAAATAGCTGTTCACGTCCGACTCTTCACCATAAGTGGCATTACGCGCAGGATCGAAGGTGGTATGATATCCCGAGCCCCAATAGTAAAACATTTTGCCCCATGAAGCGTCCCCGTCCATCAAACAAAAGTTGTAAGGGGTATAGTAATGAACCTCCACCATTAAACGGTTGGATGCCGCGTCCGTAGGCATAGTGTTCATCAGACTGTTTGTTTTTGTAATATCGGTGCTGGGGCCCTGAACAACCAGGGTCCTGTAACTGTTGTGCCCACCGGTTGACCTCACCGCGTTGATAAAAGTTTGATGATAAGAAAGCAGAACGCTCATTCCGGTGGCATCACTTACATCAGGTTCGTTTGTGCTGGCAAAAAGCAAATGTTCATCAAAACCACGCAGTTGTGTTGCAATTTGTTCCCAAAGTGCCTTTTGTTTGGCGTTTACTGCAACCTGTGCGGCTGTCGTGCAATTCTGCTGCAACCATCCTCCGTCCCAATGTATGTTTAATATCACATACAAACCATCATTAACACAGTATTGCACAACCGCCTGTACGCGACTGAGCCAGGCCGGGTCTATTTGCTCAGTTGTCGTATTTATTATATGTGAATAATCCCATTCACAAGGGATCCGTATGGCGTTAAAACCTCTTTGTTTATAGCTATCAATGAGTGCCTGGGTAATATTGGGGGCTCCCCACCCGTTTTCGTTACCGGGGGCTTCCATTGTGTTGCCAATATTAATTCCCAAGTTTATCCTTGAAGCTATCTGGACCGCCGTACTGGTTACCCCTGTTTGATCGGGCGCAATCGGGTTAGTGTTCCAACTGGGGTACGATGCCAATGAACTACTGATCTTTTTTGATATAATCGGCTTAGCATGCTGATTAACAACTACTTGTTTTGTACAACTGATCAGCGCCAGGATTGCAAGAATGCACAAAAGATAATTTAAAGTATTCTTCATAAAAAATGTTTAAAATGCGGCATATAATTTACCGCTATTAATAATTGGTTAATTGCAAGTAAGGGTATCAGACAATCAGGCTCATTAAGAATGAATAGCTCGTTATCATTTATTTTATAAATCGGCTAAATTTCATTTTGTGCAAGGCGAAAGAACAATTAATAAAAACAAAGGCACTTAAACACAGCCATTGGAACAACAGCAAGTTTTAGCGGCAATATTTTTTACGCGGTAACAGGTTTATTAATCTGATGGTAAAATTATAGAGGTGAAAATTGAATGGACGGGTACAAAAGTCAAAAAATAGAGTGCGAGATGTTCAAATTGAAAAATCATCACCTTGCTTTCATATAGGTTCTGGGGCAGCGTAAGTATTTTCCGCAAAACCATCCGGCTAAATCTCGAACCGGTTTATAGTTGATTTGCAGAAAACAGCCCGGTTTTGAAGACGTTTTATGGTACGGATTACGAACCGATCAAAATTTTTGATTGAAAATAAGCTAGACGAATCTTTCTATATTAAAAAAGCATATCAATAACAAAATTTTCCGAAGCTCTATTAATTCCAAACTCAGCATTTAGAAAAAACCTGAAAGTTGTTTCTGATTTTATTTGAATTAATTTTAACCCTTCAGGACTGAATTTAGATCTAATTGAATGTGTTCCTGCTTGAAATAGATCAATCAAATGAACGTCAATTACCTGGGGGTGATCCGGCTTAACAATCAGTTTATCGATATGCTGAAATCAAGGAAAGAAAGTGCAATTATCAACTTATTGGAAGGAAAACGCAATCTTCACTTATATCCCCAAAAAAAACCTTTTTAATATTAAATTACACAAACGGTTGATTAAACAGGAGAGGGCGCTAAAGTAACCTTATCCCGCCTTTTTGACAAAACCGAATAACATTTGTCACCCGGATTTTATACATTGCAGTATAACTTATGAGACACATAAAATACAAGCAGATTACCTATTTATTTATCTTGTTATGTCATTTAGGCATCACTGGTTACGGTCAAACAAAATCACCTAAACAGCCGGAAGAAAATATCGATTTTGTAAACTCCCTTATCGGAACCGCTACAACAGGCTTTGGTAAAGGGCTTGACGGAGGGGGTACCATGCCTTGCGTAAACGTTCCTTTTGCCATGACCAATTTTGTTGCGCAAACCGACGAGAACAAAATGGGCCGCATGAACTACGAGTACGAAGATAAAACAGTTATCGGATTTTTGGCTTCGCACCAGCCTACCGTTTGGATGGGCGATTATGGTTATGTTTCGGTTATGCCCCAGATTGGCGAACTGAAAGTTTTGCCAGAAGAAAGGGCTCTTGCCTATGAGCACACAGACGAAATTGCTAAGCCCTATTATTATTCGGTAAAATTAAAAACCGCAGGTGGCGGAAAAATTAAAGCCGAAATAGCCGGGGCCAATACTTGTGGTATGTTCAGGTTCACCTTCCCGGCGGCAGAACAGGCACAATTAATTATACAAGGCATAAACTTACCCCCCGGACTTACCGACTGGGCTAACGATTATACCGCACGGATTAAAAATTTAAAAGGCTACGTTAATATTGACACTGTAAATAACGAAATAACGGGTTATAACCCCGACAGGCAATCAGCCCAGCTTGGCCCTTCTCTTAAAAACTTCAGAGGATATTTTATAATCAGGTTTAATAAACCAATTAAAAATTATGGAACCTGGGATAACCATGTCATCAATAAGGGCAACAAAAGTCAGTATGGCACACGTATGGGTGCTTACATTTCATTTAAAACAACCGCGAACGATGAGGTTAAAGTAATGGTAGCTACCTCCTTCATCAGCCTTGAACAAGCCAGGGCCAATTTGAAGAAGGAGATTAGCAATTGGGATTTTGAAAAACTGGTAAAAAGCACACGCGACGAATGGCAAAACCAATTAAAAGTAATTAAGCTTAACGGGGTAAGCGCTGATAACAAAACAATATTCTATACTGCATTATACCATACCCTTTTATTTCCAAGACAATTTTCGGAAAATGGAAGATATTATAGCGCTTTTGACGACAATATACATAAGGGTATCTCTTACAATGATTATTCACTTTGGGATACCTTTAGGGCTTTGCACCCTTTGCTCCTGCTTACCCAGCCAAAAAGAGCAGGCGACATGATTCAATCGTTGCTGCAAATGTATAAGGAAGGGGGTTGGATGCCCATGTGGCCTAATCCAACTTATACCAATATCATGATTGGCACCCATGCTGATGCCGTTATAGCTGATGCTTATGTAAAAGGGTATCGCGGATTTGATGTTAAACTGGCATACCAGGCTATACATAAGGATGCATTTACGCCTCCGGACGGCGATACCCTAAAACAATGGGGAGATCGTGATATATGGACAAGTTTTGAAGGCCGGGGCGGGCTTACCTATTACCATAATTTAGGGTACGTACCTGCCGATAAAACTAAGGAATCCGTATCACGTACTATTGAATATTCGATAGACGATTATTGTGTGGCGCAAGTGGCTAAGGGCATAGGTAAAACTGATGATTACAAAAAAATCATGTCATGGAGTAAGAACTACAAAAATGTGTATAACCAATCAACCGGTTTTATGGCTCCCCGACGCTATGATGGCGCATGGTCATCAGACCCTGAAGCTGGATTTACTGAAGGCACCAAATGGACCTACACCTTTGGCGCCATGCACGATGTAAAAGGCATGATTGAATTAATGGGAGGCCAAAAGCAGTTTGCGGAAAAGTTGAGCCTCAATTTTGACGGCGGGCATTATCGGGCTGATAATGAGCCCGGTCATCATTATTTATACCTTTTTAACTATTGCGGCATGCCCGGAAAAACGCAAGAACTGGTAAGGGAACATACTTCATCAGAGAACTTCAGGAATTTACCTGTAGGAATTAACGGGAATGATGACTGCGGCCAAACATCGGCGTGGTATATATTTAACACGATGGGCTTTTATCCCTTATCACCTGCAACAGGCATTTACAGTATCGGCGCCCCGCAGTTTCCGACGATGACACTAGATTTAGGCTATGGTAAAAATCTGACTATTAAAGCAGTACATTTATCGACAAAAAATAAATATGTAAAAAAGGTGGTCTTTAACGGCAAAATCATTAAAGACCACCAGCTAATACACAAAGAGCTGATAAAGGGTGGAGCATTAACTTTTTACATGACCGATGTTCCTACAAACCTTTAAAAGGATCATTAGTCAAATAAACTTTAAAATTCTTAATTCTCCCGGTTTCCATATCCTGCCTCGGCAACAATTCAGGTCAATCCTTTTTTAACTGCAATGTTATAACAAACGGCTGGGTAAATTTTGCATCTCCTAAATGCAGGTAATATTCGTTTCCATATGTTTTCTCAATACGGAACATTTGACGACTATCAGTTAAAAGAGAATTATCTGCAATTGTCGTTTTTTCGGGAAGTTTTAATTTTAATGCTTTGGAAATTGGAATATTAAAAACGATCATATAAAGCTTGTTATCACCCGGCTTTTGTGTAAAATAACCCCAGTCCTGTTTTTCCAGGCCGGCATTATCGCATCCATATATTGCACTTCCATTAGTCCGCATCCATGCACCAACGTCTTTTGCCAGATCCTGCTCATATGCCCGTATAGTTCCATCAGGCTGAGGGCCGAAATTAAGTACAAAATTACCACCCATTGAAGTACAGGTTGCAAGCATCTCTTGTATTTCAAAAGGAGTTTTTACATGGCCCTCCCATATCTTATGGTACCCCCATTGGTTTTCCGGAACGGTCATACAAGCTTCCCAATCAAAATTCAAGGTTTTTACGTTGGATGGCAAACGGCGCTCAAAGCTGCCATCAAAATCGCCAAAATGCCGCCCGTTATAGTCATGGTCCACATGGCCCAAGGCATCTGTACGAATACGATTGTTAAGGATAATGCCCGGTTTTAATGTCCTGCAATACTGCTCCAGTTCATAACCTAATTTATAATTCCTTTTGTAGGATGCTTCCCATTGACCGTCAAACCAAAAACCTTTGATATTTGGATAGGTGGTTATCAATTCCTTCAGTTGGTTTTTAACGTATACAAAATACCGTTCAAAAGCTTCCTGATCGTCTTTAGATTGTATAACAGAGCGATAGTCGGGATTATGCCAGTCAAGAATAGAATAATAGAAATAAACATCAATACCTTCTTTTTGATAAGCCTTTACAAAAGGCATAAGCAGGTCCTTTTTATAAGGCGTTGATGCGATAGAAAAATCTGTAAATTTACTTGGCCACAAACAAAATCCTTCGTGATGTTTGGTTGTAACGATTACATATTTTACGCCCATATTTTTCGCCATATGTGCCCATTCGACTGGGTTATACTTTTGAGGGTTAAACTGATGAATGATTTCCGCATATTCAGCAGATGAAATGCCGGCATCTACTTTTAACCATTCAGCAGACGTAGGATAGTTTTTACCTTTCCATTGCCCACCGGTAACAGCATACAGGCCCCAATGGATAAATTGACCAAACCTATTTTCACGCCATTTTTGCATTGCTGAATCGGGGCGCTTGCTCAATACGGTAGCCCCCATCAATGAATCGGGAACGGAGATTGTTTGTGCAAATGAAATCGCATTTACAAACAGGCAAACAAGAAGTGTAATAACGTTTTTTTTCATTTTTAAAAATGCCTGAATAGCGGATTGAGATTTTCATTATTTATGAAACTACCTGGTTTTATTCCCATGGTTTATTCATTTTGTTGATTTTTTGTGGTGCTCACAAAACATAAAACCTGTAACCCATTTGATAAATTATATGCTTTGAATTACAATGGTAACAAAATAATAACCTGAAAAAATAGTGAAAAATAACGCAATCGGTTGCGTAATCTATTACAAACGTTTGCGTAAGTTTCATAACGCCAGGGCATGGGTCTGCTCATTATTTTTCTATTAAATTTTAGTTAGTTTCGAGCATGTTATCCCAAAAAATCAATAATTTCACATGCGAAAACTAACTTACCTGCTTCTTTTATTATTACCATTACAGCTTTTTGCCCAACAATTTGATCCTGTAAAAGCATTGGTTAAAAGACGCGCTCCCTGGTTAAGCAACCATGTTATTTTCAAATCTTTAAAAAACGCAAGCCCTGAAATAGTTGAACTGAAAACCATAAAAAACAAACTTGTTATCAGTGCTTCCGGCGCTAATGCGGCGGCGGTTGGCGTAAGCTGGTATCTGAAATATTATTGTCATCGCTCTATGTCGCACATGGGTGATAACCTGTCCCCCGTTTTTCCGATCCCGGTTGTTAGCAAGAAGGCAAGCGTACAAGCTGAGGCTAAGTATCGGTATGCGTTAAATTACTGTACTTATAATTATACCATGAGCTTTTATAGTTGGCCTGATTGGGAACGCGAGCTTGACTGGATGGCATTGAACGGCGTTAACACAATGCTTACTGTTGAAGGTATGGAAGCGGTGTGGCAAAACACACTGAGAAGGACAGGATACACTGAAAATGAAATTAACAATTTCATAGTGGGTCCTGCTTATACCGCATGGTGGCTGATGGGCAATATTGAGGGTTGGGGAGGCCCTATGCCTCAAAGCCAGGTAGACAACCGAAAGCTGATTCAGCAAAAAATGATAAAGCGAATGAGGGAGTTAGGTATAGAGCCCGTGTTGCAGGGTTTTTATGGAATGGTTCCAAGTTCATTAAAAAATAAGAGCAAAGCACATATCATTGATCAGGGTAACTGGGGCGCTTTTAAAAGGCCCGACATACTTGACCCTACTGATCCTGAATTTAGCCGTATCGCGGGTATCTATTACAGTGAAATGCAGAAATTATATGGTAAAGATATTCACTTTTTTGCAGGCGACCCTTTTCATGAAGGCGGCAAAACCGATGGTGTAGACCTTAATAAGGCCGGCGCTGCCATACAGGCATCAATGCAAAATTACTACCCGGGTTCAATATGGGTATTGCAAGGCTGGCAGGACAACCCCAAACAAGCCATGCTTGATGGCCTTGATAAATCAAAAGTATTGGTGCAGGAGCTTTTTGGTGAATTTACAAATAACTGGGAAAAACGTAAAGCTTATGACAACACCCCGTTTATATGGTGCAGTGTCAACAATTTTGGCGAACGCCCGGGTGTATACGGGAAATTACAACGCTTTGCCGATGAAATATATAGGGCCAGGAAGAGCCCCTACAGTAATTATCTTAAAGGTGTAGGGATAATGCCCGAGGGCATTAATAATAATCCTCCTGATTATGATTTGATGCTTGAACTGGGTTGGCGCAAGGAGCAGGTAGATACTAAAAACTGGATCAATGACTACGCCAAATATCGTTATGGTAAAAGTAATGAGCATGCCAGCAAGGCCTGGCAGGGTTTCCTACAAACCATTTATCAAAGCCTTCCCGGTTACCAGGAGGGCGCAGGTGAGTCGATTTTCTGTGCAAGGCCGGCGCTCAAAGTTAAATCAATCTCCAGCTGGGGTACACTTGTGCGTAATTATGATACGGTGAAGTTTAGAAATGCCGTGAAGGAATTCGCTAAAGCTACACCAGCTTTTATAAATTCAGCTACTTATAAAATAGACCTGATCAACATGGTTAGGCAGGTGCTGGCCAATAAAGGAACCATTGTTTTTAATGAGCTGACAACGGCATACAACAATAAGGATCTTCAAGCTTTTAACAAGGCAAGCGAAAAGTTTTTGCACATGATAAAGCTTACGGATGATCTTTTGAACACCGATCAATACTTCAGACTCAATACCTATCTCAAACAATCTATAGCTAACGGCAATACCGCTGAAGAGAAAACAAATAATTTAAAAAATATTTTAATGCAGATCACCTATTGGGGAGAAAGTGTGCGTACGGAAGATAACCTGCATGAGTATGCCTATAAAGAATGGGCCGGCCTGATGGATAATTATTACCTGCCCCGCTGGGAAATTTATTTTGATTACCTGCGGGGCAACCTGCAGGGCAAAAACAGTCCCGAACCTGATTACTTTACCTGGGAGCGTAATTGGGTGGAACAAAACCAAAAGTTAATTCCCGAACAATCATCCAGGCCTCTGCATGAAGTGGTTGATGAAATATTATCGATGTAAAACATCATTTTTCTTAAAACACCCATTTAATTCAAACTAGCGGTTCCCGATGCGTCAAATCAAAAAAACAGTATTAAGTACTTTATTAATTTTCCTGGCATTTTCTCCCATATACGCTCAAAAAAAAATAGGAACAGAAACACCTGAACAAAAAGCGAAACGTATGGCATGGTGGACCAATGACCGTTTTGGCATGTTCATCCATTGGGGGCTTTATTCGCAAGCTGCAAGGCATGAATGGGTAAAAAGATGGGAACGTATGACGGATGCGCAATACCAGCCTTATTTTGATGAGTTTAACCCCGATTTGTTTAACCCTAAGGAATGGGCAAAAAAGGCTAAGGCAGCCGGAATGAAATATGCCGTGCTTACTACCAAGCATCACGAAGGGTTTTGCTTATTTGATTCAAAATACACCGACTATAAGGCCACTAATACCGCTGCCAAACGGGACCTTGTAAGAGAATTTGTAGACGCTTTTAGGGCCGAAGGCATAAAAATAGGTTTCTATTATTCATTGCTGGATTGGCACCATCCAGATTTTACGGTTGACGTTCTACATCCCTTGCAGCCGGCAAGTGAGAAGGATGACGATTATGACAAGTTAAATAAAGGACGGGATATGGCCAGGTACCGTACCTACATGGAAAACCAGGTTAAAGAACTGCTTACCAATTATGGCAAGATTGATATCCTTTGGCTGGATTTTTCGTACCCCGATAATGGGAAACACGGAAAAGGCAGCAAAGATTGGGGATCTGTTGAATTAGTTAAAGAAATAAGAAAACTGCAGCCGAATATTATAATTGATAACCGCCTTGATTTAAATGATTACCAGGACGGGTGGGATTACCTGACGCCCGAGCAGGTAAACTTATCAGAGTGGACAAAAAAAAACGATTACAAAACTTACTGGGAAACCTGCCAAACATTTTCTGGCTCCTGGGGATATTTTCGTGATGAAAACAGTTGGAAAAGCACTCACCAGCTAATTACAATGCTTATAGAGGCTGTAAGCAAACGCGGTAACCTGTTGCTGAATGTGGGCCCAACTGCTCGTGGTTTATTTGATAAACGCGCCAACGACAGA
This sequence comes from Mucilaginibacter phenanthrenivorans, assembly GCF_024721155.1. Lineage (GTDB taxonomy): Bacteria > Bacteroidota > Bacteroidia > Sphingobacteriales > Sphingobacteriaceae > Mucilaginibacter > Mucilaginibacter phenanthrenivorans. The sequence continues at coordinate 335,013 of NZ_JAHVAP010000002.1, read as the reverse complement.
CTTGACGGAATAGCAAACTGGATGAAATACAACAGCCGTTCTATTTACGGATGCACCGAAGCCCCGGAAACATTTAAAGCTACCGAGCATACCATGCTTACCTATAACGCGAATACCAAACGGCTATATGTGCATCTGTTGGAGTATCCGGGTAAAACAATCACGTTAGCAGGCTACAAGGATAAAGTAAAATACGCCCAGTTTTTGCATGACGCATCAGAGATCCAAACGGACAACAAATCAAAAGATTCCGGAAACGACCTGGTATTAAGTCTTCCGGAAACCAAACCTGATACCGAGATCCCGGTAATTGAGCTGATCTTAAAATAATTTAACCAAATCAACCGCTACGACAAAATTCATTCGACTCCAAATAACATTGTTATGATTAGGAAATTCATACTTGGTCTTTGTTTTCTGGCCTGCAATCAAGTGACATTCGCGCAAAAGGAACAGGTAGCGCCAGACACATACCAGGTTCCTAAAGATTCCCTGGTACGACAAAAACTTGCACAATGGCAAGGCCAGAAGTTTGGTTTGTTTATGCACTGGGGAACATATAGTCAATGGGGTGTGACTGAAAGCTGGACTATTTGCCCCGATGACTGGGTTACACGTACAGGCCCATATAGCGATGATTATTTTACTTATAAAAAAGCATACGAAAATCTGCAAACTACCTTCAATCCGGTTAACTTCAACCCTGAGAAATGGGCCAGGGCGGCCAAAGCTGCGGGCATGAACTATATGGTATTTACTACCAAACACCATGATGGCTTTAGTATGTTTGACACCAAACAAACGGATTATAAAATTACAGATCCTAAAACACCGTTCTCTAAAAACCCGCGAAGCAACATCACCAAAGAAATATTTAATGCCTTTCGGAAGGACAATTTCATGATCGGGGCATATTTCTCCAAACCAGACTGGCACAACCAAAACTATTGGTGGCCCTACCTCCCTCCTAAAGACCACAATGTTAATTATGATCCGCAGCGCTACCCGGAACGCTGGCAAAAGTTTAAAGATTTTACGTATAAGCAGGTTGAAGAATTGATGACAGGTTATGGCAAAATAGATATTTTATGGCTCGATGGTGGCTGGGTAAGGCCGTCGAATACAAAGGAGAATGATCCGCAACATTACAACCAGGACCTTGATATGGCCAAAATAGCAAATATGAGCCGCAGCCATCAACCGGGCCTGATTATGGTAGATCGTACAGTTACCGGCGAATTTGAAAACTATACCACGCCGGAACAGGAAGTACCGGGTAAGCCACTGCCCTACCCATGGGAAACCTGTATGACCATTGGAAAGTACTGGAGCTATCATCCTGACGACGAATTTAAACCCAGCCTGCAACTGGTGCAAACACTTATAAAAATAGTTTCACGGGGAGGTAACCTCCTGCTTAATATCCCTCCGGGGCCAGATGGCGACTGGAACCCTGTTGCCTATCAAAGATTACAGGATATTGCTGATTGGATAAAGATTAACGGCAAAGGCATCTACGGTTCAGAACCCGTTGCACCTTACTCTGCCGGAAATATCTATTTCACCAAGTCAAAAACTAAAAAAAAGTTATATGCTTTTTGGTTATCTGAAAAAGACAATGTAAGCCTTCCTGCCATGGTAAGCTTCCCGGTTAATAACATTACACAACTTAAAAAAGTGAGTTTGCTGGGCAGTACTCAAAAATTAAAATGGGCCTATCAAAACGGGCTGCTGAACATTCAAATACCTGGTGCACTGCAAAAAAGCACCACACTAAAATATAGCGACACTTTTGTACTTGAATATTAAGGATAAGTTGATTTTGATTAACATACTTAACCACCTGTTTCCGGTAAAACATAAAACTATATTTCGACCAAAGTAATAGTGAAATTAAAGACTAAGCGGGTCAACTTATAATTATGGCGAATTATATAACTAAATCCTTTATTGTTCTGTTCTGCATGGTTTATATTTCAGCATTCGGGCAGGTTAAAAAACGCGAGTTTTTAATTAGCGGAAGCATAGAATGTGCAGGCGATATAACGCTGTACATATCTCAATTTGATGCCAGCTTTAATCCAACACATAGGGATTCCATTCAAACAAAAAATGGAAAGTTTACCTATCAGGTAAAGGCTGATCATCCAGCACTCATGTATATATATTCCCCAAAAATAGTATTTCAGGAAAAAATAATTTTTCTTGTCAGCCAAAGGGAAACAAAGATTCATATTAATACAAATGACTGGGATGCGTTTTTTGTTAGCGGCAGCGCACAAACAAACGCATACTTTAATTTTGTAAAACAATATGAACATGCATTATTTCTTTTTAACGTAAATTCAAGAACTATACGTCTTCCAAAATTTAAACGGGATACGGTAGATGGAAAGGCAAAACTGAGGGTTATACCAACTTATAATTGTTACCTGCTAAAAACAGATACATTTAAGGTATCTGATACAACAAAACACCAGCTTTCCGGTAAAATGATGGATTATGGTAGAATAGCATGCGAACTCGAAGAAGAAATCTCACCGGGATATTATGTGATTAAACGATATGGAGATTCTGCTGAAACATATTGGAATAAGATAATATACAGGCATTTAGCGTTAAATAAGAACAGCGAAGCAGGTGCAATAATAGCGTATGAGCATTTTGCTGACCGAAAACCATATAAGGAAGCTATGGCGGCCTATCAAATGCTATCAGCTTATTCACAAAATACTTTATACGGAAAAAGCCTAAAGCGATACATTGACCTTAATACAATTAAAAAGAAGATTGACTTTGTATTTCCAGATCAAACGGGTAAGCTAATTAGTTTATCTTCTTTAAGCAGTAGATATATTTTAGTCCATTTTTGGGCATCGTGGTGCGGCCCCTGCCGTCCTGCAAATAAGCAACTGGTTACGCTATATCAAAAGTATAACCGGGATCAATTGGAATATGTTAATATATCGTTTGACCAAAATAAGGCGGACTGGCAAAAAGCCATCAAAACAGACAGTTTACCCGGCTATCACACTTCACAATTAAAAGGTTTTGATAATGATAACGGACGGCTGTTTAATGTCAGGTCACTTCCTTCCAGTTTTTTATTAGATAGTGACAGAAATATTATATTAATTAATCCCTATGACGTTTCTTACATTGAAGACAAATTACAATACAAGAAATAGGCTGCTTAAAAAAACCACATTTTGGAACTATGGTTTAGCATTTAATCTTTCGGCTGATAATGCATAACTCCTTATAGCTTAGTTAATTTAATCATCATTACATCATGTACTCCCAAATCTGATTTTAATGCACGATTAGTATTACCTAAGGTTTTCTTCAGCCATAAATCATATATCTTATAAGCCGATGTATTAAAATCAATAATGATGCTTGATAAACCATCTTTTATCGGGTGATCCTTCCAGTTAAAAGTAATGGTTTTCTGCTTTGCAGATCTGTTTAAAAAACAAACGGCCAGTTCATTATTGGCTAATGGCTTTATCCAGATTTCCAATCCATCAAGTGCAGCATATTTAAACCCGGCAACCCCTAAAACATCCTGGTCTATAGCAATCGCATCCCCATTTGTCAAAATGGATTTAGTTTGGTCTGACATTTTACGAAGATCATTACCAGCCATTAACGGTGCAGCCAACATACACCATAGCGAAAAATGAGCCTTATCTTCATTATAGGTCATACCGTTCCCCACTTCCAGCATATCCGGATCATTCCAATGGCCCGGCCCGGAATATTGCCTCATTTCAGCTTGCTTATCAGCTATGCCCATAACACTCATTGCTTTCCATGTCCCTTTATCCACAACTCCGTCAAAGCCGGCGGCGATGTCGCCTGTGGTACGCCATAAATGCCCTATGTTAGTTGCCCATTCCCAGGGCTTATGGTTACCCCATTCGCATAAACTGAACACCATTGGCCTTCCGGCTACTTTAATAGCTTTACTCATAGTTGTATATGCTTCTTTAGCATCTAAACCGACTGTATTACACCAGTCGTATTTTAAGTAATCTACTCCCAGTGCTGCATAAAAACGGGCATCCTGGTACTCATATCCGCGCGTACCGGGATAACCTCCGCAGGTTAAGGTGCCCGCACAATTATAAATACCAAATTTTAAGCCTTTAGCGTGTACATAGTCCACAAATTTTTTCATTCCGCCTGGAAATTTTTGAGGATCGGGCACCAGGTTACCACTGCTATCCCTTTGCATAGCCATCCATCCGTCATCCAATATAAAATATCGGTAGCCGGCATCCTTCATACCCGAGGAGATAAAGGTGTCAACCATATTTTTAAGCATTTGCTCATTAATATTGGTTTGAAACGTATTCCAGGTATTGAAGCCCATAGGCGGCGTTTGTGCCAGTGCTTCAAATTTCTGAGCAAATAGGTTATTAAAGTTTAATAAAAATATAATCGCAGTGTATAAAAATGCTCGAATCATGAGGTATAGTTTAATAAGGATAATGTGCTGCCATTTTAAATTGACAAAGCACATTTTTAGTGATTTATTTGGGCAGATGTGTAAATAAAACCGTTTTGAACAATCGTATTTACATGTTCCTTATGCCATGGCCTTAACTGCGTGAGATACCATACTGGAATCAAATACAGCATGGTGAAAAACAGGAGTTAATGGTTTTTCTTTAATATGGTCATCAAATAGCCCGAAAAGTATTTCTGCTGCTTTTATGCCCTGTTTTTGGGGGAACTGTTCAATGGATGCAAGCGGTGAGTTATCCATAAAGCTCCAGATTGGTGAATTTGCAAAACTGATAAAGCTTATATCGCGATTAACAACCAGGTTGTGTGTTTTCACCAGTGCCATTGCATCACGTGCCACATAATCATTAAAAGTAATGATAGCCGTAGGCCTTTCTGCTAAAGATAATAGCTGCTGCGTGGCCTGGTGATTTTGCTCTGATGACAGATCCGAAGAAACGATCAGTTCCGTATTTATAGCTATCTGGTGATCATTAAGCCCCTTTTTAAAGGCATCCAGGCGCTCTTTACTTGCAACCAGCTGCGATGGGCCATTAATCAGCCCGATACTGCGGTGCCCTTTTTCTATTAAACAATCAATGGCCTGTAACATCCCTGATTGAAGATTACAAGCCGAATAATGTATATCCTCCATGCCGGGGATACGATCAAAAAACACGATGGGGATATTATATTTTTTCAGTTGTTTAAACACTTCAAAATCCGTAGTGTTTTTGCTTATGGATATGATAATACCATCTAACCGATGGTTTTTCATCGTTTCCAGGATCCGTTTTTCCTTTTCAGGATTTTCAAATGACTGCCCGATAAAAACATTATAATTCTTTTTGCTGGCATAATCTTCTATCCCGCTGAGAGCCGAGGAAAAAAATGCCTCAGAAAAATCAGGAAGAATGACGCCGATGGTAAATGTTTTTCGCTGCTTAAAAAATATGGCGGTTTCATTCCGTTCATAATTTAATTCGTTTGCCACCTTATTAACCCGCATTGTTGTTACGAGGCCGATGCTGGGGTGACCGTGAAGAGCCCGGGATACTGTTGAAGTACTTACTTTTAAGCGTTTAGCTATCTCTTTAATTGTGGGGATCTTTTCCATTTTGTAATCAAGATTAAAACAATGAGCATTTATCTATTTAGTCCAAAACATATAAACATTAAACGGTAAAGGATTATCATCACCACTACTGGATTTCAAGACTTAAATCCAAAGCGGGACGAATACATTTTATTTGCCACACATTGATCATTGATAAGCGCCTTTACTTATTTTATTATTTACAACACGTACATTCCCATCAAAATCAGTATTGCCGTTGACGGTATCAGATATTACCAACCCGCTATTTTTTGCCGGAGATGACAATTGCAAATGAAAATCAGGGGTAGGTGTGTTTATAAATAAAGGGTCTGTGCTATTTGTTGAATTAGTATCTCCGATGCAGGCCGCCTTCCATAAATTATAATCGGTATATAAAACGCCGTTCCAGGTCCACTGCGCACCGCCGGTTGTATAGTAAAGGTTATAGTCGATAATATTGCCAGATCCCGTAGCAGTGTATTTATGAATAAACATATCTGATGTACCTCCATAAATAACATTATTCTTTATAACATTATTTGTGCAGTCTTCCCTTATGCTTATCTCTCCTTCTATTTCACCAAAGGCACCTAAGGCCTGGTTGTTGTTGTACAAGGTATTATTCACTATGGCAGAATTACTTGTACCGCCACTTGTGTAGTTTAAATACCCACCCATGTAGATGCCTGCACACCAACAGTTATACACAAGATTGTTTCTTATGGTAACATGATCTGTAGGGAATCCATTTGTTTCGCTTACCGCACCAATACCCCGGTCAGTAATAGATACCCTGTTTTTTTCAACTACAACATTTCTGCCGCCATCCACATAAATACCTATGGCACCATGCCCCCCAAGCGGCCCCCTTTTACTTTCAATATTATAACAGGTATTGCCGCTGATAACACCATTTCGTGCATAATTAAGTGTGGGATCCGGATTGGCCGAATAGCCCCCCGCTGCATCAATACCAATGTTTTGAGCATTATAAATTGTATTGTTAGTAATGGTAAATCCATCAACATAGCCGTTAACGGTTAAGTTTTCGCCGTAGCCGGTTTTACAATCGTGTATAATATTCCCGGTAACCGTAATATTAGTTACGGGATCGGAAGTATCTCCAATAATTAAAATGGCATTCCCTCCTCCATTAAGCGGAAGCTGCGTATAATCAATACCATATATGGTGTTGTTTTTTATGGTAATATAATCAGAACCACCCTCAACCATAATGGCTTTGGGCTCACCGGTAGCAGTTTTAAGATTGCGTATTTCAAACCCATCCACTACTATAAACTTAGCCTTATCAACGGTTACCAGCGCCTCCCTGCCATTAACGCTAAAAGTACTGCCGTCAATGATAGGTTTTTCACCATGATAGGCTTTTAATGTAATATACTTATCCATCACCCCCGACCTGGGAAACACCACCTTTTCGCTGTATATGCCGCCTCTTACCATTACCGTATCACCGGGTATTGTATGGCTTAACGCGGTATTAATGGTTTGGAATGGCGCATCAATTGTCCCCTTATTTGATTCTAAACCATTGTTAGATACATAATAAACATGAACATTGCCGGAAGATACCGGCGTTACTGTATCATTTGGGCCTTTTTTGCTGCATCCAAATGCCAGTACTGCAAAACCAATCATTAAAAAAATAATAATATTACATTTCATTACCGTTCGCATTAAAATCAAAAAACACCTTACTGTTGTGCACCCTTACTTATTTTACTGTTCACAATACGCGTATTCCCATCAATATCTGTTACGCCATTTATAGCAGTTGAAATTACCAGCCCGGTATTTGTCGCAGGCGATGATGATTGTATGTGAAGATCAGGAAGCGATGTATTCACCAAAAGAGGGTCTGCGCCGTTTGATGAATTAGCATCATTACCACTGGCGGCCTTCCAGGCAATTAAATCAGTATACGGAGTGCCATTGGTACCGTTCCAGATCCACTGCGGTGTACCTGTGGTATAATATAAATTGTTATCAATAACATTATTGCTTCCCGTTGAGGTGTATTTGTGAATAAACAAATCAACCGGTCGTGCATATATAATATTGTTCTTTATCACATTACTGTCGCAATGTTCCGTAAGCCTGATCTCCCCTTCTATCTCGCCAAATGCCCCTGCAACACGGTCATTCTGGAACAACGTATTATTCACCACATAGCAGCTTTTAGTTCCGCCGGATGTATAATTTAAATAATCGCCCATGTATATGCCTGTACGATAGCAGTTATATATAAAGTTGTTTCGTACGATAGTGGTTTTGGTTGCATAAACGTTGCTTTCGCTCACCAACCCGATACCCCGGTCACTGTTATATACTTTGTTTCTTTCTATAATAGTGTTAGCGCCGCCACAAACGTAAATGGAGATAGCTCCATACCTGTCCGGTCCCCAAATTTCGGGAGTTCTGGTCATGGTGTTATCGTGAAACTCATTATCGCTTATCACACCATTACGGGCATAATTGGTAGCAACAACTCCCTTCGGATTAAGATTGTCGCCACCTGCAACAATAATCCCGATATTTTCCGTATCGTACACTTTATTATGGCTGAAGGTGAAGCCATCTATATTTCCAGCCAGCGTTACATTTTCGCTTGTACCTGTTTGTGTATCGTGTATATTACAACCTGTAATAGTCAAATTGCTTATAGGCCCTATGCCATTACCAATTACCAGGATGGCATGCCCGCTCCTCCAATTGTCCAGGGACGCGTTGCTTTTTATATTATAGATATTACAGTTCTTAATAGTTATATCGTGCGAGTCGCCGTTAATGGCAATGCCTTCGGGATCAGCATTAAAAGCCGACGTTGTAAGATTACATATGTCAAAACCTTCAAGCGAGATGTACTTTACATTACTTAGCGTAACCAATGGCAGCCAACCCGATACCGTTATTTTGCTTCCATCTATTAAAGGCTTTTCTCCGGGATATGCTTTTATCGTGATATTCTTATTCAGTAATCCCGACTTTGGAAATATCACTTGTTCATAATAAGTACCGCCCCTGACCATTACTGTGTCTCCGGCTGCCACATGACTTAAAGCGGTATTGATACTTTGGAAAGGGGCATTAATTGAACCTGTATTGGTTTCTGACCCATTAACAGATACGTAATAAATATGGGTCTTGGGTGTTGAAGGCGCCACGTCAGTATTGACAGCTTTTTTGCTGCAAGCCATAGCTTGTATTGTCAAGACCGTTATTGAGAAAATATTAAGATAAAATTTCATTGAAGTTGTTTTAAAATTAAAAAGCACTTGTTAGCTTTTATTCATTTAAGGTTGTTAACAGCTGAAAGATAGACGCTAAGTATAGAACCGCAGCAGAAAAACTCCTGCTACGATTACTATACACTCAAATCAAACTAACTATCTTTCGCATTGCTCCCGGGGCAGTGAAAAGGCCCTTGCCGGGAGGAGGTCATTAACAATGCTATTCGCGAAGCGGTAATTCTACAATTACCGGTTGCTATTCAGAGACGATTTTTCTTATCCTGTTATTAATTTTATCCAATACATACACAGTTCCGTTTTTGTCAACAGCAACGCCGGTTGGTGCAGAAAAAAGCGCAGATCCTCCTATTCCATCCGCGTAACCACCCGTACCGCTTCCCGCAAACGTGCTGACAGCAAAAGCGCCGGCCTGCACAAAGCGGATACTTTCGTCGGGATTGTCGCTATACCCTGTTCCGTTGCCAGCTACATAAATATTGTTGTTATTATCGACCGCAATGCCAAATGGATTTGAAAACTGTGCCACAGTAGCAGCCCCATTCAGGTAACCTGCAACGCCCAACTTCCCGGCAATAACACTGCCCTGCCACGTACCGGCTGTAAATTTTTCGATAACCTGGTCTCCACTAATTGATGCATATAGGTTGCCTGTTTTATCAAATGCGATACCTGCGGGACTATTAAGAGCCGACACAACTTGATTAGTTGTCCATTGAGCCGTTACCTGGTAAATATTCCCTGGATTATGAAGTCCGCAATAATAAATATAGCCGGTAGTTTTGTCAACAGCTACGCTCCATGGCTCCTGATTTGCCCATGCCCAGGTAGTAGCAGTACCATCAGGGCTTATTTTGCGAATATCATAATTCCCCGGATCGACAGAATATACATTACCCTGGGCATCAACGGCTACGTCATAAGGTATAGAAAACCGTGCTGCTGCACCCTTCCCATCAGCATATCCTTCACCAGCCTGCGGATTACCGGCAAGGGTAGTTACATTACCTGCCGTATCTATTTTACGGATACAATGATTACCCACATCGGCTACATAAATATTTAAATTGTCATCAACAGCTATACCCTTGGTCCTGTACCAGCTTTGGCTGCTAAAATCAAACATGGCATCTGTTCCCTGGCCATTGGCAAAGCCGGCCGTACCCGATCCTGCCAGTGTACTAACCGTGCGTGTATATTGATAATTAAAAACACCTGCCGATGTCGTGTTCCCGGTTCCTATAGTCACCGTAATTGGCCCGGTACCAACCTTTTTGGGTACTACTACCATCATTTGATTAGTGTTGGATGCGATAATTTTAAGTTTTTTACCATTTATGGTAACCGATAATTGTGAGGTATCGCTTGTGAAGTTACTTCCGCTGATCAGCACTTCTGTGCCACCGGATCCTATTTGCGGTTCAAATGAACTGATCACGATAGGTGACAATGCGTTATGCCCAGCCGCTTTTTCCTTTTTACAGCTTGCAAAAGCCAGCAGGATGAAGCCAGTAACCGCAATTATATGTTGATATGTATGTTTCATATTATTTATAATATCTATTAGTTAACAACTATACTTTTATATATTAACAAACTGTGAGTCAGATATTTCCTACTAACAACCCAGACAAGGCCTGTATTACCAACCAGGATTTTGCACTAATGATCTATCCCTGTCAATTTCATATTGGGAAATAGGGAAAAGATACATTTTGTCCTTCCAAACTCTACTTTGGTAAAGTGTCCTGGTATAAAAACCTGTAAACCCAAATCCCTGTCCCAAATCATCAGCACCGGTATTCATTGAATATATTGCCTGGTTTACCGGAAGCCCCAATAATTTTCTCCGCACGAGGGTAAAATATCTATCTCCTTCAAAACAAAGTTCTACCTGGCGCTCGTGTAAAATATGAATCCTCATTTCACTTTGATTGCCAACAGCTTCAGGATAGACAGTTTCTATTCCAGGCAGCCCTGCCCTTGTTCTAACCTGGTCAAGGTATCTGACAATATCTGCGTTTGAGGGATCATATTCGTTCAGGGCTTCCACATAATCAAGCAATATTTGTGAATAACGCAAGATTATATAGGGCCTGTAAACATTTATTTGATCTAATCTTATATTATCATTCGGGCTTATGTTTTTAAGTATTCCATAACCTGTTGTAAGACCTGTACCGGCAGCTTTCTGACCGGATTTGCCACTGTAGTAATACTCCGACCTGCCGGTTCCATCCACATTACCGGCTGAAGAAAAGTAATTTTTATCATCAACTGTAGGCGCATCCAAAACAGGGCGGGCGTTATAATTAATATAGGCATAGAACCGCGGCTCGCGATTGGCATACATGTTATACTGGCCCTTACTTTGCTCCCATGAATTTGCCCCGTCAGCTTGAGCAAATCCTGTTTCCTTGTATCCCGATTTAGGATCGGTGATGGTTCTGCCATTGTTCATGTTAAATCCATCAACAATATTTTGGGTAGCGTCATACAGATCATAACCACCGGGAGCCGGCGATGCGCATTTTGTTATTCCATAAATATACCATGCATTTCTTGTAAATATGATCTCGTTATTCCAGTTAGTAAGGAATACATCACGTACAGATAAATATGGATTAAATGTTGTTCCGCCTTCGTCAAGGTTTGTAAATAATTTATAAGAACCCAAATCAATTACCGCCTTAGCAGCTGTTGCTGCCGTTTTCCATTTATTAACATCATATTGTGCAGCATTTGTTAAGAGTGTTCCGTCCTGGTTTTTAAAGTTTGCGAAGGCACTGTTGCCATTCCATAACGGGCTTGCCGCCAATAAAGCTAATTCTGCTTTAACTGCCAGGCATGAGCCTTTTGTTGGGCGGCCATCATTACTATTAGATGCCCATGTAGCCGGTAAATTAACAGCGGCTTCATCCATCATCTGGTTCACATAATCTACACATGTTTCAAAGGAGGACCGGGGATATTTGTTAAAATCATCATTTAAACTTAATGCACCTGTTAATTTTACAACGGGGCCATACTGTTTCAGTAACTGCCAGTAAAAGTATCCGCGTAAAAACTTAGACTCAGAAATATATTGATTTTTCAGAGCGTCGCTTAATACATTAGAAGGCGCCCTGCCAATATTTCCTTCAAAAATAAATGATGCCCTGATACCCTTATAAAGGGTGCCCCAATAATCAAAATAACCGTTTACCGGGCTCCAGTTACCGCTGGTCATTTGAAATATAGGGTAACTGTGATTTGATGTAGTGCTTTCATCAGATCCGCCAACGCTGGTATAATCTACACCATCAGTTTCGGGGATATAGCTGTATATATTATACAGGTACGATTCGAGATTTGCCCTGTTGTTCCAGATCAACTGGTCTGTAATTAAATTATCCGGTTTTTTGTTCAGATAATTACAGGAAGATAAACAGGAGGTTAGAATGAATATTCCAACAACCATAAGTAATACATATTTTTTCATATGAAATATTTTTATTGTATTTATTATCGACTAATAGTTGTTTTAAAACGCGGCTTTTAACCCCAAAGCAAATATCCTTACCGGTGGATAACCTGCGCCATCGGACCCTAATTCAGGATCCCATAATTTAAATTTGGAAAAGGTTAGGATGTTTTGACCTGATACATATAAGTAAATAGAACCTAGCCCCATTTTCTTTTTCAGAGACTCTGATGTATACTTATAGCCCAGGGACGCCTGTTTCAACCTTACATAGCTGCCATCTTTTTGCCACCATGTACTTGGCTGGTAATTATTACTGTTTTGGTTAGAAATACCTAAACGCGGATAAGCAACATTCTGGCTCGGATTATCAGGTGTCCACCTGTTTGCAATAATTGCAAGCGCACCCGAGGAATAGGAACCGCTGCCGGTAAAGGGAACTATACCGACACCACTGGATGTACCACTGGGGCCTGTTATTGCAGCGCCATTTGCCATAATCATAACATTAGCCGTACCCTGGAAGAACATTGAGAAATCAAAATCATGATACCCAACTGTAAAACCGGAACCGTATAAAATGGTAGGAATATCAGATTTACCCGTGTAAACCCTATCATAGCTATCTATAACACCATCACCATTTACATCCTTATATTTAATATCACCCGGCCTTAAAAAACTACCAAACTGACTTGGGCTTTTATCAATATCAGCCTGATCCCTAAATAGTCCTTCGGAAACATACACCAGGTTGTCGCCGAATTTATGACCGGTTGACTGTTGATAGGCATACAGTTGTTTAGGCTCGTCCTGTTGTATAATTTTGTTATTATTGTACGTAAAGTTACCATAGAGACGAACGGATACCTTTCCAAAATTTTGGTTATATTCAATATTTGCATCTATACCATGATTGCTCATTTCTCCTAAGTTGGAGAAGATAGTACCGCTTACGCCCAGGATACTTGACAACGAACTGCGTGCCACCAAAATATCCTTTCTTCTTTCTCTAAAGGCATCAATGGTTATACTTATTTTGTTAAACAAACCTAACTCGAGGCCAATATCATCCTTTGTTGATTTTTCCCATGTAAGATTTTGTACACCGATTATATTTTCTTTTATGCTTGAAAAGCTAGTGCCGTTATAACCCAACTGGATATTACTGCCACCGCCATACTGGGTAATGTAAGGAAACCTGGATAAGCCATAACGTGAGCCAATCTGATCGTTACCAACAACGCCGTGCGATCCCCTGATTTTAAACAGGTTAACCGACTTTGCCAAATCCTTGAAGAAACTCTCCCTGGATATTACCCAAGCTGCAGAAACTGAAGGGAAGAACCCAAACCTTTTACCGGGCTGGAAATTTTCTGAACCGGTATAACCCGCGTTAATCTCTGCCAGGTATCTATCATCATAACCGTAGGTAATTCTTCCTGCCATGCCCTGGTTATTATAAGGAATAGAGTTGATAACATCACCTGCAGTACTTAATATCCTCGAACGCATGTTATAAAGAAACAATCCCCCGAAGCGACTCTTACCAAAAGCACAGTCGTAGGTAACATTGGTTTCCAGGTACATTGTTTTTTCGGCCGATGTTGAAGTGCCAAAACCTAAAAATTGTTGCCCGATCCTGGAGCGTCCATATATCAAATTGCCCTGGGCGTCTCTTCCGGTAGCTAAGTAAAGATCGTCGGCCCCTGTCCTGTTGTTATCACTCTCGCTATACGAGTCGAACGAAAACCTTGCTAAAGCACTTAAGCCTTTGGTAAAGGAGTCGAGATTTTGGGTAAGTGAAAAAACAGATTGTATTGCCGGATGGAACTCTGTAGTATAGCCGGAATTCTGAACATCATTAGCCGGATTTGAACCGCCATTATTGTAAGGACCGGCCCATTTACCATCGGGATATTTAATAGGATAAGCATTAGGCGGTGTTGAGTACGCCTCATACCATACGCTTGACGCTGAAAGGCCGGGGTAACGGCTTGAAACCAGCATCGCATCCAGGTTCATACTAAGCAAAGTAGTTTTGCTTACATCAATATCTACGTTAGTCCTGAAATCATACCGTTTAAAATTAAGGTTAGGATTATAACCATTTTGACTGGTTACCTTATAACTGCCGTCCTGGTCATAAAACGAAGATGAAACGTAGTATCTAACCGATTTAGCCCCGCCGGTAACATTCAGGTTTGCATTATAACCAGGCGCCCATTTTTTATAAACAGAATTTATCCAGTCAACATTAGGATACAAATACGGATCAAGACCGCTCTTGGTTTTATCTATAGTTTCCTGCGAATAAACTACCGGGCCGCCGCCATTTGTACTTGCCTCGTTATATAGCTGCATCCATGATACTGCATCGAGCATTTTAGGAGTCTTGGTTAAGCCAGACATGGAAGACTCTATTTTAAGCGAGATCTTAGGATCGCCGGCTACGCCTTTTTTGGTGGTAATAATTAAAACGCCATTTGCCCCCTTAGCACCATATAATGCCGTAGACGAAGCATCCTTAAGAATGGAGATACTTTGTATATCCTCCGGGTCAATATTGTTGTAAGCGCCCCCATAGGTACTGTTTACGTCATCACGCTGTACACCATCTATTATAATAAGGGGAGTTGAATTACCTGTAAAGGTACCTATGCCCCTTATGGTAAATGATGCATTATCATAACCCGGCTCGCCGCTTCGTTGTACAGATATAACACCTGCAACCTTACCTGCCAATGCATTTGACAGTGAACGCTCAGAAGTTGTAACGTCGGCTACATTTACGGTAGTAACAGCCCCGGTTATTGTTAATTTCTTCTGTTTACCATAAGCTACTACTACTACTTCGTTAAGTGCCGTATTATCTTCCTTTAATTGAATAGTTAATGGAGATATTCCTGCGGTAACGGCAATTTCCCTGGTGATGAAACCGGCAAATGAAACAACAAGGACGCTATTAGGATCAGCCTCGATGGTAAATTTACCGTCAATATTAGTTATTGTACCTTTACTTGTGCCTTTAATACGCACACTTGCACCAGGTAATGGACCTTTTGAATCAGTAACAGTACCTGAAATTTTTATTGCAGCTATTGGCTGGGTTATTAGGTTGATAGGTTTAGGTTTAATAATAATTGTGTTGTCGTTTATGCTATAGATAAACGGCTGACCTGTAAATGCCAGTTTTAATACTTCGTCTAATTCGGTATTCTGAACACTAATACTTACCGGGTTAGCCTGCTTAATTAACTTTGAATTATAGAAGAAATCATATCCGCTTTGTTCCCTAATTTCTTTCAGGACCTTTTCTAAGGGAGCATTTTTTTCTGATAATGTAATTTTTTGTGCATAACCTGTAGAAGCACTAGCCTGAAGTATGGTTGCTATCAACAAAATGATGGATAGTTTCATAATCAACAAAGCTTTATTTTTTATACAGCAGACTCTGTATAAACTTATTTCATAACATTTCATACATTTGAACTTGTTTGGGTTTAAGGTGTAATTGGACTACGAATTTAGTTTCATGGTAAGCCCTAACTCTTTAGTCGGGAGTGTTCCAGCACTTCCGGCTTATTTTTTAGGTTACCTTAATGGGAGGGTAATTTTCACTGCATAATGGTAACTCTCCTTCCTTCAATTTTAATTTTAACATTTCCTGTTTGTTCTATTATTTTCAATGCCTGGCTTAAGCCTTTTGAGCGCGACACTATACCTCCAAATCTTAAATTATCAACGTTGCCCTGGTATTCCACGTCAACATTATACCAACGGGCAAACTTGCTCATAATGCTTTTCAAGTCTTCGTCAACAAAAAGGAAATAGCCATTTTTCCAGGCAACCACCTCTTCTGTATTAACTTGTTGTACAGAAAATGAATTATTGGAGTAATTAATATTGGATTGCTCTCCCGGTTTTAACAATTTCGATTGATTAGTTTTGGTAGACAATACCTTAACGGAGCCCTCTAATAAAGTAGTTTTAACCGAAGTTTCATCCGTGTAAGAACTGATGTTAAAGTGTGTACCTAAAACCTCAATCACCTGGCTGCTGCTTACAACCCTGAATGGTTTTTTAGGATTTTTAACCACTTCAAAATAAGCCTCTCCGGTTAATTCAACGCTGCGCACATCACCAGTAAAATTTGTAGGGTACCGAAGCGAGGAACTTGCATTTAACCAAACTTTTGAACCATCAGGCAAATCAACCTGGTACTGGCCGCCTTTTGGGGTTTCAACCGTATTGTATGCTAGTTGAGCTGAAGTTTTTGAATCAGATGATGAATTTTCAACGGTGTAAATCAATTGACCATGGGCGGTTTTGGCGATCTTTACACCTGTTTGTTTAGCTAATACGCTGTCGGCGGCATCATCTAAGGCAATTTTTGAACCGTTGGCTAACGTTAATAAAGCTTTGTTTCCCCCGGGGGCAATGTCATTCTTAATTAAAGACCTGGCTTTATCTTTAGTTAACAGATACGAATTGTCATGCTTTAGGTAAAAAAACAACGAAGATGAGGCGATCAACAAAAAAATCACAGATGCTGCTACAAACCATCCCCTTAAAAAAATAATCTTTTTAGGTACGGATTCACGCGCTTTTATCTCCAATAATACCTTGCTATAAAGCTCAGCCTTAACACTATCTTTATCGCCCATCAAATGCTCATCCCATTTCAATTCGTTTTTTTGAAGCGTATTGTAATAGTCTAGCAAAAGCTTTTCTTCTTCTGCAGTAGCCTGGTTTAAAAGGTATTTGTTTATTAAGTCTAGTAGTATTTCTTTTTCCATTGGGTGGTTATTATATGTAAGTACCCAAACATGGGGTGCACCCCCAAAGGAATTTGAAATATTTCTATAACGTTAACAAATCATGATCTTTTTGGGAGATAAACAAGGAATTGTATTAAAAAAGAAGAGGATAAATGTAAGTCAGCGCAGGAAGAAAAACATCAGAACCATCGCCCGCATAAAATAATTGCAGCCAGGCAAACAAAGTCACCCAGTGTCTTGCGTAAGCGGTTCAAAGCTACAGTTAATTGATTTTCAACTGTTTTTGGCGCAATCCCCAGCCGTTCAGCAATTTCTTTGGTCGATAAATGTTCCTTACGACTCATAACAAATATTTGACGGCATTTCTCAGGCAATTCAGCAATCCCCTGTTCCAGCAAGCGGTTAATGTCTTTTTCAGATAAAATATCTTCGCCGCCGTTATTACTAAAAAGTGCTTCCAGTCTATTAAAAAGATCAGCTTTTACTTTACCTGAGCGAATAATATTAAACACCTGGTAACGAACTGAAGTATGTAAATAAGCATTTAAAGAAGTGAGCTGCAGATTCGCACGTTTCATCCATAGGCTTACCAATACTTCCTGGGTAATATCTTCAGATGCCTGGCGGTCTCTTAAAATGTTGTATGCTGAAAGATAAAGTTTTGACCAATATTTATTATAGATACGTTCAAACGCCCCAAGATCATTCTCTTGAATCAATGCTATCAGTTGCTCGTCTGACAATAACTGAACTTCCAGGCTATTCATTCCGCACTATAAAATTTATCAAAGAATATATTTTTCTTTATTTTTAAATATTAAGACCCTTACTATTAAGGATTCTATTTAAAGTCAGCACGAAAACATCATTTGCCTTAAAAAACCGGCCTTTTAATCCTTACATCCTTTATCCATGTGGATTTATCCCGTATTTTGGATAGTACTTTAAGTTGTCACTTTGAGTAATAAATCAATAATTTACCTCCTTGTATTCGCCTGCTTATGCCACTGGAAGTATGCAGCCAAAACGGGCTATAAAATGCCTGAAATTTTCAACTTCTTTAACCCATTTTAGTATACCTTTCAGACGATAGTAAATAAAGTCAAAAAAAAACTAAAAAAGAAGGGAATAAGAAATAAATGAACATTTTTAAACTATCTATAACTTGTTTAACTTATCCTGGGAAGTATGAAGAATTTCAGCTGCATTTTTATTCTTTAGTTCCCGAATATCAAAACCACTCAGTATATTTTCAAGAAGGCGCAATTTATCCTGTCGATTGTTTTTTATAAAATCCTCCCTCAGCACGCTGATTTTTTCAAAATCCTGAACACCTTCAATTAACCGCTCAAAGCGAATAGAAGACCGCAGAGCCGGATATACCAAATAAGCATCTCCGGATGACCAGGATCCAAACCGCGTATCATGTAAGGAATCTTTTGTCCAGCAATTGTAAGCCCACCTCAGGTACCCGTCGTATCCTTTATATGCGGCATACCATGCCAGCCAAACAGATTCTGCGGGTTCAGAAAAGGTGAATGTATTGGGATGCCCTTCTGTGCAGCAAGTATAATAAGTGGTATTAAATCCTGCTTTTTTGCGCGAAAGCATGGTTGCGCTATCTATTACCTGGTTTGAGGCCACGCTGTAATCCACCAGATCACGTTCAATTTCCGGATGATAGTTCCCTGCCAATGAAATCTTAAAATCCTTATCGGCGCTTTTTATTAAGGCTATAGCTTTTTGCATATCTGCCATAGCCCTTTCGTCCATTGCAATAGTGGTTTTATTAAACCATCCTTTTTCTTTAAGGTGGGCGGCAAAATTAGCCAGCATGGGACGCCAATGCGCATCATATTCCGGCGTACCAGGCTTAGCCATGATTACTGTATCTTTCCCCAGGGCTTCGTCATAATAGTGGAATTTCAAATTCCAGGGGATCATACTGTAGCAGTTGATAAACTTATTAATCCCCAGTGACATCATAAAAGACACCCATTTATCAAAAACCGTATAATCATAAGTCCATGAACCATTCTTACTTTTAGTCCATTTTACCATTGAGCCATAAACGTCATACGTTTGGCTGTTCCAGGGGTCATGGATAAGTGTGGTAGTAATTGCCTTCTGACCGGCATTTGCCAGCATTTTCATGTAAGGGCGCATAATGTCGAAGTGTTGCTTCGACCAGGCTTTTACACCATACACCCGGGCAACCGAATAGGGGTTTTGCCACAGATCCAAATGAAATTTCCAGTGTTCCGGTGCAGGCAGGGTATGATTGAGTACTTCTATGGTATAATGCAAAATGGCAGGATACTTATTTGTCCCTTCCCTAACTTTTACATAGCCGTTATAAGTACCTTCAACCGCGTTAGCAGGCACCTTAATGCTTAACCAAACAGGCCGGGTAGTATTTTTAGCTACGGGAAGTGATTTTACCGGGTCAATAACATCAGCTACCAGGGAGGAATCATGCCCAGGCTGGATTCCGCACCCTCCGCCTTCATTGTTCAGTCCATCAGCCATCACATAGCGTACAAAATTTGCACTGATGTTTTTTTCAGGGATTTTATGCCCTTTGCTGTCTTCAAGTTTACTCCATTCAAAACTTAATTGCTCCAGGTCACGCGTAGTCCATACAAGGAATTGCGTATGAACCATCTCGCCCTTCCATGCCCTGGTTTGCCATTGGGTTTGCAAGGGAAGTATAGAAGGAGCATTGCGTTTATCATAACGAATATCGGTTGAACCAAAACTTACATAAACACCGGGTTTTAATGCGCTCCATGTTTCTTGCTGAACAGGCTTTGGGTCAGGAAGCTCCTCGTAAGATCCGACAATTTTAGACTGCGCCGAAACAACAGCACTAAATAACAACAGTATTATTGTAAATTTCATCATCATATTTCATTTTTTCGGATCAACGGTATCATTAAAAAATAGCCTCCGGCACCCCATCGAACTCAACTCCTTATTTTATGCCCCAGGGTTGCATAGTATCCAATAAACACATAACAGGGCACTAGTATCCAATACGCTTGCTGTGCATTTACGACATCAACCAAACGGCCGTATAGCAAGGGTATTAACGCACCTCCGGCTATAGCCATAATCATGAATGACGAGCCCATTTTAGTAAAACGACCCAGATCTGCAATAGCCAGCGGCCATATTGCAGGCCACATCAGTGAGTTTGCAAGGCCCAGCAATGCAATAAACATTACTGAAATATAACCGTGCGTAAATATCGCTGCAATAGAAAACACTACACCCAAAACAGCCGAAACCCTTAAAGCCTTATCCTGGGTAAAATATTTAGGGATACAAATAATCCCTATGATATAACCAACAATCATGGATACCAAAGTACAGGCAGTAAAGAATTTAGCAGTTGATAAAGCTATTCCCTGCGATGCCCCGTAACTAATAATTGAATCACCGGCCAGTACCTCTACTCCAACATACAGGAACAAGGTCAGTACCCCTAACAATAAATGCGGAAATTGAAAAACACTGGTTTTGTGCGTATTGGCGGCTGCAACAGTCTCGTCTTCATGATCGGTATCTATTTCGGGCAAACCAGAAAAGAAGATTAAAATACCCAATACCACCAAAACAATAATTATCAATATATATGGAAGTATTACCCGGTGGGCCAGGACATTTAACTCCATGGCTTTTTGGGCAGCGCCCATATTTACCAGGCGTTTTATTAATTCATCAGCACCTTTTAAGGTAATAGTACCTAAAGCAACGGGAGCTATTGCGCCTGCTATTTTATTACAGATGCCCATAATGCTTATCCGCTTAGCAGCACTCTCACGTGGGCCAACAATAACTATATAAGGGTTTGAGGCGGTTTGTAAAACAGCAAGGCCAGTACCCTGAACAAACAATCCAAGCAAAAACAAGCTATATATACGCGTAATAGCTGCAGGTATAAAAATCAAAGCCCCCACTGCCATAATAAACAATCCAACCGACATTCCCTTTTTTAAACCCGTTAGTTTTAGCACCCAGGCGGAGGGGATTGCCATTACCAGGTAGGCTATGTAAAAAGCAAATGCCACTAAATAAGCTTCAAAATTATTTAGCTCACAAGCGATCCTCAGATACGGGATGAGAACAGAGTTTAGCCAGGTAACAAAACCGAAAATAAAGAACAGGGCACCGATGATCACAATAGGATTTAGACCTTTTTTTTGAGAAGGGAGAGGCTCAACTAAAGTTTTTGAAAGTGTAATTTTTGTCATTAGTACTGGTTAATGTGTCTGTTTAATTTTATTGTGCCAACCTGATAGTCTAAACGGTTAAACATTTATGCCCATAACGGAGCCATGGCGCCATTCCGATAGGATTCTTTTTCTGACTATCTAACAAAAAAGACAGATGCGCTGTAGGGCTAACTTTACTTACATCTCCTAAAAATGACACCATGAGTTCCTTCATTTAATTTCGGATGTTAATTACTGGGGTACACTTACTATATTTTGAATTATTTGATCTAAAACATCATATTCTTCCTCAAGCTTTTTAAGTAATTGCAACTGGGCCCTGGTCCGTTGTAAATTATGTTCAGGAAAATGGATCTTGTAATAAACATCGCCCTCTATATAATCCGTAAGGAAACGGATAACCTGGATATAGGGTATTAACAAAACCCCCATTAAAAGCGACTTAACCTCTACGTCTGATAAAAAGCTACAAGCACCTTTAAGATATCCCTCCGTATAAGCCTTAAACAGCGGGAAGCTGAGCTTTATTTTTTGAAGATCCTCCTCGTCTTCGGCCGCTGTATTAATAATAGTGCGGATAGCATCCCCAAAATCATACGCTATATAGCCGGGCATAACGGTATCGAGGTCAATTACACACTGTTCACGATCATTAATATCAAGTAATATGTTATTGAATTTAGTATCGTTATGGATAATACGCAGTGGCAGTTTACCTTCTTTTCCTAAATTTATGATAGTGGCCATCGAACCAGCTCTTTCGATTACAAACTCTAATTCAGACAAAACATCCTTAACTCTGTTTTTCGGATCGGCCAGTACTGCTCTGTTTAAACGGTCCAGCCGCGTAGTTACGTTATGAAAACCGGGTATGGTTTCATGAAGTAAACTGGCATCAAGATCTGATAACAATAGCTGAAACTTCCCAAATGCCTTGCCTCCTTCATAAGCCTGTTGTTCAGTTAAAACCATGTCGTAACTTTTGGTATCCTTCAAAAAACAATACATTCTCCAGTAATGGCCGTCTTTATCACAAAAAAAACTTTGCTCATCCCTTGTCGAAACTATTGTGAGTACTTCCCTTGCAGGATTTGAACCCGGTATTTGCGCCAGTTTTCCTTTAAGGTGATTGGTTACCAGTTGTACATTCCCCATCAGGGCCGGAACATTTTTAAATACATAATGATTGATACGTTGAAGCAGGTAACCAGGTAGTGCAGGGTCGCTATTTTTAACGTGAAATGTATCATTAATGTGGCCTGAACCATACGGAACAATAGCGGCGATATTTCCTTCAATGCAAAAATTGGATACTATCTCAGAAATATTATATGACATTTTTTCTTTTTTGTTCATTTTAGATTAATTCTCAAAGCATACATCGCTTAAACACTTAAATAGCTTAATATTCGGCAGGTTTCCTTTTTCATATTACCCGGCTAATATTTCATTTCAGACTGTCGAACATTGCCGGAATTCACCACCATCATTATCCAGGTGTATGTGATAAAATTTCGAACAATAACCGTCGACAACAATTGCTCCATATGTAACATAGTGTCCTAGAACAATTAAATGTATTCGCACACATTTACATATTATAAACACTTGATTACAAATATAAAAATATTTATGTGCCCGCACACATTTTAAGGAATTTTATTAAAAAAATAATTTCCCAATCCAAATACACATTAATTTATCTTATATCAGGCTATTTTTCCAGACGGAGCTAAACATCATATTCAGAAGTAAACATTTGAGAAAGATCAGAACATCGGAGAAGTCTATCAAAACTTCTCTATTTAAAGCCTTAGATACTACATTGGATTAATCATAAAATCTGGTTAGACAGATCACCACTTTCTGTTACAAACACCAATTGACTTGGTTTAAAATACAAATCCATAATGAATTACCTTGGCAAAAGCAATTCATTATGGATTAAAAATGTGCGTAAGCGCTACAGGAATATTAGCGAAAATCAAATATCTAAATAAACAGTATCCTCATCATCTTTATAATAATTCACATTTTCTTTGGTAACTATATCAAGTGGAAGATATTTGATAATAGGAACTTCCTTTTTAAATACAAGGTGGTCTGTTAACTGATAAATACCCCAGTAGCCCTGCCCCTTAGGGTTTTGGTTAATCAGGAAACTAATTGCCCCTTTATTCAGAAAATACAAATTTTGAGGCAGTAAATCATATCCTATTATTTTGATATGCTTTATATGCCGCTGCTCCAGGTGCCTGGCAATTTCATATGCTTTTGATGTTGTTACAAAAATACTGGCCATATCTGGTGTGCTATCAATAACAGCATCAAGCTGTGTTATAAACAAAGCCGCATTTGCCCTGTTTAATTCAATTCTTAAAATTTTGTATTGGTGTTCCAGGTTATTTTGAGAAAAATAATTGCGAAATCCCTGCTCTTTTTTTAAAAGGTGGGCGGCATTACTTATTTCTTCATCAATATGTGCAATTAACACCGAACAAGGCTCCGGCTGACCATAATGAATAAGTTTTCCGGCCAAAAAACCACTCTGATAAGAATCCTGACCAATATAACTTAGGGGCTCGTATTCGGTAATTTGGGTATTAAACAACACAAATGGAATTTCGGCTACCTTCCATTTTTCGAAAAATGGCAGTGTTTCCCTGTAGAATATAGGGGATAAAATTATGCCATCCGGATTATCCTTTGTTAATTGACTGGCATTTTTTATAAATGATTCCACATCGTAGGGATCAAATACATATTGCTGAACAACAATGCCGTATTGTTTCAGATCCTTCTCCGCCTTTTCAATGCCTGCTTTAGGGGCGTACCAATAGGAGTCGCTTTTATGATCTGGAATTAATGCAGCAATTTGATATATTTTATTGGAACCCAGTGCTCTTGCCATAAGATTTGGCTCATAATCCATCTCTTCAATGATCTTAAGGATCTTCTCCTCTACCTTCTTTGACACGCGTCCCCGCTTATGCAATACCCTGTCAACTGTACCTGTTGAAACCTTCGCTTTTTCGGCAATATCTTTAATGCGTACAATTTTATTCTTCATATTGAGCTTTGATGTAAAAAAGATAGCAAATGTAATTTAATATAGTTTCATCACATTATGCAGCTAAAATTTAGTGGAATTTAGCGCTTTATCAAAAACTTAATTAAAAGCAGAATACCAATGGTGATGCGGGGCCGTGTGTACCCAATCATTTCGAAAAACAACCAGGAGTCCGTTCTATTTAAAACAGGGTGGTGTTATTATTTTTTGAGATATGGAACCAAAGCAATTGCTAACTTTTGATAACCTACCTCATTAGGATGCAGCCCATCGCCAAAAAAGGATTCGTCAATATTCCCGGCGCGATTAAGCAGTAATTTCCCCGGATTAATAAAACGAACCCGGGATTGAGATGCCAGCTTTGCAATGGCTTTATTAAGTACATCTATTCGTTTTTCCATTGCCCTCCTCGGCAGCAAGCCTGATAAAAGAATTTCGGTTTCGGGTTGGCGTACCTTTACTGCCTGTACCAGCAATTTTAGCCCTTCTACTATTTCCTGGTCATTGCTAACAGACAAATTGTTGGTACCTATCATAATCATAACCTTATCGGCCTTAAAACCATCCAGTTCTTCATGGTATACACGCCACAATACATTCTCTACCCGGTCCCAGCCAAAACCAAAATTTTTTACGCCTAAGGGCTTTAAGTATTTATTCCACGAGTCAGCACCTCTTGCTAAGGGAGCTTTTGGTACGCCGCCCCAATAATTCAGAATAGAATTACCAAGGAACACAATTTTAGGCGAATCAGTTTTAATGAGCGTTAGTATTTCATTATGCCTGCTTCGCCAGTCATAATAGCCATCCCGGCTTTGTACCACCGGCACAGTGGTTGAATACTTACCGGCTGGTTCATTAATAATTTCGCGTGTGGCCTTCTCATAAGCGATGGCGTATTTTTCCATCCCAGCATCATTAGGATGAATACCATCAACCGTTGAGTTAATATCGAAACCAATTTCCTTGTTGGTTAATAAATAAACGTTTTTAGTCCCTCCGGCAATTAGGCTTGAATAAACCCGGCCAAGCACCTTGTTTACACGACTATAATCAGCATTCCTGCCTGTATCTAACAGCCCGTCTACATTAGCATCACTATGTTCTACAAGCAGTATTGGCACCAGCGGATGCTTTCCGTTCAAACTTTGTACAGAACTTAATAACCGTTTTTCAATTTCTTGGTCAGAAAAACTTACCAAATTGGGCATGCAATCGAGTACGTATATTTTTGCGTCAATCTCTGCCATCAGGTCAACAACCGACTTTTCAAGCAGTCCCGAACCTGTAAAACCAAGGTTCACCAGAGGGCGGTCCAGGCTGCGTTGTAAAATTGCGGTCCATGCCAAACCGGGCCTCGATGCACAACCACCCTGGGCAATGGATGTTCCATACACAAGCACAGGTTTTTCTTTAGACAGCGGCATGAAATTAAATGCATCAGTAGCAGGAACACCGATTTCAAGCCAGGATACTGAATTGTACAATGGCAGAAAAAGCCTGTATTCATAGCTTCGGCCGGGGAAATCGACACTCACTTTAATATTTGAATAGGTATAGGTAATTGTATCTTTAAATGAAAAGCTGCCCGGCGCCATACACCACTTCCCATTGGGGTCAAGCGCATACAGATCCAGTCCGCTTACTCCTGTAGCCGGCATGTGCGACATGGCAAAATCACCCTTAACTTTATAGCGTATGATGATTTTTTGAGCATTCGTTTTAAACTTTACATATAGCCCGGCACTGCTGTGCGATATATTCCAAACATTCGGATTGAGATTCTTTTCGGCACGGGCAGGAAAACGGTCATAAGCACTTTTAACCTCGTTTGGCCAGGCCTGCCCTTCAATAACCGAAAAACCAGCCTTAGCCGGGTTTAGCCATTTAAAAGCTGTTGGAACCTGGGAAAAGCATACCGTACTAAATAAACAGGAGATTAATAAAATCGCTATAGATATCTTTCTCATTTGCAATTGATAAGAATTTTAAAGTATAAAAACACAAGCAAACCGATTAATTACTTGCTGTAAAAAAACCATTGGTTAACTAAAAGTTGTCCCGACTAATTAACTGGCGATGCATTTAATACCATAACCTCAAAAGGCTGCAGGGTAACTGTATAAGACGTTCCTTTAAATAAAGGGGACTTATTGGCCTCCTCCCTGGCGTTATAGAAAGTGTAATTATCTTTGCTGTTTACCGGCAGTTCAAATACCTTGCCCACATTAATCTGGAAGGCTTTCTCTTTATTGGAAGGATTCCTTAAAGTAAGAACAGCCTTTTTGGGTGACCACGCTGCAAAACCATAAATGTCGCCTGTAGCAGGATCGCCGCCTACCCAATGAACATCGGCCATGATATCGGCGTTAGATCGCGACCATTTTATTGCGGCCGCCAGGCAATTCCAATTGTTTGTATTTAACTTATGCGGATTAATATATAATTCCTGGAGGCTTGTCCCTGATCCAAAAAACGACCAGATCTCATCAGCAATATCCTCATCCTTCATATCAAATTTAGCAGGCGGACCATTATCGGCTATGCAAACACCATGGTACATCAATGAGCTTAAAGGATAAAGCGGGCCGCGCCGTACAATGTTTTTGTAGACTTGCCCGTCGCGATAATTAAGCCATTGTTGTCGTGTATCGCCTTGTCCTTCGGTGTTGGTGTCCCACCCGTTTCTCCAAATGGCGTCACCATATTTAAGCCAGAAGGGCGACGGCCACGTACCTATAGTGAGGCTAAAATAAAGATCTGGCTTAACCGTGCGCAGGTTTGATACCAGATTTAACAAGGATTCCATATCCGTTTGATATTCAGGAGTAGCACCTGTCGACTGATCACCTGCCCCTACCCCATCAAATTTAAACATGGACAGGCCGTAATTGGTAACAAAACTGGTAGCTACCTCTTTAAATCGTTTTGAATATATTGGGCCCGAAAGCGAAAAGCCATGCGAATTAGTTTCAAACGGTGGATTTTGTTTTCGGCCATATTCCAGCCTTTGTTCCTTTGCCTGCTCGTAACCGCCCCATGGTGACATCCACAACCCTATTGACGCATTGTATTTACTGGCCAATGCTTTGATATTATCGAAACCCACGGGGAAATTCTTTTTACTGATCTGCCATAAGGTTTGGTTATCATCCCATCCATCATCAAATAAAAATGCATTCAGGTTGATACCGCGTTTTACACTTAGACTATCCCCAAACACCTTAATGCGGTCAAGGCAAGCCGAGTCTGTCAGTTTACGATCCGCCCATGATATATCATACCACGAATTATAGTGAAGCATTTGCCTGTAGGGCACCGCTCTTTCACGTTCCAGGTAATAAGTAAACCCGCGACGCAACTGCTCCCCGGGGGCCACGCCCCATACTGTAGATACTGTGAGGTCGGTTATTGGTTCCTTACATTCCATATAACTATTGATCCAGCCGCCTTTATTCTCATACTTGCTTGCCGGGCTTTCACATGCAAAAAATAAATCCCTTGAGACCAATGGCGATCCGTCAACAGTTCCTAAAGGTTTTACCCCTGTTACCGAAGGCAATTTAATAAGTTCTAATTTCTGTATCAATAAAGGATATTTGAGGGCGTGAAAAGTAAATACCTGCCTTATATAGTTTGAATTATTTTTTAAAATAGCTTCCCATTTAACGCGGATTCCATACTTTTCACTCAACAATTCCACTATAATTTCTTTGCCATCCTCTTTGTCGGCAAGTTTAACCGCCTGCTTATTGCCTTCTATCTTTAAAATTTCAGGGACACTACCTAATTTAAAATCTGCAGAACTAATAACTGTACCATCTTTAAGCTCCAATTGGAATAAATGCCCCCCCTTTAAGGAGAGAGGCCCACGATTCTGCGTTGAAAAATTACCGATGCTAATGGTGCTCTTATCGGAAACCCATTTGACCGATAAACATTTATTTTTTAGAATAAACGATCCGTTATCCGAAGAAGCTGTCGCTTTACCGGGCTTTGCGCCTGAAAGGAAAATACTTTGTGCCTGTGAACCAATAGACAGTCCGGCGAAAAATAGAAACAATAGTTTTTTTAACATGTTTATAAATTAAACGGCGTGGGTTAATGTGTGCGCACACAAATATATCAACAAATCAATTTAAACCAAAGGAAAAAACACATTTTAATCGACTGTTTATATAAAGAATAAAAAATACGCGTCATTATTATACCATATAGCAACATATAATCAATATTGCCCATCACGTATTAATAAGCCCTTTACAAGCCTTAGACATCTGGAATTACTAAAATACCGATTGCATAGTCGATTCATTTTTATGCTATTTGATAAATTTTGATATTTTTGCGTTACCGAACACGCAAATATGAAAAAACAACCAAAAAAAATTTTAGTTACCGGAGGAACCGGCTATATTGGTTCACATACCGTTGTAGAACTTCAAGTCAGCGGCTATGAAGTTATTATTAATCGATAACCTCTCCAATTCAAGGCCTTTTATTGTAAATCAAATTGCTTAAATAACCGGCATTATACCATCTTAATGCAATCGGCGTGGGCGTGAGAACAATATATTAATACACATCAAATATTAACATCTAATTAAGCACGTATGGCCAGATTAAATTTACTGGAAGAAACCAGGTATGAAAAGCTGCATGTAACAGTGTACCGAGATCAGCAGGCAGCCTCCATAACGGTCGCGCAGCGGATTGCAGCGCTAATTCGCACTAAACAACAAAACAATGAAAAGGCAGTTTTAGGCCTTGCAACAGGCGTAACCCCCATTGCTGTATATAAGGAATTGGTGAGGCATCACCGCGAAGAGGGATTGAGCTTTAAAAACGTAATCACATTTAACCTGAACGAATACTATCCGATGCACCCAACGGCGGTACAAAGTTATGTGGCGTTTATGAATGAAAACTTGTTCAGCCACATTGATATTGATAAACGAAATATTCATATTCCTGATGGCACATTAGATAAAGAGGGAGCGGCCGATTTTTGTTTGAATTATGAACGCGAGATTGAGGCTGTTGGGGGACTTGACCTTCAAATACTAGGCATTGGCCGTACAGGCCATATTGGCTTTAATGAGCCGGGGTCGGCGCGTAATTCAGGAACAAGGCTGGTAACATTGGATGACCTTACTCGTAGCGACGCCGCCCGAGACTTTGGAGGCAAACAAAATGTACCGACTAAAGCAATTACCATGGGAATTGGTACCATTTTCAAAGCACGCCAAATTATATTGATGGCTTGGAGCCGTAAAAAGGCGCCAATTATAAAAAAAGCAGTTGAAGGTGAAATATCAGAAGAAGTACCGGCAACTTTTTTGCAACTGTCAGATCATGTTGAATTTGTGCTTGATGAGGCTGCTGCTTCAGAACTAACCCGCTTTGATACACCATGGCTGGTTAAAGATTGCGTATGGGAAAATACATTAAAAAAGAAAGCGATAATATGGCTGGCTACTACTTTGAGTAAGCCAATACTGAAGTTAACCGAAGATGATTATAACAATCATGGCATGGCTCAACTGGCTGTAGAA
Organism: Mucilaginibacter phenanthrenivorans; assembly: GCF_024721155.1. GTDB lineage: Bacteria > Bacteroidota > Bacteroidia > Sphingobacteriales > Sphingobacteriaceae > Mucilaginibacter > Mucilaginibacter phenanthrenivorans. Next base: position 305,026 of record NZ_JAHVAP010000002.1, on the reverse strand, counting down.
CAAGGCCCGGTGTACAATATAAATATCGATATTTTCAACCAGGTGCAGCATACCATAACTGGCTGGCCAGGCGGCAAACCTAATGCCGATGACTCCCAGAGACCAGAGCGGGCCCAGCCTGCCAAAAAACGATCGATTATCTTTTCGCCGCATCCCGACGATGATGTAATATCAATGGGAGGCACTTTTATACGCTTGGTTGATCAGGGACATGATGTTCATGTAGCTTATCAAACCTCCGGCAATACAGCTGTTTGGGATGACGATGTGCTGCGCTATGTGGAATTTGCAATTGATTTTAACAAAAGCATCGGCGAAGACAACCATCACATAAAAAGCATTTATAATGAAATGCGCCGGTTTATTGGCCAAAAACAACCTAACCAAATCGACACCTCTGAAATAAGAGCGGTTAAAGGTTTTATCAGGAAGACCGAAGCCATATCAGGCGCAAGGTACGCCGGCTTAAACGATGACCATATCCATTTCATGGCATTACCCTTTTACGAAACCGGTAAAACCCAAAAAAATGCTGTAGGTGCAGAAGACATAAGGTTAACAATGGAACTATTGCAGCAAATAAAACCTCAACAGATATTCGCCGCCGGCGACTTTGCCGATCCGCACGGTACTCACCTGGTTTGCTTTAATATCATTATCGCGGCACTGCAAGAACTGCAAAAAACGGAAGAGTGGGTGAAAGATTGCTGGCTATGGATGTATAGGGGAGCCTGGCATGAGTTTGAAATATTTGAAATTGAAATGGCAATACCATTGTCTCCGTACGAAGTTTTAAGAAAGCGCAATGCTATATTCAAGCACCAGTCACAAAAAGACATCCCCGTTTTTCCGGGCGATGATGTAAGGGAGTTTTGGGTTAGGGCCGAAGACAGAAACAGTGAAACAGCAAGGCGCTATGATGAACTTGGCCTGGCGGAATACGAAGCTATGGAGGCTTTTGTAAGATATAAATTTTAAGCTATTAAACTAATTGTATAATAATGACTTTAATTAAATCAATTTCAGGAATAAGGGGAACCATTGGTGGTAAGGTGGGCGAGAATTTAACGCCATTAGACATTGTTAAATTCACTTCGGCATTTGGATGCTGGGCCGTGAGACAGTCAGGTATAAGAAAAATTGTAGTTGGCCGGGATGCCCGGATATCAGGTTCAATGGTCAACAATTTGGTTGTTGGCACCCTACAGGGTTTGGGTATTGATGTAATTGACTTAGGCTTGTCAACCACCCCGACAGTTGAGATTGCAGTACCTGCTGAAAATGCTGCCGGCGGAATAATATTAACGGCCAGTCACAATCCTAAACAATGGAATGCTTTAAAGCTTTTAAATCATCGCGGCGAATTTATTAATCACGACGACGGAAAAATGGTACTTGATATAGCTGAAAACTGTGATTTTGATTACGCTAACGTAGATAAACTGGGCAATGTAATTTATGACGGAACATATATGCGGAAACATATTGACCGAATATTGGCACTACCGCTTGTTGATGCTGCTGCCATAGGCAATGCAAATTTAAAAATAGTGGTTGATGCGGTTAACTCAACGGGAGGGTTTTTTGTACCAGCTTTGTTAAAAGCATTGGGCGTAAAAACAATCTATCAGTTATATTGCGAACCAGACGGAAATTTTGCTCATGATCCCGAACCATTGCCAGAAAATCTATCTGAACTTTCAAAAGAGGTATTAAGACATCAGGCTGATTTAGGTATCGCAGTCGATCCCGATGTTGACCGTTTATGCTTTGTATCTGAAGATGGAAGTAAATTTGGCGAAGAATACACATTGGTAGCAGTTGCTGATTATGTTTTAAAATATAATAAAGGAAACACAGTTTCCAACTTGTCATCAACCCGTGCGCTAAAGGATATTACCGAAAGAACAGGAGCCAAATATTATGCAGCGGCAGTTGGTGAAGTAAATGTGGTAAATAAAATGAAAGAAGTTGATGCATTGATAGGCGGCGAAGGCAATGGTGGAATAATCTATCCTGAATTACATTACGGAAGAGATGCCTTAGTTGGCATCGCTTTATTTCTAACCCACCTAGTTCGGTTTGGCAAGCCAGTTTCTGCCTTACGTAGTACTTATCCCGATTATTTTATGTCTAAAAATAAATTGGAGCTTGATGAATCTGTAGATATTGAATTGATAATCGAAAGAGTTAAAACCAATTTTTCACATATTCCCCAAAACATGATAGATGGTTTAAAAATAGATTTTGACCACGGATGGGTACATCTAAGACGGTCAAATACGGAGCCGGTTATAAGAATATATGCCGAGGCAAAAGATAAAAATACGGCCGATGGCATAATAAAAGATGTTATGAAAATCATGCGCACTGTAGTTTAATAGCACATGCTGCCAATTTTAATCCATAGTTATTGGGTTCTCTTTTTACATTGCAGCAGCATCTTAATTAAAAGACTTTAGTGGTGCAATTATTAAATAAACTTGAACATCATGAAAAAAAAAATTTTACTACCGGCAGGATGGATTGCATAGAAAAGGACGGCCCATGGGGTTTTCGGCAAGCGATACTGCTGTTGAGCAGGTTTTGATTATGTAAAACATCCTCTCATTGTGATAATATATCACCCAAAACCCATTAAGGACATGGCGCAGGACGAAGCGATCCAGGAAGCTGACACGCTACTCCTGACCATACCCAATACAACTGGGTGTTGACTACAATATTCATCTGCTGTCGGCAATATTGGAACATACCGCCCGCGGGTTGGGCTGCGATAGCAAGACAATTAAAATAAAAACCAACCTGAAAAATTACAAGGCAAAAAAATGGGGCAAAATCCATTTTTAAGACTTTGCCCCGTGAAGGGTAAATGATGGGGCTCGAACCCACGACCCTCGGTACCACAAACCGATGCTCTAACCAACTGAGCTACATCTACCGTTTTTAGAGATGCAAAAATAGGAATCTCCCGCTGATTTGCAAAGTCTTTTTTTATTTAGATTTTACCGACTGTAACTCATTTAAAATCAGCTATGCAAAAGCCAATCCAATACAACGATTGTGATCTTCGTCATAAATCAATTAAAATTACAATGTAGTTACCCATTTATTCAGAACGATTTTAATTAATAGGTAGCTTTGTATCATGACGGAGCAATTGGTTGAATTAAACGTGACTGGGATGCATTGTAATAATTGCGCCTTGTCTATCCATAAACTTTTGGAGAAGAAGGGATTGCAAAATATCCTGGTAGATTTTGCCGGCGAAGAGGTGAAATTTTCAAATAACGGAGCCTCTACCCTGCCCGATATTATTAAGGATATAGAAGGGCTTGGCTTTAAGGTTGTGGATGATCCATCAACCCACGTTACACCATTCTATGACAAAGTTGAAAATAAATTTCTCTTCTGCGCCATCCTCACTGCGCCGCTATTACTGCATATGCTGTTACCATGGCATTTCCTGCACAATCCCATAGTTCAATTAATATTATGCCTCCCCGTTTTTTTGGTGGGATGTTTTCATTTTGGCAAAAGCGCCATCAACTCCATCAGGGGCGGCGTACCCAATATGGACGTGCTGATCTTCGTTGGCTCTTCGGCTGCATTTATTTACAGCCTGGTTGGCACGATCCAAAATCTTGGCGAACAGTACCAGTTTTACGAAACCTGCGCCACCATTATCACACTGGTTTTGCTGGGTAATGTGTTCGAAAAACGCTCGGTTACGCAAACCACATCAGCGGTTAAGGACCTTGTAAAGATCCAGCAGGTAAGCGCTAACCGGATGGTAAATGGACAAGTGGAAGTCATCAGCGCCAGGGAAGTAAAGGCTGGCGATACACTTTTAGTAAATACCGGTGATAAGGTGCCGGTTGATGGCGAGGTACTTTCAGGAAACGCGTCAATTGATGAATCCATGCTTACCGGTGAAGGTATCCCGGTAGAAAAGGGAAAATACGACACCGTTATAGGCGGTACCATTGTACAGCATGGCAATATCACCATGCTTGCCACCAAGGTGGGTTCAAACACCGTATTGTCGCAGATCATCGAGCTGATGAAAAAAGCGCAGGCCGCAAAGCCACCCGTTCAGAAACTAGGCGACAAGGTTGCTGCCATATTTGTTCCGGCTGTAATATTGATCTCGCTGATCACTTTTGCGCTTACTTACCTTGTGGGCCATGCTACAGTGCAAACTTCGCTTATGCATGCCATAGCCGTGCTGGTGATCTCGTGTCCCTGCGCCATGGGGCTGGCCACGCCTACCGCAGTAATGGTCGGCCTCGGCCGTGCTGCTAAGAACGGGATCCTGATAAAAGGCGGCGATACCATTGAAGCAGTTGCAAACACAAAATATGTTGTCTTTGATAAAACAGGCACACTAACTACCGGGAAGTTCCGCATTAATGAAATAAAAATTGACGGGAATGCCAGCGTCGAGCTGGTGAGGGGCATAGTTATGGCGATTGAGGAACGGTCGAACCACCCGATTGCAAAGTCACTGGTAAATGAGTTGAAAACGCTTCCGCAAACCAAGGTGATCCTGAAAACAGTGAAGGAAGAAAAGGGATTGGGGATGCGTGCCGAGGATGTGGAAGGGAGCCATTACTTTTTAGGATCAGGTAAGGCGGCTGACAACAGCGGGTTTAATATCTCGCTTTACAAAAATCAAAAATTACTGGCCCAAATAGCTATAGACGACGAAATAAAGCCTGATGCAGCAAACCTTATCGTGCAGCTTAAAAAAATGAATATCATTCCTGTTTTATTAAGCGGCGACAAAAAGGAAAGGTGTTTAAAGGTTGCAACGCAAATTGGAATCACCGAAGTACACTCAGAGAAACTCCCTGACGAAAAGCTTACGGTTATTGATATCTACAAGCAAAAGGGCAAAACCATAATGATCGGCGATGGCATTAACGATGCCCCTGCCCTTTCAAAGGCTGATGTAGGCGTATCCATGAACGACGCCAGCCAGGTGGCTATACAATCGGCAAGGGTTATTCTGCTAAACACCGACCTTCATTCAGTAGTTAAGTTCCTGCAGATCAGCAAACATACACTGATCACCATTAAACAAAACCTCTTCTGGGCATTCGCCTATAATATAATAGCCATTCCCGTTGCAGCCCTGGGCTTTTTAAATCCTATGGTTGGCGCATTCACCATGGCTTTCAGCGATGTGGTGGTAATTGGAAACTCGTTGAGGCTGAAATCTAAAAAAGTTGATAGTTAATGGTTCATAGTTCATAGCCCGACTTGATTTATTTTATATTTTTGGCGATACGTAAATAGTTGTTGAAAATGCCAATCCGGCCATGAACCATCAACTATGAACCATGAACTAATACATGATCGAAATATTCACAGACGGCGCATCAAGCGGCAACCCGGGACCGGGCGGCTACGGAGTAATACTGCGTTCGGGCAAACATTATAAGGAACTTTCAGAGGGCTTCCGCAAAACTACCAATAACCGCATGGAGCTGCTGGCCGTGATCAAGGGCCTAGAAGCTTTGAAAACCCCAAACCAGGATGTTACCATATTTTCTGATTCCAAATACGTCATCGATTCTATTGAAAAACGCTGGCTGAACGGCTGGGTGGCGAAAGGCTTTGCAGGTAAAAAAAACAAGGACCTTTGGCTGCGTTACCTGGAAGTAAGCAAGCTACATAAGATCAAATTTGTATGGGTACGTGGCCACAACGGCCACCCTGAAAATGAGCGTTGCGATGTGCTGGCTGTAATGGCTGGTAAGCAAAAGGGCCTATTAATAGATTCCGTTTTTGAAGTAGAGAACGCAAAGGCTGGGTTGCTCTAGTTGATTAGGTTAGATTGGGTTTATTAAGTTGAATTAGTTAACCACTCACCTAATCGACCTAATCAACCGCTCACTTTGCCCCTAATTCAATAATCTGCAGGTCTTTAATTTTATCATCATCAATACTGAACCTCATTAATGTCCTTACCTTCTGCCAGCCTTGCTTACCGGCAGCGCCCGGGTTTAAATGCAGACAGCTGATCTTTTTATCATAAATTACCTTCAGGATATGCGAATGACCGCAGATAAATAGCTGCGGGGGATTGTTATAGATCTCCGGTTTTACCAGGGCACTGTATCTGTCAGGATATCCCCCAATGTGCGTCATCCAGACATCTACATTTTCACATTTAAATCGCAAGTTTTCGGGGTAAGTTATTCTTATATCCGCACCGTCAATATTACCGTAAACACCTTTGAAAGGCTTAAAGGCGGCGAGTTTATCTGCCACTTCAATGTTTCCAAAATCACCGGCGTGCCAAATCTCGTCGCAGTTTTCGAAGTGTTTAAAAACTGCATCGTCAAGGTAGCTGTGGGTGTCGGATATGAGGCCTATTTTGGTCATCTGTCTAAAAGTTTAAAAAGAACGGCTGCAACAGCGCTTTATATTGAGTTGAGTAAACGCCGATAGCTTCATAGATGGTAAAATTAGCCGTTTCAATTAAAACATCATTAAAACCAAAACAAACGATTTCTCTATGCGGCTCCGAGTATTCAAAAGAACGCACCGTTATTATCTTATGCTGATAAAGCCCACTTTCTGTTGCCAACTCTTTTATTAGCTCTGCAGTTTGAACAGGCAATATCAACCAGCATAAACCTTTCGGTGATAAATGTTGCGCAATACCTTTGATTAATTCTCCAAAAAAGTCCGCATCCGTGTGTTTCGCCAGCGTTTTCTTTTCCTTTGGTGATTCAAGCGAGTTTATATAAAAAGGTGGATTGGAGATGATGAGATCATATTTATTACCGGGATGCTCATTAAAGAAAGTCTCAACGCTTTCAGGGAAGATGTTCAGGCGGTCATTAAACGCGGAATTCTTAAAATTCCCTCCTGCGGTTTTAGCCGCTGATGTGTCTATTTCAACTGCATCAATTTGCGCATCGATAAATCTTTGGGCAAGCATTAAGGCAATAACGCCGGTTCCGGTGCCAATGTCGAGGATCTTTTCGGCTTGATTATTGGAAGCCATCGCCCCTAACAAAACACCATCAGTATTGATCTTCATAGCGCAACCGGACTGGTCAACGCTGAATTGTTTAAATTGAAAGATACCGGCCATACCTATTTCTCATACAACTCAATAGGTAGTCCATCCGGATCGGCAAAGAAGGTAAAACGCTTGCCGGTAAATTCATCAACCCTTATGGGTTCAATCAAAATATTAAAGCCTTTGATCATATTAACAGCCTTATCAATATCGTCCACCTCAAAAGCCAAATGACGCAGGCCGACAGCTTCGGGCCGGGATGGCCTTGCGGGAGGGTCAGGAAACGAAAAAAGCTCGATCTGGTAAAGGTCGCCCACTTCCAGATCAAGCTTGTATGATTTTCTTTCTTCGCGATAAACTTCGCGAACTATCTTTAAGCCAAGTACCTCGCTATAAAAATGTTTCGACTTTTCGTAGTCCGAACATATAATGGCGATATGGTGTACCCGGTTTAGTTTAAGCATTATGCTCCCAATATTTCGTGCAGTACGTTATTGTAAACCATTTTTATATCAGTGATATGGCCAAACAACTCTTCGTCTACATTTAAAAATCCATTGGTAACTGTTCCAAGCAAGCTGAATTCAACCTCGCTGGTAGCCATTAGCTCGATAAAGCGTTCCTGGTCGGCTGGGGCGATACTTACCACTACCCTGCCCTGTGCTTCACCGAAAAGGAATGCATCCTTACGGATCGAGCTATCACTCTCAATGGCAAAGCCCAAACCATTTGGCATGGATGATTCTACCAATGTTACATATAAACCACCGTCAGCCACATCATGCGCCGACTGAATCACCTTGTTCTGGATCAGTTGTTTGATCACCTGGTGCATATCGTATTCCTTATCCAAGTCAAAATAAGGAGCAGGTGCCGCAGTTATTTTATGGTACGATGCCAGGTATTGTGATGAAGCAATGTCGTTAACCGATTCGCCAATCAAATAGATCAGGTCGTCAGGTTGTTTAAAGTCTGATGTCATCAGGTTTGACAAATCATCCATTACACCCAGCATCCCGATGGTTGGCGTCGGGAATACCGGCCCATCATCTGTCGACTGGTTATAAAAGCTCACGTTACCACCAGTAACCGGGGTTTCAAACTTACGGCAGGCTTCACCCATTCCTTTTATGGCGCCTACAAACTGCCAGTAAACTTCCGGCTTGTAAGGGTTTCCAAAGTTAAGACAGTTGGTTATGGCAACCGGCTCTCCACCTGCACAGGTAATGTTACGTGCTGCTTCGGCAACTGCAATGGCCGTACCTTTTTGCGGATCAGCGTATACATAGCGCGACTGGCAATCAACAGTAATAACAATTGCTTTGTCAGTATCCTTAACAGCAACCACTGCCGCATCGCTAGGTCGGTTGGTGGTCATGGTGGATGTACCGATCATTGAATCGTACTGGTCGGTTACCCAACGTTTCGATGCGATGTTGGGGTGACCGATCAAATGCTCAGCTACTGCGATCAGGTCGGCAGGCTCTTCAACATCTTCAATCTTAAATTTCTGGTTTTCGGCAAAATAAGCAGGCTCGCGGTATTCGCGTTCATAAACCGGTGCACCGCCGCCTAGTACAAGGTCGTCAGCAGGTACATCGGCAACCATTTCGCCATTCATATAATAAACAAGGCGTTGAGTATCGGTTACTTCACCAATAATAGCACAGTTCAGATCCCATTTGTCAAATACAGCCTCCACGTCTTTCTCGCGACCTTTTTCCACCACGATCAGCATCCGCTCCTGTGATTCAGACAGCAGTATCTCGTATGGCTTCATGTTTTCCTGGCGCATCGGTACTTTATCTAACCAGATAACCATACCATGTTCGCCCTTGGCCGACATTTCGGAGTTGGAGCAGATAATACCTGCCGCTCCCATATCCTGCATGCCGATAACGGCGCCTGTTTTAATTACCTCAAGCGTTGCTTCTAGTAATAGCTTCTCCTGGAATGGATCGCCCACCTGTACCGCCGGAAGATCGTTAACAGAATCTTCGGTAATATCCTTTGATGCGAAGGCCGCACCGTGGATCCCGTCCTTACCGGTTGCGGAACCTACTATATAAACCGGGTTGCCAACACCATAAGATGTTGCCGAAACGGTTTCGCCTTCCCTGACAATACCTGCAGAAAATGCATTTACTAAGGGATTAACGTTATAGCAATCGTCAAAAAACAACTCGCCGCCAACGGTAGGTATGCCAAAGGCGTTACCATAATGGCTAATGCCTTTAACCACACCTTTAACTAACCATTTGGTACGATCTAGCGAAAGGTCGCCAAAACGTAGTGAGTTAAGCTGTGCAATCGGGCGTGCGCCCATGGTGAAAATATCGCGGTTAATACCGCCTACGCCGGTTGCCGCACCCTGGTAAGGCTCAAGTGCTGATGGGTGATTATGTGATTCTATCTTGAACGCGCAGCCTACGCCACCGCCCAAATCCACAAGACCTGCATTTTCTTCCCCCGCCTTGGCCAGCATCCGCGGACCATCTTTTGGTAAGGTTTTCAGCCATGTGATGGAGTTTTTGTATGAGCAGTGCTCGCTCCACATTACCGAGAAAATAGACAATTCGGTAAAGTTGGGCACGCGCCCTAATATCTCTTTTATACGTTCAAATTCTTCGGGTAGTAAGCCTAAATCTTTGGCGGTTTCAACGGTGGTTAATTCCTGGTGCTCCAATGTAATATCGTTTTTTTGAAAGGAAGCACAAAATTAGTAAAAAAGGTGAAAGGATAAAGGTAAAAGGCGAAAGGTTTTTATGGATGCCTGAAGATATATTTTTGAATATCAGGATACGGATTACTTTTTAGATTGATGATCTCTTTGCGCCCGCCATTCTTTTAAGGACATGGTTTTATCATTTATTACATCATAATAACTGATCAAATGTTTTCGGATATCAACTTTGTACCAATCGTAGGTAAATAATCTTCCCTCCTTTTCCTCGCTTATAGTAACATAATAATGCCTATCCGTTTTGGTTGGCGTGTTCTGAATATAAGCCCTTAAAAATATTGGGGAATGCGCTCTTTTGCGATACTTATTCTCCTTTACCACCTCGGGCAGCGAGTTCACCAGTTTGAGCACTTCCCTCTCCTGGTTGTTTGTTCCCACGCAACCCTGCGCGTTAATTTTGAAGCAAATTAATATTAGTAACCCGATTATAGTGCCGTTTTTTTTCATGATCAATAAATACTAAATATACAAAAAAGACTCGCAACATTTAAATATGTCGCGAGTCTCTGTTCAGTCAAAAATGTATTGCGGCTATTCTTCGGTCAACTGAAAATTAATCGGGATAGAATATTTCACCCGCACAGGCTGCCCGTTTTGAATTCCGGGTTTCCAGGCTTTAGCTAATTTTAACACGCGCAGTGCTTCTTCATCAAATCCGTGGCCTGCCACCCTGATCACCGTTATATTTGACAGGTGCCCGTCCTTTTCAATAATAAAACTTAGGAAAACCTTTCCGCTTATATGGTCTTCTTGCGCTTCAATAGGAAACTTTAAATTCCTGCTAAGAAACTTATTCCAGGTATCAAAGCCACCGGTTGGTTCGGGCATTACATCAACGGTACCCGGTGTATACACTTTTGTGTCTATTATTGGTTCCGGGGGACCAGGAGTCCCGGAACCAATGCCCTGCGGACCAGGTTCTACAGGCTTTCCCTGCGTTGTTGTAGTACTAATATTGGCTGTTAGCTCGGAATTTACTACTGGTTTTGCTGCTTCTATATCCGGCTTTACAACAGGGGGCACAAACGCAGTTGTTTTTACTGGTTCGATTGGCTTTGCTGGGCGTTGTGGTTCTTCCATTTTCGGTGGGTGAGGCACATCCGGCGGCTTAACGTAATGCTGAAGGTTTACCACAGTTGTGTCACTGGCTGGGTGCTCAGTCACAACCGCGTTAGTCCGAAACAAAAGGGTTCCGCCAAAAATTAGAGCGATGCTAAAAAATGCAATCCCCATAGCCATTACCATAGTCCCGGCGTATTCGCGACGGAGACTGTACGCGCCATACTCCTTGTTGCGATCGTCAAATACGACGTCAAGCCACTCGGTTTTATATAAATTGAATCTTGAGATAAACATTGGATTTTAGGTTAAGTGTTCAGTTTTAGTTTGTTAATTGTCGCAATCAGGAAGTGTGGTGGACTCCCCGGACTAATCGTTATTAGTCAACTGAAAATTGATAGGAATAGAGTATTTTACCCTCACCGGCTGACCGTTCTGCATCCCTGGTTTCCATGCCTTAGCCAATTTTAATACACGAAGGGCTTCCTCATCAAATCCGTGACCGGCTGGCCTGTCCACAGTTATATTCGACAGGTGACCATCCTTTTCAATAATAAAGCTCAGGAAAACACGCCCACTAATGCCATCCTGCTGTGCATCAGGAGGAAACCTTAAATTATGACTTAAAAATTTCGCCCAGCCGGCCATGCCGCCCGCAGGTTCGGGCATTACGTCAAGACCAAAGTCAGCATGAACAGAGTTGTCAACCGCGGCAGTTCCGCCGCCGCCTGCAGGTTTGTCATCAGGAATATCCACGTTGGCGCCGGCCTCACCTTTTAATGTTTGCTGGCCGATAGCCCCCGTAATTTTATCGTTTTCGACAGGCTTTTCGGCTTTAGGATCAATAACTACCACCGGCGGAACAAATTTCGTAGTGGCAATCGTTTTTAAAGGTTGCGGTTTAAGATGCTCGGGAGCTTTGGGCGGATCAACCTTTTTTACAGGGGGTATAACAGGCGGAGTGACCGCTGGCTGCAAATTAACCGTTGTGATGTGAACGATTGGTTTTGCCGAATTGATAATGACACTGGCTCCGCAAAGTAAACCGATTCCTAAAAAAGCTGCCCCCATTGCCCTTGCCATTGTTCGGGAATTATGTTGCCTTAATTCATAGGCACCGTAAGCTTTGTTACGGTCATCGAATACAAGATCGAGCCACTCGGTCTTGTACAAATTAAATTTTGAGATAAGCATAGTGATTGAAATTAAATTTTATATAATAACGTTTTACACGCATACCGTATTGCAACATTGTTACTTTTAGGATTTTTGCAATATTCAAATGCAACATTGTGTATTTTTATAACTAAAGTTATAGTTATTTGAAAATTCGTTAATAAAATGCAACAATGTGGATTTTAAAAACACACTTATTTCACCCTGATTTTGAAGATTTCTGCGTGATGGCGTCGTTTTATCGCGACAGCAAAATATTTTTAAATATCACCAACTTACTTTATGAGAAAATGATATTAAATAGAATTTAAGGCCAAATCACTATCAATATATCCATTATTAAGAGTAAAAATTAAAAATATCACATCAAATATGTGTTTTAATTAAAATTTTATTACTTTTATTACATGCAAAACAGGCTTTTAAAGTTTACAGCCTTACTTTTATTTATTTTTTGCGGATATTTTGCATCCGCAAAAAATATTTTGCATAATAGTGAACCAGGAAATGCTAAAAAACTATCATTCTTTAACGAATCACTTCAGAAGAACCCGGATTGGCCCTGCAATTATGAGTGTATAATTAACAGCGTTCCTGTACAGATAGTAAATGTACAGCAATTACGCAGCGCACATTTTTCGCAACTCATAAACACCAGCCAAAATACTTCCACAATAGCCGTAAGGCACCTTAATTTTATTTGCGGGCGGGGCAGCAGCGAACTCTCGCGTTTCCGCAAACTCATCCTCTTTCCCTTTCACGCTTTTTGGTAGGCTTTAAAAGATGAATAACCAATATTACCGCTTGCGCTGATTACGCAAACGGAATTCTATTGTTTTTAATTTAGTTTTAATACTGCCCGGGGTTTTGATTGGGCTCCGGGTGGTATTAAGTTCATCCTTGACTTTCCTTTTCCCAAAATTTAAACATGAAAAAAATCATACCATTTGGCGTGCTTATAATTGTAGTTATACTTGCCCTTATCTTCCCGTCTGTTGACACTGTGACCATAAAAGACAGCCAGATAAATTCCGGCGATACAGCCTGGCTGCTGGTTAGTACCGCCCTTGTATTGATAATGACACCGGGCCTTGCGTTCTTCTATGGCGGCATGGTAAGTAAAAAGAATGTATTATCAACCATGATGCAAAGTTTTGTATGCATGGGTGTTATTACCATTATCTGGGTAATATTTGGCTTCAGCCTTGCCTTTGGCGACGACATCAATGGCTTCATCGGCAACCCCAAAACCTTTTTTATGATGAAGGGCATGCTTGGCAACGCCACCTGGAAACTGGCACCAACCATCCCGCTTGTTTTGTTTGCCATGTTTCAATTAAAGTTTGCGGTAATAACACCGGCTTTAATAACCGGCGCATTTGCAGAGCGCATCCGCTTTAACTCGTACATTATATTCCTGTGCCTGTTCATGATATTTATTTATGCACCGCTTGCCCACTCAACCTGGCACCCCGATGGTTTTTTATTTAAGCTGGGCGTACTTGACTTTGCCGGAGGTACTGTGGTACATATGTCGGCAGGATGGGCAGCTCTTGCATCGGCTCTATATTTAAAGCAACGCAATCAGCAGGCACACGCGCCGGCACGCATCAGCTATGTATTGTTAGGTACCGGGTTGCTTTGGTTTGGCTGGTTCGGCTTTAATGCAGGTTCAGCCTTGGGCTCAAACGCTTTGGCGGCAACGGCTTTGGGTACCACCACCACAGCGTCAGCCGCGGCGGCAATAGCCTGGATCTTCTTCGATATGCTTCGCGGCAAAAAGCCATCGGTAATGGGTGCATGTATCGGTGCGGTTGTGGGCCTGGTTGCTATAACTCCGGCTGCTGGCTTTGTAACCATTCCGCATTCCTTAATTGTGGGGATTATTGCTGCAGTAGTAAGTAACCTGGTAGTGATCTGGAGATCATCAACCAGCATAGACGATACGCTGGACGTATTTCCCTGCCATGGTGTAGGCGGTATGGTAGGTATGCTGATGACCGGTATTTTCGCACATGTCAATGTAAACGCAGGCAACACAACCGGCAATGGCTTATACTACGGCGAAACACATTTGTTTTTCATACACATTCTTGCTTTAGTTGGCGTGTCGGCTTTTGCCTTTTTCGGGTCATTATTATTATTAAAAGTAACTGACCTGATCAGCAAACTTCGTGTTTCACCGGAAGAAGAACTTATCGGCCTCGACTTAACCCAGCACGACGAAGAACTTTAATTCCTCATCTTGTACAAACAAAAAAAGCTACTTAACGTAGCTTTTTTTGTTTTACCGAAGTACTTCCCTCTACCAGTTTTTGGTCGAGATCACCTTAGTTTTAGTTTCCTTAACCGGGGTCACAGACAATCTAACCATATATTGCTTCAGCCGGTCGCCAAACTGCTTGCTGTACGTGCCTGCCTGGTCAAGGTAGTTATCTACTTGCTTTTTGGTCAGCTTCGTCGTCCCTTTCTCAAGCGGGATCTCAATTCCGTCTGCGGGCACTGATTTTCCATAGCGGTCTGTTTTATAGGGCGTAAAAGTAAAATCCGTTAGCCAAAACCTATATTTATGTTCCTTGCTTTCTATTGTATAAGTAAAGCTTATTTCACCATCCTCATGTTTTAACAACATGGTACTGGTAACTACAAATTTCCCTGCGCCCGAAATGCTTTCATTTGTCTTATCCGTTTTAACCTTAAGCTTGGGATAAGCCGTTTTTAAAAAATACAGCGCCCTGTTGTACATAGTATCAGCTGTTAAGGTGGGCTGATCAACAACCTGGTAATAGATATATTTATTATGCTCATCAAACGGCAAAAGCTCCTTTTGTGCGGATGCCGCCCTGGCTGTTATCAAAAGAACTATGGCTATTAATACTTTTTTCATGCTATAAATATAAGAAAGCCGCACCGGTTTTATCGGTGCGGCTTTTAAAACAAATTTTAATATTGCTTAGAATCCATAAACAGCAGCTAACACAAATTGTGAAGCTGTTTTTGTTGGAGAAAAGCTGCTATCTGTAAATGGCATATCCTTGTTATGATCAAACCTAATTTCAGGAATGAAAGTTAAAGGACCAGATTTAATGTTAGCAGTTAAAGTAAACGCACTATAGGTTGTGCTGGCAGCTGTAGGAGTCGATTTTAATTTGAATGATTCACCTCTAATACCTAAGGTAACAACTTTAGACACCGCTAATTGAGGATATAAAGCAGCACCTACATAATCTGCTGCGCCTGCACCTGTTTTATTAGCAGCGTTCAAGCCTAATTTAAAGGCATCGGTAATTTGGTAAGTTGTGGTTAAATCTTCAATTGTACCGGAGTATTTACCTGACATAAAGTTAATGTAAGCAGTCCAGCCTTTTACCGGAGCAACCATTAACTGGGCACCAAAGGTAGACACTTCGCCATTTTGGTGAACTGTACCACCAGCATCAGTGTATGATTGAGTAACCGCTGCATAGCTGTTCCACTGATCGTTGAAGATACCAGCCATTAAGCTTACCTTATCGCTAAATGCGTAAGTAGCTTTAAAGCCTGCATTCTGGAACGGACCGGCGCCAAATAAATATGATGTTGAATAGTTGAAGTTACCTGTCGGAGAAATCACCTCGTATCCAACAAAAGTTGCCATGTAACCCGCTGTTAAATTGAATTTATCAGTTACATCAAATGACACATAAAGATTTTGGATGTTAAATGTATTATTAGCATTTAACGCATTACCATCGCCATTAGGAGTTGATTGATATTGTCCTCTTGGACCAAAAGCTAACTCACCAACGAAAGAGGCTTTACCAACCTTCTTTTTTAAGCCCAGGTCGATCATCCCCAGGGAAACCGAGTTGTTATCAGAAGCAAAATAAGTTCCGATGTTGGCGTGCTTTGAGAAATCGTATTTCCAATAAGTATCAACAGAGCCGTAAACTACCAGAGGGGCATCGCCTGTGGTTTTAATGGTATCCTGCGCCTTCGACGCAAAACTAAAGGCGGATACGGCAAGTACTAAGAGTAAAAGTTTTTTTTTCATGACAATTTTTGTGATTGATTGATAAGTTGAAATTAGTTTGATTGATTTGATTGTGAATAAATAAGAGTATAAAAATCCCGTCCGGGTTACTGTCGGTGTTAGCCCGGTATTAGTTTCAGTAAAATTGTGTTATTTTATAAGAACCTTATGCGGCCGGTTGTAACAGGATGGTAATTGTTGAATAACCAACCGGCCGCATAAGGTGTATGTTAAATATATTAAGCTGTTACCTTACCTGGCTCAAATAAGCCGCTTAAGCTAACATCTTCGTCTTGTGGTGGATATACTTCAATACCATGATCGAATACGTCCAGACCGCCAACACCTGTTTCGCCGTGTTCTTCAACACGCAATCTCCATGGGTGTGGTAATTTATTGATAATGAACATCATTACAAAAGACACTGCAAAAACTGCAAGAGCTATGGAGAATGTTCCGATTGCCTGTGCTGTAAGCACTGAAGTACCACCACCGTAGAACAAACCTTTTACCGGTGCAGAATTATCAGCGCCTGTAGGGCCTGTTGCGCCATATTGGCCACAAGCAAATAAGCCTAATGAAAGGGTTCCCCAGATACCGTTCAAGCCATGTACTGAAACTGCACCAACCGGATCGTCAATACGGAACCATTCGAAGATGTAAACGCCTGCAAATACTATAAAGCCTGCAACACCGCCTAACATAATTGCGCCAAAAGGACTAACCCAGTAACAAGGACAGGTAATAGCAACCAAACCTGCAAGGAAACCGTTTACGGTAAATGCCAAATCGAATTTTCCTTTAGTTGGGCCCCACCACAAAGCAGCAAGCATAGCTGTAAAACCAGCGGCACAAGCTGCAAGTGTTGTGTTAGCAGCGATACGACCAATACCCTGACCGTCCATAGCTGAAAGTGTACTTCCTGGGTTAAAGCCGTACCAGCCAAACCAAAGTATGAAACCACCTACAGCAGCTACTAATAAATTGTGTCCCGGTGGCAATCCACCTTTAGCTTTGTCGTCACGGGCGAAGATCCTGCCGATACGCGGACCTAGTACGATAGCGCCTGCAAGAGATGCCATACCACCGATAGCGTGTACTACAGTTGAGCCTGCGAAATCGCGGAAGCCGTTACCTAGGGTTGGGAGTACACCACCAGCAGCACCCATTGTTACTAACCAGCCATCCGGACCCCATGCCCAGTGACCGATTATTGGATAGATGAAGCCTGTGATACCAATTGAATAAAGAATATCGCCACGGAAGCTGGTACGACCAATCATTGCACCAGAAACGATAGTTGAACAAGTATCAGCAAAAGCGTACTGGAAAATCCAGTGAGCCAATACAGGGATACCTGTTGCTTCGTAAGTTAAAGGGGTATTTTGCAGGAAGAACCAGTTAGTGATGGTTTTGCCATCAGAGCCTAGTCCGCCCCAGCCAATAAAGCCGTTACCATGACCAAACATAAACGCGTAACCAATAGCATAAAATAAAATTCCGCAAAGGCATGTGTCAAAAACGCACTCCATTAAAACGTTAACCGTTTCTCTTTTGCGGGCAAAACCAGCCTCAAGCATTACGAAACCAGCCTGCATACCAAATACCAAAAAGGCAGCTACCAGTGTCCATATTGTATTAACTGTATTAATCATTGTTGTTTCGTGCGCGGTGTACACTTCGGCAGCAGCGTGTGCCTTAGTTGGTAACAGTCCCGGCAGTGTAAACATTGCTAGTATGATAAGGCCAAGGCCTATCATTTTGCCTGCAAAAATGGTTGCACCAAGTTGCCACTTTTCCTTTGTCAGTTGTCGGACCGATGTGAGGAAGTCGACTTTCGTAAGTTTTACTTTCATTGTTTGATTAGTTTAATTTAGTTTGATTGATATATAATTAAGATGAATAAGCGATTTATTGGTTTACCTTTTAAATAAGGCTGATTTCTTTCGATTTTTTCATTAAATTTAAAGAAAACATATGTTTTTTTTAAATATTTCATGAAAATATTGATGAATTTTAACAAAACCAAATTTTTGGCAAAAAAATTATCGACAAAATCTATATTTTTATCAATATAATAAATTTAACCCTAAAATACCCCCATTTTTTAAACATTTGATAAATAATTTCTAAAGGTTAAAATAAATACACCAGAAAAATTGCGAATACTTCAAAAAATCGACAAAAAAGCAAACAATATGGTTATTTCGCTTGCATTTTTATGAAAATTCGATGAAAAAATGATTATACAGCCCAAAAACACCTATAAAAATCATTTTACAGGCATTTTAAAGCAAAAAATTTAAGAATTAATACCACTTGAGATATTTATTTTAAAAACTATACATATAATAAAGTATAATTTTAATTTTGGGCTAAACCATTATTTAAAATCAATTTCATGGGTAATATTCGTTTCCAGGCGTTGCAGGCTGTGCTCACAAGAGGGGTTCCCGAGGTTAAATTCCCGGCTCAAAAAATTTCAGACTTCTTTGGCGCAAATGTTTTCGATAAAAAGAAGATGAAAGAGTATCTTTCTTCAGAAGCATACCAGGGTATTATTAACTCGATTGATAAAGGTGAACCTATCCCCCGCGATATGGCGGAACAGGTAGCCTCAGCCATGAAGTCATGGGCAATGGGTAAGGGTGCAACACATTACACACACTGGTTTCAGCCTTTAACAGGTTCGACAGCTGAAAAACACGATGCCTTTTTTGAGCCAACCGAAGATGGTGGCGCTATTGAACGATTTTCGGGCGATGCACTGGCGCAACAGGAGCCCGATGCTTCCAGCTTTCCAAGCGGCGGCATCCGTAATACCTTTGAGGCCCGCGGCTACACTGCATGGGATCCATCCTCCCCTGCCTTTATTATAGCGCGTACACTTTGTATCCCAACGGTGTTTGTGTCATACACAGGTGAGGCCCTTGATTATAAAGTGCCTTTATTAAAGGCATTAAATGTACTTGATAAGGCCGCAGTTGATGTGTGCCATTACTTTGATAAGAGTATTGAAAAGGTGAATGCTTCCTTAGGTATTGAGCAGGAGTACTTTTTGGTGGACATTGCCTTATTTAATGCACGCCCTGATCTTTACCTTACCGGCCGCACGCTTTTCGGCCACATGTCAGCAAAAAACCAGCAACTGGAGGACCATTATTTTGGATCGATCCCCGAGCGGGTTTACGCATTTATGCAGGACATGGAAACCGAGTGCCTGTTATTAGGCATCCCTTTAAAAACACGTCACAATGAAGTTGCGCCGTCACAATTTGAGTGTGCACCTATATACGAGGAAATAAACCTTGCCATTGACCACAATCAGCTTTTAATGGATCTGATGGACCGTGTTGCGAAACGGCATAACTTTAAAGTGCTGCTACACGAGAAGCCTTATGCGGGCATAAATGGCTCCGGAAAGCACAATAACTGGTCGATGATCACCAACACTGGCAGAAACCTGTTATCGCCGGGAAAAACACCAAAAAACAACCTGATGTTCCTTACATTTTTTGTAAATACCATCAGGGCGGTATACGAACACGCCGATCTTTTAAGGGCTTCGATAGCCTCGGTTAACAACGATCACCGCCTGGGCGCAAATGAGGCGCCACCGGCCATTATATCAATTTTTTTAGGCACCCAGCTAAGCGATGTGCTGGACGAGATAGAAACATCACGCATCAGCAAAAAAATAAAGGAAGATGCTCTATTATGGCAGGGAATTCCAAAAATTCCGCAAATATTAAAGGACAATACCGACCGTAACCGCACCTCGCCATTTGCCTTTACCGGAAATAAGTTTGAGTTACGTGCCGTTGGCTCATCTGCAAATTCGGCCAGCCCAATGACCATATTGAACCTGATAGTTGCCGATCAGCTAAAAAAATTCAAGTATGATGTTGACAAGCTGATCAAAAAAGGTGAGAAGAAGGACGTTGCGCTGCTGATGATCATTAAAAGGTATATCAAGGAGTCGAAAAATATTCGTTTTGAAGGCAATGGTTATAGCGCGGAATGGGAAAAGGAAGCTGCACAACGTGGTTTAGCCAATATCAAAACTACTCCAAAAGCGCTTGATGCCATGTTGTCGGACAAAACCGACTTTCTATTTGCCGATACCGGCGTGTTTACCAAGCGTGAGGCACATGCCCGCCATGAAATTTTGCTGGAAAGCTTTTTTAAGAAATTACAGATAGAAGCCAGGGTTATTGGCGAGCTGGGTATCAATGTGATCATTCCATCGGCGCTGGCTTATCAAAGTAATTTGATTGAGAATGTTAAAGGCTTAAAGGATATCGGCCTGAGCAAGGAAACTTATGAGGCCCAGCTGGATATTATTACCCAGATAGCAACACATGTAAATGCTATCAAGACAAACATAGGTGAAATGGTTAATGCCCGTAAAAAGGCCAATTTAATTGACGACATCCGCGACAGAGCCATTGAATATGATGAAAAAGTAAAGCCATTCTTTCAGCCTATTCGTTATCATGTTGACAAGTTGGAGCAGTTGGTCGATGATTCGATATGGCCGCTGCCTAAGTTTAGGGAGTTGTTGTTTATTAAGTAAACAAACCCTAATACTCAAGAACAAAGACGAATTCCACGAAGCTGATTTTAGAAAATTCTAGTCAGTTCGTGGAATTCGTATTTATTAGTGCTTAATGAATAAGTCGGCTTCCTTATTCTGCCGGATAAATTCCTCGCGGTACCGGGCAAGCAGGGTCGATTTGGAGATAAAGCCCATAAATAAATCATCCCTTGTAACTGGCAATAGCCAAACATCCAAGGTATCGAACAGATCCATTACGCTGCTTACAGATTGTTCATATTCGATGATACCCGGCGGAATAGTCATAATATCAGCTACCGTCTCTTCATCGGGAATGTTGGCATCAAATAAGTTTTTGCGGATCTGGTCGAGCAATATGATCCCCTCAAGTCTTCCCGCCTCATCTATAACAGCGAAAATATTGACGGTGGTTCCTGCAAGTAATTTATAAAAATCCTTTACCGTTGTACTTTTACTTATCCCAACAAATTGCTTATTTATAAGGCTCGATATCCCAATAGCATTCAGCATATCATAATCCTGGTCGGGATGAATATTTTTCTCATGTATCAGGTCATGCCAGTACATATTATGCGGATTAAAAAGCCTTGCTATGATATAGGATATAGAAGACACGATCATGAGCGGGATAAACAGTACGTACCCGCCTGTAATCTCAGCGATCAGGAATATGGCTGTCAATGGTGCGTGCAACACGCCGCTAAGTGCGCCAGCCATACCCACGGCAACAAAGTTACTGGTGTTTAAATGCACAAGACCGGTTTGGTTAACGCTAAAGGCCACAAACAAACCCAAAAATGCGCCGGTGAACATAGTTGGTGCGAAAGTACCACCGTTGCCCCCGGCTCCTATAGTTATCCCGGCGGTAATAATCTTCATAAAAACCATGCAAGCTATAAAGCCTGCCATCACAATAGGATGTGCCAGCCATGCGCTAAAAAATGATTCTTCTTTTAAGGCATTAATATTTCCGTTCAATATTGCCTGGAGGTAATGATAACCTTCACCAAATAAAGCCGGAAACACCATTATAATAAGTCCTAGAAACAAGCCGCCCGCAAGAGCACGGACATACCGGTTTTGCTTTTTCAGGATTCCTCTTTCAAGGAAGCCGCCAACCTTGGAGATATAAACAGAGATCCATCCGCTGAACAGCCCAAGGACTATATAAAAAGGCAGTGCGCTCATCGCCCATCCCTCCGTAGCCAAATGAAACAACTGATCTGAATACAACAGCTTTGATACAACCACACCCGTAGCAGAAGCAATAAGTAACGGTATAAACGTAGGGATGGAGATTTCGCCCAGCAGAATCTCAAGTGAAAATAATACCCCAGCTATAGGGCTGTTAAAAACAGCGGCAATGCCCGCAGAAGCGCCCGCCGCAATTAAAATTGTTTTTTCATACGGGCTCAGGTTGAAAAATTTGCCGGTGTTTGAGCCTATGGCTGCGCCGGTGCTAACAATCGGCGCTTCTAACCCTGATGACCCGCCGAAGCCAACCGTTAGTGAACTGGTGACCAAATGCGAATAGATGTTATTATACCTGATGTTTGAATGGTTGCGCTTGATATTCGCCAGGATATTGCCGATGCCTTTTTGGATCTTATCCTTATTAATAAGGTGCTGGTATGAAACCGTTAGAAAGATCCCGAGCGCAGGAAGGAACACGTAGATAATGTGGTACGGAAGGTGAGCAGAGATATTTCTGCTGATCTCCTCCATGGCGTGTACAAGGAATTTTAAAGCAATTGCAGCCAGTCCGCCAAAAAAGCCCACAAAAACACTGCAATAGATCAGGAAGTTGCGCTGGCTGTTTTGACGCAGGCGCCACTTCTTAATTTTATAAGGAACACTGTTTAACATGAATTATAGTAGGATGTATGCAAATTAACGGTTTTAAAGATTGAATTGACACTAATTCGCTTGAATTTTTGTGGCCTGGCGCCAATTCAGATTGGAGCTGAGGCTACAACAAAATGATTTGCACGTTAAAACCATGAACCATCAACTATGAACCATCAACTATTTTTATATTTGCCGCATGAATTCTTCGCAACGGTATGATCAAAGAGGTGTATCCGCTTCTAAAGACGACGTCCACAATGCTATTAAAAATATCGACAAGGGAATTTTCCCTAAGGCCTTTTGTAAAATAGTACCTGATATTTTAACCAACGACCCACTTTATTGCAACATTATGCATGCAGATGGTGCTGGAACCAAATCATCATTGGCTTATACCTACTGGAAGGAGACCGGCGACATTTCTGTTTGGCGCGGCATCGCACAAGATGCAATTATCATGAACCTGGATGACCTCCTTTGCGTAGGCGCTACCGATAATATCCTGCTTTCATCCACCATCGGCAGGAATAAAAACCTGATTCCGGGCGAGGTTATTGCAGCCATCATAAACGGAACTGAAGAAATCCTTGCTGAATTAAGACAGGCTGGTATAGGCATCTATTCAACCGGTGGTGAAACTGCCGACGTTGGTGACCTGGTGCGCACCATCATTGTTGATTCAACCGTTACCTGCCGAATGAAACAAGCCGATGTGATCTCCAATCACCGCATCCAACCCGGCGATGTAATTGTTGGCCTTGCCTCCTATGGTCAGGCTACTTATGAAAAGGAATATAACGGCGGCATGGGCTCTAACGGGCTTACATCCGCCCGTCATGATGTGTTTAATAAAACTATTGCCGATAAGTACCCGGAAAGCTATGATGCAGCCATTCCCCATGAATTAATCTTCTCTGGCAGTAAAAACCTTACAGATGCCATTGAGATCGGCAACGGGCAAACAGTTACCGCCGGTAAATTAGTATTGTCCGCAACGCGCACCTACGCCCCTATCATTAAAAAAATATTGGATTGCCACCGCGATAGCGTACACGGAATGGTGCATTGCAGCGGCGGCGCACAAACCAAGGTGCTGCACTTTATCGATAACCTGCATATTATAAAAGACAACCTGTTCCCGGTTCCTCCCCTGTTTAATCTGATCCAGCAGGAATCAAAAACCAGCTGGCAGGAAATGTACAAGGTATTTAATATGGGGCATCGTATGGAGCTGTATGTTCCGGAAGCAATTGCGGCTGAGCTAATCGCCATTTCCAAAAGCTTCGGTGTTGATGCGCAGATCATCGGTCGTGTTGAGGCGGCTGAGCAAAAACAGGTGACAATCCGGTCGGAATTTGGAGAGTTTGTATACAACTAATCTTTAAAAAATCCTTATTAAAAATAAAGACCCGGTCCAATTGGACTGGGTCTTTATTTTTAATGACTAAATATATTTATTGTTTAGCCCAGTTAGTACCATCAAATTTGAATGTAAGTGTGGTGCTTGTTGTTGCACCCGTATAAATCAAGTATGTGATTTTATATGGGATTCCAACGGTTGCATTCGGAAAATCCGTTTTCAACATCAGCACTAAAGCACTTTCTATATCCGCTTCAGTCCAGAAATACTGACTACCCTGCTGGATGTTAAAGTCGCCATATTGTGCGTAGTTGGAACGTCCATCTGCAGTACCTATGGTTGAATTACCTATAAGTGTATAATCACTTGCTTTAGTAGTATAGTAAACGGTCGGATCAGGAATCCAGGTACCTTTGCTTTTAACAAAAGTAAGCGTAGTAGCGGCAGACGCGCGGGTCCAGTTGGTACCATCAAAAGTTAATTGTATAACCCTTTGCGATGTTACTTTGGTGCTGCTATAGTAATTAAAGCTTACATATTGAACACTCCCTGCTTTTGCATTACCAGCAACATACGGATCGGTTTTTAGCAGGTTATTTAAGTAAGATAACAACGAAGCATCATCAGCTGCCGTAAACTGGTTATACTGCCCGCGTCCCACCGCTGCATATTGGGCAGGCGTAATTTGATAAGCCTGCACCCATGCGCCGTTTAAATATAGAAACGAACCCGTTGCCGTAGTTACACCTGCTGTGGTAGATACATAGATGCCAGGGTAAACAGTTGGTGTTGTATTAATAGTCGGATAAAAAGTCCATGACAATACTGCCAGTTGGTTAGCTGCCGGTGCGGTGTACTTATAAGGTAACCAGCTTAACACCTGGGCAATGCTAAAATCTGCATATTTATTGCCTGGTAATAACAAGTAATCATCATGTGTAAGCGTGTACGATACATCTTTAAAAACGCTGTCGGCCAGTACTACTGAGCCAGTTAATGGGGTAAAAGTAATATTAGCGTTAGAGCCATCCGGATAATCGAAAAACTTAAAGTTAAGGAGCGCCGGAACATTCGCGTTCGCATCTGCAGTAGAAACAAAACCCTTCGCTTTATAAACGGCAGAGCTAGAAGGATATACGTTAGTATTTGTATAATCAGCAGCTTGTATCGTATAAGCAAGGGTTTTTGCCGTGCCAGGCAATCCATCAAGCGCTTTATAGGTTTTATCCATAGGCCTGCACGAGCTTATCGCTGTGGCTATAGCTGCAAGGCCGAGTAAATTGAATAATATTTTTTTCATAATATCTTTTTTAAAAGATGATTAAAAGTTAATTTTTAAAGTTGTCATGTATGTTCTTGGAGAACCATACCAAACGCCCATATTACTTATACGGGTAGGGAAACTGTAAGCAGCAGCATTTGCCGGGATACCGGTTTCAAAAGCATCAGCAACATAAGCGGTGTTTAACACGTTGTAAACGTTGGCTATAAATGAAGCATCAAGCCCGGCAAATTTGAAGCGGTAAACAACGTTCAGATCCAATGTAGAAAAGTTTGGAAGCTGGTAATTTGTGAACGCCTGTCCGGCGGCTGTTTGTTGCGTTGTAGTAAGCTTCGACGGATCAAATGAGGCATAGTAACGGCCATAATAGTTATAGTTTGCTCCAACCTTAACTTTTGGAAGCACTTGCACATCAAGCCCCAAAGCAGCAGTTGTTTGCGCGCTGGTGTTTGAGGTGCCAAACTCACCTACCTTTAAGCCTTTCAGCAATAAAGCATCCTGGTTTAATGTCTTACCCTGGTCGCTGGTTATTTGTGTTGGGCCAGTGTTACTTGTGTAATGAAAATCGCCTATCGACAGGCTACCGCTTAGGGTAACGGCGTTAATAGGACGGAATTTTGCATCAACTTCCACACCCTGATGAATTTCGTTGATACCCGAAATATTTACGGTATAAAGTGAGTTATCAGTTTGGTCGGTCAAAACGGTTGTTTTTGCCCTGTCTTTATATGTTGAACGGTATAAGTTTACGTTGGCGCTAAACATAGAGCTTACAAAGCCATAACCCAACTCGTAGCTCATCAGTTTCTCTGGTTTTGCATTCGGGTTAAGGTCGTTATCCTTGTCAAGAAAAATATTGGCAACAAGTGGTGCCCGTTGAATGTAGCCTATGTTAGCAAATATATTATTGTGTGCGTCAATATTATAGTTGGCACCACCCTTGGCCTGGTAACCTAAAAAATTAACCCATTTGCTGGTTGCATCAGGGCTGCCGGTTGTGTAGTTAAAATAATCGATCCTGCGGTTACCGGTATTACTTGCCGCAACGGTAACAAATGCCGACAGGTCGTTTTTATTATATTCCGCCTGTACATAGGCGCCTTCCGAAGCAACCTGGTATGTATAGTCATTATTAAATTTATCACCAACACCAATATGTGCGTTAGGATCATTGATATTACCTGAAGGACTGGTAACGCTGTTGTTGCGGATATCTGCAATGTAGCTTCCTCCTAACAGATCATCCATCTGGTAAAAATGCTCGCCCCGGTAGTATCTTCCATCAATACCGGCCAAAAGGTCAATATCACCTAATTTCTTTTTATACGTACTCAGGATGCCATATTGCTGATGATTGTTGACTGTATTTTGGAAATACCTGCTTGAAGAACCATCTGCATTAGCAACGTTTGATTTAACAATGGCGTTAAAATCAATAGGGGAATATATGTCACCTGTTCTAGGCACGTTGGCGGTACCATTTCCGGGAGTTAAAGTGGTATTTGTACCAGCAAGGTAACGGGCCGCTCCTGTACCCCATGAACCGTACACTACAGTTGCCAAAGACGATGTTTCATCTATTTTCCAGCTGTGGTTTAACGAGGCTAAAGGTTTATTATAGTAGTTCTGCTCTGCGCTTAAAAGCTGACCATTCAGGTAACCATAATCAGAGTTATACCTGATACCCAGCGGGCTGTTCCTGTAAGTACCGATTGTGTTGAAGGTATAACGCTGGCCATGGTTTTGCGTAGCACCCATAAAGTTGAACGATAAGGTTTGTGTTGGGCTTAATACCTTTGATAGG
The DNA here is from genome assembly GCF_024721155.1 of Mucilaginibacter phenanthrenivorans. Lineage (GTDB taxonomy): Bacteria > Bacteroidota > Bacteroidia > Sphingobacteriales > Sphingobacteriaceae > Mucilaginibacter > Mucilaginibacter phenanthrenivorans. Next base: position 278,124 of record NZ_JAHVAP010000002.1, on the reverse strand, counting down.
TTAGCAAAATAACTATATCCTGTATAATATAAACCCGGGGCATAACCGTCACCCTGGCTCCTTGAAAGCAGGAATGAAGTTGACCATCCTTTATCAGTCAAACCAGTTGAATACGACAGTACTGTTTTATAGCTATTGAACGTACCTATTGATTGGGATATTGTTCCACCTTCCTGTAGTTCAGTGCTTTTTGTAGTGATATTTATAGTACCGCCTAATGATGGTACAGCCACCTTTGAAGCGCCTAAACCGCGTTGCACTTGCATTGATGTAGTAACATCAGCCAGGCCCGCCCAATCGTTCCAGTAGATCTTTCCGGCTTCCACGTCGTTAACGGGGATGCCGTTTATTAAAAGCGCAACGTTGTTGCTGCTAAAACCGCGGATATTCACGCGCGAATCACCGTAGCCGCCGCCGCCTTTTGAGGTCATAACACCTGGCGCCGCTTTTAACAATTCAGGAAACTCCGCTCCTGCGCCCTTTTCTTCAATGTAAACTTTACCTACCGAAGAAGCTGCAATAGGCGTATGCCGGTCAATTGCTAAAGATGGGTTAGCTGTAACGGTAACTTCTTTTACAGAAGCTGAAACCGGATCCATTGTAATAGTTCCCAGATCAGCACCGGTAATAGTTAGCTCTTTGGTTATATAACCAATGTACGTAAATACCAACGTAGTGCTCCCTTCAGGTACGTTTATTTTAAATGTTCCGTCAAGCGCTGCAACCGTTGCACGTTTCACGTCCTTCACAGCTATAGTAGCTCCAATAAGTGGCTCTTTTGTTTGTGCATCCAGCAATTTACCTGTAACCACACGGTCTGCGTTAATAGTTAAACCTACATTTTTGTCAGATGAGCTTTTTGAAGCACCTTTTTCCTTTAATACAATGGTATGTCCAACTATTGCATAGGTTAATGGCTGCCCTTTAAAAACTTTTTCGAGCGCCTTTTCCAGGGTGATATTTTTTACATCTATAGTAACCTTGTTACTCCTGGCAAGAAGTTCTGTTTGCATGAAAACGTCAAAACCGCTTTGTTGCTCAATTTTATTCAAAACTGTTTCCAGGTTAGCATTTCTTTCAGAAATAGTAACGTTTTGACTAAAACTTGCTGCACTAATATGAAGGCATGCCGCAAATAGTAAGATGGTAATTAATTTTATCCGCATAATAATTTTCCTTTTGGTAGCCGGATCTATTTTGTAAAAGCTGTTTATTGCTTTAGTAGTTTTGTTTATCCTCCGGCCCTCATATGGTGGCGGAAAATGTGTAGAAAAATCCATATTTTTGGTTGGGTTCTTTTAGTAAAAGTGTATTGTCAATATAATTTTTATGATTGGCCCGATCGTTTTGGCCGGAAGTGCTCGATACACTTTCGGTCTTTTTTGGCCTTAAGATAACCGGCCTTGCCGGATACCCTGATTTCCTTTTTTATGGTTTTACTATAATCTTCCTCCCGATGATTGTAAAGTTAACGCCACTTGTTTTTAAGATTTCAAACACCTGTGATACAGGCACATTTCGTGAAATCCGTCCCCTGTAATGCTTCTCGGCAATTGTGCCCTGGTATTCTACGTCCACGTCATACCATCTTGATAAAAGGCGCATAATTGTTGGAAGATCTGTGTTTTTGAACATAAACTTTCCGTTTTTCCATGCCATCGCTTCTTCAACATCAGCATCTGCATTTATTTTAATCCCTTTTATTGTACCGATTGCCTGTTGCCCGGGTTTAAGTTTAACCAAATACATACCAGAAGTATTGGCAACATTAATACTACCTTCCAGAAGCGTGGTTTTTGTAGAAGTCTCATCGCCGTAACTACTAATGTTAAAGTGAGTTCCTAATACCTCAACAGTTTGATTAGTGGTTTTTACAAAAAACGGCTTAGCTGGATTTTTAGCAACTTCAAAATAAGCTTCACCTGCTAATTCAACCTTTCTTTCATTACCCGGAAATGAGGTTGGATATTTTAAAGACGAAGCAGCGTTTAACCAAACTTTGGTGCCATCAGGTAAAACAACCTCATACTGCCCACCACGTGGCGTGGTAAGGGTGTTCATAGCAATAAGATCTGCAACCTTTGGCTGCCGCGCAGCTTTAAGAGAATTGTCAATATTATAAATCAACTCGCCATTTTGGGCCTTGTTAATCACAATATTCTGTTGTCTGGCTATTTTCCCGTTTCCCGCATCATTTAAAGTTATTTTTGATCCATTGGCTAAAGTCAAAATAGCTTTGTTACTCCCAGGTAAAATATCCGGTTTATGAAGTGCGAGCGGTTTATTAGTCGTTTTTTTTAAAACATACCGATTCAGGCCTATCCCAACTGCTAACAATAGCACCACAGCCGCTGCGTAAGGGAATAATTGCTTTAATTTAAATGGGGTAATTGTCGTTTTTTTAAACCCGGTGGCTCCTGCTATCTTTTCCCAGGCTTTATCCTGTTCTACCGCCGAAAACACTTCCAACTGCTGGTTAATTCGCGTTTCATCGGTTAGTTTTCTGAATAATTCCTGGTTATGAACGCTTGCATCCAGCCATTGATCCAATTCCTTTTGTTCAGGTACGGTAAGCTCATCCCGCAAATATTTTGCGATTAGCTCCGCAAGATCAAAATAAGGCTGGTAATTATTCATAGTGTCTTTTCGGGTATTAAGACACCTGATAATTCAAACTGGATAAAGTAAATGAAACTTTTTTCTGAATTTAGTAACGCACGGCAAAAAACTATCGCTTAACTAAAAACTTCCACCATCGCTATAAAAAATAATACAAACATTTCAGGTTCAAGTTTCATTCTTAGTAGCTGCAGTGCTCTTTGTTTTTGTTTTTTCACAGTGTTGACAGACATATTTAATTCATCAGCAATTTCATTATTCTTTTTACCATCAAAATATCCCATAACAGAGATCTGGCGATGGCTTTCAGGTAATGATTGGACAGCAGCATGAATTTTGGACATTACCTCTGCGGCAATAATAGCATCAATTACAGGTGGTTCTTCAGGCTCCGCGCCGCCCTGTTGCTGAATATAGCCTTCTCTAACTTTCTCATGCCGAATTACATTAAGGCAGGCGTTGCGAACGGTACTGTATAGGAAGTTTTTGATGGCAATTCTATTTGGCGTTACCATTTCACGCTGATTCCAATACTTTATAAATGAGTCCTGAACAATATCCTGCGCCTGATCTTTATCCTTAACAAACTGAACCGAAAAATACACCAGGCGGTCATAAAATTCTTTAAAAAGAGAATTCAAATCAACCTCATCGGGTAATTCGGTTAAGTTATTAAATGGAGTAAATATCTCTTTTATAATGCTCATTATATTGTGATATAAATTGCGGTAGTGGATCTTGCTTATGAACATAGAAGCATATACTCATAAATCTGATCCAAAATTGAACCTTAAATATTGCGCTCAGGTTAATTACATATTAACAAATGGTAGTGTATTGTAACAAAAACATTAGCATGTTTAAGAAAGCAATACCCATAGTTCATCAACCCTTTAAAGGATGCTATCGATAAAAATAATCAGCCAAAACATAGGGCTAATGATAGAATTAAAAAACTAAAAGCAGATACTTCTATCTATTGCTTTAGTAATAAATCTGCGTAGCCAACATCTTTATTTAACACAAAATGCGCTTTGCGATCATCGTACCAATAATAATTATAGTTTTCAGTAATAGCAAGAAATTTGTATTGATTATAAATTTTTATCACCATGACTTATAATTACATTATAAAATCCTAAAAAATGGGGCAAAAAAAGGGGCCCCGCAATTGCAGAGGGCACTGAAAAAGTCCTTTAAAATCAAAGAGGCACTTTTACAGATAAAATGGAGGCGCTGAGAATCGTCTGTACGAAATCACTCTCCACCACCAACCCGAATACGCCAACGAAAAAGAGGTTGTTTTCAATTTTGAAAACAACCTCTTTTGATAAATAGCCACTTTTTCAGTGCCCTCCAATTGCAGGGCCCCTTTTTTTGCATTTATATTTCTATTAGTTAAATATATACCTTAAACCAAACTGTGCTTGCCAGCGTGAGGCAATTGAAGTGCCTTCACCGAATGTTTGGGTAAGCGGAGTATTTGTTGTGGCATTGAAATAAGGGAATGAAAATTCAGGTTTCCCTGCATTAGGATCTCCAGCCGGAGCGATCTTTTGGAATGATAGGAATTGTGAGCTGTTTACAAATTTGTAGTTACCCCAGTTCCTGTCGATAAAGTTTCCAAGGTTGATCATGTTGAACTCAATCTGCAAAGTGTTTTTTACTTTACCTGTGGTTACAAAGATATCCTGTGTAATATTTAAGTTAATCTGGTTAAAGAACGGTAACAACAAACCATTACGTTGCGCATATTGTCCACGGTGTTTACTTAAATATGGATCCTGACCAATATAAGCGTTTAACTGATCCCATAATTGCTGAGAAGTGCGTTTATCCGTCGCTCCGTTAGCCACTAATACGATATCGCTTTGAGTCCTGGGAATATAAATCAGGTCGTTACCTTTTACACCGTCATTATTTAAGTCGCCTGAATAGGTGTACGATGCCACACCGTTGTTGGCGCCTTCGTATGTTAAGCCAACTGATGTTGCAAGGTTTTTAGTGTATGCCTTACGATAAGAAACTGATGCTATAATACGGTTAGGTAAGTAGAAGTTTGAATACCCGGTTTCATTGGCATTTGGATCGCCGGAAACAGGACGGCCGCTCCAGATTGACTGAGCAACAGAACCGCCATCATTAACTGAACGTGAATCGCTATGAGTATAAGCTAACGTAAAGTTAAGTTCCCTCAGGCTTTTCTGTAATTCAATGGTTGCATTGTAAGTATAACCTTTGCTGGTATTGGTCATTAATTCAGCATCGGAGATATTTGGATTAGAAGGAGTATTTAAATTTTTCTTAGTTACCGGATCAAGAACTGCCGGAAACAAAGTTGATGCACTGTAAACTAACCTGTTATCAGGCCCAACAAGCGCAGTACCTGTTGAAGGTAAAGCTACGTTTTGCTGATAAACTGCGTTAATATCTTTTGAGTACATAAATTCAAGGGTACCCACAATGCCCCATGGTAATTTTTGATCCACAGCAATATCTCCGCGGAAGTTTTTAGGATTTTTGAAGTTCCTGTCAACCACCGCCAAATTATACTGAGAGGTAGCAGTTGCTGAACCAAGTGGCGGCCTGTTAGCATCAGGGTTAGGGTTAAATACTAAACGAGGATCAGTTGCAGAAACGCCTGCTTTTCCTGGCTGGATAGTATATGAACCAAATTGAACGCCATTGTTACTTGCCTGGTTAGATACCCAAACATAAGGAGTTGGGCCGGTAAAGATGCCTAAACCACCACGAACCTGGGTTGTTGCGTCGCCATTAACATCCCAGTTGAAGCCTACACGTGGAGAAAGCTGGATCCTTGTTTTAGGAAATTTTGACACGTCAAGCTGAACACCATCTCTGAATGTTAATGCTGCAACGTTTGTGTTTTGCTGCGAATTAACACTGTAAATTGGTAAATCAGCACGGATGCCGTAAGTTAACTTAAAGCGATCGGTTACCTGCCATTTGTCCTGTACAAACAGGCCAATTGTGCTGGCATTGATCTTAGCATATGGGAATGATCCGTCTGGAGTTGCCGCGTAACGGAACGAGTATTGATTTGCAAAAGCAGTACCGCTGTTTGCCGAAGCATAGAAGTCGCTCAAACTCGAGAAAACGTAAGCGCCATTGTAGTTGGGTGCAAATCCGTTTTTGAATTTATCGATCTCGTTTGAAGTACCAACGTTAATTTCGTGGTTACCTTTGTAAATAGTAACGTTATCCGAAAGCTGGTAGATGTCGGTGTTCAATACGTTAAAGGCGGTAAACGGCTCATAACCAAAAGCAGTAAGGTCCTTGGCGGTAGATGAACCATTTTGAATATCAACCAATGGGAACGCACCACCGCCCGGTGATTGACGAAAATCGCGCAGTGCCTGGTACCCCACAGTCAGCTTATTTGCAATGGTGCTGCTGAAGCGGGTGTTTAACTCTGCTATACCAATGTTAAAGTTGTTGTTGATGGTATAAAATGAAGAGAAAAACGGCAATGTAAACGCACTTGGCTGACGGCCACCGGTTGGTGAACCAGAGTTACTTGGCGCAACATCACGTAACGACTTTAAGTAGAAATATTTAACAGACAAAGTGTTTTTATCGTCAATATTCCAATCCAATCTTGCTGTTATTTTGTCAGATTGTGTACGTAATTGAAAATTTTCAAATGCGCCGGGATCATAACCGTATTTTGTTTTCAGGAACGTACGCAATGAATCAAGTGCACCATAACCTGCTTGGGATACTGTACCACCGGCAGTTTGGCCTGGGCGCAGCGCGGTGTAGTTAGATGAAGGGTCTTTTTCTCTTTCCTGCTCGCCTGATACAAATAAGAATAACTTATTTTTAATGATCGGTCCGCCCAGGCTAATTCCACGCTGGTTGTAATCAATAGGTGATTTGGCAACGTCTATACCATTTCCTACATGTGTTCCCTGTAAGCCGGTAGTACGTTTATACAAATAAACACTTCCTTTAAACTGATTAGTACCCGATTTGGTAACTGTGTTAATACCTGTACCTGCAAAACGACCTAAAGTAACGTCGAAAGGTGAAACAGCAACCTGGATCTGCTCAATTGCATCCAATGAAATTGGCTGAGAGTTGGTTTGACCACCTAAAGTGCTTGATAAACCGAATGAGTTGTTAAATAACGCACCATCGACGGTAAGGTTATTAAATGAATCATTACGACCACCAAACGACCTTCCGTTTGCCGAAGGGGTAAGTTTGGTATAATCGTAAATTGAACGGTTTATGGTTGGTAAGCGGTCAATTTGCGAACGGGTTACAATTTCCTGTGATCCTGTTCTTGAATTGTTAATGACCTTGTTTTGTCCGCTGCTTACTTTAACTTCCTTCAGTAAAGTGCTGCTTGGATCAAGCTTTATTCCAAGCTTGAAATCCTGGCCCAATGTTAAGTTAATATTGTCTTCGGTAGACGGATTATAACCAACAAAGCTAAATTTGATGGTATACGGACCACCAATACGTAAGTTGGCAAGGTTATATTTACCGTCGGCCCGGGTAACAGTGGTGTAAACCGTGCCAGTAGGCGTATGCGTAGCAACAATTGTTACGCCCGGTAAAGTTTGGCCTTTTTCGTCAACAACAGTACCCGAGATACTACTTGTTGTTGTAACCTGCCCGTGGGCAAGGTTTAGGGATAAAATGGAGAAAAATAAAAGTAAAAACTTCCTCATACAGTTTTGCTTTAATTAAAATTTGGGTTAAATATCATTTTTGTTACAAAAGTAAGGATTAAGGCTATTCCCAATATTAACAAATTGTTAACATTTATAAACATATCGGCAATATTTAATCACGATAGCATAAAAAATTACAATAATATGGTATAATAAATAAAAAACTAGTAAAATATTAGGTATCAGGCAACTATCAATATATGCCACTATATGCCATTATTTCAGGCATTTATGATATGATTTTGAAATGATAAGCTGATTTTAGCATTTCGCTGCTTTTATTTAGCTTTGGCATCAAATTTAACGGCTATGAGCAGCTGCGCCGGTACTGAACATAAAAGGTTTTATTCCCGTTAAAAGGCAAGGCATAAATATTTCTATTCTCACAAACAGTAATACAAAAGGTCATTTATAAAACATTATAATCAAAATATGAACTACGATTTAATTGTTATAGGTTCTGGTCCGGGTGGTTATGTAGCCGCTATTCGCGCTTCGCAGTTGGGTTTAAAAACTGCGATAATTGAAAGGGAATCATTGGGCGGCGTTTGCCTAAATTGGGGCTGTATCCCAACAAAAGCATTAATTAAAAGCGCCGAAGTGTTTGAATATATTAATCATGCTGCAGAATATGGCATAAAGGTTGGCGAAAGCGAGGTTGATTTTGATGCAATGATCAAGAGAAGCCGCGGTGTTGCTGATGGCATGAGCAAAGGTGTTCAGTTTTTAATGAAAAAAAATAAAATTGATGTAGTAATGGGCACCGGCAAGCTTAAAAGCAAAGGCGTAGTTACTGTAACCAACGCCAGCGGCGAAACTTCTGACATTACTGCAAAGCATATCATACTGGCAACAGGCGGCCGCTCGCGCGAATTGCCAAACCTTAAACAGGATGGCGTAAAGGTAATAGGTTATCGCCAGGCCATGGTGCTGCCTAAAAAACCGGCATCAATGATAGTAGTTGGTTCCGGCGCTATAGGCATTGAGTTTGCATACGTATACAACGCAATAGGCACCAAAGTTACTGTAGTTGAATTTTTGGATAACATCGTACCGCTTGAGGACGAAGAAGTTTCAAAACAACTGGCCCGTACGCTTAAAAAACAAGGTATTAACATCATGACCAGCTCAAATGTAGAGTCGGTTGACAGCAGCGGCGATATTTGCAAGGTGCAGGTTAAAACTGCTACCGGTGTTGAAACGCTTGAAGCTGAAATAGTTTTATCAGCAGTTGGCATCTCTACCAACCTTGAAGGTTTAGGCCTTGAGGAAAACGGCGTACAAACTGATCGCGGTAAAGTTATTGTTGACGATTACTACAAAACCAACGTTGAAGGCGTTTATGCTATTGGTGATATTGTTAAAGGCCAGGCGCTTGCTCACGTAGCATCGGCAGAAGGTATTATTTGCGTTGAAAAGATTGCAGGCCAAAACCCGCACCCGCTTGATTATAATAATATTCCGGGCTGTACTTATTGCTCACCAGAAGTTGCTTCAGTTGGTTATACAGAAAAAGCTGCAATTGCGGCAGGTTACGAATTAAAGATAGGCAAGTTCCCATTCTCAGCGTCAGGTAAAGCTAGTGCCGCCGGAGCGAAGGAAGGCTTTGTTAAACTGATATTCGATGCCAAATACGGTGAATTTTTAGGCGCACACATGATTGGTCATAACGTTACCGAAATGCTTGCCGAAGTTGTTACGGCACGTAAGCTGGAAGCAACCGGTCATGAAATCATAAAATCAGTACATCCACACCCTACCATGAGCGAGGCGATTATGGAAGCCGCTGCCGCTGCGTACGGCGAGGTGATACATTTATAAGAAGTTCATAGTTGATGGTTCATAGTTCATAGCCGGAATTTGGCGATGAATTATGAACCATTTTCTTTTCTACGGTTCGGCTATGAACCATGATCTATTAACCATGAACTAACCAACTATCTTCGAAAAGAAATCCCACAACACAATCCCGGCTGATACCACTATATTAAAGGAATGCTTTGTTCCGAATTGGGGAATCTCGATACAGGCATCTATGTTTGCCATAACTTCCTCGCTAACACCGTTTACTTCATTTCCAAAGATCAATGCATATTTCACGTCTTCGGCGGGCGTAAAATCATTCAGCATGATGCTGTTTTGCGCCTGCTCAATGGCTATAATGGCATAACCCTCGCTGCGCAACTGTTCAACTGCCTGTAAAGGCGTCTCAAAATATTTCCAGTTAATGGATTGTGTGGCCCCCAGGGCGGTTTTTTCAATTTCGCGGTGCGGCGGGCAGGCAGTTATCCCGCAAAGGCAAACCTGCTCAACCGCAAATCCATCCGCCGTACGGAATATCGAGCCTATGTTATGCATGCTCCTCACATTATCCAATACCACTGCCACGGGGAACTTCTCCATCGCCTTAAATTCGGCAACCGAAGCCCGGTTTAGTTCGTCAAGCTTTAGTTTCTTCATGTTAATAAGCTAAAAGCGTAAAGCAAAAAGCCGAAGGCAAAAGTAACCATTACCGACTATATCAGGTCTCAAGTTATAATTTTAACGCTTTAAGCTTTGGTCTTTTCGCTTTCTGCTAAAAGCTCCCCTACTCCATCGCCGATAAGTGAGCTGTATACTGATGGCGCATAACCTATTTTATTGGTATAATAAGCGATCATATTTTTTTGGAAGTCTTCAAAGGCACTTTCTTTAACCAGGGCTATACCACAGCCGCCAAAACCAGCACCGGTCATACGGGCGCCGGCTACGTTGGCATCGGTTTTACTGTATTCGGCAATGGTATCTAGTTCCTTGCCACTTACCTCGTAAAGATCGCGCAACGAATCGTGCGAAGCGTACATCAACCTGCCAAACTCAGCTAAATCATTATTGCTCAGTGCTACTGCGGCCAGTTTAACGCGATCGTTTTCCTCAATAACGTGTTTCGCACGTTTGTATATTGTAGCGTCAGTAATTAGATGACTGTACTTATTAAAGGTAGCAGTATCAATATCACAAAGATTATTGATCTCCAACTCGTGCTGCAGGGCTTTTAACGCCGCCTGGCATTCCTGCACCCGTTCATTATATTTTGATTCGGCCAGCTTGCGCGGCTTATTGGTATTTATTATTGCTAAAATATGCTCTCCAAGGTTGCTGTCGACAGCCTTGTAATCCAGCGTGTCGCAGTTCAGCATCAGCGCTTTATTCTTTTCGCCAAAGGCAACGGCAAACTGATCCATAATACCGCAGTTAACCCCAATAAAGTTATTCTCAACAGCTTGCGAAAGTTTTACCAAATCGAGCTTTGAATAACCGCTGTTTAGCTGATCGTTTAGGGCAAATGCAGTTACCACCTCAATAGATGCCGAGGAAGATAAACCCGAGCTTATAGGAATATTGCCATAAAAAAGCAGATCCATCCCCAATACCGGGTGCCCATCCTTTAAAAAATATTCTATAATACCCAACGGATAGTTAAACCAGTATTCTTTTGTTTTTGTGTAGTTGCCCTGTACGGGGATGTCCAGTTTTTCTTCAAAATTCATACTCCTGAACCTGAACATGCCATCGCTATTGGGCGACACCAGCAAATAGGTTCCGAATGTAACGGCGCAAGGCATTACCAGCCCGCCATTGTAATCAATATGCTCACCGATCAGGTTAACGCGCCCTGGTGAAAAATAGGTATTTTCAGGATTTTTATTAAATATCTTAGTAAATTCCTGTGTAAGAAAATCCTTCATTTAGTATCAACAATTGGTTAAAAAACAAATATTGTAAAAAATGTAACATTAACAGTTATTAATTTATTTTATTTTTCCAATACTTCAAAAATTCGTTGATTTGAATCCATAAACTTAAATTGCCGCACTAATAAATACATCATGAATCAATATCTTATTACCGCATACGACCATACTGATGCCAATGGCTTATCACGCCGCATGAATGTTCGGCCACATCATCTTGACGGAGCTTCAGCGCTTAAAAAGAACGGCAATTTTATTTTAGGCGGAGCCATGCTGAACGACAAAGGCAAAATGATAGGCTCCGTAATGGTATTGCAATTTGAAACAGTCGAGGAACTGGAGGCCTGGAAACAAAGCGAACCATATATTACACAAGACGTTTGGGAATCGGTTGATATAAAACCGTTTAAGGTGGCCACAGTAGCATAATTTAAACAGCAAAAAAATAGCCGGCTTAAATTAATTTGCCGGCTATTCTGTAATTCGGTTTAACCCGGTTATTTCTTACTCTTTTCGCCAGTGGCAAGCACCACTACATAAACAGTTCCGTTAACTGTTAAATTTGCTGTGCCATCGCCATTAAATACTATTGAACCATTATAGCTAAAATTGCCTTTTTTAGGAACGTTGCCGGTGATGGTAAAAGTTGCAGAGCCGCTTCCTATTTTGCGGTCGGGCTTTGATAAAGTGAGCGATTTCACAGCAATATCAATACTGCTGCTGCCTGCATTTGTAGTGTCGACCTTTGATTTGAATGAGCCATCGCGTTTGTATTCGCCATTGATCACGTAAGCAGTTGCCGAGGGGCTAAGGCCGCCAACTGTAAAAGCTGAACTACCTGAATTGCTTGATGAAATGTGCGGGCCGCTATATGAACCGCTATAGGCAAGGTTTGATACAAGATTATCCGGTGGATTATCGCTATTGCAATTAAGCGTATAGCTGTATTTTAACTTATAGCTATAGCTTACGTTTGTACCATTGGATTGCCGTGAAACACTATCGGATTTTGAGGTTCCGCAAGGCAAATGCAACCCAACAAAAGCCTGCGCGCTAACTGTAACATCGCCCGAAACGCCGGCCACACCATTTAAATTTGTTGACACCGAAGCGGCCACCATATCAGCTGCTTCGTCGTTAGAAACATTTCCTTTGATGTTTACCGACGAACTGTCATTTTTTTTACAAGATACTGCTGCTGCCAGCAACAATATCACAAAGTAGTACTTAAAATTTTTCATAATTTACTTATTTTACTAAAGGGTATTGTGCATTGACGAACAAGTAAATCACAAATTTGTTTCTTTGTAATTAAAATAATAAATACAATGGTAATTTATTTACAATAATTGAGATTAAAAACTTACGGAGTTAAGGCGCACCATAAGTTTTTAGTCAAATTTTATTGCGGGTTGATACTGTTCAATTCCTGGATATCTGCTTCAGTAAGCTCAAGGGAAACTGCATTTAGATTCTCCTCCAGGTGCTTAACACTTGAAGTACCCGGAATCAGCAAAATATTGTCTGAATGGTTAAGCAGCCAGCTTAACGCAACCTGGTGAACAGTGGCGTTGTGCTTCTCAGCAATTTGCTTCAGTTTATCCTGGCTGGCAACATTACCTGCATTAAGTGGGAACCACGGAATAAACGCAATCTGGTGTGCTTTACAATATTGAAGCACTGGCTCCCATTTGCGGTTGTCAACGCTGTACATATTCTGAACGGATACCACTTCAAAAAACTCCTGCGCCTTTTTTATAACATCCACATCAACTTCCGACAGGCCAATGTGTTTTATCAATCCTTCCTCCTGTGCCTGTTGCAAAAACTCAAAGCTTTGCTCGGCGGGAACTATAGGATCTATACGATGTAGTTGGTACAGGTCAATCTGATCCAGCTTCAACCGCTTTAAACTGCCCTCCAGCGCCTTTTTTAAATAATCGGGCTTTGCATTTATCGGCCACACGTCAGGCCCCGTACGAAGTAAGCCACCTTTGGTAGCAATCACAAGGTCGGCGGGATACGGATAAAGCGCCTGCGCGATTAACTCCTCTGATATATGCGGGCCATAGCTATCAGCGGTATCAATAAAATTTACACCAAGCTCAACAGCGCGCTGTAATACATTTATAGCTTCTGCCTCGTCCTTCGGTGGCCCCCAAATGCCCTTGCCCGTGATACGCATAGCGCCATAACCTATTCTGTTAATGGTTAGTTCGCCACCAATCGTCAATGTTTTTTCGGATGTAATCAATGAGTTATTCATGTTTGATTGCGTTTTAGTGAAAAATATTAACGCAAATTGCGGTTAATTGTTCTTTTACTCAACATTAAAAAGTCATTTTTAGTCGGCTTCAATAAACCAAATAGTATTATCTTGGCTCAAAAATCAAACCCATCATGTTACAACAAAATAATACCCATCACACGCAATATGTTAAGGGATATCACTACATACTGGTTCCGCTTTTATCTATAGGTGCCATTACATCACTTGTAAACGTTTACCTGCAATGGGCGGCACATTACGACATGTTGAACTCTATACTGATAGCACTTTTATTTATCTGCGGATTCTTCAGTGCAGTTTATTTGCGCCAGTTCCCGTTAAGGGCGCAGGACAGGGCCATCCGTGCCGAGGAAAACCTGAGGCATTATATCTTAACTAATAAGCCACTTGATAGCCGGGTTACCATGGCCCAGGTTATCGCCCTGCGCTTTGCACCTGATAAGGAGTTTGTTGTTCTTGCCGACCGGGCGGCAAAGGAAAATCTTTCGCCTGCCGAAATTAAAAAGGACATCAGGGAATGGAGAGCCGATAACCACAGGATGTAATGAGCCGAAAGGTTAAAGGTTAAAGCTGAAAGGCGAAAGCAAAAAGCAAAAAAACTTAAATTATTTTAACAGGAAAGGCGCTGGTGATACCGGCGCCTTTCCTTATTATTAACTACTGTACGTTGGGCTTGTTTGATTCGTCCTGCTTTACAGGCTCCGGTTTCTTAACCGGCTGCACCTGTGGCTTTGGTTGAGTTGCGGGGCGTGCTATCGGACGTTGCTGAACCGGCTGAGGCCTTGGCTGTTGCTGACCTTGTTGCGGGTTCGGATTTTGCTGAACCGGCTGAGGCCTTGGCTGTTGCTGACCTTGTTGTGGGTTCGGATTTTGCTGCACCGGCTGAGGCCTTTGCGGCTGTTGACCATTACCCTGCCCCTGTTGAGGGTTTGGGTTCTGCTGCACCGGCTGAGGCCTCTGCGGCTGTTGACCATTCCCTTGCCCCTGTTGTGGATTTTGGTTCGGCTGTCCTTGCTGAGGGTTTGGGTTTTGATTTTGCCCATTGCCACGTCCTCCCCTATGATCACCCTGGCCTTGCTGCGGGTTATTACCTTGTTGCGGGTTCTGACCACCCTGCTGCGGATTCTGGTTCTGGTTATTACCTTGTCCATTACCCGGTCTTGGATTTTGACCCTGTTGTGGGTTCTGACCACCCTGCTGCGGATTCTGATTCTGGTTATTACCTTGTCCATTACCCGGTCTTGGATTTTGACCCTGTTGTGGGTTCTGATTCGGGTTATTCCCTTGTCCGTTACCTGGTCTTGGATTTTGACCTTGTTGCGGATTTTGTCCCTGCTGCGGATTCTGGTTATTCCCTTGCCCGTTACCTGGTCTTGGGTTCTGTCCTTGCTGCGGGTTCTGATTCTGGTTATTCCCCTGTCCGTTGCCCGGCCTTGGGTTTTGGCCTTGTTGCGGGTTCTGGTTTTGGTTATTGCCTTGCCCGTTACCCGGTCTTGGATTTTGACCTTGCTGCGGGTTCTGATTCTGGTTATTCCCTTGTCCGTTACCTGGTCTTGGATTTTGACCTTGCTGCGGGTTCTGATTTTGGTTATTACCCTGCCCGTTACCCGGCCTTGGATTTTGACCCTGCTGCGGATTCTGGTTTTGGTTATTACCTTGTCCGTTACCTGGTCTTGGGTTCTGACCCTGTTGCGGATTCTGGTTGTTGCCTTGTCCAGTACCCGGTCTTGGGTTAGAGTTTCCACGACCACCTCCATTATAATTTACACTATGTTGCGGAGCAGGCCTGTTGTTGCCCTGTTGTGCACCCTGGTTAATAACAGGCCTGTAAATATTGAGCTGACCATTTTGCTGAGTTTGACCCGGCCTGGTGCTTATACCAATCCTAACCGGTTGGATCCTGGTATGCCCTCTGCTTTCAACATCACTAACCTGCGGGCCACGGTTATAAACCGGACCGCGATGACCACCTCCATTTCCGCCGTAATTGTTATTAATATTAACATTATTAATGATGGTGGTATTATTAATAATTGTAACATTATTCCTGACCACATAGTTATGATAATTAGGCCTTGAAATGTAACCGGCCTGCACATAGGTCCAGTCCTGGTTTCTTGGCCTCCAGTTGGTGTTGTAGCCCTGGTTAGGTGGCAATGGGGCCCAACCGTAGTAATCGTTGCTTTGTCCCCAGGCTACCCATGCAGGAGCCCATTCGTTACCCGGTTGCCACATCCAGCCATAGTCGCCGTCAAAAAACCACCTGCCATAGTGGAATGGCGCCCAGCCCCAGCTGTAGTTTGACGACCAGGTCCAGCCCTCATCGCTATAAACCCAATTACCATTGGTATCGTACGGCCTGAAATCAGGACCCAGATCCGGTTGCCATACATAGCCATAATCCGGATAGTCAATCCATTGGCCATAAGGGCTCAATTCGTCGTAAAAAACCTGGTCGGTTAATGGTTGCTGCTGTTGAACGCCGGCAGTCTCGGTGCTGGTATATATAATCGGGGTGCAGGCATTAAACATGCACGCTGCCGGTAATATTATATAAAATATTTTTTTCATGATAAGTTATGTTTAAAGTAGAAATGTATATATAATAGCGTTTATATACATATGACGGCTACAAAACTATTAAGTTTAATGGAAGATGGTAATTATTATTTGAGGATGGTTATAAAAGTTGTAGTGGTTGTAAACGTTGTAGTAGTTAAAGGTATAAAGTTCAATAATTTGAAACCTTTACAACGCTTACAACCACTACAACCCTTTTGACCTAACTACCGCCACGCCCCGATAATAGCGCCCATTACGGTAAGAGACACCAGGCTGTATCCCCCGTTTATGAATATGTAACGCCAGCTTTTCAGCTCGAATAAACTGTGGATAGCTATTGCGCCAAAGGTCCAGATACCTGCAAGGAAGCCTGCAGTTGTCCCCCATGCCAAATCTGTTTTTGCGTCGGCTAAAAACATTGCCAGGTTAACCGCCATTATTAATGAGAATATAATTGTAAAGCCAAAGATCTTGCCCTTATTGCCGCCTTGTATTTGCTCAACGGTAAGGTTGCTATCTACCATCCATGCATTACCAAATAAAGATTTTGAATACCAGATACCGCCAACCATAAAAGCGGAAAGCCCTGCTACTATTGTAGCGAGCCAATTAATGCGTGAAACGTCCATTGTATGAAGTATTTAAGTTTTTAATAAATGTAATATTTAATAAATAAAATACAAATTTTAAAACTGATAATATACAATCGCAGTCTATTGGCATCGCAATTGTTTAATACATTTGCCGTTCAGCAGACAGCATATTATGGGAATTGAAATAGAGCGTAAATTTTTGGTTGATCACGAGAAATGGAGCAAGGCACCAAAGTCGGCAGGCACGTATTTCCGACAAGGGTATTTGCTAAATGAAAAGAACCGTACATTTAGAGTTCGCGTAGCTGATACCCGGGCATTTATTACCATTAAAGGTGGTACATCCGGTATATCCCGTAAAGAGTTTGAATATGAAATACCGGTGGCAGATGGCATCGAACTGTTAGATAACTTCGCCATTTCGCAAGTTGAGAAGACCCGATACTGCATTGATTTTGCCGGTAAACTATGGGAAGTGGATGAATTTTATGGCGACAATGCCGGACTTATTACAGCGGAGATCGAATTGCAGCACGAAGACGAAGCATTTGAGCTACCCGAATGGGTTGCTGTTGAGGTTAGCATGGACGCAAGGTATTACAATTCCAACCTGTCAGTAAATCCATTTAACACCTGGAATAAATAGCTTTCCCTCATTCACACAATGGCAGTAACAGCAGGTTATCTGTGTTATCCTCATCGTGTACCGTTTTAACGTACTTATTTCCCTGCGGACAAACGGCAGGTATCAGGTAAATTTTATTCCCGTTAGCATCAATAATATAGGCTTCGCCGTTACCGTCCTTTATCCAATCGTGGATCTGCGATCTGTCTGTCACTCCATTCACGTTTATCCGTTCATTAACCCATTCAAAGTGATCTATTGCCAGGTAGGGATTTCCGTCGGTTTGCTCAT
Organism: Mucilaginibacter phenanthrenivorans; assembly: GCF_024721155.1. Taxonomy (GTDB): domain Bacteria; phylum Bacteroidota; class Bacteroidia; order Sphingobacteriales; family Sphingobacteriaceae; genus Mucilaginibacter; species Mucilaginibacter phenanthrenivorans. The sequence continues at coordinate 260,707 of NZ_JAHVAP010000002.1, read as the reverse complement.
CTTTTTTAATACAAATTATTCGTACAGCCATTTCAATTATGTTAAGTTAACCAGGTGCTGTAAAAATAAATCAACGTTAGATGTACGAATATCGTAATTACACCCAATCTGATACGTAAAACTACGTATTGTGTGTCGGCCGAAACCTCCTGATTAATTACTTTGAAATAAATTATTGCGACGGGCAACCTTTTCTGCTTTTACCCCGTGATACTGTTAAAGAAATATTTATTGTACAAAACATTCATCTTATGAAAAAGAAGCTAATTTATTTATCATTTATAGTGCTGGCAGGCCTATCACTAACTTATAGCTGCTCGTCAAACAAGGCGAAGGTAAATCCAACGCCATCAACACCTTCGGCAACAGTTGCCATTTCAAATTTCGCATTCGTTCCGGACACTGTGCGCATTAAATCAGGACAGTCAGTAACCTGGACAAATATGGATTCAGCGCCACATACCGCTACGGATTTAAATGGCGCATTTGACAGCGGCACCCTTGCAACAAACAAGACATTTAATTTTACATTTAATGCTACTGGTACCTTTAGCTACCATTGCCTTGTTCATTCAATGATGAAAACAGCGGTAGTTATCGTTACTAACTAATTTAGGAGTTGTGTTTGAGTGGGATAATAATGGGGTTCTGCAGGTTTCTGCAGGCCCCTTTTTTATATATAATCTACTGCTCGCGCGGACGCATAACCTGGTATAAATGAAGCGGGACTTTTCGGGCCCCTTATTTTAAATAACATTGAAACAGCATAGGAATTTTGCTTTCCAACGAATAGTCTGAAACATAATTACACATGTTCATGGCATACTCCAATATCGCCGTAAATAAAGCTCTAACTTACCCGATAAAAAACTGCTGGCTCACAATCTTGCCTTTTTCAACCTTGTAAACGCAGAGTTCCTCTATCATCTTGCTTTCCTGTCCCTTTGGCGTAAAGTGCATAGAAAAGATCACACTGAAATAATTTCCTGCAAAAATGCCTTCTGACACTTTAACATCATGAATCTCAACATTTGCCAGAAACTGCTTTTCTCTTTCAATTAAATTATGAAGACCGGTAAAAGGCTCGTTCTTATAGTTTGGGTCGATGCTGACTGCATCATCAGCATATAATTCGGTATAAGCTTCAACAAATTTAAGTTCGTTGCATAACGACGCTAATCGGGTTGCTATCTCTGGTATGGTAGTCATCTTGTGGTTGATTGGTTTTATTACCAATCAACGGCTTTTCTATTTGATTGTTTATGACGGCAATCTTAAATGATACTGAAATGATATAAGTGATGTTTGCCGCGGCTGGCGCGAAAAAAGCCGGGTATTTCAATAAAGGCCCTTGGCATTATTTACCTGCAATAATATTCTTAAATTCTTCCGTGTTCTTGATATTGTCGAAATCTGAATCAGTAAGGGCGTATTTTTTATTGTAGCCGCCGTCGATACATTTTTTAAGATAGATTTCAGCCTGTTCCGGCTTGTTCATTATTGAAAACAAACATGCCATATTATAATAATCACCTAGCAAAACAAACGAGTTGGTAGTTTTCAGGAAGCTGTTTTGCATTACCTCAACCGCTTTATCAGGGTTGCCGGTGTAAAACAACGCAAACGCATATTCTGCCGATTGCTTTGAGGTATCAACCACCATCACCTGTTTAAAGTCGTTTATGGCAAGTTCCTTGTTGTTCAACTTCAAATAAGCGCGTCCCCGTTCAAAATAAGAGTTCCAGTTTGGTATATTAAATGCTATTGCTTTTGAGCAGTTATCAATAACGTTTTGATATTCATTCAAAAAATAATTATTGTGCCCAATGCTGGTATATATAAAAACCAGCGCGAATTTATTATTTCTGAAATGCAGAATCGCCCTTTCAAAATCTTCATTGCTTTGCTTGTAATCAGCATTTTGTGCATGTGCATTACCTTTGTTGATATAGGCCGCGGCATAACTGGTATCGGTTAAAATTGCCAGGGAGTCGTCGGCAATAGCCTCCCTGTATTTTTGCAGGCCCATTTCCATTAATGCGCGGTCGTCATAAAGCCGCGCCAATGCTGACGGGCTATTCTTAAAAAACGGAATTGCTTTATTGTACCCATCAAAAGCCAATTGATAATCGCCATTGACGTTATAACAGGCTGCCTGGTTCCAATAAGCATGACCGTTATTCTGATTAAGTTTTAAAGCCAGCGAATAATCGTTGATGGCTTCTTTATATTGCTTTAAGTCGCGTTTCAAATCGCCCCTTGTGGTAAGTAGCGACGACAAAAGAATTGGGTTATTCTGGTACCCGTACATGGCTACGCTAATATCATTTATAGCAAGCTGAAATTTACCTTTAAAACCATACAGATCTGCCCGCGCCCTGTAAGCGGGAGCATAATTAGGGTTCAAAGCAATAGCTACTGAATCATCAGCCATTGCTTTATCAAATTGCTTTGCTTTGAGTGCAAACATGCCCAGGTAATAGTAGGCAATTCCCTGGTTAATGTTATCGCCATTTAAATGATCTACCGCATGTTTGTAATCAGCTTCAGCTTTCTGAAAATCTTTCTGAAATCTGTAAGCATCCCCCCTGCTTAGGTACGCCAATCCTAAATTAGGATTTACTGCAAGTGCATTGCTGTAATCAATTATTGCCTTACCATAATGTTTAAGGGTTACTTCTTCGTTACCTAAAAACACATACATGTTAGCTTTTCCGGTTATCTGCGTACCATTGTTTTTTAATGCAAGGGTTATGTCGTCTATCCTCTGTTGAGTGGCCCTTACCCGCTTTATGGAGTCAGTTATGGATTGATTTTGGGCAGATGCTTTATTTAAAACGCCACAGACTGCCGTAATCAGCAACACGAAAATTAGTTTCCTCATTTAGTTTTTAAGGTTTAGTACACTATATTTTATTACCATTTAAAACTAAAAAATATTCTTCTAAAAGCAATTTATATCTGTCAATCCGTTTTAAACAAAAGCGAAATTCTTTTTACAGATAGAGCTAGTGGAGATTATTTTACCACAGACGATCGTAAAACACCGGTACTTAATTTCCAAAATAGCAATATTAGTTTGTATATATTGCCAAATTATTAATTTAAAGCATTATAAATATTATATTATTTAGAAAAATTTAAAAATTTTAAGATATTTTTAATTCATTCCTGTAATTTGTAATTTCGTAGTTGCACCATTTATAAACTTTTATTATTTACAATGGATCAAGCTGAAAGCCAACAGGGCCTTTACCGGCCAGAATTTGAACACGACTCGTGCGGTACCGGATTTATAACTAACATTAACGGTCATAAAAGTCACCAGACAATTAGCGACGCGCTTACCATGCTCGAAAACATGGAGCACCGCGGTGCATGCGGATGCGATCCCGATTCGGGCGATGGCGCGGGGATTTTGATACAACTGCCCCATGAATTTTTTATGGAGGAATGCTCCGACCTGGAGATCAGCCTGCCTGAACCGGGTGAGTACGGCGTGGGGATGATATTTTTCCCTAAGGAATCGGCACTAAAAAAAGCATGCAAAGTTGTTATTGATAACGCAGTTGAAAAACTGGGACTACATACCCTGGGATATCGTAAAGTAAACGTTAACTCATCTGTTATAGGCGAAACTGCCCGGAAAGCGGAGCCTAATGTGGAGCAGATCTTTATTCAACGCCCGCATAACATTACCAATGCTGATGATTTTGAACGTAAGCTGTACATATTAAGGCGCTACATCAACAAAACGGTTACTGAAAATATTGCAGCAGCTAGCGAACATTTTTATTTTACCTCGTTATCCTGCAAAACAATTGTCTACAAAGGGCAGGTGACCACATACCAGTTGCGTCAATATTTTAGCGACCTGGCCGATCCGCGCATCGCATCAGGCTTCGCCATGATCCACTCGCGGTTCTCAACCAATACCTTCCCGTCATGGAAGCTGGCCCAGCCATTCCGTTTGATCGCCCATAATGGTGAGATCAACACGCTTACCGGTAACTTAAACTGGTTTTACTCCGGCTTAAAGTCGTATGCGTCGGCCTATTTTACCAACGAGGAAATGGAGATGCTACTGCCGGTGATTGACAACAATCAGTCTGACTCAGCCTGTCTTGACAATATAATTGAGATTCTGCTGCATACCGGCCGTTCATTGCCGCATGTAATGATGATGCTGGTGCCTGAAGCATGGGATGGCAACGAACAGATGGATCCGCTTAAGAAGGCATTCTACGAGTTCCACGCTACATTAATGGAACCATGGGACGGCCCTGCTGCTATTACCTTTACCGATGGTAAATTGGTAGGCGCTTTGTTGGATAGAAATGGCCTTCGTCCGTTGCGTTTTGTGATCACCAATGATGGCCGCGTTATTGCAGCTTCAGAAGCCGGTGTGCTTAACCTTGATGAGAGCCTGGTATTGCGCAAGGGCCGCTTACAACCCGGCAAAATGTTATTGATCGATACCGAAAAAGGGAAGATCATAACCGACGACGAAATTAAACACCAGATAGCCGGCAAACAGCCATATGGCCGCTGGCTTGAAAACTATAAGATTCAATTAGGTGAACTGGCTGAACCGCGTTTGGCATTCGCCAGCCTTTCTGAATCTGCCGTATTCCGTTACCAACAGGTATTCGGTTACACCCGCGAGGATATCGACACCATTATTAAGCCGATGGCTTTAGATGGCAAGGAACCAATAGGCTCAATGGGTACTGATGTGCCGCTTGCAATTCTGTCTGACAAGCCACAACACCTATCAAGCTATTTCAAACAGTTTTTTGCCCAGGTTACCAACCCGCCTATCGACCCGATTCGTGAGCGTTTGGTAATGAGTTTATCAACCTTTATAGGCAATAACGGCAATTTGCTGGACGAGGATAAAATGCATTGCCATTGCGTGGTGTTAAAGCACCCTATCCTTAAAAACCACCAGCTGGAGAAATTAAGAAGTATTGATACCGGTATGTTCCATGCCAAAACCCTGCAAACCTATTACAATGCCGATGGCATGCCGGGTTCGCTGGAAAAAGGTATTGCAAGGCTTTGCCGCTATGCAGAGGATTCGGTTGATGATGGTTTTGAGGTATTGATCCTTTCTGACCGTGCAATTGATTCGGAGCACGCCCCTATCCCGTCGTTACTGGCGGTATCTGCGGTACATCACCATTTGATCAGGAGTGGACGCCGCGGTGCTGTAGGATTGGTTGTTGAAACCGGCGATACCTGGGAAGTTCACCACTTTGCCTGCTTGCTTGCATTTGGTGCTACTGCAATTAACCCATACCTGGCGCTTTCGACCATTGAAACGTTAAAGAATAACGGCAGCCTGGAAACTGACCTTGACTTAAAATACCTGCAAAAAAACTATGTAAAATCGGTTAACGATGGCTTGCTGAAAATCTTCTCGAAAATGGGAATTTCAACGCTGCAATCATACCATGGTTCGCAGGTGTTTGAGATCCTTGGTATAAACAAAACTGTTGTAGATAAATATTTTACCGGAGCGGTAACCCGCATCGGCGGTTTAGGCCTTGATGAAATTGCCCGCGAATCGCTTTGTAAACACAAGATCGGTTTCGGCGGTTCAAAAACCGGGGTACATTTATTGCCTGAAGGCGGTATCTACCAATGGAAGCGCCGTGGTGAACAACATTTGTTCAACCCAACCACTGTTCACCTGCTACAACACGCAACCCGCAGCAACAGCTATTCGGTTTATAAGGAATATGCTAAGGCGATAAACGAGCAGAGCGAAAAACACTTCACCATCCGTGGCTTGCTTGACTTTGCGCATCATCGTGAGTCGATCTCACTGGACGAGGTTGAACCGGCCGAAAATATCATGAAGCGCTTTGCAACGGGCGCGATGAGCTTTGGCTCGATCTCGCACGAGGCGCATAGCACGATGGCTATTGCCATGAACCGTATCGGCGGCAAAAGCAATACAGGTGAAGGCGGTGAGGACGAAATGCGTTACCAGGTAATGCCTAACGGCGATTCGATGCGCTCAGCTATCAAACAAGTAGCATCCGCGCGTTTTGGGGTAACTTCAAATTACCTTACCAACGCCGACGAATTGCAGATAAAAATGGCGCAAGGTGCAAAACCGGGCGAAGGCGGGCAGTTGCCGGGCCATAAGGTTGACGACTGGATCGCAAAAACCCGTCACTCAACACCTGGCGTTGGTTTGATCTCGCCGCCACCACACCACGATATTTATTCTATCGAGGATTTGGCACAGCTGATCTTCGACCTTAAGAACGCTAACCGCGCCGCACGCATCAACGTAAAGCTGGTATCGAAGGCAGGCGTAGGAACTATAGCGGCCGGTGTGGCAAAAGCACACGCCGACGTAATATTGATTGCCGGTTATGATGGCGGTACAGGCGCGTCCCCTATCAGCTCTGTAAAACATGCAGGATTGCCGTGGGAACTTGGCCTTGCCGAAGCCCACCAAACACTGGTACGCAATAAACTGCGCAGCCGTGTAGTGCTGCAAACGGATGGCCAGTTAAAAACTGGTAGGGATTTAGCAATCGCAGCTTTAATGGGTGCCGAAGAATGGGGTGTTGCTACTGCTGCACTGGTTGCAGGCGGTTGTATCATGATGCGCAAGTGTCACCTGAATACCTGCCCTGTTGGTGTTGCTACCCAGGATCCTGAATTAAGGAAGCTATTCTCGGGCAAACCTGAGCACGTAGTGAACCTGTTCCGCTTTATGGCTGAAGAGCTTCGCGAAATTATGGCTGAGCTTGGCTTCCGTACCATTAACGAAATGGTTGGCCGCGTTCAGTTCCTGAAAGTGAAAGACGGGCTTAAAAACTGGAAGGCGCAAAAGATCGATCTTTCAGGCATTTTACACCCGGTAAATAATCCAAAAGACGTTACCTTATACAATAGCGAAAAGCAGGATCACGGCATGGCCGATATCCTTGACTGGAAGCTATTGGAAGCTGCTAAACAAGCGCTTGAAGATAAAACCCCGGTATTCGCTTCTTTCGATGTGAGAAACGTTGACCGTACTATAGGAACTTTGTTATCAAACGAGATCTCGAAATTATACGGCTCAGCAGCGTTGCCTGACAATACCATCAACTTTAAGTTCAAAGGATCGGCTGGTCAAAGCTTTGGCGCATTTACTACCAAAGGAATCTCCTTTGAGCTGGAAGGCGAAGCCAATGACTACGTAGGCAAGGGCCTTTCGGGCGCGCAACTGGCGATCTATCCATCTGAAAAAGCAACATTTACACCAGAGGATAACATTATCATCGGCAACGTAGCACTTTACGGTGCAACATCAGGTGAGGTATTTATCCGCGGGATGGCAGGCGAACGTTTCGCTGTACGTAACTCCGGTGCTACCACAGTTGTTGAAGGTATTGGCGATCACGGTTGCGAATACATGACAGGTGGCCGTGCGCTGATCCTTGGCGAAACAGGCAGAAACTTTGCGGCAGGCATGAGCGGCGGTATTGCATGGGTGTATAACCCTAACAACACATTCAGCGAAAACTGCAACATGGAGATGGTTGATCTTGATCCGCTATCGCTACAGGACCAGGAACAAATAATTACGCTATTGCACAAGCATGTTCATTTAACAGGCAGCAAGGTTGCGCAAACCTTACTCAAGAATTGGGATACAGCAGCTACTCAATTTGTTAAGGTATATCCAAAAGAGTATAAAAAAGTTTTAGAGAAATTACAATATCAAACTATCAGCTAATGGGAAAGCCTACAGGATTCCAGGAGTTTAACAGGGAACTTCCAGCCAAAACACCGGTTGCAGAGCGTGTTAAAAACTACAATGAGTTTGTACACTCCTATACTGACGAAAAACTTAACCAGCAATCGGCACGCTGTATGAATTGCGGAATTCCGTTCTGTCATTCAGGCTGCCCGCTGGGTAATATCATCCCTGAATTTAACGATGCAGTGTATCGTAAAAATTGGGAAGAAGCATACAACATTCTTTCATCAACCAATAATTTCCCGGAGTTTACCGGCAGGATCTGCCCTGCTCCGTGCGAGTCGGCTTGCGTGCTGGGAATTAATAAACCAGCGGTTGCTATCGAGGAAATTGAAAAGCACATCATTGAGATTGCTTATTCAAAAAACCTGGTACAGCCAACAGCCCCGCTTATTAAAACAGGCAAAAAGGTAGCTGTGGTAGGTTCAGGTCCCGCAGGTTTGGCTGCTGCCGCACAATTGGTAAAGGCCGGGCACGCGGTAACCGTTTACGAACGCGACGACCGCGCAGGTGGCTTATTACGCTACGGTATTCCTGATTTCAAACTGGAAAAATGGGTAGTTGAGCGCCGTGTTGAGGTAATGGAAAAAGACGGTATCGAATTTAAATACAATACTGAAGTTGGTAAGGATATTTCTGCCGATGAGCTGGTACGTAATAACGATGCTGTTATCATGGCAGGTGGATCAACCATCCCGCGCAACCTAAATATCCCCGGCAGGGAATTAAAGGGTATCCATTTTGCGATGGACTTTTTAAAACAGCAAAATAAGCGTGTAAGCAATATTGAAGTTAAGGCTGAAGAGATCATAGCCACCGGCAAGGATGTTATCGTAATTGGCGGTGGTGATACCGGTTCTGATTGCGTGGGCACTTCAAACCGCCAGCAGGCCAGATCAATCAAACAATTCGAGGTGATGATGCAGCCGCCTGTGCAACGTACCGAACACATGCCATGGCCAACCTACCCTATGCTGATGAAAACAACCAGCAGCCACGAAGAAGGTGCCGACAGGCATTGGGGAATTGAAACCATAGAGTTTTTAGGTGATGAAGACGGCAATTTAAGAGCATTAAAAGTTATCGACGTATCATGGGAGAATGATGTGATGGGTCGCCCGGTTACTAAAACTATTAAGGAAGGTTCAGAACGTGAGATCCCTTGTCAAAGGGTGTTCCTTGCAATGGGCTTCCTGAACCCACAATACGAAGGCATGATCGAAAGTCTTGGCGTTGAGCTCGACGGGCGCAAAAATGTTAAAGCTACCGAAGGCGCTTACCGAACCAACGTGAGTAAAGTATTTGCTGCCGGCGACATGCGCAGGGGACAATCCTTAGTAGTTTGGGCTATCTCAGAAGGCCGCGAGGCTGCACGCAAGGTAGACGAATTCCTGATGGGACATTCTATCCTTGAAAGTAAGGATGCAGTGAACCAGTTTGAGCAGGTTTTCTAATGTGCGGATGCGTGGATATGCAGATGTGCGGATGATTTAGGGAAGTATATCCCCAGACTAAAAAGAATCAATCAATCACACAATAGGAACCGGATGGCGAAGGCTATTCGGTTTTTTTGTTTACACATCTATGGTTTGTCAAGTATTTTTAGCCGTCTTTTGCGTTAAAGTCGACAAAAATGAAAATTTATGGTTACGTAAATTACGTATCATTTTTAGTCCGCTTCTAAATATGTGAAATGAGTAAAGCTACATTGTACAAAAAAAAGATTAAAAATTTATTTTTCGGAACCATTAAACCTGTTAAAGCTAAAGACGAAGCAACCGACGAGCAAATTATTTTTCCTGAAGGAAAATTCCACATGCCGGAATTTAAAGATGCTTTCAATTGCTCCCATAGCGGTTTTTCCTGTTATGATATTAAAACGCCGCCTTTATATGTAAGATCTTTTAACAATGCTTTTTGCTTTACTAACCGTGAAGAAGTTTTCTCCAAAAACAAGCAGGTTATACTTGAATTTACCGCTCAAAAAGAAAATCCGAAAATTGGCGAAAGTAAATTAATATTCCTCAGATCAAAAAAAAGAAAGATAGATGCTGTGGTAGCACATTTGTCTTTATCCGGGTTAGAGAATAACTATTATCACTTTTTAACCGAATGTTTGGCAAGGTTTTATCTGCTGGAAAAATCAAGCTACAAGCCTGAATTTTATATCATTTCCAATCATCTGAATTTCCAAATGGAAATGTTAAATCTTTTGGGAATAACAGCAGATAGAATTATTCCTGCAAATAGTAATTTCTTACTTCAAATTAAAACCCTTATTGTCCCTGATTTTATAAATAATTGGAATAAAGTACATTACAGAGGTTTCGAAGGCTATCAAAAACTATGGAGCCCCTCGTGGATAGTAAATGTGTACCGCGATAAAATCAATTTATTAAAAAACAACAAATCAGGCACGAGAAAAATTTACATTTCAAGAGATAAGGCAAATCATAGAAAACTAGTAAATGAAAAAGAAGTCAACCTGCTTTTTTCTGAATTAGGCTTTGAAATATATTATCTCGAAGAAATGAATATGCTGCAACAAATTGATTTATTTGCCTCGGCAGGTTTCGTTGCAGGACTTCATGGCGCCGGGTTTGCAAACCTCTATTTCTCTAATTCAAAAACAAAGATTTTTGAAATCTATACAGAGCATTATCACGATAGCAGCTATAGGATTCTTGCAACAAGCCTGGGGTTAAATTACTCCTATATTATCGGCCAGACCTTAACCACCAAGGACACTCATCCCCAAAAAGAAGACGTGGAAGTTGTTGTTGAACAATTAAAGCATGCTTTGGTTAAATTCATTAACGATTAAACTTTATGAAAGTTATATTTCTAATCCTGGTAGTGTCCATGAAGAGAATGTACAACAATTTTAAGTTCTTCTACTTTATAAACAATTCGATGTTCCAAATTGATTCGCCGTGACCAATAGCCTGAATAGTTAGCCTTAAGAGGCTCGGGTTGGCCAATCCCTTCGAAAGGCGTTTTGCAACAACTCTCTAAAAGACTATGAATCTTTTTTACGCCTTTTAAATCATTTTTCACCCACCATCCCAAGTCTTGCCAGGCTTTAGGCATAAAATGGAGTTCACGCATTAATCATCGACTTTAATTCGGCTAAATTAAGTGGTGTTGGTTTCACAGAACCATTTTCGTAGGCTTCGATGCTCTGCAAAATAGCGGGATTGGTAATTTCATTGGATGCAACGGCCTTTACCTTTTTTACAAAAGAGATATTCTTTAAAAACTTTTCCACAAACGTGGCTTCGCCACCGGCAACCTCTATTTCTAAGATATATTTCATACAAACTATTTTGGAAGGAAAAAGTATGCACTTAGAGTCCTACTTTTCCGTCATACAAATTTAATGTAATTTATTTAAACAAACAGTTATCTATATTAATGATAAAGGCAAGTAAGCACATGCGTTATTAACGCTAATTGGCCTATCAATTCCTTCATAATTACTTAAATTTGGCCGAAGTATATATAAGACCCTAATTTACAGAAAAATACTCTATGCTAACTATAGATCGAATTACATCTGATCCAAACGTTATGAATGGCAAAGCCTGCATACGTGGTATGCGTATAACGGTATCAATAGTGCTTAATCTTACTGCCAATGGTATGAGCAAAGCAGAAATCCTTGAACATTACCCGGCTTTGGAAAAAGAAGATATTGATCAATGTCTTCAATATGCATCGCTTATAACTAATTCGTAAATCCCTCCCTTGCGTTACTTCTTCCACATAGCCTATCATGGCACAAACTATAGCGGCTGGCAAAAACATCCGGGTGTGTTGAACGTGCAAGAGGTTTTGGAAACTACACTTGGCAAATTATTAAAGACCGTAGTAAATATTAACGGCTGCGGGCGTACCGATGCACGGGTACATGCCAGTCAGTTCTTTTTTCATGCTGATATTGACCAGGAACTAAGTGATGAATTTCTCTTCCGGCTCAATAAGATCCTGCCTGATGACATTGCTGTTTTTGAGATCATCCCGATGCAGGGCCTCCCTCATGCACGGTTTGATGCAGTCCAGCGGAGCTATGATTATTTTATCCATACTTATAAAGACCCTTTTTTAACAAACTTCAGTTCCCTATACCTTGATCCAAAACTTGATCTTGATAAAATGAAGTCGGCAGTTGCCTTGCTGCCCCTGTACAGCGACTACCGGGGCTTTTGCAAAATGCCGGACAGGAATGACCATACTATTTGCAATGTATCCTCAGCGAGCCTGTTTGTTAGCAACAATGGTGATAAGATCAGGTTCCAGATCTCGGCTAATCGTTTTTTGAGTAAGATGGTGAGAATAATAATTGGCAGGTTACTGGATATTGGCGAAGGGAAAATGAGCGTCGACGAATTTGAACACCACCTCATCAGCAGGGAAACTCCCAAGATCATTATTCCGGCTTATCCGCAGGGGCTTTACCTGTCGAAGGTCACTTATCCTTACCTTGATATTCCCCCGGCGACAACCTTTACAGCGATGCTAAAAAATGCCGTTGATGCTGATTGGCAGGCAGTTTAATCGCCCTAAAAACGCTGATTATATTAAATAGCTGAAAATAAGCTATAAAAAGGGTAATTTTGCGCTCCCTTAGGATTTTTAATATTACAGGATGTCGTGGTCAGAAAAATTAAAGCTTAGTAAACAATTAATAAGAGCCGTAACCGAAGCAGGCTATAACAGCCCTAAAGAGGTGCAGCAGAAAACATTGGCACGTATTTACGGCGGCCAGGATGTTATTGTTGTCGGCCCCGAAGGCTGTGGTAAAACTACTACCTATACTTTAGCAGTTTTAAACCGGATAAAATACAATTCGGATGGTGTGCCTTTGGTGTTGATCCTGGTGCCCACTAAGGATGACGTGTTAGCTGTTATCAGCGGGCTGGAGCATTTTGGTAAAAACAAACAAATGTCTATAGTCGGCTTATACCCTGCGTTGGGTACCGAAGCACAAATGGATGCTTTGGCAGACGGCGCCGACGTAGTTGTTGCTACGCCCGACAGGGCACGCGCCATCTACCTAAAACTTGGCCTTAACCTTAATAAAATCGAGTTGTTAATTATCGATGACGCAGACCTGATCGTAAAACAAGGCCTGCAATTACCCGTTGCTGAACTTGCCAACAGCATCACCAAATGCCAGCACCTGGTGTTCACCGAAGTAATGCACGATAAGTTGGAAAAGATGATCAGTCCCTTTATGCAATCCGCGACCACTGTTGAGGTGGAGGAAATTGCAGAGAGCAAACTGGAAACGCATCCGCAGTTATTATACCACGTACCGAATTTCATCACCAAGCTAAACCTGCTGAATTTATTTATGCAGGATAGCGAGCTATTCACCAAAACAGTAGTATTTGTAAATACCCGCCATACTGCCGAAAAGCTCTGCAAAACGTTGCAAAACCGTCAGAATAATTCAGTTGCGATTTTAAACTCGTGGACGATTGAATTGAACAGCATCCCCGATATTGAAGATTTTAAAAAATCGGCCAATACCCGAATCCTGATCGTATGCGGTGAACCTGAGGAAGCGCTGGATTTGCAAAACATCCCGTTCCTGATCCATTTTGAATTACCGGAAGAAAAAGAAACGTTTATCAAAAGAGTGATCAATAACAGTACTTCATCCGAAGACGAAACATTGGCGATAACTTTTACTACGGATCTGGAACTTACTGCGGTAAGACGAATTGAGCAAACCATCGGTCAAAAAATCCCGCTTGGTGATCTGCCTGATGATCTGGTTATTGAGCAGGATAAAAAAGAATCTGTTGCTGAAGAAAAGAAACCCGCAAAAAGCAAGGTAGTTCAACCTGCTCCCGGCGAAGCCTTTCATCAGAAAAAGCCCGAAAATTCAAAGACTTATAACTATAGTTCAGGGGTTAAGGCAAAGATGAATATGAAGAAAAAGCACGGGTAAGAGGAGGTGGTTAAAGCTGAAAGGTAAAAGCCGAAAGCTATAAAAATCTTGTCATTGCGAGGAGGAACGACGAAGCAACCTCGTAGCAATGCATGTCCTCCATAAAAGTAGCAGACTTTTCCGATCGCTCTGTATAGCTACGAGGTGCTGCGCTGCAATGACATTGTTTAATCTATCGGGCTATTCAAATACAAATCCTCTACTTTTTTGCGCGCCCATGGTGTTTTACGCAGGAAGGTTAAGCTTGATTTTATGCTTGGGTTATCCAAAAAACAATTAATGCGGATCTGGTAGCCCAATTCAGGCCAACCGTAGTGGGCCACCAAAGCATTCAAAATCATTTCCAGTGTTTTGCCGTGAAGCTTGTTATTTGACTGTTGCTGCATATCCATGCAAAAATAAGAAAAAGGTAGAGACACAATACACAGACACAAAGTATTGTGTCTCTACGGTTGTTATTTCTCCACGTATTCCAGGAGAGATTTTCCAACAATATAGGTCCATCCTGCTGTAAAGCTTTCTCGCGAAAAATCCTTGCTTACCTGCGGGAAGGTATGCAACCCGGTATGGGTTAGTTTTACCCTGGTTTTATCGCCCTCATCAAAGATCTCCCATGTAACAAACGATTCACCGGGGTAGCCATCATATTGCCAGCTGTGGGTAAGCTTCTTCCCGGGTAAAACCTCTGTTATTTTACAAATATGCAGGTATTGCTTTTCCTCCGATCCGCCTGAAAACCGGAACTCAAAGCCAACTTCCGGCTTAAACTCATCCAGCTTAAAATACCATTCCTTCATTTTATCTTTATCGGTAATGGCCTGCCAAACCCTGTCGGCGGGTGCTTTATAAGTTCTTTCAATTACAAAAGGCGCTGTTTCCATATAAATTGAGGTTTATTATTTATAATTCATTTTCTTGTTCAACATACTCTCTCAATGCCGTACCTATAAAATGTGTCCATCCCTCAACAAAATTATTTCTTTCAAGGTCGGGATCATTGTTCTTATTAAAAGCCTCAAGATTATGGTGTGTTACAATAATTTTGGTTTTATCATCATCGGCAAATAATTCAAAACTCACCAGCGAGCTATCGGCATAGCCCCCGAATTTCCACTCATAGCTAATCTTTTTATTCGGAACCACTTCGGTTATCTTCCAGATATGCAAAAAGTTTCTGCCATTATGCGGAACATCAAACTCGGTTTCAAAACCTATCTCAGGTTCAAATTCAACAAGCTGCGGAAAATACCACTGGCGCATTTTTTCAACGTCAGTTAGTGCATGCCATACCCTTTCGACGGGGGCATTGTAGGTGCGTTCAACTATAACCGGTTCGCTTTTCATAAAATCAGGCTTTAATATTATTGTTTGTATTGGTTTCGTTGTCAAGAAAATCGCCAAGGGCATCTAATTTTTGCGTCCAGAATTTGCGGTATTGCTCAACCCAATCTGATACTTCATTCAGTTTGGTAAAATTGGCCTTACAATACCTATCCCTCCCATCCTGCTTTATAGTAATTAGCCCGCACTGGGTTAAAATTTTTATGTGTTTTGAAACTGCAGGGCGACTTATATCAAAATTATCGGCAATGGAATTTAAGTTCATTTGCCGGTTAGCCAATAAACCTATAATCTCCCTGCGTGTTGGATCGGCAATTGCCTGGAAAACATCTCTGCGCATAAAATAAGGTTATATGAAACCTTTCGGTTACAAATATATGCGAAACCATTTGGTTACACAAAATAAAATTGAAAATATATTTAGGCATAAAAAAAGAGAACATGTTATGCTCTCCCTTTTTGCAACGTATTTGTATTTATTTTTCCGACGGGTTCTTTTTCCCGGCCTGCAACTTTTCAATCATTTTTTCCAGCCGTTCATTCCTCGTCTTCTCCTGTTTTGCCGACAATATCCAAACCACATATTCCTTCCTGTTACTGTAGGATAAGGATTGATAGAAAGCCATTGCTGCAGCATTAGGCGTCAGTGCCTGCTCAACATCAGCAGGTAGCTTAACCTGCTTGTTATCTACGTCGATATAATCGGCGTACTCGTTATTTCCCTTGATGGCTTCGTTACGGGATTCCGATACCTTTGATTGCCCGATTGGACGGAAGCGCAGGGCGGTCCAGATATCATCAACGGCAGCTGCGGATACACCGTTGTAGCCATATTTACCGACGATATCCCAATTGCCCATCATTTCCAGGTCGGACTTTATGCCCGAACTTTTCTTTGGATAAGTGATCCAGAAAATTGAATCGGGCTTTAATACCGGAACTACAACCGGAAGGGTATCCGCTAATTCATCGCTATTTTTTACGAATAGTTGCACGCCATCAAACTCCCCATCCAAATCAAATATGGCTTCAACTCCGTCTGGCAATGGTTCAAGTTGAGTGAGATAATTGTCCGGCGCGTTATAAAACAGCCAGCGTTTCCCGGGTTTTACCTGTAGCTTTTTAGCAAGTGCATTCATGGTCAATTAAATTGGCTTCCTTATCTTTGTAAACAAATTTAAAAGATTATAGTCACAAAGCAATATACCCTGAAGCTGCAATGAACTATCAACTATGAACTACCAAAATATCGACAGCCGTAAACAGGCATTTATATTTGAACTGGATAATGTGCTATATCCGGAAAAGGATTACCTATTCCAGGTTTATTACCTGTTTTCGGCGATGTTAGAATACACCGAACTAATTGATGCCAAACAGACAACCGAGCTAATGGTAAACACGTATATAAATGAAGGTAAGGAGTTTGTTTTTGACAGGCTGAAAGAGAAGTTCAATATTGATGAGAAGTTCAGGGCTAACTTAAAACATTTGTTAATAACAGCAAAGCTGCCCTTAAAACTGTTGCTTTTTCAAAATATGCTTACCCTGCTCCAGGATATTGTAGTAGATCGAAAAAAGATCTTCATCGTTACAAACGGCAACCCGGAGCAGCAACTGAATAAAATTAAGCAAACCGAATGGCATGGGCTTGAACAATACCTAACGGTTTATTTTACCGAGGAAAGTACGCCAAAACCAGAGCCTGATATTATTGATATTCTGATAAAAGATCATAACTTGCAGAGGCGCGACCTGGTAATGATTGAAAACGCTGAGATCGACAAACTTTGTGCGGAGGCAAGCGGGATTGACTGCATCAATGCAAACGAGTTTTTGTTATAGAGCATCATACCATAGCTACCTTATTTTCGTTTAATAACATTTAATAAACTGTTCACTTAGAAAACTTTACGCTCATTGATATGAAAAAAATATTTTACCTATCTATTATTTTGTTACCCGGATTGTTCGCTTCATGCAAGAAGGACAAGAAAACTACGCCTAGCGGAACGACAACCGCATCCGCAATCGACCTCGTTAGGGATTCAATTTTTCTTTATTCAAAAGAAGATTATTTTTGGAATACGCAGCTCCCTTCGTATAGCAGCTTTAATCCGCGCTCTTATACCAGCGGAACAGAGTTTGCTTCGCTACAAACCGAAATGGACGCGCTGTCTCAGTACGCAATTAACCCGGCAACAAATAAGCCTTATGAGTACAGTATTTATAACCCGGGATCTGCCAAATATTCTTTTATTGATGATGGAACCGAAACAGGCGCTTTGAACGGAAATAAAAGTGATTATGGTTTTGATTACGGGTATGAGCAGACGGCTATCAATACCGTAAAGATTTTCATACTTTACGTATACCCGGGCTCAGCTGCGGCATCGCAGGGTTTAACCCGTGGGTGCGAGATCACTGCAATCAACGGAAATACCAATATCTCTTACGATGGCTCCGGCTATGGTTCGGGAACAGGTGCGCATAATAATTTGGTATATAATGCCATTTTTGGTAGCACTACTTTATCGATGACCGTTACAAAACTGAATGGAACGTCGGCTACTGTGAGCATGTCCAATCTTGCCTATACAGTTAACCCGGTATTAAAGGATACCGTACTTGATTTGGGTGGAGGACACAAGCTTGGTTATTTGGCATTTAATACGTTCACTTCTACTGATAATGCCCAGCCAAAATTGGATGCAGCGTTTAAAACATTTGGTTCTGGCGCTATCACCGACCTTGTGGTGGATTTACGTTACAATGGCGGAGGTTATGTTTCAACTGCGGAATACCTTGATAATTTAATAGCTCCCCCTGGTACCACATCATTAATGTACAGTACAACATATAACAGTAATTTAACAAATGGAAAAGATCCGTTATTAAAAAACCAGGTATACAATGACGGACAAGGCCCCTATACCCTGGCAGATGTTATTGCACAACTTGTTGCAACTAATACTGTGAATTTTTCAAATACCGGCTCATTGAATTTACAAAAGGTATTTTTTATGGTAGGCCCGAATACCGCATCGGCAAGTGAGCTTACTATAAATAACCTGCGGCCTTTAATGAATGTACAGTTGGTTGGCGACACTACTTATGGCAAACCCGTAGGTTTTTTCGGCCTTAACATTGGAAATTATGTAATGTACAACCCTCAATTTGCAACTGTGAATTCAGCGGGAAAAGGTGGCTACTACGCCGGGATGACACCTGGTGTTGGCGGATACAACGGCTATCAAATTTATGACGATTACAGGTTTGATTTTGGCGATCGTAATGACCCAATGTTAAGCCACATAATAAATTATATTACGCTAAATACCTATTCTATGCCAACGAAGGTCACGCAAAGCCTGGCAGCGTCTGCCAATCAGGGTTACGGTTTGAGGCATGCGGCGGCTTTAAATAAAAACCGGGTAAGAAAGACGTTCAATGGAATGATCTTTAACAGGAAAGTCACAATTACAAAGGTTACCCATAAATAACGCGAAAGCTTAAAATGATTTAAAGGGTGATAATTAAAGCAAACTGCTTTTTTATCACCCTTATTTTTTAGGGCAAATAGATTAAAGGGAATTATTAAGTATTTGTGGGATATTTAATCAACCAGTTCGCGTAAGTCAACAGCAACAACTCTTGAAACACCCTGTTCAACCATGGTTACGCCGTAAATAATGTCGGTGCTCGCTATGGTTCTTTTATTGTGAGAGATAACTATAAATTGCGACTCTTTTGAAAACGCCCTGATAATGTTGTTGAATTTATCGATGTTGGTATCGTCAAGCGGCGCGTCAACCTCATCAAAAATACAGAATGGAGCAGGCTTCAACAGGTAAAGCGAGAATAAGATGGCCGTGGCTGTAAGTGTCTTTTCACCACCCGATAGCTGGTTTATTGATAGTGGCCGCTTGCCTTTTGGCTTTGCAATGATATCAATATCAGACTCAAGCGGGCGCGATGGGTCACTAAGGATGAGGTCACAGGAATCCTCTTCGTTAAACAAGGACCGGAACACTTTTATAAAATTCTCACGTACCAATGTAAACGAGGTCATGAACTTTTCCTTGGCGGTATCGTCAATTTCCTGTATGGTAGCCAATAAGGAGGCCTTTGCATCGCTCAGGTCCTTTTTCTGTGCCTGGATGAAGGTGTAACGCTCATTCATCTCGTTGTATGCCTCAACAGCCAGCGGGTTGATCGCTCCGAACTCATCCAGCCGCTTTTTCAGCTTCTCGGCCTTATCGCGAATTTCATGCTCATTTTCACCCTCGCCAACTTCTGTTTCGGGCAAATCCTGGATATCGATATTGAACTCCACAGAGAGCCTTTCCTTTAAGGCATTCAGTTCCAGCTTCAGGTTATTCCTTTCGTCCCTTAACTCATTCTCTATTAACTCAGCGTTGTCCTTTTTGCGGCGTAACGCAGTGATTTCCTCTTCAGTTTCGCTGATCTTCCCACGCCATGCATAATGTTCCTGCTCTGCTTGCTGGGTAGCCTTTTCAAGCAGGTCCTTTTGCTCATACATCTCCAGCAGATCATCGTCTGAGTTATCCGATTGCTGCAGGTTTTCCTGTATCGCCAGCTTTACTTTTTCAAGTTCTTCACTATTGTTCTTTATCCGGCCTTCCAGGTTTTCCTTTTGCGATTCCCTGTAGTCCAAATCTTTCAGAAGACCCGACACTTTATTTTGCTGCTGATGAAAGCGGATATTTTCCTGGTTATAAGCGTTTGATTTTACCGATACAAATTCATTCAGTTCGTTAAACGCTAGCTGTTTTTCGGCGAAAAGCTCGGCCTGGGTTTGTTTTTGCTCCTTTAATTCCTCTAATTGCGGAATCAATGCCAGTGTTTCTTCTTTTATGCTGGCTATTTTACGGGCAATATCCTCCTTGCGGTTCAGGCTATTTTCAATAAACGTTTGATATTGTTCCTGCCGGGTTTTAACGGTAACCAGTTCAGTATTCAGCAGATTAAGCTCGTTTTGTTTTTGTTTAATCTCGGCCGCCTTACCCGACGCCTTCAGTTCAGCAAGCCTGTTGTGCAAAGTGTCGAAGCGTGCCTTAAAATCATTTACCTCCACATCAATCAGCTTGATAACCTTTAACAACGCTTCAAGGTTTTTTGCCCTGCCAATCCGCTTACCCTCAAACAAGCCAACCGAACCACCCGCCATTGCGTGTTTTGATTTATTGAACTTACCGCTTTTGCCAATGACAACTACGCCCTCGGGCAATGATGTATTGTTCAGCGCATTGTCGTTTTCGTCATTAACCAGGTAGACATTTTTGAGCAGATGTTCACAAAGCGGCTGGTATTGCCTTTCAACCTCAACCACATTCAGTGCAGGAATGGCTCCGTCCAGTTCTAACTTCTCAGAAAAGTTTTGCGTTGTTTCATAGCTGCTTAACACAAAAAACTGCGCCCGTCCCTGCGCCGCCTTACTTAATAAATTGATCGCCTTTATGGCCTCATTATAAGTTTCAACCACGTAGTGGTTCATCAGCGGTTCCAGGTAGTTTTCTATGGCGATCCGGTATTCCTCGCGACAAAACAGCACATCGCTAAAAAGCGGCGCATTTTTTGACCATTCCGTATTCTTCTTTAAAAACCGGATGGATTCGGGAAAACCCTCCAGGTTATCAACCATACTTTTGGTAAGGTTGTACTCGTTTTGCTTGGCATCCAGCTTACGGCTTTCGCGGATAATGGATTCCTGTATGGTATTTAGCTCTGTTTCTGTCGATTTTATCTGTTCCTGCAGTTTCGCTTCAAAATCAACAATTGTATTAAAGTCTTTTTCAGCTACTTCAACACGTTCCTGCAAGCCATCAACCGCGACGTTAAAATGGGAGAGTTCAGTCTCCTTATTGGTAGCGTCCTCCATGTTACGCTGCCCCTCCTGCTCCAATGCCTGCTCCTGGATCTTCAGGATATCAAGGTCCTTTTCTGCCTTATAAGCCTGGTTTTGCAGCCGGGTGTTGATATTGGTTAATTCAGCCAGTTCATTCCTTGCTTCGGCTTGTTCGGCACGCAATTCATCAACCGCCTCCTTCAAATCTGCTACCTGCGATCTTACCGCTTCGAGGTTCTCATCTTCCTGTAATTTCTCTTCGGATAGTCGCTTGATGTTGTAAAGTACGTGGTTAAACTGCGTCTTATCGCGATCCAGTTCTTCGGTTAACCGGGCTTCTTTATCCTGCTGAAACTTCAGCTGCTCGTTCTTTATTTTCTTCTCGCTCTCGTAGGCGCGAATTTTTGAAACATATTCGTTGGTTGCCTTTTGCTGAACCGAAAGGTTTTTCTCCTTGGTGAGGCTATCCAGCTTTTGCTGTTGCAAAAAAGCTTCGAGGGTATCAATCTGGGTTACAATGCCCGATTTCCCTTCCTTATGCTTTTGCTCCTGCTCCTCTATCCTGCTCAACGACTCGCTGAACGAGGCGATCCTGAATGAAGCCAGCGTAATGCTCAGTGCTTTATATTGTTCCTTGATCTGGTAATAGCGTTCCGTTTTTTTTGCCTGGTTTTCAAGCGTTTTAAGGTTCTTTTCTATTTCAAAAAGCAGGTCCTCCACCCTTTCCAGGTCGGCTTCGGTATCTTTTAGTTTATTGAAGGTTTGCTTTTTGCGGAGCTTATATTTGGAAATCCCGGATGCCTCCTCGAACAAGTTACGGCGCGAGCCTTCCTTGTTGGTGATGATCTCATCGATCATTTTCAGCTCGATGATGGAATAAGAATCAGCGCCTATCCCGGTATCTAAAAACAAGTCGGTGATATCCTTTAGGCGA
The DNA here is from genome assembly GCF_024721155.1 of Mucilaginibacter phenanthrenivorans. Taxonomy (GTDB): domain Bacteria; phylum Bacteroidota; class Bacteroidia; order Sphingobacteriales; family Sphingobacteriaceae; genus Mucilaginibacter; species Mucilaginibacter phenanthrenivorans. Next base: position 238,836 of record NZ_JAHVAP010000002.1, on the reverse strand, counting down.
CATTGTACATCGTTCAAACGGTATTCGCTTTCGCCAGTACGGTAAAGCCTGCGTGTTAAGGTTACTGTCGAAAAATCAGTAGGAAGGATATTTTTTGTATTGTCGAACGTTAAGGAAACTTCGGCTAAGTTGGCAGCCTTGCGACTTTTGGTACCGTTAAAAATAACGTTGTCCATTTTCTCGGAGCGAAGCATCCGGGTGCTTTGTTCGCCCAACACCCAGCGAATCGAATCCACAACGTTTGATTTCCCACAGCCGTTAGGCCCCACAATTGCAGTTACACCCTCGTTAAAGTTGATAGTTATCTTATCGCCAAAGCTTTTAAACCCCTTGATTTCTAACTTAGTAAGCTGCATTTACGTTATCCTGATCCTTAAATTTTTGAACCTTGAAAGTAATAGAAAAAATTCGTTATTCCATGAGTTTTTTGAAGTCCGAAAGTCAGTAAAGACCGAAAGTCCGGAAGATGCTGTTTTGCGAATCTTTGATAACAGATTTCGCCATTCGAACCTTACCGACTTCCGGGCTTTCTGGTTAAAAAACAATCTCATCCTAACAAAACATTTTCAACGTTTTTAACATTTATACCCTATACAACTTACCATGAAAATAGCAATATTTGGAGCTACCGGCAACATTGGCAGCCGTATAGTTACAGAGGCCCTGAACCGCGAGCATGATGTTACGGCCATAGTACGCCACCCGGAGGATTATAAGCTTGAAGCACCTCATTTGCGGGTAGCCAAAGGCGATCTGTTCAACACCCAGGATGTAGAAGCAGCCGTGTTTAACCATGACGCAGTTGTGAGCGCTTATAATTTCACAAAAGGCGCCGCACCGTCCACTATTGTGGAGGTTACTGTTCCGCTTCTAAATGGATTAAAGCAGGCAGGTGTTAAACGCCTGATAGTTGTTGGCGGTGCCGGCAGCCTTGAGGTCGCGCCCGGAAAGCAGTTGGTTGATCAGCCCGACTTTCCCGCCGAATTTAAAGCTGCTGCATTGGCACACCGCGATGCGTTAAAAGAATATCAAAAGGAAAAAGAGCTGGAATGGACCTATATCAGCCCGGCGGCATATATTGAACCCGGCGAACGTACAGGAAACTTCAGAACCGGGAAAGACCAGCTCATCACGGATGAAACCGGGAAAAGCCATATTTCAATGGAGGATTTTGCCGTGGCTATTATTGATGAAATAATGAACCCGCAGCATATAAGAGAGCGGTTTACTGTGGGATATTGAGCCGAAAGCTAAAAGTCCAAAGCTGAAAGCTTAAGTTTTTTTTGGCTTTTTGCTTTTAGCTTTCTGCTTTAACCTTTAAACGAATATCTCTCCCTTTAAATAGGTAACCGCTTCGCCGCTCATAAGTACCCTGTCGCCTTTTTGCTCGCACCATAGTTCACCTTCGCGGGATGACAGTTGGTACGCGTGCAAGTTGGTTTTACCAAGCTTCTCTGCCCAGTAAGGGATCAGGTTGCAATGTGCTGAGCCAGTAACCGGATCTTCAGGGATACCCGCACCGGGTGCAAAAAAGCGGGACACAAAGTCGGCATGATCGCCGGGAGCCGTAACTATAACTCCTACCGTATCCATTTTTGACAGCGCGAAGAAATCAGGCGAAATATCGCGAATATCGCTTTCCGATTCGTATACAAGGAAATAATCTCTTGATCTTAAAACTTCTAAAGGTTGCTTTTCGCCCAGGGCCTCCACTAATCCAACCGGCGGATCGATATGGATCGGCGGCCGGGACGGGAAATCCATGGTATATTTATCGCCATCTCTTTTTACCGTAAGCGTGCCCGCCTTTACCGTATCAAAGTGGATCTCATCCTCTTTGTATCCTAATTGGGTAAATAAAATATGTGCCGATGCCAACGTGGCATGCCCGCACAAATCAATTTCATATTCCGGTGTAAACCACCTCAGTTTGTAGCCAGCATCGTTTTTTACAAAAAAAGCGGTTTCGGCAAGGTTGTTTTCAATGGCGATCTTTTGCATCACCTCATCTGGCAGCCAGGTATCAAGCGGACAAATAGCCGCGGGATTTCCGCCGAAAAGTTTATTGGTAAAGGCATCAGCCTGGTATATAGGTATTGTGGTCATATTTGTTAATCGGTAAAAGGCAAAAGGTTAAAGGTAAAAGGTTTTTTTGTTTAGGCAAATACCAGGCGCGAAAGGTTAGCATTTTTGTATTCAATTTTTCCACCTTTCGCCTTTGTCCTTTTAGCTTTTACCTTTCCTCATTCAATCCAAAGCACTGAATTTTGCGAATCATGGTCATTTTGCTCCCAAAGTTTATTGCCAGGGTCTATCATCCATTCACCATCAACCCTGAATTTATATAAGTATTTACCGGGCTTCAGGTAAAAGTCAATCGTCCACGAATCTCCCTTACGTTCCATTATGTATCCGTTTTCTTCCCAGTTATTAAAGCTGCCGTTAAGCGTAACCTTTTTTGCATTTGCATGCCCCTTTAGCTTAAAGGTATGATTTGGCCGTACTGCCAAAAACGAATTAATTTTACCATCCTCCGCAGCGTAATGTGGGTTGGCAGGATCGGTGATCCAGTCGCCGTCTACAACAAACCTGTACTGGTAATTACCGGGAATGATGGTTGTGGTGATCGTCCACCCGTCGCTTGTTTTATCCATACTGAACTCGTCGGGACGCCAGTAATTAAAATTGCCTGCAACAAATACATTCCTGGCATTTTTATGGCCCGATAGTTTAAAAGTGATAGCCTCGCCCAAATTTAAAACTGAATTCAAACGCCCGTCATCATCCTTTAATTTCTTTGGATTAGCAGGGTCGGCAACCCATTTTTCGTCAACAAGAAAATGATAAATGTGCTTGCCATCACCTAAAAACAGGTGTTTCTCCCAACCATTGCTCTTTTTATCCATCAGCAGTTCATTTGCATTCCACTTGTTAAAATCGCCGGCAAGCACTACTTTTTTAGCCGACGGATAACCAGCCAGTTTAATGGTGTAGTTGTATTTAAAGAAAAGCGAATTGGTATTGCCTGCGCCATCATCAATCAATTGCAGGTTGTTAGGGTCGGTTATCCAGCGGCTATCCACAATGTATTTATACTCATAAGCGCCGGGTTCCAGCTTAACATCAATTATCCAGCCGCCATCGCCCTTTTTCATTGCGCCCTTTAGTGTGCTCCAATGGTTGAAGTTGCCCGATAAAAACACCCGCCTTGCTCTTGTATATCCGGGCAATATAAACCGCGTTAAGCCCGACGGCAGCGCAAAAACTGTAGCGTGGGCGTATTTATTGACCCCATACTTTACATCCACAGGGTAACCCGGTTCGCCTGCAAATTCGGGTAAATGGGTGGTTATTTCAAATGGCGCGTCTTGCGGGTTTTCGTTTAAGCCTGATAATGACCGGTCAAAACGAATAATCTTATTTTCGTGGGTAGCAAGGTCCCAGCCGTCTTCCTTTATAGAATTGTAATTGCCTTTCAAAAGTTTTTGCGCATTTGACTTACTCACCCCTGCAATTTTAAAAATGCTGTCCAGTTCCTTATCAGATGTTTTAAGATCTATCTGCAACACCAGGTGATCACGGGCAATAAATAGGTTATTTTGGGCAACAGCAATTTTCATACTGCTTATAAGCAATACAAAAACAACCAAAATATATTTGCCCCGCATCATCCTATTTATTGTTATAAATGTACATTTCAAATTCCTTTTTAACGAAGTTGATGGTAAATATCCCCCTGACGAAAAAATCATAGCCTAAAATGCCATCAATATTGCTGCCATACGCTTTCCCCATCTTTTCAAGGTCGGTTATTAAAGTTCGATTTTTTTCAAATGTATGATCGCCCACCGTTAACCCGTCGAATCGGGCATATAATACTTCCAAACCCTTGCCACCTATACCGTTTATTTTCGACCGGTTGATGATCTGCAAATCTTTCACTATTTTTTTAAAGCGATCATAATCCAACAGGTTTGTTTCAGCTGCGGTATCAAACCCAAACCAATAAGTATTGTTATTTACTGTCCCCTTCAGGAATATCACACTGTTAATATATTTAAAGGGACTAAACATCAACCTGTCGTGAAAAATCTTTTCCCCTTCCGGAACATTGCCGCTCTTGTCCACTTTTTGAATATAAAGCACATTATTGAAAAGATCGACAGTAATGGAAAAATTTTCGAACAAACGGGTTCCAAGTAAGCCGAGGATCTTTATGTTTCTGCCGTTTTCTATCGAAGACAGGTCCGTAACGTCTGCTGTAAGGCGGCTGTATTGCAGATCGAGGATTTTAAAGTTGTGTACATAGGTAGTAAATGCACCCTTCGATTCGCCGTTTATGCCGCCTGCTTCCTGGTCGGCTATTTCGGGCATGTACCTGAAATACGTTGCATTTAAAACGAGATAAGGAGCGCCGGTATCCAGCACGAAATTTCCTTCCAGCGAATCGACCTGCGCTTCAACAATTATCAGGTTGCCTGCCCGTTTTATAGGAACAACCAATGTTTTAAAGTCCGCATAGGGTGCAGGGTCGGGGTCGCGTTTAACAGTGGCATTTTTAAAACTTATGTTACCAATCATTACCCTGTCATTCCCGGCAGCAACACTGTGCCGGAAAAGAATAATAAGGGTCAATAAAAGATAAACTTTTCGCATTATAACTAAAAGACCACTTTCGAAGGCAGTTAGTTACAGGAGATCAAAAAAATAAGGTTTGATGAATTAAATCACCAAACCTTATGCTTTAATATTGATAAACCGGGAAGATTATCCCAGGTATGATTTCAGGATCTTGCTCCTTGAAGTATGACGCAGGCGTTGTAATGCCTTATCCTTTATCTGGCGAACGCGTTCGCGGGTAAGGTTGAATTTCTCACCTATTTCCTCTAATGATAACGGATGATTGGTGCCTAAGCCAAAAAACAACACGATAATTTCGCGCTCCCGCTCGGTAAGTGTTGAAAGTGACCGTTTTATTTCTTCTGATAATGATTCGTTAATCAATATCGAGTCGGTATTTGGCTCCTGGTTTTCCAGTACATCAAGCAGTGTATTTTCTTCACCCTGCACAAATGGCGCATCCATAGAAACATGGCGGCCCGAGTTGCTCAGTGTGTCGGAGATCTTATCTACTGTAGTTTCCAGCATGTCAGCCAGTTCCTCAGGAGATGGCTCACGCTCAAATTCCTGCTCCAGCTTTGAAAATGCTTTACTGATCTTGCTTAATGAACCTACCTGGTTCAACGGTAAGCGCACGATACGAGATTGCTCGGCAATAGCCTGCAATATCGACTGACGGATCCACCAAACGGCGTATGATATAAATTTAAAACCCTTGGTTTCGTCAAAACGCTTTGCAGCCTTTATCAAACCAAGATTACCTTCATTAATTAAATCGCCAAGGGTAAGTCCCTGGTTTTGATATTGTTTAGCAACAGAAACCACAAAGCGAAGGTTGGTTTTTGTTAAGCGTTCTAATGCAGCCTGGTCACCCTCCCTTATCTTCTGAGCTAGTATTACTTCTTCTTCGGCTGTTATAAGGTCAACTTTACCAATTTCGTGCAGATATTTGTCAAGTGATTGCGACTCACGGTTGGTAATGGATTGGGTTATTTTGAGTTGTCTCATCTATTTTATTAACCTCGATTGTTGTTTAGAAATGAACGTGCAAAGGTAGAAAATTGTTATATGAAATTTTCAGATATTTTGAATAAAAAATTAATTAATTTTTGTATGTTTTAAGACAATAATTGCACGGTTTTTGTGGTATCTAGCTTCAAATATCATATATTATCAAGGTTAAAAGTTTCATTTAGCCTGATCCCCTTTTCAGTTTGCTGCAGTGTACAACACTCATTTATGGGATCGTGTTCGAGGTACAATATATAATTTTTTTCAACCGCTTCATTTAAAAAAAGTTTTTTTTCATTTAACGTTTTCAACGGGAACATATCATAGGCCATTACATACGGTAAAGGGATATGCCCGGTTGATGGCAACAGGTCGGCCATGTACAAAATTTGCTTCCCTTTATAGTTGATGAGCGGCAGCATCATGGCATCGGTATGGCCATAAACAAAACGAATGTTGACGTTTTCGGTAAACTTGACACCATCCTCCGCCGGTATGAATTTTAATTGCCCGCTTTCCTGGATCGGCAGAATATTGTCTTTCAAAAAGGAAGCCTTTTCACGTTCATTAGGATTTACCGCCCAGTCCCAATGCTGTGGATTGCTCCAATAGGTTGCATTTTTAAAGGCGGGCAATAGCTTTTCGTTTTCCCGTACAACTGCTCCTCCCACATGATCAAAGTGGAGGTGGGTTAAAAACACATCGGTAATATCACTGCGGTGAAAGCCTAAAGCTGCCAACGATTTATCAAGCGTGGCATCCCCGTGCAAATAATAATGACTAAAAAACTTTTCATCCTGCTTGTTACCTATCCCGGTGTCTACCAAAATCAGCTTCCCCTCGTCCTCTATCAGCAGGCACCGCATGGCCCAGGTGCAAAGGTTGTTTTCGTCGGCAGGGTTAGTTTTTTGCCAGATGGTTTTCGGCACCACGCCGAACATGGCGCCGCCATCTAATTTAAAAAAGCCGGTATTTATTGTGTGTAAGTTCATTTTTAGTTCATGGTTGATGGTTCATAGTTCATGGCAAAACCAACCCGTCATCGCGAGGAACGAAGCAACCTCTACTAAGGACAATCAACGAACCTTAGTTTCGGTGGGATCTTTTAACCGCTGCTTGTTTCCCACAATATTATTGTTCCCTGATCTGCATAGTTTAGAGGTTGCTTCGTTCCTCGCAATGACGCGCTTTTATTTATGACGTTTTTTTTTGTTTATATTGTATCGACTAAAAAAATTCCGTATTCATTAAACAACTGTTTCGATTCTTGCAAAAGCTTGTTTTCTTCATCACGTAAGGCATAAATTTTATTGACCTCCTTATCTAAGGATAAAGTTAACATTTCATGTGTATAGGATGGTGAAGCCGGGTTTGGCAGTTTAACCATGTCAGCGTTTTTTAGCATAAAGGCAGGCAGTTCCAAGTAATCGCCCAGGATGACATCATCATCAGCGCTTAGTTGGTTCTTAAGCTTATATGCTCCGGCTGAAGTTGCCGCTGTGATCAAGATCTTCATTATTATTAAGCTATTAACCCGTCCTTCATAAACACGGTGCGGTCAGAAATATCTGCCAACTCCTGATTATGGGTTACTATCACGAAGGTTTGGTTAAATTCATCGCGCAGCCTGATAAACAACTGGTGCAGTTCCTGTGAATTGGCAGAATCAAGGTTCCCAGACGGTTCATCTGCAAAAATTATAGATGGGCTATTGATCAACGCTCTTGCCACCGCAACCCTTTGCTGCTCGCCACCCGAAAGCTGGCCCGGCTTGTGGTTCATCCTATCGCCCAAACCCAATAGTTTTAATAATTCTGTTGCTCTTTTCTCCGCATCCTTACGGGCTGTGCCGGCTATAAACGCCGGAATGCACACATTTTCAATAGCGTCGAACTCAACAAGCAGGTGATGAAACTGGAAGATAAAGCCTATCCGCTGGTTACGAAAAGCGCTTAGCGCCTTATTATTTAACCCGCTCACTTCTGTATTATCAATAAAGATCTGGCCAGTGTCGGGCCTGTCCAGCGTACCCAATATGTTCAGCAACGTGCTTTTACCTGCGCCTGATGCGCCTACAATAGTTACAATTTCGCCCTTGTTAACTTCAAAGTCGACGCCTTTTAAAATTTGCAGCTGTCCGTATGATTTATGGATGTTTTTAGCTTTGAGCATGGGGTAAAGTTAGTGATTAGTGATTAGAGATTGGAGATTAGGTGAAAAATGTGGATGGGATGGTGAGAAATGGCGCTGGTAGAGTTGACTCACCCGACATTGCTTCGCTCGTCGACCTCTCTTCGCTGCGCGTAAAGAGGTGAGAAAAATATCTTACAATTACTTTTTCTTTTCCCTTTTTGCGCAGCAGAGCGGGTGGTCCAGCGAAGCGTCGACCGGGTGAGTCAATTCCGCAAGCGGAATTAACGCAATGCATTAACGCCGTGTAACGCGGGTTTAATTCTCCCGATATTGGCGAAAATGCTAAAAAATCGTCCCAAATTCCGTATATTTGTATAACACCAAAACTTGATAATTCACCTACCACTTCATCATCCAATATTTCTGTCTTTTTGGGCCAGCTAAACATGAATTTTGAATTATATTTTGTATATTTACATGTATATCAACGCATTACAAAATAAACCGTTCCCTTTTTATCAGGGGTAAAATTGACCTTTGCCATGGTAATCCATTTTTTTATCAGGACCAAAACACCATTTTACCTTGGTAATCATTTTTTTTACCAGGGGCAAAACAACGTTTACCTTCGTAATTCATTTTTTTATCAGGAGCAAACGTACATTATCCCTCGTAATTGATTTTTTTATCAGGGGTAAAGTAACATTTTACTATGGTAATTTCAGCTTTTTGGATGGGTTGACGGGTTAACAGCTTTGTAAAGCAGCAATTCGGCCAGTTAATTTTAAAAATTGACACTCCAACTAAGCTCTGGTCTCTAATCTCTAAAAACTAAATAGTAGCTTTACCGCAAATTCTTCACAAAACATGAATATTCACGAATATCAAGGTAAGGCCATATTAAAAAGCTTTGGCGTTAGGGTTCAGGAAGGCATAGTTGCCGACAGCGTTGAACAGGCTGTTGAAGCTGCCAAAAAAATGAAAGAAGATTACGGCTCTGATTGGGTTGTAATAAAAGCACAGATCCATGCAGGCGGTCGCGGTAAAGGCGGCGGCGTTAAATTAGCTAAGAACTTAGACGAGGTAAAGGAACGCGCAACCAATATTTTAGGTATGCAGCTTATTACCCCGCAAACCGGCCCCGAAGGTAAACTGGTAAGCAAAGTATTGGTGGCACAGGATGTTTACTATCCCGGCGAAACTGAAACAAAGGAATTTTACATCAGCGTTTTGCTTGATCGCGCAAAGGGCCGCAACATCATCATGTACTCAACCGAAGGCGGTATGGACATCGAGGAAGTTGCACATTCAACCCCTGAGCGCATCCACAAAGAAGAAATTGATCCTAAAGTTGGTCTGCAGGGTTTCCAGGCGCGTAAAATCGCCTTTAACCTTGGCCTGTCAGGCGATGCCTTTAAGGATATGGTGAAATTTATCACCTCATTATATAAAGCATACGATGCTACCGATTCATCTCAGTTTGAGATCAACCCGGTTTTAAAAACATCTGACAACAAAATATTAGCCGTTGACGCCAAGGTAAACCTTGACGACAATGCATTGTTCCGTCACCCGGATTTTGCAGCTATGCGCGATGTTGCTGAAGAAGACCCGATGGAAGTTGAAGCCAGTAAATCGAACCTTAACTTTGTAAAGCTTGACGGTAACGTTGGCTGTATGGTTAACGGCGCAGGTTTGGCCATGGCTACCATGGACATCATCAAGATTGCCGGCGGCGAGCCTGCTAACTTCCTGGACGTTGGCGGAACGGCCAATGCTGAGACCGTAAAAGCGGCTTTCAACATTATCCTGAAGGACCCGAACGTAAAGGCTATCCTCATCAACATCTTTGGTGGGATCGTTCGTTGTGACCGTGTGGCACAGGGTGTTATTGATGCTTACCATGAAATCGGCAATATCCCGGTTCCAATTATCGTTCGCTTGCAGGGCACAAATGCCGTTGAAGCTAAAAAATTGATTGACGAATCAGGCTTAAAAGTATTCTCAGCCATATTGCTGAAAGAAGCAGCTGAAAGAGTTAAGGAAGTACTAGCGTTATAAGAGTTCATAGTTGATGGTTCATAGTTCATAGCCGAAGAAACGGTCGTGAGCGAAGCTACCATGAACTATGAACCATCAACCATGAACTAAAATGTATATAATTAAAGTTAAAGGCGTTGCCAAAATACCTGATTACGTACAGTTGAGGGATGATAAGTTTACGTTGCTTGCCTATTTTCGGGTCGACAGGCCTGATAAGTCATTGGATAAGGTGGGCTTGCAGGACAAGACAGAATACATAATGAATATTATTAAGGATCTGCCTTTCGGGCAGATCCTTAAATTAGAGATTTGAGTTAGTTGATTGGTTCAATGGTTCATTAGTTCATTGGTGGTTAGCGGAGAAACCGCTTGATAAACCAAAGGACAAGACCAATGAACCAGTGAACAAATGAACTAATTAACCAAGATATGATCGGAAATTCAATTATAAAGCTAAACAACGTTGATATTTTTCAGCAGGCGCACCTGGTGTTGTCGAACGTTAATTTGCATATTGATAAGGGTGATTTTGTTTGGCTGATCGGTCAAACCGGGTCAGGTAAAAGTAGCTTGCTGAAGGTTATTTACGGCGATCTGAACATCAACACCGGCGCAGGCCATGCATGCGGTTACGACCTGAATAACCTTAAACAAAATGACGTTCCGTTTCTGCGTCGTAAGCTTGGTATAGTTTTCCAGGATTTCCAGTTACTTACAGATCGTTCTGTTGAACAAAACCTGCAATTTGTGATGCGGGCAACCGGTTGGACAGATAAAAAATTGATTGAGGACCGTTCTCTTGATGTTCTGGAAAAAGTTGGTTTGCGTTCAAAACTTAAAAAAATGCCGCATGAGCTTTCAGGCGGCGAACAGCAAAGGGTAGTAATAGCCCGGGCCTTACTTAATGATCCTGAGATTATCCTGGCCGATGAGCCAACCGGGAACCTTGACCCCGATACTTCTGAAGAAATTGTATTACTGCTAAAGCAAATCAGTCAGTCGGGAACTGCGGTATTGATAGCCACGCACGATTATCATATCATCCGCACTTTCCCGTCGCGTATTATTAAATGCGAGAATGGTAAGGTTTTGGAAGATGTGAAGATTGCTTGATTTCGGATGTTCAATTTCGGATTTGTTTATTTGAAAAAACCGGATCAACGCGTTCATTTCCCAATGAACTAATGAACCAGTGAACTAATGAGCAATCTGCCAACTGCGCACTGCCAACTGCAAACAATTCCGCTTTATTTAAAAAACACTGCCACGATGTCGCCTTTATACCAATGGCAAGATACTTGATTGGCACTATTAGCTATGAATTTTAACGACATGTTGAAGAAAAAAAAGAAGGAAGATTCAGATAACACTGAAGATATAAACACTACTGTGAACGAATTTGAACAGGAAACAGATGAGCAGGCTGCTGAAAATGCACCGTCGCCTGTTGATACATTAAAGGAGGAACTTTCCCTCGCTAATGACAAATATCTGCGCTTGTATGCCGAATTTGATAATTTCAGAAGGCGTACAATAAAAGAACGTGAAGATGCCAGAAAAATGGAAGGCAAAGACCTAATCGTTTCTTTATTACCGGTACTTGACGATTTTGAACGTGCATTAAGGGCTATGGAAACTGCCACTGATGTTGCACCCGTTAAGGAAGGTGTTACGCTGATACAAAACAAGTTAAAAGGAGCGCTTAACAAAACCGGCTTAAAGGAAATGGAATCCATAGGTACCCCATTTGATCCTGAACTGCAGGAAGCCATCACCAACATCCCGGCCCCTACTGAAGACCTTAAAGGCAAAGTAGTTGACGAAATGGAAAAAGGTTATTTCCTTAACGATAAGGTAGTGCGTTTTGCTAAAGTAATAGTAGGCGCGTAAAGTAATCAGTGAATTACTGAGTTAGTGAATTAGTGATTGATTTTATCGCTTGTTTATTCAGTCATTCACTAATTCATTAATTAAATAAACGTATTGAAATAGAATTATTGAATCGAAATTTGAGTTTAATTCACTCAATCGCCAATTCACTAATTCAATAATTATTCCCCCCATGTCAAAAAGAGATTACTACGATATATTGGGCGTAGCCAAAGGTGCCGATGCTGATGAGATAAAAAAGGCTTATCGTAAAATGGCAATTAAGTATCACCCGGATAAAAACGAAGGTGATAAAGCTGCTGAAGATAAGTTTAAGGAAGCTGCGGAGGCGTACGAGGTTTTAAGTAATCCCGAAAAGCGCCAGCGATATGATCAGTTTGGTCATGCAGCTAACGCACATTCTGCCAATGGCGGCGGCTACGGTGGTGGCGGCATGAATATGGACGATATATTCAGCCAGTTTGGCGATATATTTGGCGGCGGCAGTCCGTTTGAAGGTTTCTTCGGCGGTGGTGGCGGCAGGCAGAGCAGCGGTGGCAGAAGGGTGCAGCGAGGCAGCAACCTGCGCATTAAAGTACGCCTAACACTTGAAGAAATAGCCAATGGCGCTGAAAAGAAGATAAAGGTTAACAAACAGATCCCCTGCAAAACCTGCGATGGTACCGGGGCTAAGGATAAAGCATCGTTCCAAACCTGTAAAACCTGCGGCGGCCAGGGAGCTGTGCGCCGGGTAACCAATACCATATTGGGCCAGATGCAAACTACCAGTACCTGCCCTACCTGTAACGGCGAAGGCACAACCATACTGTCAAAATGTACTGTTTGTCATGGTGACGGAGTTGTACGCGGCGAAGAAACTATCACTATCAATATTCCTGCCGGCGTAAGCGAAGGCATGCAATTGAGCATGAGCGGCAAAGGTAATTCTGCCCCTCGTGGCGGTGTACCGGGAGACTTGATCATCCTGATAGAGGAAATCCCACACGAAACCCTGAAACGCGATGGCAACAATGTGATATACGATCTGCACGTAAACTTTGTAGATGCCACCATCGGCACCAGCGTTGAAGTACCAACTATCGACGGCAAAGTTAAGATCAAGATCGACCCGGGAACACAGGGCGGCAAGATCCTGCGCTTAAAAAGCAAGGGCGTGCCGGAAGTGAACTCCTACCGCCGCGGCGACCAATTGGTTCATATCAACATTTGGACACCAAAAGCATTAAGCCGCGAAGAACGTGAGCTATTAGAGAAACTACAAAACTCACCCAACTTTAAACCTAATCCGGGTAAAAACGAGAAAAGCTTTTTCGAACGGATGAAGGAATATTTTGAGTAAGTTTTAAGTCCGGAAGATAAAAAGGGAGCCCAAAGTTTTAGGATTTTGGGCTTTTTTACGCGCTATCAGTTATATTGCGGTACAAAATGCCATGAATATAAAATTTACCCTTTGCATCGTTTTGTTTTTTATTGCTGGCGATGTTTTCGGCCAAACGCCCGCGGTTACCAACAATTATCAAACAGAAGCCGGTGTGCCGCACCTAAAAATTGAGCGGTCGATGATCTATACGCCGGGCAAGGACTGGCTGTATAATCACCATTCGTCTATCATTCATTTTAAGGACAAGTTTATAGCCATTTGGTCTGACGGATTGGTTGACGAAGACTCGCCGGGGCAAAGGGTAGTTTATGCAACTTCGGCAGATTTTTTTCATTGGTCTGCTCCTACGCCGCTTGCGTCACCAACAAAAACAAATGATACCTTAACCGTACTTACCGCAGCCGGCTTATATCAATATAAAGGAACGCTGGTGGCTTATTATGGTGAATACACACATAACCGCCAAAACACGCACCTTTGGGCAAAAACAAGTACGGATGGCAAGCACTGGAGCAATCCCATTGATATGCACGTTCCTCTGATCCCTAACCATGGCCCTGAAGCAACCAAAAGCGGAAGATTAATCATAAGCGGTAACTTCCTATTCCCTTATACCGATGATCCGTATGGTATTAAAGGCTGGAAACTAAGCAGCCCTTACCCCGACTCGCTTTATAAACAGGATAATTCCGCAGCATTTTATGCCCCGGCAGCAAAACTGGGCTTGCCGCCACTGTGCGAGGGCTCGTTTTTCCAGACTGATGATGATGTGTTGCATATGTTATTGCGGGTTACCGGGAAAGGCTGGAGGGGGCGATTATGGTTAACAGAAAGTAAAAACAACGGCAAATCATGGTCCAGGCCGGTTGAAACCAATTTTTCGGACAACGACAGTAAGTTTCATTTTGGACGCCTGCCCGACAAACGTTTTTATTACGTTGGCATACCAGATACCCTGCATCATTACGACCGTAATCCGCTGGTACTTTCCCTATCGTCTGATGGAAGACAGTTCAACAGAAACTATATTATAGCCGACGAACTTTACCATCTTAAAAAAGAAGGCCTATGGAAGGGCGGCCAATACGGTTATCCGCATACTATTGTTTATAAGGGCTACATGTACGTAATAATTTCCCGGCAGAAGGAGTCGATCGAGGTATTAAGATTAGGCCTGGATGAACTTAAAAAAAAGGTAAACCATTGAATTTTATTGCCTCGCCTCCACCTTAGCGATCTCTGCCTCTCGCCGTTTTATATTAGCTTCTATCTTGTCTATCTTTTTGCTGAGCGACTCGATCTTCGCTATCCTGTTTCGGGTTGATTGGCTCATGCGGGAGTGCGTTACAGGCTTTTTGCCGATCCTTTTATTGGAGGCGCTTACGGTTTTAACCGAATCCTTAATGACAGTAGTATCAGCACTATTAGAAGTTACATTGTGCCCGTTAACACCATGAGCAAATACACTTGTGGTACAGCAAAAGACACAAATTACAACTAACGTTCTGATTATCATACTTTCAATAATTAAATTTACAATAAAATCGGGCATTTGGTTTTATCGCTGTAACATTTTTAATATTTGCGTATCTTAAAACCAAAATCACCTATAATCACCTTTATATGTTAAGCATCCGCAACATTGTTAAGCAATACGCCGGTCACCGGGCGTTGAGCGATGTAAGCCTGGAGGTTAAAAGCGGGCAGGTATTCGGCTTGTTAGGACCGAATGGCGCCGGCAAAACCTCACTTATCCGCATCATCAACCAGATTACTGCGCCAGACAGCGGCGAGGTTTATTTCAACGGCGAAAAGCTCAACCAATCCCATATCGACCGCATCGGTTACCTGCCAGAAGAGCGCGGCCTTTATAAAAAAATGGAGATCGGCGAACAGATGATCTATTTGGCGCGGTTGAAGGGATTAAGCAGAGCAGAAGCCACACGCCGCTTAAAGATCTGGTTCGATAAGCTGGGTATGGAAACCTGGTGGAAGATGAAGATCGAGGAGCTTTCGAAAGGGATGCAGCAAAAGGCACAATTTGTAGCAACGGTATTGCATGAACCCGATCTGATCATATTGGATGAACCATTCAGCGGCTTCGACCCTGTTAATGCCGAAATTATAAAGGACGAAATCCTGGAGCTTAATAAAAAAGGTGCTACTATTTTATTTTCAACCCACAGGATGGAATCGGTTGAGGAATTGTGTGATTCTATCGCGCTGATCAATAAATCACAAAAGATCTTGGATGGTACAGTTAAAGGGATCCGTAACTCCTATCGCAACGCAACTTACTTAATAGAATATAATGGTGAGCAATTAAGCTTTAACGGTTCGCAACCATTCGAGGTAATTGAAGAAAAGGCCGGGGACGACATGGAACATACCATCAAAATAAAGCTTGCAGAGGGTAATACCTCTAACGATGTGCTGCAATACCTCATCCCAAAAACGAGGGTAAATATGCTGCAGGAAGTGATCCCGAGCATGAACGAAATTTTTATTGAACAAGTAAACCTAATCCGCTAAGCCATGAACAAAGTATTACTCATCATACAGCGAGAATATATCACCCGCGTAAGGAAAAAATCATTTATCATTATGATCTTCGTGCTGCCTTGTTTGATATTGGGTATGGGTGCAGCAATTACTTTTATCGCAAAGGACAGTGATAAATTAAGCGATCAACAAGTGGTTAAGGTTATTGACGAAAGCGGCTTGTTTGCAGGAAAATTTAAAAATCAGCCTAACCTGAAATTTGAAACTTCGACAAAGTCATTCAACGAGGTAAAAGCCGAAGCGATGAAAGACGAAAACCTTTCGGCCCTGCAGATCCCAGTCGATTACACCAAACCAGATGCGATAAAAATATCGTCAAAAAAGAAACCGGGCATCACTATAATTGAAAAAGTTGAACGGGAGATGAACGATATCGCGGTAAGTAACGGCATGATCAAAAATCATATCGATACTGCTTTATTGCATTCGATAAAAAGCAATATTTCACTCAGCCCTATGGAAATCACTGAAACCGGCGATAACAAAACCGATCTCGGCGCAAATATCGGTGTAGGTATTGCCTGCGCGATCTTGATCTATCTGGCGTTATTTATTTATGGGGCACAGGTTATGCGCGGCGTGATCGAAGAGAAAACCAGCCGGATCATAGAAGTGATCATATCATCTGTCAAACCTTTCCAGCTAATGCTTGGCAAGATCATTGGCGTTGGTTTGGTGGGATTGACACAGTTTAGCGCATGGATCATTCTATCTGTAGTATCGACCAAAATATTAGGTCATTCGTTTGCCTCTTCACCCGGAATAATGGGCGCTTTGGCAACCTTGCAGACTATTCATTTTGGAAAGGTATTGGCATGCTTCATTTTTTACTTTATTGCAGGCTACCTGCTTTATAGCGCGTTGTTTGCAGCAGTAGGTTCGGCGGTAGACAGCGAAACCGAGACACAGCAATTCATGATGCCGATTACACTTCCATTGTTATTTACCTATATCTTATCAGTTTCCATATTGTTCAGGGCGCCGGACAGTTCATTGGCCGTTTGGTTGTCTATTATTCCGTTTACATCGCCGGTAGCAATGGTGCTCAGAATGCCTTTTGGCGTGCCCGACTGGCAATTATATCTATCAATGGCATTACTGATCCTGGGCTTTTTGTTCACTACGTATGTCGCCGCCCGCATTTATCGCGTAGGTATTTTGATGTACGGCAAAAAGGCGAGCTTTAAGGAGTTGGCAAAATGGTTCTTTTATAAAGAGTAACCAACCTGTAAGCGCTTGCGATTTATTTCAAGGGCTTATACCCATAAATTAATGACAAGCTTTTGACTACCCCATCGGGGTCAAATATTGGTAGAAGGAAATATAAAATATTTTTTGTGCCGTAGGTACATAACACCGCCGCAAAGGAATCGCCATAAAATAGTCCAAAAGGTTTCGCACCTACGGAGCGCAAATTATTCGTTTATTTTTTCTACCTATATTTTGCTCCTAACGGAGCATTGTAAAAAGAAAGTAAAGCACAGTGATGCTACGCAAGTAAATAACTATTGGTAAATATTTAAAAAATTAAACTTTTACCGGGATTTTTCATTTATTAGTGGATATGAACAACCCTGTAGCAGTAATGGATCTTGGCACCAACACCTTTCACCTGCTGATAGCAGCGCAGAATGGCGATGGATATACCGAAATAGTTCACGAACAGGACCCGGTAAAGCTTGGCGAGGGCGGCATCAACAAGGGCTATATCCAACCTGCAGCGTTTGAAAGGGGAATAAAAAGCCTGCAGCAATACCACCAGCTTATCCTGGATAATAATGTGCAACAGGTTAGGGCGATAGCAACATCTGCCCTGCGCAGTGCGACCAATGGACAGGAGTTTATTGAAAAGGTTAAAGCGGAGACCGGGATAGCCATTGAAATTATTGATGGCAATGCGGAAGCAGCTTACATTTATAAAGGCGTCCGTGCCGGCGGTGGCCTATCTTCGCAAAACAGTTTGATAGTAGATATTGGCGGCGGTAGTGTTGAATTTATTGTTTGTGATGATCAGCAGGTAAAGTGGAAGCAAAGCTTCGAAATTGGTGCAGCGCGGTTGATGGATAATTTCCACAGGCACGATCCTATCCCTCCCGAATCAATCACCGCCCTGAATTTTTATTTACAGGATTGCTTGACCGACTTGTTTACCGCCACGGCAAACTACACCATTGAAAATATAATTGGCTCCTCCGGCGTATTTGAAAGCTACGCGGCGATCATTGAAACTGATAAGGGAAACCAATTCGACCTAAAAAAAACCAGACATTACGAGTTTAATAAAACCGAACTGTTAAAACTCATAGAACGCATTATCCTGTCATCTCATCAGCAACGGTTGGGGAACAGCAACATTATTCCTGTAAGGGTAGATATGATTGTGACAGCCTCCATATTAACCCGGTTTATTATTGACAGGCTTGGGATTGAAAAGGTGGCTATGTCCACTAACTCATTAAAGGAGGGAGTATTGGTTGAGATGCAGGGCTAGCTAAAAACAATCCAGCAACTTGAAAATCCTATTAACAAAATCACCAAAGCGCTCAATAAAAATTCCTTGCGGTAAACAATAATTGCTAGCAATAAACAAGTGATAAAGTGAATCCCAATTGCAATGGCTTCAAGTAAAATAGTGAGTGAATCTGTCGAGCTTGTTTTAAAGTACACTGTATAGGCGACAAGGATAGCCAGGTTTATTGCTACAACAATTATTTTTGTATTTGGAGAGTTTTCAGGCATTCAAATTTTCTATAAAGTTAAAAGATAGGCACAGGAAGAAACGCCTATTATCAAAACTATTAAAGCGCTTAGCACCCAAAACCAGTTTCTGGCGGCTATCGCAACAATAATGCATACCGAAACATGTATCACTAAAATTATTCCTTCGAAAAAAAGACCGGCCTCACCCATTAGCTTAAAAATGAGCGTATAAACAACGAACGCAAGTATATTATACCCAACAATCGTAATATCATTAGCAGGCTTTTTGCCTGGCTCTCCACCCTTTGCAAACGGGTTATCTCGGTTTAAATTGTCATTTTCCATTATACGGGTATTTCGTTTCTCAGCTGGTTCAGGTATTCAATTTTGTCATCCCGGTAAAAAATATTCATAGTTTCAAACGGGATGATTTGCATGTCCTTATTTACAATATGTACGCATGATTTTTTTATCGCCCGCACATCAAAATTCTGCGCATCAATAAACTGCATAATTATCACCCTGAATAAATTATCATAGCTCAGGTTAGGCGCATCAATTTCGGGCAGACAGCACATAATTGATTTCAGATGTTCCCCGGCCTTATCAACAGAATTCCCGGTACTGAACATATTAAGCAAGTGCATTTTCAATTTTTCATCCTGTTCATAAACAATGGTATTTTTTGAATTATCAAGCAGATCGTCTGGGTTAATCATCCGGGTTAAGGGAAAAACCTGGCCGCCCAACTTTAACGCGTAACCCATAACCAAAGCATCGGGGTTACACGGAACCGGGATCAGGTCGTTCTTATTGAAAATATCAGTCTGCTCCAATATGGCCGATCGCACTTCTGTTAAGGTGTAGCGATCAGTAGCCGGGTTGAAATTCTCCAATCGCCCAGCCTGCTGCGTTGGTTGAAACGTAACGCCCCGCACACATGGCTGCTGAAGCGCGTATTCAATTATTTTACCGATCTCATGTGTATTCAAACCCTTCTGCAAAGTGACCACCAGCGTAGTCGACAGGTTGTATTTATTAAGATTTTCTATCGCTTTGCGCCTTACCTCTCTTAAATCCTCGCCGCGAAGCTGTTCAAGCGCCTCCTTTTCAAAGGAATCAAATTGCAAGTAGATCTCAAAGTCGGGCATATAAGTTGCCAGTCGTTGTACAAATGCTTCATCTTTGGCAATCCTTATCCCATTGGTATTCAGCATCAGATGCTTGATGGGCTTTGTTTTGGCAATATCCAAAATCTCAAAAAACTGGGGATGTACTGTTGGCTCTCCTCCGCTGATCTGCACGACATCTGGCTGACCCTCATTCTCAACAATCACATCCAGCATTTGCTCAATTTCTACCAATGTACGGTGCCTGCCATACGTGGGCGACGACATGGCATAGCACGTTGGGCAGCTTAAATTACACCGGTCCGTAACTTCTAAAACGGTAAGGCATGAATGCTGCTCATGATCCTGGCACAGGCCACAATCATAAGGACAACCAAAGTGAGTTTTTGAATTAAACTTTAGTGGCATTTCGCTGCGCTTGGCATAATTGCGGCAGTTTTTGTAATACTCAATATCCGTAGCAATTAAAACCTTTTCGAAGCCATGCTGCCTGCAGTTTTTCAGCATATAAACCTTATCGTCCTCAAAAACAATCTTTGCATCCACCCGCCGCAAGCAGGTTGAACAAATACTTAAGGTAAAATCGTAGTATATATAAGGGCGTTCAGGCATGTTGGGTTATTAATTTTGTGGGATAGAGAAATACTTTATAATAATACAAAATCCCGGCAATACAAACTAATTGAATTACCGATAAGCCAAAACTAAAAAAGTAATCAGGCTTTATAAATTCAACCATAAAACGAAAAAGGAGGTACGACGAAAGAAAAATCTTAAATTTCGAGCCATCAGTAAACTGGTGTTTTTTCTCAACAACCTTCAAACTAACCCATAACAATAACCAAAATACGATCTCGTATAAGTTTGTGGGATGCCTGCGAACACCATCGCCAAAATCAATCGCCCATGGCAGGTTAGATGCAATGCCATAAGTACCATCTTCAAGCCCGGCGAGAAAACAACCGGTGCGGCCAATTATCATGGCCAGTATAAGCGGGTAAACCATCATATCGCCGGACGATACGGTTACGCCGATCAATTTTTTTGTTAGTTCAACTCCTATTAGTCCACCGAGCATTCCGCCGACGATGGTTTTGTTACCCATCAAATACATTAAATTAAAATGGGGCAGCAACAAGGGATTCTCAAATACACCTATTAAATGCGATCCAATTAACGCCCCCAATGCAGCGCCAATAAATATGAGTAAGCGATTTTCAGAACTAATGGCATCATGGCTGTGCCTTCTTAAATAAGCATAATACCGGTATCCTACGAAATATGCCAGCGTTTCACAAATGAAATGGACAGGGATGTAAGATTTGCCTAAAGGGATGTTTACAGGAAAATGCACCGCGATTTTTTTTGAAAGATACGGACCTTTTGGTAGAGATGAAATTACCGTTATTATCAAAAACCCTGGGTTGATGAAATTGGCATGTTGGCAAGCTCGCTAAAGGAGGAGGTATTGATGGAAATGATAGGGATATCTTAAAAAATTAATAAAATATATTATGGATTGGCGTCCTGATATATTTGTAATACATGCGCCACAACCAGCAGTGTTTTTTTGTTATCACCACAGATATGGCGCCCACCAATTCGGTACGGCGCTGGGCATAGTACCCCGGCACTACCACTACGCCGTTCATTGACAGGACTTGCGGCGTCAATTTCACTTCGTGAACACCATTTTGTATACTATCTATATCTATGGTTTCCGTTTCAAAACCGACAAAGCTTACAGTGAGTAGTTTGGCTGCAATTGGGGCATGAAACTTAAACCTGCCGTTCGTGTCGGATGGGAGAACTATATTAGTCCCCACAACCTTCACGGTTGCTCCACGCAACGGCATACAGGCATCGTCAACAATCCGGCCTGTGATTATCCTTTCAGAGCCTTTGTGAGCAACACCCTTTCCTATATTCACACTGGCAGGGTAACTCTCCGGTATGCTTTGTTCAGACTTTGGTGTACCGGGGGCGGTTTGCCCGTGTACTTTATAAAATACCGTTGATCCTAATAAAACCGTGGTTATTACCCACTTTTTCCAGCCGGTTTTGGGTTTTGCATCCTGCCCGTTCAATTGTAAATTAACCCGGCTCAGCTGTGGTCCGCTAAGCCTGCCGCAAACATTATTGTGGGAAACGAGGTATGAAATTAATTGAGCATCCGTCATTGCTGCAAAATCGACAACAGTTTTACAACATTGCTCACAATGGCGGCCATTGTCGGCAGTTGTCATTTGCGCCCACTGCTGATTACATCGCTCAGGAATCGTAATCTTTCTTATCCTGATCATGCTTCGCGAATAAATATTCCCCGAACTGAATTCGGTACATACCGGACATACAGCCGCTTGAGTAAAGTTGATCTGGTAACCCCTAATCCTCCAAGCATTATCGTATTTTCCTTCAATTTCACTTTTAAAACCTCACCAGCTTTTTTCAACTCTACAACCGTACTTTCAAAGCCTAAAAAACTAATGGTGAGCCTCTTAGTTGATAATGGCACCCGTAACCGGAAATTTCCGTCAACATTGGTTTGTGCGGCTGCGTTTCCATGATCTGTTTTTATTGTTGCACCAATGATAGGTTTGTTATTATTGTCAGTTACCCTTCCGGTGATGATTTGATATCTGGCTGAATCGGGGAAAGCTACTTTACCTACTAAACGAAAGCTTCCCCCTTGCGTATTACTGTTAGCGGTTTGTTCAATAGCATGGGTTGCGCTTTGTGCATTTGCACGGCTATAAGCAGTACTGGCAAATAACGCGGCTGCCATCATCCACTTAACCCAGCCGCCTTTATTTTGAGGTTGCCGGCTAACCAACTGCATATTGATACTGTTTACCTGCTGCTCTCCAATCCTGCCGCAAACATGCCTATTAGTTGAAAGATGGCTAATAATTTCATTATTGCTCATTTTTGTAAAATCGACAACCGTTTTACAGCATTGCTCACAGTGGCGGCCATTATCTGCTGGTGTCATTTGCTGCCATTGCTGATGGCAAGGCTCAGGAATGTGGATGTTTGTTATTGACGTCATAATAATGATTTTTATTAATGATGCACCACAACACGTTTTTCCATAAACCAATTAAAAAAAATAATTCCTGCTCATCTTTAATAAAGCAAATGGGAACTTATCGCCATCATTTGTATATTGCATCCATAACTGACATTCCATGAAACTGAAACTCATCGGCACCGCCGTTCTTTTGCTTTTAGTTATTTCATCGCAGGCCCAACGCCGTCGCCGGGGAAATAACACCAACGACACCATCACAACCAGCTATCAGCCTTCTGAATTATTCTCGCCGCTTTTTTATAGCGAAAAGGGCAATGAATTTCATTCTGCCAATGGCGAACCAGGCCCTAAATACTGGCAAAACCGGGTAAACTATACCATTGACGCAGCAATTGATACCACCGCCAAAACATTAACCGCTATCGAAAAAGTTAGCTATATAAACAATAGTCCCGATGCTTTGCAGTACTTATGGCTGCAACTGGATCAGAATACTTACAAAAAAGAGGCCCGTTCTAATTTTGCCACCGGCTTTGCTCCCGGCCCGAACCAGCATACTACTGGTTATGATATCGAATCGATTACTGTTACAAACGGAACGGTAAGCACTAAAGCAGATTTTGTGGTTACTGATACCCGGATGCAGATCCGTTTACCAAAAGCTATAACCGCTAATGGTGGCGTTTTAAACTTCATTATAAAATACAAATACACCATTCCAGGCAATTTTGGCGGTCGTACAGATTACGTGGATACCAAAAATGGCAAGATCTATGAAATTGCCCAATGGTTTCCACGCATGTGCGTTTATGACGACACCCGCGGCTGGGATACCCTGCCATTTTTGGGCAGCGGCGAATTTTATTTAGAGTATGGCGACATCGATTATAAAGTAACTGCACCTGCAGATATGATTTTAGCCGGATCAGGCGAATTGCTGAATCCAACAGAAGTGCTTACGGCGCAACAGGTAAGCAGGCTGAATACTGCCCGCAACAGCGATAAAACCATCATGATAAGGGACGTAAACGAAGTAACCAGCGCAGCTTCCCGTCCAACAGGCAAGGCTAACCTAACCTGGCACTTCAAAATGCTGAATACGCGCGACGTTGCCCTTGGCGCTTCAAAAGCTTACGTGTGGGATGCGGCAAGGGTTAACCTGCCGGGCGGCAAAAAATCGCTGGCTATGTCTGTTTACCCGGTTGAAAGTGCAGGTACCGGAAAGTGGGACCGTGCAACCGAATATTTAAAAAAATCTATTGAATACTTTTCTGAAAAATGGTTTGTTTACCCCTACCCTTGTGCTGTTAACGAGGCTGGTATAGCCGGAGGCATGGAATACCCGGGCATCATATTCGACGGCATTACCGATAAGGGCAGCGAACTGTTTTGGATAACTGCGCACGAGATTGGCCACAATTGGTTCCCAATGATAGTAGGCAGCGACGAACGCCGTTTTGGCTGGATGGATGAAGGATTTAATACCTTTATTGACGTTTATGCATCCGATGAAATTAATCATGGTGAATTTGCTCCCAAGCGTGACGGGGAGTATGCACCCGGCGGCGGTAATCCGGCGGACGAGATAGTCCCGATAATCCAGGACCCGGATGCCCCTATTATTATGACTGCGGCCGACGCGGTTCCTGAAAAATACAGGCACCCCCTGGTATATTTCAAACCAGCGTTTGGCATGATTTTGCTGCGCGAGCAGATCCTTGGGAAAAACCGGTTTGACTATGCATTTAAAAATTATATTGCCAAGTGGGCCTACAAGCATCCACAGCCTGATGACTTTTTCAGATCGATGGATAGTGGCGGTGGTGAGGACTTATCATGGTTTTGGAAAGGCTGGTTCTATAATAACTGGTCGCTTGATCTTGATCTGATAGATGCGAAATATGCTAACAAAGATCCTAAGAACGGCGTACAGATCACTGTTGCCAACAAACAGCAAATGGCCATGCCGTTTACTGTTGAAGTGAAGTTAAAGGACGGAACCAAACAACGCACCTATTTCCCAGTTGAAACCTGGCTGCAAAACAAAGCGATCACTTTTACCATCCCAACCACTACCGAAGTGGAAAGCGTAACGGTTGATCCAGATAATGCACTGCCCGATATTAACAGGAAGAATAATACTGTTACAATTAAATAAAAGATTTGCTGCCGCGAGTTTAGCTGCAGCGTAACTCGTGGTATAGCATTGGCTAAGCTTTCAGCTTAGCCAATGCTATTTTGTAACTAACAAAAATTGATCTGAAATTTAGGTAAGCTGAAAGCTTACCATATGCCGCACCACGGGTAACGCTTTGCTAAACCCGCGGTAGCGTTTATAGTTTTTCCAAAGCTCTGTAAAGCTTTTCAGTCGGCAGGCCAACCACGTTGGTATATGAGCCATTTATTCTTTCAATGCCAATCAGTCCGATTCTTTCCTGGATGCCATATGAACCGGCTTTGTCAAAAGGCTGGTATTTATTAACGTAGCTACTGATCTCTTCATCAGAAAGCTTCCCGAAGTATACTTCAGAAACATCGTAAAAGCTATGATACTGGTGTTTGTACAACAAGCAAACGCCGGTTATCACCCTATGCATTCTGCCCGAAAGCAGCCGCAGCATCTCTATAGCATGATCTGCATTTTCAGGTTTACCCAAAATCAGGTCGTCGATGCAAACAATAGTATCTGCTGTGAGTACGATCTCATCTGTAATTGCCTCGTCAAATGCTTCTGCTTTTTTCGTGGCGATGTAAACCGCCACCTCTTCCGGCGTTAAATTATCCGGGTATGATTCATCCACATCCTTCAGCACAATCCTGAATTCAAGATCCATCAGCCGCAACAATTCTTGCCGACGTGGTGATTTGGATGCTAATATGATTTTGTGGTTCATTATTAGTGGTTCATAGTTGATAGTTCATGGTTCATAGCCGGAAGAAAAATAGTCAGGATATATAGTAGAAAGTTCTTTTTGCTGATTAAAGTTCAAATCACTTCGCAGCTACCATTAACTATGAACCATCAACTATGAACTGCCCCCTACCAGCTATACGCCTCCTCGGTCATCCATTTATCCTGCACCTTCAGCACTTTTTCAATAACATCACGGGCGCAGCCCTTGCCTCCTGCGCAGTGGGAAACGTATTTACTTATGGCCTTTATTTCTTCAACGGCATCTGCAGGGCAAACAGGCAGGCCTACAAATTTCATTACTTCAAGATCGGGAATGTCATCACCCATGTACAGTACATTTTCGGGACTGATGCTTTTTTCCTCTAAATAAATCTTCAGCTTGGTTATCTTGGTATGAATACCCATGTAAACATCGCTCACCCCTAAACTGTTTAGGCGGTGCAGCTGGCTTTTTGAACGGCTACCCGAAACCGTGGCAACGTTATATCCGCATTTTACGGCCAGTTGTAAGGCGTATCCATCCTTTATATTAAAGGCCCGGCTTTGCAAACCCTCGTCTGTCACAAAAACAGAACCGTCAGTAAGCACACCATCTACGTCAAAAACAAACGTAGTTATTTCTTTAAGTTTGGATAAAAATGATTCCATATTTTATTATTGCGACGATTAGATTTATGATTTCACCGATTTAGGGATGATTGCTCAGATAACAGACTACTGCCAACTCTCTTACTGATTATCCCGCCATTCATAAACCCAGGCCGACTGAATCTGTTCCAGGTGGCCTTCGTTTGATTCTTCACGGGTACCGGCAAAGTTAGGGAGAGAAAGCACCCATTCCAAAAGATCGGTAAAACGGATGCGATATATTTTTGATTCGCCAAAGTCATCACCAAATTTTTCATAAAGCTCAATTGCGATATCTTCATGATCGTTCCAGTGAATAGGCAGGCTGAATTTGTCGTCGTTCATTTTTTGAATATTACTTATTCGTATAAAAATCAGTGTAATCACCTAAAATCGGTGTAATCCCGGTTCTAATGCCCCAGGAATTGATTTTGGTCGGGCAGAGTTATTTCTATATCGCCATCAATTATCACACACTGGCAGCCCAAACGCGAGTTTATGCGCGGATTAACGGCCCTGTCGATAAAATCCTCCTCCTTATCTGAAATTTCCTGGATGTTATCCATCCCCTTATTTACGTACACATGGCAGGTGCTGCATCCGCATACCCCGCCGCAGTTGTGCTGCAGTTCAATGCCATTTTCCAGGCAAACGTCTAATACAGATTCACCTTCGGCAATGGGCAATTCAACACTCTCCAAACCCTTTTCCTCAAAGCTTATCTTAACTTTAAAAATGTTCATTGGAGCAAAAGTAACAAAATTACCCGTGCCTGTGCCCCCCATTATTGTTTTTGATAATCTCCTGACTTAACAATGAATATATCTTCGCCAACTCGGGGTCATTACCAAGCATTTGCAGGTGTGCAGCCATTGTATTTTCGTCGTTACGCACTGCGGGACCGGTTTGTACATCAGCCGGAAAGTGTGCCTGTACTTTTTGAGCCGTTTCCAAAATCAGCGGGCGAAGCATTTCAAAACCCATGTTCTGTTCACCCAGCAATTGCTGCGCTACGCCGTATAAATAGTTGGGGAAGTTGCAGGCGAAAACAGCAGCAAGGTGCAGTGTTTTGCGTTGTAAAGAATTCACCCGGTAAACATTATTACTTACGGTTCGGGCAAGTTGCTCCAGGTTGCGGGTTATTTGCTCATCAGCTCCTTCAATACACAAGGGAACCGACCAAAAATCCACCTCCTTTGTTTTGCTAAAGGTTTGCAGCGGATAAAATACACCTGCATTATCGGTAATAGCCAATAGCGCCTCGATATGCGTTGCGCCCGAGGTGTGTGCTATCAGTTTTTTATACGGGGCCAATTTTTCCGCCAACTTAATTATAACGTCATCTCTTACGGCGATTATAAAAACATCCGTTTCAGGGTTTACCAGGGTTAAATCATCAATTGCTTCGGCCCCTACGTGATAAGCCAGCAAAGCAGCGTTGTGCGCATCTCGGCTATAAACCTGCACAATGCGATGCCCGGCATTTTTAAACGCCGCAGCGAGGTGCGTTGCTACATTTCCTGAACCTATTATGGTGATGCGCATAGGATGCAATTTTAAGAAGATTATTGCGCTTCCAGATCTTTATTTAGTAATTTTATAAGGTAACCTATTCATTCCGATGAAGCACATCTTGCTATTTTTTGTTTTGCCTACCTTACTTTATTATAGCAGCCACTTACATGCTGCAAATCGTTCGCTGATCGACACAGCCAAACATCGGCACAAAAAAACTATAACGCCGTTTCAAGAATACAAATTGCGCTGGGAGAAGCATCCGGCTTCATATGATGACTGCGTTTTTAATAACAGGTTTTCTTTAGCTCAGCGTTTGGCTAAATATCCATTTTCAAACGCAGCGAAAATTGTTGCTGTATCTTATAAATGGAGTGTACGCACTCCTGACGTATTGATCGGCGATACCACATCCAAACTCCCTGATACCGTTTTCAGGAGTGACTTACATGTAGAGCATGGCAAATTAAACTATTCATCGCTTAAAGAAATAAAAACGCTTACGTCGACTCAAGTTTCGAGTCTTACCCGGATAATCTACAATACGACATACAGGAGAAAAGGCTCACATATGGGTGACTCTGGCCACGCATGCTTTAGTCCGCGTAATGCACTACTTTTTTACGACAAGCACGGCATAATTTATGACTATTTGGAGATTTGCTTTGAGTGTGAGAAAACAAATTCGCTATCGGATAGAATAACTATAGGAACAGATTGTACGCAAAAACTTAATTTGTTTAAGCAATTCCTGGTTGATGTTGGGATAAGGTACGGTACCTTAAAAACTGATTAACCGTTCTGACAATTGATTCAATAACTCTCCCGTTCCGCCCAGTTTATTTCCACCGGCAATTCCTGCCTGCTAAACTCTATATGAATAACCCGTCTTTTTTTATTGGATGTTGTGCGGTTTGAAGCATGCATTAACAATGGAAGCATGATCATAACTCCTCCAGCCGGTACATTACAGCTTGTGTCGATGATCGTATCCTTATTTAAATTTTCTGGGCGGGCTATATTAAGGTGTGAGCCTTTAATAACCTTTAAAGCACCATTACCTTCATCCGTATCATCTAAATGAATGCGGATGGTAAAATTATCCAGAAGAATATCTACAGGTGGTTGAACAGCAAATTGATTTAATTTAGTTGTCCATGGGCCGTAACCGGGCAAGTCACCCTTTTTGTCAACCGAAATTGTAAGATCCTGGTGCCAGGCAACAAACCAGTTTGATTTTTCAGGTTTGTCGAAATAGATGGCTTTAACGATAAAGTATTCATCATTAAATAAATGCCCGATAAGCGCCTTCAACTTTTCGTTAAATATCAGCTGTTTAACTTCCGGTACTTCTTTTAAAAATTGGCGGATCGCGAAAAGATCATCGGTTTTACGAAATGTCAGGTTTGATTGGTCAGCGGCTTTGATGGCATCGATAATTGCAGCAATCTCTTCCGGCTTATAAACATCTTCCAAAATAGTAAACCCATTTTGGCTAATCTTCTCACGGTGTGCCGACCAACCTTCCATTTAACAATTGTTAAACAGTCTTCAATTCTTTGTTCCTGCGTGAAATTGAAAGTAAAAACCCGATGATCATGATAATAGTTCCTGCCCAAAGAAAGTTAATATAAGGGAAATCAAGCGCTCGCATTACTATCCATGGTTTCTTGTTGCGCGGCTGCTGGTAAACAACAATCTCTACTTTATTTTTATCCGGCAGGATCTTCGACAAACGCAGCTTTAGGCCTACATCGTCAACCTTACGGTAGAAATCAAGTACGCTTTTGTTCTTTATCATAAAAACAGGTTCGGCGGCGTATTTTTTATTGTGCGATACAATTTCCAGTTTTGCGCCAATGGCAACGTCGCTGCCTGTAAGCGGTATGTTTTGTACCTGTACTTCCTTATTTAACGACTTTAACACAATATAGCCATCCCTGAATGGAATAGTATCACCAACCGCAACTTCATGCGGGATAGGCTCCTCATAATTCTTGTCATCATCTTCCTCGCCATGCGCAGCTGCATCCTGCGAACCGGCAGGCTTGCCCGCGTTTGGCGGCAATGCCGTAATGTGGGTGTACAAGTCATGCAGCAGGTAATGTTTTGTATCCGGCGATGGCACCAAACCCATTTGCGGATTGATCTGTACATTGGGCTTCAACAAAAACTCCTCAACTAACTTGCCATTAGCGTCATAGCGTTTATAGTTTACCTTGTAATAATGGTTAGGCTCTGCTGTGGAGTCGCCCAGGTAGGTAACCGTATACCCTCCCATTTTAACAGGTTCATTCCGGTAGATCATTATGTTTTCCTTTGCATCACCCGCACCGGCATTTTTATCAAAGTTCGGAATGCCCAGATTACCGGTTTCATTTTTTGAAACCACACCACGGGTACCCGCAGCTATTAATGCTCCTATCAGCATCAGCGCAAAACCAATATGCGCCACTGCCGAGCCGGCAAGCTTAAACTTACCCTTTAACGAGTCAGAAAACACCTTTCCGTTGGCCAATACCGAGTAGATTGAACCGAACATTACCAGAGAGAACACAAAGTGCAGTTTATATAAACCGCTTGTATAAATTATCAATGCGGTAATTAAGGCCGCAAAAATGAGGTAAAGCAGGGTGGTTATAAAAAAACGGGTAACATCGGTTTTCTTGTATTTTAAAAACTGGGTAAAGCCGGTTAAAATAGCAATAACCATTGCGAACGAGGCCTGGATAACATTGTAATGCCCCACCAGGTCGATAGGCGGCGCTATCTTAGTGCCAAACATCGCATTCCATACGGGGATTGAGGTAACCAGGATTAAATGGAAGCAGGATAAACCCAGGAATATCGAACCAACAAACATCCAGAACTCACGCGAATAAGTATCCTCGTCCTTTTTGGTGATAGGCATTTCCTTAAACCGGGCTATCAAAAAGTAGATAGCTATTGCTAAGAACACCGCGATAAACGCGACTAACTGCCAGAACATCCCCAGATCGGTAAACGAGTGTACGGAAGTTTCACCCAGGATTCCGCTCCTCGCTAAAAACGACGAATAAGCGACCAGCACAAAGCTCATCAGCACTAAAAAGGTAGCTGTAAAATAAGAATGCCCTGTATTTTTATAAACTATTAAAACGTGCAATCCGCCAACAAGGGTAAGCCACGGAAATATGGATGCATTTTCAACCGGGTCCCAGGCCCAAAACCCGCCAAAATTAAGCGATTCATAAGCCCATAATGATCCCATAATTACACCTGTACCCAATATCATTGCAGCAAACAATCCGTATGAAATTGCCGGCGCAACCCATTCCTTGTAGCGACGTTGCCATAAGCCGGCAATGCCATAAGCAAATGGCACAATTACAGATGCCAAACCGAGGAACAAAGTTGGTGGGTGAATAACCATCCAATAGTTTTGCAGCAAAGGGTTCATACCCTGGCCATCCTTTATAAACGACATATAGTCGGGCCTTGAAAATATGGGGGCCTCAACTGCCTTTCTCAAAAGCAAAAATGGCGAACTGCCTATGCGGGCGCCAAAAACCTCAATGCCCAGTAACATGGATGCCAGGAAGATCTGTGAAAACGAGATAATCGTCATCACCGGTTTTTCCCATGATTTTGCGCGCCAGATGAGGATATTACCTAAAACCGCCTGCCAGAAAGTCCAAAGCAAAAAACCGCCCTCCTGCCCATTCCAGAAACCTGAAACGATGTAATATACCGGCAACGAGCGCGAAGTATATGCCCAGGCATAATGATATTCAAAATAATGATTGTAGATAATATAAAAGAGCATCACACCAACTCCTAAAATGGAAATGGAATTGGCCCAAAAGGCTATGCGCCCCATCTTTAGCCAGGAGTTGTCCAGCTTGTTGGTGTTAGTAGTAGCGAAGTAATAGCTTATGGCAGAAAGTAACGCCGCGCCGAAAGATAGAATGACAAATACCTTACCTATATTACCGGGCAGCAGGTGTTCGCCTTGAAAAGCTATATCCATTAAGTGATTTTATATTGAAGCCGTTTTGGCTTTGAACTCTGTAACTTCTATTTTGTCCTGGGTATACTTTGAAGGGCATTTCAACAGGATGGTTGATGCATGAAATTCATTGCCCGTCATGCGGCCGGTAAGCACGATTTGCTCCGATTTTTCAAAGTCCTGGGGTTTGGTGCCGGTATATATCACCTTACATTCTTCGCCTTTGTTATCCTTCACAAAGAATGAAAAGTAGTTGGCATCCTTGGAAGCATCATAGTAAAGTTCTTTTCCCTTATCCAAATGGCCAACTATGTGCAGTTCATCAGCAGTTTTCTTAGCATCACTGAATGATCCGTAAGTACTTGAACTTGAGTAAGTACTTATAATTGTTGCTATTGCTATGGCAATTACAATCAATCCAAATATGGCACTTTTTTTCATTACGGGTTTATCTACTTTGTTTCGGATTACAAAAATACAAAACGTTAATGTAATAATGTTTATTACAAGACATTAATCTTATTTATAATCATTCTTAATAAATAAAATACCTGTAGTGATGGTTTATCAGGGCTTCATCATCGCTGTTAATGACGATGCACGAAATACATTACCATCCATATGTCCCTTACCTATAATATAAGCTGATCGTTCCAGTGAATCGAGCTTAAAACCTGTAAATATCACTTTGCATTCCTGACCAACACTGTCCCTCATAAAAAAAGAGAAGTTATTATCTTCATTATGAATTTCTTTTTGCTTATCCAGGTGCCCTATAACCTGTACTTCATAGGTTGTGCTTTTCGCATCGGCAAAAGTACCGATATTGTTTTCTATTGAGTTTTTTCGGATCAGGACTGTTGCAGCAATGGCCACTGCTATTAAACCAAGTATTAAAATCTTTTTCATTGTGTATATTATATATTGCGTAAGGATGATTAGCTTTTAGAGTAATAACCTCGGTCTGCGTTACAGATTTATCCGTAAGTTTTTATTTTTCGCCTTTGTTGGCGTTGTCACCAACAAAACCGGGATGTTTGTGATTTGCAGTTCGTAACCTGGTAGCCAGGTTTGTGCATGCTATGGCCCCATCCAACTTGTTGCTGACAGAGAGTCCGAAAGTAAAAAATAGCATGGTTGCATACAAGCAAGTTTAAATCCGTCGGGCATTAAATTTCAGGCTTCGCCGGCTCCCGGACTTTCGGCCTTTCGGACTTCCCACCCCTCACCGCAAAAGCATAATAGATGCGGCCTTGCTTACCTTTGTTTGCCTATAATTATCCACCCCGTCAAATACCCAATAATAAACACCTACCGGGAGATTTTGTCGATTGTAGTTGCCATCCCAATAGTCGGCAGCCGATTTAGCAGTAAATACCAGTTTACCGTAACGATTAAATATTCTTACGCTTTTAAATGTAAGCTGCCCATCTATCGTTAAGGAGAAGTTGTCGTTAATACCATCGTTATTAGGTGTAAATGTATTTGGCGCAACAATGGTATATGGGGGCGGCGGCTGAATATCCACATCCACGCGCTGTATAGTGCTGCAACCGTAGTCGCTTTCAGCTTTTATATAAAACACGCCAGCATATCTTATAGCAGTATAATTACTAACGGGTTTGGTGGCTTCAGCGTCACTATAATAGCTGTAGGTTAGCCGGGGGAGATGAACAAAGGTTTTAGTCAGATCTACGGTCGTGGGAAAAACAACTGTAGGCGGATCGACAACTACCAACTGGGGTGTGGCAATTACGACATTCACGGGTAAAATATTCATACATCCCTCCGCATTCATTCCCTGGATGTAATATTTCCCAGATACGGTAATCCTATCTGGCTTGTACAAATAGCTGCTGCCTAAGGGGTCAGTGTAATAACTTAAAGTAGCACCTACGCTTGTGCCCGCCGTTACTTTGGGCTCGGTAAGATCCGCGCCAATGCCAGGACAACCAAACACCGTGTCTAAAACACTCAAGCGAAATCCCTCATCAATTTTGTTGACTGTTGTGTGTAAGATATCAATGCAACCCAAACCGTCGTATGGAAAAATCTGGAGCGTATAAGCCGTACCATCAGGCGGCGGCGGAGAAATGGTAAGGCTCTGGCCGGTACCAACTTTCTGCGTCATGTCTGCATTATACCATTGATAAGTTTGAAATCCGTTTGGCGCGTAAAGCGTCATGTATGTTTGCCCTGCACAATACGCGTTACCTGCTATAGAAACCCCGTTATTTTCATTGATGTCGAGATATGCATAACCAAAATGCTGGCCCTTTGTACAATCGTTAGTAGTGAATTCCAGCCGGATTACCTCACCAATATGATTGCTCAAATCAATCGATGCGGTTGACCAATCCTTATAATAGATACTCGAATTTCTTGCACCCGTATCTGCTGATAACTTAAAGCCAGGTAAACTTGACGAAGCCACAAAGTCAAACGACGGGCAATCAAGGTATTTTCCACTGGTTATGTCATAAACCTGGGCAACAAATTTGGGCTGCTGATAATCGGCATGCCTGAAATTATCTAAAACAACTGCGTAGTCAAATAAAATACTATAGGAAGGTTGATTTGGAACTGTAAAAGTATAAGTAACACGTTCCGCTTGCTTGCCGGTATCGGAGTTACCCAGCCTGATGGAGTATTTACTGCCATTTGGGCAAAGAATTGGAAATTTTCCGTATGGATCGAGCGTATTAGCCGACTCCTTGCCTATTAAAGTCTGCCTGTTGTAAACCGCAGGGGTTGGATTCACGTGTACGGTCCCGTCAGGGTCAACGCTTCCTATATAACATTTCCACCCACTAAAGGAACCATCCTCAAAACCGACATTAGGGACCTGAGAATAGGCATTAATACTGATGAATAAAAATATAATAACTAAATGTTTAAACATCCTTATCCAATTGGAGGATTAAATGTAAAAACTTTAAATGATATTATCAGAAAAATGAATATGTGGTACTTGTAACAATATAAACGAAAAAAGGCTGGATATCAGTTATATCCAGCCCTGTATCAAAAAAGACGAATAACATTTATGGCCAGATACCAAGATTTTGGTACGATACCGCAATTTTGTTAATAGCGCCAACCATTGCTGCGCTGCGAAGCGTATCAATTTTAGGATTATTCTTATAAGTTTCCCTTATCTCGTGGTATGAGCGGATCATAGTATCCTCCAAACCTGAATTTACTAATTCAAGCTCTGATGCTCCTTTTATAATGGTTGAACGCTGCATTGCAGTTAATGCAACACCGGTGATGCCTTCCACCATATTTACCAGGTTAAGGTTCGAATTTTCTTCAAAACGCCTGTTTATACGGCCAAACGCTACGTGCGACAGATTTTTAAGCCATTCGAAATAAGATACTGTAACACCGCCGGCATTGGCATACATATCAGGAATTATTAAACCACCGGCCGCGTAAAAAATAGCTTCCGCCTCGGGTGAGGTTGGGCCATTCGCCCCTTCCGCAATAATTTTTGCCTTGATATTTTTAACATTAGCGATTGTGATCTGGTTCTCCAAAGCAGCAGGGACCAAAATATCACAAGGCTGCTCGAGACCTTCCAGGGAATTTTTGAATTCCTGTTTTGCACCGGCATATCCTAAGATAGATCCGGTTACCTTGCGGTGCTGAAATACTGCGTCAACGTCCAAACCATCAGCATTATAAATAGCGCCTTCAAATTCGCACAAACCAACTACAAGCGCGCCGAATTCGGCTAAAAATTTGGCAGAGTGGTAACCCACGTTACCAAGGCCCTGTACAATTACTTTTTTACCAGAGATGCCGGGCAAAAGGCCAATTTTTTGCATATCCTCGCCAACACTTACGCATTCGCGGATAGCGATTGCAACACCACGTCCGGTTGCTTCCTTGCGGCCGGCAATGCCATGTAATGCGATTGGTTTACCTGTTACAGCTCCCATAGCATCCAGCTGACCCGGGTTCATGGTAGCATAAGTATCGGCTATCCAGCTCATTTCGCGCTCGCCTGATCCATAATCGGGGGCAGGTACGTCAATACTGGGGCCTATAAAGTTCTTCTTAATTAATTCAACCGTGTAACGACGGGTAATATTTTCAAGCTCCTGGATGGTGTAGTTTTTTGGGTTGATCTTGATCCCTCCCTTAGCGCCGCCAAATGGCACATTTACAATGGCGCATTTGTAGGTCATTAGGGCAGCAAGCGCCATTACTTCGTCCTCATTAACCATTTCGCTGTAGCGGATCCCGCCTTTTGTTGGCGACTGGTGTTGTGAGTGTTCAACACGCCATGCGTCTATCACTTCAAAGCCGTTTCCCCTGCGGATAGGGAATCTGAAACGATAAACACTGTTGCAAGATTTGATCTGATCGAGCAGACCAGAATCGTGTTTTGTAAATTGAGCCGCGTAATCAAAGTTCTTACATACGTCACCAAAAAAGTGGGTATCCTGATCAGCAGCCGGGTTATTGGTAGCCATAAAATTTTTGATAATTATTAAATCGTTAAAAAAGTATGCAAATTTGATGCTTTTTTTATCAATATCGCAAATATATTATCTACATAATCCGGCCAAAGTTTTAACATTACATTGAAATGTATGTTTAAACTGTTTAAACCTGATTTTTGAACTATTTTTCCTTTTCGAGTTTTTTTAATCGCCGGTCTATCGAGAACAAAAAAATGGCCAGGCCCACAAAAATCACCACAATTATTGCGATAACGACATATATCTTACCCGAAGCACGCAACGCATCGGCCATTTCCACATCCTGACCTGGCTGGGCAAATGCCCCAAAATACATTAGCAGCAAAGATGCTAAAACCAATATTTTCTTCATGTTAATTTAATTCGTTCCTTTTGTATTCAATTAAACGGATGCGGTAGCGAAGCGAAGCGATCCATATTGCCAAAAAGCTCCACGCTAAAAACGCAGGGTAAACC
Organism: Mucilaginibacter phenanthrenivorans; assembly: GCF_024721155.1. GTDB lineage: Bacteria > Bacteroidota > Bacteroidia > Sphingobacteriales > Sphingobacteriaceae > Mucilaginibacter > Mucilaginibacter phenanthrenivorans. The sequence goes on along the minus strand of NZ_JAHVAP010000002.1, from coordinate 202,345 downwards.
ACAACGCGCATGCGACTGTCTAAATCGTATTTATTAAAACCCGGATTACCGCCGTTCCCTGGGTGTAAGGAATCTGTCATTCTTGGTAAAATAAATATCAATACGATCATTATCGGGAATGCGAAAATGTTATAGATAGCCGAGATCTTCGCCCGCTTTTGTTCTTCGTCTATCGAGTTGCGCAGCACCAAATACGCGCAATACAACAGGAAGGCAATAGCTGCGCTGTTCTGTTTAGGGTCGCCGCTCCAGTAAGCACCCCAGGCAAACTTAGCCCATATCATCCCCGTAACCAGGCCCAGTGCATAAAACAGCATCCCAGTGTTTACGCATTCAACTGCAATCAGGTCATATTCTTCCTTCCCTGTAGCTAAATACCTGATACTAAAGATAACCGAAATTACGAACACCGTAAGCATCGCCATCCACATGGGCACATGGAAATAAAGATTGCGGATAGTTTCGTGCAGTATTGCCAGCCGCGGCACGCCAAACATCAGGCCCGCAAACAGGGTGTATATAATGGTTACAACCACTAATACCTTCCACCAGGTTTTGTATATAAAACTCATATTATTTATGGGGCCAAAGGTAGGAATTTTAGTTGATTAAGTTAGATTGGGTTGATTAAGTGAGTGGTTGTTTTTCCAATAACTATATGTCAAATCATGCTAAAAAGCAATTATTACATTTCTCTAACTCAATCAACCATTCAACCTATTCAACTCAATCAACCAACACATCACTTCATATCCGGCACATAATCAACCGGCAACAGGTCAGAGACCTTTGCTCTTGCCCATGCACCTTCATATAGTGGTGAATTTTCTACAACAGTGCCATTGGTATCGAAAATGACATAAGGCGCAGATAAGGTGATTACAGTAACTTCATAGTTAGACATATCCAATGGGCGGTAAAGGTCCCTATCCTTTGTATCGTCTGTTTTTCTGGTGTAAACAACGTACAGGTAATTAGGAAAATGCATCGCATATAGACCGGCCTGCCCTGTTGATGATAAAATCTCCCACGTTGCGTACGGAAGTTTACTAACATGATCGCCTGCATATTTTGACTCATTAATTGCGATATCCTGCCAGTATTTAAAAGAATCAACTATTCGCCGCTGGTAAAAAAATTCCATTTTACGTTTGAGAATATCTTCTGGTGGCCGCTTCGGATTAGGATAACGGGTAAAGTTATAGGCAATAAAACCCTCGTCCTTTAATTTATCGGCGTACAGTGAGCGATAAAAATGCATAGCCGAACCATAATATGCTTCCTCGCGTTTTTTATGCCACTTCTTTTTCTGCGCCTCACTTCCCGGCAAATCCTCAAAAAGCTGCTGCCCCTCCCTCGAAACTATCCCGGAGACTTTATCAATCTTAAAATCATTGACCAGGTATTTTACGCGATAACCAAGCGCCTTGTTTTCAACAACTAAAAACTCATCGGCATCGGCATGTAATAACTGTTTAGTTGGGTTATATGTTATGTTAAGAATATGGGGGTTCAGTACAACACAACTTTTTGCATTTTCATCCGTGCCTATAAAGTCTCGCCTGAATGCTTCATAATTTTTTTTCCAGTCTGCACTCGATGATATAACAACCTCCCTAAGCATTAATGGCTTCGGACTCAATTTAATATCCAGCTTAATAGGTTCGTGCCCAACAAGCACCGTGTTTGAATACTCTTCATAACCTAATATTGTTACCACCAACCTGTACTGGCCTGGCCTTATGCCAAGCAGGGCGAACTTACCATCTTCAGCAGTTGCCGAACCTACTGATGAATTGCTCAAAAATACGCTTGCCCGGGGTAAGGGCCTGTTGGTTTCGGCGTTTGTTACCATCCCGGTAATTACTCCGTTTTGCGCAAATGAGAGAACCGGGAAAAGAATGAATAAAAGGATGTGCCAGGGGAATCGCATCGACTAAAATTACAATTTATTTTGAAGATGCGAAAAAACGAATTTATTATGAACTGTGGATGAAAAAGTTAGTCCGAAAGTCCGGAACTCCGAAAGTCTGCAAGATTTAGCTCAGTGTAATAATATCTTTACACAGCATTCTATCTTTCGGACTTGCAGACTTTTCCAACTTTCGGACTTTCCTACAACGACTTCAAAAACTTTAAAATTGCATCCCTGTCGCTTTTAGGCAGGTTTGAAAAATAAGCGGTTGATTGTGCTGCTTCGCCGCCGTGCCACATAATGGCTTCAGTTAATGTACGTGCCCGGCCATCATGTAAATAATATCCCGGGTTATTTACGGTTTCAAACAACCCTACGCCCCATAGGGCAGCGGTTCGCCACTCGCGGCCACCAGCCAGGTAGTCGGGACGATCGTCAGCTAAACCCGGCCCCATGTCATGCACCAGCATATCGGTATAAGGGTGAATCACCTGGTTGGATAGCGACGGCATTGCCACGTTGATGCTGGTGGTAAACGTTTGCCTGTGGCAGTTGATGCATTTAGCCAGTATAAACAGTTGCAGGCCCCGTTTAATGGTTGCATCGGTAGTGTTCCTTCGGGCAGGCACTGCAAGCGTTTGCGCATAAAATTTTACGGCGTTCAAAAGGCTGTCCGGTAATTCAGGATCATCCTTTAATCCGTCATATTGCGGCTGGCCAAAGCTATTTTCAACTGGCAACAAAGTGGTAGTAATGCCCATATCCTGGTTAAAGGCGGTGGCAACCTGTGTTTTTATCGATGCCGTATTTGCTTTCCAGCCAAAACGGCCAAGCTGTTTGCTGTTGGTAACTACATCCCACACATAGTTGGCTTTACCCTTAATTCCGTCACCGTTTACATCATTTGGATCAGCCTGTGCTACGATTTCGCTTTCAGGAACGGCCTCTAACAGCCCCAGGCCAAACATCGGCGGCGCTAGTCGAGGAGACAGTAAATAGCTGCCGGATATAGGCGCATAAAGATTTGTTAAAGTATAAGTTGGCTTTCTCAACTCATAAGTTTCCCCATCAGGAAACGAATAAGAAGTGGTGGCATATGAAATATTCACCTTGCCCTCGGGTACTTTACCAAAAACAGCCTTATCCTGTAGCTGCAGGCCATAGCCTGGCACAGGTACCGGGCCGCCATGCTCATCCGTGCCCGGTAAACTCACCCGCATCAGTAGCGACGACTGTAGATCGCCGGCTGTGGGCAAGCCAATGCCATCGTTGTGATGGCAATTGGTGCATGAAGTATTATTAAAAATAGTGCCTAAGCCACTATGAATGGGTGCCGGTGCGGTAACAAATGATTGGCTGAAAACCAGGTCGCCCAGTTCATGCACATGCACGTCGTACCCGCTTAGGCCGGGAAACATATTTCCAAAAGCCTGCGAGGTGGCGCTGAAAACAGTTTCATCGCCACCGGAAAGCTCATCATTGTATTGTTCTGCAGGAAACACTGCCGATTTCTGGCATTTTACCAGGATCAGCACCAATACTATTAGTACGCCAATTACCTTTAATTGTCTCAATTTATTTATTAGTCTTTAATATTTGCCTGGATAAAATCAGTTAGGTCGCCGTCAAGCGTTGCCTTTAGGGTATTGATGGTGTTTTGAATAGCAACCACCTGTGCCCTGTTTGAATAGATAGCCTTTTCGTAAGTAATGTTATTTTTTGATAATACATCGAATGAACTTACTGCGGCCTTGATCTGTGCTTGTATGGTAGCATCAAGCGATGACTTTTTTGACTTCACTAACTCACTTAAGCTATGCCCGCCTGTGCTATTGTAAGTACTTAAATACGCATTCCCGATTCCCTGGATATTGTTGGTAAAGTCCGTTACTGAATTGTGTGAGAATGAGGATTCATCTAAAGTCGAGTCTTTTGCAGCATAGGGCGTTTGCATTTTTTCGTTGGCGACTTCATTACAAATATCAGCCATTGAACCTACCAGCGCCTTAAAGAAATCAAGACGGGTTGTAAACCGGGTGCTGCCCTTGCCCGCATTAGTTACCTGTAAACTGAAGTTACCTGATTGAGATGGGTCCCAACTATTGCGAAGTTCCTTAGTGGTATTATAAAGGCTTTGAGCTAATGACGATAGGTAAACTTTTTCGCGTGCTGTGATCTGCGCCACCTTTTTTGTGCTGCCAACACCAAATATGACATACTCTATAGCATGGAAACCTTTTAATGTAGTGCCGAGCGTATCAATATCGGCAACAGCTAAAGGATTGCTGCTGGCCAATAGCACGTCAAGATCTGTTTTATTAACCGGCCAGTCGTCCATAGTTGGGTCATAGTTAAAATCTTCTACCGGGCCAAACAAGTAGCCTTCACATGATTCCCAGGCAGCACGGGTATTTTTCCAGGCAGTTTGAGCGGCCTTTAAATTACCATCGGTGGGCGTTGCAATCAGGGTAGCGATGGCATCGTTCATTATGCCCGCCTTGGTTTCAATGTCAAGGTAATTAGGGTTTGCCAGGTTGGTTGGAAAATCAGCCAGGATCTGTCCTTCCAGTGTACCGTCAGCAGTGGTTGGAGTAAGAGATGCCTTTGAGCATCTTGAAAAAGTCACAGCAATGGCTGCTATGCAAATCAGGGTAATTATTTTTGTTTTCATAGGTGTTTAACTTATATGGATTATTATTTGGCCGGATTCTATTTGGGTGGGATATTTTTGTAGCGGGCGCTCCGCAGGTCCATTAGTTACATGGCCCTCATTGTCAAATGCACTTCCATGCAGCGTACATTTAAAGCCATTACCTGTTGGAGTTAACTGGTTATCGGCATGTGTGCATCGCAGCAGCAAAGCCGTATAAGTGCCGTCCTTCTCCTTTTTAAGACCGACGTTATAGTACATTCCCTTAGGCTGGATAACTTGAAAATCACTATTGGCGAACAAGTTTTCGGGAACAGCTATCTTTTTATCAGCCACGGCAGTTTTATAAACCGGCAGCGCCGAACCGCATGAAGCCAGCGAGCTCACCAGCATTCCCGAGCCTGCCAACAGGCATAGCGTGCAGGTTTGCTTTACGAAATTTCTCCTATCCATACTATTAAAATGAGAACGCAAGGCCAAGGTTCACCAGGTTATTATCTTCCTGGTAAGGCAGGGCAACAGGGTTAGGGTTAACAATCAGGTTGGGGTTTTGAGCACCGGTGTGGATTATCCGCATATCAGCCTTAATGGCCACGTTACGCATAGGCAGATACGTGAACCCGGCGACTACATGGTTTTGATCAAGCGTACCGTCAGTTATTCCGTTTGAGGGGATACTGGCATTTATATCAAACTTTTCATCCCGGGCAAAAACAATAAACTGTTGTCCGTGTGCATTTTTTGAACGGTATAAAAGATCATAAGCTAACTCAAGGTATGCGCCGTACTCGGTTTTTGGCGTGTTGTTAGCATAAGCCGCATTAATTTGAGCTGCATCTGGTATGGATACTATAGCCCCCAGCGCCTTCAATGAAAAGCCGCTCCTTGAATATTGAATATCGCCTTCGCCAATAGCTACCGGTGTACCAAATATTCCTGAATTTAATCCAAGGCTATCGGCTTTGCGTTTGCTTACACCCGTTGTACCACCGTAATAGCCGGCAACCTGCGCCTTAAAATTACCCTGGTAATATTGTAATGATGCAGTAACAGCAAGGTTGTTCCCACTGGCGTTGCGGCCCTCAAATCTACCATCGCGAATACCTGTACCATGATCGAACGTTGCCGAGCTTAGGCCATTCACAAGGCCGACAGAATAGTTTAACGGCAAATTGTTTAAGCTGCCATAAAGGCCAATACCTAACTCGCGCCAGGTTGATGGCAGGATGAACGTTTCCACATAGTTACGCTCGTTACCGTTAAAGGTGTTCGGCAGGTGGTTTTCATTCAAGATACCTAATCTTGGGATAAATAAACCTGCTACTATATATTGGTTGGCATTTAAGTTAAATTTAAGGTAGGCTTGTTCGATAGCAACCTCGCCCCCGCTTTCGCCGCCGGTAACCTTAGCATCTTCAACTTCAAGTTCCGAAAAGACCGAGATCTTATCATTAAACTTATGACCGGTAAAAAGCACAAAGCGTTCCAGATCGAGCTTTGAGGTACCAAGATTATTATTACGCTGATAAAATGCATTACCATAGCCACCAATAGTGGTTGAGCTTTTCGAAATGCCGGTATTTAGTGAATCTTCTGAAGTTACGGGGTTTGTTTTCTGTGCGAATAGGGCTCCGGCAACTAAAAGAAAACCAATTGATAAAGTAAAAATCTTTGTTTGCATATGTGACGTTTGATCACAGGCAAAGAAACATTTTATTTAGACTTAATCCAAATAAAAGAAAAAATTATTTAAAACGATTCCAGATAAGATACAAACTATTGAAATTCAGAAAACTACAGAAAGACCACTTAGCCAAATCTGCTACATTGAATCAAAAAACCTGGAGGAAAATAACCGGCGGAATTAATCGCGCCACAAAAAGGGGAATAAAATGAGAGAGGTAGTGATAACAATTACGTTGATGGCAAAAAGCACTAAAATATTTTCATAGCTCAGGCTTCGCTGCAAGCCGTCCATGGCGTTTTTGCTGAGCTTAATAAGAATCAGGATAACCGGGATAATTACAGGGAAACTCAAAATAGCCATCAGGGTACCATTATTACCTGCCTTTGATGCGATAGCCGAAATCATGGTAAATACCGTTGAAAAACTAATGGCTCCCAACAATACCGTTAAAAAATAATACAAAGGATCGCCAAGCGTATTGTTAAAAAACAGCATATAGATAGGCAGCGCCAGCCCGCTCAATAAAGACATGAGGAGGATGTTGTAGATTGTTTTTGAAAGAATAATAGCCTGCGGGCTTGCAATAGAATAATAGTAAAGCAGCCGCGCCTTACTTTCCTGCATAAAGCTTTTGGCGATAGCATTAACAGACGCAAAAAGGATTATTATCCAGAACAAAATGTTCCAAACTATAGAATAACCTTTGGTTCCTGAGAACCCGGGGTTAAGATTAAACGAGATGTAGCAGATAAAAACCGTGGAAACAACATACAGCAATACCCCATTAAAGGCGTATTTTGAACGCCACTCCAACAAGATCTCCTTTTTTAAAAGAGTAAGAGTTTGGTTGTACAGCTGCATGGGGCAAAGATAGTTTATTAGTTGATTTGTTGATGGAGTTAGATTAGTTGATTGAGTTGTTGTAAAGGTTGTCCTGTTGATTATAATTATTGATATGCTTCATTTGTGTGCCGGTGGTGAACTTTACTTTTTTAGAGGAAAATTACGACCTTTATCCTACCAACTTTTCAATCGCTAATTCACTAATTCGCCAACTCACTAATTAACTCAAATGCCAACTGCCTACTGTAAAACACCTATCGGTATTATCAGCATAACAGAAGAAGACGGCTTTATCACCTCTATTTATGCACTCGACGAGGAGCACGAGGTAACCCCGCCGGAAACCCCTCTGTTACAATTGGCCATACAGCAACTGGATGAATATTTTGCGGGCGATAGAAAAGTCTTTGATCTGCCAATTAAGCAACAAGGCTCTGCCTTTCAGCAACAGGTTTGGGATCAATTGTGTAAAATAGGCTATGGTAAAACCATCAGTTATATGCAGCAATCAAAGTTTATGAACAATCCACTCGGCATTCGGGCTATTGCATCTGCTAACGGTAAAAATCATTTATTGATTGTTGTTCCCTGTCACCGCGTAATTGGCACTGATGGTAGTCTCACCGGTTTTGGCGCCGGCATATGGCGTAAAAAAATATTGCTGGAACATGAGGCCCGTGTAATGGGCGTTGGGCAAACTACACTTGACTTTTAACCGACTCTGCCTGTTTCAACAATTCGTTTATCTTACCATGAAGTTCATGCGGCTGAAACGGTTTTGACAACCAATCGTTCATCCCCGCCGAAATGGCTTCCTGTTGTTCATGGTCAAACGCCGCAGCTGATAAAGAAATGATCGGCACGTTTCTTTTGGGTGAATCAAAATCGCGGCGGATAGTTTTTGCAGTTTCATAGCCATTCAGCTCAGGCATGTGCGTGTCCATCAAAATCAGGTCGAAATCCTTAGCCTTTAGCCTGTCAAGCACCTTCCGCCCGTCATCAACCATTTCAAAGTAAACGTCCCAATCCTTTAGCATTTTGGCCAGCATAAACTGGTTAACCAGGTTATCTTCCGCTACCAAAATACTTACATTTTCAAATTGTCCCAGTAACCGTTCAGTTTTGACAACTACCTTTTCCTTTGGCTTATCAGCTACTGTATACCAGTTAGTAAAATTGAACGTACTCCCTTCACCCTCGCTGCTGCTTACTGTAAGTTCGCCGCCTTTTAGTTCCACCAACTTTTTCACAATAGCAAGGCCCAGGCCCGTACCGCCATATTTTGTAGCCGTGTCATCCTCAGCCTGCTCAAACGAATCAAAAATAGCGGCAAGCCTGTTTTCAGGAATTCCTATGCCGCTGTCCTCAACAGAAAATTTCAGGTTTATCAGGTTTTCCTCTCTTCCTACCACAGCAACTGTCAGCTTAACATATCCCCTTTTAGTGAATTTAATAGCATTGCTTAATAAATTCATCATTATCTGGTTTAAACGTAGTGAATCAACCATCAGGTTCAAGGGAATCTCCGGATCAATATCAAGCAGGAATTCTATATTGTTTTCGTCGGCCTTAAATTTAAGCAGCCCGTAAACGGCCCTGATCAGTTCATGCAGGTTATTTGCCTCGCGAACGATCTTAAACTTACCAGCCTCCATTTTCGATATATCGAGCACATCGTTAATTACACCTAATAAGGATTGTGACGATACATCCAGCAGATCAATCATGCTAACTTGCTGCTCGTTAAGCGGCGTTTTACGTAAAAGATCGCTCAAACCAATAATACCGTTAACAGGCGTGCGCAGCTCATGGCTCATATTGGCAAGGAAAGTCTCCTTAACCTTTTTGCCATATTCGGCGTTTTCTTTTGATTTGATCAGTTCGGCTTCAAAATTTTTCTGTGCAGAAATATCACTTATATTTAAAAACAGCATTTTATTTTGATAGGCCACCCTGCATTCGGCCCATATAATCCTGTTATCAAATGTTTCAAACTTAAATTCAGAAACAGATGAAGATTGTTTATCCTTTATGATCTCCTTTAGCTTTACTTCAAACGGCCCCTTCTCATCATCAATGGCAAAGTTTAAAATATTGGCACCAATAAGTTCGCGGGCATTAAAACCCATTATTTTTTCAACAGCCGGATTAATGTTTTGGATCAGCAGCGTTTGCGCGTCGACAGCACAGATAATATCAGCCGAGTTTTTTACAACAACGGCCATGTTTTGAAGTTCTTCGTTTTTTTGTTTTATTTCAGCCTGGTAGCGGGCAAGCTGAATAAAGGCATCAACCTTCGCCTGGGTAATAGCCGGATCAAGGGGTTTATATAGGTAATCTATCGCCCCGGCATCAAAACCCTTAACAGCGTATTTGGTCTCCTTTGATATAGCGGTTACAAAAATCACCAGGATATCTTTGGTACGTAGGTTTGATTTGAGCATTTCAACAAATTCAAACCCATCCATTCCAGGCATCTGCACATCGATCAATGCAATGGAGATCTGGTTTTCCCATGCAATTTTCAGGCCTTCATTAGGTGATGTTGTAGCAAACAGGCGTATATCGTCGCGTTCAAGCAAGGCGCTTAAGGCAATTATATTCTCTTCACGGTCATCAACTATCAGTATGTTAACAGGGGCCATCGCAATAAAAAAGGGGTATCAGTCAGTTTCTAAAAGTTCTAAAATTTCGCTCGTCCTTAATACGTAATCTGCAGCATTAAGGTTGAGCGCCTGGGTGGGCATTTCGGGCATTTCTGCATCATCCGGATGTTGAACTATGGTTAACGATCCCGCGTTCCGTAGTTTAAGCAATCCCTCCGCCCCATCCTGGTTAGCGCCAGACAATAATATAGCCATACACTTATCCCCGTAGGCTTCTGCAGCGCTTTCAAATGTTATGTCGATGGATGGTTTTGAATACCATACCGCGTCAGAAACATCCAAAGCAAAGTTTCCGCTAGCTTCAAATAAAACGTGGTAGTTTGCCGGCGCAATATAAATTGTACCCTGTTTTATTTTGTCCTTGTCATCAATTTCATGAAGGGACATACGGCTGTTTTGTGCAAACAGTTTTTCGACTTCGCTAACAAAGTTTCTTTTGCGGTGCATTACAATAATCACTGCTTTATTAAGGGTTGCCGGCAGCAATTTTACAATGTTGAACAATAATTTAAATGAGCCTGCAGATCCTCCAAACAGCAATATTTCACAGCTGTGCCAGCGATCAATTATGTTTTTATCAAGACCCAATTTTCTGGTATATGTTTTCTTTCAAATTTATGGCTTTAAACTTCTTTTTAAAAGTTTCTGAGCGGATAGTTTCCTTGCTGCCCAGGCACAAAAAGCCATGCGGGCATAAACTTTTATAAAAAAGGTCCAATATTTTGTCCTGTAGCTGAGTTTCGAAATATATAAACACATTCCGGCAGCTTATCAGCTGAAACTCATTAAACACGGTATCAGATATTAAGTTGTGCACCGAAAACAAGGTATTGGCCTTTAATTCGCTGTGAATGGTAGCAGCATCATACAGAGTTGTAAAATGATCGGTTAATGTTCCCTTCATACCGGCCATCTGGTAGTTCTCGGCGTAGCTTTTTATATTCCGGTAGCTGTAGATGCCCACCCGGGCTTCCTTTAAAACCACTGTATTTACATCGGTACCGTATATAAATGATTTATCCTTAAGCCCTGCCTGCTCCATTAAAATTGCCAATGAGTAAACCTCCTCGCCCGACGAGCATCCCGCAGACCACATTTTTATGTGCTGATAAGTTGAAAGATAAGGAACTACCTGCGTATTAAGAGCTTTGTAAAAGGACGGATCGCGGAACATCTCGGTAACGTTAACCGTTATCTCCTCTAAAAAGTCCTGGAAAAAATCGGGGCTGTTTAACAATGCATGCTTCAGATCATAAAAGGAAAGCTTTTTGACCATCATTATCCTGCTCAGCCTCCTTTTTAATGATGCCTTTGAATAATCAGAAAAATCAAAGCCATGAACCTTCTTTACGAGATCAATAAGCTCCGTAACCTGTTCTGTAGCTAAACTTTGCGAAAAACCACTCATACTCAGCTCCCCAGCCAAAGCTGCATTAGTGATACCAACCTGTCCATATCAACCGGTTTTGTAATATAATCGTTGGCGCCCGCGGCTATGCACTTCTCGCGGTCGTCCATCATTGCTTTTGCTGTTAAGGCTATTACAGGCAATTTGGCCCATTTGTTTTGAGTTCTTATATATTTTGTAGCTTCGTAGCCGTCCATTACCGGCATCATAATATCCATCAGCACCATATCTATATCAGTAGCTGCTTCCAGCTTATCTATAGCTTCCCGTCCGTCATTGGCGACTTCCACAACCATATCGTAGCCTTGCAGGGCGCTGCTTAACGCAAAAATATTGCGCATGTCATCGTCAACAATTAATACCTTTTTGCCTTTTATAACATCCTTGCCCAATGATACGGTCTTCGGTTTCTGTATAGCACTAACATCGGCTTGTTCACCAAGTTCCCTAACCTTATTTAAAAACAAATTCACCTCATCAATCAGTCTATCGGCAGATTTTGTGGTTTTCACAACCATGGCATTGGCATATTGCATCAGCCTGTTAACCGAGGTCTTATCCAACTCCATAGCCGTATTGATAATTACCGGCAGCGCCTTAAATCTTTCAATTACCTTTATCTTATCCAAAAAGTCTAGGCCTGAAATATCCGGCAGGTTAAGATCAAGGATCATGCACTGGTATTCCTTTTCATGAAGCATCCTGAATGCTGATTCACCGTCAAAGGCCTGGTCGACTGTTATACCCTGGCTTTGCAACATATCGTTCAGCGCCTGGCTTTGTGTTTTATTATCTTCAACCAGCAGGATCTGCGTAAACTTAGTGCCGCTTTGCTGCATTATGTCTGCAAAAAGCTTATCAAGCGTGTTGGTATCAATAGGCTTTTTAAGGAAACTGATAGCGCCCTCGCGGCGTACCCGATTTGCTGCAGCCTCACCTGCCGACATCATGTGCACCGGAATGTGCATAGTACGCTCATTTTGCTTTAACTCTTTCAAGATCTGCCAACCATCCTTGCCCGGCAGCATAATGTCAAGTATCACGGCATCAGGCTGTTGTTCGCTTATGGTTTCAACAGCGTTTGTGCCCTCATAAACCATAACTGATTTATAACCATGGTCGCGGGCGTAGTCATGCAGTATATCTGCAAAATTTTTATCGTCTTCAACAATCACGACGAGAGGTTCCCGGCCTGCTTCCTTTTTAACCTGAACTGCCGGCTTCAAAAATTGCTTTTCCGGCGCAAACGTTTCAACTGTAGGCGGGGTTTCCTCTTTCACTGTGACAACAGTTGCCGTTATTGGAATAGTTAATGTAAACTCGCTTCCTACGCCGGGCTCACTTGTTAAGGTGATGCTGCCGCCAAGCAGGGTAACCAATTCACGACTTATTGAAAGGCCCAGGCCCGTGCCACCAAACCTGCGGCTGGTTGAACCATCAGCTTGTTGAAATGCCTCGAATATGATCCTTTGCTTATCATGGGGGATCCCAATACCAGAATCCTTTATTTTGAAGCTTACAGTTTTCGCTTCTTCGCCCGGAACTACATTTAATTCAATTGTACCGTTTTCAGGTGTGAATTTAAATGCATTCGACAGCAGGTTCTTTAATACTTGTTCAACCCGTACTTTATCTGTGAAGATATTTTTTGGAAGTTCTTTGCTAGTCAATATGCTGTATTTTATCTTTTTGTTGGCAGCCACTTCTGCAAACAACATTTTCATGTCGTGTAAAATATCGGCAACTTTAATATTGTCATTCTGCATTTCCAGCTTACCTGATTCAATCTTCGACAGGTCGAGAATATCATTTATCAGGGTAAGCAGGTCATTACCAGCATTGAATATTACGCTGGCATATTTCACCTGGTCTTCCGAAAGGTTAAGCGGCTTATTATCCTTCAGGATACGGGCCAATACCAATATACTGTTTAAAGGCGTGCGCAACTCATGACTCATATTTGCCAAAAACTCCGATTTATATTTACCGGTGGTCTCCAACTCTTTTACTTTTACATTAATAGCATTACGCGCTTCCTCAATAGCCTGGTTCTTCTCTTCAAGCAGACTTGCCTTTTCTTCAAGTTCGGCATTTGTTGCGCGCAGTTCTTCTTGTTGTACACGCATCTCCTCTTCAGAAGCCTGCAACATTTCAGTTTTGCTGAGCAACTCCTCGTTGGTAACGCGCATTTCCTCCTGCTGTGCTTCCAGTTCTTCTGCTTGCTGTTGTACCTGCGATAACAACTCGTGCATTATGGTCCTGGCCTGGGCCGTATTGATGGCTATGCCGATATCGTCAGCTACAGCTAAAATATAATCGTTACTGTTATTATCGATTTCATTGTTGAAGGCAATTTCAATAACCCCTTTCAATGCTTTGTCAAAAAAGAAGGGCACTATTAAGCTTTCTATTATCTCCTGGTGAATTAAGGATGATCCCAGTTCCAGCTTGTCATTTAGCTTGCCTTTTACAATAGCGGCCTTTTCATCCTTTGCAACCTGGCCCAGCCAGCCCTCCGAGACCTTTACCGTTCGTTTTAAGGCATCAGGGTTATTAAAAGCGTAAGACGCATAGAGCTCAAGCGTTTGCTGATCTTCGTTAAACAAATAAAAGGTACCTGTTAATGCCCTGGTATAATTACAGATCTCTGTGAGGATGTTGCCCGCCAGTTCCCTTTCACTTTGCTGGCCCTGCATCCGGTCGTTAATTGAGCCGGTACCTGTCAGCAACCAATTTTGCACTTTGTTTTCACCGAGCACTTTTTCAAGCTCAATATTGGCAACGGTTATTTGAGCCTCAATTTTTCTTTGCCGCTCAAATGTTTGCTGGATATAAAAGAACAGCACAACGATGATTACCAGGAACACTACAGAGCCTACTACTATGGTATCAACAGCCTTTTTTGACGCAGCTTGCGAGCTTGCCTTACGGGCTGTCAACAGCCAGTTTTCTGTTTCGCGCATGTGGCTCACCAGCATCCTGATCTCGTCCATATTGCTCTTGCCATTGCTGAGCATGTTGTTGTTTACCATATAATCGAGCCCCTGAACAGGACGTACCTCGATATTGGTTTTCAAGATGTTTAATTGAGCATTGATAAGCGTCTGTAATGAATCTACTCTTCTAACCTGCAGCAGATTATCAGTCACCATATCCTTCAACGTCTCAATATCGCTCTTGATACTAGGCAGCGCTGCATTATACGGATCAAGGAATGAAGGCTTATTTGTAGCGATAAATCCGCGCATACCGGTTTCAGCATCAATCATTAATTGTAACAGGTCTGTTGAGGTTTTTATCACCTTTTGGGTATGCTCAACCATGTTCGAGTCACCCTCAAGCTGGTTAATACTTTTGTATGATAAGGTTCCAACTAATAACACCAAAATTACTGACACAGCAAAACCGGCAAATACCTGCTGGCGGAAAGAAAAGTTTAACATGCAGACTGTTTTTTAGAGATACAAATATGTTAAAATTTTATTTTTAATATACTTATTTGATTAGCAAGCAATTGTAAGACATTATTACAATAAGCTGCTAATTTTGTTTTGCGGCGGCCTCAATATTATTTGTGAATGCCGGTCGTCTGCTAAAAAGCACACCTGCAATGGCCAATAAAGGCCCGCCGAACAATAAATACCAGCCCCATTTGAATCTTATTTTCCCACTCAAATATTCAGCTACCGATCTGAACGGGATGAAATTAAAAGAGGTATGAACTTTTAACAAAGCAAGCAGGTAAAATACAACAACCAGGAACAGGGATGCCCAGGCTGCAAAGCGGGTAATTTTCACCTGGCTAAATACGGAACCGATAATACCAATCAAGGCTACAAGTAATATAGTGATGCCATATGGTTTGTTACCATCATAAACGTCCCAATTTCCAATAATTGGATGTAAAACCGGGCACCAGGTACCGGCAACCAGGATAATAAAACCGGTTAATGAGAATAAGGTATTGAGGCGCATTTCTATTTTTGACTAATTTCCATTTTTTCAGCAAAGTGGGCACAATAATCGCGCAGGTCCTCTACAATGTTGGTTTCGCCGGTTGCGCGTAAAAAGCTATCACCCATAGTTTGCAGGGTTTCGTAAAAGAACCGCTTCATTTCATCTACGGGCATATCCTTTGTCCAAAGGTCAATACGCAGTGTGTTTTTATAGTTTTGATCCCAAAGGGCCAGCATCATTGATTTAACGGGCAACGCCTCTTTATTTTGTGCATCTGTTGATTCCCACATAATATTTTCGGGAACATTGTCATCGTCAAGTTGTATCGTAAGCTTTATTTCAGCAGTCTTCATCTAATGGTTATTTAACAAGTAAAAATAATATAGCCGCCAAAGTTATAAAGCTTAACTCTACAATCCATATTTTTTTAGTTTCGGGGAAGAAATTACGGAACATTAAATCCATAAATGACACTACAACTGCAAACAGGATAAAGATCCAACCAACTGCCGTCGTCATGGTTTTAAAATGGGTGCCTGAAATTTGCACACCGTAAATCCAACTGTAAACGGCAGCAACTAAAAAGAATGCGCTGGCAAAATTCAGGGGGGTAATCCTAAGTTTCATGTTTGTATTAATGTTTCTTCCTGTATGATTTTGGCGATTTGGTTCTTTTCAGATTTGGCTTGCCGGTTGCTTTCGCTTTGGCAGCTTCAAATTTCTTATGCTGATTCAGGGTTTTCTTTTCGTGAAAGGCGCCTTTAAAGTCGGGATCGTCCTTCCGCTTCTGCATATCTATCTCCCTGGCCTGGTCCTGTTTCTCGTCGTAAGGTGTTTCTTCAATAAACACATCATCGGGAATAGATGAAACGGGGATGCTTTGTTTGATCAGCTTTTCAATCTTACGCAGGTAATATTCTTCAGCCGGACCGCAAAATGTAATGGCCTCGCCCGATTGATACGCTCTGCCGGTTCTTCCTATCCTGTGCACATAATCCTCAATCACAACCGGTACATCAAAATTTATTACGTGGCTAACATCGCTCACGTCAATACCCCGCGATGCCACATCTGTTGCCACAAGGATCTTTACTTCGTCAGCCTTAAAAGCGTTGATAGCATTGATACGGGTGTTTTGCCCCTTATTTGCATGTAATACCTTTACTTCCTTTTCGCCAAACTTGCGCAGTAAAAACTTATAAACGTCTTCGGCAGCTACACGGGTTTTGCAAAAGATAATGAGCTTTTTGATATCGTCCTCAACATCCAGCAGCTTTTTAAGCAGGTTTATCTTGGTTTTAACATTCGGCACATAGTACAAATGCTGGTTAACCGTTTGCGCCGGCGTTGCCTGTGGCGTAACTTCTATAATAGTCGGGAATTCCAGGAAATTATTCGAAAGCTCGTGAATCTTGTCAGACATGGTTGCCGAGAAAAGCAGGTTCTGCCGCTTTACCGGTACAACCTCCAAAATGCGGTTTATCTGCGGCATAAAGCCCATGTCCATCATTTTGTCGGCCTCATCCAATACCAATACCTGGAATGTTTTGGTAACGATATGGCCTGCCAGGTAAAGGTCCATAAAACGCCCCGGGGTAGCTACAATAATATCACATCCCTTATTTAGCTGTTCTATTTGCGTTTTGGGACCAAGGCCGCCATATAATACCACAACCCTTAAGTCGGTATTGGCAGCAAAGGCCTTTACATTTTCCTCAATCTGCATGGCCAGCTCCCGCGTTGGCGAAACAATTAGCGCACGGGCGTTCTCGCCCTGGGCATATTTAAGCTTCATCAATATAGGCAAGACGTAGGCCGCAGTTTTACCCGTTCCGGTTTGTGCAATGCCCATTACATCCTGCCCGTTTAAAATTGGCGGGATAGCTTTTTGCTGGATTGGCGTAGCCTCTGTATAACCGGCATCGGCAATGGCATTTAAAATTTGCCGGTTAAATTTAAAATCTTCAAAAGGTACTGCCATGGCGCAAAGATAGGGTTTTTTAGGAGTCCGGAAGCCGGAAAGACCGGAAGTCCGAAAGTTGTTGATTGAGTTGAATAAGTTAGATTGGGTTGATTAAGTTAGTTTTTAAAAAGTTCAGTACATTCGTCTTTACTGGCTTTCGGACTTTACTGACTTTCCCGACTAGAAGAATTTCATCGACACATTGTAGCTATTCGTCTATACATTGCGTATTAATTAAACTATCGGTTTATCTTGCACCAAATTTTAATCACATGAAACAAAAACTACTTGCTTTCTTTATTTTACTTATTTCAATTTCAACTGCAGCATCTGCACAAACTACCAAAGGCACATTTTACCTTGGCGGCAGCGTAAGCTATGATTACAGCAGCTTTGGCTCGTCGAGCGTTATTGATTATAGCGAGGGTTACACCAATTACGTAACCAGCAAAATTGGCAACCTGAGCATCCGCCCCGAAATCGGCTTTTTTATCAGCGATAAGTGGTCTATCGGCGTACAAGCGGTTTACTCGCGTAATTCAGGCACCGAAACATCAAATTATTTCTCCTATACCAATAGCGCAGATAATTATGTTTCAAGCGATAAATACCACACAGATGTAGCCGGCATTGGTGTTCACGCCCGCTACTATTGCATGATCAGCGACAAGTTTGGCTTTTTCCCTGAACTAGGCATCAGCACTTTAAACAATACCACTTACTTTAAATACGGTACGTTCAGCATCGGCACTACGCCAAACTTTGTATTTTTCCCCACCCAAAAACTTGGTGTTAACCTTGGTTTTGGCGGTCTGGCTTATAACCTTGATTACCAAACAAAAGACAGTACCTTTCACCTGGGCCTTAATGATAATATCTCCTTTGGGTTGAACTATTATTGGGGAAGAAAATAAGCCGGATGTGCGGATGTTTGATGTGCGGATATGCGAATTGAAGTCCGTCTGAGAATTTGACCGGAATTAACGGATTTTGACCAGGATTTAACAGATTTTAAAGATTAAGCGGATGGAAATCCCATAGTAATCCTTAAAATCTGTTAATCCCGGTCCGACTTTCGGACTAATCCCTATCTTTGCTGCATGTCTACAATCCTTATAAAAGCAGCCACTATAGTAAACGAAAATCAGCAATTTGTTGCTGACGTTTTTATAAATGACGGGTATATCGAGCAAATTGACAAGCAGATCAACAAGGCTGCTGACAAAGAAATAAACGCCGAAGGATTATATCTTTTCCCCGGCTGTATTGACGACCAGGTGCATTTCCGTGAACCCGGACTGACGCACAAAGCACATATTTATTCAGAATCAAGAGCTGCTGTTGCCGGTGGGATCACCTCATTTATGGAGATGCCAAACACCGTCCCAAACACGCTTACGCAGGAACTTTTACAGGACAAATATGATATTGGAGCACGTACTTCACTGGCCAACTATTCGTTTTTCATGGGTGCTTCTAATGACAATATCGAAGAGGTATTAAAGACCGACACTGCCAAAGTTTGCGGTATTAAAGTTTTTATGGGTTCTTCAACCGGGAATATGCTGGTGGACAACCCGACAACCTTAGAAAGGATCTTTTCCCAATCGCCGATGCTTGTTGCTACCCATTGCGAAGACGAGGCTACTATAAAGAGCAACCTTGAACATTACAAACAATTGCTTGGCGAAAACATCCCGGTAAGGCTGCATCCAAAGATTCGCAGCGCTGAGGCTTGTTATATCTCGTCGTCGATGGCGGTTGACCTGGCAAAAAAGCATAACACGCGATTGCATATTCTGCATATCTCAACCGAAAAAGAAACTTACCTGTTCGATAATTCCATCCCATTAAAAGATAAAAGAATTACCGCCGAAGCATGTATTCATCACCTTTGGTTTAGCGATGCAGACTACGAAACAAAAGGCAACCTTATAAAATGGAACCCAGCTGTAAAAAAAGCGTCCGACCGTGAAGGCATTTTGAAAGCTGTGTTAAACGGCCGCATTGATGTAATAGCGACTGACCACGCCCCACATACCTTAGAGGAAAAATCATTGCCCTACCTGCAGGCCCCATCCGGCGGACCATTGGTACAACACGCCCTGCCTGCCATGCTGGAACTTTATCACCAGGGAAAAATCACATTGGAACAGATCGCCGAAAAAATGGCGCATAATGTTGCCATTTGCTTTCAAATAGAAAAACGCGGTTTTATTCGTGAAGGCTATTGGGCCGATATTGCACTGGTAGATTTAAATTCGCCATGGAAGGTAAACAAGGACAACCTTTTATATCAATGTAAATGGAGCCCGTTTGAGGGCACAACCTTTCAATCAAAAATCACCTATACCATTGTATCGGGCAATGTTGTGTGGGCCAACGGAAGCCTGGTTGAAGGTGAAGCCGGTAAACGACTGAGTTTTACAAGATAATTCGTTTAAGTTAATTATAATTAAAGGCTGCAATTGCAGAATAAAAGCACAAATGAAGAAAGTTAAATTGTTCCAGTTGATAGATTTGATGGAAGAGATTAAAAAAACGGACGATTTAATTTCCGCCAGTAAGAAAGAAAAAACGTCACTGCTGTTGATCAATCAATATCAAACCAAAAAGAATCAACTGATCGGTTCGATCATCAATGAGCTATCAACACCGCCCCTGCAATCAACCCAAAGCTATTTGCTGGTGAAGATGATATTGGAAAAGTATTACCCTGCAAAAGCGGGAGATGTAGTAATTACTGATGGTGATCTAAGTAAGCTGGTAGCTGCTATATAACGCGACCTTTCCATAGCGACGGGTTTCGAAGAATCTCATATAAACGCCAATAACGCAGGCCTGCGACCTGCGCTAATATGTCGAGCCCTTTCAGGGCCAGTAATTAAGGTTTACCACGCGTTCAAAGCCCTGAAAGGGCTAAATACAACAGCGCAGGTCGCAGGCCTGCGCGAAACACGCGATAAATAATCCGTAGTCTGGTCGGCATTATCCCACCGCCAAATAAATCCTCGCTTCAGTCTCCGCAAAACTGTTGGCGCCTGCTTTATAAAAATCATAATCAGCCGTATATTTCCTGTCAATATTACTCGCCCATATCTCCTGCCAGGCCTCACCGACGTTAGCAGGGAACTCGCCTGATAGATGATACGCTATATATTCCCCGGCGGGAATAGTTAAGCCTGTAAATTCATCAGGTACATCACCAGGCGAACCAACTGCACATCCCAATATGGCCGTGTAAGGCGCGGTATAGTCGGATTCATAATCGGTGTAAACACAATAAATATCATCCGATAATCTGCCATGAATTTGCTGCAACAGGTTCTCATTCATGAAACGGGTCCACAACCCGCCAATATCATTAGCCGACTGCCCATCCTTATTGGTCGTCCTTACCGAAATGCCGGTCACGAAGAATTGATTTTGATCTGTTATTTCGGTTTTTGCAATCATTACGAAAAGTTATATCGATACATAGAAAACTTTTAATGAAATCTTTGTAAAGATTATTTAAATAAATACATTAATAATTATTTTTCAATTATTTTCTTCAATCCGTCAAAAACAGATTGCCAGTTTTGTTCAGAATGATCGGCGGCTTCCTGGTTTTTTACACCATCCTGGGTTATTACCAATGTAGTTTCCCCATCTGTTTCACTCAGGTCGTAGGTGATATTGTTATAGTTTTCAGGCTTATTTTCGGTGCCGCTCATGCTGCTCCAGTAGGTGTACTTTAACAGTTTTGGCTCTTCAATATCAAGGATGATCCCGCCGTCTTCGTACTTGTGTCCCTCCCATTCGCCACTGAAAGTGATCGGCCCGCCAACCTTCCAGTCGGATGCCAGGTGAGTCCCGAAAAAGTATTGTTCAACAATGGCGGGATCTGTCAATCCTTTCCATACCTCCGCAATCGGGGCATTGAATTCGAAGGTTGTTTTTAATGTTAGTGTGCTCATATTTTAGTTATTAAAAGTTGTAATTGTTGTAAAGGTTGTAAGTGTATTGGCTTTTGTTTTTTGTCTTTCGGACTTTACCGACTTTTCGGACTTTCGGACTACCTCAATCAACCACAGTTGAATGAATTAGTTTGAAATCCTCCTCCGGGATCTCGAAGAAACCGAATCGGAATTGATAGCCCCACGAGGTTTTGCTAGTGATAAAACTTAACTCGTTTATCAGCGGCGCAATGGGAGTTTCCTTCCCCTCATGGTATTTTATATTCCTTCGATAGGGAATAAAATCATCCGACATTTTATGCTGATAGATTTGATCATCGGCCACCTCGCCAATTGCGGTAAATGCCTGCAGTGGTTCTTTACCGGCAAACGTCTGTTTTGGCGAATAAAAGATCACCCAATCGCCGACAGCCATCCGCTTTAACGGGCCTTCCTTACCATGATTAGCCTGCATAAAGCCCCCCGCAACACCGCGTGCAATATGGTCTTTTGATACCACTACTATCCAGTATTTCATATCCGTTAAATCCAAAAGGTGAATAAAAATATAACCGCTAAAAGTGTGCCTACAATCACAGGCTTCATGGCTTCTTTTTTTGAATCGTACTTAAGGTGCGTGTAGGTAGCCCCGACGATTAGCATTGCGAATATGGCGATTGCATACATCCGGGTTGCGTTAAACCAGATCAGGATGCTGCAGGTTATTTCGGTAAAGCCTAAAAAACGCATAAACCAAAGCGGGTAGCCCCAGCGGTTAAAATGCCCGACAGATTCTTTGTGCCCGCTTAGCTTTTTAAAGCCGAAAATGAAGCCGGGTATTGCATAGGCCGCCAACAATACGTAAAATATGATGATCTTGATTTCCATGACTCATTTTGTTTACACAAATTAAGTCATGGCTAATGACAACCCTATGTCAGTAGGAATTTGTAAGCTGAAGATTTTTTTGAACTATTGCCGACGCGATGTCTGCAACGCGGTCTTTTAAGCTGTCAGGGCTGACGATTTCAGCCTGGTCGCCGAACATCAGGAACCAGCGCGCAAATCCTTCCAGGGAATAGGTAAGAAAGGTCATCTCAATTTGACTACCTGCGGTTTTTTCGGACACAAAGCCGCTGTAGTATTTCTGGTGCTCCAAAAAACCGTACATTGATTTATTAACCCTTATAACAACCAGGTCCAGCGCCTGATCCTTTGCGGTTTGGGCGATGTAGGCTTTTAAGGTTGGATGTTTACTATTGAAGGTCCTGCCGGTGTTTGCAATATTCTTTATCCTGTCCACCCTGAAATCACGATAGTCATCGCGCAGGTGGCAATGGGCAATCAGATGCCAAACACCGGCTTTATAAAAAATCCCTATCGGCTCAATTTCCCGTTTAGTGTTTTCCTGGCTGTGAATGGCAAAGTAATCAATGCACAAGATATTTTTATGGGCGATGCTGTTCAGCAGCGTCTGGATGTGATCCTTATTATCAACGCGCAGCTGGCTATGGCTCCTTAATACCTCAATTTTGCTGTCGATGTCTTCCAACAGATTTTTCTCGGCCGTTTTTAATATGGCCTTGATCTTGTACATCGCCGATTTGTGATGCTCTGCAGTGGAATCATCCGTCATCTTTTCGACAAATTTTTCAGCGGTCAAAAAGGCTGTAGCTTCCTCTTTGGTAAACATTACGGGTGGCAGGCGGTAACCATCTACAATGGAGTACCCAACACCGGCCTCCCCAATTATCGGGATGCCAGCCTCCTCCAATGTTTTCACATCGCGGTAAACGGTACGCAGGCTTATATTAAATCTTTCAGCAATATCGCTGGCTTTTACCACCCTGCGCGATTGCAGTTGAATTAATATAGCCGAAACTCTGTCGATGCGGTTCATGCCCCAAATTAAATAAAAACCCGGTATCTTTGTACAAATTTTATTATTTTGCATAACATGAGCGCCAACGACGATAAAATAATAACGTTTGAATCCTACTACGATCCGATGCTGGCCCACATCATCCGCAGCCGGCTGGAAGCTAACGGAATTTCCTGTTTTATTGCCGACGAGAACATCATCGGCGCAAATCCATTGTATAACAATGCTGTTGGCGGAGTAAAGCTTAAGGTTTTTGAGAAGGATGTTGAGCGCTGTCGCGAAATTTTAGCTGCGGAAGGTGATCTGCATGAAGACGACCATTTTGAAATTGACAATGAAAACAATACCTACGTGGTATGCCCGTTTTGCGCATCAACCAATGTGAGCAATATTGCGAAAGACCCCGACGGTGGCCTTTTAAACAAATTAATGACGTTGGTTAACCCGTTCCAGGGCGAAAAAAACTGGCACTGTAATAATTGTCAGCAGGATTTTGAGTAAGGCATAAATGTATCTTAATAAATGACCTACCCCACCCTTAAGATCAGCGTTAAAATTGGGATTGCGGTTGCGCTGGCAATAATCCTGTTCCAGGTTTCAAATATTTTGCTGGTATACAAGTATTTCAAGTTCGACTACTACTTAACGGCAGTAGCCGTCTTTTTCCTGTTGGTCGGATTTTTCATATCGAGACGAAAAAGTGCCGATAACAATAAAACAGATGCTTCCAAGAACCCGGCGCTGAGCTTAACGAACAAGGAAATTGCCATATTGCAACTGATTGCCGATGGAAAAAGCAATAAGGAAATTGCTTCAATAAATTTTGTGGAAGTAAGCACCATTAAAACCCACATCAATAATATTTATACAAAGCTGGGTGTCAGGAACAGGAAAGAAGCGGTTGTATATTATCGAAAGCAGGTGTAGTACTTATAATTGCTAATTTAGAGAAGATTCAGACTCGTTTTAACACTTACAACCATTAAAACACTTACAACAACTACAACCCAATAAAAAAATCCACCCTTTTTCCACCCCCTGTTTTTTGTTTAAAAGATAAACTTATACCAGTTTTGTCCCGATCAATCTAAACGATAATATCATGAAATCAACATTAAAAATTGGGTTATTAACGGGTCTAATCAGTTCTGTTTTTCTTTTCGGATTTTTCTCCCTGCTGGTTTGGCTAAACACAAAAAACGGCTGGGGAATGCAGGCAGAGAGCATTCGGGGCTTAGGCGGGTTGTTGTCAATCCCTATACAGGCCATCGGCATTTATATGGCCATGCAAAACAAAAAAAAAATAACCGGGATGCTTACTTATGGGCAGGCAATTAAAACCGGCTTGTTGGTAGCTGTAACGGTTGCCGTTGTTGTTGCAATTTTCAGCTTTCTTTATTGCCGGTATTTCAACCCGGGGTATGCTGAATTTATGATTAATGATGCACAAAAGGCTATGATAGCCAAAGGTGAATCCCAACAGCAAATAAACCAGGATTCAGCAGGCTTAGCGCGACAGTTTACAACAGGGGCACAGGTAATGATGGCGCTTGTTGGGCAATTTTTTACCGGGCTTATTATCTCCTTAATTGCCGGATTGTTTGCAAAAACCAAAAGTTAAATATTGATGTATCAATAAAGATACAATCCATCAATTTCCTCGCTGTAATTTCTATATTAGCGGTATGTATAACCGCCGTAAGTTTATCAAATTATCGGCTGCCGGCGCTTCGCTGGCGGCATTGTCTCCGTCTAAGTTTGTGCAGGCTGCTGCGACAGCGCCTGCAGCACAGTTGCCCATCGTTATCTCCACCTGGGACTTCGGAGTCTTCGCAAACAAAGAGGCCTGGAAAACACTCGAAAAAGGCGGCAGGGCGCTTGATGCCGTTGAAGCCGGCGTGCGGATTCCTGAGGCTGATATGAAAAACCATACTGTAGGCCGAGCCGGTTATCCTGATCGTGACGGGCACGTTTCGCTTGATGCCTGCATAATGGATGAATTTGGCAATTGCGGTTCAGTGGCGGCTATTGAGCACATTGCACACCCTATTTCGGTAGCTAGACTGGTAATGGAAAAAACCCCTCACGTAATGCTGGTTGGCGAAGGAGCTACCCAGTTTGCGGTTGAACAAGGTTTTAAATACGAAGAGTTGCTTACTCCTGAATCGGAAAAAGCATGGAAGGAATGGCTTAAAACAGCCAAATATTCACCTGTAATGAATATAGAAAACAAACAACATACACCCGGCAATAAATACAACCATGATACCATTGGCATGTTGGCGATAGATGCTAAAGGTAATATTTCAGGTGCCTGCACTACCAGTGGCATGGCTTTTAAATTGCATGGGCGTGTGGGCGACAGCCCTATTATTGGCGCTGGTTTATATGTTGACAATGAAGTTGGCGGCGCAACCTCTACAGGTGTTGGCGAAGAGGTGATCCGCAATGTGGGCAGCTTTTTAGTGGTAGAGCTGATGCGCCAGGGGCTTTCGCCAGAGGATGCCTGCAAGGAAGCTGTTAAGCGCATCATTAAAAAGAAACCCGATACCGCTAAAAATATCCAGGTCGGGTTTCTTGCCATCAATAAAAAAGGCGAATACGGCGCATTTGCCATTCAGCCCGGCTTCTCATTCGCAGTTTGTAATGCCGAAAAGCAGGACCTTTTAGTACCGGGGAAAAGTTTTTATTAATTAGGTGATAATTTATTAAACCTACCCTCAATTTATCCTTAAAAATGCCTTGAAATTGGCTTTCATGTAAAACATTTCAGCGTATTTTTCGTAAAAGGCTTAGCATCTCACTATCTTTTTATTTTATAAGAGTTTATAGCCGCCGCCTATAAGCTTTGAATTGTACTATGAACAACGAACAATCAACTCCCGGCTTAAATATATCACTTGAGGTTTGTGCCAATTCAGTAACATCGGCATTGGCAGCCCAGGCAGGCGGAGCCGTGCGGGTTGAACTCTGCGAAAATTTATACGAAGGTGGCACTACCCCCTCGCATGGAGAGATCCTGATGGCCCGTAAGCTGCTCCACATTAAATTATATGTACTGATCAGGCCGCGCGGAGGTGATTTTTTATACACCGACCTGGAGTTCAACATAATGATGGCCGATATCAGGTATTGTATTGAGGCCGGCTGCGACGGAATTGTCATAGGGATGCTTAATGAAGACGGCACCATAGACGTAGCCCGCTGCACCGAAATGGTTAAGCTTGCAAGACAATGGGGACTTGGCGTAACATTTCACCGGGCGTTTGATATGTGTGCCGATATGTTCAAAGCGATGGAAGAAATTATTGAAATGGGCTGCGAACGCATTTTAACATCAGGCGGCAAAAGCACAGCCATGGAGGGCGCCTACAATCTCGCCCGGCTGGTAAGTAAAGCCGCAAACCGGATAAAAATAATGCCGGGTAGCGGGGTAAGTGAAGCAAACGTTGCCGACCTGGTACGTTTTACCGGCGTAGCTGAAGTTCACTCATCAGCAAGAACCCGGGTGCCTAGCAATATGAAATATAAAAACGACCGTATTGTTATGGGCGATACCGTGGGCGACGAATATAGCGTTGATGTAACCAGTGTAGACAGGGTGCAACAAATCATACGGCTGGCGAACGAACTTTGAACCAACTAAGAACAATTTTCTGTAAACTTTCTACCTGAATCAGCAAAAACGGGAAGAAAATGACTCCCCCGTCCTCATCTCAAAACAGTTTATTGCAAGTTTTTCCGGTAACGTTCCCGGAATCTATTTAACTTTAAGTAAAAAATCAGTTAGTGTAACCCGTACAACATCGATAGTTGCAAATACCGTTTTAAATTAAACCAGTTGATAAAAACTAAATTGATCTTTGATTAACCCCTATTAAATAATAATTTCATATAAGTTAATATTTGGAGATAAAATTAATTTTAACATTTAGTTAGAATTTGATTTGGAAATATTATTCCTAAACGTATCTTAGTTGCAACGCATAACCAATGCCGATTACTAAACCAATTGCAGCAGTTTACCCTGTTTTGTTAAACTAAATATTGATTTTAATTAACTGTAACTTAAATAACATACTTTAGCCATCCGGGTTATTACGGAAATTGTTTTGAATAACGACGGCGCTGTTTAAAAGTAATCATTCGGGTTTCAGCTATCAAGAGGAATAAAAGTAAGCATCACCGGGAACGTTACCGGAATTATACACAAGCCAACTGTAAAACCAATTTTTATAACCATAAAACCAATAATTATGAAAAAACATTTCTATCGGTTAGGCCAGGTGCTCCTGCTGCCTACATTGCTGACATTCTCCCAATGTAAAAAAACAGAAGTAAAGGAAAATGCACCCGTCGTTAACATCAAGGCTAAAAATGCTTCTTCCAGTTTTGCTGCTCCCGGCCCCGGCGGCGGTGTGCTGATGCAGGCTTTTTATTGGAATACACCAACCGGCACATCATGGTGGGCGACCATAAACACTAAAATACCGGCCTGGGATGCTGCCGGGATCTCGGCCATATGGTTACCCCCGGCCACAAAGGGACAAAGCGGCGGGTCTAGCATGGGTTATGATCCTTTCGACTACTTTGACTTCGGCACATATAACCAAATGGGGTCGGTAACCACACGTTTTGGCAACCTTACCGATTTGAATACCTTAATTTCAAACGCCCACACCCACAACATACAAGTATATGCAGACATGGTGCTGAACCATTGCAGCGGCGGGGCATTAGAGGCTAACCCTTATACCGGCACAAATACCTATACCAAATTTGTACCCTTATCGGGGATGTTTCCAAGAACCTACAGCGATTTCCACCCAAACAATATACATGCTTCAGATGAGGGATCATTTGGTGGCTTTCCTGATCTGTGCCATGCCCAGGCCAATGTTTCCAACTGGATCTACAACGCAAGCTACAGCATGTCGCGTTATTACAAGAACACCATGCATTTTGATGGGTGGCGCTTTGACTACGTATTAGGCTACGGCGCATGGGTGGTTCAAAACTATGTGAACAGCGTGGGCGGCTTTGCCGTTGGCGAGGACTGGGACGGCAATGCTGCCAACCTGCAAAACTGGGTAAATGGTACCGGAGGCACATCATCGGCATTTGATTTTGCATGCTTTTATGCTATGCATTCTGCGTTTGACAGTCACGACCTTACCCACTTGAACGACGACATGCTATGGAAACGGAACGCTGCAAAGACGGTTACATTTGTGTCCAATCATGATACCGATATCATTGGTGATAAGTATTCGGCTTATGCCTATATCATGACACATGAGGGTTATCCCTGTGTATTTTATAATGATTATGAAACATGGCTTGATAAAAACAGGATGAACAACCTCATCTGGATCCACAGGACGCTGGCGGGCGGAACCACCACCAATCTTTATTCTGCCAGTGACCAGTATATTGACAGGAGAAATGGCTACGGCGCTGCGCCTGGCGTAATTGTATACTTTAATGGTACGGACTACTGGCAGCAGCAATGGGTAACCTCCAACTGGGCCAATAAACAAATAAAGGAATATACCGGCGCATCCGGCTGGGTGCAATCCGTAGCGGCTGATGGCCGGGTGCTGATTCAGGCTCCTCCGCATGCTTATTCTATCTGGTCTATCACCGGATATTGATAAGGCAATTGCTGAGATAAGGAAATACATCGTTGGATGTATTTCCTTATCATTTTTTTACTATAAACACGTCAATCCAAAAAATGAGGCTACCCTATTTAATTATCATATTCTGCGCACTATTTTACGGCTGTGGAAACAGCCATAAGGAACCACAATCAAAAACCGGCGATATAATTTACAACATCGTTGCTATAAATTCAGAAGGCTTAAAGGTTGATCCTACCATCTTCGGCGATATTAAACTCCAGGAACTAAACACCCAAATCAAGCTGTCAAACACAGGGGTTAGAGACCTTGAGATCCGGGAAATAACAATAGGAACACCAAAAGGGTCGCATTCGGGGCCAACTACCCCTTTTTCGCCTTTCACTTTAAAACAAGGCAATGATACTACGCTTCTATTAAAGTTCAGACCTTTTAATGATTATAAACTATACCAATTAACTGGTTTACAGGGTAGTTTTAGTAATGCATACAATCTAGGCATTGGCTATAAGGCCACAAAGGGAAACGATATTTCAAATCTGTCATTAAAAGCTATTGCTGATAAAATGGCTTTCCGGGCTTATGGTAAGAAATATAACGAGCCGGTAATAGCTTATTCTTTTAATACCAGCACTGATTTTGTTGAAAAAGAACGCGCGTACCTTGCAACCTTACCGGAGCTTCCGCAACCACCGTTTTTATTTTTAAGCGAACAGGAAATTGCTGTGTCTGGTCTTAACTTCCGCTTTAAAAATTATTACCGTCGGGATACGCTCCACGCCGACCTGTTTATCGTGAACCATTCGAACTTTTTAGTTAAAATAGACCCTGATGCTTTTGATATTACGACCACAGGCCATCCATCATCCAACGAAAAAAAGACTGTTAGCGTAGAGAAAGTCTCCGGGACACAGCAGATAATAACGATGATTGAAAAAGGCGACCGGGTAATCATCCATTTTAAAAAGAACATAAAAATAACTGATCCGGCAAGGGCGCACCTTCAGCTTCACCTCAGCGAGGTTTTTAAAGTTAAAGGTGAAAAATCACTTTTTAAAGAAAATATGGATTTGCTACCGAATAGTTTTTAAACGCCCATTAACCGCTTGTCAATTTTTCAGCTACAATAAATAAGTAATCACCTGAATCATTGTCATATTTTTCTTTTATATTAATAAAGCGGCCGCTTTCCAAATCAGCATGAAGCCCCAAAAGGCCATTTTTCACTTCTTCTGCATTTGCTAGTGCAGCAAATGATGAGATTCCTTTTCTTATTTCGATGTTTAAATAACGCTCCGGTCTGTTTTTACAGCTATATAAAAAATTGTCCTGCAAATCACCTTGTACAAAATATTTCTCTGTAACTACATTTTTAAATCCTGCTTTGATAAGTTCATCGTTAATTCGTTCGAACGACGGCATTTGATCTATAGAAGCGCGCAGCATTCCCGGGAAATAATGATTAAGCCAATACCCTTCCATTTGGTTTGGAGTAGCTGTAAAGAAAATCAGCCTGGCACCCGGCTTTGTTACCCTAAAAATTTCTTTTAATGATTGCGCGATATTAGTCCAATGATGAATAGTGAGCGTCGCAATAACGCCATCAAAGCTGCTGTGAACGGCGGGGATTTTTTCTGCACTCCCCTGCAACCAGGCTATGGCCTCATTACGTTTTCGTGCTTCTTTTAACATTTCGTCTGATGGTTCAACACCAACAAAATCCACACCTGTGTTTGCCAGGGCTATCGTATAATTCCCTGTTCCGCAACCAATGTCTATGTATAATTCACCTGGCTTTGGCTCTAAAAAATCTAAAAGCCGATTGACTATGTAAGGATCAGCTTTTCTTGTTGAATTGTAGCCTGCCCCAATAACGTCGTATACGGTTTTCATCGACTGTTTTTATATCTTTATATTCAACTAATGTAAGCAAATGGATATAAAGGAAATAACGGAGACCGACTACCAAAAAGCGATGCAAAGGCTCGAAATTATATTTGATGCCAAATTAGGCAGTGAAGAAGGAAATGAATTGGAGCAATGGGGCGCGTTAATAGATGAATATGAAAAAATTCATTTCCCAATAACTCCCCCTAACTAACTCAATCCTTTTTCAGCACGGATAATATATTCCCCGCAGGGTCCTTAAACCAGGCGATATCAGGTCCGTAACCGTTGCCGCGCATAATGCCTTTTTCGTCGGTTTTCATATCGCCAAAATCATATTGTTCAAAGGTGATCCCTGCTGCTATCAGCTCGTCTACAGTCTTATCAACATCACCAACCGTAAAATTGAGGATGGTAAACGTAGCCGGTTCATGATTGGGTTTGGGGTAAACAACAACATCCGCCCCTCCTGCTATCTTCAGCGTCATGATCCCCATGTTATTCTCCTCAACCTCAATGCCAAGTGTTCCGTGATAAAATTCCTTTGCCTTTTGCATGTCGTTTACTGAGAAACCACTGAATGCCTTTGTGTCTTTGAACATAATTAATTTGTTTATGCGGGGCAGATTTATTCCGCCCGATTTTTAAATGATAATCCTTTTTCCTTTAATACTTCCCTTAATTTAGGCAGCGACGCGGGCCCCATACCGTGCAGCTTTAAAATTTCGCGTTCGCTAAAACCTGAAAGCTGCTCAAGGTTCGTAATGCCGTTATTTTCCAATGCCCGCCTCGCAGGTGCTGAAAGCAAAGAAAGAAATCCGCTTTGTGGCTTGCGTTCCTGTTCACAAACGGGACAGGTTGGGCAGTCGCTGCTTTTGTAATACTGATGCCCATTGCTGCAAGTTCTTAAGTTTTTGTTAGATGGCGCCATTATCATGATGAATTTTGTTAAACAAATTTACCGGACATAAACCGCCTGCACAGGGTGTTAACGCGCCATATTAGTATACAAATCACGACAAGCTGTTGTTTCAATTACTTTGCCGAACGATTAATATTACCCGTTTTGCGAATTCCTGTATAAATAGTAATACCTTTATCGCCTTACATGGAAGAAAGAAAATACTTAACTACCTGGAAAAGGTACATCCCCGTTATCCGCCTGCATCTAAAAAGAAGCCTCAACGAAGAACAACAGTTTAAGCTAAACATCACTGATTTTGAATCAGCCGGTGATCGTGGTAAGTCGGGTTACACCTTTAACATTGCGTTAGAGAATGGCAAGGTGACCAATAACATCAGCGGATCTGCTGTTGCACGTGACTTGTTTGAGGCATTGAAGGAAGATGAAGCTATAAAAGCTATGCTGCAAAACAGGAGCATCAAGATTAGCGTAGGTAAATCTTTTATCCTAAGCATCAAAAATAACCATATCTCGGCTTTCAAATAAATTTTGTAAACCTTTTGCTTCGGATTTGGTTTAGTGATTAAATAAATCGCTATGAACACCAACAGACTTTCAGATACGCTTGCAAAAGCTCTTAACGATCAAATGACCAATGAAGCGCATAACGCCCAGATCTACCTGAGCTATGCTTCGTGGGCCAGCGATAAGGGTTATGACGGCATCGCCAATTTCCTGTTCCGCCACTCTAACGAAGAGCGCAACCACATGATGAAATTCTTGGAATACATCCTGAAAAGAGGTGGCAAAGTTGTGGTTACGGCAATTCCTGAACCAGGACCGGATCCCGCAAGTATAAACGATCTTTTTGAGAAAGTATTTAGCTCGGAAGTAGAAAACACTACAAGAATTTATAATATAGTTGACTTAAGTCACCAGGAAAAAGACTGGGCGACATTCAACTTTATGCAGTGGTTTGTAAAGGAACAAACTGAGGAAGAAACAATGGCGCTTGACCTGCTTGGCAAGATCAAAAAAGCCGGCGGTGCTGAAGCCAATGACGACGCTTTATACAACCTTGACAAAGACCTGGCAGGCACCCCTGACGATGCGGTATTAGCGCAGGACACCAGCGTTGAAAACCCGTAACGGCTATTTGCTGATCAATGTAACATAACTGGTGGCGGGCAATTTAAACTTGATCCCGCCATTTTCTACTTTTACACTTCCCCGTTTCATATTCACCTTTTTGCTGGTTGTATAAATATCCAGCTGTTTTACCCGCGCAGGCAAACCCGTTAAGGTAACTTCCCTGTCCGCGCCGTTGTTTACCGTGTGGATAGCGTATACCCCTTTTGTATTATCACCCAACGCGGCGCAGGAGATCTGTGAATTGCTGCTGGTTACCGGCATAGCAAATAAACCTTTAGGGGTGATGGATAATTGCTTCAGGTTCCAGAATCTCTGGCCGGGATGCAGGGGCTCGTCGTTACCAAAAATTCCTCCTCCAATTAAGGGCGAATAATCGGCTGTTAGCTGCCATTGTAAAATAGAGAGCGGTTGGCAAATGGCCAGCAGCCGTGTGTACAGGTTTATTTCCTGTAATGCATAGGTTGGCTCCTGGAAAATATCCGGGTAGCTATAAGCAGCAGCATCTATGCTCCCCTCGCCTACAATTAAGGGAACGTCCAACTTTTTCGTAGCATCTGCCCATTTTTGCAGGGTTGCATTATCCCAGCCACGCCACGAGTGGAAGGAAATTGCACCGATATATTGCTTTGCATCCGGGTCGTTTAACGCCGGATCAATAAAAGTATAAGTGGTGGCGTCTGAGTTATCGCCAAGCAGCATTTTGGTTTTTATACCATGTGCTGCAAAGTATGCCCCACATCCCTTTATAAAATCGTTGTGCTCCTGTGCCGTTACCCTCACATTTATCCCCAGGTCCGACTCGTTAAACGAAAACAGCTTAGCTTCTACCCCGTACTTATTTTTAAGGTAGATGATATAATCAGTGATGGATTTGTAAATGGCGTTCATATTGCTCTTGTTGAGCTTATTGCCCCAGATGCCGTTAACGGGCCTGAAGTTAAGATTGCCCTCTGCCGCCCAGTTAGGTGGAAACCATGCCGATAAGATAACAGGAATACCCATGCTATCCAATCGGTGTGCCATTTCCATTGCCTTTTTAACGGACAAGTTTAACCTGCCTGAATCAGCTGCTGCGATTGGATCAACATTTAACTCCGGTTGCCAGAAGCGCCATGGCATTTCAACGCGGCTCCAGGCCACGCGCAGGTTTTGCAGGCAATAATCAATCACCTGCGGATCTGCCTTTGGGTTTTGCAGCCGAAAATTTCCGCCAAGCCCATCAAATGCACGGCCTTGTTGTGAAGTATTCAAGGTGATAGTTGCCGGCGCTTCGTCAATATCTCCTGACACTTTTATATTAATTTCCTTTTCAACTACATCTCCATTTTTAACTTCACCAAGCTTTATCGGGATAAACAACCGCAACCTGCTCCCTCCCGGGATAGCCTCGGTCCTCACCATCATCAGGCTTTTATCAGCAGGCTTAATGCTTAACTTGCGTTTACCGACCTCAAATTCAAGCCCCTTTGCGTTATCGTCGAACTCCTTGCCGCCTGCTTTTACAAAATGATCGAATTCAGACTTATCCCCATCAGAATAACGGAGATTAGCGTTAATAAATTCAACAGGTAGTGCGACGCTAAAATAAACGCCCTGTATTGTCGTGTCTTTATGAGCGATCATACGGATGGATACCTTGATTTTTCCACCGCCGTCATCCTTTACGTTTTCAATAAAAAACAGGCTGTCGATGCTCGTTATAACTTCCTGCTCGTCTTCATTAATGCGTTTGTAGTGTGGTTTCTGTTTTTCCTTAAATGTTGATGTAATGTGTTTACGATCCGTACTTACCACTCGCAGGCTCGATTCAAAATCAAATAACTGCCCGTGGTTACGGATACCGGTGATATTCCCCCAGGGTTCAACTTCGGCCTGGCTATAGGCGTTCTTTGTAAACGCGGTTAACATCGATATTGCAGTTAATAAAATTAAAGGCCTCAACCCCTTAGAATTATTGCGAAAGCTTTTTGACACAGCACCTTTATACATGGTGCTAAAAATAGCGTTATTGTGTTTGAATATTTAATGATATTAATGAAAATGATAGGCTAAATTTCACCAATTAGAGACGCAATATATTGCGTCTCTACTGAACTAATGGTGCTTTTTCCTTTTGACTGATTTTGAATGATGGTCGCCGCTACCAGATTTTGCATGTGTCCCCTTTGAATGCTTACCACTTAATTTTGATTTTCTCCCATGTTTATGATGCTTGTCTCTTACAACGGGTTTAACAACAATTTTAGGGGCAAAATCAATTGGTTCAGGATGTGTTGATAAATCGAATGGATCAAAGTAATAAATGCCTGCCTTATCGTATAACAAAAAGTCCGACTTTAAACGCTCATTAAATGAGGCTTCGTCCTTTACTGCTGAATCGGTCCATGCGGCTTCAGACAATGCCGCCATGCGTGGAAACACCATAAAATCAAGCCTTTTTTCCGAAGCCACGAGTTCCGTCCAAAGATTTGCCTGGATGCCCAGGACCTGGCTGGACGCTAATTCATCCGCCGGAAACTCCTTGTATGGAAAGTTGTAAACGCTGCTTACGCTATTGAAGGACGCATTCCATTTACGACCCGAAACCTGGCTTTTATCCTGTATAAAGTCGAAATAAAAAGGCACCCTGGGGCAAAGCACCACCTGGTATTTTTTATTAAGCGCCAGCCTTA
Source organism: Mucilaginibacter phenanthrenivorans (assembly GCF_024721155.1). Lineage (GTDB taxonomy): Bacteria > Bacteroidota > Bacteroidia > Sphingobacteriales > Sphingobacteriaceae > Mucilaginibacter > Mucilaginibacter phenanthrenivorans. Next base: position 167,179 of record NZ_JAHVAP010000002.1, on the reverse strand, counting down.
GCTGCGATGGCACATTTTGTCTCCACCAAAATACGATGGTTTTACCGGCGGGCAAATCGGTTTCGGTCGCCTCATCCCAACATAAAACCTTGTCGTTCATTTGCGTAACGCTGTCGGCCATGCGTTTAAAAAAGTAATGCTCCAGGTCAGCAAGATCAGAGAACCTGTTTTTTGCCATCACATCCATAATTGCCGGCCTTCCTGCCCAGGCCTGGATCCCCAGTTCAACCTCGTCGCCCCCTAAATGGATCATCCCGGCCGAAAATAAGGAATGGGTTTCCTTTAAAATATCGCCCAAAAACTGGTAGGTCTTTTCATTTGCAGGATCGAACGTGAAATTAGGATACCTCACTGTACTTCCACCACTATACTCCGGGTAAGCGCGATTTGCAGCTGTAGCATGGCCCGGCATATCTATCTCAGGAACAACCGTTATAAACCGGTCGGCAGCGTAGGCCACTATTTCCCGGATATCATCCTGTGTATAATATTTCGCAGGCGCCAGGGTATCAGTTTTGTTGCCAATCCCTCCCACCGACGTTAGTTTGGGATATTTTTTTATTTCGATACGCCAGCCATCCACATCGGTAAGATGCCAGTGAAATTTATTCAGCTTGTAAAAAGCCATCCAGTCCAGCAACTGTTTAACCTTTTCCTTACCAAAAAAATGGCGCGACTCATCCAGCATAAAGCCCCGCCACTGAAACCTGGGTGAATCATTTATTTCGGAAACCGGCAGGTTAACCACAGTACCAACAGGTTGGGTTCTGATCAGCTGAAGTAGGGATACGATCCCATAAAACACGCCATCGTTACCGGACGAGACAATTGTGATTTTATTTGGCTCGATCTTTAAAGTATAGGAACCTGCTAGTTCGTCTCTTTTTACAAGCTGGAGATCTATCAGTGCCTTTACTTCGTTCTGGTCAACCGGGATGGCAATCCCGTTGGCCTTTTGCAGTTCCGTTTGGAGGTAATTAGCCTGCGGCAGCAATGAACTGTTGTTCATGCCAATAATGGTATTACTGTTCAGCTGAAATTGCCCGGCGCTTTTTACAATCGATTTAGGCAGCGGGATTATGTTGATATTTTGTGCAGATAGAAACGAGGGAAGCAGAAAAAGAACAAGCACAAATTTCACGAATTGAAGCGAATTACACGAATTTTGTATGGCGGTCGGATCTGTATGTTTGCGTTTTCTTATCTTAAATAACTTCATTCGTGTAATCAGGGATCTTATCATTTATTCCTGGATTAGCAAGACCGTTCCCGTCCTGCTAATCCTTTATCAAATCGTATAAATCGTGTTGGTTTAGAATGGGGACAAGCCCAGCAACTGCCGATATAAAGGCATCTCCATTCTTTTTTGAGCCGGCACATGAAAATTCTTACCGTAAAAAACCTGCAGCTTGTATTCAACCCTGCCGCTGCGGACAATGTCGATATCAGGTAGCTGGGTCACGCTGTCAAAAAAAGGCTTGGCATCTGCGTTGACGTCCAGCTCTTCATGGTCGCTGATAATAATGCAATCCTTACCTACCAGCTTCTTCGGCTCTACCATAAAGGCAAGGTTCCTGGCATCGTTGTTAAATACGGCAATGTCCTTTTTACCTTTAAGCGCCCAGTCAACCTTGCCGGTTAGCCACCAGCGCGGAGTGCCTGTAAATATATTAGGGTTGTTTGTCCAGCCCTCTTTATCAAAACGTGTTTTTATATCAACATAATCGACACCTTGTATGGTCGGGTCATTATTATCTCCATGGAACTCATGTACAACCCACCTTGGCCCGTAGGATTGCCAAAAGCCGGTAACCATATGTGTTCCGAGTACGCCGATGGTGATAATGGTGAAATATACCGAGAAATTGATCCACCTGCGGGTAAGTACCGTGCCTTTACCAACCGTGCTCAAGCACCTGTCGACAGCAAAGCCGAGCGGGATAAATAACATCATATAACCCGGTGCCTGCCAATGAAAGTGAAACTGCAGGTTTGACCATAGCGTAACCACGGTGAAAAACACGATAGGTAATATGGCCATCCAGAATACAAAGCTGTAGGCTAACAATTGCTTACGTAGTTTGAATGAGATCCATAACTGCCTTACAATAGGGAACCAAATCCAGGGCAGCAGAAAAGCAGCCTGCCCGCCTATGCTCCGGAAAAACCAGTCGAAATGCAGCTTGAAGTGTTCCTCGTTTGCTCCGGCCCGTGAACCCTGGAAAACGAATGATACCCAGTTGTTATGTGCATTCCACCATATTATCGGGAATGCCATAATAATGGTGATCAAAACAGCGAGGTACGGACCAGAGTGACGGAGCCAATGGCGCTGACTTTTATTAGTTACCACAAACATAAACACCCCTGCAAACAGGAACAGCACATGGTATTTACTCAATGTAGCAAGCCCCATGCTAATGCCTACCGCTAACCACAATAGCCATGTTCTGCGGCTGTAACGGGTTGCTTCTGATTTTTCGGCGCCCGGACCAACCATTAGCTGAACGATGTAATAGGTAGCCAGCATCCAGAAAAACATCAGCGGCGCATCCGGTTGAAACCAGCAGGCAATAGCAACAGTGAATACCGCGCTTAAATTCATCACTGCTACGGCCCAAAAGCCTGCTTTTGCTGTGAATAGTTTTTGGGTTACCAAAAACATCAACCAACTGGTACCGGCAAACAACAGCACCGCCGGGAACCTGAGTCCGAAATTATTTAATCCGAATATTTTTACGCTGATGCCGCTGAGCCAAAAAAACAAAGGAGGCTGATCGAAATAACTCAGGTCAAAATTTAACGCGCCCCTGAAGTAATAGGATTCGCCGATTCCCAAGCCGGTGTAGCCGGCAATTAGGCAGCGGATAATAAAAGTTATGATGATTAGTATGGCTGCAGAACGGGCCGCATTACCTTCGGTAAGTTTCTTCATTAAAATAAAATGAGCAACAAGTACAAGGGCACAAATCTCTAAAAAAAATACGAAAACTCGCGGGGTTTTATTATGACGTTTCAACACGCGGCTATCCCGAAATCCATTTCCCTGCAAATGGAATCTTATTTACCAACCACACCAATAGCAATGTCACTACAAAACAGATCAATGCCGTTAAGGGAATCGCGACTATCGGCACGCAAAGCTTATAATAGATCCCTAACGGATCTTCCAGTAAGTATAACACCAATGCATGCGCAAGGTATATTCCGTAGTTGTACCCACCTGCAAAATCACGGATGCGGATAATAACAGGAGATAATTTTGGTGCGGAGAGTTTAAAGATCATAAACACGCTGGACGCGAGCAGTACAATTGCCGGGCTTACCGGCTCAAAAAACATGGTTGACGGCCATTGGCGACTATCTGCAATTTCCCTTGAACCTAAGCCTATCAGTAAGATACTTGCTATAAACAGCAACACCATCCATAACCGCAGGTGTTTAATATTGAACTCTTTAAAGGCAAGGTAATGCCCCAGCACAAGGTATCCCACAAAACCTGCAAAATAATGCATATCAACAGATAGGTTATAACGTACCAGGTATGGCTGTGTGATCAGCAACACGCCAAACCAAACTGCCAAAAAGTAAAGAATTTCCTTTTCACTAGCATGCCGAACAAATTTGCCGATAACCGGGATAAAAAAGTAAAGCCCGATGAGCATATAAACATACCACAAATGGTATGAGCTGCCAACTTTTAACAAATGCAATACAATCCTGGTATTTGCCCACACATCAGCAGTAAAGGTTATTTCCTCGTTGTATAATGAATAACCGATATATACCAGGCTCCAGAAAAGGAATGGCACCACTACCCTTAACAATCTTTTTTTTAGAAAACTCCCTATTTCATATTCCTTGCCGAGCGACAATGCCCCTGTTATCATCACAAAAACCGGTACTGCAAACCTGACGATGGCATTTAAAAAATCAGCTACCATCCAATCGCTCATGGATACCTTTCCATACTGCTGGAGTAACAGCGAAGTAGAATGTAGTATGATCACCGCGTAAAGTGCAACTATCCGCAGGTTATTTATCCAGTCGATGTTTTGGGTTTTAGTGGGTGGCATAGTTTCAAACTAAAAAACATTGTCATTGCGAACGAGGAACGAGTGAAGCAACCTCGTAGCTAACCCTTCGCCCGGCTTGCGATGAGATTGCCGCGCTGTCGCTCGCAATGACAAATCACTTAAATATCTTTTGTTAAATCCTTTTTATAATACGCTTCCAACTCCTTCAACCTTTCTACCTGCCCCGGTCTGGGGTTTATAAAGATTCTTACTCTTTTAATCATCGCATAGGCATCAGCAAAAGTTAAACCTGTTTTTATCAAATAAGCCATTGCCATGGTTGGCCCGCGACCAAGGCCCTGGCGGCAGTGCACGTAAACTATTCCACCGCTTTTTATTTCCTGATCTATAAAATCCGCACCCTTTAAAAGCACTTCCAGCGGCGGCGGCGTATTATCAACAGTCGGCAGGTGAAGGTATTTAATACCCTCGTGCTCAGCGTCGCTGTAATCGTTATGGGTACGCATGTTTACTATGGCGGTAACGCCAAGCGCCTTCAGCTTTCGTAACCCCAATAAATTATACTGGCTGCCTAAAAACAGGTGTGCCGTTATTTGCGACCGGTTTAAACGCGGAACACCGGCTATTATACGGTGGGCATTATCGTACATATAATCAAGCACTAAGCCGGTCCCCTTTAAATAGCTCTTCAGTTTGTTAAACACTTTATCCTTTTTTATTTTCCAGTGTAATATAGTCCATTGCCTGCTGAAAAGTGGCAACCCAGATATCCGTCTTATTTTTTGCAAGATATTCCAATAATTCTTTATGTGCCTGTGTTGATGTTTTAATAAAATCGCCGCCAATACCATGAAACATAAAGATGCCCATACCGCCGCTTTTCTCCACCTTTTTTACAAACTCAATCAGCTTATTTGCGGGCGTGCTGTCCTCCAGTCCGTAAGATGGCACCAGCATATTATCCAGGTGTTTAAAGTCTGTTATAACGGCATCATCATCCCCGCCTACCCGCGCATATTTTATCATGGTTGATTTACGAAGCGTATCTACATAGCTTTTTCCACCCACCTCGGTCTCCGTACAAGGATAAGCATAAGTGCGCCCGCTTTTACCGTCAATGGCATACAGGAAATTATTCATGGTGTAAATCTCACGCATGATCTGGAAAATAGAATAATGCTCAGCCGCATTCACTGGGTTATCCGGCATGGTTTCACTCAGGCATGGATGAAATAAGGTATGGTTGGCCAGTTCATGACCCTCTGCTCCCGCCTTGCGCCATTTGGGAATGCTGACGCTATTCAGTTCACTGGTTAAAAAGAACGTTCCTTTAAAATTTAGCTTATTTAATTGAGGGATCGCATTTTTCAATTGCGAGTCGAGTGCATCATCATAGGTAAGCACAATTACGGCCTTTTTATGATGCGGCCATTTGATTTTTTTTTGTTGTGCGGAGGCGATAACACTCAACAACAGGAAAAACAGTGTTAATTTCTTCATAATCGGGCCCTAGGTTTATCAAGGTAAAAAAACAAAACATTTACCATTTATTATCAAACTTAACCCAATAAATATCATCAAAACCGTTGCCGGGTTTGGTTAGCAGGTCTTTTAATTGTTGATACGTTTTTGCTTTATGGTCAGAAAATTGAGGATTTGCGCGGCTGCTGGTGAATATCAGGTATTTGCCATCACGGGTAACATATGGGCAGTAATCTAATCCGGTTGAATTTATAGGAGCGGGCAGGTGTTTTGCCGGCAGCCAGTTACCATTTTTATCCTTACGACTGATGTACAAATCGCCCCCGCCGATATCATCCTTACGCCCTTGTGATGAGAACATTATAAACTGCTCATCAGGATCGATAAAAGGATTAAACTCGTAGTTTGGTGAGTTAATTGCCTCCGGCAGGCTTACCGGTTTGCTATACCCATCCTTAACGGGTCTGCACATTACAATATCCTCCTTCCCTTTTCCATATGAGGCAGCGACAGTAAAATAAAGATGTCCATTTTTGGCAACGCTTGGATAATATTCATCCTTGTCCGAATTTACCGTAGTGTCCAAGTGCACCGGCGTGCCCCATCGGCCATTTGCCAAACGGCCAATCTTCCAAATATCAAAATTATCCTTAGGAATTGTTCCACTAACAGGCCTGTCCGATGAAAAAAAGATCCATTTACCGTCCGGAGAAAAGGAAGCTTCAAGGTCGCGGTATCTCCCGGAAAATGGCGCTACTTCCGGTCTTCCCCATTTACCATTAAGCTTTTTTATCCGTAATATGGTGCTGCTCAAAAACCTGGGCTGCTGCATGGTGAAAAATATCTCATCCCCATCAGGCGAGATGGTAAAATCACGGTTGCTCAAACCGTCTGATAAAAAACCTTTACCAAATAGTTTTGGATTGTCGGAAGGGGTAGAGTTATCAGGATAGACCACTTGTCCCATGCTTGTATTGGTAAACCATATAAAAGCAAGAACATACACAAGTCTCCTTAACATAAAATACTTTTCGTTCTATAAATATAAGGAATGTACGGTAGGTATTATATCAATCCGCCTAATTTCAATTATATAAAATAAACAACCTGCTGAAAAATCATTTAATATTTTGTAGGTTTAAATAGTCTCAAAACAACAACCATTAATCTTATTTTACGTATTAGCATCATTAAGCTCTGCAACAATATTTAACATAGCATTATTATACTTGTAAGTGCCCGACCAATAGTTATTTAAATGAAGCAATCCTTTTGGAAAAAACTGCTTGGGTATCCTCCCGATTTCTCCCTAGAGGCACGTATCTTTAATGCTATTTGTCTTGCCTCCGCTGTGGTTTTATTTCTAAATATTTTTTTAGATATCCTGCTTGGCATCCAGCAATTGGTTATTTTAATGGCGGTCATATTTGCCATCTCTGTTGTTTGTTATTATTACTCGCGGTTTAAAAAGAAGTGGAATACCTGTATCGTTATTTACATGATAGCATGTAATATTCTTCTTATTGTAAACTATAAGTATAATTCAGGCATTAACGGCCCCTCTCTTTTAATTTTTGTGCTTTCTTATTTCCTTACCATTTCCGTGGTTCCCAAAAAACAATATTGGTTTTGGATAGCATTAAATCTTGCTATTGTTATTACACTGCTTGCAATTGAATACATATATAAGGGCACAATAAAGAACACATATCCCGATAATGAGAGTCGTTTTATAGATGTAGGCTATACCTATCTTATTATTGTTTTTTTTATTTTTTTGGTTACTACCACTGTCAGGAAAAACTATCACACCGAGCGGAAATTAGTTGAACAAAAAGCAATTGAGCTGGAATCTGCAAATGCTACAATGAATAAGCTATTTTCTATCCTGGCGCACGATCTGCGATCGCCTTTGGCATCTATACAAAATTATTTGGAAGTACTTTCAGAGTTCAAACTTGATGAAGGTGAAAGGTTATCTATAAATAATGAGCTGTTGAATTCTACCCAAAACACACAGGAAATGCTTACAAATTTACTTTTATGGAGCAAATCACAAATGCAGGGCGCAACTGCGAACCTGGTTAAGCTAAACCTGAAAAAAACATTACAAAACACCTTGCAAATTCACCAGGCTGTTGCTGCTGAAAAAGGCATTCAGTTGACAGATCAATTAAAAGATTCAATTTTTATTACTGCTGACGCGGATATGCTGCAGCTAATTATAAGAAATTTAATAAACAATGCTCTTAAATTCACAAATCCCGGCGGACAAATCATAGTATCTGCAGATGCTATTGGTACCGATTGCCGGATAATGATAAAGGATAATGGCCTTGGGATTTCATATGAGCATCAAAATGATATCTTTTCGTTAAAAACCGAGTCGACTTTCGGAACAAAAAATGAAAAAGGCGTTGGTTTAGGGTTATTATTATGCAAGGAATTTACTGAACTTCAGAATGGAAAAATAACATTTGAAAGCACACCCGGAGCCGGAACAACTTTTTATGTAAGTTTTAAACTTTGCCAGGATGATTATAACCAAAATGGCATAAATGAAGGGCAACTGCAAAAAAAAAGACAGGTGTAATTATTGCCTGAATTTCTCTTTTATGTAACTAAGCTACTTCAGCTCTCCCGGCGCCTACCGTATCTCTGTAAAGCTGTGGTGAAACATCAGCGTTTATCTTAAAAAAGCGACTAAAATAGTATTCGTCCGTATAGCCTAAATTAAACGCAATTTCTTTTACCGGTTTGTTGGTTAGATACAGTTCCCGCTTGGCTTCGATGATGATCCGGTCGGCGATCATATCAGTTAATGTGCGGCTAAAATGTGCTTTGGCTATTTTGGCCAGCGCCTTTGGCGAGATGTTGAGCATATCGGCATAATCACTTGCGGAATGCTTTTCTTTAAAATGTGTTTCAATAGCATCCTTCAGGTTTTGGAGGATAAAAGGCTCCTTGCGATCCAACAGAACGGTATGCGCAGCCGGTTGTTGCTCCGTTTTTAACCTTACCGCCGTTATTAAAAAGATCTTCAGGTACGACATCAGCAATTCATACTGCGCAACCGCAGAGTTTTGCATCTCGGTTTTAATTTGCTCCAATACCATTTTAAAGATCGGGGCCGACTGCAAATCAACTTTTACAAAAGGCGGCTCGTAAATATTATTGAACAACACACCGTTACAGGAAACTTCCTTATCATGTTTGTGAATACAGAAAAAGTCTGGATGAAAATTAAGAGCGAAGCCTTCGAACTCATCATCTGCAATGATCTGAAACGGCTGATATATCGCGAAAGCAAACATAGAATCTGCCTCAAAATTATATTCCGAAAAATTCCAGCGCAGTTTACCCCTCCCCTTTGTTACCCAAACTATGGTATAATAGTTATGCCTTTGTAAATGAGCAAAGCCACTGCAATCATCAAAAGAAAACAGGCGAAAAGCCAGGCTTCCTGTTTGCGGATTCATTAGGGTAAATGCAGTTTGTGTATTGAGCATTATTGTTGATGATTAGTTAAATAGAGAACCGGAGACGTGGCCTAACGGATATCAACCAAAATAGGTTATTTATACACCCAGTCCCTTCCGGACTTTTGGACTACTCCCCCAACCTTTTTTTCAGGCCTGCAACTTCGGCTCTCAGCTTATTGATATACTCATGCTGCGCCATAAACTCGTCACGTATCTCCTCGAGCGTGTAGCGCTCAGTGATGTGCTGCGGGCAGTTCCAGTCGTAAGCCTTCACGTTCAAAACAATTATTCTTTCGGGTTTAAATTTATAGCCTTCGAGATTAAGTTTATCAAACAATTGTTCGTTCCCCTCTATCTCTAAAACTTCTGCTTCGGCGTAGATTTTCAGCCTGGCTTTAGCTGCCTGATCCAGTAGAAACAGCGATATTTTATTATTTGTAGCCAGATTACCGACCGAGATGTATTGCTTATTACCGCCAAAATCAATAAAGCCTAAAGTTTGTTCGTCCAGTACCTTCAAAAAACCTTTTGGCCCGCCTCTGAACTGGATATATGGGAAACCACTTTCCCCAATTGTGGCCATGTAAAAATTATCCTGGTGGCTGATAAAATCCACTTCACTTTCAGTTAAGCCGTCAGTAATTTTATACTGCTCCATCCTGGCATAACTCGCCCTGCTACCGTAACGTTCCTGGAACCGCTTGGAAGCATCCGAAAAGGCTATCTCTGAATAGTTCACAGGGTTCTATTTAAAATAATTTACGATCTGATTCTTTAATCTCCAGGTCATTGATGCTTGCGAACCTTTTTTGCATGTAGCCGTTCTCATCAAACTCCCAAAGCTCATTGCCGTAACTTCGGTACCACTGCCCGGCGGCATCATGCCACTCATACTCAAATCTTACCGCCATCCTGTTTTCCTTAAAGCCCCAGAGTTCCTTTTTTAGCTTGTAGTCAAGTTCCTTTTCCCATTTACGAGTAAGGAATTGCTTTACTTCCTCGCGGCCGTTAATAAAATCCGTTCGGTTGCGCCATTCGGTATCAATGGTGTAGGCCAGGCAAACTTTTTCAGGATCTTTGGTATTCCACGCATCTTCAGCGGCTTGTACCTTCTGCAATGCGGTTTCCATATTAAATGGCGGTAAGGGGAATCGTTGAGTTTCCATCTTCTTATTTTTTTATAAAATTAGTTATTACAGTAAAAGCTAAGGCAGATTCCCTAACTTTTACTGTATGATGAGATTTGAAGCAATAATTTAGGCTATTTGGCCAGCATGTACTTCAGGAAAATCAATAACCGGATTTGCAGTATTGTTAAAGTAATTGGTTAAAACATTCAGTGCAACATGTGCCACTATCTCGCCTATTTCGCCATCAGTTAAACCGGCAGCCTTTATGGCATCAACATCCGCATCATTCACCAATCCTCTTTTGTTTACCAATACATTGGCAAATTTCAATATGGCATCAGTTTTTGCGTCAGCAGCATTGCCGCCGCGGGCGTTTTGTAAGGTATTGGCATCGATATGTACCAGCTTTTCACCAATAAATGAATGGGCAGATAAACAGTAATCGCAGTTGTTACTTTCGGAAACCGCCAGGGCAATCAGCTCGCCGGTTTTGGCGCCCAACTTGCCATGACTTAAGCTCCCACTCAAATTAAGGTAGCCTTCCAGCACTGCTGGTGAATTGCCCATGGTGCGCATCATATTGGGAACCATGCCTAATTTGCCTTGTATTGCATCAAATAATTCTTTTGCCTTGCCTGTAGTTTCTTCGGGGTTTAATGCTTTTAAACGTGTCATTTTCTTAAGGTTTTGTTTGTCGTTATTGACAATACAAAGGTGCAGCGCCCCTAAATTTTATAACATGGATGATGTACGCAAGTGCATGGACAATTTTTCCTCAATACTTCATGAATTTTTGGAAGCGCTTCTGCGCCATATCAATTGCCTTTGTTTGAATTTTGTTCAGTTTCCCAAATGGGTTTAATACGATCTCTATTTCATTCTTTTTAACGATCCTCCTCCAGGCACCCACAACCTGGTTGTTCACGACAATGGACGGGTCGAATATTACATGCCTTGCCTGTGTGGTATATTTGGGGTTTACAGCGGCCGCGCGATCGCTGTAAGCAACGGCAAATTCATCATAGGCTGGCAACAGGTACGCGATTGGTGCCTTGCCTTGTGGTTCGGGCTTATCCTTAGCCATCCAGTATTCATGACCGCTAACCATCGTGCTGATAAATTCCGACTTTACAATTTCCAACCCGAGTCTTGCATCGCCTAAAGTAAGGCCGCTCCACCATGCAAAATCATGTAAGGTAGCCGGGCCGCGACTAACAATATATCGCCTCAACAATTCGGCTAATGCTTCTTCCTTATCTAACGGATGGCTTTGGGGTACCCTGTCATCAAATAACGCATACGTAAATTGCTTACCTTGCCGGCCACCGCTGCAAATCACACGTTCTAACTCGGCCTGCATCAGCAGGTGGATCAGGCGTTCGGTATCCGTTTTAACACCTGCATTATTCAATATCGTAGTAAGTTCAAACCGATCGAGCTGCTTGTTTCCTTCAAGCGCCCTTGCCAAAGCATCATTACTTTTTTTAAATATGGAATTATCCAGTTGAAGCTGCCGCGTTCTTGATGCGCCAAGCGACACGATGCGGTGCGCTGTAAGATCTAGCATCCAGCGCAGATCGTCAGGATCAACAAAGTGCCAGGTTGGCCGCAGCACGTGGGTACGGATAATGCTGCCGTCAGCTAAGGCCATATCAATAGCGGCATTGTTAATTTTCTTTAGCCTCATCCCTACCGCCCATTTTGCCCCGGCATAATCCTGCGCCTGCATTGCACCCATATATTTTACAATTTCAGCAGGCTTGCTAAATTGCTGGTGTGCAATATGCTGCGTGTACAGGCGATGATGCGCTATTTCCAGATTGGTCATTTTTCAGAGTCAAGAATAATGAAAGATAAAAAGAATTTTGAAACATCCTCTTTTTCTTGACTCTTGATTCTTGGTTCTTGACTCTCGGTTCCTGACTCTTAACCTACTTCAGGTTTGCCTTAAAAAAATCGGCTGCCATTTGTGAAACTTCCTCGTGTACTTGCCGACGGCTTACCGACGGATCATCATCAAAGAATTTGGGTTCTTCCTTTTTGAGCTGATCTACGGCCTCGTTTAAAAACACATAGTGGCCGACTTTGCCCTTAACTACATAGTATTTTGATTTGGCAATAAGCTGATGATATACAAAGGCGTTGGTGGCAGCAGGCGCTATACTGTCGGCTTGCGCGGTTACTATGTAAACCGGGTCGGTGATCTTTTTAACCTGGTCCCTATTCACAAAACCTTGTCCCGAGGCAGGGCTCATGGCAAAGAACGCTTTAAACCTGAGATCCTTTAGCGGCGGCGCGTTGTCGAATGATTGCCTGATCTCTGGTTTATCAATATAGTTAAGCAGGCCGGGAAACTCGGGTATATTTATTTCTCGATTACCTTTCGGGCTTTTATAGTAAGCTTTTAAAACATCAACATTTATTTCGGCGCCGGCAAGCGCCAGCGTGGTATAACCCCCTATCGAAAAACCGGACATACCTAAACGCTTCTCATCAATCACCTTACCAAATTCAGCATCCTTTAATAATGATGTTAATGCAAAGCTGATATCCTGTGGCCGCTCCCATGGCTCCAAAAAGCCCTCGGGAGTAGAATGATCAAATGTATTCCCGTAATGATCCACTGCCGCAACTATAAACCCGTTTTGCACCAGTTTATCGGCCAGCCATTCTAATGTTAAACGGTTGCCGCCTGCACCATGTGATATAAATACCAGCGGCAATTTACTATCCGGCAATTTGCCATTATGCACAGTTGTTATTTTAATAAAAGGCGAGAATCCGTTATCCTTTTGTGTTAATGTATCTGTTGTTGGATACCATACCTCGGTTACAACCGGGCGGTTCCGTTTTTCATCCTTATAATGAAAAGTCCGTTCTCCTATGTTCTGTGCCGATGCCTTTTGCTCAAAGGAAAATAAACTTAGAAAGGTAACTATTGCTGCTATTAAATTTGATCTGTTCATGCGATTAATATTTAATGCAAAACAAGTTGTATTTCACCTAACGAAAGTTGACAAAAGTCATTAAATAGGTTGATTAAGTTAGATTGAGTTGAATAAGTTGATTAGGTTTATAGATCAAACAATTCGCTTAACCTAATCAACTCAATCTAACCTAATCAACTCACTCAATTATTTCCTTCTCGCCTTCAACCTGCTCAGCGTTTCCTGCGAAATTCCTAGGTAATCAGCTACAAACTTGCCGGGCAGCCTTTGGATGATCTTTGGGTTCTTTTTCATCAGGATATCGTAGCGCTGCTTCGCGTCCATGGTTATTAAACTCTCAATCCGAATTATGGCATCGATATAGTCCTGCTGCAAACCGAGACGGGTCATACGTTCCCAGCCGGGCATAGTGTTTAAAAGCATTTGGTAATCAGCGTGGCTTATCATCAATAGCTCAGATGGTTCGATGCTTTGGATGGCTGCTGACGACTGCTGGCGCAGGGTAAAGCTTGGAAATGCTGTACCGAAACTGCCCTCAAATATTAAAAAACGGGTAGCCTCCTGCCCATCCTCATCAATTAAAAAAATCCGTAAACAGCCTTTTACAACAAAATACAGGTATTGGCTGATCTTGCCTTTTTCCAGCAAGATCTCATTTCGCTTTGTGGTTTTGGCCTTGCAGCAATTAAATACTATTGCCCATTCTTCTTCTGTTAAATTAATACCGGGCGATAATGTTTGTCTTAGTACTTCGTGCAGGTTCACCTTCATAAAAACAGGATAATAGCCTTATAAATATTTACCTTTGAAATCTAACTAAAAAACATAATGGCACAAAAAGTAATAACAGTAAATATTAATGTTTATGAGCAATCAGTAACCAATCGTCACTCTGCATACGAGGTGCCTTTTGTAAACAGGTACCTTGACGAGGGTTGGGTTATTAAAGAAACCATCCACAGCCCCACTACGGCAAACTGGACGAATATTACCTTTATACTGGAAAAATAACGAATTGACGCAGATATATGATTTGATTTATTAATATCGTAAATTTGTTATATGGAAACGTTGAGAATTGATGTACCCGATACTAAACTTACGTTAGTAACGCAATTACTAAAGGAATTGGGCGTGACTGTACACAAGGAAAATACAACCGATATATCCGCGCGAAAAAAAAGATTGGCTAATATTTCCGTTTGGACAGATGAAGATTTAAAAGTTTTTGAAGAAACTAAAAAAGGATTTGAAAACTGGAAGCCAGAGGAATGGTAGTAGATACAGGCATTTTGATTGAACACCTTCGTGCAAAAAATAAATTAGCCACCTCACTTTATTTAATCCCTGACGATTCTGAGCTATTTATTTCTACAATCTCATTGTATGAACTTTACATGGGTGCGACAACATCGGAAAAAGAGAAAGACGCCGAGGATTTGGCAGCAGACTTTTCCATATTACCATTTACCGCTGCTGCCGCCGTTAAAGCTGCAGAAATCTATCGTCAATTAAAGAAAACTAACAAACTGATTGAGTTCAGGGACATCTTCATTGCTGCAACCTGTATTGTAAACGACCTGCCTGTTGCTACGTTAAACAAAAAACATTTCGAAAGAATTGAAGGTTTGAACGTTGCTAATATTCAATAGACAATTCTATACTCGTTAAGCATTAAGGCAACTTATCTAACTCAACATCCGGCGCATTACCGGCGATTGGCCGCTCAAAAACGGTATTCCGAACAGTATAATTATTAAAGAACCCGCAATTTTTCAAATAGAAAGCGTTGCCGTCCACACCGCCGGCATAATCCATTCTGTAGCCTTTCATGGCTGTGGCGTCGTTGGTAAAGTGGGCACTGTTTATGGGTGTCCATTTTCCGTTTTCATCGGCTACCCATTGGTTGGTAAACAGCACCTTTCGGGTTATTGTACCCTGCTCAGGGTCGAAGTTCTCTAAAAAGGAATGCAATCCCTTTAAATAAGTTTGAGTTTGCGGGCGACTAAAACTTGCTATCAATTGCCACTTGTTTAGCTCTGGTGCGAAAAACCAGGTGGTAAACTCCGTATGATTGTTGGCTACAGGTTTGGCACGCACCAGGAATTTATAGGTATTGCCTGCCTTCCAGTTATACAACATATAGCTTTGCCCGCCCGAGCCTTCAGCTCCAAATTCGCCGGTATGCACATTGGGGCCCTTTTTTAACATGATGATCTTTTGGCTGTCTGGAATTGCCTTCGGGTCATCAGTTTTAAACGGGCTCCAAACGGAAAATAAGATATGCCTTTCTGTTGGTGAGTTTACCTGCATGCCAAAATAACCCACATTAAATCCATCAGCCATAAAGTATGATCCTAAAACATCGTTGCCAACCGGCACGGTAACTTCATTATAAAACCATTCCGCATTAGTTACCGGTACTTTGTAAGCCAGGTGAACAGACGGACCTCTTCGTCCCCAATAGAAATAGCTGCCTTCGTTGTTTTTCACATAGGCCGTTTTAGCATTTATAGCGGCACCCAATAATTTAATACTGCTAACATCTGCAAAGGTTTTCCCTGTTTTGCTGATAGCCTTAACCTGCACTTCAACGTATCCGGTATCTTTTGCGACCCACTCGCCCACGTAATACTCCTTAACCTCGTTGCCACTTACGGCAATTTCCTTCGTCGATTTTAAAGCAGAAACAGCGATCTTACTGGTACCATCAGCAACCTTCAGGTTGACCCAAAGCTTGAAATTACCCTTAGTAGCTACCCTGAAATAAACATTAAATTTTACCTCCTTGCTGGTCCAGTTCACAATACCATCATTTGTTACCGTACCGCCAACGGTATCTTTGGCAACACGCCAGGCATTGCCGCCTAAAGGTACAGTTATTGAGCTATCGGGTACAACGTTCCTATTTGAATGATTGGCATTTATAAAAGAAGTTATAGTAAGGCTGATTAGCGTTGTAAACAACAGGCAAAAAAATAATTTAGTTAGTTGCATCGTAGTAGTGGTATAAAATCGGATTATAAATGATGTAGAACTTATAAAGCGTAAATGCATAGTTCGCGATTGCCGCGCTATCGCTCGCAATGACATGTGTTTGTTTATTATTTAATAACCAGCAACCAGCCTTTACCCTTTTCTACCTTTATCTCGTCGCCATCTTTAAAGCTTGCTTTTGACTGGAAATTTTTGATTTCAGGCGCGGTTATAGTTGCCTTTGCCGGATCAATACCTAAAGCTTTCCAATCTATTTGCAACTTGACAGAACTATCGTCCTTTGCCCAACTTGCTATGGAGACCAACACTTTATGCTCTTTTTTATAAATGGTCGCCAGCACTTCCGGGTTACCGGTTTTTACCGGATTATTCTCCACCCAGTAACCAATCATCTTAGTGCCCTGCATGCCAAAATCGTCCCAAACTTTCCAGATCGGGCGCGGATCGGCGTTATCGCTCCATGGCATTCGGTTGGTCATGCCGTAGATCATCCCGCGCCACGGGTTACCACCGCCCTGCAGCATCTCGCCCATCAGGCCGAATGGAATCCCTGAAACTTCAGTTAAAAAGAAATCGGGCGAGTTTTTCTCATAATCAAAATACTCCCCAAACCAAAGGCGGTTTAAATACGGAAAATGCTCCAGGTACAGGTTGCAGCTGTTATTAAAGCCATCACTTTTGTTGTATTGATTAGCCGAATGCAGGTCGATAATGCCGGGGTGACCGTTTTGTGTTAATACTCTTTTTATCCGCTTCATGGTGATCCGGTCGAATGCTACGTCGTCCAGATAAATTCCGTCGATGCCCACGTTTTGTACCAGCCAGTTCATTCCCTCCACATAATAATTATGCCAGCGGCTCATCCCGCTGTTTATCAGCGCAGCATCCTTATATTCCGGCACATACCAAGCGGCGATGTAGTCATCAGCAACGTGTTCCTGCAACCAGGAATATCCTCCCCCCTTACCTGTCGAATAAATTTCATGACCAAGACTCCGCATCGGGAACGTTTCATAAGCACTGTTGGAAAGCTCACGAACGGTATTGTAGATCTTTACTTTTAAACCTAATTGATGTGCAGAGTCGATATAGCTCTTCATCTGGTGCCACCGGATGAATGGATAATTGATGTAAGGGTTTATTGGCGTACCATGGTGAATATTAACCACAGTTGCGCCTGTTGCTTTTATACTATCGAGATCGCTGTATTTATGGTAAAAGCGCGTTGCCCATTGAAAATCAGTATTTATTGGGTGGAACGGTGTGATCAGCAAAGTGAAATTATAATACAGCACATCGCCTTTTTTCATAGAGCGGGCACCGCTATAATTGTTTACCAAAACCCGGTTACTCTTCTCGCTGATATTAATGCCGCCCTTGTTATCATTCCCCCATGAGGTTGGCAGTAATAAAGGCTTTTGCAGATAGAAATTGGTATTCAGCGGCCGCACATAGTTTTCATCCCGCAAAGAGTATTGCAAGCCGGCATTTACGTCGCCTATCCATGCGCCATCCTGGTTTTTATGGACAACATCCCATTTCCACTCGTAGTTGTCCGGGCGTTTTTCACCTTTAAGGTTTAAACCCATCATGTATTTTGATGCCTCCTTATTAAAGGGAATTTCCATTCGGATGTCCTTCAGATCGGCATCCTGCAGGGCGGTGACCTTCACGGTGTATGACGTAAAGCCATCAAACTCTATTGAGCCAGAAACGTCCATCTGCAAATCCGCAGATGTATTCGTGGCTGTCCACTTAACGGTTCCCGGTTGGGTTAGCGTGAATTTCAAGCCTTTTGACTGCCATTTTTCGGGTCCGTTATTATTTTCGGCGATCAAGCTGATCGGTGCATCGATAACCTGTTTTGCCTTTGTTGAAAACGAGGTCATTTCAGGTGTAAAATAGGTTTCAATATTTTTCGGAAACCCCGTCTTATCCATGATCACTTTACGGCCAAGCAGTGCAATGCTATTATCCTTTACCACCAACGGCGTATAGGGTTTTATCACTTCGTTTTGCTGCGCGATAGTGGAGTTCAACCAGGTTAAGCGGGTTTCCGTCCATGGTTCGTTGATATTGCCTTTTATAGCGATAGCAGGATCAATTTTTATCCTGATACCGATCTTTGTATTCTCTGCATTCTTTGCACTAATGGTAACTGATCCTTCATAGGTTCCTGCAACAATCGTAGCAGGCAGGTTTACCAAACACCACATAGCCTGTACATCGCCTCTAATTATGTCGACTGTTTTGGTGAAGGCATTGCCCCTATAATCTGTACCGCCGTTATTAATGCACGACATTAACTTAGATGGGATCACTTGTCCGGACTTACTTTTCAAATCAGTAAAAGTAATTTTGACGCCGTTTAAATCCTTTGCGGTTGGATAGATCCCTAACTGGTAACTATAATTCTCCCCTCTTTTCGCCTCGCCGTTGAAAACACTTTTTGCCCCGGCAATGATCCACCTTTGCGGGATATCATGCTTCATTTTGATGATGTGCGTTCTGTCTTCCGGAAAAACTAAATAAGTTTTTCCTGCATTTAGTTGAACAATGTTATCTACTTCGGTTTTGGTGGCGATCACTTCCATAGGATAGAAGTTGTTCATCTCGTTGATGGACTCTATCGACTCAACCTTAGCACCTTCAATATTCGTGCTATTTTGGATAGATTGCAGCCAGTCGCTGGAAGCTGTTTGCGCCGCCTTTAAATACTTTATGTTAGGGTAGTTTGATTTCCGGTCGACTTTATAAGGCATATAGTACACGAAGTACTTTTTATCACCCGCCACTGGCTCAAAATAAAGTACGCCTGCTTCGCGGTTGATTGCCGTTACTGATACATTCTGAATCCTCTTATTGGTTGCAGCATCTACTACAAACAATTGCTTGTCTTCCGGATGCTGGTCGTTCCTGCGCCAGTTAATAACTGCTTTGGCAAGGCTGGTATTTGCATTTTGAAGGGTAAGCACAACCCTGTGATTGCCCAACGAATCGGCATCCCAGTCGTTATTTTTTACGGTGTATTTTATTTCCTGCGCAAAAGAAATATGGCAGATAAAGGTTAAAAGGGATAAGTGTAAAAGTTTTTTCATGAATCGATCTTATGGGAATGCTAATTTAAGCATACTTTAATAAGATGCGGTAATATAGGTGGTATAAACGGCACGCAAACGTTTGCACAAATCCATTCCCATTGGCTGTGTCCTCACGGCCAACTTTCTCCAACATACAAGTGTTGCCTGTGAGGACACAGGCAACGGCGATTGTTGTTATTTCAACAAAACCTTTGTAGCCCCATATCCAAATTTTTCCTTCCTTGCATCCATGAAAGTCTGGATCTTTTGGTGCTTGCCCAACAACTTGTGGATCTCGTGCCTTAAAGTCCCATTGCCCGCACCGTGAATAAATACGATCTCCGACTGCTGGTGTACAATGGCTGCATCGAGCGCTTTATGAAAAGTGTCTAATTGAACTTTCAGGATCTCGCCGCTGTTTAAAAACTGGTAATCGTTGCGCAGTTTTTCAATGTGCAGGTCAACTTCGCCGCCCGGCTTATCAACAACCACCTTTTCTTCGGGCGATTGGAAAAAACTTTCCTTCAGCTTTTCAGCATCAATTACCAACTCCGGTTCATCCAGCCTGATCAGCCACCCTTGTTGCTTTAGCACAGGGACTATTTTTTTAGCACCCGAAAAATCTTTGGCCTTAAATTTCTCGTTGATTACCAATGGGGCAGGCGGCTCCTGGTTTTGTTTGGTATGATAAACGATGTGGAAGATCAGTTTCGGCCAAAGCTGCAGATCAGCCAGTTGGGCAGAATATATTTTGGTTGCTGTATTTGGTGCAGCTATTCCACTGAACTCGCCCTTAAATGTATTTAGCTTTTCGGTAGTTAACGACGCCAGCAGCTGAAATGAAGTATCGTTCACCAAATAAAAATGAACTACTGAATTTGCCTTCGGGTCATTCACTACACCAATATAAACACCTTTAGCATTAAACTCGCCTGCGGGTGCTTGTTGCTCCTCTGTAAGTTCGTCTTTCTTGCTGCCCGCACCCACATATCCATGCACCGTGGTGACCTTACTGGCCAGTACCGGGATCTCAAAATCATCCTCACCCGTTACCCCTATCATCTGGTCGTCAATAATGCGGGTTACAAAACCCTCCATTTTTTCGTCCACAAAACGCACAAAATCGCCTAACTTATATTTTGACATGATTACATAGATTAAATGATGATTGCACCGATTATTTTTGATTACACAGATTTTTAAATAGAAATCGGTGTAATCAATCAACCATCGGTGCAATCCTTAAAAACAAAAAAACCACCCGCCCTAAGGCAGATGGTTAGAAATTAGTTATTTAATACCCCTATTAAAATAACTGCCTGCAAAGTAAAAAAATATTTATCGGTCTGCAAATAGTTATTTGTTAAATTTTTTAACATCAACGTAATTATTACATTTCTCCCGCGTCTAATCTGATATAAAAAGGCGTTAATTTCATCATTAGGGTGCCGTATTGGCTTAAATCCGTTTATTTGCTCACAAAATTTATATCAAATGTTCAAACCAATTATTATAGCTGCCTTTTGCAGTTTTTTATTTTTACAGTTACGGGCACAAAATTTGTACATGCCCCGCGACATCCAGGCCGCTTTCAATAAAGGAACCCGCTCATTAGACGGCAAGCCCGGCAAAAACTACTGGCAAAATCATGCCCGTTATAACATTTCGATAAACGCTTTACCGCCTGATAGAAATGTAAAGGGCGTTGAGCAAATAACCTATTTCAACAACAGCCCAGATACGTTGAAACATCTTAACATGAAGCTGATCCTGAATATTCACCGTCCCGGATCCGCCCGTTTTGGCGACGCGGGGGAAGATTACCTAACGCCCGGCATACAGGTTGACTCGATATTTGTAAACGGCGGTAAAACAGCATGGGATAATCAGAAAGCCGCCGGAACCAACCACATGATGAAGTTACCAGCAGCATTAGCGCCTCACGATTCGGTGAAGCTGAATATTACCTGGCATTTCCAGATCTCTAAACAAAGCGGACGCGAAGGAATGATAGATTCTACCACTTATTACCTGGCCTATTTTTATCCGCGCGTTTCAGTTTACGATGATTATGAAGGCTGGGATACCCTGCCATTTTTAGACGCGCAAGAATTTTATAACGATTTTAACGATTATACGCTGAACGTAACCGTACCAAAAAATTACATAGTTTGGGCAACAGGCACTTTACTGAACCCTAAAAAAGTTTTACAGCCGGAATATGCAAAACGACTGGAAAAATCATTCACCAGCGATTCAACAATTCATATTGCCACCAAAGAGGATCTTGCAAAGAAAAACATCACTGCACAAAATAATTTCAACACCTGGACATGGACCGCTACCAACATCAGCGACATGGCCGTTGGGGTAAGTGATCATTACGACTGGGACGCAGCCAGCACTATTGTTGATGATAAAACAAAACGCCGCGCCAGCATGCAATCGGCATTTTTGGATAGCTCTGAAGATTTCCATCATGCGGTACAGGCGGGCCGTCACTCTTTAAGCTGGCTTTCAAAAAACTGGCCGGGAGTACCCTACCCATTCCCTAAAATGACCTCATTCCAGGGTTTTGCAGATATGGAGTACCCAATGATGGTAAACGATAGCCATACTGATGATGTTGCCTTTTCGCAATTTGTACAGGATCATGAAATAGCACATACCTGGTTCCCTTTCTACATGGGTATAAATGAAAGCCGTTATGCATTTATGGATGAGGGCTGGGCAACGACCTTTGAACTGTTAATAGGAACCGATGAGGTTGGTAAAGAAAAGGCTGAAAAACTTTATAAAGGATTCCGGGTCGACGGCTGGATCAATGATCCTTCGACAGCCGAAGATCTGCCGATAATAACCCCTACCAGCGAGCAACGCGATGGCTACGGAAATAACTCATACGGTAAACCCTCATTGAGCTATTTCGCATTAAAAGACATGCTGGGTGATGAACTATTTAAGAAAGCGCTGCATACTTATATGGATAACTGGAACGGCAAGCACCCTATTCCGTGGGATTATTTTAATTCAATGAGCAGCGGAGCGGGAAGTAATCTAAACTGGTTCTTTAACAACTGGTTCTTCACCAATTACTATATAGATCTTAACCTGCAAAAAGTTGTAAAGTCGACCGACGGGTATAGCTTATCTATCCAAAACATCGGCGGCCTTGCTATCCCATTTGATGTTAAGGTAACATACAGCGATGGCACTATGGAAAGCTTTCATCAAACTCCTGCTGTTTGGCAGGCCAACGAAAAGCAGATCAGCATAAACATAAAAACAGGCAAAACCATAACCACAGCGGTGCTTGACGGCGGCATCTTTATGGATGCTGATGAGAGCAATAATAAGTGGTCGGCGAAATAATTCCCCGTAGAGACGCAATACTTTGCGTCTCTGAAATGAGCACGCCATTTTATAGGAGACACAAAGTAGTAAACAAAGAAACCCGGCCAACTGACCGGGTTTCTTTGTTTATAAAATTAAATATCGTTAAGAATTCTGTACAGAATGGTTTAAATCATTTGCACCGTTCTTGGCTTTTGATTTCGCTTCTTCAAATTTTGATTGCGCCTTGTCCTTCAGATCGCTGGCTTTTTCACGCGCTGTTTCAATAGCTGCGTCCTTATAATCAGACACTGTGTCTGCTACACCGCTAAACTTTGATTTTGCCTTGTCGTAAACATTGCTGCCATATTCCTTTATACCGCTGGTGGCTGTTTGTGCTTTATCTTTAGCTGCTTCAACCAAATCATTAATATAATCGGCGATATCGTCACGCGTTTTTTCGCCTTTTTCGGGTGCCAACAATAATCCTAATGCTGCACCAGCTGCTGCTCCTATTAATAGGGCTGCTATTACCCTTGTTTGATCCTTCATAGTTATTTTAATTTAGATGATTACACTTATACAATAACAATGCCACCGTTTTGTTTTTATTTTTTTTAAATTTTAAAACTTTTTTTTGCCTTTTACAGCAGGCCCCAGCAACAAAAAAGGCATCCATTTTTCAATGGATGCCTGTACGTTTAATGATTATATTATAATTAAATAACCTTTACATTTACCGCATTTAAGCCT
This sequence comes from Mucilaginibacter phenanthrenivorans, assembly GCF_024721155.1. Lineage (GTDB taxonomy): Bacteria > Bacteroidota > Bacteroidia > Sphingobacteriales > Sphingobacteriaceae > Mucilaginibacter > Mucilaginibacter phenanthrenivorans. The sequence continues at coordinate 143,937 of NZ_JAHVAP010000002.1, read as the reverse complement.
TTTCTTCCGTTTTCTACTTCAAACTCCACTTTATCATTTTCACGGATTTCATCGATTAGACCTGTTGAATGAACAAATACGTCCTGGCCACCAGCGCTTGGTGTAATAAAACCAAAACCTTTTGTTTCATTGAAAAATTTTACTGTTCCTTCTTTTTGCATTATTTTATTTATTAAAAGCCGCAAGATATGGATAATAATCCGTAATGCAAGTTTATATTTAGTCCTGAAGTCGGGAAAGTCAGTAAAGTCCGAAAGATGAAAGAGCAAGAAGAATAGCCTAATAGCTAGAATAAGGCCATTATATAATACTTTAATAGTCTTAACTTTTGGACTTTACTGACTTTCGGTCTTCCGGACTTTACCCCCAACAAAAAAGCCCTTTAGCTTTCGCTAAACGGGCTTTGCTAAACACTAATTAATCGCACTTATCGCCCCATCGCGCAATCCTTAATTATTTAGCCACTTCTTGTGCATAAAGTCGTAACGACTATCTGTGTCACTTATATTAATACGGCGATAATACTTACTCTGCTACAGGCTTATATATTTAAATACGTTGAAAAATGTGTTTAAGTTTTCTCACCCCGAAACTTTATTTAATACTATTTTTGCCGAAAAAGTGATGACTGTATTTAAGCAGGAGATCAACTAATTTATATTGATGAAAGCTTTTATTTTCGACCTTAACGGCACCATGATAGACGACATGGCCTATCATACCAAAGCATGGCAAACCCTTTTAAATGATGAACTTGGCGGTAACTTTACATGGGAGGAGGTAAAACCGCAGATGTATGGCAAAAATCCGGAAGTATTGGTGAGGATGTTCGGGCCGGATCGTTTTACAATGGACGAAATGGTGCACCTTTCGCTTGAAAAGGAAAAGAAATACCAGGTTGAGTTTTTCCCGCATCTAAAGCTATTACCCGGATTAAATGAATTTTTAGAAGGCGCGTACCAGCATGGCATCCCAATGGCGATAGGCTCGGCAGCCATTCCGTTTAATATTGATTTTGTATTGGATAATCTTAACATCCGTCATTACTTCAAGATAATAGTAAGCGCTGATGATGTTGTTTTAAGCAAGCCACATCCCGAAACTTATTTAAAGGCAGCTGCACTGTTGAATGTTGAGCCTACCGATTGCACTGTATTTGAGGATGTACCCAAAGGCGCTGAAGCGGCAGCAAACGCGGGAATGCAGGCTGTAGTTATCACCACAACTCACGAACCGGCAGAATTTGATTACCTGCAAAACATTGTATGCTTTGCTACAGATTTTGAGAATGACACAGTTAAAGGATTGATCACTAAATAGGCAAAAAACTATTTCGGAAATAAAAACGTTGTATGTTGATCAATTCAGCCTGCTTATGAAACTTAAATACCTTTCAGTTTTATTTTTAAGCGCCCTGGTATTTGCATCATGTTCGCATGTTTATACACCGGCGCTTTACCACCAGGATATCGCTTATCAGCCAAAACCGACTTCGTTTGATACGGCAAAATCGTTAACGTACGTTTCTGCGGGGCTTGGCGGATATACCAACACCAATCTTAACGATGTGTTGATAAGCGGCCAGTTAAATTTAAGCCGCGGTCATGTTTTCAATAATTTCAATATTGCCTATGGTGGCTTTGCCGTTTTTGGCGATTACCAGAACGGATCGAACGATAAAACACAGCCCAACTATTTCAGCGACAAATTTTTTGGCGCCGTGGGCGGCCGGTTTTCGGCTAATGCCTTTGTAACCAACGGAAATGTAGATTTCCGGTTTATAGGTATGGAAATGGCTTACAGCCATGAGTTTGGCGGCTATGCAGATTTCCGGAAATCAATCGACAAACAGGGCGGCTATTATGTAGATCCGAGAACCGACCTCTTTTCCATCGGCCTTACCACGGAGGTGATCTTCCATAACCGCAACGATAATACATTCCAGCACGGCATCCGTGGATTTTTAGGAACAACAGTTGGCCACGACCAATTGGATGACACCTATCACAACGCCAACAATTCCAGCTCAAAATTCCTCCACCACATTTATCCAAAGGCAAGCTACTTTATAACATTCAAGGACTTCTTCGGCACATTTGAAGTGGGAAGCGCGGTATTTTTGAGGTTTGGATATAAGTTCTGAGTTAGAGACTATTGGTTAGAGACTAGAGATCAGAGGTTAGAGGTTAGTTGCTTGGGGTTGTTTAAGTTACTCTCACTACAACCTTTTATGAATTGCTTTCGGTAGAATCCAAAACAGGAAAGCAATAATCCGCCAGCGTTTGGTGATATAGGCTACATCGCGTTTGTTGTCAATAGCGCTAATGATCTGCCGAGCAGCTTTTTCGACCGGGGCTACCCAGAACAGGTTTTCGCCGGCTGCCATATCTGTATCTACAAAGCCGGGGCGCAGGTCGGTGATGTAAATCGGCAGTTTGGTTTGTTTGGCCTTTTGCCTTAATCCCTCCAAATAATTTATTTGAAAGGCCTTTGAAGCGAAATAAGCAGGTGCCTGCCTGCTGCCACGAATGCCGGCAATAGAGGTGATCGCTGCAAAATGCCCGAAGCCTTGTTTCTGAAAAAAGTTATAGCTCCAATTTGCCACCGCTGTAAATCCTGAAACATTTAAGGCATTTATACCCTGTTCAATTGAGGTATCAAGTGTTGGGTTGATCTTACCTGTGCCGGAACTAAGCACCAGCAGGTCTAAACCGCCAAGCTCATCAGTTAATTCCTTTAATTTCAGCGGTGCATCTGCAATATCAGTCACATCAAAAACAGAAACAACGAATTGCTCCGGGTTGGTTTTCTGAAGATTGAGCAACAATTGGTCGCGGCGACCGGTTATACCAACCTTATAGCCATTTGCAGCCAATAAAACAGCAAGCTGATAGCCAATGCCTGATGATGCGCCAACTACGATTGCCTTTTTCATGCCTGTTGTAATTAATCTTCGGAGTAAATACTACCTACCCTATCGCGTAGATTATAACCGGATGCCATTACCTCGCCGTAAGCCCCGGCAGTGCGGATAGCGATCAGGTCGCCGCGGAAAGACTCCGGCAGTTCCACATCTTTTTGAAAACAGTCAGTGCTTTCGCAAATGGGACCAACGACGTCATATTTTATGAAGTCCTGAGTATTGAGTTCTGAGTCTTGAGTCGCTTCTTTTTCGACTTCAGACTCTGGACTTATAACTCCAGACTGACTAACGTTCTCAATCAAATGATAAGCCTGGTAAAGCATCGGGCGGATCAACTCGGTCATGCCGGCATCTAATACAAGGAAATTCTTTTTCTGCCCGTTTTTAACGTAAAGCACCCTGGAGATTAACGAAGCACTTTGACCCACCAGGGCTCGGCCCAGTTCAAAATGAACTTCCTGCCCGGGTTTTACATTTAAAAACTGTTTGAATACTTTAAAATAACTTTCAAAATCAGCCACGGTATTGGTATCCGGGTTTTGGTAGTCGATCCCAAGGCCGCCGCCGGTGTTCAACACTTTTATGGTAAAGCCACGATCTTCGAACCAATCCTGGATTTCGTTGATACGGGTACAAAGATTTTTATAAACCTCCATGTCGGTTATCTGTGAGCCGATGTGAAAGTGAATCCCTAAAAACTCAAGGCTGGTACATTTACGCAAGGTTTCAGCTACATCACTCAACTGCCAGGTGTTGATGCCAAATTTATTTTCGTCGAGCCCGGTTGTTATGAAATGATGTGTATGGGCATCAACATTAGGATTTATGCGGATAGCCATTTTAGCGATCTTGTTTTTAGCTTTAGCCAGTTCATTGATCACTTCCAGTTCCTGTACCGATTCCGCATTAAAGCAAAAGATATCCGCATCAAGTGCGAGGTTTATTTCCTTGTCTGATTTGCCTACGCCTGCAAAAACTATATTTTCCTTGCCGAAGCCATGTTCAATGGCAGCTTTTACCTCGTTGCCGCTTACACAATCGGCACCAAATCCGTATTCCTTGATCAGGTCCAGCACCCGGGGATTAAAGTTCGCCTTCATGGCATAATGCACATGAAAGCCATATTTTGATGATGCTGTGCGACAAGCCTCCAGTGTTTGGCGCAGCACATCAAGGTGGTAGTAATAAAACGGGGTTTCTAAACTTTGGAAACGGGTTATGGTATTTGTATTGAACATTTTCTTATCTTTTTTGCCTCACCTAAATCCTCTCCCAAGGAGAGGACTTCAGCTTCGCTCTTTTTTAGAACCCTCTCCTTTGGAGAGGGTAGGGTGAGGCTAAAACAGCCTATTATGTAAACTTCTTAATATTTCTACTTTGTCGCCTGTTTTTATCAGCAGCGACATGTTATGGTCACTTCCGCCATACGAGATCATCCGGATGGGAATGTGCTTTACTGCCTCCAGCACACGGGCAGCGTAGCCGTGCTTCTCTGCGCCAAAATCGCCCACTACGCAAATGATGGTCTGGTTTTTATCGATATCTACCGAACCAAATGCCAGCAGTTCTTTAGTAATATCATCCAAATAAGTAGTGTCATCTATAGTTAATGATACCGCAACTTCAGATGTAGTGATCATATCTATCGACGTTTTGTATCGCTCAAAGACCTCGAAAACACGGCGTAAAAAACCATGTGCTAACAACATCCTGCTCGATTGAATTTTAATAGCAGTAATATCATCTTTGGCCGCTATAGATTTGATGCCGTCCTTTTGGCTGGCATCAGAGATCAGGGTGCCCTTAGCAGCCGGCTCCATGGTATTCAACAATCTCACCGGGATCTTATATTTTTGTGCCGGGAAAACGCTTTGCGGATGCAGGATCTTGGCGCCGAAATAAGCAAGCTCGGCAGCTTCATCAAATGAAAGTTCGGCAATTGGCTTTGTACCCTTTACAATCCGGGGATCGTTATTGTGCATGCCGTCAATATCGGTCCAAATCTGTACCTCTTCGCTGCGAATGCCCGCTCCTATTAGTGAAGCTGTATAATCGCTGCCGCCACGGCGCAGGTTATCTATTTCACCAAAAGTATTACGGCAAATATAACCCTGGGTAATGAACAATTTATTATCAGGGTGCTTATCCAACAAAGGCGTAAGGTGTGAAGTGATGTAATCAACTATCGGTTCGCTGTCTTCGTCGGTCTTCATAAAATCAAGCGCCGGCAATAATACCGATGGTACGCCTATCTCTTTCAAATAAACATGATATAAGGTGGTCGACAGTAATTCGCCCTGCGCCAGTATTATTTTTTGCTCGATGGAGGTAAAAAGATCATTAGCAAGTCCGCTAAGTAAAGCGAAATGATAATCTATCACTTCCTTTCCTTGCGCCAGGTATTCAGGTTTTGCAAATAGTTCCTTTATAAAAACTTCGTACTTATCCTTTAAAGCGCTGATAAGCCCCGCAGCTTTGCTCTTGTCATTTTCCAGGTAGGCCTGCCCTATCTCAACCAAACTATTTGTTGTGCCGGATACTGCCGACAACACCACGATCTGCCTCTCGGTCGGATTGATGATATCCAGCAGCTTCTTCATCCTTTCAGGACTCCCTACAGATGTTCCGCCAAATTTTAAAACCTTCATTTTTGTTCCTTTTTAACCACAAAATCGCTGCTTTTTACGCATCAAATTTGCGGCGCTAAAAATAGGGTTTTAAACTGCTTATAGCTAAAGATAAGCGAAATAAAATTCGGAAAGAGTTGATTGGTAAACCGTATCACCGAAGATTATCCTGCCGATTGCACAATTTGTAATTTTTCAGCGATTAAGGCCTCCATTTTGTTTTCCGGTTGAAATCCTTTCTTAAATTTTATAGATTTGAGACATGAACAAAAAACTGTACCTATATACCCTTCTTGTTGCCTTAATGTGCTCCTTTAATATCGTTAAAGCTCAAAATACCACTTCCAAACCCTTGCCACTAGCTCAGCTTCAACAGCAATTTGTTGACTTGCGTTTTGGGATGTTTATTCACTTTAACATTCCTACCTATATGGACCAGGATTGGCCCGACCCGGACGCATCGCCGGCTATATTTAACCCAACAAAGTTAAACTGTGATCAATGGGCTAAAGCTGCAAAATCAGCCAACATGAGCTACGGCTGTTTAACTACCAAACACCACAGTGGTTTTTGCATCTGGGATACCAAGACCACTGACTATAACGTGATGAATAGCCCGCTAAAAAAGGATGTCGTGAGGGAGTTTGTCGATGCGTTCCGCAAGAATGGCCTGAAGGTGATGTTGTATTATTCGATACTTGATACGCACCACCGCTTACGCCCAAATATGATCACCAAGAAGCATATTGAGATGGTTAAGGCACAGATAACCGAATTGCTGAGCAATTATGGCGAGATCTCTGCACTTATCATTGATGGTTGGGATGCGCCATGGTCGCGTATTACTTATGATGATATTCCTTTTGAAGATATTTATAAGCTGGTAAAGTCACTGCAGCCTAACTGCGTGATAATGGACCTTAACGGCGCCAAATACCCGGCAGAGGGCCTTTATTATACTGATATAAAAACTTATGAGATGGGTGCTGGTCAGCGGGTATCAAAGGACGGTAATCACATGCCTGCATTAGCTTGTTTACCTATTCAGAAGGCATGGTTCTGGAAAACTACATTCCCTAATGAGCCGGTAAAGGATGCCGCAAAAATGGTGAACGAAACTATCAACCCATTAAACAACGAGGACGTTAATTTCATCCTGAACGTTGCGCCAAACCGCGATGGCTTATTTGACGACAATGCTTTAGCCGGCTTAAAAGAGATCGGTAAATTATGGCACAATGAGGGCCCTGAGAAAAAGCTACCGGAATTGGATGCGCCTATAATTTCATCCAACATCGCCAAAAAACAACCAGCAAGCGCCAGCTGGAGCGACGATAGCAATATTATGGACCAGGCAAATGATGATGATTTTACCACCTCATGGATCTCCAACCCTACTGTTGCCAAACCATGGTACGAAATTGATTTCGACCGCGACAAAGCTTTTAACGCCATCAGCATCGCCGAAGAGAAGGCCAACATTACCAACTATCGCTTAGAGTATTATGAAAACAGTCAGTGGAAACCGTTATTCAATGGCGAGAACGGCAAACGTGTGAAGATCCACCGTTTTAATACGGTTTATGGAAGTAAAGTAAGGATTTGGATAGATAAGTCGGACCACCAGCCATCAATAGCGGAGTTCGGGGTATACGACGAGCAACGATGAGATTAAGTGGGCAGTAGCAGTTGGCAGTAAATAAAAATCACCAATTCACTAAATCAGCAATTCACTAATTAAACCAATGGAAGTTCACCATCATCCTAAGGTACCGCACGAAAAGAATAAACATCTTAAGGAATATTTCCTCGAGTTTTTGATGATATTTTTAGCGGTGACGATGGGTTTTATCGCGGAGAGTATCCGCGAGCATAGCACAGATAGCTCGAAGGAAAAAGAGTATATTGAAGGGATGATAAAGGATTTGAAGGTTGATACAGCAAACATAAAATTTATTATCTCCCAGGGAAATGAGCAGTTGAGGGGGCTGGATACCCTCAAGAATATTTCAAGGGAAAAGCTTTCCGACTTAAAGGTCCAGGACTCGTTGTATAAATACAGTACCCATTACCTTTTTGGCCTAAACCCTTTTAAAAGTGAAGACATCACCCTGATACAATTGCGAAACGCAGGCGGCTACAGGCTGATCAGGAAGGGCGGCGCGGTGGATAGCATTGCGCGGTATGAATCAAAACTGGACATAGTAAGTTTACAACAAACATTTTTGTCGCAGGGAATAACAAAGGCTGTTGACGCTGCTAACCTCATTTTTAATTTTAATGCCTACGCTAAAATGAGGTTACATCCCGGTGCCACGGAAGTGCTGGTTACCACCGACAAAGAAAAGATCAACAGCTTTTACAACCAGTGCTGGATGATGTCGGTAATGGTGACCAACTACAATAGTATTCTGAAAAACCATCTGGAATACAGCACCACGCTGATAGCCTATTTGAAGAAAACTTATAATATGGAGTAAAGGATTCCGGTAATATTTTATGGGAATAAATCAACAGTCAAATAGGTGGCGAATTAATACTGTCTACGTTATTTGCGGCTTGTTTTTCTTTGGTATAGTTTTCAGCCACCTTATAGATGTATACTCCGGGGGGATTAATTATATTCTTTCCTCGCTTTTCTTCATTATACTCTTCCTGGTAATAGCAATTTCAATTATCACCAGCACCATACGTGTCATAAAAAACAGAAGGCAGCTAACTTTAAAAATGTTCCTGCCTTCAATAATCTATAGCTTAACACTACTTTTAAGTTTTTTAATACCTGCTTCGAAACTGTTTGAAGGCAAAACCATTTTATCAGCTTATCGAAAGGGCACTCAAAGTCAAACTGTGCTTAATTTCAAGGCAGATAAAACCTTCGAATTTAACGCCTCGGGAGTTTTTGGGTATAACGAATGGGTAACTGGAAAATATTCACAAAAAGGCGATACGATCTTCCTTAAATATGACTCTTCGAAATTTAGGTTCGGACCTAAAGTACTAAATAAGGACGGCGAGCTATTAACTATTAACCCACCTAAAGATAGCGTCCAATACTTGGTTCCCTTTAAAATTTACAATAGCAAATAGGCTACTGCGCCCACACCTTATTCTCCACAGTTATCCTAACTGAAAGCATCACCGCATTTAAAATGGTAAAAATTATAGCGGTGTAATACAAGTGAAAAACCATCGGGATAAAGGCGATCTCGCACACTACCTCCATGTAATTGGGATGCCTTAAAAATTTGTAGGGTCCCCGCTTTACCGGGTACACACCGGGAATACGGTAGATCTTCGTATTCCAGTATTTGCCCAATGATGATAATGCCCAAAATTTAAAAAGTAACACAGCCAGAAATATTACGAGAAAGGCCCAGCTTATCGGCGTTCCGCCCCGCAACATGTATTCTGTTATTATAGAAACTATAAACAAGGTATGCATAGCTATCATGAACGGGTAGTGGCTTTGCCCGTATTGAACAGCTCCCTGCGAAAGCAGCCATTTTTCGTTCCGCTTCGCTATAAACAACTCAGAAAGCCGTTGAATGATCAGGAAGGATATAAATATGGTGAAGTACATTATTAGTTGATTAAGTTGGATTAAGTGAATGGTTGATTAAGTTAGTATCTTCTTCGGGTTGGATAAAAACCTAATCAACTTAATCCAACCTAATTAACTCAATCAACTTACCTTTAATAAAACCATCTCACTTGAAAAACCGGGGCCCATTGATAACATCAAACCATATCCCTCTTCAAATCCCTCCCGCATAAATTTCTCTAACACGTACAAAACCGTTGCACTCGACATGTTGCCGTAATTGTTCATCACATCGCGCGTGGTTTTCAGGAAATCTCCTTCAACACCCAATGCCTCCTGGTAAGCGTCGAGCACCTTTTTGCCGCCGGGATGAAAAATAAAGTTCTTGATATCACTCATTTGGAGACCGTGCTTTGCTAAAAACTCATCGATGTCGTTTTTGATATGCTCATTGATAAATGTTGGAATATCCTTAGAGAACAACACTTTGAACCCTGTATCCTGGAAATCCCAGCCCATCACCTCCAGCGAATCATAATACAATTTACTGGATGAAGCTACATAGTTGATATTATCATTATTGCTGTGATTATCGCCCTTAATGATAACGGCGGCAATACCATCAGAAAATAAGCTGGAACCAATGAAATTACTTTTGCTGTAGTCACTTTTTATGAGTGTCAATGAGCAAAGTTCAACTGCCACCAGTAATACAACTGCATCAGGATTGGCCTTCGCAACGGTATTGGCCTTTGCCATGCCTGATACGCCGCCGCCACAACCAAGCCCCCACAGCGGAGAACGGTTTACATGCGGATTAAGCCGCATTTTATTAATGATCATGCCGTCCAGGCTGGGTGTGGCGAGCCCTGTTGTTGATACAAAGAGGATATCGGTAATATCATTTTTGTCGATACCAGTTTTGGCGATGCATTCCTCCACTGCCTGCACTGAATAATCTAACGCAATTTGGATGTATTCGTTATTTCTCTCCTCGAAAGTATTCGGTTTGGAGTAATAAGTGAGCGGTTTGCAAAAGTTACGGAACTTAATTTCGGTATTGTCAAAAGCAAATATCAATCGGTTCGCTTCCGGGAAATTCTTCGAAAACATCTCAAGTGCCTGTTGTTTAACTTCGTTTTGATCGGTTTTATATGGGAGGTCTACTTTTGCTACTGCTGCTATAAAGGGCATAAATGTTTATTTTATATAAGTACGTATCCATTTACATGCCAGTTGCTTTATTTGCAAAAAAATAGTTTAATGTAAAAGAAAAGTTATTTATTAAAGATAGAAAAACAAGTCATATTAACTCGTAAAAGCCTGCTATTTATTCGCCGATAACTAGGCCACGGTAAATGCCGCATAGCTAAAGTTGGCAGCAATTGTGTTGTAGGTGGCAGCTATCCTGATATGGCCCGCTTCAAAGCCGGCCCTGCCGAAAAACCCAAGTTTTAGGGTGCCATACCCCGACACATAAAGCTGGTCATCATCGTAATTATTATCTTCAAATATGTAGTGTCGCGTATATAGGCCCCCGCCGGCACCTAAAAATGGCCGGAACCTTCCGTTGCCGAAATGGTATTCGCCGGTCGCGCAGGACGACCCAAAAAATGAAAATAGTTCGTCGTTATATTGTGCCTGGTAGCCAAGTAAAGCCCCCTCAAACCTAATCCCTATTGAAAAATTATTCGACAGGAAGTAGTGTGGTTCAGCAACAAAAGTAACGCCTGGTTTAACTCCAAAGCCCTCGGTGGGTACAGCATAGCCAGCGCCTATATCAGCATTAATTCTCCCCTCTCCGGTTTGAGCCGTCACTAAAAAAGCATAGTGAAAAAATACGCAAAACAGCAACAGCTTCTTCATGATGGGTTTATAAGTACATAAACTTACAAAGTTTTTGACGCTTTGTAAGTTTATTTTTATTGCGTATTTAATTACCTCATTAAAACGGCAAACTTATTTTCATAATCCATTTGCTGGGCCTTTAGCCGTTTACTTAGTTCCAATTGCTCATTAGTTTTAGCGGTGTCGGCCATGCCATTTAATAGTTGAACACCAAGCTGTACCGTGCGCTGATCAATGCCATCCTTATTATCCTGCAATAAATGGTAATTGTAATCAAGCTGATCAGTAATAAAATTATCCACGCTCTTAACGTAACGCGTACCCAACTCCTTGTCGCCAAGGCTGTAGGCGGTTTCCGCCAGGAAGAATTTGTGGGCGGCGGTATCAATATCCGGGTTAATATCAGGCATTTCCTTATCAAATTTATGAACGGTATTTAATGCCAGGTCGGTGCGGCCATCTCTTATAAGTCCCTGTGCCAGGTCGTTAAAGGTCAGTTCCATGGCAAGGTAGTACTGTTGCGACGATACATTATCAAGGTACTTCGCCTTTTTATAATTACCGAACTTAAACTTATTAACCACATTGTTATACATCACCAGGCTGTTGGTTTTTGAAACATGGTTTGCATCGGCTGCTGTATCGGTTTTAAAAGGGATAAGGTGATAAACAAAACCTTCCTTATATAACCACGGCTGTAAGCCAAACATATTCTCAGGCCCCATGGTTGAAGTGAAGCAAATTGGGCGCTTCCAATCGTTATGGGCCAGGATATCAAGCATAGCAAGGTTATCCTTTGTTATATAATTTGAGCTGTATTTCCATTCCATCTTATCGGCAACCCTGCCCTTTTGTTCGGGAGTTACTACGCCATTTTTTACAACCTCGTCCCGGTTAACGCTTAGCTTAAAGTTTTTGGTGGGCAGGTAGTTCATTACGTCGCCGTTTTGAAACTGTACCTTGGTGCGGCTATCGTCGGATGTTATAAAATCAAAGATCTCTTTAACATCAACCGAACCCGGGATTTTGGCATCGTTAAAATAAACCACATCGCGCGTACCGGTCTTATATTTATCATAAGTCATTGTTATAGGCAATGGCGCCGACTGGTTCATTTTCTTTTGCATCTGGTGGATATACCAGTCGCCGCTGAATAAACTCAAACAAACAATACGCACATCGGGCCTGATGCCTTCAACCTCCTGGTCGTACCAAAGGGAATAGGTATCATTATCGCCATAGGTAAACAAAATCGCATCTTTGGGGCACGAGATTAAAAAATTGTATGCCATATCATGCGGAGTCATTTTAGTTGACCGGTCATGCCCTCTCCATTCCTTAAACGCCAGCAATACCGGCACGGCAAGCATACATACCGCAAACGGCCCTATGGTTGCAATCCGCAAGCTTACCTTTTTCCTGGCAATCTCGGTTAGGGCAATTACACCCAAACCTATCCAGATAGCAAATGCATAAAACGACCCAACGTATGAATAATCCCTTTCCCGCGGCTGCACCGAATCTTGATTTACATAGAGCACAATGGCTATCCCGGTAAAAAAGAAAAGCAGGGCAATTATTAAGGCATCCCTTTTTTTGCGCTTAAAATGATAAACTGCACCCAGCAAACCCAATATAAACGGTAAGGCATAAAGCGGGGTGTAATTAGTGCCCTGGGTTATTGATTTGGGCAGATGTTTGCTACCATCCAGGATGCCGCTTGTCCAGTTGCCGTTAACATCCGCGGTGCTTTGCTGCCCATCAACTTCGTTATAACGGCCAACAAAATTCCATAAAAAATAACGTGCATACATCTGGTAGATCTGCCAGCTGAACATCCATTTCATATTATCTGCAAAGGTTGGCGCTTGTCCGTCGGCAATGCCCAGCCATTGCTTATAAAAACGGGCATTCTGTGCGTAATAAGGGTCCGATTCTGTACTCCACATCCTTGGTAAAAAGGTAGTATGGTCGTACACATAATCCAGTTTTTTACCCGCGTCTTCATACTTGGTTTTTCCTTTTTGATAAACGGTGCCGCCTTCCTTTTCGTCAACTACCTTCGCATCAAAATAAGGCCCGGTAAGCAATGGTGTCTCGCCGTACTGGATCCTGTTCAAATAACTATAAAGCGTAAATGCGTTATCCGGGTGCGAATTGTTCAGATCGGTATTGGCCGATGCACGGATAGGAATATAAACAAATGAGCTGTAGCCAAAATAAATAAAGGCGACACATAAAAGCGCCAGGTTGAGCATTGGCTTGCCTTTACGAACACTGTACCAGATCCCCGTGGCAATTGCGCCTATCAGCAGTAAAAAGAAAACTGCCGCTCCGCTTCCAAAACCCATTCCCAATGTGTTCACAAAAAAGAAATCGGCCTTGGCGGCGAAAAATATGGTGTAACCACGAATGCCAAACTGAACCAATCCTAGGATTACTATACTTATTAAAAATGCAATCACACCGCTTTTTATATTGATATTGTTATACCTGCGGAAGTAATAAACCATAGCAACTGCCGGGATGGTCAATAAATTCAGCAGGTGGATGCCTATCGAAAGACCTATCATATAAGCTATCAGCACTATCCATTTATCGGCACCCGCTTCATCCGCATGGGCATCCCATTTTAATATCGCCCAAAACACAATCGCAGTGCATAGCGACGACAGTGCAAATACAATGGTCTCTACTGCTGAAAACCAAAACGTATCGGTATAGGTGAATGCCAATGCACCTACCAAACCGGCCGCCATAATAAGGTTGAGGCGTTGTCCGTCTGTTTCCTCACCGGTTTTAAGCATTAGCTTTTTAGCCAGCGCCGTTATCGTCCAGAATAAAAACATAATAGTGGCGCCGCTGGCTATTGCCGACATCAGGTTGGTGAAATACGGAACCTTTGCGTTATTGCCGAACGATAACAGCGAAAATGCCTTCCCCAGCATGGCGAATAAGGGATAGCCCGGCTGATGCGATACTTGCAGGCGGTAGGCGCACGAAATAAATTCGCCGCAATCCCAAAAGCTTACAGATGGTTCAAGGGTTAGGATATAGGTGGTTGATGCTATCGCGAAGCAAAGCCAACCTAACAGGTTATTGATTTTTTTGTACTGCATGGGAGATGATGTGTAAAGTTTTGTCATTTATGTTGAGTTAGATAGGTTGATAGAGTTAGACTAAGTTGAATGAACTAAAAACTTGAGCCATTGAATAACTTTTCATGAACCGCAACACCAATTTCAGAGTATTTTATTACACCTTATTGAAATTTAACACCTGTTAACATACTTTAACAAAACGCGGCGGCCATTTAACATTTGATTGCCACATTTAAAATCACCTCCCCCCGGTTGAAGGTAAGTTATAGGCATCGACATACCAGGATTATAAAGATAACTGAATGAGTTTCGTCGAAATTGATGGTTTTGTATACTGTGAAAGTTATCGGAAGGATAAACTTGTTGGGAGTATGGCGCTTGATGCTATCAATTAAGCGCTTTTTCGCTCCTGCAGCATCTGTGAATTTTTAAACTCCTCCATTTTTTCATCAATTACACGAATTGATTGCTGGAGGGTCCTTACGTATTGGCTATTAACGTGATCGCTATTACCGGTGTTGATTAAATAATTAAGAATCTCGTTAATTCTTTCCTTTGATCGCTGAAATTTATTTAAATCGGCCATAACCAAATTATTTAATTAGCCCTTTTACGAACGGGGTTACCTAACAGTTGTAAAAGCTTTTCAACAAAAGGCATTTTATTAACATTGTTTCAGGAATGTTACAAAGAAAGACAACAAAGCGCAGAATCCGTTTAAACATAAAAGCCGGCTATAAGCCGGCTTTTATGTTTAAAATTTGCAGTATCTTAAATTATTCATTTTCTATTGCTGAAAAAGCCTCCAGCAAGACGTTCCATTTATGGTTCTTATCCAACTCCCAGATCCGTACATAGTTATAATTACTAACTATGCTGCCTTTTTGAATACGGGCCTTACCATAAGTGTAAGCAAGATCGTTACTGGTAGACCGGCCTCCGTTAACGGTTACAGCACTGATTGCGATTGCCTCGTTATCAATAAACTTCATTACCTTATCCTGTCCTGTCATCGGCTCAAAACCCGGGAAATAATAATGTCCCTCTAAACTCAAAAACTCCTTATAAGTACCCACGGTTGAGATTGTTAATGAGTGATTAAATAACTCGTCGGTTGCCAGGATGATCTTTTTACCGCCGAATGGGTCCTTACTTGGTGCTATCCTTTTTAAAGAATCGGGGCTTCTGAAATCTGTTAAGGCATCCTTATCCGGTTCAGGATGTTGAATGCCAAGGTCAACCAGCAACTTAAACTTACCTTCACCATCCACGCGCCATAACGATACATAATCACCAAATACCTTGTCGTCCTCAGTTTTACCGTTTTGGTAAATATAAGGTCCGGCGGTAAAGGCAAGATCGCCGTTAGCCGAGATCCTTGCAAAATCAGGTGTCCACTTCAGCGTACCAGACTGCTTGTCAATGTTATTGTAGAACTCAGTAATATTTACGGCATCCGGCTTAAACACAATTCCTTCAGGATCAGCTACAGCTAAAAAAGCGTTTTTGATACCTTTTCTTTCAACCAGCTTGTTAAAATCCTTTTCGGCGTCTATTACTTTGTTAACGTCGGCTGGACCCGTTTGTGCAAACGATATTTTACTTATACCGATTAATATAAATGCGGCTAACAATATTCTTTTCATTATTTTTTATAGATAATATGAGGGCAAATTAATAATAATTTATCAGGCATTACTATTAGGTCAAATCTAAAAAACGGTTTGATTATTTTTCACCGTCTGATGAACATGTAACGTAATATAGTTAATTAAATTTTACTCCAGCTAGTACCTTCCTTACTGTCATTTAACTGAAAGCCTATTTTCTGAAGGCCATTTCTTATTTTATCTGACGTCGCGTAGTCGTGATTTTCCTTAGCTTCGTTCCTTAACGCAACAACAAGGTTCAATATTTTCGGCAGGTCATCATTTGCAGCCTGTTCATTTTTTAAACCCAGAATGTCCAACACAAATGTGTTCATCATTGTTTTTAAAAGTTGCAGGTTAGCTTCATCAATTTTAAGTTTGCCGTCCTGCACTGAATTGATTATGCGAGATGCTTCAAATAGTTCAGCTATCAAAACAGGGCTATTAAAATCATCGTTCATTGCATCGTAGCAACGGTCAATCAACGGCTGTATTTCCACATCTGTTGTGCCTGATGCCTTTAATCCGTCAAGGAGGCCGAACGCATTCATCAGGCGCTTGAACCCTTTCTCAGACGCATCCATGGCATCGTTACCGAAATCGAGCGTGCTGCGATAATTGGCCTGCAGCATAAAAAACCGAACCGTCATCGGGCTATAGCCCTTTTTTAATATAGAGTTATCGCCTGAAAAAAGTTCATGTGGCAAAAAGCTATTTCCTAACGATTTCGACATTTTTTGCCCGTTTACCGTAAGCATGTTGGTATGGATCCAGTAATTAGCCGGATTTTTACCGCACGCTGCCACATTTTGCGCAATCTCGTTGGTATGATGGGTTGGTGCCAGGTCAATACCACCTCCGTGGATATCAAATTGCTCGCCCAAATATTTATTACTCATTGCCGAGCACTCTAAATGCCAGCCCGGAAAGCCAACTCCCCACGGCGACGGCCATTTCATCAGGTGCTCAGGTTTGGCCTTTATCCACAAAGCAAAATCGAGCTTGCCATGCTTTTCATCCTGACCACCAAGTGTACGGGTGTTATTTAACAGGTCTTCCAGGTTGCGGCCGTTTAAAATCCCATAATCCTGGGTGTTATTATATTTTTCAACGTCAAAGTATATTGTACCATCAACCTCATAGGCAAAACCTGCTTTTAAAATAGTTTTCACCAATTCTATCTGCTCACTAATATGGCCGGTTGCGGTTGGCTCAATGCTTGGCGGCAGAACGTTAAACTGCTGCATTACTTCGTGAAAGCCTACAGTGTACTTTTGTACAATTTCCATCGGCTCCAACTGCGCTAATTTTGCTTTTTTAGAAATCTTGTCTTCTCCTTCATCACCCGCATCGCCTTCCAGGTGACCGGCGTCGGTGATGTTGCGCACATAACGCACTTTATAACCCAAATGAATAAGGTAACGAAATATAAGGTCGAAGGAAATATAAGTACGGCTATTGCCCAAATGGGCGTCACTATAAACGGTAGGCCCGCAAACATACATCCCCACGTGCGGCGGATTCAGGGGTTCAAACTTCTCTTTTTTGCGTGTTAAAGTGTTGTAAACAAATAAATTTTGTTCCATGGGCGCAAATATAGTAATTGGAGACTAGTGATTAGAGGTTAGTTAAAAAATGACGATCAGTTAATTGTAGTTAGAGATTAATTAGTTAGAGGTTGGGATTCTCGTTTGTTAAACAAGACACTAATCTCTAATTAACTAATCTCTGATCTCTACAAACCTACTTTTTCAGCCCAATTTCCCGCAGCCTTTCGTCAAGGTATTCGCCGGCAGTGATATCTTCGTATTGTTTAGGGTGATCCTGGTCGATACACTGCGGCAGACTGGTTAGGTCCATACCTGCCTTTGGATGCAGGAAGAACGGAACAGAATAACGTGAGTTTTTCATCAGCTCGCGTGGCGGATTTACTACGCGGTGTGTAGTAGATTTTAATTTGTTATTGGTTAAGCGCTGCAGCATATCGCCCACGTTAACCACCAGGTCCTCGCCATATGCTTTCACCGGGAACCACTTGTTGTCGCGGGTAAGCAACTCAAGTCCATCGGCGCTGGCGCCTATTAAAAGTGTGATCAGGTTAATATCCTCATGGGCACCGGCACGCACCGCGTCATCAGGCAACGCATCCGGGTCTGTTATAGGGAAATAATGCAGCGTACGCAGGATAGAGTTACCATTGTGCACCTTGTCATCAAAATAATTTTCAGGCAGGTTTAAGTAAACCGAGATTGCCCGTAATAAATGCTGCCCTACCCATTCCAGTTTTTTGTATACCTCAAAGGTGGTATCGTTAAACGACGGCAATTCATCAACTATTAAATTATCAGGATATTCGGCCTTAAGGTCTGCGTCGTCGGTTACAGTTTGGCCTATCTGCCAAAACTCCTTTAAATCCGGCGCTGTAAAGCCCTTTGCTGTTTCCTTTTCCTTACCGGTGTATCCCCGCTGGCCGGCAAGTCCCGGTATTTCATATTTTGATTTTATGTCATCCGGTAAGGCAAAAAGCGCCTTAACATCATCATAAAGTTTATCGATCAATGCCTTATCCAACCCATGATTGGTTATCGTTACAAAGCCTGTTTGGTTAAATGCCTTGCCAATATCATCCGAAAACTGTTTACGCTGCCCACTATCTCCATTAATATATAAGTTCAAATCAAGCCTTGGAATATTTACCATCTTTTTGTGTTTAATTATTTTGTAAAACTATTTAATAAAAAAATAGTTGTAAAATAATGTGTAAAAATAGATTTAATAAAATCGAGATACACACATAACCTTTTGCGTTCCCCGCAGTCTGACCAATTATACATCTGCTCAAATATTATTTTGGGAAACGTTAAAAGAACTTGTTTTAAGATAAAAACTTATGAAAGCAATAAATAAAATATGGGGGACGGCGCTATTAGCTATTCTGCTGTTATCAGCAGCCCCAATTCACAGCAAGGCTCAGGAAGGCGAATATATTTCGGACCAGCAATTTTACGACGACCTGGAGCCTGATGGTACCTGGGTAAGCGACCCGCAATACGGTAACGTTTGGATTCCAAACGCCGAGGAAGGCTTCAGGCCTTATGCCACACGAGGGCACTGGGTGGTAACCGAATACGGAAATACATGGGTATCAGACTATCGTTGGGGATGGGCCACATTTCACTACGGCCGCTGGCGTTATGATGATTACTACGGTTGGGAATGGATCCCGGGACATGAATGGGCACCGGCATGGGTTAGCTGGCGCCATGGTGGTGGTTATTACGGATGGGCTCCGCTATTACCCGGCATAAGTATAAGTATTTCAATTGGCGGCGGATATCGTGTACCTGACAATTATTGGGTTTGCG
Organism: Mucilaginibacter phenanthrenivorans; assembly: GCF_024721155.1. Classification (GTDB taxonomy): domain Bacteria; phylum Bacteroidota; class Bacteroidia; order Sphingobacteriales; family Sphingobacteriaceae; genus Mucilaginibacter; species Mucilaginibacter phenanthrenivorans. The sequence goes on along the minus strand of NZ_JAHVAP010000002.1, from coordinate 124,880 downwards.
CACCGCAGGCTTATATAAACAGGCCCAATATTTATAATTACTATGCTCCGCCTACCAGGGCTGTTACCATAATACGCAATACCACGGTTATTAATAATACCTATGTTTACAATAACACAACATATGTAACAGGCCCCCGCAGGGACGAGATTCAAAGGGTAACCCGTCGAAATGTACAGGTTTACAAAATAAATAACGACAGCAGACCGGGTACCACAAGAGTACAAAATAATACCGTGAATTTTTACAGGCCGGCTGTTAATAAGGCACCTGACGCACGCCCCGCCCGTGTAATTGATGGCAATGCCTATAGAAAACAAAACCCTAACCAGGCAATTGCGCGCAGAGGCACTGGCGGCTCACCTGCGTTTAACCATACCAATGCCCAAAAACTGGCGCAGGTTGCAAGAGCGCCTAAACCTGATAACAAGATTGTGCGCGTAAATCCTGTGGCAAACAGGCCTAACCCTGTACAACCAGGCAACCAACAGCAACAGCCCGTAAATAAAGTTAACCCGGGGCAACCGGCCAACAGGGCTGGAAGACCAGATAACAAGCAAGCACCTGGCCAGCCAGATAACAAAGCGCAACAACCTGGTCGTGTTAGTAAACAACTGCCAAATCAGCCGGGGCAACAACAGGTTCAGCAGAAAGAACAGCAGGCGCAGCAGCAATTAAAGCAAAATAAACAACAATTGCAGCAGCAAGCACAGCAGAAGCAACAACAGGGACAGCAGGACGTGCAAAAACGTCAGCAACAGGCGCAACAAAATAAACAACAATTGCAGCAGCAGGCACAGCAGAAGCAACAACAAACCCAACAACAAGGGCAGCTGGACGTTCAGAAACGCCAGCAACAGGCACAACAAAATAAACAAAAATTGCAGCAGCAAGCACAGCAGAAGCAACAACAGGGCCAGCAGGATGTTCAGAAACGCCAGCAACAGGCGGAACAAGATAAACAACAGTTGCAGCAGCAAGCACAGCAGAAACAACAGCAAGCTCAACAACAGCCGCAGCGTGACGTTCAACAGAAGCAACAACAATTACAACAACAAGCCCAGCAGAAGCAACAACAAGCTCAGCAGCAAGCCCAGCAGAAGCAACAACAAGCTCAGCAACGTCAGCAACAACAAGCTCAGCAGCAAGCTCAACAACGTCAGCAACAGCAGGCACAGCAGCAAGCTCAACAACAGCAGGCACAGCAGCAAGCTCAACAACGTCAGCAACAGCAGGCGCAGCAGCAAGCTCAACAACGTCAGCAACAACAGGCACAGCAGCAAGCTCAACAACGTCAGCAACAACAGGCGCAGCAGCAAGCTCAACAACGTCAGCAGCAGCAAAAACAACAGCAACAAAAAAAGCAGCCACCGCAGCAAGAGCCCCGCAAGGATCAGTAATTAATAAACTCCCATAAATTAAATAGCACTTATAACCATTTTTCGGTTTATAGGTGCTATTTTTATATTTTAACATTTCATATGAACCACGTCCTTACTTCCCGCTTTTACAAATATTTTGTGCAGGTATTACTATTCACCGGCTTAACCTTAACTGGTGTAAAACATTCCGCCACGCCAGTCGCGGTGAGTGCACCATCGCATATTGTTTTTATTGAAGACTCGTTTGACGAGGCATTGAAACAAGGCAGGTTGCAAAACAAATATATTTTTGTTGATGCCTATGCTACATGGTGCGGCCCCTGCAAAATGCTTAAAGCCCGAACATTTGCTGATAGCAAAGCGGCCGAATTTTACAATAAAACCTTCGTAAATGTTTCCATCGATATGGAAAAAGGCCAGGGGCCTCAGCTTGCCCGGCAATGGCAGTTAACTGCCTACCCCACCCTCATCATTTTCGACCCAAAGGGCAAACCTGTGTTAGGTTCGGTAGGTTATATCGGGGCTTCTGATTTGATAAAATTCGGCCAGCAGGCCCTGAAAAAATAAAAGACCTGCTGCACTAAAACAACAGGTCTTGAAAACCAAACAATATTTACAAAACTTCTAACTTATTTCTGAACAATAAAGCTCCCCAGCAATAGTTTATAAACCTGGTCCATGCTTAATGGCTCGTCAAATGCAGCCGTAGCCGTTGCAACGGACGTTGTGCTGCCACTTGCACTTTTAAGTTTGGTAACGTCCACTCCGCCCTGGATTACGTTTTGTTCCCCGTCGTAATTCCCGTTAACCTGCGGAATACCTGTATCGTTGCCTAAAGCGGTGGTACTGGTGATCCACGGGGTTAAACCACGGATTTGGCGAATAGCCGAAGCATGACGTGCCTCAACAGCATGAATTGACAACGCGGCTGTTAAAACCACCCTATTACTTTCACCTGTAAGGTACTGTGCCTGGCCCTTGTAAGCGCGAACTCCCGTATCTTCAAAAGCCTGGGCTACGGCTAAAAATGTCTGATAGTTTGTCAACACATCCTTAAACGGCCCGTTGCCTGATCCGTTACCGGCAGTTAAATCGAATGTCGGCACTGTGGCAGGAGTACCATTTAATGATTTGATAACCGTGGTTAAAAAAGCCACGTGGTTATTTTCGTCCTTAGTAACCTGGTTAAAATAATTGGTAGCGGCAGCGGCTGGTATTAGCGCAGTACCTTTAGCCGAACCCTGGTTGTAAAAATAAGATTCAAGGTACTCTAAAGTAAGCGCATAGTTTAAGATCTCAAGCACGGTAGGCTTTGCAGCAGTTTGTCCATATGCTTTTTGAAACATGCTACCTACTGCGAAGGGTAAAGCAGCAGCAGCTACCTTTGTACCAAAGCTGGTAATATTTTTGATCACGTTACGACGATCACTTAATCTGCCGTAAACTTCAGGATCTACTTTTTCTATTTCGTCAATAATGTTAAATAAATTCATGATGTTTTTAATTAAGCGATGTAACCGTAATTTGATGCACTAACTTTTGTTTTGAGGTAGGTATTTGCAATTGGCAAAACAGCCTTTATTTCTGTAGAATTATTTAAGCTGTTTGTTGTATCAACAACATCGCTGCCGGCAAAACTTCCGGGGCTTATCAGGTTACGGATTAACGCAGCATGCCTGGCTTCAACAGAAACAATTTTCCCGGCAATGGTTAGGTAATCCGGGTTTGAGATAAGGTAGCCGGCACCATCATAAGCCTGAACGCCCAGGTCTTCAAACGCCTTGGCAGCACCTAACACAGCTGTGCGGCTGCTAAAATCAATCTTGCTAAAATCAGGTGTTAAAGCCTTTATTGCATTAGTACCTAAGGCAGCTTTAAAAAATTCACGATGCAAAATTTCGTGGTCGCGAATTTCAGTCAACAATGTTTTTTCGCTGGTTGAAATCCCCGAGTACGGTGTTAAAATAACCTGGGTATAAAACGCCGCCTCTAATTGTTCCAGGGCATAGGCATAATTCAGAATCCCGTAGTCGCCTGATCCTATATCAACACCATTATTGAGTGTGATGGCGTGATCTTTATGACACGCTGCTGTGGCTAACAGGCCTACAGAGGCTGCGCCCATCCCTGCGTAACGTAAAAATGACCTCCTGGCCATGTTTACGCCGCCGGCAATTTCTTGTGTTTCTGTTTTCATAGATGTAAATGTTTAGCTATTTTATTATTGGTGTTTGTTGTAACTACGTAAGTTCAATTGATCCGGGTTTTTATTTTTAAATTAAAAAGAAAATAATTTAACAAAACCGAATTCAACTATAGAAATCCACAAATCGGAATATTTGTTTCCTTTTTGGAAAATAATAAACACAACCTAGAAGACTATTCCATGAAGTAGTAAGAGATGAAGTACCGGAGTTGGGGGCAAAATACTTGCTGCTGGCTGATGCAGACCGTAACGGGATGAATAAAAATAAAAAAGGCCGAAAAACTCTCGCAGTTTGTCGGCCCTACATCTACCTATGAAAAACAACCCTTTTGGAAGGGCATTAACCTTAACTCAAAAGCAATGCCAGTTTATTTATTTGCCTTTAACGTTCAATTTTTTTACGACCTTTCCTAAAAGGCAACAACCGGGGAATTATTTTCGCACCCCATATGAATATTTTTGCTCATTTAAAATACCGGTTATACTTTTAAACATGCATGCAAATTATTAACAACCTATAATCTAAAACTATTAATTGGAAACCATAACCAATTAATGTTGTTAAGTTTATATGGATTACAATGTATATTTATTAGCAACCGATCCGAATAATCCTTGCCGCGATGTTATTCATTCGCGGGATACCCGTTTAAAGATCAGGGTATTTTGTTTGAGTGAGGAATCGTTTAGTCCTGATAGTAACGAGATCCAGCTCTACGGATACGCTCAAAAAAAGCTGTATGCGTTTGAAACGATAAATATTGCGGCCGATGATGCCCTTGATGTGGTGAGCGCCATTCAGTGGTACGCCGAATATATTGACTACCCCGAGATGGAAATATTGCCCGAAGACCCACGGGCCGACCAAAATGTGGCAATGTGAAGGCTAAGTTTTAAGCGTTTAGACTGTAAAAGATCCGGCCATACCAGTGTCGTGGATTAAAATCGAAATTATAATTAGCAGTTTATAAGCCAGTTACCAACTTTTAATAAAAAAAGTAAATTATTTTTTGAAGAATAGCACAGAGATTCTATATTTGCAATCCCAAAACGAACGGAAGTTTTCGCTCCCAAACGTTACAAGGATCACAATAAAAAAGGGAGTTTAGCTCAGCTGGTTCAGAGCATCTGCCTTACAAGCAGAGGGTCACTGGTTCGAACCCAGTAACTCCCACCTTACTGGACAAGGACGAGAAATCGGCCTTAGTCCAGTTTTTTTTTGCCTTTAACTTTCTGTTAATCAGGGCAATATTCAACACAATTTCATTGACTCTGGCGGTTCGAACTTTCGAATCGTCAAAGGTCAATTTTTGAGGAAAAAAGGAACCAATTACCCCTCTTTGCCGCTTCAAATCATAGCTATCGTACTCATTATAAACGCTGTAGAGGTTCGATATCGCTCCAGTAACTATCTTTTCAATATTTCGGGTAGCCAAATTCATCTCCGGCAGCTGCGATTCCAGCACTGTAATCTCTTTTTCACTCGCCAGTTTTACCTGCCGGAAGTCGCGTGTGTCAAACTCACCCGACAAAGCCAGTTCCCTTGCGTGATTGATTTTATCATACAGTTCCTGTATCTGTGTCATGACGCGTCTGCGCCCGTCTAAATCACCGCTGGCGTTTAGCTTAAAGGCCTGTTTGATAATTTCCGCATAAAACTCTTCATAGCCCGGTTTAGGGCGGTATTCGTTCAATTCCGTAATAAACGCCTCGTTCACTTCTTTGGCTTTATGCCGGGTATTGCAGTTTTTAAAACAGTGATAGTAGTAATAGTAGCTTTTACGCCCCTTTGATGCACTACCCGTTAACATTTTACCGCATTTAGGACATTGCAGGAAACCCCTTAACGGCAGAAATTCTTCGGAAACTTTTTTCGCCCCGGTCTTTTTGCCGCGTTTTAACACCTCCTGTACCTCATAAAATAAGGCTTCACTGATCAAAGGCTCATGCAGGCCGTCGACAATGTATTCTTCTTCGTCCTGGTGTTTAGGCACTACGACCTTGCCGCAATAGACCGGGTTGCGGATAACCTGGTAAAAATTTTTGAGCTTGCAGCTGATACCCATAGCGGCGGTCTCCTTGAAAATATGTGTCAGGTTAAATTTTCTCCGGGCGATCTCTTCAAATGCCCAGCGCATGGCCGATGCATAGGGCTCTTTTAAGGCGATGTATTTATTACCACGTTCATCGGTAAGGTTGACGTAGCCAACCGGCGCAGCAGCCGGCCAGCGGCCTTCTTTTCTCGCCCTGCGCTGCCCGTAAAATACATTGAGGGAGCGCCTGTCGTTTTCCACTTCCGGGGCGGCCAAATAAAAGGCCAGCATCATCTTGTTTTCTGGTATCGTTAAATCCAACGGCTGTTCGATGGCCTGCGGCTCGATGCCAAATCGACGCAGTACGCTGATCATGTAATAGGCGTCACCGGTATTCCGGCTGAACCTGTCCCACTTTGTAAACAACACCAGGTCGGTTTGTCCTTTGTTTTTTCGCAGGTCGACCATGAGTTTGTTCCATAACGGGCGCTTGAATGTTTTTGCCGAATGGTCCTCAAAGTAGACCTTAAAAATCAAGATGCCTTTGATCTCGCAATACTTGCGGAGCATTTCTTCCTGGTGCCTTTGTGAAAATCCTTTTTCCGCTTGTTCGTCTGTACTTACCCGGATATATAAAGCCGCTGTTTTCATAACCTTTTATTAATGATGCAACTTAAATTTACATATTTACCAAGTGATTTTCAAGGTAATTTCTGATATATTTATATTCAATAACGACCCTTTCGAGTTGTTAAAAAGTGTGATTTCACCAATCGTGAAGAGAATTAATCGGGTGTAAAAAAGTAAAAGAAAAGGCTATGATTGGGGTGAGTTATTTAAATTTTTATGATTTTCCAGCCGGCTTTTTCCAGCGCGGATTCCTGATTTTGTAACCTGCTTTCTAATGCTGCGAAACAAAGGAGGTGTGTGGCTCTGGATAAACCGACATACATCATTTTTGCTGACTCCTGCTTTCTAACTTTGGTTTCGACAGAAGCACATTTCCCGATCAATTGGTTAAGAGACTTTTCACTCTCATGATCATAATAACAAGTTTCCAGGTAGAGGGTAGCTAAGTGCGTTTCCCCTTTTACGGAGTGAACCGGGCCAACTTTAAATTTTAAAGTATCATGGCATAAAATATTTAACGGCTCCGCAATTTTATCCATAGGTGTAACCATTAAGCTTTTATCGGATAAAAAACGGAGACTTTCCGAAGACAGTTTTATATCAAACACACTTTGGAACAGGCCGGGCAGATATACGTTTATCCGTTGGTGCACGCCGTCGGTTTCGCCTCTGATGATGTTGATGCAGCAATAATAGAGGAAGTCTTTAAAATCACTCATATGTTCGGGTTTGAATTGCCTCAGGTAGCTTAAAAAGGTTCTTTTTGTAAAATATCTCCCGTTATGCTCTAAACGTTCTATCCTAATTATCCTTAAGATGGCATTCAGGATATTTTTCCGAATCGCCTCCAACGTCATCTTCTCTTTATCATAGTGAACGAGATAAGATAGAAAGTTGGAATAGTCGATTTTTTGTTTGGCCGCTTCTTTTAGGTATGGTTTAAAATAATCACTTATTCTAAGTTTACCTACCTCCGGTTCCTTACCATTCCATCCTATAATTCTGATGGGCGGAGACAAAACATTCGGTAAAATGCCTTCAGCTTGGTATTTCAGCACCAGGTCACCAAATGTTGTGAGCACATTTTTAATTGACTCTTGCTTAAACAGAATAATATATGGGCTAAGATTGGGGCCTTTATTTAGGCCGATAATTGGAACACGTCGTTGAGCACCAAAATTTTGGACAATGCTGGCGATAGCGGGTGTTAAACGATGGCTGCCCGAAATCGTTAGGCTGTTCGCCCGCTCAACCCAAATACTTTCCAACGAGGATGAATTTTCAGTAAAAATGCACTGGTTGATATCTCCTACCCTTTGATAGCAGTTTCCGTTTTGGGTTGGATCATGGAAAATGTTTTCCAGCAAATCATGCTGATGTCTCTCCATGTCCTGCATCTCATCAACAAATACAAAAGGGAATCGCAGTCTTAAATATTTAACTAGATCAGGCTTTTTATGTAAATATAACTTTGCGAGATAATAAGCATCGTCATAATGCAGTGTTCCTCTCGTCAGGCATTGAGATTTTAGAGCAGTTAGATACTCCATGACCGCAACTTTTTCATCAGCGGTATAATCCACATAATTGGCAGGCTTTGTTTTGCCCAATGGCTTTTTTATGATCAGTTCCGGGCCATTGATATGACCGACCAAATGTGTTTTTGATTGGCTGTCGAGGTCAAACCGATAGTCAAAAATCACAGCAGGCTTTACATTATAGATGTATTTAACTTTGTTAAAAGTCTCAAATTTTTGATCTTTCACACATAGCGTCATTGCCCTCTCCAGTTCCTCATTATAAACCTCATTATCAATTCTGATAAGTCTTTTTTTAAAATAATTCTCGAAAAAAGGAATAGCCAGGAATTGGTTGACGAAACTCTGAATCGTTCCTACAAAGTTCGGATACGTAAACAACTTTGGACAGTAGCGACCAATCCTGTTCCTGATTTCGTCGACAGCTACATTCGTGTGTGAAATGATTAATATTCCAGCACCGTTTTCTAAGGGAAGCCTTTTTTCCAAGATCAGTAATTTGGCTAACAATACGGTTGTTTTACCACTGCCGGGTACCGCTTGCAAATCCACGCTTTTCAGACATTTGATAAAATCCAGCCGTTCCTGATCGAATTTTCCAGTGCTGCCGAACAATATTTTTTCAGCGTATTCGATTTCACTGTCATTAATTTCCTGAAGCATAATCGATCGCAGCTATTAAATACTTAATACTTTCGTCATCACGCAAGCCGTCAACGCTTGTTGTTTCTAAATTATCTGCGAAACGTTGTGCAACAATTGATTTAGAAATTTTATCCTGGGCCAACCCCAACTCGTTTTTACCAGTTAATATTTGATCATATATTTTATAGGCGATTTGTTCCCTGCTTTCACTCCAATTATTAAAATGCAATTCAACATTGGCGATTGCAGATCGATATGCGTCTAGTTTTTGTACACCCCCATCGTTTTTTTGTTCTAACAGTGCTTCCAGTACAGATTTATAAAATAGCTTTCTGAGCTTTTCAGAAGATGCCAAACAATATTCCAGTGTCCAGAATGGTGACACAAAGGTTTTTACGACTTGCCCGTCATACTTAGCGGCTTTAACAGTTTGCTGGTCTTTTATTTTTTCGGCTATTTCACCTTCAGTAAAGGCTACTTCCTCTGTTTCCCCCTGCTCATTTGTAATTTCTTTCTTTTCTCCTGCCTCCAGCGGTTTTACATCGACATCGGTTATCACAGCAACGGGCACATCCATACGATCCTTGCCATTTCTTTGAAAGATCTTTGCATAACGGAGAAAAGCAGTATTGGCGATATTGATCACAGAAATGCCCGACTTCGTCAGATTGATGCTGATATTTTTTGCAAGCGCCGGGAGAAAGAGTTCTTCGGCCCAGCCTTCAACCAATATTAAACCCCTCGAAAAGAATAGATTCGCCTTGGTTACGTCCAAGAAGCGCTCTAAGAATTTGTAATCTGGCTGATCAAGTTTCGTATGCAAATTACCCATCGGAAAAGCCTTGCCTCCCTGACAAATGATCAGGTTTTCCAATCTGATCTTTGAGCCAATGTTGGGGCTATGTGTGGTAAATATCAGCTGGATATTTTCTGCTTCCTTTTGCAGTGTTTCCATGACCTGCAATTGTATTTGCGGGTGGAGGTGGGCTTCAATTTCTTCTACCAGTCCCAGCTTCAGACCATCCCAGTTCGTTCTTTGCAAATGCAACAATTCGGAGGCGATAAACAGCAAGTTATGGCTCCCAAGTCCCAAATTCAATTCATCTAAAAACAAGAGGCTCAACCCTTCCAATATACTTTTCAGGTTACCGCCGCTCATTTCAAACCTGGAAAGCCGATTAGAAAATAGTCCTAAATATTTGTCAATTATCGTTTTAACTTCTTCGCCCCTTTTGTCCACGCCGGTTAAGGCCTGCCCCTCCTTGTCCAGCCCTTTAAAATATCCTTCAATTTGGTCATTCAATTCCTTGATCAGCGATACAAACCGGTGCGTTTTTTCCTGTCCTTTAAATGCATGATGACCGGATAATATTTGGGATAACCTTGAATTTCTTTTTGGAATTAATTCTGTTTTTGCGTCCCTGAGCGGTTTTAAATAGGTGACCTTTAAATATTCCCGAGCTTCAGCGGAAATTTGATGTCCTTCCGGATCAACGCCTGCACGAATGTCTGATGGCAGGATATACTCATCTTTTCTGCTGACATCCAGTATGACGCGCAAATAGGGTTCCGCCTTTTTACCGTCACCGGTCCACCCTAACCATTCAATAAAATTTTTGGCTTCAGAATCACTTAATTTGATAAATGTACATTCAATCCTGAAGCGATTGCTGTCCAAGTAAAAGTCTTCCAGTTCAATTTTAATCCAGTCATTGGAGTGTGTCTTTAGAACGAGCTTAATCGCGTCTATAATAGAAGATTTTCCACTATCATTCTCGCCAATCAATAGATTAAGCTGCGGATTGAAGGGTAGGTTTAGATCAGGATCGTTCAAATCCAATTCACCTGTAGAACCGAATTTCCGAAAATTCCAAAGCTTTAGATTTGAGAGGTGCATAATTGTTAAAAGACGAGGTCAGGAATGATTAGGTTAATGTCCAAACACCAAGATCGAATATTTTGGCCGCAGGGAAATAAATATCAAACCTACGCAATCAAAGTGATAATATTTGAAGTTGTAAGCAACTAATAACTAAGTGCTTATTGCTTTTGTAAAATATGATGATTAATTTTACAGCAGACCCATGAGCCAATCGTAGTCTAATCTTTGTGCTAAGACCCATACCGGTTTAATTCGTCTGCAGACGTGGCATGATAGGTTAAGTTATTTGCAAATGTAACATCTATAGAGGGCTTAGTTTATTATGCTTATGGGGTCTTAAGCAAAGGAGTTCTTTTGGTTCTTGGAGTTTAATACCATTCGAGATGAAAAAATGGATAAACCCCAACCTTAAAAACCAAGTCAGCCAATTTTCTTTAAAATCGGTTTCAGGTCTGCTGGGCGGATTCGCCACAGCAAAGTTATTGTCACCGCCGGCTTGGTTCCAAAACATTCTTTTCGCGATAATCATTATTTATATTGTTCTCGGGCTTTTGAAATGCGTTATTGACCTTTTAAAAAGTTACGATGATCGGAATGCGCTGAAGGAGAAATACGATCCTCAATGATCATGAAAGGATTAAGAATGATCTCCTCAGGCAAGCAATGCACAACGACCGATAAGCCCTATGTGCTTCGGTCACTTTGAAACAGGGGATACCAGATGAAGCCTAAGGAAACAGTAGTCCGGGTACCCAATCGACATCTGTAGTCATTGAGACTACGATCCGCCTTGATGAAGGCACCACAGCTTTGATCCGCACAGGGTGCCGAAAGTATTGAGTGGTCATTGAGACTACTATCCAGCAATGGAGAAATAATATTCAGCTCCCGGAAGGGAGCTTTTTATTTTCGGACAGTTCTGGTTATTTAGCAAATATCTAGGCTTGTTGTTAACCGCTTTGTTCAAATATAATGCTGACCACATCCGGTAATGCCTTGTTATTAAAAACATCCCCATCGTAACATGCATTTTCCGGAAATAGTCGCCCTACTAGCTTTCGCTTATCCTCCAATACGGCGCCATCGTATAACTCAGTCAAATTTAGGAACTGGTTACTGTGCCGGTTCAGCAATTGGGTAATCGCCTCTCCCATATCCGCCATCCTACTCAAATCCGTTTCCAGGGAGGCGATCCGCCCGTCACATTCTTTTTTGATTTGCTGGTAATCATCTGCGCTAATGGCTTCACTCATTAACAGTTCCAGGGCCTTTTTGAGCCTGATGTGCAGGGCTTCCAATTGGGACAGCATTTGCAGCCGTTGGTTTTGCCTGCCGGAGGTTTGCTGTTTAAAGATGTCACGGGCAATTTCTTTAAATAAAGAGCGATAGGCCTGTTTTGGGATGAGTTTTTTAAGCAGCATTGCGAATGCCGTATGGACGGCTTCCGCTTTAAAGCTGGTCCGGCAGCCTTTGGAACAATGATAATAATCATAATAAGCGCTCCTCCCTTTGGAGGAACTGCCAGTCAGTAGCCTGCCGCAGGTTGGGCAGACCAGGAAACCGCGCAGCGGCATTTTCGCCAGTGAGGAGGTTTTTGCCTCGCGTAGTGATTTTTTACCATCCAGGACATCCTGTACGCGGCAGAATAATTCCTCGGTGATGATCGGCTCGTGCTGCCCATCCACCACCTGCAAGGTTTCATCCCGGAATGGCTTCACCACGATCTTACCGCAATAGATGGGGTTGCGGATCAGGTTCCAGAAATTGTTCTTTCCGCAGCGCAGGCCATCTTTTCTCGCCTTTTTCCAGACCTGTTCCACGGAAATGCGGCCAGTAGCGATTTCGGCAAATGCCTGTTTCATGATGCCTGCCTGGGGTTCAGCAGGGCGGATAAACTTCCGCCCGTCTTCGGTGGATCGGTTGATATAGCCGGTCGGCGCAGTGGCGATCCAGCGGCCTTCTTTTTTTGCCCGGCGCATACCGTGAAAAACGTTCAGTGCGCGGCGGTCATTTTCCACCTCTGGCACGGCCAGGTAAAAGGCCAGCATCATTTTGTTCTCCGGAATGGACAGGTCGAGCGGCTGTTCAATGGCCTGGGGTTCGATACTCAGGCTCCGTAATAAACCGATCATCTGGTAAGCATCGGCGGTATTACGGCTGAACCGGTCCCACTTGGTAAACAGGACAAGGTTTACGCCGGATTTGCCCTTCGATCTTTTTAACCCGTTTAACATCTTTTGCCATTGTGGGCGGTTAAACGTTTTGGCCGAATGATCTTCGTAAAATACCTCCTGTACAAGGATAGATTTTAGGACGCAGTATTTATGCAATACTTCGTCCTGGTTGCGCTGTGAATAGCCCTTATCAGCCTGCTCGTCGGTGCTGACCCGGATATATAAGATGGCGCTCATAGTTCGGCAGTATGTTGTTTATAAAATAACACGGCTAGGAAATACAGGAAATCCAGCACGAGGATGGCGTCTTCGGCGCTGAGGGCAATCCCTTCTGCTTTTAGCATCGCCATTGCTTTGTCGGGGTTGATATTTCTTTTATCGGCTATTAAATCCATCTCACAGTTTTTTAGCAAAATTGAATTGAACACGAAAAAGCCTTTAACATTAAAATACCACAGTTTTATTCTTTTATCGGAAAACGATTAAGTTTGCCCTGTAACCAATCTATCTATGACTTATGTACCCTAATCCACTGATCATACAGCACGCGGGCATCTACACCAAAGAGATCCCTGAAGACACCGCCCACCTCGAAATCTTTGAATTAAGGCCGGATTTGTTGATTGCCTGGTCGATTATTGAGAGCACGAATGATGGTTTAAATACGCTGGACATGCGGGGTAATTGGGTTGTGAGTGAAGAAAAACTGAGTATGTTTTTGATCAATGACGATAAGGAAGAAATGTACCAGGAGCATTATTTATGGGATGGTAACAACTGGCATGCAGAATGCGATCCGGACATTATGTTGAATAAACGTAACGGCCCGGAGGATATTAAGGACAGGATGTATTTTGATTTTAGATAGCCTTCAATTACGAATAAATAGAAATTTTAGTGGTGATATTGAAACCTCGGGAAACTTCTGAGTACTATTTCGATATATACAAAAAAAACAATATGAAAAAGTACACATCAGAAGAACTGGCGGCTTACGCCAAAGCATTTGCCTTACAAAAGTTTAACAGTGCCGACGAGATTTATGACAAATTTAAGGGCGATCTCAACCACAGGATGAAACGCGTACAACTCACGTTACCAATGGAGGACGAACTGGAAAGACAATCACGAAGGCTGGCCGAGAAATCGCTCGAAATGCTTGGTTCGATCCGGGAGGAAGCAGTTGAGCGCAGGCTAAGTAATGGTCTTAAAAATGAAGCCTGGCATCCCGGCATCGACCTGGCCGAGCATGAGGTTTATTTCGACGACATGGCGATTAGCATGATGAAAGATGCTATCGCCGAAGCGCATAGACCGCTCGCAGAAGAGTTTAGTGCATGGAAAAAGAGACAGCGCAAACGTTAAGAAGCCAAACCGTAATGCCTGCCGGGCATTACGGTTTTTTCATTCATGGCAAAAACTTTTAACACAGTCCCGTCATCGTGTTAAACCACCCCGAAATTCACCCCCAACTTTGGCTTATCAAAACGATAAGCCATGACGACAAATACCAAAGAAGAACAACCCAACAACGTCCTCTCCTTTCAGACCGCCATTAGTTCGGGCTACCGGCCCCGTGATTATAGTTACGAGAAAGACGACATTCCTACCGGTGAATACCATGTGATTTTAGACTTTATGATCTGGGCGAAGCGGCTGCCCGCCATCGACCTGTATTGCACCCTCAAACAAACCGGGCAGAAGATCAGGCTCACAGTATTCCTGGATAAGGAACGGAGCTATAAGCTGCATCAGACGAATGTGGCGGAACTGTCCTTCTGCAGCACGCTGGTGGTCCAGGTCGAGCGCAACAGCAACGACAATCCCACGCTCAACAAGATCAGCCGCCCCAAGGCGGCACCTAAAACTTAAAGGTCAATGTCCTTTTTTTGAAGAAAAAAAAGGAGCAAGCCGGAGTTGGGCAAAGCCCTACTCTGCTTGCCGTTTGCCCAGCAAACGGGGTTAAGGATATACTCCTGGTATATCCTGCCGCTCTGAAACGACCACTAAGCCACAAAATGATATACCGATGGATATATCCCCCGATAAAAAGTCCCTAAAAAAGCGCCCGCCCGAAAAATCGATCCGCTTCCCGGTGGGTACGCACCAGAAGCTGGTCAAACTCTGTGAAAAGCTGGGCCGCAACCAGGTCGAACTATTCATCGCCATGGTCGATTATTTCTACCGTACCAAAAAAGACCCGGCAGACATCAACGACGAACTGCTGAAAAATGCGCTGGCCAAAAACCACCAGACCTATATCCGCTTTATCCGGTCGCAGGAAGATAACCTGCTCATCCCCGTCAAAGAAAACGTCGACCGGATGATCGTCAACCAGCGGGAGATCGTCCGGTATTTTAACGAGCAGGTGCTGAACGCCAACAAAACCATTCAGCAACAGCAGGAAGCCCAGGCCAGGCAGCTTGACGCGATAGGCCAGCAACTCGACAACAAGGAAAAGCTTAAGGTCAAATTCGGGTTTATCCTGACGAATTATACCAGGGCACTACAGAACACGCCGCCGAAAGAGCGGGACGCCCTGCTACAGGAAGCCAAACAACAGGTCAGTAAACTATAAGGCCATGCATATCAAGATCAGCGACAGCGAAACTGGAAACAACAAGGGCGGCAGCGGGGCGCTCGTGCATTACCTGGACAAGGAACAACGCCTGTTGGATAATTTGCAACCGGAACACTGGTTCAACGGTAGCCGTAACCAGGTATCTTCTACCGAAGTCAGGCGCAGCCTGGATAATAATATCGCCAAACTCAGCCGGGACGATGCCAAGTTCTTTTTGATCAATATCAGCCCCAGCCAGAAAGAGATCGTTTTTCTGAAGGAGCAATACGGCGATGATACCCAAGCCCAGTTCAAAGCCTACGCCGCCAAAGTCATGGATGAATATGCAAGGAACTTTAACCGTCCCGGTATTGAAAGCAATAAAGACCTGTTGTGGTTCGCCAAGCTGGAAAACCACCGCTATTATTCGCACAAGGATAAAGAGGTTAAAAACGGCGAGCGGAAACGCGGCGAACGAAAGCCGGGGGAACAAATGCACATCCAGGTCATCGTCAGCCGCAAGGACATCAGCAATAAGATCAAACTCAGCCCGATGAATAAATCGCGGGGCAGGAACGTGGAGCACTCCAAGAAACTGGGCCAGTTCGACCGGGCGGCCTTTATCAATTCCGGGGAACAACTGTTTGACCAAACTTTTGGTTTCGACCGCAAACTGGAAGAGACTTTTGCCTATGCCAAGACCCAAAAGAACGGCAACCTGAAAGAACGGATGGCTTTGCGGGAGGATAAAAGTAAGCAACAGCAACAAAAAGATAGCTCCAAGGGGAAAGCCCAAACTACCAACCTGAGCAGGGAAACGCAAATACAGCAAGACCACAGGGACGCGGGTAAAACCTACCTGCCGGAACAGCAACCGACCAATTACCTGGCCATCGCTTTGGGCAAGACCGGTCCGGAAGTAGCGCCGAGCGTAAGCCGCAAAAAGAAACGCCGGAGAACCAAAGACCAGGCACAAGACCAGGAAATTACTTTATAAAACAGTGAATCATGCAAACCGGGGAAGACATTAACAGCCTGCGCAAGATCATCGATTTTATCCGCATGATCAGCATTTTTATTTTAGCGCTGCATTTTTATATCAGCTGCTTTGCGGCATTCCAGCGATGGCACTGGACGGCAACGATCACGACACGCATCGTGACCAATATCGCGAAGACTGGTTTATTCAATAATATCACCAAACCCAAGCTGGGGGCGCTGCTCTGCCTGGTGATTTCGCTCATCGGCAGCAAGGGCCGGAAAGATGAGAAAATACAGCTGAAGCCTATTATCATTTATCTGGTAACAGGCCTGCTCATTTATTTTATTAGCGCCCTTTGTTTTTACCTTAACGCAACCAACGCAATTATTGCTATCGCCTATATGGGCATGACGACCATCGGCTACCTGCTCATCCTGACCGGCGGCGGTTTATTGTCCCGGCTGATCAAAAACAAGCTGAACAAGGATGTATTCAACACGGAAAATGAGACCTTCCCCCAGGAAGAAAGGCTGCTGGAAAACGACTATTCCTTTAATCTGCGCGCCAGATACCGGCTGAAAGGAAAAACAAGGGATTCCTGGGTAAACATTATCAACCCGCACCGGAGCCTGTTGCTGATCGGTTCGGCGGGCGCGGGTAAAACCTATTTTGTGATTCAGCCGATGATCGACCAGGCCATCCGGAAAGGCAGCAGCCTGTTTATCTATGATTTTAAATTCGATGACCTGACGAAGATTGCCTATAATAAATTGCTGCAATACCAAAACAACTACACAGTCAAACCCAAATTCTATGTGATTAATTTTGAGGACCCCTGCCGCAGCCACCGTTGCAACCCGCTGGAGCCGCTGGGCATGAGCGATATTACCGACGCCACCGAAGCCTCCCGGACGATCATGCTGGGGCTGAACCGGGACTGGGCAAAGAAGCAGGGTGATTTTTTCGTGGAAAGCGCCATTAACTTCCTGACGGCGATCATCTGGTATTTAAGAAAATACCGTGACGGCAAATTCTGCACGCTGCCGCATGTACTGGAGCTCATGCAACTGGATTATGACAGCCTGTTCGCCGTATTGCAGCAGGAAGAAGAGATCAAGATGCTGATCAATCCCTTTGTGTCCGCATTATTAAGAAAAGCGGCACCGCAACTGGAAGGGCAGATCGGCAGTACCAAGATCGCCCTGGCGCGTTTGTCCTCCCCGCAATTGTATTATGTACTGAGCGGTAACGATTTTACGCTGGACATTAATGACCCGGCAGCACCCAAGATCGTTTGTTTGGGCAATAACCCGCTGAAGATCCAGTCCTTTGGCCCGGTGGCCTCATTGTTCGCGACCCGTTCGCTGAAGGTCTGCAACCAAAAGAACAAACTAAAATCGGTCTTTTTGTTTGATGAATACCCCACCCTGGCGGTGGATACCATACCGGCGATCAGTACCGGCAGGAGTAATTTGATGAGCGTGGTTTTGGGTATCCAGTCGGTCGAGCAATTAAAGGATAATTACGGGACGGAAAAAGCCAATGTGATTACCAGTATCGGCGGTAATCTGATCTGCGGCCAGCAAACCGGGGATGCGGCGAAGAAATTATCAGAAACTTTTGGCAAGATCATGCAGCGACGGGAAAGTCAGAGCATCAACAGTTCGGATACTTCCATTACCCGGTCAACGCAGCTGGATTACGCGATACCGGCTTCGACCATTGCTTCCCTGTCATCCGGTGAATTTGTGGGTTTTGTGGCGGATAACCCCGACCAGCGTATCCCGCAAAAGATGTTTCATTGTGCTTTTCAGAATGACCACGGGGCGATAGCCAAAGAAACCGCGGCCTATAAGGAATTACCGCAGATCAGGCTGGTGACGGCGGAGGATGTACAGGAAAATTACCAGCAGATTAAGTCGGAGATTGCTGCACTGGTGCGGGATGAACTGGCCAAGCTGGAGGCGCGGAAGCCGAAAAAGGCGGAGGAAGCCGGGGACGCACAAGCGCCGGAGCCTGGTGATGATGATCCGGGGCAGCGGTTGTCGATCTGACCCTGCTCAACGGCAGTTTTCAAACGCATTTCGGTTTTTGCCGCTTGGTTTTTATCTTCACCGCTGCTATGCGACAAGTGCCGCGTATTACAGTAGGAAAGGCCGATTATACATTCCGCATTTTAAATCCTGACCCGCTGCGCGCCGGAACCGGCGAGATCGAGGTGGAATTGGACGGAAAGACGCTTCCGCTCGTCCGCCAGGGAAGAAGTTGGATTTGCGGCGAGCCGGCCTGCGAGGGATTAGAGGAAATTGCCGAGGCTATCGGTAAAGCGATCGTGCTGCGCTACCGGAATTAATCAATTAACATACCGCCTGCCATCTCCTTAAAGGTAAGCGGCCAGAAAAAAATCCCTAATTTTACGATAACCAACACGAATGCGTATGGGATTCCTGACTTTTATTGGCAAACTGCTCGGCCTGGGCCGGCGGTTTAGGGGTACGCCCGAGCAGTACCTGGCCATGGTGCAATACATGGCCAAAAAGAATAGCCCGGACTACAGTAAGGAAGAATTGCTGCAATGGGGCGAAGTGATGCAAAAGGTCATGAAGGTGAACCTGCAGCCTTACCGGGATTTTAAGGACCTCGCTGAAAACGGCATACCGGATGATTCCATGGTGGAAAAGGTCGACCAAAAGGTAAATGAAATCAACCAGCGCAAGGACCTGAAACAGGCTATTTATGGGCCCAATGCGGACCTCGGCGATGATGATGTGCTGAAAAGTGATGATCCAGGTTCCATATTCGCCCGCAAAATGGTAAAGGATTTATCCGAACATGTGCAGTTTTCGCAGGAGGAACAGCGAAAATTGGACGAACTGTAGTAAAATGGAGACGTTGACCGAATTCAAAACATCGTTAAACGATAACGAACCCGGCCCCGGCCTGTCGGTGCAGCTGAAAAGCCTGTGGTATGATGCGAAAGGCAACTGGGATCTGGCCCATGCGCAGGTCGATCACCTTAGCGACCGGGATTCAGCCTGGGTGCACGCTTACCTGCACCGTAAAGAGGGCGACACCGGCAATGCCGATTACTGGTACCGTAAAGCTGGCCGGCGTCGTCCGGAGGTTTCGATACAGGAAGAATGGACAGCACTCGTTGATCATTTTTTACGTGGCTAAGCATCATTACCTGCCGCAGTTTTACCTGAAGGGTTTTGCCAATGAACAGGGAAAATTTCTGATCTATGCTATAGCAAACGGCCGGTTCAAGGGCGGCGGCAAATGGTTTTCACCGGCAAGTCACTTCTTTTTAGAAAATGACAATATAGCTCAAACAGACGGTTGGGCGGATGATTACCTGGAAGCAATTTACAGCGCAAACGAGAGCCGGTATGCGCGGATCTTAGAGAAGATCAAAGTGGTTAACGAAGGATTCGGGCTGGATAACCAGGATGTGGTGTGGCTGAATTACTTTGCAGGAGAACTGTTTTGGCGGGTGCCTTCGCAGCGCGAAGTCATCAATTCGGCAACCAGCCTCGATCAACTGAACCAACTCGGTGTGGCCGTCATCGATAGAAGGACGATGAAACAGGTCGATCCAGATCAATTTGCAGCTTGGGTTCAAGCTGATCCTTCCTATTTTAAAAGGTTACGGAATGTACTGCCGGCTACGAATTACTGGAACCTGCTGGATTGTAACTGGCCTTGTACAGTTAAAACGTTCACTGATCCATTTCCCGCCATTTGCAGCGATAGCCCGGTAATCCTGCGGCACCCCGAAAAGGCGGACGCCTTCCTGGATGACCTGATCTTTCCGCTGACACCCAACAAAGTGTTTTTCCGCATCCGCCATATGCGCGGGATATTTGCGCCGAACATCAAGTTTTATATCGATATGCTGATGGTACTTCAGGCCAGGGAATATGTTTGCTGCGTGGATACAGAATACCTGTTACACCTGAAAGAGGCTTTCCGACAAAACTTTGGTTCGGAAGCGGAACTCCGGAAATTTATTTTTGATCATCTGACACTCTAAACCGGGATCAGTACCTGACCTTGTTTATCATCCTCGTATTAAAACTATCCCTTGTATCGCTTGTTGCTCAGGTATACTAAAAAAACAAAAGGCGCAAAATATTTAAATAAAAATACAGGAACAAATGCGCTGATTATTAATTCCTTACTAAGGAAACTACAATGACCCTTGACAAGAAAAGATGGAAAAACCTGGGCAGAAAGCACTTGGCAAGCCTGTGAAAAAGAAAACGCTGATCGCATTAGGTGCCTCCGCAGGGGGCACGCCTGCACTATACGATTTTTTTGATCATACGTTGCCTGATGCGGTAACCTATGTGATCACCACCCACCTGTACGCGCACCAGAAAAGTGTTCTAACTTCCATGATCCAAAAGCATGCCGCGATCGAGGTCTGTGAGGTAGAAGAAGAGACGGAGATCCAGCCAGATAAGGTCTATGTGATGCCCGAAAACAAAGTGATGACGATCCGGGACGAAAAGCTTATCCTCAAGCCAAGGGACCTGGATATTAAAGTCAACCGTGCCATCGATATTTTTTTCGCCTCATTGGCGGATAACCGCAGCTTTAACATCATTGCCGTCATTTTATCCGGCCTGGGTAAGGATGGAACCAAAGGCATTAAAGCGATTTCAGAAAACGGAGGGGTCATTGTTGTGCAGGATCTTTCATCCGCCAAAGAAGACAGTATGCCGGAAGGGGTCATTGACTCCGGCTACGCGGACTTTATCCTGAATCCCAAAAAGATGCCCAGGGAGATTATTCGTATCGTTAAGAAATTTAAATAGCGTTCAACAATATCATAGCCTATAAAATTTCAAATAAGGCAATAGCGGGATCACTAACTTGCGGAACTGATTAAAAATAATCCCGGTGCGTCTCTATTAACCCCATTCATTTCCATAACGGCCGAATTAAAATCGAAGAGCCCCTGCAAGCAGGAGCCCTCCGGAATTTAAAAACTGTTATCATTTATTTGATCTCGATCTGCCTGCGCACTGCTTTGGCTTCCTCGCGTTTGGCAATGTCGATCCGCAATACGCCATCGGTGTAGCTGGCGTCGATCTTGCTGTCATCGGCGCTTTCCGGCAGCGTAAACGAACGCACAAAAGAGCTGTAGCTGTATTCGCGTTTGCTGTAGTTCTTTTGGTTGTCCTGCTCTGAAGTTTGTTCCACCGAAATGGTCAGCTGATTGCGTTCCAGGTTCAGTTTGAAATCTTCTTTTTTCAAACCGGGCGCGGCCAGTTCCACATGATAGTTGTTTTCAGTTTCGCTGATGTTCACCGCAGGGACGCGGGTGACCATCCGGTCATTGAAGAAGGTGTCATTAAAAATAGATTCGAAAACGTCGTTAAAGCCTGGCAATAACGCGTTATTGGTTTTGTTGTTCCATTTAACTAAAGTCATGGCCTAATTCTCCTTTAAAATGTTTTAAGAATTACTCTTGTAAGCATTTTACAAGTACTATGCCAATAGCAACACGCTGAAAAAATTGCATGGGCAGGCTGAAAAAATTACAGTTCAGGTGTCAGTTTTTCACCGTCAGGCTTTTTTAACAAATTCCGATTTGAGGGCCATCGCGCCGAAACCCTCGATCTTACAGTCAATGTTGTGATCACTGTCCACCAGGCGGATGTTCCTGACCTTGGTGCCGGCTTTGATGCTTTGCGAAGTTCCTTTTACCGGCAGGTTTTTGATAGTGACTGCGGAGTCTCCGTTCGCCAGGATATGGCGGTTACTGTCTTTCACCACAAAGCCTTCCTCAACTGCCGGTTCTTCGGCAGCGCTCCATTCATTTCCGCATTCCGGGCATACCAATTTGCTGTCCAGTTCATAAGTATAAGGGGATTGGCAGATCGGGCAAGGTAAAAGTTCACTCATTGTTATTTGGTCTGTTGAGCCCCAAAGGTAGCATTACTTCCTGTTTCCATACAGGAATGATTACCGCCCCTTTTAAAGCTTAGGATTAGCCGGCCATGCTTTCCGCAAGCGCTCCGATCGTATAAGGTGCCGACACCGGCGGGTCCTCGAATACATTTCGGTCGGTGTAATCCCATTCTCCGTTGACCGCCCAGTCGGTATAGTGAACGCTTTCGTGCACCAGGGTATTGACGATAGAGGCGTTGGGCCGGTTCAGCTTGGCCGTATTGATATTGATCTCCGTTTCGGTCTTGGCGGTAGCGCCCGAGAGCGGGTTCCAATAGGTATCAACCTGGATAGGCTGTCCGATACCCTGCATTTCGGCAGCGACCTGCGCACCATTATACGTGGAATAGGCAAAAACCGGCAGGGCGCTAACCTGGTTAAAGAAAGCTGGGTCAGCCAGGATGCGGTTAGCCGCCTGTACTACGGTAACGAGTTTGGCATTATTGCCGTTATAAGCAAGCTCCATAAGTCAAGGGTTTAGTTAAAGCAAGTTAGGTATAAAAAATGTATCGCAGCGCTAAAAGCCTGGCTGCGACGGTTTTTCACATTTTTTTTTTATCATTGACCCGCTTTTCCGTAAATTAGGATTTGGAAAAGTGTCGTTATGGTCGTGAAACCCCTATTTGATGAACAGGAGCTGCTGCATAAAATTGCAGAAGGGGATGCCCTGGCCTTTAAACAGGTTTACCTGGCTTACAACGACAAGATCTTCAAATTTGCCTACCGGCTGCTCCAGTCCAGGGAGCCCGCCCGCGAGGTGGTGCAGGAAACCATGCTGCACCTTTGGCAACTGGGTTACCGCTTAAAGGAGGTCAAAAGTTTGGAAGGTTATTTGAAAACCATCGCCAAACGCCGGGCGATTGATCTGCTGCGGCAGCAGGTAAAGGCGGAAAAAGCGGAAAGGCAACTGGGCCTTACTTACCAGGATAGCCACCGGGAAACCGAGGAAAGCATCCTTCTCCATGAGTCGCGGCGGATACTGGAAGATGGTATCCGGTTGCTGCCCAAACAGCAACGGCTGGTTTACCGGCTCTGCCAGCAGCAGGGGCTGAAATACGAAGAAGCTGCGGCGCAGCTGAACCTCTCCCACGGGACGGTGCAAACGCACATGAAGCTGGCTTTAAAGTTCCTGCGGGAATATGTGCTGAAACACTCCGGTGTGGCGGCCATTTTGATCATTCTCCGGCTGCTGTAAAAAAAGTTAAAATAAAATTACCTCGAATTTTCCTGTCGTCCGACTTACTACTAAAAGGGTATTAAATTAGTGTCAACAAACCACTAAGTTTTAATAACTGTACCAGGATGGACAAAGACAGGACCAATTATTTATATGAACAATACCGGGCGGGCAAACTGACCGGCGGGGAATTGCTGGAATGGGAGGCTTTGCTGGCAGGGCCGACCGAGACTCTCCGCGAGCTGACCGAAGAACTCTGGAACCGGGCGGATGACACGCCGGGTATGGAACATGCCGGGGCGATGGAGGTCTATGAGCATATTGTTTCCCAGCCGCAGGTTCAGCGGTCAAAATGGCGCTTATGGCCGCGTATCGCCGTAGCCGCATCTGTGATCCTGGCCCTGAGTTCGGGTGTTTATTTCTTCCTGCGTAAGCCATCTGAACAGCAAAGCGTGTCTTTGGTGAAAAATGATATCCCTCCGGGTCATAATCAGGCGACACTCACCCTTGCCGGCGGCAAAAAGATCATCCTCACCAAAGGATTATCCGGCAAGCTGGCCCAACAGGGCCAAACGGTCATCAATGCCTCTGAAAATAATATCACCTATAACGCCAAAAATCAAAGCAGAGATCAGGTTAGTTACAATACGTTAAGCACAGCGAAGGGCGAGCAATCGCCCTACCCGCTGGTTTTGGCGGATGGCACGAAGGTTTGGCTGAATGCCGAATCGAGCATTACTTTCCCGACTGCATTCAACGGGAAAGAAAGAAAAGTGACACTCACCGGCGAAGCCTACTTCGAAGTGGCACATAACAGCAAACACCCCTTCAAAGTTGAAGCCAACGGCCAAACCATCGAAGATATCGGCACCAGCTTTGACGTTAACGCCTATGCCAACGAACCAACATTCAAAACCACGCTTGTTGAAGGCAGCATCAAAATCAACAACATCACACTTATACCCGGACAACAAGCCAGAAACACCAACGGAACCATTAAAGTCATCAGCGAAGTCAATACCAAAGTATACACCGCCTGGAAGGACGGCTATTTCCGCTATGAACTGGAAACCCTGCCCGAAATCATGCGTGAATTTGCCCGCTGGTACAAAGTCGATGTGGTCTTCGCTACACCGCCGACCGACCAGCAATTTAACATGAAGGTGTCGCGAAAGGCGACTTTAAACCGGGCCCTGCAAATCCTGGCTAACGGCGGTATCCGCTATAAACTGGAAGGCAATAAACTCACCATCACCCCATAAACATAAATTATTGATCACACACCCAAAAAAAGAAAGGAGCAAAACAGGAAAAGACATTTACACTAAAAACGGAAAAGGGTCCCCATAAAAGAAAGAAACCGGAAGTGCTGGAAACACTGCCGGTCAATTCGGGCGACCCTTTAAAAAATCACGCGAGTAATCTTTAATCATTCACCCAAACATTACAAAAGTATGCAATTAAACCACAGGTTTAAAATGCAGCCGCAGGCGCGTTTTATCCCCCGTAAACTTTTACTGGTTATGAAGTTAACCGTATTTCTGCTCACCATTACCTTCCTCCAGGTATCTGCGAACGTTTTTTCGCAAAAGATCAACCTGAAGGAAAAGAACGTGTCGATCGACAAAGTGCTGAGCCAGATCCAGGACCAGAGCGGCTATGAATTCTTTTACAACGCCAGCGCCCTCAAACAAGCCGGCACCGTCACCATCAACCTAAAAGACGCTACTGTTCAGGACGCGCTCGACGAGCTGTTCAGGAACAAGCCGTTTTCCTATAGCCTTGATAATAATACCATTACTATCAAGGAAAAACCCACCAATTTCCTCGATAAGATTAAAGACAAGGTTAAGGAATTCATGGCGGCCACCGATGTGACCGGCAGGGTAATGGATGAAAATAACCAGCCCTTGTCGGGAGCCACAGTTACCGTTAAAGGCACCAATAATGCGACCAATTCAGACCTGAACGGTTTCTTTACGCTTAAAAATGTGCAGGCCAACGATGTCATCGTTATCACCTTTATCGGTTATGACAAAAAAGAAGTACCTGCTGCTCCTAATCTTGGCGCGATTAAATTAAGCCAGGCTTCTTCTAAACTGGATGAGGTGCAGGTGATTGCTTATGGTACACAGAGCCAACGTTTAAGCGTTAATAATGTGGTCACCGTAGGAGCCAAAGAAATCTCTCAGCAAAATGTAAATAATCCACTACTCGCATTGCAGGGAAGGGTACCTGGGCTTAATATCAACCAGACAACTGGAATGGCCGGAGGAGGCGTCAAAGTGCAGTTGGGGGGACAAAATAGTATACGGCAATCAAACAGTCTTCTTTATGTTGTCGACGGCATACCCTATCCTTCTGATGTGCTCAGCAATACTTCAATTTCAGGCCCGTTGCATTTACAAAATAATTATGCAAGCAACCTGATGAGTTATATCAATCCAGATGACATTGAAAGTATCTCGATTTTAAAAGATGCAGATGCCACCTCTATTTATGGTTCAAGAGCTGCCAATGGCGCGATCATTATTACTACAAAAAAAGGTAAAGAAGGGGATATGAAAGTGAACCTGAGTGTTAATCAAGGATGGGGATCGGTAGCTCATTTTTTGCCATTGTTAAATACCCAGCAATATTTGCAAATGAGGCACGAAGCTTTTAAAAATGACGGGGCAACGCCACAGTCCTATGATGACGATGTTAATGGAGTTTGGGATACGACCCGGAATACCAACTGGCAAAAAACACTGATCGGCAAGACAGCTCAATATGCTGACTACAATGTGAATGTTTCGGGTGGAAACAGCTTGACGCAATATATCATAGGTTCTACTTTCCATCGGGAAACATCGGTATTCCCAGGCGATTTTTCTGATCAAAAAGGGAGCTTTCATTTCAACGTGGCAACTAGTTCAGCCAACCGGAAATTCAAAATAAATTTGACCGCGAATTACGTGTTCGACAATAATTTGTTACCCAATCAAGACCTAGCCGGCCAAGCGGTTAATCTCCCGCCTGATGCACCAGCTTTATATAATGGAGATGGTACTTTGAACTGGCAACCTGATGCCAACGGGCCTTATTCTTGGTCAAATCCCCTTCAATATTTATATGCCACTTATCAAAATAGATCTTATAACCTAATCACTAACATGGTATTAAGTTATAATATTCTACCGAAGTTAGTCTTCAAAACCAATTTGGGATATAACAATCTTCAGTATAATCAGTTGACCAAAACTTTAGCGGAATTTGTTGATCCGGTTGACCGTACCCCCTTTTCCAGGGGGATGTTTATGACAACTAATAGCAATACCTCCTGGATCGTGGAACCGCAACTCAACTACAATGCGAAAATTGCAGCAGGCACTCTTGATTTGATTGTTGGGGCAACAATTAACCAGGTTCATTCTGATGGTTTTTATATAGGAGGTACAGGTTTTAGTAGCGATGCTTTAGTGGGTAATCTTGCAGCTGCATCTTCAATCGGTAACCGGGCGACGGTCCAATCTCTTTATAAATATAATGCACTGTTCGGCAGGGCGAATTACAATCTGGCCAATCAATTTTTATTAAGTATATCAGTTAGAAGAGATGGCAGCAGCCGTTTTGGTGAAGCTAATAAGCTTCATGATTTTTGGTCGGCGGGAGCGGGATGGATTTTTACAGAACAAAAGTCGCTCAAAAATCATTTATCTTTTTTAAGCTTTGGAAAAATCAAAGCGAATTATGGCACCACAGGCAACGACGGCATTGGCGATTATCAATACTTAAATTTATACAACTCTCTGACTTTTCCTGTTAACTACCAAGGAGTTGCAGGACTAAGAACTACCTCCCTTCCAAACCCTTACCTGCAATGGGAATTAACCAAAAAATTATTAGTTGGCTTAGACCTAGGCTTTTTGAAGGACAGAATTACGCTTTCCGCCGACCTAGCTTATAACAGATCTTCTAATCAGTTGGTAGGTTATAACCTTCCCTATTTGACCGGTTTTGGCCTTGTTACAGAGAACTGGCCTGCAACGGTGCAGAATGTTTCCTGGGAGGGTGCGATTCACACGGATAACATAAAAAACAAAGACTTTAGCTGGACAACGAATATTAATTTCACAGTGCCCCACAATAAACTAGTGGCTTATCAAGGTACACTTCCTGTAAATTTATTTATTGGATATCCGCTAGGTACAATTAAAGGCTATCATTATCTTGGTGTTGACCCGGCTACGGGTATATATACCTTTGCTGATAGCCATGGGAACCCAACCGCAAACCCTAATTACACTACCGATGCAAACACATTGATAAGTCCTGCCTTTCCTAAATTCTATGGCGGCTTAGGGAACAACTTTACCTACAAACGGTTTTCACTGGATGTATTCCTGCAATTTGCGAAACAAGTTGCACCGACATACGCTTTTGGCACCTCTGACCCAGGCACCTATGGTCAGCAACCAACTTACGTCCTATCGAGGTGGCAAAGTCCTGGCAATATTTCAACTGTTCAAAAATTCAATTCCGATTATAGCCTTGCAAATAATTTAGGTCTTCTTGGATCGAGTGATGCGTATTATGCCGACGCCTCGTATGTTCGGGTAAAAAATGTGGCATTTTCCTACCAATTACCGGAGAACACCCTTCACCAAGTCCATATCCGCACCGCCCGGATATTCCTACAGGCACAAAATTTGGTTACCATTACCAAATTTAAAGGAATGGACCCGGAAACCGGAACAGGTGTACTTCCACCTTTAAAAGTGATCACGATTGGCTGCAATGTTGGATTCTGATCTTTATATGAACATTTAAAACTTCAGTTATGAAAAAGTATTTTATCAAAAATATATTGCCGGTCTTTATCCTTTTGGCTCTGACAGGCGGGGGGTGTAAAAAGCTGGCAGAGGTGAACCCACCTGTTACCAGCCTTTCGGGCGCCAATGTTTTTACAGATGATGCGTCTGCTGCATCGGTATTGACCGGTATTTATGGGCTTATGAGCAGTTCAAATACCAATGCCGTAGGAAACTTTACTTCGTTAACGTTGTATGGTGGTCTTTCCTCAGATGAACTGACCTATGCCAATGGCTTGACAAACACAACAGCAATTGCTTATTACAGAAATGCGTTGGGTTCTAAACCAGGCCTGAGTAATTATGGTGCCGAGTTCTGGCAAAATTTGTATTTGCCTATATTTAAATGTAATGACGCTATTATTCAGCTTAACGCATCTTCAAGTTTGACCCCGGCGATAAAGCAGCAATTATTGGGCGAAGCTAAGTTTATTAGGGCATTTTTTTATTTCTACCTAGTGAATTTATATGGCGACGTGCCGCTTGCGTTAACCAATGATTATAAGATCAATTCGGTTCTGGCACGGTCGCCCAAGGCGCAGGTATACCAGCAGATCATTGCTGATTTAAAAGATGCGCAAAGTTTGTTAAGCACCAATTATTTAGATGCTACGCTTATGCAATCCTATCCTGAAAGGGTAAGACCCACTAAATGGGCGGCAACCGCTTTACTCGCTAGAACTTATTTATACTACGGAAATCTGACAGGGGATGCTGCGAATTACAGTAATGCGGAAACGCAAGCCACGACGCTGATCAATAACAGCGGTCTATTCAGTTTAAGCGCGATCAATAATACGTTCCTGAAATATAGTTTGGGTAACCCCGAGGCAATTTGGCAATTGCAACCGGTTAATGCTAACATCAACAGCTACGACGCCTACGTTTTCATTATCACTTCGACTGGTTTGGGCAAGTCCTTCAACTTTGGGGCCTATGCCAGCAACTATCTTTTAAACAGCTTTGAAGCCGGGGACCAGCGAAAGAATAAGTGGTTATCCAATTTCACTATTTCGGGTACGACCTATTACTTTCCTTATAAATATAAGGTGGCTCCCAATATCAGCGCTGTCACAGAATTTCCAACATTATTGCGGCTGGGAGAGCAATACCTGATCCGTGCTGAGGCCAGGGCACAATTGGGGGAAGCTAATGCCGCTGACGACCTGAATGCCATTCGCAACCGCGCTGGCCTGTCTAATTATGCGGGTGCTACAGATAAAACCAGCTTACTTACAGTCATCCTCCATGAGAGAGAGGTCGAACTATTCGCTGAATTTGGTCATCGCTGGTTTGACCTGAAAAGGACCGGGAATGTAGATGCGGTTATGGGCGCAGGCGGGGTTTGCGCGGCCAAAGGCGGGACCTGGAGTATAAACTGGCAATGGTATCCTGTGTTGTACAGCGACATTCAAAACGATCCTAACCTCAAACAAAACCCCGGGTATTAGCAATCAACTTTTCAATTTATTAGGCAGAGCAAGGTCCGCTCTGCCTGATATCTATTTCTTAATTTATAAACAAATAAATCATGAGAAACATCAAAAGGTTCATAAATAGCCTTATTATTCTTTTCGGCTTCGCGCCAATTTTGGCATTCGCACAGAAAACGGACAAAGGTGTCCGTTTTGAGACGGGGATCAGTTGGGAACAAATCAAACAAGAAGCCAAAGCGGAAAATAAATTCATATTCGTAGACTGTTATGCAACCTGGTGTGGCCCATGCAAAAAAATGGATCAGGAAGTCTATCAAAAGATTACGGTAGGTGAATATATGAATCAACATTTTATTTCCGTCAAAATGCAAATGGATACTTCAAAAGCAGAAGATGATGCAACGAAAAGGACTTACGCCGATGCCCATGCGGTTATGGTGGGTTACAATGTTAAGTCTTTCCCGACCTTTCTGTTCTTTTCTCCAAATGCTAATTTGGTAACTAAAGGTAATGGCTATTTGGCAGATTCAAATTTTGTCGCACTTGCAAAAGATGCGGTAAGTCCGGACAAACAGTATTATTCGTTAATCGAAGAATATAAAGCAGGCCACAAAGATTATTCTAAGATGCCGTGGTTAATTAACGAAGCGAACCGTGTCGGGGAGTTTGCAAATGGTCGGCAAATGGTCGAAGATTATATAAAGAATTATTTGCCAAGTCTAAATGAAAAAGAGTTGTGTACCAAAGATAACCTATTGATAATTGGTAGTGGTTTATGGTTGATCGATTCGAAAAACCAAATTTTTCAATGGATAGCTCATCATGCTAAAGAAACAGACAGTATTGTGGGCTCAAAGACGCATACTTACGCAAAACAGCTTATTTCGGCTATCATAAACAGAGAGGACATTAGTCAAAGGCTTTGGCTGGATATTAAAAAGCGAACTCCCTTTACAACGACGCCCAACTGGCAGGAAATGAAGCAAAACATTCAAGCTAAATATGGCGGAAATTATGCGGATAGTTTAATTTCCCCTGCACAAATCAACTTTTACGAAACGTTGAAAGACTGGGATCAGTATGCTGATTACATTGAAAGCGCTATTAAAAAGTATCCACCAAAAATTAACGGACGAAAGTTTAGCCATGCAGTTGGAGGTGCGGCAATTGATTATCGTTCTCCCGCAAATGATGCGTGGGGCTTAAATCATATTGCTTGGACAATTTTCGAGGGAAGTAACGATAAAAGGCTATTGAAAAAGGCCGTCAACTGGAGCAACTTGTCAATCAAAAATGTAAATGGCACTTCGTTTTACTTAGCTCAATATTTTGACACAAAAGCTAATCTCCTTTATAGGTTGGGAAAAACGAATTCGGCAATCGCATGTGAAAAGGAAGCACTAGCCATTACGCCGAATGACAAGGATCTTACTGCAACGCTCATTAAGATGAAACAAGGTTTACCGACCTGGCCTAAAGATTCCAATAAAAACTAAATTATATGATAAAAAGCAATATAATAGTCGTAATAGCTCTTCTGGTCTTGAGCGGCAAACTTGCTGCACAAGATACTCGAAATAGCGGTAGCAAACCCCTTATTGATACCAATGCAATAAATCAGTGGCAGCCAAAAAATATTCAAATTTCAGTTATCAGTCCAAAAGGCCGATATGCGGCATATGTGGCTCAAAAACAGCTAACGGAAAAGTATTCACTTGTTATAATAGATAATAAGGGAAATGAAATAAAGGAATATCCGGGGGGCGGGCATCAATGTTTTTTTTCCAAGGATGACCGTGTTGTTGCCATACAAACAGAGAAAAGCCTTCACCTATTAAAACTTAGCAATGCTGAAGAAATCCGTTCCATTCCTGCTACGCGTTGTTATCCAAATACGAGCATGGAGAACAACGGAGAATGGGTGGCTTATACCGAAAGTACTGGGACGAAGCAAATGACACTTTTAAACCTTTTGACCGGAAAGGAACAGCCCATCGGACAGTACATCGATGCCACTTTCGACAAAAACGGCAAATCATTGTTTGTAAAAGATACGGTAGGTGGCATAGAAAAACTAAAGCGAATAGATTTGATAAATGACACCCGGGAAAATATTTGGTCGGCTGATAATGCCAAACAGAAAATGGGACTGATCAGATTCGATACCCGGGCGAATCAGATAGCATTTATCGTATCCGAAAACGGCGCTTCTGAAAAATCAAATTCGATTTGGTTTTGGAATGGCGCAGGTGCTGCCGCTTTAAAATTACGGGACGGCGATGCAAGAATTAGTGAGAATAAAATAATTAAAGGGGGCTTAACCTTTAGTAAAAATGGTAAGTGGCTCTTCTTCGAACTTGCCGGAAAGGAAATTGACGAAATCAAACAAAAGCCGTCAAAGGACGCTGTAATGCTAGATGTTTGGAGTTACAGAGACTCGATCATACAACCTACACAGACAATTAGGGGAAATGAGCCAAAAGTCAGCATCGGTATTTTAGCCACAGCCGAAAATTCTTTTTTTCAACTTGGCGGAAATGAAAGATTAATGAATTGTCCCCCCATGGTATCTTCTGATTTCATTGTTGTAAGTTCAAAATACTCATCTTCTTATTCAAATCAAATAAAAAAGCGGAATGTTCCACTTCGAAAAGATGACGTGTTTCCTTTCGAGCCTTCGCTTTATTACATATTATCACTAAAAAATGGGGCTAAAACCAAGTTGTTTGACTATCATGATGAGCCTAAAAGACGCATTCAAGAGGTCACAGAACCACGTTTTTTTTATTCACCTAATGGCCGTTGGTTGGTTTATCAGCGACCTGATAAGGACAGATGGTTTAGTTATGATCTGAAATTTGGTAAAGTAAACAAAATATCTCATATGAAACTACCGGTTAACAATAGAATCCCGGGTTCCTATATGGTAAAGAATATTCAGGAGAATGTAGCAGGTTGGGCAAATGAGGGGAATGATGTTTTAATGTATGGTAATTATGATATTCTCAATATCGATCTTGCTGGTAAACATCCATTAATTAATCTTACCGGAGGATATGGTAACCGAAACCATGTTCAGTTGCGTTTTTTCCAACAGGGGTTTGACTCGATTTATTCTTTTGGAGACACTTTGCGTCTGAGGGGCTTCAATATTGTGAATAAATACAATTGTTTTTATAGCCAGGTACTAGGTCGCCAAAAAGAACCCGGCGTTCTTTTTAGAGGGCCCTATCTTTTTGATTTTCGTTTTAATTTTGGTGAATATGTCAGGCATACTAATGCAGGCATGGAACCACTTAAGGCAAAAAATGCTAACGCGTGGATTGTCCAAAGGCAGTCTGCTACGGAATTTCCGAATTTTTTCTATACGACTGACTTTCATAGTTTTACGCGGTTAACCAACCTTGAACCACAACAAAAATATAATTGGTTGACAGCAGAGGTTATCAATTATAAAACGTTAGATGGAATAGCTTGTCAGGGAGTTTTATACAAACCGGGGAATTTTGACCCCAAAAAGAAATACCCGGTTATATTCAATTATTATGAGCTGATGTCGGATGGCGTATATTCATTTCCAAAACCTGCTTTGACCTTTGGTAACATTAACGTACCCTGGTTTGTTAGTAGGGGATATTTGGTCTTTAAACCTGATATTCCGTTAGATTTTGCAAGCGAGTCTGGTAAAACAGTTGGCGAACATACATTAAATTCAGTGGTCGCAGCTGCAAAGTTCCTGGCGAAACTTCCGTTTGTTGATGGTAAACATATCGGTATACAAGGACATAGTTTCGGCGGCTATGAAACCAACTATTTAGCCACACATACTGGGATGTTCGCTGCCGCATCCGAAATGAGTGGCGTGTCTGATGAGGTTAGTGTGTATTTAACTTTAAATGGGGACGAAATAGGTGCTACAAGTCAACATTATGCTGAAGCCGGTCAGGGACGCATCGGTACAACGCTATGGCAGAAACCGGAATGGTATATAAAAGCGTCACCGGTTTTGAAGGCCGATAAAGTATCAACGCCACTATTGATAGTGCAAAACAAAGGAGATGCTGTTGTCCCTTGGCGTCAAGGTGTAGAAATGTACATGGCTCTCCGCCGGCTTGAAAAACCTTCCTGGATGTTGCAATATGATGGCGAGAATCATGACCTTGATGGAAATAAAGCCTGTTTTGATTACACCATCCGCCTCACCCAATTCTTCGACCATTACCTCAAAGGCTACCCGCCCCCCGTCTGGATGACCAAAGGTGTTCCCGCGAGGTTAAAAGGCATCGAAACCGGCTACTCCTTAGACCCCGATGGCAGCTGCGGCCCAAATTGCCCGATCTGCAAAAAGAAAGATTACAGCAAATTTGATCCCAAACTTGCGATTATCAACGATCAATTTGTTCCACACCGAACGCCCGTCGCAGGAATAAATTAAGCCCACAGATCATGAAAAAATCACTGCTCCAAACGAGCTTTCCGGCGATAGCCATGACCCGATCAATACGGGGAAGTGATGCCAGTACGCGTCATGGCATTTATCGCCAAAACAGGATAGTCAAACAGCATTAAAAACCAAAATAAGATTAAGCCCCGGACTTGTGCCGGGGAAAATGAAGCTTAGCAGATTATAAACTAAAACAATGAACAAAATCCCGACACGTATTGGCTGTATGGCCCTTTTAGTCTTGCTTTTTAAATTGTCATTTGGACAAAATATTTATACTGTCAACACCAAACAAGTCAAAGCAAATGTCCCCTCTACGCTTTGGGGCCTTTTCTTCGAAGACATCAACCGCGCCGCAGACGGTGGCGTTTATGCCGAAATGGTCGAGAACCGCAGCTTTGATTTTCCCAAACCTATGACCGACTGGACTACCTGGCCAAAGCCAAATTTACGCGACGGCATTTTTATGGTCATCAACCAAAGCTCCGTTAACATCGCAAACCCTAAGTATATGTCGGTTAACCTCCAGGCTAAAGACACGGTCGGGCTGATGAACAGCGGATTTGACGAGGGCATGGCCTTTAAGAAAATACCTTATAATTTGACATTGCGTTACCGCCAAGTCGTTCCCGGCGTTCACGTCCGTGTTTTTTTATTCAACAGTAATAACCGGGTGATCGGCCACAGTGCCATGACACTTGAAAATGCGATGGACTGGCATAACCAGGAGATCAGCATTACCCCAACAGACACCGCCAAAACCGGAAAACTGTTGGTCATTCTCGAAGGTGCGGGTAAACTCGATGTGGACCGGATATCTTTATTCCCATCTGATACCTGGAAGGGAAGACCCGGCGGCTTACGGGTAGATCTAGTTCAAAAACTTGCTGATCTCCATCCCGGTTTTCTCCGTTTCCCCGGTGGCTGTATTGTGGAGGGTAACCAAATCGTTCATCGTTATCAGTGGAAGCATACCATCGGGCCGCTTGAAGACCGCGAAATGGTACAAAGTATCTGGGCAGACGATGTGGCCGAAAGGCAAACCCCTGACTATATGGAAAGCTTTGGTCTCGGCTTTTACGAATATTTTCAATTGTGCGAGGATATTGGTGCAGGGCCGCTGCCCATCATCAACGTGGGCATGTCCTGCCAGTTCGATGCGGCCGAGGTCGTACCGGTAAATGAGCTGGAGCCTTATATTACCGATGCGCTGGACTTGGTCGAATTCGCCAACGGTGATGTCAATACTTACTGGGGAAAGAAACGTGCCGAACTCGGTCATCCCGCACCCTTCAACATGAAGCTGCTTGGCGTCGGTAACGAGAACTGGGGACCGCAATATGCCGAGCACCTCAAGCTATTCACTGACCGTATCAAAGCCAAATACCCCGAAGTAAAACTCGTCAATGCCACTGGCTACAGCCGCAATATCCCTGTTTTTAACTATATGGACAGTGTTCTTCGGGCTCGCAAAGCCGACATCATCGATGAGCACTTTTATGATACACCCAAATGGTTTATGGATAACAGTAACCGCTATGACAGCTATGATAGGAGCGGGCCGAAGATTTTTGTCGGGGAATATGCTGCGCAAAGCGACCGCATCGGCTCAATGAAAAACAAAAATAATTTATTGACGGCTTTGAGCGAAGCGTGTTTTATGACCGGCATTGAGCGCAATGCGGATGTGGTATCAATGGCTTCTTATGCGCCATTGTTTGCACATGTTACCGGTTGGCAATGGACGCCGAACCTGATCTGGTTTGATAATACCAGCAGCTATAATACGCCGAATTATTATGTGCAGCAGCTGTTCTCGGTGAATAAAGGGACGAAGGTGGTGCCTTTATTAGCTTCCGGGAAGGCCGTTTGCGGACAGGATAGCTGCTGGGCTTCGGCGGTGATTGACCAGGGTACGCATGAACTGGTGATCAAGCTGGTGAACATGAGCCAAAAGCCGAAAGCGAAAAGCATCAAGTTAACTGATGCCTCGGCAGCCGGGATCGCAACAATTACTACACTGGCCAATTCCGATACCGGCATTGCAAACAGCATCAGCCAGCCGGACCAGATCAAACCGGAAACGATGACTTTGAACGAAAAGGGTAAAGCGATCTATTTTATCGCCAAACCTTATTCTTTGAATGTGATCCGCGTCAAATTAACCCAATAAATAAGTATAAACTTTAATCATTAAACATTAATAAAAAACCAACCATGAGGAAAATTATTTTAGCCATCTTGCTTTTTACCACCGTTAAGGCCTTTGCACAGAAAGCCGATTTCAACGGCACCTGGCAGGTCAATAAAGCCAAAATCGATTTCGGCAGGGCGCCGGAATGGATCATCCCCCGCTACATCAAAGTGGAGCAGCAGGCCGATAAGATCGCCATCATCCGTACCAGCCTGGACCAGGATCTGAAAGAATTGGCCCCGGTGACCGAAAACCTGACCTTTGACGGCAAGCCACTGGTCCGTACGCCTGTTGCGGGCACTACGGTGACGACTACGCTGAAATGGACCAATGACCAAAGCATTTTGCTCACCAGGACGGCCGGCCCCAATAATGGCGCAACGGAAAACTGGACGCTGGAAGATGGCGGCAAAACCCTCGTGATCGACCGGAACGTGGAACAGTCCAACGGGATGAAGTACACTATTAAATGCTATTATGCCAAGCAATAAACCATGAAGTTCAGACTCCTTTTGCTTTCCTTCTTGATAACGTCCCCTGCGCTTTTTGCCCAGGACCTTTACACCATGCCGCGAGGTGTGCACAGCTCGGTGAGCAGCCTGGAAAACCTGAACGGCAGGAAAGGACAGGGCGGGAAAAGCAATGCCGGAGCCAAAGGGGCGGCCTTCAGCTCGCTGAAAGCCGGTGAATGCAAATCCCTGCTTGACATACGCTCTGCGGGGATCATCCAGCGCATCTGGCTGACGATCAGCGACCGCAGCCCGGAAATGCTGCGCGGACTCCGTTTACGGATGTATTGGGAGGACAGCAAAATACCAGCGGTTGACGTACCTTTTGGTGATTTCTTTTGCGCCGCATTAAAGCCGGTCGCTTTCGAATCCGCATTATTCAGCAATCCCGAGGGCCGCAGTTTCAATTGTTATATCCCCATGGCCTTTAAAAAAGGCGCGCGGATAACATTGACCAATGAAAGCGGAAAAGACCTGGAGCTCCTGTTTTTTGACGTGGATTTTGTCAGGCTGATAGTCCCAACAGAAACCTTGTATTTCCATGCCGCCTGGCACCGGCAGCAAAGCAGTCCTATCGGACAGGACGTTGAACTGCTAAGGGAAGTTCAGGGCAAGGGCCGCTTTCTGGGCGTTTCCGTTGGTCTGGACGTTAATCCCGCCTACGGGCATACCTGGTGGGGCGAAGGCGAGGTGAAAATGTATATTGACGGGGATAAAGCCAATCCGACCATTAATGGAACCGGCGCGGAAGACTATATCGGCACCGGCTGGTTCGAGGGTACCTTCGCCCACCGGTACCAGGGTTGCCTGGTGGCGGATGACGCAAGTCGTCAATATGCCTTTTACCGTTTCCATATCCCGGATGCGATCTGGTTTTATAAAGCATTCCGGGCGACGCTCCAGCAGATCGGCGGCTGGTATGCGGACGACGTCAAAATGCTACAGGCGAAAGGCGTACCGCTGAAACTAGTCTCGCTTTTCGGTAATACCGGTTTCCGGGGATTGCTGGAAAAGAATACACCAGCGGATGCACTGGCAAAAGCTGATCCTAAAGACTGGATGAACTTTTATCGGTCGGATGATTACGCGGTTACCGCCTATTATTATGTAGACAAGCCATGAAGAAAATAGTCTATCTCCTGTTTCTTTTTAGCCTTACGGCCAATGCCCAAAGCATTGACCCCAGCCATCATGTGCCAGTCGATAAGGTACTGCTTGCATCCTTTGACCAATCCGTCTATGCGGATGGCCCTAAAACCTTTAAGGGCGCCCAGCTCCAAACCATCGGTATGCCTTGCGGTGGCATCGCCTCCGGCCAGCTCTACGTCAGGGGTGACGGTACCTTAGCCTGCTGGTGGATCGCCAACAATGCTTACAATACCGGGTACGGGCACCGATCAACGAATAATTTTATGACCGCGCTTGGCCCATGGCAGGACTGTTACCAGACTTTTACACCGCCATCTTATATCGAGGAAGGCTTTACAATAAACGGCAGGCCGCTTGACGCAGCCCATTTCGATGCTATCGAATTTACCGGTGAGTACCCGGTAGCGACTATTGACTACAAGGACAGCAAAGAATTTTTGCCTGTTGCGGTACGCCTGCAGGTCTTTTCTCCCTTTATCCCGCTGGACGCCAGGGAAAGCGCCACACCCGGCACTGTTTTACAATACACTTTAACAAACACCGCTAAAACCACCCAAACCGTTACCCTGACCGGGCGCCTGCAAAACCCGGTCGGGCTTGACGGTAAAGTAAGCTACACGGGCACCAATCGTAATATTGCTTTCCATCAAAACGGGTTAACCGGCATTACCATGGATTTAGTGAACACCACTTTGCCTGCCCAACATCCCTGGAATGGCGATATCTGTTTGAGTTTGCTCGGCGACGGTGTTACCAGTCCCGATGCGCAAAAGGCTTTAGGTGAAAAATTGGTCGGGGAAATTTCTAAAAAACTGGTTTTGAGACCGGGAGAAAGCAAAAAGGTCACTTTTCTGCTGAGCTGGTATTTTCCCAACCGTCCGCATTATATCGATACGGCCTGGACTAAACCTTTGCGTACCGACGGCCCGCTGGTTTATAACAATTACAAAAACTGTTTCAGTAGCTCCCGGAACGTGGCAGAATGGCTGGAAACGAATTTACCGCGCCTGCAACAGCAAACTTTTGCTTTTCATGACGCTTATTATAACCACAGCACCTTGCCATACTGGCTGAACAGACGCCTGATCTCGCCGTTATCGACGCTGGCCACCGAAACCTGCCAGTGGTGGGGCAATGGCAAGTTTTACGCCTGGGAAGGTGTCGGTTCCTGTATCGGTACCTGTACCCACGTCTGGAACTACGAGCAGGGCATAGCGCACCTTTTTCCCGAACTCGACCGTAACCTCCGTGAACAAACCGATTTTGCCAATTCCTTCCGGGCGGACGGCGGTATCTTTACCCGTGACGGCAACCATGACCGCTGGACCGGGCAGGATGTGTATATAGACGGACAGGCGGGAACGGTGTTGAAGGCGTACCGGGAGCATTTGTTGTCAGCAGATAATAGGTTTTTGATGCGCAACTGGCCAAAGATCAAAGCAACTACCCACTACCTGATCCGGGCGGATGGCAATGCCGATGGACTGATCGAGGGCATGCAGCCCAACACCTATGACGACCAGTTCTACGGTGCGAACACCTATGTGGGCAGCCTATACGTTGGCGCTTTAAAAGCTGCCGCCCTGATGGGCAAACTAATGCAGGACCCTTTCGCCGATAGTTGCGCGATGATTGCAGCCCGTGGCGCGGAAAACAGCAGCAAACGTTTATTTAACGGGGAATACTTTATCCAGGATGTTGACCTGAAAGAACACCCTAATGCGCAGTACGCGAAAGGCTGCCTTTCCGACCAGTTGTTCGGGCAAACCTGGTCCAGTTTGTACGGCCTCGGTGACCTCTATCCAACTAACGAAATCAAATCAGCGCTACAGAGCATCTGGAAATACAACTGGGCGCCGGACATTGCTGCCCAAACCAAAGATCATCCCGCTGAACGCGACTTTGCCAGTCCCGGCGAAGCCGGCCTGCTGGTCTGTACCTGGCCGCATGATCCGCATCCCGGTAACCATGGCGTACGCTACCGCGATGAGGTCTGGACGGGGATCGAGTACCAGGTGGCTACCTCGATGATCTATCATGGCATGGTGAACGAAGGGTTATCGATCGTCAAAGGTCTGGACGACCGTTACCAGCCCGAAAAACACAACCCCTGGAACGAAGTGGAATGCGGCGACCATTATGCCCGCGCGATGGCCAGCTGGGGGGTATTTTTAGCACTTTGTGATTTTCAGTATGACGGGCCAAAAGGCATACTGGGCTTTGCTCCAAAAATCCAGCCGGAACATTTCCAAAGTTTTTTCAGCGCAGCTGAAGGCTGGGGAAATATCGCGCAGGAAAGAAAAGGCCGTATACAAACCAATACTGTTTCGCTCGTATATGGGAAGCTGGGCCTTCAGCAATTAAGAGTATCTGTTATTACCAAAGTCAAGACAATCCAATTGAAAAGGAACGGACATGTCATCATTATGCAACCTGCTCAGCAAGATAATCAACTCACGATCCGGTTTGAACCATTAAATCTCAAATCCGGTGATCAAATAACGATAACCACCAATTATGAAAATTAAAATCTTAACAGCGTGTCTGTTATTTCCCTTTTGCGCTTTGGCGCAAAAGATCACGCTGAGCAGCGAACTGCGGCAGCTTTCCGATATCTCGCTGTTACCCGCCTACCGGACGAATACCGTGGAAAGCGAGGAAACGACCTATGACCGTAAAGGGCTTAACGATGACGGTTTTGGCGGAACCTATTCCTTTATCCGCAAGAACCCGGACGGCAGCCTTGTCATGCTCGACATCGACGGGCCGGGTGTTTTGAACCGGATCGCGACACCGACGCCCACCAAAGACACCCTCGATTTTTACCTGGATCATGAAAAAAAGCCAAGGCTGTCGATCTGCTATATGGACTTGTTTACCGGGAAAGTTAAGCCGTTTCAAAAGCCTTTATGTGACAGCGCCGTGGGCGGCTATTTCTGTTATTTTCCCATCCCTTTCCAAAAGCACCTGATGATCGTCAGCCGGGGGCATAACCTGCAGTTTCATCAACTGGGTTACCGTTTATTCCCCAAGGGGACAAAGGTGGATTCTTTTAACCCTACATTGAGTGCCGGGGAGCAAAATGAGCTGGATAATCTTGTAAGAAGCTGGAAAAAAACACCCATGAATTCAGGCGATACCAGTATCCATATTGATTTAAAACGCGGGGAATATAAAACGCTTTGGGAGATGAAAACGGGCGGCAGGATCAAGGGCATCGAAATAGACACGGCCGGAACAGAAAACCTGCGGATCTCCGTGAAATGGGACAAGGAAAGCCTGCCTGCTGTAGAATGTTCCTTAAGAGAGTTCTTCGGTTATGCCTTCGGCCAACCAACGATGAAAGGTTTGCTCAGCGGAACCAAAGCGGTCCATTATGCTTATTTCC
The DNA here is from genome assembly GCF_024721155.1 of Mucilaginibacter phenanthrenivorans. GTDB lineage: Bacteria > Bacteroidota > Bacteroidia > Sphingobacteriales > Sphingobacteriaceae > Mucilaginibacter > Mucilaginibacter phenanthrenivorans. The sequence goes on along the minus strand of NZ_JAHVAP010000002.1, from coordinate 83,740 downwards.
CGATGCCTTTTGACCAATACGCCAGGATAGACTTATGGAATGCGGGTAGCACAACCGTGAATGTCAAGGCGAAGATAGCGGCTTCAGCTGAAAAACGCGACCCGCAAAAGGAAGGAAAGTTTTATGTCACCTATGTTCAGCATCAACTCGGCCGCAGCGATCCCTGGCATGTTTTCCTGGACATTCGCGGGAAGGGCCACTATGTCGGCACGATCCTGAAAGGAAGTAACTCTTTTAGAGGCTTGACCGGTTTTTTCGAAGGGGATGATTCCACAGCCACGGACGGCAAATTCCGGATGCACGGCACTGGCAGTGAAGATTACTTTAATGGTGGCTGGTACGACATGAAGGGCAAATGGGAGCATGCTGAAAGCCGGGCGCTTTCAGGCTGTTTGGCCTATGGTCATGAGCCTGTGGCCCATACCGGTGGCTTCCGCTTTTTTATTAACGACAAACTATCCTTTGAAAACAGCATCTGGCACGGTATTGAGCATGGCGCCAGTCCCGTGTACAACGAGCCCGTCAACTACACCTCGCTGAGTTTTTACTACTGCGACCGGGGGAAAATGGAACAACTGAAACCTGAATAAACCAATATATGAAAAACCAACTATTAATACTGCTGTTTATGACCCTCATCTGCCCGGCCTGCAAGCAGGCCATCAAAGAAGAACCGCCCCAACCCGGCACTTTCGGCTATGACAAGGAATTTATTTTAAAACACGACAGCAGCGCCGTAATCCTCGGTAAAAGCGACGCCCAGGTATTGGTTTCCGCCAAATACCAGGCCAAGGTCTTTACCTCCACCGCCACTGGCGATACCGGCCGCAGCTTCGGCTGGATCCATTACAAAGCCTTCTACGGCCCCATTGACCCCTATATGAACGCCTACGGTGGCGAGAACCGCTTCTGGCTCGGCCCTGAAGGGGGCCCGTTCTCTCTATTCTTTGAAAAAGGCAAGGACCAGAAATTCGACAATTGGCACACGCCACCCGCTTATGACAGCGAAGCCTGGGAACTCGTTTTCAAAGACAGCACCCATGCCGTACTTGCCAAGGATATGCAACTCAAGAATTTCGCCGGTTCGGAATTTAAGCTGCGTGTTACCCGCAAGATCAGTTTGCTGGATACACGGCAGATCGAGCGCTTCCTGCCGGTACAGGTGACCGGTTCCATCAAAGCGGTCGGTTACCGTACCGAAAACACAGTCACTAATACCGGCCCGACCGAATGGAACAAAACCACCGGCATGCCCTGCACCTGGATCCTGGATATGTTCCCGCCATCGGACCAGACTACCATCGTTATCCCTTTTAAATCAGGCGACGGCTCACCGGCTACCACCAATTATTTTGGCGAAATACCGGCCGACCGCCTGAAAGCAAAAGACAGCGTACTCTACTTCAAAGCCGACGGCAAACAGCGCGGTAAGCTGGGCGTGCACCCAGCGCGGGCCAAAAGCGTCGCCGGCAGTTATGACGCGGGCAACCACGTCCTGACTATTATCCTGTATGACGTAGCCCCGCTCAGCAAATACCTCAACCAGGAATGGCGCACTGACAAGGACCCCTTCTCCGGCGATGCCATGAACGCCTATAATGACGGCCCATTGGCTGATGGTAAACAGATGGGCCCGTTCTACGAACTCGAATCCGTATCCAGCCCACATTTCCTGCCACTGGGGCATTCCGCCACGCATTGGCACAGCGTTTTCCATTTTATAGGCAACGAAATGGACCTGGATTATATCAGCAAAAAAGTATTGGGCGTAAGCATCGAAGAAATTAAAAAGGCATTATAATATGAATTATCCTAAAATAGGCATCCGTCCCATTATCGACGGAAGATTGGGCGGCGTCCGCGAATCGCTGGAAAATGTGACCATGCAAATGGCTATCCATGTGAAGGCCCTGTATGAAAGCCAGCTCAAATACCCCGACGGCCGCCCGGTGCAGTGTATCGTAGCCGAAACCTGTATCGGCGGCGTGGCCGAATCCACCGCCTGCCAAACTCTATTCGAGCAGAGCCATGTCGGCCTGACTTTATCCGTCACCCCTTGCTGGGCCTACGGCTCGGAAACGATGGATATGCATCCCGCCTGGCCCAAAGCCATCTGGGGCTTTAACGGGACGGAAAGGCCCGGCGCAGTATATTTAGCCGCTACCTTAGCCGCGCATAATCAGTTTGGCCTCCCTGCCTTTGGCATCTACGGTAAAGACGTACAAGACCTGAATGACCAAACCATCCCTGATGATGTGAAGGAAAAATTATTGGGTTTTGCCCGTGCAGGTTTGGCCGTAGCGATCATGCGTAACAAAGCCTATTTAGCTATCGGTTCCGTATCGATGGGCATCGCAGGCTCTATTGTTGTGCCCGATCTGTTCAAAGATTATTTTGGGATGCGGAACGAATACGTGGATTCGGTCGAGGTACTGCGCCGGATCGAGAAAGGTATTTATGACCCTGAAGAATTTAAACACGCTTTGGCCTGGACCAGGGGACACTGTAAAGAAGGCGAAGATAAAAACCAAAAGGAAAAACAATTTTCACACGAGCAGAAAGATAAGGATTGGGAGACAGTCGTGAAAATGATGCTGATCATCCGCGACTTGATGATTGGTAACCCCAAACTAAAGGACATGGGGTTCGGCGAAGAAGCGCAGGGGCATAACGCCATCGTCTCCGGTTTCCAGGGGCAACGGCAATGGACCGACTTTTTGCCCAACGGGGATTTCGCGGAAGCCATCCTCAATTCCAGCTTTGACTGGAACGGAATCCGCGCGCCTTTTATGGTCGCTACCGAAAATGACAGCCTGAATGGCCTGTCTATGCTTTTAGGTTACTTATTAAAACAGACCGCCCAGGTATTCGCCGATGTGCGCACCTACTGGTCGCCAGAAGCGGTGGAAAGGGTCACCGGCTGGAAACCTGAAAGCGGCTTTATACACTTGATCAATTCAGGTTCCGCTGCCCTGGACGGTTCGGGGCAACAAGAAGTAAACGGTAAACCCGTGATGAAACCTTTCTGGGAAATCCGGGGCAAAGAGGTCGGCGACTGCCTGAAGGCGACCACCTGGTACCCCGCCAATAATGGTTATTTCCGCGGCGGGGGCTATTCCTCGCAATTCGTCACCAAAGGGGGGATGCCTGTTACCTTATGCCGCCTTAACCTGGTGAAGGGCATAGGGCCTGTCCTCCAGATCGCTGAAGGCTATACGATTGATCTGCCCGAGCCAGTGCATCATATCTTAAACGAACGTACCGACCCTACCTGGCCGACCACCTGGTTCGTGCCGAAACTAACCGATGTGGGAAATTTTACCGATGGGTATGCGGTGATGGCCGCTTGGGGCGCCAACCATGGCAGCTTCGGCTACGGGCATTATGGGCATGAACTGATCACCCTGGCCAGTATGCTGCGGATACCGGTTTCCATGCATAATGTGGAAGCAAGCCGGGTCTTCCGGCCCTCCGCCTGGAAGGCTTTCGGTTCGGATACAGAAGGAGCGGATTATCGCGCATGTCAAACTTACGGACCCTTATACGCTTAACCATGCACAATCACATCGAAAAATCGGCACCGGTTCGCCGCCTGAAGGTGCAACACCTGGGTTTACTAAGGGCACCTAACGGTAAAAGCTATTTTTACCCTTTTGCCCTGGTCACCAGCCTGTTCCTCTTATGGGGTTTCGCCCACGGATTGCTGGATGTGCTGGACAAGCATTTCCAGAATACCCTGCATATCTCGAAAGCCGAAAGCGGCTTCGTACAGTTCTCCCTGTATATCGGTTACCTGGTTATGGCCGGGCCTGCAGGCCTGTTTATGAAGAAATACGGCTATAAAAGTGGTATTATCTTAGGTCTGATGCTTTTCGCGGGGGGCGCATTTCTATTTTACCCTGCTGCGCACTTCGGTGCCTTTATTCCGTTTTTGGGCAGCCTGTTTATCATCGCCTGCGGCCTGTCTTGTTTAGAGACCGCCGCGAATCCTTATACGACTGTGCTCGGCCCACCCGAGGGCGCCGCCCGCCGCATCAATTTTGCGCAAAGTTTTAACGGCCTGGGCTGGATACTCGGCCCGCTGATCGGCGGTCTGTTTATCTTTGGCGCCGCTCAAAAGACCGGCCCGGAACAATTCGATTCTTTGACCAGGCCCTATATCTATATCGGCTGCATCGTAATTGTAGTAGCTGTCATATTCGCCTTCAGCAAACTGCCGGATGTCAAGGAAGAAAACAGCGAACACATCGACGCCAAAGCGCCGTTGTCTGAATTGCTGAAACATAAAGGCTTTGTGCTGGCCGTTATCGCGCAGTTTTTATATGTCGCCGCGCAAACCGGCGTGAATTCCTTTTTTATCAATGACGTCACCGAAACCATAGCTGGTTTAAAAGACGCGGTTGGTGGCATTATGCAGCATTTAGGCGGTTTCGGGCAGATCTTTATGCCGAAAAACCCTGAGCAGGCGGCTTCGCTGATCCTGGCGATTGGCGGTATGGGCAGCTTTTGGATTGGAAGATTGTTCGGCTCTTATATCCTGAAATTTGTTAAGCCTAATCGCTTGCTGATGCTTTACGCATTGATCAATACCCTGTTAATGGTCTTAGTGGTATTGCAGCTCGGCTGGCTCAGCGTCATCGCGCTGTTCTCTACCTACTTTTTTATGTCCGTGATGTTCCCCACCATTTTTGCCCTGGGCATCAAAGGGCTTGGCCCGCTGACCAAAAGGGCTTCGTCCTTTTTAGTGATGGCCGTTGCGGGCGGCGCGTTTTGCCCGCCGGTCATGGGGCTTATTGCCGATCATGCGGGTATGCCTGCGGCGTTTTTTGTGCCGCTGGGCTGTTTTGCCTTTATCGCTTATTATGCCTCCTCCCGCGGCCGGTCCCGGCCGCTTTAAATAGTTAAAATAGATCAGGTAAAATTGGCAGCAGGGTTCCGCGAGGGAACCCTGCCTGGTTAAAAGAAGAAATAAAAGAAAACGGAAGAAATAAACAGATGCATACCCTCGACCCTACCGATGTTAAATTGTTGCAGCATTTGCAGCAGGACGGGCGCATTTCCGAAAGGCAGTTGGCCGCCCTGGTGTTTAAGTCGCCGCCGGCGGTTCATGACCGGCTGGTCAGGCTACGGGAAAATGGTTATATCAAAGGGTACACCGTTTTGCTGGACCGGGAAAAGATCGGGCAGCCGGTGCTGGTGCTGACGCATGTGCGGCTGGAAAAGCAGACGACGGAACTGCTGAATGCTTTCGAGGAGGCGGTGAAGCTGCTGCCGGAGGTGCAGTATTTGCTGCACGTGTCGGGGGGCTGGAATTTTATTTTGCATGTGACGGCGCGGACGCCGCAGGCTTATTTTACGTTTATCATGGAGCATATCAATAGCCTGGGGAATATCGGCGGTATGGAGAGCTGTTTTGTGCTTCGGGAGTGTAAGAGCGGCGGGGCGTTTGTTTTGTGAGCCTGGCTGTGGTCCTGAATACCGCTGTATTTTCCTAATTTTGGTATCATGGATCAGCTGGAAATGATTGCACGCCGTTTAAAGGCCGAAGCCGGGAAATACCATCCCGACCTGTATGCGGCGCATATTGTTTCGCTGATCCATGGGGTGACCCATCCCTGGAACGCCGCGTTGCTGAAGCAACTGGCTTCTCCCCTCCGGCAATTGCTTTACCTGCTGAACCTGAACCTGACCTCGCCGGTGCAGGAACAGTATGAAGAAGAGTTTTCAGACCGGGAGGACTGGCCGAAACTGGTCGGCATGTTAAACGAAATGGACACGATCCACCGGCATGAATACGGCGAACTCAAGCCGCTGGTTTTTGAAGGCGAATTATCGCCCGACGAGCTGATCCGCCGGCGGATCGTCGGCATCGGCACCTATATCGCCTTTTTTCACCAGGGCCCGCTCCATTACGAAGAGCAGGGCATCGAAAAGGTCGAGGCGATCTTTCAGCAGTTCAACGCTGAATTAAAACAGGCGCTGGGCTGGGATGCTACGGACCTCATTGCCTTATATGACCACTTGGATGACCTGCGGCAAGCCAGGGAAGACCGGGCGATGATGAAACAAAACCTGCCTGAGCCTACGGAAGAAGAATTCCGCGACCGGGTCATGGAAACCCTGAAGAACGGCGGCTCCTTTGAGGAAGCCATGCGCAGCACGATGACCGGGCACATGGGGATGTTCCAATACGTCAGCAACCCCTCCAGCGTGCATACGTTTACCCCGGAAGACCTGGCGTGTTTTTCGCCCGTGGTGGCTGCCTTATTGCCGGAACATTTTGCGATGGAAAGGGCTGAACAAGCCGGTTTCCTGTACTTCAGCCAGCCTAACCAGTTGATCAAACGCCCCATCTTGAAATTGGGCAAGGGCTCCTACCTGATTACCGACTTCCGCTTGCTGCTCAGCGCCATGTTCTCTTTTTTGCAGGAGCAATGTACGGCGATCATCAAGACCAAAGACCGCGTCAGTAAAGCCAAGGACAAATTCCTGGAGCGGAAGGTCACCGAACTGTTCACGGACTTTTACCGTTCCGACCCAAAAGCACAAATTATCCCTTCCTATTACATCGACGGCAGCGAACGTGACCTGCTGGTCCTGTCCGGGAAAACGGCCCTGATCATTGAAGACAAAGCCGGCAAGTTCCGCGAACCGCTTTTTGACGCGGATAAGGCCTATGACAAAATATGGTCGGATTTTAAAAGCACCATTGATTATGGTTACGAGCAGGCGCATTCCGTCCGGCAGAAATTTCTGGATGGCAAACCGTTTGACCTGCTGAACGAAAAGAAAGAAATCATCGCCACGGTCGACCCTGCGGCCTACACGGAGGTTTATATGATCATTGTGACCTATTACAAACTGGGCCAGGCCGAAAACGACCTTTGGCTGATGCTGGACCTCTTTGACGATGACGTTTATCCTTACGCCACCTGTGTGGACGACCTGGAGAATTTTTTGCTGGCCATGCAAAAGCTCCGCTTTAAACCGGCGGACTTTCACCGTTTTCTGCGCATTCGCGGTGAACTGCACGGCGACCTCCGGACGAACGATGAGGGCCGGGTCACCGGGCAGTTTCTCCGCCATAAAAGACTGGTGATCAAGAACGGCAGGTATAGTTTTTCCGCCGATGACGACCTGATCTATGATGAGTTGTACAGTACCGGGCTGGGGTTTAAAAAAGAACGGCGCCTAGCCATCAAACAGGACCCGCGTATCCGTAAACTGGTCTGAAAAACAATCCCCCGCAGGATATGCCGGGGGATTGGATGCTTCTTGGTCGGATTTGCTGCTTTTTGTTTAGGTCGTCATGATATCCCCTTCGGGCTTAATAGGCCGACATCTCCGGCAGCCAGCGCGGCGGGCAGCAGGTCAAGCACCAGGTTGCGTTTTTCGGCGACGCCCCAGTCTTTGAGTATGCCGGTGCAGGTTTCGAATGTGGCTTCGTTGTGGATATAGTAGGGTGCGCTGCGGTCGTTGTAATAGTGTTCGGTCGTCTCGTAGCGGACATATACGTCGGGCTGTATGGCGGTCACGGTGCCGTCCGGGCTCCTTTGCCAGATCGGGCAATAATCGCGGTTGAATAACACCTCGCGGCCGTTGGCACAGGTCCATTTACCATAGGGAAGGCAAAGGCGCATGGGTTTAAAGTCTGCGATAAGCAATTGTTTCCGCAATACGCTCACTTCATCACGCCCGGCCAGAAAATGGCCGCCATCGGTGTATCCTTCTATAACCTGATGACCGGTATCATGATGAAAGACAACGCCGATCTGTTTGTTGTGGTCCACGCGAACGAAGGTCCCGGCCGGTACCCGGCCTCTGAAAGGGTTATGCCCTGGAACCTTGATGTGCTTCGGCCATTTCTCCAGTGCTTTTAAGGCCAGGTCGAACCGTTCGTGCAGTTTGTCCAATGGCTTGCAGTCATGATAAGAGCGGTCGATGACCGACCTGGCCGCCCGGAGCAGCCGTTTGAGTTCCGCCTGCCTTTTGGGTGTGGGTACCCCCCATTCTAAATTTGCGCTCCGGCCATAATAGACCGGGTTGAATTCGGCATTGGGCAGCTCTGCTTCGTTGTATTCGCAGCCGAGCCAGGTGTCCATCAGGCTGCGGATGTCCTGCAGGGCGCTTTTCGCCCGTTTGTGGTATTCGGTTTCCCCGATAAGTTCCTGCAATAAGGTCCCCACCCGCGTGTGGCGGCGTACGGACATTTTTTTGTTGGGATGCTGGCCGATGACGGCGCCGGTGCGGACATCATGGTAGTTGAGTACCGCTGGCTCCGGTACTTTGGGCCTGCGCGGGGTGGCCTCCGGGCGCGGTTCAGGTTTCCGCTTGTTCATAAAATTGTCCCAGTTTTCGTAGCCATGTTCTTTGGCGACCAGGTTCAAAGCCTGCGTGTGGGTGATGCCCTGCGCTTTGCTTAAATTTTTTGCTTTACGTTTGAGGTAAGCGGCGTTGTGGCCGTTGATTTTTCGATCCATCTTTTTCCAAACTCCTGAAAGAAAAACGTCACCCGCCTGCCGTCTTTCGAAACAGGAAATTGGTTTCGATAGTCGATTTGTTTGAAGGCGGTGCCGATACAGCTGCGCTAAGACGAGTGGCAAGCTTCCGCTTTAAGCTTTGACCAAATATAGGCAAAAGACCGGGAATATCCAAACGCAAATCTAAGCCGGCAGGGTCGCACCCGGATCAGCCACGGCGTCCTTTAAGGCGGCCAGCAGGTCGTTCAGAAAGGCTGTAGTCCCGTTCAGCAGTTCCGCAGTAAAGCTGCCCAGTTCCAGTTCCGGCGAACCGGGCAACAGCGGCCGGTCGCATTCGGTGAGGAGATATTTCTCCGGGCCGCCCGGTGCAGTCCGGGCCACGCTGAGCTTGGTTTCGTAACCGTGGATATAGCTGTTCCGCAGCGAGACGAGCGTCGGCAGGTATTTATCCAGGAAAAGGCTGTGCCGGTCATAGCAATGGTAGAGGGGGTCATGGCCGCGGTAGCCCAGTTCGGTCAGTGCCCGCAGGTGGTAGAGGTATTCTGGCAGCGGGATGCTTTGGGGTTTATTCTTTTTACCGTGCAGGACGACCTTTTTCAGCAGGATCTCGGACAGGCGCACGACGTTTTCAAAAAAGGAGGACAGCAGCAGCACGAATTGCTGGAACTGCATATGGACCGCCTCGCGGTAAAGAAAGGGGTCGGCATAGGTCAGGGTCACCTGCCGCCTGCTGGTGCCTTCGACGAATTCAACATCGGTGGTCAGCGGCAGGTCCCGCGGGTTAAAGCTGCCGGCCAGTATGCCGTGGTGCAGGCTGTCGAAATAGCTGTAATGGATGACCTCACAGCCCCGGAGCTTGGCTTCGATGGCATTGAGCAGCTGTTCGATGCTGTCCAGCTGCACGGCCAGGTCGTTGCTGAAACGTTTGTTCAGGTCCGAAAACCTGCGGCCGATGATCTTGGGCTCCACGATCCCCATCAGGTCGCGCCTGCCGCTGCCATAGTTATATAGGTTGACTGATCTCATGATTCGTCCCCGTCGTCAAAGCGTCTGCTCATTTTTTGTAAATAGTCCAGCGTATTCGCCAGCAGTTCATGTTCGGGCTCGTAAGGCTGCAGGGAGGCCAGGCGGCCGCGTAGCAGGCTTTCGAGCGCCAGGTCCTGGGCGAAGGGTTCACCGGCACGGCCGACCCGTACGCCAACAGTGGTCAGCGCCTGGTAACAGCCCCGTACCGCCAGCTGTAAAGCTGCCGCGTCGTCTCCGAACTTTTCGCGCGCCAGTACATAGCAGGCGATCACCAGGTCCAGGAGCAGTTCGTCCTTGTGGTGAAAAATACTGATGGCGTCCAGCAGCAGGCTGAGCCGGCCGGAAGTAATGTTCGGCAGGAGCTGCGCCTTAAACAAGTCATACAGTGCCGGGGTGATCAGCACGCCGGGCTGTAAATAGGTCAGCAGTTCTTTGGCAAAGAAGACCTCCAGCAGTTCCTCGTTCATGGTCAGGAACCAGTCCAGCGCCCGCCCGAACAGGGCGGTCCGTATTTCCGGGGGGCAGTCGTCAAACAAATGGGAATGCTCGCCGTCGGGCATAAAATCATAGGCGAAGAAATGTTCCTGCTCTTCGTGCGGGCCGATCTTGAGCTGGTAACGCGCCATAAAGTAGCCGAAGACGACGTCGCTCCCGGCGCTGAGGAGCACTTTATTGAGGCAGCGTTCGATCTCGTAGGTCAGCTGGAAGCGTACAGTAGCCTGGATGACCACATCGTTGATAAAGTCGGCGGGCGCGAGCTTGTTGTCGCTCAGCCAGATGAAGAACATCTCCGCCTCGCGCTGGTGGCAGCGGCCGAGGAAGTCCTTGCAGACTTCGGCGATGCCCGCATCCCCGGCGGCGATCAGGCATTGCAGGGCGCCGGCCAGGTCATGGTGGTTCTCGGGCTGGCGCTTGGCGTTGACCCGGTAGATCACGGCTTTGTCCCGGTCGGAAAAGGTGCGGCTGCCCTGGATGATCCGGGAATAGATCCGGAGCAGCGCGCTGTCGCTTTTAGGATCGTTGTCCTGCTCCAGCAGGGCGACCTGCGCCCAGTAATAGTCCGTTTCGCCCAGCTCGTAGTACAGCCCGTAGAGCAGGGAGGGCCCGAGGTAGTAATAGGTTTCCAGGCCGGAGCGGCGCAGGGTCTCGTATAAGATCCGCGCATGCTCGGGGAATTCGTGTTCGATCACGCGCTGAAAGGAATAGTAAAAATGCGGGGGCTGTTTTTCCTGTGCCAGCATTTCGGTCACCGCCCGGCTCAGCGGTTCCGGTCCGTTGGCGCTGATGATCTCCCGGCTCCTTTCGGCGATGTGCTGTTCCACGTTTTTGAAATCCAGGATCGAGGTCTCCGTTTTGGAGAACAGCAGCATCAGGGTGGCTGCCAGGTTTTTAGGTTTCAGCGCGTCCTGTATCCGGTCGAGCTGCGCGAGGAATGCTTCGCAGATGCCCCAGCGCCGGTACCAGTAGAGTTTATCCAGGACATCTTTTTGCTGTTTGAGGCTGAGGGTATGGGCCTGGGCCTCGATAAAATCCAGTACCTGCTGTTTTTCCGCGTCACCGTCATAAGGCCGCGAGTTTCTTTCAGTCGCGAAGATCGCCCTGGGGATATCGATGAGCATTTCCAGGGCCTGCTGCCGCGCAGCGGCTGGCGCCTGGGTATAAACGCCGCTCAAAAAAGCGATCAGTTGGCTGCGCAATTTGATGACGGCGGGGATGGCCGGCACCATATAGGTGGAAATGACGATCTGGTCGGCGTTCACGCTGTCTGGCTCGCTGCCGTGAAAGTCCAGCGCGAGGAACTGTTTCAGGGTATGCAGTGCGAAAAGCTGTTCATCGGTCTTCATCCGGCCCCAGGTCTTTTCGGTCCGGTCAAGGAAGAATTGCTGCCGGGAAAGCACAAAGTAATCTGTCACGTCCCGCCTGGCGAAATGGTAGACCTTTTCGGCCAGTTTCATTTCAGCCGTCAGGCTGTACAAACGGAAATAACGCCGGTAGACCGGCTCGTACTGCGCGGGCAGGTAAAGTGAGTTGAACAGGACCTGCTGTACCCGCTGGAAAGGGGTATTGCCGATCATGTGGTCGTATTTCCGCTGATCCAGGAAATCTTTGGCGAGTACGCTGCCGGGGACCGCCAGTTGGTCGAGGTAATGGTCCACCGCCCGCCCGGCAACCGCGGGATGCACCAGGCAGATGGAGACCATGGTCTCCAGGATCCGGCCCGCCACCTTGACGTCTTCGGTCAGCGTGATCAATCGGACGTAGGCGTCCAGCAGTTCATCGAGCAGGCTTTTCTCCCGCTTGACGATCTCGTCCACGCTGCTCAGGTTGACCACCACGTGGTGCAGCAGTTCGGTCAGCCCGCCGATAAAGTGTTCGGCATCGGCACGGTCGATATCGGAAAGCAGGATATCGCTGTAGATATCGGGTTTCATGCTTTGGGTGAAGCGGCCGCTCATCAGGCCGTTCTTTTTGAGCAGGCGCAGCGCTTCGCCGATACCGGCGGCGGGAAGCTCCAGCAGTTCGGCCAGCCGGTCGATCAGGGTCGCCGAAGCGAGGTCGACGGGTTCCACCAGGACGATGCATTGCAGCAGGCGCCTGGCCCCGGCCAGCGGGATATTGGTCTGCCGCTGTACCTCTTTATAATAGCTTTCAAAGTAGTCGGCCAGGTAGCGTTTGAGGAAGCCCTGTTCTTTGATCTTGCTGATGGGCATGTTTTCGGCGATAGCCGCCAGCAGGGCGATGATGACCACCGGCTTGCAGCCGGAGATATCGATCAGTTGCCCGATAAAATTCCGGTAATGGGAATTGTCTTGCAGCTGCTCCTCGAAGAAGGTGCGGGTATCGGCGCGGCTGAGTGTGCCCAGGCTGACGGTGTACACGTTTTCCCGGTCATAGGACGACAAAAAGGTTAGCGGGCCGGAAGCCTGGAGGTTGCGCGTGGTCAAGACGAGCTTAACTTGGCCGTCCACGCGGCAGAGCGCCCGCAGGTCGGCGATGGCCGAGGGGGTGTACTGGTGGGCGTCATCGACCAGGATGATGAATTTTTCTTTCGATAGCAGGGCTTTCCGCAAACGGTCGAAGGCGGCCTGGTAATTGACCAGCACGAGTGCGGCCCAGTCTGCCCGCTGCGCGACGACCTGCTGGAAGAATTCGATGACCAGCCGGGTTTTGCCGATACCGGCTTCGCCGCTGATGACGGCCATCGGTAACGGGCCGTCGAGGAATGCGGTCAGCCCGGCGATGTCGGTTTCGCGGGCGATAAATTGGTTATTGTAGGCGCCGGGGTGAAAGCCTTCCTGCTCCAGGCGGTCCCGGAAGAACTGGCGGTAGTCCTGGAGCTGGGCGGTTTGAAAGCCTTCATCGAGCCAGAGTTCCAGGATGGGGTATTTCAGGTAGAGGTTGAACAGGACGGCCCCATCCCAGATTTCAAAGGCGACCGGGCGGCGGGCGGCGGTTTTTTCCCGGAACGTTTGTTGCATGGCGGCTTGTTCCTGCGGGGATAGTTCGACGTTGGTAAGCAGGACGAAGACGTCGTCGTCCTGTAATTTGTCGATCTCGGCGGGCAGGCCGCTTCTGATCATGGCCGCGGCGTCGGCCCGGGCCTGTTTGGAGAATTTGTATTGGAAGCGCCAGTGTCCGGAATGACTGCCGTAGGCGCCATGGTAAAGGCCGTCTATCCCGCCGTCTTTGCCGGGACTGGAAAAGGGCTGGAAGCCGCGTCCAAGCTCGAAGGACAGCAGGGCATTGCAGAAGAGCTGAAATTGAGCGCCGTTATAATTGGGCCATTGGATCGCTTCCATGTATTGATCAGGTTTAACGCTGTAAATATAAACAGTCGCGCGTTACCCGGCAGGAAATAATTCCGGGGTGCCGTGGTATGTTTTTATTGGCTTAACCTCTTGTTTACAAACGCTTATTTAATTTGCTGCGGATTTTTCTGTAAATTCGTTTAAATATAAATCTGATGGCTTCCCTGGCTGATCTTACGGATAATGCACTTTTCGCCTTATTAAAGGAGGGGAACCAGCAGGCCTTTACCGAGATTTTCGGGCGGTACTGGGATAAGTTGCTGGCTGTTGCCGTCAACCGTTTGGGCGACGAGCAGGAAGCCGAGGAATGTGTCCAGGATATATTTGTCAGTTTCTGGCAGCGGCGCGAGGAACTGGTTTTAACGCATAACTTATCTACGTATCTCTGGGCGGCGACTAAATACCAGGTGCTCAACCGGCTGGATAAGCGGTATGCGAAACGCCGGATCAGGACCACCGAACTGGTGGATGATAATGTGCTGGGCCTGCATTCGCCGGAGGTTTACCTATTGGAAAAGGAACTGATGGCCCGCATTGAGGCGACGGTGCAGGAGCTGCCGGAAAAGTGCCGCATGGTTTACCGGATGAGCAGGCAGGATGGTAAAACGAACCCGGAGATCGCGGCCGAGCTGGAGATCGCCGAGAAAACCGTAGAGGGGCATTTGACCCGCGCCCTGCGGGATATCCGTACTAATCTGACCAGCGTGGCTCCGGCATTCCTGGTTACCCCAATCCTGGAAGAAATTTTTCGTAAGCTATAGGCTTAACTTTGAGAAAGTATCTCTTTTGACCTGAATATTTTATACTATGCCTTTATTACATAATGCTTGCTGACTTGGGGGGCACGTCACTAAACAGTTGTTTTCCGGGTTTTTAAAAAGTAAATTGTAATTCTGCTGTTTGGTGATAAAGCTGACCGCGCAGGAAGAATGCTTAAAAACAGGGACATCTAAACCGAGCTTCTGGTGAAGGGCCAGGATCCGGTTTTCAATAGCGTTATCGATTTTCTTTTGATCAAACTCATCGGGAAACTCATCCAGTTTTTCGCCCACTTTCTGTAGTTCAGCTCTGATTTCAGGCGACATCCGCAATCCGCCTATACAGATGGCATTACAATAGTCCTGGCCAACCTGCAACGCTTTTTTAATAATTTCATCACTATCATTCCAGTCTTTAACAATCGGACGAAAATAAAGAACCGCAGGGATATTTGCACTTTTTAACCGGGCCAGATTCTTAATTCTTATGGAAACCGGCATTGGCTCAATATGCTTGGGTAGCAGCGAAAAACTGGTAAAAAATATCGGCCTCAGCGCGTGTAAGTTTTCCAGTGCTGATAAGTCATTTTTTGTGAGCGCAAGTTTGCTGATGAGGATAAAAGGATTGGAATATCCCAATTCGTCCAACATATTAATGAACCTGAATGTGGATTTTCTTACTTGAGGCAATAGGGCGTCGGTTGAACTGTTATTGATCGATATTGGTGTAATGTTGGGAACGAATGCTTTATGTTTTAACAAGGCTTCGAGACATTCTTCTTCTGAATATAATTGAAAAGGTTTATCGGACTGGTACCAGTTAGCCCTAAAGCAATAGGCGCATTTAAGTGAACAGCCTTTATAGGGGTTCACACTCAGCCAGCTCGTCAGGTGTTCAATGACTTCGCCTTCGAACATCATGGAGTTCCGGTATAAACTTTCGTCTGAAAATGCGGCCATCAGGGTTTGTTCTTGAGCGGTTGAGGTTTTTTTAGGGTCTGCTTTTGCCGGTTAAGTGAATCCATCGTATGCTGAAGTATCGAAAGTTTATTCAAAATTTCCACCTGCTGGAATACGATAGCGGTATCATTTTTACTGAGGGTGTGCGCTTGTTTAGGGCTGGCAATGGGATACAATAGGACCTGTAAGGCCAGGGTAATCAAAATCAGGCCCATATAAAAGTTACGGAGTGAGGCATACCAAACAATTTTTCTAAACGAAGTGAAGGCAATAACTTCCGCAGATTCCCCATCATTGGCCATCATATTCATTACCGTTATTCCGTCGAGGTTTTTGCTTTCAAAGGAGGTTTCGAAGCTAGGACTGTTAATATGTTTGGTAATTAAATTGCTCCTGAAGATAAAGTGCCGTTGTCTTCGGCGTGAATTGGTATCCACCATCCAAAACAGGAATGGAATAATAATGGTAAAAAATATTAAACGCCGGAGATCATCCTCTTTGCTGCTTAAAACGAGGGAAATGCTGCCAGCCCACATGAGTATGGTCCAGTTTTTTATTTGTAAAGAAGCATCGTCTAATTTCCGGATGGATTCATTGATGGCGGTCAGTTCGGATTTTAAGAGTTCCAGTTTGTATTCAAATAAGGAAATATTTTTAGCCATGATAAAGGTTGATATAAGGCAGGCTTGATTGCTTACTCAAATATACGATTTTATAGGTGTTTGCCTTTCAGCCATAGCGTTTTAACTGGGCTTCTGTCAATTATTAGCTATTGATGCACCACTTTTTGTAGCTTTTAATGCACCACGTTATTGGTAGGCACCTGGACTCATTAACATCACTAATACTGAAAAACGAAAGCTGGGTGCAAAAAGTTGAAGATTAACGTTCATACCTTTGTTATACCTGCAGATTGAAATTAAAACCGGTCTGTCAATTCGTTCTCCTGCTCTCATCCTCGGCACCGGTTTGATGTCTTTTTGCCGGTTTGACCTTATTGCTGCCGAAGCGGTAATTGAAAGCTACGCGTAATAGCCGTGTTTCTCCGCCGCTGCTGGTTTGAAGCTGCTGCCCGGAAACCGTACTTGTAACCTGGTTCTTTTGGGCGTGGAAAATATCGGTCATGGCTATCCTTAGCGAGCCCTTGCCGGCAAACAAGCTTTTTTGTAGCCCTACGTCTACATCGCTGTTTGCTTTGCTTTTAAAGGTACCCTGCAAGATGGCCGGTGAATTGTATAGGGTGGTCAGCTCCGCCCGGTAGCCCTTACCCAGGTCAAAGTCTTGCTGTAAAAAGGCTTCCAGTGCATAAGTACTCAAATTGATGCCCGGCGACTGGTAGCGGCTGTAATAACTGTTCAGGTTAATCTGCGCGCTATACCATTTCAGTTCAATGGGGTAACTGGCGGTGAGGCTGGTGATATCCTGTTTCGCGAGGTTTTTATTGATAAGCACATACCTCGAATGCCCCACTGTATCGGCCTCGATAGCAAAAACGCCGGTTACATGACTGTAGTTTAAGCTGATGTTCAGTTTCTGCCCATAAAGGTAGGCTAGGCTCAGGCTGTTGGTATACTGTGGCTGCAATTGCGTGTTACCGGCTTTGGCGTTATAATCATCGATGCGGTAAACAAAAGGGTTTAAAAATGAATAAGAGGGCCTGTCCAGCCTGCGGCTAAAGTTCAGCGTCCATTGCTGCGCTTCGGTGGCTTTCCAGGTTAGTGCGCCCGAAGGGAACAAGCCGGTATAATCGCGGTTGAAAGCCGAATCGGGAGCACTGCTGTAAGGCATAGATAAGCCTTTGGCCGAAGTCCGTTCCGCCCGCAGGCCCAGCTGTACCGTCCAGTGCTTCCAGTCACGGTTGTAGTTCAGATAGACAGCCTGGATCTGTTCTTTGTATTCAAAATTATCGCTTAACGCATTGTTGAAAACATCGCCTGCGGCCAATATGTTGAACTGCTTCAGGTCATTTTTACTGTCGGTGGCGGAAACTTTGGCACCAAAACCCAGTTTGCCTTTCCAAAGGTTTTGTTCATAGTCCGCTTTGAGACTAAAAATGTCGATGGCCGTCGGTGAAAGGATATGGTAAGTATTACCGTAAAGAAAGGTATTGCCCGATCCATCGTAATAATTATTCGGTTGCAACTGGTCATTGCTGATCCGGAACAGGTCGTAGTCGGCATCGATACCAAGCGTATGCCCGTTTTGATCCGCATAGCGATAATTGGCGTTAAAACTGCCGCTGTTGCGCTGCCTTGCCGTATGGTTTCCCGCCAGCAGTAGCTTTTTCACTTGCCCGGTAGGAATAAAAGTGATCGGCGTTGTGCTGCTGCCGTCGGTGTTGTAACTGGTAAAGGAACCGCCGGCAATGAACCCTGCGCTGCTGGTTTTATTCAGTTGCTGGTCGAGTCCTGCCTGCAGGTTATGTGTGATCAGGTGGTTCAGCTGGTTATAACGCTGGTTAAATGCCGTATCACCCAACACCCTGTCGGTATTCAAATAACCGGCGCTTTTGCGGTCATTAAAATTATACGTGCCGTAAATATTGGTGTTCCCCCCGCGGTGGTTCAGGTTAAGGCCTGTACTGTAGCTGGAATGGGAGCCGATGCTGTAAGCAGCATTCACGCTGCCATTGGTGCCAAACGCGGTATTCTTTTTCAGCCGTATATTGATGATCCCGGCGCTACCACCAGCATCAAATTTGGCCGAGGGGTTGGCGATGATCTCGATGGCATCGATCTGCGACGCCTGTAGTGAATGCAGGAAAGCAGCGAGGTCATCTCCGCTCAGGGGACTGGGCTTCCCATTAATGTAGATCTGGACCCCATTTTTACCATTGAGCATCAGCCCGCCGTTCTGATCCACGGTAACCCCCGGCGCTTTACGCAGCAGCTCCAACCCGTCCTGCCCGATAGCGGTCAAACTGCTGCCCACATTGAGGATCAGTTTATCGGTATGCACTTCGATCAATGGCCTGGTGGCTATAATGGCTACCTCTTTGAGGTTTTTCACTGCTTTCAGTAAAACCAGGTCCGGCATCTGTGTTATACCGGTATCAGTTAAACTGACCGGGACGGGATCCTTTATTTCATAACCGACATGGCTGGCTGTTAAAAAGTAGTTACCTGACGGAGCTTGTAACCGGTAAAGCCCCGAGGCGTCTGTTACGGCCAGTTTGACTGTCGTTGAGTCCTTTGTTCTTTTCAGGATGAGGGACGCCCCTTTGAGCGGTTGGCCGTCCGGGCCTTTAACAAGGCCGCTGATTTGTTGTGCTTTGACAGAAAGCAGGGTCAATAGCGTAGCCACCGAAAGCAAAAATGTTTTCATTTGAGGTAAATTTGAAGTGTAAATAAATTGAGACTGCTTATC
Organism: Mucilaginibacter phenanthrenivorans; assembly: GCF_024721155.1. Taxonomy (GTDB): domain Bacteria; phylum Bacteroidota; class Bacteroidia; order Sphingobacteriales; family Sphingobacteriaceae; genus Mucilaginibacter; species Mucilaginibacter phenanthrenivorans. The sequence continues at coordinate 65,341 of NZ_JAHVAP010000002.1, read as the reverse complement.
CTTTTTCCTTTTGGTTACGGATGTTCCAGGCACCGAACAGGAGCGCAATGACCAGGCATACCGATGAATTGATGATCAGTTGCGGCAGTTTTTCGGGATGTTTGCTGAAATCTGAAAAGAACATCAGGGGTGCGTACATGTAAGGGTAATAAATGATCTTGTCCCAATCCAGCAACACAATCCCGCTTATCCACAAAGCCATGCCGATGCCCAATGGCGTGGCGAAGTTTTTAAAGCGGAGACTGAGCCAGTATTGGATGGCCATTACAGGCAGGATACCTAAGTAGATCCTCGCCGCGGTTGCTATAATTTCAGTGAAAGGAATTGGATTAGCTGAAACGTGGTAGGCATTATTAGCCATTCCCACCGCTGTACCCGATAAAATGAAGAACAAACTGAATAAAAGAAAGAAGGATAAGACCAGCGTGCCAATCACGATCAGTTTGGAAAAGAAGATGTCCCCAAACCTGCGTGGCGATGCATAAACTTGCTTCCAGGTATTGTTCCGGTATTCGACCTGCACGATCAGGCTGGTGATGAGGATGGTATAAATGGGCACAATGATGGCTGCCGTGTTTTTCCATACGAACTGTAAATAAGGCAGCCAGAAACCTGGCTGCATCCGGTGCGTCATCACGTCAGGTCGTTCCAGGCAAATAATAAAATCTATAACAGGTACAAATAAGGCCGCGATCAGGGTGATCCCTGTCACGGATGTCCTTTTGGCTTTCAGGAACTCTGCGCGGGTATTTAAAAAGAAATTGTTCATGATCTTAGTTGTTGATGATTTGCATGAATAGGTCTTCCAGGTCGCTTTTTAATAAAGTTAGCTGGTAGATATTGATTTGGTTTTGCACCCATATCCGGGCGATCTCAGCTACCTGCTCTTTGTTTTGGATGCTGATGTGCAGCTGGCCGTTGGTTGGTATCACGGTAAAGCTGCCCGAAAGGAACGCGGTGGCCTTGATGGGGTCATCCACTTCGGCAGCCAAAGTAAGGGCCGCCGTTTTGAATTGCTGCAATTCGGAAAGGGTTCCCTGGAAGATCAATTGCCCGTGGTTGATAATGCCCAGATGCGTAATGATCTTTTCCACTTCGGGTAGCAAGTGACTGGAAACTAAAATGGTAGTCCCGTATTCCTGGTTCAGATTCCGTAACAGGTCCCTGATCTCGATAATGCCGTTGGGGTCGAGTCCGTTGGTGGGTTCGTCCAGGATCAGCACCTCGGGCTGGTGCAACAAGGCAATGGCGATAGCCAGCCTTTGCTTCATGCCTAAAGAATATTCTTTGGCTTTTTTGCCGGCTGCGTCAGAAAGGCCTGCAATGGCCAGTACTTCATCAATCCTGATCCGCTCACATCCATAAGAAAGCCGGAATACTTCGAGGTTTTCCCGGCCGGTCAAATGCCCATATAAGGAAGGCTGCTCGATCAATGAACCTATCCGTTTTAAAACCGTAATACGGTTTGGCCAAAAATCCTGCCCGAAGATTTGAATGGATGATTGCTCCTGTTTGATCAGTCCTAATAATAATCTAAGGGTGGTCGTCTTACCTGCCCCGTTTGGCCCTAAAAAACCGTAGATGCTTCCGGCAGGTACCTGGAGGTTAATATTTTTCAGGATGGGTATGCCCGGATGAAACGAGAAATCCAAATTCCGGGTTTCGATGATATTTGATCGTGCTTCCATTACTTTGTTTGTTTTACAGTAACAAAGGAAAGTTTTCGAAAAACCGGCAAAGAATTAAATCATCAAAGGGAGGATTTTAGCCGTCAACGGGCGTAAATTTGGCGTTAAATATTTAAGGGCTGATCCTCTTCATCAATTCATCTCTATATTGATCGCCGACGGGTATTTTAATCGCTCCAATTAAAATCGTGTTGCGTTCGATACTATTGATCTTATTCAAAGCAATAACGAAGGAACGGTGAACCCGGACAAAGCCGGCCAGCGGAAGCTTTTCCAAAAGAGCCGTGATACTGAGTAAGGTATTAATGGATTGTCCGGTGGTATGGATACAAACATAGTCCTTCATCCCTTCAATGTACAGGATCTCGTTTAAGGCAACCCGGAGCGTTTTATAGTCGGATTTAATAAATAAATGATCCGGCTGGATAGTCGTTTCGGATGGTTGCAACCTTTGCTGCGCCTTTTGCACCCCCTTTAAAAACCGGTCAAAGGGAATCGGCTTGATCAAATAGTCCACTGCATCTACTTCAAAGCCCTCGGCTGCGAATTGCGAATAGGCGGTAGTGAAAATGACCATCGGCGCTTTTTTCAGGGTCTTTAAGAAAGCAAGGCCATTGATGTCCGGCATTTCAATATCCAGGAACATCAGGTCGATTGGTTCGGCCGTCAATAAAGGTAAAGCTTCCAGGGCATTCGTAAAAGTTCCGGCCAATTCGAGAAATGGCAATCGTCCCACGTAGTTTTCGATCACCTCCAGGGCTAAAAACTCGTCATCTATGGCCACGCACCTGATCATTTTTTAATGGGGAGGTTTAAAATCAATGTAGCGGTAAAGGTATTGTCATTTTCCCGCAGTTCCAACCGGTGTGCATCCGCGTAAAGCAGGCTGAGCCGCCGTTTTAGATTGCTTAAACCTATCCCGCCTGGAGTAGCATTAGCCTCTTTCCTCATTTGATTACTTGTTGTCAGCTGAATGGAGACAGGACTAACCTGTAATACGATGGTAAACGGTAGGGTTCCGTGCTTAAAAACGTTTTCAACCAGGGGCAGTAACAATAAAGGTTCTATCTGTAAATTGCCCATATCCCCCGTAACCACTATTGAAGGATAACCCGCTGATTTGGATTTCAACTGCTGCAAAGAGATATACGTATTGATCATGTCCACCTCCTGCCTTAACGGTACCTGGCTGGCATCGGTTTCATATAGCATATAACGCATGATCCCTGATATTTTCAGTATTATTTCCGGGGTTTCAGGCGCTTGTTTTAAGGCCAGCGCATAAAGATTATTGAGGGAATTAAAGAAAAAATGGGGATTAACCTGCGCCTTCAGAAAATTTAATTCGGTTTTGAGCTGCTGGTTCTCTTTTTCTTTTTCCAATTGCTTTTGCCTGAACCAGTCGGTACTGAACCGGATTAATATGGCCAATACTAAGAACCAGGTAATATTCAGGCAGTTTATCCAAATGCTTTGCAAAAAAGAAAACTGGCCTGAAGCCGCTTGCAGGTACCGGACACCCGACAGCACCGCTGCGAACACCGCCACCAGTACGATGTTAAAGGAAATAAAACGTCTTATTCTCAAACTGGCCAGTGCCGCGGGGATCAGGTAAAGGTAATTGCTGTAAAAAATGATGGCCTGGAGAATAAATTTCGGGCCGTACCGTGTTAAAAGCTCGACGAAGCTGCGTCCTGCTGCATTTCCGTTATAGACCGCAAATACATAAGCGAGCCAACCCAGACCATGCAACAACAACGGCAGGTAACGGTCAATAACTCCCCGGTATTTGGATTGATGAAACAGCATACTATACGATGTTACACAATATTTTATTCGGATTGAAAAATTTCCTTTAACGTGCTTTTTTTATCTACAAACGGTTGAATTTTTGCCCTCAAACCGGTTGAGTAAAAATTCACCTTCTGGCAGTTTTTGAGATCACCTCAATCAAACCGTAAAGAGCAATCAAATTAATGTGATGAAAAAGTGTAGCACCAATAGCTATAAAAACTGGTGCATCATAAGGCTCTTCCTCACTGCTTCTGCATGAAAATATTTTTTTTTAAAAACGGGCAAGGGATAAATTGATTTTTCCTGACTAAGGGGGAAATCAACCGATCCATGGACAAAAGATTTACGGACAGCTATATTGAAGAGCTTGCGCACAAATTCAAAACGGGCACGCTGACGCCTGAAGAGCAAGCCGACTTCAAGGCCTGGTATCAAAACCATAAGGATACTGAATTTGCGCATTCGGGCGCTCATGACCCGGGACAGGTGAAAGAACGCATGCTGGCCGGTATTCTGTCCGAAACCCACCCCATGCAAACCAGGAAGTTCAGGCCGTTATGGCCGCGCATCGCGGTAGCGGCATCTATCCTACTTTGTTGCAGTGTCGGGTTATATGTCTATCAGCAGCATCAAAAACCGGCTGGCACTCAAATAGCGAAGCAGGATATTGCACCGGGTCATAACCAGGCGACCCTGACTTTGGCGAACGGGCAAAAGATCGTCTTAACTAAAGGTTTGAGCGGGCAGTTGGCTACCCAAGGCAATATGCAGATCAAGGTAAATGCCGGTAACGCCATTGCCTATATTCCCCAAAGCACCACCACGACAAACCAACCCGTATACAATACCCTGTCCACCGTTCGCGGCCAGGAATCTCCTTATCCGCTGGTGCTTTCAGACGGCACCAAGGTTTGGTTAAACGCGGAAAGTTCGATTACGTATCCTATTGCTTTTAACGGCAAAGTTCGTAGCGTGAAGATCACCGGCGAGGCTTACTTCGAGGTGGTGCATAATGCGGCCCAACCTTTCAAGGTGGAAGTTAAGGGACAAACCATCGAAGATATCGGTACGGCTTTTAATATCAATGCCTATAACGACGAGCCGGATATGAAGACGACGCTGATCAGCGGCAGTGTCAGGATCAACGGTAAAACCGTTTTGCACCCCGGCGAGCAAGCTGTCCAGTCGGGACCGGACATCAAAGTTAAGGAGGTGGATACCGAAGGTGCGATCGCCTGGAAGAACGGTTATTTCCTGTTCGATAAAGAAAACTTGGAAAGCACGATGCGGAGAGTATCGCGCTGGTACAATGTGGACGTGGAATACGAAGAGGGCACGAAGGGCTACAATGGTTTCCTGGGGAGCATGACACGTTACAGTAATGTATCGGACGTGCTAAGCGCGCTTGAAGCAGCAGGCAAGGTAAAATTTAAGATCGAGGGCCGGAAGATCATTGTCAGTAAGAAATAACCAAAGACCTAATAATGAAACTATTGTTGAACCAGCAAAGAATGCCTATGTAGAAATAAAAGGAAAAAATAACAGGCGAATCCTAAAAAAAGAAGCGGAAGCGTTTGCACCGCCCCGCTCCAATATCCGGTTCACCGTTCCCGACAAGTCGGGATAAAAAATTGTTTGACGACAACATTTCACTTTAAACCAGACATTCAAACTTAGGCAAAATTGCTTGCATAAGCAATTTTAACGGTCTCTTGTCGGCCGCTAAGTCAGAAGTCACAACATCGACAAAATGTATAAAAAATTTACCCGTTTTTTTTGTACGCCCTCGGGCTACATGCATAAATTCCTGCTGATCATGAAATTAACTACGCTTCTATTGATCGTCACCCTTGTCCAGGTAAGCGCAGCAGGCTTTGCCCAAAAGGTTACTTATACCCAAAAGAACGCTACGCTGGAACAGCTGATTAAGGAGATCCGTGTGCAGACCGGCTATAATGTCATTGTTTCTGCGGATAACAGTAGGAACATCCAGCCGATGGATGTGAACTTTAAAAACACCCCGCTGACTGATGTGCTGGACAGGATTTTGAAGGATCAGCCGCTGAGTTATGAGATCAAGGATAAGCTGGTGATTATTAAGGAAAAGGAAGCTTCTTTGCTGGATAAACTTAAAAATGCCTTAACCCCAAACGCGCCCCCCGCCGACGTCACCGGTCGCGTCACCAATAAAGCGGGTGAACCTTTGTCCGGGGCGACCGTCACCATTAAACGTACGAAAACGGGTGTGGTGACTGATGCCAATGGCCGCTTCAGTTTAAAGGGCTTAGACCAGAATGATATCCTGGTGTTCAGCTTTATTGGCTACAAAACGCTTGAAGTTAAGATAGGGACACAAACTGTATTTAATGAAACGCTGGAAGAAGCGACCAACGCCTTAGACCAGGTGGTAGTACAAGCCTACGGGGAAACTTCGCAACGCTTAAATACGGGCGATATTGGCGTAATAAGAGCTGCAACCATTGAAAAGCAACCGGTAATGAACCCTTTGCTCACATTGGAAGGGCAAGTACCGGGATTGGACATTGTTCAGCAAAGCGGCTATGCCAGCGCACCCGTAAAAGTGGAGATCAGGGGACGGGCTAATATTGGAAACTCTTTGTCGGATCCATTGTATGTGATCGATGGTGTTCCGTTAACCATAAACGATGTGAATGGAAGCGGCGCTGTTTCACGTGGATTTAATCAAACCAAAAACCCTGGCCCGGCTAATGGGCAGAGCCCGCTGTTCAGTATTAACCCAGCCGATATCGAAAGTATATCAGTTCTGAAGGATGCAGTCGCTACATCTATATATGGTTCGCGCGGCGCCCAAGGTGTGATCCTTATCACCACCAAAAAGGGCCAGGCAGGTAAAACCAAATTCGATGCCAGTGTAGAAGACGGAATTGAAGAAGTAAGTAAGTTTTATCCCTTGCTCAATACCCAGCAATATTTAGCGGTCCGTAGAGAAGCGTATAAAAACGACGGCCTTACACCGCAACCGGGTGATGCACCTGATCTGTTACTATGGGATCCTAATAAAAATACAAACTGGGAAAAAACATTATACGGTAAATACGCTTCCGATACGAAAGCACAATTAGCTTTAAGCGGTGGTGACGCACAGACAACTTTTAGAATAAGTGCAGGGTACGAGCACTCAAATTCGATCACTACGGTAAGCGGCGCCGACCAACGAGCATCTGCTTCTTTCGACCTGACCCACAAGTCGGTTAACCAACGTTTTTCGGTGGAGTTACAATCGCAATACACCTATTCGTTAAGCGATCTGGTTCAATTACCCGGTTCCATAACATTTCCACCCAATACCCCGCCAATTTATGATTCACAGGGACACCTGAATTATGCAGGGTGGGCGCCCGTCAGTTACCTTTATCCTTTTGGTACTTTATTACGCTCGTATTCCGCAACAACCAATTTTCTTAACGGTAAGCTTAGTTTGAATTTTCAGCCGTTTCATGGGTTTAACATCAAGGCTGATTTCGGATATAACTATGCACAGGCTAATCAAAAAAATTCAACTCCCATAGCCTCCCAGGACCCCTCCGCAAATCCCTTGGGGCAGTCTTTCTTCGGTTATAATAATGTTAAAAATTGGATTATTGAACCACAGATTACTTATGACGCTGCCATCGGTAAAGGAAAGCTAAGCGCTCTGGCAGGTGCCTCACTACAATCCTCGTTTACTGACGCCGTTTCGATGAACGGCTTGGGTTATACCAATGATGCTTTACTAAGTACAATTACCGATGCAGCTACAGTTGTTGCTTCTGATGATAATGTCCTATATAAATTTGCTGCAATTTTCGGGAGGATCAATTACAGTTGGGAAGACAAATATATAATCGATCTTTCAGCAAGGAGGGACGGCTCCAGCAAATTCGGGCCTGGTAACAGGTTCGGTAATTTTGCCGCTGTAGGAGCGGCCTGGATTTTTACAGAGGAAGCGTGGGTTAAAAATAACGTGTCCTTGCTTAGTTTTGGAAAATTGCGGGCCAGTTACGGATCAACGGGAGGGGATGGCAGTGTTAGTAATTACGAATATTTAAGCCGGTATTCAGCAAGCGGTTTCCCCCCTTACGGCGGCGTCGTACCGTTGCAACCGACGCAACTCGCCAATCCAAACTACCACTGGCAGGTAAACGATAAGCTGGAAATAGCACTAGAACTGGGATTTTTAAAGGACCGGATAACTTTGTCCGCCGATTATTACCGTGACAGAACCGACAATCAACTTGTTCAATACCCCTTGCCAAGTTCTGCAGGGTTTAATCAGGTGATCGCCAATTTGCCGGCGCTAGTTCAAAATTCGGGTTGGGAATTTAGCCTGCAGACTAAGGTTATTGACGCCGCGGACTTTAAGTGGTCGTTTAACTTTAATATAGGATTCAACCATAATAAGTTACTTGCATTCCCCAATCTGGCGCAATCGTCATACGCCGGTCAGTATTTCATTGGACAACCTTTAAACATTCTAAGGTTGTTACATTTTACCGGGGTTGACCCGCTTACCGGGCAGTATACTTACCAGGACAAAAACAATGACGGGACAATCACTAATTATTTGAATTACAAGGCTCCTAATGATGACAGGTATATTTATAACTTGACGCCTCCATTTTTTGGTGGTTTCGGTACCAACGCGAACTACAAAAACATTTCGATAAGTCTTTTCTTTAATTTCAAAAAACAGGTAGGCCCCAACCTGAATGCTCAAGGTTATGGTGCAGGTCAATTCTTTTCAAATCAGCCAATTTATGTAGTGGGTCGTGAATGGCAAAAACCAGGGGATGTCACCGATGTAGCCCGCTATACAACGGGTTCAGCTAACAGCGACAGCTATCTTCATAGTTCAGATGCCGGCTATACCGACGCATCATTTATCCGCTTAAAAAATCTACAGGTTTCTTATGACCTGCCTACGACGCTCGTAAAAAAATTAGGTATGCGGCGTTGCAGCGTATTTTTCCGCGGACAGAACCTGTTTGTCATCACGCCCTACAAAGGTGTGGACCCCGAAACCCAGGATTACAACGGCTTGCCACCCACAAAGGCCTTTACAGGCGGCCTATCTTTTAATTTTTAAAAAGCAAGAATATGAAACGAAGTACAAACTATTATATGCTGCTCACTTGCATCTTTTGGCTAGCGAGCGCAGGTTGCCAGAAGCTGGTGAATGTTCCCGAACCGACTAATACTTTGACCACTACTGAGACGTTCAGTACAGATGCGAATGCGACTTCAGCAATAGCAGCCATCTATAACGACTTGACGTCAGGGGGATCGAGCCATTACATTTATTATGGAAATGGGCTAACTACTTATCTTGCAGGCTTGTCTGCGGACGAATTTACTTATTCGGGTTCAGATCCCGAGATTCCTCAGTTTCAAAATAATCATTTATTATCAAGTAATAGCGAGTCAGGGGGCTACTTTTGGCTGTCCGCCTATTTCGACATCTACATGTGCAACGCCGCCATTGAAGCGCTAGATTCATCAAACACCCTTACCCCATCAACCAAAAACCAATTGCTGGGTGAAGCCAAGTTCCTTCGGGCGTATGTTTATTTCTACCTGGTTAATTTATTTGGAGATGTGCCCTTAACTACTACCAGTGCTTTTGCTACTAATGCGCTTTTAAAAAACACGCCTGCTGCGCAAACCTATAAGCAAATCATCAGCGACCTACAGGACGCACAACGTTTATTGGCAAGCGATTATTCCTATTCTGGCGGTGAGAGAATCCGGGCCAATAAATGGGCCGCTACTGCTTTATTGGCCAGGGTTTATCTGTATCAGGGAAGCCTGGGAAATTCTACTTATTATGCAAAAGCGGATAGCGCAGCTTCTGCCGTAATAGGTAATTCAGGTACCTATACCATAGCGAGCGACCTAAACGCGGTTTTCCTGGCCAATAGTCCCGAAGCGATTTGGCAATTGAAGCCAAATGCCAGCGACAACTATGCAACATGGGAGGGGTTTCAATTAATTTATGCCCTTGACGGTGGCTACCCACAGTACGACCTTACCAGTGGATTGTTAAATGCTTTTGAGCCTAACGACCAGCGGAAAGTTGCATGGACGTACAGTGTCGACTATTCCGGCGTTACTTATTATGGCCCTTATAAGTATAAAATATCACCCGCGGCTAATACTTCATCTTCAAATATACCGGAATATTATATGATGCTGCGGTTGTCCGAGCAATATTTAATTAGGGCCGAAGCTGGAGCTCAGGATGGCAAACTGCCTGATGCCATTGCTGATCTCAATGTTATCCGAAATCGAGCAGGCTTACCCAGTTTATCATCGTCGTTAAGTCAGGCACAAGTTTTAGCCGCAGTGATGCAGGAGCGAAGGATAGAATTGTTTGCAGAATGGGGTCATCGTTGGTTCGACCTCAAACGGACTGGTCAGGCTACCGCAGTGCTTTCACAAGAAAAGGGGCATACGTTGAGCAGCAATGCTTTGCTTTGGCCCGTTCCTATTGGAGAACTTACAACCGATCCGAATCTTAAACAAAACCCAGGCTATTGAAAGTTTAATTGAGAATAAAATGAAAACGAAATTATTATATTTAATGCTGATCAGCTCTATGATCTTGTGGGCACCTTCTTGCAAGAAAAACGATGTGCAACTCCCGTCCGGTGGAAGTTCGATTACGATTGTGAACGCATTAGTAGGCAGTTCGTCTCTTGTGGCAAATTTTAATTACAATGTACAATTGAAATATTACGCTACGGCGCAGCAGATCAGTTATGCCTCTGCTTTCGAGTTTGGCTATTATTCAGGAAATTTACCGCTGGCACTTTCCGACCTTACGGATACGACTCATGACGTATTCAAGCAAATTGTTCCCCTGCCAAAAAATACCATCGGCAGTTTGTACATAACCGGCACATTAGCCGCCCCGGAAAGTTTTCAATCAACCGACCACCCGCCATATCATGCACCCGCTGATAGCACCGTAGGAATACGTTTTGTAAACCTTTCACCCGGCAGCAGCCCTGTAAGCGTAAATATACAAGGCGCCGCAAATGGTTCTGAAGTTACTACACTTGCTTATAAGAACATCACTGCATTTAAGAACTATGCTGCAACCTACAACATCAGCAGTTATACGTTTGAATTCCGGGATGTGGCAACCGGAACTTTATTGACGACTTATACCCTTAGCGGTGTCAACAACGGGGATAACGGAGACCAAAACCAGAACAATGTCCGCTGGAAGAATATTACTATCGCGCTGAGTGGTTTACCTGGTTCACAGGGAACCTTTCAAATCAATAATTATTAGATCAACTTACCAAAGCTTGCCCTGGTTTTCAACCGGGCAGGCTTGTTATTCCCATATTTATGAAGAATTCATTGTATTCGTTGTTGTTAATTGGCGGTTTGTTTTTTACCGCCGCATTTAAAGTTAGACCAGAAAAAACCAATTTTTCTGGCACATGGGTATTAAATATCTCCAAGAGCGACTTCGGGGACTCCCCGACGTATGTCCTTCAAAAACAACTTGATATCACCGATAACAGTACTTCCATTAAAATAAAATACACCGCCACAACGGAAGCAGGTGCGGACTCGGTTTTTGTACTCACATATTCACAAGGAAAAGTTTTGGATAATCTGACAGCCGAGAAAAGAACTCAGCATTTTAAATTTATGAGACCTGAAAGCGACGATTTCACTTTAGAACACAGTTCAAGCTTTCCGCAAAAACCTGATTCAGAAGAATACCACACTTTTCAACAGTTCCATATTTCGGCGGATAGAAAGCAATTGACTTTGGATAAACAGGTGAAGGTGTATAACGGATATGCCTATACGGTAAAAGGCGTTTACGAAAAGAAATAATGGCGTATTACAGAATTAAAGATTTCGCAAATGAAAATACGCCTTTTTATACTTATTTGTTTCTCAATTGCTTTTTCAAGTGGCCAAGCCCAGATCAAGCATGTCATTTTAGTCAGCATTGACGGCTTCCATCCTGATATGTACCTCGATAAAGGTTGGCCGACACCAAATTTGCAGCAATTAATGAAAAAGGGGACTTATGCCAATTATATGTTGAGCGTGTTTCCGGCCTATACCCACCCGGCGCATGCTGCTATGGAAACGGGATCCTTTCCTGCACGGAGCGGGATTGCCTATAATCAGCCGGTCAACAGCCGGGGGGAATGGTTCTGGTATTATAAGTCCATTAAAGCGCCTACGATTTGGCAGGCACTGAAGGACAGGGGAATGACTACCGCCGCCATCATGTGGCCAAATGTGGTGGACGGGCCGATCACTTATAACCTGGGCGAGATATGGGATGAAGATCATCCCGACGACCGGGCAACGCCGGTCCGGAAGCATGCGATCCCTAAAGGTATCTATGAGGAAATCGAGCAGAATGCCACCGGTAAGCTGGACAGCACCAATATGAATGACAATTATTTCAGCCTGGATGAAAATGCGGGCAGGATGGCTGCTTATATCTTTAAAACAAAAAAACCTGCTTTTATGGCTTTGCATTTTGCGACAGTTGATGGGGAAGAGCATGAGTTTGGACGCGATGCGGATTCGGTAAGATTAGCGGTAGAGGCAAACGACCGGGCTATCGGTGATGTGATGGAAGCTATAAAGCAAAGCGGTTTGAAAGATAGCACCGCTGTTATTATTGTTGGGGATCATGGGTTTAGCACGATTCACCAGGTGATGCGTCCGAATATGCTAATCAGGAATGTGCCCGCTACGTTTATCGCCGCGGGCGGCAGTGCGTTTTTGTACCGCTTCGCCAATACGAAAAAAACCGATGAAGCAGGTATTGTTAGGGCCGTTACGGACAGCCTGAATAAACTACCGGCAGACAAACGTAAATTGTTTCGCATCATTAGCCGGAAAGAGCTGGACGAAATGGGTGCCGACAGTGCGGCGCTCCTGGCGTTAACGGCTGTCCCTGGAACCGTATTCAGCGGCGCAGTTGGGAAAGCCAAAGCGACTAACTATGGCCCCGGAACGCGCATTCAAAATGATCCGCTGGAGGGCGTTTTGATCCCGGCAACGGGCGGCCATCATGGCTATGACCCGAATATCGCGGATATGCATACCGGCTTTATCGCTTATGGTGCGGGTATTAATAAAGGCGGGCATATCAAGGAAATGCGGGTAGTGGATATTGCTCCGCTAATCGCCAAACTTTTAGGCATCGAATTTAACACGCCGGACGGGAAACTGGTGGAAGGAATAATTAAATAAAAACTTACAACATTAAGCTAAATTAAGTTTAAAGCTTACAAAATTCAGATCTGGGATGATGCGGAAAAACCACGAGTTAATCCGCCTAATTTTCATCTCCGAACATATAAAAAACCAATTGATGAATATAAATTATAGAACCCTGCTGGCGATAGGTGTGCTTACGGCAGGCTTGAGTGTTACCGTTCTTGCCCAGCGAATTCCTAACTGGCAAAACAAAGATTTGCAAAGGGACAGCCTTTTCGGCATCAGTACGGAAAAGGCCTATACTTTGCTTAAGGGCAAAAAAGCGGTGCCGGTTATTGTGGCGGTGATCGACGCGGGGGTCGATACCTTGCATGAAGATCTGAAAGAGGTGCTTTGGGTCAACCCCAGGAAGAAAAAAGGCGATGACGGTACTTTTGGCTGGAGTTACCTGGGCTCGGCTAAAGGCAATGTGCACTATGATAACCTCGAATTGACCCGCCAGGTGCGGCAGTTCATCCAAAAGGATACCGGCAGGCTCAATACGGGCGATCTGACGGCGTTCCACGAAGAAACGAAGGCGCTCGATCAAAAAAAACGCGATGCGGATAAGGGGTTGAAATATTATACGAATTACCTGCAGGCGCTTAACTTCTTTGCTGAACAGGTGCATAGCAGCGCACCAACTGTCAGCGATTTGGAAGCTTATCTGCCCAAAGCGGGAAGAAACGCGGACTACGTCCAATTTGTTATCAGCGGGATGAAGAAAAAAAACGATTATAACGACCTGAAGAAAGATGTCCAGGAAGGTATCGATCATTTTAAGGAACAAGAGAATTACCAGTTGAATACGGCCTATGATCCCCGCGTTATTGTTGGCGATGATTACTTCAACAGCAAACAGCGTAACTACGGCAGCCCCGATGTGATGGGCCCCGATCCTACCCATGGTACCCATGTGGCGGGCATTATTGCCGGGATACGCGGCAACGGCCTGGGTGCCGATGGCATTGCAGATCACGTGAAGATATTGGCCATTCGCACCGTGCCTGACGGCGATGAACGCGACAAGGATGTCGCCAACGCGATCCGCTATGCCGCTGACCACGGTGCGAAAGTCATCAATATGAGCTTTGGCAAAGCCTACAGCCAGGATAAAAAAGCAGTCGACGAAGCGGTCAAATATGCCTTAAAAAAAGACGTGCTCCTGGTACAGGCGGCGGGCAACAACAATGAGAACATCGATTCGGTGGCGAATTTCCCTAACCGGCAGTATTTGCACGGGGAGGATGCCGGGGCCTATATCGTCGTAGGCGCTTCAGGATTGCATCCTGACAGCACGTTAAAAGCCTCTTTTTCCAATTATGGTAAAACTGCGGTGGATGTGTTCGCGCCGGGGGTACAGATCTATAGTTCGATACCGGGCTCTAAGTATGCGTACTTTGATGGCACGAGCATGGCCTGCCCGGTGGTGGCGGGTTTGGCGGCTTTGATCCGGGAATATTACCCTAAGCTATCCGCCGTGCAGGTGAAGGAGATTATTTTGCGGAGCGTGGTGAAGAGTGATTTTTTAGCTAAGTATTGTTTGACCGGCGGGGTGGTGAATGTTTACAACGCTTTACAATTGGCAGCCGACTATTGAGATGAGAACGGAAAAGATATTAGTAACGGGTGCCTGCGGGCAAATTGGGACGGAACTGGTGCCGGCGCTGCGGGCCAAGTACGGGCGGGAAAACGTGATCGCGTCGGACCGTCATCCGGTAACGGAGGATTTGGTTAGGGATGGTTTGTATGTGAAGGCGGATGTGATGAACCCGGTGACGCTGGAACGGGTGATGAGCCATGGCGGGGTGACGCAGGTGTATCATTTGGCGGCGGTGTTGTCGGCTAAGGGGGAAAGTGACCCGCGGGGGGCCTGGGATTTGAATATGCAGAGTTTGCTGAATGTGCTGGAGGCGGCGCGTAAGCGGAAGGATTGCCGGGTGTTCTGGCCGAGCAGTATTGCGGTGTTTGGGCCTTCGTCACCGCGTGCGGCGTGTCCGCAGCAAGCGGTGATGGAACCGGCGACGGTTTACGGGATCAGCAAGCTGGCGGGGGAGCAATGGTGCCGTTATTATTTTGAGAAGTATGGGCTGGATGTGCGGAGTTTGCGGTATCCGGGTTTGATCAGTTATTCGGGTTTGCCTGGTGGCGGGACGACGGATTATGCGGTGGATATTTTTCACCGGGCTTTGGAGAAGGGGGATTATAATTGTTTCTTAAAGCCGGATACGTGTTTGCCGATGTTGTATATGCCGGATGCGGTGCGGGCGACGCTGGAATTGATGGATGCGGATTTTGATCGGTTGACGGTGCGGACGGCGTATAATTTATGGGGGATGAGTTTTTCGCCGAGGCAGATCGCGGAGGAGATCAGGAAGCATATCCCGGATTTTAAGATGGCTTATGCGCCGGATTTCCGGCAGGAGATCGCGGTAAGCTGGCCGACGAGTATTGATGACCGTTTTGCACGGCGGGACTGGGGCTGGCGGCAGGAGTTTGAATTGGGGGCTATGGTGAGTGATATGCTGCGGCAGTTAGCGGCGATGAAAGAAAAAAATACGCGTTATGCCTGAAACGTATAAAAATAATGTGAGCGCACAGATCGGTAATTTGTGGAAGCTGATCGGCAATACGCCTTTTATCGCGGTTTCCTATCGCTTTAAGGGCGGGCCGGAACAGCAGGTACTGGTGAAGTGCGAGCAATACAATATGACGGGGAGTATCAAGGACCGGATGGCTTTGTATATCCTGCAAAAGGCGAGTGAGCAGGGGAAGATCAGGCCGGGGGATATGATCGTGGAGGCGACTTCGGGGAATACGGGTATCGCTTTTGCCGCCATCGGGAAGGCTATCGGCAACCGGGTTCGCATCATCATGCCCGATTGGATGAGTCTGGAACGCAAGGCGATCATCAAAAGCTATGGTGCTGAAGTGAAGCTGGTAAGCAAAGAGGAAGGCGGATTTTTAGGCAGTATCGCGATGGCAGAGGCGATGAGCCATTATGACGGTGTGTTTTTACCGCGGCAGTTTGCCAACCGGTATAATGTGGAGGCACATGAGAAGACGACGGGGCGGGAGATCGGGCATTCGCTGCTGCTGGAGGAGATCAAACCAGCAGCCTTTGTGGCAGGGGTAGGTACCGGCGGAACGGTCATGGGGGTGGGTAATTTCCTGCGCAGCCTTTTCCCGGAGATGAAGGTGCATCCGCTGGAACCTGCAGAAAGCCCAACCCTTTCGGCCAAATACAAGGCAGGCAGCCACCGGATACAGGGGATCAGCGATGAATTTATCCCGGATATCCTGGACCTGAATAACCTGGATCAAGTGCTGCAGGTCAACGATGGGGAGGCAATCCTGATGGCGCAGAAGATCACCAAAGAGTTGGGCATGTCGGTAGGTATTTCCTCGGGGGCTAACCTGGCTGCTGCGATCAGGCTGCAACAACAACTGGGTACGAACAAGGCAGTGGTGACGATCTTCCCGGATAATAATAAGAAATACCTGAGTACAGACCTGTTTAAGGAAGAGCCATTCAGGGAGGGGTATCTTACAAAAGATGTACAGTTGATTGCGCACCGGGTGTTGAATAAAGTATAGGATGAAAAAATTGCAACAGACCAATAATATATTGCTGCATTTGCTGGATGAATTGCCGGAAACGGAAGGCGCTTCGCTGCGGGCTGAACTGCTGCTGCTTTATGGCACATTGGTCAGTCAATTGGAGGAAGCGGACGCGACAGGCAAGTCCTATGAAGCAGTTGCCGGCCAGATCCGCGCGAAGGCCTCGGTGCATAAGCGAAAGCTGGTTTCACGGATGAAGGAGGAGGCGTAAACGGATGGCAGGGGAACTCCTAACACCGGCGGAGCACGCGCGTATCCTGGAAAAACTGGATGGTCTGCCGTTCGGGGACCGGCACGCGGCGGTTTACCGGGCGAGCCTGGAAGAGTTGTTTAAGAAATTCAATGGACAGCTGGCGGGTCTTTTTGAGACGATCAAGGCCTACCGGGAGGTGGCGGACCTGATCAGTAAGCAGCAGCCGCTGGTGAATAAGAAAAAATATGTCCGTGTGCGTATGAGGAACGGAGGAAGACGCAAATGAAAAGGCGTTAACGAGCTTTGCTTTAACGGGCAGGGATAAATGATGATTAAAAAAGTGTAAGGGTCTGCCGCCGCTGGCGGCGGCCTTTATTGAAGGTATGGAAGAAACGCTGATCGGTTGCTTTATCCTGTTCAATGCCTGGTTTGTTATGGCATGGATCAGGGGAAAAGGCTGCCGCTGAGGTTTAAAATACTATGGGTCGATTTGACGATAGTTTTCATTAAAACGGGTGGTGGCAGCCCTTGACCCTGGGGCGCCATTACTTAAAAATTGGTTAGGGGGAGTCCTTTTGTTCTTTTCGTTTGTCCCGTACGATAATGGGATCAGTTAATAGGGAGATTGCCGGAACCGGGACGGCCGGCAATTTTTTAAATGGAGTTTTAGTTTGATTTAGTTAATATAAATGCGGCGTCTCCCCGGAGGGGGAGGCGTTTTTTTGTTCCTTATTGCTTTGAAACACCGGGTGCCCATACAAAAAATGTTGCTTGACCAGCCTTTGCAGGTGATCAGGCTGGCGGATTTTGACTATCCGTCAACGGATCAGGCGCACCGTCATGAGTTCCTGATGCTGTTGTGGGTCACCGGGGGCAGCAGCGTCCAGATGGTGGATTACCGCCGGTTCGCGCTGTCGCCGGGGGAGGTACTTTTTATCCGGGAAGGCCAGGTTCACCGCGTGGTACGCCCGGCGGCGGAGGGCTGGCTGGTCCTTTTCCACGCGTCACTTTACCGGGCTTTTACCAGGGCTTACCCGGCGCAGGAACTGCACGGTTTGTTTGATCCCCTGAACCGCCAGCCGGTCATCCGGCTGGATGAACAGGCGGAAGCCATTTATGGCGCTATCCTGCCCCTGCTCGAAGCGATTGTGCTGGAAAAGCCGGGAGAAACGGTGATCTCCGCTTATCTTTCGATCTTATTATATCATGCCAACCAGTTATTCCGGCCCCTCCATCCTTTCCTGGTCCACCCGGACCAGGCGGAGCAGGTCCGCCAGTTGAAGCTCCTGATCGGGCAGCATTTCCGTACGGAGCGGAATGCGCCTTTTTATAGCGCGAAGTTGGGTATGGTGACCCGTAAGCTGAATGCGCTGGCTTTGAAGCTGACCGGCCAGCGGGTGCATAAGCTGGTCAATGACCGCCTGCTTTCCGAAGCCGAGGCTTTGCTCGGTGGTTCCGGTTTAAGCATCAAAGAAATCACATTTGAACTGGGTTTTATCGACCATGCCCATTTTGCCGCTTTTTTTAAGAAAAGAAGAGGGATGACGGCGAGTGCTTTCCGGAAGCAGGCGACCAGTCCGTACACCTGATTTTGCATATTGGTTATGATTTTGCAGGGGCTTATGTACGAAATTTGAAAAAATGTTAAGTAAAGATTAATTTCTGCCCCGGAATTCACGGATGCGTTAAAACCGGGGCGGGATCATTAAAACAGTTTTTTATTATGGGAAAGATAGCATACGAACAAGCGAGTTTCAAGGATTTTGAGCACATGCCTGGCCTGAACATGTACGAGACGGCGCAGGAGTTTTGGAATTATGTGGATGACTGGGAAAGCCGGGGGCACTGGAACTACCGGCAGGAATGTGTTTCGGGCTGCAAGCCGGTGGTGGATGTGATCGCGAAGGGGAAATTATACAAAGATTGCGTGGCCCTGGTATTCAACGATTACTGGGGCCTGACGCAGCACCCAAAGGTAAAGGCAGCAGCGATTGCAGCGATTGAACAATATGGGGTGGGTGCCGCGGCTTCGCCGGCCATCGGCGGCCATATGACCTACCACCGGCTGCTCGAGGAAAGGATCGCTAAGTTCTTTTACCGGGACAGCGCGATGCTCTATACGACAGGGTATACGGCGAACAGCGCGACGATGCAGGCTTTGCTGAAAATGGATGCTTTCGCGATTGTGGATATGGGGGTCCATGCCAGTATGCATGAGGGGCTGCTGACGACGAATAAGAAGACCTTTCCTCATAATGATATGGAAGCGCTGGAACGGATCTTGCAGCAAACGCAGGGTAAGTATATCAACCGGATGGTCATCATCGACGGGGTGTATTCCCAGCAGGCGGATATCGCGCCTTTGGATCAGATCGTCAAATTGTGTAAGCAGTACGGCGCTTACCTGGCGATGGATGATGCGCATGGGATCGGGGTGATCGGTGAAACCGGACGCGGGGTACTGGAATTGTATAACCTGTACCAGGAGGTGGATATCATTACCGGGGTGTTCAGCAAGACTTTCGGGCATTTGGGCGGTTATGTGATCGCTTCGCCTGAACTGATCAGGTATTTACAGTTCCAGTCGCGGCAGCATATTTTTTCGGTGACGGCGACGCCGGCATCGGCCTGTATCTTAAAATCTATTGATTTGATCGATGAGGAGCCGTTCTGGAAGGACCGCTTATGGGAAAATATCAATTACCTGAAAAAGGGTTTGGATACGATGGGTTTTGATACGGGGAATACGCAATCTGCGATCATCCCGGTGATGACGGGCAGCCCGAATCTGAACGCGGAGATCTGCCGGCTTTTACTGGAGGCCGGGGTGTATGCCAACCAGATCGGTTACCCGGCGGTGCCGCGAAAAAATGCGCGTATCCGGATGAGTGTGATGGCCACGCATACCCGCGAGGATATGGATAATGTGCTGAGTGCCTGGGAATGGATCGAGTCGAAAATGAAGATTGCTAAAAAGTATGGTTACCAAACGCAAATCGATTAAGGTCAGGGACGGCGAACAGACCCAGAGGGAGTTCATCGATGCCGTCGGTGCGGT
This sequence comes from Mucilaginibacter phenanthrenivorans, assembly GCF_024721155.1. GTDB lineage: Bacteria > Bacteroidota > Bacteroidia > Sphingobacteriales > Sphingobacteriaceae > Mucilaginibacter > Mucilaginibacter phenanthrenivorans. Next base: position 45,717 of record NZ_JAHVAP010000002.1, on the reverse strand, counting down.
ATTGTGTGAATCGGGTTTCCGGGCGCTGACCACGACCAATATCGCCCGCAAGGCGGGTAAGCACTGGGGGCTGGTGAAGTATTATTTTGAGGATATTGACGGGCTGAAAAAGGCGTATATCCTGGATAAGGATTACTGGCCGCCGTTTTTTGAACGTTTTAAATTGGGCGAGAACCCGGGTAAAGAGGAGTTGCAGGCGTTGTTTACGAATCTGATGCAGGAGAATTTCCGCTTCTTTTTAGCCAACCCTTCCATGCAGCAGATCATCCTCTGGCAGATCAGCGAAGCGAATGTCCTGCTTACGGGAATTTCTGAAGCGAGGGAAAAAGAAGGTGAAAAATTGCTTGCCTTGACAGATGTCTATTTTAAGGATTCGGGGATCAGTGTCCGGGCCTTGATGGCGATCCTGCTGGGTGGTATTTATTATGCCGTGCTGCATGCGAAAGCAAATAAAAGTACAGTGGCCGGGATCGATGTGAACCGGGTGAAGGACCAGCAGGTGGTATTGCAAACGATTGCGCAGGTGATCGCCTGGGCCTGGGGGGCTGCGGGAGAAAAAGAGCGGACAAAATAAACCATTTACCTATATTTACGGAGGATTTAAAATGAATTTACAACACAGAGATACGTACAACTAACATATAAAACAACATTCGCATTCACCGTCTTTGGCCTTTGAGAAACCGCTAATTTTTAAAAGGAGAGCCAAGAGCAAGTGCAATGCCCGCTTAAACGCGGGCGTGCTTGTTCATGGCTCTCCGGGTTACTTAGCGGTACCTTCAAAGGCCTGAACATTCATTGCCCGCGTTTATGTTTAAATCATATTTTTAACTTAAATGATTACTGGCTATGTTGTGGTTTTGGATGATACTGGGGTTGACTGTCGTTGCTATCGTATTGTTGATTCTCAACCTGAAGATTTTTAAAAAGACGATTTCTGAGAAAAAGAAATTGATCCTCGAAGCTTCCTCGGAGAAAGAGGAAATATTCACACGCAACTGTACCACTTTTGGTTTATCAGCCAGGGAAGTGGAGGTACTGCTGTTAATACTCGAAGGGCATACCTATAAATCTGCCGGTGAAGCGCTCTTTATATCAGAGAAAACGGTGGATGCCCACATGCGGAACGTCTACACAAAAGTCGGTGTGCGCAATAAAATCAGCCTCTTTAAAAAATTATATAACCAACCCTGATCTCCTCTCTAAGGAGATACCCTTAATCCCATTTTTAAGGCAAAACCCTATTGTTTCCAATTATTTCCGGCAATCATCTTTGGTGGAAACGGCGAAGCCTTCTCGAGCGCTGTTAAAAAAATTAACCTGCGAAAAAACGATTGCCTATGGTGAAAATCTACGCATCTCCTGTTGGGTGACAAGTTGTGGCCAGTGAACCGGCGGAACAGGATTTATTTAAAACCAATGAGAATATGCTACAAAAGTATGGTGAAGAACGCTGCGGATTACTCCGTGAAGAGCTGGCGGAGATCAGGGAAAATGAGGCGCGGGAACCGGATAAAACGGTGAAAGCTTTGGCGGCCATTAAGGCGGCTTTGGAAGAAGTAAGTGTCAAGGTCAAAACTATGGGCTTTACCGACCGGGCCGCGGAAGCGTTGTTTAACAAAACGATCTACCCTGATCTGTATGCGGAGTATATGTACGCCGCGGAACGGTTTAACCTGGATTCGGCGAAACCGCTGGGGCCGGTTAAGGCTATTAAGAATTTTTACCGCACCAAAATTGCGGCGCTGGGTCTATATACCTGGCAGCACCAGTTCCTGCATGAATATTGGCGCAAGGGGCTCGAGGAACTGGACGGGATGCTGTTTGTATCGGGTCAGACGGTGCAGCATTTGTTCCTGCCGGAAAGCCCGGAGTTTCATGCGGCGGGAGTGCCCGCGGCGACCTACCTGTTTGCCCGTTTTATCGCTTATGAAAGACTTTCTGCTGAACTGTTAAATAAGCTGGAGCCGGGTTCGGTGGAAAAGCCGAAGCACGGTTTGAAATGGACGGGGAATAAGGTGGGTATCGCGGAATTGGCGTACGGGCTGTATTATGCCGGGCAGTTTAATAACGGGAATGCGGATGTGACGGATATTTATGAGTGGCTGGAATCGAGTTTGGAACTGGATATGGCGAGCGTGCACCGGAAGTTTACGGATATCCGCAGGCGCAATACGGCCAGCCCGACGAAGCTGCTGGACCGGATGCGCGAGGCGATCCACCAAAGGATCGATGAGGATCTGGCCTACAAACCTAACCGGGGTGCGAAATTAAAAAAACCGCTCAGGGATGACCCGGAGGGCGATTCCTGAAAAAACTTTTAACACTGTCCTATGGTGGTGTTAATCCGGGTTTGGGGTTTGGGGCAATTTTGCTTTTGTTATTCCCGGCGCAATGGAGCGCCGGGGCAAAAGCAAAATATATGATCACGTTACCTCATTTCACCTGGCAGCAGTTCGGACTTGCGGCCATTGGGTTTTTGTTCATCTGGTACGCCGTCGTGCTGTTGTGGTTTGGCGGCAGGCGGCTGAAGGCTTTTTTTGCGCGGGGTAAACCTGCTGTCCGGGAACCCCTGCCCCATGTATGGGAAACCGAAGAGTTTATGGAAGATAATCTCGTAGGCGAAGCGACCGAACCGGAGGGGGTAACGACCCATGCCTGGAACAGTTTCGGTTTTACCGGGCGGGCCAAAAGGAACCCGGATGATGAGCTGTTGGGGCTGGTTCCTGATGCTTTGGAGGAAATCAAAACGGCGCTGCATACGGTGGAGGCTACCGGAGGTGATAAATCAGATTTTATCAGCCTGTTCAAGCTGGTATCTGCCAAATACGAACGCCTGAAGGACGGCCCGCACCTGGCAGCCATTAATGAATGGATACTGGAAAATGTGCCATTTGCCCTGAGCGAAGATGAGCTTGGACAATTGTGGGAATAATCAATTTTTAAATCAATATATCATGAAATTCAATAAAAAACTTTTCTATTTCTTCTTTTCGGCTTTGACCTTTTTGCTTTCGGCTTTAAGTTCACAAGCGCAGGACGGTTCATCGGGTATTAACCAGGCGACCACGATGGTCAAGGGCTATTTCGACGCGGGCTGTAATCTGATGTATGCCATCGGTGCGGTCTTGGGTATTGTCGGGGCAATCAAGGTGTACCGCAAGTGGAACGAGGGTGAGCCGGATACCAATAAGGTGGCGGCGGCCTGGTTCGGTTCCTGTATCTTTTTGGTGGTGGTGGCCACGGTCATCAAATCTTTCTTCGGGCTATGAGTTCGGTTTATTCCATCAACAAGGGCATTGGCCGGGCGATCACTTTTAAAGGGGTTAAGGCGCAGTATATCGGCTATTTAGCGGGCAGCCTGGTGGCTTTGCTGGTGTTGTTCGCAGTGCTGTATATCTGCGGGGTGAACACGTATGCCTGCCTGGTATTGGTGCTGGGGTCCGGGACGTACATGGTCCTGCGGATATTCCGGTTGAGCCACCGGTATGGTGAACATGGTTTGATGAAACGGAACGCCCGCCGCAGTTTGCCGGTTTACCTGAAGTTCCGGTCCAGGAAAATTTTTATCCATTTAAAGAAGTAGCGTTTATGGTCAGCATTGAGAATATATTGCCCATTTATAAAGTAGAGCACAATTGTATCCTGTCGAGGCAGGGTGATATTACCATTGGTTATGAGTTGAGTTTGCCGGAGTTGTTTACCCGCTCGGCGCAAGATTATGAAGCCGGGCACCAAGCTTTGGTGAAAGCGGTCAAGTTACTGTCGCCCCTTACGGTCGTTCACCAGCAGGATGTGTTTATGCAGCGGGATTATGCGGGTAGTTTGGGCGCGGCGCAAAGCTTTTTGTCGCTTTCAGGAGAACGATATTTCCAGGGCCGCCCCTATCTCGATCACCGCTGTTATCTGTATTTAACGAAGAAGCCGGACGGGCGGAAAGCAGCGAGCAGCGGGTATTCGACATTGATGCGCAAGTCGCCGGTTCCGGCGCAGAGCCTGGATGTGGCTTTATACCGGGAGTTTATGGAAAAAGCCGGGGCGTTTGAACGGATTATTTCGGATAGTGGGATTGGCCTTGTTAGGCTGACTGATGAGGATCTGGCAGGCACCAAACATAAGGCTGGGGTGATTGAATCCTATTGTTTTTTACAGGGACGGAACGAGCTGCCGGTGATCAAAGATGTGCATTTGAAAGATGGGGTCAGGATCGGTGATGCGGTCGGACAGCTGTTTACGCTGGCGGATGTGGAGGATTTACCGGCGCTATGCGGGAGCCGGGTGGATTATGAGCCGTATTGCACGGACAAGACCCGGTTCAGTACCGGTTTTGCTTCGCCCCTGGGTTTGCTGTTGGATTGTAACCATATCGTGAACCAGTATATTTTCGTGGAGGATGCGGGTAAGACGCTGAAGCTGCTGGAGAAGAAAAGGCTGCGTTTACAGTCGCTGTCGGGGTATTCGCGGGAGAATGCGATTGCCAGGGATGCGACCTCGGACTTTTTAAACGAGGCGATATCCGAACAGCGCTTGCCGGTAAAGGCGCATGTTAATGTGTTTGCCTGGACGAATGATCCGGACGGGGTGCAGGAGATCAAGAATAAGGTGAGCGCGGCGATGGCCCGGCTGGATGCGACGGCGAAGCTGGAAACGGACGGTGCGGCGCAGATCTGGTGGGCGGGTTTGCCGGGTAATGCGGGTGATTTCCCGGCCAATGATACGTTTGATACGTTTTTGGAGCAGGCGACCTGTTTTTTTAATCCCGACAGCAATTACCGTTCGGATGCAACCGGTATACGTTTCGGGGAACGGCTGTACGGCAGGCCGATAATGGTTGACCTGTTCGACCGCCCGATGAAGAACGGGACGATCACCAATAGGAACCTGTTTGTCTGCGGGGGCAGCGGCGGCGGTAAGTCGATGGCGATGAACCATATCCTGCGGACGCTGTATGACCAGGGTACGCATTGCGTGACCATCGATATCGGCGGCAGTTATAAGGGTTTGTGCAAGCTGGTGGGCGGCTATTATTTTGTCTATACGGAGGCTAACCCGATCCGCTTTAATCCTTTCTATTTGGGTAAGGGTGAGGTGCTGGATACGGAGAAAAAGGAAAGCCTGAAAACGTTGCTGATCGCCCTTTGGAAAAAGGAGGATGAAACGTATAGCCGTTCCGAGTATGTGGCGATCTCCAATGCGATCACGTTGTATTATGTGCATTTGGCGAAAAACCCGCTGATCTTTCCCGGTTTTAATTCCTTTTATGATTTCCTGATGCAGGAATACCTGGAAGTGCTGGAGAACGGCAAGGTGAAGGAACGGGACTTTGATATTGCAAATTTGCTGTATGTGCTGAACCCTTATTACATGGGCGGGGAGTTTGATTACCTGCTGAACGCGACGAAGAACCTGGATATGCTGAACGAGCGCTTTATTGTGTTTGAGCTGGATAATGTGAAAAACCACCCGATCCTGTTCCCGGTGGTCACGCTGGTGATCATGGAATTGTTCATCTCCAAGATGCGCAAGTTACCCGGTCAGCGCAAGATCCTGGCCATTGATGAAGCCTGGATCGCGATCACAAAGGCGGGAATGAGCTCTTTTATCAAGTACCTCTATAAGACCGTCCGCAAGTTTAACGGGATCGCCGCGCTGATCACGCAGGAGGTGGATGACCTGATCAGCTCCCCTATCCTGAAGGAAACGGTGATCAATAATGCGGATACCAAGGTCCTTTTGGACATGCGGAAGTTCATGAACAAGTTCGAGGCTTTGCAGGCGGTATTGGGTTTGTCGGATAAGGCGAAGGCGTTGCAATTGTCGGTCAATAAGGCCAATGAGCCTGGTCGAAATTACCGCGAGGTGTTCATCGACCAGGGCGGGCAGGTGATGCGGGTTTACCGGAATGAACTGTCGGTGGAGGAATATTTGGCCTATACGACGGAGGAAAGCGAAAAGCTGAAAGTGGAGGAATATGCGGAGCGCTATGGGAATATGGAAAAGGGTATCCGAGCATTGGCTGAAGAATTAAGAGCAAAAACCAATAAAAATTAGATTATGAGAAACTTAGCATTTTTAGCAATCGCGGTGACTAGCTTATTTACCGCCTGCAATTCCGGCAACGCCATTAAAGATTTTATACCGGGCACTTATATCAGCCAGGCGCAGAGCGAGTTCAGCGTGGCCAATGATACGCTGGTGATCGAAGCTGCCAAAAGCACGGATAACCTGTATTTGATCACGCGCAAAACGGGGTACCGCCGTATCACCAATGGCAAGGTGCAGACGGTGCAGCATAAGGTGAAACACTGGACGGGTGAATGGGATACGCAAAGGCAGGTTTTGGAGGTGGTTCAAACGGGCAATACGTTCGTTTTCCAGCCGGACCAGCATTGCCTGTTGAACGGCAACAGTGAATACCGGAAATTATAAACCAATCAACAAAAATTATTAACGATTAAAAATATCCCTCCCCTTTGGGGAGGTAAGGAGGGGTTATGAAAAATTCCGAAGGAATCCTTGATTCCGATAAAAAACAAATCAGCAACATCAAGAAATACATGGTCATTTTACCATTATCGGCGATCACCATTTTTGTCAGCTTACCGCAGCACGCGGATGCGCAGATCGTGGTGAGCCAGGTCTTGCAGGAAACGGTGGGCCGGGTGATCCGGGCCATCGACCTGGAAGTACAGCGTTTTCAAAACCAGACGATCTGGCTGCAGGATGCGCAGAAGACGCTGGAAAATACGCTGTCCAAACTCAAACTGTCGGAGATCGCTGACTGGACGCAGAAGCAAAAGGATCTATACAGTTCCTATTATAATGAACTGTGGCAGATCAAGTCGGTGATCGCGACCTATGAGCGCATATATGATATCACCGAAAAGCAAAAAGAACTGGTCAGCCGCTATAACCAGGCCTGGGGCCAGCTGCGGCAGGATAAGCATTTCAGCGCGGAGGAACTGGATTACATGGGCAAGGTGTATTCGGGCCTGTTGCAGGAAAGCATCAAGAACATGGACCAGCTGCTGATGGTGGTGGTGCCGTCCAAAACGCAGATGAGCGATGCGGAACGGTTGAAGCTGATCAATGAGGCGGCTGACGGTGTGGACCGCAATTACAGTGACCTGCAGCAGTTCAATAACAAAAATTATATGCTCAGTATCCAGCGGGCGAAGGACGAGAACGAGGTAGCCACTTTAAAGCAATATTATGGATTGGAATAAGGTGAAAGGTAAAAGGCAAAGGGTCAAAGGTCTTTTGATCGTTTGTCTTGGTTCTTGTCTCTTGCTTCTTGGTTCTGCTGAGCGCAGCGAGGCACAGACTTTCGCGGAGTGGTTCAGCCAGAAGAAAACGCTGATCAAGTACCTGACGCAGCAGATCGTGGCGCTGGAAAGCTTTGAAAGTGATGTCAAAAAGGGCTACCGGATCGCAACCGGCGGTTTGGGTACTATCGGGGGCATTACCGGGGCGGAATTTGGTTTGCACCAAAGTTATTTCGCGTCGCTGAAGACGGTGAACCCGGCGGTTAGGAACGACCCGGATTTGGCGGTGGTCAGTGAATACGCGCAAGCGATTGGTAGCGGTCTGAATACTTTAGGCCAGGTGGACGGCCTGGATAGCGACACGAAAACTTATATCCGGCAGGTTAGCGCTCAGGTGTTGCAGGATTGCAACGCCGACCTGGTTGAATTGAAGCCGGTGGTTTCCGACGGGCAGGTGCAGATGACCGACCAGGAGCGCATCGCGAAGCTACATGAGGTTTATGAGCGGATGAAGGACCGGTATGTCTTTACGCAGCATTTCCGCAATGCGGTGAGGGTCATGGCGCAGCAAAGGCTACAGGAGGATCGGCAATTACAAACTTTAAAAAATGTGTATGGAAGCAATTAAGGTAAAAGATAATAGGCGAAAGGTCAAGGGCTTGCTGATCGCTTTTCTGGGTGCTTGTTGCTTGCTGCTGGGTTCGGCCACCCCGGTGAAAGCCCAGGACCAGGATATGGAGCAACTGATCCTGGATATCCAGAAGCTGGACCAGTTCAAGAGTATCCTGACGGATATGGAAAAGGGTTATGCCGATCTGAGCGCGGGTTACGGGGTGGTCAAGGGGATCGCGCAGGGCAATTTCAATTTGCACGAGGTGTTCCTGGATGGGTTGTATTTGGTCAGCCCGGTGGTACGGCAGTATGTGCGGGTGGCGGATATTTTGACGGCGGAAGAACGGATCTTATCGGAGTATAAAACGGCTTACAGCCGCTTTGCAGCCAGCAACAAGTTCAACCCGCATGAGCTGGATTACCTACTATCGGTCTATAACCAGCTGACGAAGCTGGCTTTGCAGAATGTGACGAATTTACTGAATGTGATGACGGACAGTAAGCTGCGGATGAGCGATGCGGAACGACTGGCGGCAATCGACCGGATTTACCGGGATACGGGCGATAAGCTGACTTTTTTGGAAAGCTTTAACCGGAAGACGATGATGCTCCAAATGCAAAGAACCAAGGAACAGAACGAGAATCAAACTTTAAAAAATTTGTACGGGCAATGAAAAAGAAATTATTAATCATAACAGGTGTTCTGCTCGTGCTGCTGCAAGTGCCGCTGTTGAGCCGTGCCGACGGTTTAGCGGATGACTTAAAAGGGATGCAGCCGGTGCTGGATAATGTGTATAGCCAGATGCTGCCGCTTTGCGGCCAGCTCATCGGGGCGGCGCGGGGCATAGCGGGTTTCGCGGCTTTATGGTATATCGGCTCCCGGGTCTGGTCGCAGATTGCGCGGGCGGAGCCGCTGGACTTCTACCCGTTGTTGCGGCCCTTTGCGCTGGGTATGGCGGTGATGCTGTTCCCGGCGGTCATCGCGGTGATGAACGGGGTTTTGCAGCCGGTGGTTTCGGCGACCGGGGGCATGGTGCAGCAAAGTAATACGGCGGTGGCGCAGCTGCTGGCGCAAAAGGAGGCTGCGGTGAAAGCGTCGAGCGCTTACCAGATGTATGTGGGTACGGACGGCAATGGCGACCAGGATAAGTGGTATCGCTATTCGCACCCGGATGACCCGAACCATGATAACGAGGGGATGCTGGATGGTATCGGTAATGATGTGAAGTTCTGGATGGCGCAGCAGTCGTATAATTTCCGGAATAATATCAAGCAGTGGCTGTCGGAGGTGCTGGAGGTGGTTTATGCCGCGGCTTCGCTTTGTATCAATACGATTAGGACGTTTTTCCTGATCGTGCTGGCGATACTGGGGCCTTTGGTGTTCGGGCTGTCGGTCTTTGACGGGTTCCAGCACAGTCTGCACCAGTGGCTGGCGCGGTATATCAATATCTTTTTGTGGCTGCCGATCGCGAATATTTTCGGGAGTATCATTGGAAAGGTGCAGGAGAATATGCTGAAGCTGGACATCGCGCAGATCCAAAGCGCGGGAGATACTTTCTTCAGTTCGACGGATACCGCTTATGCGATCTTCCTGCTGATCGGTATCGTGGGTTATTTCTCTGTGCCGACGGTGGCGAATTTCGTGGTACATGCGCATGGCGGGAACGGGATGCTGCAAAGGATCAACAGTTTGACGATGGGTGGGGTGAATACGGTGACCAGTACGATGACCGGGGTGGCCACCACGGCCGGGCATACCGCGGAAGCGAGTGCCGGTCGTGCGGCCCAGGGTGGCTGGAATTTGTTGAACGCCCCGCGCAACTTCTGGGAGGGCTACCATAGTGCGGGTAATAAGAACTATCAACAAGATAAACTGAAAGGAGACAAATAGTAATGTTTAGCCAGTTAAAAAATATCGATACGGCTTTTAAGCATATCCGGCTGTTCAGCTATTTGCTGATCGCGGCTTGTGTGGGGATTTCCTGCTTCGCGGTCTGGAAAAGTTACCAGAGTTCGGATAATTACAAGAACCACATTTATATACTGGCCAATGGTAAGGCGCTGGATGCTTTTGCCGCAGACCGGAAGGATAATATCCCGGTGGAGATCCGGGACCATGTGCGGATGTTCCATCATTACTTTTTTACGCTGGACCCGGATGATAAACAGATACAGGCGGGTATTACCAGGGCCTTGTATATGGCGGATGAAAGCGCGAAGAAGGCTTACGATGACCTGAAGGAGGCGGGTTATTATAATAACCTGGTCAGCGGGAATATCAGCCAGACGATCAGCGTGGACAGTGTGCAGGTGGATGTTAACCAGTACCCGTTTTTCTTTAAGTGCTATGCGACGGAAAAGCTGGTGCGTTCGACCTCGACGGTCACGCGCAGCCTGGTGACGCAGGGCTTTTTGCGGAATGTGTCACGCAGCGATAATAACCCGCATGGCTTCCTGATCGAAAAATGGGAGACTTTGGAAAATAAGGATTTAAGCACCGTCAATAAATGAGCATGGGACTGTTTTGGAAAAGGACGAAAAGCAGGGTTTTGACTGACCGGCAGGAATTGTTAGCCGGCCGGGTAGCCGCGGCGATTGTCCGCAGGCAAACCCGGGTCGCAAATTACCTGAACCGGAAAACGCAGTATTGGAACAGGACTTCAAAGCTGGTTGCACTGGCGCTGTTCTGCCTGGTCTTTGGCGGGATCAGTTTGTATTTGCTGTTAAAAGCGATTTAATCAATTACTAACTCAATAAAAAATATGAAAGCAACAAAAGAAGTGACACCGGAACAGCGCGAAAAGCGGAAAAAGCTTTTGCTGTTCCTGCCGGTACCGGTCCTGCTGTTTGCGGCGCTGATCTTTCTGGCGCTGGGCAGCGGTAAAGGGAAGGCGCAGGACAATGCGCAGCAAAAAGGGATCAATACGGAGCTGCCCTCGGCGCAGTTCAAGGGTGAAAAACCGCAGGATAAGCTGAGCCTGTATGACCAGGCGGCTAAAGATTCGGCATCGGAGAAAGTTAGTGCGGGTAGTAATGGATTATTTCCTGTAAAGGAACATGCTGCCGGTTCGGTTACGACGACCGATAACAATGCGGCACAGATCAGCCAAAAGCTGGCGCAGATCAGGGAACAGATGGGTAAAGCGCCGGAGCCGCCGGTGCAGAAAGGATTGGTATCGCCGATGAATAACGCCCCGGCAGTCAATTCCGCGGATATTGACCGGCTGGAAAAGCTGGCGCAGGGGATGAAAAGCCAGCAGTCGGACGACCCGCAAATGAAGCAGCTGGCCGGGATGATGGATAAGATCTTCCAGATCCAGCACCCGGAGCTGGTGAACCAGCAATTGAAGCAGGAGGTCAAAGCGGCACCAGACAGTGCTTTTAAAGCGATCCCGGCGATGATCGACGGGAACCAGAAAGTGGCGCCGGGCGGGGTGGTGAGGTTACGTTTGTCGGACACGCTGCGTGCCGGCGGGCTGTGTGTTCCCAAAGGTCAGTTATTGTTCGGTGCCTGTACGGTGACCAATCAACGGCTGCTGCTGGATATCAGGAATATCCGGCTGGGTAGTTCCATCATCCCGGTCAGCCTGACGGTGTTTGCGCTGGACGGGTTACCGGGGATCAACGCGCCGGAAGCGGAACTGGGCGAGGCGGCCGGGAACGGAACGGCAGGGGCACTGGATAATATGCAGTTTCTAAGCATGGACAACAGTTTGTCGACCCAGGCGGCGACGGCGGGGATCAGCGCGGCTAAGGGGCTTTTGGGCAAAAAGGTGCGGAAGATCCGGGTCAAACTCAAAGGCGGGCAAACGGTGCTTTTGAGGGTCAATAAAAGCTGATATGCGGCTGGAAACCAAGTATGCGGAGGTGATCATCGGCCTGCTGGAAGATGCGCAGGACGTGGGTTTGCCCCATGTCGTACTGGAGCTGCGGCCGCAGGATATGGAGCTGCAGCCCCACCAACTGAGCCTGTTTGAAACGCTCGGCGAGGCGCTGGACTACCTGGATGGTGCCCATTACCTGTCGGGGGACGCGGAATTCCCGGTGTATTACCGGCATGCCGACCAGCTGCTGGAAGAAATAAAAAAATCAAATCCATTAACCATAAAAAAAGCTGATATGAACAGGAACAATTTGGAGAATTTGAAAGAAGAAATGAAGGCATTGGGCTTTAAGGATAAGCTCATTGCTGAAATGCAACAGAAAATGGAAGCGAATGTGCCGCAATTTATGCTGCATGACACCATTGCGGGGAACAAGGGCATCGTCAACCTGTCCGTTCCTTTGAAACAGTCCGGCCAGTCCGAACATTATTACCTGAATAAATACGAAGTGTCGCTGGATAAAGGCGGTAAAATGCTGGAGCCCGGCCAACAGTATATGGTGATCGCCAAGGGGGAGGAAAATAAGTTCCGCAACTTCCAGGACCCGCACCAGGCCATCGAGTATTTCAAGGAAAAGAAAGGCGACGCAGAGCTGGCGGTCGGCAAGGACCTTAAAAATAAAACCCTGCTGGCCACGATGGAAAACGATAAAGTGAATTACGTGGTCAAGGATTTCCAGCGGACGTTTAATAACCCGGCGGTCACCCAAACTTTTTATGTCGAAAGCGGCAAGGGCTTCACCGCCGAGCAGGCGGCCAACCTGATCCAGGGACGGGCGGTTTACCGCGATGACCTGGCCAATGCGGCGGGGATGTCGTATAAGGCCTGGGTGTTGCTTGATCTGAACAACCCCAAGGACCGCCACGGTAATTTTTTAAGCAAGCATTACCATGATCCGTCCTATGGCTTTGACCTGGGCAAGGTGCTGGATAACTTTAATATCAGGGAACTGAACGATCCGGCCAAGCGCGAAAAACTGGAAGAAAGCCTGCGCCAGGGCAACCGCCCGCTGGTGACGGTCAATAAGGACGGCGAGGAAATGAAGCTGCACCTGGAAACTTCGCCGCGTTACAGCCAGATCAATTTGTTCCAGGAGAATGGCAAACCCGAAAAACGGGAGCAATTCCTGAAACCGGAATTAAGCCAGGCTATGCTGGCGGGCAAGGGCAAGGAACAGGTGAAGGAGCAGCAACAAGAACAGGGCATCGCCGTATAAAGCAAATCCTTATTTTTGCCGCCTTTTAAAAACGAAAAAACAATTTATTTATTCATTTAACCATTTAATAACATGGAACAGATCGCAAAATTGAAAGAGCTCATTGCTTCAGCAGAAGCCGACGCCGACAAATTCTTCAGCAAAGGCAATAATGCCGCCGGCACCCGGCTGCGCAATACGATGCAAGCTTTAAAAGTGACCGCGCAGGAAGTGCGTACAACGGTGACCGATAAAAAGCATGCTTCAAAATAAAACCTGCTTTTTAGCCTGGCCGGAAACGGTCAGGCTAATTGGATTTACGGTAATTTAAGTTTAAATTCGCTTTAGATTAACCCTATGCCAGTTAAACCTCTATTCGATGAACGTGAGTTGCTGGCGAAAGTTGCGGCGGGGGATCAGCGTGCGTTTAAATTACTCTACGAGGTTTATAAAAAGAAAATTTATACTTATTCCGCAGGCTTGCTCCATAGCGACATCCTCGCCGAAGAGGTCATGCAGGAAGTGTTCCTGAAGATCTGGCGCATGGGTGAAGGGCTAACTGCCATCGACAATTTCCCGGCCTTTATCAAAACCATGGCCCGCAACCGGAGCCTGGACGCAATGCGCAAACTCGTGGCTTCGGCCAAAGCGGAACAGCTGCTGACCCAAAACTATGCCGAGGCGCATAATGAAACCGAGGAAACCATCCTGCTAAACGAAACCCGCAAGCTTTTGGAAGCTGCCATCAACCTTCTGCCCCGCCAGCAAAAAGAGGTTTACCTGCTCTGCCAGCAGGACGGCCTGCGGTACGAGGACGTCGCCGACAAGCTCGATATTTCTATTAACACGGTTAAAACGCATATGAAGCGCGCCTTGTCTTTCCTGCGTACGCATGTAGCCAGCAACAGCGATATTGCCGCTATTTTGATCATCCTGAAAATAATTTAATTTTCCTGTCACCCTGCCATAACAGCACTTACGTCTTATAAAAAACGGATGTTAAGTTAATGTGATGTTATCAGACAAAAACAGGATCGATCATTTTTACCAGCTGTACCTGGCCAAAGGCCTCAGCCCGGACGAACTCAAAGAGTTCAGGACGCTGCTGGCTGACCCGGACAACACGGGCTACTTCACCAGTTTGCTCGACCAAAGCTGGGAACAGGTCGGCGATGAAGGACTCCTGGAAGTACCGGCAGCCATCGACGAACGGATCATGGCGCAAATCACCGGATCCCGAACCCGCCACTTATGGCCGCGCATTGCAGCCGCAGCTTCCATTATTTTTATCTTGTCTTTTGGCGGCTATCTATTGGTGCACAGGCAACAGGCGACCCAAACGCTTGCCAAAATCGATATTAAGCCGGGTCATCAGCAAGCCACTTTAATGCTTGCTAACGGGCAGAAAATTGTACTAACCCAGGGGCTAAAGGGCCGGCTGGCCGTGCAGAACCAGACGGTGATCAATGCCACGCAAAATACCATCACCTACGATGCAAAATCCGCAGATCAGTTTAGTTATAATACGTTAACCACCGCGCGGGGCGAGCAATCGCCCTACCCGCTGGTTTTGGCCGACGGCACCAAAGTATGGCTCAATGCCGAATCCTCTATTACCTTCCCGACTGCCTTTAACGGCAGGGAACGCATCGTGAAACTCACCGGCGAAGCCTATTTTGAAGTGGCCCATAACGCCAAACAGCCATTTAAGGTTCAAACTGAAAAACAAACTATTGAAGATATTGGCACCAGCTTTAATGTGAATGCTTATGCCGATGAAGCCAGCACCCGTACCACGCTGGTGGAGGGCAGTGTAAAAGTCAATGGCAAGGTGCTAATACCCGGCCAGCAAAGCGACGGCATAACAATCAAACAAGTCAACCCGAATAATAGCATAGCCTGGAAAAACGGGGAGTTCCGTTTCGACGGCAATAATATCCAAACCGTCATGCGCCAGCTGGCCCGCTGGTACGACATCGATGTGAGTTACCAGGGCGAAATCACTAAAGAAGTATTTTACGCGAAACTATCCCGTCAGCGAAACATCAGCGCGGCACTAAGTGTGCTCGAAAGAACCAAAGGCATTCACTTTAAAATCGAAGGAAGGAGAATAACCGTTATCGAATAAACGCTACACAAAACGGCGAAGCCTTCTTGAGGATCGTTGAAAATCAAATTGCTTCCCGAAAAAAAAGAAAGTCACCCCTGCAAAGCCGGAATGACTTCATTCAGATTGCTTAAACAATATTCATCATTTAAGAACCGCGCCCGCCTCCCTGTCGTCGAAAACTAAAAGGCAAAACGCACAAACCGAACACAGCAAATGTACAAAACTTACATTAAACAATTCTTGCTGGTCATGAAATTAACCGCCTTCCTGATGCTGATCGCCCTTTTGCAGGTCAGCGCAAGCACGCTTGCGCAGAAGGTCACCTTGTCCGGCAAAAACACCCCGCTTAGTACTATATTTGACCAGATCAGCGCCCAAACCGGCTATGACTTCGCCTATACCGGCACCATCCTGGCCAAAGCCAGACCCGTCACTATCAACGTCAAAAACGAAGATCTTAAAGACGTGCTTGACCAAATCTTCCAGGGACAGCCCCTCGACTATACCATCGCCGACAAATCCGTTGTGGTGTCAATTAAAACAACCGCCCCACCCGTCAAAACGCAAGCCGAACAGGCTCCTATCGATGTCACCGGCCGCGTTCTCGACGAAAACAAAAAACCGCTCCCCGGCGCCACCATCATCGTCAAAGGCACCAACAACTCTACCATCACCGGCGCGGATGGTGTGTTTACACTGAAAAAGGTACAAGCCGGCACGACGATTGTTATCTCCTTCATCGGTTACGACAAAAAAGAAATCACCGCAGCGGAACAAGTGGGCGATATACAACTCAAGCCCGCCACTTCCCAACTCGATGCGGTGCAGGTCATCGCGTACGGACAGACCTCGCAGCGGTTAAGTACTGGTGATATTTCAGTGGTTTCGGCTAAGGAAATAGAAGAACAACCGGTGGCGAATCCTGTGCTGGCTCTGGAAGGCAGGGTGCCCGGTTTACTCGTAACGCAAGGTAGTGGGTTTGCAGGTGCGGGGGTCAGCATACAGATTCTGGGACAGAACAGTATAGGCAACGGCAATGCACCCTTATATGTCATCGACGGGGTTCCAAACTTCTCACAAGTACTGCCAGAATTAGGGAGTGTCCAGGGCTCACCCTCTGCCTTTGCTTTAATTGATCCTGCTGACATTGAAAGCATTTCTGTGCTAAAAGATGCGGATGCCACTTCTATATACGGTTCACGGGCAGCAAACGGCGCCATCCTGATCACCACAAAAAAAGGAAAAGCCGGCGATACACATGTGGATTTTAATCTTCAAAACGGTTTTGGGAAAGTCCTTGGCCATGTCGATCTCCTTAATACACAGCAATATCTGAAAATCCGGAATGAAGCGTTGAAAAATGACGGTATATCCGCTCCCGGGCCCACCGATTATGATCTTAACGGTACATGGAACCCGAATAGTTACACCGACTGGCAAAAAGCCCTCCTTGGTGGCATCGCGCGTTATACAAATATGCAAGCTTCGGTTTCCGGTGGAAACGCTAATACGCAATTTTTAATAGGCGTGGGCGATCACAGGGAAACTACCGTTTTACCCGACAATTTTGCGGACCAAAAAAGCTCGCTGCATCTTAATTTAAATCATGCTTCCAATAACCAGCGTTTCAAACTGCAATTCAATGTCAGCTACCTTTTTGATAACGATAATCTTCCAACGACCGATCCGACAGGAACCGCATTGACACTTCCGCCAAACGCACCTCCGCTACGTAATCCTGACGGTAGTGTGAGCTGGGCGCCTGATGCTAACGGCAATTCGACCTGGCCGAATGGGAATCCATCGCAGTATGCCCTTGGCACACAACAGACCAAAACGAACAACCTGACAAGCAGCGCCATCATTAGTTATACGCTCCTCCCGGGCCTGGATATTAAGAGTAGTTTTGGCTACACTTATATGCAAAGAGATGGAAACGCCCTTTTTCCAAGCACTTCTAATGCACCTTCGGCCGGCAGTCCACCCTCCACTTCGGCGTTCTATTCCAGTAATAATCTCAATTCCTGGCTGATAGAACCACAGCTCAGCTATCAAAAGGCGATTGGCAAAGGAAGGCTAGAAGCCGTTGCCGGGAGCACGATCAACCAGCAGAATTCGTTCGGTACAAATCTTCGCGCCAGCGGTTTTACATCTGACCAGCTATTGGCCGATATTGCTGCTGCCAGTACCGTATCAGTGTTGGGTGTCAACTCTGCGATCTACAAGTACAACGCAGTATTTGGTCGTATCAATTATAACTGGAACGATGAATATATAATTAACCTGGCCGGCAGAAGGGATGGCAGCAGCCGTTTCGGACCGGAAAACCGCTTCCACGATTTCTGGAGCGTTGGTGCCGCCTGGATATTTTCTGGCGAACAGGCGGTAAAGGATGATCTGCCCTTTATGAGTTTCGGTAAATTGAGCGGAAGCTATGGAACAACCGGAAATGACCAGATCGGGGACTATAAGTATCAAAACAATTATAATGCCGTGGGATATGCCTATCCCTACCTGAATACCTCCGCACTGGTCAATTCAGGCTTGCCCAATCCGTATCTTCAATGGGAAGAGACTACTAAACTGCGCGCAGGCCTGGACCTCGGTTTTTTTAATGACCGTTTATTGCTTAGCGCCAGTCATGTGGTCTCCCGATCCTCTAACCAATTATTGCCTTATATAGTGCCGGCGACAACAGGGGCTGGCTCGATCCTGGAAAACTTTCCGGCGACTGTGGAGAATAGGGTTTGGGAATTCAGCCTGAACTCGGTCAATATCAAAACAGGTCAATTCCGCTGGACAAGTAATTTCAATTTAACCATCCCCCAAAATAAACTGCTTGCCTTCCCGGGCCTGGCCACCTCACCTTACTCCGGGCAACTCGTCATCGGACAGCCGGTGACTGTAAGCCGGCTGCTTGACCTTGCCGGTGTTAACCCGCAGACCGGGGTATACCAGTTCAGAAATGCGGCGGGCCAGCTTACTTCGGCCCCCACTCTGCCTGAAGATGAATTGGAGAATGCAAATACCGACCCCAAATTTTATGGCGGGTTTGGTAACGGTTTTTCTTATGGCGGATTCCGCCTGGATGTCTTTTTCGAGTTCCGGAAAAGAACGGCATTGGATGGCGTTTCACAGTTGGGTTCATTCCCGGGAACAATCTCCAACCAGCCGGTCAGCGTGCTGCAGCGCTGGCAAAATCCGGGTGATATCACTTCGGTGCAAAGAGCCAACTCAGATTACTCCATCTTTTTACCCGCCTTATACGCTCGCGCCCTCAGCCAGGCGGCTGAAGTCAACGCCTCCTACATCCGGTTAAAGACCTTGTCGTTTTCCTGGCAGGTGCCCGAGAACTGGAGAAAGGCGCTCCATGCCACTCAACTCAAACTTTATGCACAAGCGGAAAACCTGCTGACCTTTACCCACTATAAAGGTCTTGATCCTGAAACACCTGGAAATTTCTCGTTGCCGCCCTTACGTGTGATCACTGTAGGCATCCAGGCAGGTTTTTAATTAAAAAAGTTAAATCAAAAAAGAATGAAAACAAACCAATCAATATATTTTCGGCTCCTTGGGTTTATGCTGCTGGTGCTGTTATCCGCCTGTAAGAAACTAGTGGAGATACCCCCTTCTTCTGCGGCGATCAATTCCGACAATGTTTACAACAATAATGCGACGGCGGCATCTGTATTAAACGGTATTTATGGGACGTTAAGCGCCCAGGACTATAATGCGTCAAGTGTTCCGGCAGCGTATGAATATCTTTCGTTATCTGCGGACGAACTGGTCTTATATGACCGCAATAATCCTACGCTGGGCCCGTTTTATCGCAACGCGCTAAGTCCGTCTTTAGGGATAGATGGACAGGACCCCTGGGTGAACTGTTACCCGGTCATTTTCCAGGCGAACGATGTAATACGTGGTGTTACCGCATCGGCAAACCTGTCGCTGGCATTAAAACAGCAACTCCTGGGAGAGGCTTATTTTGTCAGGGCCTACTGCTATTTTTACCTGGTTAACCTGTATGGAGATGTGCCGCTGGTAACCGGTACCGATTTTAAGATTAACTCGGTAGTAGCACGTGCACCAAAAGACATGGTCTGGCAGCAGATCGTCGCTGATCTGAAACTAGCAGCAACTGACCTGAGCGCCGATTTTCTTGGCGGGGATGCTTTATCTGCTTCAACTGAACGTACGCGCCCTACAAAATGGGCGGCAACGGCTTTATTGGCGCGGGCGTATTTATACAACAAAGACTACCCAAATGCCATCACCGTTTCATCGGCCTTAATCAGCAATACCGCCCAATTCAGCCTGGATTCCCTCCAGGATGTTTTCCTGAAAAATAGTTCGGAAACCATATGGGCGCTGCAACCGGTCTTTAATTATCCAGGATCCTCCACGGGAGAAGGCAGTTTATTCAACTTGCCCTTAACGGGCCCTAGTACGGGCGGGGACGTATACCCGGTCTACCTGAGCAATTTTGTGTTGAATGCCTTCGAGACCGGGGATCAAAGAAAAATAAATTGGGTGAACCAGGCGACTGTAGGCGGAGTTACCTACAATTACCCTTATAAATACAAAGCCGGCCGGTTTGCCCCAAGCCTGGTTGAATACGCCATCCAGTTCCGGCTGGCTGAACAATACCTCATCCGCGCAGAGGCCGAAGTGAGCAGTGATCCGGCAGCGGCAGTAAGGGACCTCAACGTTATCCGCTCCCGCGCCGGTCTTCCCGGTTACACAGGTGCAATGGATAACCCTTCACTATTAACCGCCATCCTGCATGAAAGGCAGGTCGAACTCTTTACGGAGAATGGGCACCGCTGGCTGGACCTGAAACGCACCACAACGGTAGATGCGGTGATGAGCCAAGTAAGCACGCAAAAAGGAGGGACCTGGAATACCAACCAGCAGCTTTATCCAATACCGTTATCACAGATACTGGCTGATCCTAACCTGAAACAAAACGTGGGCTATTAATAATTGAAGATTCACTCATTTTCCGCCTCCGGCTATCCTTTTGAATAGCCGGAGGCGGAAAGATATTGTCAAATCAAATGAAAAAATTAGCATTGTATCTTTTATTGCTCCTGCCGTTTTTCGTGAAAGCGCAAACCGAAATAGGCATGCGCTTCGACCACCAGTTGAGTTGGGCACAGATCAAAGAAAAAGCGAGATCCGAGAACAAATACATCTTCGTGGATGTATTTGCCACCTGGTGCGGGCCCTGTAAATTGATGGACCGGAAGGTCTACACGAACGATACCGTAGCCGCCCTGATGAATGACAAATTCATTTCCCTCAAACTACAATTGGATTCTGCCAAAGCGGATGATGATTACGTGAAAAGTTGGCGCAAAGATGCCGGTGACTTCCAGGCCCTTTATAAGTTTGCCGGCTACCCTAGTTTTGTTTTCTTTACACCGGATGGAAAAATGATCCTGCAGGATATCGGCTATAAAACGCCGGTTGAATTTACGGCAATGGCTAACCAGTCACTGGACCCTCAACGCTTGAAATATTTCGCCATGCTGGAAGCCTACAAAAATGGTCAGAAGAATTATACGTCTTTGGGCGGCCTGGCGCTCTTTACCAGGGATGTTGTGCAGGACAGGAAACTGGCAAAGGAAATGGGCCAGGATTACAAAACCAATTACCTGGATCACTTACAAGCGGCGGACGCCCTGGTCAAAAGCAAAGAATTTATCATCGAATATTCCTATTTGATAAGCATCAAAGACAGCCTGTTCGTGCTATGTTATAACGACCCTGCAAAGGCCGATCAGTTGGCAGATCAAAAAGGCTGGGCTGCCCGCCAGGTAGCGGGAGCCATCTGTCGCGAAGAGCTGGATCCCCAATTAATTAAAGATGGAAAAGCCTTGTACCAGGACCCTGATTTTAAACGATTGTTTGCTGCGGTCGAAACAAAATATCCGAAAGCCGACCTGAAGCGCTCGCTGCTGAATTATCAGGCAGCATATCACCGGAAACAGAACCAATGGCTGTCCTACGCCAAAACAAAAGATGAACAAATTAAAATGTACCCGCCGGCAGATGCTTTTGGTGTCTATGTCGAAATCAATGTTTATGGTGCCTGGGATTTGTTCCTGCATTGCAACGACCATACCGTACTACGCACTTACGGCCTCAAATGGATCGATATGGCATTGAAAACAGGTGCGAAGGAGAACGAGGCGGAATATTTGGATACAAAAGCCAATATCCTGTACAAACTGGGTGAAAAAAAAGTTGCCATCGCGTTGGAAAAGCAGGCCACGGACAAAACTCCCGGCGACAAAGACATTTATGCCAATTATCAAAAAATGTTGAGGAGCGAAAAAACCTGGACGAACGAAAATTAAATATATGAAAAACTTAAATTTAATTCTTCTGCTATTAGCAATACCTTTTATCACGTTCGCCCAAAAACCCGCTATCGACATCGGTATGCTTTCCCACTGGCCACAGGTCAGCGAAGGCGCCTTGAGCAGTGACGGAAAATTTGCCTGGTATACAGTCGAAAACGTTCCCAGAGACGGCAATACGACGGTATTTAAATCACTGCGCGGGTCCTGGCAACGGCAAATGACCGGTGTAACGGATGTTCGTTTCTCCAAAGATGGCCGTTTGGCCATCTGTCAAAAAGATAGCACGCTCCTGTTGATTCATCTAGGCAGTCCGGTAGAAGAACGCATAGAGCACACCATTAACTACAAACTGCTCCAGTTGCCACATTCGGAAATGCTGGTCCAGTATTCGGGGTATCCAGCCATACAAATGACCATCGTTAACCTGGAGACAGGCGGTCGGCAAACAGTCTCGGGGGTAACTACGTATTTTCCCGCAGTAAAGCAAAACATCCTTTACTATTTTAAATCAGCCGACAAAAGCGATCAAAAAATTCTCTGCCTTTATCATCTGAACACCGGCCAGACCCAACAGATCTGGCGAGGAAATGAAGCCGAAAGCGTACAGATCGATCCATATGCCGGCGCGGTAGCCTTTAAAGATTCCGCGAGTTACCTATATTTCAAGCCAGGAATGGATCAGGCTAAAGTCCTCCTAGACAGCCGGTCGGTACCTTCAGACCAGGGACTCGTACTGGGCGATCTGGAAGGTTTCCATGTCAGTGGTACACGGCTGCTATTTTATTTAAAATCCGTTTATACAGAGAAGCCAAAAGCGGGCCAGGTCAGCGTGGATGTCTGGAGTTATAATCAGCCGTGGCAATCCCAACAATTAGATGATCTCCGGGATGGCTTACCCCTTAATCTTGCCATGATCAGGCTTGATAAACCAGGCCAAATCACCAGGTTACAAAATGACGGCAAAATAAGAGGGCTGAGTGATAATTATGCCGTATTCGATAAACGGGCTGGCGAAATAAGGGAATTTAACTGGTCGAAAGCTTCCCAACCAACTTCGGATATCGTTTCATTGGCAACCGGGGAAAGAAGTACAATTAACTTAGATTACCGGTATGTTGTTTCTCCGGGTAAAAGATTTATGTTATTCATGGACAATAACCTGGATTATTATGCTTACGATACGTTAACGCGGCAGATCACCAACCTTAGCCAGCAGGTCCCCATACCGAGGGATACCTCGGATAATAGACACCGGAATCAAAATTTTAAGGGGCTCATTCCGACGGGACAGTGGATAGCCGGCGACAAAGGTATCCTGTTCTATGACCCCTATGATTTGTGGAAAATCGATCCGTTGGGAAAAAATGCACCTGTATGCCTGACCAATCATTACGGCAGGGCCCACCACCTATCATTCAATATTATCAGGGACGATGATCGTTCGGCGTTTAATGATAAGCAGACCCTGGTCATAGCTGCACATGATCTGCAAAGCAAGGAAAATGGTTTTTACAAGATAAATTTAAATGAACCGTTCAAGGATCCGAAAAGGCGATCTATGGGGCCATACGATTATGCCCAGGAATTCCCCCAAATTTTCGAGCAAAGTGTTTCAGTGAGATCCCCCGTGAGTGCCGGTCGCGTATTCCTTGTTTCCCGACAAAGCACCATAGAATCCCCCAATTTGTGGTGGACCACTGATCACAAGAACTTTCATCAGGTAAGCGACCTCTACCCGGAACGGGATTACAACTGGATGAAAGGTGAGGTACGTACATTCAATACCTTAGACGGTCGCCACGATCAGGGTGTCCTATATTTACCTGAAAACTTTGACCCCGGAAAAAAATACCCTGTCATTCTTCACTACTATCAACGCAAATCAGATGCGTTATTTAAATACCAAACTCCAGGAAGCCAGAACGGGGAGCTGGATGTTTCCTGGTTTGCCAGCCACGGTTATGTCGTTTTTACGCCTGACATTCATTATACGATCGGCGCCACGGGTCAAAGCGCCTTGAATGCGATTCTCGGCGCAGCGAATTACCTGGGTACGTTTCGTTGGGCCGACACCGCCCATATGGCACTCCAGGGACACAGCCTTGGCGGCTGGGAGACGAATTATGTGATCACGCATTCCCATAGGTTTGCGGCAGCAGTCAGTTCTTCCGGCATTTCGGACCTGGTGGCGATGTATAACCAAATCGGGGGCGTACAAAGCGATTATTGGGAGAATGATGACGGCCGTTTTTTTGCCTCCTTATGGGAACGACCTGATTTTTACCTCCGAAATTCACCAGTGTTATTTGCCAACCGAGTCACTACCCCGCTACTTCTAATTAGTAACCTCAAAGATGGTAATGTAGCTTTTACCCAGGGAGCGGAATTCTTCCTATCCCTGCGCCGGCTGGGAAAAAAAGCCTGGATGCTACAATACGATGGCCAGTCGCATGGTGTTCGTGATGAAGCTAGAATTGATTACATTTTGCGCTCCACCCAATTCTTCGACCACTATCTTAAAGGCGCGCCTGCCCCCAAATGGATGGTGGAAGGTATACCCGCTGCAAGGAAAGGTATTGATAACGGACTGGAATTCGAACCGGCGGGAGTCGAACCCGGGCCAAACCTCTTGACGCCTGAAGAACAAAAGAAGGTGGATAGTTTAAGTCACCATCCACCAGTCACCATCATTCTTAAATAAAAAAGAAATGATCATCGAATTTCAAAAACGAATCTTTATTGATGTGGTCACCGTTCTTTTTGTGATGCTATTCATCTACGCGGCTTCCAGTAAATTATGGGACTATCAAACATTCGTCATCCAACTGCAAAAATCACCGATATTGACCACTATAGCCACCTGGGTTGCCTGGTTGGTACCGACCATTGAGTTCGGTATTGCGGTCTTATTGATCAGCGAACGAACCCAGCTACGCGCGTTGTACGCGGCATTCACAATTATGGTCGCGTTCAGCGCCTATATCATCGCTGTTCTAAATTTCTCGGAGAACATTCCCTGTTCCTGTGGAGGTATATTGCAGAACATGAATTGGCAGCAACATCTGATCTTCAACCTGATATTCGTTACGCTGGGTGGTATCGCCATTCAACTTTATCCAAATAAACATCGAGACATTATTGCGCGATAATAGGTGGACGCTGAAAAACCTTTAAAGAGTAGGCAAACATTTAAGTTTAAGATTATGAATTTCAGAAAATTATCATTGGTAGCAAGCGTGATCGTGGCACTGATCGCATCCTTGGCATTCAAACCTGCAAACCACAGGCTGTTTGGAATTGGTTCCGCGTGGGATCCGATAACTTTTCACTCGTGTGATAGGGGATTTCCATTAAATCAACCCGGATGTACTGCAACGGGTTTTGGCGCGCGTTGTACAGTACACTTAAGTGCAACTTATCCGAGTCTGCCAGCATTCTCGAATGATGCCCCGTGGTGCACTACCCCATTATACTTACCTAACTGATTTTTATTCCTCAGCACCGGGTCTTACCGGTGCTGATCATTTATTATGAAAAAGAACCGCTTACTTCATTTAATGATTTGCACTTTAGGCGGCGTGAGTTGTATCGTTTTGCTCTGGGGGTTCTCGGTGTGGCGTACAAGACATCCGAACGGCTTTTTAAGAAAGCAACCCTCACATAAAATCTATGGCACCGGGTTTATAAAACTGCCTGATCAGCAACATTATATTGCTGGGATTGACAGTCAGTTCGTGTATCTGGGCAGCAAAACATTGAGAGCTCGCCTATTGTGCGTCAAACCCGGTACGAAGGACAGTTCGACCGTATTGATCAGGCCATCAGACACTTTGAGGTTCAACGAAGATGCCGCAGTCCGTATTTGCGGTAACGAATACTTTATTTTCGACGGTTCCCGCGGCCAGGTGATCACCGGTGATATTCATTCTGGTTTGCAATCTCGTGACCAGCGAGTTCCTTATTTTCTGGATGGCTTACCATTGACCAATAGTATCGTCATCGCAAAACTGCTGACCAAGGGGCGAAAAAGCGCCTTGGTGACCTTAAACGGTGGAGTCGTGTCGCACAGCTATTTACTACCGCAGCAAGGTGACGGTATCTTCATGCCCGATGGGGTCATAGTCAGCCCGCCGGACGGGAAACGATTGATCTACGTTTACTATTACTGCAACAGGTTCTTGTGTTTCGACCAGTGTTTGAAATTGACCTATAAGGCCAATACCATAGATACGGTCACCCATCCCCATATCAGGGTGGCGGAGAACAAATCCAATGGCGACATCTCCCTGGCCAGCCCTGCTGTTTTTGTCAATAAGCATTGTGCTACGAATGGCAGCTACCTATTCATTCATTCCACATTAAAAGCGGATAACGAAACTGATGTCACACATGGTCGGGCATCAGCGATTGATATTTACAGGGTCGATAACGGACGGTACATATATACTATTTACCTGCCGGACCTCGACGGTTACAAGCTGCGGGACCTGCGGGTGTGTGGCTCTACGATGGTCGCCTTGTTCGGTCCTTATGTATATTACTATCAACTCGATTTTTGAGCTGAAACAAAATTAAATTCAATAATATAAGAAACGAAGATGAAAAGAACATTGCTCATTTTGGGTTTTCTGACGATAGCCATGTCCGCATTCTCGCAGGACATCTATACCGTTAGCACCAAAACCGTTAAAGCCAAAGTCCCCGCGACCCTTTGGGGGCTTTTCTTCGAGGACATCAACCGGGCAGCCGACGGCGGCGTTTATGCCGAAATGGTAGAGAACCGCAGCTTTGACTTTCCGAAGCCAATGACCGCCTGGCAGACCTGGCCGCGGCCGCAATTGCGCGACGGCATTCTGATGGTCATCAACCAAAGTGCGGTAAACGCCGCCGACCCCAAATACATGCAGGTCAGCTTGAATGCAAAAGATACGGTCGGGCTGATGAACAGCGGCTTTGATGAAGGGATGTCCTTCAAAAAAGGGCTGGCCTATAACTTAACCTTGCGTTACCGCCAGGTGGCTCCGGGAATCCATGTACGGATCTTCCTGTTCAGCGCGAAAAATCAAGTCATTGGCAGAACCAGCCTGGTGCTGAAGGATAGTAAAGAATGGGTGAACCAGGAAGTTTCGGTTACGCCAACCGATAGCGCCCGAACCGGCAAACTGCTCGTGATTTTTGAAGGGGCGGGCAAACTGGATATGGATCGTATCAGCCTTTTTCCATCAGACACCTGGAAGAACCGCAAGGGCGGCCTGCGTGCTGACCTTGTACAAAAACTGGCTGATCTTAAACCCGGTTTCCTGCGCTTCCCCGGCGGTTGTATCGTTGAAGGCAACCAGATCGTCCACCGTTACCAGTGGAAGCATACCATCGGTAATTTAGAGGACCGCGAACCCGTACAATCGATCTGGGCTGATGATGTGCCCGAAAGACAAACACCTGATTATATGGAATCTTTTGGCCTCGGCTTTTACGAATATTTTCAAGCATGTGAAGACATCAAAGCCGAACCATTGCCCATCATCAACGTCGGCATGTCCTGCCAGTTTGACGCCGCAGAGGTCGTGCCCACCAATGAACTCGAACCCTATATCACCGACGCATTAGACCTGGTTGAATTCGCAAACGGCGATATTAACACCTACTGGGGTAAGAAACGCGCCGAACTCGGTCATCCTGCACCATTTAATATGAAACTATTGGGAGTCGGTAACGAAAACTGGGGCCCGCAATATGCCGAACACTTGAAACTGTTCACCGACCGGCTGAAAGCTAAATACCCGGAGGTTAAACTCATCAACGCCACGGGCTACAGCCGCAATATCCCGGTATTTACCTATATGGATAGTGTACTCAGGGCCAGAAAGGCCGATATCATCGACGAACATTTTTATGATACCCCGAAATGGTTCATGGATAACAGTAACCGTTATGATACTTATGACCGGAACGGGCCCAAGATATTCGTCGGCGAGTATGCGGCGCAAAGCGACCGCATCGGTTCCATGAAAAACAAAAACAATTTGCTGACAGCATTGAGCGAAGCCTGCTTTATGACCGGTATCGAGCGTAATGCCGATGTCGTATCCATGGCATCCTATGCGCCGCTTTTTGCGCATGTGACGGGCTGGCAATGGACGCCGAACCTGATCTGGTTTGACAACACCACGAGTTACAACACCCCCAATTACTATGTACAGCAACTCTTCTCCGTTAATAAAGGGACTGATGTCGTACCTTTATTGAAAGACGGGAAGGCAATTTGTGGTCAGGATAGTTGCTGGGCCAGCGCTGTAATTGACAGGAACGCAAATGCGTTAATTATTAAGCTGGTGAATATGAGCGGTTCCGTAAGATCCGAAAGTATCCGGCTGGACGCCGGTGTAACTGGCGAAGCCCAATGGACGAGCCTGGCGAATCCTAACGCTGGCGTCGTCAATACGATCGCCAGGCCTGACGCTATCCAACCGGAAACTAAAATCTTTACGGTTAAAGGTAAAGAGTTCAAATTCAGCGCGCCGCCTTTTTCGCTGAATATCCTGGTACTGAAGCTGAATGGTGTGGCACCTGAGGGCCCGGCAGGTTCGAAGCCCTGACGAACAGCTGGTTGGGATGGTGGCATGGGCTCCTTTTTCAACCGGCTGATTTATGGTAAAACGGCAGGCGGTTCCTACTGCTGGTTAGCCTGGAAACTAATACGGCAACTAACCCTTCCCGCCGTTCAATAGCTTTAGGATATGGTTTAAAAATGAACAGCAGGCGATCCATACTGCTGATTGGCCTGGAAACCAATACGGAAACTGATCCTTCCCGCTGTTCATTTTTTTGTCTATTAACAGCAGGCATCAATACATCCTCTAAGTCTTGCTTCATCAACAACTGATGCGTTTCCTGCTGTATGTCTTTGTTCAGCAGGCATCGATACATCTTTTAAGCCCAGCTTTATCGGGTTTCCAATGACGGCCTGCCGTAGGTTTTTAATCAGCTATCATTTCCGGCATGGGTTGTTCGTCCCTTAGCGGCCGCGCATAGTCCTTTTCATAAAGGCGGTTCTGGTTGACGCAGGCAAATATCCGTAGCACGATCTTGTTGCGTACCGCGTTGAGCACGGCCATTTTGGGTTTGCCTTCGGCAACTTTCCGGTCGTAGTAGGCTTTCAGGTCCTTTTCGGCGCGCAGGCTGGTCATGGCGCAGAGGTGGAGCAGGGCTTTGACTTTGCGGTTGGCTATCGGCGATACTTTAGCGCGGGCCTTTACACCGCCTGATTCACGCTTGAAAGGCGCGACGCCGGCGTAGCAGGCAAATTTCCTGGGGTCGCTGATGTTTTTGAACTCATTGGTGGACAGGATCAGCTGGATGGCGGTGATCCGCCCGACGCCCGGCACGGACATAATGAGTTTATTCAGCCGGCTGAGTTCATCGTCGCCTGACACCAATCGGTCGATCACGGTGTCGATGTTCCCGATGTCTTCTTTAATCGCGCCGATGCTGCTGGAGCAGGACCTGACGGTCTGTTCGTGCGTCCCTTTTTTGATAAAGGTGGCCTGCGCGGTAAGCGGCGTTTGCAGGGCCAGCTGCACGGTCAGCAGCCGGTTGCGGAGGGAAAACAGGTCGGCGACCTGTTGCAGCAGCGGCCTTTTGGGGTTGTAAAAAGTTAAGGTCTCCCGGTTGACATAGGCGTAGTTGGCGATCCGCTTCGCGTCTACTTTATCATCCTTGCCGCGCGCGATCCCGAACGAGTGCTTGATTTGCAGGGCATTGTCATTTACGATGTTGGCTTTGATCTTCCGGAGCGTGGTGATCAAATGCAGGTTGTAGATGCCGTTCTCTTCCATACAGAATACCGCCCGGCTGACCATAAAACCCGGCAGCAGTTTCAGCTCTTTAACAAAGTCAGCGACGTCCGCAGGGTTGTTTTTGCGTTCCCGGTGGAAAAGAAATTTACTGCCTTTCATAACCGCATAATCCAGCTCTCCAGCCGAGACGTCGATGCCGATAAAATAGGTGTACTTTTTGAGGCGTGGTTCCGGTATGTTTTTTTCATTTGTTATTGGTGTGTTGTCGGTTATATCAGTCATGGGGCGGCGAAGATAGCTTCCTGTTATCTTGCTCCATGGTTTTCGTCAATTTCCGGGTTTTATAAGGTTTGGCGCTCCTGACGCTTTATAAAGTTTGAATATTTTGCATAAAGGCGGACATGAGATCGCTGCACTGCCCGGAAAGCGTGGTTTTTTGTTTTAATCAAATCCCTCGCTGAAAAATTCTGTAATGGTAACGTTGAGCGCGGCGAGCACTTTGAGCAAACTTTTATAGGTGATGTTGCCGCCCATTTCATAATTGCGGTACTGGATACGGGCGATGCCGTTACCGAGAGCGAACTTTTCATAGTTCAGGTGGCCGGCCCGGAGGCGCAGCGCTTTGATCCGGTTGGCTAATTTGATGATTTCGTCTTTTTCCGGGTCGCCTGGTAGCTTATTGAGCTGGTTTAACTTCATTTTCCAAAGCACTAAAAAGTATCCCGCTTGCTCAACCGCTTATAAGAGGGTTCTTTTAAGTATAATCATTCAGGGAAGAAGGTAAAACAATGCCCGCTCATATTTTCGCCTGGCGTGGCCGGTAGACCATACTACAAGTACTGCTTACCTCCTCGTACCAGCCAAATTCAAAGCAACAATTGATCCTTTCACCATCCCGCTCAATCACCTGGCTGGTAAAGAACTTAAAATTGAAACCCTGTTCTTTAAGCCTCCAGGTATCGGTAAAAATCGCCTCGTCTTCATGCAAGCCTTTCAGGCTGTAACCTTGCAATATTTCGTAGTTCCTTTTAATGATCTTGAATATCTCCGGCAGGTTGTCATGGGCTTTTTGCTTTTCCCGCGCAGCCTTCTCCCGGTTGAACTGGTTACGGCAGCCGTCGTTACAGAACCGTTTGTCGGTTCGACCGAACAGTTCCTTGCCGCAGTTCTCGCAATGCTTTATCGCTTCAGATCTTAAAGTGGGCATAAATCGGCTATTTTTTAATAAGCTGACCAACTGTATCATAAACGGTATTACCGGGTAATTGTTCTTATTACCGGGTAATCGGTTGTCCCTTTCCAGTTTTGCTGCCGACAAAACGTAAGACCATGAAAGAAGACGTGATCGCAACAGAAAGTTTTACCCATTATGGTAAGACCTATTTTTTTGATTACCTGCGCGCAGCAAACGGGACGGATTATATCCGCATTACCCGGAGCGATAGACAGCCGGATGACCAGTTTGAAAAACAGTGCGTGGTCATCTTTGAAGAAAATTTTCCACTCTTGCTGGAAGCGATGTCCTCCTTATTCCGGACGGCGGGTTACCAGAAAGCGGCAGGTATCGAAACACAACGAGCAGCGGTTCATGAACGAACGACCGGTATCAAAAGCTGGGACCCGGAATGTCGTCCGCGTGAAAAGCTATTATTACAGGGACGGGACGCTATGGCCGACGCGGAACTGATCGCTATGCTGATTGGAGGAGGTTCGCCTAAACAAACAGCCGTTGACCTGGCCGCTCATATTTTACGGAGTGTGGAGTTCAGCTTGGCCAGGTTGTCAAAGCTAACCATCGAAGAACTTTGCCGGTTTAAAGGCATGGGGCATGCCAAATCATCGGCTATCATTTCGGCAATGGAGCTGGCGATACGTCTGGCTGAATCAGAACGATCCCGTTTTTATTTAAAAGCAGTCAGCCATTAAATCCATTCATGCCGGACGTGCTTCAGGTCAGCAGTTCCAGCCGCATCGCTTTTGCTCTGCCGCTTCACTGCATTGGAAAAGACCGGGCACAGCCGTCTGCCGCGCTGCGCTGCGGAGCCGCCCGCACCCGGACTTTTTGCGGCCACCAATAAGCCCTTTAAAACCGTTATTCAACCTTTCTCTCAATTCTCCATTGGCTTTTTCGCAGCAAAGTTCTGATAAGCCGGGACATCCCGTCAAGGCCGGGCCCTGCGGGTTTGCTGAAAAAAAATCTCCACCCTCGCTGCGCTCGGGTCGTATTTTTTTTCGCAAAGCCTTGCCCGTATGCCCGGCTTGTTCAGGTGCGGTTGCCTACAAAAAGCCACCGGAGGCTTCAGCCGAGGGTGAATAAAAACAAAGCACCATGAACACTGCAAACGGAAGAAGCCCACCACACAGTACGTCCCGGAAGCCGGGACGGCTGATACCTACACGCCCAAAGCGGGCAAAATCAATTGAAAGTAGTAAACATTTTAAAAAATAGAAATCATGAAAACGTTAGTAGTAGATAAAAATACCGATTTAAACAATGTGGCTCAAAAAGACGAAAAGGCAGCAGCCACCACAATTATCAACCCCGTAACCGAGGAAAATAAACACCCCAAGTTTGTGGCAGGTAACCCGGTGAATAAGGACAATAGCAAACCCGCCGAAGCGGTCAAGGAAACGCCAAAGGTGGAAGCGGCAAAACCAAAGGAAGAGCCGAAAGCCGAAGCGCCAAAACAGGAAGCACCTAAACAGGAAGCGCCCAAGGCCGAACCCGCAAAAACCGAAGAAGTGAAACCGGAGCCTAAAAAATTCGTGCTGAATTTGGAGGGTACATTGAAGTTCATCGAGGAAATGCACCGCAAGGCGAAACAACGCATCAAGCTGCAGGAAACCATCAAAAATTTGGATGATTTTGAAGTGGAGTTGCGGGATGAAGCGGACAGCGCCGACACCAATTATTATACCGGCTGTACGCTGACGATTACAGACGACCGCAACCGGAAGTTTGAAACCAAGAACCCGACCATTATCTGGACGGTTGCGCAGTTGGTGAATAATATGTGCGTGGACAAACTGGCGGAGATCGAAGCGGGTATAGTGATACCGTCTTAATTTTTTAAATGGAAACGCCCTGTGTAGCACTAATACACAGGGCGTCATTTAAGACATTTCTCATCTTAAATTCTAAGGCAATGATAGAAATTTTTGTAGAACTCACCAACCAAATTTTTTGGGAGGGTTACGCCGAACAGTTAGCGACAGACAACCCCGGAGCTTTTAACAGGGAGCTGGCGGATTTTATCAATTCCTATAATTCATAGACCGATGTACGATACCATTTTTTTACTGGTCAAAGCGACCATACAAACCACGCATAAGAATGTGCATGAGGCGATTGCCGAAATACAGCATAAGGCAACCTGCACCATCACCAGCACCAAAAAGGTGAAAATACACGACATCAAATTGATGGATTATAAACTCAAATCTTAAAATTATGGCACACGATATTAATTATAACGAGCAGACCGGGAAGCACAGTTTCTTTTCGGTCAAAGAAAAAGCCTGGCACGGCTTAGGACAAATTATCAGCGATTACCCCACCAGCGAAGAAGCGGTGATGCACGCCGGGCTGAATTACGAGGTAGTCAAACGCCCGAATATCCACCCGCTGCCGAGCGGGGTAAATATCATTTCCGATAACAGTTATTTTACTTTCCGCACGGACACCGAAGCCATTTTGGGCGATAAGGTCGGCAGCGACTATGAAGTGGTACAGAATACCGAGGTATTCAGTTTTTTCGACAGCATCGTGGACAATAACAACGGCATATTGTATGAAACCGCCGGGGCTTTGGGACAGGGGGAAACGATTTTTATTACCGCCAAGCTGCCCGATTTTATCAAGGTCGGGCGGGACGACTGCATAGAAAAATACCTTTTCCTGACTTCCTCGCATGACGGCACGGGCAGTATTAGCATAGCCTTTACGCCGATAAGAGTAGTTTGCCGCAATACACTTAATGCAGCATTGCGCAACCATGTGAACTGTATCAAGATACGCCACACCGCCAGCGCAACCGACAAACTCAAAGAAGCGCATAAAATGCTGGGTATCTGTAACCAGTTATCGGTCGAACTGGAAGCGATTTACAACCGCTGGTCAAGGGTGCGCATTAGCGACCCGGAATTGAAACGGCTGATACAATTGGCCATGTCGCCGAACAAGGAAACCTATGACAAGCTAAAAACGGGCAAGGAAGATGAATTATCCAGCCATTTTAACAACATCGTTTCCAGCGTATTTGATTACGCCATGACCAGCCCCACCCAACAGGAAGCCACCACCAAAGGGACGTTGTTCGGGGCATACAACAGCGTGACCGGGTATTTTCAGAACGTGCGCAATTTCAGGGACGAAGAAACCAAATTCAAATCCATCATGTACGGGGGCGGGCTGCAAAAAGGGCAAACCACCTTTGACTTGTGCGACAGCTTCGCAAGGCACGGCAGCAGCATTTTAAAAAACTAATTGTTTACCGGGGCAGCAATGCCCCTTAATTATTTTGTTATGTATATCGTCATTGAAACACACGGCGGACCCGAATTTGCCATTATTGTAACCGACGAAGACGGCAGTAATAAAGTTTTTGAAACCTATGAAGATGCCGAAGCCGAGGCGAACGATTGCCAGGACGGCATTATTGTAGCATTATAAGACATATTATGCCCGCTGTTATGGAGGCAGGCGGGCATTTTTGCGCCCGGCCCTAAGTGTCTTTATACCGTTCTGTAAGTCACTGATAAGTGATGAAACACTATCCTTCGGGAACTTGGGGATGGGGGCAGCTTAAAGGCTATCCAGTAACTGCATGACAACATCTGTTTTGCTCGCCACTGTGCAATTATACAGCTGATCGAGTTTTTGTTGTTCAATAATGGTATGTAACTCCCTTTCCGTAAAAAAATAATCGCAATAGGGCAAGGCGGCACAGGCATGCATCACATCAAGTGTATCATTGCCGTCTTTATACTGACGTTCTTTATTCCAGCGAAATGAGGCATACAAGGCGGCGCAAATACGAAAAAATGGCAAGTGGCTGCCTACCTTATTTTGCTTGAAACAATGATAGATCAATGACCGCCATTCCATTGTACCGGTCGTATTGATTTCTTCGATTGATGCTTCACGGCCGGTATCTTTGAAATACTTCTCGCGCATGGCCGCTTTTAATATTTCGTCCGCACCATCGAGCACTCCTCCCAACTCGGATAAAAATAGCTGCACCGCTGTTTTATTTTGATGCGCGTATGCCTTTTTATTGGCATTCATTTCATCAACATTGTCTTTGAACGTGAAAGGATACTGATGGAGGTTTTCTACAGCAGAAATATCAACCATTGGAATTTCACCCATAAAATCGAAAAAGGCATCCTGTATTTCATTCGTGCCCGTTGAATAATCGACCGCTGCCAATCCGGGATACGCGATAACCAGCGGAAGCTTAGACCAGACTAATTGGTCGGCGGTGTGGGTAACCGCATTTTGACCTGCGGCCATCCAATGCAGGAACTCGATCTTTATTCTTTTATGATCATCCATTAACGCAATGTTGCCGGATAGCTGTGAAACGATATTAAAGGTGTCCCGCCGTGATCGTTCGTCCTGCTGCTTTAATATTTCGTAGTAGACAATATCGCTTACCGGGAATATACACTTGCGTTCTGCAGCCAGGCTTAATGCTTTGTCCAGCATCGCTCTGTCTTCGCCCGGGGAGCCGGTACTTTGGTTTCTTAGCCTTATCCAATAGTTAACGTCGAGGTAAACTATTTTTAACCCGCGATTGGCTGCGCTTATTTCAAGGCTTTTATTGGCAAGGTAGCGATCTATGGGAAGCATATCTTAATCCTGATAATTGCGGGATAAGGCAAAATTAGTCAGCCTTTTCTTCATCGTTCAAAGAGAAATTATAATTTGCTGAATACGCAACGTAAGCCGGGTGAATGGAATCAAAAACCATTTTCAAAAACGTGCCGTGCGCTAACCACATGACATCTTTTGACTTTGGATGGATGATCTTGATACCTTTGTTGTTTTTAATAAACATACTACCCTTCATCTGTTCGCGCATTTGATGGCTTTCTTTCCTGGTTCCCCATTCTGCTTTTAAACCATAATCCGGATATAGTTCCATAAACTTGTCAATATCGATCATAAAGAGCATGAGCACACGGCCAAACATCAGGTCGAAGATAAACTCTTTATCGAAGGGTAAAAACAATAAGGGCTTATCCAATGACTCGATGACACTCAGGTAATTGATCATCAGGATATTCTTCGATTGCGTATCGCCAATGGTTTTAAGAATTCTTGAACCAATAAACCTGAAATGCCCCTTGTAAATACCCACATGAAGACAGTCATCAATAATATCGTAAGCCCACAGGTTTCTTTTATCCAATTGTTCCCTTAAGGCAATCAGGCGATCCGTATACAAATGGGTTGGTTCATTAGGGGTAATAATTTTGATTGGCCGGCCCGACGATAAATCAAATCCTTTATCCTCGTTCACGATACTGGCAAAATTGGCCATTGTTGCCATCTGTTTGGCCTGCCGTTTAAGTTGCTTGAAAGATTTATCATCAAGTTTAAACTTTTCTTGTACCTCACCGGCAGGGATATTAGTGGTCTGTACCTTTTCCAGTATCGCTAAAATCTCGTGGTTCCGGCTGCCCTCCTTGACCTCCGAAAGCACCAATTGTCCGCCGATGCTGCATAACAGATCGCCGGTTTGGATATAGCCGGTAAGGTCGGCGATCAGGGCAAAATCGGTTTCGTTCGCGTTGATTTGCTCGACGACAGCCTTAATCGATTCGAGATTGGATTGTTTCAGGATCTTTTCACCTTCCACCTCCTGGTATAGTTGCCTGGCTACATAGAGCTGCCCTTTAATCATTTGCCAGACAATGGTATCCATTAAGTGACGCAGGATATTTTGGCGATGCTCAATAAGTTTGATCTCATTTTCGGTTAATCCAATGTCCTTCTTTGAACGTGCCACGCGGGCGGCTTTAAGCTCCTGCTTTGCGATAAGCTTTCTATCTTCAAAGCCGACCATTAGTGTAAGCACTCTTTTTTGCGCTTCTTTGAAGCCTGTATGGCAATGGATGAAAAATTCCTTGCCTTTCTCCCGAATGATTTGAGCCATATCGATCTCCTCACCGGACTGGTCCTGAAGCGTTTTTCTCATACCATATTCGCCGATAAAATCGGCTATTTCTATCACCTGTTCTTCAAACTTTTTAGCCTCTGCCAGCCTGGCAAGATTGCCGGGCCTCAGTTTATCCAATTTGGCTATCGCTTCTTCAAGACTTTTTGTTTCCGTTTGCTTTAGAATTTCGGCTTCATATTGGGGGCTTAACTTCGTTTGGATGCCATTTTTTTTAGCCGCAAGCAAATAATGAATACCATCTTTTTTTCCCTCCCCGACTTTTTCAAGAATAGACCGGATGGCAAAATTTGCCAAAATATCAGGCTTATTCATAATGCCCGTGTTTTGGCCTATCGAGGTATAGAGCACCGTAGCAACAGCTTTGAAATTTTTCAATTCCAGAACGGTGACTTTGTTAGGGTTATGTTCTTTAGACGGCTTGTAGTTTTTAGTGGTATCTGTTGTCCTGGTTTCCCTTCTCCATAACATCGATTCAGCTTGTGACAGCGTCACGCGGTGATGATCTAATACCAATACGACTGCGTTTACCGGCGAGCCGTCCTGGCAGGGCACCAGGGTTGGCGCATTACTGCGGGTTTCGCTTAGCCGGGCAAATTCTACGTTAAACGGTGTTTGGCACGGTATGCGATCTATAATTAATTCTTCTAATTCCTTGCCCGGGTCGTCTATCAAAGAGCCGTATGCCAATATACCTATCGAATGATCAGTAGCGTTCATGGTGAAAGATAAGGTTTATTAAATATTGCAAAACTAATTTAATATTTTGCAATTGAAGAGGCGGGGCACGCTGTTCGTTTAGCGCTGCTTATCGTTAATTCTTATTTCTCATGGAGTTGAACAGGAAATGTGCAAATTACACCCTTTCTTGGATAAAATTGACTGAAAAGGAACCATTGCCAGGTTGTGGCAGCAATAGAAATAATTAGTTTTGCCCGCTATGAATCACAAATGCCGCTACCTCTTTCTCCTGTTTGTCTTACTGCTTTCTTCTCCTGTATTAGCACAAAAATTCAATACAGATGCCGTTACAAAATTCTGGCAGGTCGTTGACCTGTTAAAGGCTGACCAACCCTTAACGGATTCGTTATGGAATGACTACTATAATCTGTACGGAAATAAAACCTATATTGACAATAACCGCAGCCCTGAGCAGGCCATTGAACACCGCAAATACCTGGGATTTGTATTTCGTCCATCCATGCGGGATTCACTAAGTGCACTGGAAAAAGAAAAAAAGAGGGCCGACAATGATATTCTAAAAAACCTGCTATATATCCAGGCCAATGAAAAAGCTTTGCGGAATTATACCAGGGAAATCACCTCTCCGGCGTATGTGGCGGCCTGTGCGGTGCTGGCAAAAAAGTATTTGCCGCCAAAGGTCAACCCATTTCCAAAGGATCTGACGATCTATGTCAATGCCATGACCTTTGACGCTGCCGTACAATCGCCGGATATGTATTTTGGCCTGTCGATCATTTATGAATTCGACCGCTTCCAAAAGGGTGCCATTGCCGCCCATGAATTTCACCATCAACTCCGGGTAAACAAACACCTGGTGCGGCAAGTAAGTGCTGCCGACTCTACCAGTCTTTCGATCATCAACCAGGTCAACAGCGAGGGTATAGCC
This sequence comes from Mucilaginibacter phenanthrenivorans, assembly GCF_024721155.1. Classification (GTDB taxonomy): domain Bacteria; phylum Bacteroidota; class Bacteroidia; order Sphingobacteriales; family Sphingobacteriaceae; genus Mucilaginibacter; species Mucilaginibacter phenanthrenivorans. Next base: position 7,673 of record NZ_JAHVAP010000002.1, on the reverse strand, counting down.
GACCTGATCGATAAAACCATCGCGGTAAACAACAGTAAAACACTTTATGATGCAGACGGGTTGCTGCACTGGTTATTTGACGATGCGGAAAAAGTGATCGGTAAATTGGATTCGGGTTTCCTGGTCAATGCTAAAAACGGCCCGGACCGCCTGAGCTACAGGGATTTCCGAAAGATTACTTTATATTCCAGCGGCCACATACCTGGTTTTTATATGGCAAATATCATTGTTCGAAACGGGGGCAAGGAGCAATTGATTGCACATTCTGATAACCCTTTTTACATCTTTTATTTGTATGACGAGGCGGCAAAAAAAGACAAAGCGCATCCTGTGACATTTAGTAAGGCGAGTATGACCTATTTAAAAGACCTTGAAAAAAGAGCATATGGCCATTATTAATACCTGATGAGCAGGACCAACGCGGTTATAGCTAATTTCTCTTATTTGCCATGAAGTTGAAAAGAACCGATCAATTCTTCAGCAAGATGATAATATTCTTTATACAGTTCCGGTGAGTTTTTGCTCAGTTTGGCAACAACTTCCTGTTGAACCGGTTCACTTAAACTATAGGCTTCAATGCCGTAGCGGTTGAGGATATTTTCACTGGGCTGTTTGCCCCAGGCATCTTCCCACTCCCCGTCAGGATGCACATTGACGCTATGGCAAAACCCGATTTTTCCCATTGCAAAAGGCGCATAACGGCTTACCGAAATCGCCGTGGCGGGCAATCCTTTGATGGCTTGATTAGCAGCAGCAAAAACAGCACATCTGCTGAAAGTAAAAGCAGCCGCCAGGTGGGCAGGCACGTGAGGATTGATGCGCTTCGGCATTTTATTCATAAAAGCCGGATAGTTACGCAAAGCCTCTTCGGCTCTGACGATACCAGCTTCAGACGGTTTAACCCGTAGTGGAAGTTTCCAAAGTTTCTCCTCACTATAAAAACGCGACAATATACCTGCCCCGGCATATTGTCTTTTTTGGGCAATAGGTGTGATTACGTATTGATTATAGGCCTGGAAAAGTTTCCGGCCATTGAAATCGTAAACAGCCTCACCGTCTGTGGCCACATACACCCTTAAGGATTTCATCTGCTCAACAGGATCATCCTGCGAACGTGCCGACCAGTCGACCTGGAGCAGCCAGCCGCTGGCGCGCGCTAAGGCAATGGCAAAATTTACGCCGTCTGAATTTTCCCACTCCCGCATAAGTTCATCCGGGAATTTATCCTTTTCCTTTTGTTTTTTACTGCCCATAAAGGCCAGCTCTTAATAATTGTGATGAAAATTATATTTAGGCCGGTCCCGTTGGATCAATTTTCGCTCCTTTATGATAGCTCTTGCCCTTGGTTTTGCATGGTCATAATCATATTCATCAAACTTAACACCACGCAACTCGTGCTCGTTTAACCGGGTTTCGATGCGATCGGCATAGCAAATACCGTGATACACTAATTTATTCCGGTACCAAAGTGTATAATTTACCGTGTCGTGTTCCTGGGTTAATTGACTTAAAGCATAAATACCCAATGCGATGGCACCAAGTTTTAGCAATGGGTTGGGTTCATTTTGATTTGAAAGGCTGAGATTATTCATAAAGTAAAGATAAGGTATTAGTCAGTTAAAATCAGCACTAACCAAATGACGCAAATCCTATTTTTCCCGTTGACTTTCCTGGATCACCTTTAAAATGGGCATGATCAACCTATCGTAGTCATTTTCCGTTTTTATAAAATCTCTGCCTATAAGAATAGGGTTACGGGTTAGCTCATTTAAATAAATAACCCAAAAACCATTTTGCGTACCATCCCACCACAACGCGACAGGATACGGCTTTTTATAAAAGCAATTTGCAGGCGCATCAGAATTGATATCATATTTAAGCCAGCCAAGATTTGTCAGGAATACGATGTCTATATTTTCCATGTTGAATTAAATTATTTATAATGATAAATCCAATGCTTAATTCGCCTTCCTTTTTCCGATGAATTAAGGCCTGTCAACGACCCAGTCAGAACAATTTTCTGTGTTTCATTGTCTGCGAGATAAATGTACAAACAAGTAATTCACATTGATGTTCGTCGTCGATGTCCATAGTAATTAATTTACAATTGGTCACCTTATTCAGCGCAGAGCCGGTGTCATAAGCAATCTTTTCAATATAATCCTCCCACCGTTTATCGCCGAGGGGTATCGGAAAAAGCACAAAAGCTACTATCCCTTGTGAGGAATTAATTTTTATACAGTCCTCCACTATGGAGCGTAGGTTTTTTGTCAACGGTTTGCCAACCTTTCTTATTCCGGGAATAAGCCAATTGGTGTTCGATGTTTTGAGTTCCACGCTATAAAAGTTGCTGTCACTATCAAAAAATGTAATATCCCGTCGGCCAAAGCCGTCGACCGTCGTTTCTACATCAACTTCTTTAAAACCTTGTTCGGACAAATAAAAGGCCAGCTCGAATTTTAACCAACCCTCAAACTTGGCTTTTTGCCGAATAGGAATCCGTAACAAATCACGGTTAGCCTCTATTATGGAACTGATCCCGTCTAAAATAACATTGTGCATGGTGGTAAAATTAGCGCTGTAATGTTAAATAAATTTGGCATCCGGGCCAGCCCGCTTTAGTATTCATGCGGTCCAGTCACCCTGGTTATAGGCAATAACGCTGGCCATCGTGGCGAGGCCGCCAAGGGTCTTAGGAATTTCCTCGGAATCCCCAAGGCGTATCCTGCCTGCGTAGTCGCCGGAACGATTTGCTAAAACATCGCTATTCCAAAATTCAACAATTTTTGTTTTTAGGGTCTCTACCCCAACATCCTGATTTTCATTCTTCGTTAGCTGAACAAAGTAGGCTTCGTTACTTGCATTTCGGAAGACAATATTTTCGGTGGTCGCTTTGAAGCCCAGTTTTCTAGCTAATTGAGCCCATTCCAGCGCGGACAATGGCACCGCAAACTGCTCCGGCTTTAACAATGGGTAAAGCTCCGCGATAATAATGTTGCCATCTTTTTTGATGGCTGTATAGCAATAGGATAGTATTTCAGCGATCTGATCCGGGGGAGTTTCGTGAAAGACATTGGCGATGACAATGAAGTCGAACTCTCCATCGGGCAAGGTATCGACCACCGAGACCATTTCGGGATAAGGAAATGTGGCCAAAACATGTGCGATCTTTTTCCTTGGTTCTTCGTTGGGTTCGTACAAACACCATGTCAACCGGTCGGTTTCATTGACTTTAAGGATTTTGTTGACATCTACCAGCAGCCTACCTTCTCCGGCGCCGATCTCCAGCACCTTAACAGGACGGGTAATTAACCTGTTCCTGAACAGGTCGTATAATTTCTGAGACTGCAGATCCGGCTTTTTCCCGCTGTCAGCACCAATCACCTCGTAATTAAAAAGAGAAGTAAATGTCGCCGTCAATAATTCATTCAGGTTAGCAATGTTCGCAGCGGATATCCTGAGCAGTTGGTTGTCATAAGCATCGAAAAGCTTATAAGAAGACAGCAATTTTGCATAGCTCTTTTCTAATAACTGACAGGTCCTTTTTGGTGGCGTGAACCGCGAATGTTTATCGTTCTGAATAATGTCGGGGAACTCGTCGTTTGATTTTTCGAGGTCAAGGTAATTGACCACATCGGCGTACACTGAAAATATAATATGCGGATGATGGGTAGTAATAATGGTTTGCGGAACACGCTTTTTTACGAAATCTAAAACCGCCGAGATGTATTCCGGGTGAAGATGGTTTTCGATTTCATCAAATAAAAGCAATGCAGGATTTTCGTAATGAACCAATAAGAGCAATGACATCAAAACCTTTTGCCCTTCACTCCAACTCGCATAGGGAATAATGATCTGCCCGGTGAAGATTAAGTGCATTTCAAATAAAGGAAGGCTTTTTTGGGGTTTACTAAAACCGAAATAGAGCCGCCCTTGCGTGAGCTTTTCGAACAGGACGACAATCGGGTTCGAACGGGGTGCTAAATATATTTCCTGGTTTAAAAGTCCGTTCAGAATGCCCAACCGATAATCCGTCTCTAAGGGGTCGCGCCACTTTTCGCTGTCAAAGCCCTTTTTTAACTTTCCGAACAGGTGTTCGATAAATTCAAAAGTGATATCTTCCAGGCACTTTTTGATCTCCGCCCGGATATACAGATCGGACATCCCTTTGTAGTGGCGGTTCACATTCTTGTGATTGGATTCCTGTGCAGTCGAGGTCCCTTTTGAGAGGTCGGTGATCAGTGAAATTTTGGTAATCAGCATAGCCGGCGCGATCTGCGCCTCCGCTTGGGAAAAATTGCAAAAAATATCGTCGGAATTTTCCCGGTCGATGGGTTGGTCCGTGCTACTCAGCAAGTCGTTTCTTTTGAGAACGATCCGGTGTACCCTTTTTAAAATATAACTTTTCCCGGAATGGTTCTTACCGCAGATTATCGTTATCGCCCCTTTGTCCTTTGCCGGTTGGGCAACAATGATCTTATTTTGCGAAGCAAATTTGGCATGTTTGGGGAATTGTATTTCAATTAGTGGCATGAACTGGCTTCTTGGTTTGAAAAGGTTTAATTAACCCCAAATTACAAATTAAAAGGATAACAAATATCCAAAAAAGTAAGCCATTTAATACGCAATATTACGCATAGCCTTCGAACACTGATTAAGCTTACGGAATAAAATGAATAATAAAGATATCCTTTGATTTATCAGGTTTATCGTCAGCTGACTTGATTTGACCGAGGCTTTTTTTATTAGTCCAGACAATAAGGGGCCAAAGCGTTTTGTCTCCGTAATATTTCAAACTTAAATCTCCGATTGTCTCGACGCCACCTGAATAGTTAGCCGGTGTTTCGACCATTTGCAGTTCTTTTGCTTTATATGCTTGTTCAAGCTCAAAAATATGCGCCAAAGGATCAAACTCCGGTTTTTGGATGGACATTTGCAGGAGATCCTGATAAGCCGCTTTTTTACTTATAGCGCTGACTTTAACAATTTCATCTGTAGTTTTACCATAGAAAATCGAGACCCGCCAAATCTCCAAAAGACTTTTATCAGGAACGGTCGAATTTTCCTGTACAGACGCCCAATCAAAATAGCCTTTCCCGATATTTGAAACAGCAATTAGCTTCCAGAATTTCGCGTCCCCATATTGTTTTTCAGCAATCTTTCCCAATGTTTCAGGAGGGTGAACTGTTAAATAACTCACTTTAAAATGGTCAGTTTGGGCAGTACCAATAACGGTATCTATTACCTTGGTGTAATATTTCCCATCCTTCACTTTGTAAGCATTGCTTAACCATTGATTTAAGACGGCAACGGAATCGACTTCCGAAGTCACCGTCTTTTTTTCAACGGTGAAATCTTTCATAGAAAACCACATCATTAAAGCTCCAAGTAAGGACAAGAAAACGCCTGGACTCGCATTCGCTAATTTCACCCCAAAACCAGGCCCTTTTAGAACAAAAGATATTTTTCCGGTCAGACCTTTAAAAATAAAAATCAACCCCCAAACCAACACGCCTATCCCGGCAACTTCCAGTACCAGTCGCTGAATGATTTTAATTGTTTGTGCATCCATCTAAGCTTCAAGGTTTAAGTAAAACTTAGCTATAAAAATAACGAGATTTTTTAAAAAAATATTCTTAAAAATATCACTGGGTGCCTGAAAAATTTGCCGCACTTAGCAGGTTTTACAATGGCAGTTTGGCTAATTCCCTTTGGCTTCAGAGTTTTCAAATAAAATAATAGAGCCTTCAGCTTAAATTTCTAAGGGCCTTCTATTTGATGTTTTGCATTTCCAATGACCCAATTTGCGCATGATACCATAGTTTATCTTTTGATATTTCCGGCACGTATTTGAGAAGTAAATCATATATCGCCTTTCTTGCATTTGGGATACAGGCATGCTCCTGTTCATTTGAAGGCTTTGATGTTAAATGCGCTACTGATTTATTTGCTATTTTGAATAGGATTGCTATATCAGCCTTGTGTTTAATCAAATCACTATCTTGTAAGGTGCAATAGGCGCGTTGTGGAAATAGCGACTTTAACGTTATGTCATCCGACCCTAATCTCAAAGGATCTAATTCTTTTAGTTGCTGATTTTTATGATCATACTTGATGCCTAAAAATTCCATAAGGGAGCGCCCAAATACCAAGGAAATTTCAAAGGCAGGTTCTAAAAATAGCGAGTCCTCATAAGGGCTTCTTGCTGATTGCGCCCACTGATCAATTTTGTTTTTTTGACGATATAAGATTATATCATGAGCCATTAAAGAATTTAATCTATAAGGCAGATGACTCTTTAAATATTCTATAATTTCATTATTTGTAAGACTCATAGGAATAATTTATTATGATTCAAAAATAGCTGTTGGCTAACAAACTTCATATGAACCAAAAATTTTATTGGTTCAAATCCGCTATTAGGCGCAAATCAGAAAGGAAATGGTTCGATATATGTACAGTAGGGACCACAAAAGCCTCACAGAAATGTGAGGCTTTTTTCGTTTTAAAGTCTTTCATAATATGTATTTCGTTTACTAAACTGGGTTCCTAATCAAATATAAAATAAGGTGTTTTTACGGTATTTTATATCCATTCAAAATACTTAGTTTTAACAACCAGATCATTAAACCTTATCATTATGGACATAACTATCCTGTTATTTACTCTTCCTTGCATTTTTGGACAAGCGCAAACCGAAATTAAAAACTTTGGACAGCGGCAGGGTCTAAAACTTCACTTTAAAGAACATTTATGTAATAACGTTAAAATCAAAAAATCATGGACAATTTAAAAAATCAAATAAATGGTAAAATGCCACGTGGAGCAAAGCCATCTCCACGACATGCGCTTGCAGCCGCTGTACCCCACCAAGTTTTAGGAATAACACCTACGAATATTTTATATCGTCCCGCTGCTTTGTCGTTTTGGGGCAACTATAACCATGGCGATTGCGTTACCGCCGAAGAGGCTTTTGCTAAGGCGTGTTATACCCCAGAAATTTTCATTCCAGAGGATGTGGCAATCAGCTGGGCTCAATCCAATGGATGGTTAGAGGGTGCGTACTTATCAGAAGTATTACAAAAAATGACCACAAACGGATTTCCAGCGGATGGTATTATTTATAATGATGGAGCATATAACTCAGTTGATTGGACGAATGAATCAGTATTACAAAATGCCATTTCAATTGGTCCTGTAAAAATTGGAGTTGGAGGAAACCAACTTGATACAGCTTGGCAGAGGGAATACTGGAACGCAGGTAAAACAAACGGTTGGTTTGCAACAGGGTTTGTTTCAGAATCAGATGAGGATCATTGTGTAAGCTTGTGTGGATATGGAACGCTTTCATGGCTGGCACAGCAATTTGGTGTACAATTGCCCAATGGTATAGATGGACAAGAGCCTGGCTATGCGTTATTCACTTGGGATTCCATCGCAATTATCAATCAAAAATCTATGTTAGCAATTACTCATGAAGCATGGCTGAGAAATCCGACGACAATAATACTAGGCTCTTATCAAAGGCGAATACTCGAACTGTCGACCACTTTTGGAAATGAGAACGACGGTACCTGGCTTTTGACACCAACTTTAGACTTGGCTTTTATCAAAACAAGCAATACCCCGAATGGCCATGTTGAAGTACATATAGCATCGAGGGCTTCCAATTA
>NZ_JAHVAP010000001.1 GCF_024721155.1 Mucilaginibacter phenanthrenivorans | reverse complement strand
AAGAATTAATATGTTATTATTATTGTTGAAGCTTTCTTTTTGCTTCTTTTTCTTTGTTAATAACACTGATTTTTGTTGAAAAGTTAACACTGACAGAGGCGCATTATCAAACTTGCCGGGCATTAAGGCCCATACTTCGATTTAATCCTCTGTCAGTTTGTTTAAACAAGCATCAAATAGAAATTAGAGTTTCGAGGCTCATTAGTAAGGTATTGATTGTGTTTAAACATGTTAACTGTTTACTAACATAAACAGGGTAAAGATATGGAATTTGATTTTTTCATTGGTACTGACGTATCAAAAGGCGAGTTGGACTTTGCCGTGATGCAGGGTGAAATATTTTTATTTCACAGAGAGATTAGCAATCAACCGGATGCCATTAAAGGCTTTGTCAAAGAACTAATAAAGCTACCGGGGTTTGATTTAACAAGGGCAGTGTTCTGTATGGAGCATACTGGCATTTACAACAATCATTTGTTAGTTTGTCTGCATCAAAAGAAAGCCAACATTTGTTTGGAAGCTGCTACACAGATAAAAAACTCCCAGGGAAATATTCGTGGGAAGAATGACAAGATAGATGCTATCAGGATTGCTGATTATGCTTATACCCAACGGAAAAAATTACGCTTGTGGCAACCTAAAAGACAGATCATTCAACAATTATTTCATCTTACGGCCGTACGTTCGCGTTTAATAGCAGCCAAAAAACTATTGAGAGTTCCTCTTGGAGAGCACGATATATTTAGTGTAAAAAATATTGCCAAACAAAGTACAGCAGCATGCGCCCACACCCTAAAGGCTATCGATGACGACTTGGATAGAGTTGACGCAGCAATGGATAAGATCATTGCCGCAGATGATGAGTTGAAGCGTTTATTTGCCCTGGTAACTTCGGTAAGTGGCATTGGAAAAGTAGTAGCTACCCAGATCTTAATTGCCACAAATGAATTTAAAGACATTAACAATCCTAAGAAATTTGCCTGTTATTCAGGAGTAGTTCCTTTTACCGACGATTCCGGTAAGGTTAAAAAGAAGGGAAGAGTATCTCATATGGCTAACAAAAAGATAAAAACGCTTTTGCATTTGGCAGCAATCGTAGCCATACAACATAATCCAGATATGAAATCATATTATCAACGCATGGTAACCATAGAGAAGAAGAATAAGATGAGTGTAATTAACGCAGTCAGAAACAAACTTGTGTTACGTGTTTTTGCCTGCGTTAATCAAAATCGAGCATACGAAAATAATTATCATAAATTACTTGCATAGATCATAGAAATCGAAGTTTTCGTGTTTTTGCCTGCGTTAATCAAAATCGAGCATACGAAAATAATTATCATAAATTACTTGCATAGATCATAGAAATCGAAGTTTTCAAAACTTCGTAAGTTTCTTCCATTTCATAAGCATTTTTATTCGTCTTAATCTATTTAATCCCTAAATCCCGGTCTCTATGGTGAATTCATCCATATCCTTCAAAAAAGGCAAAGCTCGTCTTGTTTTCTTTACCTCATCAGCAATAATGGTAAAGGTGTACATGTCTTCCTCGTCGCGTTTGTAATAAACCACGTTGCCGTTTGGATCTATACAGGTGGAATCGCCGGAATGGTAAACTTCGTTGCCATCATGCCCAACGCGGTTTACGCCGATAACATAGGCCTGGTTCTCGATTGCACGGGCAGGGATCAACGCGCGCCAGTGCGCAGTACGGCGTTCGGGCCAGTTGGCTACTATCAGCAGCAAGTCGTATTCGGCATCAACGTTCCGCAGCCATACCGGGAAACGCAGGTCGTAGCAGATCATTGGGCATACCTTCCAGCCGTTTAGGTCGACGATCAGTTTTTTGGTGCCGGGAGTATACGTCTGGTGCTCTTTGCCCAAGGCAAAAAGGTGGCGTTTATCGTAGCATTCGTAACTGCCATCAGGGCGCATCCAGATAAGTCGGTTGTAGAATTTATCGTTGTCTTTTATGATGAGGCTGCCGGTTATAACACATTCATACTGGTTCGCGATCTTGTGCATCCACTTCATGGTTTTACCCCCCATTGGCTCAGCCAGTGTTTCGGCTTCCATGGTGAAGCCGGTATTGAACATTTCGGGTAAAATAATCAGGTTTGTTTTTTCGCGGATAGCAGATAACCGCAACGCAATATTTTGCAGGTTCTTATCAATGTTTTCCCAAAACAAATATCCCTGGAAGAGGGTGATCTTTAAATTCTCCATTTCGTGTTAGTTCATAGTTGATGGTTTATAGTTCATGGTCGGAAGCATGAAACGAAACCTCTCAATGGTAATTAAAACAATCAAATAAGTACATCTATCCAATAGGCAAAAGTTATTTAGTTCATGGTTTATTTCAGCTACAAAGCTTCAATATTTAGGATTCAAAGCCGTTGTCCATTTGTTAATTGCTCTAAATTCATTTTTTGCCATGAACTATGAACTAAACTTTCAACAACCTATCAACGGCATTATCCAGCGTTTCTTGCCTTTTTGCAAAACAAAACCGCAAAACATGATGGTCGGTGCCCTTGGTATAGAATGCAGAAGTTGGTATCGATGCCACTCCAATTTCCTTAGTTAAGCGCAGTGCAAAGTCGCTATCCTTTTCGTCCGTTATGTTATTAAATGTTACCGATTGAAAGTAAGAACCTGAGCATGGTAATAGCTCAAATCTGCTTTCCTGCAGTCCTTTACGAAAATAGTCGCGTTTTTGTTGGAAAAAATCAGGCAATGACAGATAAGTGTTTTCATCCTTCAAATGTTCGGCAATGGCATATTGTAAAGGCGCATTAACGCTGAATACCAAAAACTGGTGAACTTTCCTGAATTCCTGCATTAAAAAAGCGGGTGCCATACAATAGCCAACCTTCCAGCCGGTAGCGTGGAACGGCTTGCCGAAGGATGCAACTATAAAGCTGCGCTGCTGCAATTCGGGATAACGTGCCATGCCATGATGGGTTTCGCCATCATAGATCAGGTGCTCATAAACTTCGTCGCTCAAGATCAGGATATCCTGGTTCTTTACAATAGCACTAAGTTCATCAATGTCTTCCTGTTTCAGGGTAGTGGCAGTAGGGTTATGCGGCGTGTTCAGGATGATCATCCTTGTTTTATTGTTGATCAGCCTGCGTACCATATCCCATGGGATGCGGTAATCGGGTGGTTCCAGCTCTAATGATTTTACGATACCTCCCGCCAGTTTTATGGCAGGAGCGTAACAATCAAAAGCTGGTTCAAATATAATTACCTCATCGTTTGGGTTTATAACGGCGGTTATTGCGGTGAAAATTGCTTGTGTGCCGCCGGCAGTAATGGTTATTTCGGTATCAGGGTTGTAAACAGCCCCATAAAGTTTCTCTGTTTTTTGGGCGATCTGCTCGCGCAGGGCCATAACACCGGGCATAGGAGCGTATTGATTGTGGCCCTGTTTCATGGCAGTATTTACCAATTCGATAAGTTCTGGCGAGGTATTAAAGTCAGGAAAACCCTGCGACAGATTTATAGCGCCGACCTCGTTTGCCAAAGCCGACATTATGGTAAAAATAGTTGTTCCCGTTTGCGGGAGTTTAGAAATTATAGGTGTCATGCAGGGGCTAAATTACGTTTTTTGAGCTGAAAGTGGAAAGATTAAAGCCGAAAGCTATTGAATAGTATAAACAAAAAGGTTTTTAAAAATGACGCGGGTTTAATAAAGCTTTGACCTTTCTGCTTTTAGCTTTATGCTCAAAAACCCTACCTTAGTGCCATGAAGCATCTTAAATACCTTTCGCTGATATTTTTTGTGGCTACTATTGCTGCCTGTAATTCCGGTAAAAAAGCTTTGCCCGTTGTTGGTTTTGTAGATGCGTTCCAGGATGCATCTATCGCCCCGGCGAAAACCGGATTTATTGATGCACTGAAAAAGAATGGTTTTGAGGATAAGAACAATATCGAAATCGACTACAGCAATGCGCAGGGCAGCATTCCAACCCTTACTCAGATCGTTAACCGCCTGGTATCGCATAAGGTTGATCTGATGGCTACCTGTACCACTTTATCATCTATAACCGCGGCACAAAAAACCAAGACCATCCCGATTTTTATGATGGTATCGCCAACGGTTAAACTAATGAACATGGAAGACGCGAGAGGCAAAGGACAGGCTAATTTGTTTGGCGCGGTTGAGGACCTGAATTACATCGATACTTCATTTTCAAATATTCCAAAATTTTTGAAACCCAAAGGCGGCAAGCTGGTTGTTGGGATGATCTATAACCAATCGGAGCCGCAGTCGGTTGATGCTAAAAAACGCATCCAGGCTGATGCTGATAAATTGAATATTACTTTAGTTGCGCTGCCGCTAAATTCGTCAGCTGATGCACAGCTGGTAACACAGTCGCTGCTTGGTAAGCATATCGACGCTTTTTTTGCCAACCCGGATAACAGCGTGTTTGCGTCCTTTGAGACTATCTTAAAAAGCTGCGACCAAAAGAATGTGCCGATATTTACTAGTGAAGCGGGCTTGGTTCAGCGCGGTGCAGTTGCTGCATTTGGCGCAGATATATATCAATGGGGATTCCAGGCAGGCGAACAGGCGGCGCAATTCTTAAAAACACACAGCACTACAGGTTTGCAGCCTGAAATGGTGAAGATCAGGCGACGCGTTTACAACGCTGCTGCAGCTAAAAAATATAATATAACCGTTCCGTCAAACTTCGAAGCCGTTAAGTAATGGATTTTTACCTTACCGCTTTACTACAAGGACTTTGCTTTTCGGCGCTGGCGTTGGGGATCTTTATTTCGATGAAGATTTTTAACATCCCAGACATTACCACAGACGGCAGCTATACACTGGGCGCTGTCGTTACTGCGGTAATGATCAAACACCAGCAGCCGGTGTATGTAGTTTTGCCTGCCGTAATACTTGCAGGCGGTTTGGCAGGTGCGCTAACGGGGATCATCCACACCAAATTAAAGATAAACGCATTGCTTGCCGGTATTTTGGTAATGACGGGCCTATACTCTGTAAACCTAACCATAATGGGAACATCAAATATACCGCTGAATAGTTTCCCATCTTTATTCACTTTATGGCACATCAGTGAAGATCCTAACCAAAATACTTTTTGGATAGTTGCCGTTTTTGTGATCGCCATAATTCTAATAATAGGATACTTACTGAAAACAGATTTCGGTATAGCCATGCGTGCAACCGGGAACAGTGAATCGATGATCCGGGCTTTGGGTGTAAATACCGATCGGATGAAAATAACCGGCCTTGCCCTTGCAAATGCTTTAACAGCTGTTAGCGGCTACCTGATTTGCCAGAACCAGGGTTTTACTGATATCAGTATGGGGATAGGGATTGTTATTATCGGGCTTGGCTCGGTAATAATCGCTGAAACGCTGATCAATTGGCTTCGCATAACATCGGTTTGGCTAAGCTTATTATTGGTGCTTGGGGGATCTGTTATATTTCAAATGGTACTTGCTATAACGCTTGATATTGGGGTTGATGCTAATTTGTTGAAATTGGTAACTGCTGGGTTTGTATTGATAATAGTGAGTTTGCCACGTTTAAACTTTAAAGGTCGATGATTGAGATAAAAAACATCCACAAAATCTTCAACTCCGGTCAGCCAAACCAGGTAAATGCGGTTAATGGCATCAATCTGAATATAAAAAGTGAGGAGTTTTTGGTGATCGTGGGTGCTAACGGATCGGGAAAAACCACTTTGCTGGATTTGGTTGCGGGTAGCGTTTCCCCAACTTCAGGAACCATCAGCATAGACAACGAAGATATAACCAAATTGCAAGATTACCGACGCAGTAAATGGATAGCCCGTGTGTTTCAAAACCCAATGAGTGGCACTGCTTCCGATTTGAGCATTATCGATAATTTCCGGTTAGCCGCTATCCGCACCAAACCTAAAGGCCTGTCCATCGGTATAAATGATACTTTTAAAAATCAGATAAAGGAAAAGATAAGTACGCTTGGTTTAGGATTGGAAAATAAGATAGAACAGCAAATGGGCACGCTTTCCGGCGGGCAGCGGCAAGCCTTAACCTTGCTGATGAGCGTAATGGACAGCTGCAAAGTGCTTTTGCTTGATGAACCAACCGCAGCCCTTGATCCGCGTTCTGCCGAAGTGGTGATGCGTACCGCTGATGAACTGATAAAAGATTATCGCCTTACTTCGATCCTCATCACCCATAACTTAAAGGACGCCTATAAATATGGAAACCGGGTAATATTAATGGGAGAGGGGCAGGTTGTAAAAGACCTGGATGCCGGGAAGAAAAAAGCTCTGAAGCAGAATGATTTGTTTGATTGGTTCGGATAAAGGGTAGAGCCAAGAATCAAGAGCCAAGAGTCAAGAAAGACCGGCGCAGATATCGAATACAAAGTCACGATTTTACTTTTTTGTCTTGATTCTTGACTCTTGGTTCTTGAATCTTTTTACTTGCAATTATAATTTCTATCTTTCCAAAAATAATTTTTCTCCAATGAAATATAGTAAACTGACCTTATCCCTGCTGTTGTGCGGCGGTATGTTTGCAGCGCGTGCCCAAAATGCAGATGCGCCGAAATCTAATTATGACCAGCATAAAGTTTTTAACCCTTTATTCTACCCGGAAAAGGGAAACGAATTCCGTAGCGCAGCCGGTGCTCCGGGCGCTAAATACTGGCAAAATCGTGCTGATTACAAGCTGAATGTTACGCTCGATACTGCGAAACACAGCGTGAGCGGTACAACGGTTATTACCTATACCAATAACAGCCCTGATCCGCTTGCATTTTTATGGCTGCAGGTAGATCAGAATGTTTATAGAGAAGATTCACGTGGCCAGGCCACAAGCCCGGTTGAAGGCGGTCGTTTTACGAACAAGACTTTTACGCAAGGCGATGAGATCAAAGGTGTATATGTCATTAAAAACGGCAAAACTGAAAAAGTTGATTACCTGGTAACAGATACCCGCTTGCAAATAAAATTGAACGACACCTTACGCCAGGGCGGCGCAAAGATCCAGTTAAGGATAGATTACAAGTTTGATGTGCCTGAATATGGTACCGATCGTATGGGCCGTAAGCTTTATAAAAATGGGTGGATCTACGAGATTGCGCAATGGTATCCACGGATGGAAGTTTATGACGATGTTACCGGCTGGAATGTTATCCCTTATATGGGCGCATCTGAGTTTTACCTTGAATATGGCAACTTTGATTATACAGTAACTGCACCGGCTAATTTGGTGGTTGTAGGCTCCGGTGAGTTATTGAACCCACTTGAAGTTTATTCGCCAAAAATTCTCGGTCGCCTGAATGCTGCGAAGGTAAGCGACAAAACAGTGATGGTGAAGGATTCTGTGGATTTGACAATGAAGGATTCTTATCCTGCGAAACCGAGCTTAACCTGGCACTTTTTCTGTAAAAATGCCCGCGATGTGTCATGGGCTGCTTCAAAGGCATTTATCTGGGATGCATCACGCATTAACCTGCCAAGCGGAAAAAAGGCTTTGGCGCAATCAGTTTATCCTATCGAATCTAAAGGCATGGGCGCATGGAGCCGCTCAACAGAATATGTTAAGAATTGTATCGAGCTGTACTCAAACGAGTGGTTTGAATATACCTACCCGGTTGCTACCAATGTTGGCGGCATAGTGGGCGGTATGGAATATCCGGGCATCGTGTTCTGTAGCTCACAGAGCCAGGGTGGTGGTCTTTGGGAGGTTACCAACCACGAGTTCGGCCATAACTGGTTCCCAATGATAGTCGGGTCAAATGAGCGTAAATACGCCTGGATGGATGAAGGCTTTAATACGTTTATCAATAAGGTTGATACCAAAGTATTCAATAAAGGCGAGTATTTTGAAACGCAGGACATACAAAAAGGCGCACCCGGCATGTTTTCGCCTGATGCAGATCCAATCATGAGCACTCCGGATGTGATCCAGCCAAATTACCTGGGCTATGCTGCTTACGAGAAACCAGCATTGGGTTTAACCATTTTGCGCGAGCAGATCCTGGGCGAGCAACGTTTTGATTATGCATTTAAAACTTACATTAAACGATGGGCATTTAAACACCCAACGCCATGGGATTTCTTCCACTCGATGGATAATGCTGCGGGTGAGGATTTGAGCTGGTTCTGGTATGAGTGGTTTACCACAACCTTAAAGCTGGATCAGTCGGTTAAATCAATTGATTATATCGATAACGACCCTACAAAAGGTTCATTGATCACCATTGAGAATCTTGAAGGAATGGCCTTACCTGTAACAGTATTGGTTAAGGAAGAGAACGGTAACAGCAGCACTATTAAATTACCTGCTGAGATCTGGCAGCGCGGTGGTACCTGGACGTTTGCCTATAAATCAACTTCGAAAATTTCGTACGCAACACTCGATCCGGATCATAAATTACCAGACGTTAAAACCGACAATAACTCATTGAGCGGCATCTCAATGCCTAAGGATGTAACTGTAAATACGGTTGTTAAGGCCTATCTTGATGCTATTGGCGGCGAACAACGCTTAAAGGATGTGAACGATTTAACGATAACCGAAGAAGGAAATGTGCAGGGCTATACCTTTTTGAAGGTGAGCAAGTTTAAATCACCGGGCATGGTTGAACTAGATGTTACTGTGCCTAAATACAATAACTTTAACCTGAGCCATGTGTTAATTAATGGTGACAGCCTTATCGTAAAACAAAACAGCAGGCGACTTCCGCTTTCCGGCCCATCAGAGAAGGGCGCGGTAAGGGCAAGATATAAATTGTTCCCTGAGCTTGATTTTAACAAGCCGGGTTACACAACAAAGCTTGACTCAAACTACCAGGTTGTTAACGGGCAGTTGGCTTACCTGGTACTGGTAACATCGCCTGATAAAACCACTGTAAAATATTTTTACGATGCTAAAACCGGTTTAAAGGTTAAACAGTACACAGATGTGATTAACGCTACTGTAATGGAATTTAGTGATTACCAGAATGTGAATACTGGTATTAAAGTGCCTTTTACAGAGATGAACAGCTTGAACGGCCAGCCTATTGAGTTTAAAGTAAAAAGCGCAGTAGCTAACACGGGATTAACTAACGATGTATTTAAGCAATAGAGGTTAGTTGATTAAGTTAAATTGGGTTGATTAGGTGAGTGGTTTTGAATAATCACGAAACTTAATCAGCCCAATTTTTTTGAGGTAATGGCCGAAAAAGTTCAAATGTCTTCTAAATAAAAATCGAAGTACACCCATCAAATATGATTCGTGCAATTCGATTAAATTAGCGACAATTCGCGTCAAATTTTATAATGCTTCAGATACCACTTCGGTAACTTCAGGTACCATACGCTTTAATAGGTTTTCGATACCTGCTTTTAGTGTTACGGTAGATGACGGGCATCCACTGCATGAACCGCGAAGCTCAACAGTTACAATTCCTTCATCGAACGACTTATAGGTTATTGCGCCGCCGTCCTGTTCAACAGCCGGGCGTACGTAATCATGAAGGATCTGCTGGATCTTAACTTCTGTTTCTGATCCTTCAAAGTCGCCGGCTTCTGCCTGCTCTTCGTCCTGAACCTTTAATTCTGACTCAACAGCGCCTTTTACAAATTCTTTAAGTATCGGTAAAATATCTTCCCAGTTGTCGTCTTCAAACTTGGTTACAGTAACAAAATTACTCGCGAAGAATACGCCGTTAACAAATGAGAACTTAAAAAGCTCCTTAGCAAACGGTGATTTTTCAGCACTTTCCTTTGTAGCAAAGTCAACACTGCCATTTATAAGCAACTTGTTCACAATGAACTTCATGGTTGCCGGGTTCGGGGTTGATTCTGTATATACGTTGATGTTCATTTTCTTATCTGATTATCATTTAACCTAACAAATTTAAATACCTTTTTGATTTAAATACTGCTATTCTGTTGTTATGACCCGTAGGTGACGATGGGAAATGATGTTTTGATGTGCGGATATGCAAATGTGCGGATTGTTACCTGATCGAATAGATAAGCATTCGCACATCCGCACATCAAAAATTCGCACATTATATTCCTGTATAACTTCCGGGTGTGATTTTCTTTAATTCTTCTTTAATCGCGTCGCTTACCTGTAACCGGTCAACAAAATCAGCTATGGTTTGTGCATTTACCTGTGTATTAGTACGGGTGAGGTCCTTTAATGCTTCGTACGGGTTTGGATAAGCTTCCCTGCGCAGTATGGTTTGAATTGCTTCAGCAACAACAGCCCAATTTGCTTCAAGATCAGCATCAATGGCAGCATTATTAAGCAATAATTTGTTTAAACCCTTAATGGTCGATTTTATAGCGATCAAAGTATGCCCAACAGGCACGCCGATATTACGTAACACCGTCGAATCAGTAAGGTCACGCTGCAGTCTTGAAATAGGTAATTTAGCTGCAAAATGTTCGAATAGTGCATTTGCAATGCCCAGGTTTCCCTCTGAATTTTCAAAATCAATCGGATTGACCTTATGTGGCATAGCCGAAGAACCGATTTCACCTTCCTTTATTTTTTGCTTGAAATAATTCATGGAGATATAGGCCCACATGTCGCGGTCCAAATCAATCAGAATATTATTTATCCTTTTTAAAGCATCGCATTGCGCAGCAAAATTATCGTAGTGTTCTATCTGGGTGGTGAATTGTGAGCGACTCAAGCCTAAAATATCATTTACAAAATGATTGCCGAACGCCTTCCAGTCAATTTCTGGATAGCCTATATTATGCGCATTGTAATTTCCTGTGGCACCTCCAAATTTGGCAGAATAAGGGATCGGTTTTAAAAGGGTCAATTGATTTTCCAGACGCTCCACAAAAACCATGATCTCCTTTCCCAAACGGCTTGGCGAGGCCGGTTGGCCGTGGGTATGCGCCAGCATGGATACCTGTTGCCAATCTGCCGCATATTTTTTTAATAAACTAACCAACTCATTAATAGCAGGATAGTAAGAGTTATTTAACGCTTCCTTAAATGAATATGGAATAGCGGTATTATTAATATCCTGTGATGTTAATCCAAAGTGAATGAACTCTTTGTAGGCCTCTAAACCGCCTAATTTATCGAATTCCTTTTTTATAAAATATTCAACCGCCTTAACGTCATGATTGGTGGTTTTCTCAATCTCCTTTATACTGGCAGCATCTTCTTCAGTGAAATTTTTGTAAATGGCGCGTAACTTTTCGGACACATTTTTATCAAACTTTTGTAACTGTGGCAAAGGGTGTTCACAAAGTGCTATGAAATATTCAATTTCAACAAACACCCGGTATTTTATAAGCGCATATTCTGAAAAGTATGCAGCAAGCTCTGCAGTGGTATTACGATAGCGTCCGTCGATAGGTGAAATAGCTGAAAGAGGAGTGAGGGTCATGTTTCTTTGATTTTTTGCAAAGATAGTAATTGATATGAGGATGCGAGGATATGCGGATGTGCGAATTTGCCAAAGAGGAGAAGAAGAAATTTACGACAGATCTTTCATTAGCACATCCTTCATTTGTCATCCGCACATCAAAAATTCGCACATCCGCACATTAATCTGTGGAAACTTTGAAATCTAAAAATGTTTCCTTAGTTTTGACCCGGAAAGTCAATGAGTCAAATAGAAAGAATAATTCAGGGTGGCGAGGAACTGTTTTTAACGGCAGGGATCAAAAGCGTAACAATGGACGACATAGCCAAACATTTGGGCATGTCGAAGAAAACTATTTACCAGTTTTTTAAGGATAAAAATGAACTGGTGATAGCCTTAGTTAAAAAGAAACTAAAGGAAGACGAGGATCAGATTGCCGAGATCATGAGTAAATCGGGCAACGTGATAGAGGAGCTGATCAATATGATGAAATGCTCAGAGGATATTTTTTCACGGATTAATCCGATAGTGATCCATGATATGCAGAAGTATCACCCTGATGCATGGTCTGAGTTTCAAAAGTTTAAGGCCGACGTATTGATCAGCACTTTAGAAGAGCTTTTAACAAAAGGTATGAAGCAAGGTTACATTCGGCCGGATATTGACGTAAGGATAATTGCACGGATGAGGGTGAGCCAGGTGGAGATGGGTTTTAATACAAGCATATTTCCGATGGCCGAGTTTAATCCATGGAAGGTACAGGTGCAATTTTTAGAACATTTTAACTATGGTATTTGCACACTTAAAGGCTACAAGCTTTTAAACCAGTATAAAAATATAAACGAAGAATAAATAATACTGCTGACATACGGCTGTCATTAACCGACACGAATTTTGAATCGGCATAAAAAGAAAACAAATCACAACTATATAAAATGAAACATATACTAATAATAATATGCCTGGTAAGCGGAATTACCTTAAAAGGGTTTTCGCAACAGGCAGCTCCGGATAGCCAGCGATATAATTTTAGCATACAGGATTGTATCAATTACGCTTATGCGCATCAGGACTCTGTGCTAAACGCGTCGCTGGATGTAAAGAGCGCCGATTACAAAGTAAAAGAAACTATCGGCATTGGATTACCCCAGGTAAGCGGATCAGCAGTTTTTCAGGATTATTTAAAAACGCCTACAGTTATTTTTGGTGGGCAAAAATTTAGTATTTACCAAAGATATAACAACACGAACAGTATCAACTTAAACCAGATCTTGTTTGATGGGTCTTATCTGGTCGGTTTACAAGCAGCTAAAACGTATAAAGAATTATCACAACGTAGCTTCACGAGGTCAAAAATTGAAGTGAACGTTAATGTTACTAAGGCCTACTATCAAGTACTTGTTAGTAATGAACAGCTTAGATTACTTGATGCCAATATTAAACAGATAAAGCAACAATTGGACGAAACAATACAACAAAACAAGCAAGGCTTTGTAGAAAAGATTGATGTAGACCGTTTAACAGTTCAATATAATACCTTGATTAGCAATAAGGAAAATACTGTTCGTCTGCTCGTTTTAAATTATCAAGTGTTGAAGTTTCAAATGGGAATGCCAATTGAAAACGAAATTATACTAAAAGACAAGCTTGAAGATATTAGTCTCGCTAATAATCTTGCTGATTTTACAAGCGACACTACATTTTATCGTAACCGTATTGAATACGGACTTACAGAAACTAATCTGAAATTGAATCAATATGACCTGAAACGTAAAAAAACGGCATTGATTCCAACATTATCATTTAATGGAAGCACTGGATTACAATTTCAAAATGAAGCGATCGGGAAATTATTTAATACTAGTTATCCCTCAACTTACATTGGCCTTACTTTAAATGTTCCGATTTTTAGTGGATTTCAAAAATCTAATCAGATAAAGCAATCACAAATAACAGTTCTTAAATCTAAAAATGACTTGTACAACCTTAAAAATGCTTTAAGTCTACAAGCAAGTCAAGCCAGAATTACATATGTAAATGGCTTGCAAACACTAAACGTTCAGAAACAGAATCAAGCGTTAGCAGAAGAAGTATTGCGGGTGTCAAGAATTAAGTATCAACAGGGAGTAGGCTCGAGCATCGAAGTAACCCAAGCACAATCTGCGTTAGAAGACGCTGATAATAAATACATACAGGGACTTTACGATGCGCTTGTCAGCAAAGTTGACCTTGATAAAGCATACGGACGAATTAAATAACAATCAAACAATCACAATATACTATAGAACGATGAAAAAATTAATATACATACCGGCTTTAATTTTACTGGCAGCTTGTGGTGGCAAGCCGAAGGATAAAAAAACCGAGCTCGCAGATCTTAAAAAGCAGCAGGCAGACCTGGGAACAAAAATTGCCAAACTACAGGCAGAAGTTGGGACTACAGATTCAGCTAAAACTACCGATGTTAGCTCGGTGGTATTGAAACCGGCGGATTTTACAAACTATGTGCAAATCCAGGGTAAAATTGACGCACAGGACAATGTAACAGCGTATCCGCAGGCACAAGCTGTTATTACTGCAATTTATGTAAAACCCGGTCAGCATGTTGGCAAGGGACAGACTTTGGTGCAATTGGATAATAGTGTGCTACAGCAAAATATTGCGCAATCAGAATCGCAGGTTACTTTAAATCAAACGCTATTTCAGCGTCAAAAGAACCTGTGGGACCAGAAAATTGGAACAGAAGTTCAGTTTTTGCAGGCTCAAACTACCTTGCAAAGCAGCAAAAAGGCCCTGGATGCGCTTAAACAACAAGCCAGCCAATACCGGATAGTTTCACCAATAAATGGCACAGTGGATCAAATGGATTTAAAATTAGGCCAGGTTGCCGTACCGGGCACAACCGGGATCAGGATTGTTAATGCTGATGTTTTAAAAGTTAAGGCTGATGTGCCTGAGTCGTATGCGAGCAGCGTTAACACAGGAAACACCGTTAAAATATTAGTGCCTGATGCCAACGACTCATTAACCACCAAAGTAACATTCGCCGCCAAGGTTATTGACCCTACGTCACGTAGTTTTGGAGTAGAGATAAAATTACCGGTGCGTAAAAGTTTACGCCCGAACATGACAGCTATTATACAGATAGCCAATTACTCTAAACCTAATACCATTGTAGTGCCGGTTAAGGCGATTCAAAAATCAGAAGCCGGCGATTATGTTTTTGTAAATAATAACGGAATTGCAAAAAGGGTAAATGTTAAGGTTGGTGCTACTTATGGCGGACAGTCCGAAATATTATCAGGTTTAAAAAGCGGTGACGAACTGGTTACCGAAGGCGCCACTGAAATTGAAGATGGCGACAAAATAAAGATTTTAGCTGCTGGTAATTAATTAAATAACAATTTGATCTGTTAACTATGAAAGATCTTAAAAAGGAATTTGGGCCCTCAAGTTGGGCCATAGAGAATAAAACAGCTGTTTACGTACTCATATTTTTGATTACAGTATTAGGGCTTATCAGCTATAATAACTTACCGAAGGAAAATTTTCCGGATATAGCACAATCAAAGGTGTTTATAACAACCTCATTTTTGGGCCAATCACCGCAAAATGTTGAGAATCTTGTAACAAGGCAAATTGAAAAGCAACTCAAATCATTAAAAGGGTTAAAGAAAGTAACTTCAAATTCCGTTCAAAATGTATCTATAATTACAGCGGAATTTCAGGCAAATATTAAAATTAAGGATGCAAAAATTGACGTAAAGGATGCGGTTGATAAGGCCAAGCAGGATTTACCGCAGAATGACGTAAACCTTAAAGAATCAATTATATCTGATATTAATGTTGCCGATTTGCCTATTTTATACATAAATATATCGGGTGATTACGACCTCAAAAGACTTAAAGAATATGCTGATATCTTAAAGGATGAAATAGAAAGCTATAAAGAAATCTCTAAAGTTGACGAGGTGGGTGCTTTGACGCCGGAGATCCAGGTTAATGTAGATATGAATAAGATGGCCGCAGCTCAGATTAGCTTCAATGATATAATCCAGGCTATAGGAAATGAAAATATTTTATCATCTGCAGGCAGCGTCAAAAGCGATGGCGTACGACGAAGCATTGATATTAAGCAAGATTTCAAAAATGCAGATGAGGTAAAAGCCATGGCAATCAGAAATCCAAAAGGGCAGGCAGTTTATCTGCGAGATATAGCCGATGTGAAGGATTCATTTTTAGAGCAGGAAAGCTATGCGCGTTTAAAAACGAATGATAACCCAAATTTTAAAAATGTTATTACGTTAAACGTTAGTAAAAGGGCTGGAGAAAATCTTATTCAGGCATCTGACAAGATAAATGATCTAATAAAGCAAAAACAAAAAACAGTTTTCCCAAAAGGATTGAATATCACCGTAACTGGCGACCAGTCGGATAAAACCCGCACCACCTTAAACGACTTAATCAATACTATTGTAATTGGCTTTTTATTGGTAACCGTAATCCTTATGTTCTTCATGGGGACTACTAATGCCATATTTGTGGCCCTATCCGTTCCACTATCCTGTTTTATTGCGTTCCTGGTGATGCCGGTTATTGGCTTTACGCTGAATATGATCGTGCTTTTCTCTTTCCTGCTTGCGTTAGGTATAGTAGTGGATGATGCTATTGTGGTAATTGAAAATACGCACAGGATATTTGCTAATGGAAAAGTAGCTATCAAGGAGGCTGCCAAGATGGCGGCCGGTGAAGTGTTTTTACCTGTATTTTCAGGTACAATGACCACCCTTGCTCCATTTGTACCATTGGCTTTCTGGAATAGTTTGATTGGGCACTTTATGTTCTTTTTACCTATTACCCTGATCATAACTTTGTTGGCTTCATTGGTTGTAGCGTACATCATGAACCCGGTATTTGCGGTTGATTTTATGAAGCCTCATCATGAAGGTGAGCACGACAATCCAAAGTTCGACAGGAAGGTTAAACGCGCAATGATATTTTTAGGTATTGGTACTGTGCTTGGCTATTTGATCAATATAGGTTTTGGTAATTTTATGGTACTTATTATAGTGCTTTATCTGCTGAATCATTTTGTGTTCCTGCGAATTATTGACAAGTTCCAGAAAAATGCGTGGCCGCGTTTCAAAGATTGGTATGCTAAATGGCTTGAAAGGGCTGTACGCAGACCTTTGACAGTTTTGGCAGGCACAGTGGTTCTGTTTGTAGCTGCTTTAATGATAAATCATTTTTTAGGAAAGACACCGGAGTTTTTCCCGTCAGGGGACCCTAACTTTGCGTATGTATATATTACTATGCCAATAGGTACCGATCAGGCTACTACCAACGAGGTTACCAAAAAGCTTGAAAGGCGTGTGGCAGAAGTAGTTGAACCCGATAAAGCAATTGTAACATCTATTATATCGAATGTAACCAAGGGGGTTACTGACCCAACTGATGAAGACCAGGGCGATTACGAAAATAAAGGAAAAGTAACCGTGGCTTTTGTTGAGTTCGGGAAACGAAACGGCAAGGATACTAAAAAGGTGTTGGCTAATATCCGTGCAGCCGTGCAAGGGGTTCCGGGGGCTAAAATATCGGTAACCCAGGAAAATAGCGGACCGCCGGTACAAAAAGATATCAGTATCGAACTTGTTGGAGATAACCTCGATTCATTGGTAAAGACCGGGAATCGCTTAAAAGCATACATCGCCAAGCAGAACATTCCAGGTATTGAAAATCTTGTTGCCGATGTGCAAAACGATAAACCTGAAATTGTTTTTGACATTGATCGTGAAAGAGCGAATCGTGAAGGCATTTCAACAAAGACAATTAATGACAATCTACAGGCAGCTGTTTTTGGGATTCCGGCTGCAAATTTTAGAAATACAAAGGAAGATGATTATAAAATACAGGTAAGAGCGCTTGAAAGCCAGCGTGGTAATATTGATGAACTGCGTAATTTGAAAGTTACCTATCGAGACCTTGCGACAGGAGGAGCCATACGTCAGGTACCAATCTCGGCATTTACTGATGTACGTTATACTACAACATATAGTAATATAAAACGTAAGCAGCAAAGACGGGTGCTTACGTTGGGTTCAAATGTTATTAAGCCATTTAATGCTAATGATGTTAACGCAGGTATTCTGCGTGCTATAGGTACTTTTAAAGCACCAGATAATATTTCGATAAAGATGGGTGGTGGCCAGGAAGACCAAATGGAAGCAATGATGTTTTTGTTGGGCGCTTTAGGTACATCTTTTGGGTTGATTTTAGTCATCTTGATGATCCAGTTTAATTCAATTGGTAAAACCTTCATTATTCTCAGCGAGATATTATTCAGTATAATAGGGGTGTTGCTAGGGATAAGCCTATTCGGGATGACCATGTCGATTGTAATGACAGGGATAGGTATCATAGCCCTGGCTGGCGTAGTGGTCCGTAACGGAATCCTGTTGGTTGAGTTTACTGATATGTTGATTGAGCAGGGGGTAAGCCTGCACGATGCGGTTGTAGAAGCAGGCCATACCCGTATGACACCGGTATTGTTAACCGCAACTGCTGCTATCCTGGGCTTAATACCGTTGGCGGTAGGTTTCAACATTGATTTTGTTGGGCTATTCACCCATTTTGAACCGCATATTCACTTTGGGGGCGATAACGTAGCTTTCTGGGGGCCCTTAGCATGGACAATGATTTTCGGTTTGGGCTTTGCAACTGTTATTACTTTAATTTTAGTGCCTTGTATGTACTTGATAAGAGTTAACCTGAAAAATAGGTTATTCGGTAAAAAGGAAAAAGTAACCGAAACTAAACTTGAAGAAGCTACAGTTTAGACAATAATTCAATCATATAGAGCAGCCTTTCAATTATTTGAAAGGCTGTTTTTGTTTTATGCCCATTTTATGGGGATATATTTTAGGAATGATTGTTGCGGCCATAAATATCTATGAAAACATCATTAAATAATAAATCGCCAAAACCACTTTGGCAGGTGATAGGCCTTGGTATACTTGCAGGAATGCGTACAACATCGGCGCCAGCAATAGCAAGTCATATTTTAAGCCGACACAAAACAAACCGTCTTTCAGGATCGCCATTAAAATTTATGCAGTCGGATAGGGTGGCAATTGGTATGAAGGTATTGGCAATAGGCGAGTTGGTTGGTGATAAATTGCCGCAAACACCCAATAGAACAAGTATGGGCGGTATAATAGGCAGGTGCTTGTCCGGCTCTCTTGCCGGAGCCGCTATCTACAAGGCATCAGGCAAGAACGCCCTTACGGGTGCACTGGTAGGTTCAGTGATTGCAATGGGATCAACCTTCGGAAGCTATTACCTTCGCAAATTTGTGGTAGACAAAACGCACGTTTTCGACCCATATATAGGTGCAATTGAGGACGTTTTAGTGATTGGTTCAGGGGTGGGCTTAATCATAACAGCGTAATTTTGTTGTTATAATGTTGCGTTCATATAGGTACGACCGTACATATGTTTAGAAAAATTGATAAGTTTGTTAAAAAAGTCAGGATATAGAACAACCAATTTTACCTTACACAAGTATAGCACTATATAATTATCTATAATGATTTCAGCTACAGATCAGCAGGACGTAAAAAAAGAAAAGATATTAGAAGCTGCGCATCACAGGTTTTTACACTTTGGTTATTCAAAAACTACAATGAATGAAATAGCCGGCGACCTTTCTATGTCCAAGGCCTTGCTATATTATTATTTTCCCGATAAAAGCCAATTGTATGTTGCCGTAATGCGTAAGGTTGCCGGAGAATATTTGAAAAGTCTTGCAGATAGGATAAACACCTTTACCAATTTAAAGGAGGCGTTTATATTTCAGATTGATACCCAACACGATTTTATAGTAACAAATTATAATTTTTTCGATTTTTTCAGACTGAATGAACAGAATTTGCCTGATATGATCTGGGATATCGTTAAACAGGTTCATGAGTCGGAAACGGAACTTTTGGTTAGCGCGATAAAGACAGAAGTGGAACGGGGGCAGATAAAATCTGTAGACAACCCCACAGAGGTTGTGGAGCTTTTATTGGATGCCTTGCACGGGGTTAGGGTAAAATCATTATCTCACAAAAAAACAATGTTCCCCAACAAGGAGCATTTGGACGAGATTCGTTCAAAACGCTTAATGCTTGCCGATATTTTCATTAAAGGATTGATGTATTAGTCTAATATTAAGCCCCATACTGTCACCCGCCAGTCAAAAGAAATGAACGGACATTTAAGACGAAAACATTATTGATATATTTGACTAAATAATTGATTTGGTCAAATATTGACTGATAAAATTATCAGATACTTCTAATAGAGGTGATTGTTTTAGAGTGATTGAAGCAGGCCCGGGAATATTCCGGGCCTGCTTTTTTTTAAATGAGGACCTTGACTCATGATCGCGTATTTACCTTATCGTGCACATCGAAATATGATCGAGATGATAAGGATGATCACAATCCACAATACTACTATTCCCTGTTTTGTGGTTTTTATCTTGGCCTCCCTGTCGGCATCATAATCCTTCCGCATACTCACTCAGTTAAGATTGGAATTTAAATCTAATAAAAGAGGAATACGAAAACCAAATTCCGCTCAAATAGTTGCGGCAAAATTCTTCATTATAAAGTATTGGTTTAAAACAGGTTAACCAAAGAATAAATATGCTACGAAAATGGCTGCAATGATACCTGCGAGATCAGCGAAGAGACCAGCTGGGATAGCGTACCGGGATTTTTTTATGCCGATAGAACCGAAATACAGCGCCACTATGTAAAAGGTGGTATCAGCTGAGCCATTGAAGATACAACCAAGCCGGCCGGCAAAGCTGTCGGGTTTATAGGTCGTCATGATATTTATCATCATCCCCTTTGACCCCGAGCCACTCAATGGTTTCATATACGCTACCGGCATGGCGTCTACAAAACGTGTATCAAAACCAAGCTGTGTAACCACCCAGCGTAATCCGTCATTCATGTAATCCAAAGCGCCACAAGCTCTAAAAACTGCTATGCCAACAAGCATGGCGACAAGGTATGGGATGATCTTAACCGACGTTTCAAATCCGCTTTTGGCCCCATCAATAAACCCTTCAAATACATTTACTTTTTTATACAAGGCGCCTGTAATAAATATTACCGGGATGGAAAATAGCATCAAATTACTGGCCACTTTCGACACTAATCCAATTTGTCCCTTCGTTAAAAATACGGTAAAGTACCAAACCAATAACACGATAAAGCAGGTAATTCCGCCCAGCCAGGCTATAATAACCCTGTCGAAGAGGTTTATTTTTTGTTTAATGGCAACCAGCAACATGCCGGATATTGCCGATACAAACGTTGCGATAATGCAGGGGATAAATATATCAGTTGGGTCCTTTGCATTTAAAATGGCGCGTTGAGCAATTATAGTAACGGGCAAGAGCTGCAGACCTGAAGTAAGCAGTACCAAGTACATGATCTGCGCATTAGAGGCAGTTTCCTTATCCGGGTTTAAATCCTGTAAACTGTTAATTGCCTTAAGGCCGAGGGGGGTTGCGGCATTATCAAGTCCTAATAAATTTGCCGAAAAACTCATTAATACCTGCCCCGTAGCTGGGTGATTTTTAGGTACTTCAGGAAAAAGACGGCTAAAAAAAGGGCCTACAATACGCGAAAGAAAATTTATAGCGCCGGCTTTTTCTCCAATATTCATAATACCCAGCCAAAACGCCATATTACCCGCTAAGGGCAAGGCAATATCCATTACTGAAGATTTGGAGGATGTAAAGATCGCGTTAACTAAATGCGAGAAGATCTCGGTATCGCCAAAAAATATCAGCCTGATAAGCGCAATTACAAATGCTATCAGGAAAAAAGCTACCCAGATATAGTTAAGAGCCATAGAATTATTAAAGCTTTGAAGATAAAGTTTTTTGATAATTAAATACGAATAACCATCTTTAATTGATTTTTATTCTCCGAATTTATACCTCAACTAATAATGATCGACACAATAACCAGGCTTAAGGATACAATTGACGAACTTTTAAATGCTGATATCAACAGCATAGATTGGGTAGTAAAGCCTGGCCCGGATAAATGGTCGAAAAAGCAGATAATCGGGCATTTGATTGACAGTGCGCAAATTAACCTGCAACGCTTTGTACGCTGTACTTACGAGGAAAACTTTAAGCTGACTTATGAACAGGTGGAATGGGTGGAGGCACAACACTATCAGCAAGCGGACATTAATGAATTGCTGGGTTTATGGAAATTACTGAACCTGCAAATTTCACGGGTGCTGGCAAATTATCCGCCGGAAAGATTGCAGGCAAAATGTGATAACAGTAAAACAACCCAAAGCCTGCATGCAATTGATTGGCTGGCGGCAGATTATGTGGAGCACATGAGGCATCATTTAAAACAAGTAATTAATTTGAAATAAAATATGAACCCGCTAACCGAAGCCTGGCAAATTCATAACCGAATTAATTTGTATTTGCTGGAGCATATTGATGAGGCTAATTTAAATGACATCTCCGCCTCAAAAGGCCGTACAGTCGGTGAGCAGTTTGCTCATATGCATAATGTTCGTTTGATGTGGTTAAAGGCTGCTGATCCGTTGCTACTGGAGAGCCTGGTTAAGATAGAAAAAGAAAATATAAATAAGGATGGACTGGCGACCGGGTTGAATGCGAGTGGAGATGCAATAGCGCAACTATTTGAAAAAACGTACACTGATGGTAAAGTAAAAGGGTTTAAACCGAACGCCACAGGATTTTTAGGATATCTCGTATCCCATGAATCACATCATCGGGACAGATTATGCTTTCATTAAAACAATCCGGACATCCGGTAGATAAAAAAATACAATTTGGAATATGGGAATGGGGGACAAGATAACGATACCGACTGCGGGATATTCCGGTACGCCGCTGGCAAAAAAGCTGGGTATAAAACAAGGAGATAATATAATGCTCGTTAATGCACCCGACTATTATTTCAACCTGTTTACAGATTTGCCAGACGATCTTCATATCAATGATAATTCAGTTTTGAAAAAGGATCTGATCCATTTCTTTACCGGTCAAAAAGATGAGTATTTGAGCAAACTTCCCGACTTAAAGGAGCGGATCAAATCAAACGGTATAATCTGGGTATCATGGCCAAAGAAGGCATCAAAAGTTGTTACCGATATCTCTGAAGATATCATCCGGAACTATGCCTTGCAAATAGGCCTGGTGGATATTAAGGTATGTGCGGTAGACAAAACATGGTCGGGTTTGAAATTGGTGATCCCTGTTAAGGATAGGGGCTAGTGTTATGTCAACCACAAATGTTGTATAGTTAGAACAGGATTTACTCACAAATCTGTATAGCTATTTCAGGAATATGGGTTAACAGGGTTAACATAGTTTCATGTTAACCTTGTTGTAAATACCTGTTAGTCAATTACTTGAATATATTTCTTGAAAAACAGGGTTAACATTTTGGTATAACTATTTACTCAATATCAATTCATAAATGACATGAAACCAGTTGATTAGGAGTTTTCATTTAATGGTCGGCTTTTCAGGCCGAGGCCCCGTAAACGGATGACTTCAGGCGAATAAATAGGATAAGTTTCATATTTATATAGGGAATATTACATCCGCGTTAAACTTTCAATCAGGTAAAGTATTACCTTAGCTTTGTTATTACAAATAATAAATATATGCCTAAAATAGAGTTATCGCGGGTAAAAGGCGATTTTGGCTTCGAGGCCAAAGATGAAAACGGTCACGTTGTAAGAATGGACAGCAGCCCTGAAAGTGGCGGCTGGGATTTCGGTGTACGTCCAATGCAAATGTTGTTGATGGGCCTTGCAGGCTGCTCGGCAATTGATGTGATCACCATATTGAAAAAGCAACGCCAGGAAATTAAGGATTATAAAATGGTTGTTAACGGCGAACGTGAAGCTGGGAAAGAGCCATCTCTATGGAAAGATATAAATATCGAATTTCACCTTTATGGACACATTGACGAAGATAAGGCTGTTAAAGCTGTAGAGTTGTCTATTAATAAATATTGTTCTGTTGCAGCTACGCTGGATAAGGCGGGCGCCGATATAAAATGGCGCGTGTTTGTTCACTCAGCGTGATAGCGATTTAAGAAAAAGTAATTTTTAAAAGTCCTGCCGGTTCAACCAGCAGGACTTTTAACTTTAAATACGGTCTATTTATGGTGTTTACGTTCCTCTATAGTCCCGTTAAAAGAGATTGGGTCACGATTGTTACTGAATACCTGGAGAGACGCATAGCCGTTTTCGGAAATATTTAATCGTAAATAACGGACATCCTTCGATCCCTGCATATTGTTCTCCTTAGGAGTTATCGTTATGTCAAAGCCGCCTTTTTTACCAGGCTTCTCTACATAGCTGAAATTTGTTGAAGTAAATTTCACGCCTCCATCACTTGGGTCTGACGGTGCTAAGGTAACTCTTCCAAAGTATGGCAAATATGCTACTATGGTATCCTTTGAAACAACCAGGTCATAGCCATAACTTAGCGACCTTGAGTTCCCTCTTTGCGGGATGACGTAGTTTGCCTCAAAAACATAGTTCTTATCAGTTACTATTTTTGTTATAGTGGCTACCCGTGCAGCCTTTTTATCTTTTGCTGTTTTTTGCGCGTTTGCAACAGTTGCGAACATGGCAATAAAAACCAATACAAGAGTTGGCTTAATTAATGTCTTCATAGATTAGTAATTTAAGGTTTAACGATTAATAAGTTAATCTAATATACGACATAAAATTTTATTGAGAACAAGAAAGCCGCTCATTTAAAGCGGCTTTCTTATTCATTAAATTGTTGTTTTATATCAGGTTAACGCTGCGGTTCACAAATTCTGTAAGTTCAGCACCTGTTAATAAACCCTGGGATAACAAGGCCAAATCAAAAGCTTGTTTTGAAAGCGCTGATTGTACTTCTTCATTTTCTTCCTGCAGGATCCGGCTGATCAGTTTATGGTTGCCGTTTACAATTACCTTGTAGTTATCGGGCATGCTGCCATAAAAACCCATACCGCCACCCATAGCTGCCATTTCCTTCATGCGGCGCATAAACTCATCCATGGTTACCGTTACCGGCAATTCATCAGGGTTCAGGCTTTCCAGTTCAACTTTATAAGCTGGCTTGTTAATAGCCTTATCAAAGATGCCCTTCACTTTGGTTATCTGTTCTTCGGTCAGCACGGTTTCAGGTGCGTCTTCCTTCTTGATCAGTTTATCGGCAACATCTGCATCAACGCGTTTAAATGATGTTTTCTCCAGTTTTTGCTCCAAATGACCAATAAAGTGATTATCGATAGGGGAGTTCATTAATAAAATGTCGTAACCTTTTTTGTTAGCCGACTGGATGAACGCATCCTGTTTATCAGGATCATTGGTATATATGTAAGTAAGCTGGCCATCCTTGTCTGTTTGCTCCGGTTCAACTTTGTCCTTGTATTCAGATAAGGTAAAGTTTTCCTTTTTAGTGTTAGTTAATAAAACGAAGTCTTTTCCTTTATCATAAAACTTGTCTTCGCTCACCATCCCGTACTTTACAAACAGGCCGATGTCGGTCCATTTTTCTTCATAAGCTTTACGATCCGCTTTAAATAGCTCTGACAATTTATCAGCTACCTTTTTGGTGATATAGCTGTTGATCTTTTTAACGTTTCCATCCGCCTGCAAAAAGCTGCGGGAAACATTCAACGGAATATCCGGTGAATCGATAACACCGTGCAGCAGCATTAAAAACTCAGGAACGATATCCTTTACCTCGTCGGTGATAAATACCTGGCGCGAGAATAATTTGATCTTATTTTTCTGGATCTCGAAATCGTTCTTAAGCTTAGGGAAATAAAGTACGCCGGTTAAGTTGAAAGGATAATCTACATTCAAGTGGATCCAGAACAACGGATCTTCCGAGAACGGATAAAGCTGCTTGTAAAAGTCGAGATAATCCTCATCCTTTAATTCAGATGGCGCTTTTGTCCAGATCGGGTTGGTATCGTTGATGATGTTATCAGTTTCAACCGATTTGTATTTTGTTTTTCCTTCTTCATCAACACCGTCTTCCTCTTCCTGTGTGTTTGTACCAAACTTAATGGGAACAGGTAAAAATTTACAATATTTATCAAGGATCTGTTGTATACGGTGTTTGCTTAAAAACTCTTCAGATTCCTTATTGATATGCAGGGTTATTTCAGTACCTCTTTCAGCAAGGCTGCCTTCGCTCAATTCAAACTCGGTGCTGCCGTCGCAGGTCCAATGAGCCGGTTCTGCACCATCCTGGTAAGATAAAGATTCAATTTCAACTTTATCAGCAACCATGAACGCAGAATAAAAACCTAAGCCAAAACGTCCGATTATTTCGTTGGCATCTTTAGCTTCTTTAAACTTCTCCATAAACTCGGTGGCGCCGGAGAATGCGATCTGGTTAATGTATTTTTTTATTTCTTCGGCGGTCATCCCCAGGCCATTATCAGATATGGTGATGGTTTTTGCTTTTTCGTCGAAGGCAACTTCAACGCGCAGGTCGCCAAGTTCCCCGTTATACTGACCTAATGAAGCCAGGCGCTTTATTTTTTGGGTAGCATCAATGGCATTGGATACCAGTTCCCTTAAAAATATCTCGGTATCGGAGTATAAAAACTTCTTGATGATCGGGAAAATGTTTTCGGTATGGATCGAAATCGTGCCTTTTTCTTGCATAATATTATCTGTTTAGAAAATTAATGTTTTAGTGATAACCTTGCACATCAATGCCTGTTCCAAACGTTGTTTAGTTGACAAATTGGCAGAGGGGTAACATATATAGTTTATTGCTTTAATAATTTTAATCTTACATTTAGTTCGCCTTTAAGTTCCGACAAATGAAAACTACTGCATTCAGCATTTTTATTTTATTACTGGCTTTTGGTTGCTCAAACAAACATCAAATTAAGGAAAGCGACAAAATTGTGGTGGATACCTCCTTTTTGTCTGACGAAAATTTCAATTATAAAAACATAGCCAATACAAATCAAGTCTCTTTTTTGAGGGCAACAGCAAAAGGTGGAGGTATTGACAGCGTTATGTATGCAGATTCGTCGCAAAAACAGAGATATAAACCACTTTCCGCAAATCAAAGAGGTTATTTTTTAGCTCCATTTTTACCGAAAGATTATGGGGTCAAATATGCAAAAGACATAATGTACGCGTGGTTTGTTTCAAAACAAAATAAGATAGGTAATTTTCAACCGATAATACTCCAAGTCGAAGGAAATGACTACGAATCTTTAAGTTTGATACTGTTGGACGAAAATTACAAACCAGTAAGTGAACTTAACCTGGATGAAGAAAATATCCTTCCTGAGCACCGAGATAATTTAAATCTCATTTACAATTTAAAAAGCTATTCTATTCTAAACAAAAATGTGATAACATCTTATAGAATAACCGAGATTCGTTATAAAGATTCAACAGAAAGGAGCATCGTTGTGGATTCAAACGTTTTTAAAAGCATCATCAACAAAGACGGAACTATTTCAACTAAACAAATGGAAAAAATAAAGTCAAGGCTTTCTAAATGATTAAGCCAGGCTCTTTAAAAGGCCTTCAAAAATATGTTTTATTTTTTCTGCCGTTTCCTCATCCGAAATATTCCCTTTATCATCCATTTTCGACCTGATAAAAGGGATCAACAAAGTAGCATCTTTCTGTAAATCAGCATCAATTGCGCCTAATATTTTAATTAAAGCTGCATGCCCGTTCTCACCACCGGTTGAAGCGGTAATCAGGGCTGTTGACTTACCCGAAAACGATCCGCTCGAAACCGTCCAGTCCAAAGCGTTTTTAAGCTGGCCCGGTACGCCAAAGGCATATTCCGGCGTACATATGATAATGGCGTCAGCATTTGAAATCAAGCTGCGAAGTTCAGAAACAGCCTGTGGCGGGTTTTCATTATCATTTCCAGGATCAAACGGCGGGATCTGGGCCAGGCTATCGTATACGAAATAATCGACATCAGCCGACACAGTCGCTCCTAAATAACGCAGAATATTATGGTTTGACGAGCCGGGGCGAAGACTGCCGGAAATAGCAAAGATTCTTTTTTTTGGTGATGGGAGCATTTAGAGAATTGTTTTCACAATACTACCTCTTAAAATTAAAATGCAAATTAAAACACATCAATTATGTGGTTCTATTGACTTATAGCGTGCCGGTATCGCAAGCTCTTGAAATATATTAACTACAATAATCAAATGAACTATTCCCTTTTGCACAATATCTAACCCATATCGTAAACAAACGGGTTAGATATTGTACGTTTAGAAGCCTTGTGACCTATTGGAGGCATATTTTCATTGTACATCCAGGGTTTCCAGGACACCCTACTGTAGCACAAGTTTTATCACCAGTAGTACAGTCACTATCAACATTACATAAGTTTGTACATTGCGGTAGGCAGCCAAAAGTGCCACCAGCTATATTTCTCATTTCTGCACGGCTGAGTTTTTTTAAATTTTCCATGATGTTAGTTACGTTTAATTGTTTTTAATTTCTCAATTCAGATCATCCACTTTGGCAGGAATCTCCCAAACGGAAACATTCAACAATGTTTTCGGTCGCGATTTAGGTCGTTTGGTTTTATCTATACCTCCTTGATTTTTGTGCCTACGTTATAATTTGGAATACCAAACACTTTACATAGCTAATCAAGATTAAATAAAATACAAACGGAAATCTTGCGAACAAATAAAGGTTTAGGTCGTTATGCTTAGGGAAACATAGTCAAAACAAGGTCGGAATAATTTTTCACTAAATCAAATTTAATTATTGACTGGTAATTTCAGAACTAGTTGCTACCCGCCGCGCTAAACTGCAATATAAACGTCGATCCCAAGCCATCTGTAGACTGCACCTGGATGTTTCCTTTGTGTAAAAGCATAATCTGCTTACAAAGGCTCAAACCGATACCACTGCCTGTTTTACGTGTACTGAAGAATGGGATAAAGATCTTATCAAGTAATTCCGGCGGCATGCCTAAGCCATTATCAGATACTTTTACCAGCGTACGGTTATTACTTTGGATCTCGGCGGATAGTGTAAGGCGCGGTTCTTCGCGATCTTTTACCGCCTCAATAGCGTTAACGATCAGGTTGATCAACACCTGCTCAATCAGGTTTAAGTCGGCCTCGATGGCAAGGGTAGGGTCGCGCAATATGATTTCCAGCTCAATGTGTTTCTTCTCCAATGTAGGGCGCATCAGCTGACTTAAAGCCTCAAACATATTGCGCACCAGGATCTTTGTCAAATCAAGTTTGGTAATCTTATTTAAGCTTCGATAGCTTTCGGTAAACTTAAGTAAACCCTCGCTGCGGCGCTTAATGGTATCGATGCCTAACTCTAAATCTTCCAGCTGGCTGCTAACCGGGCTATTTGCTATCTCAGGGCTTTGCAGGCGGTTCTTTAATGTATCGGCCAGGGACGATATCGGCGCAACCGAGTTCATGATCTCATGCGTCATTACGTTCAAAAGCTTTTGCCATGCCTTTGATTCAGTTTCATCCAGCGCTTCGCTAACGTTTTGAAAGGCTATCAGTTTATAAACTTTTTCCTCGCTCCGCATAGCGCTGGCGCTCACTAATATTTTCACCAATTGTTGGTTACGGGTAACCGTTAAGATCTTGCTATCACCGGGCTTAAGCTTCATTAGCTCATTGTAAAGTACTTCCTCGCGTTTTTCAAGCGAATGAATGGTTTTCAGATAGGGGACACCGATCAGCTTTTTAAATGATTCATTGATCCAGCCGGTTTCGCCTGTTTCCAGTTCATAAGATAAAATCCCAGTGTCAACCAGTTCAAGGATTTTTTGTAAGTACTGATATTGCGTTTCCCTTTCGCGACTGATCAGCTTAAATGTGGTATTGATCTCGTTAAATCCTTTACGCAACGGCTTTAACTCATTGGGTGCCTTGCGGACATCAAAATGCCTTGAAAAATCGCGATAGTGAATGGATTCAACAAATTGGCTTACTTCATCCTGTGCTTTTTTCTGGAAACGGATCAGGTCGAGCACCTGGTAGCCGCAAAGCGGAAGCGTTATCACCAAAAACAACGGCGGGCCTTGTGTCACCAAATACGATGAAACACATAAGGTGATGAACATTAAAATAACACGCAGCACCAGCCGCCATTCGTAACGGTTAAATATCATATTTGCTCAATCTGCGGTAAAGGGCCGTACGGGTTAATCCCAATTCTTTAGCTGCCCTGGTAATGTTGCCATTATGTTTCTCGATAACCCTTAAGATGGCATTTTTTTCCAGGGTGCTTAACTGGATATTATCATCATCAATTATTGTTTCACCGGGAGTTTCAAGAATTGAAAATATCAGGTCGTCAGGTCGCAGGATATGATCGTCAGCCATAATCACGGCCCGCTCGATGGTATATTGCAGCTCCCGAACATTACCGGGATAATTGTAGGATTTTAATTTCTGAACAGCCGCAGTATCAAAATCAACCGATGGCTTTAAATATTTGCTGGCATAAAGTTTCGCAAAATGGCGGGCGATAATTACGATATCATCATTACGCTTGCGCAGCGGCGGCATATTTATTTCCACCGTGTTGATACGGTAGATCAAATCCTTACGGAAGCGGCTTTCATTTGCCAGTTCAGATAAAGGAAGGTTGGTAGCACAGATCAAACGGATATCAATATCAACGGCCTTGTTTGTCCCCAAGCGGGTAACCTGCCTGTTTTGCAACACGGTTAATAGCTTGGCTTGCTGCTGTAATGAGATGTTTCCAATTTCATCCAGAAACAAAGTACCACCCTGGGCATCTTCAAACCGACCCGATCGGTCTTCGCGGGCATCAGTATAAGCTCCTTTTTTATGCCCAAACAGCTCGCTCTCAAACAAAGTATCGGTAAGCGCACCAACATCCACTTTAATAAAGGGTTTATCGGCACGTAACGATCTTTCGTGAATCGCCTTCGCCATCAGGTCCTTACCGGTTCCGTTCTCACCCAAAAGCAAAATATTGGCGTCGGTAGGGGCAATTTTATTCACCTTATGAAAAATGTCCTGCATCACTTCCGATTCGCCAAGTATTGAGGTATCACCAGTTGAGCTTTTACCGCTTGCCTTCACTGTTTTAACGCCTTCCTTTTTATCAAGAAGATCTTTTATGGTATCGATCAGCTTTTCGTTATGCCATGGCTTCACAATAAAATCATTCGCACCTTCCTTCAATGACCGTACCGCAAGGTCTATGTCGCCGTAGGCAGTTATCATGATCACACAAACAGCCGGCTTCCACTCCTTGATCTTGCGCAGCCAGTATAAACCTTCGTTGCCGGTATTGATAGCGCTGTTAAAGTTCATGTCAAGCAAAACAAGATCAACCTGGTTACGCTGCAGCAACCAGTTTAGATTTTCCGGATTCTTTTCGGTTATGATTTCCTGAGCCTCAGTTTTAAGCAACAGCTTAACGGCCGTAAGCACATCAGGATCGTCGTCAACAATTAAAACGGTAGCTTTTTTTAGTATCATTCTTTATAAGTTCAGTAGTTCACTGGTTCATTAGTTCATTGGTGGCTGGTCTGTTATTTTATGTTGTATCATAAACTAATAAAAACAGATACCGATGAATTTACCAATAATACTATATTTATCATTTATTGTGCAAGTGTTATCAATTTAAATATCAAATTAAGTGCTTACTAACCCTATAGCCCGGCGATATGTTGTTTGATATCAATTTTTGTGCTAAAGGATTAGTTAGATATAAATCTGTACGCCAAAATATTAGCTGTTATGGTTTATTAATACTAATAACCTGTAAACCAATTAACCTGCTAATAAAAAAGGCAATTGCACCAATAAACTAATGAACCAGTGAACCAATGAACACATAAAAATCATTGTATCATAACCGTACACTTGCTGTAACAGAAGCGTACGCATCAAATTAGGATATTGGCTTTAATTAGCTGAAAAACAGTTGTTTAATTTGTGGCATATCTTTTTGTAACTAATAACAAAATATAAAATAATTTACAGTGGACAGAGTAATTGAAAAAAAGACCTGGAATACCAAACGGATACTAACTATTGCCGGCATAACAGGCATTGTATTATTAATTGGAGGAAGCATTTATTTTACATCGGGCAAAAGCAAGCTCGATGTTGATACAGAACGCATAACTATAAGCGAAGTTAAGAAAGGCCCGTTCCAGGAGTTTATCCCGGTAAATGGCGTGGTAATGCCGCTTACTACTATTTACCTTGATGCAACAGACGGCGGGCGTGTTGAAGAGAAATATGTTGAAGACGGCGCCATCCTTAAAAAAGGCGACCCGATCCTGAAATTAGCCAATACCGATCTGGAGCTTAACCTTGCTAATGAAGAAACTGCAGTTTACGCTAATCAGACTCAGATGCAGATCTCACACACCCAGGTACAGTCAGCTACTATTAACAAATTGAACAGCATGGCTGATGTTGATGTAGCATTTAAAGAGGCAGAAAGAATTTACAAGCTCGATAAAGACCTGTACGCTAAGAAGGCTATCGGTTCACAGGAATACCAAACAGCCGTAAATCAGTATAATTATCAATTAAGCAGGAAAAGGCTGGCTCAGAAAATATTGGAACAGGATACCGTAATGGTTAAGCAGCAGGAAAGCCAAACCAGGGAACAATATGTTCAAATGAAAAATACGCTTAACCTGTTGCGTGAAAAAGTGAACCTCCTTACAGTTAGATCGCCCAGGGATGGCCAATTAACCAACTTTGATGCGGAAATAGGACAAAATAAAAATAAAGGGGAACATTTGGGACAACTTGACGTCTTATCAGGTTTTAAGGTAAGAGTGGGAATTGAAGAACATTACTTATCACGTATTTTCACTGGCTTAAAAGGGCACTTTGATTTTGCGGGTAAAACATATAACCTGGTTATTAAGAAAGTGTTTTCGAGTGTAATAGCAGGAACCGGGCAGTTTAATGTTGACATGGCATTTATCGGTGAAACGCCCACAGGTATCAGAAAAGGACAAACCTTGCAGGTATACCTTAACTTAAGTGAGCAGACAACGGCGCTGTTATTACCGAGAGGGGGCTTTTTCCAGCAAACAGGCGGTAACTGGATCTTTAAAGTAAGCGCAGACGGTAAAAAGGCATACAAGGTTGACATACAGATCAATCGCCAGAGTCCCGATTATTTTGAATTGACATCAGGCCTGCAACCAGGCGATAAGGTAATCACGTCAAGCTACGAAACGTATGGAGACATACAAGAGTTGATACTCAAGAAGTGACGGAGGTAGAGACTAGAGACCGGAGATTAGAGGTTAGGAAAAAAATGAAAAATAAATAACACAACAGAGGCAATTAATTAATTTAAGCTACATAAAATCAAATTTAAACTTATATGAACAAGACTGAAGTAAGTGAGAGCACTATGATAAAAATCACCGACCTGGAGAAGTTTTATCGTACTGAAGAAGTCGAGACAATCGCTTTGAACAAACTCTCAATCGAAATTAAAACCGGCGAGTTTGTTGCCATCATGGGGCCGTCCGGATGCGGCAAATCAACTTTGCTGAATATCCTGGGTATGCTGGATGATCCGGATGAAGGCAGCTACGTATTCAACGGTATCGAAGTAGCACATTTTACCGAGCGCAAAAGAGCTGACCTGCGCAAGCACAACATCGGCTTCGTATTCCAGAGCTTTAACCTTATCGACGAATTAACAGTGTTTGAAAACGTTGAGCTTCCGTTGATCTATACCGGCGTTCCATCGTCTGAGCGTGTAAAAAGGGTAGAAGAGGTGCTCGACAAAATGCAGATCATGCACCGTCGTAACCACTATCCACAGCAACTATCAGGTGGTCAGCAACAACGTGTGGCTATTGCCCGTGCAGTTGTTAACAAGCCAAAATTGATTCTTGCGGATGAGCCCACTGGTAACCTGGACTCAAGCAACGGTAACGACGTTATGGAGTTGTTAACAGACCTTAACGAACAAGGCACAACCATCATCATGGTAACACACTCCGAGCATGATGCCCGTTACAGCCACCGCATTATCCGCTTACTGGATGGTCAGAGCGTGATGGAAAATATTATGATATAAGGCAGTTCATAGCCTATAGTTCATGGTTAGTGGTTTGATAGTTCGCCCTAAGAGCTGTTTAACTCCAAAAACCACTGAACCAATTGAACTACCGAAAAAGAAAGTTTATATAAGTTAATAAAGTGCCTCTGCTATCCCCTCCGAAAAGGAGGGGTAGCTTGAGTGTTGCCCGGATTCTGCATCCGGATATAAATATAAGTGCTTAAAAATGAATTAAATAATTCAAAAATACGGCATCAATACTACAAATAAATCTGATCAATTTAACACGTAGATTATGTTTAGGAATTATATAAAAATTGCATTTCGTAACCTGAAAAAAGACAGGCAATTCACTTTTTTAAACGTCATCGGGCTTTCTGCCGGGATAGCCTGTACCTTGTTAATTTACCTTTGGGTACATGACGAACAGAGTTATGATAAGTTCTTCGCCAACGACAATCGCCTGTACCAGGTAATTGAACACCGCAAAAGCGCGGATTTCGATGCCTTATCTGATGAATCATCGGGCCTGATCAGTCAAGCGCTTTTGCTTCAGCAGCCTGAAGTTGAATACGCATCGCCGGTTGCCCCGGCAGGATGGTGGCAGAAATTTACCCTAACCGCATCCGATAAAAACATTAAGGCCTCCGGTCAGTATGCCGGCAAGGATTATTTTAATGTATTTTCCTTTAAAATGATCAAAGGCGACCGCAATAATACGCTGGTTGCTAAAAATTCCATCGTTATTTCGGATGAGCTGGCTAAGAAGTTATTCAACACCACGGAGAATGTTGTTGGAAAAGCCATCAAGATAGGTCATGACAAAGATTTTTTTGTGTCCGGGATCTTCGCAAAACCTTCACATTCATCTCAACAATTTGATTTCGTCCTTTCTTTTGATTACCTGGCTGATTCGCAAAGCTGGGTGAAATCATGGAGTGCAAGCGGCCCTCATAATTATATTTTGTTAAAACCAGGCACCGATATTGATGCCTTCAATCATAACATCGCTTCTTTAATCACTAAAAACAGCGGCGATACCACACGGACAGTCCTGGTATCAAAGTTTTCTGAAAGTTACCTCCACAGTTCATTTGACCACGGCTCAAGAGTAGGTGGCAGGGGCGAATATGTAAAGTTGTTTTCGCTTGTGGCTATATTTATACTCGTTATAGCCTGTATCAATTTCATGAACCTCTCAACCGCCAAAGCTTCAGGCAGGATGAAGGAAGTCGGTATTAAAAAAGTAGTGGGCGCCGATCGTAGCCAGTTGATCATCCAGTTTCTATCTGAATCATTGTTGATGGCTTTGTTTACCACTATACTTGCCGTAGGAGTCGCGTGGCTTCTGTTACCGCAATTTAACCAGCTCACCGGCAAGGATATAGCGTTAAAATTCGACAGCACCCTTATCATTACGCTCACCTGCATTATGTTATTTACCGGGTTGGTTTCCGGAAGTTACCCGGCATTGTATCTTTCAAAGTTTAATCCTTTGGCTATTTTAAAGGGAAAGCTTCAAACTTCGTTTTCAGAACTTGTAGCCCGCAAGGGATTAGTTGTTTTCCAATTCACGCTTTCGGCTATGCTGATTGTTGCTGTGCTGGTTGTTTACCGTCAGATCCAATATATTCAATCCAGCCCTATTGGCTATAATAAGGACAATATATTAAGAATCGATTCCGACGGCAGGCTTTCAGGGAACGAAGATAACTTTGCCTCCGAATTGCGGAATATTCCAGGTGTTGTGAATGCCAGCTTCACCCAGCATAATCTTGTTGGCCATAATTTTGCTACCGGTGGTTTAAGCTGGGATGGCAATGTACAGGCTGATCGATCGATCTATTTCGAAGGTTTTTTTGGAGGATATAATTTCGTCGAAACCATGGGCATGCATATGGTGGCAGGCAGGCCGTTTTCAAAAAACTATGGTGCTGACAGTAACAAGATCATCCTTAACGAAGTAGCCATAAGCGCCATGCATTTAAAAAATCCGGTGGGAAAGATCGTTAGGATGGGAAATAGGAGCCTGCAAATTATCGGTGTGGTAAAGGATTTTCATTTCGAATCGATGCATGAAGTTGTAAAACCATCATTCATGACCCTCGCAATCGGCACCGATCCGCATTATAAAATGGTGATCAGGCTAAAGAATGGTCACCAAAATGAAACCATAGCACAAATCAAGAAATTGTACGAATCCTTCAACCCAGGTTTCCCATTCACCTATAACTTTTTAAACGAATCATACCAGCAGCAATACGAAACAGAAGTGCGGGTATCGCTACTCTCAGAATATTTCTCAGCCCTGGCCATTCTTATTTCATGCCTCGGCTTATTTGGGCTGGTGGCATTCACAGCACAAAGGAGGCAAAAAGAAATCGGGATCCGTAAGGTTGTCGGTGCATCAGTAAACAGTATAACGGTAATGCTTACAAAAGACTTCTTGAAGCTTGTATTCGTGGCAGTGCTGATCGCATTCCCAATTTCATGGTATTTCATGAGCAAATGGCTAAGCAGTTTTGCCTACCGCATTAATATAGGGCCGGGTATTTTCATTATTGCATGTACATCAATCATATTGATAACCATCCTAACAGTGGGCTTCCAGGCAGTTAAGGCGGCACTGGCGAACCCAGTGAAAAGCCTTAGAAGTGAGTAGGCAGTTGGCAGCAGCAGTTTACAGTCAATAATACTTCGGCTATTGGCCGTAAACTATCGACCATGAACTAAAGGCAACAATGACAGCGCAGCGAATGACACAATGACTAATGACTAAATAAAATGATATTCAACTACATAAAAATTGCATGGCGCAACCTGGTTAAACAGAAGCTGTTTAGTGTAAT
Organism: Mucilaginibacter phenanthrenivorans; assembly: GCF_024721155.1. Lineage (GTDB taxonomy): Bacteria > Bacteroidota > Bacteroidia > Sphingobacteriales > Sphingobacteriaceae > Mucilaginibacter > Mucilaginibacter phenanthrenivorans. The sequence continues at coordinate 1,075,574 of NZ_JAHVAP010000001.1, read as the reverse complement.
CAACATCTCCGGCTTAGCTGTCGGACTTGCTGTTTGCATGATGATCATGATGTACGTGGCTCATGAAACCAGCTACGATCGCTTTCATACCAATGCTGACCGCATCTTTAACCCGCATGCTTCTTTTAAGTTTGGCGGTAACACCATGAACGCGGATTTTATGAGCTATGAAGCTGGTTCCATTATCAAACAAAAACAACCGGCTGTAAAGGATTATATGCGCACTATGGCGTATTTTAAACCGGTAATTGCCAGCACCGCTGAATCGCCTGACAAAAAGTTTTCAGAAAAGAATCTGCTTTTTGCTGATGCAAATTTCTTTAAGTTCTTTTCATTTAAGCTATTATCAGGCAGCGCCGATAACGTGCTTGATAAACCGTTTACAGTGGTATTATCGCGGGATATGGCTACCAAGTATTTTGGAAATGAAAATCCAATCGGCAAAGCCATCACTTTGAAAACCGACAGCGCCTTTACTTATTTGGTTACTGGAGTGGCAGAAAATGCTCCATCAAATTCGTCTATTGCGTTCAACTTTGTATCCTCCAATTTGAGCCTGCTAAAAATGAAGGAGGCTTCAAACTATGTGGGTTCAAAGGATATCAGCTTTGGCAATTTCGGCGTCTACCTGTTGTTAAATCACGCTGCAGACAGTTCATCGTTGAGGCACAACCTTGATTTGATGGCGAAAAAGGAAGGCGCATTCGAAAATGTGCACTATTCGCTTTTCTCAATCATCGATACTCATCTTAAAAGCAATTTCGGCGATTCATCAAATACTAAATACCTGAAGATTTTTCCTTTAGTAGCAATATTAATCTTACTGCTTGCTTTGGTAAACTATATGAGCCTTTCTACAGCAAGAGCGACGTTAAGAGCTAAAGAAGTTGGCGTGCGCAAAGTATCAGGTGCGAGCCGAAAAACATTAGCCACCCAGTTTTATATTGAATCAGCACTGTTTGCTGTATTATCCTTCGTGATCGGCTACTTGTTATGCTACTCATTTAAACCGTGGTTTTTAAATGTATTGCAGTTAAAAATAGATAATTCGTTTTTGTACAGTCCGCAGGTTTTAATTTTATTGGGCGTTTTACTGGTGATAACTGTTGTAGTTGCTGGTAGTTACCCATCGCTGGTGCTTTCATCATTTAACCCTGTCGTTACACTTAAGGGAAAGATGAGCAAAAAAGCAGGCGGCGTTACTGTACGTAAGATTTTTACTACGCTACAGTTCACCATCTCAGTCGCGCTTATTATTTGCGGAATTGTTATCGACCGCCAGCTATATTTTTTCCGTCATGCAGACACTGGTGTTAACCGCGAAAATGTGGTCATGATCCCGGTGGGGAATAGCTTCGGTACTAATTACCCGGCGTTTAAAAAAGACATCCAGGAACTGGCGGGAATAGAAAGTACAGCTACCTCACACTATGGTATGTTCGGAGGTTACGATACTTATTCAATCAATGGAAAGGTTAAGGGCCAGGAGACGATGCTTGATGCTTTGTCTGTTGACAGGAGTTTTATAAGTATATTGAATTTGAAATGGAAGATCACTCCGCTAGCCGGCGAGCTGACCAGCTCAGGTGACAATGTTGTAATAAACGAGCGAGCTATTGAGAAACTTCATTTGCCGCTAAATCCGGTTGGAACTTATCTTCAATCAGGTGATCAAAAGATAAAAGTTATTGGGGTTTTGAAGGACTTTAACTTCAGTTCGATGAGTTCAGAAATAGATCCATTAGGTCTTTTTATTGCCGCTGATAAAACACCGGCCTGGGGCAAGCATGGTTGTAATTTGTTCGCCAGGATAAAACCGCATACCAATTTGCCGTCACTGCTTAATAAAATGCAGGGCATCTATAAAAAATACGACCAGGATGCACCATTCAATTACACGTTTATGGATGATGCGTTTAATGCACAATATAAAGCCGAAGACCGCCTGGCTTCTATTTTTAGCGTATTTACGTATATAACCATTATACTGGCTACGCTGGGCTTATTCGGACTTGCCGCATTTACCATCGAGCAACGCACTAAAGAAATTGGCGTACGTAAGGTCTTGGGCGCAAGCCTGGCATCCATCAATACCCTGTTATCTGTCGATTTTTTAAAGCTGGTGGTGCTGGCGATAATTATAGCCTCACCAATCGCCTGGTGGGCAATGCACAACTGGCTGCAGGGTTTTGCATACCGGATAAATATTTCCTGGTGGATGTTTGCCGCAGCAGGCTTCGTGGCAATTATTACTGCGGTTGCAACTGTAAGCTATCATGCGATAAGGGCGGGAATTGCAAACCCGGTGGAGAGCCTGCGTTCCGAGTGATTAGGGATCAGAGACTAGAGATTAGTTAAAAAACGGCACCAATGAACTAGTGAACAAATGAACCAATAAACTGGCAGATGATACGGAATTACATAAAAACCATGTGGCGAAGCCTGAACAAGAACCGGGGCTATAGCTTTTTAAATATAGGCGGATTGGCAATAGGTATAGCCTGTGCATCGCTTATTTTTTTGTGGGTGGAGGATGAAGTTGGCTTCGACTCGGTAAACCTGAAAAAGGACAGGCTTTATATCGTCGAGGAAAACCAAAAATACGACACCTATGTATTTACTGAAAGTTCGACGCCCGGGCTGATGGGGCCAACAATGAAGGCCGAACTGCCCGGTATAGCTAATACAGCCCGTGCCACCGAGGGGAATACTACCTTGTTATTTTCACGCGGCGATAAATCTATTTTTGCAGCAGGGCGATATGCCGATCCGTCCATATTCAGCATGTTCACCATGCCGTTTGTGCAGGGCAACGCAGCGTCTGCATTTAGGCAATTGCGATCAGTGGTTATCACAGAATCTGCAGCAAAGAAGTTTTTCGGCAATGAAAAACTGGTGCTTGGTAAAAGTATCAAGGTTGATAACAAGCAGGATTATATTGTTACCGGTGTTATAAAGGATTTTCCGACCAATACTTCGGTTGCCGGTGAATGGTTTATGCCATACAAGATCTATTATGATCAAAGTCCGTGGTTAAAGGAATGGGGTAACCAATCGACCAATACTTATGTTGAGTTAAAGCCGGGAGTTGATCCGCAGACTGTTAATAAGCAACTGTTTAATTATATTCAACAAAGATCGCCGCGTTCTCTTGGCCATGCCTTCCTTTTCGGAATGAAGGATTGGCATTTGTACGACGATTTTAAAGATGGCAAAATGACCGGGGGCGGCCAGATTGAAAATGTACACATGTTCACCCTGATTGCCTGGATTATATTATTCATTGCCTGTATAAATTTCATGAACCTTGCCACCGCCCGCAGCGAAAAACGCGCCCGCGAAGTCGGGGTGCGCAAAGTACTCGGCGCAGGTAAAAAACTGCTGATCTTTCAATTTATTGGTGAGGCGCTGTTTATGGCGTTTGTTTCAACAATCGTAGCTATAATAATAGTTACTTTAATTCTGCCTGCATTTAACCTGCTGGTACAAAAACAGCTTACACTCGGTCTTGGAAATCCTTATCATCTTTTGGGCTTGTTATTAATTACAGTTGCTTGCGGCTTAATTGCAGGTAGTTATCCGTCGTTGTATCTGTCATCCTTTAACCCGGTATCCGTGTTAAAGGGAATTAAGATGAAAGACAGCGGTGCTGCTTATGTTCGCAAAGGATTGGTGGTGCTTCAATTTACTGCATCTATCGTGTTAATTATCAGTACGATAATTGTCTATCAGCAAATTCAGCATGTGAAGGACAGGCAACTCGGTTTTAATAAAAATAACCTGTTGGAAATGGATTTGCAGGGCGATATGGCTAAAAATTTCAACCCGATCCAGCATGAACTGTTAGGGACGGGTTATGTTTCTAACGTCGCGGTTGCTGATCACGCCATTATTTACGGGGGAAACAACACCTCAGGACTTACATGGGATGGCAAACCTGCAGGATCACAGGTGCTGATCTCACAACGTTACGTGAGCCCCGATTTTTTTGAAACATCGGGACTTAAAGTAATTGAGGGGCGCAGCCTAACGATTGGTGATACCGCTAAGCCGCTTCGCACGGTAATTACTGCTTCGCTCGCAAAATTAATGGGTAAGGGAAGTGCAATAGGTAAGAAGATGCACGGTGAAAATGATACCGTAAGCGCCACTGTGGTTGGCGTAGTAAACGATTATGTTTATGGCAATATGTATGGTCACCCGGATCCGGTGATGTTCTGGAGCTCGACACCGCAAAATTCTACGGTAATGTATGTACGTCTGAAATCATCAGATGCCTATGAAAAATCGCTTGCAAGTATCCAGAATGTTTTAAAGAAATATAACCCAGCCTATCCATTCGATTATCGCTTTGTTGACGATCAGTTTAACCGGATGTTCCAGTCAGAAATGCTGGTAAGCAAGTTATCGCGCGTATTTGCCGCGCTGGCAATTGTGATATCATGCCTTGGGTTGTTTGGCCTGGCTGCTTATACTGCCGAAAGACGAACCAAAGAGATCGGCATCCGAAAGGTGCTAGGTGCAAGCGTACCTGGATTGGCAAGCCTGCTTTCAATGGAATTCTTACAGCTGGTAATATTATCCTGCCTGGTAGCCTTTCCAACAGCTTATTGGGCTATGACGAACTGGCTGAAAACTTATCAATACCGGATTGCTATCAACTGGTGGGTGTTCGCCATTGCCGGCTTAGCTGCCGTAATAATAGCAATAGCCACGATTAGCTTTCAATCGGTTAAAGCCGCGTTGGCAAACCCTGTGAAGAGTCTGCGTTCCGAGTGATTAGAGACTAGAGATCCCTTGGAATAAAAATAAAGCTACGCGATATGTCATCAGGCTGAGACCAATGAACTAATAAACAATTGAACTAATGAACTAACCATGATAAAGAACTATTTTAAAATTGCATTTAGGAACCTTTGGAGGCATAAAAGTTTCTCGCTTATAAACATTGTGGGGCTCGCGGTGGGGATGACAGCTTGCTTCCTGATTTTTATGTATGTACGATTTGAGTTAAGCTATGATAAGTTTAACCAGAATTTCAGCCAGATCCACAGGCTGAATACCGATATTAAAACGCCTAACGAGGTGCTTCACTGGAGCAGCGCATCACCGCCGATGGGCCCAACATTGCAGGCTGATTTTCCCGAGGTAAAAGCAAATGCCCGCGTTTTTGGCGCCGGCTTTTTGGTGGAAAGCAATAACCACAAATTCCAGGAAAATAACCTGGCATTTACCGATCCATCGTTGCTGAAGATCTTTACGTTTCCCTTTATCCATGGAAATCCGGCAACTGCGCTTAAAGATCCGTTCAGTGTAGTACTTACTGAAGCATCGGCCAAAAAATATTTCGGCGGTACGGATATAGTTGGCAAAACATTAAAGCTGAACGGCAAACAACTGGTTACAATTACCGGTGTAATGCAGGACGTTCCGCTGAACTCGCATTTTAACTTCGACATGCTGATCTCTTCTTCAACAATGGAGAAAATGAAGCTGATTGATATGAATGAATGGGGTAATTTTAGCAACGCTACTTATATTTTACTTCCCGAAGGATATGATGGCTTAAAGCTGCAAGCCAAGCTTCCTGATTTTTTGAAAAAGCATATCAGCGAAGACAAGCGCAGGAAAGGTTATAACTATGAGCTATTTATTGAACCACTAAAGGATGTTTATATGGACACCTTCCGCGGAGCGCCTGTAAATGGCAACTTGCGGAATGTTTACGTCTTCTCGATAGTAGCCATATTTATTTTACTGATTGCCTGTATCAACTTTGTGAACCTTACCACCGCCCGTTCAACAGAAAGGGCAAAGGAAGTTGGGATTCGTAAAGTTATCGGAGCAGGTAAAAACCAGCTTACCACCCAGTTTTTAGGCGAATCGATAATTATTTCGATGATCGCGTTTATTGTTTCGGTGTTGCTGAGTATGTTGTTATTGCCGTTATTTAATCAACTGGCAGGCAAGATCATCAGCCATAATATCATCGAACATGGCTACATTTTCATCCTGTTTGCCATAGCTGTCGCCATTGGTTTTTTGGCAGGTATCTATCCGGCGCTGGTACTTACCAACTTTAAAATAACCACTATACTTAAAGGACGATTTACTTCGTCGGTAAAAGGCATCTTTTTAAGGAAGGGGCTGGTTGTAGTTCAATTCACTATTTCGATAGTATTGATTGTAGGTACCATCATTGTATACAATCAACTCAACTTTATGCGTAACCAATCGCTTGGGTTTAGGACGGATCAAATGCTGGTGCTTGATTTCAGTGGAGACTCAACTGTGCAGGCAATGAGTGAAAGTTTAAAGCATGAGTTTACACAGGTTCCGGGAGTGCTCTCTGCGTCCGGATCGGGGACAACTCCGGGCAACGGAAATAGCGTTGCTTATTCGGAAGTGGAAAGTCGCAATGGTAGCCTGGTGCCAGTTAATATGAATTTGTATGATGTCGACTTCGATTTCATCCCGCAATACGGCATGAAAATAGTTGCCGGCAGAGCATTTTCAAGAGATTTTGCAACGGACTCAACTAAATCATTTGTAGTAAACGAGACCACTGTTAAAAACCTGGGTTACACTTCTGCAAAGGATGCAGTAGGTAAAACGTTTAATCAATGGGGGCGAAAAGGCACCATTATCGGAGTTGTTCAGGATTTTCACTTTGAATCGCTGCAACAGAATGTAAAGCCGCTAAATCTCCGGATAAACCCGCATAACCTGGGTGTGTTTACATTAAAAATAAAGGGCGGAGATATTCCGAACACTTTAAAAGCAGTTGAGTCTAAATGGAAGGTGCTGATTCCGCAGCGACCATTTAGCTATTATTTTCTCGATCAAAATTTTAACAAACAATACGCTACCGAAGACAGGTTTGGTAAGCTGTTTATGTATTTCGCTGTACTGGCTATCATGATCTCTTGTCTTGGCTTATTAGGCCTGGCGTCATACAGTACATTACAGCGCACCCGCGAAATTGGGATCAGGAAGGTATTGGGCGCAACTGTTCCGGGAATCGTAAACATGCTCTCAAAGGAGTTTTTATGGCTCGTGGGTATTGCCGCTATAATTGCGTTCCCGCTGGCATGGCTGGGGATGCACAGCTGGCTGAAGGATTTTGCCTATAAGATAAACATCGCGTGGTGGGTATTTGCAGTTGCAGGTATACTGGCAATGATGATCGCGATCAGTACCGTAGCCTTCCAGGCCATCAGGGCGGCGCTGGCAAATCCGGTAAAAAGTTTAAGAAGCGAATAGGGGTAGGCGGTGAGTTAATTGTAGTTAGTATAACTAACAAATTAACGTAAAACCGGTGCAACCTAATGAGTTAACAAGTCGTCTTATCCACGGGTGTTAACCGTTGGTTGGCCTAAAACAAATCACCATGATAAAAAACTATATTAAAACCGCATTCCGCGGCCTGATGAAAAACAAGGGTTTCACATTTATTAATGTGTTTGGCCTTGCTTTGGGTCTGGCCACCTGCCTGCTTATTGTATTTTATGTGTTTGATGAACTAAGTTTTGACCGATTTAACACAAAAGCCGACAGAATTTACAGAGTAAATACTGAGATTAAATTTGGTGGTGCAGAAAACTCTTTTGCTGTGTGTCCGGCTCCTGCAGCCGCTGCATTAAAAGCTGACTTTCCCGAAATTGAGCAGGTATTCCGCTTTAGGGACAGGGGAGGCAACCAGGTAAAAAAGAACAACAAGAACATAGTTGAAGACAGGATGGTTTATGCTGATAATTCTATATTCAGCATATTTACATTACCTACGGTAAGCGGCGGTACTCAAAATGCCTTAACTGAGCCACATACGGTTGTTATAACCGAAAGGATGGCAAAAAAATATTTCGACCGTATAAATGTTGTAGGGCAAACATTAACATTTAATGATACGTCTCTTTATAAAGTAACTGCCGTTATAAAGGATGTCCCAAAACAATCACATTTCAATTTCGACTTTTTTATATCGATGCCAAGTATTTCCGAAAGCCGGGAAGATGTTTGGTTAAGTAATAACTTCAATACTTATATCCTGTTTAAAGAGGGTGTTGACGTTAAAAGGTTTGCAAGCAAGCTTCCGGCATTTATGCGTAAACATGCCGGGCCACAGATACAAAGCATCGTGCACTTAACTGTTGATAAATTTGAGCAAAGTGGTAATTATTTTAGATTCAGCCTTATCGCTTTAAAGGACATACACCTGCGCTCTGGCAGTGTTGCAGAATTAAATGCCAATGGCGATATAAAAACTGTTTATATCTTTTCAGCTGTTGCCCTATTTATTTTGCTTATAGCCTGTGTTAATTTTATGAACCTGTCTACTGCACGTTCGTCAAACCGGGCACGTGAGGTTGGGGTTCGTAAGGTATTAGGTTCTCCGCGTAAGTATTTGATCGCCCAGTTTTTAACCGAATCTATCCTGGTAACTTTATTTGCTACATTGATAGCCCTGCTTGCCGCTTGGCTGTTTTTACCGGAGTTTAACAAAATGTCGGGTAAGGAGTTGGTGATAACAGGTCAGGTCATCACTTGGCTTTTACCCACTTTATTGCTAATAATTATTATAATAGGCTGCCTTGCCGGGTCATATCCTGCCTTATATCTTTCAGCATTCCAACCTATTGAGGTGTTAAAAGGAAAAATTGCTGCAGGTTTTAAAGGCGGGGTTTTCCGCAACTTCCTGGTTGTCTTCCAGTTTGCAATTTCCATTTTCCTAATCATCGGTACTCTGGTTATTTACAACCAGTTGAAATACATCCAAAGTAAAGACCTTGGTTACAATCGCGATCATGTGATGATCGTACGCAACGTATGGTCGTTGGGGAATTCAGCAAAGGCATTTAAACATGAAGTGCAGGGCCTTGCAGGTGTGCAAAATGCTTCTCTCTCCGGCGCATTGCCAACCGGTGGTTACGGTAACAGCTCAACTATGTTTAAAGATCCGGTGATTGATCAAAAGCGGGCAATACTCGCACAGATTTGGCCGGTTGATGAAGATTATTTACCGACCCTGGGAATAAAAATAATAGCTGGAAGGAATTTCTCAAAAGATATGCAAACTGATACTGCCGCACTGGTAATTAATGAAGCGGCAGCCAAAATGCTCAATTTTTCGAACCCTATTGATCAACCGCTTTATGCGCCGAATGATAACCTGGTTAAGACCATGAAGAAATATCACATAGTAGGGGTAATGAAAAATTTTAATTTCAGATCGTTAAAGGACAATATAACCCCCTTAATATTTACATTGAATGAGGACAGAGGAGCGGTAAGCGTACGTATTAGATCAACAAATATTCCGGCAATAATTCAGCAAATAAAAAACAAATACAATTCATTCTCACCAACCCAGGAATTTAGCTACTCATTTATGGACGAGGACTTCGACGCAATTTATCGTTCGGAGCAAAGAATAGGCACCATTTCGGTAGCGTTTACATCGCTTGCAATTGTAATTGCTTGCCTGGGTTTGTTCGGCCTTGCGGCTTATGCGGCTGAACAACGGATCAAGGAAATTGGTATCAGGAAGGTATTGGGCGCCAACATTTCTACCATAGTAGCTATGTTGTCAAAGGATTTTATTATGCTGGTGCTGTTAGCTATCGTACTCGCTACGCCGCTGGCGTTTTGGGCGATGCATAGCTGGCTGCAGGGATTTGCTTACCGGCAGAATATACAATGGTGGGTTTTGGTTTTAGCAGGTGGCGGGGCAATTACAATTGCATTTGTTACCATCAGCTTTCAATCCGTCAAAGCCGCGCTCACAAACCCGGTGAAGAGCTTGAAGAGTGAGTGATAGTGATTAGAGACAAGAGATTAGAGGTCAGGTAAAATCTGCGCCGGTACCAATGAACTAGTAAACAATTGAATTAATGAACAACTAAACCAATGAACATTATATCATGATTAAAAACTATTTCAAAACAGCGTGGCGCAACTTGCTTAGCAGTAAGTTTTACAGCGCTATAAACATTTTAGGGCTCACCATCGGGCTTACTGTCGGTTTACTGGTATTGCTTTGGGTGAATGACGAGCTTAGCTATGATAAATTCAATACCAACGCCGCACAGATCTATAAGGTTAATGCCCAGATTGGCACCGGCAGCAGCAAGCAGGTGTGGAGTGGTGTGCAAAGCCCGATTGCCACATTTGCCTTGAAAGAAGTTCCGGGTGTTGTGAATGCGGTAAGGTTAACAGGTAACTGGAGGTATTCCTTTTTCAGGTACAACAACCGGCTTTTAAGCGAAGAGCAAGGAAAAATGCTTTTTGCCGATCCATCATTGTTTAAAGTGTTTGACTATAAGCTATTAAAAGGCAATGTCGAAAATCCGTTCCCCACTGATAACTCCATTATCATAACAGAAAGCACCGCCAAACGGTATTTTGGCAATGATAACCCAATTGGCAAAACGTTGTTGGCCGACAACAGCGATAACTTTATTGTTAACGGGGTAGTAGCCGATTTTCCCAGCAATTCCAGCATCAAGTGCAATATTCTTTTTTCTATGAATGTTAGAAAGAATCAATATGGCAAAAATGACTTTTGGAAATCGATGGATGCTGATTGGGGTGACTATTACCAGGACACTTATTTACAATTACAACCCGGTACCTCAACAAAAACAGTTGCGGATAAGTTAACCCAGATCCACATTAAAAACCAGGAAGGAACAAAACTATCTGATGGACACTATCTTTTGCAACCGCTAACTGAAACCCACTTGTATGCGCCTGACGGCAGCTCATCCGCAATGCAAACAGTAAGAGTATTTGCCATAGTTGCTGTTCTTATCTTATTGATAGCAGCTATAAATTATATCAACTTAAGCACGGCGCGCGCTATGCTTCGCTCAAAAGAAGTAAGCGTTCGTAAAATTATTGGTGCAGCCAGGTTGCAACTGTTTAGCCAGTTTATTGTTGAAACGATATTATTCTTCGGCATATCGCTGATTTTGGCATTTATCCTGATCACCATTGCTATGCCGTTTTATAATACACTGTCCGGCAAGGATATGCATTTCGATTTGTTGAGCGGAACGGTTTGGCAGGTTATCGGCGCAACGGTAGGGCTTACGTTGATTGCATCGAGTATTTATCCTGCATTGCTGTTATCATCTTTTAAACCGATCAACGCGCTCAAGGGCAAGTTATCGATGGGAGTAGGCAATGTTGTTTTCAGGAAGGTATTGGTTGTATGTCAGTTTGCTTTTTCCGTTGGGCTAATTATCGGTACGCTGATCATCAATCGTCAGCTCACCTATATCCAGAATAAGGAATTGGGTTTTGATAAATCGTTTGTGTTTTCGGTCCCGATGCACGATATGGAAAACCATTATGAAGCTGCAAAAGGTGAATTAATGAACCAATCGGGTATTTATGGCGTAACCACCGGCGATAACAGCATCATAAGCCTTGGCAGCACCACGGGTGATACCGACTGGGACGGCAAAGAAAAAGACAGGTCGTTCATGATCCACCCGATGGCTATCGACGAGGGTTTTATTAAATTTTTTAAGTTGAAATTAGATGGTGGAGCCGGTTTTAGTGGCATAAAGCCTGATTCGGCACATTTTATTTTAAATGAAACTGCGGTAAGGGATGCCGGGATAAAAAACCCTGTCGGAAAGCGTTTTAAGTTATGGGGTACAAATGGTGTCATAATCGGGGTTTTAAAAGACTTTCACTTCGCATCTCTCAAACAAAAAATTGAGCCTTTTATTTTTTACTACCGACCGCACACCTGGCAGCTTTTAGTTAAAACAACGGGGAAAGATGCCCCTAAAGCATTAAAGACAGTGGAGGCTGTGTGGAAAAGGTATAATCCAAATTATCCGTTCACCTATACTTTTCTGGATCAGACTTATGAAGAACTTTATAAGTCCGATGAGCGCAGCGGTACTTTATTCAGTGTATTTGCCGGTATTGCGATCCTAATTTCGTGCCTTGGTCTGTTCGGCCTGGCAACGTATACCGCACAAGTAAAAGTTAAGGAAATAGGCATCCGTAAAGTATTGGGCGCAAGCATTGCAAATATTACAACAATGCTGTCAAAAGATTTTTTAACGCTGATCATCCTTGCTATCGCGATAGCAACACCGGTAGCCTGGTATGCCATGAATAACTGGTTGCAGGCATTTGTATACCGTGCCACCATTCAATGGTGGACATTCGCGCTGGCCGGTGGGGCCGCTGTTTTAATAGCATTGGCTACGATTAGCTTCCAGGCGATAAAAGCTGCGTTAGCAAACCCGGTGAAAAGTTTGCGTTCGGAGTGATCAGTGACTAGAGATTAGTTAAAAAAACCTTGAGACGGATTCCGAATCCGCGAGGCACCAATGAACTAATAAACAAGTGAACTAATGAACCACCTATGGTAAGGAACTATATAAAAATTGCCTGGCGTAACCTATTACGGAACAAGGTTAGCAGCATAATTAACATAAGCGGACTGGCTATCGGGATAGCTTCCGTTTTACTCATCGGGATGTATGTTAAGGATGAGCTGAGCTACGACCGTTTTTCTAAGGATGCTGATCATATTTTCCGGGTGAACCTGGATGGTAAAATGGGGAATGATCAATTTATTGCGGGTCATACACCGCCGCCTGCCGGTGCCGCATTAGTGAATAATTTCCCGGAAATAGAAAGTTATACGCGGATCTTTTTGCCTGGTGATGAAATCATCCACAATGAAAATGGCCTGCAAAAAAGATCGATCATAGAAAAACATTTGCTTGCAGTCGATTCTAATTTTGTGAAGTTCTTTGGCTATCCTTTGGTAGCTGGTGATGCAGCCACTTGCTTAAAGGATATAAATTCCATTGTTTTAACACAAACAGCGGCTAAGAAGTATTTTGGCGATGTTTCACCTATAGGTAAAACGCTGGCGATTGATGAATACCAGTCGCCATTTAAGGTTACGGCGATTTTAAAAGATCTTCCGCAACAGTCATCCTTACAGTTTGATATGCTGCAAAACACGGCAAGTATCCCGCCGATCCAGCGAAAACTTTGGAGTTGGGTATGGCTGCAAATGGGTACTTATGTTAAATTTAAATCAAGTGCAGCCGTTGATGCCCAAAGTATTGCAAAACTGGAGGCTAAGCTCCCGGCAATGGTGGCTTTGCAGGCCGCCAGCGCTTTTAAACGGATTGGCCAGCCATGGGAAGAATTCAAGAAAAAAGGCGGCAAATGGGATTTGAAGTTGCAACCCTTAACCGACCTACACCTATATTCTGCAAACGTAGGTACCCGTTACTTTGTACAGGGTGATATCAAGTATGTATACATATTTTCGGCAGTGGGCATCTTTATCATCTTGCTGGCTTGTGTAAACTTTATGAACCTCTCGACCGCACGCTCCGCAAAAAGGGCTAAGGAAGTAGGTATTCGCAAGGTGTTGGGCTCAGCACGTAAACAATTGATTCGCCAGTTTTTGGTTGAGGCGTTGATTTACAGCTTGTTGGCAACTGTTATTGCAGTGCTTGTTGTAATTCTTGCCTTGCCGGCATTTAACCAATTATCGGGGAAAGCCTTATCTGCCAATGTTTTCCTTGATATAAGAACATGGCTAGTCATCTTATCATTAATAACGATGACCGGCTTGCTTGCAGGCAGCTATCCAGCATTTTTCCTTACTTCGTTTAAACCGGTTAGTGTGCTAAAAGGCGCCGGAATATTAAAAGATTCGGCAAGCAGCTTTTTTACCCGTAATGTGCTGGTTGTTTTTCAATTCACCGTTTCAACCGTACTAATCATTTGCACCATAGTAGTTTACAAACAACTGGTTTATAACCAGACAAAAGACCTCGGCTTTAACAAGGAGAACGTGATCATCCTGGCCAATGCTGAGCGACTTGGAAATAACGAAGAAAGCTTAAGGCAGGAGTTATTAAAACTGCCGCAGGTTGCGGATGCCAGCATTTCAACCAGCTTACCCACAAAAAATTCGTTTGGTGATACTTATGCGCCCGAAGCAAATCCGGGTAATGTAAATGGCGGTGAGAATAACATAATGCTGTCTTCATTTATTGTTGATGAATCGTTTTTATCAACCTTGAAACTCAAGGTGGTAAGTGGCCGGGCATTTTCAAAAAGCTTTACCGATTCTGCATCTGTAATTTTAAATGAAACGGCGGCAAAGCAAATAGGATGGAAGGATCCAATCGGCAAAACCATGATCTACATGGGGAACAACAATCAAAAATTTACGGTTGTTGGCGTAATAAAGGATTTTAATACCGAATCATTCCGGAGTAATATATCGCCTTTTGCATTGTTCTACAAAACATCGAAAACATACCAAACCGGCGCGTCATATATCACTGTTAGAATTAAACCTGGAAACTATAACACAACTATCGATCAGATCCAAAACGGCTGGAAACTATTTTCTTCGGGTACCCCATTTGATTACAGCTTTATGGATGCAGAATTTGACGCCTTGTATCGTTCTGATCAAACCATGGGTAAGGTATTTTCAGTATTTACCTTTCTGTCACTGTTTATTGCTTGCCTGGGCTTGTTAGGCCTTGCCATTTATACTGCAGAACGCCGTACCAAGGAAATAGGCATCAGAAAAGTTTTGGGTGCCTCTGTTCAAAATGTGGTTTCTATGCTTTCGTTGGATTTCGTAAAACTGATTATTATCGCATCGGTAATCGCATTCCCGGTTGCCTGGTATGCCATGAATAAATGGCTGCAGGATTTTGCATTCAGAACTAACATTAGCTGGTGGGTCTTTATATTGGCCTCGGCGTCAACTTTATGTATAGCACTTATTACAATCGGTTTTCAGTCGGTTAAAGCGGCGTTGGGTAATCCTGTCAAAAGCCTGAGAAGCGAGTAGGAAAAGTTTGCAGTTGGCGGTAGACAGTTTGCAGTTGCTGATTTTGCAAACGGTCAACTTTTTTAACAAAATCGTGCAACTATTTTTTATTAAAAGGGGTCTTTATATCATAATCCTTAAACATGATAAAAAATTACATAAAAATAGCCTGGCGGAACTTGTGGAGAAACAAGTTCTTCTCTACAATTAACATCCTTGGCCTGGCCCTGGGAATGGCTTGCAGCATCTTGATCATCCTGTGGGTTCAGAATGAACTGAGTGTCGATTCATTCCATAAAAATGGCGACCGACTGTACCAGGTTATTGAACGCCAATATTACGATCATAAAGTTGTAGGGCAATATTCCGTTCCTGGTGTGCTGGCTGAAGAAATGAAACATGCATTGCCGCAGGTTGAATATGCAGCGAACATGGCATGGGAAAATCAAAATACTTTTCGTGTGGGCACCAAGATCATAAAATTGGAAGGAACATCTGCTGGTTCCGATTTCTTTAAAATATTCAGCTATCCGTTGTTGCAGGGAAATGCAGAAACAGCTTTAAACTCTCCGGTGAGCATTGCCATTTCAAGAAAAATGGCGGGCGAGTTTTTTGGCAGCCCGCAGGAAGCTATCGGTAAAACCATCCGTTATGAAAACAAGAAGGATTTTAAAGTAACGGCAGTATTTGAGGACCTGCCGCATAACGTCTCGAATAAGTTTGAGTTTTTAATCAACTGGTACAGCTTCCTGGAAGAAAACAGCTGGGCCAAGGATTGGGGTAACAACGGGCCTGTTGCATATGTGCTTTTAAAGAAGGGAACAGATGCCGGAGTATTTAATAAAAAACTGGCTCATTTTTTAGATACTTACGACAAGGATCAAAGCGCTGCTTTTCGCGAACAATTAGGGATTCAAAAATTTGATGAAGTTTACCTGCACAGCACCTTTAAAGAGGGACAACCGACTGATGGGCGAATTGAGTACGTGCACCTGTTTAGCATAATCGCTGTGTTTATACTGGTAATCGCCTGCATTAACTTCATGAATTTAACCACCGCCCGCTCGGTTAAAAGGGCACGTGAAATAGGTGTTCGAAAAGTTGTGGGTGCCGTGCGTTCGGTGTTGATCCAGCAGTTTGTTGGCGAGGCCATTCTACTTACGTGCTTCGCGGCAATTATGGCATTGGTAATGGTAATGTTGTTACTGCCGGTATTTAATTCGGTTACACAAAAGCAGATTGAATTTCCGTTTGGCCAGGCTAACTTTTGGCTTGGGTTAGTTGGGTTGACATTTATAACAGGTATATTATCAGGTAGTTATCCGGCTTTATTTCTATCGTCATTTAACCCTGTAAAAGTTCTTAAAGGCGCTGTGAAATTAAGTACAGGGGCTGCCTGGTTCCGTAAAGGCTTGGTAGTGTTCCAGTTTGTATTGTCGGTGGTGCTCATTATAGGCACAATAATTATTTCTAAACAGGTAAATTATATCCAGACAAAAAACCTTGGTTACGATAGGGAGAATTTGATTTATGTGCCTTTAGAAGGAGATTTGATCACCAACTATAAGATCTTTAAGGATGAAGGGATGAATATGCCCGGCATCCAGCAGATAGCAAAGCTTTCAGATTCGCCTGTTAATTTTGGCAGCAGCACAAGCGGCATCAGGTGGGATGGAAAGGATCCGAATACAAACGTAATGTTTACCCAAATCTCTGTGGGTTACGATTTTGTTAAAACCATGAAGCTGAAATTAGTAAGCGGTCGGGATTTTTCAAGAGATTTTGCAACCGATTCGGTGGGATACTTAATAAATGAGCTAGCCTTAAAACGAATAGCTTATAAAGATCCGATTGGCAAACCGCTTACCATGTGGGGTAAAAAAGGAAAAATTATTGGGGTTTTAAAGGATTTTCATTTTAACTCACTGCATGATCCCATTCTACCGTTGATCATCCATTTTGGTGAGGAGAACAAATATGGTATGGCCCTTATCCGCACTAAGCCAGGGCAAACAAAACAAGCGCTTGCATCGGCTGAAAAACTTTGTAAGGAGATAAATCCAAACTTCCAGTTCAGCTATTATTTTGCTGATGCTGAATATCAAAAGCAATATCAAAATGAACAGGTGGTAGGTAAGCTTTCAAATGCGTTTGCGTTCCTAGCTATCTTTATTTCATGCCTTGGCTTGTTGGGCTTAGCTATGTTTACCGCAGAGCAGCGGATAAAAGAGATTGGCATCCGTAAGGTGCTTGGAGCGAGTGTAGGCTCGTTATTTACCTTACTTTCACAAGAGTTTTTAATACTTGTTTTAATAGCTTTGGGTATCGCAACGCCATTGGCGTGGTTCTTTATGAATAAATGGTTGCAGGGCTACAGCTATAGAACAACTATCGAGTGGTGGGTTTTTGTTTTATCAGGCGTAATAGCAATATTGATCGCTTTAATTACAGTGAGTTTTCAATCGGTAAAAGCCGCACTTATGAACCCGGTGAAGAGCCTGCGTTCGGAGTGATTAGAGACTAGAGATCAGAGATTAGTTATTAAATCTCCGATCAATGAACTTAAAAGACACCAATGAACTAATAAACTGATTATGTTAAAAAACTATTTCAAAATTGCCTGGCGAAACCTGAAGAAAAACAGGCTTTACGCTTTTGTAAATATCACAGGTTTAACTATCGGCATTGTAAGCTGCTTGTTGATCGGTGTTTATATTAAAGACGAGTTAAGCTTTGACCGCTTTAATGATAATGCTGATAAAATAGTAAGGGTAACTATGGAATACGCGCAAGGCGGAGCACCGCAAAAAACTGCGTTGACCGGTACCAAGGTAGGACCGCAATTTAAAAGAATGTTTCCTGCCATTGATAACTTCGTTCGCGTGGAAAAACGCGGTGGCGTGGTAAATTATAATAGCCGCGTATTCGAGGAAAATAGCATCCTGTATGCTGATCCTTCATTTTTTAAAATATTTTCCTTTAAACTCGTAAGCGGAGATGCATCTGCTCTAAGCTCACCCGAAAAGATCATCTTAACGGAAACATCGGCAAAGAAATACTTTGATTCAGAAAATCCAATTGGTAAAACATTAAAAATTGGCGATCAGAATTTTACGGTTGCGGCGATTGCCGCGAATGCGCCATCCAATTCACAGGTCAAATTTGATTTTATTGTTTCGTTCAATAATCTCGGCGCATCTAAAAATGAAAAGTGGTGGGAAGCAAATTACATTACCTACCTGTTCCTAAAGGATAAGGACCAGGTTCAGCCTTTGCAAAAGCAGGTTTCCAATTATATGGTTGGCATCAGCAAAACTGAGCTTAAAATGGAGGGAAGCCAATATTTAACCTATCATTTAGAGCCTTTGACAAGCGTTCATTTGCATTCAAATCTTCCCAGCTCGCTGGAGCCCAATGGCAGTATTACTTATATTTATATAATGGTGATAGTTGCGGTGCTGATATTGATTATTGGCTGTGTAAACTATGTAAACCTTTCAATAGCCCAGTCTGCCGGGCGTGGCGCAGAGATCGGCATTCGCAAGGTAATGGGTGCTGCAAAAAGCCAGTTATTCAGGCAGTTTATTGGCGAATCACTTTTTGTTACTGCTATTGGGGTGCTGCTGGCAATTGGCTTTGCTTTTGTGTTACTTCCGTCATTCAATCATTTGTCCGGTAAGAACCTCCAATTTTCAGCGGTACTTGACCCGGTTATTCTTGGCAGCCTGGTATTGCTGGGAATTGGAATCGGCTTTGCTGCAGGAGCTTATCCGGCCTTGTTGCTTTCAAACATTAAGCTGGCGAAGATCTTAAAATCAGGCTTTTCATTTACTTCAGGACAGGGTGTACGTAAATCATTAATCGTTTTTCAATTTGTGATTTCCATTTTCCTGATCGTTACCACAGTTGTGATAATGCAGCAATTATCTTTTATCAGGAATAAGGATATCGGCTATAATAAAAGTAACGTGGTTGTTTTGCCGGTTAACTGGCAAATGGTATCGAAGGTTAAGGGACTTAAAAACGAAATTGGCAATATTCCTGGCGTTGTAGGCGTTGCATCGGCAAATAACGAGCCTATTAATGTAGGATGGGGCGATGGCATTACTACCGCAGATGGCAAGGACATATCGGTAAACGCGCTGCCAATGGATGAAGATTTTATTAAAACTATGCAGTTGAAAATAATTGCAGGCACCGACTTTAATGAAACAGATGTATTGCAAATGGATACCACCAACCAGGGCAAAAACTTCCATTACTCGTTCATGCTGAATGAGGCTGCCGTACGGGAACTAGGCTGGACACCTGAAGAGGCCATTGGAAAGGAAATTTCGAAGGGTACAACCGGTAAAATAAAGGCGGTGGTAAAAGATTTCAATTTTAAATCGTTTCACGACCCCATTGGCCCATTACTGATATTTTTGGATCATGACCAAACAGGGGATTTATTTGTTCGTATTGATGGCAAAAACACAAGTACCGCCATTCAAAGCATCGAAAGGATCTGGAAAAATCGCGTACCTGAAAGGCCGTTTTCTTATAAGTTTTTAGACGAGGATTACGATGCAATGTACCGTAGCGAACAAAGAACAGCAGGCGTATTTACTACATTTTCAGGTCTGGCTATTTTATTGGCCTGCCTGGGTTTATTTGCCGTGACTGCTTATGCGGTAGTGCAGCGTACCAAAGAAATCGGTATCAGGAAGGTACTTGGCGCAACGGTGTCAAACATCATCGTACTTATTTCAAGAGACTTTTTAGGGTTGATCATCATTGCCACCATAATAGCCTCACCAATAGCCTGGTATATGGCCCATTCATGGCTTCAGGATTTCGCCTACCGGATTAATATCCAATGGTGGATCTTTATTGCGGCTGGCGCATCATCATTACTGGTGGCTGCTGTTACCGTAAGCATTCAGGCTATAAAAGCCGCGCTGGCTAACCCTGTGAAGAGCCTTAAAAGCGAGTAGGCAGTAGGCAGTTTTCAGTTGGCAGTAGTTTATAAATCGCTATCAACTGAAAGCTTCTTCAATTCAAACTGCCAGCTGCTCACTGCAACAGAAAACTTTTTTTAAAACGGTGCAACCTAAGCAGGTAAACAATAGTCTTATAGGTAAATAAACTTAAAGATGATGAAAACTTACCTGTTACTATTATTAGTTGCA
The DNA here is from genome assembly GCF_024721155.1 of Mucilaginibacter phenanthrenivorans. Classification (GTDB taxonomy): domain Bacteria; phylum Bacteroidota; class Bacteroidia; order Sphingobacteriales; family Sphingobacteriaceae; genus Mucilaginibacter; species Mucilaginibacter phenanthrenivorans. The sequence goes on along the minus strand of NZ_JAHVAP010000001.1, from coordinate 1,055,558 downwards.
TGCTCGGGCTCCGCAGCTTTTGCGCAAGGCAATTGGGATAAAACTCCTTATCAAACCAAATCGCTGGCCAGCGATGGAATAAAAGATGTATTTGTAAATACCTCCGGGGGCAGTATTTCTGTTAGTGGTGGTTCTGAATCGCCACGTGTTGAAGTATATGTTCAGGGCAATAATGGACGACAACTTTCGAAGGAAGAAATTGACAAGCGCCTTAGTGAAGATTATAACCTGACTATTACGGTGAATAATCATGAAGTACACGCCACGGCAAAAAGAAAGCATGATGGCGGCTTTAACTGGAGAAATCAATTAAGTATATCATTTAAAATATATACACCAAAACAGGTTGCTACTCATTTAAGCACCAGTGGCGGCAGCATCCATCTGGATAACCTTATTGGTAACGAAGAATTCAGCACCAGTGGTGGCAGTCTGCATATGGAAAATCTTGCCGGCATTATAAAAGGCGAAACGTCGGGCGGCAGCATCGATATCAGCAATTCAAAGGATAACATCAACCTTGAAACAAGTGGCGGCAGCATCCGGGCCGGCAACTGCCAGGGAAAAATCAAACTTGAAACTTCAGGTGGTTCATTACATCTTGAGGCTTTAAATGGCACTATCACCGCGAATACAAGCGGTGGCAGCATCCAGGCAAACGACATAAAAGGCGAATTGATTACCGGCACAAGCGGTGGCAGCGTGAATTTGTCTGCTATGTCCTGCAGCCTTGATGCATCAACAAGCGGTGGCAGTATGCACGTAGAGATGCTGCATGTCGGAAAATACGTTAAGCTTGACGTAAGCGGCGGTCATGTTGATTTAAAATTACCATCAAACCAGGGATTGGATCTTAACTTTTCGGCCAGCAAAATCAAATCATCAAACCTGGGGAAATTCAGCGGCGAATGGGAAAAAGACCATGTTAAAGGCAGTGTAAACGGCGGAGGAATCCCGGTTAAGGTTGATGCCAGCGACAATTTGAATGTGAGCTTTAATTAAGCAGAATAGATAGTTTTAAAAAACGGTTATGGTGTACTGTTCGCGGTATGCCATAGCCGTTTCTTCGTTTAGGGGCATTCCCTTACCGATTTCTAAATTCAGGCAAAAAAATTAACCGTTCGCAGGCGTAACATACGGTGTACGGTTATGATACAGTTGTTAGCTAAAAATAAAATGTAATCAATTGATTTTCTTTTGTTTATATAATTGGTATGCATTTTAAACCTACTATGGAAAAATACATACTATGCTTCGGAATTATATTAAAATAGCCTGGCGCAACCTGGTAAAGAATAAATTTTATTCGGTAATCAATATTGCCGGGCTTACAATGGGCCTGGTGATTGGTATGCTTATTTTATTATGGGTTCAGGATGAGCTGAGCTTTGATTCGTTCCATAAGAAGGGGAAAAATATTTACCGTGTAAACTCCTTTTTGGGAAGCGGCAATACCAAACGAATTTGGGACAATGCGCAAGGCCCTGTTGCAACCTATGCGCTAAAGGAGGTGCCGGGTGTTAAGAATGCGGTAAGGATAGCAAACGGTTACAAGAGCATTTTTAGTTATAAGGATAAACTTTTAAAGGAGGAAAACACTGCGTTTGTTGATCCCTCGTTTTTTAAGATGTTTGATTTTAAGCTGCTAAACGGTAACCCGGACAAGCCATTTCTCAATGACCAATCGGTTATCATCACCCAATCTACCGCAAAAAGATATTTTGGCGATGTAAACCCTGTCGGCAAAGTGTTGCAGCAGGACCACAAGGATAATTATACTGTATGCGGCGTTATTGCCGACTTTCCTGGCAACTCCAGCATTAATTACAACATGCTGTTCCCTATGGACATACGGGCAAAGCAATACAGTGGAAGCAATTTCTGGAAATCATTGGATAGCGACTGGGGGAATTTTGGGTACACTACTTTTTTTGAAATTCAACCCGGTACGCCTTTGAAGCCGATAGGTGAGAAACTCATTAGCATCCAGGCAAAAAATGCCCCTTGGATAAAGGTATCTGTTAAAGAAAATGCCTATCAGTTACAGTCACTTGCCGCTATCCACCTTTACCAGCCCGATGGCACAGCATCCGGCATGCAGACCGTGAATATATTTTTACTGGTAGCCGTTTTAATATTGCTTATTGCCTGTATCAACTATGTAAACCTGTCGACCGCCCGTTCAATTATCCGGGCGAAGGAGGTCAGTATCCGCAAAATTGTCGGTGCGCAGAAAATGCAATTGTTCGGACAATTTATTATTGAAACTATCCTTTTTTTTAGTATCGCCCTGGTGCTCGCATTTGTACTCATTATGCAGCTAATGCCTTACTACAATGACATTTCGGGCAAGCACATGGAATTTAATTTACTGGGTGCGGGTGTATGGAAGGTGGTTTTAATAACTGTTGTGGGTACGTTAGTTGCATCATCAATTTATCCGGCGTTGCTACTATCGTCATTTGAACCATTAAAAGCATTGAAAGGTAAATTGAGCCTTGGTATTGGTAACGTTGCCTTTAGGAAGATACTGGTAACTACACAGTTTGTGTTTTCGGTTACACTGATAATAGTTACGCTTGTTATTGGCAAACAGTTAAAGTATGTACGGGAAAAAAATCCGGGGTACGATCGTTCGCAGGTATTCTCATTCAGGTTAGGTGCACTGGGCAGCCATATTGATGTGGTTAAAGCCGAATTAAAAAATATTCCTGATATTGAAGGCGTGGCACTCATAGATAACCACCTGGTTGATAATGGGCATACCACCGCAGGTGTAGATTGGGACGGCAAGGATCCCAATGCAAGTGTTATTATTCATCACCTTGGAATTGATGACAAATTCATCCCGATGATGAAGATCAAAATGCTTGCTGGAAGCAACTTTTCAGGAGTAAAAACCGATACAGCACATTTTATTTTAAATGAGACTGCTGTTAAACTGGCAGGGCTGAAGAATCCCATCGGTAAGCGATTTAAATTCCAGGAAACCGAGGGTACTATCATCGGTGTGGTTAAAGATTTTAATACCGCATCATTTAAAGAACGCATTGAGCCGACCTTAATTTATTATGAGCCCAAAGGTTGGATGATGTACGTGAAAACAAACGGCAGAAATGCGGCAAAGGCTTTAGCTGCGGCGTCCAAACTTTGGAACGAATACAATCCGGGTTTCCCATTTGAGTATACTTTTATGGATGAGGAATATGCCAATCTGTATAAAACAGATCAGCGTACCGGAATTTTATTTAACATTTTCTCAACGATTGCCATTATGATCTCGTGCCTGGGCTTATTAGGCCTTGCAACCTATACCGCCCAGATAATGACAAAGGAGATCGGGATCCGCAAAGTATTAGGTGCAAGCGTAACCGGTATAGTAACCTTAATATCAAAGGACTTTTTAAAACTTGTGCTAATCGCCATTGTGATCGGCTCGCCGATAGCATGGTGGGCAATGAATAAGTGGTTGCAAAATTTTGTTTACAGGATTGACATTAATGGATGGATTTTTTTAATAGCAGGGTTACTTGCCATAGGGATCGCCTTAATAACCATCAGCTTTCAATCAATCAAAGCGGCACTGGCTAACCCTGTGAAGAGCCTGCGTTCCGAGTGATTGAGATAGTTAAGAAGGAGTTTTCGGCTATGAACAATGAACTATCAACAATGAACTAAATCATGATAAAAAACTTCATAAAAACCGCGTGGCGGAACTTGAGCCGGAACAAGGTATTCTCGTTTATCAACGTTTTTGGCCTGGCGGTTGGGCTTACTTGCTGCATGCTTATCAGCGCTTACCTTTACAGTGAATTAACTTATGATACCTACCCGGTAAACGCCAAACGGATTTATCGAGTAGTGCTTCACACGTATAACGGCAATCTCGCAACAGAATTTCCTAACCCGGATGTTGCTGTAGGGCCGGGGATAAAAAACGCGTTCCCGCAGGTATTGGACTATACACGTCTTACAACTACTGCCCCTGCATTTGTAAGCTATGAAACAAATAAGTTTAAGGAAAATAATATCATGGGGGCCGATTCAAATTTCTTCCGGCTTTTCTCCATCCCCTTATTAAGCGGCGACAGCAAAACGGCGCTAACTGCGCCCAACTCAATCGTTATAACTAAAGCACTGGAAAAAAAATATTTTGGCAGCTTGCCGGGTCTGGGTAAAGCGCTTTTTATAGGTGGTGCTGTTTTTAACGTAACCGGCGTAATTGATAAAATTCCGGATGATTCACATTTTCATGCTGATGCATTTACCAGCATGACAACATATGTTAAACCGTCTAGCAGGCAAAGCTGGAGCAATATCGGCTTTTATACCTACTTGCTGCTTGATAAAAATGCCGACCCCAAAAAGCTGGAGGCTCGTTTTCCGGAACTTGTTACAAAAAACGTGGTGCCTGAAATTCAGCATGATATGGGCGTAAGCCTTGCCGAAGCACGAAAATCGGCAAACACATTTATTTTCCAATTACAGCCGCTTACCAGTATCCATTTACACTCCGCAGCCAAATTTGAGTTGGAAGCCAATGGCGACATCCATTACATTTATATATTTAGCGCCCTGGCAATATTTATTTTGCTGCTGGCCTGCATTAATTTCACTAACCTGTCGATTGCAAGCGCCGCAAAACGCTCAAAAGAGATAGGCATCCGCAAGGTACTCGGTTCAGCAAAAAACAAGTTGATATCGCAGTTTTTAACCGAGTCGGTAATGCTTACGTTGCTGGCTACTTGTTTTGCGTTCGGCATGGTGTTCCTGCTGCTGCCTTATTTTAACGATGTTTCGGGAAAGCAATTTACGTTCGCATTCTTCCTTAACTATAAGGCGTTGCTTTTATCCGTTTCGTTAACGCTTTTTGTGGGCATAGTTGCCGGGATTTATCCCGCATTCTTTTTATCGTCATTTAAAATAATCGCCATACTTAAAGGGAATGGCGTAGGTACACAGGCAAGTAAAAGTAATTTACGCAGCAGCCTGATTGTTTTCCAGTTTGCCATATCAACAGCACTAATTATTGCGACATTAGTTGTTTATCAGCAGTTGCATTATATGCAGACCAAAAAACTTGGCTATAATAAAGACCAGGTGCTGGTGATAAACGATGCCTATGCTTTACGTGATAACATTGTGCCTTTAAAACAGCAATTATTGAATGATAGCCGGGTAGTAAATGCCACCATATCGGGCAATATACCAAGCTTTAAGGATATGGGCGGAACTGTTGCTTATGTAAAGGAAGTCGCCGATAAGGGGGCGCGATCCGAAATACCAACCGGTATTTATTGGGTTGAAAATTCATACATCCCTACGCTGGGAATGCAAATTATTAAGGGACGTAATTTCTATCCGCCATCACCTGCCGACTCTATTTCTGTTATTGTTAACGAAACTGCTGTACACGAGTTAGGGATTGGCAATGACGACCCGATTGGTAAAACCATCATTCGCTCGGGGCAGCGACACTATTCAATTGTTGGCGTGGTTAAAGATTTTAATTTCGCATCTGCCAAACAAAAGATAGCCCCGTTAATGATGTTGCCGGCTAACCGCCCCGAAGGTAATATTATATTAAAAGTTAGAACGGCTGATGTGCACAAGTTAGTAAGGGATATTAAAACGCAATGGGATGCATACAGTTCCGGTACGCCATTCAGCTATACGTTTCTCGACGATCAGTTTGAGTCGCTGTACAAAGCAGAGGAGCGTACAGGTAAGGTATTTACCTCATTTGCAATAATCGCGGTAATTATCGCGAGCCTCGGCCTGTTTGGATTAGCGGCGTTTATGATACGGCAACGGGTTAAAGAAATTGGCATCCGTAAAGTGCTGGGCGCTTCATCGGGCAGCATCACATTTATGTTATCAAAGGAGTTTTTGCGACTGATCGTTATTGCATCGCTGATGGCCATGCCCGTAACCTGGTACGCCATGAGCAAATGGCTGCAGGATTTTGCCTACAGGATAAATATCCAGTGGTGGGTGTTTTTACTTGCTGGATCTATAGCCTTGTTGGTAGCAATAATAACCATCAGCTTTCAATCTATTAAAGCGGCATTGGCTAACCCGGTGAAGAGTTTGCGTTCAGAGTGATTAGAGGCTAGCGATCAGAGATTAGGTGAATTATGGCCAAGGTGATTTTCTGTTGTAAATTATAAACCACAAGATACTAGTGAACTAATAAACAAATGAACTAATGATTCAATCATGATAAAGAATTACTTTAAAACCGCATGGCGCAACATTACCCGTAATAAGGTTTACACTGCCATAAACGTACTTGGGCTTTCACTTGGGATTTGCGCTTGTTTGGTCATTTACCTGATCACAAGCTTTGAGTTAAGCTATGATAATTTTCACCCTGATAAGGAGCGCATTTACCGGATAGTGGCGAGGTTTCATAACCCGAATGGGAAAACCGATGATTTGGGTTCTACCATCAGCGCGTTGCCGATCACTATCCGGAACGAGGTAAGCGGTTTTGAAAATGTTACGGCGTTTTATAATTATGCTTTTAAAGTTACCATCCCTGACGGGAGCAAAGATCCCAGGAAATTTGACGCTGCGGAAGACGTATCAAGCATAATTATTACCGAGCCACAATACTTTAACCTATTTAAATACCAATGGCTCGCGGGTAATGCCGCAACTGCATTAAAAGAGCCATTTAAAATTGTGCTTTCTGAAAGTGAAGTGCAAAAATATTTTGGAGATGTTGAGCCGCAGAACGTCATTGGCAGAAATGTTACTTACAACGATTCGTTGCACCTTACAGTTTCGGGAGTTGTTAAGGATTGGAGCAACAATACTGACTTTGGGTTTAAGGATTTCGTGTCATTTGCTACCATACAACACAGTTTCTTAAAAAACGATATCGATTTGCAGCATTGGGGTATGTGGGATTATAATTCACAGGGATATGTAAAGCTGGCAAAGGGTGTTACACCTGCACAAGTTGCCAAACAGTTTCCAGCCTTTGTTAAGGCTCATATAACAATGCCCCCGGGTAATAGTGTGGAACTAAAGTTACAGCCTTTAGCAGATGTTCACTTTAACAGCGCCTATGAAGACTCCTACACCCGCAAGGCACATTTGCCAACGCTTTATGCCCTTATAGGAATAGCCTTGTTTATTTTGGTAATAGCTGTGATAAACTTTGTCAACCTTTCAACGGCGCAATCGTTGCGCAGGGCTAAGGAAGTTGGAGTACGTAAGGTGTTGGGGGGCAGTAAAACAAGTTTAACTATACAATTTTTAATAGAGACCTTTTTTGTAACGATAGTTGCCGTATTTGTTTCTGTTATGATGGCAAACCCTGTGCTGGCAGCTTTCCATAATTTAATTCCACCGGGCGTTACTTTGGATCTGTTGAGCGCGCCGGTCCTAATATTTTTAGTTTCGGTAACGATATTTACAGGACTGCTTGCGGGGATTTATCCTGCGCGGGTATTATCGTCTTATTTGCCAGTGATAAGCTTAAAGGGAGAGGGTTCACAAAAACTTAATGGTAAAAGCTACCTGCGTAAATCGCTGATCGTATTTCAGTTTACCGTTTCGCTGGTTTTTATTATAGGCACAGTTGTCATCGGCAACCAGATCCATTTTATACTGAATAAGGACCTTGGCTTTAATAAGGATGCGATCATATCTATCCGTACAGGCTGGAATAGTACAAGTGAGCAACTGACTGTTTATGCCAACAAAATAAAACAGTTACAGGGAGTGCAGTTAATAACCCGCCACCGGATAACGCCGGCGGCAACAGGACACCCTGGAACTTATATGAGTTATAAAGGCGCCAACGGAGAAAATAAAATTGATGCCTCATTTGATTTTTGCGATGAAAATTATGTGCCGCTGTTCGGTCTGAAGATAATTGCCGGCAGAAACCTGCGACATGCGGATACGTTGACGGAGTTCCTGGTAAACGAAACCTGTGCCAGGGCCCTTGGATTTAAACACCCCGAGGACGCTCTTGGGAAAATTGTAGAAGTCGGTATTAATAATCAAAAGCGCGCAATTGTGGGGGTTGTAAAGGATTTTCATTCAAAATCGCTGCATGAGGCTATTACCCCATTCTTTTTGTGCTCTATCAAGGATAATGAAAGAACGTTAAGTATAAAGCTCGCCACCGCAGGCAAACAGGCTGATGATTTTAAGAAAACCATCACCCAAATAGAAAAGATCTCGAAGGAAGTGTATCCGAATGAGAAATTCGAATACAAGTTTTTTGACGAAACGATTGCCAATTTATATGAGAAAGAACAGAAAACGGCCAAACTAATGAGCACAGCGATGGGCATTGCCATCTTTATTTCATGCATGGGATTGTTTGGCCTGGCTACGTTTACAGCACAGCAGCGGGTTAAGGAAATAGGGATCAGGAAGGTCTTGGGTGCCAGTGCCTCAAGCATTGTATCGATGCTGAGCAGAGATTTCATAAGCCTTGTTATGATCGCCATTTTAATAGCATCGCCAATTGCCTATTATTTTATGAATATATGGTTGCAGGATTTCGCATACCGGATTAACATCAGTTGGTGGATCTTCGTGGTATCCGGGGTATCGGCAATACTGATAGCGCTGGTAACCATTAGTTTTCAGTCAGTGAAAGCTGCACTGGCAAACCCCGTAAAGAGTTTGCGTTCTGAGTAATTGGAGATTAGAGAATAGTTAAATTAATGTGAGTTCGAGATAAAGGTGGATGGTATAGTTTCTGATTATTAGCTACTCATAATCCTTAATAAAAGGAAATAGTTCTGATAGTCAGAATGTTTCACTTTGTTCCGGGTGTTCCGTGAGTAAAAATGGAACACTTTGCCGGCGTAGGTAACCATAAGACACGGATGAACTAATAAACTAATGAACGATAAATAAATAACACCATGATAAAAAACTATTTGAGGAGTGCGTTTCGGAATATCAAAAGGCATCCATTTATTTCATTCATCAACATATTTGGTTTAACCGTTGGGTTAACCTGTTGCCTGCTAATTTTAGCTTATATTATTAATGAGCGCAGCTATGATAAGTTTAATAAAAACGCAAAGGACATATACCGGGTAACCCGTATTTTTTATACCGCTCCCGGTGTTGAAAACCTGCATTTAAGTGCCGTTGCGCCGCCGTTTGGCCCCCTGTTAAAAACCGCATTCCCGGATATTGAAAAAGTCACCCGGATTTACCCAAGTGGAAGTACTGCACTGAAGTATAAGGACAAGCTGTTTAATGAAAAAAACAGCGTTTTTGCTGATGAGAATTTTTTCAGCTTTTTTAATGTGCCAATCGTTAAGGGCGATAAGCAAAAGGGGCTGCTGGACCCGTATAGTATTATGCTTACCGAGGATGTCGCCAGGAAATATTTTGGCGACGAAGACCCAATAAATAAAAGTATCCTATTGGACAACCTTAAGCATAATTTTAAGGTTACCGGAATCTTTAAGGCATTCCCGGCCAATTCACACATGCATCCCGAGATCCTGATGTCGTTCAATACCTTAAAGGATACGGCTGTGTATGGCGAGAAACAGCTTGAAACCAACTATGGTAATAATTCATTTTATACCTACCTACTGTTTCCCAAGGATTATAATGCCGACAGGGTAAAGGCACAGCTCCCGGATTTCCTTGACAAATATGTTCACTTTCAGGGGATGCCCGGCAACTTAAAAACCCATCAGGTAACTAAACTGGAATTGGAAAACCTTACGGATATCCACCTTAAATCGCATCTCGACGATGAGATAGAGGAAAATGGCGATATCAAAAGAGTAATGATCTTCTCGGCTATTGCCCTGTTTATCCTGCTAATTGCCTGTATAAATTATATGAACTTGTCTACTGCCCGTTCGGCATTAAGGGCAAGGGAAATTGGTATCAGAAAGGTGATCGGTGCACAGCGCAAGGAGATCATCGGGCAGTTTTTAAGCGAATCGGTGCTAATAACCTGGGTAGCATTGATCCTGGCATCTGTGTTAACCGTGTTACTGATACCGTTTGTAAATAAGCTTTCGGGGCAGTTTCTGTCGATCAGCAGCCTGCTGCAATGGAATATCTTATTGCCAATAATAGCGCTCCCGTTTGTTATCGGGCTGATAAGCGGGATCTACCCGGCAATCTTTATGTCGTCATTCTTACCGGTAAAGGTTTTAAAGGGAATTGTAAAGGTAGGCCAGGGAAACATCTCGTTCAGAAAAGTACTGGTAGTAGTACAGTTTTCTATTTCCATTATCCTGATCGTGGCCACCACGGTAGTTTTTCAGCAATTGCAATACATTCAAAAATTGGCGCTCGGTTTTAATAAAGACCATATTATAACAATGGGTTATCCTTACGTCCTAAACAGGCAATATGATGCGTTCAAGAATGATCTGAAAAAAAATAGCGCCATTAAGGATTTGGGTATATCGTCGCGCATCCCATCAGGACGGCTATTGGACGACCAGAACGCTTCAATAATCGAGGGAGGATCGTTACAACCCATCAAAATCGACCTCAAGTATATCACAACCGATTATGGCTTTATCCCAACATATGGTATGCAAATGGCCGCCGGCAGAAATTTTTCAAAAGCCTTTTCAACCGATACCAACAATTTTATAATAAATGAAGAGGCCGTTAAGGAATTTGGCTGGAAGACGTCTGAAAATGCTTTGGGCAAAGACATGCAATATGGCGGCGTTAAAGGAAAAATAATAGGGGTGGTTAAAGATTTTCATTTCGAATCGTTACATCAAAAGATCATTCCGTTATTGTTTAGCCTACCTGCCCGTAATGCCTATTATGGAAAGCTGTCGATAAAGGTTGACGGTAATAATACACAAGCAGCGATCCAGGCTATCCAGGAAACCTGGCACAAATACCTGCCCGAAACACCATTTGAATTTACTTTTTTGGATGAAAAATTCGGTCAGCTTTACAACAGCGAACAACAACAGGGCAGCTTGTTCACCATATTCTCATGCATCGCTATTTTTATAGCATGCCTGGGCTTATTTGGTTTATCAGCCTTTACCATAACACAAAGGGTTAAGGAAATAGGAGTGCGTAAGGTATTGGGCGCCAGCGTACCGCAAATAGTGCAGGAACTATCAAAAGACTTTTTAAAGCTCGTACTGGTTGCGGCAATAATTGCCCTGCCTGTCGCCTGGTTCTCCATGAATAAATGGCTGCTTGATTTTGCATTCCGGATTAATGTAAGCTGGTGGGTATTGTTAATGGCAGGTGTAATCGCATTAATTATAGCTTTTGTAACCATCAGTTTTCAGTCTATAAAGGCTGCATTGACGAACCCTGTGAAGAGTTTGCGTTCCGAGTGATTAGAAACTAGAGATAGGAGATTAGTTGAAAAGGAGATTCCAGCTATGAACCATTAACCATTAACAATGAACTAAACCATGATTAAAAACTATTTTAAAATTGCCTTCAGAGGATTCAGGAAGCATAAGCTGTTTACCCTAATAAACATTACCGGCTTGTTGATTGGAACTAGTGCGTCCATAGTGATCTATTTAATAGTACATTTCGAGCTTACGTTCGACAAATTTCATAACGATGGGGACCGGATTTACCGTGTGGTTTCTAACTACACCTTCCAGGGAGAGGTAGGTTATAACAGCGGCGTATGCGGCCCGCTGGGAGGCGCCATTAAAGGCCAGGCTACAGGTGTTGCTGTTGTAGCGCCTTTTTTTACCTTATCCCAGCCAAATGTATTTGTCCCGGGCAAAGCAGGCGCACCTCAAACCCGTTTTAAAAACCAGGACGATGTGGTATTGGCCGGCCCCGAATATTTTAAAATTTTCAATTATACGTGGCTTGCCGGCTCAGCAAAAGCTGCGTTGCAGGCACCCAACCAGGTTGTACTGACATCAAATCAAGCCAAAAAATATTTCCCTGACCTATCTTACGGGCAAATGATAGGTAAGGTAATTAGTTACGATTCCGTTAAAACCACTGTTACCGGAATTGTACAAGCCTTTACGCAAAACAGCGACCTTACTTTTCACGATTTTATATCATATAGTACAGGTACCGTAGTAAAAGACTTTAAAGACCAACTACAGCTTAACGAATGGGAAAGCACCACATCAGCGTCTCAATTATTTATTAAACTTTCGCCGACTGCAACTGCGGCCAATATTGAAAAACAGGTAAATTATATTCTTAAAAAAAGTAGTCCTCCCAAGCCTGAAAATAAGGGAAATAGCCACGGTTTTAGTTTGCAGCCCTTAAGCGATCTACATTTTAACAGCGACTATGGCAATTTTGATAATGGCCGTATTGCCAGCAAAAATACCCTTAGAGGTTTGTTGGTTATAGCTGCATTTCTGCTGATTTTGGGATGTATCAACTTTATAAATTTAACTACAGCCCAGGCAAACCAACGGGCAAAGGAAATTGGGATCCGCAAAACAATGGGCAGCAGCAGGGCGCAGCTTATCTTCCAGTTTTTAAGCGAAACGTTCATGATTACCCTAATCGCCGTTATCCTATCGGCAGCATTGGCGCCTGTTGTGCTGAAACTGTTTTCTGATTTTATTGCACCTGGTGTTAAAGTTGACTTTCTGCATCAACCAGATCTTATCCTATTCCTCATTAGCCTCGTATTGATAGTAAGCTTATTATCCGGATTTTATCCGGCCCTGGTATTGTCGGGCTATAAGCCGGTATCTGTGCTTAAAAACCAGGTGAGCTCAGCTGGCAGCCAAAGCCGCAAAGCATGGCTGCGCAAGTCGTTATCGGTGGCTCAATTTGTAATTGCACAGTTTTTTATAATGGCAACTGTATTGGTTAGCAAGCAAATACATTATGCGTTGCATAAGGACCTGGGCTTTAAAAAGGATGCCATAATTGTGGTAAACTCTCCATGGAAAAACCGGACCGATGCACGAAACCAGGTGTTTTTTAATAAATTAAACGCAATGCCGCAGATTGAACTGGTTAGTCTTGGCGGCGCGCCGCCATCTTCGGGTAGTACGAATTCAACATTAGTGACCTACCAGGATGGTAAAAAAGAAGTAAAAACCGATGTTCAGCTAAAATTCGGTGATGAAAATTACATGAAGCTATACAAGCTTAAATTGCTTGCAGGTAGAGCGTTGCGTATTGGCGATACATCAAAAAGCGTGGTGATCAATGAAAAGTATTCAAAAGTGTTAGGCTTTAAAACGCCAAGCGCAGCAATTGGAACGGTATTGATCCATTTTAATGGTCCTAAAACTTTACAGGTTGTAGGTGTGGTGTCTGATTTTCATCAGCGATCGCTTCACGAACCGGTGAAGCCGTTAGCCATATACACAGGTACAAATAGCTTCATGAAGGGCACATTTCATATTGCCTTAAAACCCGAAACCGCCGGGGGAGGTGAATGGAAAACGGCCATTGCAGGCGTCCAAAAAATATGGAAGGAGGTTTACCCTGATGACGATTTTAGCTATGATTTTTTTGATGCAACGATTGCTAAATTCTATGAAACCGAGCAGCACACGTCCCAATTGCTTACCTGGGCAACCGCGCTGTCGATATTTATCAGCTGCCTGGGTTTATTGGGCCTCGCCATTTACACCACCAACCAGCGAACAAAAGAGATTGGTGTGCGAAAGGTACTTGGTGCAACGGTTGCGCAGGTGGTAACCCTGTTATCGTCGGAGCTGATCTTGCTGATCCTTTTAGCTTTTGTAATAGTCACACCTATAGCCTGGTACTCCATGAACTATTGGATGCAAGGCTTTGCCGACCGCACAACTATAAGTTGGTGGATTTTTGCAATCAGTGGAGCGGGAATGCTGGTAGCAGCGGTATTTACATCGAGTTTTCAAACAATTAAAGCGGCAATTGCAAACCCGGTGAAGAGCCTGCGTTCCGAGTGAGTAAATACCGGAGATCGGAGATTAGTTGAAAAGGAGATTCCAACTATGAACCATGAACTATAAACAATGAACTAAACCCATGATACTAAACTATTTTAAAATTGCCTTCAGGGGCTTCAGAAAACATAAGCTATTTACACTAATAAACGTTATAGGTTTATCGATAGGGATAAGCGCGTCAGTTGTTATTTACCTGATTGTACATTACGACCTTACCTTTGATAAGTTTCATAAAGACGGCGACCGGATTTATCGTGTGGTATCGAATTTTTCGTTCCAGGGAGAACCCGCGCATAACAGTGGTGTTTGTGCTCCACTAGCCGCGGCAACCCAGGCCCAGGTAAGCGGGCTGGATGTAGTTGCTCCATTCTTTACCTTATTTCAACCTAACGTTTTTATAGAAGGAAAGGGAGACGTACCTACAAGGTACAAGGCTCAGGATGATGTGGTACTGGCCGATAATCGCTTTTTTAAGATTTTTAACTACAAGTGGCTAGCCGGTTCGCCGGTAAACTCATTGAGTGCACCAAACCAGGTAGTGCTTTCATCTGCACAGGCAAAAAAATATTTCCCATCGCTTGATTACGGGCAGATGATCGGGAAAATAGTAACCTATGATACCCTAAAAACTACTGTTACCGGTATAGTACAAACCATCACCCAAAATACTGATTTTACTTTTCACGATTTTATATCTTACAGCTCAGCAACGCCAAAAAACGCGTTGGGCGATCAATTAGCACTAAATCAATGGGACAACACAAATTCTGCATTTCAGTTGTGGGTTAAGCTATCGGCCAAAACAACTATAGCACACGTTGAAAAACAATTGAACGCGCTGTTGCATAGTAACCACAAACAAGAAAAAGGAAGTACCGAAGAAGATCGTTTACAGCCTTTGAGCGACGTGCATTTTAATGATTTGTATGGCACCTTCGATAATGGACGGACAGCCAATAAAAACACGATGTACGGTTTATTGGTGATTGCCGCATTTTTGCTATTGTTGGGCTGCATCAATTTTGTAAACTTAACCACCGCGCAGGCATCCCAACGGGCAAAGGAAATAGGGATCCGTAAAACCATGGGCAGCAGTCGCAGGCAACTGATATTTCAATTTTTAAGTGAGACCTTTTTTGTTACCCTTATTGCTGTTTTAATATCGGTTATATTAACCCCGATTATATTAAAGCTATTTGCCGACTTTATCCCGAAGGGTGTAAAGGCCGATTTTGCAAATAAGCCAGATCTGATCGTCTTTCTGGTGATCTTAACGGTAGCTGTAAGCTTCTTAGCCGGTTTTTACCCGGCTATTATGCTATCATCATATAAGCCGGTGTCAGTTCTGAAAAACCAGGCACAATCCAGCAGCAGTCAAACTCGTAATGCATGGTTACGGAAGTCGTTAACGGTAACACAATTTGTAATAGCTCAATTTTTTATAATGGCCACGGTGCTGGTAAGCAAGCAGATCTATTATGCCATACATAAAGATTTAGGTTTTAAAAAAGATGCGATTGTGATCATCAACAAACCCTTTAAAAACCCTCAACCGGCACGCGACCAGGTATTTTTAAATAAACTACGCGCGCTGTCGCAGGTTGAATTAGTAAGTTTTGGTAATTCTGCCCCTTCATCAAATGGATCCAATTCAACCGACTTGGTTTATAAAGACGGCAAAAAGGAAATCAAAACGGAAATTGAACGTAAGTTTGGTGATGAGAACTATGTAAAGCTGTACCATATTAAATTACTCGCAGGCCGCGACCTGCAAAAGGGTGATTCGGCTTCTAATTTGCTGGTTAACGAAACTTATGTCAAAGTGCTTGGCTTTAAACATCCGGCGGATGCTGTCGGGATTTCAGTAACCCTTAACGGTAAAAAGGCACAGGTGGTTGGAGTTGTTCATGATTTTAACCAGAAATCGTTACATGCACCAATAAAACCATTGTTCATCGCTATAAACCCATTGAGAAATGGTACTTTTCATATTGCACTAAAACAACAAACTGCAGGCGGTAATGATTGGAAGCAAGCCATAGCCGGCATGCAAAGCGCCTGGAAGGAAATTTATCCTGATGACGACTTTGAATACCACTTTTTTGATGAAAACATTGCTAAGTTCTATGAAAGCGAACAACAAACATCGACGCTGCTGAATTGGGCGATGGGATTGTCGATATTTATTAGCTGCCTTGGCTTATTAGGGCTTGCAATTTATACTACTACCCAGCGAACCAAGGAGATCGGTGTACGCAAGGTGCTTGGCGCTTCCGTTGCACAGATAGTAACATTGTTATCATCCGAATTGATCTGGCTGATCTTATTGGCTTTTGTAATAGTCACGCCAATAGCTTGGTATGCCATGAACCAATGGATACAAAGCTTCTCGGACCGCACAAGTATCAGCTGGTGGATCTTTGTATTAAGCGGCTCGGCCATGTTGCTGGCAGCGGTAATAACATCGAGTTTTCAAACGGTTAAAGCGGCTATTGCAAACCCGGTGAAGAGCCTGCGTTCCGAGTAATTAGAGGCTGGAGATCAGAGATTAGTTGAAAAGGACATACCCGGCTATGAACCATGAACTATAAACAATGAACCAAACACACAATGAACCAAACACACAATGATAAAAAACTATTTTAAGATCGCGTTACGGAGTTTTAAACAGCACAAACTGTTTACGCTAATAAATGTTGTAGGCCTTTCAATCGGGATCAGCGCCTCGCTGGTGATCTACCTGATCGTTCATTACGATCTGACGTTTGATAAATTCCACAAGGATGGCGACCGGATCTATCGCGTAGTTACCAACTATGTGTTTGCAGGCTCACCGAATTATAATAGCGGTGTTACCGGCCCACTTGCATTGGCGGTTAAAAACGAGATGACAGGCATCGAAATCTCCGCCCCGTTCCAAACAACAGGCGGGCAGGTTTTAATCCCGAATGGATCGAATAGGCCAACTAAATTTAAAGATGAAAGCAGCATTATTTATGCCGAGCAATCATATTTTAACCTGTTCAATTACAAATGGCTGGCAGGCTCGCCTAAAAACTCATTGAACAACGCACACCAGGTTGTGTTATCGGTTGACCAGGCAAAAAAATATTATCCGCATCTTTCAATCGAGCAGGTATTGGGTAAGGAAGTTATTTATGACGATACCATCAAAACGACCATCACCGGGATCATAGAACCAATTAAGCAAAATACTGATTTTATTTTCCATGACTTTATTTCACTGGCGACGCTTCGGATCAGCAAAAATACAAACCCGGATGTGCAGGACTGGGGGAGTACTTCGTCAAACTCTCAGTTTTTTGTAAAGTTGAACAAAGGCGCAAATCCAAAAACTATAGAAAAACAGTTGAATGCCTTACTAAAAAGGCATCACCCGCCAAAGCCTGAAGAAAAAGGACAGACACAAGCCTTTATGCTACAGCCATTGGCAGACATGCATTTTAACGACCGCTATTATAATTACGATATCCCGATTGTAAGCACCACAACTTTATATGGTTTAATGACGATAGCTGCATTTCTACTTTTATTGGGCTGCATCAATTTTATCAACCTTACAACGGCACAGGCATCGCAAAAGGCAAAAGAAATCGGGATCAGGAAAACACTGGGTAGCACACGCGGGCAACTTATTGGTCAGCACCTTAGCGAAACATTCCTCGTGACATTATTTGCGGTGATCTTAGCAGTTGCGTTAACCCCGGTTATCTTAAAAACCTTCGCCGATTTTATGCCGAAAGGCTTAAAGGCCGATTTTATTCATCAGCCTGATGTTATTGTTTTCCTGCTGATATTGATACTGCTAGTTAGTTTGCTATCCGGTTTTTACCCGGCATTGGTGCTCTCGTCATACAAACCGGTGGATGTGCTTAAAAATCAATCGGCGAATGGGAAAAGTCAAACCCGTAATGCCTGGATGCGTAAATCGTTAACGGTAACGCAGTTTATGATTGCCCAATTCTTTATAATGGCGACCATTCTGGTAAGTAAGCAGATCTATTATGCATTGCATAAAGATCTCGGGTTTAAAAAAGAGGCCATCATTTATCTTAATACGCCATGGCAGGATAAAAATCCAACCAACAAACTTGTGTTTTTAAACAAGGTTCGTGCTATTCCGCAAGTTGCAATGGCAGGGCTGGGTGGAGATATTCCGTCGTCAAATGGCTGGAATTCCAGAACTATTACTTACAAAGACGGTAAGAAGGAAATAAAGACCGAATTGCAAACAAAGTCGGGCGATGAAACTTATATCAACATTTACAAAATAAAATTGCTGGCAGGCAGAAATATCCGCTTGAGTGATTCCATTAGCGGGATGCTTATTAACCAAAACTATGCACAATTATTAGGGTTCAAAACTCCGGAAAAAGCATTGGGAAAAACAATTGAATTTGGTAAACAACATATGCAGATTGTAGGTGTGATTGGTGATTTTCACCAGGGATCGCTGCATTCGCTTATAAAACCACTGGCAATATATCCTGACCACTGGAATTTTGGTACCGTTCATATCGCCCTAAAACCACAGACCGCAAACAGTGATGATTGGAAAAAGGGGATAGCAAGCATCCAAAAAGCGTGGAAGGAAATCTACCCTGACAGCGATTTTCAAAATAACTTCTTTGATGAAACCATTGCCAAGTTTTATGAAAACGAGCAGCACTTTTCAACGTTGTTAAGTTGGGCGACAGGGCTTTGCATCTTCATCAGCTGCCTTGGCCTATTGGGACTAGCGATTTATACTACTAACCAGCGCACTAAGGAAATAGGGGTAAGGAAGGTGCTGGGTGCTTCTGTGGCGCAAATAGTAACACTATTATCAACAGAACTGGTGTGGCTCATCCTGCTTGCCTTTACGCTAACAACGCCTATTGCCTGGTATGCTATGAACCGATGGATGCAAAACTTTGCTGACCGCACCACTATCAGCTGGTGGATCTTCGCCCTAAGCGCTGTGGGAATGTTGGTGGCGGCAGTGTTTACGTCAAGTTTTCAAACGGTTAAGGCTGCTATTGCTAACCCGGTGAAAAGCCTCCGTTCCGAGTGATTAGAGACTAGTGATCAGAGATTAGTTGAAAAACATGCAGCGGCTATGAACAATGAACTATTAACCATGAACTAACACAACATATGCTAAAAAAAAACCTAAAACTTGCAATCCGGAATATTTTCCGCAACAAACTGTACACGGCCATTAATGTTATTGGCTTAGGTGTGGCCGGCGCATTCTGCATCCTGGTTTACCTGTATGTAAAAAACGAGCAATCGTTCGATAGCTTCCACGCCTCTAACGACAGGTTGTTCCGGCTGGAGCAAACCAATGTGTTTAGTGCTTTTGATAAGGAAAAGCCTAAGAAAAGTTTCTTCTCTTTATTAATGAAGAATGAAGAACAAAAAAACATGATAATTACACCGGTGGCTTTTGCCCCGGATATCAAGTCGAATTTTCCAGAGGTTGAAAATGCCATTCGCATAGCAGAGTTACAGGATCCTGTGATCCGGATAGATAACCAAAGTTTTAAAGAGAAAAATGAAAATGTTGTTTATGCCGATGCCGATTTTTTCAGTGCATTCAGTTTTCCACTGATTTCAGGAGAGCCCGCAAATGTACTGAGGGGACAAAAACAGGTTGTAATAAGCGAAAAGCTGGCTAAGAAATATTTTGGCAGCACAAATGTGGTTGGTAAAACTTTAAATATTACCAGCGACAAACTATTGCTGACCATTAGCGGGGTGGCAAAGGATTTTCCAGCAAATTCCAGCTTTAAATTTGACATTGTTATCCCCCGCATGGCCGACCCATATTATAATGATGAGTTAAAACGCGGCACCAACAGCTTTAACGACCTGCTGATGATCAGGCTGGCAAAGGGGACTAACGTTAACACGTTTCAAAAAAAACTGGATGCATTTTCGACGCGGTATTTTAAAACACTTACTGAATCGATGGCTCAACAAGACCCTAAAAACAAGCCTGAAAATTTTCATGTGTATCTAAGGCCCTTTGCCGAAGCCCACTATAACCAAAGCCAGAACTGGTACCATTACACCGACTTAAAAAACATTTACCAGTTGGTTTGCCTGGCCATAATTATTTTATTTATAGCCTGTTTAAACTATATACTGCTTACACTAACCAATGCTATTTCCCGGTCGCAGGATGTAGGGGTTCGCAAAACGATCGGAGCGGGGAGAAGGCAGATCATCCTTCAATATTATACCGAAACACAATTGCTGGCTTTTATAGCAATTATAGTGGGTTTGCTGGTTTCATTTATATGCCTGCCTTTCTTTAGCAGCCTCACCGGCTCAGCATTTAACCTGTCAAACTTTTCTGTTATAGATATAGCAGTATTATTGTTTACGCTTGCAATCATACTTGGTTTACTTGCAGGTGTTTACCCTGCGTTGGCTATGTCAGGCCTTCGTCCGTTAAATATTATGAGGGGATTTTCAGCGTATAAGATCAACCCTGTTTTATCAAAAAGCCTTATCGTTGTTCAATTTTCTATTTGTGTTATTCTTGTTATTTCGACATTGGCCATCAACAAGCAAATGCATTTTATCAGCAACGCTGATATGGGTTTTGATAAAGACCAGGTGGTAGTGTTGGCGAATCCATACGGATGGGATGAAGGCCAGAAAGCTGCGGCTTTCAAAAATCAAATGTATCATTTTGTAGCTACCGAACCCAATTTGCAGGATGTTACCTCAACGACGTTTGGATTTGAGCAGTACGGTCAAAACGGGCACCTAATCAATGGTAAACCAGTGCCAATTCAGTCGATAGGAGCTGATTATAACTATTTTGCATTTAATAAGATCCCGATTATAAAAGGCAGGGCATTTTCACATGACATTGTTAGCGATACGGCACGTCTTCAGCTTACTGCAGAACAAAAGACACCACACAGTTCATCGGTTGGACGGAGCGTTGTGGTGAACGAAACCTTGTATAATATGTTGGGTAAACCCGAAATGGGGCAGGTGAACCCGTCATTAGGCGCACTTATTATCGGGGTATGTAAAGACTTCCACAACGATGATCTGACAAAAGCAATAGCGCCGGTATACATCAAAGCATATCCTAATGTTTATAAGTACTTCAGGGTGAAAATAAAGGCTGGGCACAGCATCCCTAATGCTATGGCTAATATTAAAAGCAACTGGAATAAATTAACGGGAAACCTGCCTTTCAGCTACACTTTTTTGGACGAGGATGTAGCCAAAAGCTATGATGCCTATATGCGCTGGATGACCACTATTACCGTATCATGTATCCTGGCAATAATTATAGCCTGCCTGGGCTTGTTTGGTTTATCGGGGCTTACTACGCTTAACCGTACAAAGGAGATTGGTATCCGCAAGGTATTAGGAGCATCAGTGTCAAATTTATTCCTGTTGCTAAACCGTGGGACGATCCTGCTGGCATGCGGATCATTCGTTATTGCGGCGCCTTTAGCATATTATCTTGTGCACCAATGGCTTGATAATTTTACCTATCACATAACGCCCGACTGGACATTGTTTGTTGTGGCTGGTATAATTGCTATGCTAACGGCTATTATAGCGGTGAGTTATCATACCATAAAGGCTGCTATTGGTAACCCGGTGAAAAGTTTGCGATCAGAATAATAATGAACAAACCAGAGATTAGTTCCATTTCAACTAATCTCTGGTCTCTACTCTCTAATCTCTAATCTCCGGCCTCTAACCTCTAATCAACTAAACTTCACTGTATCAAAACCGTACACCCGTTGTTACACTTACGAACACATTCGTACATTGATGTTATTTATAAGTATCTGATTATTAATGTATTGTTTGTTTGGTATGAGTTTTAACTATAATATGCCAACAACTTATCAATATGCTGAAAAACTATTTCAAAATCGCCTGGCGTAATATTGTACACCATAAAGGCTATACAGCCATTAATGTTTCGGGATTAACCGTTGGTATAGCAGCCTGCCTGCTGTTATTCGTAGTGATCCAGTATGAATTGAGCTTTGACACCTTCAGGCCCAATTTTAAAAATATCTACCATGTGGTAACTGCTGAAAAGCACGAGGGCGGAATTGCTTACAATCCGGGAGTTCCAATCCCTACAACCGAAGCATTGCGGCTTGATTTTCCGCAAGCAAAAGTAGCCGCAATAAATGCCAGCTATGGCAGCCAGATCACCGTGACTCAAAATGGTTCATCGCAGGGTGTTGCTGACAAAAAGTTTACGGAAGACATTGGTGTAATGTTTATGGAACCACAGTTCTTCGACATATTTAGCGCAACCTGGCTGGCGGGTGATAAAAAGGCATTAGCTGCTCCGAACATGGTAATCATAGACAAAAGCAGCGCCACAAAATATTTCGGCGATTGGAAGAATGCAATGGGCAAATCGCTAAAAATGGACAATTTAATTAATTTGACGGTAGCAGGCGTTATAGAAGATGCCCAGCCAAATAGCGACCTGCCATTGAAGATCCTGGTATCTTATCCCACTTATAAACAACATCCCAATGAGTATGGCTATTCAACCGAATGGCATTCGGTAGGCAGCAATTACCAGGTATTTATGCAGTTACCTGCTAATGAATCGGTAGACCGGATAAATAACCAACTTAGAACTTTCAACTTTAAACACTCCGGCGATAAGGGCAGGGTGAGCAGGTCGAATTTTTTACAACCATTAGGCGAGCTTCATTTTGATACCCGCTTTGGAAATACCCTCGGCGATCACATGACCACCAAATCGACTTTACGTATCCTGACATTTATTGCCTTGTTGATGATAGTAATGGCATCAATCAATTTCATCAACTTATCAACTGCACAGTCGGTAGGCAGGTCAAAAGAAGTTGGCATCCGCAAGGTGCTGGGCAGCAGCCGTGGGCAGTTGATTGGCCAGGTAATGGGCGAGACCACTATCATTGTGGTAAGTTCCGTAATATTGGCCATAGCAATAGCAAAGATCGCCTTGCCTTATCTGAAAAACATAGCCAGCGTTCCCGATAGTATCAGTTTGTTAAGCGTAGGTAGTGCGTTATTTTTGCTTTTAGTTACCCTTGTAGTGATCTCGCTATCAGGCATATATCCGGCGTTGGTTGTATCTGGATTTAAGCCTGTTTTAGCACTAAAGAACAAGATCACCGCAGCTTCAATTGGCGGCATCCCGCTTCGTCGCGGGCTGGTGGTATTGCAATTTGCCATTTCGCAATTACTCATCATTGGTACCATTATCGCCATAAAACAAATGAATTATGTTAACGAGGCTGATTTGGGTTTCAACAAAAGCGCGGTACTTATAATTCCTGGGTATACCGATAGCTTAAGTTTACGTAAAATAGATGCATTTAAACAGCAACTATTGCAAAACCCGGAAGTAAAGGCTGTAAGCTTTTCATCTGATGCACCGTCGTCAGAAAACAATTGGGGCACAAACTTTTATTTTGATCATAACGGTAAGGAAAACGGGATCACTACATTTTTAAAGTATGGCGATGCTGACTATTTTAAAACCTTCGGGATGCATTTTGTGGCCGGCAGAGGTTACGACCAAAGCGATACAGCAAAACAGGTAGTAGTTAACGAAACGTTTCTGGCTAAACTGGGGATAACAAAGCCTGAATTGGCCATAGGCAAAACAGTTAGACTAGGTGGTGGCCCGAAAGCCATATGGGCGCCTATTACCGGTGTAGTTAAGGATTTCAAAACCAATTCGTTACGAGATGCTGTTAAACCAATAGTTATTTCTCCCGTAAAAAAATTCCTATCGCAGATCGCTATCAAGATAGAAACGAAAAACTTAAGCAGGACCGTTTCAAAACTGCAAACGCAATGGGAACACATGTACCCGGAATACGCCTACAGTGGCTATTTCCTGGATGACAATATAGCTAAGTTTTACAAACAGGAAAATCAGCTGGCGCTTGTTTACAAGCTCTTTGCTGGCATAGCCATCTTTATTTCATGTCTTGGTTTGTACGGACTGGTGTCCTTCATGGTGGTGCAGCGTACTAAAGAGGTTGGTGTGCGCAAGGTGCTTGGCGCTTCGTTGGGAAATATTTTGTTCCTGTTTTCTAAAGAGTTCATGATGCTGATCGGGATCTCATTTTTAATAGCGGTGCCGGTATCGTGGTACATGATGTCAGGTTATCTGCAAACATTTGCATACCGGATAAATATAACTCTGGACGTGTTTTTACTGGCGATCGTATCGTCGATCATACTTGCCTGGATGACCGTTGGCTATAAAGCATTGAAAGCGGCGCTGGCAAACCCGGTAAAGAGTATGCGTTCCGAGTGATCAGTGACTGGAGATTAGAGATTAGTAAAAACGCTTTGGAAATGTTGTTTACAAAAATAACGACTGACTGCGTAGCGAATGACACAATGACTAATGACCAAATAAAATGATAAAGAACTATTTAAAGATCGCATGGCGCAATATTGTAAACAATAAGGTTTACAGCGCGATTAACATTCTAGGTCTTGCTGCCGGTATGGCTGTCGCATTGCTTATTGCGTTATGGGTAGTTAATGAATACTCGTACGATAAGTTTCTGCCTAACTACAAGCAGCTATACCAGGTTGAGTTGAATTTTACAAGTCAGCATGATGGTGAGCACACACAAACGGCGCTGGCAATCCCGTTAGCGGATGTGCTGCGCAAGGAAGTTCCCGGCATCGCTCATGTAGCCGAAACTGATTGGGTCGGCATGCAATGGCATGACCTGCTGGTGGGAGACAAAAAGTTGTACATAAACGGCGGAGCCGTTCATCCTGATTTTTTAAAAATCTTTCAATATCCATTTTTAAAGGGCAACGGCAAACTTGCTTTAAATGAAACTTACTCCATCGTACTAACGGAGTCGACCGCCAAAGCGTTGTTTGGTAGTATTGATCCGGTGAATAAATATGTACGTTTTGATAATAAGCAGAATTTAAAGGTTACAGGCGTCGTGAAAGATCTCCCTCAAAACGCTTCCTTACAATTTGGCTTTATCACTCCGTTCAGCTTCAAAGAGCAGACAGAAGGATGGATGAAGAGTGCACGCACTACTTGGACAAATAACTCATTCAATGCTTACGTTGAATTGCAGCCCGGTGTAACAGCAGAACAAATTGCGCCGAAGATCAGGAACCTGGTTTATCAAAAAAGTGTACAGATGCGGCCCGCTAAACCTAAAGTGGTTCTGCATGCCGTAAAATACTGGCACCTATATTCTGATTTTAAGAACGGAAAGGAAGTTGGTGGTTTTATTGATTATGTGCGGATGTTCAGCATTATCGGCATCCTGGTGTTGGTGATTGCCTGTATTAACTTTATGAATCTTTCAACTGCCCGCTCGGAAAAGCGCGCGAGGGAGGTGGGCGTAAGAAAAGCTATAGGCTCACAACGCAAAGACCTGATATACCAGTTTTTAACGGAATCAATATTGATCACCTTTGTCGCATTCTTATTCTCACTGTTATTCACGCAATTGGCATTACCTGCCTTTAATACCCTTATTGGTAGTTCCATCAGCATCCCGTATGCCAATCCGCTATTCTGGGTCATAATGATCCTATATGTATTGATTACTGGTTTGTTGGCTGGTAGCAGGCCGGCATTTTACCTTTCATCGTTCAACCCGGTAAAGGTTTTAAAGGGGGCCATCCAGGTTGGAAAAGCCGCTGCGCTGCCGAGAAAGATCTTAGTAGTGGTTCAATTCAGCTGCTCTATCGCACTAATAATCAGCACAGTTATAGTCTATCAGCAAATTCAGTATGCTAAAAGCAGGCCCACGGGTTATAATGCTGACAGGTTGATGATGACAGACATGAGCGGCGATCTTAACACGCATTATGATGCGCTAAAAAATGATTTACTGGCTTCAGGAGTTGTAGAAAGCGTGGCAGCCGCATCAAGTCCGGTTACCAATATCTACAGTCACATGTCGCTTAACAATTGGCCCGGTAAAGCCGCCGGGGAGGAATCGGTAAATATCGGCGCCATCTTCGTATCTGACGGTTATTTTAAAACATTAGGGATGGCCCTGAAAGAGGGTCACGACTTTTCAAACACCGTAAGTGTCGATACAACAAATGTTATCCTGAACGAATCCGCTATTAAGCGGATCGGCCTTAAAAACCCAATAAACCAGTTAATATCCTGGAACGGGACCGCGACACCATGCAAAATCATCGGCGTGGTAAAGGACGCTTTAATGGAATCGCCCTTTACACCTGTAGCCCCGGCGATTTTTTACCATAATCCAGGTGGTAATACCATTATGTACCGTGTATCAAAAAATGTGGATACACATACTGCTGTGGAAAAACTCACTAAGATATTCGATACCTATAACCCTGCATATCCGTATATCTACCAGTTTATAGATGATGAATATAATCACAAATTTCACCTTGAACTACTCGTAGGCAAATTGGCCGGTGTGTTCGCAGGCCTGGCCATATTTATCTCTTGCCTTGGCTTGTTCGGGCTTGCCGCTTACGTTGCAGAACAGCGTACCAAAGAGATTGGCATTCGCAAGGTGCTTGGCGCGTCTATCTCGCAAGTGTGGCTTTTATTATCGCGCGATTTTATATTGTTGGTAATGATAAGCTGTGTAATTGCCTCGCCTATAGCGCTTTATTTTTTACGTAACTGGCTGCAAAAATATGATTACCGGATAACAATAGGCCCAGGCGTATTCGTGCTGTCGGCGGTAATGGCGCTGTTGATCACTTTAATAACAATAAGTTTCCAGGCCATAAAGGCGGCGTTAACAAATCCGGTGAAAAGCTTGCGTTCCGAGTGATTACCGACTGGAGATAGAAATTAGTTATAAAACTTAACAAGTACCAATGAACTAATGAGCAATTAAACCAATGAACCAACCATGATAAAAAGCTATTTTAAAATTGCCTGGCGCAGTATGATGAAGAATAAGTTTTTCTCCATCGTAAATATTTTTGGTTTATCGGTAGGGCTTACCTGTTGTATGCTGATTGCGTTGTACCTGCATTATGAAACCAGCTATGACAGCTATCAAAAGAATATAGCAAACCTGTACCAGGTAGGAACGGTCAATATTAAAAAGGGTGAAAAGAATGATAAGTCTCCGTTCACTGCACCGCCGGTTGCAGGGGCATTAAAGCAGGAGTTCCCGGAGATAGCGGAATGCACCAGGTTGCTTAATTTGTTTACTGATGATGTAAACCTGGTGCAATATGCGCCGGCGAATGGTGATAAAAAATCATTTCTTGAGGGACATGGTTTCCTTGCTGATTCCTCCTTCTTTAAAATGTTTACTTACAATTTCATCGAGGGAAATGCCAGTATCGCGTTAGCAAATCCTAACTCCGCTGTAATATCCGAAGCGATGGCCAGGAAAATTTTTGGTAATCAGACGGCTATTAATAAAATGCTGCACATCAGCAGTAATATGAATGGAGATAACGATTACAGGATAACAGGGGTTTTCAGACCGGTTGATAATCCCACACATATCGACGCTAATTTCTTTTTGTCATTTGCAGGCGGTGGAATGGATAAGTACCTGCAGAAACAGGGAAATGATTTTGCCCGTAACAATATGTTTTATACTTATATCTTGTTAAAACCAGGTGCTAATGCAGCCCGGCTTGAAAGCAAATTCTCATATTTTGTCAAGAAATACGAAGCTGTTGATTTGAACCGTATGGGGCGCGATAAAAAACAATTTCTGACCCCGGTTAGAGCCATTCATTTAAGCAAGGATTTTACTTCAAACGTTACCGCACCGGCAAGTCGCACCTATTTATTTGTATTAACATCAATTGCAATATTCACTTTACTTATCGCGTGTATAAATTTTATGAATTTGTCCACTGCGCGTTCATCAAAACGATCATCAGAGGTTGGGGTAAGGAAAGTTTTAGGAGCGGAAAAAGGCTCACTCATCCGCCAGTTTTTGGGTGAATCTGTTTTGATAACCTTTATCGCCTTTCTTATTGCGGTAGTGTTTACCATATTGCTGCTGCCTGTATTTAACCAACTGGCGGCAAAACATATTGTATTGTCATTTGCGGCAGATAAAACTATGTTGCTATACTTTTTATTGATGGCATTGCTTACCGGCTTGATAGCTGGAAGTTACCCGGCATTCTACCTGTCATCGTTTAACCCTGTTAAAGTTTTAAAGGGGAAGTTGACTAATTCGCTTGCCGTGGTGTCAATTCGTAAGGGGTTAGTTGTTTTCCAGTTCATCATCTCGGTGGTTCTTATTATTGCGTCTGTTGTTATCGCCAGGCAAATGAACTATATGCGTAATGCTGACCTGGGTTTTGCGAAGGATCAGCAGATAGTTATTCCACTTCGTACAAATAACTCTAAGGCTGTTTATAGCGCGCTCAGGAATGAAACAAAAACAAACCCGCGAATCATTTCGGTAGGCGCTTCGGCCTATTACCCCGGAATTGCCAACCCCAGCGACGGCGTTTTTTATAAAGATGGTCAATCAATGAACGATGCCAGGCGTACCCGAATGAATTATGTGGATGCGGATTTCCTGCAAACACTGGATATCAGGGCAGTTTCCGGCAGGTTATTCTCGGCTGAATTTAAATCAGATACAGGTCTTATCGTTAATGAAACAGCCATAAAAGAACTCGGTTTTGCAAGTCCGCAAAAAGCTGTCGGTCAAAACATTCACTACGATGTTCGCGGGAAACAATACAATGTGCAGATAGTAGGAGTAGTTAAGGATTTTCATTATGAGGACTTGCATTCGCCTGTTACCCCATACGCATTTCAACTGGAGAATGATAAGAGTCAATATAATTACATGATAGTTCATACGAAGGCCGGCAACATGACACCTGTTTTAAAGATGATTGAAAATGCATGGCATAAATATGATCAGAGCGATCCGTTTGAATATAATTTCCTGGATGAACAATTTCAAAAGAATTATGAGACGGATAACAGGCTAGCCGCTATCGTTGGCTATTTTACCGTAATAGCCATATTGATATCATGCCTTGGCCTTTTTGGTCTTGCTGCATTCAGTGCCGAACAGCGGACCCGGGAAATTGGTGTTCGCAAGGTATTGGGCGCTAGTGTGAGTACCATCGTTTCATTGTTGTCTGTCGACTTTTTAAAGCTGATCATCATATCGGTTATCATCGCATCGCCAATTGCCTGGTGGGCCATGAACAAATGGCTGCAGGGATTTGCCTATCGTCAACCAATCGACTGGACAATTTTTGCTTATACAACAATAATAGCCGTAATGATAGGAATTTTCACCATCGGATCGCAAGCCCTAAAAGCGGCGTTAATGAACCCGGTGAAGAGCTTGCGTTCCGAGTGATTTAAGACTAGAGCTTAGTTGAAAAATTCAGACCAACACCAATGAATAATTGAACCAACGAACATTTAATCATGATAAAAAATTATCTCAAAATCGCATGGCGAAATATCTGGAAAAACAAGGTTTTTTCGGCCATTAACATTATTGGCTTGTCTGTGGGGATGGCCGCATGTATTGTTATCATGCTGTTTGTTTCGTATGAGAAGAGCTTCGATAACTTCCATGCAAAGAACATTTACAAACTGGACGAGGTGCAAAAGTTTCCGGGCATGGTATCATCACAAAAGGTAGGCTTATCCATGTTTCCAATGGGTCCGTCGCTGCAGGCTGATTTTCCGGAAGTTAAAAACTTTACCCGCATCCGCTGGCAAGAGAAATTTCAGCTTACTTATGGTGAGAAAAAGGTTTTTATACCATGGGCATTCTTAGTTGATACTACGTTTTTAAATATTTTCGACTTTAAGTTGGTAAGAGGCGACAGGAACACTGCCCTGCTAAAACAGCATAGCGTTGTAATTACCGAGGAAACCGCTCAAAAAATGTTTGGCAATGCCGACCCAATGGGTAAAACCATAACCCACTACGGCGGTGATACTACAGCATATTCGGTTACAGGGATAGCCGCAAATCCACCCAAAAACTCTCATTTACAATTTGATGCTTTGTTTTCATTTAATACCACCTTTAAGCCGTGGATGATTAATAACTGGGGTGGCAACTGGCTGGATACTTACCTAGTATTAGCCCCAAACACCAACATTAAGGCTTTTGAAGCCAAGATGCCTGCCTATCTTAAAAAACACATGAAAGGAGATGGCTATAAATATTACGAACTGTTTTATCTACCGCTCAAAGACATTCACGCCAACTCTGCCGATATCGGGCTCGATTACCTCAACTTCCAAAAGTTTGATAAAAACTTAACCAATTTATTCCTGGCAATTGCATTGATTGTTTTGGTGATTGCCTGTATCAATTTTATTAACCTGTCAACCGCCCGTTCGGCAGAAAGAGCCAAGGAGGTCGGTATTCGCAAATCAATCGGGGCCTATCGTTTTCAACTGGCTATCCAGTTTTTGGGCGAAACGGTAATCCTTGCCTTAATGGCGCTCGTATTTGCAATTGTGCTTGTACAGTTAGCGTTGCCTTATATTAACAACATTAGTCAACGCCAGTTAACCTTACCGGTTTTTAGTAACCCCGGTACTGTGCTCATCATACTTGCCTGCACCGTAGTGGTAGGCCTGATTTCAGGAATTTACCCGGCTGTTTATCTATCTGGTTTTCAACCGGTGAAAGTACTAAAAGGCTCGATCGAAACAGGAAAAAACAAAGGTTTACTAAGAAATATATTAGTAATAGGACAATTTACAAGTGCTATATTCCTGATGATAGCCACGGTATTGGTAGTAAAGCAATTGAACTTTATGCAGCATAAAGATCCGGGGTTTAACCGTGAACAAATTGTTACCGTACCGCTAAATGGTATTACACCAGCCAAATACGACCTGTTAAAACAGCAGATCTCAGCGCTTTCAGCAGTTAGCGGAGTAACTGCCTCCCAGGATAATTTAGGAAGTCACCTCGATCAGTCGGGCGTTGAATTCAGACCTTCAGACGGCCCTAAGCGCAGCCTGGCAGTTACCCAGTTGGTTGTTGATGCCAACTACTTAAGCCTTTATAAAATTAAATTAGCAGCGGGTAAGAATTTCTCTGGCGAAAAAACCCAGGAGGGAAGAGAGTACATAGTTAACGAAAGTCTCGCGAGGGAGCTATTGAAAGATCATCCTAAACGCCCGTTGTCGTCACTCATCGGCCAAACTTTTGGTTATGACTCGTTGGGCACGATCAAGGCAATTGTGAAAGATTTTAACTTCAATTCGCTACATTATAAAATTGAAACGCTGTTTATTGTAAGCGATAAACGAGGCGGTTTCAATACCATGTCGATAAAAATCAATCCCGGTAAAGCAAGCAATGCCGTTGCACAAATACAAGCGGTTTGGAAAAGCATAGAACCCGATCTGCCTTTTGAATACCAATTTTTAGATGACCACTTCAATGAGGTTTACCATGTGGATGATCAGGTAAGCAAAACCGTAGGCATACTTGCTGGGCTTATAATCATTATATCATGCCTGGGTTTATTTGGCCTTGCCTCTTACTCTGCAGAAAAACGGGTTAAGGAAATAGGCGTACGCAAGGTGTTAGGGGCATCTGTACAAAATATCACTTTATTACTTTCGAAAAACTTCTTAAAGCTGGTAATTATTGCAAACCTACTGGCGTGGCCAATTGCCTGGCTTACCATGAACTGGTGGCTGGGTGATTTCGCCTATCGCATTAGTATTCAATGGTGGATCTTTGTTTTGGCGGGGATAATATCCATTTTGATCGCTTTTTTTACTGTCAGTTTCCAGTCAATCAAAGCGGCATTGACAAACCCTGTAAAAAGTTTACGATCAGAATAAAAAACTAAGTCTGCATTTTGAAACAGGCCGGAAATTAGTGCAGAAGCTAATCTTCGGCCTGTTTTACTATTCGCTTTCCCAGCTAATCTCTAGCCTCTAGTCACTAATCAACTAACCCCACCTGTATCATAACCGTACGCCCCATGTTACATAAGCGTACAGTCTTTATATAAAGTTTAATATATAAGGTGCTGATATTTAATAATTTAAAAGTTTGGTATGTTATTGATACCTATGTGCCAGAATGTGGGAAAGCTGTGATTAATTCAAATACTTATTTAATAAATTAGCAGCTAAATCACTAATTCAAAAATTTACTAATTCACTAATTAAAACACATGTTATCACTTCAGCATATTTCGAAATACTACCAGGTAGGCGGCAACAAGAATTTTGTACTTAACGATATTAACCTTGAGGTAGACGAAGGCGAATTTATCTCTATCATGGGCCCGTCTGGCTCCGGTAAATCAACTTTGCTGAACGTGATCGGCATGCTCGATGAACCATCAGAAGGTTACCATTATTTCGTTGGCAATGCTGTTCACCAATTAAAGGACAAACAACGTTCGGCATTATATAAGCAATACATTGGTTTTGTTTTCCAGGCTTACCACCTTATTGATGAGCTTACCGTTTACGAAAACATTGAAACACCATTAATTTACCAGGACTTTAAAGGAACAGAGCGCAGGGCCATGGTTGCCGATATGCTGGATCGTTTTCAAATAGTTGGCAAAAAAGACCTGTTTCCGGCGCAGTTATCCGGTGGCCAACAGCAATTGGTAGGCATTGCCCGTGCACTTATTGCCAAACCAAAACTATTACTCGCTGATGAGCCAACAGGAAACTTAAACTCCAAACAAGGTGAGGAGATAATGGAGTTGTTCCGGAAATTGAATAAAGAGGATGGTGTTACTATTATACAGGTAACGCACTCCGAAAAAAATGCCGAGTATGGCTCACGAATAATTAACCTTTTAGACGGCAGGGTAGAATCATCAAGAAAATTCTAAACCTGCAATAAATATTACAGATCATGTTTTTTAAAAAAATTCCATTACTCCTTTTATTTTTATCGATAACTGTTTTTGCAAAGGCCCAGCAGCAATTGGATAGCGTTTTAACTTTACAACAATGTGTTGATTTAGCCATAAAGAATAACCTCTTAGTAAAAAACAGTGGAACAACAATGGAGAGAGATCGCATAAACTTGCAACAAGCCCGCGAAAATCTCTTGCCTACTTTAAATGGTAATGCGTCGCAATCATTAAGCTTTGGCCGCAGCCAGGACCCTACAACTTATAACTATGTGAACCAGAAAATTAATTACGGCCAATATGGATTAAGCACCAATCTTTTATTGTCAAATGGTTTTAGTTATATAAATGCTATAAAGCAAAATGCGCTTGCCTACCAGGCTGGTAAGATGGATTTTCAACAGGTAAAGGATGTTACTACCTTAAATATAATACAATTGTATTTGCAGGTGTTAAATAGTGAAGATCAGCTTACACAAGCAAATTCTCAGTTCGATGCATCCAAAGTAACACTTGATCGTGAAACGATTTTAAATACTGCGGGCAGTGTAGCCCCTGCTGACTTCTATAATATAAAAGGTGCGCACGCTAACGACGCTGCAAATGTTGTGAATGCTAAAAATAACCTGGTTGCTGCAAAGCTCAATTTGTTGGAAGCAATGAGCGTGCCTTATACCAAGGATATAAAACTGGTAAGGCTTCCCGCAGACAAATCACCTACGAGTTATGGCCAAACCCCCGATCAGATCTACTCAACTGCATTAGGGAGCCTGGCACAGGTTAAAGCGGCCGATTTTCGTGTTCAAGCAGCAGAAAAAGAAGTTCAGTCTTATAAAGGAAAGCTATACCCGACATTGTCTTTTGGCGCTTCGATCAATACGAATTATTCAAGTACCGGAACAACAAGTTTCTTTGATCAGTTCAGAAATAACTATAGCTACGGGCCGGGATTGAGTTTACAGATCCCTATTTTAAACTATTTCCAAAACAGGAATAATGTAAAGCGGGCAAAACTTGATTTAATAGATGCGCAAAACGTAAATACAGATACCAGGGTGCAGCTTAAACAGCAAATTGAACTATCATATGCAAATATGACAGCGGCAAATGATCGTTTTAATGCAGTAACAGACCAGGTTGCAGCGTACCAGGAAGCCTTTAATGCAACCCAAACTAAATTTAATGCAGGTGTTATTACAGCAGACATTTTTGTAATCGCAAAAAATAACCTTGATGTTGCCAATACCAATTTAATTAACGCGCGTTATGACTATCTGATCCGTATAAAGATCCTGGATTACTATAGGGGACAGCTCACTTTCTAAATTTTTATAATTCTTTTTGGATTAGTAAAATTTATCCTACTTTTATTTCAGATTCTATCAAATATCCGGCTTACATTAATCGTTTTTAATGTAAGCCGGATATTGCTAATTATAGGGCATCCCCTTTAATTATTTCCCTGGAA
The DNA here is from genome assembly GCF_024721155.1 of Mucilaginibacter phenanthrenivorans. Classification (GTDB taxonomy): domain Bacteria; phylum Bacteroidota; class Bacteroidia; order Sphingobacteriales; family Sphingobacteriaceae; genus Mucilaginibacter; species Mucilaginibacter phenanthrenivorans. Next base: position 1,021,337 of record NZ_JAHVAP010000001.1, on the reverse strand, counting down.
CACAATAAATGATTTTAATTTTCATCTCCTTATTAAATTACTTATGAAAAAACTTATCCTCACATTAACAATTATTACATCTGCGTTTACATTTACTTCGGCGCAGATTCTTCCCTCATTCCAGTTGGGTATTAAAGGTGGCGTAAACCTGTCTTCTCTTGATCACTCGTCGTCAGCTTTCAGCACAGGTAACAGGGCAGGTTATTTAGGCGGCCTTTGGGCAAGAGTTGGCGCATTAGGCTTCAATTTTCAACCGGAGCTTTATGTTACGGCTAAAAATGTAACCGTAACCGATGGCGGCACAGAGGTGAAGGCGAAATTTACAAGCATTGATGTCCCGCTTTTGGTTGGCGGAAAAATTGGCGCATTCGGTTTAGGTGCCCGTTTTTACACAGGGCCACTGGTTTCATTCGCTATAAACAAGGATCAAAATTTTGGCAGCGCCGCGGGCAAGGTAACCTCACTTGATTATAAAGACCAGAACTTTGCCTGGGTGCTTGGGGCAGGAGTAGATATCAGGAGTATCTCGGTCGATCTGCGTTACGAAGCAGGTATAACAAAACAAACCTTTGGTTATTCGCACACAAGGGTTAGTCTTTTTAACCTTAGTTTGGCTGTACCCTTGTTGAAATTATAGTAAGCCCACTCTGATTTTAAGTTAGATATTTTATATGCTAAAGGTCTGCCCATTTTGAGGCAGGCCTTTTTTGTTTCCTGTATTAATCAGGTCCATTGCCGATTTAGTATTATATTTTGTAGGGGTTGCTGTCAATTTAGTATTATACTTATTGTACATGTTACACATACCTTTATAAACCAGTTAAACCGGGTAATTATAATACGTAGCATTAATGAACACTGAATATTTATGCAAACGCCTCTTATGCCGCATTTGCATATTGATGGCCATAGTTGCCATAACTTCTCAAAACAGTTATTCGCAACCGGCAACCGGGAGCGCTGGCTCAAATATTCGGTTAAACCAACTCGGCTTTTATCCGCAAGGTCCCAAAATCGCAATTGTGTTAAACAGCAAAAGCGAGGAGTTTTATCTCCAGACCTTAGATAAGAAAAATGTGCTTGTTGGAAAATTAAAAAAATCGGTTAGGCCGGGTTTAAACAGATCATTTACGGATATAGCTGATTTTGGGATATATAATACACCCGGGAAATATCAGCTTTATGTGCCAGGTTCAGGATATTCATATCCATTCGAAATAAAAAAGTCAGTTCACCATAATGTGGCTGCGGGAGCAATAAAGGCTTATTATTTTATGCGGGCATCTATCCCCTTAAAGGGAAAATATGCAGGCAAATGGAGCAGGGCAGAGGGACACCCGGACACAAATGTGCTCATCCATCCATCAGCCGTAAGCGACAAACGCCCGGCAGGTACTTCAATTTCAGCGCCACGCGGCTGGTACGATGCCGGCGATTATAACAAATACATAGTTAACAGTGGGATCAGTACCAGTACGTTGCTTTCGTTATATGAGGATTTTCCGGCTTACATGAAAACTGTAAACTTAAACATCCCCGAAAGTGGTAATAAAATTCCGGATGTGCTGAATGAGGTTTTATGGAATTTACGCTGGATGCTTGCTATGCAGGACCCTGAAGACGGCGGTGTTTATAACAAGCTCACCAATGCCGAATTTGATAAAATGGAAATGCCGGATAAGGGTACCCAGCCGCGTTATGTGGTTCAAAAGGGAACTGCCGCAACGTTAGATTTTGCCGCAGTTATGGCGCAGGCCAGCCGCATTTTAAAAAAATTTCCGAAGCAGTTACCAGGCTTGGCAGATTCATGCCTGGCACAAGCAAACAAAGCGTGGGCCTGGGCAATGAAAAACCCGGGTGTTGTTTACAACCAGGATGCAATGAATCAAAAATTCAATCCTAAAGTAATAACCGGAGGTTATGGCGACTGGAATTTTAAGGATGAATTTATATGGGCGGCATCTGAACTTTTTGTAACCACATTAAACCCAGGGTTTTTAAAGCAGGTTAACCTATTGCCCGACACCAATATGCCGCTGCCGACATGGAGCCAGGTAAGATTATTGGGGTATTATACCCTTGTAAAAAACAGTAGCGCTTTCGGCGCAAAGGCTCCGGCGGAATTACCTGAGATAAAAAGGCGGCTGCTGGCTTTTGCAGATAAACTTGTTAACGGCGCTGATGAGACAGCATATCAAACAGTAATGACAAAATCGGCCCGAAATTTTGGGTGGGGAAGTAACTCTGTTGCCGCAAACCAGGGGGTAGCATTAATTCAGGCGTATAAATTATCCCCAGATAAAAAATACTTGAATTACGCGCTTGCCAACCTTGACTATATTTTGGGCAGAAATGCCGCTGGCTATTCTTATGTAACTGGCTTTGGTAGTAAAACCCCAATGCATCCCCATCACAGGCCGTCCGTTGCCGACGGCGTTGTTGACCCAATCCCCGGCTTACTGGCCGGCGGCCCGAACCCGGGCATGCAGGATAAGATCCGCGTCCCGTCAACAGTCCCTGATGAGGCCTATATTGATGATGACCGGGCTTACGCAGCAAACGAGATCGCGATCAACTGGAACGCTCCATTTGCTTATTTAGCTAATGCTATTGAAGCGCTCCAAAATCAATTAAATACGTCAAAATAAACATCAAATATATAATCAATATTAAATGAAAAGGATCTTTATAGTTGCAGGCATAGTGTGCTTGAATGCGATGCTGCTATCTGCTCAATCGAAAAAAAGCCAGTTGCTGGTAAGCGAGCTAGATAAAAAAGTTGATGCGCTGATCGCTAAAATGACGCTGGAGGAAAAGGTGGGGCAGATGACAGAAGTTACTTCCGACGTAGTTTCGACAACAACCAACGGAGTACACCAAATCGATGACGCAAAAATAAAGGAAGCTATTTTAAAATATCATGTCGGATCGATCCTGAATGTAAGTGGTCATGCTTATGATCGTAAGCATTGGTTCGATGTTATTTCAACTATCCAAAAGGAAGCAGCCCAAGACCGACTGAAGATCCCGGTAATCTATGGAATCGATGCCATTCACGGCGTTACCTACACAACAGGCAGCACTTTGTTCCCGCATGAAATTGCTATGGCCGCTACCTTTAATAAAGAACTAGCCTACAAAGCAGGCGAGATAACTGCTTACGAAACCCGTGCCAGCTATATCCCATGGAATTATTCGCCTGTGCTTGATTTGGGCAAATCGCCGTTATGGCCCAGGATCTATGAAACCTTTGGAGAGGATCCATTCCTTATAAAAACCATGGGAGCCTCCATAATAAAAGGTTACCAGGGCAATGATGTAGGCGATAAATATCATGTTGCCGCTTGTATGAAACACTACCTTGGTTACGGTGATCCGATCGACGGAAAAGACCGCACCCCGGCCTGGATCCCTGATCGCTACATGCGCGAATACTTTTTACCGCCATTTGCAGAAGCGGTAAAGGCCGGAGCGAAAACGTTGATGATAAATTCGGGTGAGATCAATGGCGTACCTATCCACGCCAGTAAATATATGCTGACTGATGTGCTTCGTGGTGAGTTACATTTTGACGGTATTGCTGTTACAGATTGGAGAGACATCGAATATTTGCACGACCGCCATCACATTGCTGCCACCCAAAAAGATGCGGTAATGATAGCAGTAAATGCAGGTGTTGACATGAGTATGGTGCCTTATGAATATAGTTTTTATAATTATTTGGTAGAGTTGGTACATGAGGGCAAGGTATCGATGGCGAGGATAAATGAAGCGGTTCATCGGATCCTTAAGGTTAAATATCAGTTGGGTTTATTCGAGCGCCCGGTTGGTAACCCGGACGACTACCCGAAATTTGGCTCGGATGAATTCAAACAGATTAGTGTACAGGCAGCTACTGAAGCGATCACTCTTTTAAAGAACAATAATAATATCCTGCCGCTTAAAAAGGACGTCAAAGTATTTGTAACCGGCCCGACTGCAAACACCATGCGCTCGTTAGATGGCGGCTGGAGTTATACATGGCAAGGTGATCAGTCTGATTCATTTGCAGCTAATAAAAATACCATACTGGAAGCTATTCAACAGAAAATAGGAAAAGATAACGTAAGCTATGAGCCGGGCGCATCATTCGATAGCCTGCAAAATGTAAATGATGCGGTTAAGGCAGCTAAAAAAGCCGATGTAATAGTTCTATGTTTAGGAGAGTTATCTTATACTGAAAACGTAGGTAATATTGACGATTTAAACTTACCGGCGGCCCAAATCGAACTGGCAACAGAATTGACAAAAACCGGAAAGCCGGTAATTTTGGTACTGGCTGAAGGCCGCCCAAGAGTGGTAACCCAGGCCGAAAACCAATCAGCCGCTACTGTTATGACTTATCTTTCGGGCAATGAAGGAGGCGATGCGCTGGCAAGTATCTTGTTTGGCGATGCAAATCCGTCAGGCAAATTGCCTTTTACTTATCCCAAATACCCCAACGCACTGGTAAATTACTACCGTAAAAACCTGGAAAATGGAAATTCAGACGATAGCCACGGCTACAACCCGTTGTACGAATTTGGTTTTGGGTTGAGCTACACTACTTTCAGTTATAATAACCTGCATTTAAGTAAGCCCGATTTGAAAGATGGTGAAACATTGTTGGTTACTGTTGATGTGAAAAATACAGGGCAGCGGGAGGGGAAGGAATCGGTGCTGCTTTATACCAGCCAGCTTTATGCAAGTATTGCGCCTGATACCAAACGCCTGAGAGCTTATGATAAAATAAACCTTAAACCCGGCGAAAAAAAAACGGTAACGTTTAAAATAAAAGCAAGCGATTTAGCCTTTGTAAACGACATCAGTAAAACGGTAACAGAGCCAGGTGAATTTAAGATCCAGATTGGTGATCAAACACAAAGCTTTAATTTTATTTCAAATACCGTTCCATCAAGAACCGGAAAGTTGTAATAATTAAGATAAGCACTTTATTTTACTGCAAGACTATATATTTGTTATATCAATTTATAATCGAATAAATTCATGATGAGAAAAGTGTTGTGGTTTTACTGCTGCCCGGTGTTGTTAATGCTTTCCTGTTCAAATAAGGGAAGCACACAAGTTAAACCAACCGATCCCATAGTTTACAAAGCACCGGCTGTTTCCTCAACTTTTGCCAAGGGGGCCGACATTAGCTGGGTTACACAAATGGAATCATCCGGGTATAAATTTTATGATAAAACCGGCAAGCAACAGGATCTTTTTGCTTTGATAAAGAGCCTTGGTTTTAATTCAATTAGGTTAAGGGCATGGGTTAATCCTGCCGACGGCTGGTGTAATACAAATGATGTTGTGGCAAAAGCCTTACGCGCAAAAGCAGCCGGCATGAAAATAATGATCGATTTTCATTATGCAGACAGCTGGGCCGATCCCGGCAAGCAACCGAAGCCGGCAGCATGGACGTCGCTGGCTTTTGCCACACTGACAACAACACTACACGATTATACCGTAAACGTTATGACCACCCTGAAAAACAACGGGATTACGCCTGATTGGGTACAGGTAGGCAACGAAACCAACGACGGGATGCTGTGGGAGGATGGACGGGCCTCAAAAAGCATGGCTAATTTTGCGGCGCTGATAAAAAGCGGTTATTCTGCTGTAAAATCGATTAGCAGTACAACAAAGGTAATTGTTCACATTTCTAACGGGTTTGATAATAGTCTATTCCGGTGGATGTTTGACGGGTTAAAGGCAAATGGCGCCCAATGGGATATTATCGGGATGTCACTGTATCCATCTACCGATAACTGGACAACCCTTGACAGTCAATGCCTGGCAAACATAAAGGACATGGTATCGCGGTATTCAACGCCGTGCATGGTGGTTGAGGTTGGAATGGACGCAGCATCGGCAAACACCTCCCGTGATTTTCTTTCCGATATCGTCACCAAAGTAAATTCTGTTTCGGGCAGTAACGGCCTTGGCGTATTTTATTGGGAGCCAGAAGCATATAATTGGCAGAGTTATGGTCTTGGCGCTTTTGACGGTACAGGCAAACCAACAGTAGCACTCGATGCCTTCGGTAATTAATGTCAGGCCGCAAGCAACGCAGTAATACAGAGCACCACCACGACGGAAAAAGTAAAAACAAACCAGTACATGATAAACATCCCTATCATTTTAGTGATGGTACGAAAGACACTGCGGTTATAAACTACCCTTAGTGAACGAAATATATACCAGGTAATATACGCTGTAGAAACCAGGTTTATCCAATCTATAATAGACCAATCTGTCGGAATAATTAGTTCCAGCAGCATAATAAATGTCAGGAATATGAAAAGGAAACAGTGCAAATGGAACGTGTAGATCAAATGCTCCACGTAAAATTTACGGTTTTTAAAAAAAGTTATCTTAAGGATCAAGGCAAATAAAGGCAGCATCAGGAACATCATCTTAGGGATGTTGTGCTTAACCTCCTCAAAGAATACCTCTTTAGCTCTCGAGCCATATTTATGGTTATAAACAATAACTCTTTTGTGGATCTGCATTTTTAAAAATCCATCACGCTTATTTGCCGGCAGCTTCTGCTGTTCGGCCAGGTATTGTTCATAGCTGGTGTCTTTGGTTGCAAATAAGCCGTGCCGTAACTCAGCTGTATCCGTGTCGTCCGTATGGGTTACTTTAACAATTCCTCCGGCATAGCTTGTTACCTGTTGCTGGATCTGTTTTTTTTGAGCAGCGCTTAGATTGGGATTTTTAGCGATTTGTTGATTTACCGAATCTGCTTTCAATCTCGTTGCAACCGGTTTTGCTGGATTTAAGGGTTTAACCGTTACCTTTTCATGCGCATTTTGAAACAACAGAACAAAATACACTAAACTTATAAAAATATACATTTTAACCGGGTGCAGGTATTGAGCACGCCTGCCGGCCATATATTCATTGGTAAGATAACCTGGTTTAATAAGCAGTGGCTTTAATGTATGGAAAAACTGCTGGTCGAAGTGGAAGTAATCGCTTATGGCATGGTTCATCATATGGCCAAAGCTTTCCTTTATCTGCAGGTTTTCCTGGCCGCAGTTGTGGCAAAATTTCCCTTCTAATACAGTTCCGCAATTCAGGCAGTCGTTTTCTTTGCGGTAATGTTTTTTCATAGTTAGTCTGAAAAATTATTTTCTATAATTATGCTGTCTCTATAGCTCTCTTAAGCTCCGGAGTATGCTTGTACCTGAATGCAAATGGGAAAACTATCGCAATCACCAGTGCATACGCTGCAAAAGTGAACCAGATGCCATTCCAGTTTTTGCTTTGATCGGCATGTGTGAAAAATTTATCGATGATCATCCCGCTTGTAAAGCTACCAAATAACGCGCCGAACCCGTTCACCATCATCATAAATAAACCCTGGGCGCTGCCCCTGATCTCAGGAGGGATCTGTGTTTCCACAAATAGGGATCCTGAAATGTTAAAGAAGTCGAATGCCATACCATATACAATGCACGACAAAACGATCATCCACAGCCCGCCGGCGGGATCGCCAATGGCAAAAAGGCCAAATCTTAAAACCCACGCCAGCATGCTGAACAGCATAACATATTTAATCCCGAATTTTCGTAAGAAAAATGGGATCGCTAAGATGAAAATGGTTTCCGAAAATTGGGAAATAGACATGATGATCGCCGGGTATTTTACGGCAACCAATCCTTTGTACGCTGCTACTTTAGCAAAATCATGAATATAAGTATCGCCATAGGCATTGGTTAGCTGCAATGCAGCGCCGAGTAACATGGAGAAAACAAAGAAGATGGCGAACCGGGGTGTTTTAAATAATGAAAAAGCGTTCAGCCCTAACGAACTTGCAAATGATTTGTGTACCGTTTTACTTCCCAGTGGCGGACATTTCGGAAGCGTAAAGGAATAAATTCCAAGCGCAAGCGCCACCGCAGACGCAATATAAAATTGGTTGGCTGAAGTTTCGTTATGAGTAAGGCTGACCGTCCATAATGCGGCTATAAAACCGATCGTTCCCCAAATCCTGATAGGAGGGTATTCCTTAACAATATCAATGTCGTTCTTTTTTAAGGCTGAGTAGGCAACTGTTATTGATAATGACAACGTAGGCATATAGAATACCATGTTAAGCAATAGCACCCAGAAAAAAGTTGTCGGATCTTTTACCAGTGGTAAACAGAATAAGACCGCAGCACCTAAGATATGCATAGTGCCGTATAGTTTTTCAGCATTTATAAATCTGTCGGCTATTATCCCGGTAAGTGCCGGCATAAAAATGGCCGAAATTCCCATTGTAGAAAATATGGCTCCAAATTGCGCCCCCGACCAATGTTTGTTTTGAAACCAATACGCTCCAATGGTAATGAGCCATGCCCCCCATATGAAGTATTGCATAATGTTCATTAGTATTAAGCGAAACTTAATATTCATAAAGTGCCGAGTTAAGATCAGTTGTTGCCTGCGTTAAACCAAAAGGGGAAAATAGGGAAATAAAAGGAAAATCAAGAACCTTCAACCGCAGAAATGAAGATGAGTCAAAATAATATTACAATTAGAAGAAAACATTAGCAATTTTGTACTTAGGAAGCCTTTCTGCGGTTTAGTTCGTCCCGGATCTTAGCAGCTTTTTCATATGATTCCTCTGCCAATGCTTCCTGTAATTTCGACTTTAACTCGTCAACACTTAATGAGCCAAATCCACCGGTTGAAGTAGCCGCCGCAGTTGTTTTTTCCTCCTTGGTTTCGTTAATGTTTTCGAGGTAAACAAAATCGTTACCCTCAATTACAATGCCTGCAGTTGAAAGAATGAACTCGTAGGTGTAGATAGGGCAGTCGAACCTTACTGCAACCGCTATGGCATCGCTGGTGCGGGCGTCTATCTCTACTACCTTTTTACCATCTGAACAGATCAGTTTGGAGTAAAAGATCCCGTCGACGAGATTATAAATAATTATTTCCTGGATCTTAATATTGTAGGCCTCGCCAAGACTTTTAAAAAGATCGTGCGTGAGCGGACGACTTGGAGTCATCTTCTCTATCTCAATGGCGATTGCCTGCGCCTCAAAGCTACCGATGATGATCGGTAATCGCCGCCGGCCGCTTACCTCGCCCAAAACTAAAGCATAGGCACCAGACTGCGTTTGGCTGTAGGATAAGCCAACAATGTCCAGTTTTATTTTTTTCATATCATTACCCATCACAACTGATCTTTTTATGCCGAAGCTTTGTATTCTTTAACTGCTGCAATCAATTTTGGTACTACCTCAAATGCATCGCCAACAATGCCGTAATCTGCTACCTTGAAAAACGGTGCCTCGGGATCCTTGTTGATCACAACAATAACCTTTGAGGAGCTAACCCCGGCCAAATGCTGAATAGCGCCCGAAATTCCTATTGCAATATACAAATTTGGACTGACAGCTATACCAGTTTGTCCAACATGTTCGCTATGCGGTCGCCATCCACTGTCTGAAACAGGTTTTGAACAGGCCAAAGCAGCGCCTAACAAACCCGCAAGTTCTTCAACCATACCCCAATTTTCAGGTCCCTTCAAGCCGCGGCCGCCCGAAACCACAATGTCTGCGTCAGGCAGAGAAACTTTATCTGTTGAGCGAACGATCTCCTTGATCATGGCTTTAAAATCAGAAGCATTGCCTTCTGAAGAAAAATCTTCAATAGCCGGAGTTACAGCCTTTTCAACTAACTTATATGAGTTTGGTGTTAACGAGATCACTTTATTTGCGGTGGTTAATTCAACCACTGCAAATGCCTTTCCTGAGAATGCAGTTTTTTTAACAGTAAACTTACCCCCATTTTGCTCGGGCAGAGATACTGCCCCATCGGCTAAACCAGCTTCGATTTTTACGGCAATGCGTGGCGCTAAACCACGGCCGGAAAAAGAATTGGATAATACAATTATGTCCGCTCCTTCTTTTTTTGCTGCGTCGGCAATAACAGATGCGTAAGCCTGGTTTATAAAGTTCTTAAGCTTCGTGTTCGAAACGTTTAAAACCTTATCAGCTCCGTATTTGGCAAGGCCGGCAAGTTCATCATTGCTGACGTCGCCAATAGATATGGCTACCAGGTTGGTGTTATTTTGATCGGCGATGGCACGGGCATAAGAAACAGCTTCAAAAGTTGATTTCTTGAATTTGCCTTCTGCGTTCTCCGTATATATTAAAACTGACATATTAAAATTATAAGATCAATTAATGTGTGATGTTATATAACCCGTGCTTCTTCGTGCAGCAGATCAACCAGTTTAGCTGTATCATCAACTGATACTAGTTTTACTTGTCCGCGTGGTGCAGGCGTTTCATAACTGATGACCTCTGAAAAGTTCTTTACCTCAATTGGTTCAACAATTGTTAACGGTTTGGTGCGTGCCGACATGATGCCCCGCATATTTGGGATCTTAGGTTCGGCAACCCCTTCTGCACAACCAGCGACTATTGGCAATGGAATGGTCAATATTTCCTTGCCGCCTTCAATTTCGCGTTCAACGGTTACATTTCCTCCTTCGATATCCAGTTTTTTAATGATTGATACTGATGGCAGATCTAAAAGTTCGCCCAGCATCCCTGCCACCTTCGATCCATTGTAATCTATAGATTCGCGCCCCGTTAAAATAAGGTCGAATGAATTTGCCTTTACATATTCGGCAACCTGGTACGCTACATACCAGGCATCATGCGCCTTTGCGTTTATCCGTACTGCATCCGTTGCGCCAATAGCAAGCGCTTTGCGGATGGTAGGCTCTGTAGCAGCCTCGCCAACATTTATTACGGTTACAGATCCGTTACCACCGTCTGTTAGCTCAATGGCTCGTGCCAAAGCAATCTCATCGTAAGGGTTTAATATAAATTGAACACCTGCCGTATTAAATTGCGTGTTGTTATCAGTAAAAGTTATTTTTGTCGTGGTATCAGGAACGTTGCTGATGCAAACAAGGATTTTCATCTTGGTGTATTTTTAAGGATGAATACCTATAAGTAATAGAGAAACAAATTGTTTTTCAGTCATAATAGGTTTGTGCAAATTTAGTTAAAAAAGAGAGAGTTTAAAATGCAGATAAGCAGATTAGAGAAGCTATTGGAATTTATTAAGAATGAACCGGATGATCCGTTCCTGAAGTATGCGCTGGCAACCGAGTATCTGCGTATCAATGAAACAGATAAAGCGCTGGCCTATTACGAGGACCTTGTAAATAATCATCGCAGTTATGTTGGTACTTATTATCATTTAGGCAAATTGTACGAAGCGCTGGACCGGAAGCAGGATGCGATAAACACCTACGAAACGGGTATGCTTGTAAGCCGGGAACAACGTGACAACCACGCATTCTCCGAATTACAGGGCGTATACAATGCGCTGACAGGCTTTGGGGATGATGACGATGATGATTATTAAGGAGTTCGTAGTTGATGGTTCATAGTTCATGGTAGCTTCACATGCGATTAGGATATTGCAAAATTCAATTCAACGTTTTTATTACTTAATGATAACCTATAAACTACACTCTTTCTCGGCTATGAACTATGAACCATCAACCGTGAACTAACTCATGACAAAGAAGGAGCTAATCTTCCTGCGCGACGTAACGCTATACACTTTTACCGCCTTCGGTGGGCCGCAGGCGCATATTGCTGTTTTACTGCGTGAGTTTGTTGAGAAGCGGCGTTATATTACGGAGGAGGAGTTAATGGAGCTTAATGCTTTGGCTCAACTGTTACCAGGCCCCTCATCAACCCAAACATTAGTCGGTATTGCGTGGAAGGTAGGCGGTTTACGGCTTGCAATTATTACCTTTTTGATATGGGTACTGCCATCTGCAACAATTATGTGCCTCGCTGCAATCAGCTATGGCATGTTCGCAAATAAGGCTCAATTTACAGAGATCCTGCGTTTTGTGCAGCCAATAGCTGTTGGAATAGTAGCATACGCCACCTATATATTTGCCGATAGATTTTTAAAAACAAGGGTGAGCACCATGCTGGCAATTGGTTCATTGATAGCCACGTTGATCCTTCAAAATGCCTATGCCTTTCCGTTGCTTATATTATTGGGTGGGATTATTTCATCTGCGATGGAGACACAACCACAGGAAAATGAATTGCGTGTTAAGCTGTTTTCAAATGTAAACCCTAACAAAGTAACCTACTTTATCGGTATCCTGTTGCTATTTGCGGCATTGGGTGCAGTGGTAAACCAGACATCGGTTTTTAGTTTGCCGATCCGCTTATTTGAAAATTTCTATCGTAACGGCATTCTCATTTTTGGCGGGGGGCAAGTGCTGGTGCCATTGATGTATACCGAATTTGTCGGCGTTAAGCACTACCTTACAAGTTCAGAATTTCTTTCAGGATACGCCTTACAACAAATCCTGCCGGGGCCGACTTTTTCATTTACCTCATTTTTGGGAGGGATTACTATGGGCAACAAAGGGGGAGGGGTAATTGGCCAGGTTTTTGGCAGTGTGGTAGCGGTTATCGGCATAAACTCGCCGGGGCTTATACTTATTTTATTTATAGTTCCCTTTTGGAACGACCTGAAAAAAATAACCCGGATAAAAAACTCTCTTAGCGGGATAAATGCGGTAGCTGTGGGCTTTATGGCAACCGCATTAATATTATTGGTACGCCCATTCGGTCTCAACTGGATGGCCTACTTGATAATGGGCGCTACTTTTGTACTGTTGAATTTTACTAAAATAAAGGCGCCGTTTATTATAATAATTGGGATTGCTTTGGGGTTGGTATTTTAAAGCGCAGCCCCTAAACCCCCTAAAGGGGGCTTTTTAATTGCAAACTTGTTTTTTTCTTCCCCTTTAGGGGGCCGGGGGGGCTGGCCTAAAACGGCGGAATACCATCGTCATCATCCATCTGATCCATTTTTGATGGTCGGATGATAAAATTGCTTGGTTTGTCAAAGTCCTGTGATGGCGCTAATCCTGCAAATGCATTACCGGGTGAGAAGCCTCCATCCATGCCCATTCCCTGGTCAAGGTCGGTAAACTTAACAAATTTGCCCACAAATTTTAGCCTTACCCTGCCTGTTTCACCGTTACGGTGCTTGGCTATAATTACCTCACCCACGCCGGCTGTCGGCATATTATCTTCGTCAACTTCTAATCCGTAATATTCAGGACGGTAAAGGAATAACACCATATCCGCATCCTGCTCGATTGAACCGGACTCACGCAAATCCGAAAGCATCGGTCTTTTTGAACCACCGGGACGACTTTCAACCGCACGACTTAACTGCGATAACGCAATTACTGGTACGTTTAATTCCTTGGCAACAGATTTTAATGCCCTTGAGATACTACCAATTTCCTGTTCGCGGTTACCACCGCCTTTGGCGTCAGCAGCCTTACCGTGCATCAACTGCAGGTAATCGACAATGATCAATTGAATATCATGTTGCGATTTTAAACGGCGGCATTTTGCCCTGAATTCAAAGATATTAAGGGCAGGGGTATCATCAATTATCAGGGGAGCTGCCTCTAGTCTGCCAATTTTAGAGTGAATTTGTTGCCATTCCCATTCCTCCATATTTCCCTTACGGATCTTTTCCTGCTCAATTTCAGTTTCCCCGGATATTAAACGGTTAACTAACTGAACAGACGACATTTCGAGCGAGAATACAACGACAGGCTTGTTAAAATCAACGGCTGCATTACGAGCACAGGTTAACACGAACGCCGTTTTACCCATTGCAGGACGGGCAGCTATAATCACAAGGTCGGATTTTTGCCAGCCTGACGTCATACGGTCAAGATCTGTAAATCCTGATGCAACACCGGTCAATCCATCCTTTTTATCTTTAAGTGCTTCAATTTCCTTCAACGCTTCGTGCATCAGATCGTCCATCTTTCGTGAATCGCGGCGAAGGTTGTTTTGGGCAATCTCAAAAAGATTCTTTTCCGCGCGGTCTAACAGGTCGAGTACATCTGAAGTGTCTTCATAGGCGCTTTGGATCACATCTGTAGAGATCCTGATTAGCTCGCGCTGGATAAACTTTTGGATGATGATCCGGGAGTGATATTCAATGTTTGCTGCAGATGCTACACGATTGGTAAGTTCTGTAATATAATAAGCGCCGCCAATCATTTCCAGTTCGCCCTGCTGGCGAAGCTGAGCGGTAACGGTAAGGATATCGACAGGAGATGATTTCTCAAACAACATCCGGATAGCAGCAAATATTTTTTGGTGGCTGTCCTTATAAAAAACATCTGCCTTTAAGATGTCAATTACAGAAGACAATGCATCTTTTTCGAGCATTAATGCACCTAAAACTGCCTCTTCCAGGTCAATTGCCTGGGGTGGAAGCTTGCCAAGCCCGCTATAAGGGGTTGGGGTTGTTATCCTGTTTCTCCGGTCGGTAGTATTCGGCTTATTGTATTGATTATCGTTCTCCAAAATCATAAGGCGTCAAAAATATACAAAAAATAACTGGTATCGAATAATGATTTCAAACTGGTTTTTCCAGGCCTTTTTAAAAGGTTGATAACTTTATTTTTTTAACTGTTATGAAATCAACAAAAGATGTTGGGAAAAATACTTTATTAACACCAACTGTTAGTAAAATGTTAAGATACGAAATTTGCGCTTATAAATCAACAAACTAACCATGTGTTAATAAAGTTTTGAAATGTTAATAACATATTTTCCTAAATCAAATCTTTAAGAAAAAAACCAAATTGGTGCAATAGTTCAATAAAGGCTAAATCAATTAATATGGCTACTTTTACAGCCTTAATTTAATATTTTACAATGTCGTACAACAACAGGGAGCCCCGCGAAAGCAACCAGGTGGTTTTTGGTACCCGTGCAGTTATTGAGGCTATCCGTTCGGGTAAAGAAATTGAATCGTTATACATCCAGCGCGGTATCGGCGGCGAATTGTTAAACGAGTTACGGGCTTTACTGCATGAATACAATATAACAGCCCAGCAGGTACCGGTTGAAAAGTTGAACCGTATCACCATGAAAAATCACCAGGGTGTGATTGCCTTTATTTCGCCAATTATTTATCAAAAAATTGAGGATATCATTCCGACGATATATGAAAAGGGAGAGGTGCCGTTGATCCTGGTGCTTGATTCCATTACCGATGTGCGTAATATGGGGGCCATTGCCCGCACCGCCGAATGCAGCGGGGTTCACGCCATAGTGGTTCCGGCAAAAGGATCGGCACAAGTTAACCCGGATGCTATTAAAACTTCTGCGGGTGCATTGTATAAGATCCCGGTTTGCCGGCACGATAATTTCATGCAAACAGTGAAGTTTCTGCAGGAATCGGGCCTGCAACTGGTTTGCTGTACCGAAAAAACACAAGAATACATTTACAAACCAGATTATACCGTCCCAACTGCAATTGTGATGGGTTCGGAAGAAGATGGCGTACGCAACGATATTATTCGCATTGCAGATCACCTGGCAAAAATTCCGATGTATGGTGAAATCGAATCGTTGAATGTGTCAGTTGCTACGGGCGTAATACTATACGAGGCCATCCGCCAAAGATTAGGCCCCCAAACCCCCTAAAGGGGGCTTTTGATTAGCAAATCTATAAAAAAACAAAAGCCCTATTTAAAAAAACAGGGCTTTGAGTTTTTTCTCCCCCTTTAGGGGGCGGGGGGCATTCTATATATATTTCGCGCCAAACTGCTGCTTCACGTCGGCGACAACTTTCTTGACATTTTGCTCCTGGTCGCGCGGGCAGATCAGTAAGGTATTATTTGCTTCAACTACTATGTAATCATGAAGCCCCTGTAATATCACCAGTTTTTCGCCGGGTACATTTACCATACAGTTTGATGAATCGTACATGATCACCTTATCAGCCGGAATGACTGCGTTGCCTACATAATCCTTGTCTGCAAGGTCATAGATAGAGGCCCATGTACCTAAATCGCTCCAGCCAAATTCGGAAGGTAATACATACACGTTATCTGCCTTTTCCATAATTCCATAATCAATCGAAATATTGGTACATTGTAAGTATGTTTTGTGGATATGTGCCTTTTCGTCATTGGTATTATATACCGGCCTTGCTTCAGCAAAAATTTCATGCATGTCGGGCAGGTAGCTGCTAAATGCATTCACAATTGCCTTTGCCGACCATACGAAGATGCCTGCGTTCCATAAAAAGTCGCCACTTTGCAGGAATGTCTTCGCTATTTCCAGCGTCGGTTTCTCTGTAAAGGTTTTAACCTTGTAGAAATCATTTTTAAGGCTTTGCTCGGTATACTGAATGTAGCCATATCCGGTGTCGGGCCTTGACGGCTTTATACCAAGCGTGATCAGGCAATTATTTGTCGACGCGACTTCCAGTGATTTCTCAATGGCGCTGATGAAGGCAACCTCATCAAGTATCAGGTGATCTGATGGTGCAACCACAATTGCAGCATCAGGATTAAGGCTTTCAATTTTAAATGATCCGTAAGCCACACAAGGCGCGGTGTTACGCATCACAGGTTCGGTAAGGATCTGCCCTTCGGGCATATCCGGCAGCTGCAGTTTTACCAGGTCGGTATAAATCTCATTGGTTACAACGAAAATATTCTCTTTGGGGCAAATTTTCAGGAAACGTTCGTAGGTGTTTTGGATCAGTGTTTTTCCGGTACCCAGTATATCAATAAATTGTTTGGGATGGGATGTGCGGCTGATTGGCCAAAAACGACTTCCTATACCGCCTGCCATGATAATGGCGTAGTAGTTTTTATTCATGTGTGTTTAAACAATTTAATTTGGTATACGCGCCGCAAATTTGGGTAATAATTTGTAATTATTGAACTAATTAAAACTAAATAAAGGCACGCCGCAGATATCGCATGTTAAACGGGCTAAAGAAACAAATTGTTTTTAAAAGAATAATCATTTTTATATAAAATTTTAAAGTAAATCCATCGTTTATTCAGAAAAATTTGTTACTTTAAACTTTTAAATACAATCAAGAATACGTTTATAATGATAGAAACTAAGAAGTCGCTTTTTGATAACCTCCAGAACTTTTTCGGGTTCGATAATTTTAAGGGGGAGCAGGAAGCGATTATAACTAATATTCTGGCGGGTAACGACACATTTGTGATTATGCCAACCGGTGGTGGCAAGTCAATGTGCTACCAATTGCCGGCTTTAATGAGCGAGGGAACGGCGATCGTGATCTCTCCGCTAATTGCTTTAATGAAGAACCAGGTTGACCAGCTTAGGGCCTTTGGAGGTTCGGACAGCATCGCCCACTTTTTAAATTCCTCACTAACAAAATCAGATATTTCACGGGTAAAGGAAGATGTATTAGCTGGTAAAACCAAACTGCTTTATGTAGCTCCGGAATCTCTGACCAAACAGGAAAATATTGATTTTTTACGCCTTAACCAGGTTTCCTTCGTTGCAGTTGATGAGGCACATTGTATTTCGGAATGGGGTCATGACTTTCGCCCGGAATATCGTAAGATCAGGCAGGTGATCAGCAATATTGGTGATAATATTCCAATTATAGCCTTAACTGCAACAGCTACCCCTAAGGTTCAGCAGGATATCCAGAAGAACCTGCAGATGAATAACGCCACTATCTACAAATCATCGTTTAACCGCTCCAACCTATTTTATGAAGTGCGGGCTAAACGTAATGTTATAAAGGAGATTGTTAAGTTTGTTAAGCAAAACCAGGGAAAATCAGGAATTATATATTGCCTCAGCCGTAAAAAGGTAGAGGAAGTTGCCGAAGCGCTTAACCTTAACGGTGTAAAGGCATTACCATATCATGCAGGCTTAGATCCCAAGGTGCGCGCCGATACCCAGGATAAATTCCTGATGGAGGATGTAGATGTTATTGTAGCTACCATTGCCTTTGGTATGGGCATTGATAAGCCCGATGTTCGTTATGTGATACACCACGACGTGCCTAAGAGCATGGAGGGGTATTACCAGGAAACCGGCCGCGCTGGTCGCGACGGGGGTGAGGGTGTTTGCGTAGCATTCTATTCTGAAAAGGATATTGACAAGCTGCAGAAATTCATGAAGGATAAGCCCGTTTCCGAACGGGAGATAGGCACACAGATCTTGAAGGAGGTAATAGACTATGCTGAATCATCTGTTTGCCGCCGTAAACAATTACTTCATTACTTCGGTGAAAACTTTAACGAGGCCGGTTGTAATAACATGTGCGATAATTGCTGCGGGCCTAAGGAACATTTTGATGGCGAATTGCACCTGCATAAAGCACTCAGCCTGATAAAACAAATAGGTGAGAAATTTGACGATCACCACATCATCAATATCCTGATGGGTGAGGATAATGCACAGATAAAAAATTATGAGCATGATCAGCTCGATTATTTTGGATCGGGCAAGGAAGATGGCCTGAACCTATGGAACTCATTGCTAAGGCAGGCGCTACTGAATAATTTTCTGGCAAAGGATATTGACCAATACGGTTTGTTGCATTTAACCAAACTGGGAAATTCCTTTATTGATAATCCTTACAGTATCCGGTTTGTATTAAACAAGGCAATGGGTGCTACGGATGACGACGAAGACGCAGACGGCCCTAAACAGGGCGGCGGGGCTTTAGATACCGAGTTGCTGCAGATGCTTAAGGACCTGCGCAAAAAGCTTGCTAAACAAAAGGGATTGCCTCCGTTCGTTATATTCCAGGATCCGTCGCTTGAGGAAATGTGTACACATTATCCGATCACTACGGATGAGCTTAAACAGATCTCTGGTGTAGGAGCTGGCAAGGCGCTTAAATTCGGCAAGCCCTTTACCGATCTGATCCAGAAATACGTTGAGGATAATGATATCGATCGTCCTATTGATATGGTGATCAAAAGCGCCGCTAATAAATCAGCGCTAAAGGTATTTATCATCCAAAATATCGACCGGCATTTGAACCTGGATGATATAGCCGCTTCCAAAGGTTTATCCTACGAGGAGATCCTTAAGGAAGTTGAAACTATTGTAAACTCAGGTACCAAGCTTAACCTGAATTATTATATCGACGAAATTATTGACGAGGATAAGCAGGAAGAGATCTTTGACTATTTCCGTACCGCTGAAGCCGACTCGATAGATGATGCGCTTGCAGAACTTGGAAGCGATGATTATACAATAGAGGAGATCCAGTTGATGAGGATAAAGTTCTTGTCTGAAATGGGGAATTAATTTTCGTACAGATATCTCATGGGGATGTGATGTATGACGTTATAAATATTGAGCCTCTGGTTAATTCCGGAGGCTTTTATTTTTTAAATTCCAGGTAGTCGAAATTCATATTCCCATTAGCCACAATGTGGAGGGTGAGCATATGGATTCCCTTATTAATTCTTACAGTGGTTAATGAATCTGCTTTATTCCAATGATGCCATTGTCGCCACTTAACCGTGTCCTGGTCGTTATGAGTTGATGTTATCTTTAGATTTTTAGCTATCGCTTTGCCATCCAAATCAAGGGCGATAATTCCGTCACCATTGGCGGTGTACATTAAACCCACTCTGTAAGCTGCCGTCCGGTCTGCCTTTATCGTGTAGTTTATCCATTCGCCGGGCATTGTCCATCCAACGTACAGCTGATCCATTTTTGGGAATACTTTGCTATAAGGATTATTATCAATATCGTGCGATTTGGTATAGGAAATATCAACGCCCTCCTTCATTCTGAATTCGTTCAGATAACTGCCATTGGCCGGGTTAAGCTTACCGCTGCCATTGTTAACGCTGTCTGAATCATGATAAGCAACGCCCTCTCCGCCGAGATCATAAAACTCGCATTCAATTTTCCCGGGGATATGTTGCGGTTTACCTTGCCATGGTTTGCCGGAATAAGAAATTTGATAAATGAACGAACTTGAAATTGCTGCGACGATAAGGAGGAGAGGTAGGCGAATTTTCATTTTATATAATAAGTTGATCCTAAACGTAAACTATCCGCAATTCAACTAATCTCTGATCTCCAATCTCTAATAACTACTTCGCAATTATCTTAAACTCTGTCCGCCGGTTCTTTTTACGATCATCCTCGGTTGTATTTGGTGCAATAGGTTGGGTTTTGCCGTATCCTTTAAAAACGAGCCTGGAAGCCACAACCTTATTGTTTATCAAATAAAGATAAACTGATTTGGCGCGATTCTCAGAAAGCGTTTGATTAAGCTGATCGTTACCTACGTTATCTGTATGTCCTGAAATTTCGATGTGCAGGGTAGGGTTTACTGTTAAAAATGAAACCAATTGATCCAGTTCGGCAACCGACTCTGGTTTAAGATCAAATTTGTTGGTGTCGAAAAATATGTTGTTTAGAATAACCTTGTTGCCAATTTCTATCGGCTCCAATAAAACCGAGATGTTAAATGGATTTTTCGGTTCGTGCCCGATCAATGAAAAGTTAGCAGAGTAGAACAGGTACCCGCTTTTTGAAATATTGAGACCATAGTTTTTACCCGCTGTGAGTGTTGCTAAAAAGTCCCCCTGCTTTGCATCGCTATAGTCCTGGAACACTGCCTGGTTTTTCAGCAGGTCGATTATTTCAACGGCAGCCTCCAATGGCGCCTTAGTTTTTGCATCGTTAACAGTACCTTTCACATAAGTAACCTGGTGCGGGCGTAAATTAGGCGGCAGTTCAAACGTGTATATGTCGAATCCACCGTATCCATTTAAATTGTTCGATGAGAAAAATGCATAGGTACCGTTAGCAGTAAGGCTTAGCCCGTTTTCGTCGCCACTTGAGTTGATGGGGTAACCAAGGTTTTCCGGTTTTTGCCATTTGCCCTCCTTACTTAAGCGACTAACAAACAGATCTTTTCCACCTAATCCCGGCCATCCATTTGAGCAAAAGTACAAAGTACTGTCGTCGGGGTGAATGAAAGGCGATTGTTCATCATAAATGGTATTAATATTTGGCCCGAGATTTTCAGGATCTCCCCAACCTTTTTCAGAAAGAGTGGACTTCCAGATATCATAACCTCCATATCCGCCTTTGCGGTTACTCACAAAATACAGTGTTTTACCATCTGCACTTATCGATGGTTGTGACTCCCAACCCGTTGTATTAACCGGCGGACTTAAATCAAATGGCTTGCCCCAGTCATCGCCTTTTTTTTGCGCAATGTATATATCACAGCGCCCAAGGCCGTCAGGGCGGTTGCACCCGGTAAAAAATAAATATTTGCCATCCTGGGAAATGGATTCGGCACCTTCATTGTATTGCGGCGTATTTATCTGGTTGCTTAAATAGGTAGCGGTCTGCCATTTATTGTCGACTTTCATGCTTTTATAAAAGTCCTCGTTATTATTTATTTTGCGGGTAAATATCAGCATGCCCTCATCGGCAGTGGCCACCGGGAGATATTCATCATCAGCAGTATTAATTTCAGCCCCCATGTTAATTGGTTTAAACGGAACGGGGTGTGCAATTGCCTGTATGCTGAAGATACAATCGTTTATCAGTTTTTTTGCTTTGTAAATATCCTTGTCCTCAATATTAGGGTAGGTTAAATATTTTTGTAAATGCTCCTGCGCCCTGACATATTGGGCGTTGTTTATTTCCAGCTCGCCGGTTTTAAGGTATATTCCGCGACTAAATTCCGGGTTCAATGCAATAACCCTGGTATACTGATCAATAGATTCTTTGTACCTGCGCATCTGGCGCAACAAATCGCCTAAAACAGCGTGTGCTTCAACAAATTTATCGTCTTCCTGTATGGCTTTTTGCAAGTTTTCAACGGCCTCATCATAAAGATGGTCGTCTAAACTCGTGTTTGCCAGGGCGAAATATTTTATAGCGGCTCTATCGGTGGTAGAGTATTGCCTCTGTTGGGCGATTGTAAAAACGGATATTAATGATAACAGAACCGAGAAGACTAATACTCTCATTGGTTTTGATACGTGATTTCGTATCCTAAGTTACATTTTTTAATTAAGATATGAGATTTGAGACGAGAGATTTGAGATTATTTGCACTATAAATTAGAGCTTTAGAACTTTATTTGGTTGGTATTTAGTTTTTTGTCTCAAATATCAAATCTAACCTCTTAAATCTAATTTATGGGATATTAAGATACTTATGAGTTTGCAGGGAGATCTCCCATTGCGGGTTATTCATTACATATTCTACAATCAGGGGAATCATTTCCTTCGATTTGGACCATTCTGGTTGCAGGAATAATTTGCAGGTTGGCGAAACGAGTTTTGCATTCTCCTCGGCAAAAGCAAAGTCCGACTTGTTAAAAATAATCACCTTGAGTTCATCGGCATTTGCGGCTACCAAATGCATGGGAGATTTAAATTTTTTAGGGGACAGACAAATCCAATCCCAATTACCGGATAGGGGGTAAGCGCCTGAAGTTTCTATAAAAGTTTTGATGCCCGCTTTTTGTAATCCTGCCGTCAGGTAGTCAAGATTGTAGATCAAAGGCTCACCACCAGTTACCACTACAGCCTTCGACGGATGTTTAGATGCGTTTTTAATTATCTGATCAGCAGATGTTAGCGCATGAAGTTCAGCATCCCAGCTTTCCTTAACATCGCACCAATGGCAGCCCACGTCGCAGCCACCGAGCCGGATAAAATAAGCAGCTTTACCTGTATTGTACCCCTCGCCCTGTATCGTGTAAAATTCTTCCATTAATGGAAGCAACGTGCCATCTTCCGGTATCTGGTGTGCCATAATAGGCCGCAAAAGTACGGTTTTGAGCTCAAATCAGAAAGCGTTAAAGGCCGAAAGTAGAAAGCAGAAAGCAAAAAGCTAAGCCGCATTGCGTAAATTTACATTTCAGCTATAAAAAAGCTTTATTCTTTTGGCTTTCTGCTTTTTTCCTTATTATTACGTAAATTTTGCATTATGAAAAAACCTTACTTATTGGTTCTATTTTTCGTTTTGCTCTGCTTCTCATCGTGTGTCGACATTGAGGAGCAGTATAATTTCAAACAGGACGGTTCTTGCAACGTAGTTTATGGCTTTGATATGGGCAGCGCTGTCTCGGTGCTGATGAACCTTATGTCCGACTCGGTTAAAGCCACCCCGCAATTCTCGCTGGTTAAGGATACTACTTTAAACTTTTACACGGCCCTGCCAGACAGTACGCAACAGAAAATGAGTGTTGCAGAAGCCAATATGGCGAGGAGCAGCGACCTGTCCATAAAAATGAATCTCCGCAAAAACATAATGAAGGTAAGCGTAAATCACCTGGCGAAAAACTCGGCAGATCTTGAATATTACCTCAAACACATTTCAAAGATCCCGGTAAACAGCCAGCTTAAGGCTGTTGCGAAGGGGCAGAAGCCGCCATTGGGTATCGATGCGCAGCAATTGGTAGCAGGTGAAGATTACTATACCTATGAAATTACCCCCCACAAATTTTACCGCATTATAGACAAAGTTAAATTTAACGCATTTTTAAAGAAAACTTCGTCTGCATTTTCAATGGCTAAAGCCATGCTGATAGATATGCCATACAAGGTGGTATTGAATTTTGCAAGGCCGGTAAAAAGAGTAAATAATGCCAAGGCAATTGTGTCTGCCGACAGACGGCGCGTTACGCTGATCACTAACATGGATGATGTAATGAAAAACCCGTCATTAATGAACCTGAAGATCGATTTTTGACACTTATGAAGTGGTATTCATTTCCAGAAATTACGGACACCGATAAACCTTTCATCCAAAAAGTAAAAATAGCCGACAAAAGTATTTGCGTTGTTGGCTACGAGGGGAAGTTGTTTGCCGTATCGGCCATTTGCCCGCACCAGGGTTTTGATCTGAGCCTTGGATCGTGCGAAAACAATAAAATTATTTGCCCGGTTCATGGTTATTCATTTGATTTGCAAACCGGGAAGGGGGCGCAGGATTACATTAAAACGTACCCTGTTAAAATAGAAAATGGCGTAGTTTGCGTTGGCACAACGTCTGTTTGGGATGATATAAAACAATTATTTAATAAATGAACGCACGCGCAGTAGATTATATAACTGAAGACTTTTACGAATCGCTTAGCTTCCAGGACGCTGAGCAACCTGACCTGGAAACTGTTAGGGGATTGTTTTATGCCGATGGTTTGCTGGTAAATAATAGCTCCGGCAAGCCTGTAACCTTTACCACGGAAACGTTTTTACAAACCCTGGAGGCACAAATTGCAGATGGCACGCTTAAGCAGTTTATGCAGCGCGAACTATTTTCAAAAACAGATATCTTCGGAAAAGTAGCGCAGCGCCTGAGTGTATACGAATACAGCTTTGCCGATCACGAAATAGAAAACCTGCCGCGCGGAATCAACTATATCCAATACGTTTGGGTTGATGACAGCTGGAAAATCACGTCAATGGCCTGGAGTGATGAGAACGAGAACTATCAAATTCCTGCGGAATTTTTAAGCTGATTAGTGCCGGGATGATCAACAGCGGCCGTCATCAATTAATATCCTGTTTTTATTTATGATATAGATGAAGAAGCTCGTTGTTACTCTATTACTCCTGGTTATAACCGTAAGTTTATCGGCCCAAACTACCGTAACCAACCTAACTTGTGAGTATAAAGACGCCCCAATATTAGTAGACACTCAAAATCCCGCTCTGAGTTGGCAAATTAAGGGCGATCAGCGTAATTTAAAGCAAACAGCTTATAGAATTCTGGTAGCCAGCGATGCTTCGCTTTTGCAAAAAAACGTTGGTGATATTTGGGACTCAAAAAAAACATTGTCGCCGCAATCCCTTCAAATTCCTTTTGCGGGAAAGAAACTTGAATCCACAAAAGCTTACTATTGGAAAGTAATGGTTTGGGGCAATCTGCATCATTCGTCTGCCTGGAGCAAGGTTGGAAGGTGGCAAATGGGGCTGCTATCAAAATCAGAATGGAAGGGCGCCAAATGGATTGCGTATGAGAAATTGCCGGATTCGTTACTTTTAATTACAGGGCTTGAAGACACCAATGACAAACGGTTTAATGAGGGGAAAGATGTCTTGCCAATTATACGAAAGGAATTTACACTAAATAAAAAAATAAGCAAGGCAACAGTTTTTATAACCGGGCTGGGCCAATTCGATTTAAGTGTTAATGGCGAAAAGGTGGGAGATCATTTCTTAGATCCCGGATGGACAAAATATGATAAACATGCCCTGTATGTTGCATTTGATATCACTGATAAATTAAAGCAGGGTAAAAATGCGATTGGTGTAATGCTGGGAAATGGGTTTTATTATATTCCCGGCGAACGGTACCACAAGCTAAAGGGCGCGTTTGGCTATCCTAAAATGATCTGCCGGGTTGCCTTGCAATACGAGGATGGAAGCGAGGAAGATATCATCAGCGACCAATCATGGAAAACCGCGCCGGGGCCGGTAGTTTTTTCAAGTATTTATGGCGGGGAAGATTATGACGCAAATCTTGAGCAAAAAGGCTGGAGCCAACCTGGCTTCAACGACTCAAAATGGAAAAATGCAATTGTGGTTGACGGCCCTGAAAAGCTGGATATTCAAGCTGAAGAGCCGCTGAAAATATTTGAGCAGTTTTCGCCTATAAAAGTCTCTCAACCAAAGCCGGGGGTGTGGGTTTATGATATGGGGCAAAACGCTTCTGCCATTCCATTTATAACCGTGAACGGTAATAAAGGAGCGGTTGTTAAGCTAACGCCTGCCGAGCTATTGGATAATAAAGGCATGGTTACACAGGAAGCCGTCGGTACTCCTGTGTATTTTAATTATACCCTTAAGGGAAATGGAACAGAATCCTGGCACCCACAGTTTATGTATTATGGTTTTAGGTATATCCAGGTTGAGGGTGCGACGCCCCTGGGACAACTAAATACGAAACAGCTGCCTGTAATCCTGGCTTTAAAAAGTTTGCATACCCGCAATTCCGCTGCAGGCATTGGGACCTTTAAATGCTCAAATAATTTGTTCAATAAAACGTACAAGCTTATTGACTGGGCCATAAGAAGTAACACTGCAAGTGTTTTTACGGATTGCCCTCATCGCGAGAAGCTCGGCTGGCTGGAAGAGGCCCACCTGGTAGGGCCATCCATCAGGTATAATTACGACATAGCCACCTTGTGCCGTAAAGTGGTAAGAGATATGATCAACTCGCAAACCCCCAAAGGATTGATCCCCGATATTGCACCCGAATACGTTAAATTCGGTGGCGGGTTTCGTGATTCTCCGGAATGGGGGAGTAACGGGATCATAATGCCATATTACATATATCAATGGTACGGCGATAAACAAATATTGTCAGAAAGTTATGATATGATGGGGCGTTATGCAGCTTATCTGCAAAAAAGGTCAAAAGATAACGTACTCTATTTCGGCCTGGGCGACTGGTATGACCTGGGGCCGGAAGACCCGGGGGTATCACAATTAACACCACAGGGCATAACCGGAACTGCTATTTATCATTATGACCTTACCATTCTATCAAAAGTAGCCCGCTTATTGGGAAAGAATGATGATGCGATCAGATACTCCGTATTAGCCAACGAAGTTAAAACAGCTTTTAATAATACTTTTTTCAACAAATCAACCAAGCAGTACGGGGCCGGCAGCCAAACAGCAAATGCCATGGCTGTTTATACAGGTATTGTAGATCCGGCCTTTAAGGAGGCTGTTATTGAAAATATCGTGAAGGATATTCGCCAGCATAATAATGGACTAACAGCCGGAGACATAGGGTATAGATACCTTTTGAGAGTGCTGGATGATGCAGGCCGGTCGGATGTGATATTTGATATGAATAGCAGATCGGATGTTCCGGGCTATGGCTATCAATTGGCAAGGGGCGCTACTTCTCTCACTGAATCATGGCAAGGAGCCCCAAGTTCGTCAAACAACCATTTTATGCTTGGTCATTTAATGGAATGGTTTTACAGCGGACTAAGCGGCATCCGCCCGGATTCAAACGCTGTAGCTTTTGACAAGATAGTCATCAGGCCTGAACCCGTAGGAAATGTTTCATGGGCTACTGCAAGTTACTTATCTCCTTATGGCGTAATATCCAATAAGTGGAATAAGAACAGCAATTTATTCACCATGCAAACCACCATC
This sequence comes from Mucilaginibacter phenanthrenivorans, assembly GCF_024721155.1. GTDB lineage: Bacteria > Bacteroidota > Bacteroidia > Sphingobacteriales > Sphingobacteriaceae > Mucilaginibacter > Mucilaginibacter phenanthrenivorans. The sequence goes on along the minus strand of NZ_JAHVAP010000001.1, from coordinate 994,309 downwards.
CCAGTTAATACAACTGCTGTAATTTATTTGCCCGCCGGCAAAAATAGTTTGATGACCGAGGGCGGCAGGCCGGTGCATAACCGCAGCGATATAAAGTTGTTAAGATATGAAAACGGCAGAGCTGTTTTAGCTGTTGGTTCCGGCAACTATTCTTTTTCTGTGAAAAACAATAGATAAATCAAACAGCCGGTTATTTATAAACCTCCTTATTAGCCGAAGCCAATGTATTCTTCAACAAGCCGATGATGGTCATTAAACCAACGCCGCCCGGTACCGGAGTGATCCATGACGCTTTTTTAGATACATTCTCAAAGTCAACGTCCCCGTAAAGTTTAAAGCCCGATTTGGTAACGGTGCTGGTTTCGCGGTTCATGCCAACGTCAATTACTACAACACCATCTTTCACCATGTCAGCAGTAATGAAGTTCTTCTTGCCAATGGCTACTATAAGGATGTCAGCATCAAGCGTGAATTTTTTGATATCAGGTGTGCGGCTATGGCAAATGGTTACCGTACAGTTGCCCGGAGTGGTGTTGCGCGCCATCAGTATGCTCATGGGTGAGCCAACAATATTACTGCGGCCAACTACCACGCAATGCTTGCCGGCTGTTTCAATACCATATTCCTTCAACATCAAAGTAATACCATACGGAGTAGCAGGAATGAATGATGGCAGGTTACGCTGCATCCGACCCAGGTTAACAGGGTGGAACCCATCAACGTCCTTGCGATAATCGATCTTCTCGGTTACTTTCTCTGGATCAATGTGTTTTGGCAGAGGAAGTTGAACAATGATCCCGTCGATATCTGCATCGGCGTTAAGCTCTGCTACCTTCGCCAATAATTCTTCCTCGGTTACATCACCTTCATAACGTACTAAAGTTGATTTAAAACCTACAGCCTCGCAGTTTTTTATTTTACTGGCAACATAAGTTTCGCTGCCGCCATCATGACCAACAAGCACCGCAACCAAATGCGGCTTACGCCCGGTTTCGGCCAATATTTTAGCTGCTGATTCGGCTATTTCGCCTTTGAGTTTTTCTGATACGTATTTTCCGTCGAGTAAATTCATTTGCCCCTAACCCCCTAAAGGGGTAATAAATAGTTTAGCCCCCCAACCCCCTGAAGGGGGAGCAATAATTAAGATCGCGTTTTCAGCTCCCCCTTTAGGGGGCCGGGGGGCGATTAATCCAGTTTCAGCACTGCCATAAACGCTGATTGCGGGATTTCCACATTCCCAACCTGTCTCATGCGTTTTTTACCTTTTTTCTGTTTTTCCAATAGCTTACGCTTACGGGAAATGTCACCACCGTAACATTTGGCAGTAACGTCCTTGCGGAGAGCCTTTACGGTTTCGCGGGCTATGATCTTGGCGCCAATAGACGCCTGGATAATAATTTCAAATTGCTGGCGCGGGATCAACTCTCTTAATTTTTCGCAGATCTTTTTACCAAATTCGTAGGAGTTGCCCCTAAAGATCAATGATGATAAAGCATCAACCGGCTCCGCATTTAAGCGAATATCCAAACGAACTAAATCAGACCGGCGGTAACCTATCTGGTGGTAATCGAATGAAGCGTACCCTTTTGAAATGGTTTTTAACTTATCGTAAAAATCAAATACAATCTCACCCATCGGCATCTCGAAGATCAACTCAACGCGATCCGAAGTTAAATAGGATTGGTTTTTTATAAACCCGCGTTTCTGGATACATAGTGACATTACCGGCCCAACAAACTCCGACTTGGTAATGATGGTGGCCTTGATATAAGGCTCTTCCACATAATCTATCTTACTTGGATCAGGAAGATCAGACGGGTTGTTTACTACGATAGGTTCGCCTCGTGTTGTATAAGCGATATAGGATACGTTGGGGACCGTAGTGATCACCGTCATGTCAAACTCGCGTTCCAACCGCTCCTGGATGATCTCCATGTGCAGCATTCCAAGGAACCCGCAACGGAAGCCGAAGCCTAATGCCGCTGATGATTCGGGTTCAAAAACCAGTGATGCATCATTTAGTTGCAACTTAGCCATCGATTCGCGCAGCTCTTCATATTCATCCGTATCAACCGGGTAAATCCCGGCAAATACCATTGGTTTTACTTCCTCAAAACCCTGGATCCCAGACTCGCACGGACGGGCGATGGTAGTGATGGTATCACCAACCTTTACTTCTCTTGATTCCTTAATACCTGATATGATGTAACCCACGTCACCGGTTTTGATCACATCCTTGGGGAGCTGTTTTAATTTTAGCGTACCAACTTCTTCAGCTATATACTGTTTTTCAGTAGCGAAAAATTTCACTTTGTCACCCTTGCGAATCTCGCCGTTAACTACTTTAAAGTAAGCCACGATACCGCGGAACGAGTTATAAACTGAATCAAAGATCAATGCCTGTAAAGGCGCCTCCGGATCGCCGACAGGAGCAGGGACACGAGCGACAATGGCGCGTAAAATATCATGAACACCCATTCCTGTTTTACCGGATGCGGCCAAAATATCTTCACGTTTACAGCCGATGAGCTCAACTATCTGGTCTTTAACCTCCTCTGGCATAGCGCCGGGAAGATCCATTTTATTTAAAACCGGGATGATCTCCAGGTCGTTTTCTAAAGCAAGGTATAAGTTAGATATTGTTTGCGCCTGGATGCCCTGCGCTGCGTCAACTATTAGCAAAGCACCTTCGCAAGCTGCGATGGAACGGGAAACCTCGTACGAAAAATCTACGTGCCCCGGGGTATCAATCAGGTTTAGCACATATTTCTGACCGTCAAGCTCATAGTCCATCTGGATGGCATGACTTTTTATGGTGATGCCGCGCTCACGTTCCAGGTCCATATCATCAAGCAATTGTGCCTGCGATTCGCGCTGGGTGATGGTGTTGGTATATTCTAATAACCTGTCGGCAAGTGTGCTTTTACCGTGGTCGATATGTGCTATTATACAAAAATTACGAATGTGTTCCATTGAAGCGCAAAAATAGCTTTTTAGGGCGACATTTTGTTATTTAAAATCAGCTTCCGTTAGCGCTGATTGACGTAGGATGGAACGAAAGGTGCCGACAGGAATTTCCTTTCTATTTGCCGGAACGATTACCGTCAGGGTGATAGTGTCGACTTTCCTGAGCTTAATATGGCTCCCTTTTTGAGAAATAAAGATAAATCCATGATCACTCAACACTTTGAGTATATAAGACGATGAATAAAGTTTAGGCATATTTTAAAGTAGATCCGACGATTTCAGGCTTGTCGACAACTGTAAATTCCGGATGCTCATTATCTTCAAGGTATAATTCAAGTGCTTCCTGTAAATTAGCTAATGCTTCATCCCTGGTATCTCCAAAACTTGATATTTCAATATTTAAACACTGAGCAACAAAGTAATCGCCTTCCTTCCAAACTGCACTATTTATTTGAATCGTTTTCATGTTGTTCCTTTTTCAAATTTAATCATTTAACGCGCAAAAGCAAAATATTGTATTCTACTTCACCGCTTCCACAAAAACGGGAGTTTCACCCACCTCAACAGTAATTTTTCCACTTGAAGTATTAACCTGTTTTTTATCCATCACATCAGCACCAATCCTTAGATTGAAGACGTTTGCCTTAGCTGCATTTCCCAAATCAAGCGTGTATTTTCCCTTTCTGCCGGTTTCATCGGGAATGGTTAATACATACATGATTTTATCGCTCAATTTATATATATCCACCAGTGGATCGGTTTTGATGGTTTTTATATAATCATAATCGCCCATCAGTTTGGTGGTTTGCAAAATATAATCAGCAGCGGGTCGTCTTTTTATGCCCTCGGCGAGGCCGGAAGTGGCGTACTGGGATGAGCCACCGGCGTGGTCGTCGAACAATTGGTAAAAGAATACCCGCTTTATTCCATAGCGGATGTAAAGGAGGGAGGTACGCAGGATCCAGTCAGCCTGGCTGGCCAGCACCGTTTTTGAACCGATGGATTCGGCCCGTTGGTAGCTCCCTGAATTAATATCATAGCCGGTTTCCGTTACCCAAACTTCCGGGTGCTGCGGCATGCTGTTTGCGAGATTTACGAACTGGTTAGCCACCCCACCGGTTACCGATAGCTCGGGTGCTATACCTGTAGTCGGTTTCTTATGAACCCTCACATCGCCATCATTTGAATACAAGTGGTAATTGATCACATCAAAACATAAGTTAACGCTGCCGTCCTTTTTAATGCCGCGATTGGCCCTGCACCAATCTATCATCTTTTGTACAAATTTTATATCGGCAGTGGCCAGCCCGCCCATTACCACCTGCATATTTGGATCGGCGGCCTTCACCCCAACTCCCGGACCGAGCTTGCCCATGTTGCCGTCGTAAAAGGCCGACATATTGGCCGCATATTGTTCGGCGGTTTGGTGGGTTTCATCGCCGCCCCACCAGCGGTCGCGTTCGTTGCCGCATTCAATGTATTTTATCAGGCCTAATCCAACCAGTGGCTCGTTGGGAATGTCACCGGTCCAGCGTTTGCGGGTATCAACTTTAATTAATGATTTGTCTAAGCTCTTGTTGTAGCCATATCTCGCCGCCAATTGGAATGCTGCACGTGCCTGGTCGGCGTATGAAGCAGGATCATTTAAACTTTGGCCGTAGGGAACAGGGGTATTATCATCATCCTTTGAGCTGGCAGGATAAGTGTTCTGCAGCCATTCGGGGATGTTTTTCAGATCAGCCAAAACCAAAATGCCGTCCTGTTTACAGCGTTCATAAATTATATCCTCGTCCCAGCCGCCGTTGTTAGTGGGGTTAAAAGTATAGTTGCCTTTTGTAGTTTCCAAACGGTTCCAGTTGAGATAATGCCTTACAGCCGAAAAGGTCTTCACCAGCACCATATTGTCCTCGTAAATATGTTTTCGATCGCTGGGGCTACCCGGATTTTCCAGGAAATTCCATTCATAGGCATTGATGCCGAACATGTTTTTCAGCGGTACCGTGTTATTACTATGATCGACATTTATTTGAGGCTGATTTATTGCGTCTATCTTATTGGTATCAACAATTAACGCCGCCTTATTCAGATATTCCACGCTTTCAGCCGGGTGTGAGACTAAACTGCAATTGCAATCAATTAAGATGATTGAAGTAATTAATAAAATGGGCTTGTGGTAAATTCTCCAGTTCATGTAAATGTTTTAATTGCACTGTAAACATACTAACTCAGTGCGCGTGAAACAATTTAGGGGCGGAGATTTATACGCTTTATAGGAGCGGAGGTTCTGTAACTTTGGCGTTACCAACCTCAAACTGCAGCCCACTTAAATACCGGTAAAGCCCTTGCTCATTATCCATCAATTCCTGGTGACCGCCCGTTTCAATGATTTGTCCCTTTTCTAAAACAATAATTTTATCCGCTTCACGGATGGTTGAAAGGCGGTGGGCGATGATAATAGAGGTTCGGTTTTTCATTAACTCTTCCAAAGCTTCCTGCACCAAACGCTCCGATTCAGAGTCTAATGATGATGTAGCTTCGTCAAGAATTAAGATCGCCGGGTTCTTTAATAGGGCCCTGGCAATAGCAATTCTTTGCCGCTGGCCACCCGAAAGTTTTACGCCACGTTCACCAACTATGGTGTCATAGCCCTCTGGGAAAGAGGTAATAAACTGGTGTGCGTTTGCCCTTTGCGCCGCCTGGATAATTTCATCTTCGGTTGCACTCAGTTTGCCGTAAGCAATATTCTCCCTTATTGTTCCGCCAAAGAGCATTACATCCTGCGGCACAATAGCTACCTGGTTGCGGATGTCAGTTAAGGAATACTCAGCAGATGGTTTACCATCAAAGGATATTGCTCCGCTTTGCGGGTGATAAAATTGTAAAATCAAAGTTGCCATGGTTGATTTACCAGAACCACTTGGCCCCACAATGGCGACCTTTTGCCCGGCTGCAGCATCAAATGAAATTTCCTTTAATACTGTAAGTTCCGGTCGGGATGGGTAAGCAAAAATTACATCATTAAATGAAAGATTGCCTTCAATTTTTTGTTGAATGACGTTATCTATTTCATTGATGGAAACATCTTCGCCTTGCTCATCTAAAATCTCTAAAACACGTTCGCTTGCGCCAACTGCCTTTTGCATATTTGCATATAACTCGGGGAAGCTGCCCATTGATGCAGCCACAAATACACCATAAATAACAAATTCGGTTAACTGCCCGATAGTAAGTTCGTGGTGGCTAACCATGATTGATCCATACCAAATGATGGCTACAATAGCCCCAAAAAGGCAAAAAACAATAAACGAGGCAAATAACCCCCTGAACTTTGCGCCTTTCACGGCGAGCTTAACTACATCACGTAAATTTCCGTCGTATCGAGCTGCTTCATATGCCTCGTTCACAAATGCCTTAACGTTGGCAATTCCCTGCAGTGTTTCTTCAACAACTGTGTTCGATTCTGCCAGCTTATCTTGTGCCTGTCGTGAAAGCTTGCGGATAAATCGACCAAATAATACCGCAACCACTACTAAAACAGGTACTAACGCCAATAAGGTTAAGGTTAACCTGGGCGATACGATCACTAAAAAAGTAATTCCCCCTGTTAACAATATCAGCTGTCTGATCATTTCGGCAAGAGTGGTGGTTATTGCATCCTGGATTTGTGAAAGGTCGGCCGAAATACGACTGTTTAATTCACCAACCCTGCGGTTTGAAAAGAAATTCATGGGCAGCGTGATCAGCTTAAAATAGGTATCGCGTCGAATGTCAGCCAGGGATCGCTCCGCCACCTGTACAAACCAGATCACCCTGAAATAAGAAACAAAGGCCTGGAAAAACAAGATAACTAAAGCCAATAGTCCAATGCCATTTAGTGTGGCCGGTAAAAAGCCATATTTCTGTTTTCCTTGTGCCGCATCAATTAATGCCCCTAAAAACTGGGGGAATGTTAAGCCTGTCAAACTTGACAAAAACAGGAAGATCATAGCGGCAATAAACTTACCGCGATAGGGTTTTACGTACGAGAGTAGCTTTACTACCTGTTTTAAACTTTTACCATCTATTTTTGCTTTAGGCAATTCTGCCTCTGCTGCGTTACCACTGTTAAATCGTCCTCTTGCCATTTAAATATTATTCTCTGCCTTTTAAGACGATTGATCCTCCGAAACATTTTAATGAATTATAAAAACGAGGATAAAACTTAAGCCTTGCGACTGCTTTTGCGCGCTGCGGGCTTCCGTTTAACAGGAGTGCGTTTCTTTCTACGGATGAAAAGCAGCAATAGTATTATGGCGGATAATCCTATTATAGTTATAATTAAAGTGCTCCGGGTTTTTCCCTCTTGTTGTTCCTGTGCAGCGGCGTCGGCTTTCAGTAAGTCAATTTGTGTTCGCAGTTTATTTATGGTGGTCATATAACCAAGCACATTGGATTGGGTTTCCCTCGTATAGCTTATAACTTGCTTTTGCTGAAATGTGCGGTATTCCAGCAGTATTTTTAGCTCTTTATAGATCTCATTGTCGGTTTTAACAATATCCATCAAAATGTCATTGGAGCGGCGAATGTCCTTCTTGGTTTGAAAGCCAAAGATACCGGTATGTTTACTGAGGCTTGAATCATATTGCCCAAACTTTTGTGCACGTTGCGCCAGCATGGTATTTATTTTCTTGCGCTGAAGCTGGTAGGCAAGAGAATCGGCATTGTGTTGGGCTTGTACTGCCGAAAGTGTAAACGTTAATATTATAAGGAGAATAATACCTCTCATTATTCCATAAAATCAATAATCACACTATCACCCAAACCTAATCCAAGCAATCCGCTTGCGTTACCTTTATTGATCGCTATTTCCAGGTGGTCGCTAATGCCGAAGAGGCAGAGTTTCTCACCCTCGGGGACCTCGTTGTAGTGCCAGCTGAGGTGATTAATGGTTTCATTGCGTTTAAATGAAAGCATAAACTTGCGCCCCTGCTGTACGGTGTTAAAAAACTCCTTGGTAATATTGGTAATTACATTTTGGAACGAATCTATATAAATCACTACCCCTTTTATAAGGTTCTTTTCGATAACCGGCTGCAGGTTCATCTTTTTCTCGATGTCGCTTACAGGTAAACCTATTTGAGCAAGTGTTCCGCCTTTGGCAAGGTGACATGCGGCTTTTACGAAAATATCCGCCAGTGGAAAATGCAGGAATTTAAGGTCCTGCATGATGTTTATTTCCACAATTTCATCAGGATCGGTGTCGAACATCAGCGAAAAAATACCATTGTCGGCCCCTACAAAGTAGTGGTTTTTATATTTCATCGCCAGGTAGCGGGTTTCGGTATTAAATACCGTATCAATACCGATTAAATGTACCGTAGCCTCCGGAAAATAATAAAAACTATTTTTTAAAATGAACGCTGCCTGCTGTATATTGTAGGCGGCAACGCTATTGGTAATGTCAACAATATTTACTGTGGGCAATAATTTCAGGATGCTACCTTTAAGGGCAGCCTGATAAATATCCTTATCGCCCAAATCAGTAGTTAAAGTTATTATTGCCATTAATTTTTTAAATATTTATCGCTAATCTTGTGCAAGCAATTAGAGCTACAAATATTCAATTTTAATTCATAAAATTCTGCAACTAAAAATCAATTTGTATTGAACGAACTTAAATTGTCAATAGAACAAATCAACCCGGCAGTTTTGTGGGGACCTAATAATGATCACTTTGAGATCATTAAAAAACAGTACCCAAAGCTAAAAATAGTGGCCAGGGGTAATGAGGTGAAAATACTGGGTGATGACCATGAACTAACTATATTCCAGGAGAAATTTGAGCACCTGCTACAGCACGTGGAGAAGTATGAAAACCTGAATATAACCGACTTAGAGCGAATTCTCGGATCAAAAATAGATGCGCCAAAGGCCGCCGATCCGTCAGGCGATAAATTTGCCAGTGGTGAAGTTATCGTGTTTGGACCTAACGGAGTTATGGTAAAGGCGCGTACAGCCAACCAACGTAAAATGGTTGATTGTATCAATAAAAGCGACATCCTTTTTGCCATTGGCCCTGCGGGTACAGGTAAAACCTATACGGCAGTTGCCCTGGCAGTACGGGCACTTAAGAATAAGGATATTAAGCGTATTATATTAACCCGTCCGGCGGTTGAAGCAGGGGAGAACCTTGGGTTTTTACCGGGCGATTTAAAGGAAAAAATAGATCCGTACCTGCGCCCTTTATATGATGCGCTGGATGATATGATCCCGGCTGAAAAATTAAAATTTTACCTCGAGAATCGTACCATCGAGATTGCGCCACTGGCATTTATGCGCGGCCGTACTTTGGATAATTGCTTTGTGATTTTGGATGAGGCACAAAATGCCACAGATATGCAGTTAAAAATGTTTTTAACGCGTATGGGACCTTCTGCTAAGTTTATTGTAACCGGCGACGTTACGCAAATAGATTTACCTAAAAAGCAACAATCGGGCTTACATACAGCTTTGCGCATACTTACTGATATCAGTGGAATTGAAATTGTTTATCTTAGCGGCGAAGATGTTGTAAGGCACAAGCTGGTGCGGAAGATACTGGCTGCTTACGGGGATATACAGTAGTTCATAGTTGATAGTTCATAGTTCATAGCAGGAAGCAAAAGAGCAAAATGGCTTTTAGATTTGAAGATTTACAAGTGTGGCAAAAAGCTATGGACTTAGGTGAAGAAATCAACCAGTTAACAAAAACATTCCCAAAAGAAGAAACATATATTTTAACATCTCAAATAAAACGCGCAGCCGATTCGGTTATATTAAACATCGCCGAAGGCTCAACAGGACAAACTAAATCTATTTTTAAACTATTTTTAAGTTACTCACTACGGTCTGCAATTGAAGTGGTAAGTTGCTTGTTTATAGCAAGAAAAAGAAAATATATACAAGATGAACAGTTTACTGTTCTTTATAATGATTATGAAACTTTAGTTAAAATGATAACGTCGCTACGAAACTCTTTTTAACTCTATGAACCATGAACCATGAACCATGAACTAAAAGCAATAAAAGAAACACATTTTAACTTTCCGGGCCAGACCAGTTTTTACAAAGGCAAGGTGAGGGACGTATATACGATTAATAATAAATACCTGGTGATGGTTGTTAGCGACCGCATCTCCGCCTTTGACGTGGTGCTGCCGGAGCCAATTCCTTATAAAGGGCAGGTGCTTAACCAGATTGCTGCTAAGTTTTTATCCGCTACTGCCGACATCGTTCCAAACTGGGTGGTGAGCGTGCCTGATCCAAGCGTTACCATTGGCCGCATCTGCGAGCCATTCAAGGTGGAGATGGTGATCAGGGGCTATTTAGCTGGTCATGCCTGGCGTGAGTACAGTGCGGGCAGAAGACAAGTTTGTGGTGTGAGCTTACCAGAAGGACTTAAAGAAAACGATAAACTTCCCGAGCCGATCATTACACCAACTACCAAGGCATCGGTAGGGCATGACGAGGATATATCGAAGGAACAAATTCTTGCAAAAGGCATTGTGTCAGCTGAAGATTATGAGCAACTGGAAAAATATACGCGTGCACTGTTTCAACGGGGTACTGAAATTGCCGGCAAGCAGGGTTTGATTTTGGTTGATACCAAGTATGAATTTGGTAAAGCCGATGGTACCATCTATTTAATTGACGAGATCCACACGCCTGATTCATCACGGTATTTTTATAGTGATGGTTACAGCGAACGCCAGGAGAAGAACGAGCCACAAAAGCAGTTGTCAAAGGAGTTTGTGAGAAAATGGCTGATTGAAAACGGCTTCCAGGGAAAGGATGGGCAGGTTGTTCCATTAATGACTGAGGAAATAGTTCAGTCAATTTCTGAGAGATACATCGAGCTTTTTGAACAAATAACGGGGGAGAACTTTGTGAAACCCGGTGATGAAAACGTATTGGATCGGGTTGAAAAAGCAATAAATAATGAACTTACTGCCTTGTAATTTTTTATTTCTACACAAAATAATTATATCTTAGCTTTTTAATTAGAACAAAAAATGAAATTTACGGTTGACAAGCACGAAAAATATATTCTGTTAAAGCTGAATGAATCAAAATTAAATTCATTGATCACTCCTCAGCTTAAATCTGAATTAATTTTGATCAATACAGAAGGTCAACGAAATATTATTTTTGACCTTTCACAAGTGAAATTTGCTGATTCATCAGGCTTAAGCAGCTTGCTTGTTGGTCACCGTTTGTGTAAAAATGCTTCAGGTACCTTTATCCTAACTGGTTTAAACGAACCTGTCGCCCGTTTGATCACTATTTCACAGCTTGACAGCGTTTTATCTATCGTTCCTACCTGCGAGGAAGCCATTGATTTGGTATTTATGGAAGAGATAGAAAAAGAATTAAAGAAGGAAGCAAAATAAACAATCCGTTTGTTTACCAAGTATGAAATTCGAGATAACAATACTTGGCAGTAGTTCCGCGACCCCCATATTTAACAGAAATCCCACTTCACAGGCGATCAATATTAATGATCGCCTATATTTAATTGACTGTGGTGAAGGCACACAGCAGCAAATGCTGCGCTTTGATGTAAAGGCCAGTAGGATCGATCACATTTTCATCAGTCATTTGCATGGGGATCATTATCTGGGGCTTGTTGGCCTGATCTCATCCATGCATCTAAATGGCCGCATAAAACCGTTGCATATTTATTGCCCCTCGCATCTAAAGGAAATTATCGATATCCAGTTAAAGTACTCTGAAACTACTTTACAGTATCCTGTCGAATACAAATTTACTGACGCTACAAAAATTGAACTGCTTTTAGATAACCAGGACATAACAGTAGAAACTATTCCATTAAACCATCGCATTGCCTGTACAGGCTTTTTGTTCAAGGAGAAAAAGCGATTAAGGAAGCTCATTAAGGAACGAATTGAGGCCCTTGCTATTCCTGTTCCATATTTCTCTGCTTTGAAGAAGGGTGTGGACTATGTTTTGCCTAACGGAGAAGTGATTAAAAATAATACGCTCACCATTGATTCGAGCGATCCTAAATCATATGCCTATTGCTCTGATACGATGTACGATGAGCGCTATTTTGAGCAGATCAGCAACGTTACGTTATTATACCATGAGTCTACATTTTTGAATAATATGCTGGATAGGGCGCTGGAAACCCATCATACCACCGCTTTGCAGGCCGGCGAAATCGCATTGAAAACAAACGCAAAAAGGCTTATTATCGGCCATTTTTCAGCCCGTTACAAAACTTTGAACGATCTGATCGATGAAGCAAGAACCGTTTTTCCGGAAGCAGAATTGGCAACAGAAGGAAAGGTTTTTTCCATCGGCGATTGAGCGAGGAAAGTCGAAAAGCCCGGAAGTCCGAAAGAAGAAAATCTTAAAAGAACGGTTTGATTAATCGTGAAATCCGTCTTGTTAACATCACCGACTTTCTTGACCTCCCGACAAAAAAAAATTAAATTTGGTATTTCAACAAATAACCCCTTATCTTTGGAACAAAATTTGGTAGCAATACCATGATCATAACCTCCGCAAAGGGTTTTGATTTATAAAGAAGCGGCGAGAGATCAGGCTCAATGACCCGCTGGCAACCCTCCGATGTGGAGAAGGTGCCAATTCCTGGCCCGGTAAATACCCCGGGGAATATAAATTAACAACCATGAAAAGTTTGATTTACAGCATTTTCCAAAACATCTTTAAGGCTCCAAAAAGCACCGCTTTAGTATACGTTTATAGTTCATCAAAAGGCTATATGTGTATGTGTTGCTGTTGCTAAGCCCTAACACGTTTTACTTTTCCATTTCCCGAAAATGTACGTGTCTTCGCAAAAGGTGTTATATCCCGATGCGATCCGTTAATCAACAATTCATTTAAAACTTAAAGCTTAAAATTATGTCATCTGCCAATTTAAAATTCGAAACACTGCAATTACATGCCGGCCAGGAAGTTGATCCAACCACAGGTTCGCGCGCTGTACCACTTTACCAAACTACTTCATACGTATTTAAAAATGCCGAACACGGTGCAAACCTGTTCGCACTGAAAGAGTTTGGCAATATATATACCCGGATAATGAATCCCACTACCGATGTTTTTGAAAAGCGCATTGCAGCCCTTGAAGGCGGTGTTGCAGCTTTGGCAACAGCATCAGGGCAGGCTGCGCAGTTTATTGCCTTAAACAATATTCTGCAGGTTGGCGATAACTTCGTAACCTCGCCTTTTCTTTATGGCGGGACATATAACCAGTTTAAGGTAGCATTTAAACGATTAGGGATAGATGTCCGTTTTGCTAAGGATGATACAGCTGAAGACCTTGAGTTATTGATAGACGGCAAAACAAAGGCTATCTACCTTGAAACTATTGGCAACCCGGGATTCAATATAGCTGACTTTGATAAGGTTTCCGCACTTGCCCGCAAGTATGACCTGCCTCTAATAGTCGATAACACTTTTGGAGCAGGCGGTTATTTGTTCCGGCCGATCGAACACGGCGCTAATGTTGTAGTTGAATCGACCACTAAATGGATTGGCGGGCATGGCACCAGTATTGGCGGTGTAATTGTGGACGGAGGGAATTACAACTGGGGCAATGGTAAGTTCCCTCAGTTTACGGAACCTTCGGAAGGGTATCATGGGCTAGTATTTGCAGATGTGTTTGGCATTGGCGGTCCGTTTGGAAATATTCAGTTTATCATCCGCGCAAGGGTAGAAGGCTTAAGAGATTTCGGTCCGTCGCAGTCTCCTTTTAATTCATGGCTAACTATCCAGGGGATAGAAACACTTTCCTTAAGGGTTCAGCGCCATGTTGACAATACGCTTGAGCTGGCTAAATGGTTAGAACAACATCCTTTGGTTGAAAAGGTAAATTATCCAGGCCTGGTATCGTCGCCACATCACGAACTGGCAAAAAAATATTTGAAAAATGGTTTTGGCGCTGTATTAACTTTTGATGTTAAAGGCGGAAAAGAAAATGCAAGCAAGGTGATTGACAGTTTACAATTGGTGAGCCACTTAGCTAACGTAGGCGACGCCAAAACGCTAATCATCCAACCATCGGCTACAACACATCAGCAGTTAAGCGACGAAGAGCAATTATCGGCTGGAGTATTGCCAAACTCGTTACGAGTAGCGGTTGGATTAGAACATATTGATGATTTGAAGGCAGATTTTGAGCAAGCCCTGTCGAAAATAAACACACGGGTTGAAGAATTGGTATAAAAAAAAGTCGTAAGTCTAAAGTCTTGAGTCAAAAGTAAAACGACTCGGGACTTCAGACTCAAGACTCGGGACTAAAATAATAATGGACGCAGAGATATATAAATACAACAAGCCCTTTGAACTTGAATCGGGCAAACAACTAAAGGAGCTTGAAATAGGATTTCATACCTATGGAACGCTCAATAAAAACGCGGACAATGTAGTGTGGGTATGCCATGCCCTCACTGCAAACTCCGATGTTTTCGACTGGTGGAAAGGCTTATTTGGCGATAATGATTATTTTAATCCAGACGAATACTTTATCGTATGTGCTAATATTCTTGGTTCGCCATATGGGACGACTAGTCCGCTAAGCACAAACCCGGCAACGGATCAGCCTTATTACCTGGCCTTTCCGCAGTTTACCGTGCGTGATATTACTAATGCGCATAAGCTATTAGCCAGCCATCTTGGCATTAAGGAAATAAAGATCCTGATAGGTGGATCACTTGGCGGCCAGCAGGCAGTTGAATGGGCCATAAGCGAACCGGCACAAATCAAGAACCTGATCGTCATCGCATCCAACGCGAAACATTCTCCATGGGGAATCGCGTTTAACGAATCGCAGCGACTGGCAATCAGCGCCGACCGTACCTTTTATTCAAACCAGCCGGATGGCGGCAGCAAAGGGTTAAAGGCAGCACGGACAATTGCACTGCTTTCATACCGCAATTATAAGACATATTCGGTTACCCAACAGGAAGAAGCAGATCATTTAACAGACGACTTTAAAGCCGCATCATATCAAAATTACCAGGGCGAGAAATTGGTAAACCGGTATAATGCCTACAGTTACTGGTATTTGTCGAAATGTATGGATTCCCACAATGTAGGCCGTGGAAGGCATGGGGTTGAGAATGCATTAAGCCTGATAAAGGCACGCACGTTGGTTATCGGCATAAAAGCAGATGTTTTGTTCCCGATAGAAGAGCAACAATACCTTTTTCAACACATCCCAAAAGCTGCCTTTGCTGAATTGGATTCGTTTTATGGACACGATGGATTTTTAATAGAAACAGAAGCATTAACAAACATAATCACGTCGTTTTTTAAAACTGACGTAAAAGGAAAAATTATAGAATTACAACGCACAGCGTAATGAGTAAAAAATTAAACATCGGTCTATTTGGCTTTGGCGTGGTTGGCCAGGGTTTGTATGATATTATCAAAACCAAAAATTTAAACCTCGAAATTGTAAAGATTGCTATAAAGGACGCGCATAAGAAACGCACGTTACCGGCGCATTTATTTACTACCGAAAAGGACGAACTGCTTAACAATCCGGAGATCAATACCATAGTGGAGTTGATCAACGATACAGAAGCGGCTTTTGAGATTGTATCAAGGGCGCTAAGTTCAGGCAAAAATGTGGTATCCGCCAGTAAAAAAATGATTGCGCTGCATTTGGAGGAACTCATAGAACTACAACAAAAGCATGGCACATCCTTATTATATGAAGGTTCGGTTTGCGGTAGTATCCCTATTATCCGGAATTTGGAAGAATATTATGACAATGAATTGCTGCACTCTGTAAGCGGCATTTTTAACGGATCGTCAAACTATATTCTTTCCAAAGGATTTAATGAAGGGCTGGACTACAATTCGGCATTGCAACAAGCGCAGAATTTAGGCTTTGCAGAAACCGATCCAACCAGCGATGTGGGCGGCTTTGATGCCAAATACAAACTGGTAATAGCTGCAGCACATGCTTACGGAGTAATTGTAAAGCCGGATGATGTGTTCAATTTAGGCATCCAGAACCTGTCGGCTCACGACCTGCAATATGCCCGTGAGAAGAACCTTAAAATTAAGTTAGTTCCTGTAGCGAAGGAACTTGACGAACAACATGTTGCCTTGTTCGTATTGCCAAAATTTGTTAACGACAAGGAATTCTTATACAACGTGGAGTACGAATACAATGGTGTAATTGTACAGGCAGCGTTTGCCGACCAGCAATTCTTTTTCGGAAAAGGGGCAGGAGGGCACCCAACCGGCTCTGCTGTGCTATCAGACATTGCTGCATTACGTTACGGCTACCAGTATGAGTACAAAAAAGCTAAGGAACGTAAGGGGCTTAACTTCACCAATAATATTGAATTGAATATTTATTTAAGGTATGAAGATGAAAGCCTGGTGGAAGCGCTGGACTTTATACATATCCACGAAAGATACTATTCAGGCAGCTATAAATTTGTTATTGGGAAGATTAATCTTCAAAGTTTGGTTGATAACCAGCAGCTTATTGCAAATAACCAGGCATTTGTGGCATTTGCCGATCAGCTTGCCGGAGTTACTTTGGCAACCGAAGTTAAAGCGGCAGCATTAGCTTAATAAGATTTTTTTTGTAGGTTTTTTAGTTTTCAAAATAGGCCCCTTCCAGGGCCTATTTTATTTAAAGGCAAACTAACGGAGCGGTTTAGCCTCTTTTGCTATATTTGCGCCGAACCAGATATCTTATTCCCGTCTCTCCAAATGAATAAAGTAAAAGATTTTATAACCAGTAAGCCCTTTGTTTTATGGGCGTGGTTTGTTTTAAGCTTTTTACCCATATTAAAAGGTGTGCTTATTCCCGGCGCCAATCCTACAGGCAACTATAATAATTATCTCGTCTACAAACACAATTTCATAAATCTTATACACCTGCATAGCTTATTTGGGGCGCAGCCTGAGTTTTATTTCGATCTTAATCATTACGGGCCTGTGTTTGCAATGGTAATTGCCCCTTTTACCATTTTTCCTGACAAAATCGGAGTGATACTATGGGTGATGTTTAATTCATGGATCCTTTATTTAGCTGTGAGAAAACTCCCTATAAATGAAAAACAATATTTAGCGATCCTGCTAATAAGCCTGTTCAGCATAATTGGATCTGCGGGTAATACACAGGTTAATCCGCTTATTGCTGCGCTGGTGTTATTTAGCTACACATTCATAAAAAACAAGCAGGACTTTTGGGCCGCCCTCATGATCATATTGGGTACCGCAATAAAACTCTATGGCATTGTCGGCCTGGCATTCTTCTTTTTTTCTGATAATAAGATCAAACTGATCCTGAGCATGGTATTTTGGTCGGTAGTGCTATTTGCTTTACCGATGTTATTTTCATCGCCTGCTTTTATCATAAAAACCTACCATGACTGGTACCCCGATCTTGTTGCAAAAAATGCGGCCAATGTTGTTTCTTCAAGAGCCTATGTATGTGTTATGGGGATGATCAGCAAAATTTTCAATTACTCCAACTTACCAAATACGGTGGTGTTACTGCCCGCTCTTGGTCTATTCGGATTATCGATTACAAGAATAAAATATTGGCGAAATGTACAATATCAATTATTGCTCGCCGCTTCGGTGTTGATCTTCACTGTGATTTTTAGCAGCGGATCTGAACCACCGACTTATATTATAGATATGATAGGGGTGGGTATTTGGTTCGTAGCGTTAAAAAGGCCAATAACAGGTTTTGAACGGGTCCTGCTGATCTTCGCATTGGTGGTAACAAATGCTCCTTCTGACATCTTTCCGCACTTTTTGTGGGTCACCTATGTGCGACCGTATGCCTTAATCGCCTTACCGTCATTCATGATTTGGCTAAAAATTGTTTATGAAATGCTGACACGGAAGTTTGATGAAGAAGTTACTACGCCAGTGGCTGCTGTATAGCTCCTTCCTTTTGTTAAGCCTCGATGAACAGCAGTAACGGCGATGTATAAAATTTATCGGCAATCACGACTATCGGCAACCCATAGGCCAAAGCAAGGATTCCGATATTTTTCAAGATGCCAATAAAATGATGCGGTTGTGGGGGCGTGTTACTCAGGGGCAATACAACCAGGTTCATTCCCATCCAAATGACTATTGCAATTGTTAACATTAGGGCAGACCTAAATTTAAGAATAGTTATAAGCCTGGTATAGAATAGGAAAAATACGGTCGTCCAAATAAAGGCTATACTGTAATGGAACAATACACCATAATAAATCATTTCATTTCCGGTGCCGAACGCAGCCTTACCGAAAATCCCACTGGCTATGAATTTAAATATTGACCCGGCGGGAACGTCGTAATTAATAAGGATAACAATTAAGGCGTCTATTGTACCGGTTAATAAACCTGTGAGGATGATCCACGCCAACGGCTTTTTTATTTTTACTTGTTCCATTGTGATACTTTTTGCATAGTGTTAAGTTACAATACTCAAATTTCACAAATCAAAAAGCGCCTTACAATTCACAGGTTATACATGTTGAAACAAATTGATACAAGATTATTGTTCGTCATAAAAAAAATCCCGCTTAACTAGTTAAGCAGGATTGATATTTTAAACCAAAAAATTTAGAATTCCCGGTCTGTTTCCCAATTTTCAAGGTAATCGGCAACTCGCCTTACAAACGATCCGCCCAATGCACCATCAACAACACGGTGATCGTATGATAGCGAAAGGAACATCATATGCCGAATGCCGATCATATCACCTTGCAGTGTTTCAATTACCGCCGGTTTTTTCTTTATAACGCCAATAGCCAAAATAGCTACCTGTGGTTGGTTGATGATGGGCGTACCCATAACGTTGCCAAACGAGCCCACGTTAGTTATGGTAAACGTGCCGCCCTGCACGTCATCTGGTTTAAGTTTACCGCTGCGGGCACGGTTTGCAAGATCATTAACAGCCTTTGTTAGGCCAATAAGGTTTAACTCATCAGCCTTTTTAATAACCGGAACTATCAGGTTACCGCTTGGCAATGCTGTTGCCATGCTGATATTAATATCTTTCTTTTTGATGATCTGTGTGCCATTTACCTGGATATTGATCATCGGTAAATCCTTTATCGCCCTTACAACAGCCTCGATAAATATTGGTGTAAAGGTTATTTTTTCGCCCTCACGCTTTTCAAAGCTCGATTTTATCCGCTCGCGCCATAAAACAAGATTGGTCACATCAGCCTCAACGAAGGAGGTAACATGCGGTGAGGTATGCTTGCTCATCACCATATGGTCGGCAATTAAGCGGCGCATCCTGTCCATTTCGATTATCTCGTCTCCACCCGATACCGAAACTCCCTTTGTTTTGCTTTCTGCCGGTTCCTGCGCAACAGGTTCAGGAGCAGCGGCGACAGGTTCTGGCTTTGGTGCTTCTGCAACAGGTGCTGGGGCTGGGGTTGGCGCAACAGGCTCCGGCTTCGGTGCTTCTGCCACGGGTTCAGCTTTTGGCGCTTCCACAACCGGCTCAGGAGCTGGGGGCGGAGTAACAGGAGCGGCAACGGGCTCTGGTTTCGGAGCAGCTGCAACAGGTTGTGATCTTTGCTGAACATAAGCCAAAAGATCGTCCTTGGTAAGGCGGCCTTCAGCCCCCGTCCCGGGAATTTGATCTAATTCAGCATTAGATATGCCTTCCTGTGCGGCAATATTTTTTACCAGTGGTGAGTAAAAACGCAAACCGTTTTTATTCCCATCATCAATTTTATCTTCTGTTTTTTCCTGAAGTTGCTCAATGTATGGTACTGCAACAGGCTCAGCAAATACCGGCTGTTTAGGTTCTTCGGGTTGTTTTATTTCTGGCTGTGGTACAGGCGCACTAACAACGGGTGCAGGAGCCTGGTAAACAGGGGGAGGAGTACTAATAACAGGTGGCGGTGTTTCCTGAATTGGCGGCTTAATTTCTTCAATAGGCCTGTGCATTGGTGGAAATGCAGCAGTAGCAGCTTCATGAACGGCAGGGGCACCGGGTGCTTCCTTTGTTTCTTCAGGTTCGTTTGTTTCAATTATTGCAATAACTGCACCAACCTTTACAACATCATTGTCTTTATATAACTGCTCAACCAATTTACCTGATACCGGCGATGGAACTTCCGAATCCACCTTGTCGGTAGCAATTTCCATTACTGTTTCGTCGGCTTCAATGTAATCACCTGGTTTTTTAGTCCATTTAATTATAGTTGCCTCTTCAACACTTTCGCCCATTTTTGGCAGCAACAATTTATATTTAGCCATAGACAATATATAGATTAAAAGCCAAAATTAGGGGATTTTGCGGTTATTCCGCAGAATTGTGGAGTAAAGTATTCAACATATTTAAGGCCGAAATTGCAGTCCTTTCGATGTTTTCCCGGCGTTTATTCCCAAATGTTAATTTCTTTACCACTGTTTTGTTAACAGATGCCACCGCTATCCACACTGTCCCTACCGGCTTTTCAGGGGTGCCGCCATCAGGGCCGGCAATACCGGTTACAGCAAGGGCAAAATCTGATTTAAAGTTCTTCAATGCGCCCTCCACCATCTCGGTGGCCGTTTCTTCGCTAACCGCTCCGAATTTGGTTAAGGTCTCTTCTTTCACGCCTAAAATACTTTCTTTTAATTCGTAGGAATAGGAAACGGCACCGCCAAAAAACACCTTGGAAGAACCTGCATGTTGGGTAATTAAATGCGAAATATAGCCGCCAGTGCAGCTCTCAGCAACAGAAAGGGTGAGGCCCCTGTCACTCATGTAGTTTAAGATGGCTTTTTCAATCGAAATGTCCTCTTCAGCAGCAACAACGTTGGCTACACGCTCAACTATCCTTGCCGAGAACTCTTCAACTTTTTGCCGAAGGAATACTTCGTCATCACCATAGCCGCTAAGCCTGAGGCGTACCTGGCCAAGCTTTGGCAGGTACGCCAATTTGATAAATGGCGGCAATGAATCTTCTATATCGGCAATTCGTTGCGCCAGGTATGATTCGCCTTCGCCGACGGTTAAAATGGTTTTATGAATAATTGCAGGGAGATTGAATGATGCCTTGAGTTTCGGGATAACCTTTTCCTGCATCATGTACATCATTTCATGGGGCACACCCGGCATCGACATATAGATCTTGCCATCCTGGTTAAACCACATACCCGGCGCAGTACCATTATCATTTAGGATGACTTCACAATTCTCAGGTACAAGCGCCTGCTGCTTATTGACATCTAAAAGCTCAGTAAGCGTGCCCCTGATCCGTCTAAAGATCCTTTCCACATTCTCCAAAGCTTCCTTATTTTCAATTAGCCCAACATTAAAGTATTCGGCTAATGTTTTTTTGGTGATATCATCCTTGGTAGGGCCCAGGCCACCTGTTATCAGTATGATATCAGCGCGGTTGGCAGCTTCCTTAAGTGCGGTTAAAATATGGTCCCGGTCGTCAGAAACGGACGAGATTTGTTTAATGCGGACCCCGATGTTGTTCAGTTGCGCGGCCATCCACGCTGAATTAGTGTCAACAATTTGCCCGATGAGTATTTCGTCGCCTATGGTAATTATTTCTGCAAGCATTATTGATTGCCGTTAAAATATGAGCTGCTGGTGTAATCGCTTCTTTTGCTAAGTTTCAGATCCTGCAAAATGGCAGCTTTCACCTTTAATGTAACGTTATATGATTTATAAATTCCGAACGGCACCCACTGTACATTAAGGTCCCAGCAATGCAAGTCCCGGTATATGGAAAACGAACTCACCGCCAGTTTACCGGCTCTTAAGTCGAAGTTGGTGTTG
Source organism: Mucilaginibacter phenanthrenivorans (assembly GCF_024721155.1). Classification (GTDB taxonomy): domain Bacteria; phylum Bacteroidota; class Bacteroidia; order Sphingobacteriales; family Sphingobacteriaceae; genus Mucilaginibacter; species Mucilaginibacter phenanthrenivorans. The sequence goes on along the minus strand of NZ_JAHVAP010000001.1, from coordinate 972,564 downwards.
TACTGTATTTTCCATTTGGAGGTAATACTCACGTCGCCACTTAGCATCACCGTATTGGTGCTGTTGGTATTGATGATATTATTATTAAAACTAAAGTTATAATTGAAAGCAAGGTTCCACGGCACATTAAAATCAATATATTGGCTCGGATCACTGTTGATAAACGCCAGTTTCTGCGCCTGTTGCGGGGTTATTGTCTGAAGCGTGCTTCCGGGTGTTACAGGCACATGCGGCTTAAACGTAGTGGAGTTTAAGCTGCCGCTCATTGAAAAGCTAATTGTCGTCAGCATCGGAAATTTTCCATCTTGGAAAGTGTACCTGTTTATCTCGCGCGTATATTTCTGGATCACACCATTTGAAATGGTATCGAGCACCAACGTTTCATATGGGTTAAATGAGCCATACAAGCTAAGGTTAACCTTCTGGTTCAGGATAGCAGTATGCGCCGAAAACGAAATAGGAGAGAGCTTTAATGAGTCCTGTGCGAAATTGTAGAACGTCGAAACCGAAAAACCATCCAGTAAATTCACTTTCCGGGCCTTACCTGATGTATCTGTTGTTTTAGGCTTCAACTTCATCTGGATGGTGTTATCAACACTCAAGCTGATCCCGGCCTGCTTGCCCGCTGATGGAAATCCGTCAGGAAAAATAGAGTAAAGCTGGCTCTGCGTTGGATATGGAATTGCTGCGTTGCTTACTATTCGTTTATAATAACCATAGCTCGGATCAGAAAAATCAGGATTGTAGTTGAAGCTGATGGTTGGCGTCATCACGTGCCTGATGGCAATGATATTTCCCTTCTTAAAGTTTATTGTACTGTAAAGCTTAGTTGAAAGGCCCGTACTTAAGTTGTATGATCCGGCTCTTTTAAAGCCGCTTATGGTGTCGATAACCGGCTGTGTGGGATCAATTACTACACCATCCTTTGTGACACCGCCACGGATGTAACTTTTATTTATAGTTTGAAGGTACCAGTGATCGGTATAGTTAACAGAACTACTGAACTGGAAGTATTTAAGCACATTTAAGCTTAAGCCAACCGGTATTTGGTGTACAGCACGACTCTGCAATTTTTTTGATAAGGTAGATCCTTTAAATAATTGTGCCTCCGGGATAGCATCCACCTCGTTCGTAGCCTGCAAGCTATAGCTAACTGTCAATTTCTGGTACCATTTCTGCTCGCCAACACGATCCTTTGAATCAAACGGGTTGATGGAAGCCATTGTAAAGCTTAAGGTAGGCAATTGCAGCGTAACGGTCTTGTTGGTCAGATCCTGGCTGTGCGACAGGCCCACGCTTAAGTTAAAGGGGGTGCCATCCCATGTTTTACTATAGTTAATTGAAGATCGTAAGTTATTCTGTGTTAGAGAATTAAGGTTGTAGTTATTCTGCGCCGGGTCATTCCGGTAGTAGGTTGAGGTACCCGCATTCACCGAGGCGCTAAATGTGCTTCCCGGGTGAGCGTTGGGGTCCTGGCTATGCGACCAGGTAATGTTAAAGTCTTTTTGTGCCGGGTCGCCCTCAAGGCCGTAATTGTGTGAGCCATAGCTTAATGACACCGTTCCACCGTATTTATATCGCTGTAAATAGTGGGCAGTAGTATTTAATTCGTACGATCCCTTTGAGTACACAGTACCCATAGTAGTAAGATCGAGATAATCGCTAAAGCCTATGTAATAACCGAAGTTTCTTAAATAAAAGCCCAGTTTTTGATCCTCGCCGAACGTGGGGATTATCACACCTGATGCCCGTTGATCAGGTTTGGGGAAGAAACCGAACGGAATGGCAAGCGGGAGGGGAATACCCTCAATTTCAAGATATGCAGGACCGGAAATTATCCTATTCTTCTCGCCAATACCCTTCGTTATTACAATCCCGAAGTGGGTGTCTGGTTGAGGCAGGTCGCAGGTACTGAACGTGGTATTGCGGTAAGCCACCTCCGTTTCATTCAATTTTTTTATTTCGCCTCCGGAAAGGTAATTGCCATCCTGCTCGGAGGCAGGGTTAAAAACCCGTCCTTTTTTTGTTTTATAATCAAATAGTAACGAATCAGACTCTACCGGCTTATCCTTTGATTGCTTTGATATCGGCCTGCCTACGTACCGTTTGGTTATAGGGTCGGTGCTTCCCTTGGCAAATATGAGGTGGTTTTTTTGGTCGAGGCGAATATAATCTGCATCCAGTTCAAAATCTTCATATGTTACCCTTGCCCGGCCGTATAAGTAGGTAATATCATGCACTTTATCAGTAATTACCGAATCTTCCGCATGAGATGTTACCTGTGATTGTAAACCGCCATTCGACCCGTTTTTGGTGGTGTCATTTTTGGCAGCGGCATTTTTTTTGCCTGCATTTGCCTTAGATTTTTTACCTTTAGTAACTTTCGTAGTCTTAGAGGTGTCAGCTTTTTTGAGAGAGTCTGTTTGCAGCGTAAAAACATAGGTACTGACGTTACGCGATGACGCCATCACATTTGCCGTTAATATTGTTGCAAGAAGAAAAAATAGGCTTATGAATTTCAAAATTGATTATGAATAGTATTTTTGCAGATATAGTTAACAGCGTTCAAAAATAATGAAAAATAAGGCATTGAAAAGATTGATTTACGGTTTATTGGTTTTACTTCCTTTATCACCTCTTTTTTCGTTTGCATTAAGTTCACTCCAAAATCAGGATACTACTGTAAGTCCCGGTTACAAGTTGAAAACCATTATTGTTGATGCCGGCCACGGCGGTCATCATTCTGGTTCAACCGGTAACTTTTCTCAGGGCGCTTCCGGCTCATATTCCTTGGAGAGAAATGTAACGCTGGCTATTGCCTTAAAATTGCAAAAGGCGATAGAAAAAGACTTGCCCGGTGTAAAAGCCGTTTTAACCCGCTCAACAGAAGAAGATGTTTCCTGGCAGAGAAGAGCAGAGATTGCCAACGAGAACAAGGGAAACCTGTTTATTTCACTGCATTGCAACTCGCTACCAGGCCGTCGCGTTAGGGAGGTGGTTGGTCATAAACACGGCAAAGCTATTTATAGAAGCACCGAGGTTGCCGATCGTTCTGGCAAGGGGGTATTGCTGCTTGTATATGGTTTTCACCGAACCAAGGAGGAAGAAAAGGCAATAAAGGAAAACCTGATAGAGGATGATACCGAAATGAACACCAACCCCGATCCGAACGATCCGGAGTCTATCATCCTGATGAATGAATACAAGCGTAAATATCGCCGGCAAAGCATAAAAATGGCTGAACTGCTTAATACCGAATTTACCGAAACCGATGGCCGGCATAGTGATGGCATTCGTGAGCAGGGAATATTGGTATTATGTCACAGCGCAATGCCCGCTGTGCTGGTTGAAACCGGCTATATCAACAATCCCGACGACGAGGCTTACCTCAACTCGGAAGACGGGCAAAATGAAATTGTTGCTTCAATAATAAGAGCAATAACAAATTATAAGGCCGAAGTAGAACAAGTATCACAATAAATAGTTGTTGAGGTTAGTGATTGGAGATTAGTGAATAGAGACTAGTCCGATCGTCTTCAATAATTAAAACAAACATTAAATTTTTTTTAACATTATCCTTTTTAACTAATCTCTAACCTCTGGTCTCTAATAACTACATCCCATGAAAATATCAAACGAAACAAAAATTGGCGCATTAACGGCAATTGGTATAACAGTTCTAATACTCGGTTATAGCTTTTTAAAGGGGAACGATGTTTTCTCGGGTTCCAATAAGTTTTACGCCGTTTATAGAAGCGTTGATGGGCTTTCAGTGTCAAAGCCGGTGTTGGTAAATGGTTTTCCGATAGGCAACGTTTCAAAAATGAAGCTGCTACCCAACGGACATACAATTGTTGAGTTTAAGGTTGATCGCCAATACAACGTACCATCAAATACGCTGGCAAAATTGGTAAGCACCGATCTTTTGGGAGGAAAGGCTATTGTATTTGAATACGGCAATAGCAACACTTATGCTGATGATAACGATACGCTCCGCGCTGATATCCAGGGCAGCCTGGCAGAAAGCCTGCAGCCAATTCAGACCAAAGCCGAAAACCTGATCTCCAAGTTGGACTCGTCGCTGGCTTCCATCAATAAGATCTTAAATCCTAATTTTCAAAAAAATGTGGACAGGAGCTTCACAAGTATCGCGAACTCCCTGCAGACACTTGAAGGAACCACTAAAAAAATTGACGCGCTTATTGGTGGTCAGTCGGCACATATAAACGGAATAATGGAAAATGCCGAAGTTGTATCAGCTAATTTAAAAACCAGTACAGGAAATTTAACAGGTATTACAAGTAATTTTCAAAAGGTTAGTAACGATATAGCAGCAGCCAACATTAAGCAAACGCTGGATAACGCCAATAAGGCGATGGCCGACCTGCAGGAAACCATCAGCAAAATAAATACCAACAAGGGCAGCCTTGGCTTGTTGTTGAATGACCCTCAAATGTATAATAATCTGAAGGATGCATCTGCAAACCTGAACGGCCTGTTCATCGATCTTAAGGCACATCCAAAAAGATATGTAAGCTTCTCTGTCTTTGGCGGGAAGAAGGATTGATTTAGTCCGAAAGTCAGTAATGTCCGAAAGATATATTTTAAAATACAACAGGCCTGCAAAATGCAGGCCTGTTGTATTTAATGCAAGATAAACGATATTAAATTATCTTAAGGCTTGCTCCATATCTTCAATCAAATCGTCTATATGTTCCAAACCGACTGACACCCTTAATAAGTTAAAAGGTGTTTTAGTATCAGGCCCCTCCACTGTCGCGCGGTGTTCAATTAAACTTTCCACACCGCCTAAGCTGGTAGCTTTTGTAAAGAGTTTTAGGCCGTTAATTACTCTTCGGGCTTCGTCCTGCCCGTCCTTGAGTGTAAATGACAGCATGCCTCCAAACGCCGTCATTTGCTCTTTTGCAATTGCATGTTGCGGGTGCGATGTCAGGCCGGGATACATCACCTGTTCAACCTTGGGGTGCTGCTCTAAATATTCAGCCAATAACTGCGCGTTATGCACGTGGCCACGTACGCGATAAGGCAAAGTTTTGATACTTCGTGTAAGCATATAGCAATCCATGGGCGAGGGGATAGCGCCGCCCATTTCCTGTACCTGGCGAATCTTTAACCACCAGTCACTCTTTTCTTTGGTTATTAAAGCGCCGCCCATAAGGTCGCTATGCCCGCCAAAATATTTGGTGGTTGAATGCATTACAATATCAGCGCCTAAGGCAAGGGGCTGCTGGCAAATGGGTGTTGCAAAAGTGTTATCGCAAACCACTTTTATGCCCCGGGCCTTTGCTATGGCAACTACCTTTTTTATATCCGTTAATTTAAGGAGCGGGTTTGATGGTGTTTCGATCCAGATTATACTGGTTTCGGGCCTTATATAGCTTTGCAAGGTTTCCGGATCGTTTACATCGATAAAGTCAAAGGTCAGGATTCCGGTAAACAGATTTTTTAGCTGGTTCCGCAAACCGTGGTACATATCGTCGGGTGCTATAATATGCGTACCAGGAGGCAGCGACTGAAAAACTGACATACCTGCAGCGTTACCGGATGAAAATGCAGCTGCTTCGACACCACCCTCAAGTTTGGCTATTACATTCTCCAGCAATGCGCGGTTTGGATTGCTTGATCGGCTGTAAATATGGCCACCCGGGAATGTACCATCTGCTGCACGCTCAAATGTGGTTGATAAAATAATCGGCTGGATTACAGCCTTTGATGTTTCGTCAACGTGATTTCCGGCGTGTATGGCAATAGTTTCGGGTTTCATAAGCACATAAATTTGGACAAACTTAATATTTTGGATTTAGGATTTTTTTGTAAATTTGATTAAACATTAGTTAAAAAATGAAAGTAGGACGTATCCCCGTAGCATCCATAATATTGCTTGTTTTCTTTTTGGCGACAATTATCGCCAAATTATTCTACCCACAGTCGTACCATGCACTTCTTCCTTACCTTGATGGCGGCATGATAGGAGCTTTGTTTGTATTAGGCTTGTATTATGTTAATATCTACCTTTCCGCGTGGATGAAAAACCGGAAGGAAGCATCAACATCCGAAAGGTAGTCTTCTCTATTTACCTCAGTCCCGTAACATACGGCTTTTGTATGTTACATCATTATTGGCTTTCTGTGTCTCGATTAACAAACCAATAAATGTTACACCACGATTACAGTAACATTTCCTATTTTTGCATAAAAGTTTTTTGAATGGAAGCTGAAAGTAATCTGCTTATATTATTACGGAATCCGCATTTATCTGCAGGTTTAAAACAAATAGCCGAAAAGGTACTTCACGGCGAACGTGTTACTTTTGATGAAGGCGTTTTATTGTATGAAGAAGGTGAATTGGGATACCTGGGTGTATTGGCCAATTACATCCGCGAAAAACGCCACGGCAATAAAACCTATTTCAACCGTAATTTCCATATCGAGCCAACCAACCTTTGCGTTTACGATTGCAAGTTTTGTTCATACTCCCGTTTGATCAAACAAAAATCAGAAGGGTGGGAGTACACGATGGACGAAATGATGGACATCGTAAAAAAATATGACAACGAGCCGGTAACTGAGGTGCACATTGTTGGCGGCGTTTTGCCGCAATATGATGTTGCGTTTTATAGCGAACTGTTCAGCAGGATAAAAGCACATCGTCCCAACCTGCATGTTAAAGCCTTAACCCCGGTTGAATACCATTACATATTCAAAAAAGCTAAGATTGATTATGCCACAGGCATGAAGCTAATGCTCGATGCCGGCCTGGAGTCAATCCCTGGCGGTGGCGCTGAGATCTTTCACCCCGAGATCCGTGAGCAAATTGCAAAGGATAAGTGTACCGGCGATCAATGGCTGGCCATCCACGAGGAATGGCATAAACTTGGTGCAAGGTCAAATGCGACTATGCTTTACGGTCATATTGAAAAATATTGGCACCGGGTTGATCACATGGAACGCTTACGTGAGCTACAGGACAAGACCGGCGGCTTCCAAACTTTCATCCCGTTAAAATTCCGTAACCAGGACAACCAGATGTCGCACGTGCCTGAATCTACCGTGGTAGAGGATTTGAGAAATTATGCCATAGCAAGGATCTACCTTGACAACTTCGATCATATCAAAGCCTATTGGGCTATGATAAGTCGCACTACTGCACAATTATCATTAAATTTTGGTGTGGATGATATCGACGGCACACTGGATGATACCACCAAAATATACTCAATGGCCGGTGCTGAGGAGCAAAAGCCGGGCATGAGTACCAAAGAACTGGTTGAGTTAATAAAAAATGTAGGCCGCGAACCAATTGAAAGAGATACCCTTTACAACGTGGTAACCGACTACACTAACTTTGAATTTCCACAGGAGGCAAAACCGCAATTTTACCGGTTGCCGGTTATAAATTAGTTTATTGGTTCACTGGTTTATTAGTTCATTGGTTCATTGGTGCATAGTTTAATAAGTTAACAAAGAAATAGTCTGCATATTTATATCATTAAAAAAACTTCACATCGTTAGTTCGCCGCTTTACAACCAATGAACTAATGAGCAAATGAACTAATGAACAAACAAATCTACATCGTCCGTCATGGACAAACTGATCTGAATAAAAGAGGCATTGTACAGGGGCGGGGTATGGATACCGATCTGAATGATGAGGGCCGCAAACAAGCCGGGCAGTTTTTCGATGCCTACAAACAAGTTCCTTTTGATAAGATCTATATTTCTGCATTAAAACGCACACAGCAAAGCATTCAGCAATTTATCGACCTGGGGATCCCGTTTGAAAAACTGTCGGGACTGGATGAGCTGGCCTGGGGAATCTATGAGGGCCAACCTGCTACGACCGAAAATAAAGCCGCATTCCTGCAAATTATGCGCGATTGGCTGGATGGCAACCTCGATTCTAAATTTGAGGGCGGCGAAAGCCCCAACGAAGTAAAGGAAAGGCAATTAGAAGCGCTAAAGGTTATCATGAGTCATCCTGAAGAGGAAACCGTGTTGATTTGTATGCACGGCCGCGCAATGCGTTTGTTGCTATGCCTGCTTACGGGCAAGCCACTTACTGAAATGGACAGCTTTCCGCACCAGAACCTGGTTTTATATAAAGTTATTTACAACGGCGAGAAATTTGAGATCGTTGATTTTAATAACGCCGAACATTTAAAGAATAACTAGAACTACCTTGAATACTAAAATAAGAATATCCGCAGTTAGCTACACCAATACCAAACCCTTTTTATACGGCATCGAACACAGCGACATTATTAATAAGATAGACCTGAGCCTTGATATGCCCTCTGACTGTGCCCAAAAACTCATCGATGATAAGGTTGACATAGGTTTGATCCCCGTTGTGGCTATATTAAGCCTGCCGAGATGGGAAATTGTTTCTGATTATTGCATCGGTGCTTCCGGCCCGGTAAATTCTGTTTTTATTTTCAGCAATTGTGAGATCCATGAGATTAAAACATTGCAGCTCGACCCGGAATCACGTTCTTCGAATAACTTAGCACGGGTATTGCTTAAAAACTACTGGAAGACAGATCATCAGATGATCGAGAATGCATCCGATTATGCAGCATCAAATGATCTCCATACAGCCTTTGTACAAATAGGCGATCGTACTTTCGGTAAAAAACAACAATATAAATATGTGTACGACCTTGCCGGAGAATGGCAAGAGTTTACAGGTTTGCCTTTTGTGTTTGCTGCCTGGGTTGCCAATAAACCTATCCCCGCGGACTTTATGGATGAGTTTAACAGATCTATGAAACTAGGGTTGGATCATAGGGCTGACCTTTTAAAAGAGCTGCCTCAACGGGCAGATTTTGATTTAGAAGACTATCTGATGCACAAGCTTGATTTTGACTTGACAGCGGATAAGAAAAAGGCGCTGCATTTGTTCCATGAATACATAAAGGCGCTGTAAACTAAGATTTTTAAGATAGAAAGACTATAGGATCAATCAGGCTGATAATAAAATCTTATAATCTTTGTCAAGCATTCAGTCTAAAATCGTATTAGTTATATTAATTTTCTTCCTTCAACATTTTAAGAGAATAAAAACTTTCACGCCAATATATACCACCCCGTACAATCGTTATTGCAGTCGCCCGTAAAAATATCCAGGCGATAAAAAAACCGGAAAAGGGTATCATAAGGGCATACCACCATTTATTAGGCGGAACTATAATCATATAGGTTATATGGCAAAACAACATAATAGCCGCCATTAAACGGATTGTTGTTGTACCGAAGATAAACATCACCGGCATTGGTAACGCAATGGCTATTAATATAAATAACACGTTTGCTATGGCTGTAGTTAGTTTATAATCTGCAATAGCAAATGAATTTTTTAATACCCCATTTGCAAGCTGCCTGAAGCTTTTATACCATTCCAAACAAACATATCCCTTACCTGCCAATACATCCTGCTTTAGGTTTGCCAATTTGATCTTCATACCGAGTTGAAGGTCATCATCGGGCCTTAGCCTGATTTTAGCGTGTGTACCTATCTTTTCATAAGCGCTGCGCCTCACCAGGTTAAAGGCGCCAATACCGGATGATGATTTGGACTTTGGATTTTTTGCATCCCAAGGCTTCATATCGATCATCAGCATTATACAAAGGGTTGCGAACACACTGTTTAAAAGGGCAGACCCTGATACTAAATCAGGTAAAATAGTCATGTGATCTAATTGATTATTCACCGCATAACCTAATGCCCGGTTAATAGCATCCGGGTGAAACACAATATCGGCATCTGTAAAAAGCAGCCATTCTTCGGTACTATTACGATAACCCTGGTACAACGCATTATTTTTGCCCAACCACCCATCCGGCAATGTATTGATGGTTAATATGTTAAGTTGCGGGTAGCCTAGTTTAAAGTTTACCAGTATTTCGGCAGTTCGATCAGTCGACCGGTCGTTTATTACAATAACGCGGCAGTTTTGATAATTGATATTACAGATGCTTTGCAGAGCTTTTTCGAGGTCATCTTCCTCGTTACTTACAGCAATTATAATTGCAAGCGATGGCGGTTCCTCAATGAGTGGCTGCTTGCTTAACTGCTTTATTTTTTTAAAGCCTATGAGCAAATGAAAGTTTAAGAATACCGTAATCGTGCAAATTGCGAGGCTGTAATAAAAAAATACCATTGCGATTAGATTTTGCGTAAAGCTAAAAATATGATTCATTTATTATTTTAATTTCATTGCGTAATTCACGAAACAATCTTCAGCAAATCACATTAGCTTAATATTAAACCATTATATTACAGCTATGAATACATCCCCATCATTAAAAGGACAATCGGCATTAGTAACCGGAGCGGATAGCGGCATAGGCAAGGGCGTAGCATTGGCGCTTGCACAGGCTGGTGCAAGGGTGGTAATCAACTACGCACATAATCAGGATGCTGCCGACGAAACTGTTGCTGAAATAAAAGCTGCCGGTGGCGAGGCGTTCGCTCACCAGGCTGACGTTAGCCACGAAGCAGAAGTACAGGCCATGTTTGCCGAAATGTTTAAGCAATACGGAACTATAGATATACTGGTAAATAATGCCGGCCTGCAAAAGGATTCCAGGTTTGTGGATATGACGCTCGACCAATGGAACACCGTCATTGGCATAAATCTTACCGGCCAGTTTTTATGCTCGCGCGAAGCTGCAAGAGAGTTTATCCGCAGGGGAGTGGTTCAGGACAGGAGCAGGGCCGCCGGGAAGATCATTTGTATGAGCAGTGTGCATGAAGTTATTCCCTGGGCAGGACATGTAAATTATGCAGCAAGCAAAGGTGGTATCAGTATGTTCATGAAAAGTATTGCACAGGAATTAGCTCCGCATAAAATAAGAGTAATGGGTATAGGTCCAGGCGCTATTCAAACCCCTATTAACAGATCTGCCTGGGATACACCCGAAGCGCTAGAAAAATTACTAACCCTGATTCCCTATAACCGCATAGGCAAACCTGACGACATTGGCAAACTTGCCGCCTGGTTAGCGTCGGAGGATGCCGATTACATTACCGGCACCACCATATTTATGGATGGCGGTATGACGCTTTACCCGGGATTTGCTGATAATGGGTAAGAATTGGTTGTAAGTGTTGTAAAAGTTGGAGAAGTTGTAAACTACAATCAACGTAAATTACAACCCCTTACAACAACTACAACCTTTACAACTTTACGAAACAACAAACCCGCGTTAATTTCATGTAAAAAACATGTTACCAAATCACAGGGGCTGTTTTTAAGGCTTTTTGGCGTTTACATATTGTAAAAAATACACTAAGTATCTTGCGATAATTTAAATTTTTTATGTTAAATTGACATTAATTATAAAATATTCATAAAAATGCATTTACAATTATATAAATGGCAAGTTTTTGTTATTTTTGTTGCGGATTTAAAATTTAACATAACATGAAAAAGATATTTTTAACAATCGCAACTGCTGCTTTGATCAGCGTAAATGTATTTGCTGCTGATGGTGGTAAAAAAGGTGAAACGGCTACAGCTTCTTATGCTGTTCAACAAGCTTTCTCTGCTGATTTTTCTAATGCAACCAACGCTGTATGGACTATCACAAAAAATACCCAGAAGGTTGATTTCTTAATCGACGGTGTTAAGAAAACTGCATTTTACACTTTAGCCGGTGAATTTTTAGGTACTACACAGTATGTTAGCTACGATGCAATCCCTGCAAGGTCACAAAAATTGATCGCTTCAAGCTACAAGGATTACACTGCTGGTGACGTAATTGTTTACCAAACAAACGAAGCTTTAAACCGCGACATCGAGTCAACTACTTATTTTGTTGACTTAAAGAATGCTGAACACGAAGTATTGGTACGTGTTACCAACTCTGGTGCTATTGAATTCTTCAAACAGGTAAAATAAGCTACCAAATTAAAATTGTTATCAAGCCATCTGCATTAGCAGGTGGCTTTTTTTGTTATCACTGATTTTTGGGAATTGGTTCAAATTGCCCGAACATAAGGTCGGGCATTTTTTTTGAATGGCATTCGAATTCTTCGAATCTGGTTTGTGCCGTATCATTGTTCTTGCCAAAATTATCACGTTGTGAATGACTGTATTATTGTTAAAAAATGCCCCAAATGGCCTAAAAAAGCATTTTTTAAAAACAAATAGCCTTGAAAAACCTTATTAAAAGGTGTAGATATTCTGTGGAATGAATTTGTGAAAATTCGTCCCGGCTTGTAGAATTAGTAGCTATAATAATTATGTCAAAAACAATAATAGTTTCAAACAGGTTGCCGGTCAAAATTTCAAAGGCAGGGGATGAGTATACCTTGGCCCCAAGTGAAGGGGGACTGGCTACCGGTTTGGGATCGATATATAAAAAGGGAAATAATAAATGGATAGGATGGCCAGGCGTGGAGATCACGGAAGAACACGACAGGCAAACGATAACAAGCCAGTTAGAGGAGTTAAGCCTTGTGCCGGTATTCTTAGACCAGGAAGAGATAAACCAATATTACGAAGGCTTTAGTAATGACGTACTGTGGCCGATATTCCATTACTACACCTCCACCTATGCGGTTTATAAAGAATCTAACTGGGATTATTATAATGCTGTAAATCATAAGTTTAAGGATGCTATATTAGCCATTGCTAAACCTGGCGATGTGATCTGGATCCACGACTACCAGTTATTGCTCTTGCCTGAATTAATAAGGCGGGAAATGCCTGATGTTTCCATAGGTTTCTTCCTCCACATCCCGTTCCCGTCTCACGAAATGTTCAGGTTAATTCCCTGGCGTTACGAGCTGCTGGAAGGAATGCTGGGTGCTGACCTGATCGGCTTTCATACGTTTGATGATGTGCGGCATTTCTTAGGCGCAGCAACACGCATCCTGCCGGTTAACTCATCAGCGAACGTAATCACCTCGGGAGATAGATCGGTAGTAGTGGAGTCGTTCCCGATGGGGATTGACGAAAAGAAATATTCCTCATTACCACTTGAAAAAGAGGTAGTTGAACAGATTGCCTTAATAAAGGAAACATTTAAAAACACGAAGCTTATTCTGTCAATTGACAGGTTGGATTATAGTAAAGGCATCCTGCAACGTTTACAGGCATTTGAACAACTGCTGCAGTTGCACCCGGAGTATTGCGAAAAAGTAACCATGCACATGATAGTGGTGCCATCGCGGGATACCGTGCCGCAATATGCCCACCTGCGTGATGAAATTGATAAAAGGGTAGGGAACATCAATGCCATGTACCGTAATATGGAGTGGACACCGATTCATTACTATTACAGGTCATTTCCAATAGAAACGTTGTCGGCATTGTATTATTCGGCAGATGTGTGCCTGGTAAGCCCGATGCGCGATGGAATGAACCTGGTGAGCAAGGAATATATTGCCAGCAGGATAAATAATGATGGCGTGCTGATTTTGAGTGAAATGGCGGGTGCATCTAAGGAATTGATTGATGCCATTATCGTTAATCCAAATAACACCAAAGAGGTTTGCGATGCGATAATAACTGCCATAAATATGCCATTAGCTGAACAAAAAAGGCGGATGCAACAGATGCGGCAGCTTGTGGCTAAGTTTAACATTACCCATTGGGTAAAGATCTTTATGGACCGGCTAAAGGAAGTAAAGCAAATGCAACGCTCCATGCAAACCAGGCATGTAAGCTTTGCTACCGAACAATCCATCATCAAACGTTATCATAAAACTAAAAAGCGCATTATATTTTTAGATTACGACGGCACGCTCGTTAATTTTAAATCGAATATAAATCAAGCGTCGCCGGACAAGGAGCTTTACACAATTATAGACCGGCTGAGCGAGGATCCCGCAAATATGGTAGTATTAATCAGCGGGCGTAAGCACGAAAACCTGAGCGAATGGTTTGGCGATAAAAATGTTTACCTGATTGCTGAACACGGATCGTGGTTTAAACAGCAGAATACATCATGGCATAAGGTTGCCGGCCTTTCAGATAGCTGGAAACAGGAGATTCATCCGCTGTTGGAAACCTACGTCGACCGCACACCGGGCTCATTCATCGAGGAGAAAACCTATTCATTGGTATGGCATTATCGCAATGCACAAAAAGGCCTTGGCGAACTACGCGCCAACGAATTGATGAACAACCTGAAATACCTCGCCAGTGATAAAGGGTTACAACTTTTACCCGGTGATAAAGTGCTGGAAGTGAAAAACATGGAAATTAACAAGGGTAGGGCAGCTTTAATGCTGCTGGATAAAAACGATTATGATTTTATCATTGCCTTTGGAGATGATTATACCGACGAGGATGTGTTTAAGGCATTACCTGAGTCGGCCGTTACCATTAAAGTAGGGGGGAATGTTTCTGCTGCCAAGTTCTATCTTCGCAACCCGGCAGAAGTGAGGAATCTGCTTTTGAACTTTACGGAAGAACTGGCTGTACAATAGCTTTATTAGGGATTTACGAAATTTTAAATTTTATAAGTTAAGCCTGGTATTCCCAGGTTTTTTCTTTTTAATCTGGCGATAAAATCGTATATTTGTTTGAATATAGCGTCCTGCTAAAACTGTTATCGTTTCGTTCCTTGCTTTCACCGGATGACTACAAATTTTTCACCGTTCTGCCAGTTCTTTTTTACCTAATTTGATTTACTGTGCTATTAATCAGATACTTGTGAAAAATTAGCTATGGATTTTATCAGGGGTAAAATGGATTTTACCATCGTAACTTAAACTTTTATCAGGAGTAAAATCGTCTTTGACATCGTAATTAATTTTTTTATCAGGAGCAAAAGCGCACTTTACCATCGTAACTTAAATTTTTATCAGGACCAAAAAACTTGTTACCATCGTAATCGAAGTTTTTATCAGGGGCAAACAAGTGTTTTGCTATAGAAAACCTCATTTTTAGCAAACAAAATGCAACATGCGCCCTATAAAAATATGGGTCTATCCAATTTCATGGCTATCCGGTAAGCAGCATTCATTAAGCCAACGTGGCTATAAGCCTGTGGAAAATTGCCCCACTGGCTGCCATCTGTTTCATCAACATCCTCACTAAATAGCAATAAGTGATTTGAATATTGCAGGATATTTTCAAACTCGCGCATGGCATCTTCCATACGGCCAACACAGGCAAGCGCTTCGATGTACCAAAATGCACAAATCAGGAAGGTGGTTTTAGGTCTGCCAAAATCATCCTTATACAAATACCTATAAAATAAGCCATTATTACCCTTTAGCTCTTTCTCCAGTGCAATCAGGTGATCCCTGGCCCGCTCGGAAGCGGGGTCGAGATAATTCATCATGATCAGTTGCAGGGTGCTGGCATCAAGGTTGGGGCTGCCGGCCGAATTGGTATAAACTTTTCTCACCGGGTCATAACAGCTTTCAATATGTTTTGCTGCGCGGTTCTTAAGTTTTATGGCTTTATCTATCAGTTCCTGGTTTTCAATAGTTCGTGCCATTTTCTCGGCGGCTGATGCCCCCGCCCATTGGAAGAGGTTACTATAGCAGTGGATGTTTGCCATGTTGCGAAATTCCCAGATGCCCGCGTCCTTTTCATCGATGGTCAGTTCGATTTTATTTAGTAAAGACTGGACCCACCTTGCAGAATCCTTTCTTTCTGAAAAAATAAAACGGTGATCAGTATACAACGGAAGCATGGAGATCAATACTTGCCCGTAAATATCATTTTGAATGTGTTCAGATGCCTGGTTCCCCACACGGACCGGTTGATTCCCCATGTAACCTTCAAGATCGTCCCTTATTTCTTCGACAAGGTCTTTTTTTCCGGTGATGCCGTATAGCGGCTGGTATCGTTGATCTTCGTTAAATGAAATATCAGTTACATAGCTGAAATATTTCTCCATTTCCTCAAAGTGACCAATGTGGTTAAGTGAGGTTAAAACGTAATAAGTGTCGCGAAGCCAGCAATATCGGTAATCCCAATTGCGGCCGCTACCAGGTGATTCCGGCAGACTTGTGGTACTTGCAGCTATTATTGCGCCAGTGTCTTCATATTGATGAATCTTTAAAGCCAGTGCCGAACGGATTACAAAAGGTTGAAAATAAGTAGCTATGGATGAATGTTTGATCCAGGTGCGCCAGTATTGAGTAGTCTCACGCAAAAAGCGTTCTGCCGTAGGGATCAAAGGCGCTTCGAGTGGCTCGCCATAGGTAAGTACCAGATATTTACATTCGCTTATTACAAACGGCTGCTCGTCAAAAACATAGCTTATAGGTATATTGCTGGTAAGCCTGATCTTTTCATCGCCGCCCAAAAATTGGATATGGTTACTACCCCTGTTAACATCAAGCTTAACCCTGCCATAGTCGGATACAGGTTCACATTTAACCACCACCTGCGGAGTTCCCTCTAATGCTTCAATTTTACGGATCAGCATAAGCGCCTTGTAATACCGTTGGTGTTCATAAAATCTTGGGGCAAAATCTGTTACCCGGTATTTAGCTCCTTTAACAGTGGTTATTTCAGTGATTAGCACATTGGTATTCTCCAGGTAGTACTGGTGTGAAGTATAATCGTCAGTTGGTAAAATAGAGAATGTTCCGCCTTTAGTTTTGTCAAGCAAACCGCCGAATATGAATGTACTGTCAAAACGTGGCCAGCAAAGCCAGTCGATATTGGTATTTTTATTTACATGAGCCAGGTAGGCGCAGTTGCCTATGATGCCGGTTTTATAGGTATGTCGTTCCATTGCTAGCTACAACAATGTTTTGTGAATTAAGTTTAGGGTTGTTGGATTAAGTTGATTAAGTTGGATTGGGTTAAATAGGTTAGATTAAGTTGGGATTGGTAACTTAATTCGTAGTAAACTTATCAATGAGTTTTAATAAACTTAATCAACCTAATCCAACCCGATCAACTATTAACTATAATATCCATGTAAATAATAGATTATTTTATAAATCGCTATTGATTAGTTCAACAATCAACTTACCTTAGTATATTATTTAAATAAATAAATTATACCATTATGAGTTTACGATTGGGAGATTTAGCTCCAAACTTTAAAGCCAAAACATCACAGGGTGAAATTGATTTTTACGAATTCCTTGGCGATAGCTGGGGTGTGCTTTTTTCGCACCCGGCAGATTATACGCCGGTATGTACCACAGAGTTAGGTAAAACAGCTTCGTTAAAAAGCGAGTTTGATAAACGCAACGTGAAAGTTGTAGCGTTAAGCGTTGATTCGGTGGAATCGCACAAAGGCTGGATCAGCGACATTAATGAAACACAGAACGTTGAAGTGAATTTCCCGATAATAGGGGATGAGAACCGCGAAATTGCGCTGGCTTATGATATGATCCATCCAAATGCCTCATTAACAGCCACTGTACGCTCGTTATTTATCATTGCGCCTGATAAAACCATTAAGCTTATTATTACTTACCCTGCATCTACCGGAAGAAACTTCCAGGAAATATTAAGGGTGATAGATTCATTGCAATTAACGGCAAAATACAGCGTAGCTACACCGGCCGACTGGAAAGATGGTGAAGACGTTGTAGTGGTGCCTGCAATTAAAACTGAAGACATCCCAGCCAAATTTCCGAAAGGTTTTACACAGGTAAAACCCTATTTAAGGCTTACGCCACAACCTAATAAATAATTTTATTTGGTTATTAATTATTTTATATATTTGAACAGATTGGTTTTTCTGTATCCTTCTGACAATAAATACCATTTTTTTCAGTTTGGATCCGGTTTTTTAATCTTTAACACAATTTTTTAATACAACAATTATAATTATTTATGAAAACTGGAAAAGTAAAATGGTTTAACACACAAAAAGGTTATGGTTTTATTGTTACCGACGATGGTAAAGATCTTTTTGTACACTTTAAGGATGTACAAGGCGGCGTAAACGCCATAAAAGATAACGATAGCGTTACTTATGAAGTGGAAGAAGGCAGAAAAGGACTACAAGCAGTAAATGTAAAAAAAGCATAATTACGAAACCGATGTTTCAAAAGCCTCTGCTCCACAGGGGTTTTTTTGTGCTTTAATTTTTGATAAATTATTAATAATTCTGCTACATTAGCCAACCAAATTTATCCAGTTTATGACCGACGCATCAGCTGCCAAAGCGAAAAGAAATATTATTTTTTTAGTGATAGTAGCCGCCCTTGGCTATTTTGTTGATATATATGATCTTTTAACTTTCTCGATCGTAAGAAAAGCCAGCCTGCTTGACATTGGCGTTAAACCAGCCGATGTGCTTGCCCAGGGAATTCATATTATTAACTGGCAGATGTTCGGTTTGTTACTTGGCGGTATTTTGTGGGGAGTTATAGGCGATAAACTGGGGCGCATAAAAGTACTTTTTGGATCGATATTACTTTACTCTATTGCGAATTTTGCTAATGGGTTAGTGCATGATGTCGGTATGTATACTATAATTCGTTTTATAGCAGGTATTGGTCTTGCAGGTGAGCTGGGCGCGGGAATTACGTTGGTGACTGAAACAATGAGTAAAGAAAAGAGGGGATATGGTACGATGATAGTTTCGGCCATCGGTCTTCTGGGTGCTGCTGCTGCTGTTATAGTAGCAAAATATGGATGGCGTGATGCTTATTTTGTGGGCGGGGGATTAGGTGTCCTTTTACTTTTGTTACGCCTTGGTACATTTGAATCAGGAATGTTTAAAAATATAGAACAATCCGGTGTGTCGAAAGGTAATTTCTTCATGCTTTTTACTAACTGGAAAAGGTTTGGAAAATATTTAGCCTGTATTTTAATAGGCGCGCCGCTTTGGTATGTGGTTGGCGTTTTAGTTACGTTGTCACCTGAATTTGGTAAAGCGCTGGGGGCGAAGGATGCGCTAAATGCAGGTGATGGAATCTTATACACATATGTTGGAATAGCTGTAGGCGGAATCTTCGCCGGGTTACTGTCCCAGGCAACGAAATCACGCAAATTAACCATGGCTGTATTTCTGATCCTGTCGGCTGTCAGTGTAGTGATTTATTTAAATTCAACTGGATTAACAAGCCGACAATTTGTTTGGATCTGCTTCTTTATGGGTTGCGCAGTTGGTTACTGGACTGTTTTTATAACAATCGCAGCGGAGCAATTCGGCACGAATATTAGATCGACAGTCGCTACAACTGTACCCAACTTTGTGAGAGGCTCATTGATATTAATTAACATGGGTTTTGTGGCGCTAAAGGGACACTACGGAATGATTAATAGTGGATATATAATGATGGCAATATTGACTATTGTTGCATTGCTTGCTTTAAGCCAGTTAAAAGAAACCTTTAGCACGGATCTTGATTACGTAGAGGTTTCTTAGTAAACACAAAATATTACATCTCTACACAAAAAAATCTGCAACTTTGCCGCTGATGATTAGCAAAGAACAAATAGCTGCCGACTACCAGTTGATACAGGATGAAATTTGCGCCGCACTTGAGCAATGCGATGGATTAGCGAAATTTGAGGAAGAAAAGTGGGAACGTGATGGCGGCGGCGGCGGTCGCACACGGGTCATTCAAAACGGGAACATTTTTGAAAAGGGTGGGGTAAACTTCTCCGCAGTTCACGGGCAGCTTCCGCATACCATGAAAAAGGCGCTGAACGTTGACCAGGAGAACTTTTTCGCTACCGGCGTATCCATTGTGATCCATCCTAATCACCCGATGGTGCCAATCATCCACATGAATATCCGCTATTTCGAGATGCCATCGGTTAATCCGGAACAAGAGCCGTTGCGCTGGTTTGGCGGTGGAATCGATCTTACACCTCACTACGTTATCGATGGAGACGCGCAATACTTTCACGCTTATTTAAAATCTATTTGCGACAAGTTTAACCATGACTTCTATCATCGCTTTAAAAACTGGGCTGATGATTACTTCTTCATTAAGCACCGCAGTGAAACCCGGGGCATTGGCGGGATTTTTTATGATAGGTTAGCCGCAGGCAATGAGCTTAAGTGGGATGATATTTTCGAATTTTCGAAGGCTTTAGGACGATCATTTATTCCAATATATACTGAATTGGTAAACCGTAACCGCAACACATCGTTTACTGAACAACAGCAGCTATGGCAATATCAGCGCCGCAGCCGATATGCAGAATTTAACCTGGTATATGATGCCGGTACTAAATTTGGGCTGGAAACAAATGGCCGTATTGAATCCATATTGATGAGTTTGCCGCCTACGGCAAAGTGGGTTTATAATTATCAACCTGAAATCGGAAGCGAAGAAGAAAAGACCCTGTCGCTGTTAAAAAAAGGAATTAATTGGGTTTAATAGTCATTGGTCATTTTGCTGCACTGTCATTGGTTAACGTAGATTGTAATACATGAACTTCATAAAGATATGTAAGATCGGTAGCCTGGTAATTCTTAGCCTGGTTCTTTTATCATTCCAACAAGTAACTTCACTTAAAGGCACCTGGGAATATTGCGGCGATGTATTTAATGGTAAAACCGAAGGTGCACCGACGGAGTATTCACTCCAGCGTAAATACACAAAAACAAATTTCGAGTCGTTCCTTCTTGAGAAGGGTCAAAGGGCGGAAAAATATGAAGCGGGCGATTATACGGTAAACGCTGATACCTGCTTGGAAACACAAACATTCAGCTTGCAGGAATCAAAATTGGTAGGGATAACCGTCCACTATGCTTATTCCATTCGCAACGATACGTTGACACTTACGGGAACATTGCCAAGTGGCGGCGTAACAAAGGAGTTTTGGAAGAAGGTTAAGTAATTTAAGCCTTTTTGTATTAATTTCAATAAACGTCAGACCAATAAAGTCCATGTGCTTTCTGGCTTTTTTTCATCTTCCGGGCTTTACTGGCATCCTCTACTTTCGGACTTCCCTAAAGACTTCTCCACACAGAAATGTTACCAACAATATGTACTGTAACCATTAATTTTCTTAACTTCGCGGGTCGTATAGAAACACTTTTTTATACAT
Organism: Mucilaginibacter phenanthrenivorans; assembly: GCF_024721155.1. Lineage (GTDB taxonomy): Bacteria > Bacteroidota > Bacteroidia > Sphingobacteriales > Sphingobacteriaceae > Mucilaginibacter > Mucilaginibacter phenanthrenivorans. The sequence goes on along the minus strand of NZ_JAHVAP010000001.1, from coordinate 951,596 downwards.
ACAATTATAGAGAAGAATCTACAGAGAAATAAAAAATGGCCGAAGAAACAGAAAACGGAAATACCCCACCAGAAGATAGAATAATTTCAATAAATATTGATGAGGAAATGCGATCAGCGTACATTGATTATTCAATGTCGGTTATCGTATCGAGGGCTTTACCCGATGTGCGGGATGGATTAAAACCGGTGCACAGGCGCGTACTTTATGGCATGCTCGATCTTGGTTTAGCCAATAACAAGCCATACAAGAAATCAGCACGTATAGTAGGAGAGGTGTTGGGTAAATACCACCCGCATGGCGATACATCAGTTTATGATGCAATGGTGCGTATGGCCCAGGACTGGAGTTTACGCTACCCATTTGTGGAAGGGCAAGGTAACTACGGGTCGATTGACGGTGATGAGCCTGCGGCAATGCGTTATACAGAGGCAAGGCTTGAAAAGATTGCTGAAGAAATGCTGGCTGATATCAACAAAGATACCATTGACTTCCAGTTAAACTTTGACGACTCACTAAATGAGCCCACAGTATTGCCCGCCAAATTCCCGAATTTGTTGGTGAATGGGGCATCTGGTATTGCGGTAGGTATGGCCACCAACATGGCACCGCACAACCTTACTGAAGTTGTTGATGCAACGTTAGCGCTGATAGATGATCGCGATATCACTATTGACGGCTTAATGCAACATATTAAGGGACCAGATTTTCCGACAGGCGCTATTATATATGGCTACGAGGGAGCAAAGCAGGCTTTTGAAACCGGTCGTGGTAAGATAGTTATTCGCTCAAGAGCTGAAATAGAAGTTTATAATAACGACCGTGAACGCATTATTGTTTCGGAAATCCCATACCAGATCAATAAGGCGTTAATGATTGAGCGTACTGCCGAACTGGTTAACGATAAAAAGCTCGAGGGCATTTCTGCAATTCGGGATGAATCGAACCGTGAAGGCATCCGGGTTGTTTATGAAATAAAACGCGATGCTAATGCTGCAATCGTATTGAATAATCTTTATAAATACACTGCGCTTCAAACATCATTCAGCATAAATAACATTGCACTGGTACACGGCAGGCCCATGCTGCTAAACCTTAAGGACCTGATCCATCATTTTGTGGAGCACAGGCATGAGGTTGTTATTCGTCGTACAAAATTTGAGCTTTCTGAAGCTGAAAAACGTGCGCATATCCTGGAAGGTTTGTTAATAGCTCTCGATCACTTAGACGAGGTAATTAAACTGATCAGGGCTTCAAATACGCCGGATGATGCGAGAGAGGGCTTAATGACCCAATTTGGGTTAACAGATATCCAGGCCCGTGCCATTTTGGACATGACCTTAAGAAGGTTAACCGGACTGGAGCGCGATAAGATTAAGGATGAGTACGAAGGCTTAATGAAGTTGATTGAACATTTGAAATCTATTTTGGCTGATGAAGGCCTGAGGATGCAAATTATCAAAGATGAGCTGATTGAGATCCGCGATAAATATGGCGATGAGCGTAAAACCGAAATGGTTCACTCATCTGCAGAAATGAATACTGAGGACTTCATTGAGGATGAGGATGTTGTGATCACTATTTCGCGCGAAGGATATATTAAACGTACGCCATTAACTGAATACCGCAGGCAGGGCAGGGGTGGTAAGGGTGCAATAGGAAGTAATAGCCGCGATGCTGACTTTATCGAGCATTTGTTGATAGCATCTAATCATAATTACATGCTATTCTTTACTGAATCAGGTCAATGTTTCTGGTTGCGTGTATTTGAAATACCTGAAGGGACCCGCACATCTAAGGGCAGGGCGATCCAGAATATCATCAATATTCCGAAAGAAGAAAACATCAAGGCATACATCAAGCTGATCAGTCTGAAGGATACTGAATATCTTGAAAACAACTTTATAATAATGTGTACCAAGAAGGGTACCATTAAAAAGACTTCGCTTGAGGCTTATTCACGTCCGCGTGCAAATGGTATCAACGCGATAAATATTAATGAAGGTGATTCATTACTGGAGGCAACATTAACTACCGGCACCAGCGAAATTGTAATGGCGCTTAAATCCGGCCGTGCAATCCGCTTTAATGAATCAACTGTTAGACCGATGGGCCGTACAGCTACAGGAGTTCGCGGAATCTCGCTTGAAAATGAAGCGGATGAGGTTGTTGGTATGATCAGCATTGATAACCCGGAAACCACAGTGTTAGTTGTTTCTGAAAAGGGTTATGGAAAACGTACTGATATTGACGATTACAGGGTAACCAACCGGGGCGGTAAGGGTGTAAAAACTTTAAATATTACTGATAAAACAGGAAAACTTGTTGCCATAAAAGGTGTTACAGATAATGAGGACCTGATGATCATTAATAAATCAGGTATTATTATCAGGATCGCGGTTAGTGAACTGAGAACTATGGGTAGAGCTACTCAGGGTGTAAGGTTAATAACCCTTAAAGGCGATGACGAAATTGCTTCGGTAGCAAAAATTGAGCATGACGAGGATGAAGAGAAGGAGATTGACGAAAATGCTGAAGGCACGGACAATACCGGAACCGACAACAATGAAGCTGCAGGCGCTGAGCCCGTTGCGGATGAACCAAAAGAATAATGAATGAACGCCCGTAAAGTAATATTACCGGTTTTAATTTTATCGCTAAGCACTTCTGCTGCATTTTGCCAGACAGAAGTGCTTAAAGGCGTTGTTAACAGCCTTGCCTTTTATAAACAAAAAAAGGATCTGAAATATTTGGCTGCAGCTAAAAAAACGGTCGACAGCCTGATAACAACCAAAGCCGATTCGGCTGATCTTGAAAAGGTTGTTTATAGGGTGGTTGTTAATTCAAGTATATTATATATTGATTCGCTCAACAAACTGAACCAACCGGCCAATTTTTTTGCCCAAACAACTGACCTTATCGATAACGTTTCGTCAAAAAGAAAAGCGTATAAATACCAGGCTGAGCTAGATTATTCAAAGCGATGCCTGTCAAACGTTTATATTCGAAAGGCATTTGTTTATATGAACAATTCGGACTATAATAATGCGCTGCAATTATTTATGAGTGCTCAAAAGTACACTCCGGGGTTCAAAAAGCTTAATGTCTACATTGCTTACTCAAATAATAAGCTCGGTAATTTGCAGGCTGCTGCCAAATATTACGCCGATTTAGTTGCCAACGACAGCACAAAAGCCGAATATGTTCAGGCTGCATCGACCAATTACAAGTTATTGGGCGATACCACGAGCGCTCTTAATATCATAAAAAAGGGACGCAAGCTTCTACCAAATGATAAAACTCTGTTATTTGACGAGGCCAATATCTATTCTAACAAAAAGGATTATCATTCACTGGCGCCTTTAATACCTGCCTTACTTGATATTAATGCAAATAACGCCGATATTGCGTTTGTAGCTGCAGTATGTTATGATCACCTCAATCAATATGATAAGGCGGAATCACTATATTTACATTCAATTGAACTAAACAGCTCCGTATACGACCCGGTTTTCAACCTTGGTCTGCTGTATTTAAGAGAGGGAGCTATAAAAAAGGAGAAGGGGAACACCCCTAATAACACACGGGCGGCTCAATGGCTTGAAAAAGCGAATGAAATATCTCCCAATAACGTTAATTGCCTGCAGGTGCTACAGGTGGTTTACGCTCAACTAGGGAACGAGGACCAAATTAACAAGGTAAATAATAAACTAAAACAGTTAACCAATCAATAATAAACCATGAAAATCAAATTTTTGATGACATGCCTTCTAGGCTTAGCTTCGGCAACCACCTTTGCGCAAAAGGGGGAATTAAAGGATGCACAGAGCAATTACGACGGGTACACAGTTACCATTTCAGGAGGCGCAAAGGCAAAGATATTAGTAGACAAAGCCATGGCGAGTCTTAAAGATGCAAAAACATCGATAGATAAGGCATCAGTAAATGAAAAAACCGCCAATATGCCTCAAACATATGCCTTAAAAGCGGCGATATATGCAGCTTTGGCAGTTAACGATACGGTTACGACAACGTCGGCTCCGTTGTTTTCGACAGCTGACGACGCGGTGAAAAAAGCGAAGGAATTGGATACGAAAAATGAATTTAAGACACTTATTGACGCTGCTAATATCAATTTAGCCCAGTATAAATTAACAGCTGGGGTAAAGGATTATCAGAATAAAAAATACGAAGAGGCTTATAAGGAGTTTGATTACTACCGCACCGTATTACCAGAGGATACCAACGCAGTATATTACACAGCGCTTTCAGCAACAAACGCAGGAGAAAAGGATCCCAAATATTATCAATTAGCGCTTACAAATTATAAGAAGTTGGTTACGCTAAAGTATTCAGGTAATGCAAAGGCCTATCTGGACATGTCATCGATATACCTTGCTGTAAAGGATACAGCCGGGGCGTTAAAGGCTACAAGCGAGGGCATCACCAAATATCCTGCGTCTTCAGAACTGCGCAAGCGCGAAATTGAAATAGCATTACAATCAGGAAAACAAAGCGAGGTAGTGGCGAAAATACAAAGTGCTATCACAAATGATCCAAAAAATAAGGAATTATATTATTACCTGGCTTTAACTTATAGTAACTTAGGTGACGCTGCAAATGCAAAATCAGCAAAGGACAAAGATGCAGCGGCAAAGACTTCCGACCACAATACAGCTCTTGATAATTACGCCAAAGCGACGGAAGCGTACAAAAAGGCACTGGAAATTGATCCAAATTACTTTGAAGCCAACATGAACCTTGGCTATGTATTGATGCGCCCGGCGCTGGATATTTTTAATGCGGCACAGGCTCTACCGTCAAGCAAGCAAAAAGAATATGAGGCAGAATTAAAAAAATCTGACTCAATGCTTGATCTTGCAAAACCATATCTACAAAAAGCTGTGGAAATAAAGCCTAAGGATAAGGACGCATTAACGAACTTAAGAAGTTATTACCGTGCAAAATCTGATCCTGCAACAGCTGCTGATAGCAAAGCAAAAGCTGCAGATTTGAAAAAGCAGATTGACGCATTACAATAAGAATCAATAGTAAAAGAAAGGGGAAATGGTAGAGTTCCCCTTTCTTTTGCCAATAGTACTTAACATAATGTTAATTATGAGAAAATAAACTATATTGTTTTCGATGTATTGTCAGACCTGTTCCATTTTCATTGCATTATAAAAGTCTGTCGGTAAACAATTACTAAACTTGCATTGAAAAACATAATATAAATTGAAAATCTCATGGATTTAAAAATAAAAAACAAAAAAGCATTGGTTACCGGATCAACAGCCGGTATTGGATATGCAATTGCAAAAGCCCTGGCCAATGAAGGCGCCGAAGTTATTGTGAATGGTCGGACAATTGAGCGTGTTAATAATGCCGTTGAAAAATTAAGGAACGAAACCGGGAACAAAAACATTTCTGGAATTGCTGCGGATTTTTCAATTAAGCTACAAATTGACCGGCTAATTGCCGAACTTCCCGAAGTGGATATTTTGATAAATAATGTAGGGATTTTTGAGCCAAAGGAATTTAATGCGATTCCAGATGAAGATTGGTTCAGGTTTTTTGAGGTGAATGTTTTGAGTGGTGTTAGATTGGCCAAGGCATATTTTGATAAGATGATCGCGAAAAATTGGGGACGAATTATTTTTATCTCAAGTGAATCGGCGCTACAGATCCCGGAGGAAATGATTCACTATGGAATGACTAAAACTGCACAAATTTCGATTGCACGTGGTTTGGCTGAACTTACGAAAGGTACCAAAGTTACCGTAAACGCAGTATTGCCGGGTCCGACCCTTTCTGAGGGCGTCGGTACTTTTGTAAAGGACCTGGCAGCTCAGAAAAAACTAACAACCCAGGAAATGGAGCAGGAGTTCTTTAAAACAGCGCGGCCTACATCAATTCTGCAGCGTTTTATTGATCCGGACGAGATTGCATCAACTGTTGCTTACATAGCTAGTGATCTTGCTATTGCAACCAACGGAGCTGCGATACGGGCTGACGGTGGCTTGGTTAAAAGCCCGTTTTAACGGTAACGATATTAAATAAAAGACGAAGGCTCACCGTAACTGGTGAGCCTTCGTCTTTTACAACATCTTAGTGATGCGTGGTATCCTTTTTCGCCGTGTCCTTCTTCATCGTATCGGGCGTAGCTGCTGGTGTTGCCATCTTAGTAGTATCCTTTTTGGTGGTATCACTGCTGCTTGTGCTCTTTGACGAGCTGCAGCCTGCAGCTATTGTGCCGACCACTGCCGCGATCAGCGCAAAATTTAAGATTTTCTTTTTCATAGGTTGTCTTTTTTAATATAATTACAAGTTTAAACAGAAAAACTTTCGTCATTGTTTGTAATAATTTCTTTATAAAGCGCATTTAACTCCCGATTTCCTTAAGTAATCCTATCGTATGTTAATGTATGTTAACAATTTAAGGCAGTGAAAAAGCCAGGCGTTACCTTTAATCATTAAATTAACCGTAAATGAAACAAAGGCTAAAAATTATATTCGTGCTGATAACTTTTTCGTTGCTGGGTATTATTGTTTTCCAGGTGTATTGGACGATTAGCGCGTACAAGGTAAATAAGGAAAAGTTTGACAATAATATCAACGTCGCCATGCAAAAAGCCATGGAGGATTGTAAAGTAGATTATATAGATTCTGTTCGCAAGGTTTTGGTAAGACGCCTCTCCCCTCCTGAAACCACCATAAAAATCGACACACTTACGATGCCCGAGAAAATGAGCCTGTCAAATAATTGGAGTCATATGCGTTTCGAAGGCCCTCGGCTCCCACCGGATGTTAATATATATTTTTCCAATAAATATATAAAACTGAACGAGCCGTATAGGGTAAACAGCTCGTTACTTGATCGCTACAAAAGTGAGATTGGCCATAACGCAACGATTTCTTCAGTTTTGGCAGACATGGCGACGGATATTCCTGCCCTGAGAGAAAAAGTACTACTGGTGCTTGGAATGTACGACCTGCAGGAACGAAATTTTAGAAATATCAATTTTTATAAAAAAAATCCACATCCAACACGGGAGATGCAGCTAAAATTTATGCATACGCCCATGCAAACTATATATGATTTACCCTCAAATTATAAAACAGCTGATAGCCTTAAGCTAAGAACCTATTACATAAGCGAGTTGAAAAAAAATCATATTAACTCACCGTTCGGTTTACGGATTTCTGCTCAAAAGAATCTTCACTTCAAATCAAGACTTAATTATAGTGAAACAACCGAAGTGGTTTATGACTATCATGGTTTTGTACACTTTAAATCAGTAGGCGAAAGATTATTTATTCGCGCAGTTTTTACAAATCCGCAGCATGCTATCCTGAAAAGTATGCTCCTCCCCTTGCTCCTTTCAGCATTGCTGATGTTGTTTATGGTGTTTTGCTTTATTTACATCATCCGTACTTTTATCGCTCAAAAGAAATTAAGCGAATTGAAGGACGACTTCATCAATAACATGACCCACGAACTTAAAACGCCAATTGCCACCATGAGCGTTGCCATTGAGGGGTTGGAAAAGTTTAATGCATTACATGATGTCGATAAAACACAAAGGTATCTGCAGACCTCTAAAAACGAGCTGCAACGCCTCAATCAATTGGTCACCAGGGTTCTTGATATTGCAGCATTTGAAAATAAGGAAGTACAATTGAACAAAGAATTAGTGTCTGTTGATGAACTTGTAGCTGAAGTTATTGGTTCTGAACAGTTAAAATCAGCCAAACCAATAAATATCACATACATCAATAAGGACAAAATTGAAACTATTTATGCAGATAAAACTCATTTTAGGAACGTACTGGCTAACATACTTGACAACGCTGTAAAATATTCAAACGAACCTATAGCGATTGTTATAAGCAGTTATAAAAGCGATAAACATATTAACTTCTCGATAAAGGATAACGGTCCGGGGATTTTATCTGACCAAGTTAAATTGATATTTGACAAATTTCACCGGGTGCCCGCAGGCAATATTCATACCGTAAAGGGAACAGGCCTTGGATTAAGTTATGTGAAATATATTGTAAAGGCACATGGTGGAGATGTAACTGTTAAAAGTGAAATAAACAAGGGTAGCGAGTTTATTGTTTCTTTACCTTTAGGCAATGGATAAAATAACCGTTTTATTAGCGGAAGATGAATTGGCGTTGGGGCATATAGTAAGGGAAAGCCTGGAGGAACGGGAGTTTAATGTAATACTGTGTGCTGATGGTGCACAAGCTTATACGCAATACTTAAAACACAAGCCGGATATTCTCGCGCTCGATATCATGATGCCAAAGCTGGACGGGTTTGAGCTGTTGAAAAAGATAAGGGAGAAAGATAAAATTACCCCGGTTATATTTCTTACCGCCAAATCGCAGGTAAAGGATGTGGTTGCCGGGTTTGAAATAGGAGCTAACGACTATTTAAAGAAGCCATTTAGCGTGGAAGAGTTAATTGTACGAATAAAGGTTTTGTTGAGCACTAACCGGTTACTTATTTCAACAAAGACTTTAAATAATATAGTTAAAGTTGGCGACCTGGATTTTGACCCGGCCAGGAATAAACTTGAATTTAATAAAACCACGATACATCTTACTGCCCGTGAAAGTGAATTATTAAATCTTTTGTATCAACACAAGCACGAGATAGTTTCCAGGAAGATCTTGCTTGAAAAGCTGTGGGGCAATGATAATTTCTTTAACGCGCGCAGCCTCGACGTATTCATCACTAAGCTTCGCAAACACATGGCGATTGATCCACAGATCCAATTGATCAATATCCGTGGTGTGGGTTATAAATTGGTTTGGTGATGGTGATTGCCTGCAAAATATTCTCAAAATATTGCGTTTTGGCAACAAATTACAAAGGGTTTTACCGGGATTTTTCTGATATTTAGCGGCAAGGGAAACATTAGGCAATGATCCATTGCCTACTTATCTTAAATCCGCATTAAAAATGTTTGTTATAATAAACGATGAGGCTTTTCTGAAAAATGGATTTGTGATCTCGACGGATAAAAGCCTTTTGAATATTGACTTAATCTACAACTACCTGGATAAGGAATCATATTGGGCACAGGGCATTCCAGGGGAAACGGTAAAAAAAGCAATTTCAGGCTCCTTATGCTTTGGGGTTTATAAACGACATGAGCAGGTAGGTTTCGCACGGGTAATAACAGACAAGGCGACCTTTGCTTACATATGCGATGTGTTTGTTGTTGCTGATTACCGGAGAATGGGGCTATCTAAGTGGTTGATCCAAACAATTGTTAATCATCCGGAGTTACAGGGACTGCGGCGCTGGTCGTTAGCAACTGCTGATGCGCACGGATTATATAGTCAATTTGGCTTTACCCCTGTTAGCAAGCCCGAAGTATGGATGGAAATATTTACGCCTTACCAATCGCTTAAAAAGGAGACGGAAGAAAAATGAATTTGAAAAGGCTGATTTTTGAGGGCGAAGGTGTTAAACTCGACTTTAAAAAAACAATTACCAGTTGCGAAAAAATAGCACGCACCATGGTTAGCTACGCCAACAACAAAGGTGGCAAGCTATTGATTGGCGTGGCTGATGATGGCACTATTAAGGGTGTAAAGTCTGAGGATGAAGAACGCTACATGATAACGAAGGCAGCACATATGTTCGCCCGCCCGGCTCTTGAGCCAATATTTGAGGAGGTGTATGTAGATGATAAACTGGTGCTGGTTGTTGATATAGCGGAAAGCCCGTTGAAACCGCATTATGCGCTGGCTGAGGACGGAAAATGGTGGGTTTATGTACGAGTAAAGGATAAAAGCGTGCTGGCAAGTAAAATCGTGGTAGATGTCCTGAAGCGATCATCAGGCACAGAGGGTGTTCTGATAGAATATTCCAATAACGAAAAAGCACTGCTGCAATACCTGGAAAGTGCCGCCCGTATCACCATAAAAGAATGTTGCGACCTATTAAAAATAGGTCGAAAAAAGGCGCAGAAATTATTGGTCGACTTGATCCTGTCCGGTATTATCAGAATAAATACCACGGAGAAGGAAGAGTTTTATACAGCTGTGTAGTTGCAAAGGCTGTAATGTTGAAATGTTGTGCTCCAACTATTCCGTTATAGTTCCTATCTTTCGGTCCTCCGGGTTTACTGACTTTCCGGATTAACCATGTTCCTCTACCATAAATATAAGACACACTATCACAGTAACCTTAAGCTGGCTATCCCTGTTGTAATATCGCAGGCGGGACATCAACTTGTGCAGTTCTCTGACAGTGTTGTTGTAGGGCATTTTGCCGGTACAGTGAGCTTGGCAGCCGTTTCATTAGCCAGCAGCATCTTTGTTATCGTTTTAGTAATTGGTATCGGGATTTCCTATGGTTCAACGCCATTAATCGCACAACTAAATGGTCGGGATGATTTTGAGGAATGCGGAAAACTCTTATCAAATAGCTTATTCATAAATGTAACATCGGGCATCATTCTTTTTGCAGCCTCTGTGGCGTGCTCATTTTTTTTACTTGATCACTTGCATCAAACCCCTTCTGTAATTCAACAAGCCAAGCCATTTTTGATCCTGCTGGGATCGTCCATTATTCCTATGCTGGTATTCAATACATTTAAACAGTTTGCAGAAGGTTTAGGTTTCACCAAACAAGCCATGCTGATATCGATATGGGGTAACGTGCTGAATATTTGCCTTGGGATAATTTTCGTAAAGGGAATGTTTGGCATTGCTCCTATAGGGATAAAAGGAGTTGGATACAGTACACTTATCGACAGATGCCTGATGGCGATAGTTATGGGCATTTATATCTTTCGCTCAAAGCACTTTAAGAAGTATCTAAAGAGTTTTGTACTGACGAGGATCAACAAGATCCGCAGTATGCAAATCTTAAAAATTGGCGCACCAGTGGCGTTGCAGTATACTTTCGAGATCAGCGCCTTTAGCGGAGCAGCAGTTTTGATAGGCACCATCGGCTATCATGAGCAGGCTGCACACCAGGTCGCTATTAATCTTGCATCAATAACCTACATGATGGCAAGCGGACTATCGGCCGCTGCAGCAATTAAGTCCGGCAACTACTTTGGTACAAAGGATCATGAAAATTTAAGGCATTCGGCAATCTCCAGTTATCACATTGTTTTGCTTTTTATGTCTGTAACCGCTTGTGTTTTGATGTTGGGTAATCACCTGTTACCATGGATGTACACTACAGATAAAATAGTTATAGACATTGCAGCACAGTTACTTATCATTGCAGCAGTATTCCAGCTGTTCGACGGAACACAGGTTGTCGGCCTCGGCATATTGCGTGGTATGGGTGATGTAAACATTCCGACGATAATTACATTCCTGGCTTATTGGGTAGTAGGGTTGCCTTTGGGTTATCTACTGGGAATTCCGTTGCATCTTGGCGTTAAAGGGATTTGGTACGGGCTAACGCTGGGCTTAATGACTTCCGCAGTTCTGTTATTTTTTCGCTTTCAGTTCATTAGCAAAAAGCACAGGGATAAAACGATTCTGATTGTGGCGCGGGATTAAATCGTAAATATTTTCAGAAGTACAATTCATTTGCCACCCGGTAAGTATTACAATGTGCATCGACTATATCCTTAATATTCGGCGAATACCCACCTCCCATACTCACCTGTACCGGAATTTTGTTACGAATGCATTGCTCAAATACAAACCGGTCGCGCTCCTTACAGGCTGCGTTGCTTAATGCCATTTTGCCAAGTTTATCTGTTGCTAACACATCAACACCTGAAAGGTAAAAGATAAAGTCAGGTTGCTGCTGGCCTATCAAACTTGGCAGAGTTTTCTTAAGCAACTGCATGTATTTATCATCCTCAACACCATCTGGTAAGGGAATATCAAGATCAGATCTTTCCTTCCTGAACGGGAAATTATTAGCGCCATGCATGGAGAAGGTGAATACTTTTGGATTGTTTTCAAAGATTTGCGCGGTTCCGTTTCCCTGGTGAACATCTAAATCAATTATTAAGATAGATGATGCTAAATTATTATTTAATAGATAGTTGGCTGCAATAGCCTGGTCATTTAACAGGCAGAATCCCTCGCCCCAATTGGTACCTGCATGATGGGTTCCGCCGGCGACATTAAACGCTATACCGAATTGCTTTGCATAATTGCAGCCATCAATCGTTCCTTTAGCTATCCGGATTTCGCGCTCAATCAGCTTTGCAGATAATGGAAAACCTGTTCGCCTTTGTTCCCGCGGAGGCAGTGTCAAATCACGGAGGTGCTCCCAGTAACTTTTATCGTGTGTCCACAGGATCTCTTCTTCGTCGGGAACGCCTGGCGAAAACAGATTAGATTCCTCGATCAAGCCCTCGTGTAATAATTGCGCGGGAATCAGTTCGTACTTAAGCATCGGAAAACGATGTCCCTCGGGTAAGGGATGCGCATATATCGGATCGTAAGCTATTTTGAGATTACTCACTGGTTCAGCCGCTATTATTTGACTTCGACAACCGCGGCGCCAAGAATCCTGCCAACTTCAAAAACCTGCGTAAAGCTGTTATAAAGTGGCACTGGCGCTAAACGGATCACATTTGGTTCACGCCAATCGCCAATAACGCCATTGTCTGTTAAGAAATTGAAAATGGCTTTTGCGTTTTGTTTGCATACAATGGAAAGCTGACCTCCCCGCTCCTGTTTATTTTTTGGTGTGATGATCTTAAACAACACTTCGTTATTGACTTCATTAATGCTATTGATCAAAAACTCCAAATAAGCCGTCAGAAGCTCGCTTTTTTTTCTGAGAGGGACAATGCCGCCGGCTTGCTCAAAAATGTCAAGGGAGGCTTTATGTAAAGCGAGAAGCATAATGGGGCTGGTGCTTAGCTGCCAGCCGGCCGCACCTATCTCTGGCTCAAACTCCGGGGGCATTAAAAAACGGCGATCCTGCCTGTGGCCCCACCAACCTTCAAAACGACTTAAATCGGTGTTGTTAAAATGTTTTTCATGAACATAGATACCGCTGATACCACCGGGACCGGAGTTCATGTATTTATACGAACACCAACAAGCAAAATCCACATCCCAATCATTCAGCTTTAAAATCACATTACCTGCAGCATGCGCCAAATCGAATCCGGCATATGCACCCGCCTTATGGGTGGCCAGGGTTATGGCTTCAATATTAAAACATTGGCCGGTGTAATAATTTATCCCGCCGAACAGAACCAAAGCCAACTCATCAGCATGGGTATTTATCGTTGCAAGGATGTCCTCAGTCCTCAAAATATCTTCGCCATCACGTGGAAATATCTCGACTATAGCGTTCTTTGGATCGAATCCATGAAATTTAACCTGGCTTGCAAGAGCATATTGATCTGACGGAAAAGCGCCGCCTTCCATTATTATTTTAAACCTTTTACTTGTTGGTTTATAGAAACTTATCAACAGTAAGTGAAGATTTACTGTGAGTGAATTCATCACTGTAACCTCTTCGGCTTTTGCGCCGACGATACCGGAAAGCGTCTTAGTCAATTGTTTATGGTAGCCCAGCCATGGATTGTCGCCTGCGAAAAAACCTTCGATCGCGAGGTCTTGCCAATTGGCAAATATATCACTGGTATATTGTTGTGCCGTTATTGGCTGTAGCCCCAAAGAGTTGCCGCAAAAGTAGATGGCATCTCTCCCCTTGTGTTTGGGCACAAGAAATTTTGACCGGAAATCTTTTAAAGGATCCTGCTCATCTAGTTGAGTTGCAAATGCTAACGTGTTTTCAAAATTCATGGTAAATAATCATCAGGAAACGCGGGTGTTGCGTTCGCCGGTAAAATTAATTATTTATTTGGTTTGCTCACGTAGGGGTTTCCTTTTACAAAAAACCGGTAGGGTAACAGCGCGTCGTCACCTGCATAATCTACGCCAACTCTTGGGACAGCAGCTATTTCTTCATCAGCCAAAGACAATCCCTTGTCCTCAATCCAGATAGTATCGCTTTGTAAGCTGTAGGCATTGATGGCGCGGGAGATTCCTAAAGCTTTAGCAACGGATCCAGGCCCCATAGTGATAGTTGGTTTAAGTAACGGCATATTTCTCCGGGCTTGCATCGCCTCGATACCATCGGTAGGATTGATAGCCCGTACAAGTATCGCATGAGGAACCCCTTCAATATTTGTCACGATATTAAACATTTCGTGAATGCCATAACAAAGGTACACATAGGCGATTCCGCCCTTCTGAAACATAATACTGGTTCGCGTTGTACGCCTGTTACCAAATGCATGGGACGCCCGGTCGATTATTCCGTTATAGGCTTCTGTTTCAACAATATAACCACCGGTAGTTATACCGTCTATACGTGTAAATAAATACTTGCCAATTAGGTCCTTGCTTAAGGCTACCACGTCAGGATTGTGGTAATAAGATTCGGGTAATTTCATTTCTCAATGATCTCCTTCAAAATTCTGTTAACCTCTTCTGCCCTGTCAAATATCATGATATGCGTGCCGCCTTTTACTATGATGGCATCGTTTATCCGCCTATAATCAAACACGTCGTCCTTGTCGCCGGTAATGGTGTAAACATTTTTTGGGATGATCTTATTGTCCCAATGCAAGGCTGCTCCCATTGCCCATTTTACAAACTTCGGCGACGACTTCTTCAGCATATCGTTAAACAACCAGTTATCAGCCTTGTTCATTTTGCCAAAAACAAACCTGATCATAAAGCCCATTGAAGTGAATAGTTTTCCCGGAATAAGTTTATAAACCGGCAACACCTTGAATAAGGAGAAATACCAGGGCGCTTCGTCAATTGTTTTAATACTGGATATCAGAATGGTCCTTTCAAGGAGAATTTCCTTGGCAATCTCCATTGCGATCATACCACCCAAGGAATTGCCTATTACAATGGAGTGGTGTGTTATATTGTATTGATGGATAAGCTTTTGCGAATACAATTTTAAAGTGTCAGTTTTATCGGGCTCGATCCAATCTACACGAATAATTTCGTCTGCCTCGATGCTAATCTTGTCATATGCTCTTGTGTCGGCACCAAGACCGGCAATTAAAAATACCTTGCTCATTTAAAGTTTACCAATGCTACTATTTGCTGAAGATATTGAGCATCGATTTCATTGAACTGATCGAGCTCATCGCTATCCACGTCGAGCACTGCAACAACTTTGCCATCTTTAAACACAGGGACAACAATTTCGGAGCGTGAAGCCGAACTGCAGGCAATATGCCCGGGAAACGCATCAACATCCGGAACAACCAGTGTTTTTTCCTGTTCCCAGGCAGCGCCACAAACGCCTCTGCCCAAACCAATCCGGGTGCAGGCAACAGGTCCCTGGAACGGCCCCAACACAAGTTCTCCATCTTTAACCAAATAAAATCCAACCCAAAACCATTTGAATTGCTCCTTTAAAGCGGCACACACATTGGCCATGTTGGCCACCAGGTCGGGTTCGCCCATTAAGAGCGCCTCGATTTGTGGAATTAACGATTGATATTGTTCAGCCTTGTCGGTTGATGTTACTATGTTTAAATCCTCTGCCATAACACAAAAATAGGAATGCTGGAGTAAAAGTAAATAAGGCCAATCTCATATTTAATCTTTTATTTAGCAAAGTAACCGAGCATTATTAATTTGCCAGATCGTTACGATATAAATTTTATCATCATGAGAGTTATTGCCGAATTACCGCATCCTGATTTCAAGATCTCCATCCTGAATATGAACCGGAAGTTTATTATCAAGATTGAGCAGGGTAACCTGGAGCAGACCTACAAAGTTGCAGAAGCCGATGTGCTCGACGGCGTAAATAGTGTATTTGAATTGCTTGATGAAGACTTTTTAAAGACGGTCTCTATCCGGTTTACAGAGATGCGCAAGGATTTTAAGGACTCCTACAATCGCTACAATTATTGATTTAATAAAATTATATAAGTATCTGTAATATAGATTTTTATATTCGTATTTTTACTCATTCAAAATTTTATTTGGCAAAAATGGTATAAAATACCCCTATTGAGTAGCTTGATCTTTAATTCACTTTGTTATTATTGTAACTTAAATATTTGATTATCAATAAAGTAAAGTGTCGTAAAAACAATCGCCAAATTATATTCTGCGCCTTAAAATTGCCAAATAAATGGGAGGTCAGGCCAAAATAAGGTCCTGGTACCAAAAGCCGGCGAGTTTTTGATCTGCCGAAGAATTAGAATCGCTGGCGGCATTTTCGGGAGACTTGTATTCTTTAAAAACCTTCTCCCCCAGTTTATAATTAATGTCGTTTTTGAAGATTGGTCCCTTGAAGGCAAAGGTGTGAAACTCGCCGTTCTCGCCGCAAACGTCAACATCATTCGGTAACGAATTGATCAGTTCAATGGTTATCTTCTCCCCTGCTATATTTTCCAAATGGGCCTGCGTGCAGGCGATCACTGTACCAAACCCCAGGTTCAAAAATTCATTGATCAGCTCCTGGGTATCGCGCTTCCATAACGGATAAATGCCTGTCATACCAATTTCGGCAAGTCGTTCGTCGCGGTACTGTTTCAGGTCTTCTAAAAATATATCACCAAAAATGGAATGTGTTATGCCTTCGCTTTTGAAAAACTGAAGATGTTGGCGCATGGCATTATCATATGTTTCCATATCCGGCATTTCGGGCAGGCGAATTTGGTACAGGGAAATTCCGATGCTTTCTGCCTGTTTAAGTAATAGTTCAACACGAACGCCATGCATGGAGATGCGGTCAGCAGCGTCGTTTATGGTTGTTACCAGGTATTTTATTTCGATGCCTGGGTTTTGCAGGCAATGGAATAGCGCAAGGGCGCTGTCCTTGCCGCCACTCCAGTTGAAGATGCAACTTAGTATTTTAGTATGACTTTGGGGATATGAGAATTTTATCATTCTACAAACTTATTTTAAAAACCCATATTGCTCACAACACGGGCAATAAATAAAGATGGCCGTACAATTTTCATGTACGACCACCATAGTAAACATTAACTGATATTAATAAGAACGCGGGGTATTAATTGGGATTTTTAATAGGTGCACTACCGGACGAAGGCGGATTTAATACATATTCATCTGCCGGAACATCCCAATAATCAAGGAAGTTATAATTGATAGTCGCTTTGGTACTCAACACCCCGCTGGTTGATAACACAACCGCATTAGTCCTACCTCCACCCTGTGAAACATCATATATAACACCCCATCTCCTGGCATCATAAAATGCTGTTCCTCTGAATACCAGGGCCACACGTCTTTCTCTGCGTAATTCCTCTTTGGCCGCTGCTAAACTTAAACTTGTTCCGGATACTGCAGCTAAGCCAGCACCTTGATACACCCTTACTTTGTCCACACTGGCAAGGCCGAGATCAATTTGTCCGGTATTGATCAGTGCTTCAGCTTTCATTAACTCGTTTTCTTCGTAGCTCCCGGCAATAAATAGTTCATAATTACCAGGTGTTTTATTACTCAGAACCAAAGAGCCGTTATCGCTAAAACCAGTAGCTCCTCCGTCAAGCAATTGCCATCTTGTACTGAAGGTAAAGCCGCCAACCTGGTTTAGGTACTGGTTTGTTGTAAAATTGTTTGCTAAGCGTTTGTCTCCTGATTTATATTCTTGTATAAGCCTTTCACTAACCTTAAAGGCCGTTGCTTTTGGAACACCGGTAGTCATTGCTGCTACGGAACCCGTATTAACAGAAAAGATACCGTTTGTTGCAGTTGTGCGGCCTGTAAATACGAGGTCGCTTTGTGTAATACCGGCGTTTGTTAATGTCAAAACGGTAGCCCAATCAGCCGCTGTCATGTCACTGGTTTTTTTATTGGCCAATAGATTACGCGCTTTTAAAGTATTTATGCTGTGGATCCACATTGCAGGCGTTAATACGCCTCCTTTACCGGTTTGCGTAAAATCGGGTATCAGGTTGCCTAATAATGTACCATAATCGGCTGTGTTCGTAATACCGGATAATAATGAACTTGCCTGATCAAGATTTTTATTAGATTCAGCTATCATTGCCGCACTGTTAACATAGTTTGGCACTAATGCATTAACCTCGCTATTGATGATGCCTGCATAGTATATTGAACCAATTTTTGCGTATGCTAACCCTTTCCACCAATAGGCCCAGGCCTTTAAAGTGTTTTTCTTGGTAGTCGCATCGCCCGAAAAACTGATATTATCAACCAATGCCAGTATTTGATTAGCCGCATTATTCAAGCCATACATATATGCCCATTCATAAAAAAACATATTCGAAGCTTGTTTGTCGCGCGAATTACTAATGCGTATAACACTTTTTGATGGAGATGTATTAGTGATCTTAGTGCCATCGTCAAGTACAAGGTAGTCCGGAAGATTTACCACATTAATGTTCTGATTTGAAGCCTCAGCTGAGATATTATCAGCTAAAAGTTCATAATAACCGATACATAACGAAAAATAACTATCTCCCAACCAATTATAACCGGTAAAGCCATTTTTATAAATAGAACCGCTTGCAAGCGATATAAGCCCTGATTCGGTTTTTGCCTGGTCTAAGGTAGGGGAATTGGGATTTTTTACATCCAGTTCCTTTTTGCATGATGTAACATTGAGCAGTCCTGCTATCATCATGAAAACGTATATATATTTATATTTTTTCATTTCTAATTAGATTTATTTTAGTTAAAAACCCAGACTTAATCCCACCTGGTATGATTTGGTATTTGGCATAGAACTATGATCTACTCCCCTGTCAAAAGCTGAATTTGATGAACCTGAACTAATTTCAGGATCAAAACCGGTATATTTGGTAAAGGTTAAGATGTTACGCCCTGTAAATGTTAATGCCACACGCCTGAAAACCTTGTTTGGTATTAAGCTAGTGAAGTCATACCCTAACGAGATATTTCTTAACCTAAGGAAGGAAGAACCCTCCCAGAAATAATCTTTAGTACCATTACGTGCAGGGCCGTTACGTGCCCCAAAATAATCTGCATAAATACTTCTGTAATATGCTGTATAAGCAGCCGTTTGACCGCCAATGGTAACAGGGTTATCATAATCGCCGCTTATACCATCACGGTACATCCACTCTTTAGTTTGGTTATACAGGTGGCTGCCATAAACCCAATCAAACTGAAACCCAAATGTTAAGTTTTTATAGCTGAATGCGTTTATGAACGACATGTTGAACTTAGGATTCGGATCGCCTATGGGGTAAACCTCGTTTGTAAATTGAACACCTTTAGTGGTTTTATTAACAACCCGGCCATTAACAATTTCATAATTTCCATAATCAGCAGGCGCAATATATGCAACGCCTTCCTGGTTTACTTCGTTTATGGTAGTTAATGCTTTATAGCCATAGATCTGTCCTATTTTTTGGCCGGCAATTAAAACCTCCTGTGTACTTCCTGCTGCTGAGGTTAATATAATTGGCGGTCCGTTTATTTTATCAATTACCGAGGTTTCATTGCTGAAGTTTGTAGTAAAGCTCCAGTTAAATTTCCTGGTTTTTAAAATATCCATATTCAGTGATGCCTGCACGCCATGTGAGCTTAAGGAAATGGCGTTGGTTTTTATTGTTGACGCACCTGTTGATGGCGCAACGCTTACCGAATATATGATATTGGAACCTTTCCTGTTCCAATAAGTAGCGCTAACATTAAAGTTGCTAAACCAATTACCACTAAAGCCTCTTATCCCAATATCGGTACCAGCCTCAAATTCTTTTGAAACTTCAACATTAAGCTTTGGATTTTTTTGTGCAAGTGGGAGAGAAAAAACTAATTGGGTGCCTAAGTTAGTCGGAGTAACGGTTGGGTATCTGTCAAATGGCTGCGGCTGTATCCCTGCCTCGCCAAAAGCAGCTCTTAATTTAAATTCAGGAAATATATTGCCTAATTTTCCATTTCTCCAGAAATCAAATGATGATGGCCTGATATAAGCATTAGCATTTGGAAATGTAAAAGGTTTGGAGCCCTCGCCAAATGCAGATGAATAATCGCTCCTGAAACCACCGGATACACCGCCATATTCACCAATGTCAATTTTTTGGTTTACAACATAGCCATAAGTTACAAATGGTTCGATATAATCATCAGTTACCTTCTGCGTCTTTGTTTGTTGAAAATTATAGATCGCATAGCTTGGTAGGCTATAACCATACACGTCAAATTCCTTGTAATTATTTTTTCTGTAATCGTACTGAAGCAAGGTGCTTGTTGTGATTGGCAAGTTTATATGAAAATCCTTTTTAAAATCGGTACGGACAGTGGCCGAAGCATTAAGGTTTTGAAATGCAGTGGTATAGGTATACTTATCTAACTCTCCCGTATTATCACTGTCATTATTAGAATATAACCAGGATGACAGATCAGTTGAATTAGCATTTGCGCTTTGATTTTTTATAATATAGTCAACTTCGTGATGGCTATAGTTTAACCCATATTTTGCATTCAGCTCAACAAACTTATTTACTTTATAATCTGCCTGTATGTTTTGCAAAATGTCTACCCGGTTATCCTTTTTACTGCTGTATTCGGTAGCATAAAATGGGTTCGCACTGTTTACACTAACCGTGCCTGAATTTAACGAGAACGGGGAAGTGCCGTCGGGGAGTTTTTGGTTAAAGTCATAAAACGGAGATGTATTCAATACGCCGTATATTGCGTTTCCACCTGTGCCAAAAAAAGGATTTAGCGTATTTTTGGTATAAATTAATTGTGTAGTTGACCGGATTGTAAACCCTTTAAATAACTCAGTCCCTAAATTGGTAGTTAAATTTGTTCTGTCATTATAACCATTGGTTTTGATATTGCTTTGTTGGTGGTTATTTGAAAGAACAAGGCTATAATCTGTTTTATCAGTCCCACCGGAAATTGTCGCACTGTTACTGGTTGTATAGGCAGTTTTGAATAGTTGTGCAAGGTGGTCGTAGTATTTTAAATTAGTACCGTATTGCTGGCGTGCTATATTTAATGGGTTCGACATCGCAGTTGGGTTGTTACCATCAGCTAAATACTGCCATCTTACACCCGGGTAAGTACCATCGGCATCAAGTTTAATAATGTTTCCGCTGCCATCAATAAAATTACCACTGGCATCAGTTAAAAAACTACTTAGCTTCGCCTGGTGCACATTACCTGTGTTAAGATAGGTGCTGGCGCTTACCGAACTCGACAGATCAATTTTAGTTTTGCCTGATTGTCCTTTTTTAGTAAATACCTGTATAACACCATTGGCACCTTGCGCGCCGTAAATTGTTGATGAAGCAGCACCTTGTACAACTTCAATATGATCTACTGTATTTGGATCAAGCTGACTTATATCAGTTACCCTTGATTCAACTCCATCAACCAGGACCATTGGCGAGGTCCCGCCCTGAATGGTATTGATGCCTCTTAACAGGATGTTTGTACGCGCTCCGGGTGTACCATCAACTGAAGAGATCTGGGCGCCGGGTATTTTGCCTACCAGGGCCTGATCAACAGATGCTTGCGGCGTTTGTGCCAGGTTTTTCCCCGAAACCGATTCAACAGCAATCCCCAGGCGTGCTTTACTTGTAGCCACACCCGAGCCTGTTACAACAACCTCGTTTAGTTGCTTAAAATCATTGTTCATTACCACATTAACAACCCCATTGGATGGGATGGATACGTCTACCGTTTGGTAACCGATAAAAGTAAATGTTAATGTTGCTGCTCCGGCAGGCAGACTTAAACTGAATTTTCCAAGTACAGAAGTTTGTGTACCTGCTTTGTAACCTTTTGCTACTACGCTTACCCCGGGCATGGGTAAGCCGTCATCTTTTGCTGTAACAGTACCGGTAACGGTACGGGTTTGTGAGTAGGCAGAGTTGCCCGCAAACACCAGCAAAAGGAATAGAATGCGGTGAAGGAAGTTTTTCTTCATACGTTAATCATTTTGTTAGTTAATAGTTAACCCAAGATAATATTGTAACATTTGGGTTACAATAGGCGGCTAATTTTTAACAAAATGAAAAAAATGAAAGAAAAGATAAGTGTATTTTTTACACTTTAATAATTTAAGTAGTATTTTTTTACGGTTAAAGTAAAAAATATCTCATTTTTATTAAAATAATTAACGTTTAATTTTACAGAAAATGGCTTTTTACTTAATTTTTTAACAAAAAATGATAATAAATAACTTAAAATAAATAATAATCTTATCTTTTTTATGAAATGTTCTTATTTTTTATTAGTTTTTTGTATTGATGTAAAAAATCTATAATATTTAATAAAAAAATAAATCAAACAAATTGACATATTAATGATTTTCAGACTTTTAAAAGCTTCAAAACCAAATTTAATGTCCCAATACTTGCTTTTTCCTCTATTTTAATAAAGTTATGCCGATTTACATCGGGTATATTAGGGTCAATAATATATTTAGTAATATTACGAGGCACATAATCCACCAACCCAGCCGCCGGGTAAACCGCAAGCGACGAACCCACGAGGATAAAAATATCGGCCTTCATACAAACCCTGGCCGCCTTTTCAATCATTGGCACATCCTCGCCAAACCATACTACGTGGGCGCGTAGCTGGGAGCCAAGTTCACAAAGCTCTCCCATCTTTATTTCCCAGCCATCAATTGGGTAAGTAAGTTTTGGATCTTTGTCAGACTGCGAACGGGTGATAATACCATGCAGGTGTAACACATTGGTTGAGCCTCCCCTTTCGTGCAGATCGTCTATATTTTGGGTGATGATGGTTACCTCATATTTTTCTTCCAGCTTCGCTAGTGCGTAGTGTGCAGCATTAGGTTTTGCTTCAATTACTGATTTACGACGCTCGTTATAAAATTGCTGCACCATGGCAGGGTTACGCCGCCAGGCTTCGGGCGTGGCTACGTCTTCAATGTTATACCCCTCCCATAGGCCATCACTGTCCCTGAATGTTTTTAAGCCACTCTCAGCGCTTATTCCGGCTCCGGTTAGTACAACTATTTTTTTCATAGTAATTATCGTAGAGCTGCAATGTTTTGCGCCCCGAGTTTTATTATCCAACAAAAAAAGCGACCCTTTTAAGAATCGCTTTTCTTAGTAAACTATGTTATGTTAAACAGCGAGTTCCTTATTGGTACGCAAAATTGTGTATTTAGTTTTAGCTAGTTCAAAGCCGCCAAACAGGATAGCTCCGAAAATAATATCACCCAAGATCATGTTTTTTTCAAATGGCAACGCTGCTATCAGCGATGTACCATAACCAGCAAGTGTGTGGGGGTATAATGTACCGTATAACCATGGCAGATCCATAATCAACCAGTGAATAGCTACTGATGCAAATGATGCCAGGAAGACATTTAAAACATTTACCTTTTTTATCAGGCTACCAACAAATACCATAATAGCAAAGCAAAGGTATAACCACAATGATCCGCTATAAAGCAACACCCACTTAGAGGTGTATAAGTAGTTGATAAGTATGTCACTTAAAAACAAGGATAACAAAACTATCACGTATGCCTTCCATTTTGGATTGAAGTAAGCACCGCCAAATAATGCAATTGCACCAACGGGGGTAAAATTGCTTAAAAAGGGATACTTAAAGCTAACCAAACGCATTGCAGTTGCCGCAAGCACGATAAGAATGAGCACGATGGTACGGATGTTAATAGTTTTTGCTGACATATTTAAAATTGTGCCGTAAAATTACAGATAATCCTCTTAAATAAAATGATATTTTATTCTTCTTATTTGTTTACAAAAGCAATTTTACCTGGATTTATGCCAACGGTAATTGAATACTCCAGTTTACCTGTCTTGTCAAAAGCATATAAAGTACCATTTGACGCATAATCCTTTGCATCCGTAACAAATATTTCGCCGGTTAAAGCATCCGCAGCTAACGCATAAGGAGTAGTGATAACCGTTCCATCAGTTATAAAATTGGTTTGTGCGGCGGTCTGTGTTTTTGCGTTGTATACCGCAATCTTATTATCGGCAGTAACGTAATAAACAAAATCACCCTGGGCAACTATTGGTATGTTGTAACCAAGTGCAGGCGCCAGCTGTGATTTTACAATATCAGTTTTATTATCAATAATAGTAATGCCTGCCTTTATGCTTGCAAAATCACCCAATGATATAACATATACATTTCCGTATCCATCAGCAGCAAGAGACACCGGATCGGCGGTTACCGGTATTTTCTTAGTTTCAGTTAACGAGGTTAAGTCAATCACCGAAACAGTTTTATCCGGGTTGCCAAAGCTTAAGCCACCAGAATTAGCCACATACAACTTATCATTTGAAACCACTAATTGCTCAGGATTACGGCCAACTGTAATATACTTGTTTATAGTTAAGGATGTGGTATCCATTACAGCTACATTACCATCGTATGAGGTAATGAATGCATTCCCTTTGTAAAAAGCAACACTTCTGCATTGGTGCAAACTATTCTGTTTAATGACTTTACCTGTTTTTGCGTTCACAACGTCCACCCTATCTGAGTTATTTACAATGATGTACATCTTGGATCCGTAAATTTCAATGTCATTGCCAGTATCACCTAGTTTACTGCCGCCATTCGCGCTGCTAAAAAAATCAGCGGTAAGCTGCTTGGTTGTATAGTCGTAATAAGTAAGTGTACTGTTATTACTTTGAAACACTCCTTGGTTTAGCACATACAAACCGGCCCTGGTGGCAGTAGGAGTATCAGTTTTAGGAATAATTTTGTCTTTATGACACGATGCCAATACGGTTACGAACGCTATGGCGATAAGTAAATAGCTAAGTTTAATTTGTTTCATGATTATTGATTATTTATATAATTATTTGAATTGAAAGTCTTATTGAGCGGCCCGGCATCGGGTAGCTTTGCACAACAGAATAGCTTTTGTCAAAAAGGTTATTCACCTCAATTGATGCACGTACGGGCCAGTTCTTTATTATGGTGTGATAAACAAAGGAAGCATCGCTAATAGCATACCCAGGAATATAATCATCCGGGAGATTATCATTGGTATAATACCTTGACGATGAAATAACCTGGTTAAAATACAGCCCCAGGTGACCATGATCAACACCTGCATTAAAAGCCAGGGTGTTTTTTGGAGTATATGGTAATTGATTAAGGTATATGGATGATGTAGGGTCAGTAACGTTAAGCGCCTGCAGGTAACTATAGTTTAATGAGAATGATCCTTTATAGCCATTTATAGTTTTAGTTTGTGTTTTTAAACTGACATCAATCCCCTTTATATCAACCTTTCCAAAATTCTGGATCGAACCATTGTAGGCGTCCTTAGGGATAAATACAATTTTATTGGTTACATGATTATAATAAGCGTCGGCGGTTAGTGCTATATAATCAATGAACCCATTTAAAGATTTACTGTAGGTGGCGCCTAAGTCAAATTGATTTGTAAACTCCGGTTTTAAGTTTGGATTGCCTATACCTCCATAATAGAGGTCATCAAATGTAGGGTTACGGAATATGTATTTATAAAAGGCCCTTAACTGAAGCCCCGAATTTTCAAATGGCTTAAAAGCAGCAGATAGCGTTGGCGAGAAATTGTTTCGTGCCGGGGCTGACCGGCCAACCTTAACTGTTTCCGTAATATTTGTATTTAGTAAGCTTCCTTCTAATTGAAATTTCCCGAGGGTTAAATTTGAAGCCAGCACATTTAATATTGTTAACCTTGTTGGATGCGGAAATAAAGGGTAAGGATAATTAAAAAGGATACTCAGATCATTAACAGCAACGTCTGCCGAATAGGAAACCTCCCAATTAGCTGTGAAATGATAGGCTAAAGCAGCAGATTGATAAATCTCGCGTTGTGTAAAGCGTTGGTCTAACCTGTGTTCCTCGTTCAAAAAATCAGGATTAACGTAGCGGAGATAATTCTGCGATAGTTTGGTATTCAAAAATAAATGAATTCCGCTGGCCCAGATGCGCTCATAGCCGGCCTGGATAAAAAAGTCCCGGTTCGATAAACGCTGCCTGGATGGGGTTTCGTTATAAAGAATTACCGCGCCGGGTAAACCCCTGTCGGAATCATAATAGTTTACATGCAGGTTAAATTTATTGCTGTCGCTTTTTGTCCAGTACAAAGCTCCGTCAACCTGCTTTGCGAGAATGTCCGCGTTAACACGTTCCCCCGTTGCGGCTGATCCATTTACGCTGTTTTGATATTTATATCGCCCGTTTGCATTTTCAAAATTGCTGTTTAAAATAAACGACCAATTGTTATTAATCCGCTGCTGCCATTGTAAATATGGATTTACCAAGCCGAATGATCCTGCCTTTATTCCTGCAGTAACCTGGTAGGGTTTATTTGCGGTAAGCGCCGGTTTAATAGTCCTAATGGAGAGGACACTCGCCGCTGTGAATGATCTCGCAGGCATACAAATGGTCGATGGCTGGCCATTAAACAACGTAATATCCTGGACGTTATTTAAGTTGAGTTTACTTAAATCAACCTGCCCGTTTTCGGCATCATTTATCAATATGCCATCATATAAAACGGCGGTATGATTAGCGCCCAGTCCTCTTACTGATACAGTTTTCAATCCGCCTATACCACCATAATCCTTAATATTTACACCTGAGAAATTTCTTATGGCACCGGCAACATCAAAAGCACTGTATTGTTCAAAAGCGTTTGCCGAAATTTGTTGTATCGGCACCATGCTTTGCACCTGGGGGATCGGAGAGGTCTTTACCTTAACCTCATTTAACTTTTTAGAAGTATCAGCTTGGGCATTTACGAAAAAAGGCAAAACAAAGCATAGAAGTAATGCTGATAAAAAAGATAAAATACTTTTTAAGCGGAGCCCAGTTCCTTGCATCTGTCGCAGTTTAAACCCACAACTACGAAGAATGGAAAATTTGAAATAGAAACCAAAGCAGATGAGTTTCACATTCAAGCTTCAATCCCCGAAAGCCGTGAATAATATTTATGCCTTGGCAGGTATTCTGACTTACTCCCCTTTACCCGGTCTTCCCATCCTGATTGAAATCAAAACAGTGACCCTATTGATTGGGTATTGGTTATGGAGCTTACAGCTGCGGGACAGTTACAGATTTACACCGTATTCCCTTTTAATCCCGGTATTTAGCCGGGAACCTAAAGCGATGCAAATGTAGAATAAGAATTTATAAACTCAAATTATGTTGCTGATTAAGTTGAGTGAATTCATGGAGTTGTTTTTAGTTTGATTGGATCGCTTAAAGCTTAAATTCAAATAAAGAAAACTGCCTTGTGTATTTATTGTTTAAAAAGCATACCTATTTAAACAACATTATATGGCAACTACAGCATTACAGCGGATTCCGGCAGATAAAAACGGCTCTGCTACTATAAATTTAAACTGGCCAGAGCGTTATATATCGATAGCAGCTGGTGTAAAGCTAAGTTTTTCAGGCATCAGGAATATTTTTAAAAGTCCTTTTTCGAGCATTTTGAAACTCGGCGCCGGTGGATACCTGGTAAATCGTGGCATTTCAGGGCATTGTGAGCTTTACTCACAAGCAGGCAAACTCTCCACCTCACCTGTGAACGTAAACATCCGCACGTCATTCTCAGTGAATAAACCAAGAAACGAAGTATATGATTTTTGGCGCAAGCTGGATAACCTGCCTTTATTTATGAATCACCTGGAGGATGTGGAGATAATCGATGAAAGACGTTCCCGCTGGGTTTTAAAACTGCCTACCGGGGTAGCTAATGTTAGCTGGGATGCTGAAATTGTACATGACGAGCCCGGTTATATGATCGGCTGGAGCTCTCTACCTGATTCAATTATTGATAATGCAGGTAAAGTTCGTTTCCGCGATACCGCCGATGGCGGAACACTGATTGATGTTGTAATAACCTATCAGCCACCCGCTGGCGGGATTGGTGTAAGCCTCGCACATGTATTCAATCCGCTATTTAAAAAACTGGTTGATGACGATGTTCAGAACTTTAAGCAATATATGGATATTGTTGATAAAGAGGGTGTTATTATAGTACTGTAATCCGTTATTTGTCACGTCATTGCGAGGAACGAAGCAACCTCTACATAGGACATTCTTCTAACAGTAATGTCAATGAGAACCTTACTGCCGCTGTTTGCTAACCACAAACTTTTAGTTCCCAGATTAGCATGTGAAGAGATTGCTTCGTTCCTCGCAAGGACGGGGCGGACAAGCCCACAAAAAAACCCGCATCAAGCGGGTTTTTTAATTTCTATCCTAAAATTCTACAAATCTTAAAAATCTTAGTTTTATTTTACAGCATCAACCACTGCCTTGAAGGCATCAGGGTGATTCATCGCTAAATCAGCTAATACCTTACGGTTTAAACCAATTTCCTTTGCTGTTAATTTACCCATTAATTGAGAGTAAGAAATTCCGTGCTGGCGGGCACCGGCGTTAATACGCTGGATCCATAAAGCTCTGAATTCTCTTTTCTTTGTCTTACGGTCACGGTAAGCGTACTGTAAGCCTTTTTCTACTGTGTTTTTAGCAACGGTATAAACCTTGCTGCGTGAACCCCAATAACCTTTTGCAAGGTTCATGATTCTTTTCCGGCGTCTTCTCGACGCTACTGCGTTAACTGAACGTGGCATGTTGTTGTGTTTTGGTAGTGAGTGTCAATTTAATGAACTTGTAAAACTCTAATACCTGGTTAAAAATTTGTTAATTACTTACCTATGCAAAGCATACGTTTTACGTTACCCATATCCGCCTTAGATACTAAGCTGGTGTGAGTTAGGTTGCGCTTACGTTTTGTCGACATCTTTGTTAAGATGTGGCTTTTAAAGGCGTTCTTCCTGGTGATTTTACCTGTTCCAGTAAGCTTAAAGCGCTTTTTGGCACTGGAATTGGTTTTCATTTTTGGCATAACCGTCTGTGTATATATATTTATTAATTAATTACTCTTTTTTTGAGGCGAAAGCTTAAAGGTAAAAGCCGAAAGCTAGTTCTTCCTAGCCTCTAATCTCCAGTCTCTAACCACTATTTCTTAGCCGCCTTTGGCGTAACGGTTAAAAACATCCGCTTTCCTTCAAGCTTTGGCAATTGCTCAACCTTACCCACTTCTTCTAATGCCTGTGCAAAGCGTAAAAGCAAAATTTCACCCTGTTCCTTGTAAACAATTGCACGGCCCTTAAAGTGTACGTAAGCTCTTACCTTTTCGCCTGCTTCCAAAAACTTAATGGCATGCTTTAATTTAAATTCAAAGTCATGGTCATCAGTATTCGGCCCAAACCTTATTTCCTTAATAACGGTTTGTTTGGCATTACTCTTTATCTCCTTAAGCTTTTTCTTCTGCTCGTAAATAAACTTATTATAGTCGGTAATTTTACAAACGGGAGGTACTGCGTTTGGAGATATTTCAACAAGATCCAATTCCTGCTCTTCAGCTAACGCAAGCGCATCACGAAGGGAATAAATACCCTGTTCTATGTTATCGCCTACAAGACGGACCTCCTGGGCCCTGATAAATTGATTAATGTTGTGTTCGGCTTCCTTTTTCTTAAATGGTAGCCTGGGTCCTCTGTTGAAAGGTTTGTTTAATGCCAAGTTATACTGTTATTTCTTTAATTATTTGTTTTTTAAATTCTTCTATGCTCATGCTTCCCAAATCTCCCTGACCATGTTTACGTACAGAAACCAAACCTTCGTTAGTTTCCTTCTCGCCCACAATCAGCATGTAAGGGATCTTTTTGACTTCAGCATCGCGGATTTTACGCCCGATCTTCTCATCCCTGAAATCAATAAGCCCGCAAATATCGGAATCTTTTAACGATTCTGAAAGTTTTTTTGCATAATCTTCATATTTTTCAGAGATCGGCAGGATAATAAATTGTTCCGGTGAAAGCCATAACGGAAAATTGCCTGCACAATGCTCAATTAACACAGCCACAAACCTTTCCAGCGAGCCAAAAGGCGCCCTGTGGATCATTACCGGCCTGTGTTTCTGGTTATCGCTGCCAGTGTATTCCAGCTCAAAACGCTCAGGTAAATTGTAGTCAACCTGGATAGTTCCGAGCTGCCATTTTCTTCCCAATGCATCCTTTACCATAAAGTCGAGCTTAGGGCCGTAAAACGCAGCCTCGCCTAACTCTACAACAGTGCGTAAACCTTTTTCAGCAGCAGCTTCAATGATTGCTGATTCAGCCAGAGCCCAGTTCTCATCGGTGCCGATGTATTTAGCTTTGTTATTAGGATCGCGAAGAGATACCTGTGCAGTGTAATCCTCAAAACCCAAAGCACCAAATACATACAATACCAGGTCGATCACCTTCTTAAATTCCTCTTTTACCTGGTCGGGACGGCAAAATAAATGCGCATCATCCTGTGTAAAGCCGCGTACCCGTGTTAAGCCATGAAGTTCACCGCTTTGCTCATAACGATAAACAGTACCAAACTCAGCATAACGAACCGGAAGGTCCTTATATGAGCGTGGTTTTGTTTTATAGATCTCGCAATGGTGCGGGCAGTTCATCGGTTTTAAGAAGAACTCCTCTCCTTCTTGCGGGGTTTTTATCGGCTGAAATGAATCGGCGCCATATTTTTCATAGTGCCCTGAGGTTACATACAGGTTTTTATGGCCGATATGCGGTGTAATCACCTGCTCATATCCCGCTTTCACCTGTGCCTTTTGCAAAAAGTTAGTCAGGCGCTCACGCAAAGCAGCTCCTTTGGGTAACCATAATGGTAAACCCATACCTACTTTTTCAGAGAAAGCGAACAGTTCCATTTCCTTACCTAATTTACGGTGGTCACGCTTTTTAGCTTCTTCCAGCAAATGCAGGTAATCAGTGAGCTCACTTGCTTTAGGGAAGGTAACACCGTAGATCCGGGTTAGCTGCTTGCGGCTTTCATCACCGCGCCAGTATGCGCCGGCAACGCTCATCAGCTTTACAGCCTTTATGAAGCCTGTGTTGGGGATATGCGGCCCGCGGCACAGGTCGGTAAAATTTCCTTGTGTATAAAAAGTGATGGAACCATCGGGCAGGTCCTTTATCAGGTCAAGCTTGTATTCATCACCTTTTTCGGTAAAATATTCAATGGCAGCGGCTTTGCTAACGGGCTTGCGAACAAATTCCTCTTTGGTTTTTGCCAGTTCAAGGATCTTATCCTCAATCACTTTGAATTCATCAGACGAAAATTCGCGGTCGCCAAAGTCAACATCGTAATAAAAACCGGTCTCAATAGCCGGGCCTATGCCGAATTTGGTACCCGGATAAAGCGCTTCCAAAGCCTCGGCCATTAAGTGGGCAGATGAGTGCCAGAAAGTGGCCTTTGCCTGTGTGTCGTTCCAGGTCAATAGTTTTACATGCGAATCTTTTTCAATTGGGCGACTTGCGTCCCAAACCTGGCCGTCAACTTCGGCTGCTAATACGTTTCGTGCTAATCCTTCGGAGATCGACTGTGCGATCTGCATGGATGATGTTCCCTTGTCATACTGACGTACGGAACCATCGGGGAGCGTAATGTTAATCATCTACAACTATGATTTAAAGTTTATAAAAATGTATTTTATTAAATCACCTACAAAGTGATCTGTTAGTTATGCCGCAAATTTAGAATTTTTTATGATGATTGAACCGATTCCTCCGGAATGATTGCGTCGTTTTTTATAACGGTCACTTTAACCCTATCTTTCCAAATCACCAAAAATTTAGCAATCACCATAAATCACCGGTTAAACATTCCCCTGCGCCATTGCCAACACATCAGTAATACTATAGGTTTTTATGGGCAGTTTATTTTATAGATATAGCTCTGTGGATGCATTAAACATGAAGTATATATCTACATGGTAATTTGAGAGTTACAATCCGTTATCCTGAATATATTTTATGATGTATGCTTTTACCACCGCTTTTTTATTAACATCCGTAATCAAATCATATAATGGAATTAATCCATCTTTTGCCACACCAATAAACCTCGCCTTTTCTTCAGTTGAACTACCAAACCAATCAGTGGGGTTAACGATTGTCTTATTGTTGACGATAATTTCCTTCAATTTCGATTGGTCTCCGCCAATTGCATAAAAATAAATCTTAGCAGACGTATTGGCGTTCAACGCAACCAAATCCATTGGGTCTAATTCTCCGGTAGAAAGTCCGAATGTTGTCTTAATGGCATATCTTAAACCTGTTGAGCTTATTTTCCCCCTATTTGTATTAGGCGCTTCAGCCTGGTAAACCGCATTAAGACGTGAACCCAGCGTTATATTTCTTAGCACATGTGTGCCGTATTTTTTCACTAATTCGGCAGCGGTTAATGTGTTTGCATCTTGTAAAAAAGTGCCGGTAACGTAACTATTCAGCGCATTGTTATAATCATTTATGATTTTCATTCTCTTCCATACTGCAATGGCTGAGTAATAACCGTAAACATACTTACTATTGAAGGCGTCAGTACCCGGAAAAGCACTTGCTATTGTGTTTTTAAATACTTTTAAACCGTTTGCTTCGTCAAATTGGGTTGATAGCTGATCAGCTAAATCTGTTGCGTTTTCTCCGCTGAAATTTTCCCAATAACTTGTTGTAGATCTGTTTAAATCAAATCCACCTGGATTACCCTTTGCGAACGATGGAATATTTATAACTGCCGATCTTACTGAAGATGCATCATTATATTGATCGGTTATATCATATCCAAACCCTAAAAAGTTATAGGTAGCGTCTCCTTGTACGTTTAAATCATTCGACAAATTACCATTAGTAATAGTAAGTTTAATATCTGTAGGGATTTTTCCATCATCCTTTTTTGGGATTTGGTCTGTACTTTTTTTACATGAACCCAATGCAGCAAGTAAGCCCAGCATCAATATTGTTCTTTTCAATAGTATAGTTTGTATTTTAAAAGGCATTATGGTATAATTAGTGGTAGTCGTTTTGTTCATTTCTGTTTGTGAGTGGTAGCTGATAATGGTTTCAGGTTAATAAATGGCCCTTAAGATTTGTGAGGGCAAATAAATACAAAAAAAGTGGTAAAGGAAATAGTTTCATTTTGATAAGTATAAGATTGGTTTTATTATATTGAGTAAGATATAAGTTTCACCATAAGGTTTAATCTTGAAACATTATATTTTATTCATGCAACTTGTATGCGCTTGTCAATAATTCCGAAATCGGGATTTAGGAATCGAAAATCAAACAGGTATCGGAATAAAAATTGCCGGAGGCCATTGATACTAATCATTCGGCTGGAGCAGGGCGATTGCCTGATATTTTGAATATGAGTGTGAGTTATAGTCCTATTTGCCGCAATTTGGTTTGTACTTATTATTAAAGACGACCTTATTATTAAAAACTTATTTAATTATCTCCTTAATTTCAGTTGTATTTCGTACTATTTCGTGAATGGTTTTATCAAGATTTTCAGCAACCAGTTTGAGCATATGAAGAACCCTTCCGTTCTCGGGATCAGCGGGATCGTCAAAATTAAATAAGTTAAACAAACCTAAAATATTTGCTACCGGCACCCTTACCTGGTGCGATTGCAAAACAGCGACTTTAAGCAGCTTATCATACTGAATCCTTAATTCTTCATCAATTGTTCTTTTTATTCTCTTTTCTTCAGCATCTCTTAACGCCCTGCTTATTTTGAGAGGCAATGAAAACAGTTTATCCTTTAGTGCATAATCAGTAACACCGTCTCTTATTAACTCAACAGAACGCTCTTCGCCTATAGAACCAGATACAATAATAAAAGGGATATCGGGAGTTTTAATTTGCTTAATCCGGAATGCTGCAACTCCATCAAATGCAGGAAGCGTATAGTCGGATAAAATTATATCGGGATTATAAGTATCTAATGCGATCTCATACGATTCGCGGGTTTGTACAACCTCACTTGTAAATAGTAGTCCGTTTCTTTTTAATTCTCGTTTAAGCAAATCAACATCACTCTGATTGTCTTCGAGGATTAATATTTTGTACACGCCATTCATGATACTTATGGTTTAGGGGAATCTGTTCTGTAAACAGGCGTCATGCTTGTCTACACCTGGTATTATTACGGGACGGCTAAATTTACATTAACGGGATGACGAATAAGTTAAATTTCATTAGGGCAGTTGGCTCAAAACCATCCAGTATAAGCCGATCTGTTTAATTGCATTAAAAAAATTATCACTTTCCACAGGTTTGGCAATATAGCTGTTTGCACCCAGCGCATAACACTTTTGAATATCAGGGTCCTCTTTTGAGGAGGTTAATATCACCACGGGTATGGACTTGAAATTTGCATCAGCCTTTATTTTTTCCAGCACTTCCAACCCCGAAATTTTTGGCATCTTCAGGTCCAGCAATATCAACTTTGGATTTTCGTATATATTCCGCAGTGCATAAATTCCCCTGCAATAAATAAAATCAAGGGCCTGCGCCCCGTCACTAACATGATGCAGATTGTTGGCAAACCCGCTTTTTTTGAGCGCTCTTATGGTTAACATCGCATCGTCCGTGCTGTCTTCAACAAATAAGATCTCTACGTTATTGTAAGGCATATTTTTAATTTAAGAATTGATACCAGGTAAGCTGAAGTAAAATTGTGACCCTTCATTTAGTTTCGATTTTGCCCAAACTGTGCCGCCATGCCGGTGCACTATTTTTTGCACAATAGCCAGGCCTATCCCGGTGCCCTCAAACTCTTCCTGCAGGTGCAATCGTTGAAAAACCCCGAAAAGCTTATCATAATACTGCATATCAAAACCAGCCCCATTATCTTTAACATAATATATCACGAGGTTACCTTTCTCATAAGCCCCTATCTCTATACAGGTCCTGGTTTTATTTTTTGAATATTTTATGGCATTCGAGATCAGGTTTATCCACACCTGTTTAATCAACGATGGATCGCCTTTTGCCGGCGGCAACACCTCTGTTGTAAATTCAGTTCTTTTTTCCTTATCCTCAAATAGCAACTCGTCTTTTACAGAATTTACCAATGATGTCATGTTGATATCTCCTAAGGTGACCTGCTTTCTACCCAATTTTGAAAATGCAAGCAGGTCATCTATTAACTGCCCCATTTTCTTTGAGTTACGCATAATAGAATGAAGGATTTTTGTGCCCTCCTGATCAAACTTGTCGCAATAATCTTCTTCGAGGATCCTGGCATAACCATTAATTGCTCTTATCGGCGCCCGTAAATCGTGAGATACTGAATAAGAAAAAGATCCCAGTTCTTTGTTCGCCATCTCCAATTGTGCAGTACGTTCAATCACCTTCTGTTCTAATTTTTCATTAAATTTCCGGACCTCTTCCTCCGCTTTTTTTAACTCCATATTAGCAATGATTAATTCGCCCGCGCGCTTTTCCTTCTCCTCATTTTGAAAAACAAGCTCCTTGTTAGCTATGATTAGTTCTGCTGCACGGTCCTCCTTCTCCTGGTTTTGAAAGGCAAGTTCCTTATTGGCTATGATCAATTCGGCTGCACGATGTTCCTTCTCCTCATTTTGAAAGACAAGTTCCTTATTAGCTATAATCAGTTCTGCTGCACGGTTTTCCTTTTCCGTATTTTGAAATGCCAATTCCTTATTGGCGATAATTAACTCAGCCGCGCGTTTTTCCTTTTCCCTGTTTTGAAAAACAAGTTCTTTATTAGCTATAATTAGCTCAGCTGCACGATTCTCCTTTTCCGTATTTTGAAATGCCAGCTCTTTGTTAGCTATAATTAATTCGGCCGCACGCTTTTCTTTTTCCTTATTCTGAAAAATTAATTCTTTATTGGCGATGATGAGTTCTGCTGCGCGATTTTTTTTCTCTTTAGTCTGAAACGCAAGTTCCTTATTGGCGACAATCAGTTCTTCGGCCCGTTTGCCTTTTTCCTTTGTTTGAAATGCGAGCTCCTTATCTGCAATTATCAACTCATTTGCACGTTTTCCCTTTTCTTCTGTTTGATAGGCGAGTTCCTTGTTGGCTATAATTAACTCTTCGGCCCGCTTCCCTTTTTCCTCGGTTTGATAAGCAAGCTCCTTGTCCGCGATAATTAATTCTTCGGCCCGTTTGCCTTTTTCCTCGGTTTGATAAGCAAGTTCCTTATTGGCTATAATTAACTCCTCAGCTCGTTTACCTTTTTCCTCGTTTTGGAAAGCCAACTGTTGATTTGCAATAATTAATTCGTTCGAAGTAGTTCTTTCGTCCATCTTTGTAAGGTGAGGATAAGGTGATCGTTACTTTATAACACGTAAAATATTATTTTGTTTTATGTATTAAATTAAAAATTTTTGCGCACAAAATAAATTTATTCGAAATATTATTTTGAATAAATTGCATAAACTTATACTATTCTTAAATGGAATATGTGGCTGAATTTATGACGTGCTCTTTAAGGTAATTCGTCTCCCCCCGGCCGGAGTAGTTGGGTTTTACAACGATATATTTATAAAGTCAGTTATCGCCGGCGATTAAATGTTTCCCCACCCCAATGCAAGCACATCGGCAATATGGTAGGTTTTTAAGGGAATATTGTTTTTGTCGATATAGCTTTGGAGGTGCATCAGGCACGATGCATCGGTTGAGATAATATAGTCAGCATCGGCGGCAATGGCGTTATCCACCTTTTGTTGGGCCATGGCTGTTGAGATGGCATCAAACTTAACTGCAAAGGTGCCACCGAAACCGCAGCAGGTTTCTCCATCCTTAATATCAACAAGTTCCAGACCCAGCACTTTTGATAAAAGCTGGCGGGGCTCCTCTTTGATCTTGCATTCACGTAATCCGGCACAGCTATCATGATAAACCGCGCGACCGTCCAGTTCAGCGCCGAAATAATCGAACTGGAGGATGTTTACCAGGAAATCAGAAAGTTCATAAATGTTCGACTGGATATTGCGACATTTATTATGGGAGGTGGTATTGGTAAAAAGATCATTATAATAATTTTTCACCATTCCGGTGCAAGATGCGGATGGCGATACAATTACGGTATCGGCCGAAAAATCATTTAAAAATTTACTTCCAACCGTTTTCGCATCATCCCAAAAACCCGCATTAAAAGCAGGCTGACCACAACAGGTTTGCTCCGGGTTATAAACAACCTCGCATCCCGCCTTCTCCAGCACCTTAATAGTGTTAAAAGCTGTTTCAGGAAATAACTGATCAATAAAACATGGGATAAATAACTCAACCTTCATCTTGCTCTGGATTAAACGCTGCTAAATTGCGGATTGCTCAATCTTTTTTTCAGCTTTCAGCAAAGAAAGCAATAAAATTAATCCTATTAAAAAGAAAACGCATAAAGCCAGGGCTGAGTTACGCATGCTGCCGGTGAGTTCCTCAATAAATGCAAAGCTGGCCATCCCTCCTACTATAGCCAGCTTTTCCGTAACATCATAAAAGCTAAAAAACGATGCTGTATCAGGAATATCCTGCGGCAGGTATTTTGAATAGGTGGATCTCGACAAAGATTGAATCCCTCCCATTATCATCCCCACAATTATCGCAAGGCCATAAAATTCAGTAACCGTACGGGTAAAATAAGCGCCGATACAGGCCGCTATCCAAATTGTTACGGTGCCAGCCAGCACCTTTATATTTCCGTAAATACCAGACAAACGCGACATTAACGTTGCCCCGCCAATGGCCACCAACTGGATAATTAAAATAATTTCAATCAATCCGCTGGTTTCCATGTGCAGCTCCTTTGCACCGAAGCCGGCTGCCACCAACATAATGGTTTGCACCCCCATGGAATAAAAAAAGAACGCAGGTAAAAAGCGTTTGAGTAAGGGCATCTGCTTTACCTTTGCCCACACATGTCCAAGTTCAATAAAGCCACCTTTTATAATATTGGAATGGCGGGGCTCGGCATTAGGGCTGCCTTTGGGTAATACACTGAACGGAATATGTGCGAAGCCTATCCACCATAAACCGACCAGCAAAAACGACAATTGCGCCGCATCTCCCGATGTTAAATGAAAGGTTTTAGGCATCAATACAAACACCAGGCATATTACCTGTAATATGACACTGCCGATATATCCGTAAGTGAACCCCTTTGCACTCACGCTATCCTGCATATCAAGTGTGGCAATTTCAGGCAGGTATGAGTTATAAAAAACGAAGCCACCGCTATAACCGATAGCAGCCAGCGCAAAACAAATAATGCCGAATTCAAGGTTGCTTTTATCGAAAATGAACAAGGCACAGCAGGCCAGCGCACCCAGCCATGTAAAGAAGCGCATAAAGATCTTTTTATTGCCCCGGTAGTCGGCAATTGAAGTTAAGATCGGCAGCAGCACCACCATCACCAGGTAAGCGGCAGCCAGGGCATAGTTAGATAACGCAGTATTAATGAACTGGCGGCCGAAAAAGGTAACGCGATCTCCGTTTTTTGGATTGGCTGTTATGGCCACATAATAAGCCGGAAATATTGTGGATGTTATAACAAGGTTATACGCTGAATTGGCCCAATCAAAAAAGGCCCAGGCCCGGATGGTTTTCTTATCGTTTTTAGGTTGCATTGTGAGTTAAAAGTATGGAAAAATATAAAGAATTATTAAACTTTTACAGATAACAATTCTAATAACCTATAAAACATTATCCCGGTAATAGTGTATTGTATATTACATCTCCACGCCATGAAGTTTAGAAGTCTTGCAATAATTGGGTTCATAATTGCTGTCATCCTCTTTATAAGCTGTAAAACCCATTTTGAAACCACAAAGAGTGATTATAAAGCGGTGGTCTCTACTGCAAATTTTAACCATGGTAAAAATCTTGTATTTAGTATTTGCGCCGGGTGCCATTATAATCGTGGCCTTAAAAAGTTGGCAGGCAATCCAATGGATGATGTGCCGGGGATCGCAGGCAAAGTATATTCAGCAAATTTAACCCAATCAAAGACAAATGGCATTGCTCCAAAATATACGGATGCCCAGTTGAAATATTTACTTAAGACAGGTATTTCAAGAGACGGGCGCTTTATGTCGTATATGCTGCGTCCAAACATGGCTGATGAAGATATAAATGACATCATCGTATTTCTGCGGTCAGACGATCCGGCGGTTAGCGCGGCCGATACTACCGTGGGGCTTACTCATTATTCATTTATTGGCAAAGCCTATCTTGGCTTTAAGGCTGATCCGGCATCCTACAGATCCAATGTAAAAAGGCCATCAGATAATGATCCTGTTGCATTGGGCAGATATTTGGTTGATAATGTGGGATGTTACCACTGTCACTCAAAGAGTCTGAAGTCATTAAATTCCATCAATCCTGAACAAACTAAGGGCTACCTGGCGGGTGGGGCAACGCTGAAGGGTGAACAAGGCTCGGAAATAGCAGCATCAAATATCACCCCCGACAAAAACACAGGAATAGGTAATTATACCAAAGCGGACTTTCGCCGGGCTTTAAAGGACGGTCGCTCCCCTACCAGAACGTTAAGACCGCCAATGGAAAAATTTGATCACTTAACAGACAAGGAAGTTGATGCCATTTATGCTTACTTAATGACTGTGCCACCAAAATATCACGCGGTTAAGCACATATAGGGCATTAACGTAAACAAAGGGTAAACTCAAACCAGGATTAATCACTAAAAGTAAGCTTCTTTCTGGACGATACTGCGTTCCAAAGCGTTCCATTTTTACACGTGGAACACCCGGAACACTATGAAACATGTTGATTATCAGTATATTTAGTTTTAGTGAGTTTAAATATCTGATAAGTAAGCGCTACGCCACCATCCATTATGCCGAACTCACATTAACTTAACAAATTGTCAATCCTGATTGCTATTTTTGGTTAATATAACCCTGGTACCTCTTAAATCAACCTAAAATGAAAACGTTTTTTTGCCTGCTTCTGCCTGCGCTATTATTGGCTAATACTGCTTTTGCGCAATATCCAACCGTTCCTTTGTGGCAGGGAGAGTATCATGGCACCTACAATAAAGCTACAAAAATTGAAAGCTGGAAGGGAATTCCCTATGCACAGCCGCCCGTTGGTGACCTGCGCTGGAAAGCCCCACAGCCTGTGTTAAAAGCCCCAGGTATTCATGAAGCTACAAAGTTCGCCCATATGCCCATGCAAAAGCGGGTGTTCAGCGATATGATTTTCCGGGCGGACACGATCAGTGAAGATTGCCTTTATTTAAATGTCTGGACACCCGGTAAATCGCCATATGACCATTTACCCGTACTGGTATATTTTTATGGCGGTGGCTTTGTCGGCGGCGATGGGTCAGAGCCGAGATACGACGGGGAGAGCATGGCTCAAAAAGGCATTGTCGTTGTAACAATCAGCTATCGGCTTGGCATTTTTGGTTTCTTTTCTCATCCCGAATTGACGAAAGAATCTCCCAATCATGCTTCCGGTAACTATGGTTTGCTGGATCAGGTTGCTGCGATAAAATGGGTTCATGAAAACATCAGGGCATTTGGCGGCGACGAGAAAAAGATTACGATTGCCGGGGAATCAGCAGGATCTATATCGGTGAGTGCGCAGATGGCTTCTCCCCTTTCAAAAAATCTTATTGCAGGGGCTATTGGCGAAAGCGGCGCAATGATAAAGCCTACGCTGCCCGCTATTCCTTTAGCGAATGCGGAAAAGAACGGCTCGAAATTCGCCGAAAAAATTGGTAACAAATCATTAGCTGATCTGCGTGCAATGTCTGCAACTGATTTGCTCGACGCGGCGTCCAAATATGGAGCATGGTCGTTAGCGCCAACCATCGACGGTTATTTTCTTCCTAAATCCCTCGTGGAAATTTTTGAGGCCGGAGAACAAGCGCATGTGCCATTATTGGTTGGCTGGAACTCCGCAGAGATTCCCTACCAGTCATTTACCGGCGGCGATATGCCTACTCCCGAGAATTATACCAAAAAGGTAAAGCAACAGTTTCCCGGTAATGCGGATGAAGTATTGAAATTATATCCCGGCACTACACAAGACGAGGTGATCAAATCTGCTACAGCATTAGCCAGCGACAGGTTTATCGCCTACAGCACCTGGAAATGGGCAGATTTACAAGCCAAAACAAGTGGTAAACCCGTTTACCGAT
Source organism: Mucilaginibacter phenanthrenivorans (assembly GCF_024721155.1). Classification (GTDB taxonomy): domain Bacteria; phylum Bacteroidota; class Bacteroidia; order Sphingobacteriales; family Sphingobacteriaceae; genus Mucilaginibacter; species Mucilaginibacter phenanthrenivorans. The sequence goes on along the minus strand of NZ_JAHVAP010000001.1, from coordinate 910,619 downwards.
ACTTGTTCGCAACCCCGAGGCCACCGGAAGTAAATCCAACGAATAATCCGAATGAGGGGAAAATGCCAAAACAAATGGTTGGCGCATCACATGCGTCGGAAATTGAGTTTGCTATGGGCAACCTGCCCTACAACAAGGTTTACGCCTGGACGGCCGATGATTATAAGGTATCTGCAACCATACAACAGTACTTCGCTAATTTTATAAAAACGGGGAACCCAAATGGCAAACATCTGCCTAAATGGGAGCCAAACGTTAACGGTGGTGCTGTTAAATTTATGAATATTGATGTTACCAGTCAACTCCAAACTGAAACTGACCGCGGGCGATATTTATTCCTGGATAAGTCGTATGTGAAGTAAAAAACAGGAAGATATTCGATAAAGAGTATCTTCCTGTTTTTATCGCGATTTATTTAATGATCTTATAACCCAATCCAATATTAAAGGAAACAAATACGGCGCCCTGCTTTTGATTTGGGCTGTTCTGCAATTTATAGCTATCTATCTTCCAATCACCAGCATAAGCGTTAATATAATAGCCCGCCCGGATGCCTATTGGAATACTGCGTTCAACAGTAAAACAGTCCATTTTTTTAGACTTTAGTTTGATCCCATAATCGAAGCCTGCTCCCAATTCGATACCGAAATTTGGTTGCCAGAATGTTTTGCTTGCTGTGCTGTTAAGTAGTTCATCTGTAAAGTTGTTTGTGTTCCTGATCCCGGATTTGTCCTCAACCTTTAACATGGCTGCCGAGAAATTAACGCCAGCAAACGGATATAACCTGAAATCTGAATTAGTCGACACGTTATAACCCATTCGCCAGAATAATTGGTATTGATTATACCTAACCTTTACCCCGTCCATCTGTGAACTTGCAAACGGTGTAAATCCAATACCGTCCTCAACCATCCATTTGTTGAAAATATGGCTCATAGAGGCGTTTATCCAAATGTTGGATTGTTTTATTGAGGGAATCCCATTTGCATTCAGCGCACTGTTTAATTGACTGATATCTCCTTTGCGATAAGTAACCTGGATCTGCATTGCACCCTCGGGCTTGTGCTTCATCCATCCGTGAGTCTTAACTGTATCGGTGGTCTGCGCCATCCCTTTGGCGGATCCAAATAAAACCACGAGGAAGAATAGTGTTTTGGTAAGTTTTTTCATAAGATGCTTTTTAACTAACAATAAAAAAATGTAGTTCTTGTTTTAGGCAACTTACGATATTAAACAACCGATGGTTGTAACCCTTATGATTCTTTATCCGAAGCATAATGAATCCCGGCTATCTCCCTGATTTTATCCAGGGTTTCCATCAGCAACAAAGTATCCGCAAAAGGAATAACATCACTTTCAGTTAGCCCACGTTTTAAACAGGCATTCACATGGCGGGCCTCATATTGGTAACCAACCCCAGCCTCTTTTTCTACTTCAATAATTTCCTTGCTATCCACATATTTTGGATAGTACTCAACCGTGGCTGACGGCTCATAAAATCGTGAAGTCAGCCTTATTCGCCCCTCTGTCCCTGCAATATCGGCTTCAGTAGCAAGATTTGATGAGAAGGTAGAAAACAACTGCGCCATTGCACCGTTATTATATTTAAACAGGATGGCGCATTGTTCGTCAACACCGGTAGATGCCGGGGTCATACTTGCTTCTATCTTATCGGGCTTGCCCAATACACTCATCGCCATAAAAACATTGTAAATACCAATGTCCATTAGTGTGCCGCCGCCGAGAGCAGGGTCAAAAATGCGTGCGGGGACAGGTGGCGCAGGCTTAAAGCCAAAATTTATCAATACCGACCTTACGTCGCCCAGTAGCCCCTGCCCTATCATTTCGTGCAATTTTTTATAATGCGGGTGAAATACTGTCCACCTGGCCTCCATCAAAAATAATTTCCTTTCACGCGCCACATCAATCATTTCCTTAGCCTGACGGGTATTCATGGCAAAGGGTTTCTCGCATAATACAGCTTTGTTGTGGTGCAGGCAAAGCAGTGTATTTTCATAATGCAGGTTATGCGGCGTAGCAATGTAGATGACATCAACTTCCGGGTCGTTTACCAACGCTTCATAACTGGCATGGCGATTTTTTATATTGAATTCAGCACCGAATTTATCTGCAGATTCCTGTGTGCGCGAGCCTATTGCAATTAATTCGGCATCGGCAACAAGCTTAAGGTCCGAGGCAAATTTGCCTGCAATCCGGCCGGCGCCTAAAATTCCCCATTTGATAGTTTTCATGTTGCTAAGATAGGGAGATGGAGCCAAGAGTCAAGAACCAGGAGTCAAGTCAGAATGTTTAATTTTTTATCCTGATTCTTGTATCTTGCTTCCTGATTCCACTTCATATGTATCCCGAACTTCTCACCCACATAAAAAAATACACTTCACTAACTCCCGCCGAAGAACAACTGCTTTGCGAGAAGCTGGAACTCAAAAAGCTTAAAAAGAAGGAATTTGTGCTGGAAGCCGGGAAATATTGCCACGGAAATTATTTTGTGGTTAAAGGTTGTCTGCGGCTGTATTTCGTGAACAATAAGCTTAATGAACAAATAATCCAATTCGGCATTGAAAACTGGTGGATCACCGATTATGACGGATTAATGAGCAAACAGCCATCGACTTGCTATATCCAAACCGTTGAGCCGTCCGAGGTACTGTTTTTAAGCGAAAAAGACCAGGCGATTTTGTTTGAACAGATTCCGCACCTGGAAAGTTACTTCCGGATAATGATGCAAAAAGCCTATGTAGCCTCACAACGGCGGATAGGATTTATATTTAACCAGACCGAAGAAGAACGATATCGCCATTTTTCAAGCCGGTTCCCTGAATTTATGCAACGGGTTCCGCAGTATATGCTGGCGTCCTACCTTGGCTTTACGCCGCAGTTTTTGAGCAGACTAAGGGCGAAAAAAATTTAATAAAGCGTTCCATTTTTCACAGCGGAACACCCGGAACGCTATGAAACACGCTCATTATCAGCGCTTGTATTTTTATCAAAGATCTGAATAGTTGAAAATTCTATCAACCTTTATGCCGAACTCACGTTAATTTCTTAACCGTGGTTCATTTTTTTGAGGGTGTTTGATCTGCAACTTTGTCTTATCAAAACAACAAGATCATGAGCAACAGAATTAAAATCAACCAGGCAGATCCGGCAGCATACAGAGCCATCATGGCCATGGAAAACTACATTGAAAGTACAGGCTTAACCACTAAACACAAGGATTTGATAAAGATCCGCACCTCGCAAATTAACGGTTGTACCTACTGCCTCGATATGCACACCAGCGATGCCCGTAAGTCCGGCGAAACAGAACGGAGAATTTATGGATTAACCTCCTGGCGGGAAACGCCGTTTTTTGACGAGCAGGAACGTGCCATACTTGCCTTAACCGAGGAAGTAACCCTCATCAGCGGCAAGGTGTCCGACGAAACCTATGATAAGGCAGCAGCGTTATTTGACAAGGTATACCTTGCCCAACTGATAATGGCCATTATAACCATGAATGTCTGGAACAGGGTTGGCGTAACAACTAAATTGGAGCCTGCATTATAAATATCAAAAATCAAACTGGCAGCGTTTTAAGCTGCTGGTTTGATTTTTCTGCCGTTTTTTTGCTGCCAGACCTGTGTTTTATCGGATGCTTTAAAAATAAAGTATTGGCTGTTAACCCGATACAGGTAAAAGCAAAAAACATTTTATAATTTACTATTTTAAGCTATCTTTGCAACCTCATAAAAATCCTAACTGCGGAAGTGGCGTAATTGGTAGCCGCACCAGACTTAGGATCTGGCGCTTCACGGCGTGGGGGTTCGAGTCCCTTCTTCCGCACTACATTTAAACCCGGTCAATTTGGCTGGGTTTTTTGTTGCTGTAAAAACTATATTTGCGCTATGCAGCAAAAATTTTATTTCGATACTTATTAATTTGTAGGTTATGAAAATGAAGAATAAGGAAATCAAAGATTTTGATACCGTAAAAACCTTTAGAGAAATAAAGGAAAAAATATCCAACGAAATTCAAGGAATGAATTTTGAACAACTGACTGCATATCTTGGGAAAGCGAAATTAAAAGTTCAAAAATAAATATTCCGAATTGTGGCGCTTCACGGCGTGGGGGTTCGAGTCACTTCTTCCACATATTCTTTGCAAAGCCGTAAATGGCGGGGAAAGATTTTTTATTAATCTTTTCCCGCCATTTCGTTTTTGTTTCTATTAGAATATGTCAAAACACTTTGGGATAAAAAATGATCGTTTAAATCAGGTATATGAAATGCGCAATTCAAAACCGTACGGTCTGCTGTCCGCTATTGTTACATAACTTATTTGCAAATAAACTTAAGTTTGCTTAATATCAGTAAGATAACGATTTGGAACACGGATTGAAGTACTAAAACCGCTTTGAACGCCTTTACATTACATATCAACGTTTATGACCTGGCGTTCGTGGGGGCGATATTTATTGGGCTGACTTTTGCTTTGCAGTTGGGATTCACCAAAGGGGTTAAACGCGCTGCAAACCGCTTTTTGAGTTTGGCCCTGGCTACGATGGTGCTATGGCTACTTTGGGTACTGGGCAGGGACATTGATCTTGGAGCTTATTTTTCTCATTGGAGCTGGCTGCCGCTGCAATTTTCGCTGGCGCTTGGCCCGTTCATTTATTTTTATGTGCTTAAAACAACCCGGCCGGAACTTAAATTCAGGTTCCTGCACCTCCTGCATTTCAGCCCATTACTACTGCAAACTGGCGCGTTGGTATTGGAGATAGACGAAAGCATAAAAACGGGAGCAGCTACTTATGATACACCGATTTTTCAGCAACTGAACTCCGTGTTGCAATTGCTAACCTTTATTTCGGTATGCGCGTACCTCTACCTGTCCTACAGTTTGATTGAGCGCTTTTACAAACGACTAAAATTTAGCGGCGGCGATCGATACCGATATGAATTTTGGTGGCTACACCGCTTGCTGAGGAGTTTCGGTTTGTTGTGGCTATTATGGATCCCTTATACAGCCATTGATTATTTTGGTTATCATTACCGGCCAGGCATACACGCTTATTATCCGTTGTACCTCCTTTTGGCAGGGATGGTCATCTGGATAGCGGCTGCAGCTTATGTAAGGGCATTGGCTGGCGGGCCGGCTGAAACGCCCGCATTTATAAAACCATTGCTCCCCACCGAACTGAAGCAAAAAGGTACCTGGCTGAAGCAAGTCATGAAAGCCAACCCGTATTACCAGGACCCGGAACTCAATTTGAACTCGCTGGCTGACAAGCTTGGCCTGACCCCTCATGAATTGTCCCGGATCATCAACACGGCGCTCAAAAAAAACTTCCATGATTTCATCAGCGAATATCGCGTTGCCGCAGTAATTGAGAAAATGCAGGACGCCAGATATGATCATATCACTTTACTGGGCATTGCTTACGATTCCGGCTTCAATTCAAAAAGCACCTTTAACCGTATTTTTAAAGAAATGACGGGCAAAAGCCCGGCGGAATATAAAAACGATCTGAAAAAAGAGTTCCCAGTTTATAAACTGGGACGCAGCGTCCGGTTTGCGGCGGTAATTTCGAACCATGAAACCACACAGAAGTGGTCTTCTAAGAAATTTAACCGCAGCTTTATGTTTAGAAACTATTTCAAAATGGCCTGGCGCAATTTGGTACGCCAAAGGCTTTTCAGCCTGATTAACATATCAGGCCTGGCCGTCGGGTTATCTGTTTGTATGCTGATCATGATCTATGTAGCACATGAGCATAGCTATGACCGTTTTCACAAAAATGCCGACAGGATATTTAAGCCAAAAGGGCGCGTTATAACGGATGGTCCGTCGAGTGACCTGAATCCAATGACCTACGCATCCGGCCCTATCCTAAAACAATCGCTCCCGGTCGTGGAGGATTACATGCGTACGATGAATTATTTCGGGCCGGCAGTGGTGGTAAGTAACCCTAAACTACCTCAAAGGAAATTTACCGAAGACAAACTATTATTTGCTGATGCGGGCTTTTTCAATTTCTTTTCGTTTAAGCTGCTTTCCGGACAGTCCTCACAGGTTTTGTCAAAACCATTTTCGGTGGTAATAGCAAAGGATATTGCTAAAAAATATTTTGGTGATGAAAATCCGGTAGGACAAACACTTACTATCAAGACCGATAGCGCGCATACCTATCTGATTACAGGAGTGTCAGAGAATTGCCCCTCCAATTCGTCCATTCAATACAATTTTGTAGCATCCGTATCAGGTTTCGCAGCAACCAAAGAGGCTAAACCTTATTTAGGAGATCAAAAATTGGGCGGTGGTAATTTTGATGTCTACTTGTTATTAAAACACCGCTCCGATACTGCGGCAGTAGCACGCGGACTTAAATCGCTTTTTATCCACGAAAAGGATCATGCCAAAACGATATATTCAGCGTTACCCATTGTTGATCAGCATTTGAATAGCAGATCGCGGGACGATGCAAACTTAAAATACCTCACTATATTTCCCTTAGTGGCCTTATTGATCTTATCGCTTGCCCTGGTTAATTACATGAGTTTGTCTACCGCCAGAGCCACGGTGAGGGCGAAAGAGATAGGCGTGCGTAAAATATCTGGGGCGAGCCGCAAGAGCGTTGCGCTGCAATTCTATATCGAATCGGCTGTCTTTGCAACTATATCTTTCCTGTTAGGGTACACACTGTGTTACTTATTTAAACCGGTATTTTTTAATGTCGTTCAACTGAAAATAGATGATTCATTCCTTTATAGTCCCCTGATCCTGTCCCTGCTATTCATATTATTACTGGTTACTGTGGTAATCTCTGGCAGCTATCCTTCACTGGTGCTGTCAGCTTTTAAACCTGTTGTCACACTTAAAGGCAAAATGGGTAAACAATCAGGCGGCGTTATGATCCGAAAAATATTTACGACCCTGCAATTCACTATATCCGTTGCGTTGATCATTTGCGGAATTATTATAGACCGGCAGCTTTACTTTTTCAGACACACAGATATAGGTGTCGATCGTGAGAATGTTGTAATGATCCCTGTTGGCCCTAATTTCAAAAATTATGCTGGTTTTAACCATGAAATTAGGGCATTAGCGGCTGTCAGCACCGCAGCAACGTCACGATACGGCATGTTTAGTTATATCGACAGGTTCGGAATACCCGGTAAAACCAAAGACGAAACGGTATCGCTTCCTTCGCTTGTTGTCGACAAAGATTTTTTCCAGTTACTCGGACTTAAATGGAAATATCCGCCGTTGGCTCATGCCAATTTGAGCACAGGAAATAAGGTTGTGCTCAATGAGCTGGCTGTTGAAGAACTGCATTTGCCGTTAAACCCGGTTGGCAGTTATATTAAATCAAACCCCAAAAATACTGAGGTGGCAGGTGTCGTTAAAAATTTCAACTTTAGCTCCCTTGAAGATCCGATTGAACCTATAGGCCTTTGGATCCTTCCCGACACTGCGAAATATTGGAAAACCCAGGGAGGATCGTACCTTTTTGCGAAAATAAAACCCCATACTAATTTGCCAACATTGCTTGGGGCAATACAAAAAATCTATAAAAAGCATGACGCCGATATGCCATTCGATTACACATTTATGGATGACGCTTTTAATGCCCGGTACAAAGCTGAAGACCGGCTGGCCTCCATATTCAGCATCTTTACGGTTATCACTATCGTACTGGCAGGCATGGGACTATTCGGATTGGCAGCGTTTACTATTGAGCAACGCACCAAGGAAATAGGCATAAGAAAAGTACTCGGAGCAAGTATATCGTCGATTAACGGTCTCCTTTCAAAAGATTTCCTGAAGCTGGTATTCCTTTCCATTCTCATCGCTTCGCCGATCGCCTGGTACGTGATGCATAGCTGGCTGCAGGGATTTGCATACCGCATCTATATCCAATGGTGGATGTTTGCCGGGGCAGGGCTGCTTGCGGTTACGGTGGCTGTTATTACCATCAGCTATCATGCGGTAAAGGCGGCGATAGTAAACCCGGTGAATAGTTTGCGGTCCGAATGAACATTTTATGCCGGCAGTGAGATTGCAGTCATTACATGTCCAAACAAATTAGCAATTTTATCATAATTTTGAGATCATTTCTACTGCTAATTATATTATTGATTATCAGAAAAATATCTTCAAGGTGTTCTAACTCCTGCACTGGTTCCGCACAAAAGCCGATAACTAACAGTTATCGGCTTTTGTGTAGGCCATCAAATGGGTTATGAAACGTCAATTTTAAAACAGGTGGTTGCCGCTTTTAATCGTATAATTGTGTGAAATATTGTAACCCGGAAACCCCGGCAAACGTTTAAAGCCACGGATATAATCTTGACCTGCTTTTCCCCCTCTAAAATCAAGTAATTAAGATCCAGTTTACCATTATCAAACTAAAAATCAAACAAACAAATCAAATGAAAAAATTAGCAATCCTGTTTATTGCAGTGATCATTGTTGGTCATGCTTTTGCGCAAAAGATCGACTATAAAAACAACGTGATTAACGTGGACGGTAAGGACCTGGCGAGGGTTAACAAGATCAAAACAAATTTTGGTCTTACAAGCAATTTTGAACTTTACTCCTTATCAGGAAAAAAACTGATCATTGCCGTCCTGGCGACAGATTTTGTACCCCCTCATGGTGATAACTCATTTTTTTATTATCGCTTTACATTTTTAACGGCGAACCAGGTGGCCGTTTTTCCGATATCAAGGTTAGGGGCCGAAAAATCGTTCGCAAAGCTTATAGGCGGTGCCAATATAATAGCTAATGATGACCTCGATGCTGGAAAGGTAACCGAGTTTATTGCCTATAAAAGCATGAACCCTCCGATTGCTGCTGATTATACGGTGGTGGGTCGGGACAGGGGCTGGCCGATAGTGATGAAGGAAGACAAGTCAATTGAACAGAACGAAAAATTAATAGGACGTTTTAAGGACGTCAGTGCAAACACTGATGTTGACAGCTATGACTTTAGTTTGCCCAACGGTTTGACCGTGGTGAAAATAAGCTTCACAGGCGGCAACAACGCTCAGAATTTTGAAGTGTATACAGTAAAAGATAATCAAAGACGGGTGGTGCCGATACCTACAAAGGATAAAGTTATTATGGCGTCTACACCGGCAGACCGGAATGAAATTGCATTGGGAAGAATTTTAAAGTGGATGGTTTCAAAAGATTATTTGTAAGCGGTCAGTACGCCAAATTAACAACGGCGTTTCCGTCTTCCACACAAAAAACCGCTATAGATAACAATATAGCGGGTTTTTTGGTTAAAAAAGTAAAGGGGGCGTCACACGATCTGTTGAACCCATCGATTTCGCCAGGCTGGTGCCTCGAAGGGATCTGCGAAATATTGTGTCTCGTGTACAACCTTACCGTTGCGGAATTCCATAATGCTTACGGTATACGACGATTGCCCCTGGTAGTTGATGGTGTATTCCGTGACCCAAAGATCACCCTTCCCTACAATTCGCCTGACATTGAAGCCTGATGGCTTACCCGGATGATGACTCCGCAAGGCCTGCAAATTGCTTCGTCCCAAGATCCGCTCACCCGACTGTGGATAATCGCAAATGGCATTTTCATCGTAAATATCATGTTCTGCATTTGTATCGCCGACTGCTGATGCGTCCCAGTGTGCATTCAGGGCTTTAAGTATTTGTTCTTCTTCCATGGGTTATTTTAGCTGGATGATTTAGTAAAATAAATATCATCAATTGATTTTAAATCTCCGCTAGGTGTATAAAGATGTCACGCTGTGATTAAACGATGTTAATTTGGCTGGGTTTCTTGTTATTAGTTTTCCTAAATTGCATGTTATGAACACAATTGAGGCGCAAATAGACAAAAGCAATTATGAGATATATGACGATTTCCTCAATATTAAAATTGACGGCGAATGGCTGGATGAAAAATTGGATCAGTTTTATCCGGGAGAAATGTATAAAGGAACAATCCCAACTTTGCTTTTTGCCATTGAAATTGATACTGAAAGCAAAATAGTTTGGAATCGAATTTTGCCTCATTTAAATACTACAAGCATTTGTCCGATCTTAATGTGTCCGGATGATCGTGATTTTTCGTGTACGCTAATTGTTGCCGAAATAGAATGCATTAATGATGTGGTAAAATGGCGCAGAATTGGTTTGGATACAACAAAGGACTGGCAACCAGAAAACATTGGCTCTGAAGTCAAATGGTTTGTGAAAATACCACCTTATGAATTTGCCAAATTTGAATATTTAAAAATGATAAAATCTTTTGAAATTCAATTTCAAAAAGATAAATCAGCATGGGATATTCGAAACGAGAATTTTAAAAATAAAACATAGGTATTTTCATTTTTAAATACGCCTTAACATAAAAATCGGGGTCATTAGCTAAATAATTCAGCGCTTTCTTTTTTATTACTTCAAATATCTTCCCCCCTGCTGACATAGGGTTGTCACTCCCCCCTCTTTTCTTTGTTATGAAATCAATTAAAGTAACACAACAATGGAAAACAATCAAATCAAACAACAAACAAGCAATGTGGTTGAGGGATTCACCACATCTGTTTCCATATTAAATCATTGGCAGGGCCATCGCCGGTTAACAAGGCAGGTGATTGAAGCCTTCCCAGAGGATAAGCTATTTAATTATTCAATAGGCGAGATGCGTTCCTTTGGGATGATGGTAAAGGAGATCATAGGCATTGCGGATGCCGGCCTCCAGGAACTCTTCCAGGATGAACCTACGCCTGTAGAAAAGATCAGTCAGCATTCCGGTACTACAATGGCTTGCACAAAAGACGAAATTTTGAGTTTATGGGATGATGTGACTTATAAAATCGACACCCTTTGGCCCCTGATCCCTCAACAGCGTTTCCAGGAAGTTATGCTGGCTTTTGGCGCATATGAAGGAGTAACGTCCGACATAATTCTGTATTGGATTGATAACGAAATCCATCACAGGGCGCAGGGTTATGTTTACCTGCGGTCGTTAGGAATTGAACCACCTGCTTTTTGGAACAGGAATTAATGTTAAGTCTGCAGTCGATAGTAGTAAGCCTTAAGTCGAATCCATGCCCCTCTTCACTTAGTCCTGGTGTCCCACCGGACTACATTTAAAGCCTCCAATTTGGGGGCTTTTTTGTGAGCGTTTTTTGTATGGGGCTAACCTTATCGACATCTTGGAATATTTAAAATACATTATTTGTAATTAATCTAAATAAGAATAACTTTGCCAAAAAATAAAAAAGCCGGGTATTCTGCGTCGAAACTTCATACCCGGCAAATAACAACGATCTGTTAACCATCATCATTTTGTGCAATTTATGTATTTCTCTTTTACATGTTCATTATCCCGGTCACGCATCCATTCTTCACTTATTTTCCTGTTTTTACTTTTTTTCGCCGGCGCTGCTTTTGCGCAAACAGCCGGTACTTTAAAAGGCACCGTTAAAACATCAGACGGTAAGCCTGCTGAATTTGTCAATATTCAAATCAGGGAAACCGATCAGGGTACATCAGTTACCCAAAGCGGGCATTATACCATTCATAATATCAAGCCGGGCACTTATACTATTGTGGCCAGTTTCATCAGCCTCAATACACAATCGAAACAAGTAACCATCACAGCCGCCAAAACGGAGGTGCTTGATTTTGTTTTAACAGAGAATGAGAAACAATTGACCGAGGTATATATCAAATCCTACAAAGCCAATAAATTTCTAAAAAAGGAAACTATCGATGTGGCCAAGCTACCCTTAAAAAACCTGGAGAACCCGCAAGTTTACAGCGTAGTTACCAGTGAATTGATGAAGGAACAGTCCGTAACCAATTTTAACGATGCTTATAAAAATATCCCGGGCGCTGGCGTTCCGCTGGTGTATAATAACGGTCGCAGTTCATTACTTTCCCGGGGCTTTACTACAGAAAACCTGGTAAGGAATGGCATTTCAGGGTTTGACTATAACAGTGTCGACCCGGCCAATATCGAAAAGATCGAAGCCATCAAAGGCCCTTCGGGTACTTTATTCAGCAGTACGCTGGCTTCATTCGGCGGCTTATTTAACCGGGTAACCAAAAAGCCGTTCGATACCTTTAAAGGCGAGGTAACTTATTCAGCCGGTGGTTTCGATCTGAACCGTTTAACTGCGGACATCAATACCCCGCTAAATGCAGATAAAACTGCCTTGTTCAGGATCAATACCGCCGTGCACAGCGAACACAGCTTCCAGGACCAGGGTTTTACACGGAGCATCTTTTTCGCACCAAGTTTTTCATATAAAGTGAACGATCGCCTTGATCTTCAGCTGGATGCAGAAATTAGCAATTACAATGCTACATCAGCTTACCGTTTTGCCCCTTTTACCGGTGCATCCAGTAAGGTGCATAGTATCAAAGATTTGGGGATCAACTATAACTTGTCCTTTATCAATAACAGCCTGGATTACAACAGTCAGCAGTTCGACTTGTTCGGGCAGATAAATTATAAACTATCTGAACATTGGAAATCGCAAACTGCCTTTACGCGTACATTTTCGACCACCAAAGGCTTTGTAACGCAGTTAACCGGTGTGTCTGATTCTACTTTAAAGCAGAGTTTACAAAAGGAAGATTTCCCCTATTATGGTACCGATGTGCAGGAAAACGTGATCGGCGATGTACAGGTAGCCGGTTTACGCAACCGCGTTGTGATAGGTATCGATGTCTACAACCAGAAAAGTAACCGTGATTACGCCACTGTAACCATGCCGACCATCAACTTTAAACATCCGGGAGCAGCATACGATAATTACAACGTTGATAAGGTAAATTCATTAGCAGCTACCGCCCCTTATACCTATTATCAAACTAACCAAACCATTTATGCCGCTTACGCATCCGATGTAATCAACCTTACCGACCAGCTTAGCATGATGGCCAGTTTGCGGGTAGACAGGATTAACAACAAGGGAACTTATTACCCGAAGGTTGACTCTGCAGCGGGTAAATACGGCCAGACCTCCCTTTCGCCAAAATTTGGGTTGGTATACCAGGTGTTGAAGGACCGGGTTTCGGTCTTTGGCAACTATATGAACGGATTTAGCAATGTGGCAGGTACCGATTTTACGGGAACTACCTTTAAGCCCCAATACGCCAATCAATGGGAAACCGGGGTAAAACTAGATATTTGGGATCATAAGATCAGCTCGACCATTAGTTATTACCACATTTCGGTAACCAACACACTCCGTACCGACCCTGATCACCCGGCCTTTAGTCTCCAGGACGGTACCCAGCTCAGCAAAGGTGTGGAGGCAGAGTTAATCGCCAACCCCTTGCGGGGATTGAACATCATTGCGGGCTATGCCTACAATAACAGTGTTTATACAAAGGCAGATGCCAGTGTTATAGGTTTGCGCCCCGCAGCATCCGGCCCGGATAAAATGGCCAACCTATGGATCAGTTACCAGTTTATGGATGGTAAGGTAAAAGGTTTGGGCTTTGGGATGGGCGGTAACCACGGCAGTCAATCCTACCAAACCAATACAGCTACAGCTAAGTTTACCATCCCAGCATACACCATTATTGATGCCACTGCTTTTTACGACCAGCCGAAATACCGTTTTGGCCTAAAGCTGGATAACCTTACCAACCAGCAATACTGGTCGTTCCGTTTGGCGCCGCAAAACCCGGCGCGTTTAACGGCGAGCATGAGCATTAAATTCTAATTCTAAAATCAACTGATCAAAACAATGACAACCAAACGCATCACCTTTAAATATTTAATCCGTCAACTGCATTTAATACTGGGTTTGGCCAGCGGGTTGGTTGTCATTGTTGTGGGCATCACGGGCTCTTTGTACGTTTTTGAGCAGGAAGGCCGGGAATTGTTTCAACACGATTTTTACCACGTGCACCATGTTGGAAACAGCAGGCTGCCCTTTAGCCAGCTGGCAGATACAGTAAAGAAATATTATCCAAAGGAAAAGATCACCAGTATCCGTTTTAAGGAAGATAAAGATGCAGCTATCATCTTCTACAGTAAAAAGGACAAAGCCATAAGCATTGACCCCTACTCCGCTAAAATTATCGCTATAAACAACCTCGACCACGATTTCTTTGAAATTGATCAGGATCTTCACAAGCACTTATTATTGGGTAATGTTGGCTCAGTGATCATTAAATGTAACGTGCTCATATTTTTTGTTATGTGTATCAGCGGTCTGGTCCTATGGTGGCCCAAACAGCGGCGCTTCTTTAAAAAGGCGGTCATCATTAATTTTCGGACAAAAAATCGGAAGCTGCTGAATTGGGAACTGCACAGCGTATTGGGCTTTTACGCGCTGATTGTCTTGCTCATTATTTCGATGACCGGGATCTTTTTTGTTTATGACTCAGCGAAAAGTACGGTAGCTTTCTTAACCGGGCAATCAGTACCTAAGAAGGAAAAGAAGGTGAAATCAAAGAAACCTGCCGGAGACAAACATTACAGTTTGGATGCAGCCTACAACTACCTGGCCAGCTCTAATCCAGGGGCGAGGGAGACTATTATCACGCCTCCGGCAGACAGCCTTTCCCCCATCCGCGTTTTGATGCGTTACCCGTCGGCAATCGTGCGGCAGCAAAACTCAGCATATTTTAACCAGTACACGGGTAAAGTCTTAAAAAAGGACCTTTATGAAAACTATACAGCGTATGACAAGGTTGCCCAAAGCAACCGTAATATCCACATCGGGAATTTTGGCCTGGGTATCGGCGGCAAGGTCATTTGGTTTTTGTCGGGTTTAGTAGCGGCATCACTACCTATTACCGGTTTTATGGTCTGGCTGGGTAAACAGAGGAAGAAAAAACACGTGGTTTCCCCCTTATAAATAAAGCTGGACCATTTGTTTCCAATAACGGGGCCGGTGGGCGTAATTATCCCAAATATACAATTGATTAGGCACGCCCTTATTCCAAAGCATATCACTAAACTCAAGGTTATTTGATAAAAACGGGTCGGTTTGGCCTACTGCCATTACAATTTCAACCTTGCGGATGGCGTCTAAAATACAGGAATCATCAAGGTTCGAAATAAATTGCTGTGGCATGTTGAAATAAACATTTTCATCATGATAGCCGTCAAAAAGGTCTTTAAAGTCATGGATCTGCCGGGTAAGGTCATATCTTCCGCTCATGCAAACTGCCCTTTTAAAAAGCAGGGGATGTTTCATTGCCAGGTTAACGGCATGATATGCCCCCATACTGCAACCGGCAACTTCAAAATAATCCCCATCGTTTTTCAGCCGCATTAAGGGCAATACTTCCTGCAAAACATACTGTTCATATTGCAAATGACGATTAATCCGGGTTGAGGGATGTGCCCACTGGTTGTAAAAACTTTCAGCGTCAATACTATCTATGCAAAAAAGCTGCAGTTCTCCTCTGTAGATCTGATCTTGTAAGGCACCTACAATTCCCCAATTTTCGTAATCATAAAAACGGGCCATGCGGGTTGGGAAAAACAATACCGCGCGGCCGGAGTGGCCGAAAATCAACAGTTCCATGTCGCGCTGTAAACTGCTACTATACCATTTATGATATTCTCTATTCATTTGGGCATAGTGTTCATGCTGGAAAGATCAATACACTATGTTAATTGAATATAAACAAATAATTACCAGTTAATATGTTTCCTTATAATTTCTTTCCATAATTTATATCCGTTCTCACTCAAATGCAGGCCGTCGCTCATAAAATATTCTTTTTTCAGTCGACCCGCAGGATCGATCATTTCTTTAAATACATTGATAAAATGCCAGTTATCGTTACGCGTAATAATCTCGGTTTCTATTAAGTTATTGGTGTATTTAAACTGGTCGATCATTTTCCAGCGGCTTACACTTGGCTTTAATGAAACAAAATAACAAGGCAGGTCGCCAAAGCGTTTATTTACTTTTACAACAAGCTGCTGAAAAAAAATAAAGACTTCTTCGGGATTCCTACCGTCGCCAAGGTCATTATCGCCTGCATAAATTACTAGTCTTTTTGGCTGATAAGGGATCATCACCCTTTCAAAAAACCAGACACATGCTGCCAGT
Source organism: Mucilaginibacter phenanthrenivorans (assembly GCF_024721155.1). Taxonomy (GTDB): domain Bacteria; phylum Bacteroidota; class Bacteroidia; order Sphingobacteriales; family Sphingobacteriaceae; genus Mucilaginibacter; species Mucilaginibacter phenanthrenivorans. Next base: position 894,547 of record NZ_JAHVAP010000001.1, on the reverse strand, counting down.
GTTGAACCACCAAAGCCCAGGTTAACGGGTTTGAGGTCTTTAAAATCATCATTAAGGCCTGTCCATAGGCGAATGGAAGAGCTGCCATAAAAAATCGTTTCAGCGTCATTCGCTGTTTTTGCATAATCTTTTTCGAGACGCTTGATCTCATCTTCGTACCAATACATTCAATTTTTTTATAAGATTACACGACTAAATCAGGGTTGAGGAACACGTTACCTTTCGATTTCGGCAACGATAACTCCTCAAACCTAAAATATTCTTGCTTAATCCATATAAAAAATTTCAATTAGTTTAAGTTCCATCTTCGACTCTTCAATATACCTCAATAACCTGCCCGGTAATAGCGCCCAAAACACTTTTCATATAGGCCTGCGTTACCCTATCCATTTTAACGGGGATATGACCCGGGAAATACGGAAAATAACCCGGCGACTCTTCAAATACGCCTGGGCTGATAGCATTTATTCGCACACCATTCTCCAATTCGATAGCTGCGGACTTAACAAAGCCGTTTATTGCACCGTTAACTGCGCTTAAATTAGCTCCCAGTATTATCGGATCTTCGCTCAATATTCCCGATGTTAATGTAAAAGAGCCCTTGGGATTAATATAATGCTGACCAATTAACACCAAATTGATCTGTCCCATCAGCTTGCTGTCTATCCCTTTTCTGAAATCTGCATCTGTCATAGTATTTAAAGGGCCAAAATGTGCGCTTCCGGTTGCGCTTACCATGGCATCAAACTTCCCGGTTTGCCCGTAAAATCGTTCAATTGATTCAGGCGACGAAATATCTACCTGCAGGTCGCCGCTTTTTGATCCGGCGGTAATTACCTCGTGGTCTTTTTGTAAGGCGGCAGTGATGTGCTTGCCTATGGTGCCGGTTGCACCTACTATTATTATTTTCATTTTTTAGTTGTATTTATAAATTGTGAGATTGAAATACTTCTTTGGCATGAGCCAGCGCATTGCTAACTGCCGCACCGCCTGCATAAAAGGTCATCTGTAAAATTACTTCAACTATTTGTTGTTTGGTAGCGCCCAGTTTCAGCGCAGCGTCAATATGTGCCTTTAATTGTGGCACGGTATGCCCAAGCGTGGTGCATGATGCGATCAGCAAATATTCGCGGGTAAGTAGATCCAGTCCCGGACGCGCCATTATACCCTGCATTGCCCACTCAATAGTCATATCCACAAAATCCGGGCAAACATCCCGTAAGTTATTTACCAATTGTTCACCAGCCTGTCCGCCGTGGAGCTGATTTAACAAAGCGAGCCCTTTTTGGTACGTTTCACTTTTATGATTTTCCATAGCTTTTTTTTGACAAACTTAAGTCAATGCTGTACTTTTGTCAAGTAATTACCTTTTTGTCAAGTATTGACAGAAAAGTAATAATTATTGATTATCACTATGTTAGAAAAGGAAATAATTGAAAAAAAATATCAACAGGCGTGCGATTGCCCAATAACTTCGGCAGTTAATGTTATAGGCGGTAAGTGGAAACCTATTATCATCTGGATCTTGATGACAGAATCCAGGCGTTTCGGTGAGATCCATAAATCAATCCCCGGCATTGCCCTAAAAGTTTTATCAAGGCATTTAAAGGAACTGGAGGCCGACGGCATCATCACCCGAAAAGCTTATCCGGAAGTTCCGCCGAGGGTTGAGTATACGTTAACCGAAAAAGGCCGGGCCCTTAACGGGATAATGGATCTTTTGGTAGTTTGGAGCAGGGAATATGTGATGGAAGCGGTTTAGTTAGTGCTATTCGGCTTTCGTGTTTTGTTGTGGGGCAGTCAAATGTTTCTCCTTCCACCTGGCTATGGCGCTATCAAAAAAGTACTTTGTTTCAGCACTATCGGCTTCTACATAAACCCTGAATTTTTTTTCGCCCGACGTAAAAACTTCAAGGTACGAAGCATCAGTTCGCGTTTTAACATAATGCGTTTTTATAGAATCGATATCGGGGTACAACGCATAATTAACGTAACTTCTAGCCGGGTCTTTTTCGTCGGTCCAATAAGCAGCGATGCGGCGGTCGGTAAAGAAATTGCCGGAAACCCTTATTTTATATTGTGAGTCGAACAGAATAATATATTCATTACCTGACAATAACCCCAAACTGTGTATATAATTAAGATGATTTCGCGATATAGATCCTCCATTCTGTATGCCTGGTTGGCAAGACAGTAAAGCACTCAGTATCACGGCAAAAGTTATCAGCTTTAGGTTTTTAATCAGCATCGGCATTGCAATCACGTACTAAATTTACGTGTTTTTTAATTCAATTCACTAATCAACCTGGTAAAATATGCGGGGGCTTCCAGTAACCGGCTGCCGTACCAGGAGAACATTTCACCATCAACCAGTTTTATTGTGGCAGATGGAACAATACGCTGAAGTTCGTTGATATGTTTTTCTTTAAATGGATACGGTTCCGAAGAAAGTAAAATAACATCAGGCTTGGATTCGATTAGCGATTGTTCATCAACTTCCGGGTATCGTTCCACATCAAATGCGTTTGTTAGACCGCATTGCTGCAGCATGCTATCGATAAAGGTATTCTGTCCAGTCACCATATAAGGCTTACGCCAGATAAAATAAGCAACCCGCAAAGACGATGCAGCAGGTTTTAGGTCAATAAATTTTTGAATGATCTCATTACTAAGATCGTTTGCCTCGGTAGTTCTGTTAACCATTACTCCTACCCTTTCAACCATCTCAAGTGCGCCGGGCAAATCGTAAATGTCACTAATCCAAACCGGGAAATATTGCATTAACTCTTCCAGCTGACTACGTTCGTTTTCTTCTTTGTTGGCGATGATAAGGTCTGGCTGTAAAGATTTTATTTTCCCGATGTCGAGTTGCTTGGTACCCCCTATTTTTGTAGTGGATTTAAATTTTTCGGCGGGGTGAATGCAGAATTTTGTTATGCCGATGATTTCTTCATCCAAACCTAAATAAAACAACAGTTCCGTTTGCGAGGGAACAATCGATATGATCCTTTTCGGTACCTCCGGTAAATTTATTTCCCTGTTAAGCTGATCGTAGTAAATGGGCATCTAATAAGATTGTTTTTTGAATGATTGAACCCTGTAAATCGGTTGCTTTAATTCCTAAAACAGATAACAAAACTAAATCAACTTAATCCAACTCAATAAACCTAATCAACCATTATAAATCTGGTAAATTCCATTCAGGCTCCTATCATCCGATGATCCGACAAGTATCGTAGTGATCTTTTTTTCCATCATCAATTGCTCGGCATGATTTATGAATTCTTCCTCGTTAATAAAAACCGGGGTAGTGGTCATCATTTCTTCGATTGACAATTGCGAAGTATCCGGATTTTTAACGAGGGCACGACGAAGATCACCATCGGTAATTATTCCTTTAACAAAATCGCTATCCCCTACCACAACCATTCCAAGCCGACCTTCCGACATTTTGAGCAACAAATCAGTAAATGAAGCATCTTCATTTATAAATGGCAACTTATCAGTCCGCATTAAATCCTTTACCCTCACCAATAATTTTCTCCCAAGGCTGCCGCCGGGGTGAAACCTGGCAAAATCCTCATGCTGAAACTGGCGCGACTCCATCAATGCTACAGCCAGCGCATCACCCATAACCAACGCAGCCGTGGTTGACGATGTAGGCGCTAAAGCCAAGGGACATGCCTCTTGTTTGATACAGATATTAAGGTGATAATGGCTGTTTTTAGCAACTGTTGAGTTAGGATTACCGGTTATCCCGATAATTACATTTTTATTCCAGTCAAGGAAGGGGATTAGCTTTAATACCTCATCAGTCTCGCCCGAGTAAGAGATCAGGATCACCATATCATCCGCCCCAACCATACCCAAATCGCCGTGAAAGGCCTCCCCGGGATGCAGAAAGAAACTTGGGGTACCCGTGCTCGCAAACGTGGCAGCAATTTTTTTGCCGATAATCCCGGATTTTCCTATCCCGATAACGATAAGCTTGCCGGTTGTATTCAATATCGCTTCAACTACCCTGGTGAATTCATCATCAATAGCATCGGCAACAAATCGTAACGATTCGATCTCGGTATCAAAAACTCTTTTGGCGATATCCTTCATTTTGTCTGAATCAGAATTTACAGGATTTTAGAATTTCCTGAATTTTAAATTTTGGGTTGGCTATTCTTTATTGCTGGCAGGATTCTGTTAATTCTTTAATTTTGTGAATCCTGATTTAGCTTACTAGCGGGGCCATAACCTTATCCAAATCCTGTAGTTTTACCATGTTAGGTCCATCGCTCAAGGCATTATCCGGATCAGGATGAATCTCCATGAAATAACCATCGGCACCAAATGCCTTGGCGGCCAGCGCCATCATGGGCACAAAAGTACGGTCGCCACCGGTTTTGCCGCCTGCGCCACCCGGGCGCTGTACCGAATGGGTGCAGTCCATACAAACCGGGTAGCCGAATTTCTTCATATCATAAATATTCCTGAAATCAACAGCAAGGTTGTTGTAGCCGTAAGTATTGCCACGTTCGGTTAAGATCACTTGCGTGTTTCCTGCCTCTGCCACCTTTTGTGCCGGGTAAAACATATCCTGGCCCGAAAGGAACTGTGCCTTTTTAATGTTAACTATCTTGCCGGTTTTAGCAGCGGCAACCAGCAGATCGGTTTGCCTGCATAAAAATGCGGGGATCTGTAAAATATCAAACACCTCGCCGGCAATCGCAGCCTGGTAGCTTTCGTGGATATCAGTTATCAGCGGTAAACCAAAGCGCTCCTTAACCTTCAGCATCATCTCGATGCCTTTTTCCAGTCCCGGGCCGCGGTACGAATGAATGGAAGTGCGATTAGCCTTATCAAACGATGATTTAAAAATAACAGGTACGTTATATTTCTGACCTGCTTCGGCAACTTTTTCAGCCACGGTGTATAAAAGCTCCTGGCTTTCCATAACACATGGGCCCAATATAAAGAACGGCTTCTGCCGCATTTGTTCAAATAACATAGTGATGGGATATAATGTGCAAAGATGAGAAATTTTGTGTAGTCCGGAAAGTCGGAAAAGTCAGTAAAGTCCGAAAGAAGCTGCAATCCGGTTTTAATGCTCATGATGTGTCATAATTTTAGCGTTAATCTCGTTTTATCCTTACGGTCTTTTCCGACTTCCGGACTTTCGGACTAACTTTACACCATGAATTATTTTGATTTCTACGGCATTCCTGAATCGTTTACACCCGACGCTGCTTTTTTAAAGAAGAAGTTCTACGAGTTGAGTAAAAAATACCACCCGGACTTTTATGCCAATGAGGACGATGCCAGGCAGCAGGAGATCCTGGAGTTATCAACCTTAAATAACAAGGCACATCAAACGCTTTCGGATCCATATAAGCGCCTGGAATACATTTTACGCACCCATAATTTGCTGGAAGAAGGCGCAAAACCGCAACTTCCATCAGATTTTTTAATGGAGATGATGGATTTGAACGAGCGGCTGATGGAAGTTGACGACGCGAATGAATTAGGCCACATAACTGCAGAAGTACTTGCTATTGAGGGAGATATTGACGAAAGCATTGCGGGATTTACCGCAGGTTATGAGCAGTTGGACGATACTGCGAAGGAAGATCGATTAAATAAAATTGCAGATTGTTATTTTAGACAAAAATATCTGTTGCGTATTAAAGAGAGTTTAAATACATTTGCATCCCGATTCTGAACGGCTAATCCATCGTTCATGTCTTAAAAATGCCCAGATGGCGGAATCGGTAGACGCGCTGGTCTCAAACACCTGTGGTCGCAAGGCCGTGCCGGTTCGACCCCGGCTCTGGGTACAAAGCCTCGATACTATGGTATCGGGGCTTTGTTGTTATTAAGCAAATCATTTAATCTTAGTTAAAGTCATGATATTCCCTGCAATGTCTCCTCTTATCGACATTATTCCATTATTAAACAATATGTGAGCGAACATAAATTGTTGTTTTCTTGGACCCTGAAAATTCAATTCGATTTCTTTGTTGCTTTTTAAAACCTCGGTAACGATTTTTCTCACATCTTTATTTTGTCCGTATTCCAGTAATTCACTGTATGAGTACTCATAAAAACCTATGTTATCCAAAGCAGGTTTTGTGTTGAAATAAAAGTGTTGCGATTTGTAATTTTGAGATTTTTCTTTTCCCTTATTTCTGTCAACACCTCCCTCAACGAATGGAGCCTCTGTACATATTTCTTTTGTAACACCAGTTATTTGATTTGTAGCAACTATTACTACAAAGTTTGGCGCTGTGCTGTTGTTGGCAAAAGCACTGTCGAGCATTCTTCTTTTTGTTTTAATGTCCAACCTTGGGTTGAAAACAAAAAGGCTATCGCTTTTACTGAATTTTTTTTTCGTGCTCTGCCCAAATGAGTAATTGGATAATATTATGAAAAAAGCTCCAAGTGAAATAAAACGCAAAATATTCATAAGGATTTATTAAAGATCACATCCAAATTAGCAATTATCTTCAAATCTTCAATAAATTGGTTTGATCTTTCAACAGTTGGGAGTACAGGAAAAGTTAGCTAGTACCTAATTTACCGTAATAATTTAAAAACCCTCTTTACGATTAAGTAGAGCGGGGTTTTTGTTTAATTTTGCATGGTCGACTATTTATGTACCAATTGTTATGCGATCATATTGAACAACATGTCCATCTTACAGAGGCGGAGCTTTCCGGCTTTACGACATTGTTTGAATTAAAAACCGTCGGTAAAAAACAAATACTTCTAAAAGCGGGCGAAGTTTGCAGGTTTGAGGGCTTTGTTACCAGGGGAATGTTCCGGGTTTATCATATTGACAAAAACGCAGCAGAACAAATACTTTATTTTGCTATAGAAAACTGGTGGATCACGGATATTGACAGCTTTACCAATGAAAGGCCGTCACAGCTTTTTATTGAAGCAATTGAAGATAGTGAGGTGCTTTTAATTTCAAAAAAAGATAAGGAATTTGCTTATGCTAATTTACCAAAAATAGAGAAGTTATTCCGGGTAATGACCCAAAAGACCCATGTCGCCCTCCAAAGAAGAATGATTGATAATTTAGGTAAAACTGCCGATCAACGGTATGCCGAGTTTATAGAAAGATACCCCCAACTCTTTAGGCGCCTTTCTAATCTTCAGATCGCAGCTTACCTGGGCATCAGTCACGAATTTTTGAGTAAAATAAGAAATAAGATCGCTCACAAAAAATAAGCTGAATTTCATTTATTGAACTTGTTCAACCTTTTTAGGCTTTTGATGACCGCATCTTTGCAGCGTCATTAAAAACAAAAAAAATGAAACCTTTTATTTCAGCAGCTTTTTTAATTATTTTAATCTTATTCAAAATGGACGTACAGGCACAAAGCTTCAAAACTATTGAAGCAAACAATCTTAAACTACAGGTTTACAACGCATCAGAAAATAGTTTTGGTGTAGCTTCGGTCATTGTATCCGGAAAAACCGACGCGGTTCTGATCGACGCACAATTTACCCTGTCAGACGCTGAAAAGGTAGCGCAGGAAATCAAAAATTCAGGTAAAAAATTAACCGCTGTTTATGTTTCTTACGGCGACCCTGATTTTTACTTCGGATTGGAAGTATTTAAAAAATATTTCCCGGAAGTAACCGCTTATGCTTCACCGGCAACCGTAGAGCACATTAAAGCGACTGCTCAGAAGAAATTAGATGTTTGGGGCGGCCAATTGGGTAATAAAGTTACGTCAAACGTTGTTTTACCACAGGTTTTAAAGGGAAACAGCATTGACCTGGAAGGCCAGAAATTAGAGATCATTGGCTTAGAAGAATTTCCGGCTAAAACTTTTGTCTGGATACCTTCCATTAAAGCCGTGATCGGTGGTATCAATGTATTCGGAACCACTTTCCACCTTTGGATGGCAGATGCGCAAACAGCGGAAGCCCGTAAAGAATGGATCAACGTTTTGGACAAAATTGAAGCATTGCATCCGGCTATTGTGGTTCCTGCCCATGCGAATTCTGCAAGTCCGTTCGACGAGAGCGCTGTGAAGCATACCAAAGATTATATCCAATTCTACGAAGAAGCTTTGAAAACTAACAAAACATCAGCGGCACTGATAACCGCGTTAAAAGCAAAATATCCTGCGCTTACCTTCGACATCGCCCTGCAAATAGGTGCAAAAGTAAACACAGGCGAAATGAAATGGTAAAATCATCAATCCTGTTCAACCTGGCAGTGCTTATTACGCTGTCAGGTTGTTCTTTAAATAAAAACAATATGACAAATTTGGAGATCGTAAGGAGCACCTACGAGGGTAAGACCTCTGAGGAAAATGGTAGAAATCTTGCCAAGTATGTTGCCGAGGATATTAGTTGGACGGAAGCCAAAGGATTCCCATACGGGGGAACTTATATTGGCCTGGAGAATATCACCAAAAATGTTTTTAGTCGCTTAGGCAGCGAATGGATGGATTATAAATTTACGCCTGAAGACTATGTTGCCAGCGATGATAAGGTAGTTGCGTACGGCACTTACACAGGTACCAACAAAGCTACCGGTAAGTATTTTGAAGCAAGGGTTGCACACGTTTGGAAATTGAAAGACGGGAAAATTACAAGCTTTGAGCAATTTGTTGATAGCCAGCCGGTAAACAATTCCATGAAGTAATAAGCATATTCATTGCTTTAATTGCTTTTGAGTATCTAATAAATTACCGGGCTAAGGAGTGTCCTAATTTTAATTTATATCGAACTGATATCCCAAAGTGAACGCCAGTTTGTACCTAATTACAAAAACGAGAGATCTTCTGGCGGATCTTCTCCGGCTGAGGATTAAATGGAAAAACGCTCTAAATGCCGAGTCGAAGTAACTTGCATTTTAACTGAAATTCGTGATATCATATCAAATCCTCTCTAAATGGGTTCGACCCAACTAAGTCGAGGAGTACAAAGCCTTGAAACTATGGTATCGGGGCTTTGTTGTTATTTGATAGGTTCGTGTTACTCCTTCCTAACTTATTTCCCGGAAATTTACTATCCTTGTTTTATGAAGAACGTCATAGTCCTTGTCTTTTTAGTCTCCATATTTTATAAAGCTAACGCGCAAAATTCAATAAGCGTCGCTGACACAATCGTAACAGGTAGCGTCGAAAAAAATTATCCTGGTGGTTTTAAAGCTTTTAATATATATGTTGAAAAAAATGCCCGTCCGCCAGTTATAGCCTATGAAAACCGGAAAGTGGGTACAACTTACGTAAGCTTTATCATTGAGCCAGATGGCAGCATTAGCAATATTTACACCATTCTTGCAGCCGGTAGCGGTATGGATGAAGAAGTAATAAGGGTGATAAACGACTCAAAGAGCTGGTTACCAACTAAGTTAGATAACAAATTAGTAAGAACTTTTTGCAGAGCCGGTGTGCAATTTTTTGCCGATTTTGACAAAAAATCGATGTGGGTAGAAGCCAAACAAATAGATTAACTAGTCTATTTCCCACTATGCTGATTAATTAAAGTGCCCGAAATGTTTGGACAATTTTGCTATGTTTTAAATTAACTGCCGCAAATGCCAAATGGACAAAAAACGGCTGATGACGATTTATTCCTCGCCAAAGTAAAAGATGGATAATTACTTACCTTGTCTTTCTCGGTCTTTTTCCTTTCACAATGCTAGTCACCTGCTGGCTAACCACATTTTTTGTTTCAGCTATCCGAACACTCATTTGCCGGTCACCAAATTCTGCACCGTCCAGCGCTGCAATAGCGCGGTCTGCGCCGGCCTGGTCGGTCATCGTCACAAAACCATAACCTTTGCTTGCGCCGGTATGCTGATCTGTGACAATCGTAATCGTATTCACCGTTCCATGAACGCTGAACATCTCCAGCAGTTCTACTTCTGTCTTGTCCTTCGGGAAACCAACAACGAATAATTTTGCCATAACCTTTTATAATTTCGGAATTTCCGGACCACTATAGGGTGTTTCCAGTGCCTTTTTTATTTGCAGCAGGCGGTTCATTGCGCGGCCGCTGTCGGAATTTAACAGCATCGTTTCGATATTACGCTTTACCGCGGCTTCAACCTCCAGCTGTGTAGATGCCCGGTCAAGGCGCAGGTTTTCCGGTAGCGTTGCGCTTTCAAAATAAGCAATCAGTTCCTGTGGATTCATCAAGCAAAGTTACCAAACACTTTGAGATTCCTGCCACTTTAACAATCATGGACTAAAATTTGGCCAACCTCGCTTTATTGCGAAGTAAGCTGCCCCTACCTTAACGCTAAAAAAATCGATGGAAAGTAGTTCTGTACCCATAAGCTGAGTTGATAAAAAGCCATCCCGCTTACCCGAGTGTGCCAGAAATATTTCGACGTATCCGAAATCAATTATACAAATACCGCAGGCTTTCTCCTGCTGTAAATAACAACTGCCAGCATCAACCCTATCAACACCATTATCATACTAAAAAGAAATATGTACGTCATTCCGAAGTGACTCGCTACTCCCCCAATCAAAGGGCCTGTCAATCCTAATGACAGATCAAGAAATAGGCCATAACTACCTAGTGCCGCGCCTTTATTAGAACCGGGTACACGTTTAACAGCTTCGACACCTAAGGCCGGGAAGATCAATGAAAACCCGAGTCCGGTAATTCCTGCGCCTATCAGCGCTATTTGGGGAGTGTTGGCAATCCATAGTACCAATAGTCCCATCGATTCTAAAGAAAGGAAAAAGATCGCTGTTTTAATACCGCCGTAACTATTTATTGCTCTCGCAAACAAAATACGCCCCGCAATAAACATAGTACTAAAAACGGATAAGCATAAAACTGCATTCGTCCAGTTTAAATATGCATAGTAAAGCGTAATGAATGTTGAGATTGTACCGAAGCCCAGACCTGCCAGGGTAAGGCAAATTCCGTATGGCGCTACTGTTCTTAATACCTTCAAAAAAGATTCGGGCGGGGCAATACTGTTTTCCTTCAAAGCTGTTTTGCTCCTGGCATAAAACAACCCTGCTACAGCTGCCGCAACAATAAGTATCCCCATGCTGCTCATTCCAAAGGCATTATTAATAATTATACCAATAGGTGCTCCAATTGCCAGTGCCCCATAACTCGCAATACCATTATAAGAAATTGCTTTGGCCGTATGTGTATCGCCAACGGCAATAATTACCCAGTTAATGGGGCTGGAACCAATTAAACCCTCACCAAAGCCTGTCATTAACCGCGTTAGCACAATTATACCTAAGCAAATTGGAGGGTTACTTTTAAGCAGATAAGCTAAAAATAACAACACGCCACTTATTGCGAAACCTATCATGCCTGAAATTACAGCAGGTTTAGGTCCCTTTTTATCAACTATTCGTCCTGCATACCCCCTGAAAATAAATGTGGTAATATACTGCAGGCTGATAACTATCCCGGCTATCATGGCGCTATATCCCAATTGCCTATGGATAAATACAGGTAAAATACCGAGCGATAAACCTATTATAAAATAACCGACAAATGTGAAGATAACATATCCGGCTATTGTTAAACCAACTTTGGATGAAGAATTGTCGGCGCTGATCTCTGCTTGCATGATCTTATTAAATGAGGGTAACGAGGCAAAGATAAGTACAATTTAAAACGGAGCATAGTGTATAAATAACACTTTACTTTAAAAACACAATAAATAAACCGGCGTGCTAAAATAAATAACGCCAGGTAACCATAGGCCGGGAATATATGGTAATTTACCTGTGATGGCCTAAATTGTATAATTTATGTCCTTTGAGACAGGAATACAATGTTTTAATTTTGACTTATGGATAGAAAGAAGATCGCGATCGCGGTTATGTCCGGTAATTTACTGATGGATTTCGCCGGTCCGGTGGATGTATTCAACCATGCGGACAGGCTCCGGGGGATTTACGATGTCGTATTGGTTTCGCCGGGTACAGGACCGGTGCGCGCTTCTTCAGGGATTGAAATCAATTGTTTACAGTTAACAGATCTGGAGGGAACTATAGATACGTTGTTAATTGTTGGGAGCGATTCAGGATCAAACTACACGGAATTTTATGAATGGCTATCAGTGGCGCATAACCGAATCCGCCGGATAGGTTTTGTGGGGGTCGGCAGTTCCGTTCTGGAAAAGTCAGGCATGTTGCCAGATCGGAATTTCTTTCACTCAAGAGATGGGCAACTGTTCACATCCGGCGGCGTTTCCTCCGGGATCGACCTCGCGTTAGCAATGGTGGAAGAAGATTGCGGGCGGGCTGTGGCAGCGGAAATAGCCCGAAGACTTATCTTTTTTCACCTGAACAAGCAGGCTTACCAGGTACAGTTTGGTAGCTTGGTTGATACTTCACCCGTTGCAATACAGCTAAAGGAATGGCTGGCAGAACGTTTGCATGAGCCACTGGATGTAGGGCGCTTAGCGGAAAAAATGAACATGAGTCACCGGAACTTCACCCGGGTCTTTACCAGGCAAACCGGCATCTCCCCGGCAAAATATATTGAAAAACTTCGTGTGGAAGCGGCCCGGCTCTGTATTGAGGAAAGCGATGTTCCCCTGGAACAGATTGCTTTGCGTTGTGGCTTGGGTAGCCTGGTATCCATGCGAAGGTTATTTTTAAGACACCTGGCTGTTACGCCATCTGATTACAAAAGACTTTTAAAACTACAGAAATATGAAAATTGCAATTAATGGATTTGGCCGTATCGGGCGCATGACGCTTCGGGCCTTACAGGATAAACATGATATTGAAGTCGTTGCGATCAATGACCTGACGGACCTCCAAACCTTGATTCACCTGCTGAAATATGACAGTGCGCACGGGCGTTTCCCGGGAACCGTAGCCGAAGAAGATGGCGCTATGCTGGTGAACGGAAAAAAGATCAAATTATTGAGCGAAAGAGATCCCAAAAATCTGCCATGGGGAGAATTTGGGATCGATGTAGTGATTGAATCGACCGGGCGCTTTACGGATAAGTCTGCAGCACAGGCACATATTGACGCCGGCGCGAAAAAGGTTTTGATCACTGCCCCGGCTACAGGTGGGATAAAAACTATCGTTCACGGCGTAAACGACCAATTGATAGGTGGCGACCAGATTTATTCTACCGCATCCTGTACCACGGGCAGCATAGCTCCTGTATTATATATCCTGGATAAGGAATTCGGTATTGAATCTGGTTATATGGCGACTGTTCACGCCTTTACCGCCGACCAGCATTTACAGGATGCACCACATAAAGACCTGCGCAGAGCGCGGTCTGCCCCGCATTCAATAATTCCAACCACAACCGGCGCAGCAAAAGCCATCGGCGACGTTCTGCCGGAACTGAAGGGCAAACTGGACGGGTTCTCCTATCGTGTTCCCGTGATCGATGGATCGATTGTTGACTTATCAATCAATTTAAAACAGGAGGTTTCAGCTAAAGATCTGAATGCCATAATAAAACAATATGCAGACAATTCGCTAAAGGGTATTTTGCAATATACTGAAGAGCAGTTTGTTTCGGCTGATATTTTAGGCAATACCCACAGCTCAATTGTAGACGGCAACCTGACTAAATCAATTGGAAAACTGGTGAAGGTGGTGGCCTGGTATGACAATGAGGTTGGCATTTCCAATCGCATAGCCGAACTGGTATCCATACTTTAAGTTTTTCAGTTATACACACTTAATTCTCAACTCTGAATTAAGTGTGTATTCAATGAAATGTGGTAGGTCAAATATTCATTACAATTTTGGAACAAAGTTTTGATTTGGCCATCCGTAATCAGTGCGCATCCGGCAGCTCTACCTTACCCACCTTTGCGACCGGTCTCTTTTTGATAGTAAGGATCACTAACGGGATGCAGCATGCATTTAAAATTGCAAGCAGCAGGAACGCATCCATATAACTCAACAGAAAGGTCTGCCTGACTACTGTATTTTCCAGCGCTCCTAGTGATGCCTGGAGTGCACGAAGATAGGTCGCGCCGTGAGCCAGGAAATTGCTGATATAGGACTGGCGGCGCGCAATAGTAAACGGATCAGATGCAGTGACATGGGCGATGAGGGATGTACGGTTTGCTGCTTCACGGTGAGCGATATAAGTATTGATAAGTGCTATTCCAAATGACCCGCCCATTTGCCGCATCATATTATTGAGGGCCGCCCCTTGTGGTATTTCAGCCGGTTTCAATTCGGAAACGGCCAGCGCCGTTAATGGCACGATTAACAATGCAGCGCCAAGTCCCCGGCATATCAGCGGAATGAAGAAATATGCACCACCGGTTTCCAGGTTCGAGCCTGACATCATATATCCAAAGATGGCTGACAAACCAAAGCCAAGGATGATGAGGTATTGCGGGCGAATGCCGCTCTGTAGCATTTTACCTAAAAAAGGTGAGATCATTGCGGCCATCAATGTTCCGGGTAACAGCATAGTGCCCGTCTGGAACGCCGAATAGCCTATAATGCGCTGAGAATACAACGGGAAAACAAAAACCGCGCTGAACAAGCCAAAGCCCAGCACAAAGGTCATAATCGCTGAAATAGACAATGTGGTGCTTTTTAAAACACGCAAGTTAATTACCGGGTGTTCGATGTTGAGTTCCCACCAAACTAAAATAGCAAGAGAAAGAGTCGAAATTATTGTTAGTACAATGATATATGTCGCTGCGAACCAGTCATCGGTCTCCCCTCTTTCCAATATAACCTGAAGGGAGCCGACACCAACTGCCAATAGAAAGATGCCGAGCCAATCGATACTTCGCCCGTCTTCAGTTTTTTTTGTGGGCTTAAGGTAAATATAGGATAAAACTGCAGCTAAAAGCCCGATGGGAATATTCACATAAAAAATCCATTGCCATGATAAATTGTCAACGATATAGCCACCCATCACCGGCCCTATGGATGGACCGATAATTATCCCCAGGCTGAAGATCCCGCTGGCGGTTGCACGTTCCTTTACCGGAAAGGTTTCGAAAAGAATGGACTGCGAAGTGGACAATAAAGCGCCACCTCCAATTCCCTGGAAAAAACGGAAAGCTACCAGTTCCCATAAATTGTGGGAGAACCCGCACATAGCGGAAGCCAACGTAAATAATAATATAGATCCAATGTAGTATTGCTTTCTGCCGATCTTTTCCGCAAGGAAGCTCGTCATCGGGATAATGATCACATTCGCAATGGCATAAGAGGTGATAACCCAGGCGGTGTCCTCCAGCGAAGCACCCAGGTTCCCGCTCATGGTATTGATCGATACATTGACAATAGTGGTGTCAATAAGCTCAATTATAGTGGAGGTAATGATCGTAACAACAATGATCCATTTTCTAAAACCGGTTTCCATAGCGCAAAAGTAGCGGGGCTCGGCTGTTTCGCATTTATAGTATTCAAGCAGATATTTATAATATTCAAACAATTTGTTTTTTGTATATCATCAAATCGTCATATTGCTTATAATAATCAAATAATGGATACCTTTGAACATGCTTAACACGGAAACACTCGAAGAATTCTATCGTCGCCACCCCGTTGAGAACCAAAGGGTATTTGCTGAGAACAATACCGGGCAGGGACATTTCAACGTTTTTTTGCGTAAACCCTGCCTCACCAGGACGCCGTTCAGCCGTCGGGATTTTTATAAAATAGCATTGGTGATAGGTAATGGAATAATGCACTATGCGGACACGAAGGTGGTGGTTAACCAACCCGCGCTGGTATTTTCCAGTCCCTCGGTACCGTCATCATGGGAATCCGGACCCGGACCGCAAACGGGGTGCTTTTGTTTGTTTACCCAGGATTTCATCGAATCACATGAACATAAAGGCGCCCTGCAAGACTTCTCCCCGTTTAAGGTAGGCAGCAACCACATTGTTTTTTTAAACGACGAGCAGCTAACCTTTTTCTCGGGGACACTTGGCAGGATGATGGAAGAAATGGATTCAGATTATGCCAATAAGTACGATCTGTTACGCAGTTACCTGCGCATTCTGATGCATGAAGCCTTAAAGATAGCGCCGGTTACTTTGTACGAAACCAATACCAGCGCAGCGGCCCGGATCACCAACTTGTTTTTGGAGCTGCTGGAAAGACAGTTTCCTATTGATTCGCCCGAACAATTCCTGAAATTAAAAACAGCTAATGATTATGCGAAAAACCTCTCTGTACATACAAATCACTTGAACCGGTCTGTTAGGGACGTTACAGGGCAGACGACTAGTCAGCATATTTCGGCGCGAATTTTAAAGGAGGCTCACGCCTTATTGAAGCATACAGACTGGAGTATTGCACAGATAGCCAATGGCCTTGGCTTTGAAGAGCCTGCTTATTTCGCCAATTTTTTTAAAAAATATACCGGTTCCTCACCCGTAATGACAAGGCTGGCTAACGGGTAACTGCGCTAACTATCGACAGCATCGCTAGGTGAATTTAGCAACTGCGGTTTAAAGACAAAAATTCTATTCTCCCCGCTTTATAAGCGATTAAAAGTATTAAATATTTGCACTTTCTGGCATTATGGCCAGTATATTTGATGTTGTAAGTTATAAGGCCTACAGGTAACCAATTATATAATTATATTTCAACTCCCCGGATTTGACAACTGTCTATTTCCGGCGGAAATAATATTTGTAGATGCAAAACTATCGTAAGTATATCAATGTAGGGGAACCCGAAAAGGAATGGGGATTTTTTGTCAACACCGTCGGCTCTGCCAAAGTGGGCCCGAACAAAAACTACCCTAACAACCGTGAACATCCCATGGACCATTCCTTCACCTGGGACAAGGGAAGAATTCTTGACGGGTACTACGTTGTATTTATTACCAAAGGTGAAGGGATTCTTGAATCAGCCAAAACCAAGGCAAGAACGGTAAAGGCGGGGACCTGTTTTTTTCTCTTTCCGGGCGTTTGGCACCGGTATAAGCCACATCCCCAATCCGGATGGGAGGAATATTGGGTTGGCTTTAACGGAAGTTATCCCAACGAACTTATGCAAAAAGGAGTATTTAAAGCTGCCGATCCCTTTATTGATGTTGGTATGAACGAGGATCTGTTGCAGCTTTTTCATTCACTCATTAAAACAGTCGCATTGGCTGAACCGGGCTACCGGCAGCTGATCACCGGTATTACGCTGCAAATATTAGGTTTGTTAAATGCTGTATGTAAATACCACGCCTACCCTATCGATAACCAAACAAGGCTTATTTCCAAGGCCAAATTTCTTTTGCAGGAATCAATTGAGAAACCTGTAAACTTAGAAGAAATGGTAAGGGAACTTCCGATGGGATACTCGAAGTTCCGGAAGGTTTTTAAAAGTGTCACCGGGTTATCGCCCAATCAATACCAACTTAACCTGCGATTAGACAAGGCAAAGGAATTGCTCACAGGCACCAATTTAACAATCAACGAAATTGCCTGGCAAACAGGCTTCGATTCTATATTTTACTTCTCACGTTTATTTAAAAAGAAGAACAATATGCCACCCAAGGAGTTCAGGAATCAAAATACGTCGCTGCACTAACATTTCCAATTAAGCAATAAGCCGGCGATATCTTTCCGCCATCAGGTTCTTCATAAAGCAATTAACTTCAAATTGATCAGCAGACTTCCATCTTATTACTAATTAAAAACATCGATTTTGACTGGCCCCAATAATCCTGAGGATTCCAAACCATGCCCCGGATCAGGGAAAAATAAGGTTGATGTTTTTCTTTGATCTGCCGGTAAGAGTTTATCTCCCATCAAACGATTGGTCCACGTATTCACAATTTTTATTTCCAGCTTGTTTTCGCCTGGTTTAAGTGCCCTGGTAATATCAAGCAGGTAAGGTGGTGTCCATACTCCGCCCACTTCAATACCGTTTACCGTTATTTTAGCAATGTCCTTTGCCATGCCAAGATCAATTACATAGTTCGCCCCTTTTTCTAGTTTATCTATTTTGAATATGTTGCGGTAATACGCTGCCCCCGAATAATATTTTATGCTGTCATTTGCGTTAACTGACCAATCCGTCAATGTGTTAAATATTACAGGTTTTTCAGGGCCCCGCATCTTGTTATCGAAGGTTACAGTCCAGTGCGTTGATATATCGATGCTTTTTTTCGCAACCGGATAATTTGATTTTGTCGTATCTCCGGTTGTTCCCTCCTTTCTAAAAACAATAAATTCACTCCCGTTTGCTGCAAGTTTGATCGGAACCAAAGTGGTGATACCCGTTTGATGAAATGACGGGAGGTCGCGAACGTCGCCTGTCACTGCATCCCATAGCTCTGGTTTTTTACCCACACTTCGAAAATCAGCCGTAATGCTAATGGGTTTGTTTTTCTGGTTAGAGATAAAATAGATCGAACCATCCTTTAGTTGCCTGTGGATGAAAAGGACTGAGTCGCTGTTAACCTTAAAATCAGGAATAGCTTTTACCAGATCTAATGCCTCCTGCATATTCATGCCGCTTATAACCAGTCCCTTGCCGTAGTGATTTACTTTATTCTTTGTGCTGTCGATATTGCCCCACAACTCATCGGCCATTGATTTTATCTGCTTATCAACCTGCGGGTAGCCTTCTAAACTTGGCGATCTTTCGGGTTTTGGCCCTAACACCACAGCACCGTTTTGCACCAACTCTCTGATTTTTGACAACAGTTCCGGGCGGATGGTTGTAAGCTTTGGCAATACCAGGATGCTGTAGCTGATACCATTTGGCAACATAAGCTTACCGTTTTTTACTGATAGCTTGTTCTTAATTACGTCGCCGTTTATATAATCGAATGAATAACCCTTAGGAAGTGCAGGATCAGTACCACCCATCAACCTGGGAGCGTCTTCGCCGATAAAATAGGCAACGTCAGCAACATATTGCCCTTGCTGAAGCATCAGGTTACATCGCTTAAGGTATTTCAAAAATATATCCATGTCAAAGAACCACGTATTTGCCCTGTTAAATTCTGTTCCAAACCAGGCGCTTATACCGGGCTTAGCGGTGCTGTCGGGTTGGTGAATGAAGACGTGTAACAAGGTGTTGTTTACGCCATCGGTAAAAAAGCGATCCCCGCGTGGTTTCAGCATACCGGGATACGCCCGCCAGGAATTGTCGGCCGATGTGAAAGACTCTGATGATACCTTGATCTTCCCATAAATATGGGCCGCTGATGAAGCCGCCCTATTCTCCACTGTGCCAAGTCGTCCCCCACCCCAAAACTCCCCGGCAACTTCGTCCGATTGACCGCCGTACTGCAGGAATTCCGCAGGAAAACCAAAATAGCCGTAGTTTTCCAGCCAGGTGGTCAAGCCGTGCTTATGACTGACTTCCGTTAACCCGCCCACATAATTAAAGGCGGCGTCGTCCGCTATGAGCCGCCGCAAATCCCATAGAAAACGGTCCGAAACATCCGGATTTCCAACTACCTTACCCTGTAAAACGGGAATAAAGGGTGTTGGATCATAGTTATATTTCCTTTTAAATTCCGGGATCAGCAGATCGGTCCAGTTTTGACTGCCCGTTTCATAACTGTCAGCAACTACCACGGTAAATGTTTTCCGATCCTCAGGGGGGATTCGTTTTAGGATCTGTCCGATGTAGGCGTCAAAATGTTCGCTGATATGCTGCTTGCTCATTTTGTCCGTTTCATAACCCGTGGCTTCAGGTGTTGCAGGCTCATTATGCATATTTGTGGGTACCATGCCCGAACGCTCAATCATCCAGTTTCCAGCGGGCACCTTCCAGTTAAGTGTACCATCGGCGGCCATATACTTTGAAACATCAATAACCTTCGTTGGATCGATCACATATTTTGAATGTTCATTAGATTGCATTCCCCATACGTAAGCGTTCCAGATCAGATCTTCGGTTTGCCAGGCTTTAGCCAGCGTTTTTTCCATATAACTATCAACCATGGAAGTTGACGATAACTTTAATTCTGATATACCTGAATTACCTGAAATTTTTGTGAGCGACAACCTGAAATTGGCGGATGTTGTAACAGGAACCGAAATTGCCGATTCTGCCCACGGTAAAAAGCCAAAATTCAGCGCGGGGCTTCTTCTATCAACCGTAAAATGCTTAACAGTAACGTAGGCGTTATTCACTTTTACCTGGATATCACCCTCAAAATAAACCGCCTGGTGTAAGACTGATATCGTAACGCTGCGTAGCGTATATGGCTTTGTTGTATTTATATCTATTGAAAATGGTTCATTGTTTTTGAAATGGATGCCGGTCGTTATGTTATTATCCATTAAATTATTAAGCGAATCAATGGGTTGCTCTGATGAAAGTTTAGGTTTTAGCACACTAATATCTGTGTTATAATCCGCAGGAACAGGATAAGCGAGAACTTTTACATCATGGAAGTTTACCTGTGGTTTTACCAATTGTTTATTAAATAAAACCGGCCCTTTCACCATTACCTGTGACGAAGTGAGATAACGCATAGTTTGATCAGACCGAACCCATGGACCGCCCGATTGGCTCCATCCCGGGCCATTAAAAATTCCAATCTTGATGTTTAATCGGGTAGCTATTTTAAGGGCGGTGTGCAAAATATCCCACCATTCATCCGAGAGAAATTTTACTTTTCCCTGCTGCACATCGTTTAACCCGATATTCCCTATGAACGCCCGGTTGATCCCAACCTTCTTCATAGCTTCAAGATCCTCAACGACACCCTGTTTTGAAACGTTACCTGATAACCAGTACCAGTAAACACTGGTTTGGATGGAATCCGGTGCGGTGATAAACCCGGCTTCAATCGTTTTGAAATCTTCAGATCTGTATGGAGGGATAGCGCTGTTTTGACCCGAAGAAATTTTACAGATGACTAAAAAGCAAATGATAAATGGGAATATTCTCATAGTTAATGTAATATGCAATCAGTTATAAGCCATTGATTTGATTATATTTATAACAAGCAAAGCATACCCTTCTAACCGGCTATGCTTTGCTTTTTTTTACTTACCTATTCCTCCCTTAAAAATAAGGATTAAGTGCTACTTCCGATGCCGGGATCGGGAATAAGATCCGAATATTAGTATACGCTGTAGGAGCCGGGCTAAAACCAACAGGGAAATAATAAGCCTGCGGATTTGCCTTAACCTTTGCGCCATACGCTTTCATCACCTGGTCTGCAAGTCCAAAATGCACAAGGTCAAGCCATCTTTTATTCTCAAATGCCAACTCAACTCTTCTTTCCTTGATGATCGCATTTCGCACGTCCGTTTGTGATGCGGCAGCAGTTGCGGGTAAACCGGCGCGCGCCCTAACCTGGTTGAGGTAAGGGATCGCTTCTGAGGGTTTATTTTCCTCATTGAGCGCTTCGGCAAGAAACAGCAAAACTTCAGCATACCTGTAAACCGGCCAGTTATCATTTGTATTACCTGACAAGGCATGCGGATGATTGTATTTATTGATAAAAGGATAACTTACACCACTGGCAGTTATATAAGCAATTGACGCGTTCTTCCGGGTATCGTTAGGTTCATAAGCACCAATGATATCGGGCGTTGGAATATTATACCCTTCACCAGTGTGGCCATTTTCAGGAATTCCTGTAACGGCCGTAACTTCCCCAGCAGTAACTGGTTCTACCAAAAAAGTGTAAAAAAAACTGCTGGCAAACCCCTCTGTACCTTCTTTATACTGAATTTCAAAAATAGATTCCGCGTTATTTTTATTGGAGACATTATAAATATCAGCATAGTTCGGTAGCAATGAATACCCTGTAATTGTTTTTAGTATAGTTTCCGCGTCGGCCCATTGTTTTAATACGATGTATACGTTGCCAAGCAGTGTTTTTGCAGAACCGGATGTTACTCTTCCTGGCTCCTGTGTTGCTTTACCGGGGAGCAATGTATTGGCTTGTTGTGCATCAGCGATGATCTGTTTATAGATAACATCCGCAGAACTTAAAGGCAGCGCTGTTTCGGCGAGTGTGCTTACCGGCTTTAAATGAAGCGGAACGCTTCCGAAATATTGCACAAGGTCAAAATAGCAAAAAGCGCGTAGGAAATAGGCCTGACCTTTGATGTTATTTTTATCGCTGGCATCGAAAGGCACCCCGTCAATAAGTGCCAGGATCTGATTTACCCTGGCGATAAGCTGGTAATCAGAGTAGTATTTATTAGGCGTAGTTCCGCTAGTGTTATCGTCCAGGAAGTCACAGACATATTCTCCCTGAACATTTCCCCGGTCATTGGGGTTGTATACGTAGGTCGTATTATCCGACCGCAACTCACCCATTGCCCACGCCCCGCTCGATCCGTTGTAAGCACCGCGCAAAGGCGCGTATGCTCCGTTGATGGCTTGTTGGAAATCGCTTTCAGATTTGAAATAAACAGTTGTACTCAGAGCGGTCTTGGATGGGATTTCCAGGAAGCTTTTTTTACAGCCCGCCAAACTTACCAGCAGGACAATTGCAAATATTTTGATTTTCATAATTATCTTTTTTATAATGATAAAATGGCTTTAATTAAGATTAACATTCAGTCCGAATGTTATTGTTCTTGGCACAGGATAAGCGGAGAAGTCGAAACCCTGAATCAGCGCGTTCGGCGGGTTGCCACCCACATCTGTTCCAATTTCTGGATTTGCACCATCATATTTAGTGAATACAAAAGCCTGATGAACGCTGCTGTAAAGGCGGATGCTTTTTACGGGCTTCCAATTTTTCACAGGAACGCTATAACCTAAAGTGATATCTTTTATGGCCAGGTAGCTTCCGGGTTTTATGAAAAGCGAACTAAAACGATCTCTCGCATCGCCTGTAGCCGCAGTAGTTTTACCGAACACACCTGCGCCGGGGTCACTTGGTGACCGCCAGCGGTACTGAACAGCTTTCAATACGTTGAAAACCCCATCAAGATTGGTAGTCCCTTGTTCACTTGTTTCTGCAACTTGATTACCGTAAGATCCGGTAGCAACAATGGACAGGTCGAAATTTTTATAGGAGAAACTGTTGGTAATGCCATAAGTAAATTTAGGATAAGGGTTTCCTATGACCGTCTTATCACCAGAGGGGCCATCACCAAATGTGATAACTCCGTCTCCGTTAACATCTTTATATTTAATTGTACCTACCTGTGAATCGACATTTTTAGGTGAATTATCGTAATCCGCCTGATTTTTGTACACGCCTTTCTGGACAAGTCCATAAAACTGGCCAATTGGCGAACCCACTTTTGTAATCGTTTCACCAACGCCGGTATAGGTATAGATCGCATTGGTTAACCCGGAAAGTTTGAGCACCTTATTATTGCTGAAAGCAATATTAAAACCGGTATTCCACTTAAATTTTCCAACCATGTTATTAGAATTAATTGAAAATTCATGTCCCCAGAATTTTACTTCACCGATGTTACCGGGGAAAGAAGAAAATCCTGATTCAAGAGGCACAGGAAGTGAGAATAAAAGATTTGATGTTTTTTTATTGTAGTAATCATAAGTGAAATTTACCCTGCCTTTAAGGATGCCGATCTCTACACCCAAATCCAGTTCATTGGTGTTTTCCCATCCTAAATTGCTATTTCCAAGGCCGGTAACTGCTATACCGCTTTCTGTTGTAGCGCCGAAAGGAGAATTGACCCCGCTGTTGACGGTGGCGTATTGTGTATAATTTCCGATATTATTATTACCTACCAGGCCGTAACTTCCGCGAATTTTCATGAAGGACAATGCGTCGATCTTTTTGGCAAAAGGTTCTTCGCTAACTACCCAGGCTGCTGAGACCGCTGGAAAATTTCCATATTGGTTATTGATCCCGAAACGGGAAGATCCGTCGCGCCTGATACTGGCGCTGAAAAGATACTTGTGATCATAGTCGTAGTTTAAACGCGCCAGATAGGAAATAAGTGCCCATTCCTCGACATCCATCGAAGATGGGTTTTTAACAAGTGCTGCATCAATGGTCTGTATCCTGTCATCTGGAAAATCTGATCCGCTTACATTTGTCGCGTCACTTCTGAATCGTTGAACAGTATAACCTGCAAGTAAGTCAAACTCGTGTTTGTTAATCCGCTTTGTATAGGTTGCGGTGTTTTCAGAAGTCCATGAATAATAACCACTATTGTTTTGACCTAAACTCGCATTAAGAGCACTGGGCGTTGACGCGAAACCCAACGATGCGGTCGAAGGCTGGAAGTAGTTATGGGACGTTTGTCCCAAATCAAAATTGATACTGGACTTAAGCGTTAACCCTGCGATTGGCTCGTACTCCGCATATACATTGGACAATAACCTGTTTGTATTGACCTGGTTTTTTATATCCTGTATAGATCGTACCCAGTTTGGGGTATTAAATGCAGTAATACCTGGGGTTGTCACCGTAACCGGCAGTGAACCATCGGGGTTTTTATAATTGAGAATCGGGGGGGTTAATCCTGCATTGGCTAACAAGCCATTGCCGCCGGCAAAAAAACCGTCTGTCAGCGCGACATTACCGTAATTAACAACCGGTGCGATATTCACTCCTATTCTGAAATTATCCGTTACTTTATATACTGCATTATTCCGGAGAGAAATTCTGGTATAGTTGGAATTCAACACAACACCATCCTGTGTATAATAGCCAGCCGTGAATGAGTTGCTGAATTTATCTTTATTTGTACTTACCGACACGCTATAATCACTTATTTTACCTGTGCGAAGCATCGCTCCATACCAGTCGGTTCCCTTTCCATATTGCGAAGGATTCTGAAAGGCAGCCGGAACCGGTTGTCCGAGATCTTCATATGATTCTTTTTTAAATTCCGCCCATTCTGCGCCATCCATCATATCCGGACGGCCTTTTTGAGGCATTTTTTGAAAACCACTGTAAGCATTCACACTAACATTGGTCTGACCAGCCTTTGCGCTTTTAGTTGTGATTAGCACTACACCAAAGGCAGCACGTGATCCATACAATGCGGTGGAGGCCGCATCCTTCAAAACGGTTACGGTTTCAATTTCGTCCGGGTTAATATTGCTTATATCACCAGCAATCGGTGCACCATCAACTACGTATAAAGGTACCGAAGAGGTAGAAATAGAGGCCGAACCCCTGATTCTTACCTGTAATCCCTGTCCTGGTGTTCCTGAAGTCTGTGCTATTTCTACACCCGCTAATTTACCCTGTAACTTTTGAGTAAATTGTGAGGCAGGAATATCTTCCAGTTCCTTTGAATTTACGCTTTGTAATGCCCCGGTTGAGCTTCTTTGCGTAGTTTTACCGTAAGCCACCACAACAACCTCATCCAGGTTTTTAGCATCTTCGAGCATGGTGATGTTAATGGTTCCACGACCAGAAACCACCACTTCCTGGGTAAGATACCCCAGGTATTTAAAAACCAGCACGGCGTTATCGTCCGGAACTGTAATTTTGTAGGCTCCGCTTGCGTCGCTAACGGTGCCGCTGGTTGTTCCTTTGATCTGTATGCTAACACCC
Source organism: Mucilaginibacter phenanthrenivorans (assembly GCF_024721155.1). Taxonomy (GTDB): domain Bacteria; phylum Bacteroidota; class Bacteroidia; order Sphingobacteriales; family Sphingobacteriaceae; genus Mucilaginibacter; species Mucilaginibacter phenanthrenivorans. Next base: position 869,164 of record NZ_JAHVAP010000001.1, on the reverse strand, counting down.
GGTAACGCCAGCCCTTTGGTATCCATAATTTTACCGGATACCTCTATGGCAATCGTGTTTATTGATGATGGCTGTGCCTGGTTATTTTCAATTCGCGATGCCGTCTTATTCAATACGATGTAATTATTAAAATAACTATAGCTGATGTTAAGCGGAGGTAAAAGTTTATCCAATACGTAGGATAATCTTTTATTGCGCTCAACAAGCGTTACTTTTCTTACAGCCTGAATTAGCTCCGGGCTATAGCTGAATTTTACCCCGGCAGCTTTTGCAATCTTGTCGAGGGTGAATTTAATATTCTGTTCTTTGGCAGCCACGCTTATTTCCTTGTTGTAAATTTCCTGGCCTACAGAAACTGTTGAGTAGGCACAGAGCGAAAAGGAAAAAATGAAGGCTGATACAAGCGAAATTTTCATTATAGCAGTAGCTAGTGAAAAAGGTAATCCTTTTTTCATATTTTTACTTGGTTTTGTTCGGTTTAACAATTGGTTCAAAACTTTCCGCGTCCGTGAGAAGATCTGCGGTTAAGGGCGGTTAATGTTAGTTCATTAGCCGCCTTTTTTATGGAATGTGGGTTGGTCTGTTTTTATCTCATTTTTTCTCCTTCCTTAATAATTTAGGTTATTCGGTTTATTGGTTTACCCCGCACCCGGCCCCGGAAACATATACATCTCCGTTACGAACCTGGTACGATGCGTTAATTGTACGGCAGATAAGGTCTAGTTTTTGATAAAAGTCTTCCTTTCCCATATTTACAGAAAGCGAACATGAACTGAATTTAACCTTGTCATATACAATAGTTATCCCATAGTTGTCCTGCAGTTTTGAAAATACCGCCGGAATTGGCGTGTTGTCAAAATCAAAGCTTTCTATCTTTACCGGTTTTAATATTTCAGGTGATGTGGATAGCTTTTTCTCTAGCTGCTTCGCTACTATATTCAGATCAGCAGCATGGTTGGGCAGCAGTACTACACCCTCGTTTAAGTTCGATGTGATATTCTCCTTAGTAAATTCGGTTGCCTTAAAAACAGCAACCTTTCCCGTTTTTACAATTACGCCGGCAACTGTATTATTTAAACCGCTTTTAACAATAAAGCTTGTACCCAAAACCTTAGCTACCACTTTATCGGTATAAACTATAAATGGTCTTGTGTGATCCTTCGTAACCTGGAAAAACCCCTCACCCTCCAGGTATACCTGCCTCAGCGATCCTGAAAAATCCCGTCCGTATACAACCTTGCTCCCAGCCTTCAGATCAACAAAACTGTTGTCCGGAAAGGTTATCTTTTCGGTTGCCCCGGTATTATTAATGTGGGTAATTGGATTTTTTAACTCGTTAAAGGCAAAAATCGCCTTGGTTTTGGTTGTGTTTTTATTGAACCAGAATAGTCCAATGCTTAAAAAAACAAGCAGGATAGCAGCAATCCGGATGACTAAATCCTTATTGAAATAATTCCTGATCGGTTTAACATTTTCGAATTCATCGGCGTTCGCTGTTTGCTGGATTGAATTCTTAAAACGCCGGATCAGCCTGTGCTCCAGCTGATCGAGGGTTTCCATTTCATCTGTGCTCCATTCGTACTTATCTTCCAAACGCTGGTATACGTCAAACAAAAATTGCTCCTCCTCATTTGAGGCATTACCGGCAAGATACTTGTCTAAAAGTTCGAGAAATTCTTTTTTGTTCACAATTGGGTCTTTAATCCAAGAGTAGAAAAACGGTGAGATGTCCTAGTCGAAAAAATATTTTTTTTTCTGATGGAGAATACCTGTGCGTGGGCGGAAAATAGCTACCTGAAGAAAATAAATGACAAAATAATCAGTACTATTTGGGTTAGGCCGATTCGCAGTTGATGTAAGGCTCTTGTAAGGTGATTGCGGACAGTATTTGGTGAAATTGAAAGCTTTTCTGAGATCTCCTTATGACTTAAAAGCTCGTTGCGGCTAAGATGATAGACCTCTTTACATTTTTCAGGCAGTGTATCAATTACCTGCGATATTTGGGTTTGTAATTCTTTGTATTCCAAGAGGTCGGAAACTGAGAGATCAGCAACGATCTCCATGAGATCGTTGATAATAGGTTCGTGTTTTTTTACCTCCCGAATTTTCCGGTATACCTCGTAACGTACCGATGCGGAAAGATATCCCTGCACGGATGATGTAATATTTAAACTATCACGATTATTCCAAATTTTAATAAATAAGTCCTGGATAATATCCTCACAGGCTTCCTTATCCTTTAAAATCTTAAACGCAGATATGTACAGCCCCCGCCAATAATTTTGGTAGAGAATGATCATTGCGTCCTCGTCGTTATTTTTTAATTTCCTGACAAGTTCAGCATCATCATTTATTTTATCGGGCTTCATCTTTTATCGTTCAGAAAATTAAAATGCCGTCGGTTTTATTGCCGAAAAAAATGTCGCACGTAAACAGCAATTGTAATTGGTATAATTTCAATTATAATTTATCCTCAATTTATTACGAACAGATTTATTCAGGCTTTTCCCGGGTCGCCGGGAAAAATGGTTCGCAAATCTAACCAATCAAATTTACCAACTGTCCTGACCTGTCTGCACCTACTTCCCTGGTATTTACTTAACGTTTTTTGTTGAAGTTGGATCAAAAAATATTCCGCTCAATACAGGATTATCGCCACGTACCACATTGATCCGGAATTTTACCGATTTGTTATATGAATAAGTAACGTACGCACCACCAACACAATTTTCCACAATTTTTACAGGTGCAACCAGGTTGGATGTTTCCGCATCGAACATTTCAACTGCAATTTTTCTTCCCTTTTTATCCCAATCAACAAAATAGAGCGATACCTTATAATCATGCGTACCTTTTATAGTGATGGTGGAAGTGAAAGTATATCCTATCTGATCTGCGTCCATGGCATATAGACAGGCTGCCGCCCTGGGGAAGCTGTTAGCTGCATCCGGCGCCGGTGCCCTGCGATCATTAGTATTTGAAGCCCAAACAGTATTACGGGGCAGGTTGTTGCCCTTTACCTTATAGTAGTTGATGGATGAGACGTATGATGGCAAGCTTGTTTTATCTTTTCCGTTGTCGTTATAATTGCACAATGCGAAGCCATCCTTTCCGTACACCCCACCCCAATTCCCGCTGGTGGTTGTATCAATTCCAATATAACTGGCCGCATAGGATGCAACAGGCTCAGTATATTTTGGTGTAGTGCCGCTATACTTTGCAATAATCTTATAATTTCCGGGCAACATACGTGTAAAGTAGATAAACTCAGCATCCTCACTTGCACCACTGAAACCATGAACAGAATGAAAAGAACCATCCCATGCCAATACCCCGTTAATTTTAACACTGGTAATAGCCTTTCCTGCTTTTGGAATACCAATCCTGCCTATAGTTCCGGCGGGAGAAGACACCGAACACATCCCGGTAGAAATATTAAAACTTGCATTTATATTCCCCTTTAAAGTTGGTGTCTTCCCTGAAACGTTTGTAAGCGTACGGCCCAGGTGCGGAATTATATCAAAAGTGGCAAAACCGGGCGCGGTCGGTTTTATCCCGAGCACTTCCTCGCTAAGCCATTTCGTAACACCCGCCCCCCAGGGATGGCACAAGCTGGTAAAGCCGCACTGGTTGTTAGGGACCGGGCCATTCTTACCAACGAGTGCATTCCAGGAAGGGCGGTAATCTTCAAAAAAAGAAGTGCCTCCATATTTTACCTGGCCTCCCCATAGATCGCGAACGGAGCCCAATGCGTCGTCATATTTGTTCATCAGGGCAAATGCCTGGATCACAAAATACTGATTGAACGGGGAATATGAAATGCGATTTACCCTGTCGGTAAAGCTCTTTTCGTAAATCGCATCTTTTTCGCCAGTGTTGAGTAGGCCGGTTGTGATTGCATCCGCACCTGCGTGAAGACCAAAATCCCGGTACCACATCCCGCTATTCCGCAAGGCGCCAATTTTTTCAGTTGCGTAATTATTGTATTTGTCACGCAGGTCGGTCCTGCCACACATGCCCATAGCTACCGAAAATTCCTTCCAGGCGCGTATGGAAAGCATTTTATATGAATTTTGCGGTTCCGGGATATTGGGATGTTCAAATCCCGCCCCCAACCGCTCATCCCATCCGTAATATTCCAAATTTGGGTTGGTTCCATAGACTTTGTATGCATCATCAAGCTTCGCACATGCGTTGTCAATGTAATTCTTAAGTGTTGCGGTGTCGCCGGTGTATTTATAATAATCAATCAGGCTTAATACCCAATAAAGCGCATAGCTCCTGATTCCATTACTTTGCGTGGAGGTATAAGCGATGTTTTTCTTTATGAAATCATAATTTCCAAATGCCACCATCGAAGCTGCCTGCGCCGGATGTGCATCACCGGTCCAGGAAAACCTGTCGCCCCGATACATTAAAATTGCACCTAAATAGTCTTTAAGCAGGTTCAGCTTTACCGTATATGCACCCGTGTACCAGATTCGCGTAAGCAAAGTATCGCTGCACGAAAAACTTCCGTTATAGTTGGTGGGCCTTACCTGGCAAATCAATCGCAAGTTGGTAATATGCCAGGTTTTGGAAAATGATCGTACGTGGATCCAGCCAAACCTTACCCCTTCATATAACTCAGTGTTCAATTCCAGTCGATAAGTGTTTCCATGCTTTTTAGGGGGCAGTGTTTTTGGCGGATAAGTTGATGAATAAATGGGCGGTTGATTATATTCACTGATACTCATTGTTATGCTGTCAGTCAGATCAGCGCTATCAAATTCCAGCCAGCCGGCATTTTCCTGGCCAAAATCAAACCTGATGTCACCCGTACCGTTTACAGTAATGACATTGTTCTTTTTAAAATTTGTCGTGTTAAAGCTGGCCGCGTTAGATGCTGTCCAACTCCTGGGCCGTAACTGGTAGCTCTCAAGGCCGTCGGTCGCTTTTGGATTTTTCCATTTATAATTCATAACCGGGTCGGGTGAATGCGGGTTAAGCACCCCGCTCTTCGTTGCTGTTACCGGCGGATAACCTGTGATTTGTGCGCGGAGCGATCCAGGGCAACCGGCGAAGAATATAAATATAAGGATCAGTGTAACCGTTAAGAAGGCACTCTTGCGATTTTGTTTTTCAGCAATTGGCAGCACACGTACATGAGTTTGATAAATCATTAAGCAGTAAAATTACCAGGTTGTTTATAATTGGATTATAATGGTGAAATTACAGGCTTCCTATCGAAACGCACTTGCTGAAAAATGATTTTTTTTTGTAGTTTTTGATATCTGGGGGGCATTTGAATGAAACGCACCCGAATGTTTCGGCTATTTATTGAACTCACCAAAGTGCCAAAGGATTCCTGACGGGTCGTGCAGAAAGCATTCCCTGCCCCAGTAGTCCACCCGAATCGGGGTTAGTTTCACTCGCTTATATTTACCTGGAAGATCTAAGGCCACAAGTTCATTCCAATGCCGTTCGACATCTTCAACTTCCAGAAAAATCATCGAATTATCTATCCAGTCTTTGACGTAAGCATCCTGCAGATAAAATCCGAATGCTCCGGTTTTGAAATACGACATGTTATGAGCCAAAACACTTTCTGTGAACCCCAGGTCACGATAGAAACTTCTTGATATTTCATAGTTCTCAGCCCCGATAAATGGCCGGATTGATTTTGCCTTATGTTCCATAGCGTTCCTTTTTCGTTGATGATTTTAATGAAATTTACGACGGTAAAGTTTGTTTAACGCAGTAAATTTTAATAAAGATAAAAAGTTTAATGGTTATCCTTTTATCCAAGTCACAAAAACTAGAAAATCAAAACACCCGGTTTTACTCCAATTTATTTTAATAGAACACTAAAAATATTAGCATATTTTCACAACTTTGAGCCCGATAGATATTCCCTATAATAAAAACGCTTTTAATGGATACCTCCGCTAAGCCGGAACTTGATATGATTTTAGCACCAGCAGATAACATGACAGAACTAAACCCGGTGATGCAGCTGGCTTATGATTATTTAACAGATACGAACACCATAGTTTTCCTGACTGGCAAGGCAGGAACGGGTAAAACTACATTTCTGCAGCGCGTAAAGCAGGAATCAAAAAAGAAGCTGGCAGTGGTTGCGCCCACGGGAGTTGCTGCAATCAACGCCGGTGGTATGACCATCCATTCCCTATTCCAGATCCCCTTTGGGCCTATTATTCCGGGTGGAAACAGCAGACCAGATGCGCATTATAGCACTGAAAAAAAGGAGCTGTTATCAAGTTTAGAATTACTGATCATCGACGAGGTGAGTATGGTACGGCCGGATGTGCTGGATCAAATAGATCTTATCCTGCGAAACCTGAAGGATTGTGCTCATCCGTTCGGTGGCGTGCAACTTTTACTTATCGGCGATCTGTCTCAACTAAGCCCTATCATTCGCGATGAAGAATGGATCATGCTTAACCGTTATTATGCTACCCCATATTTTTTTAGTAGCCAGGTAATGCAAAAGGCTCCCTTTGTCCGAATTGAGCTTAACCACGTGTTCCGGCAGAAGGAACAGGCTTTTGTAGACATTCTGAACGAGGTCCGCAATCAAACTATCAGCAGCTCAAGCCTTGAATTATTAAATGCCCGCCACCTGCCCGGTTTTCGTCCAACAATTGAGGAGCCTTATATTACGCTAACCACTCATAATAGCCTGGCCCAGCAAATTAATAGCGAATTTGTAGAAGTGTTGGATGGAGAGGAATTTGAATTTAAAGCCACCATTCGCGGAGAATTTCCGAAGGATGCCTATCCTACTGAAACTAATCTTAAGCTGAAGATCGGCGCGCAAGTGATGTTCGTCAAGAACCACGGCTCTGCCGAAAAACTATTTTACAACGGAAAGATCGGAACCGTAATCCGGATTGAAAATGATACCGTGTTTGTTCAATGTGGAAATGAAGGCAGAGAAATAGCAGTTCAGGCTGTGGAATGGACCAATATCAAGTATCAATTGGAAGAGCAGCAGATAAGTGAAACGAACGCAGGCAGCTTTGCACAAATACCCCTAAAACTGGCTTGGGCGATCACCATTCACAAAAGCCAGGGACTGAGTTTTGACAGGGCCATTATTGACGTTAGCGAGGCCTTTACCCACGGCCAGGCCTATGTTGCCCTGAGCCGCTGTCGTACGCTGTCGGGGATGGTGCTGCGCAATCCTATTACAACCCAAAACATAATTGGTGATCCGGCAATTTCGCTGTTCAACGAACAGGCAAAAGCCCTGCAACCTGATGCCTTAAAACTTGAACAGGATCGTGAACTTTACAAGCTTTTCCTAATCTCCGAACTATTTAACTTTAATGGCCTGAAAACCAAGGTCGCAGGCTTTGAGGAACTCATACCAGATCTGCAAAAAGATATTTTGGGTGTTTCGGGAAAATTTACCCGGCAATTGGCTCCTGAGCGCGTGCAAAAAGCAGCCGTCTATTTTTATGAAAAATTAAAAAGCGCGATCGAAGTGCTACATGGGCAACTCCCCGGAATGATAGGCCAATCAAAAGAAAAAGCGGCAAAAGCCGACCGCCTAATCAATTGGATGATGGTAAGAATGGAGTTGATGGATTGTTTTTCCACTGTAGATTTCACACCGTTCACATATCTTGATCGTAAAAAGAATGGTGCAACCACCCAAACAAGCTCCTATTTGAAAATTTTGAATGCTAAACCCAATGAAAAGCTATACGATGAATTTTTAACCTGGCGGAATGTGATCGCTGAAAAAGAGCAAATAATGCCGAACATGGTTTTATCCGAAAAAACATTAGCTGCCGTCGCTGAAAAGCTTCCGTCTACTTTAAAACTTATCAGCGCGATAAAAGGCGTTGGCCCGCAAAAAACAAACCAATACGGAACCGATCTTATTACGCTTATCCGCTCCTACCAACAGAAAGAACAAGGCTCCGATACTGAACAGAAAAGTTTATTTTAACGCGTTCGCTACCTGCTTTGGTGTTAGTAAGGTTATCTTCATCCAAACTTCCTTATCCGGATTTCCATCCTTATTGACTTTTACAGCAGTTATTTTATCGATCAGATTCATTCCCTTTACAATTTCTCCGAATACGGTATAGTTTTGATCAAGCATAGGTGTACCGCCCCGGGTACGATAAACTTCCCGCTGGGATTCAGAAAAATGAACGTTGTTCTTCTTTTCAATGGCATTCAGTTGTTCATCTGTGTAAGTCCGACCATCTACGATATAGATCTGCGTTGTGAATGATTCCTTCGCCTTATTATCATCACGCCCCATTGCCAATACTCCTCTTTTATGATATAAAGCGGCGTTAAACTCAGGTTTGATCCATTTTTGTTCGGGCTTTAAGGTTTTTGATTTATCATAAAGCGAATCGGGGTCGCCACCCTGGATCACAAATCCTTTTAAGATCCGGTTGAAGGTCGTCGCGTCGAAATAGCGACTTTTTACCAACCTGATAAAGTTATCGCGATGTATAGGCGTTTCATCATATAGTTTGATTATACAGGATCCTTGCGCGGTTTCAATTTTTACAAATTGATTTTTTAGCTGCGCGTTTGCAGTAGTTATTGCCATGAAAAACATGGCCAGGAAGATCATTTTATTTTTCATTTCCTAAATTAAATAAAAATGTGTATATTCAACTATGGGTAGATCAGTAGAAACATTTAGTAAAAAAGAACGAGAGAAGAAAAAATCTAAAAAACAACAGGACAAAAAGGAAAAGGCAGAAGACAGGAAGGCCAATTCCGGAAAGGGTAAAAGCCTGGAGGATATGATGGCTTACATTGATGAGAATGGCAATATTTCATCAACACCGCCCGATCCGTCGAAAAAGAAAAAAATTGCAGCCGAAGATATTCAGATCTCGGTATCCAAGCAGGCTGAACTTAGCCCCGAGGAACTGATCAGGAAAGGTGTTGTTTCCTTTTTTAATGATTCAAAGGGATATGGCTTTATAAAAGATTTACAAAGCCAGGAAAGTGTCTTTGTACATGTAAATGCTTTGGAAGAAGCTATTAAGGAAAACGATAAAGTTACCTTTGAAACGGAGCAAGGACCGAAGGGATTGAGTGCTATAAAGGTAAAGAAGCAATAGACTGACTTCAAGGAGTATTAGCTTTGTAAGTAAAATACAAGATTGTTGCCGACAATGTAAATTTGTCTCTTTTAAAAATTCTAACCTGTGAAGGTTGGCTGCTAAGCCCGATGTTAAATATCGGGCTTTATCGTTTCTATTCCAGCTCTTGTGATTAGGAAAGTAATTCTATAATTTATTACTTTTATCAACCCAATCAATTAAAATGAAACGATCGTTACTCGCTCTCCTGGTAGCAATACTTTGTTTTAGCAGCTGCAAGAAAAATAACATTAATAAAACTACAGCAAAAACCGACCCGCCAAATACCGTCACAATAAACGGCACTTTATATCCCACCGCTGTAATAGCCGAAAAAACATGGACGGTACGAAATTATAATGGCGCGGATGGGGTTGATTATATTGAGGGGCATAACGACACGACAAAGGGCAAGCTGTATACTCAGTCAGAAGCCAAAGCCATTAAAGTGCCGATTGGTTGGCGTTTACCTTCTCAGGCAGATTATAACACCTTGCTTGATTTGATCGGCAATTTATCAGATGGAAACGGACACTATATTGGTAATGACAACTCTAAGCCGCAAATGTTAATTTCGACAAGTGGTTGGGATTATGGAAGTGGCACCAATGCAACCGGTTTTAATGCGCACCCGGCCGGGTATTACGCTGTTGATTCCGGCGATGCTATTTACTTGGATGCCGGTTGGTCGACCCATTTGGTTACTTCTTCTACCTATCCTGCTGGTGATTCAATAGGCGCAGGTGCTGTATGGATAATAATTTATGAAGATGCCTATAGCCGGTTAGGTGCAGGTGAGAACTCCGGCACAACCTCACCGGCAGATCGAGGATCAGTTAGGTTTGTTAAAGATAATTAGTACTAATATTCCTATAAAAGTTAAACCCAAATGAGAAACAGCTTAATTTTAACTGCGTCGATGTTGTGCATTGTCGCTTTTGTCCAGGGTCAAACGCAAACGTCAGCCATCAGGAAGGCAAATATTCCATCTGCAAATCCAAACAATGCCGAGGTTTATGCGCCATTGCCAAACGTTGTTGTACCCGGGAAAACCTTTAGTAACGCTCCCTCTGATGCGATCATTTTATTTGATGGAAAAAACCTGGATGAGTGGACTTCTGCAGATGGTAAGTCCCCGGCAAAATGGACGGTGGCAGATGGCATCATTACCGTAAATAAGGCAACCGGTGATATCGAAACAAAAAAACAATTTACCAGCTACCAATTACATATTGAATGGAGGATCCCTGCAAATATTGCCGGCGAGGGCCAGGAACGGGGTAACAGCGGTGTGTTCTTGTCGGGCAAGTATGAAATTCAGGTACTGGATAATTCAAATAACGACAACAAAACCTATGTTAACGGAATGGCGGGCAGCATATACCGGGAGGCTATCCCTTTAGCAAACCCGGAGAAAAAACCCGGCGAGTGGAACGTCTATGACATAGCTTATACTGCTCCTGAATTTAATGATAATGGCTCGGTAAAAACGCCTGCCCGTGTAACCCTATTCTTCAATGGTGTATTGGTTCAAAATAACCAGGAAGTCCAGGGTTTTACTTCAACAGATACAAAACATGTTTATGAAAACCATGGACCGGCCCCACTTAGGTTGCAGGCACATGGTGATAAAAGCTTGCCTATCAGCTACCGAAATATCTGGATAAGGGAATAATAAATACTTACCTCTGTTATAACAAAGAAGCCTTTCCTCTGGAAAGGCTTCTTTGTTTAGGATATCTCATCAAGTAAATTAGTCTTGTTTTCTTATCGGCAATATTTTGTGCAACTCAGGAATACGCAGGTAAAGCCCCAGCCAAACCAGCAAACCGAAAACCGAGGCAAAATATAATTGCTGCTCTGCCCGAATCATTATAGCAATGGCGCCGCCGAGGTAACCTGTCAGCAAAATCGCACCGAGGATTGACGTCCGCGGAATTAAGTAAAGAATCGTACTGATCAGTAATGCTATCCCGATGCCCTGGATGGCATGTTCCGGCCACCCCAATTGAACTGATCCTTTTACTGAATGCTCTTCCTTAATGATTTTGGTGATTGAGTCGAAAAGGAAGAAAAGGATACAAAGGCCGCTGATTATCCAGCCGATGCATAATGAAGCTTTTGATGGTGTTGAATTTCCGGTTTCCATAATTTTAGGTTTTAATGAATAAATCTACAAAACAAATCTATTCCTATTTACCTAACATTAAAGATGGAGAACATGCCGATCAAAGGGGGAAATCAGGCCATTATAACGCCCGAATATAGATTGATGCCCAATACGATTATACTAACTGTCAATTCCTTAAATTTATAGGTATGAAAAGTATCCTTATCTCTCAGTACCAGGCATCCTTAAAAATGATACTGAAGACCATTGAAAAGTGCCCGGATGATTTATGGGAAAACAACACCTATGAAAATGCCTACTGGCGGATTGTTTACCACTCGCTTTTTTATACGGCGTTATATTTATCTGAAAGCGATGACACATTTGTTCCTTGGACGAGACATATCTTTAACTATAACGTATTAGGGTTTGTTGACCATGAAAATAATCCAATCGTTATCCGGGATGCCTATTCAAAAGCAGACATGATAAGTTATGCGGATGCTATCTTAAACAACCTTGATGAATTGGTAGTTAATTTAGATACCACAGGTAACAGCGGCTTTGAATGGTTGCCGATGAGTAAGATGCAACTGCATATATACAATATCCGGCATTTGCAACACCATGTAGGGCAGTTAGTAGAACGCCTTCATCAGAACGATGTTACCGGAATTCATTGGGTAAGATGAATTTAGTACGCTCATATTTAATCAAATTTTGTTAATGGATGAAAATGCTTCCACGAATGCAAATATTCCTGGTAAGCCTGGATCTTGCCTAATTGCGCGCCTTTGTTTAAGCCCGCCGTGCACAGGCCATCCCAGTTCCAGGTAGATGCGGTTTCCTTATCAGTCAATGAACCTGTGGGATCGATGCTGAAGTGCAGTGCTTTACCATTTACCGTCCTGTTTAAAACGTGATAGCTGAGACTATCCTTCTCTAACCCAACCATCAGAGGAGTATTTGCCAGGCTATCACTCAATAATTTCGCCTTAGCAAGTTTGCGCCAATTGTAAGCCTTGGCCTGCCCGTTTACAATTACGCCAACAACCCAGCTTTTCCGGTATACGGTATCCTTGTTTTTTATTGTGCTGTCCCTGTCTGCAGCCTGTAGTCGATCGTAGTTTTTAAGATCATCATAATCTGCCTTATAATCTTTATCCGGTTGCAGGATCAATGATGCCGGATGCTTTGCCAGCCATGCACTTAAAGTAGACTGCTCATATGGCAATTCGGTTAAATGCTGACCTTTTAGCGGTCCCGCTGCCGCATTACCGGTAGCCTGGTACCACCAGGTTTTGGTATCAGCATCTTCAATTACGGCATTGTAGTGCCTCGCTCCCACCAACCGAAACTCCTGTTTTTTGCCATTGACAATTGGGCTATAAACCCGCCCGGTGCGGCACATGGTACAATAAGTTACTAGCACGGGTTCGCCGCCTACATTATCCTGTACCTTGTGGTGATATCCTAAATAAATAAGTGGATACGCCTTTGCTACACCATTATTAACTATCCCAACCACCACAAAACGCTCCGGGACTTTATTGTGTATAGCATTGGCAAATTTTACCGTGCCGGGTTCCCTGAACATTGTTTCAGCCTTGTACAGCACATCGCTCACATAAAAGCTTCCGAGGAATAAAAGCAGCGCTACAATTTTTATTATTTTATTTTTTGTTGAGTTTGCTGCAAAGTATTTGATGATGTAAAACAAAACCATCAGCGCCCCGACAATCCGTAACGGTGTAACAATTTTTTCGAGGTAATACGATACGGTTATCGCATTAAGGTCCTGGCTGCCGGGGAATGGCATTAATAAGTAAGCATGTACCAGCCCCGGGATCAGTAGCAAACAGAAACCTATCCAAAACACCCGCGGGTTCGTTTTATTATCTCTCATTTAAATATAATTGGTGGTTTGAATATAGTTATTCAAAATTACTTATCAAGTATTGAATACAGAATCCTAATTTGTCCGGCCATTTTTTCTAGTCTCTAGTCTCTAGTCTCTTGACTAACTCTTCCCGTATCCAACAAAAGCCATTCGTTCGCCCATTTCCTTGTAAGCTTCATTAGGTTGTGGCGACCAGGTGCCCAAACCGTCTACATATCTGTTGAACATGCAAAACGCGGCTGCAATGAGCACAGTATCATGGATCTCGCTGTCTGTCGCACCCTGTTCGCGGGCTGCTGCAACATCGGCGTCTGTTACGTTTTTACCGGCTCTTTGAACCTGGTGTGCAATATTTAGTAAAGCCCTCAGTTTATCAGATACTTCAGTATTGGGTAACCCCGCTTTAATATCGTTGATCAGGTTAAGTCCGCTATCCAAATGAGCGGCAGCTGCGGCGGCATGCGAGGTATGACAAAAATGGCATTGATTCCACCACGAAACCGATGCTGCTATTATTTCACGCTCCCCGCTGGTAAGGCTTGATGGGCCGCGTAGCAGGGTTTCAGCAAGATCAAGTAATGGTTTTGCCGTTTCGTGGCGATAGTTTAAAAGGCCTACTATGCCTGGTAGTTCTTCATTTTTTAACGCTATATGTGCCATTGTTTTTTTCGTTAGATCCCGGTTAATTCCATTTCGCTTACTTTTTTGGGCGGCGTAAGATAGCCTTCACGTGCGCGTTGTTCGCCCATTTTATCATATAATTCGCCGTTGTTGGGTTGCCATGTGGCAAGCCCGTCTACATAACGGTTGTACATGCAAAATGCGGCAGCGATTAATACGGTGTCGTGAATATCAAGATCAGTGGCGCCCTCGCTACGGGCAAATTCAACATCCGCATCGGTAACATTTTTACCACCCGATTGCACCTTTGCGGCAATTTTCAACAAAGCCTTTAACTTGTTGCTGACTGGCGCGGTGTCCGGATTGGCTAATACCTGTTTTACAATTTCCGCATCATTACCTAACTGGTGTTTGGCTATAGCACCATGAATGTTGGTGCAGTAAAAACAGGTATTCAGGTTTGATGTATAGGTAGCTATCAATTCCCGCTCACCTGCTGAAAGCGATGGATGTGGGTTATGAAGCATTGCTTGTACCAATGCGTTCAAAGGCGCAGCAGTTTCGGGCCGGTAAACAAATAAGCTTCGGATGCCCGGAAAATCATTTGATAAATTAATGTGTGGCATATTATAATAATTTACTGATTCTATTTATAAACGCTCGATTGATAGCCCTCTTCTGCCCGGCGTGGCGCTCTTTCTACATAAAATTGTTTGTCCTGCGGGGCCCAGGTGCCGAGGCCGTCGACATAGCGGTTAAACATGCAGAACGAAGCGGCTATTAACACCGTATCATGGATTTCAATGTCAGTGGCGCCCTCAGCTTTTGTTGCTTCAATTTGAGCCGATGTTACCTGCTTCCCTCCTTTTTGAACACTTTCAGCTATGCTTAACAAAGTTTTCATCTTTGGAGAGATCTCTGCCGACCTGAAATCCTGTTTTATATTTTCGATCTCGCCAATATCACATTGCATGTAATGCCCGGCTAAAGCACCATGAACATTCTGACAGAAAAAGCAATCATTGAGATATGATACGTAGGTGCCGATGAGCTCGCGTTCCCCACGGGTTAAGGTGTTATTGTCGTTTCTCAGCAGTGTTTCTGCAAGCAAATTTAATGGCTCAGCTATTTCCGGCCGATAAGCCATCAATCCACGGATGCCGGGTAAATCATTATCAAGCTGGATATGTGCCATATTTTAGTTTTTATAAAGCTCCTTTTTATCGTCTATATCTGTTTCTTAATCGCTAATTCACTAAATCACTAAATCGCAAATTCACTAATTGCTTACTGATGATCGGCCGGTTGAATATTTTTAGCGAACAACACAATGAATAACCCCGGCAAAAACACCAGCGAAAAAATAAACAAAGCATTGCTGTATCCGCCAAGGACTATTACCAATACGCCAACAAACAACACCGCTGCCGCGGTAAATAAGCGACCTGCATTAAAACAGATCCCGGTGGCGGTCGCCCGCACCCCTGTTGGAAACAATAACGGGATGTATACTGACAAAATTCCCTGGCTCGCCCCAAAAAATAAGGCAAGCAAGACAATTTCAGCATAAATAATTCCCGAAAACCCGGCATTGGTTTTAAATAACAGGAACGCCATGATGGTGCACACCGCAAAGCTGGCAATAAGCGATTTTCGTAACCCCATTAAATTTACCAGCCAGCCGGAGAAAAAGCCCCCGGTTAAACCTCCCATTCCAAGGCACATCATGCTTAAGCCACGTTGTTCGTGCGAATCACCTTTAATCAAGCTCCCGATCCATGTTGGCATCCATGAAAAAATAGCCCATAGCCCTATCAACATCGTTCCAAAAATTAAGGAACCGATAAGCAGAGATTTCCTGTTTGTAGCCGAAAATAATTGATCTGCTGCTTCCTGCTTGTTTAATCGTTCAGACTTATGCTTTTCCCATAAACCCGACTCACCAATAAAAAAGAAGGTAAGCAACGCCAGCAAAACCGGAACAATGCCGATGAAAAACCCTTGCCGCCATGAGCTAACAAAGAAATTAATAGCCCCTGCAGAGAAGATGCCAACCGGGAACGAAATTGATAATATGCCGGTGTAAACAGCTTTCGTTTTCTGCGGCCATACTTCGCTCAGTAAAGTAAATGCTATAACCAACTCCCCGCCCACGCCAAAACCGCTGAAGAAACGGCATATCATAATACCATACCAATTGGTCATGAACCCGGTAAGAATGGTAAATATGCCATAACTGGCAACAGCCAGTATCAGCGCTTTTTTTCTGCCTGTTTTGTCGCTAATTGCACCCCAAAGGAACCCGCCGATGGCCCATCCGAAAATGAACAATGAATTGATAGATCCGCTTAAATAATTTAGTTCTTCGGGGCTTTTGTGGCCCTGCATCTCCTTCACAACGTCGGGTAAATAAACCGACATTAATGTGGAAACTGCGCCGCCAAAAGCCGTACTTACAAAACTGATTGTAAACAACGCAAAAAGTTGAGTTCGCTTTACTTGTGTCTTTTCGGCTAAGTCGATTGTTAATGCTTCCATGTTACTATTAATTTGAGACTTGCTTTTTCAGGTGATCATAACCTTGGGGCAGGCGCGCGTAACCGTGATTCTTCAGTCTGTCGGCCAGTACATTAAAATAACCTGCGTCGGCAGGCAATGCTGTATCTAATCCATCAACATATTTATTGTACAGGCAAAAAAGACCGGCAATAAGAACAGTGTCGTGGATCTCCAGGTCGGTTGCGCCCTCGGCCTTTGCCTTTTCTATGTGGGCCGGTGTAACAAGCTTACCACTTTCCCGAACCTTGTCGGCAATTACCAACAATGCCTTCATCTTTTCACTTACGGGCGCCGCTGAAATATTGGTTTTAACCAGTTCGGCAGTTACGGTATCGCCCAAAAGCACATCAGCCGCAGCGGTATGGGCTGCGGTACAGAACTTGCATTTATTGCCGTTTGATACTACTGTTGCTATAAGCTCACGCTCGCCCTCCGTAAGTGACGACGGGCCGCGAAGCAACAGTTGTGTAAGATCGCGAATAGGTTCGGCGGTGTCTCTTCGGTATTCCAACAGGCCGGTAATTCCTGGTAAATGTTCTTCAAGCGGTATATGTGGCATAGTTTGAATGAATTATCGGTTGAACGACTTTAGAAAAATACCTACACAATAATAAACGCACGGTGAATGTAAATTCATGACAACAGGCTTATCGGTATTATAACTGGTTTGTATAAGGTTCTTAAAGATGAGTTTAAAAGATTGTATTTCAAAATTATTTTAAATGATATTTTGAATAAATAGCCTGGCATATTCACTCATAAATAATATATGCGGCTCAGAAATAAACACACCCGAAAAGACCAAGTGTAAGCAACATAGCGTTCCAAAGCGTTCCGTTTTTACAAGTGGAACACCCGGAACGCTGCGGAACATCCTCATTGTCAGATGTTATGACTTTTACAAAGAATTGCAAGTGGCTGATAAAAAGAACTATCCACCAAAATTTATGTCGAACTCAGGTTAATTAAATCAATATTATCGCAATATAAATTCATAGGTGATGCTGCTATAGCAGATCCCTTAAAAAGCAAAAACCGGGATTGAATGATCAACCCCGATTTTGCGCCTCAACTTTTCTTAACTATTATTACCAAAACTTGTTAAGCATCTCTAAATTTACTTTTGCGCATTAAATATGGCCGACAAAAGTGAATTTGCACCCAGTACGTCGTAATCCTCGGCCCATAAATACGATCCCTTAAAACCGTTATTTTTAACCCAGGTAGCTTTTTTCGTGATCAGCGGAACGCCGTTAAAATAAATGCCCTGCCCCATGTTGGTTTCCTCTTTACCAAACGCAGTCGGGTCAAAGGCTAAAATATCTTTGTAGGCGGCGTAGCTGTATGAACCCCAGCTCAGGTTGTTGCCACTACCGTCCAGTTCATCGTAACGTAAGCCAAAGGCAGGCATACCTACAACAATTTTGTTGGCCGGTAAATGGAAATTAGTCCAGATCTGTGCGCTCGATACCATGAAATCATAGCTGGATGATTGGCCAACAGGAGCTCCCGGCCCAATGTGAATATTGTCTTCAAATGCGTGGATGTTCACCCAATCTGCTGATGAAAGATCCGGGTATCCCCAATGCTGGTAATTAACTGTTACTGTAACTGTGATAATTTTACCGGGCAGTGCTGCACGCAACGCCGCTAAGAATGGCGCAATTGCAGCCATATTATCCGGTGTTTGTCCGGAGTTAATATCAGTCATCATGATATCAACGCCATCCATGCGTTTGTTGGTCACATAGGTTTTAACTGAATTCACCAGCGCCGCTCTCGAAGTAGGGTTGATTATAGCCGTTCCGAAATCATTGGTTTCGTAGATGGCCCAGCCGTCAATGCCCGATAGCCTGCCGCTGATGCCCATTATAATAGGAATACCATTGATGTGTGATCTTGCCACCAATTCATCAGCAGTTTGATTGATCTCGCCCGTGGACACATCAAGGCTGCCATCAGGAGATACTAAACCAACCTTATAGGCCACGTGGCTGACAATTCCCCAGTTGATATTAGCAGCTGCACCAGCGCTTGTTAAATAAGCCATGGTAACCTTGTCGAAGCTTTTAAGGGTATAGGTTGTAGGATTTACCAAAACCTTTGTGCTGCGCACGCTACTATCACCGTTATAGGTAATTTTTAGCTTTATGGTGAACTCACCGCCGCCGGTTGGCTTAAAATTAAAGGCGGTATCACTTGAAGCTTGTACTCCATTTACCATCCAGCTGATTTTTACTTTTCCGGCCGGTGTATATTGAATCCCGCTAAACTTTGCAGTTTCACCCTCGCTGATGATCCTGTTGCCCGCAAAATCACGCAGGTTATCAAAGATCCTTGGCGAAATCGGGTTAGCCGCTTCTTGTTGAGCAACTTCGTCCTTTTTACAACCTGCAAACGCAAATAGCACCATTACCAGTAGCAATGGATACCTGAATTGTTTTAATTTTTTCATTTCTTATTTTTTTTAAATATTATACCCGGCGCTTTAGTTCGCAGGGTTTATAGTAGCGTTTATAGTAGTTAATAATGATTTGCTGCCTGTAGCGTCCTGCATAAGCTGCCATACCATAACCCCGCCCGCACTTTTAAGGGCAAGCGTTGTTTTATTTTTTATGGTTGATGTACCATTGTAATAAATAATGCCGCCGCCGGTAACCGTAACCTGGTCAGAATTTTCTGACCCCGGATATTGAATCACCAGGTCATGGAAGCTGATATCAGATGGTGCACCTGTGCCAAAACCGTAACCGTAAAAAGGTAAGCCAAGGCTGATCTTCTCCTTAGCTATTCCCCTGGTATTTGTCCAGTAATCCAAATCAGATACCGCCATATCATAAGGCGAATGCTGACCCGGATTTGCCGGGTTCCACGGTCCGGTTTTATCATACGACATTATATTTACAAAATCGTACTTAGCCAGGGCATTATCTGTATACTGTGATTTATAAGCGGTGGCAATGGCAGATGTGAGCAATTTGCTTTTTGGCTTTAAGGCCGATGAAAGTTGTGTAACAAACGCTTCGTAGTTGTTATCTATCCGTTCACCCTCAAGGTCCACATCTACGCCATCGAGGTTATTATCAGTAACCAGCTTTACCAATTTGTTCACAAAATCACTACGCATGGCATCGCCCAATAGCGAAGTATAATAGGCCGGGGCCGAACCACCACCTATGGATACTAACACTTTTACCTTTTTTGCGTGCGCGGCATTTACCACATCACTTAATCCCGACGGAATGGTAAAAACGCCATTCCCATCCGGATTTATAAAGGCGATGTTTAAATGCGTTATGGTGCTAAAATCAAAAGCTGCGCCGGTACCGTCAGCAAGGCTATAGGTTGGTAAGTAACCAACCACCCTGAAATCGGTATTCTTCTTCGTGGCTACAGGCCCGTCAACCTTTGCACTGCCTTTATTGCAACCTGTAACCAGCGTTATCAATAATATGGCTACCCAAAATTTGTTCAAACTTTTCATCATTCCATTATTTGTTATTGTTTATCCCACCAAACCCTTGCATTCCAGTCGTCAGTTCCGCCAAGAGCCGTAATTGCTTTAGCTATGTTGGCCGAATTTTGTTCGGTTTCTGTTAATGGATATTCAAACCTGCGTGGTGTTGTTGTACTGGTTGATTCAGCAGTAACAGCAGGCACTAAAACCGGGAAGCCGGTCCTGCGCCATTCGGCATAAGCTTCAGGGCCATTTAACAATAAGGCTGCCCAAAGCTGGGTATCTATCATCTGTAATTCCTTACCTGGCGCTAAAGGGTTATCGGTTTTAAACTGCTGGATCTGTGCGTCAGTAATAACCGGTCCGTTTTTAAATAATGCCAGTTGCTGGCAAGCTGCTGCCATCCCGTTGTGGTAATGCGTTGCAGCGTCGGCACCCAGGCTTAAGCCCCAGCGTTGAGTAGCCTCAGCCAATAAAAACTCTACTTCGGCATACGTTAAATGCAGATAAGGTGCATCATTGGTGATCAGGAAATCAGCCAGTTGTGCTTTCTGGCCATTGTTTGGTACAGAAACTGTTCCGTGGCCGGCAACATCAACATTTATCGATCCTAAATAATCATCGTAATTGTATTTGCCTGGCCCTACTCCTATTAACCCAATTTGCGCCTTTACGCCATCGGTAACGTCAATCCTTTCAGATGGCTTGTCTGGGTTTACCCAATAATCACGGGCGATGTATTGTAACCGGGGGTCGTTTGTTCCCTTCATTTCGTCAATCAGGGTATTACAAACCCGTGGGCGACCATCGTCAGGATATTGGTTTATAGCTACCGAAACGCCATTGCCACGAATATCGCTATAGCTATTCTGGATATCTGCATGTTGGGTTTTGCAAATATCATCGTTGCTGGTAAACACGCCGGCAGCATAGGCAGCCATAACTTCGGTTTTAGCCTTTTCAGGATCAATTTTGCTTAGGCGCATTGCCAGCCTTAATCTCAACGAGTTAGCAAACTTCTTCCACGCAGCAATATTTCCCTGGTAGTAAATGTCCTTTGGAACAGCATCTTTTGTTGCATCAAGCTTAGCTACTGCAGCAGTTAATTCTGTAAAAAAGTTGTCATAAATATCCTTTTGGGTGTCAAAAGCGGGCCTTACTACACCTGTTGTGTAAGCTTTACCGGCCTGTGAATAAGGCACATCGCCATAAAGGTCTGTTATTCTCGAAAAAATGTAAACCTTCATGATGCGGCAAATGGCATTTAGGTTACTTTTTGTTGCATCGCTTGCTGTACGGTCAACCGCGTCGGTAATATTTAGTACATCATTCGGGTATCCAAGCTCCCACAGTTCGCTCATGTACTGCTTGTTTTTGATGTATTCAAAGCCGTACCTGTTATAATAAGCCCCGCCAATTTGCTGTACCAGCGGCATGGTCATTATTATGGTGGTACGCTCATTAATAGTAAGCTCACCCGAGAATCTCAATTGTACCAGTGCTAACTGGTTGGCCGGGTCGAGATTACTTGATTTTGTTGGATCAGTATTCACGTCACCAAATTTTTTACATGATCCCAATATCAACAGTATCAACATTGGTATTATCATCCGTTTTGTTAAATCTCTTTTCATTTTATATGTGATAATTGTTGATGTTTAAAATTTTAAATTAAGGTTAAAACCCCAGCTCTTTCTTGAGGTAATGAACCATATTCCAATCCCTGTCCGTTACCGTTGTTATAGTTGGAGTCGGGGTCAACATTCGGTACATTTTTATGAATAATAAATGGATTACGCGCAACTAACGCAACTGTAATATCCTTTATATGCCATTTTGAAGTTAACGACGCCGGGATCTGGTAGCTGGCGGTTATTTCGCGCATTTTGATATAGCTGGCATCGTAAATAAATGGTGTTGCTATGCCGTTACCATCGCTGTAATAGTTGGCCCAATAAACTGATGGATCAAGCGCTTTGGTGTTGCGGGCATAAATCGGGTTCCCTTTTGCATCGGTTCCTGTTTGAACCACGCCTTGCGGTACATATCCCTGCACTTTTCCCGCAGCCGCCCATTGTTCAGCTGACATCCCAGCTGTTTGGCGGGCTTCTTCCGATTTTATCCATTCGGCACGGCCAGGCAGGGTAGCCAGGCTGCTTCCCCTTATCACATCGAACAGGTTGGTCATGGAGAACAGGCTTGAGCCATGTTTGATGTCGATAACAAAGGTTAACCCGAAGTTTTTATAGTAAAGCGAGTTTGTTATACCACCGGTCCAGTCCCAGGTGCCTTTACCCAATACGGTACGGTCGGCGCTTTGTACAGGCGCAAGGGTAACAGGATCGAGTATAACATTGCCATTCGGATCCTTTTGATAGCCATATCCAAGGATGGAACCATAAGCCGCACCTGGTTTTGCAACTACAGATACGCCGAGCCAGCGAGCGTCGGACAAGGTAAGATACGGTACACCTGCAGCGAGCGATTCAACAGTATTCACGTTACGCGCAAAATTCACGCTTACATTCCAGTTGAAATTTTTAAAAGCCAACGGTTTGCCTGTTAGCATTATTTCAACACCTTTATTATCAACTACCCCCGCGTTTATGATCTCCTGTGCAAATCCCGAAGAGAAAGGCAGCGCAACTACGTTGATCTGATCTTTTGATTTAGAAGTGTAGTAAGTAAAATCAAGTCCTAACCTGTCGGTAAAAAACTTCAGTTCGGTACCTGCCTCAAAGCTGGTGGTACGGGTTGGCTTTAAATTTTTGTTAGGTAATATAGTCGTCGCAATGCTGCCTAACGATTGTCCGTTAAAAGTTTGCGGATATAAGTTGTAGTATAAATTAAGCTGGTATGGATCGGTATCATTACCTACTTCAGCGCCTGATAATCTTATTTTACCGAATGACAGGATCTTTTTATCGATCTTAAACGCGTCGGTGAAAACAAAACTGCCTGCCAAAGACGGGTAAGTATAGGTGTTGTTGTTTACCGGCAACGTTGAGGACGCATCTCTGCGTAAGGTTGCATCTAAATATAAAAAGCTCTTATATGCAGCGGTGAATAACCCATATATCGAGTTTGTTTGCTTGCGGTAACGATTTTCAACGATAGTTTTATCTGAAAAACTGTTAACACTAACCACATCAGTGACGGTCATATCGATATTATACCCGGTAGTACCAGGATTATCAATTCTCGAAATACTGGTACCCAGTCTTGCAGATAACCATAATGACGGCGTAACCTGCTTTTGAACAGACAATAATAGGTCAGCTTCAGTTGTTTGCAGCTTTTGGTTGATGTCATCCAGCTCACCCGTTAATGAACCGGGAGTTGAAATCGGGCTGAATTTGGTATAATCAAAATAGGTAAAATCTGTTGAAGCCCTGCCCTGCAAGCTTAACCAACTGGTAATGTTATAATTTCCGGTTGCACCTGCTATAACGCGGTTCTTGGTGGTTTCATTCTTCATCTTGTTGATCACCCAATATGGGTCAAGGCGATATTGACCGCCGCCCCAATCAACATAATTACCCTCAACATCCTGGTAGCCTTGCTTAAAATAAGCCTGGTCAACGTTGTTAGCCAAACCGATGAAGTTATTACCAATATTACCCGGATCGTCAGCTAACGATGGGCGGTTAACCACATCTTCATTCATGTACATCAACCGGGCCTCCATGGTTATTTTGCTGCCGAATTTTGAACTCCCGCTAAAATTGAAGGAGTTACGCCTCATGTGGCTTCCGGGTAAAATGTCATTGTTCCTCATATCCGAGGCTGATAGCCGGAATGAAGTAACATCATTTGAGTTGGAGAATGCAACTGTATTGGTAAATGTTGAACCGGTACGAAAGAAATTCTGAATATTGTCCTTTACCAAAGCATAAGGCCTGTATTTGCCATCGAAGCCAATTACCTGCAGGTTAGGATCTAAACGCGGACCGAAATTATTGAACAGCGTATTTTTAGCCTGGTCAGCAGCCACAACTAGTTGTTCGCCGGTGCCCTGTCCGTAAATATACTGATTGCCATCTTCGTGGGTTAACTGGGTTTCAATTGATGAAGTACTGTTGTATTCAATACCCAGCTCCTTCTTATTACCGCCTTTTTTTGTGGTGATCAAAATAACACCGTTTGCAGCGCGGCTGCCATATAATGCCGAAGCCGAAGGCCCTTTCAATACACTGATCTTATCGACATCATCCGGGTTGATGGCTGAAATGGCATCGCCAAAATCCTGCCCGCCCGAATATTTTCCGCCACCCACCTGGCCGTAGTTCGAATTATCGATAGGCACACCGTCTACTACATAAAGCGGTTGGTTATTGCCTGTGATACTGGTATTGCCGCGAATGATCACACGTGATGATCCTGCCGGGCCGCCTGCGCCGCCGGTAATAACCAAACCTGCTACCCTGCCCTCTAATGAGTTAATAATATTAGGCTCACGTGCTTTTTTCAGATCATTGCCATCAACTTCCGAATAGGCATACCCCAAAGCACGTTCCTCGCGTTTGATACCCAGAGCTGTAACTACTACTGTTTTTAACTCTGTGCTGTTTGGTTTGAGGGTGATAGTAAGATTTTTTTCCTTGTCGGAAGCTGTGATCGTAGTCGGATCAAAGCCAAGCATTTTAAATACAATCACATCGCCGTTATGAGCCTCTATCACAAAGTTACCCTCGCTGCCGGATGACACCGATTTTTGTGTTGTGGTATTGGCAATGCTCACACCCGGCAAAGGCAAATGATCGTTGTCAAATACCTTGCCCGCCAGCTGAAAAGCCTCCGAACCCTTTTGCGTTTTGATCGCTTTGATCATGATGGTTTCGCCATCAATTTTATAATTGATACTTATTTGTTTGGCAACCATGCCAATAACCTGTTCAAGATCTTTATTGCTTACTTCCAGGGTGATCTTTCTTTTAAGATCGATATCCTCCGGGTTGTAGGTGAAATGAACTTTGGCAGCATCTTCTATCTGCCTGATAACGGTTGATACGGTTGAGTTTTGCCAGTTAAATGAATACAAACCCTTTGAACGGGACTGCGCATAGGTTGTTGTTGAGATAATCAACAACAACACTGCCGCCATCCGGAGCAATATTGGTTTGGAAAGTAATTTACTGAGTAATTTTTTTTGCATAGTGATTAGTTTTGAGTTGGTTGATTGTTTGGTTTATTTGAGTTTAAAAATTTAGGGTTACTGTATTTCCATTTTGTTTATAGGTAAAGTGATTGGAAAAGCCGATTGCCTCTAATACTTCAGATGGCTTTTTATTAATGAATGTGCCTGTAAACAGCACGCCCTCGGCAGGAAGATTGGAAGCGACTATATTTATGCCGTAGATGTTTTTAAACTTAGCGGTGATCTCATTAAGGTTCGAATTTGAAAACACCAATTTCCTGTCAATCCAGTTTTGCAGGTTTGAGTTATTATAATTTGACTTCTCGAAACTTAGCTGGCCTTGTTTCAAAACCGCCTGTTCGCCCGGAGTTAGCTTAACATCATCGATATTTGAGGATTGCGTACTTTCTACCTTAACCTTGCCTGTAGCCAGCATAACAGTTGCAGTAGTTTCCGATGGATAGCTTTGCACCTTGAATGATGTACCAAGTGCGGTTGTGGCTGTTTTGCCCGTTAAAACCACAAAGGGGCGTGTGTGATCCTTTTTAACCAGGAAAAAGGCTTCGCCGCTCAGCAATACATACCTTGTTTTTTGATTGTAGTTATTGGCTATTTTTAAGGAGCTTGAGCCGTTCAGGATAACCGAAGTGCCATCAGGCAAAACCACTTTTTTACGTTCGTCAAATGCCGTTGCAGAGGTTAAATGATAGGTCGATGTGCTTACCCGGCTATAAAGGATTGCTGCAGCAGGCGTTGATGAAATATTATATGTTAAATATATTGCAGTTAAAATTAAAATAGACGCAGCTATACTTGCCCATGCCCAAAGCTTACGAACCGGCCTGTTTGATATGCTAATGTTTGAATTGTCTGCCTCAAGTGCTTCTATCTCAAGTTTTAGCTTACTTAGTTGTAAAGCCTTTTCTGCAGGTGATACCTTAATAGCAAGCGAGAGGCATAATTCGCGGGCCTGCTCAATATTGTTTTTAAACTCAGGGTGAGTTACCAATATATTTTCCCAATATATTATATCGTCCTGGTTTAGTCTGTAACAATAATTTACGAAGCTTTCGTTGGTCGCTAAATTCTCAATATTAAAATCTGAACTGTTCATGCTTTTTATTAATTTGTACACAAGTGCAGCAGATCTTAAATTTTTACCAACGCTTTTTAAATTTTTTTATAAAGTATTATTTAATTAAGACTATTTTTAAAATCTTGAGTATCTTTCCCTTAGTTATCAATGAGTTTCAAATCAAAATATACAGTAAAGAACTGGCAGCTGCTGGCGGATGGCGAGCAGCAGGGGCTTTATGAATGTTTTGATATTTTTTACGACGACCTATATAGATTTGGGTTGTCTCT
Organism: Mucilaginibacter phenanthrenivorans; assembly: GCF_024721155.1. Classification (GTDB taxonomy): domain Bacteria; phylum Bacteroidota; class Bacteroidia; order Sphingobacteriales; family Sphingobacteriaceae; genus Mucilaginibacter; species Mucilaginibacter phenanthrenivorans. The sequence continues at coordinate 842,890 of NZ_JAHVAP010000001.1, read as the reverse complement.
ATATAAAAACCCGGAATTGGTTAAGGAGAGCATTAATAACCTTTTTATTGAATTATGGAAAATAAAGGACAAACTATCGGCTGTTAAAAATATTCAGCAATATGTTTTAACCATATATAAGCGGGTATTATATAAAACCTATATCAATAATACCTGCGGAATGCCCTTCGACGGGTTGGACCAGGAAACAATAGAGGCAGGATTAACAGAACAATCCTACGAAACTATATTAATAGCAAGCCAGCACGATGAGCATTTAAAGAAACGTCTGCAGCAGGCGCTATCCCAGTTATCGCCGCGGCAAAAGGAGATTATACGTCTTCGTTACTTTGAGCAAACGAGCATTGAGGGGATCGTTGAACTAACAGGTTTAACCGAACGCACTATCTATAATACAATGTATAACGCGATAAAGGTTTTAAAAGAGGTTTTTGCCTTCCTTGTGGTTTACAATATCCATATCAAGTAAATCGCCGCTCATCTTTTTACCTTGATTAGCTATAATTGCAACTTTCATCGTTATTTAACAACTTTTTTACATAATTTGTCGTTTAACTCGGCTACATTTATCTTAAATACAAAAAAATGCTGCAATAAATTAGCAGCTTGTTATAACCGTTGGCATTTTCAAGTATTTTCGTTTTTAAACCCGGTATTGATTAACCGCTAATTAATACGCCAACACTTTAGCCCTGCTCATGAAATTTTTATTATTATGTTATTCACACTTCCGAAGTACGTTCTTTTTAATCACATGCCTGTTTTGGCTATGCGGTTTAAGTTCGTGCTCACAAACTGATTCGGCAGCACATAATGAGATAAAAAAGCAATTGCAGATTACCGACAGCCTGATCATTGCAGGCAAGGGCGACAGCGCGATAGCGTTATTACAGAAACTACGCACCGGCATTCCCGCCTCCGACCCATTAATATGTACCTATTATTACTTGCTTTCCGGGCATAATTTTAATAGTCCCGCTCTCATGAATAAGTATGCAGATAGCGCAATGGTATTTTTTGCTGATCAAAAAACGATCGAAAAGTATCCAAACGAGTATTTTCAGTCGGTTTTGACAAAGGGAGATGCCTGTTTGAAAAATAAGGATTACATCGGCGCGCTTAAGTATTATTATAAGGGACAAGAAATATTACCCGCCGGTATTTGCGACAATGGTAACCTGGCGAGCAAAATAGGCGTTATTTATTTTGCACAAAAAAACTACATAATGGCTGCAAGGTACCAGGCAAAAAGCTACAGTCGGTTAGGACAATGCAGCGATGGGATTACAGCTCAAAAATTATTTTTCCTGAAACAGGGAGCTCTTAATAATACCGGATTTTCCTTTCAAAAGGCGGGAATGCCCGATAGTGCAATAAAATATTATTTAAAAGACGTTGCGCTAATTGATAATACTGAACGTACCCGCCAAATTGACGAGAGATATATCAATTCCGCACGGTTGGTTGTTTATGACAACCTTGGCGGGATAAACCTGCAACAAGGTAACCTGCAGCTGGCAAAAAGCTATCTTGATAAAAGTACTGCCCTTGATAAGGGAAATATGGATGGCGCCGGCATCCCTCCCTTGTTAAAGCTTGCAGAACTGAACCTTAAAACCGGTAACTACGCCGATATCGCCGGCCTATTTAGTAAAAGCAGGATCCTACTGACTCTTTACCCCGATGAAAATATCGACTCCGAACTTAAATGGAACCGGTTATATGCTCAATATCTTTTTAAAATTAATGAACCCGCAAAAGCCTATCATTTTCTAAATACATACCTGGATTTAAAAGAGCATGAAGATAAAACCTACTCGGATTTGTATAGGTTAAACATCGATAGCGAGCTGAAGTCCCTACAGCAAAAACAAGCCCTGGTTAAATTACAGGAACAAGACAAAATAAAACGAATGTACATAGTCGGTTTTGCGATATTTGTTATTTTTTCGGTTGCTACAATTTTGATGATCAGCAGGATTCTTAAACGAACTAAGGAAAGCCGCGAAACTGTCACGAAGCACAACAAGGAGTTACAGCGGGCAATGGATGAGTTAGAGCGGGTTAATAAAAACTATATCCGTATTATGCGGGTAATGGCGCATGATTTGAGAAACCCATTATCGGGCATCACCGGGCTTGCTGCAATGCTGATGATTGAGGATGAGTTTTCTGAAGATAGCAAAAACATGCTCAGATTGATAGAAACAACTGGTCTGCACTCAATGGAAATGATAAATGAGCTGTTAAAGTCGGGGCTTGCGGACGAAAATGAGAAACTTGTAAAACAAAGAATAGACCTAAACTCGCTACTTTATGATTCTGTTGAATTGCTCCAATTTAAGGCAAGAGAAAAAAATCAAACAATAGCATTTGAACATGATAATAAGCCATTAATGGCGGAGGTTAATCATGAAAAGATTTGGCGGGTAATTAATAACATTATTGTAAATGCGATAAAGTTTAGCCATGAAGGCGGCATTATCAAAGTAGGAATCTCAGGAAAGGAGAGCAAGATCCTTATTTCAATTGCCGATAACGGGATTGGTATTTCGGAAGAGCAAAAGGATATTGTATTTGAAATGTTTACCCCGGCTAAAAAAAGTGGCACCAATGGTGAGCAGCCCTTTGGCCTTGGCTTATCAATTTCAAAGCGAATTATTGAATTGCATGGAGGCAGAATTTGGTTTGAGAGCAATATGGGTAAAGGCACAATATTTTACGTGGAGCTGCCGGGCCTGGATTAGGTGGTTGTGCCTATTGAAAAGTAACAGCATATCGTACAGACGCCCTTACATAGGGATATTTGCTGCTTACATCAGGCTGGTCTCTATAATAACTATTCAGTGAAAAGTGACCCTGTTCGAATGCAATCGCAATATTTTTAATGAGATAGTAACTTATTTCATTAGAAAAAGTATGCAAAATATTATACCGCGAATTACCGCTGATAGTTGCCAGCCATGCCTCACGGTAGTTTACATTATAAAATAATTTGCCAGCCAAATTTACCCCTCCGCCCACACTTACCGATGCACCGGAACCATAATCATAATCGCGGCCTCTGAAAAGGTAATGATCAGGCACAGCACCTAAAATTATCGGGCCTGCACTAACAATGGTATTTATGGTTAATTTATCGGAGATATTATATTCAGAAAAGAAATTAGCCTTCGCACTTTGCCCGCCATAAAAAAAAGAAACATTCCTGATGTAATCGTAATTGGCAGATAAAATGAGTAAATGCTGGTACTTTTCTGACGAACTTATCTCCCAGCCTGCTAACGAGCCGTAGACACTAATAACATTCACTTTTGAACTATCGTCTTTTCCAAACTCGGCATTAATGGCAATATTACTAAACGGCACATCATAGTGTTCTGATGGCGTTCCGTACAGTAATTTTATATGACCATACCAACCCGTCCGGCCTTTCTTAACATCGGTATCAAATTGCCGCCCACCAAAGTCAAATTCAGCGCGTATTTTTGAAGAGTCGCGTTCTGCTGTATTTTTTGACACTTTTCCCCATTGTCCGCTTGTTATGCGGTGTAAGCCATTCATTGGGTTCACCATAAAACCTAACACCTCGTCAACCTGTCTTTTAAATCCGCGTGTTTGGTTATTAATGATTTTATTTGATAAGCGATAAGTCATCTCTCCTAAAATGATCCCTCCATAGCTGGTATTTATAAAATCGTTAGGCGCCGGTGCCTGGTTTTCAGCAAAAGTCTCCCATAAATAGCTGCCCGCAAACGTTGCAGGGGCTGCCTGCCAAAAAGAATAGCCGTTTGCACGAAAGGCACTATAAAAGTTACTGCCATGATAAGGGTGCCCGAACTGGTTGGTTTGAAATTCATCATTATCAAATTGCCAGCTTCCCGGGTTAATATTATGGCCAACACTTTTCCAGGAAATACGGGCATAATCTTTTTTAGTGACATACCTGTCGAACGTCCATGGGATAATTTCTGCCAGCCCGAAATCCAGGGCAGCGTTCCCAAAGTTCTTTCTTCCCTGATTTGTAAAAACATCTTCCTTGTTACCCTTAATCCTCCCCAGGCTATCAGCTTTCATTTGTTGATTTGGATCAACCTGGATCTGGCTAAAAACACATTCCGGGCTGATTAGTGTAGTCAATATAACGACGAGAAAGAGTTTTTTAGAATTGCTTTTTAAGGTAAAGAATAATTTCATAGACGTTATTATTTGTAAAGGCGGCGTGGGCAAAGAAGAATTAACTGTAGAAAAGCTTATTTGGTTTTTAGACAGCACAGAAGGGCTACAGAATTTGACTTTCGAACTATGAATCTATCTATAACAGCGTCGAAATAACCTTTTCGAAATTATTTTTCAATTTAATAAAACCGCCAGATCTCTATTCTTCGTAATTGTAACAGAAGTGTAAATTTTATAAGCACTTTTTAATCAAATCAGTAAACAATTAAAAGAGCCCCGCATGAAAAAGACAATTAAAAAAATCCTGCTTTACAGCCTCTCCACTTTCTTGTTCCTGGTGATCGTTCTTGCTGTTCACATCTATTATGTTTATCGTCCCGCCCCTGATGCTAACACAAAGGTTATGGCGCGTATTGACATCAAGCAGCAGATCACTCAGGACGATGCCAACAAGATCACATCGTGGATGTATCATCAAAAAGGAATTGACCACGTCCTGGTAAATCCACAAACCAACATTGTTGTTTTTACTTTCTATCCTGTAAAAACAACCGGCGACCAGATCACCAAGGATTTTAAGGCATCATTTGCTTTAAAAGCCGAAAGATTTATGCCGACCAGGGAAAATTTAAAAAGCAGTTGCCCGGTTGCTGCTAACTCGCTTACTTACAAAGCATACAAACTTATAACTCAAATAATTTAAAAATCCAATCCGATGAAAAAACTTACATCATTATTATCAGCCATTGCAGTAATTACAATATTATTTGCGATTGAGTCTTGCAGCAAAAGCTCGACTGTTAAACCTACAGTGAAAGCGACTCTTTATGATTCCTTAGGCGGTTCAGTCATGGTTTCAGACCCTGCCAGCCCAGGAAAAACAATTGAAAAAGGGCGCTTAGGCATCCGTTCAGTTATTGACAGTACGATCTTCGTTATCGCAGGTGATACAAGGATCAATGGCCACTTTACCGTATTACTAGGTGAAGTAACTAAGGGTAATCTTTCAGGCTTTACAGAATTAAGCGATAATCTTACCACATTTGTTGCTGTTGCCACAGGTGCAAAAGATTACAAGTATGACGGCCTAAGTATGACAGATGCACACAACCCAGCCACAAATTCAAGAATGAACGGCAAGGCATCAAGTGCAGACTTTGATGCGTTTGTTGACGACCTTGTGAAGGGAGCAAATAAAGTTGGACTGCCCTCAAATCTGTTAGGTTCAGTAGGGAAAATTGTCGTGAGCTTAAAGGCCCAGGTAGTTCAGAAATAACAAGTTACATTGTATATCAAAACATAAAAAACCCGGAATTATTAGTCCGGGTTTTTTATTGAAACAATAAGTCATTTCAAATGACAATTAAATGACAAGATATTGCTAAGGTGCTGGAAACCAATCATGTTTAGAATACGTAATTATATTAAATACGGAACAAATGCAAACACTTAGACTCAACGAAACCTCTCATTTTTACGCTGTTGGCATCAACTATAAAAAAACTGATGCCGCTGTCAGGGGGATGTTTGCTATTAATAATAATGCCTACGATAGCATTTTACAGCTAGCTCCTTCTTCTAATATCGATAGCCTTTTCATTCTGTCTACTTGTAACCGTACTGAAATTTATGGATTTGCGACAGATGCAGACCAGCTTATTAATTTGTTGTGCACGCAAACAAAGGGCACAAAAGAAGATTTTACCCGGCTTAGTTATACAAAAAGAGGGATTATCGCGGTTGAACATTTATTTAATGTTGGAGCCGGATTAGATTCACAAATCCTGGGCGACTACGAAATTACCTCACAACTTAAGCAGGCAGTCAAGTTCTCAAAAGAGCGTGGTTTTATTAATTGTTTTTTAGAAAGGTTATTTAACAACGTGCTGCAATCATCAAAAACTATCAGGAACGAAACGGCTTTAAGCGGCGGAACTGTTTCCGTTTCATTTGCTGCTATTCAATATATAAAAAGCCATGTCAAAATTAACGCTGCTACTCAAATTTTACTTATTGGTACAGGAAAGATCGGAAGAAATACTTGTAAAAATCTGGTCGATTATTTGAAAACCAAAAACATCACGCTGATCAATCGTTCAGAAGACAAAGCAGCAGAACTTGCTGCGGAGTTTGACTTAAATTGTGCGCCATTAACCGATTTAGAGAAGTATATCAATTCGTCGGACATAATTTTGGTTGCCTCCAATGCGTGCGAACCGGTTATTTTAGCATCGCAGCTTAAAAGCGCAGGCAGCAAATTAATCATTGATCTATCCATACCTTATAATGTTGAGGAACAATCCGGTGCGCTGCCTAATATTCACCTGGTAAATGTTGATATGCTTTCAAAAATGAATGATGAGACATTAAGGAAGCGCGAAGCCGAAACTCCAAAAGCTAATGAAATAATTTCGAAACAGCTGATCGATTTTATAGAATGGTACAATATGAGGCGGAACGCCCCTGCGTTGAATGCCATTAAATTAAAGCTTAACCAAATATACCAACAGCGTGATACCAGCTTATTATCTGATAAAATTTGTCCTGTTTATATCGACAAAGAAAAAATTCAACGTATTGTGAACGGAGCTGCCAGTAAAATGCGGCTTAAAAATCAGCATGGTTGTTATTATATAGAAGCTATAAACGAGTTTATGGCCATTGCATAAATTATACCTTTACTTTTATTAATGTATGTTAATCATCAGTTAATCTGAAGCTTAACATATAATTTCCTTATTCTGCTACCAACGTGTTTTACTAAATAATTGTACCGGCATGCCTGTATAGCTACCGCTATACCCTAATTTAATTAACCTCAATAACCCTAATTAAAATGGAAGACCTTCACTTACAAAAACTAATAACGGGCTGCATTGGCCAGGACAGGAAAGATCAAAAAGCTTTGTATAAAGCTTATTATGGTTTTGCTATGGGAATTTGTATTCGTTATGCAGGTAACAGGTATGAAGCGGCAGAAATTATGAACCAGGGTTTTTTTAATGTTTTTACCAAGATAAACAAATACGACAACATAAAACCCTTTAAAGCGTGGGTTGGCTGTATCATGAAGCACTCATCCATAGATTTTTACCGAAACAACTGGAAAACAAAATATACCGATAGTCTTGAAATGGCCGAAGAAGTACTTTCAAGTGATTCTACAGTTGGAAGACTGGATTATGAAGATTTGCTTACCGTTATCAGGCGTTTGCCACAAACCTATCAAGCGGTTTTTAGCCTCTATGCAATTGACGGTTATTCACACCAGGAAATTAGCTTAAAACTCGGAATATGTGAGGGAACATCAAAATCAAACCTGTTTAAGGCAAGAGAAAAATTGAAGAAAATGTTGGTGTACGCTTAATAACTAAGCTAACATAGTTTATCATGAATTTGGCAGCGGCCAATGGAAGCAAAGCAGGTAACCATCCGGATCTTCAAAAGTTAACGCCTTCCAGTTATATCGGGTTATTTCGGGTTTGTTCACATTCAACTCGTTGTTTATCATATGGTTATAGAGCTCATCGGTATCCGGGCAACCGAAGTATAAAGTTGTATCACGATGTACGGAGATGCGTTCAGCTTCCGGGTGTAGCGGTCTGAATTCACGTTCATAGGCTGTGTTAAGCATCAGTTCGATATCGCCAAGCCTCATCAGGATCCAATCTACATCATCGCCCTCGCCGGAAGACATCACCACTTTGAAACCTAAAACATCTCTATAAAAATGGATGGATATGGGCATATCATAAACCTGCAACAGCGGTGCCATGCCCTCGATCCTGAATTTTGCTAATGTTTCCTCCCCTTCCATTTATGTAGAAATATCCTTACTAAGATAAACAGTCTATTTGTAATTTTCAATTAGCTTCCCTACCCGTTCGTCAAAATTTGATGGATTGACGCCGGTAAGTTTGTTAACAACCAGGAAAAAATTATCGTCACCTTTTCCACAGTTAAGCAATTCCTTTACTCCCTCCACTCCTTTTTGACGTTCCACCTCATCGCAAACCATACTGGCCAGTAATGATCGCACTTTGGTTTGATTCGTGAGGATCAATGGATTTTTGTAGAACAGATTGAGCAAACTAGCCCCCGGATGCTGCTGCAAATATTGCTTTAACTGCGGTACCAATTGTTTGGGCGATATCATTTCCCCGTTGTTATCGGTGTAATAGGCATTGCCCCAACTGTAGGCCACGCCCTCATCTGCAGCTGAGTTACGCGCATTTTTCCTGAACTTTCCTGAGTAATAATGAAACGTATCGTGTGAGAAATCCTCGTTATGCATAGTCGAGAAAATCGTACGCGCATCAACGCCATAACCATCAGTGGTTACCCCTGCCGACTCATTATCATACTCATAGCCCAGCAAATGCATTATCTCCTGGTAATTATTGCAGAGGTAAAAATCCAGCGGTTCAGGTTTTAAGCCAAGCTTTACTGCAATGTTTGTATTCTTTTTATCGAATATCCTGGCTCTGCCGATATTGATTTTATCAGCGTAATGATAAGTGATATTACCAACCTTAGTTGTTTTCCAGTTTTGGGTGATATAATAAACCGGGATGGAAAACGTAACCTGGCTATCATTTAAACTCGCTATAAAATTAAAGATCACCCTGATTGGAATTCCCGGAACAGTTTGATTTATATAAGCGATAGAGATTATATATATATCATTATCAACTGGATATAAATTGATAAGCCTGGGTTTGTAGTAGTGCTTATCCCCTGCCTTCTCATTGTTTTCAATCCCCTTCAAATCATTGAAGACAGATACAGTTAATGCATTGCCCACCGGGCTTATTTCAGATGTCAAAGGTTTTGAGTTATTAATGCGGATCAGCAGGGTATCAAGGGCATCCAATAGTTTTACCCGTGTATCATCGGATATTTGCGTATGCAGTTCAATGCTCCTGTCTATAGGTGTCTGGGCATAGTTATAGCTGCAAATGCTTGTCAATAAAAGGATTATCCAAAAGCGCCGCCTCATTATTTAGCGAATTGAACTTTTATCGCAGTTACCATTCGCACACACCTGGCAGGTTTCTTCTCATCCTGGATAACTATATGGAAAGGCCCCTCTGTGGTTGATAGCGGCTTGCCATCCATTTGGGTTGCAAGGATAACTAAACGATCAGTAAAACCCTTATCCAGCTCGGCAATAGCAAATACCACCTGGTACCCGTCGCTTGCCTCAACCTGTACAAATTTATTAAGATTTTTTCCATGCAGGTCTTTGCCCAAAGTAGCACCGGCTTTTTGTAGGATATCCGATAACAGCACGCCGGTATAGATGTGATCATTCCCATCTTTATCCTTACGCTTTACCTCCACTTGGGTAAACTGATTCAGATCGGCCATTTTTAAATTAAGCGGTGTTATAACTTCGCCGCTAACTTTTACCGTTGCCTCTTGCGTAGTAACCTGGGCGTTTAAAAAAAAGGGACTGGTAAGTAAAATAAGCAAGCCTATTAAGATGATCTTGTGTTTCATTTTATGATTTGTTACGTGGTAAATATAGTAGCCATAAGCCAAAAAACCATCTGCACATTTATTTTAGATCAGTGATCCTAAAATATCAATCTTCAAAATAAGCCATCCATTTCTTAATCAACATCACCCTATCTTTTAAAAATTTCGGCCCGAAAAAAATATTTGACCAATCTTCAAAGTTATCATATTGAAAACCGAGATAAAATACCCAAAATCCAAAGCCCAGGTACGGGATAGCTTTAAGCTCGTCGCCATGTAATGGTCTTACCTTGCGGTAGCTTTCAACAAAAGTTGCAAATGCGGTATCCGCCTGCTCACGGGTTTGCCTGTTCATAAATACTTCCATAAAGTAGTGAATGTATAAGGAGGTAATGTCATTGGCTAAATAGCCCTTTCCTGCAAAATCAAAATCGAAAAACGTTAGTTTGTTATCCTCATCAAAATGAAAGTTCTTTGGCAAAAAATCATAATGGCAGTAACCATAACTAAAGTTAGTAAAATCGAATTCGTTAAGCTTTGCTATTACGGTTTTTGAAACGGCGATGAGATCGGCATATTCTTCTTCTAATTCAACAAACGCCGGCTTAACAGTTTCAAGCGGCTGGATAATGGTGGTATCGATATGAAATTCAATTCGTTTATGATTTAGCTGGATGGAGGAGGTAATGTTATGGACAGTTGCCATTTCCCGGCCAAGGGTTGTCAGTTGTTCTTCGTTCATCACATTAACTACCCTGCCCTTTGCGTACGTAAACAGCATGCCGTAGCGAGTTCCCTCCGCAGCATTAAAAGATTGTATAATAGCACCAGATAGATCCTTGATAGGATACGATACACTGGCACCTTTATCGTTTAAGATAGTAAGCAGTTCCGCCTCGCCCTCAATTTCGTCAAGTTTGCGGTGCGCATCCCGATAGATCTTGAAGATATACTTGTCGGTTTGATTCTCAACAATGTAGGTATCGCTCACATTTCGGATAAGCAGGCGACAACTGGTATCCCTTAATCCATAGCGTTCTGAAATAAAGTCATTTAATGCATCCGACGAAAGCGTTGAATACCGGGTGGGGAAAATTTGCATGGATTTTGTGATTGAAGCACGCAAATTTAAAATCATTACTTACAAATGCCCAATTTATTTGCCGGCATTGCCCATGGCATACTCAATTCCACCCAACAAGTGTTTCAAATACAAGGGATCAGCGTATGATTCGTCGGTATGGCCTAATTCAGTATAGAATGCACGACCGCCATCATAATCATGATACCAGGCCATTGGGTGATCGTCGCCGTTCAAGCCACCTGTATAGGTTTTTTCATCGATTTTTATTAGCACGTGCAGGTTTGGCGCAATCCATTTGAAATTATACCATTCATCAAACCTGTGCCAGTCGGCTGGCAGGTGTTTGGTAGCTATAAAATTACGATCAACCACATGCAATACAGCAAACTGCTGTGCCGGGTGAATTTTAAAATAAGCGCCAACCAGGTTACCATACCACGGCCAGTCGTATTCCGTATCTGTAGCAGAATGCACACCGACAAAGCCACCACCGTTCCGAATATATTTTTCAAACGCTGCCTGTTGCGTCTCATTCAAAACGTCGCCGGTAGTGCTCAGGAATATAACTGCCGCATATTGTTTCAAATTATCAAAAGTGAATTTCGCGCCATCCGTTGTAGTATCTGCATCAAAATTATTCTCCTGCCCCAGCTTTAATATTGCAGGAATCCCGACAGCAATTGAGTTATGATGAAAGCCTGCTGTCTTGCTGAATATTAATACTTTTTGTTTCGCCATCGCAGCAGAAATAAACATGCATAACATGGCGAAAATGAATAGGATATGTTTCATAGTAATAGATTTTAGTTTAATCGGTATTCAAAAATATCCATTAATTACTTTATTACAAAGGTTTATTACAGCCTGGTTTATTTACTCCAACTTTCATGAGGTTGTTTTGTTAACTCACAAACAGCATTAGCCAGTTACTACAAAATTTAGTAATTTGCAGCAATTTACCACTATGAGCATCACTACCTACGGCCTACAGGACATAAAAAAGGAGATTCAGCACTTACCGCAAGAGCAGGTTGCTGAACTTTGCCTGCGCCTGGTAAGGTATAAAAAGGAGAACAAGGAGTTGCTGGCCTATCTGTTGTTCGAGGCAAATGACGAACATGCTTTTGTCGAAAAGATAAAAGCAGAGGCGGGTTTCATGATGAGTCAGCTTCCATCGCACAGCTATCTTGCTTCCAAGAGCGTTCGTAAGGTTTTAAGGCTGATCAGTAAGTACGTCAAATTTATTGCATCGAAGCCTGCCGAAATAGATTTACTGTTAAGTTTCTGCTTTAACTACCTGCAATACATCAATCGTAACACGTCATATAAGCCATTGCGCATGATATTGATAAGGCAGGTGCAGAAGATAAATACCAGTATTAAAAAACTGCATGAGGACCTGCAATTTGACCATAGCCAGGAATACAACAGGCTATTGGACGAGGCTCAAAATAAATTCCCGTGGTTTTACAAGAATGATTATTTGTTGTAACATCTTTGGCGTTTTAAAATCTAACTAATAAAATTAACTGATAGTGGCAGAAAAAGAAGCAGCTTTTAAGAAAATTTACGAAGCCAATTCAAAAAAAATCTACCATTTATGCTATGGTTATACGGGGGATGATGATGCTGCGAGCGATCTTTTACAGGAAACATTTTTGAAGGTTTGGCAAAATCTTGATAAATTCAGGAACCAGGCGATGATCTCAACCTGGATCTACCGCATTGCTGTTAATACCTGTCTTACTTACCTGCGTTCGGAAAAACGACAGGCAAAAGACGAACTTACACCTTTAATTGCAGAAACAAAAAAAGAGGAATTATCTGAAAAGAACGAGCAGGTTGCCTTGCTCTATAAGTGTATATCGAAGTTGGAAGAGTCGGAAAGAATTATAATTACTATGGTGCTTGATGAGGTGCCATACCCTGAGATAGCAGATATCTCGGGAATATCGGAGGGAAATCTGCGGGTGAAGATTTATCGTATTAAACAGAAGTTAACAGAATTGTATAACCACTATGAAAGAATTTGAGCATTTAATGTCGGTTTGGCAGGGACAGCCAAAACACGACAAGCTTTCGGTGGACGAGGCGCTTAAGCAGGTTAAGAAAGGGATTCGTGGTATAACCAGCCGGTTATATTGGGGAATTGTGGCGATGATAGCGCTTATTGCATGTGCTTTTATTATAACGTTCTTTTTTGCATTCCGGTCGCCTGCTACCATTGTTGGCATCCTGATTATTTTGGTCACTATGCTGATGTACCTGTCCCTCATTGTACGTCACTATCATATATTAAACAAGCACGATCTCACCCAAAATCCTACAGAATACCTCAATACCCTTAAAGATTACCAGAAAAACAGGAGTAAAGTTATCGGCTGGTTTTATTATGTTTTTATGCTGCTGATCAGCGTGGGTTTAACTTTATATTTCATTGAGGTACTGGAAGATGCGCCTACTTACTTCAAGCTAATAACCTACGGATCAATTATTTTATGGTTCCTGTTTATTACCTTTTATTTAAAGCCCAGGATGTTTAAGAACGAGGAAGAAAAGCTAAATTTGATGATTGACCGCCTGATCCGTTTACAAGAACAATTCGATTAATTTACACCAATGTCTTCTGCTAATATAACCATTGTTAAAGCTGAAATAACCGATGCCGCAGTCTTGCTCGAATTCAGCAAAGCCACATTCTTTCACTTTTTTGGGCCGCTAAATGATCCTGCAAATATGGAGGCTTACGCTTCTGTTGCATTTACTTCCCAAAAAATGCTTTCGGAGTTGATAAACCCCGATTCTGAATTTTATTTTGCAATGATCGGCGATGAGATAGCCGGGTACCTCAAACTGAACTTTAGCAATGCCCAAACAGAATTCAGGGAGGCTGATGCAATGGAAATTGAGCGCATTTATGTTTCACAGGATCACCAGCGAAAAAAGGTAGGCCAGCAGCTTTTGGATTTTGCGATAGAAACTGCAACCAATAAAAAATTTAAATATGTGTGGCTGGGCGTTTGGGAAAACAACCACAATGCCCTCGCTTTCTACAAGCATAACGACTTTGAAGTATTCAGCAGCCATGAATTTGTTTTGGGCGATGATTTGCAGACTGACTTGTTAATGAAGCGGTTATTGAACTAAGATTTATTGGATTGTTAGGATTTCAGGAGAACTTCGACTCTCAAGGTCTTATAATCACACTAATCTTAAAAATCTTAGTTTACATAGTTGGCGCCTGTTCGTAGATACCCCAGTATTGATCTTTAGTATTAGTCTTTTTAGCCAAAATGATCTGCGAATTTACGCCACCTTTTTTATCAGATGTCGTCACATAAAGATCTGTACCTTTTAGTTTTATCATAAACACATCCTTATCAACCTTCTCAAATTCATATTGTTGGGTAGCGGCATTTGTGTTAACAGGCTGCTCTTCAAGTGCAACACCAGCATCGCTGCTGCTTTTTGGCTGAAATGTTTTGTGGGTGAGCAGGTTTTGCAGCTGATATGTATTGCCGTCAACATGTTTGAAGTTCCAGGTCATACATTTCCAGTTTTCGGGATAGTAGGCAACCAGTGGTGTGCCGTTTTCTGAATGTGCATCCTTAACCCTCAATAACATGCCTGTTTGTACATTTTTAATGGCGTAATTTCCCTGGATTACCTGGGCAGACGCTGTTATGCTAAATATCAGCATAAAACAAAAGCCGGTTATTGTGATTGGTTTTTTCATGTCGAATCAAATTAGTATATGATAAATAACGATAAGATAAGGATTTTGTTCTTAAACTAAGATTTATTGGATTGATAGGATTCTATGATCTTATCTTGCTTTTAAAATCCTAAAATCGTTCATATCTTAAAAATCTTAGTTTAGCCACGCATAAACGGGTTGAAATTCCTCGTCCCTATTGCCATTCCGGCTGCCCGGCAAATCGTTTTTTCGCCAAATTTAAAATTGATCTTATCCATAGCCTGGTAAAGCCTGATCTTCTCCTCGTTGTCTTCAAAAAGATTGATCTGGTAACTCCCGCTGCAAAGATTACTGAGCCTTACTCCTATTAATCTTATCGGCCTATGCTGGTTCCATGCTTTTTTGAGCAGATTTTTTACGCCGGGGATCAGGATATGCTCTGCCGCTGTTAACGAGATCTTTTCCTGCTGGGTGTGGGTTTCAAAATTTGCATAGCGCACCTTTATAGCCAGGCATGAGGCTACCTTGTTTTCCTTGCGCAGTTTAGATGCCAGCTCTTCGGTCATGGAAACAAGTATGGTTTCAATGCTTTGCCTATCGGCTATATTGGTATGGAAGGTATGCTCCGTGGATATGGATTTACGGTCGCTGTGCGGCACTATTTCGCCGTGATCAATACCATTAGCCTTTTCCCATATAAAGGCGCCCATCTTGCCGAAAATGGTCTCCAAAAAACGGATATCCATTTTTTGCAGCTGACCAATTCGCTCAATACCGTATTGATGCAGTTTGGCGGCTGTACTTTCCCCCAAGCCTGGAATCTTCCCTATCGCAAGGGGTGCCAGAAAGTCTTTTTCCTTACCATGAGGGATATAAAGCTGCCCGTTTGGTTTAGCCTGGTTTGTAGCCATTTTTGACACCGTTTTACCCGACGACATGCCAAAAGAAATGGGAAGTCCTGTTTCCCGCATTATTTTTTGTCTTAGCTCGCCGGCATGTTTATAGCAATTATGAAAGCGGTCCATGCCGGTATAATCGATATAAAACTCGTCGATAGATGTTTTCATATATAGCGGCACCGCATTATGGATAATCTCCGTAACCTCCCTGCTGGCCTCGCCATACCTGCCGTGCGAGCCCCGTAAAAATATTGCATGTGGACAAAGCTTCGCAGCCTGCCGGCTTGGCATAGCTGAATGCACTCCATATTTACGCGCTTCATAGCTGCAACTGGCCACAACGCCCCGTTCTGCCGATCCGCCAATAATTACCGGCTTGCCGATAAGTGACGGATCGAACTTCCGCTCAACAGATACGAAGAACGAATCAAGATCAATATGCATTATGGTGCGTTTTGCAGGCATAAAACAAAAGTAAAAAATAAATTGAAATTACTAAATATATTAGCATTTTAGCATCGTAAAATTATTGATGCTGATGACTGCCTACACTGATTATTTGATGATAATTTCCTTGCCGGGCGACTTGGTTAAGGAGGTCAGCAGGTATAAGCGGGCATCGGTAAATGCTATAGGGCATTTCGAAGGGATGCACAACCGGGCCTATATTACTGTAACGCACCAGGTGCGTTGTAAACCTTTTTTGGCGCAAGCCGCCATCGCCAGAATGGGGCAGCGGTTAAGTACCATGCCACCGGTTGAATTGTATTTAAATGGTTTCGGTAATTTTAATAACAATCATATAGCCAGCACAATATATGCAAAAATAGAACTAACAGATCGCGCTAACAAATGGTTTAAACTACTCAGCATGCAAATGGGCATCAAGCTTAATAACTTTGTGCCTCACATTACAATTGCCCGTAATATCCCGGCAACTGCATTCAATAAACTATGGCCAAATTTTGAGCAACGGGAATTTAAGCATTCGTTTATTGTTAACTATCTCACCATTTTGCATCGTGATACCTTTGCTGAACATAATGAATGGAAAGTCTATCGAGAATTGCATTTTGGGAACAGGCTGCTGGCATTTTAGTGAAAATTAATTTCAAAACGATTTGCAAATACTAAAAATATTAGCAATATTTGTTTTATTAAATCATTGATGTTATGACAGGTTACCAGGATTATTTAATAGTGCTTACCCCATCTGATAGTGTGTGCAAACGCATAAAACGAATCAAGGAGGATAGCGCTGCCATTATTGGCGATTATGAGGGTAAATATTCAAAGGCGCACATCAGTATTCAGCAATGGCCGCGTAAAAAACCGGTATGGATAGATGCGCTGATGCCCAAACTGGAGCGGGAGCTGTTAACCCTACCCTCATTGCCAATCAGTGTAAACGGGTTTGATTTTTTTCATCACGAGGAAAACCCAACCATTTACGCAAGACTTGAGCAAAACCCCGGAACTACTATTTGGTTTAAACACCTGAAGCGCTTTTTTAGTGGCGGCACCTTTGTGCCGCATATAACCATAGCCCGAAGCTTACCGTCGACAGCATTTAAAAAACTTTGGCCCTATGTTAGCAAACAGGAATGGAACGAAGAATTTAAAGTAGATAAATTAACCATCCTGCGCCGGGATATGATCGGTCATGATAGAAGCTACAAGGTATATAAGGAATTGCCATTTAATCGCCGGCTTGATTTCAACACCTTCGTTAATTCGAAGCTAAAAGCGCCGGTACCGGCAGAAAAACCAGTTGTTTCGTCACAGTTTAGCCTGTTTTAATCAACATGCAGCTGTTTTTCCCAAATAAATTGCAGTTTTTTAAATTCGTTAACTAATTGTATTACAATAGTTCAGCATATCAAAACCTAAACTTTATCACAATAAATTTCCTTTTTTAACAATTTATTAACCGAAAACAAACCTTTTTCTATCTTTGCGCCGGGGTAAGTCTTTTACGGCCAGCTCCTCTTGAACTCCCCCAGGGTGGGAACGCAGCAAGGGTAGAGAGTTGAGCGGCGCGATAAAAGTAGCTTACCCTTTTTTGTGCCTTTATTTTTCCCCGCCGACAAATATCCACTTCCCATTTTTCATGACTTTACTATGAACTAAATGTGCTTATCTTCGCACAAACATCTTCTTAAATGCTCGATATACTCATCATAGGTGGCGGCCCGATAGGAATAGCCTGCGGACTGCAAGCTCAAAAAGCCGGACTTACCTTTTTAATCGTCGAAAAAGGTTGCCTTGTAAATTCATTATACAACTATCCCTCCACCATGACCTTCTTCTCTACTTCAGAGAAATTGGAAATTGGCGGGATCCCATTCGTAACAATTAGCAACAAGCCAACCCGTTCGGAAGCTTTGGAATATTACCGCAGGGTTGCTACGTCAAATAATCTACCCATTAATCTGTTCGAAGAAGTTACCGGGCTGGTTAAACAGGATGATATTTTCACTGTAACAACCAGCAAGGCAACATACCAGGCAAAAAAGGTAATCCTTTCAACCGGTTTTTATGATATTGCCGTCACGCTTGATATCCCCGGAGAGGACCTGTCCAAAGTAAAACATTACTATAAAGACCCTCATTATTATGCCATGCAAAAAGTGGTAGTGGTTGGGTCAAGCAATTCGGCTATCGATGTAGCACTCGAAACATATCGTAAGGGAGCTGAGGTTACGCTAGTGATCCGTGGCGAAGAAGTTAGCCACCGGGTTAAATATTGGGTGCGACCGGATATCATCAACCGGATAAAGGAAGGTAGTGTACAAGCCTACTTTAATTCTAATTTAAAAGCAATTCGTGAAAACGAAATTGATATTGAAACGCCTGCCGGCCTTGTTACCATCCCTAACGATTTCGTTATGGCAATGACCGGTTATAAACCAAACTTTGATTTTCTTAAGAAGTTAGGGATTACCTTAACAGACGACAAATTTATACCCACCTATAACCCCGAAACCATGGAAACCAATTTGCCCGGCCTATACCTTGCCGGTGTAGTTTGCGGCGGTATGGATACGCACCTGTGGTTTATTGAAAACTCAAGGGTGCACGCGGAGATGATTTTGGCGGATATTATTTTTAAAGGTTGAAAACGTTATAGTGGTTGTAAAGGTTGAAGAAGTTACGTTTTTTGTATTAAAGGGACAGACATCAGATATTTTTAACAATTATAACCCTTAAAACAACTACAACATTTACAACCTAACAATAATCATTTTTTTCTTGCATAAATAAAAATTAATGCAATACTTTGCACAAAATTTAAAAAACAATAAAAACAACATAAAAATGAATCAACAAAGCTTAAATAAGCCATTAATCAGAGCGATATTTGCTCCGGTTGCAGCTGCTTTGGTTTCAACTGTTTTTTTATTTTCGCCTTCACGACGAAGGCCGTACATGCCCCGGGTTTGATTTATTTCTCTTCCTTAACCCATTGAGGTTTATATTAAACCTCATCAAAAAAAATCATCTAATTATTAACGCTTTAAATGGCAAATAATTTAACGGTAATTTTTCTATTTCAATGATTAAAGATTTTGACATCCAGGTTGCAACCGCACAGCATGTAGATTTTGCCCCTCAGATTTGTGATGAGATGGCCGAGTCGGCTAAGGCACGCGGTACAGGTATTGCGCAACGCTCTCCCGAATATGTAGCCAATAAGATGCTGGAAGGCAAGGCTGTTATAGCATTTCATAAAGATGGTACCTGGGCAGGTTTCTGCTATATAGAAACCTGGAGCCATGGTGATTTCGTTGCAAACTCAGGTTTAATTGTAAGTCCGCAGTTCCGGAAGGAAGGGCTTGCCAAGGCGATAAAGGAAAATATTTTCAAATTATCGCGCGCAAAATATCCCAATGCAAAGATCTTTGGTCTTACAACCGGCCTGGCTGTAATGAAGATAAACTCTGAACTTGGGTATGAACCGGTAACCTATTCTGAACTTACACAAGACGAAGACTTCTGGGCAGGCTGCAAAAGCTGCGTGAACTTTGATATCCTAACCAGTAAAGGCCGTAAGAATTGTATGTGCACTGCCATGCTGTTTGATCCTGCTGAGAAGCAGAAGGAATACGAAGACAAGATGAAAAAGATCACGCATAAGGCAACGCTGCTTGAACGAATTGAAAATGCGATTAAAAAGAGGATGGATAAATTCTCATACAGCGCAACGTAGAGACGCAGTACTTTGTGTCTTTGAATACAAAGAATAAATAAACGAACTACAAGAGACACAAAATATTGTGTCTCAACATAAATACACATCGATGAAAAAAAAGGTTGTTTTAGCTTATAGCGGCGGATTAGATACCTCATTCTGCTGCATCTATTTAACACAGGACTTAGGTTATGAAGTTCATTCCGTAATTGTTAATACCGGCGGCTTCAGCGAGGAAGAATTAAAGGGAGTTGAAGAACGCGCGTACAAGATGGGGGTTACCTCTCACCACGTAGTTGACGAAACAGAAAACTTTTACAATACCTGCGTTCGCTTTTTGATCTATGGTAATGTATTAAAAAACAACACTTATCCCCTTTCGGTAAGTGCGGAGCGGGTTAGCCAGGCTACAGCCATCGCTAATTATGCTAAAGAGATCGGCGCCGAATTTGTTGCCCACGGCAGTACCGGTGCGGGTAACGACCAGGTTCGCTTTGATATGATCTTCAACATCCTTGTTCCGGAAGTACAGATCATCACCCCTATCCGTGATTTAAAACTAAGCCGCGAGGAAGAGATCCAGTACCTGAAGGATCATGGTGTGGAAATGAATTTCGAAAAGGCTAAATACTCTATCAATAAAGGTATTTGGGGAACATCGGTTGGCGGCAAAGAAACCCTTACCTCTAATTTAGGCTTACCGGAAGAAGCATGGCCTACACAGGTAACCTCGACAGAAGTAAAGAACCTTGAGCTTGTATTTGAAAAAGGCGAGTTAATCGGCATCGACGACGAAAAATTTGATCATCCGACAAAAGCTATCCAGGCATTGCAGGCTATAGCACAACCATACGGTATCGGCCGGGATATTCACGTAGGTGATACCATCATCGGCATAAAAGGCCGTGTAGGCTTTGAAGCTGCAGCACCAATGGTTATTATAAAGGCTCACCACACACTGGAGAAACATGTATTAACTAAATGGCAGCTTTCATGGAAGGATCAGCTATCATCCTTCTATGGCAACTGGCTGCATGAAGGCCAATTCCACGATCCTATCATGCGCAACATCGAGGCGTTTTTATCAGATACACAGCAAAATGTTAGCGGTAAAGTATTTGTACAATTACATCCTTACCGTTTCCAAATTGTAGGTATCGAGTCGGCACATGATCTGATGTCGAACAAATTTGGCACCTATGGCGAGATGAATAACTCATGGAGCGGCGAAGATGTTAAAGGGTTCTCCAAAATATTTGGCAACCAGGTAATGATCTATCATAAGGTGAATGCCCCCCAGCCCCCTGAAGGGGGAGTTATTTAAACTCTTATTAAAAAAGACGTTATGAATTTACAAAATAGTGATTATGCCAGTCAGGCCTCCCCTTTAGGGGGCGGGGGGGGCATCGTAAGAGCAGGCATTGTTGGCGGAGCAGGTTACACCGGCGGCGAGATGCTGCGCATTCTGATCAACCATCCAAATGTCGAGATCGCGTTTGTACACAGCAGCAGCAATGCCGGCAACCATGTTTATGATGTGCACACCGATCTGTTTGGAGATACCGATCTTAAGTTCGCAGCCGAGTTGGCTTATAATATCGACGTGCTTTTTCTTTGTGTTGGTCACGGAGATGCGAAGAAGTTTTTAGAAGCTAACCCCATCCCTGAAAATATTAAGATCATCGATCTGAGCCAGGATTTCAGGTTAAAGAACGATGTATCAAGCCATAAAACAAGAACTAAGGAGTTTATTTACGGTTTGCCCGAGTTAAACAGGGAAGCCATAAAAGAAGCCAAAAACATTGCTAATCCAGGTTGCTTTGCTACCTGTTTGCAGTTAGGTTTACTTCCGCTTGCATCAAAAGGTTTGCTGAATAGCGAAGTCCATGTTACCGCCACCACCGGATCAACCGGTGCAGGACAAAGCCCATCAGCGACAACCCACTTTACCTGGCGTAATGATAACCTGTCGGTTTACAAGGCATTTGAGCACCAGCATTTAAACGAGATCGGCCAGTCGTTAAAACAACTGCAGGCAGGATTTGACGAGCCGATAAACTTTATCCCTTACCGGGGTGATTTTACAAGAGGCATAATTGCCTCGATGTACATTGATACCGATGTAACAGAAGCCGATGCATTAAAGCTTTACCATCAATATTATGATGCGCACCCATTCACGCATGTAACCAGTCGCGACATCGATCTAAAACAGATTGTGAATACCAATAAATGCTTTATCCAGGTTAAAAAGCACGGGAATAAGCTTTTGATCATCAGTATTTTGGATAATCTGCTCAAAGGTGCATCCGGCCAGGCTGTGCAAAATATGAATCTGATGTTCGGACTTGATGAGAAAGCGGGTTTAAAACTAAAAGCCACCGGCTTTTAGAAGAAATTATTATTTAACTTTTTAAAGCCCCTTTAGGGGTTTGGGGCATATGAAACTATTTGACGTTTATCCTATCAATCCAATTAACATTGTTAAAGGCGTTGGCAGTCTTGTTTTTGACGATAAAGGAACTGAGTATTTAGATCTTTACGGCGGTCACGCCGTTATATCTATCGGTCACACAAATCCTCATTATGTTAAACGATTGGAAGATCAGCTTCACCAGATAGGTTTTTATTCAAATTCAATTGAGATTCCCTTACAAAAACAACTTGCTGAAAAGCTGGGGCACGTTTCCGGTAAAGAGGATTATCAATTGTTTTTATGTAACTCGGGTGCCGAAGCGAATGAGAATGCGCTAAAACTGGCGTCTTTTTATAATGGCAAAAAGAAGATCATCGCTTTTAAAGGCGCCTTCCATGGACGTACATCTTTGGCAGTTGCTGTTACCGATAATCCTAAGATTGTTGCCCCTGTTAACGAAACCGACAACGTGATATTTTTACCATGGAAGGATGAGGCGGCGCTGGAGCAAGCGTTCGCTGAAAATGAAATATCTTCGGTAATTATTGAGGGCATCCAGGGCGTGGGTGGAATCCAGGTTGCGCCAGAAAGCTTCTTACTGAAGATCAGATCACTTTGCGATGCTAATAACGCCGTATTTATAGCGGATTCTGTACAGTGTGGTTACGGTCGTACCGGTAAATTTTTCTCGCATGATTTTGCGGGCATTAATGCTGATATTTATAGCATGGCCAAAGGCATGGGTAACGGCTTCCCCATAGGTGGCATCGTTATATCGCCAAAAATTCAACCTGCCTATGGTATGCTGGGTACTACCTTTGGGGGTAATCATTTAGCCTGTGCGGCGGGTTTGGCAGTGCTTGAAGTGATGGAGCAGGATAACCTGATGCAAAACGCTGCTGAAGTTGGGGCTTACCTGGCTGAGGAAATCAGGAAGTTTAAACAGGTTACCGAGGTTCGGGGTCGTGGATTGATGATTGGTATTGAACTACCTGCTGAATTGGCCCATGTACGGAAGGAACTATTGTTCAAGCATAACATATTTACCGGTGAGGCTAAACCAAACGTGGTAAGACTTCTGCCTGCGCTTAACTTAACCAAGGCACATGCCGACAGGTTTTTAGAGGCATTTGCTGCTATTCTAAATTAATTAGCAGCCCTGGGAATTGATTGGTTGATAAAATAAATAATGACATAAGAGACTAGGCCGCCAAGTATAGAGGCTAAAATGTCGTTTATATCAAAAACCATATGAGGCATTAGCGGTTGTACAAATTCATAAAGAATGAGGCCACTTACAAGGCCGGTGATTCCCTTGATAATTAAGTTGTTTTGCAATGGATTTTTTATAATCATGTAAGCAAAGGACATAATTACAGCAGCTAAAAAATTGGGAAGAGACCCTGCCAAAAGATAATTATGATGTGCAAATAGGTATTTTCTTAAATGCAGCTCTTCATAAAGTGTGAAGGCTAAGGCTAAAATAAGAAGGATGATATAAATTGTTCGTCGACCCATTGAATTGAAAAGTTGACCAAAGATAGAAGTATAGGAATATACGCTACAATTTAATATAAAATACTCTTTCTCAAAGGAAAGAATTATAGGTAAAACCCATGAAACTATTTTCCTCTGTAAATGACGTTCCCGACGTAAACGCACTTGTTAAGGAGGCGTTACATCTTAAACAAAACCCTTACGCTTATAAGGACCTGGGAGAAAACAAGACCATGGCACTGGTATTTTTAAACCCGAGCCTGCGTACCCGAATGAGCACCCAAAAGGCTGCATTGAACCTGGGCATGAATGTAATGGTGCTGAATATGGATAAAGAAGGCTGGGCCTTGGAATTGCGCGATAACGTGATTATGAATGGCACCAGCGTTGAGCATATCCGCGAAGCAGCCGCTGTTATGGGACAGTATGCCGATATTATCGGGGTACGTTCGTTCCCGGGATTGAAGGATCGCGACGAGGACTACGGCGAGATGATCTTCAATAAGTTTGTAGAGTTTTGCGGTGTACCAGTTGTGAGTTTGGAATCGGCAACCCGTCACCCATTACAAAGCCTGGCAGATTTGATCACCATTGAAGAATTAAAAACCCGCAGCAAGCCCAAGGTTGTTTTAACATGGGCGCCACACATAAAACCATTACCGCAGGCAGTACCCAATTCATTTGCCGAATGGATGTGCAAGGCTGATGTTGATTTTACCATTGCCCATCCAAAAGGTTATGAACTTTGTACCGATTTCACCCAAGGCGCAAAAATTACCAACAACCAGGATGAAGCTTTAGCTGACGCGGATTTTATATATGTGAAAAACTGGTCAGCTTACGAGCCCTACGGGCAGATCTTCCCCGGCAACGAGGACTGGATGCTTACCAACGAAAGATTAAAGATAACCAACGACGCAAAAGTAATGCATTGCCTGCCGGTGAGGCGTGATCTTGAGCTCTCATCAGAAATATTGGATGGCAAACACTCAATTGTAGTTCATGAAGCGGCTAACCGGGTTTGGGCCGCTCAAGCGGTATTAAAAAGGATGCTGGAAGCCAACCACTAACTTAATTAACCAACTCTATAAATGTACATCCCATCCTTTAACCAGTTCCCAAATCATAAGGAAGTCATCGACTTTATTAAGCGGTACAGCTTTGCGACGATAGTAACCGTTAAGGATAATATCCCCACTGCTACACATTTACCTTTTATTATTAAGGAAGTTGACGGCCAGTTAATTTTATTATCTCATTTTGCAAAAGCGAACCCACAAGCAAACGATATTGTAAATAACCGTGCCTTAGTAATATTTACTGAGCCTCACGCCTATATCTCTCCCAAAAACTACGAGAAAGAGCAAAATGTACCAACCTGGAACTACCTTGCCGTACATGCTTATGGCGATTGCTTTTTGTTAAACGGCGAAGAAAATAAGGCGGCATTATTAAAAGAAACCATTCAATATTATGAGGCTGACTATCTAAAGCGATACGAGGGTTTGACCGACGATTACAAACAAAAAATGATGAAAGGCATTGTTGCCTTTCAAATAATTGTTGATGACCTGCAAGCCAAAAAGAAGCTCAGCCAAAACCGGTCTGAAAAGGAACGGGAGAATATCATTGAAGATTTAGAAAAATCAGCCATTACTACAGAAAAGGAGATTGCTGATTATATGAAATCATTAGCAAAATAAGTTTTTTTTATCGCACGCCTGACCCCATCGGGGTCAAATATTGGTAGCAAGAAATAATAAATTGCAAATGCGCTCCGTAGGTGCGTAACTCCGCATTTTGTTACGCACCTACGGAGCGAAAATTCTTTATTTATATTTTTCTACCAATATTGCGCTCAGATGGAGCGAATTGCAGACTGGTGAGAGATGGATTAATTCGCCTCTTTATCCTTCAATGAAGAATTTATCAATTTATTCAAAGTAAGCCCCTGCACTACAATAGAAAATATCACTATAAAGTAACTGCCGCATAATATAATATGCCGATAGGGGCTAGTTGGTAATGACAGTGCCAGCGCAATGGAAATACCGCCCCTCACCCCTGCCCAGGTTAAAATATTGATGTTTTTATAGTTCACATTTAGCGTACGCCGCAGGAAGGTTAGTGGCAATAAAATACTCAGCCAGCGGGCAATTAAAATGAGCAGAATAGCAATTCCACCGGTTAACCAGTAATTAGTTATGTAAGGCAGATTAACCATCTGCAGCCCGATCATCACAAATAGAATGGTGTTCAGCATTTCATCTATCAGTTGCCAGAATTTCTCCAACGCTTCGTGTGATCGCTCTTTTTCATCGATATTGATCGTCCGGTTGCCCATAAATAATCCGGCGGATACCACGGCTAAGGGGATAGATAAATGGAGATAGGTTGCAATAACTGAAACACTCATCACCACTGATAATGAAACCAGCACAATGGTTTGAAAGTCGGTAATTGATTTCATTAGCCGGAATGCGACAAACCCTAAAATTAATCCTAATCCAATACCTCCGAAAACCTCCCTGGCAAATAATATCGCAGTTTGTGCAAAGTTCACATTAGCAACACCTGAATTTATAGCCTCCAGGATGGTTATAAAAAGTACAAGCCCTACACCATCGTTAAACAACGATTCTCCGGAAATAATAGTTGCCAGGTTTGCCGGAAGTTTTGAAGTTTTGATGATAGCCCCGACCGCTACAGGGTCTGTAGGTGAGATCAGGGCTCCAAACAAAAGGCAATAAACAAACGACATGTGGATATTAAACAACATCGTTCCGTAGTAAAAAAGAACGCCAAAAACACCCGTAGAGAGTATAACACTCAGTGTACTCAAAACAAAAACCGGGCGCAATTCTCTTTTTAATCGCTTTGTATTTGAATTGAATGAGCCCGCAAAAAGCAAAAAGCCAAGCATTATATTTAATACCGCGCCTGAAAAATTGATGTTCTTTGCCAAAACGGTAAGGTAACTTGCGATAGCCGGATCAAGCTTATCGATAGCAATGGTGACTACCGAAACTATTATAGCAATTGTAATAATGCCAATGGTGCCCGGCAGTTTAAAAAAGCGGGCATTCACATACGAATAAAAGGCGCTGACTACAATCAACAGCGTAATGATGAGGAATAATCCCATTGTTGAATATATTACTTAGTAATGTAAAATGCTCAACAATGTTTTAAAACAGGATGTTTTCTATTTTGAGGCTTCGTTAGTTCTCCGGGTCTCGGTATTAAAGCTTCGTATTATCAGCCTGTTATCACTATTTTTTGTAAAATAGTTTAGAAACCAGCTAAAGAATATGATACCCTTGTTCGCAAACCCAGCAAGAGACATTAAGTGTACGACACCCCAAAGCAACCACGCAAAAAATCCCTGGAAACGGAGTTTACCCAAATCGGCGACCGCCTGGTTCCGGCCTATGGTGGCCAATGATCCCTTATCCTTATAGATAAATGGCTTCGTCGGCTCATTCTTAATTAAATGGACCAAATTTTTAGCCAGCCATTGGCCTTGCTGGATCGCCGTCGGCGCCACTCCCGGGTGCCCGTTTGGTGTTTCCGGGGTTATTATTGCAGATACGTCACCAATTGCAAATATATTCTGATAACCCTTTACCCTATTGATTTCATCGGTTTGGATGCGGTTTCCGCGGGTAATAGTTTCAGCCGGGATTCCATCCGGAACTTCGCCCTTTACCCCTGCCGCCCATAAAACGTTACGGGTTTTTATAGTCTTTCCGTTATCAATAGTTAAATAAAACCCATCATAACTTTGTACATGTGCACTATTGAATATGGTTACATCAGCATCTGTTAAAAACTTTTTTGCTTTCTCAGATGCTTGTGGTGACATAGCGGCGAGCAGCCTGTCCTTACCCTCGACCAAATAAACCCGCATATCGTATTTGCTCAACCCGTGGTAATCCTTTCCCAAGATCAAATGCCGCATCTCGGCTAAGGCACCGGAAAGTTCAACGCCGGTTGGGCCGCCACCTACAACTACAAAGGTCATAAGCGCAAATTTTTCACGCATGTCCGTAGTAACCAGAGCTGTTTCCAGGTTTTGGAGAATCAGGCTGCGCAAATTCAGCGCTTCGGGAATATTTTTCATCGGCATGGCAAAATGCTCAATTTGCTCATTTCCGAAAAAATTGGTGTTGGAGCCGGTTGCTATAACCAGGTAATCATAATGAATGGTTCCTACATCCGTTGAGATCGTATTATCTTCGGGGTTTACTTTTTGAACTTCTGCAAGGTTAAAGCTGAAATTATTTTGCTTTGTAAAGATCCGGCGGATGGGAAAACCTATTGAATCCGCTTCGATCGATCCTATGGCAACCTGGTACAATAAGGGTTGAAATGTATGATAATTGTGTTTGTCGAGCAACAGGATATCAACCGGTGCATTTTTTAATTTTTGAGCCAGGGCAAGGCCGCCAAATCCACCACCAACAATAACTACCCTGGGCCTCGAACTATTAGTTTTATCTTCAGATGTAACAGTAAACATATTTGTTTGTAAATTTCAATTATACACAATCTTTCATTAATGTATTGTAAACTTATTGCCAGTGGCAATTTAAATACAATTGATTGACGCATGAGTTTTATAAAAATAACTGGTGTGATTTTATTAAATTTGCAAAACCATTTAAAAATGTCCATCCTTAAACCTTGACAATTCCTCACGTTTGACATTAAAATGTTCATTTTATCTTCATTTATTTAACTTAATAGGCTATTTTTTAGTAATTTTATCCCGTATAAGTGATTAATTGAAGTTTTTTAACTTTTATTTGTTAACAACCGGCATAATATGGGCAAAATCAATACGGTTTCAACCAATAACAAGGCGAATAACAACCTGTACGTTATAAAAATTGGTGGAAATGTTATTGATAATTCCGAAAACCTGCACAAATTTTTAAAGGATTTTACATCTCTTGATGGCTATAAAATTTTGGTGCACGGTGGCGGTAAGGTAGCAACCCAACTTTCTGAAACGTTAGGTATTGAACCTAAGCTGGTTGACGGCAGGCGCATAACAGATATTGAAACGCTGCGTGTGGTTACTATGGTATACGGCGGCCTTATCAATAAGAACATTGTGGCTCAGCTGCAAAGGTTTGGCACCAATGCAATTGGGCTAACCGGAGCAGACGGCGATTTTATCCGCGCGAAAAAACGTCCGGTAAAAACTATAGACTATGGTTTTGTGGGTGATATTGATGACAACTCAATCAACCCGCAAAATTTAAAAAACTTAATGGATGCAGGCTTCACCCCTGTTTTTTGCGCTTTAACACATGATGGCGAGGGCCAGTTGTTAAATACAAATGCAGATACGATAGCATCGGCATTAGCAGTTACGCTTTCAGAACTATACGATACCACCCTTATTTATTGTTTTGAAAAGAAGGGTGTTTTGAAGGATGTTAACGATGAAGATTCGCTGATCCAGGATCTTGATCCGCAACGGTATGAAGAATTAAAACTACAGCAAATAATTCACAGCGGAATGTTACCCAAGCTGGATAACGCCTTTGCCGCCATATCATGCGGGGTAAAAGGCGTAATAATAGGTCATTCCAATGATCTTGGTAAATTGAAGGACGATAAACCATTTGGAACACTTTTAAGCAAAAGCAAATGAACTCACAACAGCATATTGCCATATTGGGCAGCGGTAACATCGGCCTTTCATTAGCAAAAGGGCTTGTAAAGGCGGGGATCTGCAAACCGCAACAAATTTCATTGACACGAAGAAACGTGGGTGCACTTGCTCCGTTTGCAGAGCAGGGATATCATGTAACCGATAATAACCTAAAGGCGGTAAGAAAGGCCGATTTTGTGGTGTTAGCGGTTTTGCCGCATCAGCTAAATAAGCTTTTAGATGAAATAAAGCCAACAATGAAGCCTGAAAAACAACTACTTATATCAGTAGTTTCGGGTGTTAGTTGTGGTGATATCCGTACACAGCTTGATTTAAATGTGCAGGTTGTACGTGCAATGCCAAACACAGCCATAGCCATCGGGCATTCCATGACCTGTATTGCCACGGACAATGGCACGCCAAAGAATATTAACTTTGTCCGTTCCTTGTTTGACACTGTTGGGGTTACTATACAGATAAATGAAGAGCTGATGACTTCTGCAACTGCTTTATGCGCCTGTGGCATAGCCTTCTTTTTAAGATCGATCCGCGCGGCATCACAAGGTGGTACAGAAATCGGTTTCCATGCACATGATGCCTTGAAAATGGCGGCTCAAACTGCAAAGGGAGCTGCCGATTTGTTATTACAACTGGCATCGCATCCGGAACAGGAAATAGATAAGGTAACGTCACCGAGCGGCTGTACCATTGCGGGCTTAAATGAGATGGAACACAATGGCTTCAGTTCGGCTATGATCAAGGGTATAAAACTCTCGGCTGCAAAGGCAGGAGACTTATATCATAAGCCTGAATAAACGCGTCATTTCGATAAAAAGCTTATCAAATCAATAGCAAATCATCCAAGGCAAAAAATCAATATAAACCATAAAAACCTGTATATCAATTAATAATAAACTTTAATTATTACAGGCATAGTTTTAATACCTGCGCTTATAGCGTATATCTTTTATAATGTTAACAGTAGAAAAAATCGGCGGCACTTCCATGACCGCACTTAACGATGTTATCAATAACATCATCCTTTTTAACCGCAGCGGCCAGGAATTATACAACCGCATTTTTGTCGTATCAGCATTTTCAGGAGTAACTAACCTGCTGCTTGAAAATAAGAAGACAGGTGAGCCTGGCGTTTATCATAACCTGGCAAATTTCAGAGATTTTCATAAACCGCTAAGCGAGTTGATCGTAAAACTTAAGCAGATCAACAAGAGTTATGAGAGTTTAGGTTTAAATATTGATGATGCAGACCAGTTCATTGAAAAACGTGTAAAGGAAGCGCAAACCTACCTGGAGAACCTTGCAAACATTCTTACATCAGGCTATGTAAGTAATGAGGGGATTTTACAGGCTGCACGGGAGATCCTGGCATCAATAGGCGAAAGTCATTCTGCGTTTAATTTTGCCAATATTTTACAAAACATGGGTATTAATGCTACCCTGGTCGATTTAAGCGGTTTCCACGACCACCACTCCTACACGATAGATCAGCGCATTAAACGGGAGTTGCAACATATTGATTTTGCAAATACTATATGCATTGTTACCGGCTACGCAAAGGGTACCGAAGGGATCATGCGCGAGTTTGATCGCGGATATTCAGAAGTAACATTCAGTAAAATAGCTGTTGCGGTTAAGCCACAAGAGGCCATTATCCATAAGGAATACCATTTATGTACTGCCGATCCTGTTTTGGTGGGCATAGATAACTGCTACCCGGTTGGTAACACCAATTACGATGTGGCCGATCAACTGGCTGATGTAGGTATGGAAGCAATTCACCCAAAGGCATCAAAGCCATTGGAAATCAATAATATAAATCTTAGAATTAAAAACACATTTGACCCTGAGCATCCCGGCACCCTTATCACAAAGGACTATATCTGTGAGCACAAACGGGTTGAAGTAATTACCGGCACCGAAAAGGTAATGATCATTGATATTTATGATCCGTCGATGGTGGGCACGCCCGGCAGCGACTTAAGCATTATGCAAACCTTTTACGATCATGGCATCAGCTATAACTTTAAGGCAACTAATGCTAACAGCATCTCGATAGTGATCTGGGAAAAGGATTTCAACAAGAAGCTGATCCATGAGTTGGAAGATAGTTTTGAGAAAGTGACGGTTGAAAAAGCAGCGATGGTATGTCTGATCGGTTCTAACATGGACAGGCCGGGCTTATTAGCCAAATCAGCAAACGCTTTAGCAGAGAACGATATTAACATTAAAAGCGCCGGTTTTGCCCTGCGTAAGGTAAATATTCAATTTTTGATAGCAAGAGAAGACTTTGATACGGCAATAATCGCATTGAATAAGGCGATGGGTTAAGAAGTCATAGAGGCTATACTGCACTCGTCAAGTTTTTCAAGGAATAATTTATGCTCACCTTTTTTGATTTTTATTAAGTGCATATCAATCGAAAAGTCAGGTTTTATCTTGAACACTTTATATTTTAATAAATCAATTAATCTATAGTAAGGGATTTGATTAACATATTTTCGTGGGTCATGTAATTGCACCTGAAGTTTTTCATCATCTGCGACTATTTCGTCGATATCTTCCCAATAATATTTCATTCTTTCAAAGTGGTCAAAAACGTAAGTGTCATTTGCGGTAAGGATAGGCTGTTTTAAAACTTTTAAAAAGAAAATCGTTAAAACAGGTCTCAAATAGACAGAAAATAAAACCAAAATCATAGTAATGAAAGAAGAATCAATAGTGTGGGTTTGTTTGAAGCTTTTTACGAAGCATAATGCAGGAATAACTACGACCCACACTAGGCCTATATAAAACTGTTGCGTAAATTTCGAATAATAACTCATGTCGGCGGCATTCCATTAACGTTAGTTTTTGGCGGCTTTACCAAGACCTAATTTAACAGAATTAAATCTAATTCTTACTCTTCCAAATAATAATGCCTAATTCTATTCAAGCCCTCATCCAGTTCATAAACTAACGGCACACCTGTCGGCAAATCTAATTGAGTAACTTCTTCGTCAGTGAGATGATCGATATACTGTATTAAAGCTCTTAAACTGTTGCCATGAGCGCATACAATTACTTTTTGATTCCGACGCATAGAGGGGACAATAAACTCATTCCAGAAAGGTAAAACCCGATCCATGGTTTCACTCAGGTTCTCGGTCAAAGGTAATTCGCGCTCTGTAAGGTCTTTATACCGCAGGTCTTTCCCGGGATAACGGTCATCATCCTTTGTTATGGCAGGCGGCAGCTCATGGGGATCCCGGCGCCATTTTTGTACAAGTTCGGGTCCGTACTTAGCTATAGTTTCATCCTTATTTAATCCCTGTAATGCTCCATAAAAGCGTTCGTTTAAGCGCCATGATTTTTGAACAGGGATCCAGAGATGATCCTGCTCTTCCAGCACGATATGCAATGTTTTTATCGATCTTTTCAATAGCGATGTAAACCCAATATCAAAATTATACCCCTTTTCTTTCAATAGCTCTCCGGCCCTTTTGGCTTGATTGACGCCTTCAGGAGATAGATCTACATCTGTCCAACCAGTAAATCGATTTTCCTTATTCCAAACGCTTTCGCCGTGGCGTAGCAGCACTAATTTTTGCATAGTTAGATTGTTAACCATAAAGTTACAGATCAGTTTGCAGAAAAAATTGGGAAATGTGAAAGGAACAGTTAAATTGCATTATAAACCAATTATAAAAACCTTTAAACTATGATTCCAACAACTCCGGTTGCGATTAAGGATGGCATTGCCAATCCTGCTCCGCTTGGTCTTTGCGCCTTTGGCATGACCACAGTATTACTAAATCTTCATAATGCTGGCTTCTTTGAAATGAATTCAATGATCCTTGCCATGGGAATCTTTTACGGCGGCCTGGCGCAGGTAATTGCCGGTATAATTGAAGCAAAAAAGAATAATACTTTTGGCTTAACGGCATTTACATCGTATGGATTTTTCTGGCTCTCGTTGGTGGGCCTGATTGTTATTCCCAAATTTGGTTGGGCGGCAAAGCCATCAGAAAGCGGTATGTGTGCCTATTTAATTATGTGGGGACTGTTCACACTCTTCCTATTTTTCGGTACACTTAAATTGAACCGTGCGCTACAGGTTGTTTTTGGAACCTTAGTAATATTATTCTTTTTACTGGCCGCCGAGCATGGTACCGGTAATGAAGCTATAGGTAAATTAGCCGGATATGAAGGTATATTCTGCGGTGCGTCAGCTATTTATGCGGGCATTGCCAATGTATTGAATGAGGTTTACGGGAAAACTGTATGGCCACTCGGATAATACTGTCTGAATCAGAATTTTCAGGATTAAAGAATTTTCAGAATCCTTTATCGTACGCTTAGATTCTGTAAATTTACAAATTCTGAAAATTCTGATTCAGACAAAAAACATGAAAGACTTTAAAAAATATTACCGTTTACCCGCAACGCCCGAAGAAATCTATACTGCATTAACAAATCCGCTTACCATTGAATTGTGGACTGGCGAAAGCGCTAAAATGTCGACAGAGCCGGGATCTGAATTTTCCCTGTGGGAAGGGAGTATCGTGGGTAAGAATATTGAATTTGAAGAAGACAAAAAGATAGTTCAGCAATGGTATTTTGACGGGCAGCCGGAAGCGTCGATAGTAACTATTAAAATGCATCCCGATAAAACTGCGACATCGGTGGAATTGAAACACACCAACATTCCCGACGCTGATTACCAGGATATTATTGAAGGATGGGATAACAGCTATTTTGGTTCACTGGCAGAATTTTTTGAGGTTGAATATTAATCAGCTAAATCCGTAAATAACAAAGCCGCTTTTAAGCGGCTTTGTTATTTACGTAAACTTTTAATGTTAATTCAGGCTAAACTCAACCCTCCTATTTTGCTGGCGGCCTTTCGCCGTTTTATTGCTAGCTATAGGGCTGGCCTTTCCATAACCGTCGGCGGTTATCTTCGTAGGATCGACGCCCTGGGTTGCAAGATATGTTTTAACGGCTTCAGCACGATCCCTTGACAGCTTCAGGTTTGCATCAACCGAGCCCACATTATCAGTATACCCGGATAATTTTAAACTGAATTTTTTGGCAACCATTAATTGTGCTAATTTATTGAGGCTTTCATCCGAATGCTGGCGAATAGTTGCCTTACCGAAATCGAACTCAAGATTTTTTACAGCTTCTCTTGCCACGCGCCTGTCATCTTCAGTTACATAAACCTTAACCTCAGGCTTTGCAACAGGTAACGGGCACCCTGCGCCATCAACCTTTGTTCCGGCAGGTGTGTTGGGGCATTTGTCGTAGAAATCGGCTACGCCGTCGCCATCGCTATCTGCGGTGAATTTAGCAAGTGTTGCGTTTGTGGTTGCCAGGTCGGCTTTTAACTGGTCATTTTGTACCTTTTGGGCATCTATCTGGCTTTGTAATTGAGCCCTGGTATTTTGATTTTCCATCATATACTCAGCCCGCATCGACGAAACTGGGTTATATACAGCCATTTGAGGCTTTGATTTGTTGCCTATCGCAAATTCCAAACCGATGTGGGCATAAGAAAATTTGTCATTATTTGTCCCATAATTGTACCCGTCGAGATTATCAGAATAAACAAAGTTAACCTGGTAACCTAAATCAATATTTATCCCCTTTGCTACGTTAATTTTAAGTCCCACCCCTATCGGAATAAAAAACTCATTTATAACACCATTATCAGTTGTTTTGAAATTTGACGAGGTTCCATTAGCTGTTAAAACCGGTTTATATCCTATAATTCCTCCGCCCGCAGTTACGTATGGTTGAATAGCGCCCGCATTATCATGCCAGCTAATGTTGCCGACAGTGACGTTAGCACCTAAACTTAATGCGTAACGCAGTTTTGTGCTAAAGCTATCGTAGGTTTTACCCACTGCGTCAGGTTGGCTGTTATCGCTCGTCAGTTTACCGGCCAACAGATCGCCCTCTATACCAAATGCAGGCGTTATTTGTTTTTTTATATAGCCACCGTACCCGAGTTGTGCATTTGGCGAAGTAAAATCAAGATGTTTGTTTGAACCCAATATGGTGTAACTTGATAAAACGCCCCCACTAAAACCAATTGACCAGGTGCGATAGCTGTTATCCTTTGCAAATGGTTTTACATAATCTGCAGAAGTTTGCGTTGTATCCGGCACCTGGGCAAATAACTTTCCGCACGTCAGTATACCGGTTAACAAAAGGGCTGTTTTTTTGAGATTAATTTTCATGTTTTAAGGTTTGTGAAGATGTTTTTAAAAAGGGTGCTCTATTTTGATGTGACAAGGAATATGGATAATGAATTAACAGTCAACCTGTTTGCCTAAGATACGATTTTAAGTATTACTAAACAATTACAAAAACGAACTCATTTAACTAGAATTTTCACGATGAGACAAAATGGCAAAACTAGCTGTTACTTGAAAATTCTTCAGTACAATAAAATTTCTTATGTTAACAAACCGGCATTATCCTTAAGGGCAACACCTGACAATTTTCGTTTTATAGCCTCATTAACGAGATAGAATATTTTATTGGCCGCATTCCTGTAGCTCAATCCACCCTTACGGATATTTGAAATACAATTGCGCGATTCGTCGGTTAAGCCCGGGCTGGGGTTGAAAGTGAGATAAGCGCCCATGCTGTCGGCTGAACTTAAACCCGGCCTTTCACCGATCAGTATAATTGAGAGTTTGGCTTTTAAACCACCGGCAATATCGTCGCCTATGGCGACCCTGCCCTGTTCAACAAGGCAAAGTGGCGCAATAGTTAACTTGGCGGTACTTAACATTGGAATTAATATTTTCAGCAATCCAAAGGTATTTTCATTAACAGCAGCTGCTGAAAGACCGTCAGCTATAATTATACATATATCGGGGCAAACTATAGAATCATGTAACTGGTTATGTGAATCTTCGCTCAACAGGCGGCCAAGATCAGGCCGTTTAAGGTATTTATGCCGCGTGCTTGCCTGGCTGTGCAGGTGCAAAATGGGTAAATCAAAGATTTTAATCTTTTCTGTCAGTCCGTCGAGATCCAATGTTGAATATACAGCGTCCCTGGCATGTGCATGTGCCAGGTTAAATTCCATCGATTGCTTGAGAGGAATACTGTTCCCTACCCTGCCGATTGCTATCCGGGCGGCGGTAAACTCCCGCAAGGGGGCTAAGGGGTCATTTTTTTCTAAGTGATCACTCATATAATTCCCGATAGCATTTTATGAGATGGATTAACGGGCAGTAAGTCGCCAGAAACGTCAGTAAATCCTTGTTTTATCAGCCATTGTTCAAATTCAGGTGCATGCCTCAAACCTAAGCTTTTCCTCAGGTACAATGCATCGTGGAATGACGTTGATTGGTAGTTGAGCATAATATCGTCCGATCCGGGGATCCCCATTATGAAATTACAGCCGGCTACACCTAACAAAGTGAGCAGGTTATCCATATCATCCTGGTCGGCCTCGGCATGATTGGTATAGCAAACATCCACACCCATAGGCAAGCCCAGCAGCTTGCCACAGAAGTGGTCTTCGAGCGCGGCACGAATAATTTGTTTGCCATCGTATAAATATTCTGGCCCAATAAAGCCCACAACAGTATTGACCAACAAAGGTTTATATTTCCTGGCAATCGCATAGGCACGCGCCTCGCAGGTTTGCTGGTCAACTCCATGATGTGCATTTGCAGAAAGTTCGCTGCCCTGCCCTGTTTCAAAGTACATTACGTTTTGTCCTACCGTTCCGCGGTTAAGTGACAATGTAGCCTGGTAAGCTTCCTCAATTAAAGCCAGGTTGATGCCAAAGCTGCTGTTGGTCTTTTCAGTTCCACCGATGGATTGAAAACAAAGATCGACGGGAGCTCCTCTATTAATCAACTCTATTGTTGTAGTTATATGGCTCAATACACAGGACTGGGTTGGAATTTCAAACTGCTGGCGTAAGTTATCGATCAGGTTAAGCAAATTTAAAACTACAGCCGGGCTATCTGTCGCCGGGTTAATGCCAATACAGGCATCGCCGCTGCCATATAACAGCCCGTCAATAATACTTGCTGCTACGCCCCTTGGATCGTCTGTAGGGTGATTTGGCTGCAGGCGTGTAGAAAAATGCCCCCTTAAACCAATAGTGTCCCGAAATTTGGTAACAACTTCACATTTTCTTGCTACCGCGATCAAATCCTGGTTACGCATAAGTTTGGACACAGCTGCTGCCATTTCAGGGGTTATCGCGTTTTCAACTGATCGTAATACATCGGCATCTGTTTCATTTTTCAGCAGCCAGTCCCTGAATTCGCCCACCGTTAAATGGCTGATCAAACTAAAAGATCCAATATCGTGGCTATCAATTATTAATCTTGTTATCTCATCCTGCTCATATGGAATAATAGCTTCGTTTAGAAACGTTTTTAACGGTACATCGGCCAAAGCAATTTGGGCTGCTACCCGTTCCTCATAACTCTCAGCGCAAACCCCGGCCAGCACATCACCAGTTCGATACGGGGACGCTTTTGCGAGCAATGTTTTCAGATCTTTAAACCTGTAAACCTTATTGCGTATGGTGAAGTGGTACGACATTTAACACGATTTAAGAATTTGATTGATTTTCAAGATAGATTATTTTTATTTAACGAGTTTTTTAAAATCTGTTAAAGCAATTCTAATTAGTCGGCGCAACCATCATTTCTTCAACCAATTTAACTTTGTGTTTTCCCATTAACATAAAAATAGCCGATATGATAACCAAACCGGCAAAAAACAAAAGACTAAGGCTGAAATAAAAATAAATAATGGTTATCAGCGTAACAGCAGATATTATCAGCGCTATTGCCGGGAATAATGGATAAAGAGGGGCTGCAAATGGCCGCTCTAACGCCGGCTCCTTTTTACGGAGGATGAAAAGACTGATCATACTCATCATATACATCAATATAGCCCCTATCACCGATATAATAACAACCTTATCAGTAGTACCGGTATAAAGCGCGATAAAGCTGATAACACCACCGGCAATGATTGCCCAGTGCGGTGTTTTAAATCTATGATTAACTGTCGACAAAAATCTTGGTA
Organism: Mucilaginibacter phenanthrenivorans; assembly: GCF_024721155.1. GTDB lineage: Bacteria > Bacteroidota > Bacteroidia > Sphingobacteriales > Sphingobacteriaceae > Mucilaginibacter > Mucilaginibacter phenanthrenivorans. The sequence continues at coordinate 804,705 of NZ_JAHVAP010000001.1, read as the reverse complement.
AATAACCGCTGCGCGCCATGGCAAATACCTGCCGGGATGAAGCCAATATGGTACCATGAAAGGAAGCGATCAGCCCAAATAGACCTATACTGGCAAAGATACTGGTTAAACTGCTTGCTTTACCCAATACGATACTAATGGCTTCAGGTAAAGGATAATCAAGGCTGCTTAGTTTTCGCCAATCTGTAATGCCGCCGGTAAACACCATAACGCCAAAGGCCAAGAATATCAGTGTAGCCAATCCAGAAATATATCCCTTTGGGATATTCCGCTTAGGGTCTTTAACCTCTTCAGCAACCATTGCAACGCCTTCAATGGCCAGGTAAAACCATACGGCATAAGGCAACGACGCAAAAATGCCCGATAATCCGAATGGCATGGGGTTACTCAAAAAATTATCAGCCTTAAAATGTGGGGAAACTATTCCCAGATAGAGCAATAATTCAGCAACAGCGAGCAGTGTAATTACTAAGGAAAATGTTGCCGACTCCTTTACACCTAAAATATTTATCACGATAAATACAACATTAAAAAATAGCGCAGAATATAAAACAGGTATGTCGGGATCTAAAAAATGAAGATACGCCCCCAATCCAAAGGCTATTGCGGGGGTGGCAAACAGAAAATCAATAAGCGTTGCGTAACCGGCAACTAGTCCCCCAATGGGTCCCATCGCCCGGTAAGCATAGGCAAATGCACCGCCTGCATGGGGAATTGAAGTTGTTAATTCAGTATAACTGAAGATAAAAGTTATATACATGATAGTAATAACCACTGTTGCTATCAAAAAGCCGATGGTTCCGGCAGATTTCCAACCGAAGTTCCAGCCGAAGTACTCGCCTGATATAACCAGGCTTACAGCAATGGCCCAGAGATGAATAGGTTTTAAAACGCGTTTTAATTGTTCCGATTTTGTAGCCGTCATAGTTGATGCAGGGGTTAATTTAATCACCGCATTAAAATAGTCAAAGACAACGTTATTTCAAAATGGCACGTATTATGTAATTGTTAGGAGGTGGTGTTGAAAACTATGTAAAACTTAACAATAATTAAATGTAAAATTGTTAAAACACCTTTAACTTTACCGTGTTGAACAATTACCGGACACCCCGTAATTTGACAATAAAATTATGCTTCATATAACTGTTTCTTCTGCTAATTCGAATCTTAACTTCTCAACCTTTGAGGAATATGAGCTACCGGCACCGCCAAGCGGAGTTGACGCGGAAATTAATAACGATTTGATATTGAAATTTGAGAATGAAGAGGAAGCTGTTATATACGCAGCACAATTGGAAAACTTAGCCGACGAACTGGACGATAAGTCGACGCCCCAATATATTGCTATTAGCGACGTTATTATGGCTATACGCAATGACGAATTTGTACAGAGTTATACAGGATAATTTAAGCACTAAAAATAAAACTTATGTTACGTATCAACATTCCAACAGGCCAAACCAAACTAACAACAGCTGATTTTAAAAACTACCATTTGCCAACTCCATCAAAAGGCATTAAGGAAAAAGGCGACAGCGAAACTGAGCTAATTTTCGACAATGAGTACGAGGCGGTAGTTTATGCAGACCAGATTGAAGAGATTGTTACAAACGTTAGTAAAACGTCTCCTTTAAGAAGTATTTTAAGAGATTTAGTAACTACAATCCGTAATGATGACACCATCAGGAATTACCTGGAGTATTCTACCATTTACCAATGGTTAAAAAATCGCGTTAGTACCATCAGGATAGCAATAAAACCGACACCTGCATCGTAAAAACTTTACTTATTTGGTTGTTGTAAAAACATAACGGCAAAAGCCGCCCTGGATAACTTTGGGCGGCTTTTGCTTTTTATTAGCCTGTTATTCTTTATGTTAAAGCCTGCACCCCGCGGCTATCGGCAATGCTTAGACCAAAACCACCTAATATTCCTATATTTCCTGCGGGTACTTTTGACTATCACAATAAAAACAAATGCGTTATAATCGTTTAATAATAAATCTATTAGGATTTTTTGTTATAATAGGAATAGGCTGTAAAAGCCACCAGCCGCAGCAGACCGACAACAGTAATATGGCGCTTGGCAACCCGAGCAACGCAAGCAAAAGCCTTTTGAATGCAGATAATTATTTAATAGATCACCAGTATTATATGGAGAGTTATAACAGGGATAAAGGTGAACCCAATTGGGTAAGCTGGCATTTAAGCATCAACGACCTGGGTGCTACAGACCGATTGAATAATTTCCGGCCTGATGAAACGTTGCCCGATGGCTGGTACGAAGCAGATAACAACAGCTACAGAAGATCGGGATTTGATAAAGGACATAACTGTCCAAGCGGTGACAGAACCAGCACCACGGATGCAAATTCGGCAACATTTTTAATGGATAACATTATTCCGCAGGCACCCAACAATAATGAACACACCTGGGAGCACCTGGAAAGCTACTGTCGCGATAAGGTAAAAAAGGGAAATGAAGTTTATATAATAATGGGAGTTTATGGCAGTGGAGGTACCGGGAGAAATGGGTTTGCCATCGCCATTGACAAAGGAAGGATAAATGTACCCGCGCATATCTGGAAGGTTGCAGTTATATTGCCTGAAGGAGATGATGACCTGGCGCGAATTGATGAGAATACACAGGTTGTTGCAATAGACACCCCCAACGACAATAATATTTCTAACAACTGGATGAATTATACCTGTACGGTAAAAAACATTGAGGATGCAACCGGGTATAATTTATTATCAGCGTTGCCGCAACAGGTTCAACAGTCGTTAGAAAATAAAAAATTTATTGGCGGGAATTGACCCTAATAAAATAAACAAGTAGCAATTAACCCTGTCCAACCGGTTTGATGTGATGCACCAAGACCTCGTCCTGTATCACCATCAAAATATTCATAAAAAAGGATGTGATCGTTAAAATCCGGATCGTTTTGCATTTTTTCATACTCGCCGAAAACTGCTCTTTTACCATCCCCGTTCCTTAAAAATAAATTGGAAACCCGGCGATACAGCTCACTAGCGACCTGCTGCAGGTTCATGAAATTACCTGAATTGGTCGGGCACTCTATTTTGAAGTCGTCGCCATAATATTGAAAGAATTTATGCAGGCTCTCTATCAACAAATAATTCATCGGCATCCAGATTGGGCCACGCCAATTGCTGTTGCCGCCAAATAAGCCACTATCGCTTTCTGCCGGGGTATATTTTATGCTGAACTCTATTCCATCAACAGCCACATGATACGGGTTGTTTAGGTGATATTTTGAAACCGAACGGATGCCATAATCACTTAAAAATTCGTTTTCGTCAAGCAAATATTTAAGCAGCGATTTCATGCGGTAGCCGCGCAACAAGCTTACCAAATGCTTACCGGGCGTTTTGGTTTCATTCCACCTTGATACAAGCGACGCAAGGTCGGGCCGGTTTTCTGTGAACCATTTCATCCGGTTACTGAATATCGGGTTATTCAAAATATCGTTTTCATCCAGCACCTCGGCAGCAATTAACGGAATCAGGCCGACAATGCTACGTACCTTCATTTTTTGCGTGCTGTTATCCGGGAGACGTATCTGGTCGTAAAAAAAGCCGTCTGCGTCGTCCCAAAGCCCTTCGTTATCCTGCCCGATGTTTGATATGGCTCCGGCAATGTAAATAAAGTGCTCAAAAAACTTACTTGCTATGTCATTGTAAGCTTTATTGCTTTCAGCAAGTTCAGCGGCGATGCGGAGCAGGTTTAATGAGTATATTGCCATCCAGCTGGTGCCATCAGCCTGTTCCAGGTGTTCGCCCATCGGCAAACGCGTATTCCTGTCGAAGACACCAATGTTATCAAGGCCAAGAAAGCCTCCTTCAAAAATATTATTACCTGATGCATCCTTACGATTAACCCACCACGTAAAATTTAACATCAATTTGTGAAAGATGCGTTCTAAAAAATAAGTATCCCCCACTCCATTATTTGCAGCCTTATCCTGCTGGTAAATTTTCCATGTAACCATAGCGTGCACCGGCGGATTGGCATCATTAAAGTCCCATTCATAAGCAGGTAACTGGCCATTGGGATGCATATACCAATCCTTAATAAGCAAAGTAAGCTGATGCTTGGCGAATGACATATCCACCTTAGCCAAGGGAATACAATGAAAAGCCAAGTCCCATGCCGCAAACCATGGATATTCCCATTTGTCAGGCATTGAGATAATATCTTTGGTATTGAAATGTGTCCACTTGCTGTTCCGTGCATTTATTCTTGCAGCAGGTGGTCTTGGCTCTGCCGGATCACCATGCAGCCAGTGGTTAATGTCGTAATAATAAAACTGCTTGTTCCAAAGCATTCCCGCCAAAGCCTGACGTTCTACTAAAATTTTGTCTGCGTTTTTGTTAGCTGTCTGAAGCTCCGAATAAAATTGATCAGCTTCATGCTTCCTTGCGTCAAATAATCGATCAAAATCATCAAAACCATTGCTTGCGTTGTTCGATAGCCTCAACCGCAAGGTAACACTTTGCTTTGCAGGTACATCTACATCAAAATTTACAACAGCTTTTGTTCCGGTTTTTTTTGGGTTGATTGTGTCAGCGCCGTGGATTAGGTGATCGTTGATGCCATCCTTATAAAACTGCTTGCCATCGTCCGAGTTGTAAAGACGCTTGGTATTGGTTTCGTTATCACAAAATAACAGGTCGGGTTCTCCTTCGGCGTTTAACCACAGTTGCCCCAAAGCCTCATGATATACTTCGATCACTCCATGCGAGTCGGCTGTTAGCTCAGGTGTATAGTTATCATATCCCCACGCCCAGGTATTACGAAACCAAATAGTAGGCAACACATTTAAGGCAGCATCCTGGCTTCCCCTGTTGTTGATGGTAATTTTGATTAAAAGATCGTGTTGTGTGTTCTTCGCATATTCTATGAATACATCAAAATAAGCGTCCTGGTTAAAAATGCCAGTGTCTATCAACTCAAATTCCGGTTCGTTGCGGCTTCGCCGTTTGTTTTCATCCACCAGCCAGGCATAGGGATATTCCTGCTGGGGATATTTATAAAGCATTTTTTGGTATGAATGCGTAGGTGTATTGTCGAGGTAATAATATAGCTCCTTTACATCTTCGCCATGGTTTCCCTCGGGGTTGCTCAATCCGAAATAGCGTTCCTTTATAATAGGATCTTTTTTATTCCAAAATGCCACTGAAAAACAAAGCAATTGTTCGCTATCGCAGATGCCTCCTATACCCTCCTCGCCCCAACGGTACGCCTTGCTGCGTGCCATATCATGGGTTATATAGTTCCAGGCGTCACCGTTTGCGCTATAATCCTCCCGCACAGTTCCCCACTGTCGGTCACTTACATACGGCCCCCACTTTTTCCAGGTTGAATCTTTTAATCTCGTTTGTTCTGCATTCATATTATTAGAGAGGTGATTACACCGATTATTTATTTCCAGGCGTTGCGTAAAAACCTTAACCAGTTGCCGTGCATAAGGTTTTCTATATCTGCATCGCTATAACCACGTTTTTTGAAAAGGGCAGGTATTTTTTGAAGATCGGCAATAGTTTCCAAATCATAAGGGCATTGTTCGCGGCCAAATGCGCCGTCCAGGTCCGAGCCTATGCCCACATGTAAGGCATTTCCTGCAATCTGGCAAATATGATCTGTATGATCTATCATCACATCCAAATTGCAATTCATTTGTTTTGGATCAGATTTTCCTCTTACCCAGTTCGGCACCATCATCCATGCGTCTAATGCCCCGCCTATCACTGCGCCCCGGTTTATTAATTCCTTAATCTGCTCGTCACTAAACTGCCTGTTATGGTTAACAAGGGCACGACAATTGTTATGGCTCGCCCAAACATGCCCGTTGAAATGACCAAGCGCCTCCCAAAAGCTGTCATCGCACAAATGAGTGGCATCTAAAATAATGTTCAGGCGTTCCATTTCCTTTAACAGTTCATGGCCTACCTGCCCCATATACCCGGTGGCATCGGTACCTTGCGCGTAGCGACCGGGACCGTAATGAGCAGGCCCCACAGCCCTTAACCCGTAGTTGTAGGCGCGTTCCAAATGGCCAATTGTAACTATTGAATCAGCGCCTTCCAGGCTTAAAATGTAGCCAACCGGCTTGGTTTCATTAAGTAACCCATCATCCCAAAGATTAATATGTTTTTCCAGGCTATCCAGGTTGTTTATCTGAACCATTTCGCCCGCATCTTCCATTGCCTTGTACCAGGCAAGCTGGCCCTGTGTTTGCGCCCAGGCCTGCTCCGGTGAATGCCAGCCTGGCAATGGATTATCTGGAGCCACATAACGCGCTATTTGCGTACCTACAACCAGCCCTATATTTCCTCTTCTTAATTCCGGTAGTGAAACTACCCCTTTTGCACGGTCCGGTTTGTCTGTCAATCCTTTTTCACGTTCGTTGATTTCAGTAACAGGTTTCCGCAAATCGCGGTTCCATTCCAGCGCGTTCATGCTAAGGTCTAAGTGGGCATCGATGGTAAACATGTGTATATCATTTGTAGAGACACAATATTTTGTGTCTCCTTGTGCTTAAATATATTTCAGAGATGCAAAGTATTGCGTCTCTACATAAAATCATATTGTTATCATCCTGTCTCTGGCGATATTTTTCCATTCGCCGCTTATTTGGTTGTCTTCTACTGTAATTGCCCGTTCATACAACGCAACGGTTGGGCAAACATGATAAGGCATTCCGTAAATTACATCGCCAACTTTGTAACCGTGCCCTTTGCCCGCTTCTACAACCAGGTGTTCCTCGCTTTGACTTACCGCTTCCAATCCGGGTGCGTCTATCAAATAAACGCGTGTTTTTAATTCTCTTTCAGAAGCGATTGATTTATGCCCAAGATCTAAACATAGCTTTGTTTCATCAGGAAGTGAAATAATCCTTGATACAACCAACGCCGCAGGTAAAAATGCCTGCTCTTTAAACGATGTTTGATAGCCCTTGTCCCAATAAACAAAGGTTCCGGGGCTGCATTCTATCTCTTTCCGTTTTGCATGGATAGGGAATGTTGGCGAGCCTCCGGCAATAATTGCAGGCTCGGTAAAGCCATTTTCTTTTAATGTTGATTGAAGTTTTAATACAGTCGCAAAGCCTTCATTGCATTCAGTTGTGCGGATTGCAAGATCGGCTTCATGAATATGCCCGTCATAAGCGTGCAGACCTAACACGTTTATTCCCGGCAAGGCGGAAGCCTCTTCATAAAGCGTTGAGGCGTTGTGACCTGGTTTAATCCCTGTTCTATTTTGTCCAACATTTAAATCGATATAAATAGAAATCTTTAAATTATTTTGAACTGCGACATCAGATATTTCAATGGCAGCTGCCAGATTATCTATAAGGCAAGAAAAAAGAGTATCGGGATAGGCAAGTATGAGATTGACGAACCGTTTTAACTTCGGCCCAACCGGCTGATAGGCCAGCAAAACATCCGGGGCATTGCACATTCCCAGAATTTCAGCTTCGGCAATTGTGGCACACTTGAATTTAGTAATACCAGCCTCAAGCATTAACCGCGTTACATCCTTGCTCTTATGTGTTTTAACGTGCGGGCGCAACCTGTTAACATTGTCGATCATACCGATAAGCGTCGCAATGTTTTGTTTTACCCTGTCGGGATAAACAACCAAAGCAGGCGTATCTAATTGATCAATATCGTTTATAATATACCAGTCCTTCTCTTCCATAGATTTATCTCCCGGACTCTCTTAAAATAACTCAAACAAAGCTTCTATTTCTACCGGGATATTGTCCGGTAACGAGCCCATGCCGACAGCGCTTCTAACACCAATGCCATTATCCTCGCCCCAAACTTTGGCGAATAATTCGGAGCAGCCATTTATTATAAAGGGATGTTTTTCAAAATCAGGCGTGCAGTTTACCATTCCGAGTACCTTAATCACCCGTTTAACTTTATTTAAACTGCCTAGATTTGCTGTTATAGTGGATAGTATAGCAAGGCCTACCTGTCTTGCAGCCAGTTTACCTTCTTCCGGAGATATAGATTCCCCTATTCGGCCTATAATGAGCGTTCCATCATCCTTCACGGTGCCATGTCCGGATACATACAGGTATCTTCCGTCAATTAAATACGGTTTGTAAACCCCAAGTGGTTTCGGTGCTGGCGGCAGATTAAGGCCAAGCGCCGCAAAATTTTGATCAGCTGTGTTCATTTGTAAATGCAATATTTAGAAACAAACATAAAATAAAAAAGCCGGGTATCTCACGCCCGGCTTTAGAAATCAAACGATCAACTAAAATTAAAATTTAAAGGTTATTCCCACATTAATCACGTAGTCGGCAAAAGCGGCATCGCCTTGCGTATAAACGCCTGTTAATTGGGTAGTTCTTTTATCAGGTACGCTTTGCGTGCGATCGCGGATTATAGCGATAGGACAATAAGCATACAATGAAACTTTCTTCATCCTGTAAGTAACTCCGGGCTCAGCTCCAATAATGTAGCCTGGTCTTCTGAAACCATCGCTGTTACCAAAAAGGTCTTTTGACGGCAAACAATCATCACGTACGCCTAGTGAAAAATCAAATTTGTTAACGGCTAAGCTGGCCCCAAACCTGATCAGCATTTGATCCGGTACACTTAGCACATCGCCGGTTACAGCAATAGTTGTCGCGCTTGCCGGGTTGGTTGACCTAAGTACACCGTTTACGTCTTTAGGGCTGGACAAGTAATAAAAGTTTCCATAAAAACCAAAACGATGCGAAAGATTGTAATACGCATTTATTTCGGCAGTTATTCCGGTTCCACCATCACCCAATTGAATCGATTGATCAACCGCACCGAGCGTTTTACCACCTGTTGCATTTAAAAAATAATCCTGGTAATTATAAGTTCCGGTGGCGAATTTAAGACCAAGCCCAACCTGGATATTACCGTTTGTTGCCTTTGCAGGATTAAACAGCCAATAATATCCGGCAGCATGAATGTCCCCAATGCCAAACGAATGGGTGGAAAACCGCTTGCCAAGGGTGCCCTGCACCTGTGAGCGGCTGTTATCTGCCATAGGCAAATTCACGGAAATTGACCATCTCTGATCCAATACCCGTGTTAAGGTCAAATCCTGTGTATAAACTTTATTTATTACATTGTTGTGCAATGCTATCCGTTGAAACTGTTCCTGCTTACCAACGAAGTGCCTGAAGGATTTATAATAACGGCTATTGCTGTTAAACAGCCAGTAACCGCTAGCGTTTGCACTATCCGGATGTTCTGCCATTGTGCAAATGCCACCGGTACTCCTGATGGCTACGCAGCCTTGTGCAAATGTGTTAGATTGTGTAAAAAATATAAACAATGCTATTACTGAAATTATTCTAAAAGTGGTCTTCATATATTAGTGTTCTGTGTATTGGTTTAATTGGTTATAATAAATAATTGTTGGTTTAATTTCCGGCCCCATCTGTTTTGCCTCTTTGTACAGCATATTGTCCAACTTTGCCGCCCGTAACCATCCCCGCTTCTATATCCGACCGGTAATGTATAGCGCCATATAATCTTGATAACGAGGCTTCGTTAGCCATGTCATTAAACTTACTTCCCCTGTCGGGTAATAAATAACTCAATACGGTAGCTGCGGCTGCGCTAAAATTCGAGTGACCTGATGTATAAGCCGGAAAATTCGGAATCCCTGTTAGCGTTTTGATTTTAGGATTAGCCTGCGTTGGGCGTTGATTAAAATAAAAATACTTGGTATCCCAGCAAACAATCGCTGCGTCCATTTCGGCCATGTTTAACAGTGCAAAATTACGTGCCCAGCGTACCTCACTGTAATTCTGTTTTACAAATTCATCAGCAGCGATAGCATTCCAGTGGCCCGGAGGCGTGTAGGTACCAACACCATCAGCCCAAAACTCTACAATTGCCTGGTGTTCACGGGTTGGGTTTTCGCTGTATGAAAGCACTTCAGCAACTTCTTTTTTAAATGCGTCAGAATTTGTTGCATTAGGGGGACCGGGCCTTAACGCGGCAACGGTAAGTGTATCGAACAAGAATGGTAAAACCTTGCCAAATAATGGTAACATCGGCGGCCTTAACGGCGACTCCTGGCTCAGCCAAAATGTTTCACCTCTTGCAGTTGTTTTGGTCTGCAGCGCCGCCCAGTCAGCCGGTGTGCCTATAGCCTTACCTGCGCGGTCAGTGCGGGCGCGCGCGGCAAAAACATCAGCTACTTGTGTCCCTAAGGATTCGCCCGCATTTAGCTCGCCTCTTACGTTAGCGCCGGCCATTATCCGGTATTGCTTTTGTTCAGCTTCCTTTTGTTCTATATAATCTATATCACCCGGGAATAACAATTTCATGATCTCCACGGTAGCGCCTGATACCACCGCATCCTCACTTGGGTATGACGGTAATGCCGATTTCGGTACCAATGCCTGGATATTAGCATCAAAAGTGTATGGCGCAACCCGGTTGTAAAGTTTTTTAAAGTGATAGGCGGCTATCAATGCATCATATTGTGCTGCACTTACATAAGCATATGCCCTTGCCGCATATGGCGGGTTTGAAAAAGGGAAAAGTGGATAAGCAAACGGATTAGCCGCACTGGGTATAGGATAAGTTCCGTCTGCATTTTGGTATGGAGGCAAATTATGCTTAGCCACCAAATCGCGTAGAATCTCGTTCCACCTTAATACAGCGCCTGCGCTCCAATATTTTATTGTTGCCCTTTGCTCACTGGTTAGTTTGCTTTGGTATGCCTTAATTTCGTTAAGATCTGCCACATAAGCCGGAGATGTAGTAGCATCCGGAGCAGGTACATTAAATACGCTGGCATCTTTAATTAATACAGGTTTCCAGCTATCCGCATTCAGGTCGATATTGGCAGGAGCCAGGGCCGGATATAATGTTGTACGATCAACAACAGCTTTATGGCACGATGCTAAAAGAGCTGTTACTGTTAACAGTAGTGATATATTTTGTATTAGTCTTTTCATAATCTGGTTATTTGGTCTTTTTAGAAAAATCAAGGATGTAGTACACTGATGCAAATAAATTAGTGGACTGTCCCACGTTCCTTCCTCTTACCACGTAGTTACCACCTACGGTAACTTCAACACCTGTGATATCTTCAAAGCTGTATTTTGCAAGCCCGCCAACGGTGGTCATATTCATCCTGTTACTTGGGAATGGCATATCGTTTTTCCGAATATCAAAACCGCCCTGTGTAGTGGTTTGAGAAACAATACCCTCAACGTTTAATTTGAGACTGCGGTAACCAGCGCTAATTAACACGTTGGATACATTCGGCATGTCAACCTGGTTGCTGTAAATCAGGTGATCGGTATAATAAGAGTTTCTGTCTAAAGTAATATTACTTCTGAAAACATACTGACCAGCACCGGCAACAAAGAACCTGCCTACCTGGTAGTTTGCCAACCCGCGGATAGATAAGTTTTTGGTGTGCAAACCAATGGAAACAGGTAAAAAGTCAGGCTCATAATTAGATAGAGGAATTGATCCCTCAGCAATTGCATGAATACTAAAAAGGCCCTTGCCTATTTCAGTATTAAATGCAAGATATTTTAAACCTACTGTCAGATCCTGTACACCGCTTTGACCTTTAAGTGTTCCTTGTGAAGCGTTGGTTTTAATGTAAGGCGCCATAAATAAAAAATCCAGTTTGTTTGTTACGCCATAATTACCAACAACAGTAAAAGCGTTTGACGATAATGTGCCTATATTGGCATTACTACGTTTAAAAGTTCCCTCCCAGTAATTCTTCCAGTCGCTGTGGGTGTATACTACCCCGGTGCAGAAGTAATTTTTAGGGATCATCAATGCGTCGGCATCTGTTTGGGCCTGTGCCGTTTGCCAAAAGGCGAAAATACAGCATGTAGCCAAACAGTACCTGGTAAAAAACAGGTGTAAAAATTTAATCATGATGTTGGTTTAAATAAATTAAAGGGTTAAGAAAGTTACTGTGTTGAATAATTAGGGCGCCTAAAGAACGCTCCAGATTATGAGGAAAACTGCCGGATACCCGGTATCAGAAAATGCCGTATTGTTTACCATACATTTAAGTATATGGCATCACAATTCACAATATAAATGATACAATAGCCCAATAGATAGTCACGGGGCAATACAAGGAATTATATAGCAGCTTTAAGAAATGGCGTTAGGTGGTTTGCCTGGAGAGTCGATAAACGGATCGTTTAACCTGACGGTTACTGACTTGTTATTAGGTTTAAGTTGCGTTTCAAACGCGTGATAATGGTATTGAAATGCTTGCAAATTATATTCACTGAGCGTACTTGCCTTCTTCACGGCAGCATCATGTGTTTTTTTGTTTTGCGGGATGTCATTAATCTCTTTTGATGTCGAGATCTTCGCATTTACCAATTGAGTTTTTGCAGTATTTGCGATACAAATAAAGTAAGTAGTGTCGCGGGTCATTTTAAGCTTTACATAGTTATAATATGTACCCTTCACGTTAATTTGACCTTGCACCACTTCATATTCGGTCCAGTCCTGTATAGTTGGCATGTTAACAGGAATCTTTATTTCGATAAATTTTTTGTTATCTATCTTATTGTCGAAGATCTGTTTTACCATCTGTACATCCGATTTATGGATGTAATATTGAAACAGCAATGCATACCCGCCCATATTAAACAGGTGAATACTCAATAGTATTATAGCAGCAAAACGTTTCAAAAAATCAGGTATATAAGTTGGTTTACTCTTAGGTAGTAAATATATATAATTTTTTTGTTACAATGCAATATGTTTTTTCAAATATTCCATAACGATTTAATATTTAGAAATATTCTATTTAGTAATCTTTTTTGCACTAGCTAATCGGCCCGGCAGGTATTGGGTATATTTGTCAACCATATTATTTAATAGCTATGGATAATTTTATTGCTGCCCGGTCGCAAATGGCCATCTCGCTGGGGTTTCACATCATATATTCGTGTATCGGCATGGTTATGCCTGTTTTTATGGCCATCTCGCATTATAAATGGATAAAAACAGGCGATGCTGTCTATAAAAACATCACACAGGCCTGGAGTAAGGGCGTAGCCATTTTTTTCGCTACCGGCGCGGTGTCGGGTACTATTCTTTCATTCGAGTTGGGTTTGTTGTGGCCAAAATTTATGGAACACGCTGGCCCCATTTTCGGGATGCCATTTTCATTAGAGGGTGTCGCCTTCTTTATTGAAGCCATCGCTTTAGGCTTTTTTCTATATGGATGGAAAAGGCTTAACAAGTGGTTTCACTGGGGCACTGGAGTAATGGTTGGGGTTAGTGGTATTGCTTCGGGGATTTTGGTGGTATCGGCAAATTCCTGGATGAATAATCCCGCAGGATTCGATTTTGTTAACGGGCAATATGTCAATATAGACCCTATAAAAGCCATGTTCAATGGCTCCTGGTTTTCCGAAGCCCTGCATATGACGTTGGCGGCCTTTTCAGCAACGGGTTTTGCTGTAGCAGGGATCCATGCATTAATGATCGCCAAAAAACAAAATGTCCAATTCCATAGCAAAGCATTTAAAATTGCCATAGTATTTGGAGCGATTGCCGCGATTTTACAACCTTTCAGTGGCGACATTTCAGCAAAAAATGCAGCGGCCAAGCAACCGGCAAAATTAGCTGCAATGGAGGCATATTTTCATACGCAGCCATATTCGCCGCTCACCGTTGGTGGCATTCCGGATACGGCAAATAAAAAGGTTAATTATGGGATTGAAATACCCGGCCTGTTAAGCTTTTTAGTGTACGATAACTTTAAACAGCCGGTTAAGGCATTGGATACAATCCCAGTTAAAAACCAGCCACCAATAACAGTAACTCATATTGCTTTTGAAATAATGATAGCGATAGGATCAGCAATGATGCTTATTGGAGTTTTATATTTTGTGGCGATCTGGAAAAAGCGAAGCTGGCTTTCAAAAAAATGGTTCTTATACCTATTTATAATAGCTACGCCATTTGGATTTATCGCGGTTGAATCAGGCTGGACAGTAACTGAAGTTGGGCGGCAACCGTGGATAATACAAGGCGTGATGCGCACCCGTGATGCTGTTACACCCATGCCGGGCATCCAATACTCATTTTATTTATTCACAGCGGTTTATGTCATATTAAGTATTGCTGTTATATTTTTGCTAAAACGCCAGATAAAAATGGTTCCTGAATTGTACGACCGTTAATTTGAAACTTATGCTGTACATTGTTATATCCTTCCTGTTTCTAGCCATAGTTTTGTATTTCCTTCTTGGTGGTGCCGATTTTGGCGCGGGCATTATTGAGCTTTTTACTTCTGAAAAAAACAAGTCGCGCACCCGCAAAACAAGCTACCAGGCCATCGGCCCCATTTGGGAGGCAAACCACATGTGGCTGATAATCGCTGTGGTAATTATGTTCGTAGCATTCCCAACTATGTATAGCACCATGTGTACTTACCTACACATTCCGCTGCTTATAATGCTAATGGGGATCACTGCACGCGGCACCGCATTTGCATTCAGGAACTATGATGCGATAAAAGGCGAAAACACGCAAAGAATTTATAACAACGTATTTGTTTATTCCAGCTTTATAACGCCGTTGTTTTTAGGAATTATAGCCGGCAGCGCTATTTCACGGCAGATAGATCCAGGCGCCACATCATTTACAGACGCCTATATATTCAGCTGGTTAAACTATTTTTCGGTAGCAGTTGGGTTATTTACAGTAGCGCTGAGCGGCTATCTTGCTGCCATTTATCTTATCGGCGAAGCTGATAATGATCATGACGCAAGGCGATTTATTATAAAGGCCAAAGCCATGAATATATTAGCGGTTGTCTTCGGAGGATTGGTCTTTATAGCTTCAGAAATAGAACATATCCGCCTGGCACACTGGATTTTTGGTAACCCGGTAAGTCTCATTGCCGTTATTGCCGCGTCAATTTCTTTAATCGCATCATGGGTGCTGATCAATAAAGGCAAAAGAAAAATAATAAGAATTGGCGCAGGTTTCCAGGTTACAATGATCCTGCTGGCCGTTGGGTATATGCACTATCCTTATTTAGTGATGATAAAAGGAGGACAAAACCTTTCCATGTTTGCCTATCATGCCCCCGAAAAAACGATCAATGTGTTAGGTTGGGGGCTTTTGTTAGGAAGTCTGCTGATTCTGCCATCGTTGTTTTATCTGTACTACAGTTTTCAAAAAAAGGAGATCGTTTAACTAAATGTCTGAATCAGAATTTTCAGAATTAAAGAATTTTCAAGATGCGCGTATGATATCCAGCTAATTCTAAAATTCTGTGAATTCTGATTCAGACAACCACTCTACAGTCTCTTCACCTTTATGTCTCTAAAAAATACTTCATTACCATGATCCTGCAACAGTAAGTGCCCTTCCTTAGCTTCACCGAAGTTTTTCCAGATCACGTATTTACTGATCGCAACCAGGTCCTTATATTCCTTTGATCCCCGGTCATATTCGAGCACTTTAATGCCATTTAGATAATGGATAACGTGATTATTGGGCAATACGACTACTCTGCCAATATTCCAGGCACCTATCGGGTGTACAAAGCGCTCCTGTTTCTTAGCCGGGATTAAGTCATATAATGATGCAAGCGTTCTGTCGCCGTTGCGGCCCAATTTTGCATCAGGATGCAGTTTATCATCCAAAACCTGGTACTCCAACCCTATTGCGGAACCTTTGGTGACTTCACTCAGCGTAACAAAATATTTTACGCCACTATTAGCACCCGGAGTTAGTTTAAATTCAAATGAAAGATCAAAAGCACTGTACAGGTCGTCGGTAACCACGTCACCGCCGCCCGATTCTTCCTTTCCTTCCGATGGTAAAACGTGCATTACGCCATTCGCGCATTCCCAGCCTTTTGTTGGGAATGTACTCAGCGTTGCACCATGCCAGCCCTTAGGCGTTTTACCATCATATAATAACTTCCAGCCGGAAGCCTTCTCATTTGCAGAAAGTGAGTTTGGCGACAAGTTTACCGTGTATATATCCTTAGGAAATGGCGCAAATTTTAAGTTTTTTGTTTGGATGCGGATGTTTTTGAAAAACACCTTTTTACGAGCTTGCTCATCCTTGCTTACCGCGTGCACCTGTAAGCCGATAAAACCCTTTGCATCGACTGTATCCACTACATCGGCAATTGCTGTACCGTTTATCCAGGTACGCATTTCGTTGCCAATGCATTCAATTTTTATATGATTGTATTCCCCAACCTTAAAAACATCCTTTACACTGGCATGTAAGTCAAGCGGATAAAGCCAGTCTCTTCTGCCCTCGTCATAAATGCCGCCCGACCATTTTCTATCTGATGGATCGATCTCAAATTGCCGCCCATAAACCAGCCCCTTACCCTCATGCCCTGCCGGATCAAAATGGCTGCGGGTTTGTACGCCTGAGTTACTCAATGAGCTTTCAATTTTGGTATCCATTTCAAGTATAAAATCTCCATACTCCTTATCTGTTACCAAAAATGTATTACCGGAGTTTAGTACAGTAGTACCAACAATTTGGCCGTCCTCAACCTTATAATCTGCGGTACCAGCCAGGCGATGCCATCCCTTTAGCGTTTTGCCATCGAATATTTCGGGGCTGCTTTGGGCTTTGGTAATAGATGGTATTACGAGTGCCGCAAATAATATTATAGTCGCATAATTTATTGTTAGTTTTTTCATGTTAGATATATACGTTGTAATCAATTCAATTAATATAAAATATAATAAGATAAGGGAGCTTACACTTTTGGCTCCCATCCTTTTTCATATTCCCTTTTCCAAAGCTTCATTGCTTCCGGATCATTCAAAATATGTCCGTTTGTTGGATCGATATGTAATACCCGGTCAACGCGGTAGGAAATATTCCCCAGTTGGGGTAACAGTGTTGATTTAAACCCGGTTTCAATCGGGCAATTTAGTTTTTCAATGCCACGCACCGATTCAATAAAGTTCTTCATGTGCATCCCATCAAGCGCCTCTGTCGGACTTACTTTATTGGTAGCGTCAACCGGAATTTCATCCTTCACTTCCCTTACCAGCTTATTATCGCCGTCATAAATTTTATAGCCATTACCACCGGTATAAAACAAGGTGCCCTTATCGCCATAAAAAATAACGCCACGGCCCAGCCCTTCAATATTATAACCGTTGCAGCTTCTTCCCTCCCATTCTGCTGCTGTATTATTCGGGAAATTGTACAGAATGTTTTGCGTGTCAGGTGTTTGCCAGTCGTCCTTAAAATGAAAACGGCCGCCTGTAGAAACTACCTTGTTTGGAAAATCAACGCCTAATCCCCAGCGGATCACATCCAGCTCATGAGTGCCATTATTTAATGCTTCGCCGGTGCCCCAGTTCCAGAACCAGTGCCAGTTGTAATGGATCAAATTATCCTGGTAAGGCTTGCGTGGAGCGGGTCCCTGCCATAATTCATAATTAAGATTTAACGGTACGGCAACCTGTTTGCCAATACCAATACTTTCGCGGTGGTTTGTGTACCAACCCTTTGCATAGTAAGTGCGTCCAATTACGCCCTCATGCAATTCTTTTATCATTGCCTGCACGTTGTTAAACGAGCGGCGCTGGCTTCCCATTTGCACCAGTTTATTATATTTCTTTGCAGCAGCAACCAGCATTTCACCCTCATGCGGATTGTGGCTGCAAGGTTTCTCAACGTATACATTTTTTTCTGCCTGGCAAGCCATTATTGCCGCCGGGGCATGCCAATGATCAGGTGCAGCGATAACAATTGCATCAACATCCTTTCTTTCCAACAATTTCCTGATATCGGTATATCCTTCGGGCTTCTTCCCGGTACGTTTATAGATATCTGCAATGGTACTTTCAACCACCTTCGAATCCACATCGCACACAAAACCAATTTCGGTATTGGCTATTTTTGAAAAATTTTGGGCAAGATATAAACCCCTGCTATGGGTTCCCATCATACCTAAAACCACCTTTTCGTTTGGCGATCCTTTGAAAAATCCGGCTGCCTTTCCTAAATGAGGGGCCAGCAGGAAGCTTGTTCCGGCTACTGAAGTAGTTTTAATGAAGTTTCTCCTGTTGATCATATTTGTAGTTTATTATTTTTGATTACACCGATTCTTAGACGGTTACACCGATTAAGAATTAATCATTTAGTGCCGAATATACCAGCACTTTAAATTTATCTGACAGTTCGCCATGCGGGTAAGGCCATTCCTGCACAAACAACAGGCATACCATATGCTCCTTAGGATCAGCCCAGTAAATGGTACCATAAAATCCACCCCAGCTAAATGAACCTTCTGTTTGCCCTAGCTTTGCCTGCCCGTCTTTTGTAGCTATTTCGAAGCCCAATCCAAATTTATCCCGGTCCAGGTTCAAATTGCCGATCTGGTTCATGGTCATTATTTCAACGGTATGCCGGGATAGCAAACGATGCCCGTTGTATTCGCCATTGTTTAGCATCATTTGTAGAAAAATGGCATAATCTTTTATGGTCGAACTGAGGCCTGCCCCGCCTGCAAAGTAAGTTCCGTTGGTTAAGGGGTAATCCCAGTTTATGCCGGGAAAGGTTGTTTCGTTGGCTTTAACAAGATGCTGTGTTTTGTCGGGCGTGTATACGGTCGCCAGTCGGGAATATTTTGATTGGGGCAGGTAGAAATAGGTGTCATTCATACCCATCGGCTGAAAGATTCGCTCCTTGAAAAATTGGTCGAGGCTTTTGCCTGATACCTTTTCAACCAGATAACCAAGCACATCTATATTTAAGCCATAGGTAAACTTTTCGCCGGGCTGGTGCGCCAAAGGCAGCGTCCCCAGTTTATTAATGGCGTCTGCAAGCAGCAGCTTATCATATACAAATCCAGCATAAATTTTATTCTTGGCGTATATTGCCTTCATGCTGCTTGAACCTATCTGTGCATAATCAACACCCGAGGTATGGGTTAGTAAATCACGGATAGTAATTTCCCGCCGGGCAGCAATAGTTGTATAACTTGAATCCTTAGGATTAAACTCCGCTAATACCTTAGGATGCGCAAATGACGGAATATATTTGGAGATAGGGTCATCCAGCAGGAATTTGCCCTCTTCAAACAGCATCATTACGGCAACACTAGTGATAGCTTTGGTTTGCGAGGCGATCCTGAAGATCTCGTCGGTTTGCATCGGGAGTTTTTTCTCTGCATCAGCCATTCCGAATGCTTTGTTGTAAACTATCCGGCCGTTTCGGGCAATAAATGCGTCAGCGCCAACTACCCAGCCTGAATCGACATATTGTTGAATAACCTTATCAATTCGCTGCAATCTTTCGGGCGAGAATTTTTCGGTTACCGGGTTACCGGGCTGTAAGGTAAAACCCTGTGAAAACGCAAAATAGGAGAAAAGCGTAGCCAGCGATAATGCAAACAGCCTTTTGTTCATCATAGTAGTTTATTACAAGCGTTATAATTGGTACAGGTTTCGACTGATTCTTATCGAAAAATAGAAACCAGTCAACATAACACTAATGTATGAACATTTGACTATAAGTTAATCAAGTCATCACAGGTTTGTTACAAATTGGTTATTCGCTAACTCACTAATTCGCCCAATCACTAATTATTTACACCCCGGCGAAAGCCGAAAAGCCGCCATCAACGCAAATCATTGATCCGGTTACAAATGCCGATGCATCACTCAATAACCAGACTATTGCACCGATCAATTCATCCGGGTGCCCGAATCTTTTAAATGGGGTATTCCTGATAACTTTCCCACCGCGTTCAGTGTAACCACCTTCCGGTAAAGTTAACAGGTTGCGATTCTGTTCGGTAAGGAAAAATCCCGGAGCAAGCGCGTTCATGCGGATTGCGTCGCCATAACGGTTTGCAAGTTCAACGGCAAACCATTGGTTGTAACAGTCAACAGCAGCTTTACCCATGTTATAGCCCAAAACTTTTGTTATTGCCCTTTTTGAATTCATTGATGAGATATTAACGATACTGCCTTTGCCTGTTTTAGCAATGGCCTCGCCAAAAACCTGGGTTGGGTTCAAGGTGCCCCATAAGTTAAGATCCAATACCTCCTTCATTCCCTTTAGGTTCATGCTGAAAATATCTTCCTCCGGCTGCAAAACACCCTGGGGCATATTGCCGCCGGCGCCGTTCACAAGTCCGTCAACTCTTCCAAAAGCTTCTATGATCTTATTTTTAGCCGCTTCAAGTTCGCCAATATTCATTACATCAGCTACCAAAGCTATTGCCTTACCGCCATTAGCATTTATAACAGCTGCACGTTCTTCAGCAACTTCTTTATTCCGCCCCAAAATGCCAACTGTGCCCCCGGCCTCTACAATACCGTTTACAAATGCATTTCCTAAAATACCGGTGCCGCCGGTTACAACTATTACTTTACCGCTTAGTGAAAATTTATCGCTCATCTTTTTTAAGAGTCAGGAATCAGGAAGTCAAGATTCAGGACTTATTTTTAGGTTTATACTTTATTATTTATCTCTTGTTTAGTTCTTTCTATCCGTCTTGATTCTTGATCTCTTGACTCTCTTCTCATCTCAGGTCGCTTATCGAAATAGCGTCCATATCGGTATAATCCAGGTTTTCACCTGCCATGCCCCATATAAAATTGTAATTGCAAGTTCCGCTACCCGAATGGATACTCCATGGCGGAGAAACAACAGCATCGTAATTGTTCATCATGATATGCCGGGTTTCGTCGCCCTGCCCCATATAGTGCACTATTTTTTGCCCCGCCGGCAAATCGAAATAAAAATAAGCCTCCATTCGGCGATCATGTGTGTGTGCCGGTATGGTATTCCAGATGCTACCGGGCCTCAAAATAGTTAATCCCATTACCAGTTGGCAGCTTTTTATTCCATCTGCATGAATGTACTTGTTAATTGTGCGCAGGTTGGCAGTGGCAGCGCTACCTGCCTCAACTTTTGCGGCTTCATCAATACCCATAAAGGTTGTTGGATAGGTCACGTGTGCCGGGGCCGAAAGCAGGTAAAAAACAGCCGGATCATTCGCATTTTTACTTTCAAAACTAACTTGCTTTACGCCTTTTCCAACATATAAGCAGTCAAGTTTACCAAGATCATAAGTTTGCCCATCCACAGTTACACTGCCATTGCCGGCTACGTTGATGATCCCTATTTCACGACGTTCCAAAAAATAATCTGCGCGCAGGTTTGGGTAATTTTCCAGGCTTATGGATTTAGTGACCGGGTTCACTGTACCTACTATCATCCGGTCGTAATGCGTATAAACACAATTGATAGCGTCTTTTTGTACCGTGTCATCTATTAAAAACCGCTCCCTTATTAATGCGGTATCATATTTTTTAAAATCCTCCGGGTGTACGCTGTGTAAAACTTTCAAGGCAATTTGATGGTTAGATGTTGTAATTGCAGGTCAATCTGCAAAACCAAAGTTAATATTTAGGTTCTCATAAAAAATAAAATAGTTTTTACAAATTAAACTAAATTACGTCGCCATAACGCCTAAATAAATTAAATACAACTTGAACCATGAAAACTTTAATCGTTTATAGAAAATTAACACTGTTATTTATTTTCCTCGGATTTGCAACTGGGGTTTTAGCGCAGGTTACCTGGACCGAAAGCACGGCTACAGCCTGGCTCAGTAAAAAAGAATGGAAGAACGGTCTTAAACTCGACGTGCATTCTTCTGTAAATAAAGTTGTATTTGCAGAACAGTATCATAAAAACCAGGCAATGTGGGATAAGGCCTTTGCATTTTTACGCGACAGCGACTTGACTAAATTAAAACCCGGCAAATACCCTATCGACGGCACAAATGTATACGCAGCTATCACCGAGGCACCCTCAAAAGAATTTGAGAACTCGGCTTGGGAATCACACCGCAAGTATATCGACCTGCAATATGTGATAAAAGGGCAGGAAACTATCGGCGTGGCACCAGTATCAAAAGCCACCGTAACCAAACCATATAATGAAGCCAGCGACAATGCCAATTACAACGTAGAGGGCCAATATTATATAGCCATGCCCGGAACGTTCTTCCTGTTTTTTCCGGGGGATGCCCATCGCCCTAATATTAAGGTAGCGGGATATGATGTGGTTAAAAAGATTGTTATTAAGATAAAGGTGGCTGAGTGATCACCTTTAAGATTTACGAAGTTTTCAAAACTTCGTAAATCTGACTTTAATCTTCAAAAAGACTGATGTCTATCTCGTAACCTTTAACAATGTGGATAATCTTAACACATTCTACAGGGCATCCGCTGGTTTGTACCCTTAAGATTCGGTCGCAATCGTCAAGATCGAAATTAAATTGAAAAGCTGGCAGATGAGATTGCAAAGACTTTAGCACCTTGCCGGCAAGTCTTTTACTTTTCACGTTAGTTTTGAAGATCTCTACCATAATGAGTAAATTTATTTCCTAAACTTTTACCGTTTTCCACCTGCCCTTTTTAAACAGGTAATAACTCAAGGCAGCTGCAACAACCTGCGATATCAGTATTGCATAAAAAATAGCGCGTGGCTCCTTTATATAATATTTACTCAATACCCATGCCAATGGGATCTGGAACAACCAGAATGCAACAAGGTTTACCCATGTTGGTGTGCGGGTATCACCTGCACCATTAAAGGCATTCATCATTACCATTTCTATTCCGAAAAACACATACCCCAGGCTCACAATTCGCAGCGATTGTATGGCATAGTGCCTTGCCTGCGGGTCGCTGTTCATAAAATTCACCACAGGTGTGCCAAACAGGTAGAAAAATAAGCTTACAAACACCATATAGATTACCGTATAAAGCATGGTTGTCCAAACACTTTGTTCAGCGCGTTCCGGTTTACCAGCACCGAGGTTTTGTCCGGTGAGCGTTGCCGCTGCATTACTTAATCCCCAGGCAGGCAGCAGGAAAAATATAAGTAAGCGGATAGATACCTGGTAACCCGCCATAGCAGCCTCGTGGAAATCGGCCATCAGCCTTGCCAAAAAGATCCAGCTTGCAGAGCTCACCAGGAACTGTATGGTGCCTGTACTGCCAATTTTTATTATCTGCGTTAATAATTCCTTTTGAGGTTTTAACTGCGCAGCGTAAAAATGCAGTAAGCCTTTACGGATAAACAAACGATAAAGCTGGTACATTACGCCAATCCCCCTGCCGGTTGTTGTAGCAATAGCTGCGCCTTTTAATCCAAGTGCGGGAACGGGCCCCCACCCATAAATAAGTAAAGGACAAAGTATAATATTACAGATGTTTGCTATCCAAAGGCTTCGCATCGCAATGCTGGCATCACCCGCACCCCTGAAGATGCCGTTAATAAGGAATAACAACATGATTACAATATTCCCCCCAAACATTATCCGGGTGTAAACGATGTTGTCGGCAATCATTTTTTTATTTGCACCCATCAAGTGTAAAATTGATTCCGCGGAGGAAACGCCCACCACGGCAATAATTACAGAGAGCGCCACTGAAAAAAGGATGGTTTGCATGCCGGCATGTGCGGCTCCATCAAGGTTTTTCTCGCCTACCCTGCGGGCGACTAAGGCTGTAGCCGCCATGCTTAAACCAATTGCTATGGAATATATGAGGCTAAGGACAGATTCGGTAAGTCCAACCGTAGCGACAGCCTCGTTTCCTAATTTGCCTACAAAAAATATATCTACTACTGCAAAAACCGATTCCATCACCATTTCCATTATCATTGGTATGGCTAACAGAAACACTGCCCTGCGGATGCTGCCGGATGTATAATCCTGCTCGCTGCCCGCAATGGCTTGTTTAAGTAAGGAGAAAAAGCGTTTGAAACCCGTCGGGTGAGTATTTGTCATAAAATTTAACTAATGATGCCTGCGGCAGCGTTTTGTTTTTTGATGTAAAAAACATATGCCAGGGCAAAAACAATAAGGATTACAACCATAGGAGCCCAACCTTTTACGGGGTCGCCCACAGCTATGAATGAATAGGTTGCAAAAATAAGATCGAAGGCAAAGCCGGCGTAGGCCCATTCTTTAAGGCGTTTAAAACCAGGTACCAGAATGGCAATTGCTCCTAAAATTTTTGCAATGCTCAGCAACGTCATAAAATACTCAGGGTATTTTAAATGGTCTGTTACCATAAGTTTGGTTTGTGCAGGATCCACAAGGCTATTGATACCTGAAAAAAGCATCAGCGCGCAAATAAGGCCATTGAAGATCCAGTAAAAAATGTTAATCTTTTTCATCGTGATTGTTTTTTAGTGATTGTAAATTAAGGTTAATATTGTTATTCAATAATATTATTATAAATATTTTTCAGCTGATGTATGTGCCTTTGTGTATGATACGCTATAAATGAAACTGCTTCTAACCGGGTCAGGTAGCCGTACAGCGGCAACTCAAAAGCGGTGCATGTTTTGGTCATATCAAGTGTTGTAGCGGCATTATTCACACTTTCGCGAATATTTTTTAATGCCGATATTAATTCTTCTTTATCATAATACTTAGCTTCCGGTCGAATAAAAGCCGGTGTGGTCATTTTGATATCGAAATTCAGAAAATCCCCTTTTATCTTCGGCTCCATTTCATCGGCAGCCCTTTCGGTTTCTTTAACCGGGCCGTTCATTACATCTACGAACCCCCTGTTTGCCATAACCATGTGTTGTGCCACCTTACCTACAGTCCATCTTCCCTCAAACGGGATAATATTAATATCCTTCTGTTCAAATTTAGCAAGCAATTCAATCAATTGGCTTAAATTTTCAACGGCAAGCGTAGTTATTTCAGTTGATTCCATTGGTTTTATCGTTATTGACTTATCAACTTAATTTATTTTTATTTTGGTAAGGGTCGCCTTATAGCCTAAGTGCTCCTCCCCTTGTTTCCAATGCCAGCTACCCGATATAGTATCCCCGTTATTACTGTATTTGCCTTTAAACTCTCCTTTTATTCCAGGCATATCGATGGATACCTGGTGCTCAGTTTCACTTACCTTATAAGTATACTCCATCACCTTTCCATCGTTGTCGAAATAGTGC
This sequence comes from Mucilaginibacter phenanthrenivorans, assembly GCF_024721155.1. GTDB lineage: Bacteria > Bacteroidota > Bacteroidia > Sphingobacteriales > Sphingobacteriaceae > Mucilaginibacter > Mucilaginibacter phenanthrenivorans. Next base: position 779,677 of record NZ_JAHVAP010000001.1, on the reverse strand, counting down.
GATCGTAACGTCTTGCTTTCCTCATCGTAACCTATAAATTCCAGCCCCTTTGCTCCGTCCAGGTCAACGTATTGTACTAAAAAAAATCCTCCCTCCATCCAGCTAAAGCTCACCTGTCCGCATACCTCACCCGACACATCCCAGATGCCCACTAATTTGCCGAGCTTTTTAAGCTCCGGGTGAGGTTTTGACCTTTTATTAATGATCATTTTCAGTTTTCCATGATATTTTTTAGATTGTTCAGGCTTGTTCCCATGTCCTTACTAAGCATACCAGGGATAATAAGATTCATAATATTCATGGGGTACGGGTTTTTGCCGTTCATTGCCCATGTTACCCTTGTTTGGTTTTCAGATACCGCCTTAGTCTCCATAAAAACGTCAGCTACGTTTTTAAAAGGTTTTTCAAACCTCACCTCACTGTCAATGCGGGTGTTATCGCTAATACTTTTTATTTCCTGTTCCCCCTTCCCAACATTTTTATTTTCACTATCCCAGGTGTAGATAAATCCAACGGTTCCGTCTGTCCCAATGTAATCCATTTTGGCATCGGGGTCCATCATTGCCCATTTGTTAAAACTCCTTTGGTTTTTAAGCAATTTGATGTAATCAAATACTTCTCTGCTGTTCTTATTAATGATCGCCTGTTGCTGAACAGCATATTCTTTTTTCATCAGGGCCGCGGTTATTAAAAGCAAAACAAAGAGGGCTGCGATAATGATAAGTATGGTTAGTAAAATATTCATGGCTTATTGTTGATTTTCGTTTTTACCTAATACAACCATCCAGGTTATTCCAAACTTATCCTTGACGGCGGCAAAGGTGTCGCCCCAAAATTGCTTTTTTAGCGGATCCATAATCTCACCACCAGCAGAAAGCTTTTCATAAAGCCTGTTTATTTCTTCCTCACTCGTGCAATTTATTAAAAGCGCTACATCATTACCTTTTATGTATCCACCCGGACCGGTTAAGTCAGTGCCCATTACCACCGCGCCACCGTTTTTTAAACAGGCGTGCATTAGGTGACCTTTTATTTCGGGCGGACACATATTTTCAATAGGTGATCCCGCTATCGGTGACAGTACCAAATCACCGCCTAAAATTTCCTGGTAATAGGTCATAGCTTCGCGACAGCGACCGTTAAAGTTGATAAACCCGTTAATGTGTGTCATGTTATTTTTTGTTTATGGTGATTGAACAATACAAACATACAGCGCATAAAATATTTAAACAGGTGCCTGTAATGACAATGTAAGGGGGGAATTATGACAATGATGCTCGCCTAAAAAATTGACGTTTCAGGGAAACGAAAAAGGAATTGGCCGCCTGCTTACACTCCCTAACATTAAAATTTTATCTTTGTCGAATGCACAAGGCACTGTTAAAAGTAATTTTAGCGCTTTTTTTATTTTCTGTTATTGATCAGGATGCTTACAGTGTGCCCTATAATTATGGGAACCATGGCACTGATTGTTACCGGGCCAGCATAAAAATCCAAGCCCTTGCATCTTCGTTAAATAAGGTTGTTCACCAGGGAGTTATTGCTCATCCTGTATACGGATCAATCAAACCATTATGGATTGGTGATTTAAATGTATCGGGAGATGGACTTACAATTGCAAGGCAAGCCTTATTTCTTCAAAATCAGCGGCATGTTATTCACCGGCAGCAATTTATTCGCTCGTTATTATTCCCATGCCATTTTTTTTGGTAAAACCTATGTCCGTTAATCGAACATAGTAAAGCGTAAAACACGCTGAATTTTTACCTTAAATTTAAAAAAATGACTCATACCATTGAGAATACCCTCATTACGGGCATTCTGTGCATTATTATATTTATTCCTATTTACCTGGCTGTAAGAAGCGCACGCATTAAGAAGGCGAAAAAGGTAAGTAATGAACTTTCTAAGATAGAAAAGGAGCTCAACCTCTCTTTACAAGCTATTGAACATTTTGATTCGTTTGTAATTGCGATAGACCGGGCTAAAAAAACCATTATAAAAATGGCATTGAACGATTACAGTCCGGAACTTATAGACCTGAGAGGTGTAACTAGCTGCAGACTTGATGAAGAAAAACTGGGTAAAGCAACTCAACAACTGCAATTGATTTTGCTTGACAAAGACAAGCAAGCCCTTCATCATATTGTTTTTTACCGGCAATATGTTGACAATGAAGTTCGCCTTAAGCGAACTGCGCAAGTAGCCGCTCAATGGGAGGTAATGATTAAAGCCTTAATTTAATTAATTTGATCCGGGGCTTTTTCAATTGATTGGAAAAGCCCCTGGTTACTTAACATTTAATTGTAAGTATTACCGCTTAAGGTTGTAAAAATCTGCTGTTAAAGCGGTAACCCATAATATTTTGATAATTTTAAAAACGCTTACCAATCCTAATATGAAAAGAAGCAGATTAAATTTGCGGAAGGAGATCACCAATATACCACTTATTATAGCGGGCATTTTCTGTGCTGCTTTTGGGCTAAAGGGTTTTTTGATCCCCAATGAGTTTATTGATGGTGGCGTAACTGGGATTTCCTTGTTAATTAGTTCAATAACCGGCTGGCCTATATCTATACTAATTATCATTATCAATTTACCTTTTATTTGGCTCGGCTATAAGCGGATCAATAAATTGTATGCCATTAAAACACTGATCGCTATCCTGATTTTATCGATAGTGCTGTATTTTATCAAATTTCCGCATGTAACTAACGATAAATTGCTAACCGCTGTATTTGGTGGATTTTTCCTGGGTACCGGGATAGGTTTGGCCATGCGCGGCGGATGCGTAATTGACGGTACCGAGTTGCTGGCGGTTTACATCAATCCCAAATCCTTTTTATCTGTGGGGCAAATTATCCTGTTGATCAATATTGTGATATTTGGGATTGCCGCCTTCTTTTTAAGTATCCAATCGGCGTTATATTCAATACTTACTTATTTGTCGGCATCACAAACCATAAATTATATTATACAGGGTTTTGACGAGTACACTGCCGTCACCATTATCTCGCCTAAAAGCGAACTGATAAAAAATGTGATCATCCGCCAATTGCGCCGGGGGGTTACTGTTTATAAAGGCGAGCGTGGCTTTGGTAAGAATGCAATCGAAGATAAAAACATCGACATATTATATGTGGTAATTACCCGCCTTGACGTATCCCGCCTGGTTAGCACCGTTCAGCAGGTTGATCCCAGTGCGTTTATTATAACACATTCGGTATCAGAAGTTAAAGGCGGACTGATTAAACGACATGTTTTATCGCATTAAATTTATACAGGATAAATCTATCTAAAATGGAAAAATTAAATAGCGACACACAGGCAATCAAGGCAGAAACATTAAGAACATTGCACCAGCGCGATGGAATTTTTGTAATTCCAAATCCATGGGATGCCGGTTCTGCAAAGATATTGGCAAGTCTGGGTTTTGAAGCGCTTGCCACTACCAGCGCCGGCCTTGCCTTTTCTGTTGCTAAACCCGATGGACTATGTGCTGTTAGCCTGGAAGAAACCTTAAGAAACGCACATGATATCGTAATGGCTACTGATCTGCCCGTATCGGCAGATCTCGAAAACGGATACGGACTGGCTCCTGAAACCTGCGCCGAAACTATACTGCTTGCCGCAAAGGCAGGTTTGGTTGGTGGTTCAATTGAGGATACTACCGGTAATCCTGATGATCCGATTATCCCGTTTGAACTGGCTGTTGAAAGGGTTAAAGCTGCGGTAACGGCCGCCCGAAGTTTGCCATTCCATTTTACTTTGACGGCGCGAGCCGAAAACCTGATATACGGCCGTCCGGATTTGAACGACACTATTCGTCGACTAGAAGCTTTTGCAGATGCAGGCGCTGATGTACTATTTGCACCTGGATTGACAACCCGAGAGGAAATTACCGCCGTTGTTAAAGCAGTTGCTCCTAAACCGGTTAGCATAGTCATGGGGCTTAGCGGATCTCACTTTTCTGTAAACGAGCTTGCCGAACTTGGTGTAAAAAGAATAAGCCTGGGCTCGTCACTTGCACGTGCTGCTTATGGCTCGTTTTTAAGGTCAGCAGAAGAAATTGCCCAAAGCGGAACCTTTACATTTGCGAATGATACAGTACCTTACTCCGTATTTAATAAGCTATTCAAATAGCGGTGCAAAATTTCGCAACGCTGAACGTTAAGGAATATATTTATAAATCCCAAACATAGGTACCTACAGCGCCCGGGTTTAAAGATGACGTAATTGCATTTGCTCCAAATACAATGTTAAAAGCCTGGACAGAGGCATCATCATTATAAACTATCACCACCATTTTGTTGCCCGGTGCAATAAAGGCCACATTTGGCAGGCCGGGAAATAAATTTGATCCAATGCGCTTTGATTCCGGCCGCACGAACTTTGCTGCGTGTGCAACAATGTAATACGCCGGATTACGAATAACGCTATCGCCGGTTATGGTTATTGCACCTAAACAGCTGGTACATCCGCCGGGTGTATGTGGCTCCTGGTTTTGATCGGCAGCTAAATTCCACTCTATCACATTACGGCTCCAATTGCGTGTGGCGCCAATAATTATATCCTTAATGTGAAATTTTAGTTCCTTTTTAAGATGCCCCGGTGCTCCTACCCATTCTTCGGTAAAATATAAGTTCTTATCCGGGTGAGCGTCATGAACCGTTGACAGGGCCTCGATTTTCCCGCCGTATAAGTGAAATGCTGAGCCGTCAACGTATTTAGCCGCCTTTTTCTTATCTAATATCGAAATCGGGTAATCAGGCCGGTCGGCATTATGATCGTAAAGAATGATCTTTGTTTTTAGCTTCGCAGCGGTCAATGCAGGGCCAAGGTTATTGGCGATAAAATCTGCCTGTTCAGACGCCTCCATTACCATGCTCGGGTTATTCTTTGGATTAAGCGGCTCATTTTGAATAGTTAAGGCATCGATATTGATTCCATGCGCCGCCATCCCCTTAAGATACTTAACAAAGTATTGTGCATAGGTTTTATAGTATTCCGGTTTCAAATTACCTCCATGAGTTTCACCGTTAGTCTTCATCCACGCGGGTGCTGACCATGGTGAAATCAGGATCTTTATGTCAGGCTTTATGGCAATGATTTGTTTTAAAACGGGGATCAGGTTTATTTCATCTGTAGCGAGACTGAATTTTTTAAGATCCGGGTCCGTTTCACCTGCAGGCAGGTCATCATACGAAAAAACATGATCATCAAGGTCTGATGAACCGACGCTGATTCTCAAATAACTCACGCCAATAGCGTTGCCATCAACGGTAAATAACTCATTCAACAGCTTTGCCCGGCTAGCTGCGCTCATTTTGTTTATTAACATGGCGCTTCCGCCTGTTAAGGCAAAGCCAAAACCATCTATCGATTGATAAACTTGCGATCTGTCAATTTTTATGGTTTGCAACTGATCGGAAACATCACCAGGCACGATAGCCGTTTTTTGTTTAAACAAAGTGGAATCCGACGGATCTGTTAGCCAAAAGGCTACACTACTGTTTTTTGATTTAGCGGCTCTATGCTTGTTTGGGGAAGTTGATTGTGCAAAGCAACTGTTGCCTGCAAATGCAAGTATTAAAAAAATAACATAGCTTTTAAACAGGTAGGACATACTATTGGATCTATAAAGGTTACTAGCCGCCGGTAGTTACAAACATAAAATTAAAACTTCAATTAGCATTTATTAGGCTTTAATTGTTTATTTAATTTTTAATTAGTAATATGACTCCGAATTGCGTTTGATAAGCTATATAATTAAATATAGATTAAATATAGATTTAAGTATAGAGCAAATTAAATATTATTATTTAGAAATATAAATTTAAAATTGTGCCGGGTTTGATGACTACAGATATGGTGTTGATTAAACAAACCTTGTGCATTTTACGTAAAAGGAAAGCTGACAGTATTTTCGGGCAAAGTTTTGATCCCCGTAAATCTGGTTAGTGAATTATTGTGAACGGTGAAAATGATTGTAGAGAATTAGAAAGCTCATTGAATGTTATGAGGTATTGTTTATTCGTTTTTATTTTTCTTCTGTTGGCGTTTTTCGGATATGGGCAATGTCCGCAGAGCGTTACGATCACGTCTTCTAATCCAACAATCTGTTCTGGAAATAGTGTAACACTTACCGCAACTCCATCAGGAGGAGTTGCCCCTTACAGCTATACCTGGAGCACGGGTGAAACAAAACAATCAATAGACGTCAACAAAGCCGGCACCTATAAGGTGACTGTAACAGGGGCAACGCGGGGCTGTCAGCCCGTTACCAGCACAATAAATATTACTGTTTCCCCAACTCCTGATGCGCCTGCGGTTGCCAATGTGACTATTTGTCCAAACACGTCAGGAAAACTAACGCCTACCGCTCCCGGTGGCCTTTATCAATGGTATGACGCCAACGGGAATTTTTTATTAAGCGGCGATAGTTATACAACTCCGGTACTTACAAGCAACAGGAGTTATTATGTGCAAACTACGGTTAATGGCTGTACAAGCGCCCGTACCCAGGTGTTTGTATTGTTAACAAGCAAGCCAAACGTTACCGGTGCTACTATATGTGCGGGCAATGTGGCAGTTTTAAGCGCAGATGGCGGTGATACTTTTGACTGGTATTCTAATTCATCAGCGTCAGGGGCGCCAATATTCAGCGGCTCTACCTTTACTACTCCGATATTAAATGTTACCACCACTTATTATGTAGTGGCGACTAATAATGGTTGCCGCAGCATCCCTACGCAAGTTACCGCAACAGTGACAACGCCACCACAGAAGCCTGTGGTGAAAAATACCAATCCATCTGTTTGCTCCGGAATGAGAGCCAACTTGCACGCTGAAGATGCACCAGGCGTATTTGCCTGGTTCGATGTACCATCGGGCGGTACCGCGCTTATATACAGTCCCGATTTTACTACCCCACCGTTAACAGCTCCGAAGACCTACTATGTTCAAAATTCTATAAACGATTGTGAAAGTTCGCGAACTGCGGTAACGGTAAATGTGACCCCAATCCCTGCCGCCCCTGCACCAGTAATTGAAACCCCCTGTGCTGGTACTTCAACTACTATAACGCTGCCGACACTACCCTCCGGAACCTACGAATGGTATGATGCGCCATCGGGAGGTACACTTTTACAAACAGGCAACAGCTACATAACACCTGTGCTTAACAGCGCAACAAATTACTATGTTTTGGCAAATAATGGGGGCTGCTCAAGCACGCGTACGCTAATAAAGGTTATTATAAATCCATCGCCACCTGTACCATCTGTTTCCGGTGCAATTATTTGTTATAATTCAGCAACTACCCTCACCGCCACCGGGCCCGGCGGTACTTACAGTTGGTTTAACGCTGCAAGCGGCGGTACAGCTATCGTTACAAATAGCCCGAACGGCAGCTTCCTTACACCAGCATTGTTGACAACAACTACATATTATGTTCAAACCAAGCTGAATGGATGTACAAGTGCAAGAACACCTGTAACTGTTACCGTATTGCCGCAGGTAACGCCACCTACAGCCAGCCCAACGTCTACTTGTTCAGGTAATTCAGCTGCATTAACTGCGACAGGCGGCTCCGCCACCGCCACCTACGATTGGTATGCGACGCAAACCGGCGGAACATCATTATTCACCGGGCAAGTCTTTGTGACACCACCAATAACGGTTAACACAATTTACTATGTGCAAATAACGGAGAACGGCTGTTCCAGCACACGTACCCCGGTAACCGTAACTGTGAATCCTATACCTACTGCTCCAACAGCGACCGGGACCACGATATGCCAGGGGACGTCAGCTAACTTGAGTACAAGCGCTTCAGGAACTATTAACTGGTACGACGTAGCATCCGGAGGAACATCTTTAAAAACCGGGAGCAACTTTACGACACCGATACTTAATTCTACAACCACGTTTTATGTTCAAAATACAACGGGTACCTGTGTTAGTAATCGTACACCGGTAGTTGTAACGGTTACCTCGCCCAACAATCCGCAGTTTCAATATCCAACGGGCACAGTTTGTACTGCAAGCTCAAACGTTACACCTGTTATTAATAATCCTTTAGGGGGTACATTCAGTGCTTCATCAGCAGGGTTAGTTTTCGTAAGCACCACTACGGGCGAAATCAATATTTCTGCAAGTTCGCCGGGGAGTTACACGATAACTTTTACCGGTACCGGCACGTGTGTTGTTCCACAAACCGCCTCCTTCTCTATTGTTACTGTGGCTAACGCTGCATTTTCTTACAAACCGGGGTACTGCCAGGATGAAAACAATCCCAGACCTACCTTTAATGCAGGTGCAAGTGCGGGTTCATTTAGCGCAACACCTGTCGGGCTGGTTTTTGTTAATACCAGCACCGGAGAAATAGATTTAAAGAGGAGCAAAGCCGGCAATTATACTATTACTAATAATATCACGGCCTCTGGTGGCTGCGCCAGCGCCAGTTCAAGCACATCCATTATAATATACGAATCTGTCACAGTGAATGCAGGCCCGGATCAGACCGTTTCCGTGGGTACGCCGGTGCAGCTAAAGGGCACTATTACAGGCGGCGCTACAACCGGCAAATGGTCGGGCGGAAGCGGAAGTTTTTCAAACGCGAGCTCTAAAAGTACTGTTTATACACCCGGGGCCGGTGAAACCTCCGCAACACTTACCTTAACCTCGGATGATCCCCCTGGCCTGTGCGGCCCAAAATCCGACCAGGTTATCATAACATTTAAAGCCTCACCCGCTTCACCAACAGTTACCGGTAACAGTACCTGCAAGGGCAGCAGCGCTACATTAACCGCCATTGCTCCTGGCGGAACATATCGATGGTACGATGTCGCAACCGGGGGAACGAGTTTAAAAACAGGCCCCGTATTCGTAACTCCTGTCCTAATGGCCAACGCTACTTATTACGTGGAAACCGTTAATAGCGTGGGGGTTGCCAGCCCGCGTACCATGGTTGTGGTAACAGTTAACGCAATACCCGCTGCACCTGTCGTTACAGGTCTTATTTCTGTATGTATCGGCAATACAACAACACTTACTACTAATAATCCCGCCGGCAGCTATGAATGGTATGATGCACCGGTTGGCGGCAACAAATTGTCAGTAACTGATACTTATACCAGCCCCGCGTTAACCGGCCCTCAAACCTATTATGTTCAGCAAATTGTAAACGGCTGTATTGGCGAGAGAACCAAGGTTGATGTTACAGTGTCAACAATACCGACTGTAACAAGTTCAAATAGCGACATTATTTGCAGTGGCAGCCCGCTAAGCTATACCATTACATCAGATGTACCAACGGCTACATTTTTATGGAGCCGCGCACAATTTGCGGGTATTAGTAATGCCGCCGTAACAAATAAAGCGGGCAATACAATTAATGAGACATTAATTAATACCAGTAGCGATGCCGTGAACGTTACTTATGTAATTACGCCGATGAATGGCAGTTGTGCCGGCACCCCGTTTAATTATATTGTAACAGTATATCCTACTCCAACTGTTACCAGCGACGCCGCCAAGCCAATTTGTAATGGTACTCCTGTTGATTACACAATTACGTTTAACACCATTACCGATTTTTCGTGGAGCCGCAATGCTATTCCAGGCATAACTAACGTAGCAGTTTCAGGCCAGGCCAGCGGTACTATAAAAGAAGCGTTGTTTAATACTACAAACGCGCCAATTGACGTGACGTACTTTATAACATCAAGTACCGGTAACTGTCAGGGTACACTATTTCCCCTTAAAGTTACAGTAAACCCTGATGCGCAAATAACAAGTGCAGCAACAAACCCTGGTGCGTGTAGCGGCGAACCGCAAAACTATACAATAACATCCAGTATCCCATCTGCCACTTTTCTTTGGTCGCGCGGTGTTGTACCCAATATCAGTAACGCAGCAGTATCAAATAAAACGTCAGCAGTAATTGATGAAGCCCTGATAAATACCGGTAATAGCGCTGTTAAAGTAACCTATTTTATTACACCTGTTGCAAATGGATGTCCTGGTACTCTCTTTAAGTATGTTGTGACGGTCAATCCACAAGTGATAGCACCCCAACCAAACGTAAATTCGCCAATTTGCGTGGGTAGTACAATTACATTACAAACTACCGCGGTTGCCAAGGCAACTTATACCTGGACGGGCTCCAATGGAAAAACTTACACCGGGCAAAAAGTTGAAATCCCGAACGGAACTAAAGGCGATGCAGGTTTATACAGTTTGACGATACAAGTTAACGGTTGTACGAGCGCCCCAAGAAGTGTAAGCTTAGTGGTAAATGATCCACCTACGGTGGATGCTGGTCAGGGTAAAGTCGTTTGTGTTGCCGATCCGACTATTGATCTTCACGGTACTATCGGTGGTGGCGTACCCACAGGAATTTGGACCGTCGTTAGCGGAACCGGCACATTTTATCCTTCTGTTAATTACCCGGCAACAACGCAATATATTCCAACTGCTGCAGATACAGCAGCGGGGAAGGTTGTTTTAAGATTGACGGCTACCAGGAAAGATGAGTGTGGCGGTGTCAGTTCGGACGTCACATTTAAATTTGGCCCGTTACCTGCTGCATTTGCTGGCCCTGATCAAAATGTATGCTCTCAAACTAACAGCGTTCAATTAAGTGGTAAAATACTAATTGTCAGCACAGTGAAATGGGAGAAAATGGGTTCCGCTTCAGGTAGTTTTAGTCCATCCGAAACAGATTTAAACGCCGTCTATATTCCAAGCGCCGCGGATATAGCCAGTGGTTCAGTAAAATTGGAATTAGTTGCTGATAAGTCCGGTCCGTGTGATAATCCAAGAGATACGATGCAAATAAACTTCATTCCTCCCCCGTCAGTTAATGCGGGCGGCACAAGGTATGTATTAAAAAACAGGACAATTACCCTAACCCCGACGGTAAGCGATAATAACGTAAAGTATTTGTGGACGCCGAATATCGACATTAACGATAATACTGTTAAAAATCCGGTAATAACCGGTGATGTGGATCGGACTTATACATTGCAAGTAACTGATTCACGCGATTGCGTAAGTACGGATACCACATTTATTAAGGTTTCCCCATTGATTGTCATCCCCAACACTTTTACACCTAATGGCGATGGTGTTAACGATTTATGGAATATTGAGGGATTGATTGCCTATACCGATGCAACCGTTGATATATTTACCCGTTACGGCCAAAAGGTTTATCACTCAGTTGGATATGACAAGCCTTGGGACGGAATTTATAACGGGAAGGCGCTACCCGTAGGTGTTTATTACTATGTGATAAACACAAAGTTATTTAACCAGGTATTCTCGGGAAGTCTTACAATTATAAGGTGACGTTTGCGTCGATTGGATATTCGGATAGCAGGTTAGTAAAATACTAATGAACCCGGCTGAGGGCCGGGCTCATTAAAAAAGCATTTAATTATTTAGCATTTTTCTTTTCGGTAACTTCCTTGCGGATGTCGGTTGCAGTAACCTTTAATTGTTGCATAGCATTGCGTAAACGGGTGCCTGCGGCATTGTTGCCTTTTTCGTAAAACGCTGCTGCATCTTTTTCTGCGGTTTCAATTAATTCCTTAAGTGCTGTGAATTTTTCCATGGTATTATTATAAATTTATTTAAAGGTCGCGAAATTATAAAAAAAATTCAGTCCATCGCACAAAAAGATAAGTCTGTAGTTTGGCGCATTGCCTGACCGCATAATTTCCTTATTGTATATAGCTATGGATCAAGAGGATCCAACGGATCCATATGTAAGCTTTCGTAAACCGGATAAAAAACAACATCGTGGTTTGAAATGCTTTTTTTATCCCTGTAAGGTAAATAACCCAGTTCCTTGGTGTTTCGTTTATCAAATGCATCTTTCATTACCATATCATGCTGACTTTTGCTGGTAATAAACAGGGATGGCTTATCCGTTGGAATGCCGTAACGAATGATTAAGCGATCTGCATTCCTAAAGTTAGTTGTGGTATGTCGCGCATGCGGATCGATAATAATTGCATCTGCGGGGATCCCGAATTTCTTCATGAGGTATTTCTTCATTTCTACAGCCTCGCAATACGGGCCGCGGAACGGATAACAGTATCCGCCGCTGGTAATGATAAATGGGGCCATCCCCTTTAAATAGCGCGCGGCAGCTGCATCACAATGGATCTTGTTATCCGGGCTTATAGGAGTGGTAAATAATTCCGGCCCATTACCCGGGATCACGATAGCCGCGTAAGGATATTTGCTCCATTGGGTTATTTTGATTTTGGCGACGGCTAATCTGTTATCATTTTGTTCCATGGGTTCAAACCGGGCCGGCTCATCACGGTCATTGGCATCCATCAGGTGCATAGCCACCTCCAGCGATGGCTGGTAAAATAGCTTCATACCATCTGTTTGTTCATCAAGCAAGGCAAACATATCCTTCATCACCATACGGTAATAACGGCTCGAAACTACGTAACTGGCAGTATCGATACGTGGATAACGCATTTTTTTACCCAAACCAAACTGGTCTATAATATAGTTGATTCCGTAAACGTATTGGCCCCAGGCCTTTAAAAATATCTCTTCATTACTTAAGCCGGCAAAGCGCTGGTAATATCCCGACGGGCGTAAATGGTTATTGATCATTTGATCAAACACGGGCTGATGACTTTTATATAACGCGGCTGCATTTTCTGCCAGTTTCAAAGAATCTTCCTTGTTGTATTTAAACCCCTCAACTAGCGATAATGGATGAGAACAAGTATCCATTGCATGACTTTTAAGCAGTGCTAGTCGGCTGGCAAATAATTGTTTAAAATAAGCGTCGTTCTCAATAATTGATTTAACCCCCGGCGAGTGGTCGATGACCGTTAGCAGGTAAAAGTTTTTATCGGCTACTAAATTATCCGAATGCAGGAAGTGATAGTTTTTATTAAAGCCGGCTTGTGCCATGCTTTGAAAAGTGCAAAAAATCAGCAGCATCGCCAGTAATAACCGGCGGTAATTTTTTATTTTAGTCATAAAAATTGTGATTTAATAATAAGGAGGAAGCTGAAATTAGCTTCCTCCAGAATAAGGTAAAGGAATCTTAATAACCAGGATTCTGGTACATTTTTACCGGGTCTAACTTTGTTTCGTTAAACGGGATAGGATAAAACCTGTCCTTAGTTGTAAAGTTTGATAACAAGGCCGAGCCAAAATTAGCCTGGCTTTTATTATGAAAATAAGTCACCAGTTCATCAGTAGTAAAAGTCCTTAATAAATCAAACCAGCGGTGATGCTCAAATGCCAGTTCGACACGGCGTTCGTGTAATATGGCCAGCTTTAATGTTGGGAAACTAGCGCTATAAGCCGGATCGGCTGATGAAACCTCATAAGTCGGCATTCCTGCTCTTGTACGCACCATATCCAAATATTGCGTGGCAACTGCTGTGTTTCCAAGATACATATTAGTTTCGGCAAGCATCAGGATCACATCTGCATAGCGCATCAGGATCCAGTCATTTCCACCATAACCGTTTTTACCTGCGCCAGAGCTTACATCCCTGAATTTGGTAACATACCAATCCTTTACGGTTGGCGCATTGGCAAATTTGATTGAAAACGCCATGCGTGGGTCGCCGCTTTCGTATTCGTTTACCAGGTCGTGTGTTACGTTGTCTCCCAAGCTGGTAGAGGGTTTTTGTGAGTCGGTTGTTTCACCTGTAGCCTGGCTATTGGCCGCTATGCTCGAGCTGTAAACCGGGTCACCCTGGATGTTAACGATCTGCCAGATAAGTTCAGGGCAGGTAGATTTTTTAGTTACATCAAAAACATCGGTATAAGGGATGTCACTTAAATTTCCAAATGTCTTGGCATTGTAGGCATTCGTCAGGTAGGTTAAGGCATCATTCAGGTTGGCAGTTTTAGCGCCGGCGTCCTGGGTAGTTGCCATAGTAAGATATACCTGGCCTAATAGCGTGTTTACCGCAGCCAATGAGATTCTGCCAATAACTCCAACTGATTGCGTTGCAGGCAAGGGGCTGCCGGCAGCATCCTTCAGATCAGCTACTATCTGGGTGTATACAGCAGCTTGTTTTGTGCGCGCAGTATTGGCAGTAATATCTTCCGTACTTGTAAGCTGTGTTGTTACCAGCGGAACGTCTCCCCATTCGCGTACCATGTGAAAATAGATTAACGCGCGTATGAACTCGGCCTCAGCCTTGTATTTTTGCTTGGTAGCCGGAACAGCAAATGATACTTTATCGATATTTGATAAAACGATGTTACAGTTTGCTATAACAGCATACATGGCCAGCCAGTGTGTGTACAAATAGCTGTTAGTAGGAATTAATGAGAAGTTATTGAATCCAAATGGCTCACCCGCGTTTGATTGATTGTCATTCGTTCCGGTATCGTCAGAACGTTGATCTGTCCATAAGTCACTGCCTTCACCAATGGTGTTACCGCTTCTTAATAAAGAGTAACAGCCGTTAACAGCCAGTAAAACATCATTTTCGGTTTTAAAAGAGTTGCTGATACTATTGGCATCAGGGTCATTTTGCTGCAAAAAATCTTTTTTGCATGAGTTCAGGGCAAGTAATGCTACCAGGCAAAATAACGTAAATTTTATATGCTTCATTTTTTCAGAATTATATTTTAATTAAAAAGTTGCTTTAATCCCAAGGTTGTAAGATCGTACCAAAGGATATACACCATAGTCAATACCAGGTGCCAGGTTAGCACCCTGCGAACCGCCATAGGTATAATCATAGTTAACTTCCGGATTGTAGCCTTTATACTTTGTAATGGTGAAGGCATTGTTAACAGAACCATATACCTTCAGCGCGGTTAAACCTAAATTGTGTGATATAAAGTCCGATTTGATGTTATAGCCCAGCGTCATATTGGTGTTACGCAGGAACGATCCGTCCTGTAAATAAAATGTAGATAACCTGGTGCTGTTACTTTGTGTACTGCCGCGTGACGCACGGTAAACTGATCCGGCACCTGGGTCGGTCGCACTACGGTAACGGTTGGCTACGTCTTCATACTGGTTGCCAGAGCCCTCCATATTGTACAAGTAATAATCCTGCCCGTCAAGAACCTGGTTGCCATAAGAACCGGCGAAGGCTGAGCTGAAGTAAAAGTTCTTGTACGTCGCATTTATGGCAAATCCGTATGTGAATTTCGGATATGGATTGCCAATGATCCCGGCGTCCTTGCTGTTGATCACACCGTCTCCGTTTACGTCTTTAAAGTAAAGATCGCCTGCCTGCAGCGGGGTAGTAGAAAATGTTGAAATTGGCGGGCCTTTGATTTGGTAGCCTGCAGGGTACGAATGCGTAGTTGAATTATAATTAGCACGGTCGGCAGCAATGTTGGCCAAATCGGCCACAGTAACCATTCCCGCCACCTTGTAGCCATAGAACATACCTATTGGCTGGCCTGTTTCTGTGATACTGGTTAAATAAGAGCGCTCAGCTCCGTTGGTAATTAATGTATTGTTACCACTCAGTCCCAACACTTTGTTGCGGTTGATAGAGATATTGCCGCTAATATTTAAGTTGAAATCTTTAGTAGCAATTGCCTTAGCATCAACCTGGATATCAAATCCTTTGTTGCTAACTTTTGAACCCGAACCTAAGTTAGTAAGGATTGTTGAGCTACCTGAAACAGCTGATATCGGCTCGTTAAACAACAGGTTGTATGACTTACTGATATAATAATTAGCAATAATAAACAGGCGTCCTTTCAATAAACCAAAGTCGGCACCAAAGTTATATTGCGATGTCGATTCCCAGCCCAGGTTAGCGTCCCTGATGTTTCCTGCGGTTAACGCCGACGACAGAGACCCGGTACCAAACACCACATTTTGCGGAGAACCATAAACACGTTGCGTATTATAGTTACCGATATTATTGTTACCACTCAATCCCCAGCTGGCACGTAGCTTAACGGTCGACTGATCACCCAGCCAGCTGTGGTAAAATGACTCATCCGACAAGTTCCAACCAGCAGATACCGATGGAAACGATGCGTAACGATCTGTGGGGCCGAACCTTGAAGAACCATCTGTACGGAAGGAAGCTGAAAGGAAGTATTTACTATTGTAGTTATAGTTTACCCTTGCCAGGTACGACAGCAAGGTATAAGTTTGATCGCCGGTTGCCTGTACACCTTCGGGCGGGCTGCTGGTTATCAGTGTGATCTGGCTTGGCGCAGCACCGGTAATGTTAGGCACGTTATCATTTTGGAAACCAGTTCCCTGAACGGTTAAAACATTATTAACAGTTTTTTGAGCAGTATAACCCACTACCCCATCAAAGTGATTCTTGCCTAATTGTTTGGAATAATTTAAGGTAAACTCACCCAATTGATCACGGTAGTCTATCGTTTGTCGGATTGCCTTTGCAGCCGCTATCGACTGAGACGAATAAGGCGGGTTTGCGCCGTTACTGATATCTGTTGGCAGATAGTAATTATAATTTTCGGCATAGGTCTGCATACCTAAGTTGGTATTAAAGGTAAGGCCGTTGAAAATTGTATAACTGGCGTGAGCGTTATAAGTGGCCCGGTCGCCAACACGGGTTATTTTTATCAGCGTGGCGGTAGCAATTGGATTTTCAATAGATTGATAACCGTAAGCTGTTGATTGCGCTGCTGCCACATTAGTGGCGATGCTACCGTCAGGATTGTAGGCAGGGAAAAACGGCATATAAATTAATGCGCCAAAGGCGGGGCTGTGATCCCAACGGCCATCCTGGGTTTCCTGGTTAGTGTTTTGTGTAAACGATATATTGGCGCCTACTTTAAGCCTTGTGCCTATGGTACCATCGATATTAGCCCTCAGGTTAATTTTTTGCTGACCTGTACCAAGCATAATCCCCGGCTGATCCTGGTATCCGGCGCTTAAATAGTAAGCTGTACCGTTTGAATTGCCGGTAAATGAAAGATTATGGCTTTGCACTAGAGCGTTACGGTATAATTCGTTCTGCCAATCAGTATTTACTGTTTGGTGAATGAGTGTTTGTGAGGCGAAATCATATAAAGTACCGGGGATACTCACCGATGCCGCGTTACCCACATTTGCAATACGGGTGGAGTTATTATCCGAATACATCGCATCGTTCCAGGTATGCCCTGTTGTTACCCAAAGATCATGGTATGAATCATTACGACCGTCAATTACCAATTGGGCAAATTGATCTGCATTTAAAAGCTTAACCTTTTTTGCCATCTGGTTAATTCCAGCCTGGTAATCATATTCAAATTTACCCTTGGTGTTTTGTTTTGAACCATGCTTTGTTGTAATAAGCACTACGCCGCCGGCTGCCCTTGAACCATATATGGCGGCCGATGCAGCATCCTTCAATATATCTATCGATTCAATGTCTTCCGGGTTAATAAACAAATCATTACCAGCCGCATAACCATCGATTACATAAAGCGGGTCGGAACTTGCGTTAATTGAACCAACGCCACGCACGCTGATCTTTGTGCTTTGGTAAGGCGCACCTGTTATTTGTGAAACCTGTACACCTGCCACTTTACCAACAAGTGCCTGCCCTACCGTTGGTGCAGATAAATTTAATTCATTAGATTTTACACTGGCAACTGCTCCGGTAAAATCGCTTTTACGCACGGTTTGGTAACCAATCGCCACTACTTCATTAAGTATTGTCGCAGCTGGCTTTAACTTGATGTTAATTTCGGTTTGGTTGCTTATCACAACTTCCTGCGAGGTGTATCCTACAAATGAAAATACAAGCGTTGAGCCCTGCTCTGCTGTTATCGCGTATTTTCCGTTTACATCTGTAGCTGTCCCTTTATGTGACACTTTTTCGTAAACATTTACTCCTGGAACAGGCAGATCCTTTTCGTCTACCACAGTACCTGTGATCCTAACCTGGATAGCCTGAACCTTTATGGGTTCCTTCTGCGCAACGGGTGCCTTTTCAACTCTTATCAGCACATGGTATTCGTCTACCTGGCTAATGGTTCCCCGGTAGTCTTTTAATATTTGCTGTAATACCTGGCTAACAGTTTTGTTATTGATATGCAGCGACGTATGCTTGGTAACATCCACAGTATTATCATACCCGATAATAAAATTTGTCTTGCTTTCAATGATATTAAAAACAGCTTTGATCGACAGATCTTCTGCCATTATAGAAATCCTGGTATTATTAATAGTTTGACCTTCTGTCGCAGCTACTGAAATACTAAGGCTAAAAAGTAATAACGTGGTTAAGGCCAGGGGTAATATTCTTGTTGTTAACCCTTTTATTAACCAGCGTGAAAGCTTGATTCGATAAAAATTTTGCATTTTTGATTTTAATTTTAATGATTGCTTGATCGTTTAAATTGATGGCGCTTAACTTTTGCGCTGCCATGCAGGGGATGCTGAAACATTCCCTGCCTTGGGTGATTCATGTTACTTCATATTCTTTTGCTTGGTTTTAAATTAATTTGTATTGATTTATTGTTGACCTGGTAACTCATGCCCGATAGTTTTTCAAGCACTTGTAACACGTTTGTAAGGGATTCATTATTGAAGCTCACAGTATACCGACGATTGCCTTTCGCGTAGCCATTTAACCTGACGGGTACACCATACCACCTTTCAAGTGTGGCGGCAATTTCATTGAACGAAGCATTGTCAAAGCGAAGCTTGTTTGTTCTCCATGCAGAAATTTCGTCTGTTTGTGCATGACTTAAAATGGCTTTCCGGCTATCCTTACTATAGATAAGTTGTTGGTTATGAGTTATTGATGCAGGCCATTGGGCTACAGCAGAATTATTTTCCTTTACATTCACCTCCCCGCTTTCTACGGCTACCCTGATTTGGTTCTCACCTGCGTAAGCCTTAACGTTAAATGCGGTACCAATATCTGTTATGGTAAGCCCCCCCGATTGAATAGTGAAAGGATGCATTTGATTATGTTTTACCACAAAAAAACCTTCACCTGTTAATGATACTATCCTGTTAGTTACCCCAAATGCCGACGAAATACGCAGTGACGAACCTGAATTAAGAAAGACATTAGTACCATCAGGCAACGAAAGTTGTTTTTTGATCCCTTTTGGTACCGAGATAAGTGTGTACGATACGGGTTTTGCAGGTACCTGGCGGGATTTGCCAAGCCACACGATGCCCACCCCTACAAGCAATACAGCTGCCATTTGTAGCCAGCGGACAGGTAAAATTCTTTTTACCGGGCGATTTTTCAACAAGCGATCCATCTCCCGGTCCATGCCGGTGAATATTTGCGCATGTTGTTCTTCGCTAAGTTTATTTTCCTGCTGATTGTCGAAGGTGGCAAACCAATCCTCTACCAACCGCTGTTCTTCATTGCTGGCTTTGCCTGATTGATACCGTTCAAATAATTTTTTAGTCCTGTTATCCACTAGTGCTACTTTATTATAGCTCGCGTGGCCGGACGGAATGTCCTTTAAGAGAATGTTAACAATAGATTACCTTTAATTACAGGCGTAAATATGAAAGGCAAAGCAATGCCCATATCATCAGTTCAGGATGGCTATCCTGCAGCGTCAATTTTAAACGCTTCAGCGCCTCTGATACATTGTTGCGGACGGTTTTTTCAGAAACATTCAGGATCCCTGCAATTTCTGCGTTTCGCTTTCCCTCATTTTTGCTGAGGTTGTAGCAATTACGCATGGTTTCAGGCAACTGATCAACAACATTCACGATTGTACTATTTAGTTCATATGCCAGTCGATGATCTTCGGCTGAGTGTTCCAGTTCCGAAAGTTGCTGAAGTAGGTATCCCTCACCTTTAATGCGAATATTTTGTTTCCTGTATGCAGAGATCACTTTGTTACGGCTTAAAACATATAGGTAGGTTTTAAAGTCCCGTACATTGGCCAGGCGTGCCCTTGCGTCCCAAAGATTTATGAAGATGTCCTGGGTGATGTCTTTTGCATCATCCTGATCTTCGAGCCTTGCTGCAACTACGGCAAAAACGAATGCCTTGTACTGTTCGTAAATTTCATGAAAAGCAGCCGGATCGCCTTCGCTGCATTTTCTCAATAGCAATTGTTCTGATAAATTTTGATATACCATATTGCCCCGATGATTAATACTGCAAATCTATCCGGCAAATGATTAAGGCTGATTAAGCCAATGTTAACAAACGAATACTTTTGCCGCTAAAAATTTACCAGCCGATATGCATGTAGTTAACATTGTTTTTGCGGGATGAGGTAACAGCAATTCCTTTATCAGCCTGACCAGTGAATGCAAAACCTTCCAGTTCATCTCCCCTGGCATCAACATTGACTTCCTTTATAACTTCCTGCTGCCCCGTTTGAATAGATTTTTCAAGATCGACATAGGTAAAACGCCACTTACGGCCCTCTATTTGATTTTGTATTAGTACGATAATACCCTTATCATCCAACCAATACAGGTTTTGTACCCATGGCGTACAAGTAAATTTCTTATATAACACACCGGGTTCACTGGTTTTTGAACAGTGGCTTAATCGCTCCGGATCATATAACCTCACCTCATTCCCGTGATTACCATAATCGGCTGTTGCTACATACCATTTATTATGGTATTTAACATATTCGGGCCGCGTACCCTGGATGCAGGCGTCATCTTCAATCGTTTTGAGCAGGTTGCCGTCTAATGTTCCTGTCTTCCACAAACCATTCCAGTTAATATAGTAGATAAAAGCCTTCCATGCAGTCTCTCCCTTAGGTGGTTTAACAGAATTTCCCATAAATACTGGCATATCACCATGATATGCTATCCCGGTAGGATGGTTAATTATGTTCTTACCATCGATGGTTAGTTTACATTCCTTATGGTCATATACAAGGGTATCTTTATCAAAAGAAAATTGCCTGATCATACCAACTTCGCGGTCACCATATAGCAGCGCTTTTCCATGCTGAATGGATACACCCTGGCAGGCTCCTAATGAATCAATAGTTGATTCTTTTACAATATCCATCTGAATATCCGATTTAAAAAAGACGGATATTACCCCGGTAACTAATAAAATAACAGTAATCTTCATTTTAATAAATTTTCCGATAACCCCTAAATAACCTGTTAGCAAGAATTTTAAAGAATTCCGGCTACAAATTGAATAGTTACATGTTGTTGTAATGTTAAGCAGGCGTTATTTCATAGTCATAAGAAAACACGTACCAGGTTATCCGCAAAAAAAATTGAACCGAAGAACCTTATTACCTTAAGAATACAAATGAAACCGCTCAAAAAGCCGAACTTTGCAGGTAATGGAAATAGGAATAGACAGCTTTGCCTCGGCAATGTATGGTACCAATAATACTCTTAGCAGCGTAGATGCGATGCAGCAATTGCTTGAAAGGATTACCATGGCCGACGAGGTCGGGCTTGACGTTTTTGGGATTGGTGAACACCATAAAAAAGAGTTTTTAGATTCGGCCACCGTGGTGATCCTGGCTGCAGCGGCAGCACGAACCAAACATATTCGCTTAACCAGCGCGGTAACAGTACTAAGTGCTGCAGACCCTGTACGGGTATATCAAAGCTTTGCCACACTGGATCTGGTCTCAAAAGGACGAGCCGAACTTGTGGTTGGAAGAGGTTCTTCCATCGAAGCCTATCCCCTGTTTGGGTTCGACCTGAATGATTACGACAAGCTTTTTAAAGAGAAGCTAGACCTACTGCTAAAGATCCGTGACAATGAGTTTATTACCTGGGCGGGCAGATTCCGGCCTGCGTTGGAAAATCTGCCGGTTTATCCCCGGTCGTTGCAGGAAAAACTGCCTGTTTGGTTGGGTGTTGGTGGTACGCCGGAGTCTTTCGTTCGGGCCGGGACATTAGGCCTGCCTTTAATGGTTGCCGTGATCGGCGGGGAGACACATCGTTTCAGGCCACTTATCGACCTTTACCGGGAGGCCGGGCAGCGCGCCGGATTTCAGCCGGAACAATTAAAGGTTGGTTTGCACTCACCGGGTTATGTTGGCAATACGAATGAACAAGCCATAGCCGATTACTATCCCGGCTATGCTGAACTCTGGACAAAGCTGGGCAGAGAGCGTGGCTGGCCGCCTGTAACGAGGCCACAATTTGACAGCCTTGTTGCTCCACGCGGAGTACTTGTAGTCGGCGGACCGGAACAGGTTGCTGAAAAGCTGTTACGACACAGCGAAGCATTAGGTGGAATAAGCAGGTTCACGTTCCAGATGGACAACGCAGGCCTGACCCATGCGCAGTTGATGAAATCCATTGAGCTCATTGGTGCAAAAGTGATCCCCTTAATTAAAAATGCCATTTAACGCCTAATGGATAGTTTCGACGTAAAAATAACAGGCCATTTTGATGATGCCGAAACTCTTTTGGAGGATCTGTTTCGCCCGGGAACCAAACCCCATGAACTTTTAAAAAATGCCCTGGAGCGGGAGTTCCGGCCTAACGGTGCGCCGGAAGTTAAGCAAATGAACATCGACCGAGTGAAATATGGCGCAGCCACCAGTATAGGGAGTTTCCGTGTTGTGCTTAATATTGACTACACATTTGGTTGCGAAGATTTGTTGGTGCAAAAAAACAATGAGGCTTCCGAATGGACATTCACGGTTAACGGTGATCTCATAAGCTTTTACAGTTCTCCGTATATCGATAGCCGCAGCACTGCCGATGAATTTTAAAAAGGCAATAAAGCCTTACAGAATTGCCAACAAAAAGATAATTTTCAACAATATTACAAAGGCCTTTGCCGACACTTACCTGATGGCTATGTTTGCCGCCATATGTCAGACCTTGTTAAAATCGTTTCCAAACACATCACCCTCCGCGAGGGAAGAAAAACCTTAAAAGGCAATTGTCCATTTCACCCGGATCAGTCCGATTCATTCATGGTTTCGCCGGAGAAGAACCTGTTTAAGTGCTTTGGTTGTGGAAAGGAAGGCGGCCCCGTTGAATTTGTCATGTGGATTGAAAACACGAACTTCGGGAACGCCCCAAAAAGAGAATGAGTTCATTAAACGATTCTGCAGCTATTTTTAGATATCACCAGGCCATGATCGGGATCTATGGTCGCAACAGCAGTCATGCCCTGGGCTGGAAAGATACAAATAGCCAGCAGGTTCGCTTCAAAGCCCTTGCCGGTATCGGGGACTTGAATAACTGTTCCATACTTGATGCTGGTTGTGGTTATGGTGATCTTCTGCCCTATCTTTTGGAATTGTATCACCCTATCACTTACACCGGCATAGAACAAATCCCGGACCTTTTGGATGAAGCGACCTGCCGGTATGGTAAATTTCAGAATGCCAATTTTCTTGCCGGTAATTTCACGGCAATGCCGCTACCTTCTGCCGATTATGTGTTTGCAAGTGGTTCATTGAACTACTACAGCATCGATCCGGATTTTATTTTTAAGATTATCGCGAAATTGTATGCGGCTTGCCATCGTGGACTCGCATTCAACCTGTTGAGCGAAATTATACCAAACGGGTTGATTGTTGCCTACGATCCCGAACAAATCATCCGTTATTGTCAATCTGTTTGCCCGAGGGCAACATTGATTAGTGACTATGAGCCAGATGACTTTACTATTTATATGTATCGTTATTAATTATTCGTCAGGAATGACTAACTGCGGTAGCATCCGGGTAAAAAGTCAGTCCAGAAAGGGATCGCTATTTACTTTTCAGTTGCCGGTAACCGCTAAAATCACCGTATACGAATGACGATAAATAAAAGCTGTGAACTTACGTTTAAGCTAATTTAACATTAATTGCACCTGGCCCTTTTTTACCCTCTTCCACATCAAAAGTAACCTCATCTCCTTCGCGGACCTGGCCGCTTAGGCCGGTAACATGCACAAATAAGTCCTTGCCTCCATTACTGGGCGTAATAAAGCCGAAGCCCTTTGATTCATTAAAAAATTTTACTGTTCCTGTTGCCATGATTGTTTTGATAAGCCCACAAGGTACACTTAATTATTCATGAACCTCAATAACTACACCCGATCTATTTTTTGTTACGCCCGGGCTAATTTGCTATATGTGTTTATAAACGCTAAATTTAAAAACGCAGGCATAACAATCACTCGTCTTAAAATTTAAATAAAATGAAGCCAACTAAGGTAATTATTTGCACCCTGGCGCTCGATATACTGTTCCTCATGAGCGCTTGCCGCGTCATGGCCCAGCCACCAATTCGCGATCGGCATACACCTGGTTATGTATCGGCTACGGAATTACCAGATGGCGCCAATCCGTCACCAAATTTGAATGGAAATTTTATTATCGGTCCAACACATGAGCCTGCACCGGATCGATGGTACAAACTAATGTACCACAGGGTACCATATACCACTTTACCATTGATTCGAAGGACAGTAAGATTTATCCTGGCATTGCCCGGGAAGCAAATACATTTGGCACGCCAGACCCGGCAAACCCTGTTAAGTTAATCGTCACTACAAGCCATCCGGTCCCTTACACTCGTGAGGTGGCGGTGTATGTTCCAAAACAATACGTTGTGGGCACGGTAGCGCCATTTATAGTTGGCGCTGATGGGCCAGACAATTTACTTTTCACGGTATTGGATAACCTAATTGCCGAAGGTAAAGTGCCGCCGATGGTTGCCATCTCTATCGGTAATGGCGGCGGCGATGCCCAGGGCAGCGAGCGGGGCCTGGAATATGATACCATGAGCGGCGTGTACGCAGAATTTGTTGAAAATGAAATACTGCCGCTGGTGGAAGGCAAGTGCCAGGTAAAACTAACTAAAGACCCCGCCGGTCGCGCTACAATGGGTGGCAGTTCGGGTGGATCTTGCGCGCTGATCATGGCGTGGTATCACCCGGAACTGTATCACCGCGTGCTTAATTATTCCGGTACTTATATAAATCAGCAATGGCCTTATAACCCGAAAACACCCCATGGAGCCTGGGGATTTCACGACAGTATAATTCCGAAAAACCGCCTGAAACCATTGCGAATCTGGATGGAAGTTGGCGACCGGGACCTTTTTAATCCAAACGTAATGCGCGATAGCATGCATGATTGGGTACTCGCAAATGAAAATATGGCAAAAGCGCTCGCTGCTAAAGGTTATCAATACCAGTTTGTTTTCGCCCGCAATGCCGGGCACGTTGATTATAAAGTAAAAAAGCAAACACTCCCCGAAGCACTGGAGTGGCTTTGGAAAGGTTACCAGCCGGCGAAAGTTACGCAATAACAAATATTAAATTTGATTTACCTGGTATCGCTTTAGGTGATGATTGGATTATTCATGGTTTAAACCGCTGGTGAACTGCACAGCCTTTGGGGTGGCCTTTCCGATCCTTTTGTCCCTGTGCGAAACCAGTTCGCAGATGCGGATCGCAGCCTCTTCGAAATCGTCATGCGTATCGCTAAGCTGTAGCCAGGCGGACTCAAATGTTTCACCTTCGTCAAGCACAAAATCGGTAATTGCCGGTATATCCGCCTTCAGGCCGGCGTGATCCTCCTGCTTTGTAGCGATCCACAAGCCATTATGTTTGCTGTTTTTGCTGACTTTTCGAAGGATCAGTACAATCTTGCCTTCAAAATAAATGTAATACATCCCGATAGCAGGCCTGATGACTACCGTCGCCGGTAGATAATCCAACAGGAAGTCGAAGGGCATCACTTTTTTCATGGGTTCACATGAGTTTTAAAGACCACGTAAATTTATTTTTTCAGGCAATTTTGAGCGGCCGTCATGGACAGTCATACCTCGCCTTTTTTAATGTTTATGAAAGCGCCCAAGGAAATAGCTGATAATGAGCACCAGGGCCATCAGCGCCCACCAGAGGTATTGCCTGCCCTGCAGGCGCTTTACCGTTCTTTGGAGCTCACCAATCCGCGACTCATTTGCCAACTTCTCATTTTGCAGCCGCATATTTTGCTGCTGTAATTTGGCCAGTGTGCCGCCGACAACGACCGGCTTTTGCTGTTCCAAATGATAACGGCGGGTGAAGCCACCCTCCTTGAGGAACCTTTCCCCTTTGGGCTTTAGGATCAGCCTTTCGGGCAGTTCATAATCGCCGTGCTTCCCGGATTCAGCGATCAGGCCCTCCCTGGTCAGCGCTTGCACCATTGCAAAGGCGGCGGCTTCATCCTGGTCAAACAGTTCCAGCAGCTGTCGGCGTGTCAGGCTGTCCGGGATGCCGAAAGCCTCCAGCACCAGGTCAAGCATCTCGCACTCATATTCGTTAAGATCCGTCATCGCCACAAATTTCGCGATATTTCAGGAACAAGGCAAGTAATTGAACACTATGGCATGAAATGCTGATCAAAATTAACCAGTAGCGACAACATGTGTCATAACTACACAAAAAAATCAGGAGGGACTCTCCCTCCTGATTTTAAACTATCATCAACTCAACTTATTGCTTATCCCACCAAATCCTCGTCAGAAAGTCGTCAGGACCCTGGCGGCTTATTGCGGCGGCATAGGACGCCGCGTTAAGATTTTGTTCACTTATGGGGTAAAGCATTCTTCTGAAAATTTTACCCCCGGTAGCATTACCGACATAATTATTAGGTACCAGGGCAGGGTAGCCAGTGCGCCTGTAGGTAGCAAAGGTCTCTTCTGCGTCAGGAAATAGACCCACCCAAAACTCTGTGTAAATCTGTTCCATATTTTGGTCGAGCGTGCCTGCTACAAATTTATGATGTGCTATATAGGTATTGATCTGGTTGTCGGTTATTGTTCCGGTGGCGCCGCCAATTAAAGCCCATTGGCGCATAGAGGCAGAGATCCCGCTTTCATAAGCCGCTGATGCAGTTAAACCATTGTACCAGCCACGCGAGGCTGCTTCAGCCAGCAGGAAATAGCTTTCTGCAGCGGTAAATACGAGGCGGGGGGAACTTAACAGCAATAAAGTTTTGGGATTAGGCTCTGAGTAAGTTGCAAAATCAGCAGGTTTTGTGTTCAGCCCAGCCGACATGCCTTTTTGTATGGCAAAAGAAGTGTCGGCAACCTTGTTGACGTATACAATAGATATTACGCCAAGGCGCGGATCCTTATTTGTTTTAAGATGGCTTATAAATACATCCTGGTATTTACCGCCTTCTGTATTTGTAAAGCCGTCCTGCGCAATATAATCACTGTTCCAAAGATCATTGGCAAGCGGGTTTATGTTGATATCCTGGCCTGAACCTACATAAGGTACTTTGGCTATATCAGCATCGTCTAAAATAACTCCGCCTGTAATAGCTTTTGTTGCCCAGGTTTGCGCTCCGGCAATGTCAACTTTTGTCATGCGCATAGCAAGTCTCAGCATCAGTGAGTAAGCGAATTTCTTCCACTTACCGGGATTGCCGCTATAAATGAGATCGGCATCGCCAAACGTGGCCGACTTACCGGCATCAAGGCTGGTTGCCGACTGGTCAAGCTCTTTGAGCATATCGGCATAGATGTCTTTTTGGGGGTCATAAACGGGTTTATAGATCGCGCCGTTGTAACCTTGGCCTGCCTGTGAGTAAGGAATATCGCCGTACAGATCGGTAAGCCTGCTAAAACAATATACCCGCCAGATGCGGGCCTCGGCAATAAGATTGCTTTGTGATGCATCAGTACCAACTGCCTTTAAAACTTCTACCAGCTCATTGATCTGGTTTGGATAGGCGCTGCTAAACTCTGCTGCCGACTGCTGGCTTTGGGCTAATATGTATTTTGAGCCAAAGCCTGCTACGTCATTAAAGCTGGTTGTGTATTGCATGGTCCCAAGTAAAAGGTTCATCATGCTCGAAACGCCGTCGTATTCAGCTTTGGTAAAGATATACCCGGGGACTGGTTTGGGCGAACTATTTGGATCTGTATTAAACTTTTCAAAGTTTTTGGTACATGATTGAATCGTTATAATGCCAAATATTATCAGCAGACAATAAATATATTTTTTCATCGTATTCAAATTTAAATATTAGAATTTAACAGAAAGGTTTACACCAAGTGAACGGGTGCGTGGTAAACCGATTGATTCAAAGCCCTGGTCATTGCTGTTGGTAAAACTTTGCTCCGGATCAAAATTATCGGTCTTTTTATATATCGTCCACAAGTTACGTGAGACCAATGAAATAGTCGCCGACTGGATATTCACCGCTTTTAAATCAAGTACAGGCAGGTTGTAGGATAGAATTACCTGGCGCAACTTAACAAAGCTTCCATCGTGTAAAAACAGGTCTGAATAGATTTTATAATTATCATAGTAGGTACGCAAGCCGCTAACAGGAACGGTACGGGTATACGGAGCGCCGGTTTGGTCAACACCATTTAATACCAATCCGTTTTCGCGGCCTGGCAGGGTCATTTTGGTTAAACCAAGGCGTGTGGCATACACATCCGCTTCTGAAAACACCTTGTTGCCAAATTTTCCGTCGAGCAGGAAGCTAAGGGAAAACCTTTTGTACCTGAATTCGTTGGTTAAACCCATTGTTACCGGTGCAACGCTTTTTCCAAGAGGGGTATAGCCCGTGGCAACAGGCAACCCGGTAGTCTTGTTGAATATTACCTGGCCATTAGCGTTTTTTGCCATTTGTGTAGTATATATGGTACCAAATGCCAGGCCTTCAGTATTATTTAGCAAGCCGTAGTTGTTTACAGTTGCGGCAAGCTGTATGGTAGATAACCCCGGTGCAAGCCTTACTATTTTATTATCATTATAAGCTACGTTATAACTAACATTCCAGCTAAAAATTTTTGATTTAACAGGTGATCCGTCCAACATTACTTCAATACCTTTATTATCCATTTCGCCAACATTCAGTATAACATTATTATAGCCTGATGTTGAGGATATAGCGGTGTTCACAATGTCATTAGTGGTTTTACGGTTGTACACGGTAACATCCAAACCTAACCTGTTCTGCAGCATCTGTAATTCAATGCCCGCTTCAGAAGTGGTAGAAGTATAGGGTTTAAGGTGACTATTGGTGATATCATTGCTGGATACGTTTTGCAGAGGCGGCCCGGCGCTGGGGATGCTTAGGTAAGCAAGGTTAATTTTATATGCATCCGGTGTGCCGCCACCTACCTGTGCCCATGAAGCCCTTAGCTTGGCTAAAGTGAAAAATTCGGGCAGCTTTACAGCGTCAGACAGGATGAAACTTCCACCTATACTGGGATAGAAAATGCTGTTATTTTGCGGGCTAAGGGTTGAAAACCAATCTTTACGACCCGTAAATGACAAGAATAGTAAACTTTTATAATCAAAATCGGCCGACCCAAATATTGAATTAGTTACTATCTTGGCATAATACGGCGTCGTTTTTATTTTTGCAAGGTTAGTTGTACTGTAAAAGAAAGGTATTGTAAATTGTGATCCGTCAGTGGTTTGCTGGTTGGTAACATTTTGACGGCCGTTAACCCCTCCCAGAATGGATACGTTTATATCTTTTACAATTTTTGTTTTGTAAGTGCCGGTAACCAATTCATTTGTTTCAGAAACGTCTGATTGAATTCCCTGGTATTGGCCGGTTAACATGTACAGCGTGCCTGAGGGCAATATGTTCGAATAGGTATAATTATAAAAATCGCGGCTTAATGTAGCTTTAAAAGTAAGGTCTTTTATTGGGGTATATAAAACAGACCCTTGCCCGATAAAACGGTCTTTAACGTCATCCTCTTTAAATTTATTGATAACAAAGTAACCGTTTGAAGCGATGGCGGCATCATTCCAAACTATTTCGTTCCCGTTGGCATCGTACCCCGGTTTCAGCCAGCGTATATCCACCGTATTAGCAACTTCAAGGGGCGTCCAGTTGGGGTTACCTAACGCATCGCCGGCTCCGGTACGGTTATGCCCGGTTTCGATATTATATTGGGCAAGGGCCTCAACGGATATTTTACTGCTCAGTTTGGCGTTTAATGCCAGGTTAAATGTTTTCCGGTCATAAGTAGTTCCCGGTAAAATACCTCTACTATTGAGATCAGCTAGCGAGAACCGATAGGTAATACCTTCGTTGCCGCCTACAAACGCAAGGCTGTTGGTATAAGTGCTGCCTGTTTGATAATAATTTTTCAGGTTATCCTTTTGTGCAACATACGGGTGAGTTTTTCCGTCAACAGCCACGTAATCTGTTGATCCGTCAATTTTAGCACCCCATGACCGCCTGCCGGTAGCCTGTGCCTGAGCCAACGTCAATGGTTTAACACCTCCGTCACCCTGGCCATATTCATATTGATAGTCAGGAAAAACAGCAACATTATCATAGGTTGCAGTAGTGTTGAATTCAATGCCTATACCTTTTTGGGCACGGCCCTTTTTGGTAGTGATAAGGATTACGCCGTTTGCAGCACGTGAGCCATACAGAGCAGCGGCGGTACCCCCTTTAAGCACACTAATTGTTTCAATATCGTCCGGGTTAATAGCACCAATACCATCGCCGCGGTCAACGTTATTGGTTGTTCCGTTTGTAGTTGGCGGGCCGCCAGGCACACTGTTATCAATAGGCATACCGTTTACCACATATAGTGGCTGGTTATCGCCGGCCAGGCCGCCGTTGCCCCTGATAACTATCCGGCTTGAACCACCGGGCCCGGTGGACAGGCCTGCAGCATTTACACCTGCAATTTTACCTGATAACCCATTAGCCACGTTGTTTTCACGGGCCTGGGTAAATTCGCTGCCCTTTACTTCGGTTACCGAATAACCGAGCGATTTTCTTTGCTTGCTTATACCAAGAGCGGTAACCACAACTTCATTGAGGGTGCTGGTATTTTTCTTTAATTTTATTTGAACGGGCTCAGCCGGATTAGAAACTGTCAGCTCTCCCCGGTCGTAACCAATGTAAACAACCTGGAGTACAATTGCCTTATCAGCGTATTTATCGGGTATAACCAGTTTGAAATTACCGGATGCATCTGTGGATGTACCTATTTTAGGATCGGCTTTTAGCAGAACAGAAGCGTCGCTAATTGGTTCATTACTGGCTGCATCCACAACCTTTCCGGTAACAACAACTAAAGCCGCAACACGGTTATCAGACGACTCCTTTAAAGAAAAAATAGAGATCTGGTTGTCATTGATCTTGCGGTATTCCAGCTGAAAAACTGACAACAGTTGTTTCAGGTTGTCGTCAAGATTAAACATGCGGGCATTAGTGACCAAACTGGCCGGTACAAATTTGTTGTCAAGCAGTCCTTCGTGGTAAGCAATCTGGATTTTGAATTGCTTTTTAAGATTGTCGAGCGCATCCTTTAACAACACTTTGTTTTCGCCGACCTGTTGCACTGTAAGGTTCCTGGCCTTTAAATGAAAGCTGTTGTTGCTGGCGAGGGCTGTTTGGCCAAAGCCGTAAACTGACTGGCCGAGCAAAGCCAACAAGAAACAGCAACATTTTAAGAAAGCTGATAAGTCAAGTTTTTGCATAATTAGTTTGTTTAAAGGTTAGTTTGTTAGTTTTCTGTGATGGTAATATTTTTATCAGTATGCGTAATTTTTACTGATAATGTGGTGGCAATGGTTTCCAGCAACTCGTCAACGTTTGATACACTTATCTCTCCCTCAATTTTCAGATCGCCAAGTTTAGGGTTCTGAATTTCAATATGATAGCCGTAATCATCGGTCATTACCTCACTGATCTGGGCTAGGGTAGCATTATTAAATAGAAGTTGATGGCTGGTCCACTCTGTAAGCTTTTCGGGCACAGCAAGCTTTTTCTGCTCTACCACGTGTTTTTGGGCATATTCCACGTAATCGCCTTTTTTCATAACAAGCAATTGATTGCTGCTTGATACTTTGTCAAGATATTCCAAACGGATTTTACCGCTAATCAAGCCGACATTGGTTTTGTTATGGCGTGTACGTACGTTAAAGGACGTACCTAATACCTCAATATTAATATCGTTGCAGTGAACAATAAATCTTTCGGTAGCTTTTATATGAGCTGGATTTTTGTTGATGTGCCTCACATTAAAAAAGCCTTCTCCGCTAATCCAAACTTCCCTCGCCTTTTTATTCCAGTTGTTTACATAACTCAATTTAGAGTTCCCATTTAGAATAACTATTGAGTTATCGGGCAGTGTAATAGTGCGCACCTCGCCAAAGGCAGTGGCAATCACAGTGGTTGTATTATGGTTAAGTACCCATATTGTAATAGCTACAGATGAAACCAACAGCACCATTGCTGCAATACGCATAAATGTATTTAACCGGAATACTTTTTGCTTTGGAGCGCGCTGCAATTGAAGAGAGGCCTCAATATTTCCCCAGATTTTTTGCTGGCTACCTTCATTTGTAAAAACATCCTGTTGGCGATAAGCGCGTATGATTTTTGAAGCTTCATCAATCGCTTCCTGTTGTGCCGGATACATGGCAGTAACCGAGCGCCAAAAATTTATATCATTTTCTGATGGGTTAATTACAAAGCGAACAAAATCGTCGTCATCTAAAAAATCCGGAACGGTGTAGGTACTGTATTTCGCAATCTTCATGTATATAAGTTTCTTATTTAAAACCTATATACATGGCTACCCCTAAATTATCCCTTTGAAAATGAAAAAAATTATTTTGTGTGAATATTTGTGCTTAAACAAGAATAAAGACTTAAGAAAATAACCAGTTTGGATGTTTTTAATGCGGTCTGCAGATTATTAAAAGCCTTATAAATGAGCTTATATGCCGAGCTGGTATTTATCTCCATGATATCGGCAATTTCTTCATAGCCTAAGCCTTCGTAAAAGCGGAGGAAAATAATTTCCTGCTGCCTCGCCGGTAAATCTTTAATAACCGATCTTAGCTTATATTGCAGCTCACGCTCCTCTTCGTCAGCCATGATACGGTGGTCAAAAGAAATTTCAAAGGAAAAATTATAATTCGGCTCTTCCTCAAGGTCAACAAACCGCGATTGAGATTGTAATTTGCGGAAGATTATATTTCGCAGCGACTTGTACAGGTAATTTTTTACGGATACGGGATTACCTAACGAAGCCCTGTTTGTCCATAATTTAATAAACAAATCATGTATAGCGTCCTCAATAATATTTACGTCTCTTGTAAATTTATAACCGTAATTATTGAGCATTTTAAAGTAATTGTTGTATAATTTCCTGTATGCCTCCCAATCACCTTCTTTAAAGGCAATCCATATTGCAGTGTTATCTTCGTTAAAACTCACAATACTTTCACGCATAATTTAATTAATACTACATACTTCTTAAAAAAATTGAAAATAGTATATTTTATTAAATATAACAATAATTTTACATAGGATTCAATATTATGTGTCGCATTAATGCAATACATAATATTGAATCAAAAGATTTTTACCTGGTTAATTCCCCTTTTAATACTGAAGAGTCATGTTCTTCCACTTTAAGCGGTTTGCGGTGCCAGTAATTAGCCAGCAATGATCCCGTAATATTCATTAGTGGGCCAAACACAGCTGGAGCAAGGCCTACCGTAGCAATTTTACCCATTCCCTTTGCTATACCCGATGCAAGCCCTCCGTTTTGCATTCCCACTTCTATGGCCATTGTACGGCAATCACGCTCGGGCATTTTGAATAAACGCCCGGCCCAGTAGCCCAATGTGTAGCCGGTTAAATTATGGATCAGCACCAGTAATACCAGCAAAAAGCCAATGTGCAGCAGGCTATCTCTGCCTGCGGCCGTAATTACCACAATAATGGCGGCTATCCCGAACATTGATACCAGCGGCATCAATGTCTCTACCCATGAAGCTTTTTTTAGTAAGTATTTATTGAAAACAATACCTGCACCAATAGGGATGATCACCATTTTTGTGATGTCCCACATCATGCTCAGCATATCTATTTTAATAAACGTACCGCCCAGAAGTTTCATAAGGAGCGGCGTAAAAAATGGCGCCAACATGGTTGATACAGCGGTTATGGTGATGGACAATGCCAGGTTAGCTTTAGCCAGGTATGAGATCACGTTTGAAGCCATACCGTTTGGCGAGCAACCTATCAGGATTATACCGGCGGCAATT
Organism: Mucilaginibacter phenanthrenivorans; assembly: GCF_024721155.1. Taxonomy (GTDB): domain Bacteria; phylum Bacteroidota; class Bacteroidia; order Sphingobacteriales; family Sphingobacteriaceae; genus Mucilaginibacter; species Mucilaginibacter phenanthrenivorans. Next base: position 745,748 of record NZ_JAHVAP010000001.1, on the reverse strand, counting down.
TCGGGTGGGAAACCGCTTAATTTGGCTAATGTAAAACCAAGCAGCGGCATGATAATAAAATGGCTTCCAACGCCTATAAACACGCCTTTTGGCATTTTAATAACCCCAGCAAAATCGCCAATGCTCATAGATGTGCCCATTCCAAACATAATAAGTTGTATGAGCGGTGTAATAAGCCCGGCCAGTTTAAAACCATTTACCTGGACAAAATACTGCGGATAATATAAGGCAGTCGTCACCGCTGCAAAAATGATAAGCGTATACGAAAAACCTTTTGTGAGTTCTGACCCTCGGGAGGCAAGGGATAACATTACAAAAAAAGCAATGACAACGGGCCCTGCATGGCCGATGCCTTCCTGGAAGGCCCACCAGGCGGCACCAAGAAGGCAAAGTACCGCAATGCCCGCAACACCCTTATAGATATTAATACTTTTCAACTGTTTAAATTTAGGTCTGGGTTTATTACCAGGTACGTTTTTCCATAAAGGCATCTAATTGTGCCCTTGTTATTCTTACTTCATTAGGGTTTTGGTCGAGCCATTTCATGAAGGTGTCCTTGATCTTGTCGGTCCATTGGCTGTCAATTTCGCCAGTGGCAAATGTGCCCGCTTTAAGCATAGCGTGACTGAATTTATCGCGGAGGTCAATAAATTCGGCGACAGCTATCACTTTTTCGGCTAAATGGGCAGGGATAAAAAGCACACCTTCTTTTTCTGAGATTACCAAATCGCCCGGTAGCACAACAGCTCGGCCTATTCGAATAGGCGTATTAAGCCCCATCAATACCATCTCTTCTAAATAGGAAGGATCAAAATCGCGTACAAAGGCATTAAACCCCTTGATATCCCTTAACCCACTCAAATCGCGCGCAGAGCCGTCAAAGATTACCCCGTTACCTGATTTACTGAATATCGAGTTTCCAAGGTTGTCACCTATTAACGTTCCTCCCCTTATCTTCCCGAAGCCATCAGCAACATAGACGTCCCCCTTAGTCAAAACATCTATAGGCCACGAATTGGTGTTGCCCTTTCGGCCCTGCTTTACACCTCGGTCTTTAATGTTTTTTTCGATGTCCGGTCGGCTTGGCATAAACATGGCGGTAACCGCACGACCGACAACCGGCACTGTATCATTCACCAATTTCCAGCCGCCTTCAAACTGGTTATTGTAGCCTTCGTTTTTTAACACTGTCCAGGCTTCCTCAATGCCAATTTTTTTTGCTCTTTCAATCAGGGCATCCGGTATTTTCGGCCTACCGTCAGCAAAGCGTTCGCCTTTCCATTCTGATGTATAAAATATCAGTTCATCTCTCGAAATGGTTTGCGCCTTAGCGGAACCAAAGCTGCCAATGCCCGTAATAAGCGCTAATGTTAAAAGTTTATAGTATTTCATAATTTATATTCAAAACAAAATGTACCTAAAGTTAATGGGTTTCTGACTTTAACGCTGCCGCCTTGCTTTTGGAAACCTTTTTAGGGGGATAAACAGGTGTTGCCAACCCGTCAAGATCGTAAACAATGTTACCGGCCCTTATGGTAAGCTCACACTCCAGTTTCTTATCGGTAGTTACCTTATACCCTGTATAATCAAACAAACCGAATTTGCCTTCGCGAACGTTTAATATCGCTATATCGGCGCCAGCACCTACGGATAAGTTACCCAACTCCTCATGTTTTATTTCTTTCGCCGGGTTTGAAGTACTGGCCTGTATTACGTCATGCAGGGACATGCCCATTGCTAAAAATTTCGTCATGCAGGTAAGCATATCCTTCATGGCGTCATTCATGCTGCCAACATGCAGATCAGTGCTGATAGAATTGGGAAAGAAACCTTCCTTTATTGCAGGCAATGCTTGTGAATAAGCAAAGCTGATACCGCCATAACCTACGTCAAAAATTATCCCGCGTTTCCGGGCTTCATTAACAAAAGGCTTTATTTTATTGGTCTGCAGGTCTACAAGATACTCACGGCTGCCTAACTGGCCAAAACAATGGGTGAAAATATCGCCTGGACGCAGGTGTTTTATAAACAGCTCTTCAATTGACAGCGGCGGATTGCTTCCGCCGAAATCTATCATCACCGGGATGCCGCCTGCAAGCGTACCGGCTTCTACCGCACGATCGGTTGGTGTCCAGTCGTGCCCTTCGAAATGGGCCAACTTAATGCCTACTACAATATCCCTGTATCTTTTTGCAACCAGGGCAGTCATCTTCGCGTCCATGTCGTTAACGTTTTGCTCGTAGCCGCCGCGCATACCCTCGCCAACAATATTTAAAAGCGCCAATACCCGGGTTTTTGAAACATCAATGGTTTGGCTTTTAAACGTTGGGAAGGTTCTCCAGCCCGAACTGCCGGCGTCCACAACAGTAGTTACGCCATTCCTGAAAGTAAATCCGTCAGGAGATATGCCCAGGTTCCCGTCTTCATATTGATGATCCGGCTGCGTACCATAAAAATCATGCGTATGAATATCTATCAGTCCGGGCGTAACATACATCCCCTTTGCGTCAACCACCTGGATCCCCTGTTTTGGGTCGATATCCTTCGACACGAGGGCTATCTTACCATCAGCAATGGCAAGATCCATAACTGCATCGATGTTGTTTTTAGGGTCGATAACGTGTCCGCCCTTGATCACAATATCATATGATTGCGCCATACACACCTGGCCGACCGTTCCTAAAAAGGTCAGCAATAAGAAGTACTTTTTTAGCATTTTAAAATATAGGTTAATTCACTATAAAATATCACGGGTTATAACCCTGGTGCACCAGTAAGTTCAAGCTGTTTTTAAACAGCCTGTTGCAATATTGATTTTACTCTTTTTGCTACAACATCAACCTGGTCGGGCCTTAAAAGCACAACGCCGATAGTCAGGTGCTCGTGTCTTCCGCCGGCAACAATACTTGGCGTGCCGCTTTTCAGGGCTGTTACCACCTCTTCAGGTTTAATTTTAATTTTAGTTTGGTCCCAGGTTACATTTAAGCTCGGAAAGGCATTGGCTGGTCCCGGGTCAACTGCAACTTCGGTTTTAACACTTGGCAGGCTTTCCAGCATTGAGCCAATGGTTTTGGTGCGTTGGATCCAATCTTCCCACTCCTTTTTATGATCTCTTTCCAGGTAAGCCTTCAGGGCAGCGTACATGCCAAACATTTCTTCCTTATTAACTTTCATCGGCCTGCCGATAGGTGCTTCATTAGGGCTGTGATTAAGGCGGGCTGCGGTTATCAAATCCTTACGTCCAAACAACAGACCGGCACTTTGAGGTCCACGGATCATTTTACCACCCGAAAAAGTTACCAGGTCAAAACCGATCTTCTGATATTTAAAAAGATTTTCAACAGGCGGTACATCCGCAGCTGCATCTAAAAGTGTTGGGATCTTATGCTTTTTGGCAACTGCCACAAAATCTTCGTGCGAAATACTGCTTTTACCTGCTGCGTTAAAAAATAGCGCCATTACCGTGCGCTCATTAATGGCCTTCTCCATTTCGGCGGCACCGTCAACCTCGATAATTTTGGCGCCGGTTGTAGTTACAGCCTGGTCAAAAAGGTAGCGATGTGTTTTCTGCATAATTACTTCAGGCCGCGGCCCTGGCAGATTTGGTAACAGCTTGATCTTTTCAGGATCGGTACCGGTTATGGCAGCGGCAGTACTCAGCAAAATGGCGCATGCTGCACCTGAGGTAACCATGGCTGATTCCACATGAAGCATTTCTGCAATTTTAGCGCCTACTTTGTCCTGCACTTCGTACATATTGGCAAAATCATGCGCGGTTGAATTAATCGCCTCCAATACTTCCGGAAGCATTAATGAACCTGATAAAAAAGTCATGGTTACCGATGCATTAATCACCGGTGTAACGCCGAGCTCTTTAAACAAATCGCGCTCTGTTGTTTTTGGTGGGTGTGTGGTAGTCGCTCCAATTGCGGCGGCCTTGCTCACCAACCCGCTCGCTAATGGCAATAAGGTGAGGCCTTTTAATATATCTCTGCGTTTCATTTTTATAGCTGTTATATGTAAGCAATACAATCCATTTCTACCAGCGAGTTACCCGGTACACCTCCCTTGGCCACTGCAACAGTGGTACGCACGGGTGGATTTTTACCAAAGCGGCCTTTGTAAACCTCGTTCATACCCTGGTAGTCAGCTATATCATTCAGGAATACTCCTACTTTTAGTACTTTTTCCATTGATGAGCCGGCTTTTATCAATTCTTTTTCCAGCTCCTTCAATACAATTTCGGTGTGTGCCTTAATTTCAAACGGCTCAACATGCGCTCCTTTACCAGCTATAAAAACCATATTACCAAGCTTAGTTGATCCGGAAAATAAAGGCACATCCTGTAATGTTGTTACATTGTTAACAACCTTTTCCTCAGCAGGCGCTCCTATAGCATCTTTGCTTATTCCGAATACAGATAATCCAACTGCCGAGGCCAGCATTTTTTTTAAAATTGATCTTCTCTTTTCCATGTTGTTTTAGTTTTAGTTTGTATGATGTTTGTTTTATTGCTATTCCAGGTTATTTCGAGTTGAGAGGAGGACTTTTTGAATTTAATGTGAGAATATATTTTACAATTTTATTGGCATCTTCCGGTGTAATTGTAGGATGCGGAGCCATCGGAACAGGCCCCCATACCCCCTTGCCCCCACTAATTACCCTTTGCGAAAGCAGATTAACCGTATTTTGATCCTGGGGATATTTTTCCGCAACTGCAATGTATGCCGGGCCAACTAATTTGGTGTCTATTTTATGGCAGGCAAGGCAGTCGGATTTAGCAATAAGGGCCTTACCGTCTTCAAGTTCCGCCGGAGTTGCAAATGGCGGCGGAGGGGGGATTTCTTTAGCAGCGGCCGGTGTTACCTTCTTTTTTATAATACCTTTTTTCTTTACCTGTGCCGATGAATGGCTGGCGAAAGCAATAAACGTAACGTATAAAATCGCAGTTATTAATTTGTTCATCTTCATATTATTATTTCTGTTCTTTGGTCATCTTCCATTCACGTCCTGGTTCATCAACCCTAAAAGTCTCCAGGTTACCCTGGTCCTGCAGGGTAACGTACATTGTTTTACCATCGGTGCCCCCAAAAGCAACATTGGTTGGCCGTTTACCAATCAGTGTTATTTCTCTTATGATTTTTCCGTCGGGCGAAACTTTCGCTATCGTTCCCTTACCAAATCGTGCCTGGTAAATGTTGCCTTTTATATCGCATCTTAATCCGTCCATTCCAAAATCTGTAAACTCCGTCACAAGCCGTTTATGGCTTATTGTGCCTTTGGATGAAAGGTCATAAGCCCAAATTTTGCGCTTTTCATTTACATATAAAGTGTGATTGTCGGGGCTTACATCAATCCCGTTAACGGTTGCCATGGTGTCTAAAAGTGTCACTTTACCATCCGTGTCAATGCGCCAGATCTTACCTGTTCCAGCCTTCCAGTTTGGGTCGCTAGCATAAAGCCTGTCTTTATTATCAATGGCAATATCGTTTGGCTGGCTCATGCCATCCTCATGGGCAAAAACACGTTGCTGTTTGGTGGCCATATTAACCTTAATGATATTATGGCCGGTATAGTCCGCGATCAACATATTGCCATGACTGTCAAACCTGATCCCGTTACCAACACTTCCTTTAGGCAGTTCAATAAATATGCTGGCTTTTCCGTCAGGTGTCATTTTACCAATGGTGCCATCATGATCAAAGTTTACAGCATAAACGTTACCATCTTTATCAACGCCGGGCCCTTCTACCCCGGTAGTGAAGCTTTTAACGGGTGTAAACAGCGACGACTTAAATAGTGTGGTATCTGCGGATTGCGCATTTGAATTTATTGCAATAAACATTGCAGGCAGCAATAACCACCCGGATTTGAAGGCTGAATAAAAAATTGATTTAGTCATGTGTTTGTATTGGTGTTTTTTTCCTTACAGCACTAACTTGCGCCGGTGTCACAATTTCAGGAATATTAGCAAAATTCGATTTGATGTAGGTGAGTACTTCAGCTATCTGGTCATCAGTTAAAAAGCTGCCATGTGCAGGCATTACTTCGTTGTACGATTGGCCTTTTACCATTACAGGCCCCTTAAGGCCATTAAGCACCACGTTTATCAGCCTGTTTGTATTATAATTTACCCATTCTGACTGCGCCAGCGGAGGGAAGCGGTTTCCGTCGCCTTTGCCATCACTTTGATGGCATGCTATGCAATAGGTGGTGTATACTGCCGATGTCGACGGCATATTCTTAAACAGGTTGTCTTTGATCTCATCAGGTGTTTTGATATTAGATGCCGTCATCTTGCGTTTTTCCATCGCTGCCAGTTGATCTGTCCCGAAAGTTTTTTTATTGCCCCGGTACATAATACGCCAGATCTTTCCTTTTTCGGTATCGCTAACATACAACGAACCATCAGGCCCCTCGGCCAAACCCATCGGGCGGTATACCGCGTTACTTACATTTAAAATTGGATCAACGCCGGCAAAACCATCTGCAAATACCTCCCACGGGCCCGAAGGCTTGCCGTCTTTAAACGGAACAAATGCAATAATATAACCAGCCTGCGGATAAGGGGCACGATCGGTAGAACCATGAAAGGCAACAAAAGCGCCGTTTTTATAATGGGCCGGAAATTGCTTTCCTTTATAAAATAGCAAGTCATTGGGCGCAAAATGAGCAGGGAAGGCCAATATAGGCCTGGTTAGTTTTGCTCCATCACCTTCTTTAGTGCCATCGCCGCCAAATTCAGGATTAAGCAGTTTTTTGTCCTTGATCTGGTCGTAATAATAATAAGGCCAGCCGCCATCAAGACCTTCATTTACCTTAAAAAACTCTTCTGCAGGCTGCATTGCACTTTGCCATGGTGAATAAAGATCAGGCCACAGCATTCGGAGATCATCGCGGCCATGACTAACCGTATAAAGCGACTTGCTTTTCGGATCCCAATCCAAAGCGACCAGGCTTCTTAATCCTGTTGCAAATTTTACCCCGTCAGATTGATGCTGGTTGGTTTTATCGGCATCAAACATCCAGATGCCGCCATGGTCTATTAGCCATGGATTACCTTTATCGGGCGAAGCCGGGTCTCCAACACCTGGGGAGCCCGGTAAGCGATTTTTTTCCTGCCCGGCGTTTGAACCTGCGCCCCATCCCACAAAAATGTGCCCCTTATTATCAAAGGCTAGAGGCTTGGTCTGGTGCTCGTGATAAGGCGGCTTATCAATTACAATAGTATCCATCTTACTGTCCGGAACTAACTGTCCTTTTTTTAGCTTCATCCTGTAAACCATCAGCTCTGAGCTGAAATACAGGTAGCCGTTGTGGATACGCATAGCTGTGCCGTAAGTGTGGCCGTCATATTTGCCGAACGGAGTTATTACATCTGCCTTACCATCGCCATTGGTATCCCGCAGCGCAATATTACCGTAGCCTCCGTTTGCGCGATGGTTTCTTGCCTTTATATAAATATCTCCGTTTGAATTAACCGCTATATGCCTTGCCTGCCCCTTTAGGCTATCAACAACAACCAGAGCCTTAAAACCATCGGGTAAAAAAAGCCCACCATTATCTGCATCAGCATTCAACCGGGTATTATTCAGCGAAAAACCCATCAGGCCAAGCAATGCACCAGCAATAATAAACTTCGATGAATGCGAATGAAAGTAACGTAAAGCATTAGTCATAGCTTTCCGGGCGCTGTTTGTAAACTTCATTTAGATAAAAAATATATATAAACAATAATTGGTCTAACAGAAATTGAACTTTTTCTTAATACTGTGATCCTGTTAGATTAAAAAAATCTAACAACTTCATCTTTTTCAATAAATATTAAAAACAAAGCCAAGCAAAGTGCATGCTCGTACTGTTACGCTGACCGGTGTATGTCGGGTTTACCGGTGGCAGACATTATATTTGCTATTGGTTTCATTCGCGACTTTAATTAATATTTAAAATCTAAATACTAATAACTAAAGAAGCGATAATTTCAAATTGCAGCAGCAAGGTAATAGAAAATATTTGTTTTTTATAAAAAAAATACCCTACAACAACACTACATATGATTTTTGAAGCTAAATTTCTCCAATTTTTTTAATCTGTAAACAAATTATCCTATAAGGGATCATAAGAACCGTGACCGGACACCCGTGACGATGGATTTCAAAGCGTTTTATTGCCTGCGATTTCAAGTAGATGTTATTGAATTTTCACGAACTCCGCCTCACCGAATATAGTGGTTGTTAGGGTATACAATTTACTACATATGTAATTCAACTACTTCGCTTGCAAAAATCAGCTAAATCAGTAAATCACCTGAAATCATCGATCAAAAGTCCCCCTGCTCTGCAACAAAAATTGCGTGTATTTCTTCGGCTGTTAAGGGTGCCTTAAATACTTTCACCTTATCCATATAGCCATGATAAATCCTTTCTGATGGAAATTCTTCATTACGGCCTAACGTCCATTTGTTACTTACCGATAAGTTTGCCGTGATTTCCATCATAGTATGGCCGGCTAATACACCATCAATATATAAACTAAGTGTTTTTCCTGTACACACGCCAGCTATATGGTGCCAATTATTGTTCCAGCCGGCGGGCAAATTAACTGTGCAGTCTCCCCTGCCCCATCCTCCTGCAAAAAAAGTAAGTGTCTGATGATCGGTCACCTGTAAAACGTGGCTGTCGCCTTTGGTTATCAGATCCACCAGCCCCCGTTCCTTTCCTGTTGGATAGATCCATCCCATCATGGTGATGGTTTCGTCCATATTATCCAGGCTGGGAGCATTATTAACTTCAACGAAAGTATGCTCATCAAATCCTAGTCTTTCACTGGTTTTAGGCTTTTCAGCGATCATCAGGTGGCCGTCGTTTTGATATCCCGATTTGTCTTTTAGCAAATTATCCGTTGAATAATTTATTGGCGATAGATCGAGCAAAAGTGATTCAGTATTATCCTTATACACCTTGTAGCTTGCCATTTGATCATCTGCCGAAATCTTTTGAAATCCTTTTGATGCAGCCACGAACACATGTTTAATTTGCTTCTTTTCACCAGGTTCCAGTATCACCGTGTCGGTAAAGAGTAAGGTGTCGTTTTTTGTTACCGGGATGTTAAAACTCCATTTTATCCCACCGATATTTTGGATGGTATAAGTTAACTGTTGCTGCTCATTGATCTTTACCATGGATCGGGCAGACAGATCAGTAACTTTAAATAATCGGTTGGATGATCCTTCCGGTATCAGTACATTAACTACAATTGGCACCTGCCCTTCCAGCATGATCTCCGTTTTGCCTACCGGATAAAGGCGGCAAACCAACGAATCCTTTTTGACAGCACCCGAAGGCACCAGGCAGTTTTTGCTGACGTATGGTTTTCCGTTTACCAATAGGGTCACAATTTTAACTCCGGTGGCATCCGTATTGGCTATAAGGAAATGTACGGTAAGTGATTCATTCGGTACAACTGATTTTTTTGACACCGAATAATTCAGGATCTTAAACGCGGGGCTTTTCTTTGTTTCGGATAGTACTACCGGATCTTTATCGAGCGGCCAGTTACTTTCCCGGCTTCCCATGGTAAACGACATTTCTCCGCCATCAGTTAATTCGGAATGAGGGATGACCAGTTGTTTCCATGAACGGCCATTTACGGTTAATGACTGTACATAATTATTTGATAACGATGAATTCCCGCTGCGTATACTAAACGCCTTACCATTTGGCAGATGCAGTATTACTTTACTAAACAATGGTGCACCAATAGCATAAACCGGCCGGCCCGGACATACCGGATAAATACCCATAGCGCTAAAAACATACCAACTGGAGGTTGAGCCCAGATCGTCATTACCGGGTAAGCCACCGGGACTAGCAATAAAGCGGTTCAGCATAATTTGCCTCACCCATTTTTGCGTTAACGCCGGCTTGCTTGCCTGGTTAAAAAGGTAAGGTAAATGAAAAACTGTTTCGTTATCAAAAAGGATAACCTCATTTTCCAGCGCTGAGTCAAGTCTGTGCGCAAATTGTCGGTTGCCGCCTGTAAGGTTGATTAAATCCTTTGCATTTTGAGGAACAAAGTAAGAATACACCCACTTATCGCCCTCCTTATAGCCAGACATCCCTGGCTGCAGTTTAAATTCTTCATTATTTCTGGGCAATAGCAGCAATTCGTCATTGTTTAACAGATTGCGGTAGTTATTGCCCCGTTTTGCTAAAAGCTGGTATTCTTTATCATTACCAATAACATCTTTGGCAAATTGCGACAACGCCCAATCATCGTAAGCGTATTCTACTGTACGGGTAACGGATTCTGAACGGGTAAATGGGATATAACCTATTTGATTATAAACCTCCATATCCGTCTGGATGAATGGCGGTTCCAAAATACTCTTCTTCATAGCTTTATATGCCAACTCTTTATCAAAGCCTGTAATCCCCTTAAGGTAACTGTCCACAATAATAGGAATGGTGTGGTTACCCGTCATTGATTCGATTGGCAGGTGACCGGTTTGAGTATAGATATCAAGCATGGATAAAATCACATCTTTTTGCTTATCGGGGTAAAGCAGGGTAAGCAAAGGATGCAGGGAGCGGAAGGTATCCCATGGAGAAAAAGCTCCATATTCATTTCCCCCGCTTTTCTGATGCACCTTTGCATCGGCCCCGATGTACTGACCATCGGCATCATCAACTACCCATGGAATTAACAGGGAATGATAAAGCGCTGTGTAAAAAACAGTTTTGTTTCGCTCGTTGCCATCTGTTACATCAATAACGGCTAATTTCTTAAGCCAGTCGTCACTTGTATGTTTACGGATCTGTTCAAATGACAATGCGCCGATTTCTTTATCGATGTTGTTTTGGGCGCTTGCATACCCAACCGGCGATGCGCTCAATTTAAGTTCGATAACTTTTTCACCTTTTGTGGCCGATGCAAAAGTGAAGATCCAACCGTCATTAACCTGCCTTTTATCTATGTAAGCCTCAGTAAAATTGATAACTGTGTTGCCGTTTGAAGCCTGCAATACTTTTGGGGATACTGTTTTGATCTCCTTTGCATCGCCAATAAAGATATCAGGCTTTGAGCCCGCGGCAAATGTAAAACGGAATAACCCTGTCCTTGCCGTTGTTGTTGCTTCGGCAATAGTATGGTCATCATCAAAAATTACTTTATAATACCCGGGATTCGCGGTTTCGTGTGTATGTGAAAATTTCCGGCTGTACGTGTGAGCATCAAACCCTATGTTCGTTTTAACCGGCATCACATAAAAATGCCCGGATGAGCCCTCGGGAAAGCCACTCATGTGCCTGTAACAACTGAAATAACAAATGGCGCTATCTTCGTAATCATAGCCTTTTGCAAACCGTGTTTCCGGACTTAACTGTATAAACCCGGATGGCGCAACTGCCCCGGGATAAGTACCGCCCTCGCTGCCCCATTTGGTTATAACGCTGCTTTTGGCCGTACCGATAAACGGATTTACATATTGCAGATGGTTTGCGTGTTGCGCCGAAACGCTGCCGTAAGAAAACAACGCTAAAACAGTGGCAAAGGCAAACTTAAAACGAGTTTTCAAATCAAATTCATTAATAAATTACCAAAAAACCTTTAGTATTAAATTCGTCGTTGGATTTAATTATATTTTAATATAGATCTTTCTTTTATCCATCAGGAAGCCAACAAACCAGCAAAGCAGCATATAGCATATTGCAAAAACAAGTGTGCCAAATGCGCCGGGGAATATTTGCTGATAAAATACATTATTGATCCAGTCATAAAAGCTCAGGTTCGGCCTTACCCAGATTAGCTGAAGGCAGGTTAACAACAATTCCGACAGCAGATAAATGGCCAATGAATTACGGCCAAATACCAGGAAGAAGTTTGTCCCCCATTTTATATTTTTTAATTCGATTGCATATACCAGCATCCCTAATAATGCCAGGTCGATGCCCACGGTAAGCAATACGAACGAGCTTGTCCACAGCTTTTTTGCAATAGGGAAAAACTGCGCCCAAAACAAAGCGCCACAAATAAGCAACACACCAAATATCAATAATTTAGCAACCGACTCGTAATTCCTTCCCTTCCGCTGGATGTATGCACCGGCCAGGTATCCGCCTATAACATTTACTATCCCTGTTAGGGTACTTAACAAACCTTCCGGGTCAAAGGCTATCGGGCCTCCTTTATCATGGTACAAATGGTCGTTCCCTAAAATTAAAATATCCAGTCGCGTGCCGGCATTACCCAGCATGGTGTATTCTTTCCCGGCCTCTCCAAACAGTAGTAAAAACATCCAGTAACCCATTAAAAGGCAAACCGAAATAATAATAGCTGCTTTTTTTGAGCAATAATGAACAATTAATGCTCCGAAAAAATAGCAAAGCGCAATCCGCTGCAATACCCCCATAATCCTTGTATGACTAAGCGGGTTAAATACCCATGTTTCATTTTCGCGGTGAAAAAACGGGAACCAATACATCAGGTATCCCAGTAAAAAAATTATAACCGTGCGCTTAAAGATCTTACCCAAAAACTCACCATTACTTTGGAACTTGTTTTTTGAAAAACTTAATGCATTACCCACGGCAAAAAGAAAGGACGGAAAAACCAAATCTGTAGGTGTAAAACCAAACCAGAAAGCATGATCAAGCGGCACCCACTGAACAGCGCCCGAACCCGGGGCGTTTACAATGATCATGAAACAAATGGTCATCCCCCTGAAAATATCAAGGGTTATAAATCTGTTGTTGGATAATGCCATAGCACTTAAATTCTAATTTTTTAATTAATGTTACCTGCTTGTAAGTCAAGAGTCTTTAGTCGGAAGTCCTAAGTCGAGTTCTTGCCTTTTCTGACTTGGAACTCAAGACTTTCGACTCAAGACTATTCGTCAATTTTTTAGTGACGTGACTAGTTTATAAGTTACCCTGCCGGCAGCCTGTTCCGACAGGATGCGCACATTATCCGGCCGTTTACCATCCTCATCATAAATTACCAGCTTATTGATACCCGGCTTTAGCCAGCATTCGGGAATGTACATACCTATATCGTTACCTATTTTTTCGGGGTAGCGGCCCAGGTTATGTCCGTTAACCCATACGGAACCATAGCTGAGCCCGTTGGTGTGTACCCGCCAGATGAGGTGTTGCCCCTTAATTACCGGCACAGTAAATTGTGAGCGATAAAATTGCGGCCCGCCAAGCGAACTATTTTTGACAAGTTTAGCCCATACAATAGTTTCATCGGGGTTATCGGGTCCGCCGCGCATTTTCCACCCTGTTAGTATAGTGCCATCGCCAATACTGTTTATTTTTACCGGCTGATCAATCCCGCCTTCGTTGGAGTAATTTTCTATAAACACCGACAGTGTCATTGGCTTTTTAAGGATGGTCGGATCATTAACCTCAACGCTAAACGGCGTGTTCCATCCTTCGTGATGACTAAGCTGTTCGCCATTAATAAATACAGTAGCATTTTCGTCAACACTCCTGAAATTCAATATTAGTTTTGTAAGATCTTCTCTCTGTGCAGGGATAATAGTTTGAAACCAGCCGAAACCTTCCTTCTGGCCAAAGGCGTCAGCGCCGATGGTATATTTTTTCCATTGAGCTGTATCAAAAACCGGCGGCCCTTGTTTTACATCGTCAACCTTTGCTGCTTTTATAAAATACCAATTAGTCAGGGTGCTGATAAACGGTCCGCCATTTTTCAGCACTGCATTGCCTGATAAGCCCTTTTTATCTACATCATCAATAGGCCCCAGGTAGGCTGCAAGCTTGTCGCGACCATCATGGGCAGTAAAAATGGCAAGGGTGTGTTCACCTTTTTTTACATTAAGGGATACTTCACCATCGCGGATTTTCCATTTAGCGGCGCGTTTTCCGTCTATAAAAGCAGTTGCGTTATCGCCGCCATCAACCTGCATGGTGTATTTTCCGGTTTCAGGTATGCTAAGCTTTGTGCGGTACCAGGCATAAGGCGATAAATCACCATCTGCTCCCATTTGTAACGGCGATTTACTTTTAAACCATTTTTTATCCTCATAACCGGATGCGGCTGCAACAGCGGCATTTTTAATTTCCCATGGTGATAATTTTATGGCTGCTTTAGCGCTTAACGTTTTTTGATTCTCATTCAGCAGCAATGTGGAACCTTTCTCAAAGTAGACCCTGGCAGGGCCCTCTTTTTTTGATGTTAAAGGATACTCAGCATCAGCGAGGATCTTTCCATTCTTAAACTCAACTTTTCCTAAATAGGATGCGCCGCTGATGATCAGATCTGATGAAGGTGTTTCCGTCACCCATGTTTTATCCATGGCTGATCTGTTCATGGCCAATACCCGGATGTTTTGTTTGCCTGTTGTAAAGGAATATTCAGCAAGTACTCCGCTCCCATTCATTGTGCCGTTAACATCAACCTTGTTGCCGGCTATTTTAATATTTGTGGCGTTTTGCGCAATAACAGCTTTACCAGCCACCAAAAAAAGTAAAGAAACGGGTTCATCCTGTTCTGCTTCAACCAAAATTGTGGTAGTATTTCCTTGCTTAACAATGCCATAAATTCTTGTAAATGCCCAATCAATGGTTACATCTTTATTAATATAAAAGTTATGCACGAGCGGATAAATTTCACCGGGACCAATGCTGATCCTGATGTTTGAATTGATCTCGTTTATCTTAAGATTTGCTTTTAGAGTAGTAGCCCCAGGGTTATCCAAAAAAACAAGATCTCCAGCTTTGCCTGAACGTGCGGTTACTTTTAGGGTCGGATCAGCCGTAATATTTTTAAATGAAGCGGTTGCGTCCGTACTGTTTTCAAGGATCTCCTCAAAGCTGCGCGAAAACCAGGCTGCACGCTTAAAAGTATAATAAAGCGGCCGAAGATCACCGGCCTGGCCAACCGCGGCGCCATAATCATATGATGCTGCATCTTCATCGTTATTGGTGTAGCCAAAGTTCGATCCGCCATGCGCCATATAGTAATTGTAGCCGTTACCGCCATGCGCTATTATCTTCCAGGTGCGCCGGTCGTATACCCCTGCATCAGTTGGTTTTGCGCCATATTGAGAATACCATACACTCCAAAATTCGGTTGAAAACCAGGGATTAAGCCGGCTAGGGTCATCCAGTGCACCATCTCCGGCTGGGTCGCTTGAATGGTGCAGGCCGCTAAAAAAGTAAGGAACCTGCAGCCCTAAGCTCAATGCCTTGCTTTGCAAACGCTTAAAGTAGTTATCAGGCATAATGGTGCCCCATCCGTTCGGATGTTCGTTTTCTAACTGCACCATTATTACCGGGCCGCCCTTATTAATTTGGTTATTGAATACTATTGGCAGCAGCTTATCAAAAAAACGATCTGCATATTGCTCAAATGTCGCGTTGTCCTCCCGTACCCTGAGTCCTTTTTTAAACTTGAGCCATATGGGGTAACCACCATTATCCCATTCGGCGCAATAATAAGGACCAACTCTTACAATGGCGTACATGCCCAATTTTTTCACCTGTACTAAAAATGCACCCAGGTCATGATCGCCGCTGAAATCAAATTTTCCTTCCTGCGGCTCGTGGAAATTCCACATCGTGTAGATCTCTGCACAATTAAAACCTGCCCGTTTTAAACGCAAAAGCCTGTCGTACCAAAGCTGATGCGGAACACGGGCATATTCCAAACCGGCAGAAACCAGGAAAGTACGTTTACCATTAACCAAAAATCCTTTGCTGTCAAAGTCAATATAAGGTTTGGCGGTTGGCGATGCCGGGAAAATATGATCATTAGCCGATTGACTATATACAGCCACATTGCAAGCCAATAAAACCAGTACCGTCAAAAACAAGCGGAGCCTCTTGATCATCTGTTCCGGATTAATAAGATTGTTGTTGTATAACGGTGTTATATTTTGCAAACATTAGCTTAGCCTGCTCAATGGCATTGCCTCGAATAACATCCGGGTAGGCATTATCATGTTTATTTACCCATTGCCATTCCCAGTCTTTTACCTGTTTGTCAAATACTTTATCATCAAAGGGTGTATTGGAGGCCATTGCTTTATCAAGCTGTGAAAAATACAGTTCCCAGCGTGGTTTATAATAGCCTTTTATCAGCCCGGCCCATTGCCGGTTGGAATATTCCCGCAGTCCGCTTTCTTTATCGCCCCACAAAGTCACCAAATCCCTTGCATTAAATTCGTAAAGATTTTTCTCTGCGTCAGTAATGCCATTTGCCCGGGCTTCGTTGATCCATTTACCCAATAAAAAGTCTTTGCGGGTACTCAGCAAATCATCTATATCATCCATCAGCTGTGAAAATGCGGCGCTGTACTTTTTAAAGCCTTCTTTATCGCCGCTTTTGTAAGCGGCAGCCATTTTTTGCTGTAATGGTGTGGCATAATTGGCGAGCACCTGCCGGGTTACGTCAACCAGATCATACTGAAAACCGTCGCTTTGTTTCAGGCTGTCAGCAGCAGTTATCAGGAAGCCCCAGGCTTTTATTAGTTCTTTAGGGTCGTAGTTTAGTTTGGTTAATACCCTGTCAATAGTGGGCAGCATTGTTGGTCTCGCCACAATGATTGATTCGGGGCCGCCCTCTGTAAGGCCGCCGCTATACACGGTATTTAATAAAATATGCCAGGCCTCATTCGCGCGGGAGTCCTTTTGACCATAGCGCCTGCGGGCATAATCTTTTACCCATTCATCCGCATCAATGGGCGTATTTCTCCAAACATTTTCCAGCATTAATTCAAACAATGCCGGGTTTTGTTCTATCCCTTCAGGTGCAAGGCCAATTCCCATCATGTTTTTTGATTCCGGGTCGTGAAGTGCAATAGCTGGGTCAGCAGCCACATGGCGCATCCGCCCAAACAAGCTGATGTTACCCCCAAAGTTTTGCAGCATGTTCCAGATCCACGGCTTGCCATAATAAGCATCGGTACGGTTCCAAACAGGATGAGCATCACTGTACAGATCAAGAATAATCATTTGATCGTTAGGGATGGCATTCAGCAAAGCCTTGATCTGCTGGGGTTGCCAGAACTTATTATTGTAGTGAAACATCCAGCCCTGCATAACCCAAACAGCCTTAGGGTCAGCTACGGTCATTGACCTGAACACTTTTTTACTCATCCCATCCAGGTAGGTTGAGTCATTGGTGGGTGGTACATTTTCATTAAACGTATCGGCAGAATAAAGGTGATCACTTCCAAATTCTTTTGTTTGCGCTTCGATATACTTCTTGCCAATAGTTTCAAACATTTCATCATCCGGATCAAGAATATATACATCGGGAAAACCCGCGTCCCAGTTGGTCTTTTTAACTTTTGCCTTCGGAAACCTGTCTTTAAAAGATAGGGGCACGTGCCCTGTAAATGAGGACAGTACGGGTTTCATCCCGAATGATCGCTCACGCTCCAGGATCTTTTTCTGCAATGCTTTATGGCTATCCATCCAGTGCAGCGGTAAAGGACCACCCCATGCGTCAATATTCCCCATCCAAAACCAGGAGAAATATGCAGGTCCGCTAAAAAATGCAGCCAGTTCCTTGTCGGTAAAGCCCATACTTTTATATACATCTTGCCAAACAGCTTCTTCGCCTGTAATGGCAAGTGGTGTATTGATTCCATTCAAGGCCATCCAGTCAATCTCTTTCTGCCAGCGCTCCCAGTTCCACCAGGCCATTGAATAATTAAACGTGCAATAGTTGAGGTAATAACGGTATTGGTATGGGGTTGATTTGTGTACCTTACTTAAAACCACAGGCAAACTTGCCGGCAGTTTTAAATTGGTGCCATTCCACCCGATATCGCAAAAGCAGTAATTTTTAAGATAATAGTTTAAAGCTGCCGCCACAGATAAGCCATTGCTGCCCCGTAAAACTATTTTACCATCGCGGCTGTCAAGTTCAAATGCATCCTTGCCGTTATCCTGGCTTATGGCTTCTACAATGAAAGATGCCGACCTGCCAGGAATAACCCGTTCAATAAAATCATGGGAACCTTTCTGATCAACCTGGGCATAAGCGTTTAAACCAAATACACTAATAATAAAAATTAACAAGCAATTTCTCATCTATATCTAATCCTTTAATTAAGAACTTTAATGGCAAATAAAAGCCGGTAGTCAGCATAATCCTATTAATAAATGTGGGAGTTCGACATAAGCAAACGGTCACCTCAGCCTAAATCCTTCCCTCCGCGTGTAGCCATAGTTTTAGATGAGGCGAAGCGCAAGTTTGTGTATCCACGCTGACAAGCGTTCCATTTTTATAAGTGGAACACCCGGAATAAAGTGAAACACACTGATTATCAAATATTTAGCTATTTATCAAGAGTTGCTTAGCTATAAGTATCTTATAATCAGAATGTTCCACCAATTTTTATATCAAACTCACGTATTTATTAATAGTGTAATGTGGGCCACCGGCAATTTAAATTAAATCATTGTTTTTTAAAAGTTCGGATTTTGCACCAAAACTCCCTTACTTTTATCAATTTCTACCTGTGGTAGTGGGAAATAATAATTTTTAGGGCGGATAAATGTAACCGTTTTTGACTGATCAATAGGCGCCTTTGAAACCGCCAGGTTGTATATTGCTGCAATATCAACAATTTTAGCTTTATCCCAGCGCATCAGGTCCTGGTGGCGTTCGCCTTCTCCGGCCAGCTCCACACGGCGTTCATGAATCAATTGTGTCATACCGGCACCAGAAACGGGCGGCAATAAAGGTGATGCCCGGTGCCTTATTTGGTTGATTAGCGCGTCACCTGCGCCGGCACCCTGTGTACGGATCAGGGCCTCTGCTACTAAAAGGTAAATATCAGCCGACCGCATTAACGGAACGGCAAAGGTATGATCAACACCACCACCATCTGCCGCTGAATTAAATACAGCATACTTTTTAAAGGCAAAGCCGGTTGCCGACAGATCGGCAGTAAATGTGGTTAGTCCGTTACCATCACCTAAATCAACCTTATCGCCAACACTTAATAAGGTTGCAGCTTTACGCGGATCATTCGCCTCAAATTCATTTGCCAAGCCTTGTAAAGGCTGGCTAAAACCATACCCACCCCATGGCCTTGGAATGTAATAAACCGTAAAATCGTTTTGAACAACGTTTTGCACTGCCTGGATAGAGAATAACAGCTCGGTGCTGTTCTCATTGGCACGGGTAAAGTTATCAGCGTAATTAGCAGCCAGTGCATAGTGCGAATTTGAGATTACCTTTTGGCCCGCAGCTATTGCCTCGGGGAATTTTTCCCAGTACATGTAAAGCTTGGTCAAAAACCCAAGTGCCGTTCCTTTGCTTACGCGGCCACGGTCTGCGGCGCTATAGCTTTCAGGTAACAGGTCAACCGCTTTCAGCAGGTCGCTTTCAATTTGTTTCCGGACATCTTCAATCGGCGATTTAGGCACGTTAAATAATTGTTTAGCATAATCTTCATCGGTAATGATTGGCGCATCGCCATGAATGATCATCATGCGCCAGTAACCAAAGGCTCTTAGAAAATAGGCCTCGCCCATGCTGCGATTTTTAACATCCACAGAAATAGCAGTGATCTTAGGGATGTTGATGATACAATTGGTAGAACGGTTGATCTCTTCGTACCTCCATTTATAAGGGTACCTGATAGCCGCGTTTGATGCATCATAAGTTAAATTTTCAATACCCTCATCTTCACCATGATCACCAGACCGCCAATAATCGTCAGAAGGAGTATCGAAGGTTGCTTCGGCGTGGCCTATGTAATCTTCTTCCTCTAAAAGGCTGTATATTCCGTTAACGGCATTAACCGCGTCAACTTCGTTCCTGAAATAATTATCAGAAGTATAAACCCCCTGCTGCTTTAAATTGAGTGCTTTTTTACAGCTGCTGTTAAATAAGGCCAGCGCTAATGCTATATATAATATTTTGTTCGATTTCATGATTTTATAGTTTAACTGTTAAACCGAATGTAATTGTCCTTACTGATGGATATTGGGCCACATCAACCCCCCTTTGCTTATTGCCATCTGTATAACCCAATTCCGGCGTATAGCCCTTGTATTTGGTTATGATAAAGACATTCTGACCAGAGGCATACAGCCTTACACTTTTTAGTGCCGCTTTTTTAGACCATGTTAGCGGCAAAGTATAGCCTAAAGTGGCATTTTTAAGGCTGAAATAGTTACCACTTTCCACAAACAGATCGGAAGTGCGGTAGTTGTCATTCGCGCGGTCAAGCGACATTCTTGGAATAGTGTTGCTTGTGCCAGCACCTGTCCAGCGGCCCAAATCTTCGGCATACAGGTTAAATGGGTAAGTCGGGTCGATACCCTGCATCCTGTCGGCATTATATAAGCTTACACCAAATACACCTGTAAAGTTTGCAGACAAATCAAAGCCTTTATATGACAAACTACCTTGTATACCTGCAGTAACGTTTGGATTAGGGTTACCCAGGTTGGTACGGTCGTTATCATCAATTAAACCATCACCATTTATATCAAGGAAACGAACATCGCCCGGCTTAATGCTCTCCTTCCTTGAATCGTTCTTAAGGGCCGGATCGTTGTCAATTTCGGCCTGGGTTTGGTATAAACCACTGGTTTTGAATCCGTAAAAAGAAGCTATCGGCTGCCCTTCATAAGTTCTCGAAATATCCTGACTTGAGCGTCCGTAAACAACCGAACCAATATATGCGCCCGCGCCGTAAAGTTTGGTCACTTTATTTTTGATGAATGAGGCATTTGCACCAATTGTATACTTTACTTTGTCGCCACCCTGGTAGTTTACCTCCACTTCAATACCGTGATTATTCATGTTGGCTATATTTTTATCAGGAATTGTTACACTCCCCACAGTAGATACTTCTGATGAAGGAACAAGCATCTTTTTAGTATCCTTATTAAAATAGGTCAAAGTTGTGTTTAACTTGTTATTTAGGAAACCCGCATCAAGACTTATATTAGTCATTGCAGTGCGCTCCCAGGTTATATCAGGATTGGCAATGCTGCTTACCGCGGCGCCGCTTACACCAGCGCCACCAAAAGCATAACCATTGTTTTCATAAGTACTGCCAATCTTAATTAAGCTTAGGAATTGATATGGATTGACATTTTGATTCCCGAGTTCACCGTAGCCTCCTGTTAATTTAAGATTGTTTATCCAGGTTATATTTTTAATAAATTGCTCGTTCGAAAGCCTCCAGCCTATTGAAAAGGCCGGGAAATAACCCCATTGTTTACCAGGGGGGAATTTTGAAGATCCATCTGCACGGAAAGTTACAGTAGCCAAAAATCTGCCATCATAATCATAGAACAGCCTGGCGAAACCCGACTGAAGAGATGTTGGTTGCGGTATTATATTTGAGTTTTGCTGGATGGTACCCTGATTAAGTACCCTTTGATCAGGATCTGTATCATCATAGCCAATCCTTTTCGCGGTAAAGCCGTAATCTTTAAAATTCTGATAAGAATAACCGCCTGTAAAGGTCACGTGGCTTTTGCCAAATACCTTATCATAAGTAAGAAAAGACTCCAGCAGTTGTGACGATATTTCCTCTTCACTTTGTGTTAAGGTAGATGTTGTATTTTGTCTGGCCTGGTTAACGTCGGCAACATTAAAGTTATAATTACGTATTAACGAGCCGTCAAACGCGTAGTTAACGCGCAGTTTCAGTTCTTTTAAAAATGAAATCTCCGCAAAGGCATTAGCAAGCGCCCTATACTTTTTAGTGTATTTATCAGTTTCCTGTATAGTAGCATAAGGGCTGTTAATATCGCCTAACTGATTACCAAAGGCTTTTGATGTACCAAAAGTACCATCAGGGTTTACCAACGGTATAGCCGGGTTAAAACGGAGTGCCGAAAATATAAGCCCTGCCTGAGAATCGTTATTGTTAAAGCCATTCTGATTACCATAAGTTAATTGAATGTTTTCGCCCAGTTTTAACCACGAGGTTATTTTATGCTCCGAATTAACCCTGGTGCTGTAACGCTTAAAATTAGTTTTGTCGATGATACCATCCTCGTTATAAATCGACTGTGAAAAATAATAGTTGGATGCATCATTTCCACCCTGTATGGTAATGTCGCCATTGGTTACATGGCCTGTACCCATAATAGCGCGCTGCCAGTCTGTTCTTTGGGTGGCATAATAAGTATTAGTCCATGGTGCATCAATAGCTGCGCCATCGTTGGTATAGCGCTCCCTTTTCAGTTTGTACAGATCGGGCGCGGTAAGCAGATCGATATATTTTGTTGAGTTAGATAAACCACTGTAAAAATTAACCGATGTTGAAAGTTTTTGATTATAAGTACCTTTTTTAGTAGTTACCAAAACCACCCCATTAGCAGCCCGGGTACCGTAAATAGCACCAGAAGAGGCATCCTTTAAAATGTCGATTGATGCGATATCGTTGGGGTTGATATCGCTTAAAGCATCCGGATTGGTGGTAGGTACTCCATCAATTACAATAAGCGGGTTAGCATCATTAATAGTACCAGTGCCACGGATGCGGATACTTGGCGCAGCTCCCGGCGAACCATCGTTCCGTACAATGCTTACACCGCTTGCACGACCATCCAAAGCCTGGGCGGCAGATGCTACCGGCAGGTTTTGAATATCAGCGCCTTTAACACTGGCTACAGAACCGGTTACATCAACTTTTTTACTTGTTCCGTAACCCACAATTACAACCTCACTGAGTGACGAAGGTAAAGCGGTCATGGTAATGGCTAAGCTTGCTTTGCCATTAATTTGAACAATTTTCTTCTCGTAACCGATGTAGGTTAGCTCCAAAACACCATTTTCAGGCGCCGCAATTGAAAACTCACCGTTTACATCAGTAGTTACCCCTAAATTGGTACCCTGCAGCTTTACACTTACACCAATAAGCGCTTCGCCGTTTTTGTCAACAACCTTTCCTTTTACGGTAATCTGGGCGTTAATATCCTCCTGGTTATATATAATAACCACATGGTCATCTGCTATTTTATATGGAAGCTTGTTCTCCATAATAGCATCTAAAATTTGATTGATGGTAGCGTCTTTTACCTGCAAATTTACCTTGCCCAGTTTTTTGATGCTGGCGTAATTGTAAAAGAAACGGTAATCGCTTTGTTTCTGAATTTTGGTAAGTATGTTACTTACTTCGCTTTGCTTAATGTCGAGCGAGAATTTTTGCTGGGAGTAAACACTTGCTGAAACTTGCAGGCAGGTAACCAGTGTTATTAAAAATGCTGCTTTCATTAGCAAAATGAATTTAAAGCATGGTTGTGCATATATAAACGCAAATGCCTTTATTAGTTTTTTCATTACATTTGTTATTGAAAATTAAGGAATGGAGTAAGCTGTCTGAAAACTTTTACTCCTGTTATTTATGTCCCGATTTTTTAAGGGGAAGAGTACCACCTCTTCCCTTGTTTATTCAGCACTTCAGGAATCTGATAAGTAAGTTTTTTTCATAATAATTATAAGTTTAAGTGAATAAATTAATTGATTGCTTTTTCTGTATGTGCTAAGTAAATAGCCCGTCCATCTACTCTGAATTTAAATGGCGTTGTCATTTTTATAATTTGTAGTGCCTGTTCTAACGATTCATTTTCCAATACACCGCTTATTTGTTCGTTTTTAAGCGATGGTTCTTCAAATATCATTTGCACATTATATTTCCGTTCCAGTTGTTTGGCTACTTCTTCAAAACTTTCGTTGGTAAATACCAACCGGTTATCAAGCCAGGCGGTTTCTTTAATATCTTCTGCTTTAATCTGCGGCAATGCTGTAACCTGGTATTCTATCTTTGCTTCCTTTGCGTTTACGAGGGGTGTATTTATTGCGCCCGATAAATTATTGGCGACAATGAGCTTTTCATTGGGCAGCAGTATTATATTTTTTTCAGGTTTGTTTTTTAATTCAACCTGCACCCTGCCCGTCAACAGCGTTGTTTCAATATTTTTGTCATTACGATAAGCCTTTACATTAAATACTGTTCCGAGTACTTTTACGGTCAGCATATTAGTATGCACCAGGAATGGCTTTTTAGCATTTTTGGTCACCTCAAAAAAGCCTTCGCCTTCCAGGTTTACTTCGCGTGTTATTTTTGAGAATGTCTCGGGATAAGAAAACGTACTGCCCGCATTCAGCTTCACCTTTGTGCCATCTGGCAATACTATCCCGGTAGTTTTTCCGTATGGCACATAAACATGGTGAATAATCACATTTGCCAAAGGACTGGCAGGCAGTTGCCGGCGGGTGTAAAAAAATACACCACTTATAGTGAGTATCAATACGGCAGCAGCTACCCACTTCCAATAGGTTAGGGATCTTACATTATTTTTTTCGAGGGTTACTGGCTGCTCCCCCGAATTTTTGATCTTATGCCAAAGCTCTTCAATCCCTTCGTTAAGGTCCTTTTGTTTTACGGTGGAATCAGGTTGCTTTAGATCGCTTTTTAAGGCATCGGCAACCTTTTGCATTTTTCTATATTCAGGAAAGCGGTCAAGAAATGCTTCGAGCTCTTCCAACTCTTTTTCACTGGCAGTTTTGCCAATACTCTTCGCCATAAGCTCGATAAACCTGGATTTTCCCATAGTAATTTGGTGTTCTGCTGTAAGGACACAGCTTAGTGAAGATTTTCCTAAAAAGAATTTAAAAAAATAAAGTATTTAATTATGCTGCCATTATTCACAATTAATGGTGCACTTTTATGATGAGTTACCGTCGAAACCGAACAATATTTGTCCGGTTTTGTAACAGTGGGGGATTTAATTTGGGGGATCATTGGTTTATATATCAGCGAATTACGAAAATGGAACAGCTATTGACAGCATTTTTGAAGTGAAGCCCTATCTATTTCATATCGATCTTTGGGATGCAGCGTGCTTTGGGATGCTGTTTATGTGCTTTACATTTAGCCTGCTTTTGGGACTGGCCAGGCGGCGGGAGCGGTCAGCTAATCGTTTTTTGGCGCTGGCCCTGGTGGTCGCTATGTTGGGATCAGCCAGGGTCGTGGCCATCAGTATTGGGCTACGGGCTGATTGGTCTTGGCCATTTTCGCTGGCTTTTGGTCCCCTGCTTTTTTTTTATGTCCGTAAGCTCACCCGGCCCGAACAGCCATTTGAGCGTAGAGATTTGCTGCATTTTAGTCTGCTTTTACTGGGTTTCATGCCCTGGCTGGTATTTATCTCCGTGCTCATTTACTTGGTCTGGTGTCGGCATTTGCTCGCTCATTTTTATCACAGCAGGCAATTTACCAGCGGCGACCGTTCCATTCATGATTTCAGATGGCTGAAAAACTGGCTGACTGTTTTCGGCCTGTTCTGGCTGGGCTGGATCCCGGTTGCCCTGCTGGGGGCAGGCGCTGAACCTTTATACTTCCTGTTGATGGTGCCGTTGGTTTGGCTGGCAGCCCGCGTTTTTCTAAGGGAGGATACCTTACCGGTCTTGCGGTCACTTGTACCCGCGGCGGTAAAGGAAAGCGCCGCCTGGCTCAAAAATGAGGTTAAAGTAAATCGCTATTATGAAGACCCGGCACTGACCTTGGGCTCGCTGGCAGGCAAGTTGGAACTGACCACGCACGAATTATCAAGGATTATTAATACCGCCTTCAAAAAAAGCTTCAACGATTTTATCAATACCTACCGTGTTCAGGCGGTGATTCGGAAAATGCAGGACCCGGACTATGACCATATCACCTTGTTAGGCATCGCCTACGAATCAGGGTTTAACTCCAAACCTACGTTCAATCGTATCTTCAAACAAGTGACCGGCAGAAGTCCCGTGGAATATAAAAAAGAGGTCTTACCTTATAACTTGAGACGCTATCCCGGATCTGTCGCGGTAATTTCGAACCATCAAACCACGAAATCAAACCGCAATTTTATGCTTAAAAATTATTTCAGGATCGCCTGTCGCAATTTATTAAAAGATAGACAGTTCAGCTTGCTTAACCTGCTTGGCTTAGCTACCGGCCTGGCTTGCATATTACTGATCGCCTTATGGGTAAATGATGAATGGCAGGTCGATAAATTCAATGCTAATGACAGCCGGCTCTACCAGGTTTTAAAAAAGGCCCCGGATGGTACGGGTTCGGCTACGGTTAGTGAATTCACGCAGGGTTTATTGTATCAAAGTCTCTTGCGGGAACTGCCGGAAATCGAATCTGCTGCGTGCCTCAGAAAGGAGCGTGAGCCTGGTATCATCCTGACTAAAGACCGGCAACTAAAGGCCATGCCGGTGTTTGCCAGTACCGGTTTTTTTAAGGTATTCTCTTATCCACTGATCAGCGGGAACGGCGCCACAGCGCTGGCTGACGTTTCGGGCGTGTTGCTCTCCGATCAACTGGCCTTAAAGCTGTTTCATACCACGGCGGTTACCGGAAAAACCATCAAATGGCAATTCCAGGATAATGTAGATTTCAGCAATGTCTACACCATTAGAGGCGTATTCCAGGCGCCGCCTGCCAATGCCAGCGATCAGTTCGACCTGGTGTTCCCTTTTGAATTATATGCGCAAAAGATGCGCGGGACGCCGGGAGACATTACATCCTGGGGCAGCAATATGGTGCTGACGGACGTGGTACTGAAACCGGGGACCAATGTGGATGCCTTTAACCAAAAGATCCGGAATTTTAGCAAAAACAAGCTGAAGGGAGATACTTCCTATGAGGGCGACCTTTTTTTGCAGCGTTATTCAGACCGGTACCTGTATAACAATTATGTGAACGGTGTACCCAGCGGCGGACGCATCGAATATGTGCGCTTATTTTTCACGATCGCCCTGCTGATCTTAGTGATCGCCTGCATCAACTTCATGAACCTGGCGACGGCCAAAGCTGCCCGCCGGATGAAAGAAGTTGGGATTCAGAAAGTAATGGGCGCCAGCCGCTTGTCGTTGGTATTTCAATACCTCATCGAATCCTTGCTGATGACTTCCGGGGCATTCATCATGGCCGTATTGATCGCGATGTTCCTGTTGCCGGCTTTCCGGGTGATCACGGGGAAGGACCTCCAGCTGCACTTTAGCGCCGGGTTTATCTTTCCGGCCATCGGTCTGCTCGTCCTGGTGGGGCTGTTTGCAGGTAGTTACCCGGCTTTATATTTATCCGGATTTAACCCCATCCGGGTATTAAAAGGCCAGTTGAAAACATCCTGGGCGGAAGCCTTTGTCCGAAAAGGATTGGTGATCTTTCAGTTCGGTATTTCGGTGATTCTGATCGTTTGTGTCCTGGTCGTGCGGCAGCAAATGGCGCTCGTGCAGTCGATCAACTTAGGTTATGATAAAAACAATATCATCCGTTTTGGTGGTGATGATGACCATAAAGCGCAGGCGGGCTTTTTAGCCGAAGTCAAAAATATTCCTGGTGTTCTCAATGCTACGGATATGGAAGGTGACCTGCTGGGCAGTGCTGGCCATTCCGGCGGCGGCATCAGCTGGCCGGGCAAAGATCCGAATCTCAAGCTGGAGTATTACGGCAACAGCGTTGATCATGATTTCCTGGAGACGATGGGTCTGCAACTGGCCGGGGGCCGGACCTTTTCCCGCCAGTTTTCCGATAGCGCCAGTGTCATATTTAACGAGACGGCTATCCGGGCGATGGGCATCAAAGACCCGACAGGAAAAATGGTAAGTCTCTGGGGGAAGCCGATGCGGATCGTCGGGGTGGTAAAAGATTACCATTTTGAGTCGCTGTATAAAAAGATCGGCCCGGCGTTCTTTACCTTTTCTCCAGACAATAAAAATATCCTGGTGCGGATCGATCCGCGCCGGCAGCAACAGGCGCTGGCAGCGGTGCAAAACCTGTATCGCCGTTATCACCCGGGCCTTGATTTTGATTACAGTTTCCTGGATGACAGCTACCATAGGTTATATGCGTCAGAGCAGCGGGTGGCGGTGCTGACCAGGTATTTCGCCGGCATGGCGATCCTGATCTCCTGCCTGGGTTTATTCGGGCTGGCGGCATTCACGGCACAGAAACGACAAAAAGAGATCGGTATCCGTAAAGTGATCGGCGCATCTGTCGATCAGGTGGTGGCTATGCTCTCCCGGGACTTTCTATTGCTGGTAACCCTGGCGCTGGCCATCGCGATGCCGGTCGCCTGGTGGGCTTGCCACAAGTGGTTACAAAGCTTTGCCTATCGTGTTGAACTGAGCCCGCTGGTATTCGTCCTTACGGCTTTGGTCACTGTTGTGATTACCTTGCTGACCATCAGCTTTCAATCTATCAAAGCAGCGCTGGCCAACCCGGTAAAAAGTTTGAGAGCGGAGTAACGAATGGAAACAATTTGATAGTATAGAGATATGGAGTTATTCTATGAACATCATTTATTCAATTGCGACACTATAGTCTATTCGGGGCATTAATTTTAAGATTAATTGTGAATAATGACATATGCCGGTATGGTGCATATTTTAATATAACTACTGTGTACGCAATGCTTGGTCAAGCTTTTTAAGAGCAATGGTAAGCTGGGCAAATACCGTTTTATTTGAAAGGTCAAGTATAGCTGCCACTTCATTGCATGACAGATCATCCTCCTTTACCATTTTAAAGATCAGCCTGCACCTCGGCGGCAATTCATTAACAGCGTTTAAAACCTTGTTTTTTAACTCTTTACTGATAAGGAGCTGGGCAGGATCAACAGATAACTGGAAATAATATGCTGCTGTTACGTTTATTTCCCTTGTTCTTTTTGATGAGATGCTTCGTAGGTGATTTAAGCATGCATTTTTTACGGCGACATATAAATAAACCTGTAAGTTCTTTATAGAATCAAGCTTTTTACGTCCTATCCAAATCTTAAGGAAAACATCGTTTACAATTTCCTCTCCTACTTCCCTGTCGTCTAAAAATGAATAAGTAAACTGGCACAATTTAACTACATAGTGTTTATATAGCTCATTGAACGCAGATTCATCGTCATTAAACTGAATTCGATGAATAAGTTCATGGGTAATCACAGTCCAGTGTATTTCTTAACAATTATCAGGGTGCTCACGGTGAAATCTGCTGCAATATAACATACTTAGTGTAAAGAAAATATTACAAATTAAAATATGCTTGTTTGCTTGGTGCAAACTGAGCGATTATCAGATCCCTCAGCCAAATGATGGGGGCGGGTATCCAGTATCAGTTATATATTTACAATAGGGCCAACCGCGGCGAAACCATCCGTAAATCCTTCACATGCATTAATGGTTGACTTTTTGAAGAGAACAAATACAACAAGATAGTCTACCCAAGATGAGGGACACTCTGGGTCAATCGGCTATTTATTGATATTTTGGGAAAGGCTTTAAAACACAAAACCCCGTAAATTAGATAATTTACAGGGTTTTGATGTTCTTTGGTATCGCTATCTCGTCGGGATGGCAGGATTCGAACCTGCGGCCTCCACATCCCAAATGTGGCGCGATACCGGGCTACGCTACATCCCGAAAGGGAACGCAAAGGTAAGATTTATACTTGCTGATGCAAATGTTTTTTTAATAAAATTTAAACTTTTTTTTATTTCAATATTGCCCCACTGTTGGCTTGATTTTAGACCCACTATTTCTCAATAAGTTAGCTAATAAATTGCGGGGTTTGTAATAAAAGTTCAGGCAATAAAAAAATTCAAATCGTTATTGAATCTTACACATTAGTGGTCACAGACCAGTTAATAATAACAAAAGCAACGCATAGCGTACAGATTAATCCAAGGATAACCAAGATCCAAAAAATAAAATTTCTCATTAGGGAATTATAAAGCTAGTTAAAGTTTTGAACGATAAACCAGTAGCAAAATATCAAATCATTGAAATATTATGTAATTATAATTAATTAAATTAATTTTTTAGCAAAAAAATAATTATAAATAACAATCTTTCAAAGCTGCTCGAAATCTCTCAAATCAACGTATCTAATATAGCATATTTTATCCCCGCAAATTATTAAATGTAAAAACAACAGGTAACTTATTTATTAGCAGTTATTTACAGGCAATAATCAATGTTATTTTATTGTTCGGTGCTGTATAATTGCCATATAAACAGCAACTCATAAATGAGAAAGAAGATCACCAGGAACGCATGAAATTTTTTATTATTCGTTTTAATAGCGACAAGGCATAAGGCTATGTGGCTTATTATCCTTACCGGATACTCCCACCTAGCTAAAAGAAAATATTCCTGCCCTTTAATTAAAGTATCGATCACGTCGGCTACAAAGCTTACGGCCAAAACGCCAAAAAACCAGCTCTTCTTTTTGTAGAAGTAATCCTGGTAACTATTGTAATCTTTTAAATCATCCGGAAAAAGTAATGCACATAACACAAAAAATATCGTTATGTAGATAATTACGAAAAAGTACTCGGCAAAAACCCAGTTGGTATTGTTCTTTAACTGGTACTCCCACCACCAAAAGTGAATCAACGTTAAAAACACAAACAATGCCCATAACAAGTGGACCCAATATGGTTTTTCGCGGCCGGGATGCTGGATAAGTTTAACCGTGCCCTTAAGCAAATGAGCAATGCTTAAGCTCAAAATAATTGAAAGTATGGTTTTAATATGCTGAAAAACTTCCATAACAAGGTTTGATAGAGCAGATGCTCATCGCTAATTTAGGAAATAGATTATAAAACTCCTATCGGCAATTACTTCGCCACCAGGATTTCAACATTATAACCTATAAATAACCCGCTGTCTATCACACCTGTAATTGATTTTATCCGCTGCTCATAGTCAGGCCTAATGTCCTCAAAGCGCACATCAAGTAAAAAGTTCCCATTTTCAGTTATAATGGGGCCATCCTTTCCCTTTGCCATTCGGAGTGCAATATCGGTAACATTAAGTTTCCGTAAAGCTGATTCTACATAGGTGAGTGAACCGGGAAATATTTCAACAGGTACAGGGAAATTGGTTCCAAGTTTTTTCACCAGTTTACTTTCATCCACAAGGATATAAGTTTTTGAGCCGGAGCAGATCAGCAATTTCTCTTTAAATAAAGCTCCGCCCCTGCCCTTAATTAAACTATTATCCGGATCCACTTCATCAGCGCCATCAAAGCACCAAATTGGTTTATCGGTTAATAAGCTGGTTACCGGGATACCCAGGTTTTCACACGTCATCCCAATTTCCAATGAAGCCGGGATCATTTGTATTGCGAGGCCTTCCTCTTTAATTCGTTTTGCAATCGCATATAAGGCCATATAAACCGTGGAACCGGAGCCAGCGCCGATAACGTCCCCATTGTTTATTTTCTCGGCTATTTGCTGAGCGACTTTTTCTTTGGCTTCCCTGTTAATTATGGTGTCGGACCATTGCAAATGATCTAATAAACTGCTGTTCCACTTCATATATTTCCTGTAGATGATAAAAACGAATTTAGTTTTTTATTTTCTTAGGATTTATAAAGATTTTGAATTTTACTTTTTATAGGTGAATGGGGTGATTAGCGGCTCTATAAATTATTGAGTTTCCTTTGAATAGCCTGCTTTTCTGGCGATGTTCTGGCGAGTGCAAGCGCCTGCTGAAAATTTTGTTTAGCCTTTGTATTGTCAATGCCCCTATAAAGCTCACCAAGCAGGGCGAAGTAAAAATGATTATCGGTGAGATTTAGCTTTTCTGCAACTGCAATTGCTTCTGGTTTTCCGTTTGCCTTTGAAAGTGCATAGGTACGGTTCAGGGCCGCTACAGGCGAATATTCTATCTGTAGCAATCCGTTATAAAGCTGCAGGATATTCTCCCATTTCTCTTTTGTGTCGGCCTGCTGTGTATTCCAAAAGGCTATACTGGCCTCGAGGTGATATTTTGATAATACATCACCGGTTGTTGAGCAGTTTAAAAAGTAGCCGCCACGGCTTATCAATTCTGCATTCCACAAGCTTGAATCCTGCTCATCATACAAAATAATTTCGCCATTCCTGTTCAACCGTGCGTCTATCCGCGAGGTATGAAAACACATCAGCGCAAGCAACGCATTTGCCGGCGGCTTATTGGTGCTCTCATTTTCAATTAGCATATAACAAAGCCGCATGGCTTCGAGGCAAAGCTCCTTGCGGATAATTTGATTTTTATTGGAAGAATAATACCCCTCGTTAAACAGCAGGTAAATAGTAGTCAAAACCATCTCCAACCGCTCATCAATTTCCGATTGCGTTGGAAGTTCTATTTTAATCTGATGCTCCCGCAGTTTCTCCCTGGCCCGGAATAATCTTTTATTGATGGTCTCCTTATTTACCAGGAATGCATCTGCAATTTCATCTATACCAAAGCCGCATAAGATGCGCAGTGATAAGCCAACCTGTGCCTCTGGTGATATTACAGGATTGCAGATAGCAAACATCATCAGCAATTGACTGTCATTAATGTTTTGGGGTGATAAGTCGATCTCAAATTCATACAATTCCAATGAATTTTCTTTTACTTCAACGGCAACTTTGCCTTCAAAAACAAGTTCCCGCTGCAGGTAATTCTTCGTTTTATTTTTTGCAACGTTATAAAGCCATGCTACCGGATTTTGTGGGATCCCATTCATTGGCCAGGTTTGTGCTGCTGTAACAAAGGTGTCGCTGGCAATGTCCTCAGCAATTTCGACCTGGGCAAAACCAAAACGGCGACAAAGTACAGCGACTATTTTTCTGTACTCCTGCCTGAATAAATGTGGTAATAACTCCTGCTGCTCCATAAATAAGTTAAGCTCCCGCAAATTACATGCAGGAGCTTACAATTTTTAATGAGTTCCGTCGCGTTTGGCAAGTTTTCTTACTTCCACGGTGTTTCCTTCGCCTTGTAAAACAGGGCACCCTTTGGCAAACTCGGCAGCTTCATCTGCCGATTCGGCTTTAACCATAATGTAGCCGCCTATAGTTTCCTTTATCTCTCCAAAGGGACCGTTGGTAACCATTTTATTGTGATGCACCACGCGGGCATCATCAAACAACAGGCCATTACCGCCAACAAACTTGTTTTGCGACGCAATGCCACCTATCCAGTCCATTGTTTGCTTCATCCAGATTTGTATTTGTTCGGGTGATGCCACTTTCGTCCCATCTTCGTGCCTGAAGATTAAAATAAATTCGTCCATTGTTTTTAGGATTAATTGTAATTAAATATATGAATTACACAGATAACAATCGACAGCAGCAGGATTGGACACAAGGTTTAAAGAAATTCTCTATATTCGGCGATAAAGCGTTCCATTTTTACACATGGAACACCCGGAACGCTGTGAAACATGCTGATTATCAGCGTTTCCAAAAAAAAACGGCTTTGCAATTTTGATGATTAATCCTGAAAAAAGTTTACACCCGCTTACACCGCCATCCGTTATGTCGAACTCACCTTAACTTAATAAATTCAGCAGGTCTGTTTTTGAAAGCGCATTAAAAAATGATGAATCGGTTTTAATCAGGCTGTTGGCCAGGTCTGTTTTTGCTTCCTGCATCAGCATGATCTTTTCCTCCACTGTAGCAGGGCAAATTAATCGCACCGCCACTATGTTCTTATCCTGCCCGATGCGGTGACAACGGTCTATTGCCTGGTTTTCAACCGCCGGGTTCCACCACGGGTCAACAAGGTATACATAATCAGCCTCGGTCAGGTTTAAGCCAGTGCCACCGGCCTTTAGGCTGATAAGGAAAACCCGTACATCCGGGTTGTTCTGAAATTCCTCAATCACGGCCTGGCGGTTACGGGTTTGCCCCGTTAAGTAGGTAAAGGCTATTTGCCGGCTGATTAATTCTTTTTTTATCAAATCAAGCATCGAAACAAATTGAGAGAACACCAGGATCTTATGGTGATGCTTTTTGCCTTCTATCTCTTCAATCAACATATCAATTTTTGACGATGCGTTGCCTGGCATCTTCTCCCCTTTTATCAGCAACGGTGAATCGCAGATCTGGCGGAGCTTGGTTATCCCCTTCAATACATTCATCGACTTCTTCTTTATCTCATCACCTGTAGTTGCCGAAATAAAATCCCTGAACTCCTTTTCATAAGCATCATAAATACTGCGCTGCTCAGGCTTCATATCGCAATAAAGCACCATTTCAGTTTTTTCCGGGAGATCGGTGGCTACTTCCTGTTTGGTGCGCCTTAATACGAACGGCTTAATCTTGTTTTGAAGTTCCGTTGCCCGTTTGCTGCTTTTAAACAGGTCTATTGGCGACGAATAGATCTGCTTAAAATACAATTTACTGCCAAGCAAACCCGGGCAGGCAAATGAAAGCTGACCGTACAGATCAAAGGTATTATTCTCAATGGGCGTACCCGTCAATACAATTTTATTGCGCGATTTTAGTAACCGCGTAGCTTTGTACCGCTGTGATTCCGGGTTTTTGATTTGCTGCGATTCGTCAAGGAAAATATAATTAAACTCATACTCCTTCAGAAAAACAATATCAGCAAGCAAAGTGCCATATGAGGTAAGCACGACTTCATACTTATCAAAATCCCTGATGTTTTTTATCCGATCAGCGCCGTAGATGGTACGTACTAAAATCGATGGCGCAAATTTTTCTATCTCCTGCTGCCAGTTATAGATCAGTGATGTTGGCACTACAACCAAATTGGTGTTATGGCTCACCTTTGCCCTCTGCGAAAGTATAAATGCGATAACCTGCACGGTTTTACCCAAACCCATATCGTCGGCCAGGCAACCGCCAAAATTGAAATCATCCAGGAAATTCAGCCAGCTAAGGCCTTGTTGTTGGTAAGAGCGCAGGGCTCCGTTAAAACCAGCAGGAGTATCAATAGGTTTGATCGACTCAAAATTATCAAGCCGCCTGTGGTAAACGCTGATGTCCTGCTTTACCTTATCATCCAGCATTTCAGCGTCAAACAATTGTTCTATTACTGTGAAATTGCTCCTGGAGATTTGGAGTGTTTCATCATCAGTTATTTCACCAGAATTAAAGTAGTCGTTGAATTTTTCTAACCAATAAGTCGGCAGGATTCCGGTTGAGCCATCATCAAGCTGTACGTACTTGGATTTATTTTTAACAGCCCGGTAGATTTGTTTTAAGGCCGCTTTTTGTTTACCGTATTTGGAATTTATAACAACGTTAAACCAGTTGAACCCGCTAAGCACCTTGATACTTATCTTAACCTTATTCGGATTGAGCTTATTTCCCTCCAGTTCGTTAAAACCGAGGATAGTTATATTTTGATTCTGCCATTCATCGAAAACACCTAAAAACCAGTCCTCATCTAAGAAACGTTTTTTATGCAGGTAGAAATAATGCAGGTCATTGGTTAGCTGTTCTTCAAAATAAGGATGCTGCTTTACCAGCAATGCGGTAAAATCAACTTCACGCGCATCATCCCGGTAAACTAAAAATTCCTTTCCTTTATTATCAACAGAATAGATCTGTTTTTTAGTTCGTACAGAGATTTCTACCTCGCCATACCGCATCACCGGGATGATCATTACATGCGTACCAAAGTCAGAAAGATAAATTATCCTTTCCGTTTCATTAGTAAAGCCTTGCTGCTTTAACTGCACAGGTGTTGCCGGCGGGATGTGCTGATAGTTTACACTTACCTTATCCTCCAGCTTTGTTAACAACTGATTTTTAAACTCGTTAAATTTAGACGCGTGAACCAATAAATTGTCCTGCTTCTTGGTCAGCAATTCAATCACATTCAGTTGCTGAAGGTTATTAACAAGATAAAGATCATCGCCTACTGAAACAAAATAGGTAAATTTTAACTGCAGGTCTTTTACGTCACAGGTTTTACCGTCGATCATTAAAGTACCGGAGAGTTCAAAAAACTGATCCTTTGGATTTACTGATAGTTTTACATCATCCTTAAGCACATCCACTTTTACCGGAAAAACCGAAGCGGCCGTGATCTTTTCAGACACTTCGCTATCATGCGAATAAAAATCATAATCAACAGGATTTTTAATTATGGCCCTTAGTGCAGTGATATCGGCCTCGGTTGCCGTTTTATTGATATGATTTTGAAATTTGTGGATGCCGGTAAAAAACTTCAATTGCTGCGGATCTTCCGTGTCCCAAATAAAATCAAGTGGCGGAATGGCTGTTAGCGGATTTTTTATCTTGCCATCCACACTCATTTTTGCCTTATATAATTCAACAAACAGGTATTTGTAATACTTGTGCTGTTTCAGTACAACGCAAATACTGCTCTCTTCACCATCTGTGGGTTCAACATCGGCAACAATAACACCTTTTAACTGGTTTATACTTTCCCTGGTTACCGGCAATAGGGCGGCTAAATGGGGGGCTATTGTTAGTTGGTTATTTGCATAGGTGATCTTAAAAAACGAGTCGAGATCCGGCTCATTTTCCAGGCCATAGTCGGAAGCAAATCGCTTCAATTTTTGATGGCGCATCTTGTCGTCAAAAAAGATCTTAAACTCATCTCTTTTAATAACAGCTGATAAAACGCCTGCCTGGTGTTCGCATAACAAGTTCTTATCCGCATTGCATTCACAGGTCAGGGTTAAATAATCTCCGTCCTGTTGCAAGGCAACTTCCGGGAAAACTGTTTTTAGATATTTATTGGTAAAAACGCCACTGTTAACTTCCAGTTGTAAAGGATAGATATGCCGGCTATCCGTATGATCGGGATAAATGCCTGCATAACTGTGCTGGGCAATGCCGGTTTGCGTCAACGTATCGATCGTGACACCCTTTAAAACCACCGCATAATTTTCCGAACTTTTCCCTTTGTCTTCGCTTTGCTTGCTCAATAGAATTTCCTGGCCTGTAAGGAGGTAAATATCCGAAACAATTACTGATAATTGAAACCCAATAAAATCCGGACTTCCATTCCATGGATTTATTAAATTATATAAACAACTGATTATTAATTGTTTATTTCGATTATTTCCACTTGGGGCTTTTCGTATAATAAAATCTATTTTTCCGGCACCCCTACATTACCACTTCAAACGCAAATTTCATATTAATTAAAACTGCGCTATTGTGGATTAAGCGTATCAGCAAAAAAAAGTAAATTTTTATTTTGAGGTATTCCCCGAAATAAACAAGGTTTTATGTCTTGTCCATACTTGCGGTTTATCCGTATTGACTTTATCATAACATATTTATAATCAATTATTTATAAATAAATCATATATATTTACTTTCATAAAACGACGCCATTGCCAATTATTGAGTCACCTCGAAATAGCATTCAGAATAATAGAAGTCAACAAATAGCATGGTTTTTAAACTTCTTTCTACTGACAAAAGATTAACCATTAATAAACAACTAACCTAATATCATTAACCTTTAATTACTATTTTATGAAAGCAAAATTTAACCTTTACCTGTTTTCCGGCGTCCTTGCCACATTGTTCGCCTTATCATCCTGTCACAAAGAAGATAAAGCCGATTATGCACCGAAAACTGTTGACTTATCCGCAAAAAACACGCAAACACCCATGCCTGTTACCGCCGCTACTTTCAAGGTGGTTGGCTACCTACCCAGCTGGGAGGGCGATGTCAGCAGCATCCAGTTCAGCAAGCTTACCCACATTAACTATGCATTTTTAACACCAACTACCAGCGGCGGCCTCAACCCTTTGGATAACCTGGCTAAATTTACCAGCCTGGTATCTGCAGCACATACCAACAATGTTAAAGTAATGATCTCTGTTGGCGGCGGTGGTGGTGGCGATGCATTTCACACCATTGTAGCCAGCTCAAGCCTGCGTACGGCCTTTGTCAATAACATGGTAGGATTTGTAAATCAATATAACGTAGATGGCGTTGACGTTGATTGGGAATTCCCCTCGGCAGGTACCGAAGCCAATAATTTTTTACTGATGATGCAGCAGTTGGCTACGGCAATGCACAACAGCGGCAGGTTATGTACAATAGCCGTTATTTCAACGGGTGCAACTTACATTACCAGTGGTATGTTTACCACGCTCGACTGGCTCAACATCATGGATTATGACGATAATAACTTTCAACATTCTACCTATCAATCTGCAGTTGATTGTTTGAATTACTGGAGCGGACGTGGCCTGCCTTTGGAAAAAACCATTTTAGGTGTGCCCTTTTACGGTCGCGATAACCGTTATGATTACCTGACTGTTAACTATAATGTGATCTTGTCCGAAGGCGGCAGTCCTAATTCTGATACTTTTCAAACTATTGGCTATAACGGTATTCCTACCATCACCAGTAAAACCAACTTATCGTTCGACAGGGGAATTGGCGGTATGATGATATGGGAGCTGGCCGGCGACGCTACAGGCGCTAATTCACTACTGTCGGCAATTCACACAGCGATAGTTGCGCATTCCGGCGGCTCAACAAACCCTCCTATCGGTCAAACTATCACTTTAAAGGGATTTAATAACGAATATGTAAGCGGAGAAAATGGTACCCAGGCCATGAATTGCAACCGCCCCACAGCATCAGCATGGGAAACCTTTACTGTAGTTGATGCCGGCGCCGGTAAAATTGCATTGCGCAGCATGGGTAAATACGTATCGTCTGAAAATGGCACGCAAGCCATCACCTGTAACCGCACCACCTTCAGCGATTGGGAAAAATTTGATTGGGTGCCCACAACAGATGGCAAGATCACGCTAAGAGGAAACAACGGCAAATTCATTTCAAGCGAAAACGGCACACAAGCCATGACCTGCAACCGTACAACAGCATCGGGATGGGAAGCTTTTGGAATTAATCAATAAAATAATATTATTCTACTAAAACCGGGGGCTGATGCATGGATTTTGCATCAGCCATCGGTTTATTGCTTACGATGGAATTTGTAACCAAGGTTCAGATTATAATTAATGAAATTATTTCCGCCTCTACTGCTTATACTTACGGACAACCCCCATATTTAACTAAAAAAGCGGAGATCAAGGGGCTCGATTTGAACACTTACAGGAGATTTTGCGAATATCAAAGGATATCTATAAAGAAAAAATGAATAGTAGTTACAAAATTTTGAAATCTTCTGGACGTAATCCAAACGATGTTTCAAAATTTTTAGACGCCCATTCTTTCATTTCTTCATGAGTATATTTGGAAGATAGCCATTCATAATTAAATTTAAATGGGCCATCTTCAATAATCCATTGTCTCACCATATCATAAACAGAATTCCATGCAAAAAAGCCATTAAGAGTTTCGTCAACTTGTTGATCGGTATAGCCTTTTATAGCTGAATGGTATATATCACCATTTACATCGTCTATAAATAGAGCTTTGTGTTTTTCAAACAATTGAAAGGCTTCAAATAAATCCAAGTCCTTTTTCTTAATTTCAATAAAATTCATCCCCGGCCAACAAAATATTTGAGGGTACTTATGCTTGTCTTCCTGAAATCTTAGAAACTTCGAAAAAAACAACCTAATTGGAAGGTTTTTAGATGGAAATTTATAATTGACCTCTTCCTTCAGTAAACTTATAATTGATTGTTCACTATACATCCAACGTAGAACAAAAGCGGCACTTTCATGGGGTGAAAAACAATTTATTGAGTTTGCCAGTAAGTTACTAATTGTAATATATTCTTCTTTTGAATAATCTTGAATCGCAAATTTTAAGCTGCTGTATCTATCTCGTACTTCTTTGCACAAAGTATAAAAACGGTGTCCGGGATCATTTGAAACTATAAATGATTCATAGTTTGTTACATTGAAAGGGAAGCCATTAGTTGGATTTATAGCAATATCACATATCAATAAAAATAAGCCAACTAAAGGATCATTTGGCTTTACTGGCGTTTGTTCATTAAGAATACTTAGAAAAATATTAAATGCCTCTACATATATACCACTAAGCATCCCTGCTTTCGCAAAGTCATTTAAATCGTACTTATATCCTTGCGCTCCGTAAAGATATTGTAATTGGGAAAATCTTGCCTGTCCTTCATAGATAGCCCTTATTCCTATTGGTGGTATTGCGATAGGAGAACCATAATAATAACCTTGTACTTTTTTTTCTCGTAGTTTTTTAAACCCATCTTCCCATTCTTTTATTTTAGGTAAAAAAGAGAATTCTTCATCGAATGTACTTCCCAATGTCCAAATGGACGAGGCCCACATAAGATCATACGAATGTCCCCAACATTCAAAATATGGATTATTAACAATAGTGTTTATTCTTTTAGGATCAAAAGCTATTTGACCTGCAAATTCTATGTCATGCCAATAATTTAATATTTTATTGACATGAATATTGTTATTGGGTTGTTGCCTATCATATTTCGCAATTGACTTAAATGCTCCATTTTCATTTAACAGGCTTTTCAAGTCGGAATGAACGATATGAGCTTGGGCAGGAAATTTTAAACTTGAAATAAAACCAAAGTTTGACCCAACATGCTGCCACCAGTGAATAGTTTCATGTAAATATGTTGAAAAGGCCTGCGTTTGATTATCAGAAAGCGATCCGGAAGTATGTATGCCAGGGATAACATTATTTAATTCATGTTGAATATCCTTTCTTAACCTTAAAACGAATTGCATAGGGTTATAAACCCCTCTTGATTTGGTGCCATTAATTGGCGACGACAATAATTCATCAAACAATTCAGAAGAAAACAGTAAATCTGGATTTAGCATAATAATTTCTAATGATCTTATTTGGACATTCAAATCAATACAAAACGAGCTCTATACAACTATGTATGACGAATTAATATCTTAAAAATTTTACAAATAAAAAAGGGGAAAATGTTTTAATTTAAATACTTTTCCCTTACCAGCGGAGAGGAAGGGATTTCCTCCCCGGTACCTTGCAGTACACCTGATTTCGAATCAGGCACATTCGATTACTCTGACACCTCTCCGGAGCTCTTTTTAAATAAGCGTGCAAATATATCTAAATGTATTGGAGAAAATTTCAACCCTCTACCGACACCATAAATTCATTGATAGCTTCAAGGTAATAACAGCCAGGCTGGTTTTGACTCTTCATTTTTCCTGCGACTATGTTTATCACTTGTTGTATCTTCTTTTCAGCAGCAATTACCGGGCATTTGTTTGGATCGCCTTTTAATTCTGAAAAATGCTGCGCATAAATATAACTCAGCTTTGATTTAATAGCGTTAAGTGCCGGAGCGTTTCTACGCATAAGGCACCAGTCTGAAAAACATTCAATATTCTTATCAATAATTTCTTTCGCCTTTGGAATCTCCAGTTTGCGCTTTTGTAAGGTTTCGTCATTAATCTTCGAAATAGCATCAATATTTACCAGGGTTATATTCAAAAGCTCAGCGGCATTTGCCTCCACATTGCATGGAATGGAAAGATCAATGATTAGCTTTTTACTTTTACCCTCCAGCTGTGATTTTAGAATAACCGGCTCGGCGGCGTTGGACGCAACCAGTATGATGTCCGAACTCTCAACGTGCTCCGCCAATTGGCTTATGTTTGCATGTTGCAACCCTAGTTCGGCTGCCAACTCCGCTGCTTTTTCTTCCGACCGGTTAATGAGGGTAACATTTTTTGCTCCGAGATAATCAACCAGGTTTTTGCAAGTATTACGACCAATTTTTCCAATGCCGATAACCAGTATTTTTTTATCAGCACAAGTTTTAATATTTTCTTTTATATACTCAACCGCAGCGTACGAAACGGAAACCGTACCGACGCTTAACGTTGTTTCATTGCGTATTTGCTTTGATGATTGCAATACACTATTCACCAATCGTTCCAAAAAGCAATTTAAAAAATTGTACGATTTTGCCAATTTTACCGCTTGCTTTAACTGGCCGGTTATTTCATAATCGCCTAAAATCTGAGAGTCTAACCCGGCGCCAACATTGAATAAATGTTTGACTGCATCTATCCCATTTTTAACATAACCTAAACTTGTAAATACGGCTGCATTCCCGGTTGTTTGGGTGCATAACAAATCAACTAATTGACAGGCGTGATCGGCGAAGCCGTAGATTTCTGTCCGGTTACACGTAGAAATGATAAATAATGAATCAACGTTATGAAAAGGTGCAAGATTTAGAATATTTACATATTGATCATTGTTGATAGCAAAGGTTCCTCTTATGGTAGTTTCTGCCTTTTTGTAATTTATGCCCGCAACAAAGAATTTTGAAAGTTCATCCGGTAATTTAGGATTCATCTGCCCGTTTAGTTATATTGAAAATTATTAACTCCGGTGTAAAGATTCAGATAACTGTACTGATTTATGCTGATAGACATCATGGAGAAAAGTGACCTTCGTCACAATTAGACAAACAGGTACTGATGAGCAGGAAATCTATAAAATGAATCAGCGAATTATGTACTTTTCTGTTGCGATTTAGCGATTAAAATTTCTTTTATCCCAAAACAAAAACCCGCAAATCATTTGATTGCGGGCTTTACTGTTTTATATGTTAAACTTGGCGGAGAGGGAGGGATTCAAACCCCCGGTACCTTGCAG
Source organism: Mucilaginibacter phenanthrenivorans (assembly GCF_024721155.1). Taxonomy (GTDB): domain Bacteria; phylum Bacteroidota; class Bacteroidia; order Sphingobacteriales; family Sphingobacteriaceae; genus Mucilaginibacter; species Mucilaginibacter phenanthrenivorans. The sequence goes on along the minus strand of NZ_JAHVAP010000001.1, from coordinate 703,403 downwards.
TACACCTGATTTCGAATCAGGCACATTCGATCACTCTGACACCTCTCCGGGTCATATTTTAAATGAGGGTGCAAATATATTGAAATGCTTAACAGTGGAAAATAAAATTCTATTATTTAAAGTTTCTTCCCTTTGCATTGCCAGGTAAAGCCTGGGTTACCTGCTCCCGGCAGGAATAGGTGCGCTTTGCTCATCATTATTCATAAACAAAATGAAAAATATTTTGCTATTCTTGCGTAAATGCTAAAAATATTAGCATAGCTTTGTAGGTGGAATTAGCTATGTTGGATACCAGGAAGGATATTATCAGTCGGTTGCAAAAAGATATTTTGCTGTGGCAGGGCTTTACCCCGCCCCCATCTGGTAAACCGAAGGATCTTGGATTAGGGCCGATAGAAGCTGCCTTTCCGAATGGGGTATTTCCAACCGGAAATATTCATGAAATGATGTGCACTACGCCTGAACAGGCTGCCGCAACCGGGGGTATGATGGCCGGGTTGATAGCGATATTAATGCGCCGGGGCGGCACCTGCATTTGGATAAGCACTTCAAGAAAACTTTTCCCGCCGTCTTTAAAAGCGTTTAACGTTGAGCCCGACAGGATAATATTTATTGATGTAGCAAAGGAAAAAGATGCGCTTTGGGCAATGGAGGAGGCTTTAAAATGTGAGGGGCTCGCTGCCGTGGTGGCTGAAATTAAGGAAATTAGCTTTGCACAATCCCGAAGGCTACAGCTAGCTGTTGAAGGCAGTAAGGTAACGGGGTTCATTTTACGTAACGATCCCCGGAAACCGGGTATCAACACCTGTGTGGCACGCTGGCAGGTGAACCCCTTACCCAGCAAGATAGAAGACGGATTGCCCGGCATTGGGTATCCGTGCTGGCAAATTGATTTGCTGCGTGTACGCAATGGCAATCCCGGAAGATGGGAGCTGGAATGGATTGACGGCTGCTTTGTACCGGTTGAAAAAGAAGAAGAACCAATATATCATTTACATGAGCGAAAGGCAGGTTAATTATGCAAAAAAGGTTCATATCACTTTGGTTCCGTCATTTAACTACGGACTGGCTGACGCTCCGCCGGCCTGAATTAAAGGATCTGCCCTTTGTTTTTGCAGCGCCAATCCATAACCGCATTATCATAACTGCTGCAAATAGCCTGGCACAGGAACAGGGCATATTCAATGGAATGGCGGCAGCGGACGCCAAGGCAATAGTTCCTGATCTAAAGATAATTGACGAGATCCCCGGCCAGTCCTTCAAGCTTTTAAAGGCATTGGGCGAATGGTGCATCCGCTATTCGCCCTTAATAGCCATCGATATGCCTGATGGGTTGATAATGGATATATCCGGGTGTCCACACCTGTGGGGCGGCGAGCGGAATTATCTAAAGGAGATAGTCACCCGGTTACGAAGTAAGGGCTATGATGTAAGAGGCGCTATAGCCGATACTGCCGGCGCAGCCTGGGCTGTTGCCCGCTTTGGAAAAGTAAAACCTATTATTGAACCAGGTGCACAGGCGAGCGCCTTATTATTATTACCCCCTGTAGCCTTGCGTTTGGAGCCGTTAATTTTGGAAAGATTACAAAAGCTCGGTTTTTATAAAATTAAGGATTTTATGAATATCGGCCGTTCTGTGCTTCGCCGGCGTTTTGGAGAGGGCTTTTTGTTAAGGCTTAACCAGGCCTTAGGCAACGAGGATGAACCCTTGCAACTATTACAGCCTGTTGAAGCCTATTCAGAAAGGCTGCCATGCCTTGAAGCGATCCGCACGGCTATTGGTATTGAGATAGCTATAAAAACATTGCTGGAGCAATTATGCAAACGCCTGCACGGTGAAGGAAAAGGGATACGCACTGCAATTTTAAAAGGTTATCGTGTAGATGGTCATGTAATACAGGCCACTATCGGCACCAACAGTCCATCAAATAATGTAAATCATTTATTCAAACTTTTTGAATTGAAAATCTCTTCGCTTGAACCGGCATTGGGGATTGAGCTTTTCACTTTGGATGCGCCTAAAGTTGAGGATGTGGAACCTGGGCAGGAAATACTTTGGTCGCCGGAAGATTGTTCGCTTGAAGATACAGGTTTAGCCCAACTGCTTGACAGGCTTGCCAATAAAATCGGCGCCGCCAATATTCACCGTTACTTGCCCCAGGAACACCATTGGCCCGAACGTTCTTTTAAGCCGGCTATCTCGTTAAAAGAAAAACCAACAACAGCCTGGCGTACAGACAGGCCCCGCCCCTCTTTGTTATTGAACAGACCGGAGCCGGTAGAAGTAACGTTCTTAGTGCCTGATTATCCGCCGGCACTTTTTATCTATCAAAATAAAATCCACCATGTTAAAAAAGCAGACGGTCCCGAACGGATAGAACGTGAATGGTGGCTGGAAGAAGGCGAACACCGCGATTATTACCAGGTGGAAGATGAAAAAGGGCAGCGTTATTGGTTGTTCAGGTTGGGGCACTATGAGGGTGGCAGACCCAAACAATGGTTTATTCATGGTTTTTTTGCTTAGTATATGATACGTTATGCCGAATTACAGGTAACCAGCAATTTCAGCTTTCTTCGCGGTGGTTCACACCCCGAAGAATTGGTAGAACAAGCTGCAAAATACGGTTACACCGCTATCGCCATTACCGACAGGAATACTGTAGCAGGCGTGGTACGTGCGCACCAGGCTGCAAAAGCGATGGATCCCAAGATCAAGTTTATTCCTGCCTGCCGGCTTGATTTGATTGATGGCCCGAGCCTGTTGGCCTACCCTACTGACATAACCGCCTGGGGCCAGTTATGTGCTTTACTATCAACAGGAAACCTCAGAACAGAAAAAGGCAAATGCGAGCTTTATAAAAATGACGTTTTTAACCATGCCGAAGGAATTAAGTTTGTTGTTGTGCCGCCCGATTTGTTAAATAACAGGTTTGATTTTGATGATGCGTTTAAACAGGATCTGAAGGAATATCACAAAGTAATTGGCAGCAATTTGTACGTAGCAGCCAGTAAATCATACAATGGTGATGATGACAAGCGGCTTCACCGCTTATCGCAATTGGAGGTACCAATGGTTGCTACCAATGATGTTCATTACCATGAAGCACAACGCCGTGAATTACAGGATGTGGTCACTTGTGTGCGTGAGAAATGTACGATAGTGAATGCTGGTTTTAAACTCCATGCAAATGCCGAAAGATATTTAAAACCCATGGATGAAATGGAACGGCTATTTTCCAGATATCCTGAAGGAATTGCATGTGCACAAGAAATAGCCGATGCCTGTAATTTCTCATTGGATACATTAAAATATCTTGAACCGGAATGGGTGAGCCCGGATGGGCGTACGGCCGATGAACACCTTGCCGAGCATACCTGGGCCGGAGCAAAAAAAAGACTGGGCAATCCTATTTCAAAAGAAATAAGTGATCAGATCAAGTTTGAGCTTGCATTCTTTTCTCGTCGTAAACTGGCGCCCTATTTTTTACGGATCTATGAGTACACCAATAAAGCCGAAGAACTGGGCATACTACACCAGGGAAGAGGTTCGGCAGCAAACTGTACCGTTTGTTTTTGTTTGGGGATAACACCTGTTAATCCTGAAAAATCGAGGTTGCTTTTTTCGAGATTTATGTCTGATGCCCGGGATGAATGGCCCGATGTAGATGTTGATTTTGAACATGAGCGCAGGGAAGAGATCATCCAGTGGATCTATGAAACCTACGGCCGTGAGCATGCCGCTATTGTTGCCACGGTAACCCAGGAAAGGCATAAAGGCGCTATCCGCGATGTGGGGAAGGCGATGGGCTTATCGGAAGATACTATTAAACGTTTAGCCGGGGCCATATGGGACTTTTCGGAAGAAACATTTGACAGGCAGCGCATTATTGAGCAGGGATTAAACCCCGATGATCCGCAATTATTTAAAGTACTGCGTCTTACCGAACAACTGATAGGCTTCCCCCGACAGTTAGGGCAGCATACCGGCGGGTTTGTGATCACCCAGTGTAAACTTTCTGACTTGTGTCCGGTGATGAATGCCCGTATGGTCGACCGTACCCAATTGGAATGGAACAAAGACGACCTTGAAGCTTTAGGAATTTTAAAGGTAGATGTACTTGCATTGGGTATGCTCACCTGTATCCGCAAGGGGTTTGATCTTGCCCGGAAACATTATGGCCTCAACCTTACGCTTGAAAACGTTCCGCAGGATGACCCAGCAGTATATGATATGATCTGCCATGCAGATACGCTGGGTGTTTTCCAGATTGAAAGTCGTGCGCAAATGTCAATGTTGCCGCGGTTAAAACCAAGGTGTTTTTACGACCTGGTGATCGAAGTGGCAATAGTACGCCCAGGCCCTATCCAGGGCGATATGGTGCATCCTTATTTAAGAAGAAGGGACGGAATAGAAAAACAGGAGTATCCGAAGGACGAATTAAGACCTATTTTAGAACGAACAAAAGGCGTCCCGCTTTTCCAGGAACAGGCCATGGAAATAGCTATGGTTGCCGCTGAATTTACAGCAGGAGAAGCTGATCAGTTGCGCCGAAGTATGGCAACTTTTAAGGCAAAAGGACTGGTAAGCCAATTCCAGGAAAAACTGGTAGCAGGTATGACCGCCAAAGGATATACTGAAGAATTTGCCAAACGTGTATTTAAACAGTTGGAAGGTTTTGGCAGCTACGGTTTCCCGGAAAGCCATGCGTATAGCTTCGCCCATTTGGTTTATATTTCATCATGGCTTAAATGCCATTATCCCGATGTTTTTGCCGCTGCGTTGCTCAATAGTCAGCCAATGGGTTTTTACCAGCCTGCACAAATTGTAATAGACGCCGAAAAACATGGCGTGGTTATGCACCCTGTAGATGTAAATCATTCCATGTGGGATAATACGCTCGAAGAAAAGCAAGGTAAATATTGTACACTGCGATTAGGCTTCCGGCAGGTAAAGGGGCTCAATGAAGGTGATATGCAGGCATTAATTGACAAACGCGGAAAGGGCTATACAAGCATCAGCCAGCTTAGCGACGCGGGTGTGCCGCAGGCCGTAATTGAAACATTGACTGATGCGGATGCTTTTCGCTCATTAAACCTTGACCGCCGTGAAGCATTATGGGAAGTACCGGCGCTTAACGACAAACCTATAGGCCTGTTTGCAGGCCAGCCATCGGAAAGCGCTAAAGAAGTTCAAATACAATTACCTTTTATGACAGCGGCAGAACATGTGGTGCAGGATTATGCAGCTACCGGACTATCATTGAAGGCCCACCCGGTAAGTTTTGTACGCGAACAATTGAAAATGCTTAGGGTAACAGCAACTGCTGATCTTAATAAATATAAAAATGGCGATTTTATAAAAGTAGCCGGTTTAGTTACTGTTCGGCAAAGGCCCGGCACGGCTAAAGGAGTTGTCTTTATTACTATAGAAGATGAAACCGGCTTCAGTAACCTTGTGGTTTGGGAAAATATGTTTGATAAATACCGCAAAGAAATTGTACAGGCACGCTTGCTTATGGTAGCAGGTAAGCTGCAGATTGAAGGTGAGGTGATCCATGTTGTAGTGAATAAGTGCTTCAACTTATCCGGTTTATTGCGCCAGCTTACCCCTGCTAACAATGAAGACCTGCCTGTGCTTACTTTAGCCCGTGCTGATGAAACCACCTCCCCTGCTCATGGAGGATCAAACAAAGGAGAGCAACAACTTACGAGGCAAAAAGAAATTTTTCATAAAGGGAGGAATTTTAAGTAAAAACCGAAGTTTTTACTAATATTTTTAGTATTTAATGTAAATTATTTCCACATTTGTTTTATCATTTTTAATTGGACAGGTTATTTTATGATTACTACTAATTTACTTAAGGAAGCGAGGGCATGGGTAAAGCGCAGAAGAGGCCCGGATGAGATCGTACGTGTAGTGCCTGATATAGAAGATTATGGTAAACCGCCTATATATAAATTATATGTTGCCTATGGCATCAATACAAAGGATCTGCCAGATGAAAAAAATCCGGATTACCTGGGTAAGATCCTGTTTGATATACAGGGCTACTGGATCTATGATGGTGAAGAGCTTACCGTAACCGAGCAGGAACAACTGGCGAAGTTTATTATTAATTACGTTGAGGATATTTAGAGAATCAAAAACACAAAAGCCTGTAGTTAGATGTACAGGTTTTTATTATCGAGGTGAGAAAGGGAATTTGAACCTATTCACAATCAACCGCCTGTCCAACCAAACTTGTCTTTATTACTCCTGATTTTCTTCTCCTTGAAAGCCTTTTTGATTACCCCGGCGTAAAAACGTCACCGGCAAAAATACCCTCGATAAGGTAAATGAAGCCATACGGTAAACCGAAAAAAGCTGCTCCTCCGGTACCGGCCAGAAGCGGTAGCAAATGTCCCTCTCAGTTGTTACAATTCTAAAAAGTGGAGAACAGAATCCGCAGATTGGAATTTTTCCATCAGTATCCTAAATAACTGACTCATTAATAGCTAATTAAATAATTGGCATCACATTGGCATATAGAATTAAAAACAAATTGAAATGGAAATAAACAATAATATCCGGATATTTTTAGTCGATGACGATTCGTATTGCATGAATATTTATAAACAATACCTTAATAGCCTTGGCTACTTCGATGTAACCAGTTTTGAAAATGGCCCGGATTGTTTAAATAGCCTCGGGTTAAAACCCGATGTTATTTTCCTGGATCATGGTATGGATTACCTAACTGGTTTAGAGGTATTAAAAAGAATAAGAGCTTATAACCCTTATATTTTTGTAGTTTTTCTATCAGGGCAGTCAAATATTATAACTGCGGTAAAAGCTTTAAAGTTGGGGGCAACTGAGTATATCGTTAAGGGGGTATATGACCTTGATAATATAAAAAAGGTGTTAAATACAATCAATAAGGCTATAAGCGTTAAGAGGAAAGAAATTGAGAATCAATACATCGAAAGATTATTGCACACAGCTAAATAAGCAGCCAAACTCAACTGGTACAACAATAGCCATCATTTTATTATAAAATTAAACCTTACAGGTTGCCTGTAAGGCCTGTTAAAATGCTTTTTGAAAAAGACACTTTAAGATCAATTGCATTTTAAAACAAGATATATTTAATATAAGTGCTTTTTGAGTTTTATGATCAGCTCGTCCGGGTTAAAAGGCTTTACAATGTAATCCTGCATTCCTGCTTCTAATACCCTGTCGCGTACGTTACTGGTGGCCGAAGCTGTTATTGCTACAATTGGAGTTTCCAGGTTAAACTCCCTTATTTTAGTAGTAGCAGTATAGCCATCCATTACGGGCATTTGCAGATCCATCAATACGATGTCGTAGTTTGTATCCTTCATCATTTGTACTGCAATCTCGCCGTTGTCAGCTACCTCTACAGTTGCATTCCAGCCCTCCAGCAATTGGGTTGCATATAAAACATTAAACAAAGTATCCTCCACCAGCAATAAACGTTTATTTTTTAAATCAAAGCCGGCTATATCATTTTCAAGCTGGTTTATTTGCGCAGCGTCAACAGTATTTAACTCCAATGTAAAATGGAACTTTGAGCCTTTTCCTAATTCCGATTCAACTATGATATCGCTGTTAAATAGTCCCAGTATCTTGCGTGTTATGGCCAGGCCCAAACCTGTACCGCCATACTGCCTCGTAATTGATGTTGAGGCCTGCATAAATGGTATAAAAATATTCAGCAGGTTTTCTTTGGCTATCCCTACCCCTGTATCATGAACAGAAAATTGAAGCAAGGCCCTGTCGGTCTTTAACTTCTGCAAATCAACACGTACTGAAATAAACCCGCGATGGGTAAACTTAATAGCGTTCGACACCAGGTTATTTAAAATTTGTCCAAGCCTTAGAGCATCGCCCATAAAATAATCAGGCAATCTTTCATCAAGGATTAATGATACCCTGTTTTCCCGCTCATTGGCACTATTGCTGTTGGCAGAAACAATATCCTTTACCAGTTTTTTAATGCTAAACGGAGATTCCTCCAAATCAAGCTTCCCTGCCTCTATTTTATTAAAATCGAGTATGTCATTAATTAATACCAGTAAATTATCCGAAGAGGTCTTTAAAGTTTCAAGGTTGTCAACCTGGTCAGCCCGCGGGTTATTTTTAAGCAACAGGTGCCCCATACCGATCACCGCATTTAGCGGCGTACGTATCTCGTGGCTTATTATCGAAAGAAATTCTGATTTGGCAAGACTAGCCTTTTCGGCTTCTTCCTTAGCTATCAGTAATTGCAATTCAACTTCCTTGCGCCTGGTTATTTCTTCGTTTAACAGATCGACGATCTCGAGCAGGTCATTATCATTACCATCAAACAGTTCGCCATTATCGGCATTTATATTATTAAAGGTTTCCTTAAGCTTTTTTATGGACAGCCTTCTTAATTCAACTTCTTCCTTAAGTCGCAGGTTAATGTCTCCAAATTCCTCCTGGCTTACCATAAAGGCATGATCAGACAATTCTTTATCCCGGTCGTAAGCTGCATATGAATCACTTACCGCGTCAATAAAGCGGATGAAATGTTTATTCGCAATCAAATCGGGGGTAGCGTACTTTTTAAGTTGTCGGTTTAATAGCTTATGGTTAGGCATGCTAAGTAATTTCTTCGTTAAAGGTAGTAATTGTCATGGTTTGATTGTGCAATTCGCACTTTGCATTTGTTTTTAAAGGAGATATTTCCCCATATGAGTAAAATCCCGACAATAATGTACCCTCTCCAAATATTTCCTTAACTGCTTCAATTTCTTCATCAATTCGTTTACCAAGTATCAGTTTACGGCCCACGCAGCTAATAAGTAATGCCAGCTTAGGTTTAGCCGGAAACTGTATAAGTGCTTTTGATGCTGCATTTGTTGCCGCATCAATTAACTTATCAAAATTGGCCTTCATAAACCTGATGTAGGATCCTTCCGGGATATCACCTGCAAATACCATACTCTGTTCATCATTATCTATTGATAAGATAGTACGTACAACCGCATTTTCAGTACCCTCTGGCCGTACATAAAGTGGAAAAAGCAGCGCAGATCCTGGCAATTCATCGGCATATTTACCAAGGTATTGTTTATAAAGCTCAAGTGCGCTTTTATTATCTATTTCATAAAGCCGGTTTGAAACTGAACGGGTAACCTTTTTTTCGGGACCAAATATTTCCCAACCACCCAACGAAGCGTGACCAATCTTTAAGCTTTTGCCATAAAAGCCGACAGCAACAATATTTCCTTTCTTCGGCTTTTCATTGCAGCCCACAACAGTATAATTAAATTTATCCCCATCTCCTGCCAAGCCGCCGGTAACCGGTATATTACCCTTATTAACCTGTTCAATACCTCTAACCAGCTCGCTGCCGTTTACCAGCCCCCCGTCAGATATTACCATTACATAGCTTAGTTCCGGATCATTTAGCTTATCAAAAAGATTTTTACCCGCTTCAAAACTATTAAGCTCGTCCTTTATATTTAAGCTTACCGTTTTAACTGACGTATCTTCAAACTCTATTATAACAATGGTTACCGTGTCGTCTAAAACAGTGTCATCATAAATTTCTCCGGAAGTTGAACATAATACGATGTTTGCTTCAGGATAGCTATTACGTAGTGTTGAATATATATCCTGCTCCAGTAAAACATCCTTACCGCCAAAGCCTAGTATAAGCAAATTGCCATTCCCGGTAATTTCATCGCCTGCCAGGCAGGTGAATACCCCCCCACAGTATAATTTTTGTGCTACTTTCATATTTGTTTTATCCGGGATATTCCGTTTTTAATTTATTAATTACATTCACAATTGTGATTTTTAGTATCTCGAGCTTTTTGGACAGCATTGAATTTAAAACATTCTCTTGCCCCGAATTTTCAATATCCCGTATCAGTTGTTTTAGCGATACGATGTTTAAATTATCAATACTGGGTTTCATCTGATGGGCAGCCCTGCTTATTTTATCCAAATCATTTACAAGGAATGCGGCTTCCATTTCTTTTATCATTATTGGTGTTTGTTCGCAAAATATGTTCACCATTTTTTGCACAAATACCTCATTCCCCTTGCTTATTGCCTTTAGGGACGATAAATCATACAATTGTTCTTCGCTCATAATCTCAGGTGTTAAATGCGTGGAAGAATGTGGCTGTTTAATCCATTTATCCAGCATATTTAAAAAATCTTCTTCGTTAATTGGTTTAGTTATGTAATCATCCATACCTGCTGCTATGCACTTTTCCCGTTCACCTTTAATCGCCTCGGCTGTAAGCGCTATAATCGGGCTGTTATAACCGCTTTTACGGATTATACGTGTTGCGTCAAAGCCATTGATACCCGGCATTTGTATATCCATTAAAACTACGTCAAAACTGCGGCTTTTTATCAGTTCGATGGCATTGCTGCCGTTTACAGATTCGGTAACCAGCGCGCCGTAATTTTGCAGTATAATTGAGGCCACCAGGCGATTTAATTCATTGTCATCTGTTACCAATATTTTTTTATCCTTTAAAAAATCAGGGCGGAATTGAACATCGGCTTTCTCTGCCAGGTCTTCGCTTCGGCCTTTTTTTAACTTTACGATGAACGTGATCTTAGTACCTTCATTTTTCTTACTTTCCGCATAGATCTCGCCTTCCATCAATTCTACCAGGTCCTTGCAAATACTCATGCCCAGCCCGGTTCCGCCATACCGCCGGCTAACGGATCTTGACTCCTGGCTAAACTTATCAAAAAGATGGGTTAAGTACGACTCATCCATCCCAACCCCGGTATCGGTAACATCAATTTGAATTAACTGCGATGAATAGTTGTCTTTTAGCAGCTTAAATGTTAAATCTATCGAGCCCTTTTCTGTGAATTTTATGGCATTGCCAATCAGGTTGAGCAACACCTGGTTTAAGCGGTAAGGATCACCGATTAAAACGGGCGAAATATTGGGGTCAAAGTATGAGTTATGAAGGATAAGACCTTTTTCCTCTGCTTTGTGTGCCAGTACCTGGATAACCCTGTTGGCCGATCTTTGTGGCTCAAAACCAATATTTTCGATATTCAGCTTGCCTGCCTCAATTTTCGAAAGGTCCAGGATATCATTAATTATCACCAGCAGGTTTTCTGAGGCGGAGTGAATAATATCAAGAAAGAATCGTTGATCAGGGATAAGGTTTGTTTTTGACAGTTGGTTACTCATGCCCATGATGGCATTCATGGGAGTCCGTATTTCATGGCTCATATTTGCCAGGAAAACTTCCTGGGTATGTGCTAAATTTTCGGCATTTTCCCTGGCCTCAATCAGTTCCGCTTCCTGTTTCTTTTGGTCGGTAATATCAAGGTGGATACCGATAGACCCCATCAATTCGCCCTTGTCGTTGTATCGTGGCGCTCCGCTTATGAGCCACCATTTTTCTTCCCCTTTTTTATTTAATAATTTTACCTGGTATGCATCGGCAATCCCAGCCCTGCGCAATTTTTGTTTTTCTTTAAATACGTCCCCTTCATCAGTATTTGCCAGTAATAATACTGTAGCGTTTTTATCAAGCAACTCGTCCAGGGTGTAACCGCTCATTTCACAAAAAGTATTATTGGCAAAAGTTATCCGTTCGTCATTATCAACCTCCACTAACCCCAAATTCATATTGGCTATTATATTGCGGTACTTAGCCTCGTTAATCCTCAGGGTTTCTTCAATGTTTTTTCTTTCCGTAATATCCTGCATAAACCCGGTAAATACTTTTGCGCCACTTTGAGATACATAGGAAAATGATGAATGAACGGCATGCCATTTAGTGCCCATGCCAGGAATTGTTAATTGCGATTCATCATAAAATGGTTCAAGCGTATCCCTGCTATGTTCATTCTTTTTAATGATCCGGTCCCTGTCTTCGGGCTGCACATATTTTAAGTAATCTTTAAAATCGTCAGCCTTTATACCAAATATGCGTTCAATAGCCGGGCTTATATACCTTAACCCTTCGGTTCCGTCGGCCCTGAATTCATATTCGTAAATTACACCGGGGATATTTTCGGAAAGTGATTTAAATTGTTTAACACGTTGCTCAAGCTCAGTTTCTGTCCGTTTTATTTCCGAGATATCGGTATGCGTGCCGGTTATTCTTAAAGGTTTGCCCTTTAAATCATATTCAATTACAGCGCCCCTGTCCAATATCCATTTAATGGAACCATCGGTATTAATTACCCGATATTCCATACTATGCGAATCAATTGCGCCAGCCTGGTAATTTGAATAGGTTGTTTTAAGCGTGCTTAAGTCTTCCCTGTTAACAACGTCCCACCAAAACATGTCGCTTCTACCAATTTTGTGGGTTATATATCCAAGCTCGTTATTTGCTTTTGAAAAAATGGTTTTTCCTGTTTGCAAGTTGTGTTCCCAAACGTTATCGCCAATTTTCTCCAGCGCAAGCCTGAAACGGGCTTCCGATTCTTTAATTAACTCCGATGCATTTTTTTCGGAGGTGATATTTTCTTCAACCGCAAAAAAACCTATCAAGCCGCCATTTGAGTTGTGTATAGGTTGCCCTTGTATCCGTAGCCAATAGGCGTTGCCCGACTTTGAGTAATTTAAAATTTCGGTATTAAAGGGCAAGCCTTCAGTGATCTGATTTTTTAAATAGGCTATAGTTTTGGGATCTGTATCAGGGCCCTGTAGCAAATGCCCTGGTTTTTTATTGATTGACTCGTTGAGTGTGTAGCCTGTTACCTTAGTAAAGCTTTTGTTAACCCAGGTAATTACGCCTTTTTCGTCCGTTAATATTACCGGGTTAAGGTTGTCCTCAGCTATTTTCGATAATACCTCGAGTTTCTCTTCCTTCTGTTTTTCGAGGGTTATGTCTTCAACTATAGCAAAACATTTTAGCTCCTGGGTATCGCCGTTTTTATATAATTTACCTTTTACCCTCCCCCAAAACCACGATCCATCCTTCCGATAGTGTATTAGTTCTTCAGTAAAAGAGGTCTTTTTGCCAATTGACTTTGCGATATCCATTATAACAGAATCATCGGTTAAAGGTCCCTTGCAAAAATCTAGCGGTGATTTACCTATAATTTCACCAGAACCATACCCGGTTAGCCTGCAAAAACTTTCATTTACCCAAAATATTTTCCCATCGGCGCTGTTGAATACCACCCCGTTGTCGTTTGCACTTGCAACCAGCGAGAGTTGTAATAAATCCTGGCTTGCTCCATCCAGGGTACAATCATCAACCAAAAAAATTTGTGGATCCATGTTTTAGCTATAATTAAAAACAAAAACCATCCCGTATTAAGGCAATAGTTCATGATATTTTATTATGTAGCTAAAAATTGTACCAATTAGACTTGTGATAATAAGTGTCTTATTATCAAATAGATACAATCAATTGTTTTAATTCGACTTCCATATTTTGGAAAAAAATCCAAATTGGAGATGCTATCAATTTAGTTCGCCGCTCTGCATCATTTTATAAATGGTGCTTTTGCCAATATCAAGCGCTTTGGCTGTTGCGATTACGTCATTGTTATGCTTTTGAAGATAAATCTTAATTATTTCGCAGTTTTGCTCTCGCAAAGTTTTGCCCTCCATCACAAATACATCGCCTTTGCGGGTAGAGTTAAAGGTTATATCGTCCCCTCTAATTTCGTTATTGTCGCACATCACGGCAGCTAAGTCAATAATAGCCTTTAACTCCCTTATATTTCCCGGAAACGGGTAGTGTAATAATTTATTCTTTGCATCCTGCAATATGGTGATCGCTCCCATTTTGTTTTGCTTTGCAAAATCATCGGCGAAATGTTTGGCCAATATCAGTATGTCATTCCCGCGGTCACGCAAGGGTGGCAGGTCAATGGGTAAACCAATTATCCGGTAGTAAAGGTCCTCCCTGAAATTTCCTTTTTTAACTTCTTCTGCAAGGTTTTTATGTGTAGCCACAATTACGCGGATGTCCAGGTTTATCTTGTCGTTTCCACCAACCCTTACTACTTCACGCTCCTGCAGCACCCGCAATATTTTGCTTTGAACTGCCAAATCAAGTTCAGCAATTTCATCTAAAAATATAGTGCCGCCGTTTGCTTCTTCAAACTTGCCAATTTTACGCGCTACAGCGCCTGTGAAAGCTCCTTTTTCGTACCCAAACAATTCGCTCTCAATTAATTCGCGAGGTATGGCGGCCATATTTACAGGCACAAAAGCTTTCTTTTTACGATCACTATTGTAATGGATGCCCTTAGCAACAACTTCCTTCCCTGTACCCGTTTCACCGGTAATTGACACATTTATATTTGTTTTGGATGCTTTTTCCATCATCACAAAAATCTTCTTTAATGCATCACTTTGCCCGATAATGGTTTTCTCGAATGAGAATTTTTGCCCAAGTTCCTCCCGCAGCGTTTCAACCTCTTTTTTTAGTGACTGGGTTTCCCTGATCCTTATAATACTGTTCCATAATAAATCTTTGGTCGAATCATCTTTTACCAGGTAATCGCTCACTCCCATTTTTAACAGGTTAACCGCCACGACAATATTTTCCTGCGAACTGATCATGATAACCGGAACCTGCGAGTTTATTTCCCTTATTTTTTGATAAAGCTTATCGCCAAGCATATCGGGCAGCGAGAAGTCAAGTGTTATCAAATCAGGCTGCAGGTATAATTTATCCAGTAGCTCCTTTCCGGTTTCAAAAAGGGTTACTTTATAGTCTGGGTTTAAGCTAATATGGTACTGGAGTATTTCTCCATACCATTTATCGTCTTCAACAATAAAAATATTATAAGCGCTCATATTATCGGACAGGTTTTAAGGGTGGGTTCATAAATTTTTGATACGCAAATCAAAAATAAAAGTTAGTAATATAAGTTTATTTAAATTTAACAAATCGCATATTTAATATTAAAATTACATAATGTCCTGAAAAATAGTTAATTGCAAATAGTTAACTATAGATTAAAAACATTTACACCCTCAAAAATACCGTTAAAACACGGGTTGTAGATATTAATTATTATTGTAACATTTATCTATTCATTCTGCCCGTTAAACCCTGTAGATGTAAGAATAGCTTTTTTTGAATTATAACAAAAGCTATTGAATAACTATCCAGGTATTTTTTACTGTTGCTGAATTAACAATATGTCAATAAAACCTAATCCTGAAACTACAAAAAAGGCTCCCGATAAAATACCTGACAAGCGGCATATAGCCGATGAAAAGCTATGCAGGGCAATGGTTAACAGCATTATAGATTATGCAGTAATTTTAACCGACCCGCAAGGCTTAATTATCAGCCTGAATAAAGGTGCGGAACTTATCCTGCAGTATAAAGAGAGCGAAGTAATAGGTAAATCGATAGCTATTTTTTATCCGGGCGAAACGTTATCAACAGATGGTCCCACACCAAATTTGCAGGAGGCCCTTATAAACAACAATTACCAGGTAAAAGGCTGGCGGTTAAAAAAGAATGGCGACAAATTCCTGGCAAATATTCACTATACTGCTTTATATGATGAAAGTCGTGAATTATTAGGGTATACTAAAATAATATACGAGATAAAGGAAGATGACATTGCGGAAAAGTCGGCTAAAATAAAGCATAACCCTACAGAAAGTAACATTAGCTTCCGCAAGCTTATTGAACATAGTTATAGCGGGATATCCCTTCTTGATAAAGACTTTAAAATTATTTACCGGAGCCCCTCAGCTGAAAGAATTAGAGGTTGGAGCACAGTCGACTTGAAAAAGCGCGGCATGAGTGAATTAACTCATCCTGATGACAAAGAAAGGGTACGCCTGGTGATGAACGATATATTAAAGTCGCCGGGTGAACCTAAGTCCTGCACATTTCGGTCAAGTAACTCCTACGGGGATTATATATGGCTGGATTGTGTGTTTACCAATTTTTTAAATGAGCCCAATGTTAATGCCATTGTATGCAATTTTATTGATGTTACCGCCAAAAAAAATGCGGATAATTTACTTCATCAAACTGTACAAGAGCTTTCGGCTTATAAATATGCATTGGATGAGTCGGCCATAGTTGCAATTACCGACCAAAAAGGCATCATACACCACGTTAATGATAATTTTTGCAAGATCTCGAAATACAGCAAAGAAGAGCTTATTGGGAAAGATCACCGTATTATTAATTCTTCGTACCATGACAAAGCCTTTATTAAAACCCTGTGGACTACCATCGCCGCAGGAAAAATATGGAAGGGTGAGCTTAAAAATAAAGCTAAAGATGGCAGTTTTTATTGGGTTGACACAACGATAGTTCCTTTCATTAACGAAAAAGGCAAGCCGTACCAGTATATAGCAATCCGCTCCGATATCACAGAACGAAAACTTGCCGAGCAAGAGATCAAGAAAAAAACCGGGCAAATTGAAAACCTGCTCGAAAACATTTCGGACGGCTTTATAGCGCTCGATGAAAAGATGTGTTACACCTATGCTAATAAGCAAATTGGCGATTTTTTAGGCATCCCGCCCGAATCTTTAATTGGAAGATATATTTGGGATGTTTTCCCGGATGCAATTGGTTCCGAAACCTATAATGCCCTACAAAAGGCTTATGCCGAAAAGACATATGTTACCAACGAAGATTATTATGCACCGTTAACCTTGTGGCAGGAAAACAGAATTTATCCAACCGAAGGTGGTGTTTCGATGTTTGTAAGAGACATAACCGGGCGAAAACAGGAAGAACAGCAAAAGGCTTTGCTTGCCGAAATAAATATCATATTTAATGAACCTATTGCATTGAATGATATTCTTTTAAAGGTGCTGAATCGATTAGCTGATTTCGGTGATTTCAGCATGGCCGAGGCATGGCTGGTTTCGCCAGACAAAAGAAAGGTTAACCTGGTTGTTAAATATCCTGCCACGGCAGCTATGCAAAACTTTTATAACGAAAGCGCTGCAATAAGGAGCCTGAGAAAAGGCGAAGGAATACCGGGCTTGGCATGGGAAACAGGCAAAATTCAATTTGTACAAAATGTTGCCGGGGACGAAACCTTTTTGAGAAAAAAAGCCGCAATAAAAGCAGGGCTAATAAGCGTTTATGGGATACCTGTGCGATTTAAAGATGAAGTAATTGGCGTTTTAATATTAGGATTAAACAGGGAAGAAAAGCAGGAAAACGATTACGCGGTATTATTTGAAAACTTCAACAATCATTTTGGAACTGAAATAAAAAGGAAACAACTTGAAGAGGAGTTGAACCAACTATTCAACTCAGCGCCTGACGTTATATGTACCGCTAGTGTTGACGGATATTGGAAAAAAGTTAACCCGGCAATGATAAAATTGCTTGATTACACTGAGCTTGAGTTATTAAACCGGCCATTGATGGAATTCATTCATCCCGATGACAGGCCTGATTCAATAAACCAGTTCCAGGAAATTACTGATGGCGAAGCGGTGATTTATTTTGAAAACCGGTATATAACAAGGTCCGGCAAAATAAAGTGGCTGGCCTGGACCACTTCAGCAGCTTCGCCAGAGGGCTTGATTTACTGCGTTGCTAAAGACATTACAGACAAGAAAGAGCTTGAGGACTTACTAAAAAAGGCAACCAGCCTGGCGCGAATTGGCGGTTGGGAAATCGACCTGGTAAAAGGAACAATATATTGGTCTGAGATTACAAAGGAAATACACGAGGTTGATGCCGACTTTAAACCCGATTTGGAAAGCGGGTTAAGCTTTTATAAGGGAGGCGACACCAGGAGTTATATAACAAAAAAGGTTAAGGATGCTATAGAGAAGGGAATGTCGTGGGATGTAGAGTTGCAAATTGTTACAGCCAAAGGGAACGAAAAGTGGATAAGGTCTATAGGAGAGGCTGAAATGCAAGGCAATAAATGTATAAGGGTATATGGTAGTTTCCAGGATATTGATGCACGTAAAAAAGCTGAGATCTCAGTTACGGAGATTTTGGAGGACCGAAACACAATATTAGAGAGCATTGGCGATGCTTTTTTTGCGGTAGATAAAAACTGGATAGTTACCTATTGGAACAATATGGCCGAAAAGGTATTAGGAAAGCAAAAACAAGAGATGCTTAACCACAACTTGTGGGACATATTTAGTGACGCCGTAGGTTCTGAATCATATAAAAACTATCACCAGGCAATTGAAAGCGAAACGGCAATTCATTTTGAGGATTACTAT
Organism: Mucilaginibacter phenanthrenivorans; assembly: GCF_024721155.1. Lineage (GTDB taxonomy): Bacteria > Bacteroidota > Bacteroidia > Sphingobacteriales > Sphingobacteriaceae > Mucilaginibacter > Mucilaginibacter phenanthrenivorans. The sequence goes on along the minus strand of NZ_JAHVAP010000001.1, from coordinate 685,233 downwards.
CCGCCGCTAAATAAATGGTACGAGGTAAGCGCATATCCATCGGGAACTGGGCTGGCTGTTTATTTTAAGGATATTACTGAAAGAAAAGTTTCTGACAGCCGCCTTAAGGAACTGAATGAAAACCTGCAACTGCAAACAAAGGAGCTGGCAACGTCAAATGCTGAGTTGGAACAATTCGCTTATGTAGCATCGCATGATTTACAGGAACCGTTAAGAATGGTAACCAGTTTTTTAACCCAGATAGAGCGAAAATATGGCGATATGCTGGATGAAAAAGGCAAACAGTATATAAACTTTGCAGTGGATGGCGCTAAACGGATGCGCCAGATAATACTCGATCTGCTTGAATTTTCGAAGGTTGGCACCCTTGAAGATAGCCTTGAAGATATAAAACCCGACAAGCTTGTAAGCGAAATTACAGCCCTTTACCGCAAACAAATTGAAGATAAAAAAGCAATCATTTTATTTGACGATTTGCCGGTAATTCATTCATACAAAACCCCGCTAAGGCAAATATTTACAAACCTGATCAGCAACAGTTTAAAATACTCCAGGACCGGTATCGTGCCCGAAATTAAGATTGAATGCAAAGAAACAGCAAGCCACTGGCGATTTTCAGTAAGCGATAACGGGATAGGCGTTGAACCGGCATACTTTGATAAGATCTTTATAATTTTTCAGAGATTGCATAACAAGGAGGAATACCCGGGCACAGGGATGGGATTGGCTATAGCTAAAAAGATAGTAGAGAATTTAGGAGGCAGAATATGGGTAGAATCCACTTTGGGTGAGCGAAGCACTTTCTATTTTACCATTTTAAAAAATGAGGACTTATGAAATCAATAAACATTTTGCTGGTGGAGGATAACGAAGGCGATATTTTGCTCACTACAGAGGCCCTTGAAGAATGTAAAATAATTAATGAGATTACCATTATCAGGGACGGCCAGGCAGCTATTGATTTCTTTGAAAAGCTAGAGGACACTAACAATATCCCGGATATAGTTTTACTGGATATTAACCTGCCGAAAATGAGCGGGCAGGAAGTGTTGATTTATTTAAAAAATCATGTTAAATATAAACAGGTACCGGTAATAATGTTAACTACTTCATCATCAGAAAAGGACATAATGGCTTCTTATAAAAACCATGTAAACTGCTATATAACTAAGCCCGTTGATGTTACTGACTTCATTAAAGCTATAGCAAAGATCGAAGATTTTTGGATCAACATAGTTTCAATCCCTAAAAAATAAGACAATGGCCACCGATAAACGGGAATATAAAGTTTTGGTAATTGAGGACAACCCAGGCGATTTTGCCCTCGTTGAAGATTTTTTATTTGAACACATTGCATCCCCTATAGTCTCAAATGTTACAACTTACAGATCTGCACTTGAATCTTTAGCAGGCAATAAATTTGATATCATCCTGCTGGATCTCTCCCTGCCTGACAGAACCGGTGAATTACTGATAGAAGGTATTATTGAAAGATGTGCAAATACCCCGGTAATTGTTTTAACCGGATACACCGATTTCTCATTCGGTGTGAAGTCTCTTTCCCTGGGTGTTTCAGATTATATGCTAAAAGACGACTTAACTTCCACATCGTTATATAAAAGTGTTATATACAGTATTGAACGCAAGAAAAACATATCCGAGCTCAGTTTATCCGAAATGCGTTACAGCAATTTATTTAACCTCAGCCCGCTGCCCATGTGGGTAGTTGATTTAAATACATTGCAGTTTCTTGATGTGAATAATGCTACTGCAAATCATTACGGATTTAGCCGCGACGAGTTTTTGCAGATGACACTTAATGATATCCGCCCGGTTGATGAAATCGCAAACCTTGAAAAGGCGCTTGCGGAAGACAGGTTAAATCCTGAACGGCGTTCGCAGTGGTTAATGGTTCATAAAAAGAAAAACGGAGAAATTATTAATGTTGAACTTCAAATAGCGCCTATTCAATATAAAGGACGTAGTGCTAATCTTGTTATAGCTAACGATGTAACAGAAAGATACAGTTATGTTAAGGCGATTGAAAAACAGAATGAAAAGTTGAAGGAAATTTCGTGGATCCAATCGCATGTTGTACGGGCCCCCCTTTCGAGAATTATGGGCCTTGTGCCCTTAATTAGCGGGGCAAATGAATGCGACGAGGAAAGAGAAAAAATGCTTGAATACATTTTAATTTCAGCAAATGAGCTGGATGAGGTAGTTAAAAGTATCACTGATAAATCAAGAGTGGAAGATTTTCAGAATTTGTTAAATCAAATAGAAAAGGAAAAGGTTTAGACTTTTACTTTTACCCATTCTTTTTTTTCAAAATCATATTGTTTGATAACTTTTGCTGGATTGCCTGCGGCTATGCTGTAAGTAGGAATATTTTTAGTTACCACCGAGCCACCTGCCACAACGCTGTGCTTGCCAATAGTTACCCCGGCTGTAATAACGGCGTTGGCCCCAATCCAAACTTCGTCTTCTATTACTATTGCGGCGGTTGTTACTTTTTGAAGCCGGATGGGTACAGTTACATCCGCATAGGTATGGTTTAAGCCACTTACAACTATGTTTTGAGCTAAAATTACCTGGTTACCCATGGTTACCGGGCCAATTAGCACGCTGCCAATGCCAATCCGTGAGTCATCACCAATAACAACGTCGCCAACACCATTGTTTACGGTGCAATAATCTTCAAATGTGAAATATAGGCTTTTTGATAATTGGATTTCATTCCAAATCATGGAAAGTTTATCCATGTAACTTTACTCATATTCAATTAGTTATGAATTGGCATGTTTATAGGGCCCCGATCTAAGTTAATCGTAAACATTAATAAAACTTAAAAATCAAGCTTATGAATTTTTCAAATCAAAATAATATTAAAATACTTGTGGTTGAGGATGACTTGTATATGCAAGCGATTTTACAGGAATTTTTACAAACAACTTATGAAGTTGCAATTTATCCAAATGGCTTTGATGCCCTGGCCTGCCTGCAAAGAGGGAATCTCCCGGATTTAATTATAGCCGATTTAAATACCCCGCAGTTTAGCGGGGTTGAGCTTATTGAACAAATAAAGATCAGTGATTTTTTCAATTCAATAGCAATCATAGTCCTGTCGGGCGAGGAAAGTACCGCAAAAAGGATAGCGTGTTTAAATGCGGGGGCAGATGATTTTATAGTAAAACCTTTTAACCCCGCCGAACTTGAAGCGAGGATAAAGGTTATTTTGAGGCGGATGGGCAAATTAGCTGTATGTATATAAGTACTGAGTACACTCTACGATCGGCCACGCCAATTATTGCTATTGTTGGGTTTGAAGATGATCAGCTGGCAATAATTGCAGCATGTAACTTTAAGTACAGGTTTATAGTACCTTTTATTAACGATATAAAAATGGCGTCGGCATAGCAAGCAGACAACCTTAATATCGTTGCCATTATCTCCTTTAGTGAAATTATGACACCAACAGGGCTTCCACTAATTGAGGCACCTGCGATAGCGCATGTTTGCTGCCGTTTTGATTTACCTTTTCTGCATAAATTTCTTTATCCAGGTTCTCTTTTGTTTCGGCCACATACCTGGTTTGCTCGTAATAATTTATAACCCGGTTTTTCTGGCCCAATAATGTAACTTTTTGTTTCATGGTGCTTTTATTAAGTTTATTGGATAAACTCAATACAAGTACCATTAAGCAACTTATTGATAATAAGATATTTAAATTATGTTACATTTCCATTTTTAGGAATATTTCCAAAAAAGTCAGGAATTTTGGTTTACCGGCTTTTATAATCTACTAGTATCAACGCTTGGCGATTAATACTTTCGCATAATTTTAACCAGCATTTGCGCTATCCGCTCGTGTCCCTTATCTGAAGGGTGCAGGCCGTCATACGTCATGTTCATCGCATTTACCGGGTATGGATAATCGTCGGTAGCGGGATGATATGGTATTGTGATAAAATCCGGATAGGTGTAATTTTTATATTGCCCGGTTTGAGGATCGCGAAGCCTGCGGTAATTAACCGCATTTTTTAACGTTACACCGCTTTTATAATAGAGATCAACCAGCTTAAAATCCTCGGTTTCAGCAATTGTTTTGATCGCATCTGCATATTGTGACAAAAACACACCATTCTTAGCCGTATAATCTCCGGGAATGAAAACCGATGGATTATTCAGATCTACATAATCGGTTCGCTGCAATGGGGTCATCAGGATAATTACCGCCTTGCTATTCAGGCTGAGGATCTTGTTGACGATAGTACGATAAGACCCATACACCGTTTGGTTGCCGGTATTATTTTGATAATCGCTAAGGGTGCCGATCGGGAGGCCGGTCCACCAATCATTTGTCCCGAGAAACACTGAATAAAAATCAGCCTTTTCCAGGCCTAAATTCTCAATATTATCGGCAATGGCTTTTGCCGTCCAGCCGGAATGTCCCTGATTTACAAAATGGATATTTGGTAATTTTTTAACCACCTCATTCATGTATCCCGTGCTGATCCGGTTTTTAGTAAGTTCAGGCCGTCCGTTCAGGTAAGTTATAGAATCACCAATGGCAGTCCATGTCAGCTCTTTAGGAGTATTAAAGGAGGTAAACACGGTTAAAACAAGCAGTAAGGCGATTGTTTTTTTCATATTAATTTAGATTGGGCCTATATTGGTAACCGTAAATTTAAGGATGTTCCGCATTTTTCAACAGGAGCTTACCAAATAAAACCAGGAAGGCGGATAGTATTGACACTATCCGCCTTCCCTGCTTATTACTTTTATGATTTTTCCTTATTGATTTGATCGATAGCCGCTGCCGCTGCCCCGGCAGATTCACTGTCATTAAGCTTCTTCCTGGCATCTTCTATTTGCTGTAACGCAGCTATAAGCTTCGGCGCAATATTGAACCTTTTGAAACTGATGGCCAAATCCTTAATCGAGGTTATCCCCTGTAACACATATGTTTTGTTATCCAGACGGCAGATCATTTGCGTAAGCGGCCCCTGTGTCAAATTAAACTTCTGCTGAACGGAACTTTTGCCATAGGCATCAATCACGTATAGCCATTCCTTATCAGAGCCGCTGGTAGCATAAACAGTAACAATGGCTTGTCCTAACTGGCCCTTGCCATCAGTCTCCACGCTTTTGGCGCTTTTAAACGCAGCATCCGGGTCTACACTATTTAAAGCAATAAGCGCAGCACCTTTAACGGTGTATGACGGGCTTGCAAGTGAAGCCTTATAGATCTCCACATACTCTTTCGATTTTGTTTTACCTAATACGCCGATTACTGCGGCCCTTACCGGGTAATTTGCATCATGACTCGCCAAATCGGCAAGGATAGGCAAAGCCGCTTTGGCTACCGTTGCGCTATCCATTTTAAGCGACCTGATCGCTTTGATGCGCAGGCCATGGTATTTGTCCTTTAACGCTGATAAAACAATGCTTAGGCCTTGTTCTGATGTTTCCTGTGCAATTGCTGCATTTATAGCTTCCAGCCTGTCAAGGTAAAGCGGGGCATGCTGGTATTGGTAAGCAAACTCCGCAAGTGTTTTATGATCGGTTTTTTTGGTGATCAGGATCTTGTCGGCATCAACATTAACCAGATCAGGTTTTGCAGGCAGATCAAAAGTAAGCGTGTCGTCTTTCTGTGAAAGCCAAACTTGTTTCCTTATTGTTTTTCCACCGGCATAAAGATCGACAGCGATAGGCACATGGAAAGTCTGGCCATCCTGTTTTTGGCTGATGAATACTTTTTCCTTATGGTCTGCATCGCTCCATTGGTAAGTGATATCCAGCACCGGGTGACCTGCACCATAGTACCATTGATTAAAGAACCAGTTTAGATCCTTACCCGAGATCTCTTCTTCAGCAAGCCTCAAATCCTGCACTTCGCCATTTTTAAAAGCATGGGTTTTCAGGTAAAGGCCTAATCCTTTAAAAAAGGCGTCGTCGCCAAGGTAATTCCGAAGCATGGTTAAAACCAGGCCACCTTTGTCATAGATATTCGAGCCGTTAACGCCTTCCTCGTCAGTATACACAAAGGGTGTAAGCGCTTGTTGATAGGCGGTTTTGTTATTGAGATAGGCCTGCAGTTCGTCATAACGTTTTGCGTCGCCGTCATCTTTGCCGTACGTTTTCTCATTCCAGTATTTTTCACCAAACACCGCGAACGATTCGTTCAGCGTTTCATTACTCCAGCTCTCACAAGTCACCAAATCGCCAAACCATTGATGAAATAGTTCGTGCGCTATTGTTGTTCCTCCCGATCCATTCGGGTCGTCGATCAGATCCCAGGGCGAATTCTGCACATATGCGCCATGCAGGGTGGCCGAACTGTTTTCCATCGCGCCAAGCGGGTAATCGCGCACTACTATTTGTGCATATTTCTCCCATGCAAAATCAACACCCAGCGCCTTCGAGAACAACTCCATCATCGCCGGGGTTTGCCCGAAGATCTGTTTGGCATAAGGGAAATAAGCGGGCTCCAGGTAATAGTTAACCTCTTTATTTCGCCATTTATCCTTATAGATCTTAAAGTCGCCCACTGCCATCATAAACAGGTAAGGGCAATGCGGCAGCGACTGTTTCCAGGTATCGGTACGCGTGCCATCGGTATTGGGTTTCTGGCTGATGAGCAAACCGTTTGACAGTGTGGTATATTTTGCAGGCACCGTCATGCTCACCTGCTCGGTTGTTTTTTGATCGGGCTTGTCGATAGTGGGGAACCAACAGGAGGAACTTTCCGCCTCTCCCTGCGTCCAGATCTGGGTTGGTTTGTCAAGCTCCGTACCTAAAGGGTTTACAAAATACAACCCCTTGCCGTCGTACTTAAAGCCCGGCTTGCTGTGTACGTCATTCGGTTTGGCAACATAGTCGATATAAAGCACGTAGCGTTCATTGTTCTTGTAAGTCCTGTCCAGCTGAATGGCTACGGTGAGGCTGTCCTGGTATTCGTATTTAAGTGGCGTTACCTTCCCATTTTCCATAATTCCGATGGTTTTGATGTCCATCCACTTGGCATCAAGCCTTACCGAATCCGTAGGATAAAAATGCGGTTTCAGGGTTACCCATTCCTTACCTATCAAATGTGAATGCTGATAGTCGAACTTTACGTCAAGTTTTGTATCTACCAGGTCATTGATCTTGGGAGCGGTTGCGTGGTAATACGGAACATTTGCAGGATGAAGATTTAGCTGAGCTTCTGCGGATTGAGAAATAGCGCAGGTAATTGACAGGCTGCCAAGCAGCGTCGTGTATAGTTTTTTCATTAAATCAGTTAATGTTGACAAAGTGCAAAGCTAAACACCTGTAATGAAGTTTGGTGTAATTTTTACAATACAAAGCGCCTGTTTATTTTCAATATTGTTAACGGCACAGAGGTTTCTACTGCTGTCGGAATTACCTTAAACGGAAGCAATTGTCAAATTGCTTCCACAACATAAGGCCAGCTATTTATTCCTTTTAACGATTGAACATTGGGAAAATGCTAAAAAAACAATGGCCTATAAGTAATTACAGGCCATTGTTTCTATTCTGCGGTGAGGTAGGGAAACAAACCCAACCCATAACGCGCTGTATTTCAAATATTTATATTGTCTTATTTATACCACTACACGAATCGTGCAATGACATTTTGAGGCTTATTTGAATCGTTAAATAAAGGTACAAATTCCGCCCTAAAAACACAAGAAAAATCTTCAGATTTAATATTTTAGGTTGCCAACCTTGCTCCTACCTTTTTGCTAACTCACCTTGCCAGAACTTTGCTATCCCAAATTTTTCATGATGACAATAGAGTTTATAACTAAGGAAGATCTGTATGTATTTAAAAACGAGTTGTTGCAGGAACTTCTGGCTGCATTGAAGCAACAACCCCAAAAGAATAATCAATGGTTAAAGAGCTGCGCGGTCAGGAAAATGCTCAACGTTTCACCCAACACGTTGCAGCGCCTGCGCATAAGAGGCGTTCTGAAATTCTCAAAAGTGGGCAGCACGTTCTACTATAAAGCCGATGATGTTCAAAAAATGCTGGAAGGAAAGGTTACACGATGAGCGATCAAAAAGATATTCTTTTCGATTTTTTAGATAAAGCAAGCTGCGACGAGCGCTTGCTGCCTTCTCACATTTCATTGTTTACTGCAATGTACAACCTATTAAGGCAGACAGGCGCAGGAAACAAAGTGAGGATTTCCCGGAAAAAATTAATGCCCATGGCAAAAATTCAATCCATCTCCACTTATCACCGATGTATTAGTGATCTGACAGCATTTAATTATGTTATTTATCAACCTTCTTATGATCATTTTTCCGGGAGTTTCATTATTTTCAACGATACTGGAAATTAAACCTATCCTTTCCCCGGCATCTGCCCTCCCCGCACGTTTTCCCAACCGTACTGCCTGATATAATCCATCAGCAGCCGGTTCTTCAACTCAAGATAACTCCCCGCATCCGGCTTGATTGTAATCATCTCACACACCCTGAGTACCCGGTTGTCACGCGTCCAGGCAATTCCCTTTCCACTAAAATGTTCGCCAAGTGATTTTCCCAGGCGCTGGCAACTACCTATATAATAGCAGTCATTCTCCAACTCCAGCACATACACGTGCCAATCGTCACAGGTGCCAAACAGGTAATGGCAACCGGCAACATAGTACCTTATTTTATTGAGCTCAAAATCGTAAATGTGTTCCAGCCGCTCCTGCAGCCTGTATGACTCGACAATGGTAAAATCGCCGCCCCTGACGTTTTCCCAGCCAAAACGCTCCATTTGCTGCAGCGTCATCCAGTTTTCGTGCAGCATCGCTTCCGCCGGGCTATCAACCGATAATTCTTTCGTTAACAGGATATGCAGCGGTTTGTGCAGCCTGGTCCACTTCGCACCCTTTCCCGAAAGGTGTTCGCTAAACCTGAAATCAGGGTTATCCGTTTGACCGACGTAATATTTATCGTTCTCCAACTCTAATAAATATAGCTTCAGTAATATTGCCATTTCCAGGGGCGGAAATCCTTTTTGTTATGCTGAATTCCCCAACCAGCACTAAGTTAAAGGCAAACTTATTACGAGGTGGTAGATAACAAAGATTTTAGGCAATAATTTATTGCAAAACCCCGGTCCCGCTGATTAGGCTTTTGTATATTTTTAATGCGTTTGGCGGGCGTGGGCTTCGTGCCAGGTGTTGGATAGCAACGTATTTATTCAAAAAAGTCGGCTTGGAGGCCATCTAGTCGTCATAACGGTCATTCCGCCAGGGATAAGCGGTATTGGAATAACCCCGCTCCTCCCAAAAGCCGCGTTTATCAGCCGTAAGGAACTCTATCCGCTTGATCCATTTGGAACCTTTCCAGGCATAGAGTTGCGGCGTGATCATGCGGCAAGGCCCGCCGTGTTCTTTGGCTAAGGGTTGCCCGTCGAAAGTATGCACCAACAGCACATCAGGCTTGAGTGCTTCTTCCAGCGACATATTGGTCGAATAAGTATCATAACCGTAGCAAATGATGTGTGTTGCGGTTTCTTTTGGGTGTACCAGCGCAGCCAGGTCCAGCAGGCTCACCCCTTTCCAGTGCATATCCAGTTTCGACCAGGTAGTCACACAGTGAAAGTCAGAGGTATCTTTGGTTTGCGGCAGCGCCATAAAATCCTTCCAGCTCAGCCTGACCGGGTTTTCCACCGCGCCGTCTATTGTCAGCCGCCATTTATCCAGCGGGATGTTAGGGTGATGCCCCAGGTCAAGCACCGGCCATTTATAGGTGACTGTCTGGCCAATTGGCAGCGTGGGCATGCCGTGCCTGTTCGGTTTGCCGGAACCTTTTGGGGTGTCATCAGCGACAGAAGGTATCGAGGTCATTTTTTCTTCAAATCGTGCCTTGAGCTTCATCCTCGCCTCGATAATCCGCTCCAGTTTTTCTGGTTCTTCCATACCCTAAATTAAGCTAATTTCATTACCTCCGCAAATAAACGGAAGGATTTCAGTTTAGCCTTGTGATCGTAAACGTGGGTAGTAGCCATAATCTCATCCAGGCCGTTTTCTTCGACAAAATCAACCAGCTTTTTACTTATCGTTTCTTTACTGCCAATAAACGAATAAGCCAGCATTTCCATCACCGCCGCTTCCTCAAAAACACTCCAAACAGTCTGCATATCATCTACCGGCGGTTGCAGGAGCTGTCTTCTACCGGTAATAACCCCCATAAACATTTGCTTAACTGACGTAGCTAAATATCCTGCTTCTCCGTCGGTATCAGCCGCTACGACATTCACGCAAGCCATCACATAAGGCTTGGACAATTGTGCCGACGGTTGAAAATTATCCCTGTAGATCGCAATCGCCTCTTTGAAGTAAGCCGGCGCGAAATGACTGGCAAACGCATAGGGCAAACCTTTGGCAGCAGCAAGTTTTGCGCTGTCGGTACTTGAACCCAATATCCAGATCGGGATATCCAGGCCCTCGCCCGGGATCGCCCTTACCTTGCCATCAAAGTTATCCGCCGAAAAATAACGCTGCAAAGCTTCCACATCCTTTGGGAAATAAAAAGCAGCGTTCATATTCTGCCCCCGGATAGCCTGGGCGGTTGCCTGGTCGCTGCCCGGCGCACGGCCTAAACCCAGGTCGATCCGACCGGGATATAGGGTTTCCAGCGTGCCGAACTGCTCTGCCACCACCAGCGGGGAGTGATTCGGCAGCATGATGCCACCTGACCCCACGCGAATCTTGTCCGTATTGCCGGCGATATAACCGATTAACAATGACGTCGCTGAACTGGCTACGGAGATCATGTTATGATGCTCGGCGAACCAGTAACGCGAATAACCCAGGGCTTCCGCCTGCCTGGCATTTTCTAAACTCTTATGATAAGTATCCGCTATAGAATACCCCTCAACGACGGTCGCCAGGTCCAGCACGGAATAGGCGATATCTTTTAATGCTTTTATACTCATTTTATGGTTAGCTAACGATCAGTTCAGCCATCGCTGCTTTAGTGAAATTCCTCAATTCGCCCAGTCGGCCCTCGTGGATCTTTTTCGGCCAGAAAGGATCGGCCAATATCGGCCTGCCCACGCCAACCAGGTCGAAGTCACCCCGGTCCAGGCGGCGAAGCAGTTCATCCAGCGAGCTGGGTTCCGAACTTTCACCGGCAAAGGAGCCGAAAAAGTCACCGGAAAGGCCCACCGAACCAACCGTGATAGTCGTTTTGCCGCTTACCTTTTTGGCCCAGCCTGCAAAATTCAGGTCGGAACCTTCAAATTCAGGTTCCCAAAAACGGCGCTGCGAACAATGAAAAATATCGATCCCTGCATCAGCCAGCGGATTTATCCAGGCTTCCAGTTCCTCCGGCGTTTTAGCCAGCTGATAGGTATAAGCAGATGGCTTGAATTGCGACAGGCGGATAATAACCGCAAAGTCCTCACCTACCCTTTTACGGACTTCCTTAATAACTTCAATGGCAAAACGGCTGCGTTCCGGCAAAGTTTTGCCGCCAAAAATATCGGTACGTTTATTCGTGCCTTCCCAAAAGAACTGGTCGATCAGGTAGCCGTGCGCGCCATGGATCTCCACGCAGTCAAAGCCCATTGCTTTGGCGTCTGCCGCAGCTTGTCCGAAGGCGGCGATCGTGTCGGCAATATCACTTTCGGTCATGGTGTTGCCGTTGCTGAAATCCGGATTGTTCAGGCCCGACGGCCCTTCGAAGGGAACCGGCGGCAGCCATCCCGAGTGATGATTTTGGGAAATGCCCTGGTGCCAGATCTGCGGCCCCATAGCACCGCCTTCGGCGTGTACGCCCTCGACCACCGTTTTCCAACCGGCCAGGGCAGCTTCGCCATAAAAATGCGGGATATTAGGGTCGGCAGATGAGGAAGCGCGGTTGATGACCGTTCCCTCCGAAAGGATCAGGCCGGCTTCGCCTTCCGCGCGTTTGCGGTAGTAGGCCGCCACATCAGCAGTTGGAACACCATTGGGCGAGAAGGCACGCGTCATGGGCGCCATGACAATGCGGTTTTTAATATGTAAGGATTTCAGGCTAAAGGGCCTGAACAAGCTGTTGTTTTCCATAGTATATAATCTTAAATGTCAGATTCGATTAGTTTGCTTAAGGCGGCGAAAGTTTCCTCGTTGCGCCGGTAATAGGTCCATTGCCCGACACGGGTTGCGGTAACCAGGCCCGAACGCTGGAGGGTCGTGAGGTATTCGGATACGGTAGATTGTGTCAGTCCTGCCTTTTGCTGGATTTGCCCGACACAAACGCCATTGTCGTAGCCGTATTGCCCCTGGTCAGGAAAGTTCTTTTCCGGGTCCTTCAGCCAGTTCAGTATCTGCAAACGGCTTTTATTGGAAAGTGCCTTGAATATCTCCAGTTGATCCATGTCGCAATATATATCGGGATTTTCCGATATGTCAATTTGATAGTAAAAATGACATAAAACCGATTAATTAACCGACTTCCGGAATTCCAGCGGCGACAAACTGGTTTTCGATTTAAATAACGTGCTAAAGGACTGGGGATGTTCAAAGCCGAGCTCGTAAGCCACCTCGCTTATCGACAGGTTTGTTGTCGATAGTGTTTGGTGTTATCAATCAGCTTCAGGTGACTGCTGATATTGCCCAAAGCGCCTGTTAATACAATTTTCATATATGATTTGATAGACCAGAACGGTCAGCAAACCCAATAGCCACATTATAGCCAAAACGTCTTTTCACATAACCAAAACGCTTGTGGTTCATGCCGTTTCTTCGTAATTTTGCTCCCATGCAAAGAATTGGCCTCGGCGGATCCTGTCACTGGTGTACCGAAGCGATCTTCCGGTCGCTAAAAGGTGTCACAACCGTTGAACAAGGCTGGATCGCTGCCGATGGAGAAGATGCTGATCCGTCTGAAGCGGTGATCGTCAATTTCGATCCTAATGCAATAAGCCTGAAAACACTCATTGCAGTTCATTTGCATACCCACAGCTGTACCGTCAACCATGATATGCGCATCAAATATAGGTCCGCTGTTTACACCTTTACAGAAGAACAAGCTACTGCTGCAAATTTGGCGCTGCAAAATTTGCAAGCCGATTTTAACGAGCCCATCATCACGCAGGTACTCCCCTTTCAATCATTTAAACTGAACGAAGAAAATTACCTGGATTATTATTACAAGGATCCCACCAAACCGTTTTGCCAAAATATCGTTGGTCCCAAACTCAAAGCTCTACTGGCCCGCTTCAGCAAGGAAATCCACCCGGAAAGGCGGGGCCACCTGCAAAGTTTGTAAACTACGCTCAGCGCGCCCGCCTCGGTCTTTTGGCTCTTGGTTCGGCAGGTGCCGGCCCATCGGCCGCATTTTTTGTCTCTGCTATCCTGACGCTCATTTTCCGGTCACCCATAGCCATACCGTCCAGCGCCGAGACTGCTCGGTCTGCACCTGCTTTATCGGTCATGGCTACAAAGCCATAGCCCTTGCTTGCGCCGGTTTGCTGATCGGTGACAATCGTAATAGAATTAACCGTTCCATGAACGCTGAACATTTCCAGCAGTTCAACGTCCGTGCTGTCCTTCGGAAAACCAACAACGAATAATTTTGCCATAGACTTATAATTTAGGGATCTCCGGTCCGCTATACGGTGATTCCAGCGCATTTTTTATTTGCAGGAGCCGGTGCCTGGCGCGGCCGTTATCCGCATTCAATAACATGGTCGCAATGTTCCGTTCCACGGCCTCTTTTACGTCGAGCTGGTCGTTTTCAGAGCTTTCTTTAAACTTCGAAAAATCATGATTAAAAGCGGTGTGGATTACGCCATCGGCGGCGGTAGCTCCGCTTCGCAGGCTGTCTAAATTATTAAGATCACCGCGATGCGCCTGCGCACCAGCTCCTATAAGTTTCTTATCCGACGCTTCATTGCGGGAAAGGCCAATAACCTGGTGGCCGGAATGAATTAATTCCTGAACGATGGCTGAGCCTACAAAGCCCGTTGCGCCTGTGACGAATACTTTCATATTTTATGTAATTAGATGATATGCAAAGGTGGGCAGAAACGGGAGCGTAAAAGTAGGCTAATCCACGCGTGTTGTAGCCAAAACCTTAGCTTGTAGTCAAAACCGTCGCATGCGGGTAACTTCAACAAACCGAGTTATCTCGCTTTCAATATTATAGTAATGGGGAGATACCCTTACGGCCCAGTACCAGTTCACTGCCTTTTTATTTGTAGTTCCGACTGCCTGCTTTTTATACCTTCTGATAACAGGCTTATTGGCAATCATTCGCTATTTTCTTGTTGAATAATCCATCTTAAATGCCAAAAAGTCCATTTATTTAATTGCGGAATGATGGTAATTTTAATTTTTAAATACATTCAGTCAAACTTAAACCGAAATAATGAAACATCTCCTGTTCTTACTATCCTTAGTTGTTGTTCTTTCTTGCAAGCAGAATACTTCCACCAAAGCCACTAAATTATCCGGAAAATATGCTGTCGCTGGATTCAAAGTAAAATCCGATATGAAAAAAAACGGCGGCCGGTTGGTTGCTGCAACAGATGGTGAAAGTTATGCCTTTAACTTTACGAGTGACCATTCGCTTTTACTCAATCCAAAACTTGCCAAAGCGTATTTTTCCGATTCGGTTTATCAATACAGGATAACAGACACTGTACTGTATCTATCGGACAAAAATAATGAACATAGAATTCCGTATAGGCGGGATGGCGGGATTTTAAACCTATTTATTAACTCAAATGGGATTGATACCTTACAAATCATCCCGGTTAAGCAGGCGGGATTAAACTGATCAAAAGATTAATGCGCTATCGGTAGCGTAACCGGCAGTGCCGGGAGTAAGCGGGTTGGTCGAACCGAAGGTGTGGTATAAGGTTATTCCTGATATTTCGGTAGCTTTGAAACAAATTAAAAACCCGGGCCAGCCATTTTTTTTTGCTATAGTAACTCCTATCCAGATACGGTACGCAGAAGATCAGAATCTGTCTGCCGGACGCTGCAATTACCCATCAGCATCAAACGCGATTAATTTTGACTAGTTCCCCAGGTAACCCAGCCAGGCCAATGGTGAATAATGGTCACCGATACAGGACTCCAGGATGGCTTGCGAAGCCCCCTCGAAATTTTCGCTATTGCTTAGGATGACTACGGCGATACCTTTTTTCGGAAAGGCGATAAAATAGTTCTGGTTCGCGTCACCATGACCGGCATGAAAGAAAGCAGGGCCGTAAGGGGTATGGCAAAGGCCTGTCCCCAGCCCCCAGGCCAGCTTGATTCGGTCATTGTCGGTTGTAATGCTGTCTCTAAGCGGACCGAAGCCGCGCTTGCTGCGGACCATGAACTGTGGCGACAGCATCTGTCTGTACAAGCGCTTGGACAGGCCCTTGTGCGCCATCAGGTTGATCACAAATTTGGCGTAATCGGCAGCGGTGGTGGTCATCGACCCTGCTGCCCTGCCATTCTCTCTTCTTTCTGAACCATACTTCTTGCCATCCTTGAAATAAGCAAAAGAAAAATTCTTCTCAAAGGCACTTTCCCAGATCATGCTGGTATGGCTCATTTGTAAGGGCGCGAACACCTCTTTCCTGGCCAGGTCCTCCAGCCTTTTACCGGTATACTCCTCGATCATAAAACCCAGTAGGTTCATTCCTTCGTTCGAATAATAGAACTTTTCGCCCGGCCGGGAGATCAGGCTGACCTTGTTGCCGTACATGCCCCGGAGCACCGGCATACCGGAACTGTGTGTGAGCAGCATGCGCGGGGTGATGCGGTTAAAGGCAGCCGTGTCGCCTGCGAGATCCTGCCATTTCGGGTATTGGCCTATGGATAGTTTAAGGTAGTGATGAACCGGCTCGTCAAGGCTGAATATGCCCTGATCTACCAGTCGCAGGAACAAGTAAGCGCTCACCACTTTTGTTAATGATGCCGCGTACATCTCGGTGCTGTCATCCAGCAGGAGCTGTTTTTCGGTATCCTTATAGCCAAAACTTTTGGTGTAGGCAATTTGACCATTATGAATGATCGCTACCTGCAGGCCGGCGACCTTCGCACTGTCGGCGATATGCGCTATTCTTGCGCTCAATGCGCTGGCCGTAACGGAATTTCCGTCCAGGTGCTGAACAGATGCGATCATTTGCGCGGAAGCTGCGGTCAGGCCAAAGCAGCAGGCCAGTAAATAGATTAACTTTTTCATCGGGTTATTTTTTTCTACAAATCTCCGGCGAAAAACCCTTGTCCGCAACGACACCTGCCCGACACCAGCGCGACAAATCGGCCTTTACAGCTTCAAAAAGCGCCAGGACAGCGGATAATTGATTTTTTTTAGATTAATGGCTCGGAAAAGATTGACCAGGGTCATCACGACCATAAACAAATAGACCAGCATCGTCAAAGGGAAGCCCAGCGGGAAAAAATAAACCATCAGCACGATGGACGGAAAGAAAAGGATGCTCATCGTCAGGTGAAAATTGAGTACCTGCCTCCCCTGCCGGTCATAAGCCTGATCCGCATCTCTTTTGAACAGCCATAAAATAAAAGGCAGGATGATGTTCAATATAGGCATGCCTAAACCCAATAGCGCAGCCACATGAAACAGCGGGCTAAGCGTAGCAGGTTTTGCAGCCGTCGCAGGGGCGCTGCCTTCCGGCTCATCCATCAGCACTTCCGCCTCAATATCCAAACAGGCCGCCAGGATCTTCAGCGTCTGCACATGCGGCACGACCGCCCCTTTCTCTATCCGCTGGATGGTACGGCTGGTGACGCCGGATAGTTCAGAAAGCTGTTCCTGGGTCAGTCCTTTCTTTCGGCGGTAAAGCGCAAGGGCGGTGGCGGGCATAAGGTTGATTTTTTTTCGAATATGGATAAAAAAAAGGAAATTTAATCATGCCTGTCAAGGCAATATCGGATGAACTTTATTTGGCATATTTCCGGAAAGCGATCAATATTTGAAAAAGAAAATAGGATAATAGCAGACGCTCTAAAAAAACCAAGTATAAAAGGCAAATGACCGCTTGAGATTTGCCACAGATTCATACAATTCGGTAGATTTATGTGCCGGGTTAAAAAGGCTAAACATATTAAAGGCATTATCATTTAGGTAATTGATTGTTGGTTTAATATTTTGAAAATCAGGCACCCAGAAAAGGCCGGGGTTCGCTGAAATAGCAAGTACAGCATAAAATACCATTACTGTTGCCAAAATGAATCCAAATGGCTTTACATTGCGACGAAAACGAAGTCTACTGTTATGATCTCCCTTTTTTCCATTGCAAATTTTAATTGCCTGTAAGTATCTTTCAGCAAGGCCGGATTTCCCGTCCTCAGTTTTGTTTCGTCAAACCAACTGACCGAATTGGTGACAGGAAATCGCCCTCAGTTTCCGGCAGGTGAACCACGATATGTCTTTTAAACAAGATCGGCCCCAATCGAAGGGGCATTTTGCACGAATGAGGATTACAATGGTTTCCTGCAACATTTGTATAATCATTGTGTCGGATGATTTTTATCCTGCAAGTAAATCAGGAGGAGGTTCAGTTTATGTGTCGTTGCCAATGCAAACTTTTTTTGCTCCAATTTCACGGTTTGTTCATCTTTACTCAAAGCTGCAGATAAGGACAAATGGGCGATGGCATCACCGGTTTGCGAGTTAATAAATTCATAGTAAATTTTCGCGTCCATATTGACGGTTAAACGAAGCAATAAAAACGGGTAATTGATATAGGGCTTAGAGAATAACATTCTTTTAAAATTCAGCATCGATCCATGTAATAGGGTTACGACTTATTAAGAATAATTTTCAATGTTACATTTTTTTAATAATTCCTTAATTTAGGCGCACTAATTAGTATGGCAGACTATAGCGCATATTCAGATGCTGATCTGGCTGGTTTTTTAAAAACCGGCGACCGCTCTGCTTTCGCCGAAATTTATAACCGCTACAAATTCATACTCCATAACCACGCCTGGAACAAAACCCGTAATACCGCTGAAGCACAGGATGCACTACAGGAAGTTTTCGCCGCGCTCTGGGCTAAACGAGAAACTATCAATTTAGGCAGCAATTTATCGGGTTACCTGTACACCGCCATACGCAATCATATCCTGAATGGCATTGCACGCAAGGATGTCCAATCCAGGTACGTATCCTCCATTCAACAATTTTCTGCCGAAAATGTAACGGTAACTGACCATCTGGTACGCGAAAATCTGTTTAAAGCCTTAATAGAAAAAGAGATCGCCGCACTGCCGCCCAGGATGCGTGAGGTGTTTGAACTAAGCCGTAAACAGCATTTAAGCCACAAACAAATTGCTGAAATTATGGGTACCAGCGAGCAAACAGTAAAAAAACAAATGACCAACACCTTAAGAGTGCTCCGTTCCAAATTAGGGTTAGTAGTTTATATATACTTGTTAATCACCATCCGCTAATCTTTGTTTTTTATTTTTCTTCCCGATACCTCTTGTGCGGAGCCTCTTTGTCTTACACCCAAAGCCTGATGCTATGGTAACGTAACCACAGAAAGAGGCGCTGATCAAAATTGGTGAAAAAAAATATAGTAAGCGTAGAACACCTCTCGCACAAGTACAGTAAAAACTGGGCGATAAGAGATATTAATTTCGAGATAAACCAAAAAGGCGTATTGGGATTACTGGGCTCCAACGGCGCCGGTAAGTCCACAACCATGAATATCCTTTGCGGAGTGCTCAACCAAACAGAAGGAAAGGTTTTTATTGATGGCATTAACTTACGCGAACACCCGGAGCAGGCCAAGCGGTTACTGGGCTTTTTACCGCAAAATGCCCCCCTGCACCTCGACCTTACTGTTGACGAATACCTCCGGTACTGCGCATTTATACGAAATATAGAAAAAAAACAGGTAAAAGCAGCGGTTGAAGCGGCAAAGGCGAAGTGTGGTATTACGCACTTCAGCCACCGGTTGATTAGTAATTTATCCGGCGGATACCGGCAACGCGTAGGCATCGCGCAGGCGATCATTCACCAACCCAAGCTGGTTGTGTTGGATGAACCCACCAATGGCCTCGATCCTATACAGATATTGGAGGTACGCAAGCTGATCAGGGAAATAGCCGAAGAAAGGTCGGTGATCTTTTCTACCCATATCCTTTCAGAAGTTCAGGCCACTTGTAACGATATCCGGATGATAGAAGGAGGCAGAATGGTTTTTGCAGATACGATGGATGCTTTCAATAATTACATCTTACCCAACTCGCTGCTTGTATCTCTTGATAACCCCCCTGCGCTCGCCGAGCTTGAAGCTATAGAGGGCGTAACAAGCGCAGAACTATTGAATGACAACAGCATCCGCATCCGGTTTAAAGCATCGGGTACAATTTCAAAAAGAATTGTTGAACTCAGCATAAACAACGGCTGGCAGTTAAGTGAGATACTGCTTGAAAAAAGCTCGCTCGACGAAATATTCGCCCAACTCTCTAACCGTCCTTTACGATAACAGCCATGCTAAAAACTATAAAAATCGCTCAACTGGAAATCAGCATCTTATTTTATTCGCCGGTAGCCTGGCTTGTACTGGTTATTTTCATGGTACAATCAGGCATGGGTTTCTTTAATATGCTGCAAGGTGTGCAGGAAGCTTTATTGATGGGCTCGCGGATGGGCGACCTCACTTTTACCGCTTTCCCCGGCGTAAGCGGCCTGTTTGCAAAAATTACTGAAACTTTGTACCTCTATATTCCGCTATTAAGTATGGGACTCATGAGCAGGGAAACCAGTAGCGGCTCCATCAAACTGCTGCTCTCATCGCCCGTAAAGATCAGCGAGATCATCTTTGGAAAATACCTGGCCATTGTAACCTACGGCTTCCTGCTGATTTTGATACTTGCCATCTACTCCATTATTGGGGTTATTGCTATAAAGGATGCCGATCTTACCCTTATCCTATCCGGCCTTATCGGGCTTTTCCTGTTAACTTGTACCTATGCGGCCATCGGCCTGTTCATGTCAAGCCTAACCAGTTACCAGGTTGTGGCTGCCATAAGTACGCTGGCTGTATTTGCAGCACTTCGCTTTGTAGGAGGTATAGGCCAGGAGATCAACTTTGTAAGAGATCTTACCTATTTCCTATCCATATCCGGCCGGGCCGATGACATGTTAAAAGGCCTCATTACCACTAAAGATGTATTTTATTTTATTATCATTATTGTATTATTCATTTCGCTTTGTATCCTTCGCCTGCAGGCTGGCCGCGAAGCAAAACCATTGGGTGTACAAGCTGGCAAATATGTTGTATTGGTTATAATATCCCTTATGCTGGGCTATGTAAGCTCAAGGCCATCTTTGATAGGTTACCTGGATATGACGGCTACAAAATCACGAACGCTTACCAAAAACAGCCAGGAGGTGGCAAAAAAGATAAATGGCCCGTTAACCATAACAACCTATGTAAACCTGCTTGATCAGGACGTATATTCGGGTTTGCCCGCCGCGCGAAACAGCGACCTTGATATGTTTGCAGACTATAGGCGTTTCATTCCAGGCTTAACCATGAAATATGTTTATTACTATGATGCTACCGACCTCCAGAATAACCGTAACATGATATACCAGGGAAACATCAAGGGTTTGAGTATAAAACAGGTGGCTGAAAAGGTTGCGGACAATATGGGGCTTGATCTTGACGATTTTATGCCGCCCGCCGAGATCCGTAAAATTATTGATCTTAGTAAGGAGAATAACACCTTTGTTCGTGTGCTCAACTACAAAGGCAAAACAAGTAAGCTGCGTTTATATAACGAAATTAAACGGTTTCCGGAAGAAGCGGAGATAACCGCAGCCATAAAGCGCCTGGTGGTAACCGTACCCAAAATTGGTTTTATAACCGGGAATAACGAACGAAGCATTGATAAAACAGGCGACAGGAACTATCAAATGATCATCAATGACAGAACCGCCCGCCAATCACTCATTAACCAGGGGTTTGATGCAGAGAATATCGACCTAAATAACCAAGTTATTCCCGGCGATATTACGGTGCTGGTACTTGCCGATCCAACTACTGCTTTGACTGATGCAGCATTGCAAAAAATCAAAAACTATGTCGACCGTGGCGGCAACATGCTCATTACCGCCGAACCGGGCAGGCAACAGATCCTCAACCCCTTGTTGGATTATCTAGGGGTGCAATTAATGAATGGCATGTTGGTAGCACCAAGTAAAAATGAAACGCCGGATATGGTATACGCTACAATTGCAAACCAGGCACCAGCAATTGATCGCATTTTTGGGCGGTTACAACAAACCCATAGTTTTGTGGCCATGCAGGGGGTAGCAGCAATTGCTTTTGAACAACAGAAAAAATTCCAGATAAATATGCTATTAGAAAGTGCAACTTCAGGCTGGAACAAAACAGGCAAAACGGACCTTACATCCACAGAAGTAACTTATGATGCTGTTGCAGGCGATAAAAAAGGAAGTTTCCCGGTTGCAGCTGCGCTTTCGAGAACTATCAACTCGCGCCAGCAAAAGATCATCGTATCCGGTGATGCCGACTTTATAAGTAACCTTGCACTTAAAGCACCTAAAGGCTATAACTTAACTTATGGCCAATCGCTGTTCAAATGGTTTTGTGATGACGCGTTTCCGGTAGATGTAAGCCGTGTTGCGACAACAGATGATACTTTACAAATAAAGCGAAAACAACTCTCTACTTTTAAGCTGGTTTTTCTGGGCATTGTGCCGGCCTTAATCGTAGCTTTAGGAGCATTTATCCTGATTAGCAGGAAGAGAAAATAAATTTCATAAGCTGATACCCCCTGCACGGGCATCAGCTTGTCTTACAATACAAAAGGGATGACCAGCCGATTAAAATGGACGAGAACGAAGTAAAAGACCTGCTAAACAGATACAGATCAGGAACTGCCACCGATGATGATAAGGCATTACTGGAAAGCTGGTACCTTAATTTTCAGGAATCGGGGCTGGAAGAATTGGGGATGGATGAAAGGTTACGCGCGGTAAATGCAGCCTGGCAACATTTAGATGGGGGTAATACCCATGTAAGAAAAATAGGCAGCTGGCCTCGTATTGCGGCCGCGGCCGCCATCCTCGTGTTTTTGTCCATAGTCACCTATTTCCTGGTCAATAGAAATTCAACCGCCGGAATAGGTACCGCACAACTGGCTCATACTAAATTTGATATAGCCCCAGGCAGCAACAGAGCCACCTTAACCCTTGCCAGCGGCAAGGTAGTTAACCTGAGCAATAGCCAATCAGGTGTTATTATCAACGCGGCCCGGCTTGTTTATAATGACGGCAGTAAAATTGACACATCAGCAAAAAACAATAGCTCAAATGCCAATGAAAAAGTAATGCTAAGTACACCCAGGGGCGGCACCTATCAATTGTTAATGCCAGACGGTACCAAAGTTTGGCTCAACGCGGCTTCTTCCATTACTTTTCCTTCCACCTTTGCCGGTTTAACGCAGCGTAATGTTGAACTTACCGGCGAAGCTTATTTTGAGGTTGCTAAAAATAAAGCAGTCCCGTTCCGGGTTTCCTCAGCCGGGCAAGTTGTTGAAGTGCTGGGCACCCATTTTGATATCAATGCCTATGCTGATGAACCCGTTGCCAAAACCACGCTTTTACAGGGCAGCATCCTGCTCAACAAAACATTGCTAAAACCTGGCGAACAGGCCCGGCTTACTTCGGGCGGCGTAATAGTTGCTGCAGCCAACGTTGACGAAACCATAGGCTGGAAGAATAATTACATTGTTTTTGAAGATGAAAAAATAGAATCGGTAATGCGGAAAATAGCCCGCTGGTATAATGTGGAAGTGATTTACGAGGGTGAGAAACCGGCAGATGACTTTGGAGGAAGGGTAAGCCGGGGCGCATATGTATCACAAATATTAACGAAACTCGAATTAACCAATAAAGTGCACTTTAGAGTAGCAGGAAGGAGGATTATCGTTACCAAATAATTACTGCTACACCGGTGATCCTTTTAAAACAAAAGGCCAGCAGTGCTTGCAACACAACTGGCCAATGCCTGGATTACGTCAATAAAACTTCAGATCGTATTAACTTCTTAAAACAGACTTAACAAATGTATAAAAATTATACAAGCAAATTTGGTGTGTCCAAACGGCGCATCCATAAACTATTGCTGATTATGCGGTTAACCACCATAATTATTCTGATAACTATCATGCAGGTGAGCGCTAAAAGCTTTGCCCAGCAAATAACGCTGTCAGAAAAAAAGGCAAGCCTGAAAGCAATATTCCTTAAAATTCAGCAGCAAAGCAATTACAATTTTGTTTACACTACCCAGCTATTGAAAGACGCCAGATTGGTCAATATCAATGTTAAAGACGCCGAACTGAAAAGTGTTCTTGAACAGCTATTTAAAGACCAGCCATTGACTTATACTATTGATGAGCATACCATTGTAATTAAGCAAAGGGAGGCTTCTTTTTTTGACAATGTTAAAGACTTTTTAACGTCTATTAATATTACCGGCATCGTAACAAATGATAAGGGGGAACCACTCCCCGGAGCTTCGGTAAAGATAGAAGGAACTCAAAAAGTAGCCGTAACCGATGCCGATGGAAAGTACTTCCTTCAAAACGTCCCCAATGAAGGTAACCTCATCACATCCTATATCGGCTATCAAACAGATACGATTGGTATAAGGGGATTTACAGAGATCAACATAAAGTTAAAACCGCAGTCGCTGGCTATACAGGCGGTAACCATCGTATCAACGGGTTACCAGGACTTACCTAAAGAAAGGGCTACCGGCTCTTTTGAACTGGTTACCAAACAGCAGTTGGCGCATAGTACCGACCCTAACCTGATCAGGCGGCTGGAGGGAATAACCACCAGCCTGGATTTCAGGAACGACCTGCGACCTACAAATTCCAGTAATCCTAACGCAAAACAATCGCCTTTGGCATTACTGACCATCCGTGGTAAAAACACCCTTAATGATGCGGTAGGTGCCGACTTGAACGGAAATACCAGCGGCCAGGTACTGGTTGTTATTGATGGTATAGCAAGCCCCTACGCTATTGATAAAGTGAACCCGAATGATGTGGAAAGCGTCACCATATTAAAAGATGCAGCCGCGGCCTCTATCTGGGGATCAAGGGCTGCAAATGGGGTTATTGTAATCAAAACCAAAAGAGGAGCTTATAACCGGCCAACGCAGATCAGCTTTAACAGCAATGTTAGTATTACCGAAAAGGTAAACTTGTTTTACAATAAAACCATGAGCACGTCCGACTTTATTGACGCGCAAATGGCCCAGTTTACCCAAACCAACCGCGTATTGCCTGCTGTAAGTATTTCTGATCTTTACGGCCAGCAACCCGTATCTCCGGTTGCCGAGATCATGGATGCCTGGAAAAATAAAAACACGCTTACAGCTACGCAGGCCAACCAGCAGATTGACGCTTTACGCGGCAACGATATCAGGCGGGATTATACCAAATACTTCCTGCGCAGCGCCGTTACCCAAAGCTATTCGTTGGCTGTTGACGGCGGATCGACCCTGGTGAACTATCGCCTGTCCGGTGGTTATGATAAATCCATCAACAATACAAGATCATCTGGGTCCGACCGCATCGTTGTGGCTTCAAACTTTTCGGCACGGCCGGCAAAAAACTTGGATCTGCAAGCCAATATCAGCTACAATGTTCAGCATACCAATGACCAGGCTCCTGAAAATGCCATTACCGGTGCCACAAACTCGGTTTTTCAGCCGTATACCCGTTTAACCGACGATAATGGCAACCCTGCCCTGGTAACCAAAACTTACCGGCCTGGCCTGGTAGATCTGTTGGCAAGCACCTATGGCGATAAGATCCAAAGTCTCCAATACCGTCCGCTGGATGACATTAACGAGGGCTATAATAAAGTTAAATCGCAGAATATCAACCTGAATTTCCAGGCCAACTATAAAGTGATCGACGGGCTTTCAGCACAGATAGCTTATAATTACAATTCGGGGCGTAATGATGATAATACGCTTTACAGGCAAAACTCATTTTTTATGCGAAACCTGTATGATTACCAAACTACATCGCCCTACTCATTTGATGAGCAAACGGGCGAATCGGTACCTGCATTTGTTCATCACCTGCCTTTGGGGGGCCAATACACGACCAATTTGGTTAAAAGCAGCAATCAAACCTTGCGCGGGCAATTAAACTATGATAAAACATGGCACGAAAAGCACCAGCTATCGGCCATAGCCGGTATAGACGTAGCCCAAAACTACAGCATTACCAAAGTTGACGGCTATTACGGCTATAATGAAACCACCCTGCAAAGCGCTAACGATATCAATTATCATGACCTGTTACCTATACTTTTCGCATCCGATTTTAGTGGTTATGCCAGCGAGTATATCCCCAAGATAACCACCGGGTTTGTGGATACCAAAGTGAGAACCTACAGTTATTACGCCAACGCCGCTTACACCTATAACCGAAGGTATACCTTATCCGGCAGCTTCCGCCGCGACCTGTCGAGTGAATTTGGGCAGGGCACCAACAACAGCGGCACTCCTTTTTACTCTTTCGGCGGCAGCTGGACCATTAACGAGGAAAAATTTTATCATTGGGCACTGTTTCCGATGTTGCGGTTAAGAGCAACGTTTGGCTACAATGGTAACGTAAACCCGGTCGTGTTAGCAAGGCCGCTCATCAACTACTCCACCTTTAACGGTACAAACAACCTTCCATACGCTTATACCGATGCAAGCTCGGGAGTTTCCAACAGCTTATTGCGCCCGGAAAAGACCGGTATATTTAACGTTGGATTAGATTTTGCAGCAAAGGGAAACCGGATCTCAGGAAGTATAGAATACTATAACAAAAGAACAAAGGACTTATTGGCTAATGGCGCTCTTGACCCTAGTACAGGCTATACTAACACCACATTCAACACCGGCGACCTGAAAGGTTACGGGATGGATATCACCGTTAACTCGGTTAACGTAAAAGCCGGAAATTTCAGGTGGACCAGCAATTTACTATTTAGCTATAATAGAGTAAAAGTTACCAAACTTTACGGCACGGCGGCAAGTTTGGCAGGCCAGGTGGTATCTAACAGCACCGGGTCATATAATGAAGGCTTCGATTTGTCCCGTGTCTTCGGCTATCAATGGGCAGGCCTCGATCCCAAGACGGGCGACCCGAGAGGATATGTAAACGGCGTTGCTACCGCTATTTCAAATACAGCCGACGGAACAGCCGCCTACAACGCTATCCAGAATGCGCCGCTATCCACTCTGCATTATTTCGGTTCGGCTGTACCGGTTTATTACGGTTCCTTCCGAAATACATTGAGCTACGGTTCATTTTCGGTATCGGCTAACATCCTTTACAAGTTAGGTTATTATTTCAGACGGCCGGCTTCGCAGATAGTGAGCTATAGCGCCTTATACAGCAGTACGCCGGTACTACAGGGTGCTGAATATAACAACAGGTGGCAAAAGCCTGGCGATGAAGTCCATACCAATGTTCCATCTGCGGTGTTTTCGTCTACCAATCAAAACAGGGATCTTTTTTACCAATACTCGGAGATTAATGTTTTAAAAGGCGATCATATCCGGTTGCAGGAAATTAATTTGTCCTACGCAGTTAATGCCCCTAAAGGGTGGTTAATTAAAAACCCAAGGGTGTATGCCAACGTAACAAACCTGGGCATCCTTTGGCGGGCAAATAAACTTGGAATTGATCCCGAGGTATATGATTACCCTATTCCAAAAACCTACAGTATTGGATTCTCTGCTAACTTTTAACCAAAATCATCATGAAATTACATAAACATATATTGATACTGATGATGCTAAGCCTGGTATTTGCATCATGCCAAAAATACGTGGACATTAAAAAAAGCAGTTTGCAATCTTTCGTAACAACGGCTAATGACTGCCAGCTTTTACTGGATAATTATACTTTGTTCAATACCGGCTATCCATATGACGGCGAAGCTTCGTCAGACGATTATTACCTTACAGACGATATATACAACACGCAGGATTTTATCAGCGTAGAAGATCTTAGTGTATATACCTGGCTACCCGGTTCTATTCGCGCAGGTTCTGATCAATGGGTTGGCCCTTATAATAAAGTTTACCATGCCAACCTAATTTTGGAGGCATTGGATAAACTGGCGGGCAAGGAAGATCAATCGGTGATAAATAACCTGAGAGGTTCTGCCTTGTTTATGAGGGCTTATTCTTTTTGGAATGTGGCGCAGCTTTATGCTAAACCATACGGCTCAACCGCATCATCCGATCCCGGTATTCCTATTCACCTGGTTTCTGATGTGAATAATACACCTGGACGTGGAACGGTAAAGGAAACATATGACCGCATTATCCAGGATTTAACCGATGCAGCGGGATTACTGAATGCCACTTCAAGCATATCGTCCAGGCCCAATAAGGCTGCCGCTTATGCCATGCTGGCCCGGGTTTACCTATCCATGGAAGACTATCCGAATGCGCTTATCAACGCAAAAGCCGCTTTGGACTTAAAAAGCACTTTGCTTGATTTTAACACTATCGACCCGGAAAACCCTGCCCCCTTCAGACGCTTCACAAATCCCGAAGTCATTTTTCATTCCATCCTGGCTAATAACGATTTCCTGGCCAGCGGTTCGGCAGATTTTACAACTGCTAAAATACAAGCGGACTTTGTAAGCAGTTATAATAGCAACGATTTAAGAAAGATATTCTTCTTCCAGCAAAACAACGATGGCAGCTACCGTTTTACCGGCAATTACGAACCAACAACAGGCTCCAACCTGTTTAATGGATTAACTACAGATGAGCTTTACATTACACGCGCAGAATGTTATGCCCGCGCCGGTAATGCTACTGCTGCGCTGGCAGATTTGAATACTTTACTCAAAGCCAGGTGGGTAACCGGGACTTTTGTAAATATAACCGCCACCAATGCAGATGATGCCCTTACAAAAATACTGGCAGAACGCCGTAAAGAGTTGATTATGCGAGCCCAAAGATGGACTGATCTGCGCAGGCTAAACAAGAATACCCGTTTTGCAATAAACCAGGCACGCGATATCATAACAGGTGCAGCAACAAAAACATTTACGTTGCCGGCTAATGATCCGCGGTACACCTTATTGATACCGCAGGAAGTTATTACGGGTTCAAAACTCCCTCAAAACCAGCGTTAAATACGACTTTTTCATTTTAATCGTCAAAATACATCCGGGCAAAAAATCCGGGTGTATGGGCGGTTTTATTTCATTTTTTCGACACAAAGTTACTTCTAACTATGAACAAAAAAATAATTCTAATGGCTATTTGCAGCATAAGCTGCTTAGCGGTTTGCGCACAGGTAAAGCTATTACCACTTGATCCCAAGGTACGCACTGGTAAACTAAAAAATGGTTTCACTTATTACATACGGCATAACACGGAGCCGAAAAACCGTGTTATTTTTTACCTGGTTAATAAAGCAGGATCGGTATTGGAAAATGAGGACCAGCGCGGGCTGGCGCATTTTATGGAGCACATGACATTCAATGGCTCCAAACATTTCCCCAAAAATACCCTGATGAATTACCTCCAAAACGCCGGCGTTAGATTCGGCGCTGATATCAATGCCTACACAGGATATGACGAAACTGTTTACCAGTTACCCATTCCAACAGACCAGCCTGGCTTGGTAAATCAGGGAATTCAGATTATACGGGATTGGGCTCAGGATGCGACCCTTGCCCAGGTAGAAATTGACAAGGAACGTGGTGTGGTGCTGGAAGAAAAAAGATTAGGCAAAGGTGCCGCTGAAAGGTTACAGCGTCAATATTACCCTATGATCCTGAATAACTCCCGCTATGCAGAACGCAGCCCCATCGGCACCGACGAGGTGTTGAATGGTTTTAAGCCGGAAACGATCAGAAGCTTTTACCATACATGGTACAGGCCGGACTTGCAGGCTTTGGTAGTGGTTGGCGATATTGATGTAAATAAAATGGAAAATGCCATCAAAATAAAATTTGCCGATCTTAAAAACCCGGTTAATGAAAAAAAACGGATTAAATATACTATTCCGCTAACGGGTAAAAACCAGTTTATCGCATTAACAGACAAAGAATCAACCGCGACCGTAGCCGAAATAATGATCAAACATGAGGCAAGAGCTTTACACACTGCGGCTGATTACAGGTTTATTATACTACGCAATTTGTTTAACGGCATGATGGGCGAACGTTTTGCCGAACTTGCGCAGCAGGCAAACCCTCCGTTTATCCAGGGTAACGCCGGTATTAAAAATTTCATGGCCAACATAAGCACTTACAGCACTACAGTTGTAGCCAAACCGGGCGAACTGGAAAAAGGATTAAAAGCGCTTTGGCGGGAAACGGAAAGGGTCAAAAGATTTGGTTTTACGCAAACAGAGCTTGACAGGGCAAAAACCAATTATTTTACTCAAATAGCATCGGCAGTGCGAGAAAAAGATAAAACCGGCTCCGATTCCTATGTGCAGGAGTATGTTGATCTTTTTTTAAAGGGTACGGCTTCACCGGGAATAGCTTATGAATACCAGCTGGTTAAAAATTATTTACCTGGCATAACCTTAGCGGATATATACCAGCTTGGTAAAGAATATATCGGCACCACAAACCGTGATATTATTTTGCTTGCCCCGGGTAATCAACAAAGTAATTTGCCCGATGAAAAAACATTTCTGGGTTGGATGAAATCCGTAGGCCTGGAGCAATTGCAACCCTATGCAGATCATACCAGTTCACTCCCTTTGTTAGCTCGTGACCCCATACCAGGCAAGATCATTAGCGAAGAAAAGGATGTGATTTTAGGACTGACCACTATAAAATTGAGTAATGGTGTAAAAGTTATACTCAAGCCAACCGATTTTAAGAACGATGAGATCCTGTTCAGGGCCTTCGCTCCAGGCGGAACTTCGCTATACAACGATGAGGATTCTCCTTCTGCTGC
Source organism: Mucilaginibacter phenanthrenivorans (assembly GCF_024721155.1). Classification (GTDB taxonomy): domain Bacteria; phylum Bacteroidota; class Bacteroidia; order Sphingobacteriales; family Sphingobacteriaceae; genus Mucilaginibacter; species Mucilaginibacter phenanthrenivorans. The sequence continues at coordinate 655,274 of NZ_JAHVAP010000001.1, read as the reverse complement.
AAATGCGGCCGGCATTATTTCTTCGTCGGGCGTGGGAAATTACACGGCAACCGAACTGGATAAATTTTTGACCGGTAAACAACTGGATGCCAAACCTTACATTGGTGAGCGCTATCAGGGTATAGAAGGCGGCGCTGCTCCTAAAGATATAGCAACCGCGTTACAGCTTACCTATGCTTATTTTACCGAACCCCGGAAAGACACTTCGGTGTTTAAAGCCATCATAACACGTACCAAGGCACGTTTAGCCAACCGGGCGAACGACCCAAACAGCGTATTCGGAGACACTGTGACTGCTGTTTTAGGCAACTACAATGTGAGGCGTACAGGTCCGTCCGTTGAAAAACTCAGCCGTATCAACCTTAACAGATCCTTTGAAATATACCGGGACCGTTTTGCGGATGCTTCGCAAATGACTTTCGTTTTCACAGGCAATATCAACACAGATACCATAAAACCTTTATTGGAAAAATACCTGGGCTCGTTACCGGGCCCGGGTAGGGAAGAAAAACCTAAAGATCTGGGCATCCATATTCCGGAAGGCCGCATCAGCAAAAACGTTTACAAAGGCTCTGAGCCCAAAGCTACTGTTATGCTCGTTTATTCCGGCCTGTTTGATGATACCCCTATGAACAGGATCCAGTTTGACGCTATCCAGGAAACGCTGAATATCCGATTGATAGAGCGGCTTCGGGAAGATGAAAGCGGTGTATACAGCCCGAATGTGTCATTGAGTACTAATAAATTCCCCCAATCGCGTTTCAGCCTGGTCATCCGCTTCGGATGCGCTCCGCAAAACGTAGACAAACTCGTTGCTTCGGCTACTGATGAAGTAAACAAATTAAAAACTGAGGGCCCGCTGAGCGCCAATATTGCAAAGTGGAAAGCAGAAGACAGCAGGCAACGGGAATTGCAGGTTAAGGACAACGGCTGGTGGCTTGGTTACCTGACCACTCAGCTCCAAAACCAGGATAATCTTGATCAATTTAAATCGGACATCCATTTGGTTGAACAGGTGAACCAGGAAGATTTGAAAAGGTTTGCAAAAAAACACCTGCTGGATGCCAATTTCATCCGTTTGCAATTACTCCCGGACAATCACAAGCCATAGTTCAAGCGCTATTAAAAAAACTCAGTCGTTCTTTATTCTATCATAACCTTATGAGATCAGTTAGTTAATCAGAAGCACCCCCTTTGAGCAGGGGTGCTTTTAAACTGTCAGAACGCATTGTTGGTGGTGCTGTATTTATCTTTAATTGGTCAATTAGAATGCAACAAAGATTGTTACAGATGCCAAAACACCTTGGTGATTTATTAATTATAGTGACTTTTATACAATTTGGGGTTAACAGAATATCACCTATTGAGGAAAGTTCGGCCCAAACTATCAATACGGATCAATATCTATCATTTGATCATGCGGATAACAGTATGCCCAGTATTCACGGGGCTCGGCAGATATCACCACCGGGTGATGACTGTGCGCAGCGTGTTTGGATGCATGCCGGTTTGGCGAAGAATCGCAACATAAAACCACACCACAGGTTTGACATGCCCTGAGGTGGACCCAGGGACTTCCCGTTTTAACGCATTCTTCACAAAAGTATTTATCAGGTGGGATTACTACCAGTGATTTCAGGTGTTTACAAATATCGCTTTCCATTTTATGAGTGTTTTTCTTTTAAATAACGGTGTACAAAAGTAACGGCCATTGCTCCCTCACCAACAGCGGATGCTACCCGTTTAATAGAGTTATGGCGTACGTCACCTGCTGCGAAACAACCGGGGACACTTGTTTCTAAAAACGCCGGCGTAAAGTCACCATTCCACCTGTTTAAAAATTGCGGTTTATAGAGATCCGCCCCGGTTACCAGGTAACCAGCATCATCCCGTACGATGGCGACATCTTTTGCCCAGATGGTATTAGGTGTGCCCCCAATGCATACAAAAACGAACTTTGTAATATAATTAACGGCTGTTTGTTTAACGGTATCCGTCACAGTAATTTCATTTAGGGTACTATCGCCATTTAACCCGGTGATGGTTGAATTGTACAGCACCTCTATATTTTTCTTCTTCAGTATTCTTTTCAGCAGGTAATCAGATAGGGTTGCCGCCAGGTCTTTACCCCTGATGACCATGGTTACTTTTTTAGCATACTCGCCAAAGTTAAGCGCCGCCTGACCGGCAGAATTACCTCCGCCAACAACAAATACCTGTTGGTTGGCACATATGGCAGCCTCGCTGGCCCCGGCGCCATAATAGATCCCCAGATCAAGGTATTTATCCTCATCAGGCAAACCGAGCCGGTTATACTGAACACCCGTAGCTGTAACATTGGCTTTAGTAATTATTTTACTTCCATCAATAAGGTCAACATGAAGTTTGCTATCGATAAACTGTGCCTTTATCCCCTTCCGGATGAGCAGGATCTCTACTCCAAACTTCACTGCCTGCTGCCTGGCCCGCTCAGCAAGGTCTGCACCGGTAATGCCTGCGGGGAAACCGAGATAATTTTCGATACGTGAGCTGGTGCCTGCCTGTCCGCCGATGGCTTCACGTTCTACCAAAACGGTGCGTAAGCCTTCAGAAGCAGCATAAACAGCAGCACTTAGCCCGGCAGGTCCGGCACCGAAGACCGACACATCATATTCCTTATGTTTTGGCTTACTAATCCAACCCAGGCTAAAAGCGATATTTTCAATAGTTGGATCGAATAACAATTTACCGCCGGGTAATTCAACAACCGGGAGAATACCATCATCCGGGATGCTTAATGGAAAGCGGGAACGCAATGTATTGATATCCGTAACCGGAATCCATTCATAGGTTACGACGCTTCTATTGAGAAAATCCCTGATCACATAGGCATCCCTCGATTCCTGGGTTCCGTAAACCTTTACTTTTTCTAATATTGCTTTATCAGATTCCATAGGAATAGTTGTTGAATAAAAAGTTAAAAAGCCCTTTTGTATTGAAATGGGATCGGCGCAGCCTCGCCAAGTGTTTTTGCGGCATGCAAAGGAAAATAAGGATCCCGCAAAAATTCACGGGCTATTATTGCGAGGTCAGCTTTACCGGATGCAATGATGTCATTAGCTTGTTGAGCTTCCGTGATCGCGCCAACAGCACCGGTTAGGATACCTGTTTCGGTTTTGATCTTTTCTGCAAAGGGTACCTGGTAAGATGGAAATACCCTTGATTTATCAAGGAATACAAAACCTCCGGCTGAAGCGGTGATCAAATCAACGCCTATTTGCTTGAGTATGCCTGCCAATACAATACTATCCTCAATTTTCCAGGCATTTTCCTCTTCGATGTAATCCACCGCCGATATCCGTATCATTAGCGGCATGGTTTGAGGAATAAGGTCTCTGATCCCCCTGGCGGTTTCTATCAACAACCGTATGCGGTTTTCAAAGCTTCCTCCATACTGATCCTTTCGATGATTGATGATATTGGAGTAAAACTGGTGAAAAAGATAACCGTGACCGGCATGCAACTCTATAGCATCAAAACCTGCAGAAACGGCCCGGAGCGCCGCCGTTAAAAAGTCCTTTTTTATTTTGTTGATGTCACGTATGGAAAGTTCACGAGGCAGGCTCATGTTATTAAAAGGTGCTACGGCTGAGGAGCTTTTGGTTTGCCAGCCACCATTTTCAGGCGTTAAATACTGGAGCCCGTCATTGGGATGCGACCTGCTCGCCTTGCTGCCAAAATGTGCTATTTGCGCGGCCGTCTTCGCACCTTGTTCATGAATAAATTTATTGATCGTTCTCCATCCGGCAATTTGCCCGTCATTCCAAAGCCCGGCATCGTAATGGGTACTCCGGCCCTCTTTGTTTACTGCCAGGCTTTCGGTAATGATCAGGCCAGCGCCACCAACTGCCCTGCTACCTAAATGCACCATGTGCCAATGCCCTACTTTCCCGTTAACGGCACTGAATTGCTGCATTGGCGATACAACTATCCTGTTTTTTAAGGCCATGCCCCGGATTTGAATAGGACTGAATAAATTTAAAGACGTCATATGCTTTATTTATCAAAAAAAATACCATTAATAACAACCTGTAAATTAGTTATTTACTTACATTGAGACAAAAACAGGTTACGATATTTCGTGAATTTACTTTAGGTTTCCTTTTGCCAAATTTTAAGATTTGACACCTTAACCACGATATATCGTACCGCACTTTCATCAAATGATGTTTATCCTAAACCACTCCGCTTTAGCGAGTTTCCATATTTAATCGAGCAATTCACCCATATGCTTATACCCTGACTTTACTGTGTCCAGAACTTCCTGGAATTTTCCGCCCAGCATAAGCCTGGTCATAGACAAAGCCATGCCTTTAACCATTTTCAATTCTACCTTTGGCGGCATAGCTAACGCATTGGGATCAGTAAATACGTTTACCAAAACAGGGCCATCGTGTTCAAATGCCTGTCTCAATGACGTCTCAAGGTCATTGGGGTGGTTTATCGTTATTCCCTTAATACCCATCGCACCGGCGATCACCGAGAAATCAGGGTTTTCCATGTCTGTTTCCGAATCAGGCAATCCCGCAACTTCCATCTCTAGTTTTACCATACCCAATGACCGGTTGTTAAACACGATAATCTTAATTGGCAATTTGTACTGTTTAATTGTTGCCAAATCACCTAACAACATAGAGATGCCGCCATCGCCGCACATGGCCACCACCTGGCGATCCGGGCATGACAATGCTGCTCCTATAGCATGTGGCATGGCATTAGCCATTGATCCATGAGTAAATGAACCAAGCATGTGCCGCTTGCCGGTGGCCTGTATGTAGCGGGCTCCCCAAACACAGCACATGCCGGTATCTACTGTAAAAATGGCATCCTCTGTCGCCAGTTTATCCAGGCAGGCTGCAACAGCTTCAGGGTGTATCGCATTTTCGGCGCCTTTATCTTCCACGTAAATATTCAGGTGTTCTTTTACCTTGCCATAAATATGTAACTGCGCCTTCAAAAAACTATCGTCATCCTTACGGTTCAGCAGGGGGAACAGTGCCGTTAACGTTGTTTTTATATCACCATGCAAACCAATATCTAATTTTGCCCTTCTCCCTAATCGTTCGGGCTGAAGATCCACCTGGATAATTTTCTTGTCAGTTGGCATAAACGGTACGTAAGGAAAATCTGTTCCCAGCAGTATAATGAGATCACTCTCATGCATACTATGATACGCTGAGGGAAGCCCAAGCAAACCGGTCATGCCTACTTCATAAGGATTATTGTACTGTATACCCATTTTTCCGCGGAAGGAATAACCGATAGGTGCATTGATCATTTCAGCAAGTTGCACAACTTCATCATGCGCATCCGCAGCCCCTATTCCACAATAAATGCTTACCTTTTGATATCGGTTTATGAGGCTGGCCATCCCAGCGATATCTTCATCGGACGGTCTTATCAACGCCTTAGAAAAATAATTTTTGTTTGATGAAATATTTTCAACAGCAGCCATAGCACTAACGTCTCCCGGCAGGCCCAATACCGCTACACCCTTCCGTTGCACAGCATGCTGTATTGCGGCTTGCGTCATCCGGGGCAGTTGTGCCGCAGTTGCAGCAATCTGGTTGTAATGGCTGCAATCATCAAAAAGCTTAGTAATATTTGTTTCCTGGAAATAGCCGCTGCCAAATTCTGTTGTTGCGCAGGTTGATGCAATAGCCAATACCGGCACATTTGCCCGGTGCGCGTCGTACAAACCATTTATTAAGTGAATATGGCCAGGGCCGCTGCTGCCTGCGCAACAGGCTAATCCTTTCAATTCAGCTTCAGCTGCAGCTGCATACGCCCCTGCTTCTTCATGCCTCACGTGAACCCATTGTATCTGGTCATTCCTTCTTACCGCGTCATTAAGTTCGTTTAAACTATCTCCCGTAATCGCGTAAATGCGTTTAATGCCTGCCTGTACCAGCATATCTACCAGTTGTTCCGCTACTTTTTTTGACATAGGGTTTTGTTTTAATTTACCTATAAACGGCAAAATTCGAGCTACTCCATAAGTTAGTGACCATGAGCTATTTAAGGCCATTTCAATATTTTCTCGCTAACGATATTTCGTTATTTTATGATTTGGCTGGCAGGGCTTGAACAACGGGCATGTTTTGATCCCTGATGATAGAACCAAAGTGATTCGTTTTTTTGGTTAATCACCATTAATTCATAGATAGATGTAAGTAAAATGATGATATATCGCCAGTTTTTATTTGGCATAATTTATTAATCATTTGATTTTTAGTTAATTATTATTTGGCTTATCTTTTGCTTTCTATGCGTTAAAGCAAACGATATGGAAGACAATCAGATATTGAATCATATTAAAAACTTAACCGAAAACGAAGAAAAGCTTTGGGGCAAAGAAAACCTTTCGGATGCAGAGGTAAACAAATTGCATCAGATAAAACTTGAACTTGACCAATGCTGGGATTTGCTGAGACAAAGAAGAGCACTGCGTGATGCCGGCGAAAACCCGGATAAAGCACAGGCAAGGGATATTGACACTATTGAGAATGATCAGCGATAAAAAATCCTTACACGATGAATAGCTATGACAGAACACTTTATTTCGGTGAAATGTTCCCAAAAACCATCAAGGCTATCATGATGGTACACGGTAAGGGATCAGAAGCGGCCGATATTGTAAACAGCTTTGAGGGCGTACTGCCTATCAACGATTATTACATAGTAGCGCCAAATGCAGATCGCCATACCTGGTACCCTCAACGCTTTCTTGCCCCGCAGGAAGAGAATGAGCCTATGTTAGGTAATGCGATCAGTTTATTAAATGACCTGGTAAATGATCTTACCGCGACAGGTTATGAACGGGAAAATATTTTCATCCTCGGCTTTTCACAAGGGGCCTGTTTAGCGCTGGAGTTTGCAGCCCGGAACGCTGGTAAATTTGGAGGGATTTTCGCTTTAAGCGGTGGCTTAATCGGGGATATTTTAGATAGTACAAGGTATAAAGGAGATTTTCAGGGATCACCTATTTTCCTGGGTTGCAGCGATTCAGACAGCCACATTCCACCTGAACGCGTTCACGAGTCAGCCGCTATTTTAAAAAATTTGGGCGCCAATGTTTTTGAAAAAATATATCCCGGTATGGGACATACGGTTAACAAGAATGAAATAGACGAAATTTCAAATATTTTGAAATAACAGATCCCTTAATAAATTAAGAAATGCAATGAGCGAGCATGTAAATGTTGTAAATAATGAAGAAAAATTACGCTTTGAAGTGAGTTTGAACGGTGAGTTCGCTTATATCGAATACCGGTATTACAAAAAGGATATCGCCTTTATGCATACCACTGTGCCCGACCCTTTCAAGGGTAAGGGGATAGCGTCAGCAATGGCAGTAGCGGCACTTAATTTCGCAAAAAATCGGCATTATAAAATTATGCTTTACTGCCCGTTTGTGTCCAGGTACGTTAGAGAGCATCCTGAATATCACGCGTTAGTAGACACAGATTATCATCCCTCGTTCGGGAACGACGCTAAATAATGGCAAGCCAGGGGGCAATTCATGGAGACTAATATAACATGCAGCCATTATCTACCGGTTATTATATCGACTGACCTGGTGAATACTGGAGCCCATTGCCGTCAGATATCTAAAAATGCTTTTTGCTGAGCCCCAATCGTTTTATTTTTGAATTGAGCGTTGTGGCGGGCACCCCCAAGAGCTTCGCTGCACCTTCGGGGCCGGATATGCGCCCTTTACAGATTTGCAGCACGGCGAAAATATGATCACGCTCGTTCTCATCAATGGTTTTGATCTTTTGCCGTACCCCGTCGTTGTCAGTGATGGTTTTTTCTTTCGTTGGAAGATCGATAACGCTGATAACAGTTTTTTTGCTGAGGAGAACCTGCCGTTCAATCAGGTGCTCCATTTCCCTCACATTTCCCGGCCAGCTATAATTACTCATTTGTTGTATAGCACCTCGCGTAAATCCCGCTAGCTGTTTACCTGCCTTATGGGCATACTTTGCCAGGAAATGGGTTGCCAGCAATGGAATATCTTCTGCCCGTTCCCTAAGCGAAGGCAATGAAACCGGGAAAACATGAAGCCGGTAATACAGGTCTCTTCTAAAACGCCCCTTTTCAACTTCGGCAAGCAGGTTTTTGTTGGTTGCCGAGATAATTCTTACATCCGTTTTTATAGTGGCCTTGCCACCAACCCGTTCAATCTCTTTTTCCTGCAGCACCCTAAGCAATTTCACCTGTAAGATTAACGGCAACTCACCAATTTCGTCAAGGAATAAAGTACCGTTATCGGCAAGTTCAAATTTTCCTATCCGCCTGTCTGTAGCCCCCGTGAAGGCCCCTTTTTCATGGCCAAAAAGTTCAGACTCTATCAGATTTTCGGGAATAGCGGCGCAATTTACCTTCACCATTGCCTTATCTTTTCTGGCAGAACCCTCGTGAATAGCACGGGCAATCAGTTCTTTGCCCGTACCTGTTTCACCCAATATTAAAACAGTCGATTCTGACCCGGCTACCTGATCCAACAACCCAAAAACTTTTTTCATGCCCTGCCCCTCACCTATAATTTCAGGATAATGGCCGGTTGGACGGGTATCTTCATGGAGATACAATTTTTCATTTTCCAGTTGTTTTTTGTAGGTATCAATCTCGTCTAACTGTGTTTTGATCTTTTCATAATCAAAAAGGAATAGCTTTGCAGCCTGGCTAATAAATTCACCTAATTCAGTTATCTCGCTGAGGGCCGGGGCCTGCGCAGCCAATTTCAACAACAAATCCGGGTTCGGAACAACTTCAGGTTTGCAGCTATTGTTATCCTGTTGAATTTTAACATTAATTATTGTTGAACCATTTAAATTTTGGCTTGCAGGTGTTGTACGCTGTAAAAAAATAATTTCGGCTAGCAGATCTGCAATACCACAGCAAAATGTTAAGCATTCGGCACCCAATTCCCTAACGTTGTTGTGTAGTTCCAGCGTACCCAGCACCTGGTTATTAACTTCGAGGGGTATATAACAGTGGTGCGTGTAATGCGTTTCGCCATTTACCAGACAGTGATTCACGTTTTCCTCCTGTATCCATTCTTCCATTGATTTTATAACGGGGAAACAAAATTCTGCAATACCTTTCTGTATTGCAGTAAGTTCGGAAGGCTGGTTTAAAACTTCGGCATTTGTTTGCCCTGAGTCACTTTGATACGTAGCTATATAAGCCTCCTTTATAACCGTTAACTGTTCATCATAGATCAATATCACCCCGCAATCAATAGAAAATAGCGGCTGTAGCTTTTTAAAAATGATGTTGAACAGATCAGTTAAGAATATAGGGCTATTGAAATTGCTACCTGGCAGGTGTGGCAATGAAACTTGTACTGACGATTGCCGGGCCATCTCTGAAAAAGGTATTTCTGCTGAACCACTCATATGATCACCTATTTATGCTAATACTCAACCAGGGTCAAGGATATAGAATTACAATAATGTTACAAATATGACTAATATATTGCTTAAAACGCCCCCTAACAAGGTCTTTTGAATCAATAGTTAAAAAAAGCGTTCTTAAGTTTTAAATTCAATACCACGTATTAAGGCCTTCTATGATACCTGCTGACCTTCGTGAATTCACGATATATCACAAATGATAAACTGCCTGCTTTACTATAAAATACTTATTATCAAATATTTGCCCAAATGGCATTGTTTATGCGAACTGTTTCCAAATTTTATTTATGAAACCAACGTCAGACTTATTAACTCCAGGCAATCATGTTTTGGTTCTTATCGGTTTTGAAGGACAAATGGGTGTTACTGATCGCTGCGATCTGCAGGCTGGTTCTATAATTCCTGATTCACCGTTAAATTTTAACGAAACACTTTAAAACGCAACGTCATGATAAAATTATTCACAAGCACCGGTAAACCCAGGCAGCAAAATTTCAGGATAACCTTTTCCGCTTTTTTATTGCTGATTACTGTCAATACTCATTTATGGGCGCAAAATACCGCGCCACGATTAGCTGATGTCGGTACTACGGCCGTTTTAGGTAAAGCCGATGGTATTGTTTTTGAGGCTAAGGTGCAAAGCCCGTCAGACCAGGCAACACCTCTTCAAATCATATGTATTTTTGAATATACTGAAGGGGATATGACAGGCCCGCAGGCGCTTCCAGCTGCGGCCAACGGCTTATTACATGTAGACCAGGCTTTAAATGGCTTGATTACAATGTTACGGAAAAGCGAAAAATTTGCCGGGCACGCCCTGGAAACATTGTTGATCATCCCGCCGAAAGGCACCATGCCGGCACAGAAGATTTTGCTTATTGGCCTTGGCAATCGCGACCAATTTAATCCGGAAATAATGACCAGTGTAGGCAGGGTAGGTATGCGCGAGGCTTTACGCCTGGGCGTTAGCAGCTACTCACATGCCAGCGATTTGAAAGATGCAGGTATCAACTCGCCAACAGGTGCGGTTGCGGTGAATGTGGTAAAGGGAGCATTAGATGCTTATGAAACAGAAGAGTTTCTGGTGAAGAAAAAAGTAACTACGCACAAGCCATTAACCAAAATAACCATTTTAGCAGGCCAACCCTTTTTCGCACCGACAGGCGATGCCATTAAAGCGTATTTATCAATAAAAAACTAAGCGCGATATATGAAAAAAGCAGCTATAAAAACGACCCGCCTGAGGAAACGTTCCTTACGTGTATCCCATTGGCCTTCTGCTTTTACCCAAAACCAATGCGGGCGCTTTCTCAACCGACCATTCTTTTTAATCACTTTTTTAACCGTTTAATATTTATAACAATGGAACCAAAGATCGGAATATCATCAGAAAACCTTGCCGGGGTGGCACATGCCTTAAATCACATCCTGGCCGATGAGTTTTTACTTTACACAAAAACGAGAAATGCGCACTGGAATGTTGAAGGTCCGGACTTTCACACAAAACATCTTTTCTTTGAAAGCCAATACGGCCAATTAGATGAGATCATGGATAGTGTCGCTGAACGCATCAGGTCGCTTGGCCATTATGCGCCTGCTACGTTAAAAAGTTTTTTAGAACTGACACACTTTTCAGAAGTACTGCATAACAAAAATGATAGCGCGGGGTTTATTACCGAATTGCTGAACGATCACGAAAGCCTGATCATACATCTTAGGGAAAACATCAATATTTTTGCAAATGAACTTAAAGACCTTGGCACGAGCGATTATATTACCGGGCTTATGGAAACCCATGAAAAAATGGCATGGATGCTGAGGTCGCATTTAAGATAATCATCATTGAAAATTCAAATAGTATCTGGTACGTTACCCTGTTGTTAAGTGCGGTAGCGCGCTTTGATACAGTGATCTTTCTTGCAGCCGACTATTTGGGCACATGGCAACCGGCACTTCATGGTGTTTGCTTACCGGGTTTTAAAAGAATCTGACAGCCAGGCATGGTTAAAGCTGGTTAGCTTCCAACAGGTAGCATAATTATCAAGATGCAGGGGACAAAAAATCTCCTGCATCTTATTTTAGATCGGTTGACAAATCCCTCTGTCTGCTTTTCCCTGTTTTATTTTGAACCGGAAAATAAACGGGCTTAAGTGTGTTTGATTTTTAAACCCGCTGAATTTGATAACTTAGATCATGTATTTGCCTGAAGTAGCAGGAAAGCGATCAATAAGAAATGGAAGAAAATATTTTAATAGTTGAAGATGAGTTTATAGTAGCAAATGATTTGAGAATCATGCTTCAAAAAGCAGGATACAAAGTTTGTGGTATTGCTCCATCGGTTACCAAGGCTGTTGAACTGATCAGGACAAAAAAACCGGACTGGATCCTGCTTGATATTTTTTTGCAGGGTACCAAAACAGGGATCGACCTGGGGGGCCAGTTAGGCGAAATGGGCATCCCTTTTATTTATATATCTGCTAATACTAACCAGGCCATTTTAGAAGCGGCAAAGGCGACGGCGCCTTACGGTTTTTTAGTTAAACCGTTCCGTGAAAAAGATCTTTTGATCATGCTTGATATAGCCCTATACCGACATGAACAGAGCAAGAAATTTAACCACCCAAAAGTGGTCAGCCTTGAGGAGCAGATTGAGCAAATAGCCGCAAAAGCAGACAGCAGAGAGGAAAAATTGAAGCAGGCTGCAACGATAATACAAAGCATAATTCCTTTTGATTATTTAAGTATTATCAAAACTGAAGCAGTGGCAGATGGGGAACATGCTTACCTGATAAAGAACGCTTTGAATATTTTCCAGGTATTGTCGCATAGCGAATTGCTTGATCTGATGGCCGTTTCGCAGCGGGACTACAGATCATGGAAATCGTCCCCGGCAGAAACCAAAAATCAGTTTTACAATAACTTCGATTTCAGCAGGTTAAAATTGGATAACTTATGGTTGAAAAGCCTGAGTGATCATTATAAATATCAGTCGGCTTTAAGCTTCCATCTAAAATTAACAGATGGACATGCTTATAAATTTAGTTTTTTGAGCGATGGTTCAGATAGTTATAATAAACTGCAGTTAGATCTGCTGCAAAAAAATGAAGCAGCCCTTATGAATCTGATCGGTGGTATATTACTAAAAAAAGATGCCATAGTAAAACCGGCACCGGCATTACGAGTGTCTTCAGTGCCGATTGCCCGAGCGGTTGCTGATCAAAATTTCAATGGTATCATTGGTCAAAGTCACCTGTTGAAAGCGGTATTTAATAAAATAACTATTGTTGCGCCCGATAATACTTCGGTATTGATCACGGGCGAAAGTGGTACCGGTAAAGAAAGAATAGCCCAGACCATCCATAAGCTATCGCCCAGGAAAAACAAACCACTGGTTACTGTTAACTGCGCCGCACTGCCAGTTAATCTGATAGAATCTGAACTTTTCGGGCATGAAAGGGGCGCTTTTACCGGTGCTACTGAAAAACGAACAGGAAAATTTGAACAGGCTGACGGGGGGACGATATTTCTTGACGAAATAGGCGAGCTTCCGCTGGACGCGCAGGTTAAATTGCTGCGTGTGTTACAGGAAAAAGAAATTGAAAAACTTGGAAGTAATCATACCAAAAAGGTTAATATCCGCATTATTGCGGCAACCAACCGCAACCTGGAAAAGGAGGTGGCTGAAGGCCGTTTCCGGCTCGATCTTTATTACCGGCTTAACGTTTTCCCGATAGAATTGCCGGCTTTAAGGCAACGCAAAGAGGATATCCCGGTATTAGCTAATTACTTTTTAAAGCGGTTTGTAAAAAAATCTAACAAAACCGTTACCGGCATTAGTGAACATGCTATGCAAAGTTTAATGGATTATGACTGGCCGGGCAACATCAGGGAACTGGAGCACCTTATCGAGCGGAGCTTACTGTTGTCCAAGGATGATTTGATCGAAAGCATTGACATCCCCAAAGTCGTTTCGGCAGGGCCGGCACAGGCAGCGGGAGGTTTCCGTATCCGGACCATGGAAGAAATGGAACGCGAGCATATCCTGGAGATATTAAAAGTATGTAAAGGGAAAGTATTTGGCCCCGGCGGGGCTGCGGAAATGTTGAACATTCCGTCTACCACACTTAATTCAAAAATTAAAAAACTCGGTATTCATTACGAATACGTAAAATAATCGCGCCAAACTTACATAATAATATCTGGCGTCTTTTTATTTAAGTGACAATAGCTGGTTCTGAAATTTGACTACTATTTTTATGATGATGATGGATGGAAGGTGACACTAATCATCGTTCCGCCGCGAGAATGGATTTTGAATTTTCCGCCCAGTTGCGCTGTGAGCCCTATCATCAAATTTATCCCCAGTGAGGTACACGAAGCCGGATCGAAATCACCAGGTAAACCCTTTCCGTTATCGCATACGCTTAATTGGTATTGCCCTTCCATAGTTTCAAACATCGAAATAGTAACAATCCCTTGCTGCCTATCTGCAAATGCATACTTAACACTATTGGTGATAGCCTCATTTAATATTAAACCTAAAGGCACAGCATCGGCAGTGGTCAGGCGTATTTCTTTGATATCAAAAATAAATTTAAGTTTTTGTTTAACTTGAAAAGAATCCTGGATGCTGTGTACAAGTTCTTCCATATAAACCTGCATGTTTATAGTCGCCAGGTCATCTGCCTGGTACAGCTTCTGATGTACTATTGATATCGCTTGCATCCGGTTCTGGCTGTCCCGTATGGCTGTCAGCGCCTCCTCATTATCCAGATAAGAAGATTGCGTGTTTAACAAACTGGAGATGATCTGCAAATTGTTTTTAACACGGTGGTGTATCTCTTTCACCAGCCATTCCTTTTCATTCAATAGCTGGTTAAGCTGAATGTTTTGCTTATTGATCTCATCCTGCCGAAATTTTAGCATCCTGTTACTTCTCTGTTTGGCGCGATAAAGGTATACCATAAGGCCGATAACAAGCACAGACCCCAGCAGCGCCATGGTGATCAGTTTTCTATTAAGGCCCTCCTTTTCCAGCTCGCTGCGCTGTAAATTGTTTTTGTTGCGGAGCACCAGGTTTTCATGGTCTCGCTGAGCGGTTTCGAATTGCAGTTGCAATTGTTCGGTTTGCCTCAGTTTTGCTTTATTGAAGATCGAATCTGTAATGGATTTTGAAGCTTCGAAATACTTTATTGCCGATAAATAATCGCCCTTGGCAGAGTCTGCCTTAAATTTATACTGATATATTGCTGCCAGATCCGATACGGGTATGAGGCCTTTATTTGCTTCAAGCACCCGCTCCAGGTAAAGAGCTGCTTTATCATAGGCTTTTTGCTGAATATAGAACGAAGCAACGTTTCTGTAACCCCAGTAATAATAGGCATCTTTCGACTTCCGCTTTTCAAATGCGTCAATTACCTGTAAATAAAACCGCTCGGCAATAGCTGGTTTACCTAAAGCGGCGTAACAGTCACCCCGCAACATAGGTATAAAATAAACTCCGGTGAAATCCGGCGGATACTTCTGAATAGCCGCATCAAGCTGCCACAGCACTAACCTTGCTTTTCCCTCCATGATCAGCTCCGACGCCAATTCCCTGAATACAGAATAACGGAAAATATTATCTACACGGATAGATGTTTCCAGGCATTTTTGATACCATTGAATGCTTTGCTTTCTTTGTCCGAGGTCTTTGCAAAGCTGAGCCAATCTCAATTGCATGAAGACCAAACCAGCCTCTGTGCCATTTTTCTCTGAATAGGACACGGCCGCGAGCCCGTAACGCATCGCCGTTTCGAAATTACCCTTTGCTGTAGAGACAACGGCTAACAGATCGTAAACATATTGTATATTTTTATAACCCAGATCTGAATACATATTGAGTACACTTTTAAGCTGTACTTCCGAAGCATCCAGATTTCCCATCCAAAGGTGCAGATCAGCAATTTCTTTCAAACACCGTATGGACAAAGCCGTATCTCCGGCCGTCCTGGCAATCAGTGATGTTTTATTGTAATTGATAATCGCCTGTTTTTGCGATGGTGTATTTGCAGATTTTATAAACCATATTTGCGCTTCCGCACGCCCGTTTTTATAAGTTTGGCAAAGCGCTACCGTTTTATCAAACGCTTTATTGCACAGGTTGCTGTCAAGTCCCCTTTCCAGCATTAAATTATAGTGATAAACGCTGTTTGCTAATGAAAGGCCGGGCATTTGATGCTTTGCTGTATAATGCTGCACTAGCGCGAAACAGGAGTCGGCTTTATCCAGGTCGGTTTTCTCTTCGCCGGGTTTCTCCAGAAAATATCGCCCTAAAAGTATCTGGAGCCGGCAATATAACGAGCCTGATGCATTATCCACCATATGCTGGACATCGGCAAATTTCTTTTGCAAAATTAACCCGCTTGCAATTGCCACGCCGGCGTCGTCCAATCCCTTTTTATAACGCAACACCCTGCTCATGCTTTCTGCAACAAGCCCGTAATGTAAGGAACTATCAATATTGGCCGGCGAACAGCCTTTATTGTTCCGGTAGAAATTACTGATAGTCAACGCAAGCTTTACCGAAGTAGTATCATGTTTTGATCCGGCATATTTAGCGGTCAGCTCCGGCAGGGAGTGTTTCATGTCAACCTGAGACCATGCAGCTATACGCTGTAAAATCAATAACAAAGTTAAGCTAAGCTTTAATATATAACTACCTGTTTGCCGGGTCATCTAAGAAGTTTAAGTAATATGCTTTACGAAAGGGCAAATTACGGAAGCCGGGTGTCAAATTTAAGCTTAATTTTATAATACGTTATAAATCAGCATAATATTGTAAAAAGGGCATCCCTGGTTGGGATACCCTTTTACTTATTTAATGAGCCAATACCCAATTTTCCGTCAAGATTGAATAAAAGCCAATAGATCAGCATTTATCGTTGCCGCTTCCGTAGCCGGCATGCCATGAGGAAACCCTGGATAAGAGATTAATTTTCCATTCTTTAACAGTTTAACAGCTTTCGCTCCTGAGATAGGGAAAGGAACTACCTGGTCATCCTCGCCATGAAGCACCAATACCGGAATGTCTACACTTTTCAGATCTTCCGTAAAGTCTGTTTCTGAAAAAGCCTTGATACCGTCATAATGTGCTTTAATTCCGCCCATCATTCCCTGGCGCCACCAATTGTCCCTGGTACCCTGGGATATTTTCGCTCCTTCGCGGTTATATCCGTAAAATGGGATAGTGAAATCCTGGAAAAACTGCGGCCTTTGAGTTGCAGTGCTCACCCGAATTTCATCTAAAACAGCTAAAGGAACACCTTCGGGGTTACTTTCACTTTTTACCATTATGGGCGTAACCGCACTGATCAGTACCGCTTTAGCTACGCGGTCCCTGCCATATTTCGCGGCATAACGGATAACTTCGCCGCCGCCAGTGGAGTGACCGATGTGCACCGCATCTTTCAAGTCAAGAAATTCGGTAAGTTCAGCCACATCAGCTGCATAGGTATCCATATCATGACCGATAGAACCCTGGCTTGATCTGCCGTGCCCCCTGCGGTCATGGGCAATTACCCTATATCCCTTTTCTACGAAAAACATCATCTGTGCATCCCAGTCATCGCTGGATAAAGGCCATCCATGATGAAAGACTAAAGGTTGTCCTGTGCCCCAGTCCTTGTAATAAATTTCGGTACCGTCTTTTACTGTAATCTTCATGTTTTTGTGTTGTTAAAAAATTGACTCCTGTTTAAAAGTTGATCTGAACTACAGGTCCGTTCCGGACGCCATAACAATCGCATTGTAGCCATCCATTACCACGCCACTCTATAAATTATTAAAGATCAACAACTTAATAAGAATTACAACATTTTTACTATTACGTTATATCGTTAATTTACGGCAACGCAGAACATGCTAACACCCTCGATGAAAATGGCTACAATAGTACATCATTCCAACAACGACAATGAGCATCTACCAACAGGACACTTTCCCAATGTTGTAAAAGGCGATGCGTGTCATAGGCAAATCGAACCTGAATACTTGCGGATCAACGAAAAGGTGATTGATATCGTGAAGTATTTTATGGAAAATAACAAACCTGTTGCTGCTATATACCATGTGCCGCAGATCAGCCATCCTGAAAGTATTGGGCGTGAAAAATGAATTATAATGCCGGATGCTATTTTTCAGCCCATGATAAGGATCATTTTTTCGGCTGAGGGCTGTCATAATGAACAGCCGGGGATCTCCATAGCTTTGTTTACCTATACCAGGGGCTCTTAAAATTGGTATCGTAAAAAAATCATTTTATAAAAAAACAAGTTATGTATTACAGTAAAGGAAATTATGAAGCATTTGCACGACCGAAAAAACCTGCAAAAATAGATGAAAAATCAGCCTACCTAATTGGTTCCGGACTGGCATCTCTTTCTGCAGCTGCATTTCTGATCCGTGACGGACAGATGAATGGAAAAAAGATCCACATTTTAGAAGAGCTGCCCCTGCCTGGCGGAAGTATGGACGGAATTTGGAATGAGCAAAAGGGATACATCATCCGTGGGGGGCGGGAGATGGAGATTCATTTTGAGACTTTGTGGGATTTGTTCCGTAGTATTCCTTCTCTTGATACGGAGGGAGCATCTGTATTGGACGAATTTTATTGGCTGAATAAAGAAGATCCTTCTTTCTCTCACACAAGGGTGATCCTAAATAAAGGAGCGCGTCTTTCTACCGATGGAAAACTTACCTTAACGCCAAAGGCCGTACAGGAATTGATAAAACTGATTTTGACTCCCGAAGAAAAATTGCAGGATGTACAAATAGACCAGGTATTCACCGGAGATTTCTTCAATTCTAACTTTTGGTTATATTGGGCCACAATGTTCGCTTTCGAACCTTGGGCAAGTGCTTTGGAAATGCGCCGGTATGTGCTGCGTTTTATACCCCACATAGGCAAAATTGCCGATATGTCTTCGCTTCGTTTTACCAGGTACAACCAATACGAGTCATTGATTTTACCCCTTGTTAGTTATCTGAAGGAACACGGCGTCCATTTCCAGTACGATACGAAAGTTCAAAACATTCTCGTCGATACAAAAGACAATAAGAAAGTAGCCCAGTACATAGAGCTGATTCAGAATGGTGAAGAAAAACTAATTCATTTAACCGAAAATGATTTGATATTTATAACCAATGGATCTATCACAGAAAGCAGCACTTATGGTGATAACAATACGCCGGCGCCTGTAACACAGGATATTGGCGGCAGCTGGAAACTTTGGAAAAATCTGGCACATCAAGATGACAGCTTCGGAAAACCTGAAAAATTCTGCGAAAATATTCCGGAAGCCAATTGGGTTATTTCCGGCACCATCACATTGACAGATGATAAAGTATTGCCTTATATAGAAAAAATAACAAAGAAGGCCCCAAAAAGTGGCAGCATTGTTACCAGCGGACCTGTGACCATCAAAGATTCAAGTTGGTTATATGGTTTTTCTATCTCCCGCCAACCCCACTTCAAAGCACAGAAAGACAATGAGGTGATTGTTTGGGTATATGGCTTATTTTCAGACAAACCGGGTGACTATATTAAAAAAAAAATAACAGAATGTTCCGGAGTCGAATTGTGCGAAGAATTGCTTTATCATATTGGCGTTCCTGAAAGTGAAATTTCAGCTATTGCCAAAAACTCAGCAAACACCATCCCTTGCCGTATGCCCTATATTACTTCTTATTTTATGCCCCGTGCACAGGGAGACCGTCCATTGGTCGTTCCGAAAGGTTCTGTTAACCTGGCATTTATCGGCAATTTTGCAGAAACTGAAAAAGACACGGTATTTACCACAGAATATTCTGTGCGTACGGCAATGGAAGCAGTTTATACTTTATTGGACGTAGACCGGGGCGTTCCTGAAGTTTTCGCTTCATCTTTCGATATCAGGGTACTTTTAGAATCCATTTATTTTCTGAATGACAAAAAGAATCTGAAAGCGTTGGATCTTCCCTGGCTGTTAACGCTCATAGAAAAATACGGACTGAAAAAGATTGAGGGTACATATTTTGAAGAAGTATTACGGGAAGCGAAACTCTTGTAATCAACCAATACCAGCAGCCATGTACAACATTTTTTCAATCGGTTACTGGTTTCGCAATTTCTAATTGGATCAATCTCCATTAGAAATATCTCATACCTATTTCGTAGGTGGTGGTTTGGACAGTTTGGCCGGGGCCGTTTATTTGTTGGAAGAGGGTGGCTTTAAAGGAAAAAGCATGCATATCATAGAGGCGTTACCTATTTCGGGCGGACTGCAGGGCGCAAAACGCAATTGTTTTCGGAAAATGTAACGGCACTAACTAAAACCACACAGATGTTCGTTAAAGGAAACGCAGCACCATTGTTTCAATTCAGATCCTGCGTAATAGGCGTTTAGCCGCCTGTTGGTATCTTTGCACCCAGTATGGCAAAATTATTCATAGTGGGGTTTCCCAAAGATTTCCAGCAGATCGCGCTGGTTGAATTGTTCAGTGCCCACGGCATGGTGAACACGGTGACGCTGGTGACCGACAAGGAAACCGGCGATCCCAAGGGTTATGGTTTTATTACGATGAGTGATGAGGTGGGCGCCAACCGGGCTATACAGGCGCTCGATGGCACCAGCATTGATGGCCGGACGGTTAGTGTGCGCTTTGCTGAAGAAAAGCAAGGAGTAAAACCGGCCGGCGCCGGCGCTGCTTATCCCCGCCATGATAACCGGGTACAGCAGAAGCCCAAACGCCCCAGGCGTTCATGACTGTGCATCAAGCCATCCGTGATTATATATACTTGAAATTCAATCAGTAGAGCACGGTCAAAGTTAAAGGCAGAGGGGAATCTTCTTTAAAGGCGGAGCATATTAGCGGCGCAAAAAAAGCCTGTTCTGCCTGAAATAGGCCAGGTTGTTACCCCTTTTTTCTCATGAAATTCGCAATATGTCCCTTGCGATAGGGCGGTATTAAATCGAAGGCAACCAATGTTACGACAGTTAATAACAGGCAGATATAACTATCCATGTGCTTTAAAAATTACTATAAGTTAAATCAATTGTCGTAAAGGTTAATATAAAAATCGGCATTCGCTAATTTTTCTGATGTAGTATTTGCAGCGCGACCGGCAAAAAGCATCCGGCAACCACTGATCCTGGTATACAAGTAAAACCTGGTCTAACCTCATTCTAACCGGGAAAAGCTCAGGTATTCTGATCAGCCCGATTTTGCATTTTCACCATCGGTTGCATCACCCGGAACAAATTTCGCCATGCACCCTGAACGCGTTTGAACCACCTGGAAATTGGCAAAGCTCAGGAGTACGATGTAAAACGCCCTGTTTTATGGTTAATTTCGTCACATTAAAACAATTACCCATTTGCCTGCTTGTAATAATGAATAAAAACAATTTCCTTGCAGGTTAAAAGCTAAATTTATAAAGAACCCAAAACCGTATCCAACTCGTTCCTAAAGTTTCTTCCCTTTTTTGGCTTTCAATAAATCAGCGTATTTATAGAAATGTATGAAACAAAAGCGAATTATTGACGATCACCTGTTCAGGAAATTATTTGAAAACAATCATTCAGGTATAATGCTCCTGGATGCCTCCTTTCAAACCATATACCACAGCCCTTCGGCACAGCACATAAACGGCTGGGATGTATTGGAGCAGTCTCAAACAAGCATTCAAGAGCCGGCGCATTTCGATGATCAGTTGATCGTTCGTAATACCTTACAAAATGTGTTGGCCGTACCCGGCTTATCACTCACCTGCTGTTTCCGGGCAAAACCGGAGATCTGGCTGGAATGCACCTACACGAATATGCTGGTTGACCCTGCCGTTGCCGCTATTGTGTGTAACTTCAGGGATGTCAGCAAACAGAAAAAGGAAGAAGACCGCCTGAAACTGCTGGAGTCCGTGATCACCAATACGATGGATGCCGTACTTATTACGGAAGCAGGACCGTTTGATGAACCGGGGCCGCGGATTTTATATGTGAATGAAGCATTTACCAAAATGACGGGTTATACAGCCGACGAGGTGATCGGTAAAACACCCCGTATGTTACAGGGGCCGAAAACCGACATGCAGGAAGTAAAACGGCTAAGTGAATGTATGCGCCGTTGGGAATCCTGCGAGGTGACACTCATTAACTATAAAAAGAACGGCGAAGAATTTTGGATAAATTTTACCCTTAACCTCGTAGCCGGCGAAAAAGGCAGGTTTACGCACTGGATAGCCATTGAACGCGATGTTACGCAGCGCAAAAATGAAGAAATGAAAAAATCCCTTTTATCCGGGATCAGCCTGATTTTCAATGAACCCCTTGCGCTGAACCTGTTATTGGATAAACTACTGCAAAGGCTGGTGGATTACGGTAATTTTACACTGGCAGAAGTTTGGCTGATCGGCGCCGATAAGAACAGGATCAGTTTGGCAGCGCATATATCCGGCATCCCGGACATGAAGCAATTTTATGATGCAAGTGAACGCTTAAAAAGTTTTGCAAAAGGGGAAAGCCTGCCGGGCGCCGCCTGGGCGGTCCAAAACATACTCGTGTGGGACCATCTCGATGAACGGAAAGAATTTATACGTAGGCACGCGGCCAGGCTGGCAGATTTGAAAAAAGCTTATGGCATTCCCCTCGTTTCAGAAAATGCGGTTATTGGTGTTTTACTATTGGGGATGTGCGACGATGAAATCCCGGAAAATAACCTTATAGCACTATTTAATTCATTTGGAACCCATTTTGGTGCGGAGATCAGGCGTAAACAACTGGAACAGGACCTTGACCAGGTATTTAATTTTGCCCCGGATATTATCGCCATTTTAGGTGCCGACCGTTATTTTAAAAAGGTAAACCCGGCGATGAGCATTTTACTGGAATATACCGAGGAGGAACTGTTAGCGATGCCCATGAATGCACTGGTACACCCGGATGAGCTTGTTGAAAGTAAAGCCAGGACCCAAAGTTTTGTAAAGGCCGGAGCTACCATCTACTTCGAAAACCGGTTCATCACGAAATCCGGCAAGATCAAATGGATTTCATGGACAGCTACGAGCGGCACAGAGGAAGGCCTGATATTTTGTGTCGGTAAGGACATTACCGATAAAAAAAACCTCGAGAACCTGCTGAACAAGGTAAACGGCCTTGCCCGGATAGGCGGCTGGGAGGTTGACCTGGTCAGGGAAACGCTCTACTGGTCAACCATCACTAAGGAAATACATGAAGTAGCCGGAGATTTTGAGCCCGGCCTGGCAACCGGCCTCAGTTTTTACAAAGAGGGGAAAGACCGCAGCCTGATCACCCGCAAGGTAAATAAGGCTATTGAAAAGAGGACTGCTTTTGATTTGGAACTACAAATTGTAACGGCAAAAAAAAATATAAAATGGGTGCGCGTAATTGGTGAGCCCGAATTCATCGACGGTAAATGCGTAAGGATATATGGTAGTTTCCAGGATGTCGATGCACGGGTAAAGGCTGAGCTTAATGCGAAGCATGCGCTGAAGGAAAGGAATATCATATTGGAAAGCATCGGGGACGCTTTTTTTGCCGTTGATAAAAATTGGGTGGTCAATTATTGGAACAAAATGGCCGAAAAAGCACTTCGCCGAACAAAAAAAGAAGTGCTTGGCCATGACTTATGGGACATATTTGCTGATGCCATTAATTCTGATTCCTATAAAAAATACCACCTGGCCATTGAGTCGGGCAAACCGGTTCATTTCGAAGACTATTACCAGCCTTTGGATAAATGGTACGAAATCGGTGCCTACCCTTCAGCCTACGGCTTGTCGGTTTATTTTAAAGACATATCAGAACGCAAGTTGAGTGAGGCCCGTTTAATGGAGTCGGAAAAACGGTACAGCGAATTGTTCCAGTTTAGTCCGCTGCCAAAATGGGTATTTGACCTGGACACCTTAAGGTTTTTGGATGTTAACCAGGCAGCGATCCACCATTATGGCTACAGCAGGAAAGAGTTTCTCTCCATGACCATCAAAGACATCCGGCCGCCTGGGAAAATACCGGAAATGGAAAAAGCCTTAATCCGGGACGCCAAACAAAAAACCGTTACTTTTCACGACGTTTTCACCCATAAAAAGAAGGACGCCAATTTGATCCAGGTGGATGCTCAAAGCAAACATATTCAATACAAAGGAAAAAGGGCAAAAATCGTAGCCATAAATGACATTACAGAGCGATTGAATTATATACAGGCGATAGAAGAACAGAACGTAAAACTTAAGGAAATATCATGGATGCAGTCGCATGTGATCAGGGCCCCGCTGGCCCGGATAATGGCGCTTATCCCGCTCGCCGTTGATGAACAGACGAACGCGGTTGACAGAAAGCAAATACTGGACTACCTGCAAACTTCAGCAACCGAGCTGGATGAGGTGATAGGCGACATCACCAATAAAACCGCAGTGGCGGATTATACAGGTATGACGAAAAATCAAAAAACAGCGGTGCTTGCTCAAAGTTCATCAAAATGACGGGTATTATAGCCGCCGACTTATTAAGCAGCTTTAGCTGAATCAATTAATACGTTAGCCAAAAGCGACAAAACCGGTGGTCACACAACCAGTTTGGGTAAGGCAGCTATGGTTAAAACAGGAAAGTGTCGATACAAATCGCGATAGTATCGGCACTCGTTTTTTTACCGGGTTTTATATGATTCCTTTGCCCGTGAAGAAGCACCACCGTACATGAACCCAAAAGGAATTTTATTATTTTTCAGCTGCCTGATCAGCGGGATGACAGTGTTTGCCCAGGACAGCCTGAACGTTGTTAAATGGAATTTGCAGACCTGTCTGGACTACGCCAAAAAAAACAATATCCAGGTGAGCGGCGCCCGGCTCAGCCAGCAAACCAGCCAGCAGGAACTGATCCTTTCCAGGGGTGCTGCATTACCCAATTTGTATGGTTCAGCCACCCAATATGTCAATCATTATCACAACGAAGCGGTTTATGGCTCCGGTAACTACGGACTGACATCATCCTGGACTCTTTACCAGGGCGGCTACATCAAAAGCGATATCCGGCAAAAGAACTTGGAAGTAGAGCGGGCCAACCTGAGCATCCTGCAACAGGTCAATGACCTGACCCTGCAGATCACCCAATATTACCTGAATATTTTACTGGATAAAGAAACCATCATTTACCAGCAAAATGTAGTCGCTACTTCACAGGCACAGGTAGACCGGGCCAAAAAACGCCTGGAAGCCGGCAGTATCGCACAAAAGGACGTTGCCCAGCTGCTGGCCCAGCTGGCAAACGACAAATACACACTGGTTACCGCCGAAAATGCACAGCGCCAGGACCTGATCAGTCTGAAACAGCTCCTTCAGCTGACCGTAGCGACGTTCGATGTGGTCACACCCGATACCATCATTTCTAAAAAAGCGGTCGATAAGCTGCTGAACGTACAACAAACGGCCCTTAAAGATCGCCCGGAGGTAAAAAATGGCGAGCTGAATATTAAATCGGCCGAATTCGGATTGCAAAAAGCCAATTCCGGTTACCTGCCTACCCTTACCGCCTCGGGCTTTGCCGGCAGCAGCTACCAGGGCGCTGGGAGCGGTTATTTTAACCAGTTGAACAACGGCTTTAACCAGCAGATCGGACTTACCTTGTCCGTTCCCATTTTTACCCGCAAAGTTAACCAGGTGAACCGGGCGGAAGCGAAGATCAATATTGATCAGGCCAGGCTCTCGCTAAAAGATACCCAAACGACCCTTGCGCTAACGATCGAAAAGGCTTACATCAACGTGGTCAATTCACAAAATCAATATGATGCGGCAGCCGAGGCATTTAAATACAACCAGGAAACTTACCGGGTCGCTAACGAGCAATTAAAAGTAGGTATCGTAAACATGGTTGACTTTCTACAGCAAAAATCCCTGTACACGCAGGCCCTTCAACAATATATACAGGCAAAGTACAACGCGGCCCTTACCATAGAGATCTACGAATTCTACAAAGGCACTCCTGTTAAACTTTAACCGCGCATGATCATTATGAAAAAAAATACAAAAAGAACGCTCGTTATCGCTGCCATCATTATAGTGGTTGGCGGTATTTGGTTCATTACTACTAAAAAGAAAGAAAAACTGGTGGTGCTGCCTACCGAAGTACCAACCTATGGTTACATCGCCCAAACCGTTACCGCAACCGGTACCATTCAACCCGTAGATACCGTAGCGGTAGGCACCCAGGTATCGGGCATCGTTAAAGTAATCAATGCCGATTTCAACTCCAAAGTAAAAAAAGGCCAGTTATTGGCGCAGCTGGATAAATCGCTATTGCAGGCAACGGTCGATCAGGCCAGCGCTACCCTGCGCACACAGCAAAGCCAGCTGGTTTACAATGAGAATTTTTATAACCGGCAAAAGCTGTTGTACAGCAGCGGCTCGATCAGTAAGCAGGATTATGAATCGGCTTTGAACAATTTTAATTCGTCGAAAGCGGCGGTTGATAATGCTTCGGCTGCGCTGCGCTCGGCCGAAAAAAACCTCTCTTATACCGACATTTATTCGCCGGTAGACGGCGTGGTGCTATCGCGCAGTGTCAGCCTCGGGCAAACCGTTGCCGCAGCATTCAGTACACCAACGCTTTTTGTGATCGCTAAAGATATTTCCAAAATGCAGGTACAGGCTGATGTGGACGAGGCCGACATCGGCAACGTAAAAATCGGCAACCGTGCCAGCTTTACGGTAGACGCCTATATCGATGATGTGTTTAAAGGAACAGTATACGATGTTCGCCTGCACCCGAAGAGCACTTCAAACGTAGTGACCTATACCACCATTATCTATGCCCCTAATGACAGCCTGATGCTTAAACCAGGTATGACCGCCAACATCAGCGTTTATACCAAAGAGGTCAAAAACGCACTGATGGTCAGCTCCAAGTCGCTGAATTTTGCGCCTGATTCCCCGCTAAGAAAACAGTTTGTTTTAAAACCAATGGCGCAGGGCAATAACGGTAATGCGACTAATGGCCCCGGAAAACCAGGAAGCGTGTGGCTTAAAAAAGGTAAGGAGCTGGTACAAACCCCGGTTCGCTACGGGCTGGATGACAATACGCATGCCGAGATCCTTGCAGGGCTTTCTGTAAAAGACACCATCGTATCCTCGCTGCCGGTACCGGTGCAGGCCGAAGCAGGTACATCTATCCTACCCAGCCCGGGCGGCGCTGATAAAAACAAGAAGCCGTAATGAAAAAGATATTAGAGTTACATGATATTAAACGGGAATTCCAGATGGGGTCGGAAATTGTGCGGGCACTCAAAGGGGTAAGTTTTGATGTATTTGCCGGTGAGTTTGTGACCATTATGGGCAGCAGCGGCTCGGGCAAAACAACCTTGCTGAATACCCTGGGCTGCCTGGATAAACCAACCAACGGCAATTACCTGCTTGATGGCGTATCTGTGCGCGAACGGAGCCGGGACGAATTGGCCAAGCTTCGAAATGAGAAGATAGGTTTTGTGTTTCAGGCATATAACCTGCTGCCGCGAACCACGGCTTTGGAAAATGTGGAGCTGCCGCTGTTTTATAACCCTACGGTAACGGCAGCAGAACGCCGGGAACGGGCCGCCGCCGCCTTACAAGCGGTAAAACTGGGCGACCGGATGCATCACCTGCCCAACGAAATGTCGGGCGGGCAGCAGCAACGGGTCGCCATTGCCCGTGCGCTGGTGAACGAGCCGGTGATGATACTGGCCGACGAAGCTACGGGTAACCTGGATACCCGTACATCTTACGAAATTATGGCTTTGATGCAGGACCTGAATCAAAGCCAGGGCAAAACCATCGTTTTTGTAACCCACGAACCGGATATCGCCGCTTTTAGCAGCCGAACGATTACGCTCAGGGATGGCCGGGTGGTGAAAGATCAAATTAACCAGCAGGTACGTTCGGCCAAAGAGATGCTGGCCGCCTTACCTCAAACCGAAGATTACCACGTATGAAAGTTTTAAATTTGATCAGGCTCGCGCTACTGGCCCTGCAACGCAATAAGTTAAGGGCCGTGCTTACCATGCTCGGTATCATTATTGGTGTGGCCGCCGTGATCACCATCGGGGCAATCGGCGCTGGCTCCACCGCCAGTGTCCATAATTCGCTTGCCGGCATGGGCTCCAACCTGATCATGGTCATGCCCAACAGCAATGCGCCGGGCGGTGCGCGTTTGCAGGGCGCCAACGTGGAAACCCTGACCGAAAAAGACCTCGTTGCCATAAAAAAGGAAGCCACTTATATTAATGCCATATCGCCTTCGTCACAATCCAAAGGCCAGGCCATAAATGGTTCGCTGAACTGGCCGACCACCATTGAAGGGGTGAACCAGGACTATCTTGCCATCAAAAATATATCGCTCAAAGACGGTAAAATGTTTTCGGACCGGGATGTACACACTTACGGGAAAGTTTGCCTGCTGGGCCAAACCGTGGTCGATAATGTATTTCCAAAGGGTGTTGATCCGGTCGGTAAGATCATCCGTTTTAAGAAAATCCCTTTCCAGGTCATCGGCATACTCAATAAAAAAGGGCAAAACACTTTTGGGCAGGATCAGGACGATATTATCCTTGCGCCCTACACCACCGTTCAGAAACGGATCATCGCATCCATCTATTTCGGCAGTTTTAATGCCTCGGCTAAATCTGAAAACCTGTCGCAGGCAGCAGCGGACGAAATGGAGAAGATCCTGCGTAAAACGCACCGGCTCCGCCCGGCCGAAGACAATGACTTTACGGTACGCACCCAGGCCGAACTTATACAGACCCTGAGCTCCATCACCACGTTGCTGACCGCATTACTGACCGCCATAGCGGCCATATCGCTGGTCATCGGGGGGATTGGCATCATGAATATCATGTACGTATCGGTAACCGAACGTACCAAAGAAATCGGCTTGCGCATGGCGATCGGGGCACGCGGCAGGGACATCCTCAGCCAGTTTTTAACTGAAGCCATTCTCATCAGCGTTACCGGCGGCCTCATCGGTATCCTGATCGGCGAGACACTGGCGTTTGTTATCGCCAATGCGCTGAAATGGGCGCCTATTATTGATAAAGCATCCATTATGGAAGCATTTGGTTTCTGCACACTGATCGGCGTTTTCTTTGGCTATTACCCGGCCCTGAAAGCTTCCCGGCTGGACCCGATAGAGGCTTTGCGATATGAATAAAATTAATTTAATCACCAATAAATCCTAAAAAACATGAAAATTAAAAAACTGATCCCCACCGTGATGGCCATGGCCATCGTAACATTCGTTTATGCGGCCACTGATATCAATGGTCACTGGAAAGGTTCCATTAATGATCAAATTGAAGTGGCCTATGATTTTAAAGTGGACGGGCAAAAGCTAAGCGGCAGTACTCAGGGCCCGGACGGGAACACCATTCAATTAACCGATGGCTGGTTTAAAGATGACAGCTTAGCGTTTACATTGCCCATCATGGACCAGCAGTTTAAAATGACCGGCAAGGTAAAAAGCGCTGACCAGATCGTGCTTTACATGAAGGGCGGCCCGATGGGTGATATGAGTTATGTGATCAAAAAAACAAAATAATTCAGGAACCGGGCTGACGCCAGCTTTTCATAAAATTGCCAAATGCCTCCCGGTAAGGTTCAGATACCGGGATGGCAACCCGGCCAACCTGGACGGACGTTTTGCTTACGGCTGTCACTTTATCTATGGCCACAATGAAGGAACGGTGCAAGCGCACAAAGTGGCTGGCGGGCAGTTTTTGTTCTGCTACTTTTAAAGTCATCAGCGTCTTTAGCGGTTTGGGCTGATCTTCCAAATAGATCTTGATATAGTCAGCCATACTTTCCACGTAGCGGATCTGTGCCGTATCGATGCGAACCTGTTGGTAATTGGCATATACATGAAGGTACTGCCGCTCGTGATCTTGCTCCAGCAAAGTAAAATATTCCCGTGCACGGTTGGCGGCACGGGTAAAATCAGCAAAACTGAATGGTTTTAACAGGTAATCCAGTGCGGCCAGCTTGTGCCCGTCCAGCGCGTACTGATCAAAAGCGGTTGTAAAAACGATGCGTACCGATCGCCGGTTGTCACCCTGATCAATCATGCCCGCAAACTCCAGCCCGTTCAAATCAGCCATCCTGATGTCTAAAAAAACAAGCTGTACTTCAGGGTGTTCATTCAAAAAGTTTAGTGCAGTCACGGCGCTGGCACATTTGCCAACCAGTTTCAGGAATCGGGTCTTGGCTATATAAGCGGCAATCATTTCTAAAGCCACCGGCTCATCATCGACGGCGATACAGTGAATGGTCATGTCAAAGTTATTTGAAGTTCGATCCTGAATTCCTGGAGCTCGCGGTCTTCTTTAACGGTGAGCTTGTATTTGCCCGGATAGATCAGGTCCAGGCGGCGGCGTGTATTGGCCAGGCCGATCCCGCTGCCCTCATCCGTTTCCTTTGCCGGTTCCGCAAATAAAGTATTACGTACCTCAAAGCGCAGCAATGCCTGGCATAACTGTGCCGATATATAAATATGACTCGGCTGAACCGTACTGATGCCATGCTTAAAGGCATTTTCCACAAAAGGCAGCAGCAGCATAGGCGAAAGTGGAATATTAAGCGGGCCTTCGGGCCGGTTAAAAACAACCGCTACATGTTCCGGCAGGCGCAGTTGCATTAACTGCCGGTAGCTGTCGATCAGGCGTAACTCTTTTTCCAGGGTGGTTGACGGCTGCCGGGTTTCGTACAAGACATAACGCATCATATGCGACAGGGTGTAAATAGCCTCACGGGCCCGGTCTGTATCGATCTCGGTGAGCCCGTAAATGGTATGCAATACATTGAAAAAGAAATGAGGGTTGATCTGTGAGCGTAAAATGGCCAGTTCGCCCGCGATTCGGTCATTCTCCAGCGCTTTCTCTTTTAACAGGTCGGCCTGCACTTTCCGGGTAACCGATATAATAATAGCGATCCCGATGACGATCATGGTCATGATCATGATGCTGAGGTCGCCTACCGGTGTATAACGATCATCCACGGGAGGATGTCCGGGCGCAAACCTGCGGAGCAAGCCCTGCAGGTCTATCAGTTTATCAGCCTGGTGGTTTAATACCGGCGCGGCGATACAGATCAGGAAAACGATCAGTGCGAAAATGCCCCCGCGGTTGTTATAAAGCAGTTTGGGGATAAGTACCCGGAGATGGAGGTAAAATATACCCACCAAAGCAGCATACAGCGTTAATTGCTTGGTCCAGATCTGTACCGGTAGCGACGATGTAATGGTCAGCGGGATACAGGTAAACACCAGTAAGCCCAGTAGCACTGCAAAGTGTACTGAAAAGATAATGGATCGCAAACGGGTTATTTTAGCCAGAGATAACACATTACAAATTACCGCCTTTTATTTTCAAAAGCAAAGTATCTCCAATTGCGCTCCCGGGGTTTCTATAGGAACATATCGCCTTTCCGTCGATACACCTTTATAAACAGGCCCCGAATGGTATTATTTACATGAATGACTATCGTGCAAAAACGCTGTTTTTTTGCCTAATACATAAAAAAGGCCGTCTCATTTCTAAGACAGCCCGAAATTGTATAAAAGATGAGGTTAATAGCCGTTATTTTGTGGATAAGGCGGGCCTGACAATACGTTGTTTATTAAACTTTGCGGTATCGGCCAGCGTGCATGATAGGGCTGAACATTAGGACCGCCGGCTATGTTATACATTTGATTCCGTCTTACCAGTTGCTGAGTCCTCACCAGGTCATACCAGCGGCGCGGGTCACCATACAACTCCCTGCTGTATTCATCCAGTATCAGGTCCATCCCGCATAATGAACCTGCCGTAGTCGTATTGTTTGGAATAGCGAGTTGCGCCTGTTGCGCCGGCGTTAACAGTATAGCTGCGGCATTGGCCGTATTGGCGGCACTTTGCGTTGAAGCTGTTACATAAAACTGGTTTTTAGCAACAGCATTGGCATCAGCCGGGCTGCGGTAGGCAGCCCGCTGCCTGAGGACATTCAATGAGGCGGCGGCATTTGAGGTATTACCTAACATGTAATTTGCTTCAGCATTCATCAGGTAAACTTCAGAAAAGCGCATCAAAATAATCGGCCTGCTGGAGAAGTCTCCTGTAGCAGTCCGCGTAGGGTCATCAAATTTTTTCACCGTTGGGAAATTGAGCGCCGTAAATTGTTTTGGTGTAATGATCAGCCCTTTAAAGGCATTACGGCGGGCCATCGTAACATCTGTACTCGGCATTAAAATAGCAGTGTCGCCATCTGCAGGTACATTAAACGAAGACAGCGATACGTTAGAAGTCGGTACAAGTGTGCCTTTCAACGTAACGCCATCGCTTTCCAGGCCTGGTGAAGTTACCCTGTTGCAAATCCAAAAAGTTTGAAAGGTAGCGTCGTAACGGGTATCGTGTATTTGATCGGCAAAAGCCACATCCATGGTATATGGTTTATTGGGAGCAAGGCGAACATATGGGCGGCCATTATAAACGTCTCTGAGCATGCCCGGTTTAGCCGTGCTGATCACCTGCGGTACGGCATCGATACCTGCAACATTGTCAACCCCGGGTCCGACATAATTGAACCTTGCCAGGACGTAAAGTTCATTAAGGCCATAACCACCGGAGCCTTGTAGTGTGTAACCGGTATAATTAGGATCGGCTTTACCGCCGTAATCGATCGCAAACATATTTTCCTGACCGTAATCATTCGCAGGCTTGTGTTCATCAAAATAATCCTGCCACAGATTAAGTCCATAGGTGCCTTTATTGGTGATCAGGTCAGCGGTAATGTCTGCAGCCTGCTGAAAATCTCCGGGTTGTTTCGCCTCTGTATACCCCCGGGTCAGGTAGGTTTTGGCTAAAAAGGCTTTGGCCGTCGCCGCGGTCGCACTTTTGCCGACGCCTGCGGCTGAAAAAGGGTTCGAACTGGTGACCGTGTTAGGCAGTCCGGCAGCGGCATCCGTAAAATCCTGAATGATCAGTTTGTAAATATCCGATAACTGCGCGGGTACATCTGATGTGGTCGCTTTTGTGATAAAAGTTGTATGCAATGGTATACCGCCTTTTTGTGTAGCAGTTAGTCCGCCGTATGTCTGGACCAGCCAAAAATAAATGAAACCCCTTAAAAACTTAGCCTGGGCAACGTATTGGGTACGTGCTGTCGGATCCGTGATCGCTGATGCATATTGAAACACGCCGTTAAGCGTATTGATATCCACGTACAAACCTGTAATGTCCGGTCCGTTAGATGAGGTGATCCCTTTAAATGAATTATATAATGGCGCTACGGTTCCCGCACTGCCGCCCGGTATGTTTTGGTCGGTGCCATCGTACATAAATACCAAACCTTCACCTGAAAAGGCACTTCTAAGGTCGTTGTAGACCCCTACAACAGCGGCCTGAACGCCGCCCGCTGTGCTGAAATAATTTGGATAGAGTGCGGCGCGCGGATTCTCTAGCAGAAGCTTTTTACAACTGGTGGCTGCCGTTAATACTGCTACTACAGTAAAAACAATGGTGTATTTATTAAATATTTTCATAAAACATCAATTAAAATCTTGCATTAATACCTAAAATAAAATCCCTTGTATTTTCGGCGGCGTTGTTCACACTGACACCACGGAAAAATTGCCCGCCGTTACCGGCATTTGCGCCCCCAATATTACCGCTGACCGACGGGTCAGCAGGTACCGCCCCTGCATTGTAGGCAAAACCGGATTCTGCATCGGGCACAGAAAATCCATGACGGCGTATTGGCGCGTAAATAAAGAATGGATTAGATACGCTGGTGTAAATCCTTAATGAACTCATACCTAGTTTATTCGCCAGTTTGTCAGAAAAGTTGTAGCCTAAGTTGATGCTCTTTGCCCGAATAAAGGACCCGTCATAGTATTGCAGGGTTGAATAATAAGGCAATTGCGTGTACGCATTTGGCTCAGGAAACGCGTTTGAAGGATTGGTCGGTGTCCAGTAATTTATTACCGGCTGGTTGTGGCGTCCCAGGTTCAGGAACTGCCACCCATTGGTAGATGAGTTGGAGGATGATACATAAGGTACAGCCGTGGTAAAGCCCATCCGCGCCTGTACAACAATACTGATGTCAAAATTCTTATAGCTGACACGGTTGGTCAGACCAAAAGTGTAATTAGGATTGAAATGGCCGATGATCTGATCGTCTTTGGCATCAATTTTTCCGTCACCATTAAGATCCTGGATTTTGATGGAACCCGGTTTTTGTCCATAAACGGCGGCCTGCGAAGCTTCGCTGTTTTGCCAGATCCCTGTTTTACGCACATCATAGATTACGTTAAGGGGCTGACCTACGAATTCACCGGAACTGATGTTTTGCAAAGCGCCGTTTGGGAGGCTCAGGATTTTTTCGCGGTCAAAACCGATATTGAAATCCGTGGACCAATTGATCCCGCGTTCACTTCGAATGTTAACGCTGCTCAGTGTCAGTTCCAATCCTTTATTTTGGGATGTGCCCAAATTAGAAACCTGGGATGACGCGCCATTGGTCACCGGCAATTGGTTTGGCAAAATAATCCCGGTCGTCCTGGTTTGGTAGACCTCCACAGATCCTGTGATACGATTTTTAAGGACGGCAAAATCCAGTGCCAAATTATATTCAGCGCTTCGCTGCCAGGTAAGATTTGAATTGACGAGCGTAGTCACCCTGACACCCTGCTGATCTCCTGTGGAGGCCCCGCCGAACTGATATTTACTTGAACTTAGCTGTCCTAAGGTGTTGTAAGGTGAAATTGTAGTGATCGTTGATGTTTGTCCATAGCCACCGCGCAGCTTCAGGTTATCGATGAAAGTAAACCGCTTCATGAAATCTTCATTGCTGATCACCCAACCTAAACCGACAGACGGATACGTTGTCCGCTGATGCCCTGCGGCGAGTGCCGAGTTGGCGTCTGAGCGGATAGCGAGCGTAAGGTTGTATTTCCTGTCGTAAGCATAGTTCAGGCGTCCCACATAAGAGACGAGGCCCTGTTCACTGTAGGCCCCGTTTTGCGGAATGACAGTCTGCGCCAATGCCAGGTTGGAATTCAGGTTCGCATTAGAAGGTATGCCTGTAGCGTTGAACCCGGAATTTTCAGTATGCGCAAGTTCATTTGAAAAAACCGCGACAAAGTTGACCGCATGTTTTTCAGCAAAGACGTTATCATACGTTAATAAGTGCTCTTGCGTTAAACGGTATGAATAATTGTTTACGGTACTTGCCGTAGTTTGTGGTATGGTTAAGATACCAATGCCGTTAACACCATTGTAGGTTCCGGCCAGCGACTGATTATAGCTGTAATTTACGCTATACCTGTATTTTAAATGCTCGACAGGACTCAGCTCTCCGTATAAAATACTGTTACTTTCAAATCCGCGTGTATAGTTATAATATAGATCCGGACGGGAACCGGGATAAAGCGGGTTACCCGTTGTGGCATCGAATTGATCCGATTGCGGCAACAAGTTGATCGAACCGTCTGCATTATAAGGGTAGGTCAGCGGGCTCATATAATCCGCGGCCTGTAACTGGTTACCGCCACCTGCATTGATCATCCGTAGTGTAGTCAGGCTGCTGAGCCCGAACTTAATATATTTATTGATCTTGTGATCCAGCGTTGCATTCAATGAAACACGTTTGGTACTGTTATTGGGCTCCAAACCGGTATTGACGCGGTATCCGGCACCGACAGTAAACTGCGTTCTCTCTGTACCGCCAGATACCCTGAGACTTTGATCCCAGATATACCCATTTTTCAATAAAAGATCCGGGTAGTTGGTACTGATACCCGCGTTCAAAGCCTTGGTTTCAGTGGCAGATAAAGCATAATTGTTTCCTACTACGTTGCTCTGGAGCAATGCGCCTTGCGTCGCATCGGTTTCTAACTGAGCGAATTGATTACCGTTAAGCAATTTCATACTGCCCTCAGGGGTACTGATACCGTAATAACTGTCATAGCTGGTGATGGTCTGCCCGACGCGGCCCCTGTTGGTGGTGATCAGAATCACCCCGCCGGACGCGCGTGAACCATAAATAGCGGTTGCTGAAGCGCCTTTTAACACATCGACACTTTTGATGTCATTCGGATTAATATTTTCTATGGAGTTATAAAAAGGCGCCCCGTCAAGAATGATCAGCGGACCGTCTGTGCCCGGCGAGGCACCTACGGTGCGGTCGCCACGGATGGTAATCACAGGCCCGTTGGTACTGGTAACGACATCCAGACCGGCCACCCTGCCTTGTAATTGTTGAAAAACATTTGAAGACGGTATCTCTTTCAGGGTTTTAGCATCAACGGTGGCTACAGTTCCGGTAACGTTCTCTCTTTTTAGGGTACCATAACCTACAACGACCACCTCATTAAGATTTTTTGAAGAAGGGTTTAAGGTGATGGTTCCGAGATTTTTGATGCCTGGTGGAATTGCTTTAGTCAGCTCAGTATAACCGACAAAGGATATCACGATTTCCCTGGTGTCATTGGGAACAGCTAAAGTGAAATTTCCTTCCACATTGGCTGTGGCGGCGGCTGAAGTGCCGGGAATGCGAACGGTGGCACCGATCAGCGGCTCTCCTTTCTGATTCACGATTTTGCCGCGCAGCGCAATTGTCTGCGCATAAAGGGTAATGGAAAACAGATTCACCGATAGGGTGATCATCATAATTTTCCAGATTTTAAAAAGTTGAAGTTTTTTCATAAAAAAGTAATAACGGTTAAAAATTGTTTTGATAGCCGGCAGGTCTTACCTGTCCGGATTAGTGGGAGGAGTTACATGTTATTTTTTTTATCATATGGCTTGTTAATTTGGTTTATAAAGCGTTGGCATTTAATTCAGGTATTCAGCAGTACGAGATGGAAACCCACAAAAATCCCTTTTGGGACATTGTTAAAGTCTGCAATCGATTGCACAATTATTCAATAGCGCACCAGTTATTTATTTTTCTGGCGAATTAGATAATTGGTGTGTTATTTATTTATAATGGTTCTCTGCCGAAGACCGGTCAGTTTGGTAAATTTATTGTTGCCAAACTTCAGCAATCGTAAGGATGCGAACTGTCCCAATTGTCTAAATTCTTCTTTCAAATGTTTAATTTTACGCTGTTTAAGGGTTTTATTGGCAGGATATAGAAAATCCCTGGTGAAAACCAGGTTTAGCGCCGGCCAGGAAAAAGAAGCAGCCTGACAGGTGTCAATATTTAATACAGGCCTGCTATTGCAGTTAAATGAACCGGCGAATACAAGGCTAAATGAAACATTGTCTTAGCTGCATAGCTTATTGAAATCAACTTAGTGTTCTGATACATTTGTACTAATATTTAGCACATCTCTCCTATTCAAATCTGTTCGTACTGCCTATTATTGCCAGCTATAAAAGAATCTAAAAATCCACATTAGTCTTACTCCCGGTTAGCCTTTACATTTTGAAAATGAACTATAGTACTATTGGTCGCAAAACAAATGCATGAAATGAAATTGATCACGCGGTGCAAATACCTGCTTTCCGGCGGCGGACAAATCCGGTCTTGTCAAAGCATCCTGTTTCTTTTGTTAATCCTTACTGCTGCGAAAAGAGCCGGCGCAGAAAACGGACATGGCTTATGGCTAAGAAAAGGCAAAACAATTTCAGTGACAGTAACCTGCCGCAGCAGCGCTGCAATGGTGCAGCTTGCCTGTGCGGAACTAAGAGAAAACTGGTGCGGAAAACCTGGCGAAAATATAACCATTGCTTTAAAACCGGACAAAGCGATAAAAGGCGATGGTTTTATACTTACGCCACATTCCATACAGGCAGCCACACCGGCAGGAGTACTCTATGGCGTTTTTGATTTTTTAAGAAGGCAAAAATGCAGGCAGGACGCTTCTATAACTTCTAATCCTTCCTACGGGCGCAGGGTCCTGGATCACTGGGACAACCTTAACGGCACTATCGAACGCGGGTATGCGGGTAAATCTATCTTCTGGCGTGACGAAAAAGATTCATTGAGGGTTACCGGTCAGGACAGAAAGCTGTGGCGCGCGTATGCCAGGGCCAATGCTTCCATCGGCATAAACGGGGCCGTTTTAAATAATGTAAATGCCGCTCCGCCTATTTTATCAGGCAGGTATTTAAAAAAGATAAAAGAAATTGCAGACGTGCTGCGGCTTTATGGCGTCCGCACCTATCTTTCTGTAAACTTCGCCTCGCCAATTGTGCTGGGGAAACTCAAAACTGCCGATCCCTTAGATCCGGAAGTTATTAAATGGTGGCAGAACAAGATCCATGACATTTATACAGTTATTCCGGACTTTGGCGGGTTTCTCGTAAAAGCGAATAGTGAAGGGCAGTCCGGCCCGCAAGATTATCACCGGACACATGCTGATGGCGCTAATATGTTTGCGGATGCTTTGCGGCCATACGGAGGCATTGTCATGTGGCGGGCATTTGTGTATAGCGCCAGTGATAACGACAGGGCGAAGCAGGCATACGCAGAGTTTATGCCCTTTGACGGGCAGTTC
Organism: Mucilaginibacter phenanthrenivorans; assembly: GCF_024721155.1. GTDB lineage: Bacteria > Bacteroidota > Bacteroidia > Sphingobacteriales > Sphingobacteriaceae > Mucilaginibacter > Mucilaginibacter phenanthrenivorans. The sequence goes on along the minus strand of NZ_JAHVAP010000001.1, from coordinate 617,284 downwards.
AGGGATAATGTGATCATACAGGTAAAGAACGGGCCGGTAGATTTTCAGCCGCGTGAGCCTTTCAGCCCCTTGTTCGGTGCAATGAAAAAAACTTCGGTGATGCCTGAATTTCAAATTACTAAAGAATACTTGGGCGAAAATATCCACCTGGTTTTTTTATCGACTTTATGGGAAGAACTACTGAACAGTGATACCTACCAGGCCTGCAAAGGCAGCACCGTTGCGCGATGCACGGATGGCAGTATTTACCCGCAAAAATATACAGCCATTGCCGGCGTGGCCAACATTGGGCTTGACAGCAACTGGTGCGGCAGTGATTTTGACCAGGCAAATTGGTATGCTTTTGGCCGGCTTGCATGGAACGATCATTTATCAAGCGCCCTGATCGCCGATGAGTGGCTCAAGCTTACTTTCTCACCGGATTCTTTAACGGCGGCACAACTTTCCGCTGCTCATAATTGGCAGAACAATTTTCTGGCTCCCGTAAAAGACATGATGTTAAAAAGCCGGGAGGTGATGGTTAATTATATGATGCCGCTTGGCCTTCACCATATTTTTAGCGCTAACCAGCATTATGGCCCCGGCCCGTGGTATGCACCTAAAAACGTACGGGTTGACTGGACACCACCCTACTACCACCGTGCAGATGCAACAGGAATAGGATTTGGCCGTACCCGCTCAGGCAGCGATGCTGTTGATCAATACCATCAGCCCCTCGCAGATGAATTTAACGGTATTAAAACCTGCCCCGACAAATATCTTTTATGGTTTCATCATGTCCCCTGGACATACAAGATGGCCAGTGGGCGCACTTTGTGGGATGAGCTGTGCTTTCACTATCAGGATGGATTACAGTCGGTAAGAAACTTTCAAAAGCTGTGGGATACCGTGAGCGGTTATGTTGACGAGCAGCGGTTTAATGATGTGCAAAGTAAATTACGCAAGCAGTGCCACGATGCGCAGGTGTACAAGGACGGATGCCTGTTGTATTTTCAAACTTTTAGTAAAATGCCATTCCCAACCGGTTATGAGCGGCCCGTTTACGATCTCCCGTACCTGGAAAGCATTGATCCGCTAACGATGGAAAGATTGCCGTTTTCCAACAAAAAATGAGCTGTCGCTCTGATTTTTTAAAATCAAAAATGATCCCCGGCTTAAAAAAAACATTCAGCTAATGGACGATGGCATAGACGCCGCTACCGGCCGTATTACAGGAACTTAAATCAAAAACATACGCGCTTTGCTATTTTTCCTTCCGCAGCAGCCTGATATCAGATACTTCCATAGTCCGGGATCCCTGCACAGCAATAAATTCAACCGTTATAGGGCCATTTTTTATATCCGGAGGTAAAGCATATGCTGCGCTGAACGATTGCTCAGCCCCTTTTGCTGCGGACTCCACATGCGCAATCTTTAATTTGTTCACCAAAATATCAAATGAACAATTCTTACCGGGCGATTGACAGGAGACATACAATATTTTAGCAAACGGTGAAAAACGCATTTGGTAGCTAAAGAAACCTGATGCAGATCGCCAGTGTGTATTATTTAGGAACCCGGTTTTACTGCCGTTCTCCTGTAAGTGGTGATCCGCTTCTGACTGTTGTTCACCCGGTGAAACCGCGTCGATGGTGAGCGGAGCCAATCTGAGATATTTTTCATCAAGCGCGGCAAGTTCCTTTTCCTTTTGGCTGACGCTATCCTTTGTTGTTATGGGCCAATACAGCATATAGCGCGTGTCCTGGACACGGTAGAAAGGTATCAGTTTCAGATTTTTAAACCCTTGCTGGAGGATCAGGTCGCCCGCTTCAAAAGACATTTGCGGGGATACCGATCTTTTAAGGGCGGACGCGGGATTATCCCCTGACCGAATCAATAGCGGGGATCTGGTCAAGGCATACAGTGGCCCATTTGCAATATGGCCCCAGCGGCTATCACCGGCAAACAGGCCGGGCATATTGGCCGTGTCTGTCGGCGCCGCTAAAACGATGGGCCCATGCAAAAACGAGATCCAACCCGAATTATCCGGCAGGGATTCAGTATAAGTCGTCATCGGCAAGGCAATGGTGATGCGATCCCCATTATGCCAGATCCGGTTGATCTCTGCATAGGCTCCTTTAAAATTGATTCCGGATGCGGCCTTATCGTTAATCTTGATTATAAACCCGTTATCGGCTACCCAGTAAGGCTTCCTAATGAATAAGCTGAATTTTTTAGGTGATAAGATATCGAGTGACAAGGTGGTTCCCTCTTCATCAGGAAATTTGTTTCGCTGTATGAGTTTCACTCCTTTTTTTGTCCAATTGAGTACCGAGGGGATAAACAGGTTTACATAAAGGTTGTCATTGTTATGCGTATAGATCAGCTCGCCATATTTCCCGTGGTTTTCCATACCTGTACCTACGCAACACCAAAAGCTCTCACTGGCAGTAGAATAAACCCGGTAGTGTTGTGGATGGACCGGCGTAAAATAAACAAAACCGCCGGTTACCGGTCGTTGTGATGACAGTACGTGATTGTAAAGCAGGCGTTCATAAAAATCGATATATTCAGGTCTGCCTTCATTTAAAAAAAGCATTTTTGACAATTTGAGCATATTATTGCTGTTGCAAGTTTCCGGGCCTTGTTCCGACTCGACCATCGATGAGAAGTTGTCAGTTGGATTGAAGTGTTCCCGGACACTGTTGCCCCCGATTGAGATACTGCGATGCCGAACCACCGTTTGCCAAAAAAAACGGGCAGCAGCATGATAACTGCTGTCGTTACTGAGTTCGGCAATCCGTTCAAACCCTATCACTTTAGGAATCTGGGTATTGGCATGCAGGCCGGTAAGCTGGTCTTCATGTTTTTCCAGGGGATCCAAAATCAGACGATGACAAAACCTTTCCGCGAGCTTCAGGTATTTAAGATTTCCGGTGAATGCGTAAGCGTCTGCAAGCACTTCATCCATGCCGCCCTGTTCCATGTTGAGCATGGTTTGCATTTGTGTATCGCTCAAACCGCTGGTTTCATTAGCCGTCCAGTCGGCAAGCTTCAAAAATTCCTGCCGGGCTTGCTGATCGCCTTCCAGCAAAAAGCAATCGCGTAAACCGGCAAACAGTTTATGCAGGTTATACCATGGCACCCATTTTTTATTGAATTCGCTAAAATCACCCAGTCTAAACAGCGCCCACATATGCAATCCGCCGGGAACGCCGCCTATATACCCGTTTCCGTTATTAACCTGGCAGCGGCCAAGTTCGCTGACCATGTACTCCAGGCGGCGCTTACATTCGGCTGATCCGGTTGCAGCGTACATTTGTGCCAGCGCGGTAAGGTAATGACCTGCCGTATGCCCGTCAAGCCCGGTATTTTCCCAGTTGCCATAGCTCTGTGCTTTAGGTTTCAGGCCTGCTTCACGCAAAAAAGGGGCTAATAACCGGTCGGGTTCCAGCTTAAGCATGTAGTCCAGGTCGGTTTGTTCCGCCGACAGGAACGGGCTTTCCAGCAACCGGACCTGACTAAGATCAAATGTCCGGATTTTATCGGTTTGGCTTAAGGCAGGCATAAAATAGCAGGCTGCGATAACTGTTATTAATATTTTAAAAAGATTGTTCTTCATATATTAGGTTGTGTGAAATTAATATATTTTTTTTACTGCTGCGTGGTGACTGCATAAAAGCAGCCAGCTTCTTCATATATTCATTAAGGTTGATCCGTCCGGAAAGGTGAAGCCGGTAGTCCTTCCCTGTTTATTAAATTAGCGCCTTCCGGGTTATCAGCCCAGGCATACCGGACGTAAGCGGGTCGCTGAACTTCGGGGCTACTGACCGAAACCTTATCGCCTGTAATCCGGGCCACAGCCCGGACAAAACGCTTATCCGGCCCTGCGATCTCAAAACAGGCCGGTGGTTCATCCTGTTTTGTAGCCAATCCGCCTCCAATGTCAGAGAAAGTAAGGACGATGTGGTCGCCATCGATCCGGGCAGAATGGAAAATTGGCCCGGAAGCAATTATTTTACTATCCCCATAGGCAAGCTTTTGCGCCGCAATCGCCAGCCGGTCACCGACATCCTTTTTATCAAGGGGATGAATATCGTTCCATTCGCCGGCATCTATAGTTACCACCAGCCCTGTATGAGGCAACGAAAGTGCCTGCAGTTGCGCCTCCCTGATCCCGGCCCAGGAACTTTCGGATGGTGAATACTGCACGTCGCCAAAATTAGGTAGCTGAACGATCAGAAATGGCAAGTCTTCCCTTTTCCAGCCGGCACGCCAGTTGCTGATCAGTGAGTCCAATAACTGGTGGTAATTGCTGGTGCCTGTATTCGATTCCCCCTGATACCATATAATGCCTTTAACCGGGAAATTCAGCGCCGGGGCCACCATGGTATTGTATAAGCCCGTAGGTTCATTCTGTGACGAAAACGGCGGGCTGCCCGCCATTCCCCGCCTTAAATTAAAAGGAGGGTAAGCCGATCCGACCTGGTAACTCCAATCGCCGCGCAAATCAATCTTTATCTCGCCATCGGTTAGTTCATAACGTTTATCAGGAACAAAACCACCTTTTCCTGCTATGTTGGTGATACGCACCGTAATCAGGTTCTTACCTTCTTTCAACAGACCCGGCGGGACTTCATACCGTCTCGGTGGATACTCATAGGTCGTATTACCCACGAGCCTGCCATTGACATAAGTTTCATCGGCATTGATGATACGGCCCAAAAATAATTTGGCAGGTTTGCCGGCCATTTCGGCGGGGACAGTGATTTCACGCCTGAACCAAACGATGCCATTCAAGTCACGGACGCCCTGGTCTGCCCAATAACCAGGCAGCCAGAACCGGTGCCAGTTTTTTGGCTCGAATGCCGGATCATACCATTTAACCTCGCGGGTCATGCCCTTGTCTTCCAGGGTCACCGGTTGTTTGACAGTGTCGCCGGAACCTGCCGGATGTAATAGATGGGCCATAAAGATCGAATCGTGAAACTGCTTCAATCGCTTGTCATAACCGTCTATTCCCATAATTCCCTCTTCTCCGATCCATGCCTGGATTGGTGTTCCGCCTACGCTTGAATTGATAATCCCAAGGGGGATATGATATTTTGTGTACAGCTTTTTGGCGAAAAAATAAGACACAGCGCCGATATCCAGTATATGTTCGCTTGTCACAGGCACCCATTTACCCGGTGCCAGATCAGCATGTATTTTTTGGACATCTGCCAGGGTGGGAACAAAGAAATACCTGATCGCCGGAAAATTGGCACCGGCAATCTCATCGGGATATTTCTCTTTAACCCGTTCCATTTTTATGGTCATATTCGATTGTCCTGAACAGAACCAGACGTCCCCTATAAGAACGTCGCGCAGGATAATAAGGTTATCACCTTTTACTTCCATTTGGTAAGGCCCTCCTGCATGCATTTCAGGTAAGGTGACAGACCAGTTACTATCGGTTCCCGTATGAGTAATGATTTTTATGCCGTTGAATTTGATACTAACTTTTTCACCTGGCCTGCCCCAACCCCACACCTTGAGTTTAATGTCCCGCTGAAGAACCATACCGTCAGCGATAAGTTGCGGCAAGCGTATATTTGCGCTTGCTTTGGCACATTGAACTAGTATTAAAATCAATATTAAACAGATGATATGTCCATATCGCTTTTTCATATTTTATCAGTTGATCTTTATACTGGCTGTGATTATTTTCATTAAATAGTGGCAAACCGCATTATTAACCTGCAGATATGTTGTTTCTGTAAACTTCATAGCGGATACCCTACAGGACAGCTATACCCTTTGTTCACTGCTATCCGTTGTAAATATATAGGGTGGCGGTTATGATGACCAAACCGGGACACCGAATGGATTTGGTGTTAAAACCGGGAAAATCAGGCGAAAGGTCACCATAACTTTTTAGCCGGAATTGATGCAGGCAAATAGTTGAATTTAAAACAGATTCACAATCAGCTGATATGCAAACAATTAAATATTATACGCTATTGAATATTTAGTTTGCAGTATTGAAAAAGCAACAGCGCTGACGCTTCAATGGGCATCCGTGCCGTGAAACAAGACTGAACATTTGTGGTAAAAATTTGGCTATTTGTTACGATCAAAAAATGGCGGGCACTGCTTTATCGCACGCAGATAGCCCTGTGCTAATTAATCCGGATTCACTCGTCCTTTCAGCAGTCAGGAAAATTCGGACTGACAATACACTTCTATCCGATTGCTTTTTTATATTTGTGTTTACAACCAATCAAAACCAGTTTGATCGCTCGTGCTAAATCGTGTCTTCAAATAACTCACCGATGCAAAAAATCCTGAAAAGATATTTATTCGCATGCCTTTTCTTGTGGCGCCCGCTTGTCAGTACAGCGGCTGACGGCAACATCAATTTCACAAATATTACAGTAAAGGAAGGCCTGCCCTCAAATGCGGTATCTGCGATCATCAAAGATAAATTTGGATTAATGTGGTTTGGCACAAGCAATGGCCTCTGTAAATTCGATGGTACCAATTTTGTCATTTACAGACATGTTCCGGGGAAAGCCAATACCTTGCCTGGAAATGAAGTGTTGTGTCTTTACGAAGACGGCAGCGGCAGGATATGGATAGGAACCGGAGCCGGCGGCCTGAGTTATTATGACAGAATGAAGGATGAAATCATTCCTTACAAGGGCAACGGAACCTGGCCGGAACTACCACATGTTTCACCCAGGGCGATTATGCAGGATCACCTGGGAAATTTATGGGTCGGCACCTATGGCGATTTACGAACCATTGACCTGCGATCCGGAAAAATAACCGCTGTTCATTTGAGCGGGTCTGTTAAAGACGATGAAAAAACGAAAGACGGAAATACTTTTGTGGCGCTTTCTTTACTGGAGGATAACAAAAGCCGGATATGGATAGGGACAAACAGGGGACTTTATAGATATGACCTGCGTGTTGGTAAAATGACCAGGTTTATCAATGATCCGCACATTCAGGGTAGTTTATCCGATAACGTTGTTAAATCGCTGCTTAAAGACAGGAATGGCGACATATGGGCTGCGACATTTGGCGGCTTAAACAGGCTATTGCCCGATGACCGCTTTGAAATTTTCAGGCATAAAACCGATGCTCCCGGTTCTTTGAGCAGCGATGCATTATTTGCAATACAAATGGATGCCGATGGCAAACTTTGGATCGGAACAGAAAATGGTATCGATATTATGGATCTGCCTTCAAAATCCTTTCGCATTCTTCAACCAGATCCAAGGAATGTCTTCAGTCTTAAAGATCGGTCTATCCGTAGTATTTTCATTGACCCAAAGGGTATTTACTGGATCGGGACGTTTGGGGGCGGGTTGGCCAAATACGACAAAAACCTGCCCTTGTTCAACCTGAAACACAGTGACCCGTTTGACCGTTCAGGTTTAGGATCTTCGTTTGTTGATGCTTTTGCCGAATATGATAAAAACTCGATCTTCGTCGCAACCGACGGAGGCGGGATACAGCTTTTTAACAGACAATCGGGTTTATTCACGAATTTAGCTATAAAAAGCAGGTTGCGCAGTCCCAGGTCCGGATTAACGGTATGGCCACTGTATATGGATCATGCAAGGGCTTTATGGGCAGGCACCTACCATGACGGACTTTTTCGAATTGATCCCCGTTCAGGAAATTACGAGCAATTCGTAGCGGATAAAGTTCCGGGTGCCCTGAACAGCAATGACATCACTTCGATTATGGAAGATGAACATGCTAAAATTTGGATAGGTACGCTGGGCGGCGGCGTGAGCATTTATGATCCCCTTAGCCACCGGTTCACACCATTTGCACAGGAATTCCGGCAGCGTTTGCCGCTAAACGACTTCATTAGTTGTATCGCAAAATCGCCATCCGGAAAAATTTGGATAGCTTCTTCAGGTACGGGGATGGCGGTCTTTGACCCGGCAACGCGGCGCATCAAACACTACACGAAGGCGCAGAATAAATTGCCGGACGACGTGGTAGGCAACTTATTTTTTGACAGTGACGGTGTTCTATGGCTTTCAACTCAATCGGGAATGTGCTGCCTTGATGAAAAGACACAACGGGTGACCACCTACACTGAAAAAGACGGACTGGCGGACGGCATGGTTAAAAGCATCGTGGAAGACAAGTCAGGGTTGCTTTGGATAAGCACAGCGCATGGGATCAGTTCATTCGATAAACACACTGGAAGATTTCAAAATTTTGATAGCGAAAATGGCGCTCAGCAAGGAGATTTCATAACTGGCGCCAGCTTGAGACGCTCAAATGGTGAGATTTATTTCGGGGGCAGGGATGGTTTTAACTATTTTAACCCGGCCAATGTGCAGCATCAATCCGGTTCAGGACCGGTTTTGTTAACAGATCTAAAAGTAAGTAACGAGTCGGTTGTGCCCGGTGAAGATGCCCCGATAAAGGAACAAATAGCTGTCGCCAAAGAAATAAACCTGAAATATGGTTTAAATTTTTCGGTCAGCTATGTGGCGGTAAATTTTACTACGCCATTTCAGAACCAGTACGCCTATAAACTTGTCGGATTCGACAAAGACTGGAATTATGTCCACAAAGGCAAAACTGCCAATTATACAAATATCGACCCTGGCACCTACACTTTTGAAGTTAAAACCAGTAACGATGGGGAGCACTGGACCACTCCAGCCACTTCGATTAAGATCAGGGTCCTGCCGCCATTCTGGCGTACAGGATACGCCTACGCGCTTTATATTTTTATGGCCGGGTCGATTTTATATTTATTAAGAAGACGAGGTATTCAAAAGATCAGGCATGAATTCGAGGTTCAGCGGGAAAAATCGGAGTTCAGGCAATTGTTGGAGCGGGAACGCCGGGAAGCTGAACAGTTGCATGAGTTAGACCTCTTGAAAATCAAATTTTTAACTGACCTCAGCCATGAGTTCAGAACGCCAATATCACTGATAATGGCGCCTGTCGACAAATTGCTCCGGCGGCGATTAGCAGACGAAGAACTTGAAGACATCCGAATGATCAACAGGAATGCCCGACGCTTGCTGAACATGGTCAACCAGCTCCTTGATTTCCGCAAGATGGAAGAACAGGAACTCCACCTGAACCTGACCTTGGGAGAGATCATCAGTTTTATCGGGGAGGCAGGCGATTCATTTAGAGATGTTGCCGGTAAAAAACAAATTTCATTCACTATAAAGGCGCACTGCCCATTTTGGTGGGCCAATTTCGATCATAATAAACTGGAAAGGATCATTTTCAATTTATTATCCAATGCTTTTAAATTTACGCCTGCGGGTGGAGAAGTAAAATTGACCATGGAAATGATCGAGATTCCGGACGCTGATTCACATCTGATCATTACGGTTAGCGATACCGGCGTAGGTATTCCCGAAAAGGATCTCGCAAGAATATTTGACCGGTTTTTTCAGCACCAGACAGACACCATACTTAACCAGGGTACAGGTATCGGATTATCCATCACAAAAGAATTTATTGAGATGCATGGAGGTAACATGCGTGTAGAAAGCCAGGTGGGGGTTGGTACCCGTTTTATTGTTGATCTGCCATTGCCAACTTATAACGGGGATGTATCTGCTCATATCCCAGCGAATGATTACTTAGCCGGAAGTGCCGCGGTTACAACGGAACAGTTTATGCACGCAGTCCGGGAAGAAGATCAACTGCTGTTGAATGGTGACCAAAACGAAACTCACAAAACGAACACCACTATTTTACTGGTGGAAGATAATGAGGAATTCCGTACTTATTTGGCCCGGCACCTCCGGAAATATTACCAGATAGTTGAGGCCGCAGACGGTAAGCAGGGCTGGCAAAAAACCCTGAATGCCCACCCCCAGCTTGTTGTCAGCGATATCAATATGCCCGTAATGACCGGTATAGAATTAAGCAAGAAAATAAAAGAAGATAAACGCACTTGTCACATACCTGTGATCTTACTGACAGCAATGGCTGGCGAAGATGAGCAATTGAAAGGTTTGAAATCAGGTGCCAGCGACTATCTTTCAAAACCGTTTAATTTTCAGATACTGAATACAAGGATAGGAAATCTGCTGAACCTTAATAAGAATGTAAAAGATACCTATTCAAAGCAAATCCAGTTAGAAGGAAATGATATTGTGACAGCATCAGGTAATTTAAAATTGCTGAATTCCATTCTCAAATATATCGAAGATAAATTAAGTGACCCTAACATGTCTGTAGAGGACCTGAGCAAACACGTAGGCATGAGCAGAGGTTCCCTTTACTACAAATTAATTGAGCTTACCGGTCTGTCGCCAATAGAATATATCCGTACGGTAAAATTAGAGAAAGCGGCCACGCTGATGGAAAGAAGCGAACTCAATGTCACACAAATCGCTTACATGACAGGTTTTGGGACCCCCAGTTACTTCACACGTATGTTCAAAAACAAATATGGCATCGTTCCGTCCGAATATTTAAATGCTAAGCGGACGCCACCCAAACCAGTTATTTACCCGGCCGTTTGATAGTATGATGAATAATGCCTGATATTCAATTTATCAAAGTTAGCTTTTACAAAAGCACGTCGTGAACCGGTAAAGGAGCCTAAACGAAAGGTCATCCTTTACACCCGGATAAGCAAAAGGATTGAATAATTTGCCGCAACTTAAACATTTGTGATACCATTTTGGCGAAATGGATTAATTCATCCAAACCTAGCCATGTACTTTCGCTTACCAGTTATGTTATCGTAAATTATAGGTGTCGTCGTTCGGTCACGCTGTTTACAGCATCCTGAAAATAAAAGCATTTGTGCCTGATCTCCAGGTAGTTTTAATGGCCTGGCAACCCGCTAAGACTGGATTGGATCAGCGTTAACAATAATTATAATCTTTAGCCTGACTTTACGAATAATTCCGATATGCAATATTTCCGATTACCTCTTCTACTATTTGTCGTGCTGTTATCTGCCCCGATCTGTATTTACGCGCAGACCAAACCAACAGTTGACTCCTCTTCTTTTTATCAAACGGTGCAGACCTACGTTAATCCCGTATTGCCCGGAGATCACCCCGACCCCACTTTATTGCAGGTAGGTAAAGATTTTTATCACTGCGGATCCAGCTTTCATTTTAATCCTTATCTGCCGGTTTATCATTCTACTGATCTGGTCCATTGGAAGATTATCGGACGGGTACTGGCGCCGGCAAAAGCAGACTGGGTAACAGATCGTCCTTCAGCCGGAATCTGGCAGGGGGCTATTACTTATTTTTACGGGTCTTATTGGATCTATTTTTCCGCCAACGGTCAATGGTTTTCCAGGGCCAGCTCTCCGGCAGGACCGTGGTCTGCACCCGTACATCTGAAAACCGACCTGGAAACCGGGAACCCCGGCTATGATAACTCCATTTTTGTGGACGACGACAGTAAGCCTTATATGCTGATTAAGAACGGCCAGAAAGCTAACCGCCTTCACGAGCTCGGGCGGGACGGACAACTGACAGGCCATCTAATCAATTTAGACTGGGTGAATGCCCATTTGCAATACAGCTGGGCAGAAGGTCCGGTCATGTGCAAGCGGAACGATGTCTACTATTACTTTCCGGCCGGTGACGTTACAGGTGGTCAATATGTCTTGAAAAGCAGCGCCTTAACCGGAGATTCAACTAAATGGCAAAGGCTGGGCAATTTTTTTAAACCCGTTACCGATCCCCATGCCGGTTTCAGGCATCCTAACCATATATCGGCTCCTGTTCAGTTAAGTGATGGTACATGGTGGACGCTGGGCCAAAGCTATGAAAAATATGATGGGGATGACTGGTCAGGCATGGGCCGTCAAACTTCTCTTTACCCTGTGATCTGGGAGGGCGACAGGCCATGGGGAATGGCCCCTGCGTCGCAGCCGATTGTTAAGCCGGACCTGCCACAGTCCGGCATTTTATGGAGGAGCGTAACGACAGATTATTTTGCCGGCGAAGCACCGGGCTTGTGCTGGCATTTCCTGACGAAAGCTTCATCCTGTAAATATTCGCTGACCGCCAGAAAGGGATGGATCAGGCTAAGCCCGGATTCAGTGCGCACGCATATCGTTCAAAAAGAAACCGATCATTTTTATACAGTGATTACAAGGGTAGATTTAGCTGCTGCAGATAAGAGCGCAAAAGCGGGAATATACCTTAGCAACGGAGGTCAAACTGTCATCGGGCGTTTGTATACCGGTTATAGTGATGGAAGGAAGATCGTTTTACAATTGGATACCGCGATAAGAACCTTAACCAATCCTTTTGGCCGGACAGTCTGGTTAAAACTGGTTAGGAATGGCCATCAGCTCAGTGGCTATTTTAGCGGTGACAAAAAGGCCTGGACAACACTTGGCGCCCCTGTAAGCGCAATAAAACTGGATAAGGCGCAGCCCAATTATAATTCATGGGTGGGCACCAGCATCGGTCTTTTTGCCGAAGGCAAGCCCGCTGACTTTGATTGCTTCATTTGTAAAGACGGGCGGTCTGTTTTACCGGCAGTAGGTTACAGCAATTATTTTGGAACGGCCGCTGTTAGCATGGGCAACGAAAAAGCCGTAACCAATACTTCCGGGAAAGGTGGGTGGTTTATGATATCAGGTGTGGAAACAGGCAGAATTTCGCCTCTATCAGTTGCCCTTACCTGCCGGATAACAGCCAGGACAAAAATCGAGATATGGCTGGATGATCTGCAAAAAGGCCGTTTAATCGCCACATTAAACCTGGACGCATCGGGTAGCAGGCAATGGCAGGTTTTTAGCAAGACAATTAAAGGCGTTACCGGACAACATGACGTTTTTGTCCGTTTCATTCCCGGGACTGCACAAAGTGCGTATATCAAAAGCATTCAATTCGGTGATCATATTATTTAAGCATATATTTTAGCAAGCCTGAAAAGAAAGAAGTATCTCTTACAAATCATTTTATAACTGTTCAATTTCACAATATTGTAACTGTCTGTTGTACAATATTGCCTGAGGTATTGTTTTTTTCGTCTGGCTGGGAACCACCGGCGCTGACCGTCATTTTACCTTTTAATGCCACCTGCCCTCCATTAACATTGGTGACAGTCAAGTCATCCCGGGAAAGATTGAAGTTTATGATTCGCCGCTCCCCGGCTTTAAGAAATAAACGTGTAAAGCCCTTCAGTGCCTTTAACGGAACTTTAATCCGCTGATTTTCATGTTTAACATATATTTGAACCACTTCATCGCCTGCCATTGGTCCTGTATTGGTGATCCTCAAGCTTATAGGTATTGCCTTACCGGGCTTAACAACCGTCGGCATAACCAGGTGATCATATTTAAAAGTGGTATAGCTTAACCCATAGCCAAAACCGTATAAGGGCGTACCCTTAAAGTAACGATAAGTCCTATTATTCATAGAATAGTCGGTAAAATCGGGCAGATCGTCATCGCTTTTGTAAAAAGTAACGGGAAGCCGGCCAGCCGGATTGTAATCACCGAAAAGCACATCGGCCACAGCTGTTCCGGCCGCCTGTCCACCGTACCAGGCGTTTACAATGGCCGGAATATGTTCAGCCTCCCACGGGATAGCCAGAGCGCTGCCAGTCATTATGACAAAAACAACCGGTTTACCGGTTGCCTGTAATGTTTTCAGTAGGCTAGTTTGTGCGGATGGTAATTGGATCGAGGTTCTATCGCCACCTTTGAAGCCGGGATAATTAACCTGCATTTCTTCACCTTCAAGTTGTGGAGAAATGCCGCCAACGTAAATGATCGCATCCGCATCCTTAATGCGGCTGACTAATGCGGCCTCATCGGTTTTTTGATAGTTGCCGGCGCTTAGCCTGATGTTCGCCTTGCCGTCACCCTGCCAAAATTCCAGGCAAATTTGATAAGTTTTACCGGGGGCAGTGTCCAAATGATATTGCTGAGCTCCCCAACGGTTTTTTGTCCAGGCATTCAAAACTTCCTTACCATTGATCAGAAGCCGGTAGCCGTCATCACCCTCAACTTCAAATGTTACCGCTTTTTCGCCATGAGCCGAAAAAGTGGTACTGTACCTGGCCGAAAAGTCTCTTGCCTTGATGGTGCCTGCAACTTCCTCGTCTTCCTGCCAGACATGGGCTACCGTATCCTCATATCTTACCACCGGTTCGCCCTTTAGGTCGCGGTTGTTAAAATATTCCGCCCGGAAGCCCTGATGGCCACCTGTATGATATTGTTGCGCAACGTTGGCATAAACAAGCATCGTATCGTTCGTAAAATTAACCGCTTTTTCATATGACACTGCTGCATTAGGTAGTTTTTGCCTGATACCCTGAAAAACCGTTGTTACCGCAGACGGTATACCATTGTAATTTCCTAAAATGGCAATCGGGTTGTCCGCATTGGGTCCTAATACAACTACCTTCTTAATGGATTTACTTAAGGGTAAGGTTTGACCGGCATTTTTAAGTAATACAATCGCTTGCCGGGCCATTTTAAGTGCAAGTTCCCGGTGCGCCGGGCTTTCTAAGGTCGAAGCCGGCGTCTGCGCGTATTTTACCATTTTCGGCGGATCAAACATACCCAGCCTGAAGCGGGTCATAAATAAACGCCTTACAGAAACATCAATTTGCGTTTCAGCTATCCTGCCATCTTTTACAGCAGCAACCAACGACTTAAAGGCATCGGTACCGCATTCCACATCGGTACCGTGCAATACCGCGTCTGCAGAGGCATCTTCCGCATTGGCGTGGGTTTTATGGTTTTTAAAAAAATCATCGATCCCCCAACAATCCGAGGTCACATAGCCGGAGAAATTCCATTGGTTACGCAAAATATTCACCATGAGCAGATCACTTCCACAGCAGGGTTGCCTTTTAAAGGCATTGTAAGCGCACATTACCCCGGCCACCTTTGCATCGACCACCAGTTTTTTAAATGCCGGCAAATAAGTGTCCCACAGATCATAATCACTAACATCGGCATTAAAGATATGGCGTGATGGCTCAGGGCCGCTGTGCACGGCGTAATGTTTGGCGCAAGCGGCCGCCTTCAAATATTTAGGGTCATCGCCCTGAAGTCCTTTTACAAAGGCACTGCCCATAGCGGCGGTCAAAAAAGGGTCCTCCCCATAGGTTTCTTGCCCCCTGCCCCAGCGCGGGTCCCGAAAAATGTTGATATTCGGCGTCCAGTAGGTCAAGCCCATATATCTTTCCCCGGCCCGGCCCATTTGCAAAGCTTTGTTGTGTACGGCCCGGCCCTCCAGTGCAGCATAATCCGCCATTTGATTTAAGGATCCCTGATCAAATGTAGCCGCCATGGCTATGGCCTGTGGGTACACTGTTACTTTAAACGGGGTTCTGGCTACACCATGTAACACTTCGTTCCACCAATCATATGCCGGAATACCGAGCCTTGGAATCGCTGGCGAGGAATTAAGCATTTGGCTTACCTTTTCTTCCAGTGTCATCCGTTTTACCAGGTCATTCACCCTAATATTAAAATCAAGTTTATAATCCTGATACGGGTATTGCGGTGTTTGAGCAGCAGCAATTAAAGGCATTATGATCGCTGCCAGGGCACAAATTCTTGAAGGTATTTTCATCTTAAGTTAATAAGCTATTTAAAATCAACCTCTTGCAATCGCATGTTGAATGGAGCCGAGTACGCGTCTCCCGTATTTCCCGTGCCTAACAACAATAAGGGAATTAATTGTTTAAAGTAATTATCAATTCCTAATCAGAGAAAATTATTCACAAAGGTTGCGCAACTCTTATTGAAAAAATGCCGGCCAACTATAGCCAGCATTTTTATTATTGATCCTGTCAGCAAGTACCGGTTTCTCTTCATCATCGATGTTACTTATCCCAGAAAATCCGGGTATCCATACTGTCCGTCCCGCCGATGCTTGCCACTGCGGCCTGGTAATTTGTCAGGTTCGCGGAAAGCTCAAGTGTTGGGTAAACGTATCGGCGCACAAACCCGCCTGTTATATTTTGCCCCGCAATGGTGTTAGGCGATAAGGCGGGGAAACCGCTTCTTCTGAAGTTCGCCCATGCCTCGGCGCCATTACCCCACGATGCAATCCAGTATTGCGTATTGATAAGTTTTAAGGCATTTGCCGCGCTATAAGCGTTAACAGGATTATTGATAAAGGCATTTTCAGTGGATAAGGGAATTACGGCAGAAGAACTGTAAGAGGCCCATTGATCCATTGCTGCCCGGATCCCGTTTGCATAGTAAACATCCGGCGTATTTCCCCCGGTTAACCATCCCCTGAACGCAGCTTCTGCCAGCAGTAATTGTGTTTGTGCACAGGTAACAAAAAACTGAGGCGCGGTTAAATTACCCAGAAAGCTATAATTCACCTGCGAGTAATTGTAGCCTGAGCCATTCGCTCCCCGGTAACCAGGAGCAGTTGCCAGCGTGGCGCTGCTGTAGCCAATCGGCAGGCCAAACTGGTCAGATGACAGTGTATCCGGCACACCGCTTGTTGCGGCAGCCGGGTTGGGGTATATAGCTGATATATACTTCAGCCGCGGATCGCCTGAATTTTTTAATTGGTTTACAAAAGGCTCCGCCAAATAATAAGTGTTGGTAAGTGTAGAAAGATTTTGACTAACAGGGTTAACGAAAGTCACATTATATTTTAAAAAGCAGTTATCAGCATTCGAGGTCATCACGCCGCCTGCAAACGCAGCCTGTACAATGCTTTGCGCCTTGGTTGCATCGTATTTTGAATAGCGCATGCCAATGCGTAATAACAAGGAATATCCCAGTTTTTTCCATTGGGCTATGTTACCACCATAAAATACATCTGCCGTAACAATGTCCTTTGCAGGATCAAGCCCTGCAGTAGCGCTTGTTAATTCATTTACAAGATCTGTGTAAATAGCTACCTGGTGATCGTACTTTGGCGTAAGTATGTTACCGAGGTAAGCCTGGGCTGCTTCGCTATAGGGCACATCGCCATAGGTATCAACCAGCGTCATAAATTGATATGCCTTCAAAATCCGGGCTTCGTTATATAAATTTGTCCTGGCGGCATTGCCCTTCACCTGGCTCAATATCTGAACCAATAATTGAACAGGCCCGGCAGAAGTTGTCGCCCCTGTATTCGTACCCGTAAATTCGGCATTCCACCGTTGTGCAGTGTATGTTTGGTTTACCTGGTTAAAATTAAACGCGGAAGTTATCCCGGTAAATGGATTGATGAATTGTTGTACAACTGTTGGTTCTGTTTCCATAATGGCCGCATACGTGCTAAACTCTGCATTAGTAAATAAAAATGCGGCGTCAAGTTTCGTAGGGTTGTTTGGATTGATATTCAAGCTATCAAATCCTTTGTTGCAGCTGCTGACTAATGTAATGCAGATTACTGAAACTAAAATAAGGGTTATATTTTTCATATTTTATTTAGGATTAGAATTTTATGTTCATGTTAAGTCCGTACGTACGTATGGTTGGTAATGATGCCTGCTCGTATCCTGTCAAATTATCACCACTTGACCCTATTGCCTCAGGATCAATATTAGGGGTGTACTTCTTAATAATCAGCACATTGTGGCACACTGCTGAAAGCACTAAACTTTTTACATACTTTTTATTAATGAACTTTGATAGATCATATCCTAACGACAGGTTTCGCAACTTGATGAAGCTCGAACTATAGATAAAAGGGTCCAGAATATTTTTTGAACGATAATTGGCATAAAAATCTTCAGCATTTACCGCAGTGGTATTGGTCAAGCCATCGGAAGAATTGACGCCCGGGTATACTACTCCCCCAACCCTGCCCGGTAATGATGCTTTTGACAGCCCTTCCCTTAATAAATTCAAGTTTGTACTTGACAGTACTTTACCGCCAGCTTTATAGTCGATATGCGCAGCGAAGATAAACCCCTTATACGTTACCGTGTTTATCCAACCGCCTGTTGATGTAGGCAAGCCGCTGCCAAAGTTAACAGGTGTAGTGCTGGCATTAGGTTTTCCACCTGTTAAAAGTACATTTCCCGCTGCATCCCGCTTATAGGTGGCACCCTGGATTTGATTAAGCGGTAAACCTACTACATCCACAATTGTTCCAAAAAACTCCGGGCTACCTACAACCAGTTGTGATTGGTTGTTGGCTAAAGATAAAACCTTTGAAGAATTAAATGCGGAGTTAAAAGCTGTTTTCCAGGTTATCGTTTGGCTTCGAACCGGCGTCAGCTCCAGGTTGAGTTCCAGTCCCTTATTGTCCAAACCACCTAAGTTCACCAATGTGCTGCTATAACCGCTTGCAGCAGAAAGACTGATTGGAACTGCCTGGTTGGTGGTTTTTTTATCATATGCAGCAACATCCAGGTTGACGCGGTTATTAAACATATGTATCTCCAGCCCTATTTCCTTTTCATTAACGCCAAAGGGCTTGATCCGGGGGTTTGGCGAACTTGTATTATTGATACTTCCTAAAGGGAGGCCATTAAATGCATTTGAAGATAGCGCAAAAGTTAGGGCATTATATGGCCCTACTGTCCCCGCGCTTCCCGTTTCTGCGATCGCAACCCTGATCTTTCCAAAATTTAGCCATTTTGCACCGGGAAGCAGTTCCGAAAAAACGAAACTACCGCTGATCGAAGGGTAAAAGTAATGATCAAGATCTTTAGCTAATACCGAATACCAATCTGTACGGCCGGTTACGTTGAGGTAAAACAAATTTTTATAGGAAAGCTCGGCGGTACCATATAGGGAATTGACCGTTTGTTTAGACAAATTATAGGTAGAGGTATTTGTTACGCCATTTCCAATAGTGTATAAGTCTTTAATATAAAAGTTGGTAACGCTTTCACTAAACGTTGAAGCGACCAGGGGAAAGTTATTACCACCCACAGTGGCATTAAGCCCAAAATTTTTCCAGGTATGAGCTCCCCCCAGTAAGAAATCAAAATTGTTTTGTCTGATGTTTGCGGTGTTGATGGCATAGCCGCCATTGAATAGCCCCTTTGGTGCTGCCCCGACAGCTAAAGTTCCAGTTGGGGTGTTCGTTTCAAAAGTGCTCTGTAAAAGATCTGTATTGGCGCGGCCCTGCAAATATAGCCAGTCGAAGAATTGGTAGCGTAAAACAGCAGTTCCCAATAAATGATCCTTAGTTTGCCTTTGAAACTGTTTGGCCAATATCCAATAAGGATTGGTAACGGTGGAAAAACGCGAAGTAGGTGTTTCATTGCCATTGGCATCAATAGCACCCGCTTTAAGCACGTCGAAATCTGTCGAATTGGCAAGCCTGTAAATAGATGTTGGAATCGATAGCCCCTGTACCCCAATAACCGGCGGGTTGTTGTTAAACTCGTGGTCATAATTCACGTAAAACTGTGCAGACAACTTATCAGTGAGTTTATAATTAATACCTACGTTAAATATCTTTTTGTGGAAGTCGTTGTTTGGGATAATGCCATCTGCATCCTGATTAGAAAACGAAACCCGGAAGCCGCCTTTATCATTTCCCCCTGAAATTGCAATTGTATTGCTCCATGATGGCGCAAGCCTGAAAAAGGTACTGATGCGGTTTTTAACGGGAGCATACGGACGCTGAACGCCATCGAACTGGTAAGTTGGAACATTATCAAACGGCACCCCAAAACTCCAGGCGCCCGAACTTTGAGCTGTACCCTGGGATGAGGGCCGGATGTTGTTTTCGCCTTGCCCGTATTCGTACTGGAAGTCGGTATAATCAAGCGCCTGGCTTTCGGTGAAGTTTGAATTGAACTCAATGCCAAGGCCCGTATTTTTAGCCCCGGTTTTAGTAGTGATTATTATAGCGCCGTTAACCGCCCGCGAACCGTATAGGGCAGCCGCCGTTGATCCTTTTAAGATAGTCATGGATTCAATGTCATCCTGGTTAATACCCTGCAAATTATCTCCCTGGTCAGTATTTTGAGTATAACCATTGTTGCTGCTGGCGCCCTGCGACATTGGCAACCCATTTATTACAATAAGTGGCGAATTGTCGGCTGTAAAAGAAGATTGTCCGCGTAAGCGGATTTTTGTACTGCCGCCTGGGCCCGCTGCAGGGGGCGAAACATCTAAGCCCGCTACCAGGCCTTCGAGCGAATTGGCAAGGTTGGTTGTCCGGTTGGTTTGCATGGCCAGAACATCAGCTTTTTGGGCGGAATATCCAAGGCTTTTTGCCTCTCTTTTAATACCCAACGCGGTGACGATAACCTCGTTTAGGGCGCTGGCGGAGCTGGTCATCCTTACATTTACCGCTGTCTGGCTTCCGACCGTTATTTCAAGCGGGTTGTAACCGATGAAGGTAAAGACCAACACCGCGCCGTTATTGGCAACATTTATTGCATAGTCGCCAGACGCATTCGTAGTCGTTACGTTATGGGTGCCCTTTTCAGTGACTGTCACACCGGGCAAGGCGGCTCCATTTTCATTCGTTACTTTACCCGTTACGGCTTTGGCAACAATTTTTGCATCCGGGGTAGCCGCGGCCTTATTAAGCCTATTGCCGGGTCCCCACCCCGTCATGTTTTTGTAGTAAGTTATCTTAGAAACGCCGGTACCTTCGGCAATAGCGTTCTTCGAGGTATTTAGGAGCACTGCTGTCGTTAAAAAAGCACAAATAAATAATAGTGGTAATGACTTTTTTTCCATAATTTAATTAGGTTAAATAGGTTAAAATTTGAAATGACGATCCCAACGCAACTTGATGAAGCTACTTTCGTCTGTTTTGGAAAAATAAAGGATAGAATTCGGCGCACCCAGGCGCTATTCTGTTAAATTGAAGTAAATTTTATCTCATATGTCGACATTTATTTCTAATTAATCAATTTAAATTAACGGAATTTTAATGGTACTAATCATGTTCGCTGAAACACACCAAACTAATAGTGTTAACTACCGTGTTTAGGGAATAGCAGGCAATAAATAACAAGGTCTTTTATCTATAATTGGTTTCGAAACGGTTGTATTACGAAAACAAAGGAAGACAACTTTGATGAAAAGTAATTTTAGTATTAAAGCAAAAAATTGTAACATATTAACAATGCGCAATAAAGAGATGAAGCAATTGTTGTAATGTATTAATATCCCGTCTGGATAAAGTCGACCTTCTACGTCTAATATTTTAGATGCCAACCCATCTGTTCGCTGCTAAGCAGACTTTTGATAGGTAACACCCATGATGGCAACTTATCTATTCGTACTCAATGAAACCATGGATATCTCAAAAAAAATGTTTCAGAGTATAAAGCTTAATTTATAACTTACAACTGTAATTAACCAATTATACATATGAAGGCTACGTTGAAAAAGGCCACTCCGAACCCGGAGCATTCTTTTAATATTCATAAGGATATCGGGCATGCTATAACAAGCGCCTGGCACTATCATCCAGAATGTGAACTGTTAGTACTTAAACGAACTTATGGCACCTGCTTGATAGGTGACCATGTCGGCCCTTTTAAGAACGGCGATGTATTTTTATTTGGCTCCAATTTACCACATACCTTCAGAGGCGAAAAAAAATACCTTGAACGGAATGATGAAAAAATCGGAGAAACGATCGTGATCCTGTTTCAGAATAATTTCTGGGGGGATGTATTTTTAAATCTTCCCGAAATCAGTCCGATCGTAAAGTTATTAAATATAAGTAAGCTGGGTTTGCGGTTAAAAGGATCAACCAGGCGAAAGGTAGCTAAGATAGCAGAGGAAATGCTTCATGGCCCTCCTGCAAGAAAGTTGATCAATTTGTTATCGGCGCTGGAGTTGATAGCAACTTCGAAGGAATATGAATTGATATCGTCCAGCGGTTTTAACCAAGAAGTAAACAGGGTCGACCAAAGCCGGATTAATACGATATTTGAGTATACCTTTAATAACTATCACCAAAAAATAGTTTTGGAAGATGTGGCAGGCATTATAAATATGGGGAAACATTCGTTTTGCAGGTACTTTAAATCAAAAACAAAAAAAACTTATATCCAGTTCCTGATGGAAGTTAGGATAGGAAATGCTTGCCGGTTACTTGTAGAAGAAGACTTTAACATGGCTGAGATCGGTTACGCTTGCGGTTATAATAATATCTCTCATTTTTACCATCAATTTAAGGCATTCACCAAAAAAAAACCGCTGGATTACAGGAACAATTACCTCAAAACCGAAGCGCTAAGGCCCACTGAATAGTAATGCATTGATAATTAACAAAAAAAAGCCATTTGCGGATTTCCATAAGAGGCATATTTGACGGATCATGCTGCTCAAAAGCAAGCCAACCCAAATAACAGCCCCACCATTTTTATCTACTACTGATTTATCTTGGTTCGTATAAATATACGCAGCCTGGGGATCATGCACGTTCACCATGGCGCACGCTTTAGTCCGCCCGAAGGTTTAATAGCGCTCGCCACTTTATTATTGAAGCAATTTTTTGTATTATATTAACAATATACTTTAAATAAAGCTTTATAAGGCATATTTGCTGATCGCTTGAAAGATTCAGGGTTCTAAAAATAAGGCCATCAACCATATATTCAACCTGACTAAGCTTAACCAATTATCATGAGAATTTATAAAACAGCGCAGGGTATTATTATCAGCCGGCATCAGCAATATTTTCTGACTGAAGAAAATAACTGGAATGCTTTTATTAACCGCAGCGATCTTTATAAAAACGTAAGCAATGAATTGCAACATCTTAAACCTGACAATAGGCTAAAGGAACTGATCGGTTCAGCTATATTAGCCCCGATAGGTGATCAGGAAGTGTGGGCGTCGGGCGTAACTTATTTCCGCAGCAGGGAAGCCAGGATCGAGGAATCAAAAGATACTAAGGGAGGCGACTTTTACAGCCGTGTATATGACGCAGAACGCCCGGAACTTTTTTTTAAAGCCCCTGCATCCCGTACCGTTGGGCCTGGTGATGAGGTTCGCATCCGCAGAGATTCTAAATGGAACGTCCCCGAGCCGGAATTGACCTTGTTTATTTGCGCGGAGGGCACAATAGAAGGCTATACTATAGGGAATGATATGTCTTCGAGGGATATTGAGGGTGAAAACCCGCTTTACCTACCCCAGGCCAAATCATACAATGGCGCGGCGTCGCTTGGCCCCTGCCTGTTGGTGCAAGAGGGGCCTATAGATCCAGATACCAATATCGCCATTGAAATTATCAGGGGATCGGCTGTCGTTTTCAGCGACCAGATATCGATCAACCAAATGAGACGTAAGCATACAGAACTGGTCAGTTACCTGTTTAGGGAACTGGACTTTCCCCTTGGCGTTTTTTTAATGACCGGCACCGGGATCATCCCCGCCGATGATTTTACCCTATTGGGTGGGGACGTGATAAAAATAGCGATTGCCGGGATCGGAGCCCTTGTTAATACAGTTGCAATATGAACGTTGAAGAACATATTATAGGTTTAAAGGCCCAGCCGAAGGAAGTGTTATGATCATATAGGCAGCTTGTCCGATGAATTAAAAAACACAAACCATTTGGCTATCGGCGGGTAATCAACGGCAGCATGCTCAAGGAAGCAATATAAATTACAAAAACATTATACATAATATGGGATCATATAGAAGTTCAGACTGGTTCGGAAAAAAAGATAAGATGGGCCTTATCTACCGGAGTTGGATGAAAAACCAGGGAATGCCGGAGGATATGTTTGACGGCAGGCCGGTGATCGGGATTTGTAACACCTGGTCGGAACTCACACCCTGCAACGCTCACCTGCGCGATATCGCCGAAAGTGTGCGGCGCGGGGTACTGGAAGCTGGAGGATTTCCCCTGGAATTTCCGATTATGTCTTTAGGCGAAACGTTGCTAAAACCCACGGCCATGCTGTTTCGCAACCTGGCCAGTATGGATGCGGAGGAGTCGATAAGAGGCAACCCGATTGATGGAGTGGTATTGCTTACCGGATGCGATAAAACCACGCCATCCACCTTAATGGGTGCAGCAAGTGTAGATCTCCCGACAATCGTGGTGCAGGGAGGGCCGATGTTGAATGGCAAATACCATGGTCATGACATCGGGTCAGGTACCAGTGTGTGGAAGCTGACCGAAGAGTTAAAAAAAGGTAATATCAGCTATGAGGAATACGCAGAAGTAGAAAGCTGCATGTCCCGTAGCCCGGGTCATTGCATGACAATGGGGACGGCTTCCACCATGGCCTGCATGGTGGAAGCATTAGGCATGAGCCTGACAGGCGGGGCCGCCATACCGGCTGTTGACGCAAGACGGAAGAGGCTTGCCCAACTTTCCGGTAGAAGAATAGTTGAAATGGTTAAGGAAGATCTGCGAATCTCCAAGATACTCACACGTGATGCTTTTGAAAATGCTATTAAGGTAAATGCCGCCATAGGTGGTTCGTCAAACTTCATCATCCATCTTACGGCAATTGCCGGCAGAATAGGTGTACCACTAAACCTGGAGGACTTTGATGATTTGGGAAGTAAAATGCCGCTGCTGGTAAACCTGATGCCTTCGGGGAAATTCCTGATGGAGGACTTTTATTATGCAGGCGGTATCCCTGCCGTTTTAAAACAGATGCAACCGGTTTTAAATATGAACACCATTACCGTGAGCGGTAAAACCCATGGTGAAAATATTATCAGCGGGGGAATAAATTATAATAAGGAAGTTATTTATGAATTTGCGCAGCCGCTTATTTACGAAGCCGGCATAACTGTGTTAAAGGGGAACCTGGCAATAAATGGTGCCGTAATAAAACCCTCCGCCGCTACACCAAGCCTGATGCAACACCGGGGCCGCGCGGTGGTATTTGATGACATTGAGGATTACCACGCCAGGATAGACGACCCGGACCTGGACATTGATGAAACTTGCGTAATGGTATTAAAAAGCGTTGGGCCCGTGGGCTACCCCGGCATGCCGGAGGTCGGTAATATGACCCTGCCAAAAAAGCTGCTGGATAAAGGCGTGATCGATATGGTGAGGATATCAGACGGCAGGATGAGCGGCACCGCTTATGGTACGGTTATCCTGCACGTATCGCCCGAGTCAGCCATTGGTGGAAATTTGGGGCTTGTTGAGAACGGCGATATCATCGAATTGGACGTAGCCAACAAGCGAATCCACCTGGAAGTAACCGATGAAGAACTTTCCAGCAGAAGAAGTCAATGGATACCTCCGGTTCCGTTGGCATCCCGCGGATATGTGAACTTGTATATTAAGCACGTACAGCAGGCAGACAAAGGCGCGGACCTGGATTTCCTGGTAGGTGGATCAGGATCGACGGTAACACGCGATTCGCATTAAACAGAACCATGGCCATATTCGTCGTGTTTGTCTGTATCGTTACGCTTGTGCTGCTCATAACCTGGGCCAGGGTCAATACCTTCCTCGCGTTTTTAGTGGTATCTGTTATGGCGGCTTTGCTCCTGGGCATGCCCATAAACCATATCCCGTCGGCAGTTAACAAAGGGCTGGGCGATACGCTTGGCTCATTAGTGATCATCATTACGTTAGGAGCGATGCTTGGCAAGCTGGTGGCCCACAGCGGTGCCGCACAAAAAATAGCTACGGTGTTAAAAAATGTTTTTGGTTATAAATATGTTACGTGGGCCATGTCATTAACGGGGTTTATCGTCGGTATTCCCTTGTTTTATAATGTAGGCTTTGTATTACTCATTCCCATCATATTTTCTGTAGCTTATAATTATAAGCTGCCATTGGTATATGTAGGATTACCCATGCTTGCATCGCTTTCCGTAATGCATGGTTTTGTACCGCCGCATCCCTCTCCCATGGCTCTGGCCATCCAGTTTCATGCCGACCTCGCCAAAACCTTTTTATATGGCGTATTAATTGCTATACCAGCTATGATTATTGCAGGGCCCGTTTTTGCAGGTACATTAAAAAATATGCGATCCGGCCCGACAATTAATTTGCAGGGCCATCAGTTGCCTGACGAAGAATTGCCCGGAATAGGCACAAGTATGATCTCCGCCTTACTGCCTGTGCTGATCATGGGAAGTACGAACTTGATAGCCAGGTGGTATGGCGATAACATTTTTATAAAAAACATGGCTGGTTTTATTAGCGAACCTATTATAGCTATGATATTGACCATCTGTATCGCAACGTATACCCTGGGCATCAGGATGGGTAAAAAGCTAACTGTGGTTATGGCCATATATGCCGAAGCAGTAAAGGATATCGCGATGATCCTGTTGATCATTGGAAGCGCCGGGATTTTAAAACAAATTTTTATTGAAACGGGGGTGAGCGCTCAGCTCGGCTCGATTTTGCTGGGTCTTAATCTGCCGCCCCTTCTTTTGGCATGGCTTATCACAGCCATACTACGGCTTTGCCTGGGCTCGGCTACCATAGCTGGTCTTACCGCCGCAGGAATAGTTTATCCGTTGCTTGCACACAACGCGGTCAATCCTAACCTGATGGTCCTGGCCGTAGGCGCTGGCAGTCTCTTCTGCTCTCATGTTAATGATACTTCCTTTTGGCTGTTCAAAGAGTACATGGGTTTATCCGTGAAGCAGACTTTTTTGTCTTGGTCTTTGATGGAAACACTTGTCTCATTTATCGGTATCATCGGCATACTCATTCTGAACCAGATGCTTAAGTAAATAAGGATCAGCATTTACCGTCGCCTGCATTGATAATATAAGTGGGTGGCGTGTGGCTGTTAACCTGTAATTCGTTCGATTAAAAACCGATGGTTGCTTGCCGGAATTATTGCCTAATAAATTTTCACGCGAATATGTTTGATCAAATATTTTAGGAGCATAAAACAGAGCATGAGCACTTTGGTTATCAAAACTAATCTAAGTTGTAGTTACGTAATTTAAAAGAGATCGTTAAATTTGTATCAATCACTGTTAAAGAATATGTGAGCAAAACAGTGACTAGTTTTAAAAAGCCTCCATCAAGTTGTTGATATATAGTAATTTGCGGAAAGGATTAATCGTCCTGCCATACCGATCACCGTACCGCTGGCGATAAATTTATGGCGGATTCCACAACTATCTTAGTAATCTCTTTAATACAGTCCCGGTGAAAGGTTTCCAGCATCCTGCCTGCGACCAGGTCGAAAATGGGCTGTGTCAGTAGATAGTTGCCCGTGGGCTTCCCCGTTGCCAGGATCGCGTGTTGATCCGTTGGGCCTTTTGTGTACGCCGGGCACTTTATGCAACCTGTATAGGGGTGGACAACGCATCACTCCATTATTAAGTTTAATAATAAATGTTATATATTTTATCACGACACTGAGCTTTCGGGCAAAACAAATCTCAGGAACGTTAAGGTTACCAAACTGCATCACCTCGATAATGGTAAGTTGGAAATGATTAATACTTATAAAGTTGGGTAAGTGAAACTTATTACGATCCGTAACAGCCGCATAAAAACTTTGCCGCTGCTGCGCGTTTAATTTTCGATCGGCTAAGGGGATAGCTCTTCAGATATTTTAGTTTATCAGCTTTTCTATAACATAAGTTTTACCAGGCGTTGTCGGCATATCGTAAACCCATGTCTTAGTTAGGTTGGGTGAAATGTTTTCGTTGCTGGTTTTTACTATCGGTGCTTTTAAATCCATCACCTGGTAAAAACGATTCTTGTTACTTCCCTTTGCTGCTGCTAAAAATTTGTTATTCATTTGTTGATTAAAACGCAGCCGGCAGTTTCCGCCAAGCGAGGAATGTATAACCAGCTTTATAATTTTGTGGTTGGCCCACTTCATATCAACTTTAAAGCCACCTCTTGCCATTAATCCCGAAACGCTGCCATTTTTCCACTCATCAGGCAATGCCGGCAATAGGTAAATTGCACCGTCATGGCTTTGTAAGAGCATCTCTGCTATCCCGGAGGTGCAGCCAAAATTACCATCAATTTGAAACGGCGGATGAGCATCAAATAAATTGGGATAAGTGCCGCCGGAGTTCCCTGTTACAGGTTTTATTTGATCTTTGATAAGTTTATAAGCATGATTGCCATCCAATAAACGAGCCCACAAATTGATTTTCCACGCCATTGACCACCCGGTTGATACATCGCCACGGTAATTGAGTGAATTTTTTACGGCCGCAAACAGTTGTGGTTGCGTAAAGGGAGATATTTGGTTTCCCGGAAACAGGCCGTAAAGATGAGAAACATGCCGATGGTGATCGTCGGTGCGGTCAAAATCCTCAAGCCACTCTTGTAGCTGCCCATGTTTGCCAATTTGCATAGGAGGTAATTGGCTTCGGTAATTTACCAGGCTATCCGCAAAAACCTTATCCAATTGCAGTTCTGCTGCAGCCTTTATAACATCTGTAAATAAGCCGTAAACCAATTGGTTGTCCATGGTAGCACCCGCAGTTACAGATACCTGGTTTTTGCCGTCGATATATTCGTGTTCAGGCGATATCGAGGGTGATACTACCAGCCAACCATGTTCGGGTTCTTTTTGCAGGGCGTCAATATAATACTCAGCGGCGCCCTTCATAATTGGATAATATTCCTTCAGGAATTGTTTGTTGCCTGAATACAAATAATGTTCCCAAAGATGCTGATTGAGCCACGCGTTTGATGTGGGCCACAATCCCCAAAAGGCACCATCAACTAAGCCGGTGATACGCCAGATATCGGTGTTATGATGCAACATCCATCCGCGTGCTCCATACATTATTTTTGCAGTTGGCGTGCCCGTAACTGACAGATCTTTTATCATGTGAAAAAGGGGCGTGCTTAATTCCGGTAATTGCGTTACCTCACTTGGCCAATAGTTCATTTCGGTATTTATGTTAACAGTATACTTACTGTCCCACGGGCCTTTAACCTCGCCATTCCAAATGCCTTGCAAATTGGCGGGTTGCGACCCTGGTTGAGAAGAACAAATCAACAGGTAACGACCGTATTGGAAATATAATTCTGCCAACTGGATGTCATTATTATTAGAGAAATTTTTTATACGGATATCTGTAGGGAGGCTTGCTGAGCTATCGATACCTAAGTTGAGTTTAACCCTATCGAAATAAGAGTGGTAAAACCTGATGTGTTTAGTTAGCAGTTCATCGAAGTTATGCTGATAGCCTTTATCTAAAATATTTTCCGCCCGTGTCATTGAATTTGCCGAAACATCATGATAATTAACAAAATTGGTGGCTATCGAAAGATATATCACCGCCGTATCGGCATTTACAATGGTTATGCCCGATGTATCCGTAACACAAGTTCCCCTGGAGTTTTTAACTCTTGTGAGCACAGTATATTTAATCTGTCCTTTTTGGCCCTCATGGTCGCTGCCCTGGCCGGATAAAACAAGTGTTGCTTTGTCAGTTATGCTAACAGCAGATTTTAAAGGGCTTAGGAGTTTCAACTTGCAGCTGATCATGCCGGGCTTATCTGCCGTAAGCCTGGCCATAAACACATTGCTCCCAAATGCTGTAAAATATTCCCGCTTGTAGTTAACACCGTTTAAAGTGTATTTTACAACAGCCGTGGCATTTGCAATATCCAAATCGCGATAGTAATTGCTGACGCTATCAGTACCATCAAACTTAATGTACAGGTTGCCTGCAAGTTGGTACGGCATGCCGCTATTGCCTTTTGGCCCAAGTTTGTTGTTGGCTAATTCCTGCGCTGCTTCATATTTTTTGTCTGCGAGCAGCGCCCTCACCTGATTAATGTAAGGCTTTGCGTTCGAATCGATTGTATTATTGGGACCTCCTCCCCATATCGTTGATTCATTGAACTGGATGCGTTCGTTTTGTACATTGCCAAATACCATACCCCCTATAAAGCCATTCCCGATTGGTAAGGCTTCATTCCAGTTTTTTGCCGGTTTTTTATACCATAGTTTATAGCGCGCATTGTTCTGCGGCACAATTGTTTTTTTACCTGCATGTTTTTGTTGCGCCTGTACCGATGAAAATATCAATAATGCCGCCGTAAAAATGTTCATCTTCTTGTAAAATACTCCTGTCATATATTAGGGTTTGTTACTGGTTAAAAATTCACAACAGCCCAGTAGGCCTTTTTGCGTTGCCTGTTTTCGTCAAACAATAAAGGGTAGGCTTTTCTAACAACGCGGGGCGTATTCGCGCCGGCTGCGGCACCTCCCATAAGTCCTCCTCCCCTCCCGTCTAACCAGCTTGACCGATCGGACACATTCCAGAAGGTAACGCCTGTTATAAACCTCTTATATTTCCGGAAAATATCGAACGCCATTTTGTATTGGGCAATTTGTTTGGCTTCTGCCAGGGGAGTGTAACCTGAGTCGGGGACTGCCGTTGCGGCGGGCATTGTGCCGGAAGCGGGGTTTGGCTTAGGCAAACGTATGGTAATATCCATTTCGGTAAACTGTACCTTTAAACCCAGTGACGTCACTTCGTCCAGGGCTTTACGTAATTCGTCGGGCGACGGATCATTCAATTTCCAATGTGCCTGCATCCCAACGCCATCAATAGGTGCGTGGCCGGCAATCAATTTCTGCAGCAGCTTAAATATTTTCTCTCTTTTTACGGGATGTTCGCTGTTATAGTCATTGTAGTATAATTTCGCATCCGGGTCGGCTTCATGTGCATACTTAAAGGCCGAATCGATAAAATCAGGGCCATTGCATATTTTGTACCAATTGCTTTTACGATATACCTGCGTGGTATCGTCACTGTCATCAACCGCCTCATTTACAACATCCCACGCGTAAATTTTGCCCTTATACCTTCCGGCTACAGCAAAAATATGGTCTTTTAAACGTTGTAAAAGCAATTCTTTAGTTGCAGGTTCGCCGTTCGGCCCCTTAAACATCCATCCGGCTTCCTGGTTATGCCAACATAAATTGTGGCCGCGTATTCTGATGTGCCGGCTCACAGCAAAATCAACAATAGCGTCGGCATTTTTCCAATTATAAACATTTTCGGATGGGTGTATCGGCCCCATCTTCATATCATTCTCTGGCGTTACACTGTTAAATTCCTCCACAATTAAAGCAGAGTCGGGCCCGTGCAACGAGGCCATGCTTACTGCCACACCAATTGGAAAATAATCTTTATAATAATCTTTTAAGCCTTTACCAGTAGCTGTACCAACCAGGGAAGCTGCTGTTACCTGATGCTTTGACGTACATTGAACAAAAAATAAAATGCTTAGTGTGATTGTCAGGTACATTAGGGCTGGACTTGTTTTTTTTATTAAAGTGAGAAAATCCATAATTTTTAATTGCTTTTTTTGTTTTTATCAATGTGTCCAACTATCGTATGATCAGCCCGTCAGGCAAAGCCTGATGTTTACTGATCTTCCTTAACCTTATAACCCAATAGTGAAAGCATTGTCCCGCCATATCGTCTTCCCAACAACCTGCATCCCTCGGCTGTAAAATGGAGGTGATCCGGCGAGCAGGTGCAGCCCGCCGAAGAAATAACATAGGAGTTGGGAACAGTTTGGGGGAGCGTGGCTATAATTTTGTTCATGCTTGCGCAGATACCGCCCTGGTCGGCATTAACCACTTCGCCTGCAAGTAAAGGCAATTTTTTAGGTTTAAGGTTTAAATCTTTCATCAAATTATCGTAAACGCCTTTCACTTTTTTAGTCCATAGCGTATCGTTGGTATTGGATTCACCCTGATGCAGCAGTATCCCCTTAATCACACCAGCCTTTTGCGCTAATTTAGCTAGCGCTATTAATCTTGCATATGGATTTCCGCCGTATTCAGCGGCTATATTTTTCATCCAGCCAGGTACCGTTGCGAGGTACGACTGGTAACTGTCCTTTTCAAAAACCTCAATTTTGGCACCGGCAACAGAAACGTTTATCACGCCAATCCGTATTTTTTTTGGCAGATTGGCTACCAGTGTTCTGCCAAAATAGTCGGCCGGGGTTAAGCCGGTTTTACACCGTGCCAATGGCGGTATAGCGGTGTACCAATTATCTTTTAGCCTGCCTTCGCCACAGTCAACCGCTTGCAATACCTGAAACCTGCTGTCGATACCAATAGAATCTTGAGCCTGTATCCTCGCATTGCCCTCCATGTTCGATTGCCCGAAGCAAATAAAAATGTAAAACTTCTTATCCTGCGAAAAACTTTTCAAAGTCAAAAGAACCAGGCACACCATGGCTATGAATCTAAATTTCATTTTCATGGCTAATTAATTCTTGAATATCAGGCTTGCAAACTGGTTTAAGGAACGTCTCCAAGATTGCCATTCATGTGCGGTTCCCGGCGATTGGTAAAACACCTGTTTAATGCCCGCCTTGTCAAGCGCCTCGTGAAATCCCTTTAC
Source organism: Mucilaginibacter phenanthrenivorans (assembly GCF_024721155.1). Taxonomy (GTDB): domain Bacteria; phylum Bacteroidota; class Bacteroidia; order Sphingobacteriales; family Sphingobacteriaceae; genus Mucilaginibacter; species Mucilaginibacter phenanthrenivorans. Next base: position 585,120 of record NZ_JAHVAP010000001.1, on the reverse strand, counting down.
CATGGTTTGCATTCTTTCCGGTTCGTCAGTACCCACGCTTAAATAAAGTACTTTAACTTTTTGGTTAAAAGCATTTGCATCGGCAAACACGCCGTTGTACATTTTGGATACATCGTTACCAGGCTGCATAAATGCAGCTCCGCTAAAACCTCCTACATAAGCAAATTTGTCCAGATTGGTCATGGTAGTTTGAAAGGTTTGAAAACCTCCCATTGAAAGCCCTGCCATAGCGCGGTGATCGCGGTCGGCAAGCGTCCTGAATTTTGCATCAACCATAGGGATAATTTCCTTTACCAGCACATCCGGAAAAACATTGCCTGCCATAAATGCACGATTGCTGGTAGTTACCGGCTGTGTTGGGTCGGTGGCGTACCCCCTGTCCATCACAACTATCATCGGGGCTGCCTGTTTAGCTGCTATCAGGTTGTCCAATATAAAATTCATTTTTCCTTGTGCAGGCCAGCCGGTTTCGTCTTCGCCCGAACCATGTTGCAGGTAAAGTACCGGGTACCGTTGGTCGGTTTGTGTATCATAACCGGGTGGCGTATAAACATTTGCCCGCCTCCATGACTTGGTTATATTGGAGTAGTAGTTTACCGAGCGTACTTCGCCGTGGGGTACATCTTTCACGGTATAATAATCACCGTTCGGATCAGGAATGTCAATGCCGCTGGCCATTCTCCCCATGCCATAAAAAGTTTGCGTAGCCGGATCAACAACAGCAACGCCGTCAACTATCAACGAATAGTAATGGAAACCCAATGCAACAGGATCAGTAGTTACTGTCCAATAGCCGCCTGTATCTTTGTTCATTGGATATTTTTTTAACAGGTCAATTTGAACACTTTTTGCATCGGGTGCCTTTACACGAAAAAAAACGGTATTATCTGGAAATATCTCGGGATATTTTACACCCGGAATATTTGTAGATGCGGGTACACCTGCCTCGTTATAAGTATATTGAGGAAAAGTTGATGGATCTACAGGTTTGAAAATCAATTGCGAAAACATATATAAGCCATTTTTCCATACCTTAAAGTTGTGAACGCCCGGCTCGATGTAATATATATGAGGTACATTTTTTTCTACCAGGTAATCGTGGGTACGTTTGCTGAATGAGAGCAACCCGTCGCTCGAGCCGCATGATATCCAAAGCAATTTCAGTTTATTTTTTACGGCATCGGGATCAGGAACCAAATCTTCGGGCTTTTTGGTATTGGGGGCTGCAGAAAAAGCGCCTACCCATGAAAATTCGCTAAGGTTGCCCAAACCGAAATTTAATGATTGCCCACCACCCATTGAAAGGCCGGCTACAGCCCGGTGATCTTTATCGGTGTATACATGGTATTTGCCATCGATAAACGGTATCAAATCGGATAACAAATCTCTTTCAAAATTGGCAAAACCCTGCACCTTTTCGGGGGCCATTACGTTTCCAACTGCACGGTCGTCTTTTATGGCCCTGCCGTTTGGCAACACCACGATCATAGGTACAATTTTATCCTGTGCATACAGGTTATCCAATATCACCTGGGGACCGCCACCGTTATACCATTCCTTTTCATCACCACCAATGCCATGCAAAAGATATAATACGGGGTATTTTTTATTTTTCGAATATCCCGGAGGCGTATAAATAAGTGCGCGGCGGGTGTTGCCCACGGTCTTTGATTCGTAAGTGATGGTATCGATTTTACCGTGCGGGATAGCTGCACGAAATTCATCAAAACCTACCCGTGCCTGGGTAACTATGCCTTGCGGGTAAGCTGTTATGCTAAAAAAAACGAGGGTAACCGCCGTAAAAAACAATCGTTTTGTTTGTTGAGAGATGTTCATTGTTATCGTGTTTATCGGTTAATAGAATTTCAAATTGTTTGTGGCTGTATCAACTGGTATTTGCCGCTGAGATGCATCAGGCTGAATACGTATAGTAAACCATCATAATACGGATCGAAATAACTATCCGGATAAGGTTCCAGCCTGGCGCTCCAAAGCGGGCGTACAAAATCGAATTTTGTATTGTCGGTAATCATCAGCGAGGCTGCAGCCGATGTCGCTACCAAACCCAGCGAGTGCCGTAATTTTTTTACACCACCTGCCGGTAGCACAAATTCAGGTGCAGTGCCATCAGTGTTAAACTGATCGTCGAAATCGTTGATGCCTTTTGAGCGCAGAAAATTTTGGATGCGTTTTGCATAAGCTTGCTGCCACATTTTATCTTTCCCGAACCAAACATAATCCATCGCGATATTCATAGGTACCCGCCAGGAGTCGAAGCGGAAGGCCGGCTTCATTTGGCCCCAGGTACGCGGTTTGCCACTAAACTCGCTGTTATCAGGATTAAGGCCGGTTACAGGGTCACAAGCCCGGTGTAAAAACACCCTTGCCGTGTCGGCACAATCCCGGTAAAATTGTTCGTGGCCATCTTTCGCATAAAGCGCCCATACTTCGTAAAATGCAGGCAAATCGTACGATGGATCAGTCCATTCATACCCTTTACCTTCGGGTACAAAGGAAATTTGTTTTGACTCCATATTTATTATCGAATGGATATTGCCTGTACCGTCTTTTTTCCACATCAAATCCAGTATCCTTCTGGCCTCCGCGTAATAATTAATGCCTGTATTATTTCCCCAGCGGTTGGCGGCAAAAAGCAAATCGGTAACAAAATACAACTCCCCGTCGGAGGCAGAACCCTCCGAATTACGCTTCATTGTTACAGGATTAATGCTCCAGGCAAAGTAGCCTTCCCGTGGCCCGTCCTGGTGCTGAAGAAATTTCTTCGACCATCGCCAGATCCGGTCAAAAACATCTTTTTTGTTCAACTGAACAGCTATCATCATACCGTACGAAAGGCCCTCTGTCCGGGCATCGTGGTTTTTAACATCAGACACATAGGCCATGGAATCGCCTACCTCAAAATAAACCTTATCAGGGCCTTCAAACACATCGTGATACGCCTTTGCCACCTTGCTGTCAATGTCGGCCTTGGTATAACCTGCTTCGTTTAAAAGATTAGGATACTTGCCGGATACAACTGCGCCCCTACCCTGCATTTTTTTTGAAGCCTTGTGGCTTTGGCAATTTGCAAAAACGGGCCATGCGATAGCCATTAAATATAAAGGCACTAATTTTCTTATATTCATATTTTAATTAAATAGCGATTTGTTTATATGATTTTGATCTTTATAATTTTCAGATCTTTATTATCCGAGCTTTCTCCATAAAGTAATTCATACTCGCCGGGCGTTACTTTTATTACCGCGTCAGTGGGGTCAAAAAACTCAAAGGTTTTTGCGGGCAGATCTATTTTTATCATCTCTTTTGCTCCTGATGATAATTGTATCCGTTTAAATGCGCGCAACGTTTTTACTGGCGCAGCCCAGTCATTTAATTTCCGCACATACACTTGCAACACTTCTGTTCCATCGCGCTTTCCCGTATTGGCAACAGGCACGGTCAATTGTACGCCTTCAGTTTTAAGTATTTGGGTTTTGCTGGCTAAGGCATCGCCAACGTTAAATGTTGTATACGTTAAGCCGAAACCGAATGGAAACAATGGTTCGGATGTCATATACCGATAGGTGCGCCCCTTCATGGAGTATTCGCTAAAATCAGGAAGTTGCTGTACATTTTTGTAAAAGGTGATCGGTAAATGGCCCGCCGGGTTGTAGTCGCCAAAAAGCACATCGGCAACTGCCTGTCCGCCTTGTTCACCGCTATACCATGCCTGCAAAATGGCATCGCAGTTTTCCGTTTCGGGAACCATTGCCACTGCCGAGCCCGAGCAATTCACAAAAACAACTTTTTTACCTGCCTTCTTTAATGCTGCAATACAACTGCGCTGTATAGCAGGCAATTCAATATCAGTGCGGTCACCGCCCTTAAACCCTGGTAAAGAAATAGGCATTTCCTCCCCTTCAAGTCGCGGCGATATGCCGCCAACAAAAATAACTACTTCAGCATCCTTTACTTTATCAACCAATTTATCGAAAGTTACCGGGATTTCTTTGCCGTAGGTAAAGCCCAAACTCGCATCCCAGTTATTTAATTGCTTGTAACGCACTTCTATTTTATACGCTTTGCCGGCTGCTGCATGCAAGGTATAACGTGTAGGTATTGCCCGCCAGCTGCCTGTCCTCAACACCGATTTATCATCAATAAAGAGTTCGGCAGAGCCAGTCCCCTCCAACTTGAATACAATTTCATCGCTAACAGTTGGCGTATAGGTAGTTTCATATTTTGCCGAAAAGTTTTCGAGGCTAACGCCCTGGGCAAACTGGTGTGCACCCAATGTTGTAAGTGAAATAGGGTTAGTTATTTGACCGGTAATTACCGCCGGCCCTTCAAAAGTCCGGTTGTTCCAATAAGTAGCGCGAATGCCTTGTTTGCCGTCAATAGCTGATTGATCGAATCCGTTTAACGTGATTTTATCATCGGTTAAGTCACAGGCCTGGTCGTAGATAACTTGTCCGGCGCTTAATTTAGCCTTAATGCCATCTAAGATATTTATGGTATTAGTTGGGGTGCCATTATAGTTTCCCCAAAGCATTTGCGAATTATTGGCGTTAGGGCCTATAACTGCGATTTTTTGCAACGTTTTGCTGAGCGGCAAAATGTTATTTTTATTTTGCAGCAACGTCATGGCTTCCCGGCCCATTTGAAGGGCAAGCTTTTGATGTGCTTCGGAGTTAACTACAGACATTGGAATTTTGGTCCAGGGTACCAGTTCGTCCTTGTCCATCTCGCCAAGCTCAAAGCGCTGTGTCATCAGACGGATTACGCTCGTATTGATATCCTTTTCTTTAATTAGCCCATGGGCAACCGCCTCAGGTATCTTATCAAATGCGTAACCGACGCACTCAACATCGGTACCCGAAAGCACAGCTTTTGCTGAAGCGTGCGCGGCATCTGACGATGAATGATGGCTACGGTAGAAGTCGGTTATGGCACCACAATCAGAAACAACAAGGTACTTAAAGCCCCAGTCATTGCGTAATATCTGGCCTAATAGCCTGCTGTTACCACAGCAGGGCTCATCATCAATGCGCTGATAAGCACACATAACTTCCCTTACGTCAGCCTGTTGTACCAGGGCTTTAAAAGCCGGAAGATACGTTTCCCACAAATCGCGCGGTTCAACATTTGTTATATTAAGTTGATGACGGGTTGACTCTGGCCCGGAATGTACCGCGAAGTGCTTGGCGCAAGCGAGCAATTTTCGGTATTTGGCAGCTGCCGGGCCTTGTAAACCGCGCACCACCTGTACACCCATGCGCGAGGTTAAATATGGATCTTCGCCGTAGGTCTCCTGCCCCCGCCCCCAGCGCGGATCGCGGAAAATGTTTACGTTTGGCGTCCACACAGATAAGTCATGGAAGCGCTGGCTTTCGCCTTGTTTTTTATACGCATTATTTTTTGCCCGTGCTTCGTCGGAAACCGCATCAAAAACGTTGAAAACCAGCTGATCATCAAATGATGCGGCCATACCAACGGGTTCGGGAAAAACCGAAACCGGGCCCTGGTTGGCATAACCATGCAAGGCTTCGCTCCACCAGTTGAATTTTTTAATCCCTAACCTGGGGATAGCGTCTGAAACATCCTTCATCAATGTCACTTTTTCTTTAAGCGTCAGCCTGGATACTAAGTCTTTTGCTCTTATCGCCGATGGTAAATTAGGGTTTTGGTATGGTAGCTTTTGCGCAGAGGCGCAGGAGCCGCATACGATCAATATAGAAGTAACTAAGTTTTTCTTCAGGTCCATCATGTTTAATGTAATCAGTGATTTAATTAGCGGCCAATCCATGTGGGTCAAATGTATTTTGAAAATAGAACTTGATATGCCACAAATGTTGAGTAACTGAACACTTTGGTTGAAATAGGCATAAAAAATGTCGAATATTTTTTTTCTGCAATCGATTGCCGAATCGGATTTTAAACTTTAAATTTACACTGTGGGTACGCCATCATACCTTTAGTTGGCAGCCGAACCTTTATAAACCATTGTTCTAAATAATTAAATTATTGGCATACTTATCTTCTGATAAAGGGATTGCCTGTACCATTTAAAATAACAGCCTTGCCATGTTAATATCTCTACTACAACTCAAGCGTACTCAGGTTAAAGTGATGTATTGTATTGCATTAGTAGCAGCGTTGCTTAGCGCAACCTGTCAATGCCATGGCCAAACGATCCGGTTTACGGTATTGACTTCCCACGATGGTTTGCTATCTAATACGGTTAATGCTATTATTAAGGATCGTTACGGATTTTTATGGTTTGCAACAGCCGATGGGCTTGACAGATTTGACGGCATGGAACATAAGGCCTACCGTTTTGACCGGTCCGATAAATTGGGATATCGCTCAAAGGAGATTACATGTATGTATGAAGATGGCGCAGGAAAGCTTTGGGTAGGTACCATGGGCGGCGGGTTATATTTCTTCGACCGCTCGCAAGACAAGTTTCAACCTTACAAAGAACTTTCCTCCTACAAGGAAGATGCGGACAGGTATATAAGGGCAATGTACGGCGATAAAAATGGCCGGCTCTGGCTTGGCACGCTTACGGGTGTGTGCGTACTTGACCCTAAAACCAGGAGAGAGGTTTTCTACAAGTCCGACGAAAACAAATTCGGGGATATTCATCCGGGTATTGTATTGGCCATCTATAGGGACAGCCAACAACGGATGTGGGTTGGAACAGGTAAAGGGTTATACCTTTATAATGAAGCGGCAAACAATTTTAGATGCTTTCGGCACGATGAAAAAAAAACTTCTAGCATCCCAAATGATGGGATAAATACGATAGCAGAATGCCGGCATACACTTTGGATAGGCACAAATGGGGGGCTTAGCACCCTATCGTCCGATTTAAAAACCTTTCGGACGCTTAAATACAGTGCCGACGACAATGGTACATTGAGCGGTGACCTTATTTATAGTATAGCCGCCAGCGGCGATGATATTTGGGTGGGTGCCGAGGGCGGGTTGAATATTGTAAATACCGTTTCCGGAAAAGTAAAGCGCTATAACCATGACGACAGAGATAAATTTAGCGTAAGCAGCAAATCTATCCGCTGTATTTATAACGATCCTCAAGGCATTTATTGGATTGGCACTTACCAGGGAGGTGTGGATAAGTATGACAAAAACCTCACTTTGTTTAACTCCAGGCAAAATAACGCTTATGATCCTGCCGGCTTAAACGCGCCATTCGTTTCCTCGTTCGCCGAGAATAAAGACGGAGATATATTTGTAGGCACAGACGGTGGAGGATTAAATCTTTTCCATACAAAAACAGGCTTGTTCAGTCATATTGCCATTAAGGCCAAAAAAAAGAAGAACTCGGCTGGTCTTCCGATATTAACGATGATGCTGGACCGGAACCGGCAGCTTTGGATAGGCACTTTTCAGGACGGGATATTTATCTACAATACCAAAACAGGACAATACCAACAGTTAACTGCAGGAAATGACGCCAGGCATATCAACCAGAACGAAATTTTTTGCTTCAAGGAAGACAGCAAAGGAAGGGTTTGGATAGGGACCAATGGCGGCGGTGTGAACGTATATGACCCCGGCACAAAAACTTTTTTAAAATATGTGTCAAGTCCTGTATCTGCCGATGAAAGGTATTTGCCGGTTAATGGTTTCATAAGAGCTATTGAAGAAGACCATCAGGGAAACATTTGGATTGGAACCTATGGTAGTGGTATAGCCGTGCTCAACCCAAGTACCCAAAAGTTTACCGTGTATGACAATAAAAATACCGGAATGGCGGTTGATCGGGCATTTTCATTACTGGAAGATCATGACCGGAACATGTGGGTAGGTACCGCCGGCGACGGTTTATACTGCTACAACGCCAATCGTAAAAATTGGGTGAGTTATCCGGCACCAGAAAATCTTCCGGACCCTGTAGTTCACAAGTTGCTGGAGGATCAAAGCGGTAACATTTGGGTTAGCACCAGTAAGGGAATATGCAAATTCAACGCAGCGTTGAAAAAGTTTACGCGTTATTCCGCTTATAACGGCCTCCAAAACGATGCATTTATAGATGGGGCGGGTATCCGTACAAGCAAGGGTTTGTTTTTCTTTGGCGGAGCAGAAGGGTTCAATTATATTGACCCACAGCAGGATGTAAATCATAACAAAAACGTCCCCCCCGTATTTTTTACCGCCTTGAAAGTAAACAATGCCGTTGTGCCGGCAGGCGATCACTCACCTCTCAAACAAAACATTTCGGTAGCAAAGCAAATTGATTTGGATTACAAGCAAAATTTTTCAATCAGTTATTCGGCAATTAATTTTACGGTTCCGCAGCAAAACCGATACGCCTACATGCTTAAAAAATTCAATAAAAACTGGAATTATGTTGGTTCGGCGACAACAGCCTATTATACAAATTTGGATCCCGGCGAATACGTGTTTATGGTGAGGGCTTGTAATAACGATGGGATATGGAACAATACCGGGACACAAATCCGTATCGTTATCCATCCACCGATATGGATGACCTGGTATGCGTATTTGTTGTATGTGCTAACGGTGGTAGGCGCGCTGCTGTATATTCGCCATAGAGGAATTAACAAATTGAAGGCAAAACTTGCCATCGAGCAGGAGCGCAGGGAAGCAGATCGGGTACATGAACTTGACCAATTAAAAATTAAGTTTCTTACCAATTTGAGCCATGAGTTCCGCACACCAATTTCGCTTATAATGGCACCGGCCGATAAGTTATTGGCTGAGCATAAAGATGACCACACCACCGGGCAGCTGGCAGTCATACGACGAAATGCCCGGCGGCTGTTGAATTTAGTAAATCAGCTTTTAGATTTCCGGAAATTAGAAGAACATGAATTAAAGCTTAGCCTCAGCGAGGGTGAGATAATTTCCTTTATAAGCGGAGTTGTTGATTCGTTTCATGATTTGTCGGAATTGCGCGGTATTGGGCTTGAGTTTAATACCCGGCATGAAAAATTGTTTGTATGCTTTGATCATGACAAAGTAGAACGGATCCTATTTAACCTTCTTTCAAATGCCTTTAAATTCACCTTGCCAGGAGGTACAGTCTGTGTCGACCTCGTTCAACATCCTGCATCCCGGCCAAATAAAACCGTACTGGAATTTAAAGTGAGCGATAACGGTATCGGTATAGATCCTGATACAAAACAGTTGATATTTAAGCGGTTTTATCAGGCAGGCGATAACGGCGTCGGTAAAGTAAATGCGGGGACCGGCATCGGGCTTTCAATCACTAAGGAATTTATTGAAATGCATGATGGCAGCATCTCTGTTGAAAGTGAAAAAGGTAAAGGATCGGTATTTACTGTATTGCTCCCGCTCGAAGTTTTCGCAGACAATTCCATAAGCAATTGTTTGCCGCTTAAAACAGTTACCTGCGAACAGGACATCATTGCCAAAGCCGATAACAAATCCGCTGCGGGAGAAATGCCGGTATTGCTTATAGTGGAAGATAATGATGAGTTCCGTTACTATATTAAGGATAATTTAAAAACACGGTACAAAATTGTGGAAGCGGTAAATGGCGAAGATGGTTGGGATAAAGCACTATCGTGCCACCCCGATTTAATCATCAGCGATATAACCATGCCGCTTATGAACGGTATAGCACTAAGCAGGAAAGTTAAAGCTGATAAACGCACCACCCACATCCCGTTTATAATGCTTACCGCCCGTACCGGCGAGGATGAACAGCTAAGAGGACTTGAATCGGGAGCGAACGACTATTTGACTAAACCATTTAACTTTGAGATTTTAAATATAAAAATCAAAAACTTGTTACAACTTAACACATCGCTTAAAAATACTTATACAAGGCAATTAAAAGTGGTACATACCGGCATGGAAGTTGAATCGAGCAAAGAAAAGTTTTTAGCCAAAGTAGTAAGCTATATCGATAATAATTTAAACAACCCCAAATTTTCTGTTGTGGATTTAAGCCAGCACGTGGCCATGAGCCGTGGAGCGCTTTACACCAAAATATTCGAACTTACAGGCCTTCCGCCCGTTGAGTTTATCAGATCATATAAACTAGACCGTGCCGCGGTATTGCTGCTTAAAACTGATCTTACCATTTCACAGATAGCTTATGAGGCTGGCTTCGCTACACCCCATTATTTTTCGCGTTCGTTTAAAGATAAATTCAATGTACTTCCAACCGAGTATCGGAAGATTGAAAAAAACAGCATAATGGCATAAAGCCGTTATGCTGTTTTTTAACTGATAAGGTTTATGACGGAAATTCAAGCTGTTACTCAAAACTTATCCAATCAACTTCCAGGTTACCCACGCCTTGCAATTGTACAACGAGATTTTTCACACCAACGGGAATCGATTGCAGTGTAATTTTAGTTACGTTCCAATCATCGCCCTTTGGTATGCTCACCTTTGCTATAATTTTGTTTGGCACTGCTGCTGTACTTATCAATAATGTGCCCCCTGTAGTTGAACGGGCATTTACACAAATATGCTTCAATTTTTTATTGGCGAACGAAACACTGTTGTATTTTACCCATGAGTTTGGCTTATTGAAAATGGTCTTCCAGCCTTGAAATTTGCTTGCTGTGTCAAGAAACGCTATTGCTATCCCATCTGTGCTTTTAGCACTAAACCTATCAATTTCAATTTTTTTTGTTGCGCTGGTTATCCCAACTCCCCGTAAAGTTGGGATAACCTTAAGGATGGTTCCATCTTCATTAAAAAACAAACTGTCAACTCTTACCGATCTGTTTTTATCAAACTCCGGCGACAGGTCGTCGTTGTGATAAAATAAATACCATTGGCTTTTAAAATCGATGACTGATTGATGATTTGTCCAGCACCCCGAAGCGGATTCGTCCATCAATACGCCTGCATATTTAAACGGCCCCAGGGGATTGTCAGACATGGCATATTCAAGCCGCTCGATCTTATCAGTGACATGCGGATAAGTCATATAATAAATGCCCTTGCGTTCGAATAAATAAGGGCCCTCCTTTAAGCCTTTATCAGGAAAGCCTTCCAATTTTACCGGTTCGGAATCTAACTCCAGCATGTTGGCCTTTAGTTTTGCCCCGTACAGGTTTCCCTGTGCCCAGTAAATATATGCCTGGCCATCCAGGGCAATTTGCACATTAGGATCTATGCCGTGGATGCCCACTATGGGCGTTGGCTGAGGGACAAACGGGCCCGCTGGGTCGTTAGCTATTGCAACACCAATTGAAAATCCTCTTCCACCGCCCGCCTTTGCAGGAGCAGGAAAATAGAAATAATACTTTCCCTCCCGCTCAATACAATCGGGGGGCCACATGCTATAGGTTGCGGAGTCGACCCATGGCACTTTATTTTGACTTACAATTACACCATGGTCTGTCCAGTCAGTTAGGTTTGATGATGAAAATACATGATAGTCCTGCATACAAAACCATCCAACCTTGCCATGCCCGGGTGAAGCCAAAATATCATGCGAGGGATAAAGATAAACCTTGCCATTAAATACCCGCGCCGAAGGGTCGGCAGTGAATTGATTCCTTATTAATGGGTTTTGTGCCATTAAATAATTGACGCACAAGATTAAGCCCGATAACATCAGGCGTTGCTTAAAATATCTCATCGTTTTTAAATTTTCAATTGTTTTTTGATTATTACTTGAATAATAGCGGAGCAAAATGGTAAAGGTCATTTCTCCAAACCGGCCATGTATGCCCGCCCGGATATTCGTAATAGGTATGATGTATGTGCAGTTCGTCAAACCTGGCCAGCATAATTTGGCCGTTTTTATAGGCAATATCTTCCTTACCCCCCGCTGACAACCAAAACAATTTCAGATCATTATTAATCTTGGAACTGTTTTGCTTCATGTATCCATATTGGGCGTCGGCTATGCTGTTTTGCATAGGCACTATCCATCCGGAACTGAACACCCCCAAATATGAAAAGTAATTGGTGTTATAAACGCCGGTGTACAGTGTATTAATCCCGCCCATGGATAACCCGGCCAGCGCGCGGTCCGCACGCGTATTTTTCACCCTGAAATTATTTTCAATAAACGGGATAATGCTTTGCTTCATTTCTGCTTCAAATTCCTTTAAGCCGTCTATACCAAACGCTGTGGCGCCCATATTGGCATCAGGCATTACGACCAGCATTGGCCTGGCCTTTTTTTCGCAATCAGGTTGTCCATAATCATAGCTGTTTTCCCCTGTGTAGCCCAGCCACGCTCGTCTTCTCCACCGCCATGTAAAATGTAAAGCACAGGATATTTTTCACTGATATTTGTGTCGTATCCGGGAGGTGTATAGATGTAAACCTGCCGCCACGATTTGGTAACCGTAGAGTAATATTTTTTTATGCGGATGTCGCCGTGCGGCACATCTTTTTCTGCATAGTAATCGCCCGCAGCAAACGGAATTTCAATGCCACTGGCCATCCTGCCCATTCCATAAAAACTTTCGCTTGCCGGGTCGGCAGTTGCAAAACCATCTAATAAAAGCGTGTAATAGTGAAATTCTTCACTTACCGAGTCTGTCGTTATTTTCCAAAAACCGTCATCGCCCTTAATCAAATCGTATTTTTTTCCTAAGTCTATTTGCACCTTTTGCGCATCCGGTGCCTTTATGCGGAATATAACATGATGATTAGGCAAAATAAGCGGGTATCTCGCCCCCCTTACATTTGTAACAGCCGGCAAGCTTCCCATAGTATCAGGAATGGCTTTATTATCCTGCGATTTGGCTTCAAACCCGAAAAGCAACAACAAGGATAAAAGAGGTATTAAGCTTTTCATATTTCTTTTTATTACTGTTGAGATAGTATTTTATCGCTTATCTGAAAATAATCGAAATCGGCGTAGCCCCCTGTGGCTTTTGTGGCATAATTAAAAAGGCCAAACCTGTAACCCATAAAGTGCGGAAGGGTATATGCCATTTGGAGCGTAGAACCTATTGAGATCCAATTAATGCCATCAAGGCTATAATAAAAGTTTGCTTTATCTGCCCGGTCTTTAAACTCACATGATGTTTTAAAATATACCAAGTTTTGGTTAAGCGGAATATTTATTGACTCGATTGAAGAGCCACTTTGTGCGTTTACCATTACAATAAACTTATTGCCACCCTCCTTTTTAACGCCGACCCAACCAAATTTTTTTTGTAGCAACACAAGTCCGGTCCGGTCACCATCTTTAAGCCCGGAAACATCAATGGCCGTAATACCCGAGCATTCAGGCCCGAAGGTGCGTTGAGTGAGCGTATTTCTGGCCGATAGTATAGTTGTGTCAACCCTTCCAGTAGTGAGCCTAAGGTATCCTTTATGTTGCCTTACTGACCAAAGTTCATTTACCGGGTTATGGTTCCATTGCCAAACCAACGGCAAATCACGCTCCCCGCGTTTACGGTTAAAATCATCTGATGAAACGATTCCCGGCATTAGCGATTTGTTTCCCGGTAATGGTATTGTATCGGGCGCCTGATGATTTATCCCCAATATGGGCCAACCATTATCCCATTGTACCGGAACCAGATAGGGCACACGCCCCACAGCACCGAAATCGCGGAAAAGATATGAAAACCATCGGCCATCTGGCGCGTCCACCAAACCGCCCTGAGCTACGCCATTGTCCTGCAGGGCCAACCGGCCTTCGTAAGGGCCTGCGATATGATCAGCGCGATGAATCAGTACAGTTCGCATCCCGCCTCGTGGCCATGAGATATTAAAAAGATAATACTTCCTCTTGATTTTAAACATTTGAGAGCCCTCCGCCGGTAATCCTAAATTTGGCCCGGCAGCCAGGCTGGCGTTCTCTATCAAAACCTGCGGCTTTGTGCCGGGTTCTATTCCGGTCAGATCATTCCTCAATTGGGCTAACATTATCCACCCGCTGCCATAAATCATATAAACCTTGCCATCGTCATCAAAAAACAAGGAATGATCGTGCAGGCTGGGTTTAAAGGACAAAGCCTTCCACGGGCCTTTTTCAATATTACGCGTACTATAGATATAGGTTTTGCCGGTATTGCCGGCAAAGGTAGACACGTAGTAAATACCATTATTATAACGCAGGCTGCTTGCCCACGAGCCCTTTCCATAACTGTTTTGACCATTATTTAAGTTCAGGTCGTCTGTATCTTCTAAAATATTATAAGCGTAACTCACAATTTTCCAGTTAACCAAATCTTTCGACTTCATTATCGGTACGCCCGGACTCATGTACATTGTAGTACTGCTCATATAGTAACTATCCCCTACCCTTATTATCGACATATCCGGCACATCAGCATAAATAATTGGATTATGGGCCTGTGCAAGCGCACCGAATTCGAATAACAACAAAAAGCCCGGCGCCAAAATCAGTTTGATCAAAAATTTACGCATCACTGGGTATCAATTTGAAGCACGGTTATTGAATATTTGGGGAAGCTATAAGTAAAGGCCTTCTTAAATCCTTTATACGCCACAACTGCAGGGGTAATTTTTTTCGGTTCGGTTATTGTATTTGTATCCTCCGGCTTATCGGCCTTCATGACAACTACTTTTCCGTTGCCTTTTACTGATGAAACGCCCTTTAATTCTAATAATACCTCTTTGGCGGCATCGCCTGCGTTAACAATTTTAACATACAGCCTGCCGTTTTTTGTGTCGCGGGTGGTTACATAAAATAAGGAGGGATAAGTTTTGGGGGTAACTTTATTTAAACTATCCTTATGATCCAATTTTTGCAACTGTACCGGGATGCCTTCGCCAACCATATCCACCACGTTATCGCCGTGGTAATTACTGAACATTTGCTGTGCGTAATACGATGGAGAACCATAGCTAGTTAAGGTATTATAGCCAATTAAATCCGACTCCCATTGCATGCCGCCAGGGTTTACATTCACAAACAAAGGTGCCGAACACCCCATCACGACAATATCCGAATTCCGTTCCATTCCCGTCATCCACGCGGCATCGCCAAGTGCCGAGTTGAAATTTGGTGTTGGCTTACCCTCACGTGTAGCCCATTCGCCGACAAATATTTTCGGGCCTTTTCTGTCATAGCTGTCGTAATGGTCGGCATCGCTTTCCATGTCGAAGGCATTTCTATAATAATGTTCGTCCATCACATCGGGAATGCGTTTGGCAAGCGGGAAACGCGCTCCCAAAAAATCCTTACCGCCGGTGGTTGAAACAATATGCAGGTTTGGATATTTACTGCGGATGGCATCATAAAATTGGGTGAACCTGCCTTCATAACTTCCTGACATATCGAAACCGTCCTCATTCCCAACTTCAACATAATGTAACGGGAAAGGGGCAGGATGTCCGTCACTGGCACGTTCTTTTCCGTATTTGGTAGTTGTATCGCCGGTAACGTATTCTATCTCCTCCAGGGCTTCGTCAACATAGGGCTTCAGGAATGGCCCTGCTTCTACATAATCGCGGTTTAAGGTGTAGCCCATGGTTCCATTTGTAAATCTTCGCACCAGTCCAGGTATTCCAGTAAACCCATTCCGTCGGACGAGCGGTACCCCCAGGTACCCTGATGACCGGGCCTTTCATCAATTGGGCCTAATGTTTTTTTCCAGTTATATCTTATGGAAAACATATTGCCTTCCAAATAATTGCCACCGGGCAGCCGCAAAAATTTAGGGGCCATGGAAGCGAGAAGCTGCATAATATCGCGCCTGTTGCCGTTAGCTGTATTTTGATAGGTGGGCGGGAACAACGATACAAGCGTAAACCAATAATTGCCTTTAGTTGAAGGCCGGATAACAAAGCGTGTATCGGCAGTTGGTGTTACAGATGCTGTTGTATTAAGGTTAAAGCTGAATTTTTTCCAAAGCCCGCTAACCCTTGTGACATTTGCTGTCGCAAACATGCTTTTGCCGTCCGTCGATTCGATACTTACTGTAATTGGCCCCGCGTTATTGCCATCAGTCATCGCATAAAAACTGCCCTGATAATTAGTTGAAGGAAAAACAGGTATCCCCCAAAAACCATCATTCGCTAAGCCGGTATTTTTGCCATCAGTTACCAGATTGAGTTTTAGGCACTCGGTTAAAGCTTCGTTAACCGGATGCTTATTATCCAATACAATAGCAGATGAATCAGCAACGCCCTTTATTAAACTCCAATGATCAGGATTCTTAGCATTATCCTTAAAACTACGGTTCCTGATTAGCTCGGCGTAAATTCCGCCATCATAGGAGTAATTGATCTCTTCGGTCATCAAGCCGTATAATACCGGGCTTGATGGATGCCCCGGTTGGTCAAGCTGAAGCGTTAATTTTGTTGGCTGCTGCGCCAAAGCCTGCCTTCCGAAAAACATACCACATATTAAAATAACGTATGTGCAACTTCTTATTGATTTTAGCATTTGTAATTAGGTTTTTAGATACAATTAATTGGCTTTGATGAAATACCTGGGGCTCAACTTTAATTGTTAAACAATAATGGAGCAAGCTGTTTTAGGCTCCGGCGCCAGGTCAGAAATTCGTGGGCCGTATTATCGGAAATAAAGGATACAGCATTGTAGCCTGCATCTTTTAATGCAGCAGTAGCCTTATTTACACCGGTGGGGTTTTCCTTACTGCCGCAGCTTATAAATATAAGTTTAGCTTTAGGTTTATCTTGTAATTCGGCAGGGGTGTAGGTGCCCCCGCTTAGCAAACCGTAGTAGGCAAACTCGTCGGGCTTTGCAAGTGTAATTAAATGTGTTTCCATGCCACCCATGGAGAGCCCTGCCATTGCGCGGTTTTCCCTATTGGCAATAGTGCGAAAGTTGGCATCCACATAAGGCACCAATTCATCCGTCAATACGGTTTCAAAGGCATCTATTTTGAAGTTCCTTATACCGCCGGGCTTTACGTCATTGGTCATGCCATAGGTCATCACAATAATGAAAGGTTTTGCCTTGCCTTCTGCAATCAGGTTATCCATAATCAGGTTGGCATGCCCCTGGTTGCTCCATGCGGTCTCGTCCTCACCCCAGCCATGCTGCAGGTACAGCACAGGGTATTTTTTCGATTTATCCTTTTCGTAACCCGGAGGTGTGTAAACAAACGCCCTTCGTTGGGTATTTGTGCTCTTTGAAGGAAAGAGTACCTGCTGAACATTCCCGTGAGGAACATCCGTTAAAGCATAAAAGTCCTGGTCATGGGCCGGTATCTCAATACCGCTTTCCCAACGGGTGGATCCATAATAATTCAATGTACCCGGGTCATTAAATATGCCCCCATCAACTATTAGATGATAATAGTGGAAACCTTCGTCCATCGGGGCCTCAGTTGTGCCTGTAAAATATCCGTCGGTTCCTTTGATAAGTTTAGTACCTCCTCTTCCACCCAGGCCTAAGGTAACCCTTATACTGTCCGCCTTAGGTGCTTTTATGCTAAAACGTACATAGCCTTGCGAATTAACCCGGGGATAGTCCTGCCCGGGCTGGTTAAGGCTGGAAGCTTGAAAATCGTCCTTAATTTCTCCGGATGGCGTTTGAGCCTTGCAAAGGGGCCCGGCCAGGGAGGCCGCTAATACAACAATGGTTAAATATTTTAAATTCATTTTTTATAATTTAAGTTTCAGGAAGAAACGCATTTTCTAATCGTGAGTCTTTTTAAATGCGACAAATAACTGCAAATGGGTTAGTCGAAATTTGAATTGATAAGTGTTACAATGCCGGGAAAAACTTTGCCCTAAATTCTATTTACGTTTTATTAAACGATGCCATTTTTTACCATAAATAGCCAATAAATGTTTAAATCGATTATTTGAACACAGCCAGGTTTTTGTTGACGTCTTAATGCTGTCGTGGCATCCAAAACTAATAGTGAAGTATGAACTTCTGAACGAACGTTGTATATATTTATTAATTGAAGCGATGATTTTCCTTCGAATGGCGGTACAATTGTCATCTTATTATACACCGATTATTATACACCAAAAAACGATATAAATTCAAGTATCTACTATGAATATTAAACGCAATGCATTATTGCTGGCAGTGGGCTTCGTAATTTTGGCAGCATTGAAGTCACAAGCACAGTCTGCCATTTCAGGAGGCAGGGCTGATAAAATAACTGATAACGATACTGTGCGAACTATCACACCATTCTTTACCCCGGCAACTACGTCAAAAAAGACCCCGAACGTCGAGGGGTTTATTCAGCGCTGGTTACTATTAGAGCCTATAAACAAGTCGATACGAAGTAATCTTGTCTTTACTTATAGTTACCTGAAAAAACAATTTGATACTGCTTATTTCCAAAATCAGTTTACCGTCATCCCTAAAGATCGGGACCAAATAAAGGTTGGAGAACAGGAATTGGCATGGCATGCGTTGGAAAGTCCAACTTTCAACGTCAAATTATTTCGTCTTGCCTACGGGTTAAAGAAACATACTTATTCAGTATTGTTTTGGGCGGTAACCATAGTCAACAGTCCGCGGGAAATAAAAAATGTAAGATTGGCTGTAGGATCAAATGGGGGATCAATGTGGTGGCTAAACGGACAGGAAGCTGTGGTACTTGACGGAGACAGACGAATGGTAATGGATGATTGTGTCTCGCCCCGATTGACCCTTAACAAAGGGAAAAATATAATCAGGGGAGCATTAATCAATGGCCCCGGACTTAGTGATTTTTGCGTTCGGCTCCTGGACGAAAACGGAGAACCGATCAAAGATCTCACTATCACTCTCAAATAAATTAGTTGATCGTCCCATTTACGTCGAATTTGTATAGCAATCGAGTTATTATGAAATTAATAGTTAAAGCAATAAGCATTATATCCCTATTTTCACTATTGCGGGCAGGGAGCGCGATAGCACAAGTTGGCAAGCCATTTATACATGATCCGTCAACCATTGCCGAGTGTGATGGTAAGTATTACACATTCGGGACAGGCGGTGGCGGATTAATATCCGAAGACGGTTGGACATGGAATGGAGGTGCAGTGAGACCAGGCGGAGGGGCCGCTCCTGATGTATTAAAAATTGGTGATCGCTACCTTATTGTTTATGGTGCAACCGGCGGCGGCCTGGCGGGCGGACATAATGGAAAGATATTGACCATGTGGAATAAAACGCTTGATCCGGGATCGCCGGATTTTAAATATTCGGAGGCTGTGGTAGTTGCCTCATCCGATGGTATTGAGGATAACGATTCGATAGATCCGGGTCTCCTGCTGGATCCAACCGACGGCAAGTTATGGCTATCCTACGGTACATATTGGGGTTATATACGCCTTGTGGAACTTGATCCCAAAACAGGCAAACGTGTGGAAGGTAATAAATCATTAAATATAGCCATCGATTGTGAAGCCACAGATTTGATATATCGGGATGGGTGGTACTATCTGCTTGGAACACACGGCACATGCTGCGACGGCCCAAACTCAACCTATAATATTGTTGTTGGCCGCTCCAAAAAAATAACCGGACCTTATCTTGATAACATTGGTAGAGAAATGTTGAAGGGAGGTGGGAAATTGGTAGTTGCAGCCGGCGACAGGCGGATTGGCCCCGGACATTTCGGACGTAGCGTAGTTAGCGATGGTGTTGAAAAAATTTCTTGTCATTATGAGGCTGATTTGGATCAAAATGCACGCAGCGTATTAGGCATCCGCCCATTGCTATGGAAAAATGGATGGCCTATTGCAGGTGACACCTTCAAGGAAGGGACGTATGAGATTGAATCTGAACGAAGAGGATACGCCTTACAATTAGGCGTGGATTTTACAAGAATGCCGGGTGGCATGCGATTCAACCGTAACAATGACGAGCCGGTAAAACCAGTGTCATCCCAGGAATTATCGGATGTAATTAAAACCTGGCCGACCGGAAACATTGTTGTTAACTTGAGTGATTACATGTTTCGCCCTCATCAGAAATGGACTATTTCACCGGTAGCTGGTGCAGGGGGATATCTGGGCGGCCCATATTATAAAATAGTAATTGCCGGAACAGACCGTGCACTAGCAGCAACACCAGATGCTGAACTGATAACAGTTCCAAAGTTTACGGGTGCGCCGGAACAATTATGGCGGATCGATCAGTTAACGGATGGAACTTACAGGATCATGCCAAAAGTGGTTTCAAATCCGAAGGGGCAACTGGCTTTAGTTTCTTCCGGAGACAGCACACCGACACTCGCGACGTTTGATATGAACAGCGATAATTCGAAGTGGAATTTTAAGACTCACTAACCTGTTTAGTTAAAGAAAACGCAATTTAGATGGATGGGTATTTCAAAAGGAGGCACCTGCCTAAAGGTAAAACCCGGGCTAAATAGCCTTCTGTTTGTTAAAATTCAAACTAAATAATTATCTGAATCAAATACCCGATAGCTATTTGTCTGGTTTATTCACACTTATGACCGCATTGATGATTTGCTTTGCGACATTGACACAGGCACACAATACGCCGGTGTATGCGTTCAAAGCCGACACCGCAAAAAAGCACTTAAAGAAGGACGGGACACCGGACAAGCGCTTTAAGGAAAACAAAGCAGCCAAGCCACCACTAAAAAAGGACGGGACACCTGACATGCGTTATAAGGCAAACAAAAAAGCTGATACGGCAAAGAAAGCCAAGCCAGCCAAGGCGCCTAAAAAGAAAAGCTAACAGGGAACCGCTAAAGAGGCTGTCACTTCAAAAGGGGGCAGCCTCTTTGGCGGTTTTGGAGGGATAGATTTGTTCCGTTTTTTAAAAGTTAAAGGGCAAAAAGCGACTTTTTTAGCCAGCGTAGGTACTGAAGAAACAAATTTGCACCATTAATTCAGTACCTGTTCATCAGGTCTTTGCCCCTACCACCATCCCCTTACCGGCAACCAGCAATTCCTGCGTGATCGCCCTTGTATACGCTTTGATCTCCTCCTGGAATCCCGTTACCGAAGCACCGGAGCGAATCTCTTCAAGTTTTTTCTCCCAGTTGCCGGTCAGCTCTGCCTGCGCAATCCGGTGATCTTTCACGACATTATAAACGGCAAATCCCGTCGGGGTCGGCACCAGGTTCTTCCTTTCGCGGACGATATAGAACCGTTTAATAAGCGTTTCTATAATGGCGGCTCTTGTTGCGGGTGTGCCAAGCCCGCTGTCCTTCATGGCATAGCGCAGTTCTTCATCGTCAATTTCCTTGCCGGCAGTTTCCAAAGCTTTTAAGAGGCTGGCCTCGTTATAGAGGGGCTTTGGTTTGGTCTGTTTTTCCAGCAGGTTCTTTTCAGTGATGGGCAAGTCCTCCCCTTGTATAACTTTCGGAAGCGAGGCGTTTTCCTCATCCTTCTTTTCTTCATCCGGGTCGTTAAAGACCGCCCGCCAGCCTGCGGTGCCGATCACTGTACCGCTGGCGATAAATTTATGGCCGGATTCCACAACTATCCTGGTAATCTCCTTGATACAGTCCTGGTGAAAGGCTTCCAGCATCCTGCCTGCGACCAGGTCGTAAATGGCCTGTTGGTCTGGCGAGAGCTGGCGGGGCGTCTCCCCTGTTGTCAGTATCGCGTGGTGATCCGTCACCTTTTTAGTGTTGACACTGCGCTTGTTCAATTTAGCTTCTGTTAAGACACTAGCCTGTTTACCGAATTCGGGATGATCTTTAAGTTTTTCGACCAGGCTGGGCACCGTTGCAAACACATCATCCCCGATATACCGGCTGCCCGTCCTAGGATAAGTCACCAGCTTGTTTTCATACAGGTTTTGTAAAAGCGTTAGTGTTTGGTCTGCCGTAAAACCTTTCTTTTTGTTCGCTTCCTGCTGCAGGCTGCTTAAGTCATGCAAAAGCGGTGGCGGTTCTTTGCGTGGTTTGGCATCAACGCTTAAGATATTCCCGGTTGCTTTAACGCCGTCAACAATCAGTTGTGCAGCCTCCTTTGTTTTGTATTTCTCCTCTGTTATCGCCCGGAACACCTGCCCTTCTTTATCGACCATAATACTCACCTGGTAAAACTGTTCCGGAACAAAGTTTTTGTTTTCGTTATAGCGGAAGCAGATCATCGCCAGCGTCGGCGTTTGCACCCGTCCCAGTGATAGCACCGAACGTGACCCCGCTGACAAACTCAAAGCCTGTGTGGCATTCATGCCCACCAGCCAGTCCGATTGGGAGCGGCAATGCGCAGAATTGAACAGCGTATCGTAATCCGATCCCGGCTTCAAATTTCTGAACCCATCCTTAATCGCCTCATCCGTCTGCGAAGAGATCCAAAGTCGTTTAAAAGGCTTCTTACATTTCAAATAATAATAAATATACCGGAAAATCAACTCACCCTCCCGCCCCGCATCCGTCGCCACAATGATCTCCGTGGCCTCGTCAAACAAGGCTTTGATGATATCCAGCTGCTTACGGACGCCCGGGTCCTCCACCATGCCGTCCTTAGACTTCACCTTCCGGATCGCCAGCTTAAATTTCTGCGGCAGCATCGGCAGGTTTTGTACGTTCCAGCCATAATAGCCATACTCCTGCGGCGAAGCCAGTTGCAGTAAATGACCAAAAGCCCAGGTGAACGTATACCCCTTGCCTTCGATATAGCCGTCCTTCTTCGTCGTCGCCCCGAACACCCTGGCAATCTCCCGCCCAACAGAAGGCTTCTCCGCAATGATCACTTTCATACCCGCCGAAAGTAGTTAATAAGCGCTACCGTCGCAACCTATAATGGCGGATGAATTCCTAACAAATCAGAAATTTTCAACAATCTTTAATGGTGTTCAGTCAATAGTTAAGTTTGCCATATATGTCAGACCTGGTCCAAATCGTTTCCAAATATATCACGCTCCTGGAAGGGAGAAAAACCTTAAAAGGGAACTGCCCGTTCCACCCCGACCAATCCAGTTCATTTATGGTATCCCCGGAAAAAAACATGTTCAAATGCTTCGGCTGCGGTAAAGAAGGCGGCCCGGCGGAATTTGAATTATGGATCGCAAATAAACCAAAATGAGGAAGATCTTAAGATCGCTGCGAAACCACAGCAGACGCTAATAAAATCTGTGGGTTGATCCGCACCGTCGAATGTCTTTTATCAAGGAGGGCCGAACTGGTTTAATTTACCCGTTTAAAGCCATCTATACCCTTCGCTCCCTACATTTGTGCAGCAAGACACAAACACATGAGGTGCATTTTATTTTTCATCATTCTTTTCGTAACCGATGGCGCCGTTATCCTGCTCCGGGCCATCTGCTACCTCCTATCTTTACCCAAGCCGGCACAACCAATTCCTTGTACAATGAATTCCTGCGGCATAGGGGAACATGGCTTATGACGATATAAAATTTCCGGTTTAGGGTGCATTCAACAAAATGTCAATCAGTTACTATCACTAAAACTGAAACCTATCCTGCTGAAAATCACATCAATCAGCGAAACCCAAATTTTATTTCAGGTTGCCACCCTCCTTCCTACCCAATCCCCGTCCCCGAACCAGCCAATTTTGTCGTCGTCAACGGCAGCGAAATTTCGCAATAAGCCCGCTGACGGAAAGTTATTTGACGTACAGGGAGAAAACATTAACCGGCTAACAACCGGAAATCCAGTGAAGGTGAGATCGTATCACACGCCGAAAGCGCTGGGGCAGGCCCGCGGGCCCATATCGTAGGATATGACGGAAGTACTCCCGATCAAAAATATTTAAAGGGGAGCCGCATCGGTTCCCCTTTTGTATTATATGACACTGACATTTAGGAAACGCCGCCACGCCGTGAAACTGCCACATTATCGAATTGAAGAAATCAAAGAACTCGGCAACACCCCCGCCATCACCGCATACCTGAAGGAACGCGGCGTTTGGCAGACAGCCCAGGGCAAGCTCAAAGAAGTATATTACTACGTCGAAGACCAAAAGAAAACCCGCAAACAATTCTATGCTGCCGGCCACCAAAACGAAAACGGCGGCTGGCAGGTACACAGCCAAAAGTTTCACGCCTGCATCGGCCTAAAAGGACTAACCATTATTCCTGGACAAACTGAGGAAGTATCGGTGTTCAACGACTTCTTCGCTTACCTGGAATGGCTTACTGAAAATCAGCAGCAGGGAACAGTCGTAATCGTAAACGATCCGGCATTACTACCCCAGGCAGCAACATTTTTCAACAACCCCTTGCCCGTAAATGAAAAACGCTAAATTTGAAACCCGATGCAAACCGCCGAACTCGAATACACCGTTCACCCAACCGAAATCCCGGGGCAATTCATCCATGAATACCCCAATGGGCGGCGTGTGCTTGTCGAAATCGACCCCGATACTAAAGCCGTTCGCTTCATCCGGGAACTGTAGGTACGCGCTTAATCTGAAAAATTTCCAGCGTAATATTTTATTGAATTAGCTACCACTTGCTATTACAGCAAACAGTAAATTTACCCCCGTCACCACAATTATTCCTATTTTTGTAAAAAGGAATAAGCTGATGAGCGCTAAAATAAAACGAAAGACAGTTTTTGATATGTCACCAGAAGAATTTAAAGAATTGATTCATCCTGTTGCGGAACAGGTACTTAAGGAAACATGGGCAAAAGACTCATTCATCACTTATTACGACGAAAAGATCTGCCCGGACGCCGACACATTAGTCCAGGAATACAAAGACCATTCAGAGCTGGTCCGAATTGACGACCAGGGAAGAGCCGTAGTAATAAAACAATTAACCGATGAGCGTTCTCACAAAAAAACAACTGATTATCGTAGCGGGGCCGAACGGAGCAGGTAAAAGCACTTATTCCGCCAAATTTTCAGATAAAGATGCGATCGTTTTTGATCCCGACAAAGAAAGTCAAAAGGTTCAGGATACCTACCAGAACCTTCCTATAGACGGCATTTACTACTTCATAAATAACCATTTCCAGGACCAAATTGCCAAAGCCATAAAATCCAAAAAGGACTTTATTCTTGAAACGAACTTCAGGGATTTTCAATTAATGGAAACCGTCGACCAATTCAAGAATAAAGGGTATGCAGTAAACCTGATGTACTTTCTATTAAGTTCCGAAAAAGAATCGATGCACCGCGTAACATCCCGCGTAAACAAGGGCGGACATTTTGTGGATACGCACAGCATACGTTTAAATTATGACGAAGGGTTAAAGAACCTTATGTTTTTCGCACATCGCTTCGATAATGTTTTTCTTCTTGATGCTACCCATCGAATAGGTGAACAAGAACCCTTATTGAACATTGAAAGGGATAAAGTCAAATTTATTAGCCAGAAAATACCAAATTGGGCAGAACCAGTCATCCAGGGACTTATGTCCGCATTGCGCATAAGTCCTCATCCGCAAAAAGACAATAATCCTCAAACAGGTTTTGACCGGTGATCCACAGATCAAACCATCAGCTTAAAACAGCCGCATCTCCCTAAAAATCCATGCCGGCTCCATAGCTATATTTTGGATTTTACCGGAGCGAAAGCTATGACATTGGCAAGCAAGGACAGCCGATAAACGCCCATCCACTTACATTAATGGAAATGTCGGCCTTAAACGAGTTATTGCAGGCAACACAGGAACTCAAAGGCGGTTACCTCAAAAGCCGGGGGATTTTGCCATCAAAAGTCCTATATGTGAATTATGGCACGAATGGTTATGCCCTTTGGTACACACCGCCAAAGGAAACCAACTTGTTTTTTGTGGACAGTTTAAACATACCATCAGGTAAGGCAAAAGTCCCGGCGATGGTTTGGAAAGCCTCCGCAGATAAATTAATGGTTTACGCCGTAAAGGGCAAAACTAAACCAAACGGGCAAACAGTCTTGCATCATGCCCCCTACCTTAATATTTACAATAACGGGAATGTATGCATGGGAACCGTTAAAATTGACATCGGGCGAAATGCCTGTTTAGAGGATTTTATGAGCCAATGGGAAAACTATTTTTATAATAGCTACTTCAGCCATTCTATCAATGGCGGAAGCAGCACCAAAACCGACACCAAAGAATTGTGGCGGACGCTGATGGAAACAGGCAAAGACTTTCCGCTGGATGAACTACGCAAAAATGGCCTTACATTAAAGCAACTGATTATATGAAAGCAAAGAAAAAAGAACCCGCAAAAACTGCGGTTCACATCATACAAAAGGAACTATTACAGCCTTATAACCCGGTAACAGTTAATCTCATCGGCGCAGGTGGTACAGGTGGGCAGGTGCTGACTGCTTTGGCCAGAATGAATCACGCCTTAATTGCCCTAGACCATCCGGGTTTAATGGTCAGGGTTTGGGACAATGATAAAGTAGAAAGGGCGAACCTGGGCAGGCAGTTGTTCACCACGTCCGAGTTAGGCCAGTTCAAATCGGTCACATTGGTGAACCGCATCAACAGGTTTTTTGGCACAAACTGGAAAGCAGAAATGGAACGCTACGATAATAACCTGAAAGATGTGGATAAAGGAAGCGCCACTATTACCATTAGCTGCGTTGATACCGCTAAAGCAAGATTTGAGATTGCCGAAGTGTTGAAGGCATTCGCGAAAAGGTATTATGGCCGTAACCGGGTAAAATACTGGCTTGATTTCGGCAACAGCCGTGCAAGCGGACAGGTCATATTGTCGACTTTGGATAAAGTCCAACAACCTGAATCCAAGCTATACAGGCCGGTTGAAAAACTAGCTTTGGTAACCGATGAATTTAAGGATTTGTTGCTACAATCTGAACACGACGATGACACGCCGAGCTGTTCATTGGCGGAGGCACTTACCAAACAGGATTTGTTCATCAACTCGGCATTGGCCAACTGCGGGGCTTCACTCCTATGGCAACTTTTCCGGGAAGGGATATTGTTTAACCGGGGCTTTTTTCTGAACCTTAAAGATTTCAAAACGCAGCCCCTCAAAGTAGCTTAATATGATTAAGATTTTATATGGTGATATATTCCAAAGCAATGCCTATGCGCTCGTCAATACGGTCAACACCGTTGGCGTGATGGGCAAAGGCATTGCTTTGCAATTCAAAAATGAATTTCCGTATAATTATCAGCGCTACCGTGAAGCTTGCCTTAATCATGAATTGCAGGTTGGAAAACTGCTGTCTGTAAAAGACAGAAGCCTGCATTTAAGCGAACGCCTTATTATCAATTTTCAGACAAAAACACATTGGCGTCTGCCATCTGAATATACCTACATTGAACAAGGTTTGCAGGACCTCGTCCGTTTGATGAACGAAACTGATATTGGACATATCGCCCTTCCTGCTCTCGGCTGCGGAAACAACGGATTGGACTGGTATATCGTGAAACAATTAATAAATCAATACCTGGCCCATATTGAGGCTAAAATCGAGGCCTATCAACCCTCCTGATGATTTTTGCGCCTACCGCGCTCCGGCCAGCCACTTTCTCCGTTTCCCTGCGAAACAAGCTTGCCGGAAACAATGCTTGAAAAACTCCTGATCACTATTTTAACCTACCACTTCAAATCGTTTTACAAGCTAATTTGAGCCAAATTTTAAACTATGGATGAATTTGGTTTTGATAAAATGCCGGAGGTGCTCAGGCAGCTATTCGGGAAAGTGGAACTCATTGAAGATTTATTGCTCAAATTACATTTTGAACAGTAGCACAAGAAAAAATTTCTCAACGTTAATGAAGCAGCGGACTATTTACAGATCACCGTGACTGCGCTTTATTCCTTAGTCAGCAGAAAGCAGATACCCGTTAATAAGCCTGGGAAACGTTTATACTTTTTAAACACTGAATTAGATGAGTGGATTAAGGCAGGAAGAATGAAAACGACAGAGGAAATAATTAAACAAGCTGCAAAATTCAGAAAACAAATTTAAATGAGGTGTCGCAAAATGCGACACCTCATAATTGACTTATTTATACATATTACCCCTGGAGGCTGAGTTTATCCTTAAGTTGTTTCATATCAAAGGCAACTTTAGCATCTACTATTTTTGCATAGTGCTGGGTCTGCCGTAAATTTTTGTGGCCAAGCATTTTAGACACCGTTTCCATTGGCACCCCGTTACTCAAAGTAACTGTGGTAGCGAACGTATGTCTTGCAACATGAAAGGTTAATAGCTTATCTATATCGCAACGTTCGGCTATTTCTTTCAGGTATTCATTCATCTTTTGATTAGTCAACATTGGAAGAACTGCGTCCTTCGCCTGGCATTGAGGGTCTGCTTTATACTTGTCCAAAATCGTTTGTGCTGCCGGAAGTAGTGGTATCCTTGAAGCGGATTCTGTCTTTTGCCTGTTTTTAATGATCCACTGTTCACCATCGAAACCTTTCACGAGTTCGGAAGATTTGAGCTGCTTGGCGTCAATATAAGCCAATCCCGTATAGCAGCAAAAGACGAAAATATCCCGAACGTTACTCAATCGCTGTGACCGAAAGTCTTTTGAAATGATGCGTTTCAGCTCATCTTCTGTTAAATATGGTTTCTCAACTTCTTTCCTGTTTAAATTGAATCCTGCAAAAGGATCACTTTTCAACCATCCGTATTTAACACAAAGCAAAACTGTTTTCTTAAAATAAGTCAGGTATTTCATGGCGGAGTTATGCTGACATTTACGCACGCTTTTAAGCCAAAACGAATATTGACTAATGAACTCATAATTCAATTTTTTAATGTCCAGATCATCAACCCTGTATTTCCATTGAATGAACGAACGGGTATGATTCAGCGTGCGTTTGAACAAATCGAGCGTGCCAGCAGAGTATTCTTGTGGAACGAGAGCAGCAACCTGGTCATTGTGCTCCTGGAAAACTTCGAGTATCATTTTGCGGTCGTCTACGCCCAGCATCAGGTTTTTTATTCCTTGCGCTGATATTTCCTGGTCAGCATCGATTAACATTCTTTTGGCCTCGTGGGCTTTAACCTGCAAAGTATCCAGCATGTTATTGATAGAACGGGCTTCTTCATTCGTGCCTTCTGCACGGCCGCTCCTAACGTTCCATTTAGAAACGAACCATAAACGTTTAGTCGAGATCTCCTTTGAAACTCCATCTACAGTTATCCTTAAATAAATGTACATCTGATCCTTTTTGTAATTAGGGGTCTGTTTTAAGTAAAACAGCAAACCAAAGCTTTTTTCTAACATAAAACTCATTAATTAAAGTGAATAAATGTCGATAAATAAGCCCCTTAGCACAAGATGTTTCATAATCGAACATGTTGTATATCAGTAATTTATATCACTTTTAGTGAGCGATATTACCGCTATGTACTACTACACGAACCGTGCAGAGGAAAATGGTCGATTTTTGGCATTTTTTTAAGAATGTTTATTTCCAGAACACCCTCTATGTCAGTTGATTACACCACTTCCAGTGAGCGATTGGTCCGGGCAGCCACTACTACACGAATCGCTCACTGGAATATGCCTGTTTTTGACATATTTGACATAACACCTTAAATCAAAAAAGCCTGTAAATCAACGATTTACAGGCTTTTGACAAGATTTGAATTGCTTTCCAGCGGTGAGGGAGGGATTCGAACCCTCGGTACAGTTTCCCGTACGTCAGTTTAGCAAACTGATCCTTTCGGCCTCTCAGGCACCTCACCATGTTTGATTCTTGCGAACCGTATTCAAACTATTCCCTTTTTTTCGGGATTGCAAATATAGCAATTCGCCTTATCCGGCAAAAAAAAAGTTCGTTTTCTTAATAATCTACCCGCACATGGTAAATGCTCATCAACATTTTCTTGAATATTGTTTTGATGGTTTCGATATCCTTCAGCGTTATGTCACTGTCCTTCAATTGGTTTTGATCGAGTTTGTATTTTACGATCCTATCTACAAGATTACTTATTGATTGTTCATCAGGCTCCTTTAAAGCCCGCGAAGCGGCCTCAACAGAGTCGGCAAGCATCAAAACACCGGCCTCTTTTGAGAAAGGAATAGGTCCCGGGTACCTAAAAGTGTTCTCATCGATGAATTTTTCAGGAAAATTTTTCAAAAAAGATTGGTAAAAGTAATCAACACGTGTATCACCGTGATGGGTGCGAATAAAGTCGATCACAATTTCCGGAAGGTTTGCCTTCCGGGCCATTTCAATACCCTGGCTAACGTGCCTTATAATTATTTGTGCGCTTTCCTGGTATGGCAACTTATCATGCGGATTAAAGCCCGATGTTTGATTCTCTATAAAAAAGAGCGGGTTCTCCATCTTGCCAATATCATGATACAAGGCCCCAGCCCTAACCAACAAGGCGTTGCCTCCAATGCTGTATATGGCGTTTTCAGCCAGGTTGGCCACTTGTAATGAATGCTGGAAGGTCCCGGGAGCTGAGAAAGCCATCTCACGCAGCAGGGGAGCATTGGTATTGGTCAATTCAATTAAAGTAATGTCTGATGTTATGGCAAAGATCTTTTCGAAGATATAGATAAGCGGATAAGCAAGCAATGTTAATAAAACACTTACAACAAATGGTACGAAGTCCATCCAATCGATACTCCTGATGCTGCCTTCCCGAATGAATGCAATACCGAGAAATGACACGAAGTAGGTAAGTGTTATGATAAGTGCCGATATAAGGAACTGCTCGCGGCGGATCAAATTCTTGATGCTGTAAATTGCAACCATCCCCGCAGTAATTTCGAAGAATGCAAATTCAAAACTGTTTGGCACAAAAAAACCTGCTATCAACACCACAAGTAAATGGATATTTAAAGCCAGACGGGTATCGAACAAAATCCTTATTATGATAGGAACAATACAGTATGGAATGTAGTACAAGTTCGGCAATTGCAGCTTTATGGCTACTGATAGCGTGAACAGCATTGCTGTAATAACCAGCAAAATTAAGCTTACCAACCGGTTATCAGCATAAATGTCCTTCCTGAAAAGGTAAAGAAACACGATCAACAACGCAATGGTTATACCAACCAGCAAAAATTGGCCTATTAAAACCAGCCGGGGGTCCCCGTTAATCCGGGCGTTGTCTTCAAAGGCTTTTTTATACGATTGAAGTTTCTGATAGGCTTCGTCGCTTACCACCGATCCCTTGGCTATTATCACCTCGTTCTTTTGAACCATCCCGCGGGTAGTCGATAAATTTTCAACCACTTCCTTTTCAAGCCTTGATGTTAACTTATTATCAAATATCAAATTTGGCTGCAGCCGGTTATTGATCAGATCGAGTAAAAAAGCTTTATCCAGTTCCTTTTTTCCTGTCAAAAAACGATCACAATAAGCCAGCGCACTTCGTTTGGTATATAAATCACCGGTGTTTCTATCCGAAGCTACATTTTGGTTCAGGATAGTTACCTCGTAATTTTCGGTATTTTGCTGGTATTTTGGGTTTAAGGTTAAAACACCTCTATCGTATATAGATTTCAGCAAGGTATATCCCGTTAAAATATATGCGGCTTTCTTGCTGTCCTTAATACCGGCGCTGTGCCATTTTATTTCCAGATCACTGTTAAAACCGTCCAGTTCGTGTGGTGCAAGGTTAACATCCAACTGGTATATTGGTGTTATGCTTGCCAGCGCTGTTTTCTGATCGTTCTCAATTTCTTCCGGCGTTTTTAAAATTGCAAAGTTATAAGGCGATACCAGGTCCTTTTGGTTCCAGATTCGTCCTTTCTCAATATCGTAACTAAATTTTGCCTGTTTTGGAAGTGTGAAAACAATAATGCAGATACTCACCAGCATCATTAAGAACTTAACATTACGTGAGTATTTGCGAAATAAAGCCTTTTGGCGCGATGAAGATAATTTTGCCATTTATACGTTTGTCAATCAAAATTAATATAAGTTTCCGGTATATGCAGTTTTTCTTAAAATGTCAACCTGGTATACCTGCTTTGTAGTTTAAACAAAACTTCATTATTTGCTATGCATGCATAGATAAAACACTAAATTTGCAATCCAATTTACCATAATTCAAAATGAAGGAAGTAGTAATAGTTTCAGCAACCCGTACCCCTATCGGCAGCTTTGGCGGCAGTTTGGCAAGCCTTTCTGCAACGCAACTGGGTAGCATTGTTATTAAATCGGCAGTTGAGAAGGCTGGGTTAAAGCCCGATCAGATCCAGGAAGTTTATATGGGCAATGTATTATCTGCCAATGTTGGGCAGGCCCCGGCTACACAGGCGGCTATATTTGCCGGACTCCCCTCTTTACCTGCAACTACCATTAATAAGGTATGCGCATCGGGAATGAAGGCAATTATGCTGGCGGCACAAAGCATTGCGCTGGGCCAAAACGAAATTGTTGTTGCCGGTGGCATGGAAAGCATGAGCAATGTACCTTATTACTTAGATAAGGCTCGTAATGGCTACAGGCTTGGGAACGGACAAATTATTGACGGCCTGGTAAAAGACGGTTTGTGGGATGTATACAACGATTACCATATGGGTTCGGCGGCCGAGTTGTGTGCGGTGGAATGCAATATAAGCCGCGAAGAACAGGATGCATTTGCGATAGAATCCTATAAAAGAGCACAAAATTCACAAATTGACGGTAAGTTTAAGGATGAGATTACCGCTGTTGAGCTTAAAGATAAAAAAGGCGATATAACTTTATTTGCTGAAGACGAGGAACCAAAAGCTGTAAAGTTTGACAAGATCCCATCATTAAAACCGGTATTTAAAAAAGATGGAACAGTAACCGCAGCCAATGCATCGACCTTAAATGATGGCGCAGCCGCAGTTGTTTTAATGAGCAGGGAAAAAGCAGACGAACTTGGAATAAAACCCCTTGCAAAAATAGTTTCATATGCCGACGCACAACAAGCACCCGAGTGGTTTACTACTGCGCCGTCAAAGGCCATTCCGCTGGCTTTGCACCGTGCGGCGCTATCATCGGACGAGCTTGATTATTTTGAGATAAATGAAGCTTTCTCGGTAGTGTCAATAGCCAACAACCAATTATTAAAGCTCGATCCAGCCAGGGTAAATGTAAATGGTGGCGCCGTTTCACTTGGACATCCGCTGGGAGCATCGGGGGCTAGGATAATTGTTACTTTACTACATGTGTTGCAGCAAAATAATGGAAAATATGGCGCTGCCGGAATTTGTAATGGCGGCGGTGGTGCAAGTGCAATGGTTATTGAAAACTATTCAACAACAAGCGGCGAATAACTTTCTATTGCATATACGAACCTGTCAAAATTAAGGCCATTTACAACATGGGGTAAACCCAATGTATGGGTGTGTGCAGCAACCGTCCAACCATTTCGGATGCTGGGCATGCTTGGTGATGATGTATTACCTTCAACAGTTGTGAACTGATTGCCGTTAACTGCAACTACAATGCCGCAATGTCCCTGTTTTAGGCTATCGCCTTCCTGCCATACCGCAATTGCGCCTAACTTTGGAACATGGGTTGATGTTGGCCACACCGGATCGTTATGAAAGTTTCTTGCCATTTCCTGGCTGTTAAGTGATATAAGCCGTGAAGCATGCGCCCAAACAGCTGGGTTGTCTGCATATCCCTTTTTCCAGGTAAGCTTTACTGAGGCAGCACACCATTCATCGCCGTGCGCCCACCCTATCGATACCATATCGGCCTGGTACTGTTTGTCAGTCCACCCGGCATTTACCTGGATCTCGGTAATGTTTTCGGTGCTGTAATTATTTGCTATTTGTACAATTTGATCTGCTGCTGCCATAAGGATAAAGGTTAAAACACTCATTAATAGTTAAATATACCAATTAAATATTATTAGTTTTGAGAGAAAATAAAAATAAAAATATTCCCGTTATTTGGGTTAGTTACGTTACATATTACAAATGGTGATAAAGTACTTCTTTTTAACAATTACTATCCTATTTTTTTGCTTGTCCGGTTTCGCCCAGCATTCAGACGAAAACAGCCGCCTTGCACAGTTGCGATCATATGAAGATACTTTAATTGTTTTAGGTAAAACATTCATTAATAATGAAAACGACCTTGAGCGTAAAAATGCAAACTATGCCTTTATTAAAACTTTGGTTAGCGCGCTAAAGGTTCCAAACTCGTTTCTTTTCCCGTTTGATTCTGTAAAAAGCGTCAGTATATTAAATTCACCCGATAACAGGTTTCGCATATTTAGCTGGCACATTGTAAATAACGATGGTAGCTATCGGTTTTATGGCACCATACAATTGAATACCGGCGGGCCGTTAAAAATGTATCCCCTTGAAGATTATTCACCTCTTTTAAAAAACCCGGAAGATTCAGTTACCGATAACCGGAAATGGTACGGCGCGCAATACTATAAGATAATCCCGGTTTATAGCCCCAAACTATACTATGTATTGATCGGCTGGAAAGGCAATACTGTTGAATCGAACAAGAAGGTAATCGATGTGTTATCATTTAATAATGATAAGCCTGTACTGGGTATGCGTGTTTTTGATGGCAACGGTAAATCCCGGCACAGGGTTGTATTTGAATACAGCCGCGACGCCTCCATGCTCCTGAAGTATGTGTCTGACCAAAACCTCATCGTATTTGATCACCTTGCCCCTCCCGATCCTAAGTCAAAAAGCAAACCATCCACATTCGGCCCTGATTTAACCTACGATGGGTACAAGCTAAAGAATGGCAGATGGGTATATGTTGAAAACCTGGATATGAGAAACGTCCCCGAAAGCCGCGACGAAGAATATGTTGACCCCAAAAAACAAGCTGCCATTGACAAGGCCGCTGCTAAAGGCAATAATTAATTAAAAATCAATGTGTTCAAAATTGATGATTTATTTAAAAATTGTTTTAATCTCTCCAATAACAAAATATTTACACTACCTTTTGTAACACTTTCAGTATTAAATTTTGATATAAAGGAATTATATTACTTTAGTAAAATTTTTAGCTATAAATAATGCAAGAAACCGTAACTGCAACAACACCCACTGAATCCAGATTCCCCAGGGCCGTCCCGTTTATTATCGGGAATGAAGCCGCTGAGCGCTTTAGCTTTTATGGCATGCGTTCTGTACTCAGCCTTTTTTTGGTAAAACAATTTTTTAACCCTACAGATAGTGCCGCGTTAACAGAGCAGGCTAACGCTCATGCTAATAAATTACATCATTTGTTTGTGATGGTGGCTTATGCTTTGCCATTTGTAGGCGGCATGATAGCCGACTGGTTTACCGGCAAATACAAACTTATTTTATATGTATCGATGATTTACTGTGTCGGACATTTAATGTTGGCTACGTTTGATGGTGGCCTTGGTGGTTTTGAATTAGGTTTGCTTGTGGTTGCCGTTGGTGCTGGTGGCATTAAATCATGCGTATCAGCCAACGTTGGCGACCAGTTTGATGCTACCAACCAGGATTTACTATCAAAAGTTTACGGCTGGTTCTATTTCAGTATCAATGCCGGCTCTATGGTGTCAACCGTTGCCATCCCCTGGACTTATGAGCACTTTGGCCCCAAATGGGCTTTCGGTATTCCGGGGCTTTTGATGGCGCTGGCTACCATCATATTTTTTTCGGGCCGCAAAATGTACGTAAAAGTGCCGCCACAGGGCGTTAATCGCAACAACCTGGTGTTTATAACCTGGTATGCACTAACTCACCAGGGTCAGAAAAAACCGGGGCAAGCCTTTCTTGATGTTGCCAAAGGGCCCTATGACCCGGAAAAGGTTGAAGGTATAAAAGCTGTTTACCGCGTAATGGCTGTTTTCTTTTTCGCGCTGGCATTTTGGGCAGTTTGGGATCAGTGTTTGTCTGAATGGACGCTGTATGCCGAAAAAATGAATCGTGTTATTAACCTTGGGTTTACCAAAGTTACCGTACTACCCGGTCAGCTATCTACGGTTAATACCGTATTCCTGCTGCTATTCATTCCCCTCTTTAACTATGTAATATATCCGTGGCTTGATAAGCATGGGCTAAAAACCACACCATTACGCAGGCTTGGCACTGGTTTGGTTTTAACAGCGTTATCATTTGTGGTAATCGGCGTTATACACAACAACATTGAGCACGGCGGCAGTCCCTCCATTTGGTGGCAGGTGCTGGCATTTATGATACTCTCGGCGGCCGAAGTATTGGTATCTATCACGGGTTTGGAGTATGCGTATACCCATTCGCCGAAATCAATGAAGAGTACTATGACCGGCATTTGGTTCCTGGTTGTATCTTTTGGCAATTTGATTACTGCCCTGGTGAATGGCCTTATTGAGGATGGCGGCTGGTGGGCACGTAACCTTAAGGGTGCAAACTACGAGTGGTTTTTCGTTGCATTTATTGGAGTGTTCATTGTAGCATTTCTTTTTGTATCTCAACGGTTAAAGGAACGCAACTATATTACCGATCCTTATAACGTATCCGAAAACGAAGTGATTTCAAATACAAGCAACCTGTAAATTACCTGTTTCTGTAACAAAGCAGTGAAGTAAACGTTACTTTACTGCTTTTTTATTTTTTATGAAGATGAAAATCCAGTAATTTCGCCAATTATTTATCTAAATATTCCCTGGTGCCTGATAGCATAGTTATTATTCCGACCTACAATGAAAAGGAGAACATCGAACGGATGATCCGTAAGGTATTTTCTCTTGATCATGATTTTCATATACTTATTATTGATGATGGCTCGCCGGACGGCACCCAAAATATAGTTAAACAACTGCAGCTCGAATACCCGGAAAAGCTTTTTATAGAAGAGCGCGCCGGCAAACAAGGATTGGGTACCGCTTACATCCATGGTTTCAAGTGGTCAATAGCCCATGAATATGACTACATATTTGAGATGGATGCCGATTTTTCGCACAACCCGGATGATCTGTTAAAATTAAGACAGGCTTGTATAGAAGGCGCAGATGCGGTTATAGGCTCACGATACATCAACGGAGTAAATGTTGTTAACTGGCCAATGAGCCGGGTTTTAATGAGTTATTTTGCATCAGTATATGTTAGGTTCATCACCGGAATTGATGTTAAGGACGCAACTGCCGGTTTTATGTGTTACAAGCGCAAGGTTTTGGAAACCATTGAACTCAAGAAAATAAAGTTTGTGGGTTATGCCTTCCAGATAGAAATGAAATATACCACCATTAAACATGGCTTTAAGCTAGTAGAGGTCCCCATTATATTCACCGACC
Organism: Mucilaginibacter phenanthrenivorans; assembly: GCF_024721155.1. Taxonomy (GTDB): domain Bacteria; phylum Bacteroidota; class Bacteroidia; order Sphingobacteriales; family Sphingobacteriaceae; genus Mucilaginibacter; species Mucilaginibacter phenanthrenivorans. The sequence goes on along the minus strand of NZ_JAHVAP010000001.1, from coordinate 548,177 downwards.
GCACAGCCGGTACGTCAAAAATGTCGACCAGTATTTTCAGGGAAGCATTTTTTGGCGTTATCCAGATGAAGATCAATTCAATATTCAGAAAGTATCCTGAGGGGTGAGATTGATTTCGGATTTCGGAATTCTATTTTTTTGAAAGTCAAATTTTACAATTTCTAAATACGAAATCGAACATTCGAATTCCGAAATAAAAAATTAATTTCGTAGGTAATGAACGAGCATCTTGATCCCGACCGCGAACGCCTCTCTTCTACCGAACGTGATATCGAAAAAGTTCTGCGTCCCCAGGTGTTTGAGGATTTTACCGGGCAGCATAAATTACTGGCCAACTTAAGAATATTTGTACAGGCCGCCCGCCAGCGTGGTGAGGCGCTTGATCACGTACTGCTGCACGGGCCTCCGGGATTGGGTAAAACTACCTTGTCGCATATTATAGCTAATGAAATGGGTGTTGGCATCAAAATAACATCGGGCCCTGTGCTGGATAAGCCCGGCGATCTTGCGGGATTATTAACCAATCTTGAAACTGGTGACATATTATTCATTGACGAGATTCACAGGCTTAGCCCATTGGTTGAGGAATACCTTTACTCAGCTATGGAGGATTTTAAAATAGATATCATGCTGGAGAGCGGGCCTAATGCGCGCTCGGTACAGATCTCCTTAAATCCATTTACATTGGTAGGCGCCACTACGCGCTCTGGTTTGCTTACCGCCCCTCTTAGGGCACGGTTTGGCATAAACTCACGGCTGGAATACTACGACGCGAAACTGCTGACAACTATCCTGCTACGCTCTTCATCTATATTAAAAACCCCTATAAGCGACGAGGGTGCTTACGAAATAGCCCGCCGAAGCCGTGGCACCCCACGTATAGCCAATGCATTGTTACGCCGCACCCGCGATTTTGCCCAAATAAAGGGCGATGGAAACATTGACACCGCTATCGCCAAATATGCTTTAAATGCACTTAATGTTGACGAGCATGGCCTGGACGAAATGGACAATAAGATCCTGACAACCATTATTGATAAATTTAAAGGCGGCCCGGTAGGTTTAAAAACAATAGCGACCGCTGTCGGTGAGGACGAGGGCACAATTGAAGAAGTATACGAACCCTTTTTAATACAGGAAGGCTTTTTAATGCGTACCGCCCGCGGTCGCGAGGTAACTGAAACTGCCTATAAACATTTGGGGAGAATAAAAACCGGTGGAAATCCTTCGTTGTTTTAACCAATAGTTATTACATTTGGCCGCATAAACCGATCTGCCCGGTGAGAAATAAACCAGACAGGATAAAAACCTTGTCGCTATAAACCTATTTCATCTGCAGACTATTTTGAATTACTATTATTTGCTATTTATTTTGAATATGCACAATTATAATATTCTTAATGATAAGGAATTAACCGGCTTACTGCAGCAAGGTGACGAGTACGCATTTACCGAAATTTATAACCGGTATTGGAACAGGCTTTTTACCGTTGCGGCTAACAAGATCAAAGACCTTGACGATGCTGAAGAGATTGTACAGGATATATTTGTTTCGCTTTGGAAGCGACGGGGTGAATTGGGTGTAATTGATACACTAAGTTCATACCTTGCCGTATCGGTTAAGTACCGGGTAATTAAAATATTGAATAAGCTAAATAACCGGCAAAAGTACTCCAGTTACAGTAAAAACAATATCAGCATTGCCGATGATTCAACACAGGAATGGCTGGAGTTTGAAGAACTAAGAAGCCGGCTGACAGAATTTGTAGCTGAATTACCTGAGAAATGCCGCCTTGTATACAAGTTAAGTAGGGATTCGGGCTATTCGCAGAAAAAAATAGCAAGTGAGCTGGGGATTTCCGAAAAAACTGTTGAGGCACATTTGGGCAAAGCAATTAAAACCCTACGCACCCGCTTAGGCCAGTTTTTATTGTAACCTATCAACCCAAAAAAAATATTTCACATTACACTAAGGGATTTTTATTACTGGGCGGACTTACTATTAAAGCACCCGCTGAATGGAAAACCGTTACCAGGAACTTGCTAAAAAATGGCTCGATAAAACCATAACTCCCGAAGAACAAGCGGAGTTTGCTGCCTGGTATAATCAAGATCAGGATAACCCTGTTGAGATTCCGGAAGACTTTGCCGAAAACGAGGAAGTATTAAAGGAAAGAATATTAAATAAAATAAACCGGGATATTAACCAAAAAAATACCCGCATAAGGAAAACAACGCTTCGATGGCTTTCCGTAACATCGGCGGCTGCAATATTGATGCTTGCCATCGGTTTTATATATTTTCATGAGCACAGGAATTCATCACTCAAACATATTGCATTTTCCCCCAAGTTAAAAAACGATATTACTCCCGGTGGAAATAAAGCCATCCTGACACTCTCAAATGGTACTAAGATTAATTTAAACGAAGCTAAAAACGGGGTTTTAGCCAGCCAGGGGCAAACCGTGTTAAAAAAAGATAAGGACGGACGGATCATATACCAGGCTCCCGATAAGAAGGCTATCGATTCATCTGATACATTTAATACCATTAATATCCCAAGAGGCGGGCAGTTCCAGGTTGTTTTGAGCGACGGCAGCAAAGTATGGCTAAATTCTTCATCGTCCATTACTTTTCCAACAGCCTTTTCAAAAATCGAAAGAAGAGTTACCATTACGGGCGAGGTATATTTTGAAGTTGCTAAAAACAAACAACTGCCGTTTAGAGTTGTTGCGGGTAAGCAAACTGTTGAAGTATTGGGAACACACTTTAACATTAATGCTTATACAGACGAGAGCGCAATTAAAACTACCCTCATTGAGGGCAGCGTAAAAGTTTCGGCTAATTCCAATACTGCTATCCTCAAACCGGAGCAACAATCCACTATTTTCAACAGAACCGATAAAATAAGTATATCCACTGTAGACACTGAAGATGTACTCGCCTGGAAGAACGGCAACTTTCAGTTTGAAAGCGCCGAAATACCATTAATTATGCGACAGGCTTCACGATGGTATGACGTGGATATCAAATACGAAGGAGAAGTGCCAAAAAGGCGCTTTACAGGAAGCATATCACGCAACGTCAATCTGTCCGAATTATTGAAAATGCTAAAGTATACCGGTATAAACTTTAAAATAGAAGGGAAAACTATAATAGTTACTCCTTAATACCGCACCTATATTATAAACTATTTGAAAAACAATATTGCCTGGCTTACCTGCCTTGCAACTACAATATTATTGCCTTTTGGTAATAGTATACTTATGCTTGAAATAATCAATTGTTTAACCATAAAAATAAATCCAATGAGAAAATCAATACTTAGAGCCCCCTGAAACTTGTGGTAACCTTTTATGCACCACCATAAAAATAATGGATAAAAAAAATCCGGGAAGCGTTGGCGCGCGTTCCCGGGAAATATCCGGGTTACCTCCTATCCACAATCGCGAAATTGAAATAACAAGTTTTTAACCCAAACATACAAAACTATGAAATTTAATTGTATGGCGGTGCCTGTAAAACGGCATTACCTGTTCAAAATTCTATTAGCTATGAAGCTAACCGCTGTTCTTGTATTTGCAGCTCTTTTAAACGTAAGTGCAAAAACTTACAGCCAGAACATAAGCATTCATCAGAGTAATATTTCTGTTGATAAAATATTAAAGCTGATTAAAAAACAAACCGGCTACAACTACTTCTATGATGAGGACGCTGTTGCCAAAACATCTAAGGTAAATATCGATGTTAATAACGCTTCGGTTGAAGAGGCTTTAAATCTTTGTTTTAAAAATCAGCCACTAACCTACCGTATTTTTCAGCAAACAATTGTTGTAAAGGCCAAGGACGAGACAAAACCTGTTTCGGACGTCGCGCAAAAGGTTTCAGGAACTGTAAGCGATACCAAAGGGCCTTTACCAGGCGTAAACGTTAAGGTAAAGGGCACAACAATTGGTACAGTTACCGATGTAAATGGTAAATACGTGTTAAATGATATTGATGGCGGCGCTACGCTTGTATTTACCTTCGTGGGGTATAATACGCAGGAGGTGGCTATAAACAACCGCGAAACCGTTGACGTAAAGCTTGTCGAAAGTCAGCGGGCCCTAAGCGAAGTTGTTGTGGTTGGCTACGGCACATCGAAGAGAGTTGATTTAACAGGCGCCGTGGGAAGCGTAAATGAAAAACAATTGCAGGAACGCCCTGCAATTAACCTTGAACAGGAACTTGCAGGTAAAATTGCAGGTGTTAACGTTTCCACCAACTCTGGTGCTCCCGGCGGTGCAACTAAGATCAGGATCCGTGGCTACAGCTCTATTAACTCCAATACCGATCCCTTATATGTAGTTGACGGTGTGGTTTGGACAGAAGGCGGTGCATCTATTAACCCTAATGATGTCGCGTCGATAGACGTTTTAAAGGATGCTTCTTCAACAGCCATCTATGGTACGCGTGGCGCTAATGGGGTAATATTGGTTACCACAAAAAGAGGTAGCGCCAAACAGGGTGGAACAGTAACCTACGATGCTTATGGCAGCGTAGGTGTATTAGCCCGGAAATTGAAGGTATTGGATGCCAAACAGTTTCTTGCAGTTGAAGACCAATCATACGCCAACATAAAAAAATATGACCCTGCCGGATGGGCTGCCGGAAAATACGCTGATGACGATCCCAAAGTTATCCGTACGGCGCTTATCGGCAAGTTGTTCGACGCTAATTTGAACCCGCTTTATGATGTGGACTGGCAGGATGCAACCACGCGTCACGCATTTAGCCAAAATCATAACCTGTCGTTTACCGATGGTACCGAGAAAATGAACTATGGTTTGTTTTTAAATTATGGCGACGATGAAGGTATTATTATCAACAGCTATCAAAAAAGATATAACGCCCGCCTCACATTTGACAACCAGGTAAAATCATGGCTAAAGGTTGGGGCTACAATTAACTATGACTATCGTGAAACCCGCACCCAGGACGACGGAACCGGAGGTAATAACATTCCGCGTATGTTGGTTGAAATGCCATCTATCATCCCGATAAAATATCCAGATGGCACCTATGGTAAGCGGACCGACTATCCGAATATGGAAGGTGGCGATAATCCAGTTGCCCAGGCTAATGAGATTGTATCGCTTCACTATAATCGTGTTTTTAGCGGAAATGGCTATGCAAACATCAATTTCTTCCCCGGATTTGATTTCCGTACGACTATTGGTGTAACAACTTCGAGCAACACCGAGCCGCATTCACAAACCGGCCTCGTTGGTGGCTCAACAGCTAATCAAACCTATAGCTCTGCATCTATAAACCAGTATAACAACACATTCTGGCAGTGGGAAAACCATTTTACCTATAATAAGAAGTTTAATGGTGTACACTCGTTAAATGTTGTGGCAGGTACCGAGCTTCAAAACTTCAGCCAGCTAAGCTCTTACGGGTCGTCGCAGGACCTTTCGGATAATTACTACTCTTATTATAACTTGGGAGCCGGTGCTATACCCGGTATACCTACTTCTGGCTACGATGCATGGCAAATGCAGTCGTTTTTTGGCAGGGTGAACTATGGCTACAACGATAAGTACCTGTTAACGGTAACAGGCAGGGAAGATGGATCGTCGCGTTTCGGTTCCAAATCAAAATATGGTTTCTTCCCGTCAGCTGCTGTTGCCTGGAGAATTTCGCAAGAGGATTTCCTAAAGAATAACAAAACAATTTCTGATTTGAAATTGCGCCTGAGCTATGGTCTTACCGGTAACTCAGAGATTGGTGAATATCGCTCACCTGCAAATATTAGCACTAACAACTATGTATTCGGTGGCGCACAATCTATTGGCACACACCAAACCTCTATCGGTAACGACAACCTCCAATGGGAGAAAACTGCGGAATGGGATTTAGGCCTGTCATTCGGTTTATTTAATAACCGTATAACTGTAGACGCCGACGCTTACTTAAAGAAAACCAAAAAGCTCCTGCTGAATGCGCCGCTCCCTGAAACAAGCGGTTTTACCAGCGTTTTTGAAAACATTGGAAGTATCCAGAATAAGGGTTTTGAATTGACCCTAAACACAGTGAACGTAAAATCCGAGAATTTTTCATGGAACAGCAGTTTCAATATTTCGCTTCTTGCAAACAGGATCCTGAACCTGGGCGCTTCAAATGATGATATCTTCCTGGCTCCAACCTTTTTATCGCAGTTTAACCTGATGCGGGTGGGCTTATCGGCCGGCACTTTCTGGGGATATAAAGTTTTAGGCACATGGGGAACTGCCGAAGCGACTGAAGCTGCCAAGTATGGCCTTTTACCCGGAGACTTAAAGATTTGGGATAAAAACGGGGATGGCAAAATAACGGCTGATGATAAAACCGTGCTTGGGAAATCGCTTCCTGATGGCTATGGAACGTTCCTAAACACCTTCCGTTATAAAAACTTTGACCTTGCTGTAGAACTTCAATTTGATTTTGGCAACCAGGTGATGAACCTTACCCGGCACTCAGGTCAGGATAGAACCGGGCAGGCCAACAGCTATGCATCCGTTTTAAATGCGTGGACACCTACTAATCAAAACACCGATATAGCAGAAGACAGACCAGCCTACGTTCGTTACCAAACTGAGATCTATTCAACCAAGGTTGAAAACGGCTCATTTGTTCGTGGCAAAACAGTAACACTTGGCTATAACTTCCCAAGCTCAATAGTTCAAAAACTTAAGATGAGCCGTTTAAGGATCTACGCACAGGCTCAAAACCTTTTCCTGATAACAAAATACACAGGTTATGACCCTGAAACATCCACCTATAACGGTTCAAGTAATTATACACAGGGGATTTTGTTTTATGATTATCCCAAGCCACATACCTTCCTGCTTGGGTTAAATGCTAGTTTTTAATTTGAACTTTAAGATAGAAACATCATGAAATTTAACATAAAAAAATACGGGATCGGGGTAACGTTACTCGTCCTATTGGTTACTGTAAGCAGTTGCAAAAAATACCTGGATGAGAAGAGCAACAGCAACTTCGTAAAAAACAATTATTTTAAAACAGCTTCGCAGGCGCAAACATTTGTAAATGGCATTTATTCGCAGCTTCACCTTTTTCAAAATGGTGATGCCTATGGAGAGTCGCCGTTCATTACGCTTGAATTGTTTGCCGGGCATGCAACCTCGTTGGGACAAAGTGTTAACAACAGTAACGTGATCCATCAGCGTACCGATGCAGTTAACCCCGGCTTTGAGGATGTTTGGCAAAATAGCTATAATGCTATTGCAAATGCCAACCTTGCTTTACAACAAATCCCAACAATTGGAATGGATGCCACCCTCAGCAAAAAACTACTGGGCGAGGTATACTTTTTAAGGGCATTCTTCTATTATCATTTGGTGAGGCTGTATGGCGATGTCCCGCTAATTACCACGCCGGTTACTATTGACAGCCCCGACCTTTACCCTACCCGTACAGATTACAAAAAGGTTTACGATCAAATAATCAGTGATTTGCAGGCGGCTGAAACATCGGGTTTACCTGAGACAGATCAAACAGGCCGTGTATCCTTGGGTGCCGTACACACCTTATTGGCAAGCGTTTATCTTACAACAGCGGGTTACCCAATGCAGGCAACAGCCAATTATGCATTGGCAGCAGCTGAAGCACAAAAGGTTTTGACTGATTATACGCTGTTTACTGATTATGCGTATTTGCATGACAACGCGCACAAAAACCAGGGGGAATTGATCTTCCAGGGGCAATATCTTGTTGGGGTGGCAACCAATGCGCTTACCCAATTAACTGTACCATTTAATTTAAATGTTGGTGCTTATGGCGATCACCTGGGAGCGATGATCCCAACAGATCAGTTTGTGGCCAGTTATGAAGCCGGCGATTTGCGGACACAGGAAAGACAGTTTTATTTCTCAAGCTACCCTTCGCATGACGATCCGACCAAAATTATTCAGTTTGGGGAACATTGTCTTTATAAATTCTTCCATGTGGAGAGCGCTAATGGCAACGGTATTTGTGATGAAAACTGGACCTTTTTACGCTTGCCGGAAGCTATGCTGACATACGCAGAAGCTACCAACGAAGTTAGCGGGCCAACAGCTGACGCTGTAGCACAGGTAAACAAAATAAGAGCCCGTGCGCAACTGGCTCCCTTAGGCACCTTATCAAAGGACGCCTTTCGCCAGGAGATTTGGAAGGAGCGCTACCATGAGCTGGCCTACGAGGACAAAGCCTACTTTGACATTCAACGTACGCACATGATATACGATGTGGTAAACAATAAATTTGGCGATGCCCTTAGCACCGCAAATGAACAGGGAGTGACCATGAAGGAACAATATCTATTGTGGCCAATCCCCCAACGTGAGATAAACACCAACAAAAAACTCACTCAAAATAAAGATTGGTAAAATTATCAATATAAAAGGCCGGTTATCATACCGGTCTTTTATATTTACAGGATAAATTAATTTAAACATTTAATGAAAAAACTGTATCTGTTTTTAATCCTTTTCTCCCCTTTAGTAATTTTAGCGCAAACAGGTAAACAAACATCCCTTGTGGATTATATAAACCCGTTGATGGGCACTGATTCCAAGTACGATCTCTCCAACGGGAACACCTACCCTGCTATAGCATTACCATGGGGAATGAACTTCTGGACGCCACAAACCGGTAAAATGGGTGACGGCTGGCAATACACTTATGATGCGCATAAAATAAATGGCTTTAAGCAAACTCATCAGCCATCACCATGGATGAACGACTATGGTCAATTTGCCATTATGCCGGTAACCGGGCATTTAAAGGTTTCGCAAAACGGCCGTGCAAGCTGGTTCTCGCACAAAGCTGAAACTGCTAAACCTTATTACTATAGCGTATACCTTGCAGATCATGACGTGTTAGCGGAAATTACCCCTACTGAACGCACGGCACAATTTAGGTTTACCTATCCAAAGAACGATAGCTCATATGTTGTAATCGATGCCTTTGATAAAGGCTCATACATCAAGGTGATTCCATCTGAAAATAAGATCATCGGCTACTCTACCAAATACGCCCGCGGCCCGTTAAAAAACTTCAAAAACTACTTTGTAATTTATTGCGATAAGCCAATCACCATTGCTCATACTTACAGTGATAGCACACAAACCGATTCATTGGAATTGCATGCTAAGCATGTAATGGCAGTTATAGGCTTTAAAACAAGTCATGACGAAAAGGTTCACTTAAGAGTATCATCATCTTTTGTAAGCATAGAACAGGCTGAACTTAACCTGAAACGCGAACAGGGCAGCGACAGCTTTGCTGTTACTGAACAAAAGGCGAAGGACGTTTGGAACAAAACGCTAAACCGTTTAACTGTTGAAGGTGGCTCAATTGACCAAACCCGCACATTTTATTCATGCCTTTACCGCATGTTGTTTTTCCCTAATAAATTGTATGAGATTGATGCGAACAATCAAATCATTCACTACAGCCCGTACACAGGCAAAACAATGCCGGGATATATGTTTGCGGGTACCGGCTTCTGGGATACATTCCGCGCACTATACCCGTTCCTGAACCTTGTTTACCCATCAATAAACAAAGAGATGCAGGCTGGCCTGGTGAACGACTTTAAGGAAGGTGGCTGGTTACCTGAATGGTCGAGCCCCGGTTATTCAAATGTTATGATCGGTAATAACTCGGCATCAGTAGTTTCCGATGCATACCTGAAAGGTGGAAGAGGATATGATATCAGTACGCTGTATGATGCTTTAGTACACGGTGCAAATAATGCAGGCCCTGCCGGAACAGGTCGTACTGGCGTTGAATATTATAACAAGTTGGGCTATGTGCCTTATGATGTTAAGATTGACGAGAATGCAGCCCGTACACTAGAATATGCTTATGATGATTTTACCATCTATCAGTTAGGTAAGGCATTAAACAAACCTGCTTCAGAAATCGAGATCTTCAAAAAACGCAGCATGAACTACAAAAACTTGTTCGACCCAACAACGGGCTTGATGCGCGGTAAAAACAAGGACGGCTCATGGGAAACTCCATTTAATCCATTTAAATGGGGCGATGCCTTTACCGAAGGAAACAGCTGGCATTATAGCTGGGGAGTTTTTCATGATATCCAGGGACTGATTAACCTAATGGGCGGTAAAAAGCAGTTCGTAGCTAAACTCGACTCTGTATTTACCCTGCCTCCTATTTTTGACGATAGCTATTACGGCGAGGTGATCCATGAGATCCGCGAGATGCAGATAGTGAATATGGGGCAATATGCGCATGGCAATCAACCAATCCAGCATATGCTTTATTTATACGGCTATGCCGGCGAACCGTGGAAGACACAATACCATGTTCGGGACGTTATCAACAAGCTATATAAGGCAACGCCTGACGGCTATTGCGGCGACGAAGATAACGGCCAGACTTCAGCATGGTACGTATTTTCGGCGATGGGCTTTTACCCGGTATGTCCTGCAGTTGACCAATATGTATTAGGCGCGCCCCTATTCAAAAAACTTACATTGAATTTAGAAAATGGAAAAAAGGTAATTATTAACGCGCCAAACAACAGCGATAGTAACCTGTACATCAACACTATGAGTGTAAACGGCAAACCTTACGATTTAAACTGGATCAGCCACACATTATTAAACCAGGGTGGAGTTATAAATTATAACATGTCGGCATCGCCAAATAAACAACGCGGCACAAAGGCTGCTGATGTCCCCTATTCTCTATCAAACGAAAAATAATTGTTTATGAAAAAACTTATCGGCTACGGTAAAAAGATGATTGCTTTAATAGCAATCATCTTTGCTTTTATGAGTATTGCAACTGCACAATCTTTCAGGGTTGGGGTTGCCGGTTTAAATCACGACCATATTTATAACGTTTTAAACGATTATAAGAAGGGCAGGGTAAACATCGTCGGCATTGCGGAACCCAATAAGCACCTTTGGGAAAAGTTCGGCAAACAATTTAATATCCCGGATTCATTATTTTTTACTGATCTGAAAACGATGCTGGCTAAAAAGAAGCCACAAATTGTTTTAGGCTATAACGCAGTTGGCAACCATGTTGATGTAGTTGAAGCTTGTGCGCCACTGGGCATCCCGGTAATGGTTGAAAAGCCATTGGCCGCGACCTTAGTGCAGGCAAAACGTATTGAGGAACTTGCAAATAAATACCATATAACCGTGCTGACCAATTACGAAACAACCTGGTATCCATCTTTCCAGGGAGTTTATGACATTGTAAACAAGGACAGCATCGGGGCAATCCGTAAAATGGTGGCGCATGACGGACACCAGGGCCCCCGGGAAATTGGCTGCAGCGAGGAATTTTTAGCCTGGCTTACGGATCCTGTTTTAAACGGTGCCGGTGCCCTTAATGATTTTGGCTGTTACGGTGCTGATTTAATGACCTGGTTGATGCATGGCCAGCGGCCAATTGCGGTAACAGCAGTTGGCAGACATTATAAGCCGGATGTTTATCCAAAGGTTGAGGACGATGCTACCATAACTGTTGAATACCCGACCGCTACCGGCCTGATAGAAGGATCATGGAACTGGCCATTCAGCATAAAGGATCTTGAAGTTTTTGGGCAGACAGGCTACCTGCACGCCACCGATATGAAAAACCTAAATATGCGGATGCGTGAAAACAAAAAAAGCATCATCGATTTAAAACCGTTATCAGGGCCTAATGATGATCCTGTTAACTATTTTAACGCCTTTCTAAAAAAGGAAATAAAGGGTGAGGATGACCGCACATCATTAAAATACAACATGATTGTAATGGAGATTTTGGATGCCGCCAAGAGGTCAATCAAAGAAGGTAAGAGGATAGTGTTGTAATAGTTGAATGAGTTAGATTAAGTTGATTGAGTTGGTTAAGTTTGAGAAAAAGATCAAATTGACTATAACCCTTCAACTTAATCCACCCCACTCAACTTAATCACCCAAATCCCTTAACCCCAAAGAAAAAAATATTATTTTTGCCGCAGTATAAATTATTTAATACCTCAATATCTATATATGATAAAACAACTTTTTACCGCGGCAGGCCTGTGTTTTTTAGGTCTGGCAGCTTCTGCACAGAGTAATAACGCGGCTATTATGGCGCGCAAACAAGTTCCGGTTATTTGTTATCACCAGATTCGTGACTGGAGACCAAAGGATTCGAAAACGGCCAAGGATTACATCATCCCGGTACAATCGTTTAAGGAACATATTAAAATGCTTGCCGACAGCGGTTATCATACCATACTTCCTGATCAACTGTATAACTATCTGACAAAAGGCACGCCACTGCCAAGCAAGCCGGTGATGCTAACTTTTGATGATACAGATCTTGATCAGTTTGAAATTGCCCGACCGGAATTAAAAAAATACGGCTTCAAGGGTGTTTATTTTATTATGACAGTTTCTTTAGGCAGGCCGCATTATATGACCAAGGAACAAGTTAAACAACTGTCAGACGAAGGAAATGTGATTGGCAGCCATACCTGGGATCATCACCGAGTGGACAAATACAAGCACGACCCAAATCCTAAAAAGGACGATTGGGTTGTACAGATTGAAAAGCCAACAAAAAAACTGGAGGAAATCACCGGTAAAAAAATGGACTACTTCGCCTACCCTTTTGGTGTATGGAAAAAACCTGTACTGCCAGAGATAAAAAAGTATGGTTTCAAAATGGCCTTTCAGTTAGCTGATAAAAGGGATCCTGATTATCCATTGATGTCCGTTCGCAGAATATTGGACAGCGGCTACTGGACAACAAAAACTTTCAGTAATAGCGTAAGACATAGCTTTTAAGACCCTAAACTGAAACGTGAAATTAAAGAGGCTGCTCATAAAGGGCAGCCTCTTTTTTTGTATTAATATACATTTGGACCCAATGTTAATAACTTCCTCTAAAGCAACCGTTTGCGCCATTTTTTTGAAACGGATGCACTAATAACATCATTATTTATTTTAGCTAAAATTTAAAAAATAACTATTATGAAAAAAATTCTCGCCCTTACTACTACTGCTGTAGCAGCAGTGTTATGTTTTTCGTTTACAGCACATTCGGATGTTGTAGTTGTGCCAAAAGCAGCTAAGATACACAAAGCGAAGGTTGCTATTAGAAATCCCTATGTAACCTTTCCGACAGGTGTTGCCTGGAATATCAGTTATGATGCCGGCAATTACATGGTAGCGCTTGATTGGCCGTTAGTTGACAATCCTTATCTAGCAGGCATACCATTTACATTTGAAGGTAATACACAAGTTGTAGACCCCCATAAAACTTCATACATTTTATGGGTTGGCAGTACATATGCATTGATCCCTTACCAAAGCTATACGATAAATATCGGAGGGGTAAATTATTATTTCTACATGCCCGGCAGTGGCTCTGGTAAGTGCATCATTACTGGCCACAGCTAACACCTGGCACATTGCTTTAATCTCAAAGCAGTTTAAAAATCCATTATAAGCTTTGATAGTTTTATACACCTTTTCGTCCGGATGGTATTGAAAAATGGATCGCAATAATAAAAAAGAGGCTGTCTCAGAGTAACATTTCGGGCAGCTTCTTTTTATTGGTAGATTTCTTCGTGAATTGCCCGTTTTTTATTTTTATATCTTGGCTCCTGGCTCTTATATCTTTATTTACGAATTATACTATTTTGCCGATATCCACCTGATTGCAGTATCAAGCTGATCTAACGGAAAATACCTGAACTTACCGGGTATGATATATTTAAAAAGGTCGCTATATCCCAAAATGCCTTTTTGATCGGTTACAAGGGCCACCCTGCCCCAATCAAAGAAATATTTGAATCCGATTTTTGTGTTCCCGCACCAGGCGCCGTCGACAAAATTCTTTATGTCCGTTTCAAGTATCAACACAAAGTTGATCTTCCTGTTTCGCTGAAGCAATTCATCCATTATCGGGATCAACGCTTCCTCGTATTCTGTTTCCGTAACCTCAGCAAATGCATGCAGTCCGGCAACGTGGGGCGGCAAATCGCTAATTAGCTGAAGCATATGTTATATAATTTGATAAGTTGTTACAATTATTACACCATACCGATATAAAATAATCATAATATTAAATAAATATCTCTTTGATTAAATATCAAGTATTTTCAACCCGTAATTTTAAATTTTGTTTTGTAGTATCTTTGCACAAATGCAGCAAAACAGATCAACCTATAGTCAACTCATTAAGAACGAGGCTAAAAACCTTGGGTTTATGTTTTGCGGTATTTCACAAGCTGAATTCCTGGAAGATGAAGCGCCCAGGCTTGAACAATGGTTAAAAAAGGGCATGCATGGCGAGATGCAATACATGGAAAACCATTTTGATAAACGGCTTGATCCACGGCTACTGGTTGACGGCGCAAGATCTGTAATATCCCTGGGACTTAATTATTACACAGAACTTGAACAATCTGACCCCTTTAGTCCTAAAATATCAAAGTACGCTTACGGTTCTGATTACCATTTAGTTATAAAGGATAAGCTAAAGCAATTACTTCAGCAAATTAATGAAAAAATAGGCGAGGTTGGCGGCCGAGCTTTTGTGGATTCGGCACCTGTGCTGGACAAAGCGTGGGCAAAAAAAGCAGGACTTGGATGGATCGGCAAAAACACAAACCTGATCAATCAAAAATCGGGTTCGTTCTTTTTTTTGGCCGAGCTGATTATTGATCTTGACCTGGAATATGATATAGCGCCCACAGCCGATCATTGCGGCACCTGTACCCGTTGTATTGACGCCTGCCCTACCGAAGCGATTGTGACACCCTATATTGTTGATGGCAGCCGTTGTATATCTTACCTCACTATTGAGCTTAAAAATGAGATCCCGCAAGAATTTGCCGGCAAAATGGATAACTGGATGTTTGGATGTGATGTTTGCCAGGACGTGTGCCCCTGGAACAAATTTTCTGTCCTGAATAGTGAACCCGCTTTTGCCCCTCACCCCGACCTGATGACTTTAAATAAAAAAGACTGGCAGGAAATAACAGAAGATGTATTTCAAAAGGTATTTAAGAACTCTGCCGTTAAGCGGACTAAGTTTGGCGGACTAAAGCGGAATATATCTTTTCTTAGAGAGATTAGAGATTAGAGGCCTGAGATTAGGAAAAACGAATTTTCTACAACTTTTGCCTAATCTCTAATCTCTGGCCTCTAATTAACCCTTTTTAAACTTATCGGCCAGTTGTTTCAGCATATCTTCATTAACCGGTAATACAGGGCCGTCATCTTTCTTTTTAAAAGGCTTATTTTCTGGTTTTTGGTAATTATTTGTCCTTGTATGATCAGGCTTGTGAAACTCCCTTTTGATAGGAGCCTCCGCAGGCTTTGCCTCTGCAACAGGAGTATCCTGCGGTCGTTGGGCTGCCTGCTGTTGCTGTTTCAGATGACGTTCTGCAGCTTTTTTGGTATTCCACCGGGTATAGATTTGTTCTAACTTCTTCTTAGTATATAACGGAAAATCGCCCTGCATCATCCATGAGTAATAGCTCGGCTCAATTTTCAACACGTCCTCCACAGCTTTGCCTTTATGTTTACCAAAGTTGAAGGTCTCTTCGCCATTCTCATTATAAACCATACGCCCGGCAAAATCAACCGGCTTACTAAGATTTGTAAAGTGGTGCAAAGCTTCAACATCATTCACAACAGGTTTTGACTTATTACCTTTTTTATCTTCCCACTCCATGCCTTCATACTTGGCTATTTGAGCCAGTAACACTTCCATAGTTGCCCTTGTATCGGCTTCAGCGGAGTGAGCATTAATAATCTGTTTATCACAATAAAACTGGTATGCAGCCTTTAGGGTACGCTGCTCCATTTGGTGGAAAATATTCTGTACATCAACAAAATGACGGTTATCCAGATCAAATAAAACATCGGCACGTAAAAACTCCTCCATCAGCATGGGGATATCAAACTTATTTGAATTATATCCTGCCAGGTCGCTCACATCAATAAACCCGGCTACTTCAGTTGCTATTATTTTAAAAACCGGCTCATCTTTTATATCTTCATCATAAATCCCATGTACTAATGATGATTCTAAAGGAATAGGCATACCAGGATTTACCCGCCACGTTTTCACTTTTTCGCTGCCATCGGGATGTAATTTGATAACTGATAATTCAACAATACGGTCAACTCCGAGATTGGTGCCAGTTGATTCAATATCGAAAAATGCCAGTGGCCGTTTTAAATTTAATTTCATTTGGTAAAGCTATATATTTATTTGCCGGTAACCATATTTTACAAGCGCTAGCTTTCCAATATATTCCCACACAAAGGTCGCAAAAGTGTTAAAAAGAATCAGAACTATAAATTTTTAATTTTTTTAATTTCAAGGATAATATTTTTATTTTGTAGCCTCCTAATTACTTAAACTCTGGTCATGAAAACACCTGTACTTTTTATTTTTATTTTACTCTGTTGTTCGTTCACGGCTGCTTCTGCCCAGGACTTCCCCTTTGGCACCATCACCACCCAGGAGATGAATATGAAGAACTATGCGAAGGACACTTCTGCGCACGCAGTGGTGTTACAGGAGTTTGGCAAGTCGAGAATAGATATAGGTGGCGATGACCGCATTAAACAGATTTATGAATACCACGTAAAAATCAAAATTTTTGATAGCAAAGCCTTTGATAAGGGAACCGTTAAATTATTCCTTTACAGTAATGATAAGAGCGACTCATACGAAGAAGTATCGGATATTAAAGGGGTAACTTATTACAAGGACGATAACGGGTTTACGCAAAAGGTTGAACTGGAGGATAAAAAGGTTTACCCCGTAAAAGAAAATAAGTATTGGGCCAGCCATAAATTTGCTATGCCGGGGCTACGTAACGGTTGCGTGATAGAATATAAGTACCGTATTGAATCATTTCGCTGGTATAAACTCCGCCCATGGGAGTTCCAGGACGATATTCCAAAGATTTATTCGGAATACGAGGTACATATCCCTGCATTTTTTAATTTCAATGCTTCAATAAAGGGTTTTTTAAAGCTTACCAAAAATACAGCGGTGATTGAATCGGGTTGCTTTGAAACCCATGGAGCAAAAAGCGACTGTTCACTAATCAACTACGGGATTAGCGATATCCCTGCATTTATTGAAGATGAGTACATGACTTCGCCAAAAAATTTCTTATCAACCATAAATTTTGAGCTGGTAGATTATACAAGCCCCTATGATAACATAAAGCACAAAGAAACTAAAGAGTGGAAAGACATTGATTTTGGCCTCAAAACCGAACCCGAGTTCGGTGGGCAGCTGAAACGGAAGGGGCTGCTTAAAGATAAAGTGTTACCGATAATTGCAGGCAAAACCGATGACCTGTCAAAAGCAAAGGCTATTTACCAATATTGGCAAAAATGGTTTAAATGGGATAAAATCCCGGGGATTTACAGCGAAAGCATCAGTAAGGCCTGGGATACACATAGCGGAAGCGTGCCAGATATTAACCTTTCATTAGTTACTGCACTGAATGCAGGGGGCTTAAATGCAGAAACTGTTTTACTGTCTACCCGTGATAACGGCAACATTAACACCTTATACCCCGTGATAGGCGACTTTGATTATGTTGTTGCAAAGGTAAATATAGGCGACCAGGTTTATTTATTAGATGCTACGGACCCGCTTTTACCTTTTGGAATGCTTCCCCTTAAATGCCTGAATGATAAGGGACGGGTGTTTAGCCTGGACAAGCCCTCTTACTTTATGGACTTAAACCTGCCTCAACGTGAAAAAAGCACTTATGCTTTGGATGTCACATTACAGGAGGACGGTAAATTGAAGGGAACTTTAACAAACTATTCTATCGGTTATGAGGCTTACAAGAGACGCGTTGCGATAAAGAAATTTAACAGCATAGATGAATATGTAGAGAACCTGAATGAGAGGTTAGCAAAATGGAAGATTTTAAAATCGGAAGTTGGAAACGTTGACAGCCTTGATTTACCGGTAGTTGAAAAATACGAAGTTGAAATTGATGCTTATAAAAAACTGGACGAAAACAACAGGTTAACTTTCAACCCATTTTTTTTTAATAAAATAACTGTTAACCCTTTTAAATTAACGGAACGTTCCTACCCTGTCGACATGGCTATGCCGTCGGAACGCCGCTATTCTATAATCTTACACCTGCCTGCGCAGTATACGGTAGAAACTCCACCCCAAAACGTGGCAATAGGGATTCCGAACGGCGGTGGTAAGTACATCACAAGCTACGAACCAGGCGAAAATTCATTCAGCTTTACTTATCTTACCCAATTTAACAATTCAGTTTACGGACCGGAATTCTATCCATACCTGAAGGAGTTTTATAATAAGATCATATTATCACAAAAGGGTGAAATGGTATTTAAGAAGAAATAATGAGATCGTTTATAGTTTCCTGTTGCCTTATTTTATCAACTACTGCGGCTACTGCCCAGCAAAATTACGATGCTAGTCTTATTTCGAAGGACCTTTTACCGTATGCAAGTGCAGTAGTTAGGAATGACGAGGTTAGTGTTGAAGTAAAAGACCTGGACAATGTAATTTACCATGTAAAAAAAGCAATAACTGTTTTAAATAAAAATGGTGATGACTATGCGCATATAGCTGTATACTATGATAAAAACGTCGCTATTAAGAACATTAAAGGACTGGTATACGACCAGTTTGGCAAGCAGGTGGGAAAGTTTTCTGAAAGTAATTTCGACGATGTTAGCGTTGGGGGCGAGAGTACATTATTTGACAGTGAAAGAGTAAAACATTATTTGCCATCAGTTACCGATTATCCATATACCATCGCCTATGAATATGAGGAGAAGTTTAAATTCACCTTATACTTTCATGATTGGATTCCTAATGATGACATCGGCGTAGCCGTTGAGAAAAGTTCATACACCTTTACGTGTAAACCTGATTTTAAAATAAAATACAAGGAAATAAACCTGCCCGAAAAGGCGCATATAGGCACGAACGTACAAGGTATGACAACCTATTCGTGGACAATAAATAATTTAAAGGCTATTAAATACGAACCATTTAGCCCGTACTTTAAAAATTACGCCAGCAGTGTGGAGGTGGCACCTGAGAAATTCCAGTACTACGGTTCAACCGGATCATTTGCCAATTGGAATGAACTAGGGAAATGGATCAATGATAAGTTAGTTGTAAACAGGCAGGAACTTCCTTATCAAACCATTGAGCATATGAAGGAAATTACGACCGGCATTACCGACCCTAAACTAAAGGCCAAAAAGATTTACGAATACATGCAGAACAAAACCCACTATATAAGTGTGCAGGTTGGGATAGGTGGATATCAACCTTTTTTAGCATCGGAGGTGGATAATCAAAATTATGGGGACTGTAAAGCGCTGGTTAACTACACACAGGCACTGTTAAAGGCAGTTAACATTGATTCTTATTATTGTATAGTTAAGTCCGGCGGCCAACACAATATAAGCCTGCAAAATGACTTTGCCAGCATGACCCAGGCCGATCATATCATTCTTTGTGTGCCCTTTAAAAATGACACTACCTGGGCGGATTGTACCAGCCAGACAATACCTTTTGGTTACCTTGGAGATTTTACGGATAATCGTACTGTTTTGGCATTAACACCACAGGGCGGAAAATTGATGCGTACCCCTAAGTACACCGCTGCCGATAACCTGGAAGGCAGGAAGGCGAAATTTGTTGTTAGCGCCGAAGGTGAATTGGCAGGAACAATGACCACCACTTACAAAGGCGTTAATTATCAGGATTGTGACGAAATATTGAAGGAGGCGAAAACCGAGCAATATAAATCAGAACAAAGACGCTATCCAATAAATAATATGGAGATTGAAAATCTCAATATAACGCAGGATAAAAGCTTTAAACCTGCCACCACGGAAACAATAAAGCTGCGTGCCCGTGACTATGCATCATTTAACGACGGCAAGATTTATTTCCTGCTCAATCCTGTTAACCGGGAAACATTTGTGCCGAAGCAATTGCGCAACCGTTTAAACAGCGTTTATATAACAAGAGGCGATACAGAAGAAGACGAGGTTACTTATACGCTGCCGGCAGGTTATCGTTTGGAAAAAAAACCGTTGCATGTAAATATCATCAAACCGTTCGGGAGCTTTTTTGTCACTATGGAGTTAAAGGGAGATCAGTTGACCTACAAACGCAAACTTCAATTATTTGACGGAACATATGACAAGGATACCTACCAGGACCTGGTTGATTTTTATCAATCGATAGTTGACACGGACGAATATAATGTGGTATTGGTGAAAAATTGATTAAGAACACCTGGGCGCTTTAGAATTTTCAGTTACAAAATTACTTATCGCCAGTAACTGAAAATAATTATACCCAGCACTATCCCGATAATCATAACGAGGTAGAGCAAAAGTTCATTACCTGCGTAACGCTTGTATTTTGTCCAGAATGAGTAGTCTTGTTTGGGATCTGACATGTGAATGCAAATTTACCGAATAAATTTCAATTCAGGTGTTATGAAAAAAGGAGTTTCAACTGCTTATTTACCAGTTTGATCAGGTTTTGAATAGGCGGTATCAATAATTATCGACCCACACCTTGAAAAGTATTTATAAGTGTAAGGGTCGTGCAGTTTGGTTATAATCACCCCTTTTGAAGAGCTGGCGTGCACATAATACCCGTTTTGCAGGTATACAGCCACATGACTGAATTTTTTTCCGTCGTAATCAAAGAACAGGAGATCGCCCTCAACAAGTTCTTCTTCGTATTTACGCTTGATCACGTTTATTTGCTGGCTGGTTGAACGCGGAATATTTACCCCAAAAACCTGTTGTTCAAGTAACTGGGTAAGACCTGAGCAATCCACCCCACTTTTATCCTCGCCACCAAATTTATAGGGGGTGCCCATCCACTGGTCGATAAAGGCATATAAACGACCATTCTGAATATCGCCCCTGTTAACACCCAATATGGCTGAATATTTCTCAGCAATATCTGCCTGTGGCTTTACAACCT
This sequence comes from Mucilaginibacter phenanthrenivorans, assembly GCF_024721155.1. Classification (GTDB taxonomy): domain Bacteria; phylum Bacteroidota; class Bacteroidia; order Sphingobacteriales; family Sphingobacteriaceae; genus Mucilaginibacter; species Mucilaginibacter phenanthrenivorans. The sequence continues at coordinate 527,135 of NZ_JAHVAP010000001.1, read as the reverse complement.
CACCGGGTTCTCCTCTCAGCACCGCTTTCCTGCTGTGGCATGAGGACAGTATAATTGTAAAGGCCAATAAACAATACAGGTAGTGTATTTTGTTCATGATACAAATGTAAGCGGAAAGCCGTTCCGCATATTTGCAGATGTTTTTAACATATTAACAATTGGGAGTCCGAAAGACCGAAAGTCGGGAAAGTCCGAAAGATTGATTTGGAGATTTTACCCGGGTTAAGCTTTAATTAAATCCGAAATCGAACATCCGAATTCCGAAATCACCCCACTACCCCTTTATCACCCTTTGGATCTCATCCAACTTCATCAGGGCCTCAACAGGCGTTAAGGTATTTACATCAAGGTTGTTCAGCGTATCGCGGATCTTTACCAGCACAGGATCGTCAATACTGAACATCTGCATTTGCACAGCCTGCTTTTGAACTTTGCGGATACTTTCCTTAATGTGCTCCCCTCCTGTCCGTTCGTTCTCGAGTTTTTTCAGGATTTCATTCGCACGGCTCAACACCTTCTGCGGCATACCGGCCAATTTGGCTACATGGATCCCGAAGCTGTGCTCACTACCACCAGGCACCAGTTTGCGAAGGAAGATGATCTGGTGGCCGACCTCCTTTACCGATACATTAAAGTTTTTGATGCGATTGAACGAATTGCTCAGTTCATTAAGCTCGTGATAGTGCGTGGCGAATAAAGTTTTCGCCCTTGCAGTTGGTTGATTATGCAAAAACTCTGCTATCGACCAGGCGATGGAAATACCGTCATAGGTTGATGTACCCCGGCCTATCTCATCCAGCAAGATCAAACTTCTGTCGGATAAATTATTGAGGATACTCGCTGTTTCGTTCATCTCCACCATAAAGGTTGATTCGCCGGACGAAAGATTATCGGATGCGCCTACCCGCGTAAAGATCTTATCTACCAAACCGATTGAAGCAGCCTTGGCAGGTACAAAGCATCCCATTTGCGCCATCAACACGATCAGGCCTGTTTGCCTTAATAAGGCAGATTTACCCGCCATATTGGGCCCGGTGATAATGATGATCTGCTGCGTTTCAGAATCGAGGTAAACGTCATTGGTGATGTATTCCTCACCCAATGGCAAATTCTTTTCAATAACCGGGTGGCGGCCGCCTTTTATATCGATAACCCTGCTGTCGTTTATCTCGGGTTTTACGTAGTAGTTTTTTATGGAGATGGTTGCAAAATTCAGGAGTACATCCAAACGTGCAACCAGCTGTGCATTCAATTGAATAGGCTTGATATACTCGGCAAGCGAATACAGCAGATCATTGTACAACCGTGTCTCGATAACTAAGATCTTTTCTTCCGCACCAAGAATTTGCTCTTCGTATTCCTTTAACTCAGGCGTGATATAGCGTTCGGCATTTACCAGCGTTTGCTTCCTGATCCATTCTGCGGGTACTTTATCCCGGTGGCTGTGGGTAACCTCCAGGTAATAACCAAACACGTTATTAAATGAAACCTTGAGTGATGGAATTCCGGTTGACTCCGCCTCACGCTTCTGGATCTCCAGTAAATAGCCCTTACCGCCAAATGCTATTTTACGCAAGCGATCGAGTTCTTCATTGATGCCCTCGTTCATCACACTGCCCTTAACCAGCATAACCGGCGGTTCGGCACTTAGTTCTTTTTCAATCTTCTCACAAATTAGGGTGCATGGATTCAACTGCGCAGCAATTGCCTGTAATGGCAGGCTTACGGATGTTTCACCAATTCCCTTTATCGTACCAATTGCTATCAGCGCTTTTTTGAGCTGACACACCTCGCGCGGATTGGCTTTTTGCAAACCTATCTTTGAGATCAGCCGCTCCAAATCGCCGATAAGGCGGATATTTTGCTTCAGTGTTTCCCGTAACTCTTCCTGCTCAATCAGGTATTCAACTACACCAAGGCGATCATTTATCGGCTTTAATTCCTTTAAGGGCATTACTATCCAGCGGCGTAGTAAACGCGCACCCATCGGCGAACACGTATGATCTAGCACATCAACCAGCGTGGATGCATTTTCATTGGCTGAACCAACCAATTCCAGGTTACGCACGCTGTAACGGTCGAGCCACAAATATCTATCCTCTTCTATCCTGCCAATGGACGAAATATGCTGCAGGTTTCGGTGTTCGGTTTCATTTAAATAATGTAACGCCACACCTGCAGCAACAATGCCCAGGTTCAGCTTATCTATCCCAAAACCCTTTAATGATTTAACGCCGAAATGCTTCAGCAGCACCTCCGTGGCATAATCGCCGCTGTAAGGCCATTCGTCAAGCGTGTAGGTATAAAAGCGATCGCCGTAGTTTTCCTTAAAATCATGCTGGCGGCTTTTTGGGTAGATAACCTCAGCCGGCGAATAGCTTTGTAAAAGTTTATCTATATAATCGGTGTTGCCTTGTGCAGTTAAAAATTCTCCTGTCGAAATATCTATCAGGGCTATGCCTATGCTATTTTTTTCGAAATAAAGCGAGGCCAGGTAATTGTTGCTCTTTTGATTGAGGATATTATCGCTTGTGGCCACACCGGGAGTTACCAGTTCAGTAACACCGCGTTTAACAATGGTTTTCGTGGTCTTCGGATCTTCCAGCTGGTCGCAAATAGCCACCCGCTGACCGGCACGCACCAGCTTTGGTAAATAAGTATCCAACGAATGATGCGGAAAACCCGCCAATTCGATAAACGTAGCTGCACCGTTGCCCCTGCGGGTAAGCACAATGCCTAAAATACCCGCGGCCTTAATAGCATCCTCGCCAAAGGTTTCGTAAAAATCACCTACGCGAAAAAGCAGCAAAGCACCGGGGTACTTAACCTTGATCTGGTTGTACTGCTGCATTAACGGCGTTTCCTTCGTGTTGTCTTTTGCCAAACGGTTTGCTCCTGTTTAATAGGTCGGTAAAGTTAATGCATTGCCCCGTGTTTAGCGGAAATGTGGAAAAGTTAGGTGATGTGGAAACCGTTGATTTGTTTTGATTGGCCTGATTACGTTGATCTCTGTAGCCGGCTATAATAAATGAAGTTGCATAAATCAGGCAACTGCATCAATTTCATCCGCCAGCAATTTGTCTTTGTCTGTAACTTTATCCCCCGCGTCGTGAGTTGACAGCCAGATCTCCACTTTATTATAAGTATTTGTCCACGTTGGATGGTGATTGCTTTTTTCGGCGAGTAAGGCCACCCTGGTCATAAATGAAAAGGCTGCTGAAAAGTCCTTGAATTCAAAAGCTTTATAAAGCTTATTATCGATTTTGTTCCACATAGCTTAATTGTATATATACTAAACTACCGGGTTACAATAAAGTTTCAAAAAACAAATGCGAGAGATAAAACTTAACCCGGGGTCGTATTGCCCGGTCTTGAACTCATAGTTGACATGTATAAACGCCAAAGAACAAAACGGCTCCAGACTTACGACTAAGAACTATTGACTTTCCACTATGGTTGTACCGGCGTAACAGGGCGTACCGAGATCACACTATCCACAACAAACTCACTTACCCCCCGCCATGGCAGCGTATGCAGGTATTCCTTATAGTGCAGTTCGAGATAGGCTCCTGCGCTTTTATTCAACTGGTCGGCTACATGCTGGTCGGTTACAGAAAACATAAATTCATTTGATTGGATGGCGCCTTGTGTAGGTGTCCGGATTCCTGACTGGATCAACCTGCCCTCATATGTTTTGAACATATAACCCTTGTGTACAAAGTAATTCATGGTGCCGGCTTTGGTTCCATCGCCAAAAACAAAATAATAACGGTAATAAACAAATCCCACTATAACCAGTGCGATCACTATTCCAACTATAATTCCGATACGTTTCATAAACTGCGGTTTGTATGATATAACAAACATAACAGTAATTTATAATGGGTTGTTAGCGGCAACTATAAATTATTTTTAATTACCTCTTGTAAATGTAATTTATTTACTCTACACTCGTAGAGTAAACTCTCAACTCATAGAGCAATATGAAACTCACAAGTGCCGAAGAACAATTAATGGAACTGATCTGGGATAAAGACGAGATCTTTATGAAGGATATTATTGACAGCTTCCCTGATCCAAAACCCGCAACAACAACCATTGCAACCTTGCTTAAACGAATGCAAAATAAAGGCTTCGTAGCATACAAGTTAATGGGGAATTCCCGGCAATACTATGCACTGGTAAAGAAATCGGAATATTTCTCGAAACATGTTAATGGACTTATCAAAAACTTCTTTGGCAGCTCGGCCATGCAGTTCGCATCTTTTTTCACTACGGAAACAAACCTTACTGATGAGGAATTAGAGGACCTGAAAAAAATTATCGATAAACAACTTAATAAAAAGAAGTCATGATAGCTTACCTGGTAAACTCAACCTTATGTTCTGCCTTGTTGCTGGCGGTTTATCACCTGTTGCTTAAAAACAAGACCATGTACAACTTTAACAGGGTCTACCTTTTGTTAAGCGTCGTATTTTCGTTAACTGTGCCTTTAATAGTTGTGAAGCATACGATAGTCCGGCTGCCGTCGATACAAAAAACTATTGAACCGCAATTACAGTTAACGGATGCCAATAATCCTCAACCTGACTTCCAGGTTCAAACGCCTTTAAGGGTTACTCCAATTGTAAATCACCCGCATATTAATTATCTGCCCGGCATATTGATGGCAGTTTACGGCATTGTTTCACTGCTGTTGCTGTTTCGTTTTATAAGAAATTTAAACAGGATCAGGTTAACGATCAAACAAAACCAACATGTAACTTATAAAGACACCAAGCTAATATTGGTGAATGAAAATTTAACCCCGCATACCTTTTTAAGGTATATTTTCCTGAACAGGCAACAATATGAAAGCAATCAAATAGAGGCTGATATATTAAAACATGAGCAAACTCATGCCAGCCAGTTACACTCTGTGGATATCATATTCATGGAATTGATAACATGCTTCTGCTGGTTTAACCCGTTGGTATGGTTCTATCGCAATGCCATCCAATTGAATCATGAATTTATTGCAGATACAGCAGTAGTTACCACCAACTGTAATATCTCAGAATATCAGCAGTTGCTGCTTGGCAAGTTGGGCTATATGAAAAGCCTCTCTATTACCAGTCAATTCAATTATTCAATAACCAAAAACCGACTAATCATGATGAATAAAAACACCTCAGCATTAACCGCCGCGCTATCAAAGCTTGCCGTTATCCCGGTACTGGCGTTTGCCTTTACATTTTTCTGCACAAAAACAGAGGCGCAACAAACACCTGCCGTAACTAAGCAGGATGTTAAGGCAAAACCCGAAAGTTCAACTGCAGTGAAACCGAATCAACCTGTCAGGAAAGTTTCATTTCCACCACCAATGATATGGGGGAAGTTTCCTCACACTAAGGAGGGCGTTTCTGCCGATTCGCTTAAGGAATATGCTGTGCTAACGGCTAAGTTTATTGATACCAACAATAAATTCATTAAGCGATTAGGCACTATCTCGAAAGAAGACAAAAAAAGAATGAAGGATATTTTCGAGAAAATGAGCCCTGAACAGCAAATGCAGCAAAAAATTGGGTTTAGCTATCCCGCCCCTCCACTTCCGCGCGCAGTTCCTACACAAGCTCAGTTGGATTCGTGGAAGAATCCCGCTGAATTTGGGGTATGGATAAATGAAAAAAAAGCTAAAAATGCCGACCTCGAAAAATACAAAGCTGAAGACTTCAACCAGTATTTCGTGAGCAAATTATATCCTGCGGCCCGGGTTCATGTAAAATACCACTACCAGGTAGATTTAATGACCGTGGACTTTTATAATAAATACCGTAAAGAAGCGCTCGAAAATAAAACTAACGCCTATACGTATTACAGATCATGGAAGCCCGAGGGTAAATAAAATTTAAAATAGACTTAAACTTCTCTTTATTAGTAAAATTTGCGATCATTTGGTATTTGCATTTCTTTCAATTAAGCAATCTTCCTTCGGGATTGGGCCCGACTATTGCCTGCGCCCTTATTCGTTTTGAAATGTTCCGAACATATTTAAACAGTTAGTGTTTACTTATTAAACGTCTACTTATGAAAACTAATAAGATCCTATTTGCTCTATTGGTGATATTATGCGCACTGAATTTTTCCTGCGGAAATAATAAAAAGCCATCAACCACTTCAGCTGATAGCATCAGTAACGAGAAAAAAGCCGACACCTCTATTGTAGGAACAGGGCAAAAGAGTGTCAAAGACGATTCCTTGTTGGGCGACCCAAGCTCAAAGGGAGCGGCCGATCCCAATGCGAAACTTCCAAAGAAATAAAAAGCCGGACGGAAATTGCTGTTTCCATTTTATTGCTGTTTCCATTTTAGCACATGAAAGCGAGCTATCAGCTATTTTTGTGTTGTTATTTTATCTAGTTTAGCTTTTACAGCCGGGTCGTCCTTAAGCGATAGGGATTTTTTGTAGCATTCAATTGCCTTTTGTTTGTCCTTATTTGCGCTATAATATTCACCAAGAGCGGTGTACACAGCAGGACTATCCGGGTAGAATTTTGCATTTAGGTTGAAAACTGACAGCGCCTTATTGGCCCAGTTTATTTCCAAATAATCATGCCCCATGGCATTCAGTATCGACTCGGGCGGCAATAACCGGTACCCCATCCGCTTTGATACATCGGTGTAGTGCGCTTCAATAATAGCGGCTACATCTGATTTATCGTTCTTATCGAACAATAATGCCTCGGTTTTTGCAGGCAGCTTGTAAAAGCTGAAAAGGAAACGAAATGCATCATATTCTGTTATCAATGGCGATGAATTGTGGTTATCCTCATTATAATATTTATAGCTAAAAATCAATCCATTTCCCGGATTCCGCTTAAACTCGTCAGCAAGATTTAAAATTGACCGGATATGATTTGTTTGGGATGATGTATCGCGATGCGCATGTGCCGTATCATCTCCGGCGGGCATGGTGTTGGCAATTCCCATGAAGACAGATTTACCCGCAAAGTTTTTATTCCTCAGTACCTCATTAGCCTGTTTTAACAGTTTGTACTGATCCCACCACATGCTTGGGTCAACAATGGTATAAGCGTTGAAAAGCTCGGTATGATTTATCAGGATATTTACAGCCGTTAGCCCGCCAAAGGAATGCCCGATCAGCATCCGGAATGGCGCAGCCGGGTATTTCGACTCAATATAGGGCATCAACTCCTTCTCGATAAAAGCGGTAAACGCCTCACCGCCACCCGACGTTTTAAAGTCTGTAGTCGGTTTATTTTCAAAATCAACCTTGCCGATAGTTGGTGTCAGGTCCCGTGTGCGGTCGGTATTGTTTATCCCCACCACTATCATGTCCGGGCAAACCATATTACCGTTTGCTTCGCTTAGGTATTGAATGATACCGGATACCGAAGCAAAGTGCTCCGAGCCATCCAGTACATAAACCACGGGGTAGCGCATAGCAGCATTGCCCGGTTTGTTTGCACCGGCGGGCAGGCGTACCCAGATTATCCTTTTTTCGTTAAGTATTTTTGATTGGATGCTATCGGTATGGCCTAAAACAATAGCGCCGCCGATAATATCCTGTGCATTGGCTGACATAGTAAGTATCAGCAATAAATAAAGAAAAGCTTGTTTCATGCAGATTAGTAATGTTTTACTAATCTACATATTTACAAATTGAATTTATTGTTGCGGTTTGCTAAAATTTTCCGGGGGTGTTGAAACTATTTCACCAAATTCATTTACATAAGCCATCATGCTGTCAAGGTCACTGCCTGAAGCATTCTGCTGGCGATCAAGCTTGCGTTGTTCTTTATCTTCTTTTTTCTTTTGCCTGTTTTTTTCGAGTTGCTTCTTCATGAAGGTAGCCTGTGATTTTGCCATATATTATAAATTAGAATAGTAATAGCCCGAAGCTCAGCCATATAGCGATGGCAGAGAGCTGAAAGTGTAAGTTAAAGCGGGCTGGGATTAATACAAAGATAGCAAAAAAAGACCACTTTTCTTGTAAGAGCTCTCAGATGGGCGCCTGTCCCCTATTGCTGGTATGATTAATTATCATTTACTTTGCATTTCAAAGCACTTTATAGATAGTGTCGCTAGTTGGATTTTATAAGAACTATTTTATTTGCTTCCTGCTGCTATTTGCCCTTGAATTCATAATTGGCACTTGGTTTCATGATCAAATAGTCCGCCCATACGGTGGTGACTTTTTAGTTGTAATGCTGATATATTGCCTGGTTAAAAGCTTTGTGAATGCCCCGGTTATACAAACTGCCTGTTGCGCGCTGGTATTTGCTTACCTGGTTGAACTATCTCAATATTTCCATTTAGTTGCTATACTTGGCTTGCAGCATTCTAAAGTCGCCAGGATAATATTAGGTACACAGTTTTCTACTGTCGATTTGTTTGCTTATACGCTTGGCATTCTATTGGTGCTATTTATTGAAAATGTTAAACGTTGTTTAAAAAGCTTTTAAAACGATGGAAGATTACTTTGTAAGAAAGGATTCAATCGTCAGAACCATTTGGGGGAAGGCAGATACTGTTCTTTTTATTTTTGCTGGTGCCGCAGCTGAATTCGCGCTGAACAAAGCCGTCGACTGGCTTTATTTCACAGGTAAATTACCAGAGGATCCGCTCGGAAGATTATTTTCTACCGTTGCCTATGCAAGCCGGATCATATTTTCCGAAACAGACCCGGCGTTAAAAGCGATAGACCAAATAACCGGCATACATAAAGGTGTTGAAAATAAACGCGGAGCGCAAATTCCAGACTGGGCCTATCTTGACGTGCTGTTTTTGTTGATAGACTATTCCATCCGGTCGTTTGAGTTGCTGGAACGACGGCTTACTGAGGTTGAAAAGGAGGAGGTATTTAATGTATTCAACCGTGTTGGGAGTCGAATGCACTTAACAGGACTGCCACAAAATTATATGCAGTACTGCACTATGCGACAGGATTACCTACGCAAAAATCTCATAAATAGCGAATTTACAACCGACTTATACAAGCAGTACAAAACACACTTAGGCGCATTAAGGTATGTGATTTTGAAACAGGTGCAGTTAATTCTGGTACCTGCTGAAGTAAAGGAAAAACTGTTGTCACAAAAAATCGCATGGATTAAACCACTCCTTTTGTCATACAAGCTTTTGCGTATAGTTAAATTAGAGGGTGGGCTAAAAAACGCATTGTTACCGCCTGCTTACCGGGAGAGAGTTCAAGGCTTAAACTACGCAAATTAGCGGGGCATGTCGGGCTTCCTTTAAAGCCATTAAAAATTTATACCTGGCATAAGTATAATATGATTAAACATATACAAACTTAAGCCAGGTATGATCGGTCATCAGTTTTATATAAAACTAATGATTAATGCGAACAAGTTGCAGACTACCAGCCAGAACCTTTTTTAGCAGCTCCGCTTTTTATGTGTTCTTCAGCAGTTGCCTTGCCCATAATTGCAGCCATCTTGTTACCGGCGCTGTCTTTTCCTGTTGCAATGTACCTACCTGATTTAATATCAATAACAGGATCGATCATTGGTACATTCTTAGTTTTTGTTTTTACTGAATAAGCAGTAATGCCATTTGTTGTTGCCATGATAAGTTTTTGTTTTTTTTAAGTTAAACCCTTGTTTGGGCATTTTGTTTTATAAATTGGTTTCAACTAATATAGTTATTCAAAATATATCTATATCTGGGTGGCAAGTTATATAATTATGCTTAACAAACAAATTTAACTTAACGGTGCTTAATTAATAGTTATTAACAATAGCTGCTTCGATTTAGCAAACAGGCTTTACGTTATGCTAAAAATTATATAAAATGTGTTAAATAACGGTCGGATTTGCTTATAATTGAAAACAATTTACAACAATTAATCAATTAAATTATGGGAAAAAGAGACTCAAGTATCCTGTACCTCGTGTTAGGTATTTACTCGCTAATGGTTAACTGGTACTACAATCATAATCTTATATTGCTTTTAATCAGCTACATATTCTGGCCGTTATATCTTATTTACGAATTGCTCACAGGCCACCTGTCAGGCGGAATGTGGAAGGAGATCCCGTTATCCTATTTTAAATAGTTTTTTTAGCTGTAAAGCCGCAAAATCAGCTGTCCTAAAATGTTAATAAAATTGGCCCATAAAAGGGCCAATTGTTAAAAAATGTAAAAAACGAAATACTTTATATTAAATTTAGCTAAAAGTCGTTCCTTTGCTAAATAATCATATATGAAGAAAATTTCACTTATTGCTATTTTGTTATCGGGCCTTTTATTTCTGGAAAACTGTAAAAAAGACACAGTAGTCGCCACCTCAGTCTCAACCTCCTTAATGATCGCTAATATACGGGACACTTCCTGGTACACTGATACTGTAACATCAACGTTAGTATATAACTCCGCTGCTAAAACAAAAACCTTCACTTGCGAGGGCACTGCCAATAGCAAAAAAGTAACCATATCCCTCACACGACCTTCATCTTCAAATACCAGCGGCTTTCCGTTGGGTACATTTACAGTTGATGCCACGCCTAACCTGCAAATGGCATTTTTAACGCCCAAAAGAGATTCGAACGGTAATATAGTTTATACGCCTAACGGCGTTATTCAGCCGGGGTCGGGTACGGTTGTTGTTAGCACGGTAGATTCTGTTAAGAATAAGATGACCGGAACTTTTAACTTTACAACTGTTGTAAACAATTACGACAGTAGTGGCAATGTGATATCACTTACTGTGGTGGCTGTTTCTGGCGGTGGATTTAACGGGGTCCCTTATACGTTTACTTCAAATTAAAATATTTTATCCTTCAGGATACTTAATAAAGGCATGGTGACGCTGTTACCGTGCCTTTTTGCTTTAGCGCCATGTGTTCCAAAACACATATTTTAAGAATTGTTACCTTTGCAAAAATTTAACTGAATGCCACCTAAAAACAAAGCCGTTTTTTTAGACCGCGACGGAGTGCTCAACCAGGAAATGGGTGATTACGTACGCAGAATTGAAGATTTCCATATCCTTGACAATTTCAATGCATTGAAATCGCTGCAGGACAAAGGCTATATGCTGTTAGTGGCCACCAACCAGGGTGGCCTTGCAAAAGGCTGGTATAGCGAAGATGAGCTAGCTAAAATGCACAACAGCCTAAAAAAAGTATACCATGAACACGGCGTTGAATTAACTGACTTTTTTTACTGTCCGCACCATCCTGCTTTTACAGGCGACTGTGACTGCCGCAAGCCAAAGCCGGGTTTATTACTGCAGGGAATTGAAAAATACAACCTCGATCCGGCAAAATCATATTTTATCGGCGACAGGGAAAGAGACATTGAGGCCGGCACAGCCGCTGGCGTAAAAGGCATTCTGATTAACAGCGACCAGCCAATTAGCGAAGTACTTTACTTAATTGAGTGAGGGTTGGAATAAGTTGTAGACGTTGTAGTGGTTGTAAGTGTTGAAAGCGCTTTTATTGTTATGGGCCATTATTAGCGGTTCATATTTATTTCTTTTTTTACAACCTTTGTAACCTTTACAACAACTACAACTTTTACAACCCTTAACAACATGAACGGTAAACGCTATTTAAATAATCTCGATTCATTAATAGCCGCCATTATTGGTTTTATAGTTATCTACCTGTTCACAAAGTACAGCGGAGTCGGCATTTCGCCCGATTCAATTATGTATGCCAGTACCGCAACTAATATCCAGGCTCATGGGTCGTTGTTGACTTTTAACAAGGGGCCGCTTGTTTTCTTCCCGGTATTCTACCCGTTTTTTCTTTCCATTATCCAATTTATAACAAGAGTTGACCCCATTGAAGCCGGTGCCATGATCAACGCAACCTTATTTGCAGCTGTGATATTTACCAGCGGCTGGATCATGGAGAAATTCATCTCGCATTCGCGGATTTATAAATGGCTCATATTGATCGCCATAATTTTAAGTCCCGGATTGCTGGAGATCTATACCTACCTGTGGTCTGAAACTTTATTCATTTTTGAGATCCTGCTCTTTATTATTGCTTACTGGAAATACCTGCAAACACACAGCACAAAAGCTTTAATATGGGTTGCGGTTATCACGGCAATCAGCTTTATTACCCGTTATGCAGGCGTGACAGTTGTAGGTGCTGGCGGGTTGATGTTGCTGCTGGATAATAAACTGACCATCAAAAAGAAGATCAGTCATATTTTAATATTTGGTTTTATTTCCATTTCGCTGATAGTTGGCAATTTGGTGCTAAACAGGATAAATTCAGGCTTAAGCACGGGCACGCGGTATCCGTCAATCACCCCATTTAAAGATAACCTCTATTATTTTGGCACTGTAATTTGCGACTGGGGCAGTTTAAGCAAAGCTGCATATCCCTTTGCTGCTGCTATTACTTCAATAGTTTTGCTGGCTTTAATCGGTATTTTGCTTTGGAAGGCTTTTAAAGGCCGCATAAACAGCTATGAGAACATTGTAATTGCATTTGCCATAGTTTACGGACTATTTATAGTGATCTCGGCTAGTATTTCCCGTTATGAACGCATCAATAGCCGCTTGCTTTCGCCGATGTTTATTCCGTTACTTATATCGTGTACCAGTTGGGTTCCTGATGTATTGATACTGGTTAAATCGAAAGCCAAGTATGCCCTGGCATCAGTTGCAATTATTTTGATGCTGGCCTTTGAGTATTTCACAGTTTTAACTGATTATCAGCGCTATGATGATGAATGTGACTACGGCGTGCCCGGTTATAGCGACGACGACTGGAATAAGTCGGAATTTATAGTGTATTTAAGACATCATAAAGATTTGTTTAAGCCCGGCATCCCAATCTATACGGATGCTGATGAAGCAGTTTACCTTTTTACCCGGATGTCGTCTACCGTGATACCGCATAAGGAACCCAAAGCCGGTGTAGAGAAATTTTACGCACAAAAACGATTCTATTTGATCTGGTTCACCAATCTGTATAACACTGAGCTAATCAGCCTGCCGGATATCATGAAGAACAAAAAGCTGGTAAGAATTGGCGGCGCAAAAGAAGGTGATATTTATTACTACGAGGGCAACTAGGTAATATGAAAAGAAGGAGATTCCTGCAAAATGCCGGTATATTAGGTATAGCGCCGCTGGTATCTTCTTCCATTCCAGTTGATGCGGAGAGTTTTCCATCATCCGCCACAAATACCCGAAAACTTTGGGTTAACTATCTCGAAAAACTGGCTGATCCGGTATTGACTGCACTTGCAGCTGATCAGCTTAAGGAAAAAATGCCTGTAGAGGCAAGGGAATCATCGCTGGTTAATGATCGGGCAAAATATACGCATCTCGAAGCCTTTGGGCGTTTGCTTGCAGGTATTGCACCGTTTTTGCAGTTGGATGAATTAAATCCCACAGAAAAAAAACTCCAGGACAAATATTTCAAACTCGCATTAAAGGGAATAGAAAACGCCACAAATCCAAATGCCCGGGACTATATGAACTGGGGTGATGAGGGCGGCCAGCCGTTGGTAGATGCTTCCTTTTTCGCCTATGCACTTGTGCGTTGCCCGAAATTATGGAGAAGTGTGGATGGTGATGCGCAGAAAAACGTTGTCGCCTGCTTACTGAAAACCCATAAAATTAAGCCGCCCGAAAATAACTGGCTGTTATTCGCCGCGATGATTGAAGTGTTTTTCATCACTGTAAACGAACCATTTGACTTGCCGCGGATAACATATGCCGTAAAACGTCATGAGGAATGGTACAAAGGCGATAGCATGTATGGCGACGGGGCAGAGTTCCATTGGGACTATTACAACAGCTTTGTGATCCACCCCTACCTTTCTGATGTGTTAAAGATAGCAGTTGTTAAAAATGCAGATTTCGAACCTATCCAGAAAAAAGTACTGGCCCGTAATTTAAGATATGCCGTTATCCAGGAGCGCTTAATAGCGGCCGACGGCACTTATCCAATAATAGGCAGATCGATAACATACCGTACCGGCGCTTTTCATCATTTGGCCAATATGGCGCTGCAACATCAATTGCCTGAACAGATCAAACCGCCGCAGGTACGTTGTGCACTAACCTCGGTAATAAACAAATTCACAACATCCAAAGATTTGTTTGATGATAATGACTGGTTACGCATTGGATTATACGGACATCAGCCATTATTGGCGGAAAGCTATATTTCAACGGGCAGCTTATATCTTTCCTCTGCAATATTACTCCCCTTAGGCCTGCCTGAATCCGATCCATTTTGGAGTGCCCCGGATGAGGACTGGACAGCCAAAAAGATTTGTAATGGCGTAGATTTGCCGGCAGATCACGCATTATAAATTCCGGAATTAAATTTTGCCGCGTGAACTAAACAATAATCAAATCGAAATTTAATTTTGATTTAATAAACAGTTGCCTATATTTGCGCTCAATATCTATCGTTTTACTATACAAAAAAATGAACGGTTATACATTATATCATTTGCACCTGCACCATCACCACCATGTGGTGATTAGATAATGTATGTTTCTACGCGAAATAACAACCCTCCGTTTATATTTTTATTATAGTTCCTTTAAACTCAATCAGTGAAAACACTTAAAATAGCGATCCAAAAATCGGGTCGGCTCAACGAAAAATCCGTTGAATTATTAAAAAATTGCGGCCTTAATTTTGAAAATTATAAGAGCTCGCTTATCTCCCCTGTTTCAAACTTCCCGCTCGAAATTCTTTTTCTGCGTGATGATGATATCCCGGAATATGTTCAGGACGGCATTGCCGACCTGGGTATAGTTGGTGAAAATGTAATTGAAGAAACCGAGGTTAAGGTTAGCTACCTGCAACGCCTTGGCTTTGGCAAATGCTCGCTTAAAATAGCTGTGCCAAATACCAACAATATTCAAAGCCTGGCCGATTTGAACGGCAAATCCATCGCCACCACCTACCCTGTTATACTGGGTAAATTCCTTAAGGAACAAGGCATAACATCTGATATCCGTACTATATCGGGCTCGGTTGAAATTTCACCCGGTCTTGGCTTAAGCGATGCTATTTGCGATTTGGTATCAACAGGCGGCACGCTGAAAAGCAATGGGTTAAAGCCATTTGCAGATGTAATGTCGTCAGAAGCGGTATTGATCGGACGTAAGGGAAGTGAAGATGAAGATTTGGTAAAGGAGTTGATCCAGCGAATCCAGTCTGTACTGCGTGCAAAGGAAACCAAATACGTAGTTTTGAACGTTCATAAGGATAATCTGTCGGCAGTTACGGCTTTATTACCAGGCGTTAAAAGCCCATCGGTGGTGCCCTTGGCTGAAGAAAATTGGGTTGCTGTACACACCGTTATCCCTGAACGTGATTTTTGGGACAGGATTAGCCAGCTAAAACAAGCCGGCGCACAAGGTATTGTGGTAATGCCGATAGAGAAGATAATACTATAAAGGCGAAGCCCCCCGGCCCCCTAAAGGGGGAGCAAAAGGCGGACGGGGTATAGAAATAATTAAAACAAAGCGGACATAACACCCCTTTAGGGGGTTTGGGGGCGTGAACTATGAAGGTATTCAACTATTCCGATTTAAGTAAATCTGAGATCCAAAAACTGGTTCAGCGCAACGTTGACCCGGCAAATGAAATCCGTGCTATAGTTGAGGATGTGATTGCGCATGTTCAGCAAAACGGGGACAGTGCTTTACTTGATTATGCTTTAAAGTTTGACAAAGTTGAGCTGGATAAGCTTTATCTTGATAAAAATGAACTAATCGAAATTGCCTCGACTGTTACCAACGAGCAAAAGGCGGCATTAAGAATAGCTTACAACAATATCTACAAGTTTCATGCTGCGCAGCTTAAAGGTGAGGACAAAGTAGAAACCATGCCTGGCGTAACCTGCTGGCGCGAATTAAGGCCGATTGAAAAAGTTGGCTTGTATATTCCCGGCGGCTCAGCGGTTTTACCAAGTACCTTTTTAATGCTGGGTATTCCTGCAAAAATTGCCGGATGCGGTGAAATAGTAGTTTGCTCTCCCCCACAAAAAAATGGGAGGGTAAATGCCTTTATAGCTTACGTTGCTTTGTTGCTTGGTGTAGATAAAATCTACCTCGCTGGTGGTTCACAGGCAATTGCCGCAATGGCTTACGGCACCGAAACAATTACAAAGGTTGATAAGATTTTCGGTCCTGGAAATCAGTTTGTAACTAAGGCTAAAACTATTATTCAGTCAACTACAACCACCGCTATTGATATGCCTGCAGGGCCTTCAGAAGTATTGGTTATAGCGGATGAAACGGCCAACCCTGTTTACGTTGCTGCCGATTTACTGGCACAGGCAGAACACGGCATGGATAGTCAGTCGATATTGGTTTGTACATCAACCAAAATTACTGAAGAAGTTTTGGCTGAGCTCGACAAGCAATTACCTGTACTGCCCCGCGCCGAAATTGCTAAAGTAGCTATGGTTAATTCATACATCGTTGTAGCGGATAATCTTTCCAAAGCAATGGACTTTAGTAACGCTTACGCACCCGAGCACCTGATATTGGCTACAGAAAACTGGCAAAGCATCACTGCGAATATCATTAATGCAGGTTCGGTTTTTCTCGGCAACTTAACTCCGGAAAGCGCCGGCGACTATGCATCGGGAACAAACCACACCTTACCAACAAGTTCTTATTCAAGGGCGTACTCCGGGGTATCAGTTGATTCGTTTGTAAAGAAGATCACATTCCAATACATCACACCCGAAGGTATTCAAAATATAGGCCCATCGGTTGAGATATTAGCGGAATTGGAGGGCTTGCATGCGCATAAGAATGCGGTGACAGTGAGAAGGTTTGAACCATGATTCATAAGATTTAAGGATTACCTCGATAAAAAAAAAGATCAAGACAATCCTTAAATCAGGCAAATCAAGGTTCAGAAAGTAACAAAATAGAATTTAAGACAATGTTCAGCATAAATAACATATTAAGAGAAAATATTAAAAACCTAACCCCCTATTCATCCGCGCGCGACGAATACCAGGGTGAGGCAAGTGTTTTTTTGGATGCGAACGAAAATGCTTATGGCTCACCGTTGGAGCAGGCATATAACCGCTATCCGGATCCATTGCAATTTGAAGTTAAAAAACGTTTAACCGAGATTAAAGGCGTGCCACCACGCAATATTTTTTTAGGCAATGGCAGCGACGAGGCCATAGATATCCTGTTCCGCAGCTTTTGTAACCCCGGTGTGGATAATGTGATCCTGGTTCCGCCTACTTATGGCATGTACCAGGTATCCGCCAATATAAATGATGTAGCTGTAAAAAATGTGCCGCTTACAGAAGAGTTTCAGCTTAATTTGGACGGTATTGCCGAAGCCATTGATGAGCATACCAAACTCATCTTTATTTGTTCGCCTAACAACCCTACCGGCAATTCTATTGATCGTACTGATGTAGAAACTTTACTGGCTAATTTTAGCGGCATTGTTGTGGTTGATGAGGCTTATATCAATTTTAGTCGCCAAAAAACCTTTATACAGGAGCTTACAGAATATGCTAACCTTGTAGTATTGCAAACGCTTTCAAAAGCCTGGGGACTTGCGGGCTTACGTGTGGGAATGGCCTTTGCCAGCGAAGAGATCATCGAAGTGATGAACAAGGTTAAGCCACCGTATAACGTTAACGAAGCCTCACAACAACTGGCTTTACAGGCATTGGCCAATGTTGATTTAGTAAATCTTTGGATAAAGGAAACCTTACAACAAAGAGACCTGCTGGTTTTGGGTTTGAAGGACTTTGATTTTGTGGTAGACATCTACCCATCTGATGCTAACTTTATCCTCGTAAAAACTACAAATGCAAACGGCATATACGATTTCCTTGTTAGCCAGGGCATTATCGTTCGCAACCGTTCAAAAGTTGAACTTTGTGAGGGCTGCCTGCGCATAACAGTAGGTACCCCGGACGAAAACAACATATTACTCCAAACTTTACAAAATTTTAAATGAGCAATCTGCAAAAAATACTCTTTATAGATCGTGACGGCACACTTATAGAAGAAACCCCGGATGAGCAGATCGACTCATTTGCAAAACTTACGTTTTATGCCGGTGCCTTGCAATACCTGCCTAAAATCGCAAAAGAACTCGATTTCGAGCTGGTAATGGTCACCAACCAGGATGGTTTAGGAACAGCGTCGTACCCGGAAGACACCTTTTGGCCGGTGCAGAATTTTGTTTTAAAGACTTTTGAGAATGAAGGCGTAGTGTTTTCAAATATTTGTGTCGACCGTACCTTCCCTGCCGAAAACGCACCCACCCGTAAACCGGGAATTGGGATGCTGCTGCAATATTTTGACAGAGAGAAGTATGATTTAAAAGGTTCGTTTACAATAGGTGACCGTAAGAATGACGTATTACTTGGGCATAATTTAGGTGCAAAAGCAATCTGGCTGAACGATGGTTCAAACATGGGAAGTCATGAATTTAGCGGGCAGGTCGAGGAAGACGCCGTAAAAAGCACAGTAGCCCTCGAAACTACCGACTGGCAAAAGATCTACGAATTTTTAAAGTTGGGCGAACGGACGTTTGAACATCGCCGCAGCACCAAGGAAACCGACATCTACATAAAAATAAACCTTGATGGTACCGGCGAATCAAAAGTATCAACAGGCGTTCATTTTTTTGATCACATGCTTGACCAGATTGCACGCCACGGCAGCATTGATTTAGAAATTGTTGCTAATGGTGATCTGCATATCGATGAACATCATACGATAGAGGACACAGGCATTGCGCTGGGTGAAGTTTTTGCTTTAGCCTTAGGGAATAAAAAAGGGATCGAGCGTTACGGTTTTTGTTTGCCGATGGACGATTGCCTGGCACAGGCAGCCATCGATTTTGGCGGCAGAAACTGGATTGTTTGGGACGCTGAATTTAAACGGGAAAAAATAGGCGAAATGCCAACAGAGATGTTCTTCCATTTCTTTAAATCGTTCAGCGATGCCGCAAAATGTAACCTGAATATAAAAGCAGAAGGCGAGAACGAGCATCATAAAATTGAAGCTATCTTTAAGGCCTTCGCGAAGGCTATAAAAATGGCTGTGAAACGGGATGTGAATAAGATGGTTTTACCAAGCACAAAGGGATTACTGTAGAGGCCCCCTAGCCCCCTGAAGGGGGAACACAAGTGGATTATGAAAAAGCGGATGTTTTTAGGTGCAAGCAATCTGATCTTTAAAAATGCAGAGGCACTACGAAATAACATGACGGCTGCTGAAACGTTATTATGGGGGTATTTGAAGGGCAATCAACTTGGTGCGAAGTTTAGGAGACAACATCCTTTAGGAATTTATATTGCTGACTTTTATTGTCATCAGCATAAATTAGTGATTGAAGTGGACGGGAGTATCCATGAGGTTGCCGAGATTGCCAAAAACGATTTAGAACGACAACTTAATATTGAAAATGATGGTATCAGGGTACTTCGATTTAAAAATGAAGAAATATACAATCAACCAGAAAAAGTATTGGAGACAATAACGCAAGCTCTTAGCTCCCCCTTTAGGGGGCGGGGGGGGCTAGGCATCATTCGATACGGTGCCGGGAATATTTTCTCATTAACTGCTGCCCTGGAGCGGCTGGGGATTCCTTATGGGATGATCAATAAGGAAGAAGATTTTGACCAGTTCGATCGTTATATTATTCCGGGTGTCGGGCATGCGGGTGCGGCCATGCATAAACTGGAAAGTACCGGGCTGGTACCGGCTATAAAAGCGCTTAAAAAACCGGTTTTAGGGATTTGTGTGGGAATGCAATTGCTTACTTCATATTCTGAAGAAGGGGACTCTAATCTCCTTGATCTTTTCCCGATAAAGACTTTAAAATTCGCCGGCGGTACTGACCTTAAAGTGCCACACACCGGCTGGAACCAGGTTTACCCGGAGTTGGAGAATCCTTTATTTGAAAATATTCCGGGCGGTTCCCACTTTTACTTTGTACATTCATACTTTATTGAGTATAATAATTTATACACTTTATCGTCAACAACTTATATAAACAAGTTTTCGGCATCAATTATGCGGGACAATTTCTATGGTGTACAGTTCCATCCCGAAAAATCAGGCGCATATGGTGAAACATTACTAAAAAACTTCTCAAACATTTAAAAACATGTACATTATTCCTGCAATTGATATTTTGAACAAAAAGGTGGTGCGCCTGCGTGAAGGCGATTACCAACAGGTTACAGAATACGACGTTTCCTTAGAGGAAATGATAGAAAAATATCAATCAAACGGCACGAACTTTATTCACATCATCGACCTTAACGGCGCGAAAAATGATTTCTCGAACCAGGAGTATCTTTTTGATGTGATCCGTAAAACTGACATGAAAGTGCAATACGGCGGTGGTATCCGCAGCATTGAAAAAGTTAAGGAGTTGATAGACTCCGGTGTTCACCGGGTTATTGTTGGTACACAGGCGCTTACCAACCCAACATTTTTACCGGAACTAAGCAAAGAGATCTGCGGTAAAGATAAATGTTCCGACCAGGTGGTTATCGCCATTGACGTGTTGGACGAAGTGATCAAGTATTCCGGATGGATGGAAAGCTCGCCAATCAAGCTGATGGATTACGTCGATAAATGCCTGCAATTGGGTTTCTTCCGCTTTTTATGTACCGATATCGACAAAGATGGCAAGCTTGGTGGTGCCGGGATTAAGCTTTACGAAAAGCTGCTTGACCACTCCCCTTTTATTAAGCTGATTGCATCAGGTGGTGTAAGTTCAATGGACGATGTGGAGCAATTAAGCAGGATAAAAGTTGAATCGTGCGTGGTTGGTAAAGCAATTTACGAGGGTCACATCACTGTTGAAGACGTAAAAAACTGGAACCTGGATGCCCTAATTTCTATTTAGCCCCCTAGCCCCCTAAAGGGGGAACAGAAGTTTGTTATGAGAAAGCAAATGTTTATGGGAGCTGATCGGATTATTTTTAAGAATGCTCACGCGCTTAGAAATAACATGACTCCCGCTGAAATGCTGTTATGGGGATATTTGAAAGGCGGGCAACTTGGTACAAAGTTCAGGAGGCAACATCCCTTGGGAATTTACATCGCAGACTTTTATTGTCATCAGTATAAGCTTGTAATTGAATTAGATGGCACAATACATAATCTTACTGAAATAGCAGCACAGGATGTTGAAAGACAGCTTAATATTGAAAACGATGGAATAAAAGTTCTCCGTTTTAAGAATGAAGAAATATTTAATCAGTTACAAAAAGTTTTGGACACTATAACACAACACGTTTCTTACTCTCCCTTTAGGGGGCCGGGGGGCCTCGCAAAGCGAATTATCCCTTGTTTGGACGTAAAAGACGGCCGCACTGTAAAAGGTGTGAACTTTGTTGATCTGCGCGATGCAGGCGACCCGGTTGAGCTTGCCTGGAATTACTCGCAACAAGGCGCCGATGAACTTGTATTCCTGGATATTACCGCGACTGTTGAACGCCGCAAAACAATGGTTGAGTTGGTAAAGGCCGTAGCACGCCAAATAAATATTCCCTTTACCATTGGCGGCGGAATTAATGAAATAGCAGATGCAGACGCGCTTTTAAACGCCGGGGCAGACAAGATCTCCATTAATTCGGCAGCAGTGCGTAATCCGGCTTTAATTGATGAACTGGCGAGGGCATTTGGAGTACAGTTTGTAGTGATCGCGGTTGATACAAGAGTTATCGCCAATAAAAATATTGTACACTTAAACGGCGGCAGGCTACCAACTGAAAAGGAAACACTCGACTGGATTCTGGAGGCGGAAAGCCGTGGCGCCGGAGAGATACTTTTAACATCGATGGATCATGACGGCACAAAGGCTGGCTTTGACAACCATTTTTTAAAACAAGTGAATAACGCGGTTAATATCCCGGTGATTGCATCAGGAGGAGCCGGTTCAGTACAGCATTTTGTAGATGTATTTGAGCAAAGTAATGTTGACGCAGCACTGGCGGCTTCAGTATTTCATTATGGTGAGATTTTGATCCCGGATTTGAAGAAGATCCTGAGGCGGAATAATATTGAGGTGAGGGAAGTTTAAACATAACACTTTTGTCATTGCGAGGAGGTACGACGAAGCAACCTCGTAACTGTGCATGTCCGCAATGCATTCGACGAGGTTGCCACGCTATCGCTCGCAATGACAAATCCGTATATAAAATAATATGAACATCGATTTCAACAAAACAGACGGACTAGTTCCGGTTATTATACAGGATGAGCAAACACTTGAAGTGCTGATGCTTGGCTACATGAACCAGGAAGCTTACGATAAAACTGTACAGGAAAATATAGTAACATTCTTTTCCCGCTCAAAACAACGCCTTTGGACTAAGGGCGAAACCAGCAACAATTTCCTGCATGTAAAAAGCATCGACATTGATTGCGATAACGATACCTTACTAATAAAAGTTAAAGCCGACGGTCCTACTTGTCATACAGGCTCGCGTAATTGTTTTAAAACGGAATATAACCAGAACTTTATACTACAGTTGGAAGCCATAGTTGCCGACAGATATGAGAACCCACAAGAGGGATCATACGTTAATAAACTACGTAGCAAAGGTTTAAATAAAATCGCACAAAAGGTTGGTGAAGAGGGAGTTGAAACCGTTATAGCTGCCCTTGCAGAAACTGAAACGGACCTTATTAATGAAGCTTCCGATCTTGTTTTCCACCTGATAGTTTTACTCCGCGAAAAGGGGTTAAACCTGGAGCGGATAGCTAAGAATTTAGAGGAAAGACATAAGTAGTTGATAGATCATAGTTCATGGTTCATAGCCGAAAAATGCAGCTGCCATGACCTATGAACCATTAACCATGAACTAAAAAACATGCTCGTAGAAAAAATAGCTGAACTAACCGGCCACGGCAACCCGATATTTACGCTTGAGCTTTCGCAAAAGCCGGGCATTTTGTTTACCGGCGGTAACGACAAGGGGTTAGTGGAATGGAGCCTGAAGAACAATGCCTTCATTAAGGTAATGTTTCCGGTTGTGGCATCGATCTACGCTATTCATTGCCCGGTTGACTTACCTTTATTATTTACAGGCTTACGCAGCGGTGATGTTTTAGCTTTTGACTTCCTCAAACAGCAATTGCTTCCACCACTGAGGTATCATCAAAAACCCATATTCGATATTAAGTCTGTTAAACGGAAACAAGAGCTATTGGTAGCATCGGAAGATGGTTCAGTTTCTATCTGGAGCTTAACAACATTGGAACTGCTCCATACGGTAAAAGTTTCAGATGACACAATACGGTGTATCAGTGTTTCGCCGGATGAAAAGCAGGTGGCATTTGGCTGCAGGAACAACCAGATCCATATTTACGACCTGGATGACTATACGCTGATAAAAACGCTGCAAGGACATACCATGTCGGTTTTTTCGCTGCAATATTCGCCTGATGGTAATTACCTGGCTTCAGGCGGGCGGGATGCGCAGGTAAAGATTTGGGATACCGCAACGTACAGCCTTTTGTACAATATCCCAGCGCACTTGTTTGCAGTGAATAGCATTGCATTTCATCCCGCCCAACCCTATTTTGCTACCGGAAGCATGGATAAAAGCATAAAGATCTGGGGCGCTGATGATTTTAAATTATACAAAAATATTAGTCGGGAAAAAGGCTACGCCGGGCACCAATTATCCATAAATAAGCTTACCTGGAATAGCAATCAACTGCTATCTGTTAGTGATGATAAAAAAGTGATTGTTTGGGATATTAACTTTGGAGGTTAAAGGAGTCTTCTAACTGTAGTTAACTTGTGCGTGTAGCGTTTTTGATCTTCAGAGTAAATACCTTTCTGGTCAATACCATCTATCTTAACTTTTCCTGATGCATGAATTATCCGCTCATTATTGAGCATAATGCCCACGTGAACAATCTTTCCCTCCTGGTTCTCAAAAAAAGCAAGGTCGCCTAACTGGGCATCATGTAGCGAATTGATGGCATGCCCCTGCTCAACTTGCATACTGGCATCCCGCTTAAGGTTAATACCCTGCGAACGAAAAACAGCCTGCGTAAACCCGGAACAGTCAATCCCAAAATGGGTACGACCGCCCCACAAATAAGGCGCATTCAAAAAGGAGCTTGCTGTTATGGCTATATTTTCAGTCTCACCGATCTCACCTATTATCTCAAATTTTTCGTCCCCTATCCTGCAGGTAGTGCCCTCTAAAAAAGACAGTGAACTACCCACTGGTAAATAAAGTATACTATTATTGGTTATTTTCCAGGCTTGGGTTACCGCCCGGTGAGTAATTGGCGGCGGGGTTTGCCGAATGCGCTTATAGGCCAAATGGCCCAGCATATTAAATTGCAGCTTACCTATCCAGCCGGGATAATTATCAAGGGAGGTTATAATCTTTACCCAGCTATCCTTCCACTCGGTGATCTCAAACGTTTCCCCAAACAAAACCTGGGATACCTGCTCGCTCCTATCGTTTGCTTCAGCACGAAGGGGTATAACAGAAAGATTACAAATACCGTATTCCATATAAAAGTGAAGCTGTGTACGAAAGACCAGGTTTAATGTTTCGACATACAAAAAAAGGGAAAAGTATCATATACCATTCCCTTTTTCAGATTGTAACAGACTTGTTACTCTCCCATATGAAGCCATTCTTTCTTGGCCAGCAACTCTTCCTTCGTTTCACGAATATCTTCATCATCCACACAACAATCAACCGGACAAACTGCGGCGCACTGCGGTTCATCATGAAAACCAACACATTCAGTACATTTATCAGGAACTATATAATAGATATCATCAGATAATGCGGCTTGTGTTTCTTCCGCACTCAGCGTGTTCCCATCGCCAAAATCAATCACGCCCTTTAATCCCGTACCATCAGAAAAGCGCCAGGCAGCGCCCGCGTCGTAAATAGCATTATTAGGGCATTCCGGCTCACAAGCTCCGCAATTTATACATTCATCGGTGATTTTAATCGCCATCGTTCTTTTAATATTATAATCTCAATAACTTTGCCTGCTGTTAACAAACATGCAAATATAACAAAAAAAAGATTTTAAGGGTTTCAATCCTTACCATATATATGTCAAAATTTACTAAAACGCAATTAATAGAGATCTTTGCCACCCTTGGAAACCGCTTATCCACCCCTGACGAGGAGTTATTAGCATTAATAGAAACAGAAAAACAATACAACGCCTGGTTTACTCCAGAAAGCGTCACCGAAGCTATAGACGCTATCAGCAGGATGTTAAACAAGGAGGATCTAAGCACATGGTTGAACAATTATACCATTGAAGGCGATAGATCTATTAAAAAAATAGGGCTGATTTTGGCAGGGAATATTCCGCTGGTAGGTTTTCATGATGTTTTATGTGTGTTAATTTCTGGAAATTTTGCGTTGATAAAGACATCATCACAGGATTCCCGGCTTATCAAGCACATTTTACAGATCCTGGCTGATATCGAGCCATATTTCGCCGAACAATACAGTTTGGTTGAGCGGCTGGAGAACTTCGATGCCGTTATCGCTACCGGCAGCAATAACTCATCGCGCTATTTTGATTATTACTTTGGCAAAGTGCCGAATATCATCCGCAAAAACCGCAACAGCATTGCCGTGCTTACCGGTGATGAAACTACTGATCAGTTATCAAAGCTTGGGCATGATATTTTTGACTACTTTGGTTTAGGCTGCCGTAGTGTATCAAAGTTAATGGTACCGAAGGGATATCGTTTCAACACTTTTTTTGAATCTATCGAGTCATTTAACCCGATCATCCACCATAATAAATACAACAACAATTATGGTTATAACCGCTCTATATACCTGGTAGGTAACGAACAGCACCTGGACAACAACTTCCTGTTGCTAAAGGAAAACCCGTCACTATCCTCTCCCCTTTCTGTGTTATTTTATGAATATTATGATGACCTGCAATCGGTACAAGATCTTTTGCAGCAACAAAGCGACAACATTCAATGTATAGTTAGCGCTGCACCAATAAAATCTGGTAGCCAGGTAGTTGATTTTGGAATGAGCCAACAGCCCGCTCTATGGGATTATGCTGATAACGTGGATACGATGGGGTTCTTGTTGGGAGTTCATGGTTCATAGATCATGGTTCATGGCAAAATCTCAATGAAGCGGCTATGAACTATTAACCGTCAACCAAAAGTCAATTCTCCTTCCCGGATAACGACAATGCAATTCCGTTGGGATAGGCCTGGTATAAAACGTAGGAGCCTTTTTCGTCCTTAGCCGCATCAACCCTTTGCATCCGCTTTCCCTGCCAAACCCAGGCTTTCTTCCAGTCGGCGGGCACATACGTTTTTAGGGTGAGCGGCAGGTCGTACATTATTTTATCGAGCGATTGCGTGAGCGTAATAAGTATTTTATCGTCCTTCTTCTCGTGTTCTACCTTACTGTGCTCACGTTCGCGCATGTACCGCGTAACATCCCCAAAAGTTGCAATCCACAGCTCTTTTTGATTCACCTTAATGTATTGAAAATATTCATCAAGCATGGTGTGTTGCAAAGCTTCATACCCAAGGTTATCAACGCCATGGATTACCAATACCAGCCAGATATTATTTTTTGCAACAGCGGTATCAACCCACGATTGCATTAACGACAATGGCGTTTTGGTAGTTGCGCCACGCTGCCATTGGATATAATCTTTATTTGTACTGCCGGGCGTTTGTTTGCTGGCGCGATCAATCTCCTTTAACCAGGGCTCAGGCATCCGGTTACGTAACGCCGGATAAATTTTATAGGCAATCTTCATTACCCGCTCATTTTCATATCCGTACGGCACCTCCGCCGAAAAAGTGTACCTCGCCCCCATTTTATCCCGGATCTCCTCCTTGCTTTTCTCTAGCTCATATTGGATATTAACAGAATCGAGGCCCGGCATGCTGGCATGGGTTATGGAATGGCTGGCAATTTCATATCCCCGGCCCCCATAGTTTTTTAAGTCCTCCCAGGTGAGGCCATCCTCCTGTAAAACCTCGTCGCAGGGCTGATATCCCGGCTGAAACTCACCATTACGTACCTTCCGGTAAAGCTCATCCATCACCTTAATACCTTCTTCCCTTGTTTTAGCCTCGTCATAAAGACTGGCTGCTTTGGTAACATAACTGATAGTCCCTTTATAGCCTAAATACCCCCCGGCGGAGCAGCGTTCAAGAAAATTATGCTCATTTGTTGGGATGGTAGCAGATTCCTTAATTATAGTTTTTACGGAGCGCCCAATAAATTTACCATGATATTTTGACTCGGGAATGCCGCCGGTTATCACGAAAAATGTGGCCGGTAGTTTAAGACGTTCCATTATCGGCAGGGCGTATTTGAACTGGTTGATGGAACCATCGTCGTAGGTAATTGAGAGTGCACCGTTTTTACCATCCTGCCACTTCGTAATTTCGGTTTGGCCAATTTTGGCTTGCTGGGCCTTACTTACAATAGTCGCCAGGCATAAGATCATTAAAATGAGAAAGCCTTTAAGAGGGGTATTTACTGCGCGCATAACTCAAATTTAACTGAATTAAGGCGTATTAATAGCAATAACGTAAATTTTACAAAACAAGATACGGATTACATGTTGAAGTTAATGCCAACCGACTTTCCGGTAAAGCCTATAGGGTTCTTCTCTAAAAATCGCCTCAGCTTATTTCCGTTATGCCTGTGAGTAGAATACATTGTTCCATCAAATATTAAAAGGAATATGCTTTGAACTATTATAGCAGAACCATCGCCCTTTAAATCGGAGAAGTTTTTATGATCGCCCCTTTGTTTAAGATAGATTCCGACACCTAAATAAGCTACATCCACGCAACCATTTATAAGAAAGGTTCTTTCTATTTTTCGTTGGGCCGCCAAGGTGGCCTGCCCGTTGAGTGACAGGTTCTGGTCGTTCTGCAGGGTACCAATAACTGCGGCAAGTAAATTTGTCGCTCCCCATATGGTCGTCATCTTATAAAACGACCTGTTAGCTCCTCCCTTTGAGTTCGACAAACCGGCAATACCAATACCAACGTTTGCGATTCCCCAACTTCCCAAAACCTCCATGCCGGCTCTTGTTGTATTAACCCGGTTGTAGTTAAATACTTTAAGGGAATCCTGGGCAAAGGCGCCCGAACAAATAATAAGCAGCAAAGCGGTAAAGATTCTTTTCATAGATATCAATTGTGCCGCAAGTTACTGAATTAAATTATCTAACCTATTGACTGGTCGTCACTTCCCCAGGCTGTAACTATTATATTCCTGGGCGTTGCATTATCCCGGTGTTCGCACAGGTATATGCCTTGCCACACGCCAAGGGCGAGGCGCCCGTTGCGGATAGGGATAGTAACCGAACTCCCTAAAATGGCGGCTTTAAGGTGCGCAGGCATATCATCGGGGCCTTCATCGTCGTGCTGGTAATCAGGATCATTTTCCCGTACGGTTTTATTAAAGTACATTTCAAAGTCCTTACGTACCGTAGGATCGGCATTTTCATTAATGGTAAGTGAAGCCGAAGTGTGCTGAATAAAAACCTGGCAAATGCCTACAGCCAATTCACTGATTTGCGGCAGTGCGAGGGTAACCTCGGATGTTATCAGGTGAAATCCTCTCCTTCGCTCCTTTAACTGCAACGCCTGCTGAAATATCTTCATTATAAAACTCGAATAAGAATATACAAATAAGGGCAATATTTGTACCACGTAAAATGTTCGTGGAGTAACAATCATGCAACAATAGCATTTCAAACATACTCACATTAATTACATTTACACATTATTTATATTTCGTTAACATCCCGGTATGAAAAAGTGCCTTTTAGTTATTTTTTTATCGTTCCTGTTTTGCGCGGCATTTGCACAAACCGGGCAAAATTTACCCGCCTCAATTGCCAATAACGGGAAGGTGTGGGCTTCTGTCTACCAGCAAAGGGCGGCAGAATACAAGGCATTATGCTTCCAGGCCTATAATATTGCCTGCCTGCGCTTGAACGAAGCCTTGCGAAAACATCATAAAAAACCATATGCGGTGGTTACCGATATTGATGAGACGCTACTTGATAACAGTCCCTACGATGCCCAACGCGCATTGAACAACCAGGAGTTTGATTTAAAAGCCTGGAAGGAATGGACGAGCAGGGGCATTTGCGATACCGTGCCCGGAGCGCCATCGTTTTTTAAATACGCTGCTTCAAAAGGAGTTGCGGTTTATTATATCACCAACCGCGATGAGGACGAACTTCCGGGCACCATGAAAAACCTTGCGCGTTATCATTTGCCTTACGCAGATGCTGAACATGTGATATTAAGGGCCAAAACATCAAGCAAGGAACAGCGCAGACTTGATGTTTTGAAAACCCATGAGATAATCTTGCTATGCGGTGATAACCTTCCCGATTTTGATGCCTTATACGATAATCACCCTACTGAAGAAAGCAGGAATGCTGCTACCGAAAAATTAAGAGCCCAATTTGGCAACAAGTATATTATTATACCAAACATAAGTTATGGCGATTGGGAAAGTTCCTTGTTCAAGTATGATAATAAGCTAAGCGGCGCCCAAAAGGATTCGATTATAAGGGCTAACATTAAGACCGACTAATCATCAAACGAGCAATCCTTCCATGATGAGACTTTGAATTTATAGCCAAGTACGTCATTTATTGCCCTGCTGCCGATTATTTTCCACCCGGTTAGCTCATCGCGGAACTGAGGGATTATCAAGCCAGCCTTCCTTGCCGATTCTGAATAAAATTCAGCCTTGGTTGGATGATCGGGTGAACTGGCATTGACTACAAGGCCAAACGCATTCTTGTTGATAATTTCAAGTGTAATACCAATGCAATCATCAAGGTGAATAAGATTAACAGGAGCTTTTCCGTTAGGGATATCAGCTTTTCCTGCAAAGAAACGTCCCGGATGCCTGCCCGGCCCAACCAATCCTGAAAAACGGAGTATAGTTGTTTTGAATGATGTTTGGTGCTGAAGATGCCGCTCGGCTGCCAGCAATATTTTGCCTGCTTCGGTATCAGGTAAAGGTACCGTAAACTCGTCGACCTCACTGTTAATGTCGCCATACACAGCGGTCGAGCTGATATAAATTACCCTCTTTATTTGATATTTAAGAATGGCTTCAATTATCCCATTTATCTTAGGAAGATAATCGCTTGCCTCGCCTTGCCTCGTTTTCGGCGGGATGCTTATGATAAGAATATCGCATTTAAAAAATTCCGGATCGTAATCTTTGCTTGCTGACTTAAAGCTAACTACGTATGGGGTGATACCCAATTCACCAAGCGAATTTAATTTTTCAGCAGAAGTGACAGAACCGTTGACGGATACGCCTTGCGCTAACAGCGTTTTTGCAAACGCTTTTCCGTACCACCCACACCCTAAAATACTAACGATCATGCTTTATAAAAGCACAAAGGTATTTTAATATTCCAGCTTTTGGCTGTTGAATCCTTTAGCCCTGGTAAGCCATCGATTTTGACAATTCTTCGTTCAAACGAAATTCCTTTTCAAGAACGCCGAGCTTCGTCATTGCCCGGGTGTACGCATCTTCTCCTAAAAGTAAATGGACGGGAGGGTTATCATCATCAGCAAGGCTGATCATTGCTGCTGCAGCCTTTTCCGGATCGCCGGCCTGGTGGCCATCCATTTGAAGGTATCGGGTGTGCGAATCTCTTACCTCCTGGTAATCATGAATAGGCTTTTTAGTCATTACTAACGAATCCCCGGTTAAGAAATTAGTTCTGAACGCACCCGGAGCCACAACCGTAACTTTTATTCCCATTGATTTCACGTCATCTGCCAATACTTCTGATAAGCCGATCACCGCAAATTTTGTGGCTGCATATAAAGCCCAGCCTGTTCCTGGAGCAATACCTGCTATTGAAGAAATATTAATAATGTGCCCCGATTTCCTTTCGCGCATAAAAGGCATCACCTCGCGGATAACGTTCAATGTACCGAACACATTGATGTCAAAGCTTTCACGCGCTTCCTCGTCCGTTAGCTCTTCAACGCTGCCACCTATGCCGTAACCGGCATTGTTTATAACCACGTCTATCTTATCAAAGGTACCAACGGTTATTTGAATAGCTTCCGCAACACTTTTTTCATCGGCAAGGTTAACGTACAGTGGTAAAAAGTTGTCAGATATATCACCCACAGCTTTAACAAGACTGGATACGTAACGCGAGGTAGCTGCTACCTTATGCCCGGCTGCCAGTAGCTGCTTTACTAGGCTCAGTCCAAATCCTTTGGAAGCGCCTGTAACAAACCATACTTTGTTTTCAATAATTTTGTCGTTTTTCATACAACAAAAATACGGCACGCCGGAGGGCAAGCGCTTGCATCATTCAAACCAATACTTACAAAATTCAAACAATTCTATAAACAGATGGCCTTGAATTAGTTTGTTTTTTAAAAAAGTTGTTGAAATGGGCGGGTTCTTCAAACCCAAGACTATAACTTATTTCAGATATATTCCAGTTGGTGTGCTTTAACAGGGCGATAGCTTCACTGGTAAGGCGCTCAAAGATATGTTCGGTGGTAGTTTTGCCTGTGGTTTGACGAATGGCCCGGTTGAGATGATTTACATGAACAGCCAATTGTGATGCATAATCCTTAGCAGACCGCAGGGTAAACCGCTGGGATGGTGATTCTATAGGAAACTGGCGTTCAAGCAATTCAGTAAAAACAGAGGTAATCCTTGAGTTTGCGTCGGGATGCTGATAAAGTGTTTTTGTGGGAGAAACTTTAAGCGCATAATGAATAAGCTCCGTTACATAGCTCCTCAGCAGATCATATTTAAATTTATAGTCTGATTGTATTTCATTCAACATTTTGTCGAACAAATCACTTACGTATTTATCCTGTTCGAGGTTCAGTGCATAAGCGGGCTCACCTCCTATTGCAAACATCGGCAATTCATGTATGTTATTCCGCAGCATCTCGGTGAAAAACGATTCCCTGAAGATGCAAAAGTACCCGGTCCGGTCGCCAGACATCGATTCAAGCGTATAGGGTACCTGTGGATTAAAGAAGATCAGCGTAGTGCCATCGGCATTAATGCTTTTGTCAGCATAGTGATAAATAGTTTTACCCCTAAACAGGCTGATCTTGTAAAAGTCGCGGCGGCTGTATTTTACAGGTGTAGCGTTAGGCCCGGTGCAATCCTCAATCCTGAAAACGTTAAAATGACCAATATCCTGGCTAAGATTTTCGGGCAGCCAATTGAATTTGTTCTGATAAAACTCCTGGAGTGTTTCGGTGTTTGCCATATAGCAAAGTTACACAATTCAAACCAATCAACACAAATAGCTAAATTAATGTTTGACCCACACCTCAATGTCCGCTGATTTTTGTCCCGCTTCCGAAAATGGTACAAGAATAATACTTTGGGTTTTATATCCAACCTTCATTTGCAGGCTATAGGCCTCCTTCCATCCCCAATCTGCTGGCAATGCCGATTTTGTGTCGCTTAGTTGAGATGTGCTATTTACATAATCAACCATCTTTAATGATGTAAGCCCTTTGTTTAATCCCTGGTCTATCGCCAATACCTGGGGGCCGCGTTTAAAGGCAACCGCATTTGGATATGACATACCTCCGGGCAAAACCTCCAGCGGCATATCAAATGAAACGACCACATTATCGCCCGGTTTCCACACCCGGTTAACACTTAACAATTGGCCATTTTTACCGGTATACGCTTCGTTCCCGACTCTAGCCACGAAGTTTTTCGCCCACAAAGGAACCCGAAAATCAATGGTAAAGGTTGCCGCTTTCGCAGGGTTTACAACATAAGTGACCTTGCCATCCAATGGAAAACTGGTCGTCGATTTTATCTTCAACAAAATATTTGAATTATCATTAGTAGTGATATCTGTAGTTGCCTCCGCATTTTCATACATCAGTACCGTGAAAACATGATCAATGGTTCCGCCCAGCATTTCCGGAATTAACGAGATGCCGCGGGGAACGCTCGATAAACAACAGGAATATCCCTGGTCGCAACGGTAAGGTTTTGCGCCCTGTAACGCGGTATAATAGCTTACACAGCCCGTTTGCGGATTTTCAGCCGCCAGCAAATGGTTATATACCGATTTCTCTAATTCCTCTGCATATTTGGCTTCCCCGGTAATTTGCAGCAATTGCAGGTTAAACTGGATCCAGGTAACAGTTACGCAACCTTCGCCCATATCATTTTTATTTTCAGCACCAAGAATGCCGGGCGCAACAAAGATCTCGTGATCGCTTGATGTACCGGTTATGTACAAACGATGCGTTGCAATATCAGTCCAGGCTGTTTGTAAAAGTTTCAGGTATTTATCTTCCCCGGTCAATTTGTAATATTTCAGGATCCCTAAAAAGCAGGATAACATTTCGTAAGCCTTCGCGTCCCCCACTTTTGTTACGTCTCCATATTTTTCCAGTTGACCAATGATCTTCGGGCCGGTTGGCTGCTCGTAAGCCCTCAGAATGTATTTACAAAAATCGAAGTATTTTTGGTCGCCGGTGTACCTGTACAGGTCAACCATTGGTTCCAGGATGCTGCCCGGCGCTAAGCCATTGTGATCCCCGGCTAACATCAGGTCCCGTTTGCCTTGGTCGTCGCCAAATGTTCTGCAGATCAAATCGGCAGCCTTTTTGGCGGTTTCCAGCGCGGGTTGATAACCGGTAACCGAATAATAGTTTAGCAAACCGATAATAGCATATTTATGCGCCCAAACGTCCCACTCCGTCCAGCGATCCTTCAGCAGGTATGTCCCTAAATAACCGTCCGGCATCTGGCAGGCAATGTATTTTTGCACCATGTCATCCATCAGGTGTTTTATTCGAGGATCGTGGCTATAGGCGTAAGTTTTTGATGCGGAGAACAGGAATTTCCCAACGTGCTCCCCTATCCAGGTTTGCGCTCCCGGCCTTTTTTTAAAGCCGGATAAAAGCGTGGCTGAATCTATTTGCAGTAGCCTTTTTTCAAGATTAATGTTCATCCGGTAGCCAAGCAGGCCGCCGATATTTTGATAATAAGCAGGAATATACCTGTCTGTTATTTTGTTGGGAGCAATTGGATCGTAAATTTTATGGGCACTTGTGGCTTGCGAGCCTGTAAAAATAAAAAGCAGCAGGTAAAAAAGTTTTTTCATGTGCAGGATATTTATGATAAATATACCACAATTTAGACTTGAAATTTAGGTTGATCGCGCCATCTAATTTCAATTTGCATTATCTTTAGCATCTACCAATTAAAGCAACAATGCCAGCTGTAAAAACTAAAATCCCGTGTTTACTGTCAATAGTTTTATTTTTTAGCCTGTATATACCTCATGCTAAGGGAATACCGGCTACAAAGGACTCTACCCTAAAAAAGGAAAACATTTTAAATATCATGCGCCAGGTTGCTGACTGGCAGCTGAACGAATGGAATACAAAAGGATTTAACCATCCGCCGGTAGACTGGACAAATGCCGCGTGTTATACCGGCTTTTATGCCCTGGGTGCAATAAAGGGAAATGATAAATACCTGGAAGCGTTAACCAAGATTGGAAGCGACCTGAACTGGAATACCGGCCGCAACCGTTTTATGGCTGATGATTATTGCATTGGTCAAACGTATTCATTGTTATATACAAGGTATCATGATAAAAAAATGATCGCCCCGTTTATAAAATTGGCTGATAGCATTTTAGATAAACCACACGATGAATCGCTGGAATGGAAGGATAACATTGCATCGCGCGAATGGGCATGGTGCGATGCACTGTTTATGGGGCCGACGGCTTTAAGCTATTTAAGTACGGCAACCAAAGATCCTAAGTATTTAAACACAGCCGTAAAACTTTGGTGGAAAACCACCAATTACCTTTATGATCCCACCGAACACTTGTATTTCAGGGACGGCAGCTATCTGAACAGGAAGGAGAAAAATGGCAAAAAGGTATTTTGGTCGAGGGGGAACGGCTGGGTATTGGCTGGGTTGGTTAGGGTGATGGAAAATATGCCTGCAAATTATCCTGATAAGTCGAACTTTGAAACGCTGTATAAGGACATGGCTGCCAGGATAGCGTCGCTGCAGCAGCCGGACGGCAGCTGGCACGCCTCGTTATTAGATCCGGAAAGTTACCCTGTTAAGGAAACAAGCGGCACAGGTTTTTATTGCTATGCGCTGGTTTGGGGGCTAAACCATAACCTGCTTGATGAGAAAACATATTTACCGGTTGTTAAAAAGGCGTGGGCCGCGCTTACGTCTTCTGTTCACCCGAACGGGATGCTCGGTTATGTGCAGCGCATTGGAGACAGCCCGGATATGGTTACCGAAAACAGTGCAGAAGTTTATGGAGTTGGTGCATTTTTGCTTACAGGGTCGGAATTATATAAATATGTGAGCCATCACCCGGCAATAAAGTAGTTTAGTTGCTGATTCGCAGATTTTTCCAATCGCCTCCGGAACCATTACCCGCCCAAAAGCCTATCATATCCCCAGTTAGTTTTACCAGTTGCTCCACTTCAAGGGATGGCTTTGCGTCGCCGTTAACAAATACGCTGAACTTTTTTCCCTTCACCGCTATCCGTACATGGAACCAACCATTGGGATCGGGTGGTACGGTTATGCCTTTTTCATATTTGCCGGGAAACTCAGCGCGTAGCTTCATCCATTCAAATTTCGGATCAGAGATATACTGGACATGATGAACCTTCTTTTCCGGGTCTGCTGATCTGAAATTAAATGGCCGGAAATAAATTGCATCATAAGTGGTATCATTAACCCCATGAAAGGCAACCCCTACGAAGCTCTGTTGTAAAACATCTTTACCCATTACATCAAATTCAATATTTCCGTTGGTAAATTTCATGCCTTTTATCCACGCAACACCATTATTTGCTGATTCATTTAAATGAATGACAGATGCCCTGCCATCGTTATTAATAGTCAATACGCGATTATAAACAGCAAAGTCGTCTATCTTTTTTACCTGGCCAAAACAATTTGAAATGATAAGGAATAACGCTGCGGCAAGAATGATTTTCATGATTTGATTGAGTTAACGCCCATATACAATAAGGCTTCAATAAATATGCCATCTACATAAACATCTGATTAATAATTTTTTAAGCTAATTTACCTAAAACAATCGTACGGTTTTGATATAATGATACGTACGGATGTGAACGAGGGTTAGTGACTTCGCGATTGATCAGGGTGAGCTATTGCCACCCGGCATAAAAGTTAATTCCGCTTATCAACTTCATTATTACCTGGCTATAGATTTTATGCTGTATATTTAATAAACAATTGCACACCTATTTTGTACTTATAAAAACCTGAATATTACCAAAATGAAGAAGCTATTTTTTATCATGATTACCTTGTTGCCTGTTACGGCAATTTGCCAAACCCTTAAAGAATATAAAGCGCCTAATGGAAAAACCTATCATATAGGCGATACGGTTAAAGTAGGAATGGGATCAATGCCTGATGGTAATTTTAAATATATCCAGGTAACCCAGCCATCATTTTTACCGCCGCGTCGTAATGGCAATGAGATGAATGCCCGCAAGGACTTTTCGCTTACCAATGCCATCATTAAAAAGATTAAATCTGTTTCACAAATTTCTGGAGGCGAGAAGATCATATTTACAACAAAAACCGGGGGATTGAATAATTACGACATCTGGATTGTTGAGGCAATTGCCGCCTGTGAGGTAACCCCTTGCACTGCCGCAGGATCAAATGCCGCCAGCCATGTTGGGGTTGCCGATGAGTTGCTGAAGCTTAAAAAACTATTGGATGCCGGAGGGATTACCCAGGCTGAATATAACGCGCAAAAGAAGAAGCTTTTAGGAGAATGATTTTCTTGACCAATAAAACTTACGAAGTTTCGAAAACTTCGTAAGTTTTACCGTCGGGTATTTTCATACCGGGCTTACTATTTAAACGAAACGCAAATGGTTTATGGCACCAGGTTCGATATCTGCGGCTATGCCACATGCTAAATTTGGCTAAAGCCGACATTTGTTTTGTTCTCTAACCCGTCGGTTAAAACCGACGGCAATGAAACAAGAACTAACTAATTCATTGCCGTCCCTTTTAAGGCTACCGTGTACCTGCATCTTTTTGCCAGGCAGATTTTTCCTGACCCATAGGGTCTACCGCTTTGTAGCTAATAGAAAGAGAGATATTTTGCCCCGTAGGTGGCTACCCTTTACCATCATTTCTGGCACGATGCGAGTACGGTGGTTACAAATCTAACGGCTGGGTAGCCTCTATGAGGCAAAAATCTTAATCAACGTTTTTCTACAAAGCGGTAGAGCCTACGGCTCATTGTCCTTCAGTATTCTTAAAAATTGTGGGGTACACGGTAGCCTTTCAAGGGACGGACTATAAATAACCTAACAAGGCCTTTAGTTAAAAATTCAGGGAGCAACAATTTGAAATGCACCCGTCGCGTCTCACCCATAAAAAGATTCAATATATTTAGCGGCAAGTATTATTCAATATGGACAGACGCACTTTTGTACAAAGCGCTGCAATATCAG
Source organism: Mucilaginibacter phenanthrenivorans (assembly GCF_024721155.1). Taxonomy (GTDB): domain Bacteria; phylum Bacteroidota; class Bacteroidia; order Sphingobacteriales; family Sphingobacteriaceae; genus Mucilaginibacter; species Mucilaginibacter phenanthrenivorans. The sequence goes on along the minus strand of NZ_JAHVAP010000001.1, from coordinate 489,598 downwards.
GCGCTGGCCTGGCAGCTAACAGATCTGATTTATTTAAGGGTATGGGGTTACTGTTAAGCAACCGGCCACCTGTTTCCCTAAATGGCAACAGGTTTGTCACCTTCTGTATCATGATCCGAACTACACCGTGGGAGGTGTCCAGGGATGTTAAACTGCATCCGCGGGATGAAGCTGCATGGCATACTTTGGAGGGCGTTAAATGGATGCGGGAGGCCTTTGCCAAAAACAACCCTGACGGCAGGCTTACCTGGGGATTTACGCTGAATGCGCTGGAAGACAAACGAAAGAATTATGTTGAGATCAGGAACTATGCTGCAGAATGCCAGGAAAAATACGGCGACGAAGTTTCCTATTTCCCCGGATACTTCCCGGCCATGTACCTGCCGCGCGAACGGATAAACCGGGAGATGACCGAAGCGATTGAGACAATCACCGGTTTTGTAGGCAAGGGTTACCGGCCCCAGGCTATAATGGGTGGATTTTTATCGGCCAATAATTTACAATACCTGGCAGAAAAGGAAAAGATCCACGCGGTCCATGCAGTGATCTGGAGCCAGTCGAACATAGACGGCGGCGGGGCGGACGGCTCACCCTCCTATCCTTTTTATCCATCGAAGGAGCATTTTTGCAAGCCCGCGCAAAACAGCAGCGACTTTATTGATTGCGTAAACTTAGATGGCTGGACGATGGACTTCATTTGCGCACGCCGAAGCGGGGCATCGGATCAAAAGATAACCGGCTTTAACAGTCGACGCGGTGTCGGGCCGCTGGAAACATACGTTGGCTGGGGATTGGATCTGGGGCACAGGGAAGTGATGCACACCCAGTCCATCCATTTTGACAAAGGTTTTGAGTTAAATGGCTTTGGCTGGGTAACCAATATCTGGGAAGCCCAGCTGGTTTATGAGTTTGGGAAGGACCTGATCTGCGGTGCGCTGGAGATGTGGGTAACCGATACCAAAAAGCGCTGGCCCGATACCCAATTTGTAACTTTTGGCGAATATGGTAACATCTGGCGAAACCAATACAAAAACAACGACAAATGGAATTACCGCTTCGAGGAACGCGGCTCGGGTCTTGGTGACTCGTACAATAACCTGGAGATCAAATGGTTTATGAACAAGGAATTCCGGTTGGCAATATTACACGACTGGCACCAAAACACACCCGAAATGGTGATAGATTTTACCCGGTATGACCTGCACGCCAAAGAACCCGCAGACCCAAGTCCGGCGCATCCTGACAAAAACTGGAGCCTGATCAATGAAATTAACCAAAAAGGATTAAGGCCGCAGGATAAACCGCAATTGATTAAGGAATTGAGTAAAAAGGATCAGGATCTGATTACGGGGTATTATCCGGGGTTAATGTAAAACTTCGTTATTCATCCATCAAATGGCGAAGATATAAACGAAGAGCAACTCACTCTATTTTAAATTAACTTGGTACTATGTCACATCAGAAGAACCCTAAAGAAGCATCCAACATATTTCATCGTTTTATTACAGCGTCTGTTAGTAAAACATCTGTCGAAAACAAGCCTAAGAAAGAGGTTAAACCTAAGAAGTAATTTATTTCCCGTTAAATAGCAATGAAAATAAAGAAGTATTTAGCTTATTCTGCTCTTTCAATATTTATATTGTATTGGAGTTTTTCTGCTTACAAAATTTACAGGACGTTGAATTATGATTTTAACGGCAGGATTCAAAAAGTATCTTACGAATCTGGTAAATACCGTCCAACAATAACTGTAAATAATAAGCAATTTGATTTAGAATGGATAAGGTGGGTTGGCGACGAAGACAATGTAGTAGTGGGGGATAGTGTTGTAAAACATCAAAAGAGCCAATGGATGACCGTGATAAAAAAATAAACTGGTCTGATCTAACATGTATATTGTCCTGCAGCCTGTTCAAGTGTCCCACCTGAACAAATTAGACCTTGAGTGTCCACGCTCAAGTAAAACACTTGCAAAGCATTCCGCAGATGCTCTTCAAGTGTTTTAATAAATTTTCATCATATCATACGCTATTCACCTTTGCCAAAACGGAAGCCTACGATTTTTGGTTCTTCGTTTTCTATGGCTAAGCCTTGAATAAACAGCTGGTCGTCAATCAGCTTGTAATTGAGCGATGCCTCATCAATCTTATAGTTCTCCTGTTTAAAGATCTCTTTAAGCGGTTCCAGTATAGCCTTGCGGTCAAAGACCGGGCTGATGCTAAGATCATCATCAATTGTTTGCAACGTTACACCCGGCACCTTGTAGGAAAATATTTTTGAATTCATTTAACGAAGATACTGGTCATTACCATATCATGCAGGAATTTAATATATCATTCACTCCTCAAACTCTTTACCGGATTGGTGAGCGCCGCCCTGACGGATTTATACCCAACCGTAATCCATGCAATAAAAACCGAGGTAATGATCGCCAGGATAAATATGCCGGGGCCAATGGTGATCCGGTACGTAAAATCCTCCAGCCATGCATGCATAAAATAATAGCCAAGCGGTGCAGAGATGGCGAATGCAATAACAATAAGCACCGTAAATTCTTTGGAGAACAGGTACACGATGTCCCCTACCGAAGCGCCCAATGTTTTACGGATCCCTACTTCCTTAATGCGCTGCACCGCCATAAATGATACCAGGCCATACAAGCCCAGGCAGGAAATGAATATGGCAATCCCGGCGAATATTTTATAAAGCGAGGCTAATTCGTCCTCACTTTTATAAAAATCAGCGATCGTTTTGTCGAGGAATTGATATTCGTAAATGCCATCCGGGAAAGTTTTGTTCCATAGGCCTTCAATACCAGCCAGCGTTTGGTGCACATCCTTCGATTGAATTTTGATATTGAACTTTGAATAATGATCCTTCCATGGCCCCATCAAAACCGGCGGTATAGCTTTTCGCAACGAACCTGCGTTAAAGTCCTTCACCACGCCGGTTATCCGGGCATTCAGTTTTGGAACACCCCATAGCATAATGTATTTTCCTATGGCCTGTTTTGGATCGGTAATACCCAGTTTATGGATCAACGTTTCATTCACCACGTAACCGGATATGGTATCCGTGTTTTTGTAGGGCCCACCGGCTACAAACCGGATATCGTATAGTTTGAAATATTCCGGGTCGGCCCATTTCAGGCTTGAGTTAAAGTCGACTGCCTTTGGCGCGTTATCGAACCTAAAATCACTGAACCAGCCGCTGTTCTCGGCCGGCCCGTATAGGCTGATACTTACGTCCTTGATTCCCGGTTGCTGTAAGAGTTGCTCTTTTAATGCATTTATCCTTGTCTCACTAACGCTGTCGCCCGGAAACGGAACTGTAATTACGGCGTCCTTATTAAACCCCAGCGATTTATTCTTAAAGTAATTCATCTGGTAGATCAACACCAGCGTACCAATCACCAGGAATTGCGCGATACAAAATTGTGTTACTACCAATACCCGGCGCAAAGAGACTCCGCTTGAGCGTCCGGCTTTAATCTTGTTTTTCAACGCTTCTATCGGGTTAAACCCGGATAACACCAGGGCCGGATAGAACCCCGCAAGGAGGGTAACACCAACAACCACACCTATTAAAAACAAGAGCACCAATGTATTCAGTAAAAAGTCGCCGCTCAAATGTATTTCAAGCAGATCGTTTAACAGTGGTAATGCGATCATAGAAATTACCGAGGCAAGTATAACTGCAAATAAGGTGATGATGAGTGTTTCGCTGATAAATTGCAACACCAACTGGTAACGGTTACTACCCAGCACCTTTCTGATCCCTACCTCCTTCGAGCGGTTTATAGCCTGGGCCGTGGCAAGATTAACGAAATTCACACAGGCTATAATCAGCAGAAACAAGCCGATTAAGCTGATCACATTAATGAGCTGCTTACTAAATGGGTGCCCACCGTACACGCCAACCGACGTATCGTAGTGCATATCTGTTAACGGCTGCAATTGCAGGGAGTTAGTTTTATTATACGGTGGCGGGATGTGCTTCTTAGCGAATGCAACCAGGTCGGCGTTGAACTGCTTTTCGGTTATACCTGCCGGTAGAATTAGGTAGGTATTCCTGTCGCTGAATGTGCTTATCCAATCCTGTACGTTGCCGTTAAGATCGCCGCCCTTACTTACCAGCGTAGTCCATGACAACAATAACCTCATCGGGAAATCGGTATTTGCCGGTGTATTCTCAATGATACCTGTAACTTTAAAATCGCGCTTGTTTTCGTATTTAACCGTTTTACCCATTGCCGTGTTCCAGTCGCCGAAAAATCTGTCTGCTTCAGCGCGGCTCAATACCATCGCATTTGGTTCAGCCAATGCTGTTTTCTTATCCCCGGCAAGCCATTTGAAATTAAATATCTGAAAGAATTGCGGGTCAGCGTAGTAGGCAGAATCTTCCTTGAATTTTTTTACGGTGCTTCCGGCTATAGAGTAATGCGTACCGTCGTTCAGCATAATAGAACCTACATTCTTTAATTGCGGAAAATCAAGCTTCAGACCGTCTGCTAATGGCACTTGCGTTCCGCCACCCATCTTTACGCCATCAGGGCCGTGCGTGACATTTACTACCCGATAGATCCGTTCCCTATTCGTGTGGAAGTTGTCAAAGCTCGTTTCATACTGAACCACCAGGAATATCAGCAGGCAAGCGGCGATACCAATTGCCAGACCGGTAATATTGATAGCAGCGTAACTTTTATTACGCGTAAGGTTACGCCAGGCTGTCTTAAAATAATTCTTAAACATAAAATTGCGGTTTGATTTCTGGTTCGAAATTACCTCCGCAAACCCGGGATGACTGCCCAACTTATAAGATGGGTAATCTTTTTTCAAATCATTTTTATATTCCAGCGGGCTTTTCCCCGTTACCTGCTTAAAAATGCGGGTAAAAGTGCTTTGGGAGTTAAACCCCGATTCAAATGCGATCCCCAGCAGGGTGATATGATCATACGCCGGATCCTGCATTTTCCGCGTCACTGCCCAAACGCGAAACTCATTAATAAAATCATTAAAGCTTTTTTTGAGCGCCGTATTGATGATCCGGGATAGTTCATGGGTAGTTAGCTCCAGCTTTATCGCTAGTGAACCCAGGCTTAGTTCAGGATCTTCATAGCAGCGATTTTCTTTAACCACGTTTTTTAGCCAGGCCCCTTTTTGCTTCAGCTCTGCTGGCATAGTTGGTTTTAAAAACACGGGTGGATTATTTATTTCGCTCGCTTCCGGCCTCAAGAATGCTTTCGCCGCCATCCAAATCATCATAGAGAATAAAAGGAGGTACATAAAACAGGTGATTTGCAAGCCCGCGGAGAAAATCGCAACGGGGATCCACAGCAACCATACCAACCCAAAACCAGCCAATAAGTTGTCCAGCCACCGCAGCTCCAGCCGGTACCGGTCTCCGCCATTAAATTTGAGCTGTTTATAGTAATTTTCAATGAGCCTGTGGCATTGAAAGAGATAGCTAATAACCGAGATGAAAGCCAGTAATTGTAAAACCGGGTTTAACCGGTGCAAAATTTCTGTATCGTAAGTTTCCGTGCCTGTTATGATACTTTCCCGTACCCCCAAAGCAAAAGCAACAAACTCCAGCAACAGCGGGCTAAGATGCAGCCAATCCTTCCGGCCGAACTTATATTCCGGCCTGGCTATTTTCAACACATAAAAGTACAAAAGCGGCCCAAACGCAAGTGAAAACTGCATCGGTAAACGGCTCCAAAAAGGAACGAAAACTGCCAGGTGAATGTCAATAGCTAAGATCCTTGCTATCCACAAAAAAGCAACACCCAGCGCCATGGTCAAAAAGCGGTTAGCTGAACGGTTCTCCCGGTTCGAAAAGCACAAAAGCAAAATAAAAGTAAGGCCGATAAACAGCGCGCCAAAGAACGCTGCATCAAAAAGAGTAATATGAAATGTATATAGTTTCAAGTAATCAATCAGATCAATTCATGTTCCAAATTCATAAAACATTAATAAGCAGAATATTAATAAATAACTTAAACGAACAATTGTAACAAAACCGAACGGAAAGATGTTCGTTTTTAAACTTAAGACAGTACACGCAAACGCCTGGAAAGAGGGTTTTGCACGCTTTTAAGTTTACACCGGGTATTATCCGGGGTTGCTTTAAGCCTTATTACTCATCCATCAAGTGGCGAAGATATAACGCCGGGTTATCCAGGAACGATTTGGTAAGATAAAAATGTTCGGTGTTTTCGTACGTTGTTTCGCGAACGCCGTCTTCATCAAACTGGTAAATAGCGGCACCCGGATAACAAATAAGCATTGGCGAATGGGTGGCGATCAGGAACTGGGCCCGGCCGCTCCTATCAAGTTCATGGATAACCGACATGAAAGCTAAGATCCTTGCCGGCGATAAGGCGGCCTCGGGCTCGTCGAGGATATAGATGCCGGATTCAAACTGGTTGTTAAATAAGGAGAGGAAAGATTCTCCATGCGACTGTTCATGCAATGACCGCCCGCCATAGGCATTGAAAATGCGGCGGTCGTCCACAGCCAGTTCATCGATGTAGGAAGCAAAATTAAAAAAGCTTTCTGCCCGCATGAAAAAGCCTTCGTTGATCCGGCGTGGCGTCCATAACAGTTGCAAGTATGGCGCTAATGCTGATTCATACCCTTCAAACCTATGCCCGGTATTTAAATTGTGGTTCCTGTTACCTCCCCTCAGGCTGAACCCGCATTGTTCGGCAATCCCCTCCAGCAACGTAGACTTACCCGATCCGTTCTCGCCTACAAAAAATGTAACATTATTTTTCAGCCTGAGTTGCAACCCATTATTAAGGCTCGGGATGTTTTGCAGGTAACTGCCATCCTGCACAGGCGGGAGCGATATTTGAGATAAAAATGGCATGTGGTGCTTTTAATATTTCATATTTAGGATAATTTACTAACTAGCAAAATTAGAAACACTGATAATCAGCATGTTTCATAGCGTTCCGGGTGTTCCACTGTGAAAAATGGAACACTTCGCGGGCACGGACAAGGTAAGTGGGATAATTAATCACTCCACCCTACTCACACTATAAATCTTCAACGGCGCCACCAAATATTGGTCTTTATCTTTTTGTGCCTGAATTTTTTTCACAACACCCATACCGGCGATTACTTTACCGAAGGCGGCAAAGCCCTGCCCGTCGGGGTTGCGGGCACCGCCGTAGTCTAAAGCGGGCTGGTTACCGATACAGATGAAAAATTCGCTTGTGGCAGAGTTTGGGCCACTGCGCGCCATGGAAAGTGTGCCGTTTTGGTGTAGTAGCCCGGTAACTTTAGTTGTCTCAATTTTTATGCTCGGCAGGCTCGACTTTTCAGGCACATTGCCACCCTGTATCACCTGGATCTTTACTTTTCGTGTGGCTTCGTTAGCCGGGGTGCATACCCTGAAAAAACTGCTGCCATTGTATAGCTTTTTGTCGACATACTGCATAAAGTTTGCCACAGTTACCGGCGCTTTGGCGGGGTAAAGCTCGATAGCAATATTACCGAGCGGGGTTTTAATCAAGCAGTGCACTAGCTTCTGTGCAAACGCAGTGAATGATATTGTTAGTGCTAAACAAAGGGCGACAATTTTTTTCATGTTGCGATTATATCAAAATATTGAGAAAGTTACTATTTATCCGGTTTGGTTGGTCGCTATTTCAATCTTTTTGAGACAACGCCCGGTAATTAGCTGTTACAAATCCAGCCTCCTCCCAATTGCATCAAAAAATTTTCAAAAACATTTGCGTAGTTAAATAGCTACATATATATTTGTAGTCAAATAACTACACGATGAATTTAAGACGAGACGTATTCCAGGCCATAGCCGACCCGACTAGACGGGCTATACTCCTGTTGGTTGCCTCACAAACCATGACGGCAGGCGCAATAGCCTCAAATTTTGATACGGCCAGGCCAACAGTTTCAAAACACCTGCAGATCCTTACCGAGTGCGAATTACTTCAACAAAAGCAAAATGGCAGGGAAATTTACTACTATATCAACGCAAAAAACATGAAGGAAGTAGCAGACTTCATAGAGCCATTCCGCCAAATGTGGGATGACAGGTTCAATAAACTGGAAAGCATAATGAAAAACTATAAACCCAAAAATTAGATTACGATGGAACTAAAAACAAAAATCAGCGCAAACGACGACGAGCAAGGCCTGACAATTACGAGGGAATTTGACCTCCCGTTAGCATTGCTTTTCACAGCCCATATTGAACCCGAAATTGTTGAACAATGGATGGGAACGAAGGTTTTGAAACTCGAAGCCAAAAAAAACGGCAGTTACCAGTTTGAAACATCTGATGCTAAAGGAAACGTGGTATTTCGGGCGAATGGGGTAATCCACGAGTTTATTCCAAACCAGAAAATCACACGGACATTTGAAATGGAAAATGCACCTTTTGGGGTTCAGCTTGAGTTTTTAGAATTTGAACAGCTCACCGACGACACCAGCAAACTCACTATACATTCGATATATAAATCAGTTGCTCTCCGGGATCAAATGTTGAAGCTGCCTTTTGCCCAGGGTATAAACATGGCGCATAACAGGTTGCAAGACATCGTAAACAAATTAAAATAATTATAACATGGGAAAGAGAAAGTTGCTTTGGTATTGGATAATTACGGTATTATTATCCTTTTGTATTTTTTCGGGTGGATTGGCACAAGCTGTGCAGGTAAAAGGGGTTGTGCAGGGTTTTAAACCCCTTGGGTATCCTAATTACTTTATTTCGCTTATAGGGATTTGGAAGATGCTGGGCATAATTGCGATATTAATCCCTAATTTTAAATTGCTTAAGGAATGGGCCTACGCAGGCATATTTTTCGTAATGAGCGGAGCGGTGATCTCGCATATTGCCAGCGATGACGTTTCAATTCAAATAATTGCCCCGGTTGTGTTGGCCATTTTTACTGTATTATCATGGTATTTGAGGCCTGCTGATAGAAAAATTATTTCCATAAACCAATAGCAGATTTTCGAGGTTTGCTAAGAAAATGCATTAAACAAAATACATACACCATGATAGCACAAGAAATGAATCCCAAGGTCGATTTCTATTTCAATAAAGCCAAAAAGTGGCAGGAAGAAATCGAAAAACTAAGAATGATCGTTCTCGACTGCGGACTTACTGAAGAATTGAAGTGGGGTTGTCCGTGTTACACGCTTCAGAAAAACAACGTCGTATTGATCCACACATTTAAAGAGTACTGCGCGTTTTTGTTTTTTAAAGGTGTATTGTTAAATGATCCCGAGGGTATCCTGGTACAACAAACAGAGAATGTGCAGTCGGCGCGCCAAATCAGGTTCACCAATATCGAGGAGATTGTGGCGATGGCGGCCACCCTGAAAGCTTATATTTATGAAGCCATTGAAGTTGAAAAAGTTGGTTTAAAGGTGGAATTTAAAAAGACAGACGATTTCAAAATGCCCGAAGAATTTCAATATAAGTTAGAACGGATCCCTGCTTTAAAAACAGCTTTTGAGGCACTCACACCTGGGCGGCAAAAAGGGTACCTGCTTTATTTTTCGCAAGCCAAGCAATCCAAAACCCGGCAGGAAAGGGTTGAAAAATGGATCCCGCAAATTTTAGATGGAAAAGGGTTGGATGATTAATACACCTATAAGAAACAAATTGAACAGCCTTTAACATATCATCAATAATCGCCAGGTTAAGATTTTCAAAAAAATAACACTAATTTTAGGGCTATCAAATACCAATACAATTACTGTTAATTTTCGATTTTTTAAACCAGGTTAATAATCTAGATTAAGTTCTATAATCGCTTTTATATGAAAAGATATGTTTTAGTGTTCTTTTTATTCATCTATTTTTCAAGCTATTCGCAAAACACCATTAATAACTACAAATATGTAGTGGTGCCCGAAAAGTTTAATTTCCTTAAGGAAAATGATCAGTACTCACTAAACAGCTATACCAAAGGCTTTTTACAAGATAAAGGTTTTACAGTTTATTTTGATAATGCCGAATTGCCTAGTGACATAGCTAACAATAAATGCAGCGCATTAAATGCTGACGTATTGGAAAAAAGCGGAATGTTTAGCACCAGCCTTACGGTTATATTAAAAGATTGCCGGGGTAATGTTGTTTTCAAAAGTAAGGAAGGTAAAAGTCGGGAAAAAGATTATAAAACTGCCTACTATTTGGCTTTGAAGGGTGCTTTCGCATCGCTAGACAAAGTTTCGTATGTCAATAAAGGATCAACCAATGAGCCAGCTCAGCCGGTGGTTACATCAGCAGCTTCAACAGCTGCTGAAAAACCCACAACAGTAGCTTCAACAACACCAGAAAAACAAATAACTATTCCAGCAACTTCGGCAGAACCTGAAAAATCAAAAATAGCGACTTCAGTTCCCCCTGCAAAAACAACAGAAACGGTAACCAACCAGCCGGCTGGTACATTATATGCCCAGGCAATTGTCAACGGGTATCAATTAATTGATACTACACCGAAAATAGTTTTAACCCTCCTGAAAACTTCGGCGGAGAATTATTTTATAGCCAACAATGCTACTGCTAACGGAATAGTACTGAAAAAGAACGACGCCTGGTTTTTCGAGTATTACAAGGATGGTAAGCTTGTTTCTGAAAAGCTACTGGTTAAATTTTAACAGATGTAAATTTGATTACGGAAAGTAGTATTTTATTGAGCGTTTGATGTACCACACTTAATCAAGGGACAAAAAACTTTTATGCCGTCAGTTTGTTATCAAACAAGACACTAAAACGCTGATATCATGAATGCAAAAAGCACAGTTGGTACGGTCACTTTATATTTAGTAACCTACCTGGTTCTATTTTTTTCAGGATGTTCGACACCTCTTCTGGTATGTATGTTTCTGGCATCGCCATTCCTTATAATAGGGATGGTTTATATCGTTATAAAAGACGATCGTTACCAGTACCCTGAATTAAAAGAAGGTGAAGAATGGAGCTACCGCGACAAGAAGAAAGAAACCCTTGGTTTATTTTGGTAAAAGAACCTGGATATTTTCGAATTCCTGTTTATTCACTTCCTGTTAGTATATGCTAATGCAATCTTGCCCGGGCGGGTTAGCGTTCCGTTTTTTCACATGGAACACCCGGAACACTTTGAAACACGTTCATTATCAGACAATTTAGTTTTTACATCCCTGCCCCACTACTGTTTTTAATACCCTCCTTCTGCGCAGCAAAGGGAGGGTCGCCCAGCGAAGCGTCGGCGGGGAGTGTAAAACCGCCATGCATTCACGCAATTGCATTCACGCCGGTATCGCGCGCCTCTCAACCTAATAACATCACCCACCTCTCAAACCACTGACAAAACAGTGTCAGCACTTTAACCAAATCAACTCCGTAAATTTGTAGTAATCCATTATCACCATGCCAACCTACCCTCCCCGGAACTCCTTCGGACCTTCTTCCGAACGCCCGTCCTACATCGAACAACTGCGCGCCGAAAGCCGAGGACTACCGCTCCGTCCGGCTACAAAACAACGCCCCGAACGCGCACGACCCACGCCCGAAGACGCTCACCGCCTGTTCACCATCGAAAGAGGCAACCGCTGGCTCGAGCTGGCCCGCCGCGAACCCGAAGCCAAAATGCTGCTCGGCGAGCTTTGGCACTGGGGCGAACTCTGTATGCTGTTTGCGGATACCAATATCGGCAAATCAATACTCGCTGTGCAGATTGGCGAAAGCATCGCACGCGGACAAAGCCTCGCACCCTTTGCCTGCCAGGCGCCGCCCGCCCGGGTGCTCTACATCGATTTCGAGCTTGGACAAAGCCTCGCACCCTTTGCCTGCCAGGCGCCGCCCGCCCGGGTGCTCTACATCGATTTCGAGCTGAGCAAAACCCAGTTCGGTATGCGGTACAGCAAGGGCGAAGAGGATCACCAATTTTGGATAACTTTTTCCGCGCACAATACAATTTCCTGCCCGACCCGCCGCCCAATGTCGACGAAAACGAGCTGCTGATTGCGGCCATTGAATATAAAATAACCCAGTGTAAGGCCACGGTGCTCATCATCGACAACATCACCTGCCTGCGCGGCGGCACCGAAAATTCGGCGGTGGCGCTTGTGCTCATGAAAAGCCTTAAGTCGCTAAAAAACGACCACAACCTGTCCATCCTCGTACTGGCGCATACCCCCAAACGGCGCAACGCCACACAACCCATCAGTTCCGACGACCTGCACGGCAGCAAACTCCTCGTCAACTTTGCCGACAGCGCCTTTGCCATTGGCAAAAGCACCCTCGACAATGAGCTTTGCTACCTCAAACAGATCAAGCAGCGCAACACCCGCCAGCGCTACGGCCACGACAATGTATGCCTCTGCCGCATCCAAAAACCCGGCGCCTTTTTACATTTCGCATTCGAAGGCCACAGCCCCGAACGCCTCCACCTGCTCACCCGCACCGCCACAGACCGCCTGCAACTGGCCCAAAAAATAGCAGCCCTCTCCGCCAAAGGTTTCAGCCAGCGCGACATCGCAAAACAGTTAAACATAAGTTTGACTACGGTAAATAGGCTCCTTAGATGTGCAGATGGGGAAGAATGTGCGGATATGCGGATGCGTGGATGTGCGAATGAGGAAGAAGCATGTGCAGATGTGGAGGAAAAATGTGCGGATGGAGAAGTATATGCAAATGACCTAATGACCAATGACCAAAACAACCCGCCTGCAAATTCCCGACCTTGGGAGGGCAGGGAGGGGTTAACGAACTATGCAATCTCGCCGGAGACACAGACAGAGCATACAACAATCAGTGAGAATCCTGGCCCCGAGCGAATCCGAAAAACATCAACAATTGATGAACTGCTCTCGCCAGAACTGCTGGATCATATACTTAGGACGACGACGCGCGAAAAGGCCTCCCCCACGCGTCATTGCGAGGAACGAAGCAACCTCTACACATGCAAATCAGGAAGCAATAGCATTGTGGCGACCAAACAGCGGTCGTAAGGTCCCACCGAAATTAAGGTCCGTTGATTGTCCTACGCAGAGGTTGCTTCGTTCCTCGCAATGACGGTATGGTGGCAACGTCTCCGGGCAAGTCCACGCCAGGACATTTGCGTTAACGCCGCGCGTATATTTGACTCACCCCGGCGTTGCTGCGCTCGCCACCCCTCTCTGCTGCGCAAAGAGGGGATGAAATTTGTATTTCTTTTTTTCTTACCTCTTTACCGCTTGCGGAAGAGAGGTCGGACAGCGTAGCGTCTCCGGGTGAGTCCACTCTGCAACATGCTCAGCACGTGGACAGGCCGCTGCACACGTCGTCCTTCGAGAGGCTCAGGATGACACCCCATTTCCAATTCAATATAAACTTGTCCTGACGGTAATGACACCATGAAATCACTTTTTAGCTTTGCTCAATCTCTTTTAAGCTATTCATTTTTTTATAGGCTAAAAACCCTTTGATATCCTCAAAGTGCTCGCGTACACGTTTATTACCAAATTCAAATACTTTTTGCGCCAGGCCATCTAAAAAATCACGATCGTGCGACACGAGGATCAAAGTGCCATCAAAATCCCTAAGGGCATCTTTGATAATGTCTTTGGTCTTCATATCCAAATGATTGGTAGGCTCATCCAGTATCAATAAATTCACGGGTTCTAACAGCAGCTTGATCATGGCCAAACGGGTTTTTTCTCCCCCGGAAAGTACCTTGACTTTTTTGGTGGTGTCATCACCGCTGAACATAAACGCACCTAACAGATCTTTGATCTTTAGCGTACCATCACTTAACTGGATTTGATCAATGGTGTCAAATACGGTTAAGTTTTCATCAAGCAAGGCGGCCTGGTTCTGGGCAAAGTACCCAATTTTGGCATTATGCCCCACCTTTAAACTTCCTTCAAAATCTATCTCGTTCATGATGGCTTTGATCATGGTGGATTTACCTTCCCCGTTTTTGCCGACAAAAGCAACCTTTTCTCCCCGCTCTATCACCATAGATGCGTTTTTGAAAACTACATGATCGCCATAGGTTTTGGTCAGATCTTCCACTATTACCGGGTACTGGCCCGAACGTGGTGACGGTGGAAATTTCAACCGTAAAGCAGAAGTATCTACTTCGTCGATCTCTATAACGGTAAGCTTTTCAAGCATCTTCACGCGCGATTGCACCTGCAAAGTTTTGGAGTAAGTGCCCCTAAAGCGGTCTATAAATTCCTGGTTATCGGCAATAAATCGCTGCTGCTCTTCGTAAGCCTTCAATTGGTGCACACGGCGGTCGGCACGTAACTGCAGATAATGGCTGTATTTGGCTTTATAATCATAGATCCGGCCCATGGTCACTTCAATGGTCCGGTTGGTGATGTTATCTACAAAAGCACGGTCGTGCGAGATCACCATTACGGCCTTTGCCGAATTGATCAGGAAGTCTTCCAGCCACTGGATACTCTCAATATCCATGTGATTGGTCGGCTCGTCCAATAAAATAAGATCAGGCTTCTTTAATAAAATTTTGGCCAGTTCTATCCGCATGCGCCAGCCGCCGGAAAACTCAGAAGTCTGCCGGCCAAAGTCCTTCCGCTCAAAACCCAGGCCCTTGAGTACCTTCTCCGCCTCGGCATCGTAATTGGTTTCTTCTACTGTATAAACCTTCTCGCTGAGTTCCGATACCCTTTCAATCAGCTTCATATACTCATCGCTCTCGTAATCCGTACGAATATTAAGCTGCTCATTCACCTCATCAAGTTCCTTTTGCATTTGGTTTACCTCTGCAAAGGCCTTCATGGTCTCTTCAAAAACGGTAACCTTATCCAGCGTAAGCAAATGTTGAGGCAGATAGGCAATTACGGCTTCTTTGGGGCCGGTCACGCTGCCGGTGGTAGGCTTGGCTTCGCCCGCTATGATTTTAAGGATGGTGGATTTACCGGCACCATTTTTACCCATCAGGGCTATTTTATCGTTCTCGTTTATCGGGAAGGTTACGTCACTAAATAAGGTGGTTCCGCCAAATGAAACGGAAATGTTATTTACATTTATCACAGTATGGGAATATTGAAATCAGCCGCAAAGATAAACGAAAGTCATAGGTTTTCATTATGCGGCTTAACTTCCGGAGACTTTTTCTAAACGCCCCAGCTACCGCAGGCATTTTGTCGCTGCCGTAACCCTCGCTTGTGGCCCGCGTTTAGGTAGCCGATAGAAAAGTAACGGGAATTTAGACTAACCAATATTACACGGATCAAATGTTGCGGAGACGTTATAGCGTAGTATCAACCGGTTGAGCGCCATCGTAAGCTGCGCCTGATCCATGAATTGCAAGGCATGGAATTTGGGCTGGAACTGGGTTAATTATAGCATGCGATCAAATTTCTGCCCCCCGGTTCAAGCGTCCCGCATAGCCGTTAACCAAAGGATTAAAGATTTCATTAAATATCTGGAAAACAACCGCCTTTTCATTAAAATAAAGCTATACAAATATGGAAAAATCTAAGCGGTTTCGGCCATCGGCGAAGCCCTGTAATCATTAACTTCAAAAAAAATCTCTTAGGTTAATGGCTATGATGAGACACTTGGACAGACGGTACAATAATGGTAATAACTAATTCAGTTGGAGTCATATAAAAAAATGGCAAATACTGCAGAAGTTAGAATTTTTATTTCTATAATCGTAGAGCCTATTCTACAACCATAGAAGCAAAATTATCTAAAGCGAGGAGCAACTGATGGATATTACCTGGACGAATGTACTAAAGTTATAAAAAGTAAACTTAATGATATGAGAAGCATTATGCCCATAACGGCCGGGTCACTAACAATATTGATGTTCGTTTTTAGCTTAAATCACCATCCTTACAATAAATTAGTTGAAAATACGATGTCAGATTCACTAAAGGATACTGTTCTTTTCACAATCGACAACCCTAAATCCGAAAGTGGCAGGATGACGGGATTGCATTTTTACTACCTGGATTCCTTAGCTCATAGCCAGATGCCAAACATGAGCGGTAAAAACATCAAACTTCCATTGTATGCCCCAACAATATTGATAGAGGCTAATGCTCAACAAATTCCATTTTTAGTTTATCCCGGCGAGAGGATTAATATCAGGTATGCAGGAAGCGACTCTACTCAAATGTATATCCAGGGTAATACCCAACGAAATAATGAATTTATCTTTTTCAGGAAGCTGGTTAAAAAAACAGGCAACATTTATTATGGATTTACTTTGATGCCTTATCATAAAAAGGTAAATACCTTAACCAACATTCATGATCTTGAGAAAACAATAGATAATGTAAAAAATAACCGGTTGCAATTCTTAGATGGATATTCCCGGCAATTTCCTGTTAGTAATGATTTTAAAAAGATAGCTGTCAATTGCATAAAAAGCACAGCTATTAACGATTCGTTGCTGCTTTACTACAATAACCATGTTTTATTGGACAAGCAGAATTTATACAAAACTTTAGTTATCTCAAAAATAGCCGGGATCAGGAATGTTGGGTTTATGTCCTTTCCAATGTATGATGTAGCGTGTATGAATCTTGTTGCTATGGCTTTAGGCGGGCCACCCCACGATGCGATCAGCAACAACAGTGGTAGCTTAATCAAAAGATTTGATTTCGTCGAAAAAGAATTCACAGGAGTGACCAAAGATTTTTTAATGGCTAATGCCTTGTATGCTGCTAACCTCAACCGGGTGCCTATACCCAAAGCTTATATTGATAAATTTAATAAGCAATGCGCAGACAAAGGATATAGAGTTCTAATTGAAAGAAAATTAAATGACCATAGTAAGTCAATGACCTACGCCAGAGGCAGCAACAAACTATTGGCTACTGATGGCAAAACCGTGCAGGATTTAAGTATGCTAATCAAACAGTATAAAAACAAGCTTATCTTGTTTGACTTCTGGGCCAGCTGGTGTGGCCCATGCCGTGCAGAAATGCCCTATAGCGTTCTCTTGAAAAAAAAATACGCAGGCAAAAAAATTGCTTTCATTGCCATATCTACCGATGCCAACATCAACGACTGGCAAAAAGCTGCTAAAGAAGAAGCGATAGGAAATGGTGATAGCTTTTTATTATTAAATGCCGATCAGGCATCATTTGTAAAACACTATAAAATCAATGCTATTCCACGTTATATTTTAGTAGGCAAAGACGGAAACATTCTTAATGAGGATACCCCACGTCCTAGTGATCCAAAATTAAAAGTACTGATTGATGAATATTTGTAATATTTATACCCGCCTGTCCAAGCGAGCCGCCCCCCCTGGGGCGAGAATGCCGCGCCGGCCTAAAGAGGTGGAGTTCCCGTGACCCGCTGACAGCTAGCCCGCTTTTTGAACAGATGGGATTAGCGATAGTTCATGGCAACAGAATGTCTACTAATATGTCACTAATCTCTCGACGGGATATAGGTAAATCTCTTTTTTAATCGTAGAAACGGTTTTTCGAAAAAGGTATAAGACAATAGCGCTATAATAACCGTGATAAAAAAAGCGATAACGAAGCCAACATCGTTTTTCCAATCATACAAACCGATCATGGTGCTAAAAGATGCCAGTTCATCCTTAAATATCTGATAGACCAGCCAAAAAATTGTGATATGAAATATATACATGCCATAAGATATGCGACCCAAATACACCAGTGGTGCCGGCATGTTTTTTGATTGACTCCCATACAAAGAGAAAAAGAACAGTACAACTCCGGTAAGTATCAATAACCAGCCGGCTATTGCTTGTGGAATGGTTGAAAGGTGCGGAGAATCTGCATGAACCTCGCATACCATTGAGGCTAACAGCCAACATGCCAGGGCTGCAATGAATATGGCAATGCGGGTAACTACATGCCATTTGGGTTGCCAGCCCTTTAAATAAACGGATATGAGAATACCCATCGCAAAAAATTGAAATTGCACAAAGCTGTTTGTCCACTCACCGTTAAATCCGTTTGTGGGTTTTCGTGCGTAATAAATAACAGTTGCATAAGCTGCCAAAAGTGCAAGAAATGAAAAGATCTTTAATCCTCGCTTACCGGCAAAAAACACTACCAGTGGGAGTAAAATATAAAGTTGTTCTTCAACAGAAATGCTCCAGAGCGGGTTAATGGGATATGACGGAAGCCAGTCATGGAAAGTAATATACCAGTTACCTGAAAATAAACTGAATGCAAGTTGCGTTCCGGATGAAATATGCCCAAAGTTGTCTGAAAGGTGCGTAATTAACACCATTCCAAAAAAGAAGGTAAAATACAATGGCCAAATACGAAGGATGCGCCTGATGTAAAAAGATTTTATATTGATATTTCCGAATTGTTCTTGTTCTTTAGTAAGTAATTCTGTTATTAAAAAGGCGCTAAGGAAAAAGAAAAGCGGTACGCCAAAAACGCCCACCAAACTAATATGGTACCCCCAATAATATTGTGCCGGGTCAATGGGTGCGAGGTCCATTCGGTGTGTGCAGAATACAAATAGAAATGCACAAAGCCGAAGCAAGTCTAACTCGGGTTTGTAATATCTCGTTGGTGACATATAAAAATTTAGATAAGTCCGGTAAACGTCACTAAAATACAATATGTCGGGGCAATCGCGAATAGAATAGGGCATCAATTTAAAATATGCACATAGCCTGTGTAACCGTTATGTAGGCCCCTACTCTGTTTTGAATTAACATCTTTCACCTGCTTTCAAATTGCCATAGGTCACCAGCGAAACCACGGAGTTAAGGCTGCTGTTTATTTTAATGAGGTGAATCGAACCGCTAAAATTATCGCCGCACCATAACTTTTTCTTCCATTGTAACGGGATGCCTTTCTTCTGCTCAACGCCCCCGGGTTAACATCTTCATTTTCGCAAAGAAATCTTCAAATAGTAAACGTGTGTCTAAATATACGTAAACACGTATTTTTCTTCCATCCGGATTGTCTTCATAAGCGCCCTCACTGTCAATACGTGGAGCCTTTTTTGTCACATAGGCGCTGGAAGACGGATCCGGTTCGTAGGGGGATTGTAAAGCGGATAGCAACACGAGCGGACTATCGCCAAGTATATAAGTTTCGCCAAGGTTACCTTCGCTTTTTTTAACTCTAAGCATCAGATCTTCAAGCGCGGTAACCAGTAAGTGACCCGTTTCGCCGTAGGGCTTAATCTTTTCAATTAGCTCTGAATAAGCGATAAGCGGTTGCCGGTATGTGCTTCTTGGTACCTGCCAGACATTGACGGCCGAGCGATTAAATATGAGTTTTGCTGCGGCTATATCAATATTTAAATTATACTCAATACCTGAGGCCCGCGGCGGGGCCGGTGCCAGGTCGGGATATTCCGGCCCTCCAATCCATATCAGTGTGAACTTTCCGGCAATTTCCGGTGCCTTTAGAACAGCTGATGCCACTTCTGTCAGGCCTGCCCCGCATAGTATGTAAAGCGGTTCTTTAGTATCCGTCCTGAGCGTTTCCCGGATAATAAGATCAACTGCTTCACTTTGCACGGGCGTACTATCGTTAGGCATAGCGGTGTTTGAACCGGTAAATACCGGTATCCGTGTTTTTAGATGTAATGTACTTAGTAGTGCGTTGGCTTTTGCCGCAGCATGGACAGCTTGTATATCCGAGCTGTCAAACCAATCCTTCGGTCTTAAGTGTGACCCAATAACACCTCTTATTTCAACGGAAGGGGATAATGCAAGATGTGCCAGCTGAAATAATCCGTCCGGGTCGCCGCTAAAATCGTTATCAATGATTACCCGTGCCCTGGGAGTAATTAATGGAGGGTTCTGTACCTGGCCGTAACTGAGGAGACAAAACACGAAATATTGAAAGAAGAGAAGGGCGTATCTTTTCATGAATTGCAAACAAAGGTGTTAAGATAGATCAAATAAAATATCATCGGTCAATATTTTTTGTTTAAAAGCGGTGATGTGTAAGTATTGCGCTAAGTCGGTAACCGGGTTAATGCGATCGCTACTTACTGACTTAGATATAAAGTTAAACACTTTACAAAATGAAGTCAGACGGGGCCAATAAGACCATTGGTAACGCTCCGCCGGTTCAAGCGTCGCTTGTGGCCCGCTGTTTGGTCACCAAGCTATAACCGCGAAACTACCACGGCGTCATGCGAGGAACGAAGCAACCCGTACATAGGACAATCAATTATCGAGAATGCTTTTGGCGTGGATACCGCCGCGTGAATGGTGGTTACTTAGCTGGCGGAGCACGAGCCCACCTCTTTTGCCTGCCCGGATACCTGCACCAGGAGAGGGATGATTACTAAACTCTCCTTTAAATAGATAATACAGGCCTACTCAGAGCGGAGCGTTTTCACCGGGTTGGCTATTGCCGCCTTGATTGCCTGGTAGCTTACCGTAATTAACGCAATGAATAATGCAGAAAATCCGGCGATGGCGAACATCCAATATTGTATTGTTGTGCGGTAGGTATAATTCTGCAACCAATTGTGCATCAACCACCATGCTGCAGGGAATGCAATAACACATGAAACTGTCACCAATTGCAGGAATTCCCTGGCCACCAAACGGGTTAGCGTGGCAACTGATGCGCCGAGCACCTTCCTGATCCCAATTTCCTTTGTACGGCGTTCTGCCGTATAGGCAGCCAATCCAAACAAACCAAGGCATGAAATAAAAATGGCGAGCATAGCAAATAATCCCGCAAGGTTGCCGATAAGCGTTTCGGAAGAAAACAGGTCATTAAAATCTTTGTCGGCAAATCTGTACTCAAAAGGAAAGCCGGGGTTTTCCCTGGTCATTACATCACGGGTTTTTTCTAACGCCTGAGATAAGGGCACGTTGGATTTAAAGCGGATAGCCATAACGGTAGCTGAATAATTGCCGTTAAATATGACTAAAGGCGCGCCATTTCCGTATATATCGTTATAAATAAAATCCTTAATTATGCCAACGATGGTTAGTTTGTACCGGCCCGTGGTAATCAGGCTTCCCAGCTTACCTTCCTTACCCATCAACCTGGCCATACTTTCGTTTACAATCACACTTGTACTGTCCGTAAAACCAGTGTAAAAATCCCGCCCTTCTATCAATTGCATATGCATGGTTTTTAGATATTCCGCACTAACAACGTTGGAATGGATCGCCAGTTTAGCATTTGGATTTTTGCCCTGCCAGCTAAAGCCATCGCCAAAACTATACACATGCAAAGCATCATGTAAGCTCGTGGCTGCATTTTCAATATACCCGGTTGCAATAAGACTGTTTTTTATGACGCTGAAGTTTTTCTTCATGTTCCCCTGCATGTCCAGGTAGATAAGATTATTCTTACTATAACCCAAATCCCTTTCCTTGATGTGCTGAACCTGTTTGTAAACTACAATAGTACTGATGATTAAAATAACCGATGAAGCAAATTGTATGATCACAAGGCCCTTCCGGATAAAAACAACACTTGCAGCGTTTTTTATCCTGATCCCCTTTAAAACGCTTACCGGGTTAAATGATGATAAGTAAAAGGCGGGATAAAAACCGGCAACTATCCCTGCAATAATACCGATACCCAGCAGGCTCATGAGATGCGTGGTGTTAAATAAGTCTATCGATAATTGTTTTTGTACAAGGTTATTGTAAAAAGGTAATAAGATATAAAGCAGCCCCACCCCCATTACTATGGCGATAAATGACATCAGCAGGGATTCGCTGATAAACTTACCCACCAGGCTCATTTTGTTCGCGCCCATCACTTTGAGCACACCGACTTCCTTACCGCGTTGCTCTGAACGTGCAGTAGAAAGGTTCATAAAATTGATGCAGGCTATAAGCAGAACGATGGCCGCGATTATTGAAAAAAGCCTGACGTACCTTATACTGCCTCCGTCCTGCCGGCCATTCACAAAGTTGCCTCGCAGGTGCCAGTCGTTCATACTAAACAAAAAGCACTGATTGGTTGATTTGGCTACTTTAGTAGCTAAATAGTTTTTTAATTTTTTATTGATCGATGCCGGATTTGCCCGTGGCGAAAGTTCAACAATAGTTTCGGTAAGGTTATTGTTCCAGGGCTTTAACCATGTATTTGCATTTTCCCATGTGGTGTATGGAGCAAGCCATTGAAAATGATAGTAACAGTTTGCAGGCAGATCTTTATATACGCCGGTCACCTTATAAAGGCCGTCAACACTATATGCACCTTTAGCATTCATTTTGATGGTTTTTCCAACCGGGTTATCATTGCCAAAAAACTTTTGTGACATTGTTCCACTGATCACCACATCATCAGGGTTATTTAACGCCGTAGTACGATCACCGTAGACGAAGGTTAGCGCATACATGGAAAGCACAGAAGGATCGGCATACATACCGTTTTCCTTAATGGCTTTTTCACCCAACACCACAAGTTCATCCATTGGCCAGCTGAGACGCCCGCTATTAACAATACCGGGGATATCCGCCTTTAAGGCTGCAGCGAGTGGCCCCGGCGTAGATCCGTTGGTACTTATTCCTGCATCGCTTTTTTCATTTTGCATAACATGATACAGGTAATCACGCTTTGCGAAATTGTGATTGAAATTCATTTCATCTTCAACCCACAAAAAAATCAGCGCAGCACTTACTATGCCTATTGCCAAACCTGCAATGTTTAAGGCGCTATACACCTTGTTCTTTTTTAAATTCCGCCAGGCGGCTTTGAAATAATTTTCAAACATATAGTTGCGATTTAATTTGTCAGCAGACCACTTAGGTAGCGGATCATGACTCAAAATTAACGGCGCAAGTTGGTTCCTGACTCCCAGGTTATAAGATGGGAGTACTTTTTCAAGGTGGTTTTTATATTCCAGGGGCGTTTTGCCGGTTGTCCGCTTAAAAATGCGATGAAAGCTGCTTTGTGAATTGAACCCGGATTCAAAACCAATTCCGAGAAGGGTGATATGATCGTAGGCTGGGTCCTGCATTTTACGGGCCGCCGCCCGAACACGGTATTCATTGATGAAATCATTGAAACTTTTTTTCAGCGCCTGGTTGAGAATCCGCGATAGTTCATGTGCGGTAATGCCCAACTTTTCCGCAAGAGAACTTAAACTTAATTCAGGGTCCTGGTAGTGGCAGTTCTCCTCAACAATTCTTTTTAGCCAAATTCCTTTTTGTTTAAGATCTGTCGTCGGTAAAGGCGCCAAGATTAAAGGAGCATTTTGCTGAACGCCAATTTCTGGCCTTAAAAATACCTTAGCTGCCATATAGATCAACATCCACATTAAAAGAAAATAAATGGGATAATAGGCTTGAGCGCTTAATTTATGATCGTAAAAGCAATAGTCGACAACAGTAAAAGGGATCCACAATAGCCATATCAGCCCAAAACCCGACAACAGGTTTTGAAGCCATTGAAGTTCGTGCCGGTACCGGTCGCCGCCATTAAATTTTATTTTCTTGTAAAAACTTCGGATCAAAATGCCACATCGGTATAGATACAAAATGACCGAAATAAATGCCAAAAGGTGCAGGCCTGCGATTGATAATTGAAAAAAGAATAATTTGTCACTTACAACTCCGGCCCTCACAGCTTCCTGCGCCTGTAAAAAGTAAAAGCTCAATTCCAGCAACAAGGGCACGAAATGCAGCGAATCCTGGCGCCTGAACTTATATTCAGGGTAAATTATTTGCTGTACATAAAAATAAAGCAGCGGGCCTATCGCCAGTGAATAATGCAACGGCAACAGGCCCCAAATCGAATTATATCTGAAGAGTTTAATATCTGTCGCCACAGTCTGGCCTATCCATATTATTGCTATAGCAATAGTAATCGCCAAAAAACGGTTTGCTGTTTGATTCGACTTCCTGGCAAACCATAAAAGAAACGCAAATGTAAACGCGATAAACAGCGTTCCGAAAAACGCAATGTCATAAAGGTTAATATGAAACGTATAGGTTTTCAATTGGTGCAAAAGATCAACTAACGTTCCAAAAATATAACAATTTAATATACAGACAGTTGACCAATAATTCAAAATCCATATTGTATTAAAAGCGAACAACGTAATGTCCGGTTTTAATCCCCTTTGGCGCGAGAATGCTGCTCCATCATCCAGTCCGCTACTGTTAGCGTGCCGAAGCAGATTCATCGTTGAGGCTTCCCGTTACATGGCAATAACTATGCAGCTATTTCCCTACTTTGCAGAATGCCTCTTGTAAGCGGAATGCTTAAATTTTTATATGTCCGGGCAAAATGCCCGGGCGGGCGGGTTCTTCAAAATTTTGTAACCTTTTTATAAAGGAAATAATCCAATGAGTACAAACGACAACTAAAGATTATGGAAAACACAATAATTTGGGGACTAATAACGATAACCTTCGGCATTTGCATTTTTCTGGCCTGGTATTTCACGCATAAGGCAAGGCATCAGGAACGACTTATGATGATTGAAAAAGGTATGAATCCTAATGAAGAATTAAATAAGAACGGCGGAATAAAGTCAGCCATGTTTAAATTGGGAATTGTAATAATAGGCCTAAGTATTGGGTTGGCTATTATATCCATTCTTGTTGAATTTCATTCCTTAGGTATTTCCAATGCAACCCCAATGAGTATATTGGGATTATGCGGTGGAACAGCCTTAGTTATCGCTAACCGTTTATCTTCAACAAAAAAGTAATTATCCATGGATGACGTTTACGTGGAAAAAGTTTGTCAGGGCGATATAGAAGCTTTCAGGTATTTTCTAAAAAAGTATAAAGACATGGCTTTTTCTCTATCTGTTTCCATCCTTAAAGACGAATTTATAGCAGAAGAAGTTGTTCAGGAGTCATTTATAAAAGCTTTCAATGGAATTAAGTCGTTCAATTCTAAATCAAGTTTTCGTACCTGGTTTTATCGTATTGTTTTAAACGAAGCTTTTCAGCGGAGAAAGAAAATCAAAAGGGAATTTTTAGAGTTTCAACCGGACTATAATGAAGAAATTGTGGATGAAAGCTTCCTGTTAGCGCTTGATAAAGATGAACAAATACATACTATTAACGAAGCGCTAAAAATGCTTCCTGATCGTGAAAGCGTGGTACTAAGGCTTTTTTACCTGGAAGAGGAAAGTATAAAAGATGTGTGTGAAATTACCGGATGGAGCGAATCGAACACAAAGGTCATTTTGCATCGGGCCCGTAAAAGCATGTTAAATGCATTAAATAAATTAATAAAATTAAACCACTAAATATTTTCTCATGTCAAATCAGCTTCCAAAAGATCAATCGTTTTCTGAAATGATGAAAAAAAGCCGCCTGGCAATGCCTTTCAGCGACTTTGAAGAAAGAACAATGTCCAGGATTCATAAAGAAAATATCTTAAAAAGCGCCACGTCAAAATACAAGAAGCTCGCACTACTCTTTTTCATCATGGGGACAGGTTTTGGATTTGCAACAACGTACTTTTTATCCTTACCAAAGACAAGTATTGTTGGTATTCCCTCAGATACTATATTACTTGTGTGTCGCTTAAGTTATGTATTCTTAATTCTTACCCAATTAAATTCTATTCTTAAGCTTTTCTCAAAGTCCGATGAATACCGCTTTACCTAACACAAGACAAAACGACTAATCAAAATTTAAATTAACAGGCGCAATTATGCTCTCTGCTATGAATTGCTATGCCTAATCATATTCGGCTTTACAACTATAATTAAATTATACTGACATGAAAAAAATACAACTTATTTTATTACTGCTCATTTGTGCAAAAGTAAGCGCAGGCCAACAATTAACACTTACCGGGACTGTTAATGGAGCAGCAAAGCATAACTCCATTGAGGTAAATGTGCCATATGACGGGGAGTATTGGAAAAAAAAATCAGTTTATTTAAAACCTGACAGAACCGGTAGCTTCCATATTTCTTTTCCTTACCATACTGAGAAATTTATAATACTGACTTATAAAGAAGGTAAACAATGTTTGCTATTAAGCCCGGGCAGGCCATTGCGTGTTAATATCAATGTGGATAAGCCCCGG
Organism: Mucilaginibacter phenanthrenivorans; assembly: GCF_024721155.1. Lineage (GTDB taxonomy): Bacteria > Bacteroidota > Bacteroidia > Sphingobacteriales > Sphingobacteriaceae > Mucilaginibacter > Mucilaginibacter phenanthrenivorans. The sequence goes on along the minus strand of NZ_JAHVAP010000001.1, from coordinate 463,673 downwards.
CAAATGTTCACCTTTCGGGGAAAAGCTAAAACAGAAAATGACTTGATGAAAAAGCTAAAATTGGAAGATGAGCGTAATCTTTCATTTATAAAGGAGTTAAAATCAAAAAACTCTTATGCAAACTGGTCGGTAGATTCTGTTATCAATATTAAGCGTCCAATGATCATGCACAGTCTTGACAGTATCCAACAATTGGTTTATCAGGCAGCTTTGCCCCTAAGTTTAAAAAAAGCAATTGCTACGGAAGTAAAATATTTTTATGCTAATGCAGTATCTCAGAACATAGGCAATTTATTGAACAACCGTAAAAATCGTATTAGTTTTAATACTCATTTCATAGATGCGGTTTTGTCAGATTTTAAAATACCAACAAAAGATGAGTTGAATATAAGCACAAGTGCTAATTTGTATTTAGATAGCTATTTCAGGTATAAATTATGGAAAACAGTTTACGATTATCGTACAGATAAGAATAAAGAACATGCAGATAGTATATTTACAATCAATACAGGAGTAAGTTATAAGGATCTCGAAAATGATCCGGACAGAACCAATGAAGTCTATCTTTTTTCTACACGTATGAAAACTATTATGCCCCCATATGCCTGGGAAAAGCATTTAACTAATTTACTGTTTAATTTTTGTATGTCAGGGCAATTACAGTCGGCTGCTAAACTACTGCTTTTCATCAAAGCTAATTGCACTAACAGGCGATATATAACGGCATCAGAAAGAATGTTTGCCCCGTTAATGGTAGCAAGAGATCAATACGCAAACAACCTGAATATTAAGATCAGACCGGATTATAAGAATATATCTTCATTAAAAACGCTTTTGGCGCCATATAAAGGTAAGGTTGTTTTTATAGACATGTGGGGCACATGGTGCCCACATTGTATTGAAGATATGGTTTTTGAACCGGCCTTGAAAGATCGGTTAAAAGGAAAAGATATCGTGTTTTTATATATAGCAAGGGATGAGGACAAGGATGATGAAGCGTGGCGCGATTTCATATTTATTAACAATCTTACCGGCGAACATGTGCGCCGAACGGCTGACCAGATTGCTCCACTATGGAACGAACTCGGGATTATCGATAGTAAACAAGCTTATCCGCATTATTTCATTATTGATAAATCAGGGAACATATTGGTTAATAATGCAAAAAGACCAGATGATGATGACGCCTTATATAACCAGTTGGTACAAACGTTGGGCGCAAAATAGCTTATCGTAATTGTATCCGGATGTGGGATCGAATTGATCCCCCCTTTAGCGTGAAAATGCCATGCCTGCCTAAAGAGGTGAAGATCTCGTGCCCCGCAGACAGTTAGCCTGTCATATTAGTCCGTAATTGAAAAGCCACGGACAGCGCGTTTACGTTCATTTTGCAGCGGACAGTAATTCAAAAGATCGCTTTGGGTTAACAAGCTTAATCCGGCCATCTGCCGAAACATCCGCTCCCTTTTTGATAAGCGATATCACTTCTGACGGCTTGAGGGATGGCTTAACAGCGATTAGCTTCGCTGCTAAATTTGCAATATATGGAGTAGCCATTGATGTGCCCGACAATAGAACCTTTGTTCCTCCCGGGGCAAAGCTTTCAACCAGGTAACCATTTGCATGTATGGCAACCTTGTTCCCGGTAGCAGTAAAATCAGTTTCGAGGCCGGCGCTGTTTACCGACCCTACCCCTATCATATTGGGGATATCGAGTGCCGCAGGGTATCTCAGGTCAATATTGGAATTGGAGTTTTTGTTACCGTTAGATGCAACAAACAGGATGTCAGGGGCCGAACTAAACGCATCATAAAGCGCATTTTTACGCATGGTCCATAACTTTACTGCCAGGGCTTTCTGATCTTCCTCGGGCATTTTTGGGTTGTATTTGGCTATATCGTTTTGATAATCGCTTACAAAATAACCCCAGCTCATGGTCACCACCCGCACTTTTGCAGCTTTCCAATATTTTACAAGGTCCTTCAGGTTTTTGGCCACTTTCTGTTCCGTTTCAACAGAAGGTGAGCCCCCATTTGGAGTAAATCCAACATCTTCGGTAAACCTAACGATAAGCAAACGCGCATAAGGGTTGCCACGCATGGCAATACCCGCTACATGCGTCCCGTGGATGTAGTCGCCCACAAAATTTATCAGGCCATAAATAGAGTCGCGTTGCACCACATTTGCTTTTGCCAGGGCGTCTTTATAATAATGGTAGTCAGCACTTTCCACACCTGCTTCATCTTCGCCGTTACCCTTTAGTAGCCGCACGGCACTTGGATATAGTTTTTGTTTTTCTGCTGATAAGGGCATTAGGAGGTGCTGATCTTTATTTTCTTTACCGTCATAAGCCACGCCATGAAGGTCATCCACATAGCCGTTATGGTCGTTATCCAATCCATCAATTTTTTCTTTTGGGTTAGTATATAGCCTGTCTTTAAAAAGAGAAATGTCGGTACCTAAATCAAATACCGATATGATCACAGGCTTATAGGGCTTTCCGGGTAACAGTTCCAAATCACGCGAGGGCCATATATTTACCTGGTTGCGCGCGTTTACATGCGTAACGCTGTCCATCACAGCGGTAACCACAGTACTCACCTTATCAAAATCATGCATTTCATAAAAAAGGAACAACACATAATCAATGTTTTTTACAGAAAGCGGTCCGTTAGCTATAGGTGGGTTCAGGTCGCTCGCGGCAATTTTAACGAATTCAGCGGCGGTCATGTTAGCATATTGCTGCCTGATTCGCTGCAATGATGATGCGGCTGTAACATATGGAATGGTATTTACCGCACGTGTAAAAATTGCTCTAAAATTGGCTATGTAGGCAGCCGACGCCGGGTCGCCCGCCGCTATCAACGATCTTTTCACTAAGGCACTGGTGGCTTTAGCTGCGGGTTTGACCTCCAGCAATCTTAAAGTATCATAATACGCCAATGCCTTTTTGCGATCGCCATCGTAAAAAGCCAGGTCCCCTAATACCCTGTAATGAGATTTTAAAACCGCGGTATCACGTATATCGAATTTAGCAATATCGGAAGCCAGGTCATTCCTCAGTTGTATGGCAAATGTTTTGATCTGCTGCTCATTGCCAAGCAATACATTAAGGCTGTCTTTAACCGGATAGTTATGGACAGGTAACTGGGCACCTGAACTAACAACAGGCTTTTGGGCCAACGAATTTGTTGAAAAGAGAACCAACAATGACAGGAAAATGCCAAACTTTTTTGCGACGAACACCGGTTTCATGCTACTAAATAATGATAAAGAATTACAAATTTATTTTTCTAAGATAGGAAATTGACTGTTCATTTTCCCTCCTCGAGCGCGAGAATACCGCGCAGGCTTAAAGAGGAGGAGTTCTCCTAACACCGCTAACAGGTAGCCCGCTTTACTAACCATCATCCAGCCCGCCACTGTTATCGTGACGAAGTATAGTTCGTCGGTTGAGGGATTGCGTTGCATCGTAATAAATATCCTGCTATTTCCCGACATTGCAAAAGGGCTATTGTAAGCGGTACGCTTACATTGGCTGTGGTTTAAGTTGGACACTGGAACCGGCGGAACGAAACGCCTGGGCAGGAGGGTACCGCTTGAACAACTCAAACCTCACCTATATCATAAGATAAAATCCGTTAGATAAATACATTAACTAAAACAAGACTTCGCTTTTCTGCTTGTACCATAGGCACAAATAGCTAAACTATGCAAGACAAATATTTAAAGCACCTGTTGTTATTATTATTATTTTCATGTGCCGTGATCTTGAATAGCTTTTCAAAGACACAAAAGTCGCTTTCCGACAGTACCAAAACTCAGAAAAATGAGAAGCCCGGGATTTTCGTCATAAAAAATGTGAATATAATTCCAATGACTTTAGAAAATAAGATTATTAAAAATGCCACCGTAGTTATTAAAGACAATAAAATACTATCAATCAATAAGCCTGTTACTGGTAATGCTGAAATTATTGATGGTAAGGGAAAATGGCTTATTCCGGGCCTTATTGATATGCACGTTCACAATATGGCCGATGTGAATTTGGGCGCAACGTTTCCCACAAAAGGGGCGAATGCCTTTACAAACACGCAGGATTTTATGTTGCTATACGTGGCAAATGGAGTTACCACAGTGTTTGAATTAAGCGCCAGGCCGGAACATTTTGGCGAAAGAAATGAAATTATCAAAGGCAATGTGATTGGCCCCCGCGTGGCGCTGGCATTTTTGATAGATGGTGGTGAAGGATCGGGCAATATAGCTAATACCCCTGCTGACGGACGGCAATCTGTACGCATAGCTAAAGCACAGGGATATGAATTTATTAAAGTGTATTCCCATTTAAATATTGAAACCTTCAAAGCCATTGTTGATGAAGCCGGCAGGCAACGGATGAAGGTTGTTGGCCATATTCCGAATGCTTTTAAAGGAAGGATAGAAGAAGCATTTGTGCCTAATTACGATATGGTGGCCCATGCGGAGGAATATGCTAAGCAAACAGACACCTTTAGCGACCATGATGCAAAACGGTTTGCACAACTTGCTAAAAAAAATGGAACCTGGCTGTCCCCAACTTTAACCGCCATAGTAAGAATCGGCGAACAAGCCCGTTCACTTGATGGAATTCGGAACCTGTCCAGCCTGAAATATGTGCCCCCCCTGTTGCAAAGTAAATGGCTAACGGCAAATAATTATAACAAGGGAACGACACCGGAATTTGTTGCGCATATTGATAAAATAGCAGATTTTAACATTCGTTTGGTAAAGGCTTTTAAAGAAGCCCGGGTGCCTATGGTTGCCGGAACAGATTCCGGAACTTCGGGAGTAGTGTGGGGATTTGCACTTCACGATGAAATCGAACTTTTAGTTAAAGCTGGATTAACCCCTGGAGAAGCATTAATTTCGGCTACAAGGTTACCTGCAACCTGGCTGGGTATTGATAATAAAATAGGAACGGTTGAAACCGGTAAATACGCAGACCTCGTTTTGCTTGATGCTAATCCCTTAACCGATATAAGCAACACACGTAAAATTTCCGGGGTGTTCGTAAATGGCCGGTGGCTCGATAAATCCGGGATCAATGCAATGCTTTCCGACCTTGCAAAGCGAAATGCAGCTTCAAAAAATAAATTCGATTGGAGTAAAAGAGGAGAATTGTAACGGGCTGCAAATGATGTAAACCGGCATGTACGCCGGGGCATAATTGCAATTCCGCTATTGCCCCCTACCCGTCATATTCGCTCCGGGGGGTGTATTGACAAAAGGCGCAAAAGATTCTTCAATAGCATTATTGATCTGTCGTTTAAATTCATACGGATCCGCAACAGGCGAAAAGATTTCTTCTAAATTGCCGGTTCGGATAATGATACTTCCGTAATTAAATATGCGGCCGATGATGCCCTGATCAATCACCAGGCCGTCTGAACGGTTTAGTTGTAGCTCAATTAACCTTCTTTTCGTAACGCCGGTCTTCATCATGATCCTGCGGTTGGTTACTGCGAATTCAGAGGTGCTGGAGCGGATATATGCATTGAGCAAAGTAATCAAACCAATTATCACTAACAATCCGCCTATAATTTTAACAACTTCAGTTTTCCCCCAAAGCGCAAATACAACTATTCCCAATATCAATAAAAAAACAGATTGCCCGTAGATCCACCAATGCAGTTTAGCCCGGTAAATTATCTGCTCGTTATTGGCTAAATTTTTCTCGATAAATGTCATAATGTATAATTTGTGATATAATGCAAATTTATATGATTTTGTTCTTTATGAGAACGAATTTAGACCAAATAGAAAAGAACCAGATTATAGAATGCCGCGTCGGCCTCCAGAGGTGGAGTTCTCCTGACCCCACTGACAGGTAGCCCGCTTTAGTAATCGTAATGCACAAATGCCTTTTAATGCTTATTTTCGACAAACCAATTCACCATGAAAACTTTAGCCGAATTTAAAGCATCATTAAATTCAGAACAGCCCGATAGCGCCCTCTCTGCGCAGTTAAAAAGCCTTTGGTACGATGGCAAGGGCGATTGGCACCAGGCACATGCACAAGTTGATCACCTGGATGACCGGGCATCTGCGTGGGTACACGCCTACCTGCACCGCAAGGAAGGTGATATCCACAATGCGGATTATTGGTACGGCAAAGCGCGCCAAACCCGCCCTACGCTTCCGCTGGAAAAGGAATGGGAACAGTTAGTAGTACAGTTTCTTTGAGCGGACTTTTGGAACAGGCCCTCTGTCCAGGACTGAACTTGCAGACTATTTACCTTTATTAGATCCCACAAATTTTAACATGTGGGATTTATTAAACGCCCTCTTAAAAACGTTAGCTCATTCCCAATCTCGCAAGTAATGCTTCGCGGTAGGTACTGCCGATAGGAATTTTCTCGCCGTTGATGATCAGCTGGTGCACCTCTATCATCGTAATATGCCTGACGGCTATCACATACGATTTGTGTACCCGCACAAAACCGGCGGCCGGGACGAGGTTAAAAATGTCGCTCATGTTTTCGCGGATCAGTATTTGTTTATCCTTTAGGTGAACGGCAATGTAATTGCCGTCCTTTTCAAGGTACAGGATATCGGCTATTTTCACCTGGTAGGTTTGCGGACCGCTTTTGATAAAAATAGTCGCCGCTTCATCATGCCTGGTAGTGGTATTGTTTTTTGTGGCCACCAGGTTCGCGACCTTATTAAGGGCCGCCAGGAACCGTTCAAAGGTGATTGGTTTCAGCAAATAGTCGATGGCGTTCAGGCCGTAACTTTCTACAGCATAGGTACTATAGGCGGTCGTGAATATGATCATCGGTTTTGACCACAGCGTCTCCACCAGTTGCATACCATTGATATCGGGCATGTTAATGTCGAGGAAGATCAGGTCCACCTTTTCCCGGTTCAGGTATTCTATCGCTTTGACCGGTTCGCGGAAGCTGGCTTTCAAATCTACAAGGCTGCTGTTTTTGCAATACCGTTCTATAACCTCCAGGGCTTTTGGTTCATCGTCAATGGCTATGCAGGTTATCATGACAGATCGATTTGGAGTTTAACCATAAATTTTCCATCCTCATCATTAATCACCAGGCTGTGTTTGGCCGGGTAAACCAGCTCCAGCCTTCGTTTCACATTTCCCAGGCCGATGCCGCTTATTCCCATTTCCATTTTTTTTATAAAGCTATAATTGGCGTTCTCACAATAAAACATCAGTTGCTTATCAGTCAGCGAAATAGAGGTCTTGATTTGCGACGAAGTCCCAATGGATACCCCGTGCTTAAAAGCATTCTCAATAAAAGGTATAAAAACCATGGGAGCGACAAATATACCTTCGATTTTATCAGGGTAATCAAATATTACTTTTACCTCTTCATCAGCATAACGCAATTTGTTTAACACGATACAATTCTGCAGGTATTCAATCTCTTGCCTCAGCGGCACGCGCTCCTCGTTGCTCTCGTAGAGCATATAGCGCATCATGCCTGAAAGCTTGGAAATGCCGTCGGCCAATTCATCGTTCCCTTTGCTTTGCGCCATCGAAAATAGGTTATTAAGCGTATTGAACAGGAAATGCGGGTTCACCTGCGACCTGAGGAACTTATTTTCGGTACTCAGCTGGACGAGTTCGCTTTTGGCCCATTGTTTCAGGAAGAAGTAAGCGAAGGATATGCCCAGTATCACCAAAAAGGCGAATAGCAGGATTGGCTGCAGATGCATCCAGTCGCTGATCATGAAGTTGATGACACCGACACGCTTTGGATCCGGACCGTCAAGACGACGGTGTAGCCTTACTTCAGAATCGTCCTTAATAACGCCGAGTTTTTTAAACTGAGCGGGTGGCATCGGAGGTGGCTCAATAGCCTGGTTGGCATTGTCAAACAGGGGACCAACTGTAAAGTAATTGGCGCCGAAGACCAACAAGAACCATCCGGCGCATATGGCCAGACGAACCAGGATGTTTTTATATCGGATAGCTTTTCTGAATACCCAGAATACATTACCATAAAAAAGCACCGCAAGGAAAATGAGGATAAGATAAACATAGGATGAAATGGACGTGTCTGAATACTGATCGCTGACTACATGGCGGGTTTTGGCCCATACATGAATATGCGAATTGTTTAGGGAGGTCAGCGTATAGAAAACACCTGCCCAAAACAGCAGATGCAGTAATATTTCTATCCTAAGTCTTTTTTTAGCCGAATGCATATTAACAAAGGTAAAATATCGCAGTTGCCATCAAAAAATTAGGTGATTAATCTTCCAATTTGATAGTCAAACGCAACAAATTTGAAATCCCGGATAACAAATAAACGTGTTTCAAGCATACTAAACCCGCATTGGTACCAAAGTTTTTAAGAAATGGTGTCACGTAAATAGTATTGTTTAAAAACATCATGAATTATGAAAAAGCAATTACTACTAACCATCGCTTTACTGTGGGCATTTGTTACCGCTGAAGCCCAAAAACCAGATACGGCGCGGGTGCTGGTGCATTACAAATTTACCCACGTAAGGGATACCACGGACCGGGCTCACCCCTACACGGAAAACATGGTGCTATTTGTGGGTCAAAGCGCAAGTTCTTATAAAAGTTACGACGGAATCTCAGCAAATGCCCAATTTAAAAAGGCGTATGCCGAGGCGGTGGCTGCCAGCCCGGATGGGCAGCCCAGGATAAATAGACGGGGTGCAGGTACACCCGTAGAATATTACCAGTTCCCGAATGAACAAAAATTGTTCACGAAAGATAACCTGATGTTCAACAACTACCTGATAGAGGCACCGATACCGGCGATCGATTGGAAGATCAGTGGTGATACAGCGACTTTTGGCGGCTTGCACTGCCAGAAAGCCATCGGTTATTTTAAAGGCAGGGACTACACCGCATGGTTTTGCCCCGATCTGCCGATGCATACCGGCCCCTGGAAATTAAACGGCTTGCCCGGCGTAATTGTAGACGCACACGATGCAAAAAACGAAGTGGTATTTAAGTTTGACGGGGTGGAAAAAGCAGTCCCTGCGCCGCCTTACACCGGGCCTGCTGATGCGGACCTCCCTCCCATATTACGGGGCTTGAACGATGACCAGAATTTGATTCAACCACCGGCCAAAGCTATCAAAGCCACACAAAAGGAATTTGATAAACTGAAGGCGACCATGGAGAAAGACCCCCAGGCATTTGCACAAGCCATTATGGCGGGCAATCGCGCCGATGGGGTTAAAATGGATAACATCAGGGTTGCAAAGGGTCCTGCTCCCCGTGGCCCTGTGACCAATAACCCGGTAGAATTACAGGAAAAGAAATGATACAGTTGGTGAGGGCTGCAGGATTGACGCTTTTATGCGTTTTACTTGCTGCATGGGGCTATGCCCAAACGGTAAAGGGAACGGTGAAAGATAGTACCGGGAAGGCGGTTCCGTATGCCACCATTAGCCTGAAGAATAGCGCTGGCAATGCCATTGTGGCCTATACTGTTACTGATAGCAAGGGTAGCTTTGCGTTGCAGGTTCCTGCGAATGCCGCTGCAAACAGCCTGGCGGTCGAGGCGCGCTGCCTCGGTTACAAAACCGTGGTGAAAAGCATAACAAGCTTTGATGCGCTCCTTGATTTTACCCTGGCGACGGCATCTAATCATTTGCAGGAAGTGGTAATTAAAAGCAGCCGGCCGATATTACGCACCCACGGCGATACGCTGAGTTACAAAGTGTCGGAGTTCGCTAATCCGCAGGACAGGACGATCGGCGAGGTGATCAAAAAGCTGCCAGGCATAACTGTCGCCGCTAACGGGACGATCAGTTATAACAACAAGCCGATTTCGGCTGTGTATATCGGCGGCGATAACCTGCTCGACGATAAATACAGTATTGCCACCAACAGTATTCCGCAGGTGGCCGTTAACCAGGTTCAGGTAATTCAAAATGACCAGCCCATAAAAGCATTGCGAAACAAGGTAATGAGCGATGATGTGGCGCTAAACCTGGAGATTAAAAAGGGTGCAAAGCTGCATTTGATGGGGCAGGAAAGCATCGGCGTTGGACTGCCGGGTAATTACGACGTCGATTTGAATGCCCTGATGTTTAAGGACAGTTACAAGGCGATCAATTACCTGGGGGGCAACAATACCGGCTACGATGTGCAACAAGACGTGCTATCACATAACTTAACCGACTATAACCAGCGGATAGACAATGCTTTGCCTGCCACGGTACTTTCATTGGGCGCAGTTAATACCCCGCAACTGGCAGAAAACAGGTATTTATTTGACCGGTCGGGTGTCCTTAACCTAAACAACCTCATCAATCTGAAAAAAAATGTACAGTTGAAGGTTAATGCGTATTATGTACATGACACACAGCGCCAGGACTACAGCCAGCAAACCACCGTCTTTTTGCCCGGCGACACGGTGAAATACAAGGAGATACAGCGCAACCGTTCAATTCCTGGTATCTTTCACGCACAATTTACGCTGAACATTAACAGGGATAAATATTACCTGAACGATGCCTTGCTGATGGATCATAAAAACATAACCAATTATTCGGGATTGCAAACCGGCAGTTCTGCAGTTAACCAGGTATTTAAGGATAATACCCTAAATTTTTCGAACGAATTCAATTTGATCAAGTCGTTAAAGTCGAATAATATTATCCAGGCCTACTCGTACGTCAGCCATTCTGCCGAGCCGGAGAACCTGGCGATCGGCCCGGGATACAACGCCGCGATATTCAATAACAATGTGCCTTACGCGCAACTGTTACAAAATGTGAATATACCCAGCTGGTACACCAACAATTATTTCTCGTTTAAGATCCCGTCAAACCTCATCACACAGAGTTACAGAACTGGCTTTAGCGTTCAATCGCAAACACTTACGTCGGGATTGAATGTCGTGCAAAATAACAACAGCGTTAACCTGCAGTCGGACAGTGCATTGAACCATTTAAACTGGACAAAGAAAAAGCTGTATGCCGAAGCGGCCTACGACCTGCCCGGCACAGTGCTGAAAGCAAACCTCACCTTGCCCCTTACGCTCCAGCAAATCAATTATTCCGATAGTTTATATGCCTTGAATAAGAACCTTACACGGTTATATTTTAATCCGCAATTGCGCCTAAAATACCAGGTGAGCGCAGAGGATTACCTGAACTTTATTTACAGTTACCGTAATGAAATTGGCACTATACAGAATGTTTACCCGGGATATATCCTGACCGATTACCGCACGCTGTATGCCAATAATGCCAGCCTCACCGAGCAGCAAAACCAGCAGGCGGGCGGCAGTTTCAGCTACCGCAAGGCCCTTACCTTATTTTTCTGGAGCATTAATGCGCTGTATACCCATACCGGAGCCAATAACATCGCATCGAGTGTGATCACCAATAATATACAGAAGGGTATTGTGCTGCCCTATCCCAACAGCACCGATTCGTGGATGCTCAACGGCTCCATCAGCAAATATTCATTTGCGCTGCGCACCACCTTTAGCGGAGCCATGCAGTGGCAAAGCAGCCGCTCGGTGCAGATCCAGAATAACACGCTATTACCGTTCAACACTACATCCGAAACATTGAATATGAGCGCCGATTCCAAAGTGAGCGACGTGATAAATTTCAACTACAAAGCCACATTGACGCAAACCGGAAGTCATTCGCCGGTGGAGGCTTCAGCTTTTCGAGTCGACCAATTGTTGCAGCAGGCTTCGGTTAACTACGACCCCGCCGATGATGTGCAATTCAAATTATCCGGCGAGCATTATTTCACCCGGCAGCAGGGCAACCCCGATCTGAAGTATTTTTTTGCAGATGCATCCTTAAAGTTTAGAGCAATTAAATGGAAAACCGACTTCGAACTCAGCGCTGTTAATTTCCTCAACGTAAAAACCTATAATGCGCTCTACCTGTCGGCAAATACATTGACGGCCAGTTCATATACCCTCCCGGGGAGAATTATAATGATTAAAATAATGTTTAATATCTAACAGTTTTATTGGAATACGAATGTTGTAAATTATATGATACATATGAATAACAGCATTCGTCTTTTAATTCAAGCGCTTAAACCTTTAGTGTCCAGGCAAAATGCTTTGACAGGAGAAATATAATCTTAATTTACTTTGCAATTCAAAGTTCTTTTTATATTTTTGAATTTCTAACAGCTTTTAAATCATAATTATCATAGAAATGGAAACAAAAACATTTAGCGATGTTACGAACTACAAACACACCCAAATTAGCTACCTGGTGCTGGTTGTTACGCTAGCCGTGTTCGCGCTTTTCGCAAAGGTTTATATTACGGGCTCTGCCGAGCCAGACTCGGCCGACTCCGGTCCAAATTTTGTCATTACCTTTTTAATGGCGCTGATTCTGTTTATTCTTGCGTCCCTTGTTTCACTTCAGGTAGTTATTGATGAAAAATATTTGAGAATCAAATTTAGCTTTGGCATTTATCAAAAAAAGTTTTCGCTTAATGATATAATGTCCGCTAAAACCGTAAAAAATCAGTGGCATTATGGATGGGGAATAAGAAAATGGTTATGGCCCAAAATGTTGATTTACAACATTTCCGGTTTTGATGCAGTTGAAATCAAACTAAAAAATGGTAAAACGTATAGGATAGGCACGAATGAACCTAAAAAATTAGAACAAACACTCCTTAACTCAATTAAATAGTGAAATGGCACGCTTGACAGAGCATTCGATTGATTAACCCCTTATTTCAGCGCGCTAACATCCGGCTTTAAACCAGTCATACTTTCGAGCGAAGCTGCAAAGTCCTGCTTCATTTGGGGCGACATCATTTTTACCCTTGCAACGTAATGGTTGGCGCCGGGCACTATAAATGTCTTAGCGTTCACCTTGTCGCTATACACCATTTTACAGGCGGTCCAGGTATCGCGGCCGCCATAGATATACAAGATATTATTGCCGTGTTCGGCCACCCATTTATTTACCTTCCGGTCAAAACTTGGATCATATTCCTTACGCGGAAGAGCAGGCGGCAAGAAGGCGGCCGATGGATTTTCGCCGCTCAAATAATGCAGGTAAGCTTTAAAAGGCTTCAGGCGGTATTTGTAGTAGCCCATTTGATAGGTCATATAAGCGTGGGGCAGAAAACCATTCACCGCATCCTCGTCCGAAAAATCACCAACTATATGCCCGTTAAAGGTACCTTTTAGCTGGGCCAGGTAATCGTCAAGGTTATCGCCCGTGGGTACGTCCTTATCGGTATAGACGGTTGTTTGCCAAAAGGCAAACGGGTATTCCAATACAGCATATTCAAAAGCAGCGCCTATGCTGCCAACTGCGGTATAATGCAGGTTTTTTTCGTGTTCCGGTACTTTCGCCAGGGCTTCGGCCTCGTGCTGCAACAAAAACTGCTGGAAATGCTTTATCTTTTTTACCATTTCGGCACCGCCGGCAGTATCCTGGAAGGTGTACACCCTTTTATCCTCAATATCATTGGGCATCGGCGCCACGTACGGCACAGATAACGCAACATCATCCGGGTAAAAGTAACGGTAAATAAGCGTGGTTTCGCCACCGCGACTTATCCCTGTGCTGATCCATTTATTGGCGTATAATTGATGAAATACCTGGTTAATATGGTGCAGGTCGGCGGTGGCCTGTTCAAATGTAGCGTATTGCCACTGCAGCGAATCAGGCTTCGACTTATTAAAAAAGCGAAACTCTACGTCCAGGTTGTTGCAGTGCAGCATTTTTTCCACCTCGTTACCGCCGCTCCTGCCGTTGTAGCCTTCAGTTTCCATCACCACTGGCTTATCGAACCCGCGGTGAATAAGATGCACCTGCTGGTAAAAATAGCCGATGGAAGGGTTGTTATGGTCAATTGGCTGCTTCACCGTCAGCTGATAATCCAGCCTATCAGGCAAATGTTTAACCTTAGCGATCACCTTTACGTCGGGCAATGCAGCCAACGCGCTGTCGATGTGCAGATCGTCAATTTGGGCCTGCGCGCCGGCGAAGCAAAAAGACAATAATAAAGCAACAAGTATTTTCGGCACCAGCATGCCCCGGTTGATCGGTTTCATTTTTAAGGTTTTATATGCTAAAAGTATTGAATAGATTAAAGGAAAGCAAATAAGGGGTTGAGGTATGAACCGGCGCGATAATATTTAATAGGAGATTTTTCGATTGATGATTAGAATCAAAAATCAATCAATATAACGACAATATACAGCATAACTTAATATGAAAAATCTGTAACTTCGTAAAGTCCGGGGCCTCACCACAATGAAAAGAAACAACATAATTCGTACGTGCTTCATTATCCTGTTTCTATGCCTGTGGTTATATCTGGATATCTATATCAAATTACAATCATTTTATTGGTTAATCTGTAAGTTAGTTTGCATGTTCCTGATTCTTTCCGGTATATTTTATACCAGGATAAAGAAAAAAGAAGAAAATATTTGGAGGAATATTATGTTCCTATGCTTGCTTTACGCCTACTTTGGATATACGGCTTACCAGGAAATTACGAAATTCAACAGAAATGTTTCCCTGGATAAATTTGGCAAAGCGTTTAACTACAGACGGCAAAGCCTGGGCATACCTATAATTCCCGCTGATTGGACTATAGAAAACAGAGGAAGTTTCTCAGTTAACTGGAAAGGGAAAAAAGATATTATAGGACATACCAGTAAACATATTTCTATTGATTCCTATACAGCAGATTATGAGATGGATTGGTATAATTTGAAACCTATTGATAGTATTAAAAGATCCATGAAAATAAGGACCGAATATGCGAAAGGAAAAGGCAAGGATTCTATATTTTATTATTTCGCCGTAGGCGATAGTACCAGAACGATATCGCGAAAACAGGCAGACAGTATATTTAACGCAGAGAAAATTAAGAAGGATTATTGAGGATACATATTGCTTCTCCCCTGCCTGTTTAAACGTCCCGCTTGAACCGGCGGCGGGGAAAATATCCCATTCGTCTCAATTATCGGCTCTAAAAGTTATTACTAAGCACTTTGCCGTTAAAACCTGTAATGGTACTTCCATCATAACGATATACGCCATCTACAGCGCCAAACCAAATACTTCCTTCATCATCTTCTAAAATCCCGAAAATCATTGGTTTATTTGTTATTTCGGCTACCGTTGGCTTTTTATCAGACAAGGACTTTCCGTCATACCGGGAAAGTGCCCAGGCCTGGCTATTATCCCTTTCTGAACTAGTCCAAATATTGCCTTTTTTATCCTCCATTATATAACCAACAAACTTCTGTGTGAAATTGGTAAATATACCGCCATCATAACACCAAAGACCATCAGGTCCACCAAGCCAGATTTTGCCTTTTTTATCTTCGATTATAGAACGAACATTCTTAAAGGGTTTGTCCTCATGGGTGAAAACGGTAAATGTTTTTCCATCGTAAACGCAGACATTTCCCCTTGTGCCAAACCAAAGTTTTCCAGTTTTATCTTCAATGATAGCGTTAACATCATTACTAGGCAAACCTCCCTTCATTGTATAATTTCGAAAGGACTTCCCATCATAACGGCTTGCTCCGCCTTCAGTGCCGAACCAAATATTACCGGTTTTATCTTCATAAATACAAGTAACCCCATTACCGGCAAGCCCCTCTTTTGTTGTGAAATTTCGAAAAGATTTCCCATCGTAACGATAAACACCTGAACCGATAGAGCCAAACCAAAAGTTTCCTTTTCTATCTTCCAAAACAGAAAAGAAGCGTGCGCGGCTCACTTTACTTGTAATATTGGTAAAAGATTTTCCATCGTACCAAAAAATACCATCAAATGCAGCAATCCAAATGTTGCCCTTTCTATCTTTTATGATATTTCGGGTGATCCATTCAGGTCCGGCGGAAGTGATTACGCTTTTGGGTTCGGACTTTATACTGTCTTTTGGGAGGTCTGTTTTGTTTTGTCCTCCACAGGAAGTGCACAAAACAAACATCAGGAACAAGGTGTAGACGGGAAGATATTTTATCATTTTACTTTTATGAACTTCAAAAAACCTAAAAATTTTTGTGGAGTTTGAATTTTTTTAACATCCTTTACTGGGTATGACATACATCACGTTACCTGAAACAGATAAATTGAAGCCATAATTTTCTATAGCAGGAAGTGACAGTTTTTTCCATGTTTTGCCCATGTCAGATGACCGAAATATACCATCTGAGCCGCCACATATTAAATATTTACCCATTTGTTTAATTGAGAAAATATTCGATGAAGATTTAAGTAAGCCTATTTTTTTCATTAATAAACTACTCCAGGAAGGTTGAAGTCCTTCTCCTATGTCATTCCAGGTTTTTCCACTATCCAGTGAAATATGTACGCTGTTTGTTTGGGTTATTGTGTTGTAGACTATAGCAGCAAATCCTCCATCTATACGTTCCACAGCGATACCAGCACCCCCTTCACTAATCACACGGTCCCAGTTTTCACCATTATCGGTCGATCTTAATATTCCCTGTGAGCTGGCAGCCAGGAGTACACCGTTTGACTCTACCATTTTCATTACCCAGCCTCCAACATGCACATATTTCCAGGTTTTCCCACTGTTAGTAGATTTATAAACGGCGTTGTTGGAGCCGACGAAAACCGTGCCTCCCGTAGTTTCAAAAACGCTGCTTACTTGTTTCTCTTTATAATTCGTGTACATCCAATCTATCGTTCTGTTAATGCGTACGGCTTGCTCTTGAAAATTCGTGTACATGGATGACCAATTATTCTTTCCGTTTATTTTTTCTAAAAATTGGCCCCTGAAATCATATGCAAATATCCCGTTCCTGCCTGGGGCAATGTTACGCTGATTACCAGGAAAAATTTCTTTTGTCCAAAAAGAAGTTGTGGAATTTGGTTCATTGTGATATATCCCATTTCCTGCACGTAAATAGAGCCCACTGTCATTTGCAAATAAACCATCTCTCCACACACCTTCCCTCTGCAATTTTTCAGGCAGTCCCTTGCTAATGTCCTGCCATGTTTGTCCGCCATCAGTAGATCTGAAAATTATGGTTACAGGCCCAGACTTAGCCCCTTTTGTTGTTTTCTCTCCCGCTTTCTTTTCTTTTAGTACAAAAGAATTTAGTAGAAATAATGCAAGGAGGACAGCCGGAATAACTACAAATAATCTTTTCATTTTTTTAAATTTAAAGTAAAACATATGTTTCATAATCTATTTTATGATCCTTATCAGAATTGATTCAGCAAAATTACTTTGATATTTTTCGGCCCGGAGAATTTGGATTGTAAATAAAAATGTAAACTTTGTAAATAAAAACTTGACACTATGCATCTTAGCCGAAACCTCCTCGCCGGGAAACGCAAGTACCTGTTCGCACTGATACTACTCTTATTTAGTTCTGTAATCTGCGTGGCTTTCAGTATGACCGGCGGTGATGACTTTGATATCGCCAGGAGAGAAGTTTTACTCCGCAGGATCGGACATGAACTGCTCTTACAGTCAGGCGACAGTACTTCGAGGGTACTCCCGGTAAAAAAGATTGCAGAAAATGAATACCAGATCAGTTTTGAGCATGAACTCACTTTTCAACCAGACTCCCTGGTGAATACTACCAGCCGTTTGCTGGCCAAAGACCCGCTGGCAAGTGATTATGTTGTCAACGTTGTGAACTGTGGCAACGCTGGTGTAGCCTATGGATACGCGATATCCAAAAATAAAAAAGATGATATTATAACATGCAGAGGAAGAAAGCAACCCCGGGCGTGTTACATGATCAACATTAAATTCAAACCGGGGGGTATAATCACAGCAAAGACCGGATACCTTTTGGGCAGCCTGCCATTTTTAGCCTTTGTTGGGTTTATTTTTTTCAGATCCGTTAAGCCGCGGAGAGCGCTGCCTGGCGGTCAGCATACTGACATGTTCACTTTAGGCGCGGTGTTATTCGATGCGAAGAATCGGAGACTCAGTATAAATGGAAGTACAATAGACCTCACCGGAACGGAAACACGCCTGCTGCTCATTTTCGCATTGTCTCCAAATGAGACTATAGAAAGAAGCCGGCTGCAAAAAGAGATCTGGGAAGATGAAGGTGTTATTGTGGGGCGCAGCCTGGATATGTTCATATCAAAACTTAGAAAAAAGCTGGAACCTGAGCCGAATATCAACATTGTTGTTATTAGAGGTAAGGGATATAAGCTTGAAATTAGCTCTTAAGAAGCCCCTTCCAGTCCAGGCGTCCCGCGCTTGAACTGGATGGCAACTAAAAACAACCTATGAGAAAGGTAATCTTAGCCATCAACATGAGTATCGATGGCTGCGTGGGCCACATGAGTCTTCCAGCCCCCGATGAGGAAGTTGGTGGGTATTTTAACGACCTGATGAATCAGGATGTTGACCTTATTGCCTACGGGCGCAAAATGTATGAGATCATGTTTCCCTATTGGGCCGACGAGGCCAATTGGGGCGACGAATTAGATACTGAATTTGGTCAAAGGCTCACCGCCATCGACAAAATTGTTTTTTCGCGAACCTTAGACAGCGCTGAATACAATACGCGTATTGTCAGTACAGACCCCGTGGAAGAACTGCTAAAACTGAAGCAGGCGCCGGGCAAAAACATTTACGTTGGCACGGTAAGCATGATCCCGCAGTTAGCACAGGCAGGTGTGATCGATGAGTATCATTTCTTCGTTGCCCCCGTGATCACCGGCCAGGGGCCGCGCCTGGTAGAGGACGGCACCCTGGCTGAGAAACTCAATTTAGAGCATGTAGCGACAAAGACTTTTAAATCGGGAGTTATAGCGCTTCATTATAAGAAGCGCGCATAATAACCCGATCGGTGTCGAATACTTACAATAAACCCCGGTTTTGAACAACACATTAGGGTGATAATACCGATCACACGCCAATTTACTCGCTCCTCAAACTATCAGCCGGATTTGCCAATGCTGCCTTGATGGACTGAAAGCTTACGGTAATTACTGCGATGACGATTGCTGTTACGCCGGCAACGAAAAATATCCACCAGCTTATATCAATACGGTAGGCAAAGGTCTGCAGCCATTTTTGCATCGCCCACCAGGTAAAAGGCGTAATTATGAAAACCGATAAAAGCACCAGGTAGATGAAATCCCTGCTTAACAGGGTGGCGAGTTGCAGTACTGTGGCGCCCAATACTTTCCGTACGCCAACTTCTTTTGTGCGTTGCCGGGTAAAAAAGGCAGTGAGCGCAAACAAGCCCATCAGGGAGATCGTGATGGCCACGAGCCCGAAAAACATAATGATCTTTTCCAGGCGTGCGTATGAACTCAATAAAGCTTCAAAATTCTGATCAACGAAAGAGTAGCGAAGCGGAAAGCCAGGTTCTATCGTTTTCCAGATCTGGGTGATTCCGGCGATAGATCGCTGGGCATGCCTGCTGTCCAATTTAACAAGCATGGTGCCGCCAAATTGCATCAGGCATGGTTGATGGTTACCAATAGTAAACACCACGGGCTGTATAACGTTTTCGAATCCCTGCACATTAAAATCTTTAACCACGCCTACGATCCGTACGGAAGTACTGTCACAACCAGGGAAGGCGATGACCTCTCCGACAGGATCGCGCAGTCCCAATTTTTGGGCTGCTGCCTCGTTAATAACAGCCGACCGTGTTTTCTGATCCTGAACATCATCAGTGAAAAGCCGGCCCTTTTTTAAAGACACGCCAAGGGTTTTGAAATAATCGGTACTGACCGAGACCGACTGCATACGATAGGCTGCGCCCTTGCTCTTGAATGGGATCGTCGAGGTGTCAACGCCAAAACTATCTCCCGGAACACTTGTTGTTTTGGCAACGGAAATAACTCCTGGTACCGAAAGCAGCAAGTTGCGGGTATGATCAAAACCTTGTCCACGGGTTTGCTGCTTCGTCTCCAGGCGCATCAATTGATCAGCCGAAAAACCCTTGTCCTTCATTTGCATAAAACTCAGCTGGCTTTTAATAACAATGATGGCGGTGATAAAAAACACCGATACCATAAACTGCACTACGATGAGACCGTTGCGGAATAATGTTCCTTTACCACCTGTAGAATAAATACCTTTTAAAACATCGACGGCATTAAATTTCGAGAGATAGACCGCGGGATATAACCCTGAAAGAAGGATAATTCCCGATAAACAACTTATTAATTGAATGACAACACGCAGCATTTCGTGCGGTTGCAAAAAACCGATGCCGATATTAAATGAACGGTTGATATAGGGTATTCCCCAAGCCAGCAGGATAACCGCTAAGATCAAACTTGCCAGGCATTGCAGTGAAGTTTCGGCCATGAACTGAAGGATCAATGGCATACGGCCCGCTCCCATTACTTTGCGTATGCCGACCTCCTTTGCCCGGCTGATAGATTGCGCGATGGCCAGGTTGCTGAAATTAATGGCCCCGGCCAGCAGCAGCAGTATAGCTAAAACCAGGAGAATGGTCACCGTTGAAAAATTACTGCTGCCATGTTTCGGGAAATTGTGAAAACGTGACACCTGGTCAATAAACAGGTTGGTTTTAGCGCCGGCTTTAGTATAGTTTTCGAAAGATACGCCACCGGCTTTGATGTGATCATTGTAATAAAGCCGGTTGATGGCTGTTTCAACCGTTGTGTCGTTTTCCGCCCGCCTGAGCTTGATATAGGTTTGACAGGAATAGTCTCCCCAGGAAAGATTTGACCTGCCCCAGGGGTCATGTATGATCATTCCGACAGGCAGGTGTGTGGCTCCCTGCTGGTCTTCCAATACACCCGTTACCATCAGGTCAGCACGATCGTTTAGTTTGATCGATTTGCCCATGGGGTCTTCATTGCCAAATAATTTACGGCTCAGGTCCCTGGTCAGTATAGCGGTCCCGGGCGCGTTCAGTGCAGTAGCCGCATTGCCGGTTGCCAGCTTATAAGGAAAAACCTTTAAGAAATTCGAATCGGCCGAAACGATATTTTTCTGATAAATTTTACGTTCACCTGCAGCCAGCAGGCTTTCTCGATCACCCGACGATTGTAACATGGTAGCCGCCTCGGCATTTTGATATTTTTGCGCCAGGAAACCGGCTAGCGGGTTTGGTGTATTTTTTAAAAAGTCTTCATCTTGGCGTAATGAAACATGATAAACTTTATTCAGTTCGGGGCTCCACTTGTCGTAGCTCAATTCATAGTTCATGTACAGCAGGATAACGATAAAGCTGCACAAACCGGCGGCGAGGCCGATCATGTTAATAGAACTGTAGGAGATGCTGCGCACGGTGTTGCGCCACGCGATTTTCAAATAATTGCGAAACATAGAATTGTAATTTAATTGTTCATGAGACCATGTAGAGGCTTCAGGAACTAAAATTAGCTGTCTCGTTCGGGAGTGAGGTTGCAAATGATAACTTGAAACCTCTTTTTCGAGTTCGCGCTTATATTCTGCGGGATTTTTCCCGGTCAATTGTTTGAAGGCCCGGATGAAGGTGGCTTTGGAGTTAAATCCGGCGTCGAATGCCATACCCAATAAGGTTATCCGGTCATAGGCCGGATCCCGCATTTTACCGGCCACATCCCGAACCCGGTATTCATTGATGAAATCATTGAAGCTTTTTTTGAACGCCGTATTGATGATCCGTGATAGTTCATGGGTAGTCAGCTCAAGTTTTTGAGCAAGTAAGCTTAAGCTCAGTTCAGGGTCCTGGTAATACAGGCCGGCTTGTACAGCCTTCTTTAACCAAATACCCCTTTGCTTCATTTCCGCAGGAAGCGGCGCCTTTAAAAACGAAGGAGGTTCGGTCGGCGTGCCAGCCTCCTCTCTTAAAAAAGCTGCGGCCGCCATCCAGATAGCAGCAGCCGCTAAAAGCAGGTATAAGGGATAATAAGCATGGATGCCTAACTGGTTATGATAATAAAAATAATCGACAGCTTTAAAAGGGATCCACAATAACCATAACATGCCGAACCCCATCAATAAGCGATGCAGCCAGCGCAATTCGTAACGGTACCGGTCGCCGCCGGTAAATTTTAGTCGTTGATAAAAAGCTTGTATCAGCCTGTACGACAGATATAAGTATATGGTGACTGAAATAAACGCCAGCAATTGAAATATCGGATTCAGTTGATGAAATATCAGCGTATCATAAGTAGCTGCTCCGGTTTTTATACTGTCGCTAACTTCCAGCGCCTGGGCGCTCAATTCCAGCAATAAGGGACTAAAATGCAGCAGATCCTTCCGCAGTAATTTATATTCAGGTCGGGTTACTTTAAGTACATAAAAAAATATAAGGGGGCCGAGTGCCATCGAAAACTGTAGCGGCAGCCAGCTCCAGTGCGGAAGGCAGGCAGTCAGTCTGATGTCAACGCACAACACCCAAACCATCCACAAAACGACTACGCCAAGCGCCAGGCCAAGAAACCTGTTCGCCGCCCGGTTGACCTTTTTGGTAAACCACATCAGCAGGATAAAAGTCAGCCCGATAAATACTGTTCCCTGTAAGGCAAGGTCATAGAGGGTGATATGGAAGGTGTATGCATTCAAGTGTTTTGATTGGCTCAAAGCCTGTTCCAGTTTACTAAGTTACTGATATATAGCAAACAGCATTTTATTTGCGCAATTTATTGTAACGTAACCGAACATTTGGCCGTTCGGTTTTGAATAGCGCATAAGATTTAGCTAAATAGGGGCATTTGATTTCAGGAGATTCCTGCAATTTTTTTTATTATCCTGCCGGTTCATACGTCCCGCTTGAACCCAAACACCTTTCAGTGTCCCGCTGACCTCACCAAACGATCTTCAGCGGACACCTAAAACCAGCCAAATCATTTAATCGGCAATTACCGGTGCAGGATTTCTTCTCAGTATAACTAACACCAGCATTATTACAACCGATAATAAAATAAACACCAGGTAGCTATAGCTCAAATTAAGTTGATCTTTGGCGGGAATGCCCGCTACCACAACGTAAGTAAGCAGCGAAAGAAGCACATACACCATGCCGCCCGTAAACCCACCCGACATGCCCGCATTTTTTGGGAACCTGCTCAAACAGTATGTAAAATAATTATTGTATGTAAAACCGGCGCCCACATGTATCACAAAAGCAAAAAACATCATCACATAAACATTGTTCACAAATTTTGCAGTTACAATCATTAACACTACCACTATAAGCTGCACTAAAATATTGATAAACAGCTTACCAAAAAAAGGCCGGTTGATCAATGCTTTACCAATAAAGCCGCCGGCCATCCAGGCCAGGCCCAAAATAAGCGAGCAATACCCCGCAACAACCGGCGTAAATTTAAAGTGATGCTCAATAATAAACGGACCGGTCATGTTATACATGATCACCATCGAATAAGCAAAGGTCAACATCAGGATACCAAGGCTGAACGTAGTTGCTTTGATCATTTCGACGTATATGGCAGCTATTTTTTTTAACCGGAATGCTGTGCGGTGCCGGATAGTTTCGCCGCTGTATAAAAGTTCCAGCACAGCTATAATTGATGCCAATGCCGCCAGGAAATAAAAATTTGATTGCCAGCCGAAGGTATGTTGAAAATAGCCTCCCAGGAATGGGGCCACTATTGGCCCGGCAGACCAAATAATGGTAAACATGCTGAGGTAATGTTTTAACTGTGCCCCTTCGTAAACATCCACAAAATAGGCCCGCTTGGCTATTACTATCATAGCTACCGTAATGCCGTGGACTATCCGCATGGCATAAATTACATAGATATTATGGGTAACGGCAATGATTATGCTTGCCAAAATAAACACCATGAGCGCTCCCGTACTGAACTTGTATCGGCCGTATGAGTCTAAAACACTGCCCAGGAACAACTGCGAGGTGCCATAGCTGATCAGAAACACCGTGAGGGTTAACTGCACCTGTATACTGCTGATGTGCATATCGGCGCCCATATTTGGTAACGAAGGAATATAAATATCTGTGGCAAACCCCGACAGGGGCAACAAAGCGAACGCCAGTATGGTTGAAACCCGCTGATTTTTGAGTTGTGATGTTGTTATAGCAGATGTTGTAAGCATTTGCCGCAAAGGTAGCAATAGCCCAAATGCAGATTGTTTGCTGGAAGTAATAAAGAGAAAGCCCGTTGTTTGAGCCCCCACCGGTTCCAGGGGCTTGAGTCGGCGAGGTCGCTGTTACCATTTGTAAGTGTTGATCTTAAAACATAGCGATTTTTCCAGCATCAAGCCACTCCGGTATCTCAATATCTTTTGCTTTCCGATGTTGCTGAAAAATTGTCCTTAATGCATTTAATGACCGATATGCTAAGGCGATAGTCTCTTTTTGCATTTCGGTAAATTTAACATCGTATTTATCCTCATCAATGCGATGTGCGGGATCTTGGCGTTCTCTACGTATCGTTTTTATGGGTTTAAATATAAAAGAAATTCCTTCAGGGTTTTCAAAGTGAAAACTATTAGTCAACCACTCTTCTAACAACGTAATGGTTCCCTTGGGTTTTCTTTCTCTTGTATTAGCGTCTATTATATCATAGTTATAAAGATCGATCTTTCCCTCAAAGAAGCTTTTATCAATATTTTCGGATAACATCTTATCTAATAGGAGAACGAAAGAGTTATAGTTTTTTAGTGTTGGACTAAAAAAGAAAGTAAATTCTTTAGGCTTTTTTTCTTCTTCAAAGTCGTTTCTAAAAAGTGCTTTATTGAATATCTTTTTTGTAAGCTTATTTATAAGTCTAAGTTCTTCAAGAAATGCACTGAAAATAGAATGTGTAAAGCTCCAATTCCCAGCTATCGTATTCTCATAATACTCTCTAACGACGTGATTGTCTTCCTTATTTGACTGCTTGCTTAACCAATATACTTGGTGCTCTTTTGTAAGATTTTTAAGATATCTTAAATACACAACAGCCAAGCGCTGCCTATTATTAGTAAAGCCCAACCCAAAAGTTTTGAGAAAAATCTCGTCTTCATCTCGAACTAATGGCTTTTCGTTTTCGTCATAATAGCAATGAATAGAACCTGAATAATCCTGCCACTCAAATCTATATCGTGGGTCAAGGTAATATCGTTCTAATACGTCGATATCAAAAAACATAGGAGTTAGCTGAGGAATTCCCATGGCCAAAAGCTTTGTAAATGGAAAATCTGCTAATTCTGAAAAGTCCCTTTTGTTTTTAAGATATGAAACTGATGGGTACAGACAAATTGGAAATTCAGTATCAGGTGAGACAACGGTGATGTCACCAAACTTTTGCTTTAGCAATTTTATATCTCTGGAATTATCTAATATCGTAACTTGGGCATCAATAGGATAATGGCGAGAATAAATAATATGCGGATTTGTGCTTGATTGAATTGAAACCTGGTCTGACTCCACAAGAGGAATAAGTACATCTATTATTTCAGAAGTTGTTTTCTCAAAGCTTTCCGCAAGATTCCAAAGAGAAATACCATTAAAATCGTTTGATGCAACAAAAAAATCAAAGACTTTTTTAATGACATCTTGGGATGTTGCTATCATATATTGCTTATCTAATAAAGATATCCTACTTATAAAAAGTAACAAGTGAAGTTATTAAAATCAATGGCAATGACCGAATTAAGTTTAAAGCTATAAGTTATTCGAATATTTGCCATTATTCCGCTGTTCGCAGGCTGTCTAAGCACTACGGTGTATGTAGTCTGCAACCATAGTATCTCAACTATCCGATACAGATGACTATAAAATTGTATCATGGCGGGATATTACCACTTATCAATCGCCGTGGAGACGAAATCCCTATGCATAAATATTACGGGCGATAAATGATGGGGCTCGAACCTAAACAACAAAGCCCGATATTTTCATACCAGGCTTTGTGTCGATTCTAAATGTACTCAGAGCGGGAATCGAACCCGCACTCCGTTTACGGGAACAGGATTTTAAGTCCTGCGTGTCTACCAGTTCCACCATCTGAGCAGGTGATTAAACCTTTAACAATAAATCCCTTCTTGTGGAAGGGATTTGAGCGAAAGACGAGATTCGAACTCGCGACCCCGACCTTGGCAAGGTCGTGCTCTACCAACTGAGCTACTTTCGCATTTTTTCATTTCCGTAAGCCTGATCTTCAATCGCTGACTATCTTTTCGCTTGCGGAGTGCAAATATAGACAGAATTGAATATTCTGCAAGATAAAAAATACATTTTTTTTAAGTTTTTTATAAGTCGCTGTTTTTCAAAACATCTAAAATCAAATCCGCTTCAAATCCTCGGCTTAAAGCGTATTGTTGCAGCTTATAGCTGCGTTTGTAGCCATCCTTTTCGGTAATGGTTTTTGCCTTTTTTGTTAAAACGGCCTCGAGGGTACGCAAATAATCGTCAGCATCTATAGTGAGCAGCGCTTTTTTTATCAGAATATCCGGCACTTTTTTAAATTTAAGCCCCTGTTTTATCTTGATCCTGCCCCACCCCTTTTGCTTAAACTTGCCACGGGTGTAGGCTTTTGCAAAACGTTCCTCGTTCAGGTAATTGCCGCCGATGAGCAGGCTGATGATGTTTTCTACCGCATCTGTCCATAATCCCCATTCATATAATTTGTCCCTAACCTCCTGCTGCGAGCGTTCCTGGTAGGCACAATAATGTTCGGCCTTTGCCAGGGCAACTTTTTCGTCGGTTATTTTCTTTGTTTTGGGGCTGTCCATTAAAACCAAAAATCGTTAAAAATTCTTCTATCTACAGAAATATAAGCAATTTCGTACCATGCTCAGCAATCAATATACCATAGCAGCTATCCGGCAAATAATAAATGCCGGCGGAATTATTGTTAAAGAATATAATATCAGCACTTTATTAACTGATAGTCGCCGGATCAGCAACCCTGACGGCGCATTGTTCTTTGCTTTGAGCGGCAGGCGCAATGGTCACGAGTTTATTGCCGAGGCCTATGCTAGCGGTGTCCGTAATTTTGTGGTGAGGCAGGGCAGTGAGATAAAAGCCCCCGAAGCCAACTTTTTAATGGTTGATGATGTGTTGGTTGCCTTACAAACATTAGCGGCCTACCACCGTAACCGCTTTGAACTTGAAGTGATAGGCATTACAGGCAGCAACGGCAAAACAATCGTTAAGGAATGGCTGTACCAATTGCTGTCTCCGGATAAAAACGTAGTTCGCAATCCTAAAAGTTATAATTCTCAAATTGGCGTACCGCTTTCTGTGTGGCAGATCAATGAGAAAAACAACCTGGGCATCTTTGAGGCCGGGATTTCCACTGTTAATGAAATTGATAAGTTGGAAGCCATTATAAAACCCTCGATAGGGATCCTGACCCACATAGGCCCGGCGCACGATGAAGGCTTTGAAAGTCGGGATCAAAAGGTAAAGGAAAAATTGAGGCTTTTTAAAAACTGCCGTTTGCTGATCCATAACTATGATCAATTAGTAAACTTTAAGGACAGCATCCCGGTAAAAAACTGCTTTACCTGGAGCACAACATTTAAACAAGCCGACCTGTATGTTTTCAGCTCGACTGTGATCTCCAAAAACTTCTACCTAAGGGCAAAGTACCAGGGCAAGGAGATTGAATGCCTGATCCCATTTTTGGACGAGGCATCGGTTGAAAATGCCACAGTTTGCTGGGCCACCATGCTGGCGATGGGTTACAGCGCCATTGAGGCTGATAAACGTATTGAACATTTAAATGCCGTAAGCATGCGGTTGGAATTAAAAAGCGGCATAAATGATTGTTCGGTAATTGATGACTCCTACAATTCCGACCTGCAATCATTAGAGATCGCCCTGAATTTTTTAA
This sequence comes from Mucilaginibacter phenanthrenivorans, assembly GCF_024721155.1. Lineage (GTDB taxonomy): Bacteria > Bacteroidota > Bacteroidia > Sphingobacteriales > Sphingobacteriaceae > Mucilaginibacter > Mucilaginibacter phenanthrenivorans. Next base: position 435,932 of record NZ_JAHVAP010000001.1, on the reverse strand, counting down.
CACAGCAAAATCAGCACCATAAAAAAACTTTGATCCTCTCTGATATTTACCAATCAGGTCTATCTGCCGACGTATTGTACAGGCAAGTTGCGGATATGATCAAAATAAAACAGGCAGATAAATTTATTGGCGTAGGCGATGCGCTCACGGCACACCAGGATTATTTTGATGTTCCGGAGAAATTCTTTTACCCGGATACCGCTACCATGCTGCAACACCTGCGGGCGCTGAATTTCAGGGAGGAAACCATCCTGATCAAGGGTTCACGCAGCTTTGAGTTCGAACGGATCAGTCGCGCGCTGGTACAAAAGGCGCATGAAACTATATTAGAGATCAACCTGAATGCTTTATTGAATAACCTTAACTTTTATCGATCCAAATTAAAGCCGGGCGTGAAGGTTATGGCGATGGTTAAGGCGTTTTCCTACGGCAGCGGCACGTTTGAGGTAGCCAACATCCTGCAATACAATAAAGTTGATTATTTGGCCGTGGCCTATATTGACGAGGGCGTGGCCTTACGTAACTCGGGCATTAGCCTCCCCATTATGATCCTGAATCCGGAGGCATCCGCATTTGATAAGCTCATCGAATTTAACCTGGAACCCGTTATCTATAGTTTCGGGCTATTTGACGACTTTATAAAATATGCAAAGGAACAAAATGTACTAAACTTCCCTATCCACCTCAAAATTGACACTGGTATGCACCGCCTCGGTTTTGAAAACCTGGATGTTGAAACCCTTTGCGACATGCTGGATGAAAACAGGTACGTGCAGATTCAATCGATATTTTCACATTTGGTTGCCAGCGAGGCCGCGCAGCACGATGAATTCACCAAAAAACAGATCAGCAGCTTCGAGAAAGCTTATAAGGAAATTGAGAAAACCCTGGGCTATAAAGTAATTAAGCACCTCAGCAATACTTCGGGAATCATCCGCTGGCCTGGTGCTCATTATGACATGGTAAGGCTGGGAATAGGCTTATATGGCATTGACATGGGGATGACAACACCGGATAGTGGCCTGCAACCGATAGCAAGCTTAAAAACCAGCGTTGCCCAGGTTAAAAAGGTTAAAGCCGGCGAGACCATCAGTTACAGCCGTAGCGGACGCCTGGCAAAGAACGGCCAAATTGCGACTGTGCGAATTGGCTACGCCGATGGTTACCTGCGCGCCTTTGGTAACGGGGTCGGCAAAATGCTGGTGAACGGAAAATTGGCCCCAACAGTCGGCAATATCACCATGGATATGTGCATGATTGATGTAAGCGGACTTGATGTACGCGAAGGTGATGAGGTAATTATTTTTAACGAGCAGCAGCGCATCAATGAGCTGGCCACGCAAATAGGCACCATCCCCTATGAAATTTTAACCAATGTTTCGCAACGGGTTAAAAGAGTGTATTTTTATGAGTAGATTTAAATAGATGAAGCAGATAGCCAGCGCCCTTTTACGGTATTTTATAAAAGGATTACTGATAGTAGTTCCGCTTGGCGCTGCCTTCCTGCTGATCTTTTGGGCTGTAAAAAGCCTGGATAGTGCATTGAATCTTAGTGATTACCTATGGAAGGACCCAAAGACGGGCAAGCCTATGTACATCCCGGGGCTGGGCATTGTAAACGTAATCGTACTTATCTTAATCGCAGGCATCCTGGTTACAAATGTGGTAACCGACCCTATAAAGCGCTGGTTCAACCGCTGGCTAAACAGGTTGCCGTTATTTAAATTTTTATACTCATCGATAAAGGACCTTACCGAAGCCTTTGTTGGCGAAGAAAAGAAGTTTAACGAACCTGTACTGGTAGAGATCAATGAATTCGGATTAAAAAAGATCGGGTTTATGGTACAAAAGGACCTTGCTGCGTTAAACCTTCCGGGCGAAGTCGCGGTTTATTTCCCCTGGTCGTATTCATTTGCGGGGCAGGTAGTCATCATACCTGCTGACAAGGTAAAACCTATCGACAAAAGTGCGGCAGATATGATGAAGTTTGTGATCTCGGGCGGCGTTAGCGGGCTGGACTAACATCATCTGCCAGGCTTTCCCCCTTTGGCCTTCTGAATGTAAGCAACGCCGAAATAACAGCCGAAATAGTTCCCAGCGCAGCCATGGTTAAGATCATCCCGAAAAAATTAAATACCGGGTTTTTGAAGGAGTCCACTTGCTGTTTTATCTCCCTGACCTTTGCGGCATATTGGGTTGGCGGCAGTACCTTACGATACTCCTCTACTTGAAATTGGTATATCCGCTCATAGAAATGGGGATCGATATAAATAACGTACACCGTCTCGATGATGGAATAAGAAACAGCCGGAATTACAATAATCAGCATTCCAACTTTTAGCGCCTGTAAAAAACTTATACTTCCGTTGTTCACCCGATCCCGATAATACCTTATGCCGAAATAAACAAACACCATAGGGCATATAATTGCAACATACCCTATGGCGCCCTGTGCTTTATGGCCGATACCTGTTATATCGATAATAAGCCAAACTAAAACGAACGTTACAAACTCACCAATTCCGGCATATAAGCCATAACGCACTATAATTTTTTTCATAACCTGCTGATTTTTAGAACAAATAAACGGCAAGTTTTGAATAATTGAAATATACGAAGGTAGTATTTGAGGTCTATTGCAAAAAATACAACTTTAGTAGTACGTGTAGAGACGCAATACTTTGCGTCTTTAAAGGATGATGAAATTTAACATGGGTAGTCTGAGACACAAAGTATTGTGTCTCAGACTACATATAGATTATTTAATTATAGATAACTCTAGCGCCTTTTTTATTGCTTCGGTACGCCGCTCAACCTGTAATTTCTGAAAGATGTTGGAGATGTGCTTTTTGATGGTATTTTCAGAGAGGAACAGTTTATCCGCAATTTGCTGGTTTGACAGGCCATCATGAATCAATAAAAGGATCTCTGCTTCGCGCTTACTAATACCGGATTGAATAAGCTGATCGTGATTAATGGCAACTGGTGTTTGTTGATTAACAACTACAGTTTTGGTGAACAGCTTCCTGCTTAACACAATTCCTATCACCAAAAACAACAGGCTGAATGCTGCTATCCAGAAATTGCCCGAACTTCCGCCGCTTACATTATAAAAATTTGCCACACGGAATAATATCAGCAGCGCAGTAATGAGTAACCCGAAGCCTATAACAACCTGTTTCATAATTATTATAAGCCACTAATTTAAGTTTTTTTGAAACTTCTAACAGCTATAAAGGTACTGATGATCATCAAAATGGATGCTAACAAATAAGGCGCTCCCGGAAAATGGACGATAGCCCCCTCCTTTTTTGTGAAGAAGAAAAACACATAACTTAATAAAAGCGGCCCAATAATAAGGCTGATGCTATTCAAAATGGCGAAGGCACCTTGTAATTCGCCTTGTTCATTTTTCGCAACCTCATCAGTTGCAATCCCCTGTAAGGCAGGGCCGGATAAACCGCCAAGGCAATAAGGCACCATGAACACATAAAGCATCCAGCCTTTTGAAGCAAATGCTATCAGCGCCAACCCTATCGCATAAAAAATTAAACCCGCGATGATATTTTTCTGCTGGCCAAACTTGGGGACAGTGTATCTTATTAGTCCGCCTTGTATAGCTACCAATACCACGCCTACAAAAATACCCAGGGTACCAACGCTTGCCGGAGTCCAGTCAAATTTTTCATAAAGAAAGGTGGACAACAAATACTCTACTGCCTTTTGTGCGATATACACAATAGCGGTGGCGCCCAACAAGCTGGCTAATGCGGGCCTTTTTTTATAGATCCTCCATAATGACAGGAACGGGTTAGCGCGGCTCCATTCAAATTTTCTGCGGTATTGCGGCTTAAGCGATTCAGGCAATACAAATAACCCATAAAAGCCATTGGCAAAAGCGAACCCCGCCGCCGCCATAAACGGTAACCTTAAATTAATAGCGCTCAGGTATGCACCCAGCGCAATTCCGAATATCAATCCTATCGCAGAAGCGGCGCCAACCAATCCAAAATTGGCCGCCCTTTTGCTTCCTGTACTTACATCGGCAATGTAGGCTGTGGCAGTTGACGTGCTCGCACCGCAGATCCCGGCAATGGTGCGACCAACAAATAGCCATAGAATCGAGGGTGAAAAGGCCATTACCAGGTAGTCGATTGCAAAACCGAATAAAGAGATCAGTAAAATTGGACGGCGGCCATACCTGTCACTAAGGTTGCCCATTACTGAGGCAAACAGGAACTGCATAGATGCATATACAAAGGTTAACCAGCCAATATAAGTTGATGCCTTGCTCACATCAATATTTCCTAAAACCTGGAGTAACTTAGGCATAACGGGAATGATGATCCCTAAACCCAGCACATCAATAAAGATGGTTACAAATATAAATCCAAGTGCTGCAGACTGTTTGGGTTTTGCCATATTGATTATTTCACCCTAAAAATACGGGAGACGTGTAAAAGGTTTTGATAGTTGTTAAATATTTGTTAGAGATTAGAGGCTGGAGGCTAGAGACTAGTTAAAAATATCCATTATCTAATTTGCTATTATCGGGTCTTCGTCCCTCCTTCTCTTAAAACTCCGTACTGCTAATATAGAGCTTAAAAGCATCAGAACCGCGCCTATTGCAAAAGGTGCTCCGGGAAATTGAAAGAAATGATTAGGTTTCGTGAAAAAATAAAAGGATTCTGTCATCAACAACGGACCAAAGATAGAGCTGAGACTCATCAGCCCTGTAAGGCCACCCTGTAAGTTCCCCTGTTCGTTAGGCGGCACATTATTACTCATATAACCTTGTAATGCAGGTCCGGCAATTCCACCCAGGCAATAGGGCACCAAAAAGGCAAACATCATCCAGCCTTTGCTTGCAACGGCAAATAAGGCCAGGCCGATTGCATATAGCAGTAAGCCGACCCAGATGCTTCGCTCCTGCCCAAGTTTCGGTATTATTATCCGGATCAGTCCACCTTGTACCAAAGCCACCATTAACCCCACAAAGCCAAGTGAATAGCCAACCCACGCTTCGTTCCAGTGAAATTTGTCCATGGTATAAAAGGTCCACACGCTTTGCACGGCCTGGGCCGCGAAATATACCAGGAACAATGATGCCGCTAAGCCAATAACTGATTTATATTTTTTCAGCTGAAATAACGAAGTGAATGGATTGATCTTTTTAAAATCAAGCGGCCTGCGGTTCTCAACAGCAAGCGACTCCGGAAGAATAAAATAACCATATACTGCATTAGCCAAAGCTAAAATTGCAGCAGCTATGAATGGATAATGTACATCGTATTTACCTAAAATACCGCCGAGCACTGGCCCGATAATAAATCCCAGGCCAAAGGCCACCCCTACCAATCCGAAATTGGCTGCACGTTTTTCGGGTTCGCTAATGTCCGCAATATAAGCTGTGGCAGTTGTAAAACTTGCGCCTGTAATGCCGGCAATAATCCGCCCAACAAATAACAACCAGATAGTTGGTGCAAATGCAGAAAATAAATAATCGACACTAAAGCCAAGCAGTGAGCAAAGTAATACCGGGCGGCGGCCAAACCTGTCGCTTAGGTTGCCGATTAGCGGCGCGCAAAAGAATTGCATGCTGGCATAAGCAGCTGTGAGCCAACCGGCGTATCCGGATGCGTCACTTACATCGCCGTGAATTAAGTGTTCAATTAGTTTAGGGATAACCGGTATAATGATGCCCAGTCCAATAACGTCAATTAATAATGTAGCAAATATAAAGCCCAGCGCAGCCTGCTTTTTCGGTTTATGCATAACGCGCAAAGTAAAAAATTTAATGTAATATTTTTAAACAATAAGTTGGAATTAAGAAAACAATGATCTACCTTTAACTAATAATATAGTTATAAATCACCAGGGCGCTATTCGCTCAAAATGTATTGTTAACATTTCCTTAATCCTTAAATACCACACTCATGAAAACTATGAAAACTTTATTGCTATTGCCGGGCGTTCTGGTAATGCATTTCGCCATCGCACAAACGGAATCTCACGTTAAACTCTCAAGCGACTATCCCTCCCCCGGTGAAAAGATCACGATGACGTACGATCCGACGGGAACCGTTGTCGATGGTAAAAAGGACATTACAGCTTCTGTATTTTATTTAGATAACAAAGATTACCCGGTTGCCGATATCGACCTAAAGCCTAATGGAAAATTACTAACCGGGGATTTAACCATTCCGGCCACTGCGAAATCTTTCTTCATTAAAATAAGCAGCGGCAGTGATGTTGATGCCAATAACGACAAAGGCTACACCTATTTAGTGTATAAAGACAAACAACCTGTTGCCGGAGCTTATGCGATGAATGGCAACTTACTAGCGAGCGGAATGGGGCAATATTTTGCTAAAATAAAAACTGACGCTGTCGCTGGCATGGAATTATACAAGAAAGAGTTTGCGCTGCATCCTGATACCAAAAAGGATTACGAGGCAAGTTATTATTATATGATTGCCCGTAAACCCGAGTATAAGGCAGAAGTATCTGAGGAAATCAAATCGCTTGAAAAAAGCAGCGATGAAAAGGACCTGATGATGGCGGTTAACCTCTTGAATATGACAAAAAGCAGCGGAGCCGACTCGCTAAATACGATTGTGAAAAACAAATTCCCGGACGGGCTAACAGTTAAGAATGAGTTAAGCACCTCGTTCTACAAGGAAAAAGACGTTGCTAAAAAAGATTCCATTTATAATGTTTACATTAAAAAATACCCTGAAGACAAAAGCGAAAAACATCCAATCCAGGACAATTTACGTGTTCAGCTGGCTAATGCTTACCTAACCAAAGGAGATATCACCAACTATGACAGGGTTGCTGCCCAGGTAAAAAACAAAAGCAATCTTGCTATGGGTTTAAATAACACAGCTTATCAATGGGCCGAAAAAGGTGAACACATGGACGATGCAGCGAAATTGTCAAAACAATCATTGGATATAGTTGCAGAAGATATAAAGAATCCCGTTGCTATGGCATATAGCTCACCTTCGCAGGCGAAAAAGAATTATGAAGAAAGTTACGATATGTACGCAGATACCTATGCATATATTTTAATGAAGCAAAACAAATTTGCGGAAGCGTTAAAGTATGAGCAACCAGTAGTTGACCATGCCAAGGCCACCGACCCGGAAGTAGCTGAGCACTATGTACAAATTTTGGGTGCCCTGGGCCAAAACGCCAAAGCATTTGAATATGCAGAAAATGCGATTAAAGATGCGAAGGGCACTGCTGTACTAAAGGATGAGTTTAAAAAGAATTATATCAAGGTAAAAGGAAGCGACAAAGGCTATGATGAATATTTTTCGGCATTAGAAGCGGCTGCAAAAGCCAAAGCAATAGCTGAACTTGCCAAAACAATGATTAACCAACCGTCACCCGCCTTTGCTTTGAAAGATCTTGACGGCAATACTGTCTCACTTGCAGACCTTAAAGGAAAAGTTGTAATAGTTGATTTTTGGGCAACCTGGTGCGGCCCATGCAAGGCATCATTCCCAGGAATGCAAATGGCTGTAAATAAATTCAAGGACAACCCTAACGTCAAGTTTTTATTTATTGACGTTTGGGAAACAGGGTCGAATTATGTAGATGGCGTAAAGAAATTTATTGCCGACAACAAATATACCTTCCATGTGCTGATAGATGAAAAGACAGAATCGGGCAAACAGGATAAGGTAGTGAGCACCTTTAAGGTAGATGGAATTCCTACCAAGTTCATCATAGATAAAGCTGGTAATATCCGCTTCAAATATGTAGGTTACTCTGGCACACCGGAAAAAGTGCTTAACGAGGTAATCAACATGGTTGATATAGCAGGTAATCCCGAAGCTTATGCATCTGCACAGAAAACAACTGAACCCAAAAGCGGTTCAAAATAAATAACAGACAAGAGCAATAAAAAAAGCGATGAACCCTTCAGTTCATCGCTTTTTTTCTGTTTAGAAGTTCGGCTTCAACACGTATTTATTATAGAAACGGAAGATATGCTCAGTAGCCTCTTCGGCGGTATCAACCACACGGTATAGCATCAGGTCATCAGGATGGATATTATGTTCCTGGTCGAGCATTTTTTGTTCAACCCAGTCAAATAAACCCTTCCAGTAATCAGTGCCAACAAATACAATCGGGAAGCGGGCTATTTTACCTGTTTGAATTAAGGTTATTGCCTCGAATGACTCATCCATGGTTCCGAACCCACCCGGGTACACAATAAAACCCTGCGAGTATTTCATGAACATTACCTTGCGAATAAAAAAGTAATCAAACTCGAGGATCTTATCCCTGTCGATATACTTATTATGGAATTGCTCAAAGGGTAGCTCGATATTTAAACCTACAGATTTACCACCTGCCTCATAAGCGCCTTTATTGGCTGCCTCCATAATTCCGGGCCCGCCACCCGAAATAACACCATATCCCCTTTCGGTTAAGATCCGTGCGGTTTCTTCCGCCATTTTGTAATACTTGCTATCGTTATGGGTTCGGGCAGAACCGAATATAGATACACACGGGCCGATTTTAGCCAATTTTTCAAAGCCGTCGACAAATTCGGCCATAATTTTAAAGATCTGCCAGGAGTCGGTAACCTTTATCTCCTGCCAGTTTTTGTTCTCAAAAGCTTGTCTTATTTTTTCTTCACCTGTCATAAGTAGTAGATAGTCCGGGAGTCCGAAAGTCGGAAAAGTCCGGAAGATAGAAACGGTTTATTTAATAGATATATTATTACAAATGGTTATTCATTAAGTTTTGCCTAACGCTCCAATCAGGCCAGCCTTACGGTTTTCGCACTTTTAGACCTCGCAGAAGATGTGATCCAAAGGCCAACAAAAGTAATTAATCCGTTAACTATTATCAGTTCGTTATCAAAAACGTAACCTCCCAGTAAAGTCGCGGAATTCAAACTGAGGTAATAGCAGATAGCCGGCGAGATCAAACAAATAAATGGCACCAGCTTATCCTTCACTTGCCTGTTCCCTAAAAACAATCCAAAGGAATATAAACCAAGTAATGGCCCGTAAGTATAGGATGCCACCTTAAAAATAGCGTTCACTACAGCAGTATTGGTTATAGCGTTAAATATAATGATGGTAAGCAGCATAGCCCCCGAAAATGCGATATGCACATAGTGGCGTGTGTTCACCATTTTTTTACTGTTAACATCCTTGTTTTTATTAAAGCCCAAAAAGTCGACGCAAAATGAAGTGGTAAGCGCGGTTAATGCTGAATCAGTTGTTGCAAATGTCGCCGCCGTTAAGCCAAGCATAAATACCATCGCAGGAACCAGTCCCAGGTATTTTAGTGCGATGGTTGGATACAGATAATCCGTTTTTTCAACCTTGATACCATACTTGGCAGCGTACATGTAAAGCAATGCACCAACCCCGAGAAAGAAAATATTGATGATCACAAATACAACAGTAAAGCTGAACATGTTCTTTTTCGCTTCGCGGATATTTTTGAGGCTCAGGTTTTTCTGCATCAGGTCCTGATCGAGGCCTGTCATAGCAACAGTAATAAACAATCCCCCTAAAAACGCTTTACTGAAATGGAATTTACTGGTTAGGAAATCGTCAAAGAAAAACACCTTTGAATAGCTGCTGTTTTTTACAGCTTCCGCCGCTTCAAAAATATTATAATGCAAACTTTGACAGATAAAATAGATGGACAAAAAGACTGACGACACCAGGAACAGTGTTTGCAGGCTATCAGTAATGATAATGGTCTTCAATCCGCCTTTAAACGTGTACGACCAGATCAGCACCAAACAAATCAAGCCTGTTACTGCGAATGGTACGTGATAGCTGTCAAAAATAAATTTCTGTAAAACTATCACCACTAAATAGAGTCGAAATGAGGAACCGATGATCCGGCTGATCAAAAAAATGCCGGCTGCCGTTTTATAGCTCCAGGTACCAAGCGCCCCTTCAATATAACTGTATATCGAGGTGAGTTTCAGCCGATAGTACAAAGGCAATAAAACTGTTGCTATAACCACAAAGCCAACGGCATTGCCTAAAACAAACTGGAAATACTCAAACTGGTCGCCGGTAGGCGCGCCAACTTTGCCGGGGACTGATATAAACGTCACCCCGCTTAAAGCCGTACCAATCATACCAAAAGCCACCAAATACCATTTTGAATTACGGTTGGCAACGAAGAATGTGTCGTTGTCTGATGATTTCCAGGAAGTCAGCCAGGAGATCACGAGTAAAACTAAAAAGTATCCTATTATAAATGAAAGCAGTATTCCGGGGGACATGAGTAGTTCATAGTTGATGGTTCATGGTTCATAGCCGTTTCACTTGTTCAACTATGAACCATGAACTATTAACCATGAACCCTGAGCGATTTACCTATTATTTTTTAAATTCGCAACATGAACTTTTCATCAAAGTTGCTGGAAGATGCTGTAGGCGAATTTGCGAAATTGCCGGGCGTGGGTCAAAAAACTGCGCTACGTTTGGTTTTACACCTGCTTAGCCAGGATAAGGATGATGTGGCGAAATTTAGTTCAACCATCAGTAAGCTGCGCAACGAGATCCAGTTTTGCAGGGTTTGCCTGAATATTTCCGATCATCCCGTTTGCGAGATCTGCTCATCCCCAAAACGGGATGGCAGCATCATTTGTGTGGTCGAAGATACCCGTGATGTAATGGCGATTGAAAATACCAATCAATATAATGGCGTTTATCATGTACTGGGTGGCTTAATATCTCCAATGGATGGCGTCGGTCCTTCAGATCTTGAAGTAGACTCGTTACTGGATCGCCTTAAGGAAAATGATGTTAAGGAAATTATTTTCGCCCTTAGCGCTACCATGGAGGGCGATACCACTATATTTTACTTAGACAAACGCTTAAAATCTTTCAACATAACTATCTCGACAATAGCGCGTGGCATAGCTTTTGGTGGTGAATTGGAGTATGTAGATGAAATCACCCTGGGGCGATCGATAGCTACGCGTGTTCCGTACACCAATTCATTGTCGAGGTAATATGAAGCTATCTGTTATTATTGTAAACCGCAACGCCTGTATCATGTTAAAACAGGCCTTAAATTCTTTAATTGACGCTTGTAAAAGCATTGATTATGAATTAATTATAGTAGACAATGCATCAGCAGATCATTCTCTTGACATGCTGGCGAATAACTTCCCTGGTTTAAAGGTAATTGTAAATGAAACAGACCTTGGTGTAGCCAAAGCCAACAACCAGGGATTAGAGGCTTGTACAGGAGAGTATATTTTAATAGTCAGTGCGGATACAATAATAATCAGGGATTCAGTTGAAAAGATGGTTGCGTTTATGGATACCCACACCGATGCAGGCGGAATGGGAATCAGGATGCTTAGTCCGCAGGGGCGTTTTTTACCGGAATCTATCCACGGCTTAACAAGCACATGGGGAGCCTTCCTGAAAATGATTGGTTTTGCCAAGCACCTTTCAAAGACCCGCTTATATGACCGTAACCGTAAGGATTGGGTGGAAGAGTTCCGCGAATCCGAGGTGGATATTCTAAACGGTGCCTGCATGATGTTGCGCAGAACCGCGTTAAATGAAGCCGGCATGTTTGACGAACGCTTCCTGATGTTTGGGCACGACATAGACCTGTCCTACCGCATCAGGCTTGCAGGCTTTAAAAATTACTACTTCCCAAAAACATATATCATTAACTTCGAAAGCCTCCGCTTATCGAAATTTAGCTGGGATTACATTAAGTATTTTTATGGCGCGATGTTTATATTCGCCGTCAAATATTTAATAAGGGTGCCTGAAATAAAAGTAAAGGGCATACCGCAATTGTTCCCTTCTACTTATGAAGTTAAATGATTTTGCAAGCCGGTTTGAACTGTGGTAAAATCTTGCTAAATTTGATATATGCAAGCCACGATTAATATCGAATTTGATGAATTACTGAAGATCGTTAAGAATCTACCCGGAAGCAAACCATCCATTCTTAAAGCAGAGATCGAAAAACAAACAACATCGGCAAATAAACGGAGCGATTTTGAAACTCTCCTTTTAGGCGGACCTACCTTCTCAGAAGAGCAAATAGAAGAAATTGCTAAAACCAGAACAGCTATAAATAAATGGCGGACAAAATAGTTTTGGCGGGTACCTCTATCCTTATCGATTACTTTAGAAAAACAAACAAACCTAATTCGGCATTTGTGAAATTATTCGAGCAGGGATATGATTTTTGTATTTCGGCAATAACCGAATACGAGATCTATTCGGGCGCGACACCAGCACAATTTAAATTTTGGGAGGCTTTTTTAGACAACGTTCGTGTTTTACCTTTTGATAGATCAACTGCAAAAGAAGCGGTCAATATTAACGCTGTACTAAAGACCAAAAGTAAACAAATAGATCTTGCCGACCTTTTCATAGCGGCAACCGCAATTTCAAATGACTTACCTTGTGCTACATTAAACAGAAAACATTTCGACAGAATTGACTCATTACAAGTAATAGAATTATAATCACCAAATATTTCCAGTGAGCCGCGCTCCTCTATTTTATGAACCTTACCAGTAAAATTGTTATTATAACCGGCGCATCTTCGGGCATCGGAAAATCACTTGCTATTGAATTTGCCAAACGCGGCGCTAACCTTGTACTGGGTGCAAGGCATTTCGTAAACCTTTGTACCATCACCCAACAGCTTGAACAACAATACAAGATCAGGGCTATTGCCGTGCAATGCGATGTAACTGTTGAGGCCGATTGCGAGCTATTGATCAAACAAGCGCTCGTTACATTTGAACGTGTGGATATATTGATCAATAATGCAGGGATCTCTATGCGTGCCTTATTTAACGATACGGATGTTAAAGTTTTAAAATCGGTAATGGATGTAAACTTTTGGGGAACAGTTTATTGCACCAAATATGCCTTACCCGAAATACTGAAAACGCAAGGAACAATTGTTGGCGTTTCATCAATAGCAGGTTATAAAGGCTTACCCGGCCGTACAGGTTATTCTGCATCAAAATTTGCGATGAACGGCTTTCTTGATGCATTGCGTGTTGAAAATTTAAAAACCGGGATTCATATTTTAACGGCCTGCCCCGGGTTTACGGCATCAAACATTCGTAATACCGCTTTAAACAAAGAGGGCAAGGAACAAAGGGAAAGCACTTTAAACGAAGAAAGCATGATGACCAGCGACGAAGTTGCGAAGATCATTGTTAACGGCGTTGAAAACAAAGCCCGAACTTTAATTATGACCGGACAAGGTAAGCTGACTGTGCTGATCGGCAAGTTCTTCCCTAAACTACTGGATAAGTTGGTTTTTAATAAGATGGCTAAGGAAAGAGATTCGTTATTGAGATAAACCCCATTGTCATTGCGTGTTTAAAAATCCGCTGGATTACGAGAGTGAAATGACAAGAAAAGGGGTGTCATGCTGAGGCACTCGAAGCATGTGGGCAAAGGCCTCTGCACCTGCTGAGCACGCGGATAGGCCACTGCGCACGTTAGGGGTGTCATGCTGAGGCACTCGAAGCATGTGGGCAAAGGCCTCTGCACCTGCTGAGCACGCGGATAGGCCACTGCGCACGTCGCACTTCGAGTGCCTCAGTGTGACACCCCACCCCAAGTGAATATAACTTGTCATGGGTAGGAGGAACGACGAAGCAACCTCGTCGCCATGCATATTCGCCATGCTTACGACGAGGTTGCCGCGCTATCGCTCGCAATGACAATATTAAAATAATTATACTTACCCCACAGCCTCCCCTACCTTTTCCAGCTCAAACATATCATAGTCACTAATCTTACTCAAATCCAATACAATTCTCCCCATCTCGTCCCGGTCAAAAACAGGTTTGAATTTTGCACCCCAAATAATCTCGTGTCCCTGGTATTGGGTACGGGAGTGAACGGTTTGTGAAAAAGTATCGTCAAACGCCCTCAATAATATGGCAAAGCCGGCTTCGGATTTTATCATATCTTCTTTGCTCATATCGATCATTGGACTATTTTCGTCAAGCGGATGCACAACTGTCCAGTTCAAGGTAAGCACACTCACTTTACTGCGTTCTACCTCAAGCGGATAAAAACGGCGGGTTGTTTTACCATCCACGGTCTCGTTGTAGGAGAAGATGATCTCTATCTCCAGGTCGATCAGCATATTACGCCGCAGGTTTGCCAGGCGGAACATAATCCCTCTACCCGTACCCATGTAAGGCGCCACCAATATATTTTTGCTATATACAATTTGAGCTGATGGCCTTGAAAAACGCCCATATAATAAGCCGGTAGCTAACGCAAAGGCAAGCAGGCCCATCATCGATTCCAATGCGGCCACACTGTTTGTACCCATCCCCTTCGGGCTGATGTGACCATAGCCAACAGTCGACATAGTTTGCGCCGAAAAAAAGAACGAATCCATAAAGTGGTTAAACGTGGTATTTCCCGAAGTCCCGTCTAAACCGTTCGGCCCGAACGACATGTAAATAAACGCAAAAATTATATTCACCAACAGGTAGCATGTAATTACCAGCAGCCAGAATTTGCGCCAGCTCATGGTTATCAGGGTATGATAGTTATTGGCCGTATTAAAAAAAGGTAATCCAACGCGCCTTACATTTGGAGAACCATCTTTATTCATCAGGGGCTGGTTCTTTATTACAGGCTGCGGGCCAAAGCCAAGATCATCTTCTGGGTTTATTTTACGTTCCGATTTTGCCATATTTCAGCCGCATTGGCTTTATGTTTTTGTAAAAATATCATTCTGCTTGCTTTTAGTAAAAACTATTTACATATTTGTCGTACAAAACAATAATGAAAATAATAAACAACAATTGGTGGTGGCTTAACGAGTAATCGTAAGGCAATTCCATTTTTGTTTTTTCAAAATATTCAGAAGGGTTGCCATAGTCGGCAACCCTTTTTTTTGCCCCCTGGCCCCCTAAAGGGGGAGTGAATTACGGGGAGGTATTTAATTAATATAATTAACCTTTTAAATTCCCCTTTAGGGGTTAGGGGCTTATGAAACAGATCTTAAATCATCTTTTTGAACACAAAACATTTACCCGCGAGCAATCAAAAGAAATTTTGACCGCTATCGCACAGGGCAAATACAACAATTCGCAAATGGCTGCTTTTATGACGGCTTACTGCATGCGCAGCATTACCGTTAATGAACTGGAAGGTTTTCGTGATGCCATGCTCGAGCTTTGCTTACCCATTGATTTGGAAACCGACCAGGTAATTGACCTTTGCGGAACCGGTGGCGATGGTAAGGATACATTCAATATCTCTACCCTCGCTTCATTTGTAGTAGCTGGCGCAGGATACAAGGTTGCCAAGCACGGTAACTATGGTGTTTCTTCAGGCTGCGGATCGTCAAACGTGATGGAGTTTTTAGGCTGCACATTTACCAATGATACCGATAAGCTAAAAACTGATATTGATAAAGCAAACATCTGTTTTTTACATGCGCCGCTTTTCCACCCGGCTATGAAAACGGTTGCTCCTATCCGCAGGGAACTTGGCGTAAAGACATTTTTCAATATGCTTGGCCCGCTGGTTAACCCCGTTAAGCCTAAAAACCAATTAGTTGGTGTATTTAATTTGGAGCTTGCGAGGGTTTATGCCTACCTGTACCAAAAATCAGATGTTAAATACACCATTGTAAATGCTCTGGAGGGTTATGATGAGGTGTCACTAACATGTGACTTTAAGACATTCTCGGGTGCCGGCGAAAAGATTAACAGCATTGAGGCGCTTGGTTTCGCTAAGCTGAATCCTAGTGAAATTCTGGGCGGCAGTTCGGTAAGTGAATCTGCAGATATTTTTGTTGAAGTATTGAACAACAAAGCTACATCTGCCCAAACCAACGTGGTTTTATGTAATGCCGCTTTGGCTATCAACACAATCAACCCCAAAAAAAGCTTTGCTGATTGTTTTTACGAGGCTGAAGCATCATTAATTGGCAAAAAGGCTTTAAAAAGCTTTGAAACTTTAGTGGCTAACTAAAATGAAGATAAAAATTTGCGGTTTACGCGATCCGGAGAACATAAAGGCGGTTGCAGCAATGGAACCGGGCTATATGGGATTCATATTTTATGGGCCGTCGCCACGATTTGTGGGTGAATTGCAAATAGAGGCGCTTGAAAGTATCCCGTCAACAATAAATAAAACAGCTGTTTTTGTTAATGAAAATGCCGAAACCATTAATAAGATCATCGACAAATATGATTTTGATTTTATTCAGCTGCACGGCGATGAAAGCCCGGAATTCTGTAAATCGTTAAGGGATAAAGCCATCGTGATCAAAGCGTTTGGGGTAAATAATGGTTTTGATTTCAAGCAACTTACCAAGTATAAAAACAAGGTCGATATGTTTTTGTTCGATACCAAAACAGACCAGCATGGCGGCTCCGGCAAAACTTTCGATTGGAGCATCCTTGATAAATACGACATGGAGATTCCATTCTTTTTAAGCGGGGGCATTAGCCCGGAAAACATTGAAGAAGTAAAATATATCAATCATCCTAAATTTTACGGCATCGACCTCAATAGTAAATTTGAGATCTCACCGGGTATGAAGGATATAGAAAAATTAGAAAAAGCATTTAATACAATAAAACAAAGCGCAGACTAATGAAATACGGAGTTAATGGACAAGGGTACTATGGTGATTTTGGCGGAGCTTATATCCCCGAAATGCTTTACCCCAATGTGGAAGAATTACGCCAGCAATACCTAACCATCATCAATGATGATGAGTTTAAGGCGGAGTTTAACCAGCTTTTAAAGGATTATGTAGGCAGGCCGTCGCCTTTGTATCATGCTAAAAGGTATTCTGAAAAATACGGCGCCAACATATTCCTTAAACGTGAGGATTTGAACCATACCGGATCGCACAAAATAAATAATGCCATCGGGCAGATCCTGCTGGCTAAGCGCCTCGGCAAAAAACGCATTATTGCCGAAACCGGCGCTGGTCAACATGGTGTTGCAACCGCTACGGTCTGCGCGCTGATGGGTATCGAGTGTGTAGTTTACATGGGCGAGGTAGACATGGAGCGCCAGGCTCCCAACGTATCGCGCATGAAAATGCTTGGTGCAAAGGTTGTTCCTGCTACATCCGGCAGTAAAACATTAAAGGATGCCACCAATGAAGCCTTGCGCGACTGGATTGGCAACCCTGTTGATACACATTATATCATCGGTTCGGTAGTTGGCCCCTATCCTTACCCTGATATGGTGGCACGCTTTCAGTCAATTATCTCCGAAGAAACTAAAAAACAATTGCTGGAACATACCGGTAACGAACTGCCTCAATATGTAATGGCTTGTGTGGGTGGTGGCAGCAATGCCATGGGTATGTTCTACCATTTTTTGGATGATGAATCTGTGAAATTGGTTGCCGTGGAAGCAGCAGGCAAGGGTGTAGACAGCGGCCATTCTGCAGCTACCACTTTTCTGGGTCGTGAGGGAGTTTTACATGGCAGCCGCACCATATTGATGCAGACGGACGACGGGCAGGTTGTTGAGCCTTATTCTATTTCAGCGGGGCTGGATTATCCGGGCATTGGCCCGCAGCATGCGCATTTGTTTAAGATCAACCGGGCGCAGTATGTAAGCGTTACGGATGATGAAGCTTTGCAGGCAGGTCTGCTTTGCAGCCAGATGGAAGGAATTATCCCCGCCATTGAGTCGGCACATGCAATAGCTTATCTTGAAAAAATGAAATTCAAACCAAATGACAACGTAGTTATTTGCCTTTCAGGCCGCGGCGACAAGGATTTGGACACGTATATTAAATATTTTGGATACTAATTAGTTCATAGTTCATGGATGATAGTTCATAGCAACTACTACCATGAACAATGAACCACCAACCATGAACTAACAAACATGAACCGTTTAAACCAACTTTTCAATACAAAAAAAGATAACCTGTTGTCTATCTATTATACAGCAGGCTATCCAGAACTAAATACAACCCTTGATATCGCCGAAGCTTTGGAAAGGGCCGGGGTAGATTTCTTAGAAGTAGGCTTCCCCTACTCCGACCCGGTTGCTGATGGCCCCACTATCCAGCATAGTTCCGAAAAAGCGCTTGAAGCTGGTATGACCCTTAATTTGCTTTTTGAACAATTAGCCGACCTGCGTAAACGGGTAACTATCCCAATACTGCTGATGGGTTATGCAAACCCAATGATCCAGTATGGCGTTGAACGCTTTTGTAAAAAAGCCGCCGTGGTTGGTGTAGATGGCGTTATCGTACCCGATCTGCCAATGTACGAGTATGAAACTTTGTACGCTGATTTTTTTAAAGCGAATGGACTAAGCAATATTTTCCTGGTAACGCCGCAAACATCTGAAGAGCGAATCCGCAAGATAGATGAGTTGAGCAACAGCTTTATTTATCTGCTTTCGTCGTCATCTATCACAGGCGGCAATTTGCAGGTTTCGGTTAACATTGAGGATTATTATAAGCGGATAAAGGCTATGCAGCTAAAGAATCCGGCGATCATCGGCTTTGGAATTTCAGATAATAAATCGTTCAGCAAAGCCTGTGAATACGCAAGCGGAGCAATTGTGGGTAGCGCTTTTGTTAAGCTTCTAGGGACAGAGGGGTACTTGGAGAAGATTCCGGGATTTATTGAGGCGATAAGACCTTATTAGAGATACAACTCCAACTCCCCCTTACCCTCACGAATAACTTCAAAGTCGCCGCCGGTACAATCCACTACGGTCGACGGGATATTTTCCCCGTAGCCACCGTCGATTACAAGATCTACCAGGTCTTCATATTTTTCGTGAATCAGTTCAGGGTCTGTTGAATATTCAATGATCTCGTCATCATCCTTTATGGAGGTTGAGAGGATAGGATTACCCAATTGCCTTACAATCTCCCGGGCAATATCATTATCCGGCACCCTGATCCCGACTGTCTTTTTATTGGAGCTTAACAGCTTGGGCACGTTATGATTTGCATTAAATATGAACGTAAACGGACCCGGCAGCGCCTTTTTTAACACCCTGAACGTGGTATTATCAATCGGTTTAATATAATCCGAAATGTGGCTCAGGTCAGAACAAATGAAGGAAAAGTTAGCCTTTTCAGGTTTAATGTTCCTGATCTTGCAGATAGCCTCAATAGCCCGGTGATTAGTAATATCGCAGCCAAGGCCATAAACGGTATCTGTTGGATAAATGATGAGGCCGCCTTTACGGAGCACTTCCACAACCTGCTCGATGGCCTTTGGATTTGGATTTTGGGGGTAGATTTTAATAAGCATGATGTGCTGCAAATATACGGTACAGTATTGTTAAAAAATAAAACCATCCTTTTTACAGAATGGTTTCATTTTTTTATAAATCCGAAATGGAAATTCCGAAATCCGAAATAAGATTATTTTTGCTTTGCAAACTGTACGTTGATCAGCAATTTGATATCCTCACCTACTACAATTGAACCTGCTTCGGTAACGCCATCCCAGGTTAAACCAAAATCCTTACGGTTGATTTTACCTGTTACTTCAAAACCAGCCTTGGTATTTCCGTAGAAATCATCAGTTGAACCACCGAATTCAGCAGCCAATGTAACTGATTTGGTAACACCCTTAACGGTTAAGTCACCTACCAGTGCAAATTCGTCATCACCTGTTTTTTTGAAAGAGGTTGATTTGAATGTGATCTGCGGGAATTGAGCAGCATCAAAAAATTCAGCTGATTTTAAGTGCTCATCTCTTTGTGTTTGGTTGGTATCGATGCTGTCGATATTTAAAGCGAAAGTAATTTCTGAATCTTCAAAATCGTCATTAGAGGTTTCAAGCGCTCCTTCGAAGCTTTTGAAGAAACCGCTAACTGTTGATATAACTAAGTGTTTAACTTTAAACTGTACTTCTGAGTGCATTGGGTCAAGAACCCATTTTGTTGCTGTTGCCATGACTTTTAATTTTTAATGATTGTTTTATAGAACAAATGTACATAATAGATGTTTAAACATCTAATTTATATTTCAATATTACATTTAGTTTACAATGTGATTTAGTAACAGCCAAACTACAGTTTTGTTGGCGTTATGGAGATTAACTTTCTGTTATCAAAAAGTTCACTGTTTATTCATAAATTCTGAAAGAATCCGGTGAAAATGGTGTGTACCCTGCTCCCGGGTAACGGAATAGCGGCCATGTTTGTAGAATCTTGATTTTACGCCACGCTGAACATTCTCCACAATTTCTTCGTCCTCCTGTTCAACCTTGTCAAGCCCTGCCCCTGCCCCTCTGTCCAGTTTTGATTCATCCCATACATAGGAAAAGAACTTTACCCGGCATTCATCAACAGCAACCGGCTCGACAACATTAACTGACAATCCCCATGGATAAAAATTAAACATCATATTGGGGAACACCCAAAAGTAATAGGCCGCCAGATTTTTACCGTAATCAGGCGACGACTCCGGCAGGTCAAAACAATCATCCGCTGTTTTGGCGAGGCCCAATTGCAAACTGGAATATGGGAAAAACAATTCGGTGGCGTATTCGCCAAAATCTATCACCGCGTTTAATCCGGCATGAACAAATGGGATATGGAAACCCTCGAGGTAATTTTCACAATATAACGCCCAATTAGCTTTCACATTAAATACCCTTGACAATTCGGGCTTAAACTTAAAGTCACTTAAAGGCATCCAGCTTATCCTTTCCATCATGTCCCTGAAAAAAAGTTCCTTTGGGTATTTATTATCCATTGTGGTAAACAGCAAACGCTCCCATTTAAACAACTCCAGTTTGGGCAGGTTATCCTCCTCTGCCGGGAAGTTTTCAACCTCCTTAAATTCAGGCATGGACACAAACTTACCGTCTAGGTTAAACATGCGCCCGTGGTAACGGCAACGCAGGTTATTTAGCTTGCAGGCCTTTTCAACAACCAGGTTGCCGCGGTGCGTACAAACGTTTGATAGTACATTGGTATTTCCTGCTTTGTCGGTCGTTAGCAAAAGCGGTTCATCCAGGTACCCTTCCAGCAATGTGAAAGGGTAAGCATTGTCACCGTTCTTCAGTAATTCATCGCTGCCAATAAACTGCCATGACGAACTAAAGATCTTTTCGCGGCATTGTTCAAACACTTCCCGGCTGGTATAAAAATCAGCATTTAAGGTTTTAGCTTTGGCTATATCCGGGTCGACGAAAAACTGGGGCATAATATTGGTTAAAGATGAATTGATACCGCAAGTTAAAGTAAAATCATTTAATTAGGCAGGGATTATAAATCCCCAAAGTGAGAAAACTATCCCCTACTTTTTAAAAGATAACAATTTGCCGGATATTTGCGTATTACACCTCCGGGTAACAAAAGGGGCAAAAATTACACAAAGGCCCTGCTTTTAGCCTTTGAGTTTATTTTTTCTTCGTTTTCCATATCTTGGGGCACTAAATTGGCTCACTAAGGAAACGTTTTATCATTCAGTTTAGAAAGTAAATAATGTTTGGCTTATTTATTGCCAATTGTTGATATAATATAATTATGAAAAGACTTTTAATTATAGTTTCATTTTTACCATTCCTGGCCTTAGCTCAAACTTCCGACGAACATTTGAAGGTGGCTAACGCCCTGGCGGCAAAAAAAGACTACCCTGCTGCAATTGCTGAATTTACCAAGGCTATTGACCTGAACGCCAACAGCGTAAAAGCATATTTATATCGCGGCAACGCTTACAGCAATAGTAACCATTTTGATGAGGCTGTTAATGATTATACCAAAGTAACAGCTATTGATCCGGGTAATGCTAATGCTTATTATTACCGTGCAAATGCCAACAGCAACATAAAAGCTTACAAAAGCGCAATTGACGACTATACCAAGGCCATTGCTTTAGGGCTTCACGAATCAGATATTTACCATTACCGCGCAAATGCCAAGGTTAATTCATCAGATTATGCAGGCGCTATTGAAGATTTTACCAAAGCCATTGAGCTTGCACCAAATAATCCTGAGCTTTATGAATACCGCGGTGTTGCCAAAACCAACGTGGGCGATTATAATGGCGCTATTAAAGATTACGACATCGCTGTAAGGTTAAATCCTAATAATGCAGACATATACTATTATAGGGCAAATTCAAAAAGTACCCTTGCCGATTATAATGGAGCAATAGCAGATTACAATACTACTATCCGGATGAACCCATCCAATTCGGAGGCTATTTTTTACCGTGGCAATACCAAAACTAATATCCGCGATTATAAGGGAGCAATTGAAGATTATAAAAAAGTTGTGGCGATGAACCCGGGTTTGCATAACTTATATTATTATTTAGCAAAAGCTATCAGTAACAGCTCGGATAATAAGGAAGCTATTCAATATTTCGACAAGGCTATTGCACAGGATCCAAATAATGCAGAGCTCTATCTATATCGCGGTGTTTCTGAAAGCAAATTGGAAAACAAGGATGCTGCCATGGCTGATTATAACAAAGCCATTGATATTGATGCCCATTTATCCGAAGCATTCCAAAACAGGGCTGATTTGAAAATCGACCAAAAAGACTATCACGGAGCTCTTGATGATGCAAACAATGCCGTTAATTATGGCACAAATAAAGACGGCTATGCTTACTTAATCCGCGCAAAAGCAAAAAGATATCTCCAGGACACCAGTGGTGCAATGGAAGATTATAATGCAGCTATCCGTATTGATCCTAAAAATACAGACGCATACTTTGGCCGTGGTGAGGTAAAAATCATGATGTCAGACTATCCGGGGGCAATTACCGATTTTAACAAGGCGATTGAGATGTACCCAAACAATTCCAATGCCTATTTAAACCGGGGCCTTGCTAAAAGCCGGATGGGCGATAAAACAGGCGCTATTGCAGATTATAAGCGCCAGATTGAACTGGATCCTAAAAACCAATATGCCTACATTCGCCTGGGTAAAATATTAATTGATGACAGGCAATACAACGAGGCCATTAACTTATTGAACAGGGTTATCACCCCGTCTATAAAAAATGGCAAGGTATTAGTACTTAGAGGCAATGCCTATGCGGGATTAGGTGACAATCGCTCGGCAATAATTGATTTTGACAGGGCTATTGCCGTGGACTCAAATGCAATTTCTGTAGCTTACAGCGGGCGTGCAGGCGTTAAGTTAGGCCTGAGAGATTATGACGGTGCTACTGCAGATATAAACAAGGCCATTGAAAAGGATCAGAACAACGATGACGCTTACTTCTCAAGAGGCAACCTAAAAATGATCCAGAAAAATTATGCAGGTGCCGTTTATGATTACATCAGCGTATTATTGATCAACCCGGATAACGTTAAAACCTATGCCTATCGCGGTCTTGCAGAGGCTTATACCAATGATACCTCGGCTATGAACGGTGATTTCAGGCAAGCCATGAAAGTTAGCCCCCGGGACGAAATGAACTACGTTTTACGCGGAAAAGCCGAGATTGTAATGAAGGATTATTATAGCGGTTTAAAGGACCTGGACAAGGCCGTTGAAATGAACCCGCATAACTTTGATACCTGGTTGGCACGCGGAATGGCAAAGCTACTCCAAAACGATAAAAGCGGTTGTACAGATTTAAAAAGAGCACAGGAACTTGGCTCGAAGGAAGCTGTTGATGACCTGGCCCGGTATTGCAGATAAGGGGAAGTCTCGAGTCTGAAGTCGGGAGCCCAAAATACTTCTAACTGTTGACTTTTGACTCAAGACTCAATACTACTGACTTAAGACTATTTACTTACCACCAGTTTACCGTCTGACAGGTCATTAAAATCTTCTTCGTAATTTACTTTTCCATTTGATAGCTTCACATAGTCAACCGAGCCAGTTCCCTGGAAGGTGTAATCTATCCCGATTATTTTGGCCTTGATGATGTCGTTGTTAACGGTGTAGACCAACTTATCGTTCACAAATATTTTGGCTTTTCTGTTTACGGCTTCAATCCTCACTTTCACATAGTTATTAAAGTCGACACCAAATGCAGAAAGATCCTGTTGCTTGCCTGATGCATAATAATTTGTAAACAGCAGATCGAGCGAAGAGATGCAGCCTTTGCTACAGAGCGGTATATAAATAGCTGTTCCTTCGCACAAGATATAGATCTTGCTTAGCTGGCATACCGCAGCCCCCTCTTTATAGTCGTTCTTTACGGCTGTTTCAAAAACAAAATTATCACTATAGATCGGGCCGAAATCGCGAACGTTGGCATAAAGCACATCGGGAGGTACCGGCTGTAGCTTTACATTTTTCGCCAAGATCTTTTCAATCGGCAACGACATTTTTCCGTTATGAATGGCATCTTCCTTCGGAAAATACACCGGCACAGGCGATTGCGTAACAGCCGGCATCCAACCCTTTGATTTTATAAGCAGCCGGTGCATGCTTACAATCCTTGTGCCCACAATAAGCTTTGCCTTATAATAATCAGGATAATAATAGATTGATGTATGCTGATGATCGTTTTTAGAAACTTTGACCTGCAGGTGCCTGTCCCATGATTGTTGAATAATTACCGAGTCGTAAGGCGATTTGGTTGCATCGTAACTAAACACAACAGAGTTTGGCAGCCCTTCGGTAACTATTTTTTTACTGCTAAAAGAGTAATTGCTATCTATTACCCCGGGTGGCTGGGGTTTGTTAAGCTGCATTATCGTAAAAACGCCAACTATAACAATAACGGTAAGTGAAACTCCTATCACAATGCCCTTGCGGCTCTTTTTAACCGACTGACCTTCCTTAACATCCGCAATAACGGGAACAGACTTTTCTTCAGCCTTATCAACGGCTATCGTGCCATTGCCATTTTGGGATTTAAAGCTCCGCCAGTTCTCATACCCTAAAAACTGAACAAGGGTATCCAAGGTATGTGTATTCGGCAAGCTTTCGTACTTCACCTTGCCCCAAACTCTTTTTAAGGTAACATGGCTTAAAGCTACACCAGTTTTATCCTGGATCTTTTCACTTAAGGTTACAAAGTCCTGGTTTGTCCATTCGCTGCTGTCGCCCCAACCGGTACTCGCTTCAAATAATTTCTTGGTTTTTTCAATAAAAAACTCATCGTTATGCATAGCCGAAAATCGTCATTATCCCACAAAAATATAACATATAGCCTAAGCCCGGGTTTTGTACAAACTTGTACAAACTTGTACAGGCCTTGAATAGTTAAACAGCCAACCTGTGCTTAACTTTATATTATAAATGTATTAAAAATCCATCCCGGATAAAATAGTACAACCAATTAAAACCTATTTGTTATGTTTAGTAAAAATACACACCGGGTAATTTTGTGGCTGTTGTATTTAAATTGCTTTTTGTTAACAACAGCAAGCGCACAATATTTTGATTTTACCGGTAATAAGAAAAAGACTGCGATACCATTCAGGCTGGTGCGCAACATGGTAATCATCCAGCTAAAAATAAACAACAAGGGCCCCTTTAACTTTGTTATGGATACAGGTGTGGGAATAATGATCATCACTGATCCAGGCCTGATCGATTCACTCCAGATCCCGGTGCACCGAATGCTAAAACTGCGCGGCTTTGGTGAAGATGAAGCTTATGATGCTTATGCCTCCCCTGAGCTTGCTATTACAGTATCCTGCTTACGCAGTTTTGCCGTTGACGCTGCTATTTTAAAAAAGGATCATTTCGGACTGTCAAGCTACGCAGGTATGCCAATCCATGGTTTACTTGGGTATGAATTCTTTAACAACCTGGCTGTAAAAGTGAACTTCAGTGATTCCACCATAACTGTGTACAACGCGAAGGATAAACATAAATTTGCAAAAGGTGAAAAAATACCCATCACCATTGAAGCCCATAAACCTTACATGGAAGCCAATGTTTATTTACCTGATGGCAATATAAAGAAGAGCAAACTGGTGGTTGACCTGGGCGCAGGTCATCCCCTTTCACTTGAAAATATTGACGAACATAGCGGAATTCAAAAGAAATGTATTCATGCAAATTTAGGCGTCGGCTTTAGTGGCCCTATAAATGGTTTTCTTAGCAGGATAAGCCAGATTGAGTTTGGGAAATATAAAATCAAAAACGTCATTTCCTCATTCCCGCAGGATGACTCTTTAAAAAACTATATAAATGTAAAAAGGGATGGCAACCTGGGCATTGGCCTGTTAAAAAAATTCATCGTAGTATTTGACTACCCCGATAACGCCATCTATTTAAAACCCGGTCCGAACTTCAAGGAGCCGTTTGAGCAGGACATGAGCGGCCTGGAATATTATGCAGACGGCGATGATTTTAAGCGAATCATTATTAGCAGGGTTGAACCGGGTTCCGCAGGAGATCAAATCGGCCTGGAAAAGAACGATGAGATCCTCGCCATAAATTTGAAGCCTATTGCCAAAATGAGTTTGGAAGAGGTAGACAGCATTTTTAAATCCTGGAATGACCGAAGCTTGTTGTTAGAGATCTACCACGATAACAGGCACGATTTGGTGATAATGAAATTGAAGAGGAGGATTTAACTAAGATTCATAGGATTAATTGGATTGAAGGATAAAACCCTCCTGCCGATTAAGATTTAATCTTACAAGATAAAAGCTTCCTAAAATCAAATTAATCCTAGGAATCTTAGTTTAATTAATTTCTAACTGATCCTTCGACGGAAACGCCGGAAAAATACCGTGTGGTTCGCTTTGGTACCAGTAGGATACGGTAGCAATATCATCCTGCAAAGGCATATACCTGCCATTACTGTGCCATCCCAGGTCTTGTATAGTAACCTTCAGATCCTCTTCAAAACGGATAGGATCTGCAATGTGCCAACGATAAAGACCGAAACGCTGGGCTATATCGTAATGCCCGTCGCCGCGTAATACCTGGGGCAGGCCGGTATAAGGGCCGCTGAATTCAGTATACTCACTGCCTTCAACGCCTACAGCATTTTTTCGACGGGTGTCAAAGTCATAAGCGCCGCAAAAATAATCTTCAGTTCCGGTGCCGTTAATTGTAGGGAATTTGGTGTCGCCGTCCATAAAGAACTTGATCTCCCCCTCGCCCCACCAGCCGTTTTTATTGGAACCATAAGCCATGTAAGTCCCTACGTATTGTCCCTTGCCCTTAATGCTGTCCACCAAAACATAATCCTTTTTTAACGGCACCGGGTTTACCCTGCGAAATTGCGCGTGAAAATATGCAGCATCTTTGGGCACATCGGTTAATGTATAATCGACCTGGTAATATAGAGACATATCTTCATCATCAATATTCTCCATGGTTATCTTGCATTTTTTACGAAATGGCATAGGCCAGTAACAATTCAAACCACTGCCAGGGTTCACCACAACGGCGAGAGAGGTTACAGGAGCATATCTGCCCCAGCCCACGCAAAAGAAGTCGCCGACAGGAACTTCAACAGATGGCGTAGTTTCATCGTCCCAATAAAAGCGGATGATTGAATAGCGCCAGTTACCTGTTGGGGTCATCCAGATATGCTGAATAGCACCCTG
Organism: Mucilaginibacter phenanthrenivorans; assembly: GCF_024721155.1. Classification (GTDB taxonomy): domain Bacteria; phylum Bacteroidota; class Bacteroidia; order Sphingobacteriales; family Sphingobacteriaceae; genus Mucilaginibacter; species Mucilaginibacter phenanthrenivorans. Next base: position 408,463 of record NZ_JAHVAP010000001.1, on the reverse strand, counting down.
GTCGTTTATTTCGGCGATGGTGTAAGTGGTATGTTTTTTTATGATCACACTTGGGCTTACCTTCCAGGTTTGACCAAGCTCACGTGCGGCGCCTGCTCCTGTACCTGTCGTCGCCATACCTCCCTTGCCCTTTTCACCATTAAAATTTTCTGGGCTAATCGATCGGGTCTTAGCATCAGACATGCGATAGAGGTTACCCAAATTAACACCCAACCCATTAAATTTCTCCTGTGCCTGCGCCGATAAGGAAATCAAAGCGCCCGCCAAAACAATTAAAGCTGATCTTTTCATGTTACCTGTTAACTAAGTTTATAAAATTCGATTGCATTAAGTCCCCAAAAACGAGCCTGTTCATCAACAGACAGCTTCGCAGTATATTTTTCTACAATTCCGATCATTTTATCATACCCACCGGCAACATCACAAACCGGCCAATCAGAGCCAAACATTACCCGATTAGCGCCAAAAGCTTCAAACACAACGTTCAGGTAGGGTTCAAAGTCCCCTTCCTGCCAGTTTTGCCAGTCGGCCTCCGTTACCATGCCCGACACCTTGCACCAAACATTTTCATGCTGTGCAATAGTTCTCATACTGTTGGCCCACTTATCAATGTTTTTGTTTTTGATATCGGGTTTGGCAATATGATCTATAACATAGCGCACCCCCGATATATTCTTCACAAACTGGTTGGTGTAACCCAATTGATCAGGGAAGACAAGGATATCATAAGCCAGGTCGTAATTCTTAAGTGCGGCTATTCCCTTCATAAACTGCGGGTTCAGCATATAGGCCCGGTCAGGCTCGCCCTGCAATACGTGCCGAATCCCCTTCAGCTTTTTATTTTCGCTGTAATGAGCAATGCGCTCCCTTACATGCGGATCCATCAGGTTAACCCAGCCAACCACCCCTTTTATAAAATCATGCTGCTCAGCAAAATTCAATAAAAACTCAGTTTCAGCTTCCGACTGGTCGGCTTGAACTGCTATGCATCCGTCTATGTTATGTTTCTTTAATATCGGTTCCAGGTCTTCCGGGTAAAAGTCCCGTCGTATGGCGCTCATGGAATCATCTATCCAACTATCCCTTACCGGGTCAAACTTCCAAAAGTGCTGGTGTGAATCTATTTTCAATGAAGTATCTATATTTTATTATTTACTTAACTTAATCAACCACGCTCCCAATCAACTCAATCAACCACCCTAAGCATTCGCAAGCGCTCTATCCAGGTGCACGTATCCCCCATCTACATAAATTAACTGCCCGGTGGTATGGCTTGACCTCTCTGATAATAAAAAGGCTGTCATATCGGCTATTTCCTCCGCGGTTGTCATGCGGTTTCCCAGCGGGATCATTGCTTCTATTTCCTTCCTTTTCGCAGCCGGATCTGGCAGTGTATTTATCCAGGTCTCATAAAGCGGCGTCCAGCATTCAGCCACTATAATTGCGTTAACCCTGATCCCGTATTTTAACAATTCAACTGCCCATTCGCGGGTTAAGGCAGCACGCCCGCCATTTGCTGCAGCGTAACCGGATGTATTCCCCTGGCCTGTTTCCCATGTTTTAGAGGTAATATTCAATATCGGCCCCTTCGATTCCTTTAAGGCCGGCAAAGCAAAGTGCGCCATCAGGTAGTAATGAACCACATTTTTATGCAGCGATGCCATAAACTTCTCATAATTGCCATTTTCAAGCCCGACACCGTCATTTGCGCCTGCGTTGTTAACAAGACCGTCAATGCGGCCGAAATGTTGCAGGATCTCCTTCACCGCATTTTCGCAAGTTGCCGGTTCGGTAAGTTCGGCAACCACATGCCAGGCTCTTCCACCTGCCGATTCGATCTCCTTTACCGTTACCAGGTTATCCTCCGCACTTCTGCCAACTATTACAGGAACGGCGCCCTCTGCGGCCAGAACCTTCACTATTCCAGCTCCTATACCTTTGGCACCGCCCGTTACTATTATTATTTTATTTGTTAAACCTAAGTTCATGTTGTTATATAAAAAATGTAATTTATCTCACTTGCCGTATTAAATCATTTTGTCATTGCGAGCGAAGCGTGGCAACCTCGTCGAATACAGGGCGAACTTGTATATCTGTCATGCATAGCTACGAGGTTGCTTCGTCGTTCCTCCTCGCAATGACAAAGGGTATTAGTGCCCTGCAGCAATTTCTAATTTTTTGATATTCAAATTCCTATAGGCAAAATACAGGATGTATGAAAAACATATTATCGGTATCAGGTAAGCAAATTTAATGCTGCTCAAATCAGATACCTTACCCATTATCGGTGGGATTATAGCTCCGCCAACTATCCCCATTATTACCAGTGATGATCCCAATTTTGTCCTGGAACCCAACCCAACCGTGCTTAACGAAAATACCGTTGGGAACATGATCGACATAAAGAACGTAACACCCATTAATGCATAAATTGTAAACATGCCATGCAGGAAAAAGATCCCGACGAGCAACAACACATTCATTGAACAATAAAAGGCAAGCAATTTTACGGGATTTATAAATTTCATCAAATAAGTACCGCTGAATCTGCCCAGCATAAAGCAAAAGGTAGCTGCCGCTAAATAAAATTTCGCCGAGGTTTCGGTTAAGCCGGCCACCCTTTCGGAATAACGGATAAAGAAGCCAAGGATCCCGGCCTGGGCCCCAACATAAAAAAACTGGGAAATTATTCCTTTTCTTAACTGGTTTACCTTAAGTAATGCCCAGATCTTACTTAGTAATGTACCCGTTTCCACATCAACCTCCTCGCTACCTTCTTCAACAATTTCGGGCAATGGAGTTCTGAATATCAATATTGCTACAACCAATACAACCAACCCAATAATTAAATAAGGGATTTGCACTGCGGAAGCTTCTTTGTTTAAATAATCATTTAATTGCCCCGGCGTCATGGCTGCTTCCTGTGCTGCAGTTAAGTTTTTACCCGAAAGGATAAATATTCCGCCGGCTAAAGGGCCAAGTGTAGCAGCCAATCCGTTGAATGATTGTGAAAAATTTATACGCTGTGTTGCAGTTGCAGGGTCGCCAAGTATGGTTATATAAGGATTGGCCGCTGTTTCCAAAAATGCCGCCCCGCTGAAAATCACAAATAAAGACGATAAGAAAAATGCGTAACTTCTGACTGCGGCCGCGGGAAAAAACAAAAACGCCCCTATGGCAAAAAGAACAAGGCCTAATAAGATTCCGCCCTTATACCCATACCGGTGCATAAACCGCGCAGCTGGTATAGGTAACAGAAAATAAGCAATATAGGAAGCAGAATCAACCAATGACGATTGAAAATCTGTTAACTGGCAGGCTTTCTTTAGGTGTGCAATTAATATCGGGTTCAGATTTAAAGCAAACCCCCATATAAAAAACAAGGAGGTAACTAAGGCTAACGCGACAAACTTTTGGTCTTTTGACATGAATTCGGTTTAAAATTGGTTAATAAATAATTGGCGGCTGAAGATAATTATTTAAATGCAGCTTGTATGTCTTGTAGCGATATTCCGAGTGTTTTTAACACAATATTGTTCAATTCCTGCTTATCCCCGGTAAAATGAAATACACTATGGTTATGCGTCAGCTTTTCATTTGGCTTCAAAAACGCTGCCGGCGATACACTTTCAATTTCATAGAATGGTCCCATCTGTGTCTTATCAGCAAGCGGGCCGTCGTTGTAAGCGTTCACGGCGTCACCTACAAATGGATCACGATCAGTGCGCCATTCCTGGTTCAGGTAAATCGCCTTCGGATTCGTGTCAAATAACGTAATGGTGAGTACATTATTTTCCGCATCATAATTACCCGCCATATTTTTTGCCCTTGCCGCTTGCATCCCAAGCTTACCGCGCGATTTGCCGTCAGCCTTAAATAACAGGATGCCGTTATTATATTTTATCCTATCCTTAGGGATTTCGCCAAAATAATCAGTAGTAGCTACCTTGCCAGTCCCATCATTGTAAGGAACGATGGTAACGGCTTGTGGCGACGGAGTGAACATATCCAGATTCCAGATGCAGGGAGCGCCGGATTGTTTTTCCCAGGCTTTATCACCTGTGTTAGTTAATGTTGTAGTTGTGTGAAAGGCTACCGATTTAACCTTGCTATCCATATCTATCCCCAGTATCTTTTTAACATCAGCTGGTTCAATAATTTGTATATCACGGTTAATTAACAAACTAAGCGTTGTACCTGCATAATTCAACAGCTTAGCCGATTTGCTCAGCGACGCCTTTTTATCAGTATTTGAAACGAGTTTCCAGGCTTCATTATCCACAGCAGCGGGCGTGTGCCAATTGGCAAATTCCATTTTCGTGCCGGGCTTAAAGAAAAGGGAGAACTTACCGCCCTCCGGTCCCAGCCATAGCCTGTCCTCTCCCCCATAAGCATTCATATGCTCATCCAGCTTTTCCTGGCTGAACGTTTTATAATTAATCCATCCAAAACTTTTGCCATTTACGCCGTCTGCCGTTGATGTAAATACCTTAGCTTGGTATTTCGGTGAAATGATGATCTGCCCGCTACCATCCTTACTGTTTAGTACAACAACACTGTCCTTCCTTTTTAAAAAATCCAGGTCATAGCCAAAGGTTCCCTTTTTATAAGGGCTCTCAACAACTTCCTGCTTTGGCGCCTTTTTTTCCTGGCAGGCGCTCAGGCATAAGGCCGCCAGGATAATGGACGAATATTTCAGAATACTCATAATTTAATTGGATTTATGTTTGGGGTTTATCGCAATGGTATTCACAAGTGTACCAATTTTATCAATGCTGATCTCGATAACGTCACCTACATTTAGGGTAAATTCACCGGGAGGCACAAGGCAGGTACCGGTCATCAGGAAGCAACCATAGTCGAAGCTCATTTCGCTATACAGGTAAGATACCAGTTCATCAAATGACCTTTTTATCCGTGAAACAGTTGTTTCATCATTAAAAATAATATTGCCATTGCGCTTTATGTTCAACTTTATGGCTGTTTCGCCGCCAATGTGGGCTGAACTAACATACAAACAAGGTCCTAGTCCGGCGCTTTTTTCATAGATCTTAGCCTGCGGCAGGTAAAGGGCATTTTCACCCTCTATACTGCGGCTGCTCATATCATTACCTATGGAATAGCCCTGGATATTTCCCTTAGAATTAATAAATAAGGTAAGTTCAGGTTCCGGCACGTTCCATGCGGAATCCTTGCGAATATAAACCTGCTGCCCGTGTCCCGATACGCGTGATGCTGCCGCCTTAAAGAACAATTCCGGTCGTTCGGCATCATACACCCTATCATATAAACTTGCAGCACCCGAAACTTGTGATTCCTCCATCCGGGCATCGCGGCTTTTCAGATAGGTAACTCCTGCTGCCCAAACTTCCTGGCGGCTTATCGGCGATAGTATTGAGCCATCCGCCAGCCATTTGGCTTTTATGGCATCTGTTAATTGTGTTGCAGATTTGGTTTTGGCTTTAAGATACCACTCAAGATCATCCCGGTTTATCAATGTATCCCATGGCTCGTCAATCACAAACGACGCATCGTTATATTCCAGTAGGATGCCTTTAATTGTGTTATACAATTTCATGATCAAGTTTAAAGTTTTTTTCTTTAAATGTATAATATACAATCATTAATTAGGAATCCATCCGAGTTAGTGGTGCTTAACCCGGAAGGCATTTGAGTACACCACGTCAAAATTGACAATTCGAGGCAGGGTGTAACCCTTCTTTATCTACAGATAAGACAGGTTTGCCATTTTTGTAGGTAACTATCCAAATGCTGTCGAAATCGTCGTCGCCCCACTTAAGCCCTTTGGTTTTTACTCCAAGAGCCTTCAAAATATTATCCATGGCTTTATGTTCCCAAACAACTAAAACAGTACCGGTTTGTGCCTGTATGCTTTGTGCCAAAGACGGGTAATCATCTACTGCATATTTGCTATTGATGCTTAAGCTATATTTTATTGCCAATGGACTAGCAGTCTGGAACATCCTTGCATGTGTGGTAGACGACTTGGCATTGAGCGTTGGCACAAAAATAACCGATGGCGTTCCGAATTTGCTGACGATAACCTTAGGGAGTTGTATTGCCCGGTTTAGCCCCTGGCAGTTTAGGCTCTCGCCGGTTGCTTCCTTTTCGCCGTGACGCACTAGCACTATCTTCAAATTGTCAGACTGTTGTGCATTTGCACACGAGGAAATACCATCAACCATAAAAATTATAGTTAATAATAACAGGATGTTTTTCATAAGTTGATGTCGTTTAAAAAAGGTATGCAGGGTAAAGGTGCTGTTAATTTTTATTTTGTGGAACGTGTTTTTTTATTTTTATATAGATGAGCTTCGACGTTGGGGTATTGCTTTTCATCGCAACGCTGTCAATTGGCACCAGGACGTTTGTTTCAGGATAATAAGTGGCGGTGTTTCGTTCGGGAATATTATAGGGCACTACCACGAACAGGCGTGCAACCCTTTCCTTTCCTCCATGGTAATTAAATAAGTCTACCTGCTCTCCTTCTTTAAATCCCGCTTTTTGAATATCCTTGCGGTTCATAAATATTACCCTGCGTTCATTGTGGATGCCACGATACCGGTCATCAAGGCCATAAATGGTTGTATTAAACTGGTCGTGGCTGCGTACGGAGGTCATCATATATTCATCGTCGGCCAGTTTGTGTTCAGGCAGCCCGGCAATGGTAAATGGCACCTTATCGCCAAACTCCTTTGTTTTAAATTTACCCTCGCGCGGGGCATTTGGCAGGTAAAATCCGCCGGGCTCGCGCACCCGCTTGTTGTAGTCATCAAAACCGGGGATCACCTTTTCAATTATATTGCGTACCTCATCATAACTTTTGGCGTATTTATCCCAGTCGATAACCGATCTGCTGCCAAGTGTTGCCTTTGCCAATTCACAAACTATCTGGTTCTCGCTCATCAGATCATCCGAAATCGGATCCAAAACGCCCTTCGACATCTGGATCACTCCCATCGAGTTTTCGCAGCTTATAAGCTGCACCTCGCCGCCAACAACGTCCTTGTCGCTTCGGGCCAGTGTGGGGAGTATAATTGATTCCTCACCATGAATTAAATGGCTGCGGTTTAACTTGGTAGAAACATTTACCGTAAGCTTCATTTTGCGCATTCCTGCGGCAGTATAAAGGGTATCCGGCGTAGCCGACAGAAAGTTTCCTCCCATAGCAAAAAACACCTTCAATTTACCAGCATTCATCGCTTCAATAGATTCCACCACATCGTAACCGTGCCCGCGGGGTGGCTCAAAACCGAATACTTCCTTAAGCTTGTCCAGTTGTTCGGGCTTCGGCTTATCCCATATTATCATGGTGCGGTTACCCTGTACGTTGCTATGGCCGCGAACCGGGCAAAGGCCTGCACCGGGTTTGCCAATAGCTCCCTTAAGCATAGCAAGGTTTACAATTTCCTTAATGGTGTCAACTCCGTTTACCTGTTGGGTTACCCCCATTGCCCAGCAGATTATTATTTTGCCGGTGTTCTTCAGCATTTCTGCGGCTTCCTTAATTTGCCTTAAAGGAACGCCTGCAGCAACTGCAAGGTCATCTACCTTATACTGATCAAGGTGGTGCAGGAAATCGGTATAGCCAACCGTGTTTTTTTTGATATGCTGGTGATCGAACACGGTACCCGGATTCTCCACCTCTGCTTCATAAAGCAATTTTTCAATGGCTTTTAACAGCGCCATATCACCATTTATCTTTACCTGCAGGTAAAGATCAGCCAGTTGCGTACTAATGCCCAGTACCCCCTTTACCGTTTGCGGGTTTTTGAACCCCATCAAACCGGCCTCATGGAGCGGGTTAACCGCAATTATTTTTGAGCCGTTTTCCTTAGCTTTTTGCAGCGCAGTAAGCATCCGGGGGTGATTGGTGCCTGGGTTCTGCCCCATTATGATGATCACATCCGTATCGTAAAAGTCATTAAGAGTAACCGTTCCCTTTCCAATACCTATGGCTTCGGCCAGCGCAACACTGGTCGATTCATGGCACATGTTAGAGCAATCAGGCATATTATTGGTTCCGAACTCTCTTACAAACAACTGGTAAGTAAACGAAGCCTCGTTACTGGTACGGCCCGACGTATAAAATGCTGCCTCATCTGGTGACGCTAAGGCATTTAAATGACCGGCAATCTTTTTAAAGGCGGCATCCCAGCTAATTGGCTGATAATGCGTGCCGCCTTTGGGCAGGTATACCGGCTGGGCTATTCTCCCTTTTTTCCCTATTTCGTAGTCGTTCAGTTTAGCAAGATCAGCAACAGAATTTTGCGCAAAGAAGTCTGCAGTTAGTTTTTTGGTGGTAGCTTCCTCTGCAAGCGCCTTTGCGCCATTTTCGCAATATTCGGCAATTGGCGAACGATCATCATCCGGGTCGGGCCAGGCGCAACTGGAGCAGTCAAAGCCGCCTTTTTTGTTCATGTGGAATAACGCCTCCATACCCCGCGCAACCCCTGCTTCCTGTATCACATCGGTCATCGCAGCAGTTACTGCCGGGATTCCTGCAGCCCATGTTTTGGGCTCAGTAACTTTTAAATCCAGCAGTTCCTCCGGGTTTTCGGCTGCTGGTGTTTCTATTTTATCGCTCATAACGTTTTCTCAGCTAAAGGATTGGGGTAATTATCACTTTGGTCTTCGGCAACATTATCCAGGCAGGTAAAATCCTTTTCAACCAATAAATGCAGCGGATGCCGGGCGCTCTCAAAGCCTACCTTATCCGTATTGGCCAATTCGTCAATCATCTTTTTCGGCATAAACAGGGTGATGGTGCTGTTATTAAAAGTTGCTGAAAGCTCATAATCTTCCACTATCTGTATTTCATAAACCAACTTTTGCAGGCCAAAGTCCACGCTGTCTTCCAAACGTCCGTTCTTAACCAATGCAGCTACATCCGACTTTGTGAGCCGGTACCTGATTGAATTGCTTTTAATCCGTATTTTCATGAATAGGTAATAGTATGCGGTGACCCGCGGTATAAATATTAAAACGTTGGTTTCGTAAAAAACCGATTAACGTTATATCAAATTCTGCTGCCAGCTCAACTGCCAGGCTTGACGGTGCTCCAACTGCTGCAATAATTTTAATGCCGGCCATTACCGCTTTTTGAATTAATTCAAAGCTGGCGCGCCCGCTTAAAAGCAGGATCTGATTATCAAGCGGTAACAAATTTTGTTTGAGAGCAGCGCCAATTAGCTTGTCCAAAGCATTGTGCCTGCCTACATCTTCCCTGAGCAAAAGCAATTCACCGTCTGAATTAAACGACGCCGAAGCGTGTAAGCCGCCGGTAGCTTCAAAAACCTGTTGCTTCTCCCGCAACATAGCGGGCAATTTATGAAGTAACTCACCATTCACAACAATATTATCGCTGTGTTGTACAAAATCACCAACGGTACGAATGGCATTTATGGAGCCCTTGCCGCACACGCCGCAGCTTGATGTTGTATAAAAGTTGCGCTCTGTATTTTGCAGGTTGGGAATTACACTATCGCGTAGCTTTACCTGGATCACGTTTTCTTTGTTTTCCGCGCAGGCAATAAAGCAATGTTCTGCATGGGCAATATCCGTACTGCTTTTTACAATTCCCTCTGTAAATAAAAAGCCCGTTGCAAGCTCTGCGTCATTACCCGGCGTGCGCATGGTAACTGAAATATTCTGAACCTTTGGCTGGCCGGCTAACATATATTCCAAACGAATCTCCAAAGGCTCTTCAATGGCAAGCGCATCATAGGTGTCAATACATTCAGCATCAATCACATTGATAATTGGGATTCGTTTTATTTCAGACATAAAATTTGCGATGACGAGTTTGAGCTAAAAATGCCTCTTCCTAATTTATAGAAAACCATTGCCGATTCAGATTGTTTCAGATAAATATACGGGCAAATAATTCGAACTAACAACCTGTTTTTATTACAATTTACCCTAATTTTACCCCATGAAGATCAAGATCCTGGCATTCGGCATAGCAAAAGACATCTTCGGCACCCCGTCGGTTAACCTGGAGCTGACCAACGACGCAACCGTTTATAATTTAAAATACCTTTTAGAGCAGCGATACCCTCGTTTAAAGCAATTGGCCTCCTACATGGTGGCAGTGAATAATGAATACGCCTTGCCTGGCGATAACCTGCATGAACGGGATGAAATTGCTATTATACCGCCGGTGAGCGGGGGATAATTGATTATTTATTTTGAACCATGATTCGCCTGATTTAAGGATAGCCTTGATTTACGCGTTAGAAATCCTGTAATCTTTTAATCCCATAAATCAAGGTTCAGATAATTTGCAATGACATTGACCACCAACATCCAAATATTCTCCTCTCCCTTAAACATCCAATCCTCTATAGACTGGATCATGTCGCCCGAATCGGGCGGCATTGATGTGTTTATAGGCACAGTACGTAATGCCACCAAAGGTAAACGAGTGATCCGGCTTGAATTTGAAGCTTATGAACCGATGGCAATTGCCGAAATGGAAAAGATCGCTAAACAGGCTTTTGAAAAATGGCCTGTTCAAAAAATATTGATCCATCACCGTACCGGGATATTGGAAGTTGGAGAAGTACCTGTACTAATTGCTGTATCAGCAGCTCACCGTGCGGCAGCCTTTGACGCATGCAGGTTCATCATCGACACATTAAAACAAACAGTACCTATCTGGAAAAAGGAGATCTTTGAGGATGGCGAGGTTTGGGTGGCGGCGCACCCCTAGTTGATTAGAGACTGGTTGATTAGAGATTAGTTGTCAACTGGCTACTTGTTTTGCCAGTCTTTCAAACCATTTTCAAGTGAAAATACTTCTGCGACGGGGAATTTGCTTTTAACAATCTTTACAGCTTCACCGCTGCGTTTGCCGGAAGCACAATAGAATACTATTTTTTTGTTTGGGGCGATGATATCAAGATGGCTGCATATTTCCGCAACCGGAATATGTTGGCCACCGATGTTGAATGTATCTCTTTCTTCTGCGGTCCGTACATCTATTAGGGAAACTGATCCCTTTTCAATTTCTTTTTTTAAGTCGTTAGCAGATATCGTGGGGATGACGATGGTTTCAATCAGCCTGCTGATGTGGGTTTGGGTCACATCGCCAATTTTTATTACACGGCTCTGTAGCGTTTGGGCATCAAAAACCAGGATCTTCCCGGTTAGTAATTCCCCTGTTTTGGTAATATACTTGATAACCTCGTTAGCCTGGATGCAGCCAATTATACCGGCAAGCGTTGGAATAACCCCACCCTCGGTGCAATTAGGGATTTGTGTAGCATCAACTTTGGGAAACAAATCGCGGTAATTGGGCGATCTTTCGTCCTGTTCATCGGCAACATTCCATACAGCTACCTGTCCTTCAAACTGGTAAATTGCCCCGTAAACCAATGGTTTTCCATTAATCACTGCGGCATCGTTGAGTAAATACCGGGTTTCGAAATTGTCGGTTCCGTCAACAATAATATCATAACCTGCAATCAGGCTCATTACATTTTGTGAAGTGATCCTTTCATCGTGCGGCACTAATTTAATCCCCGGATTTTGCTTTTGCAGCCGTTCGCAGGCTACTGCAACCTTCTTTTGGCCTTGATCTTCAGGGCTATATAAAACCTGGCGATGTAAATTACTTTCTGAAACGGTATCAAAATCGGCAATGCCTAAAGTGCCTATTCCTGCGGCAGCAAGATATTGTGCAGTTGGACAGCCAAGTCCGCCTGCGCCAACCACCAGCACCCGCGCATTTTGCAACAAGGTTTGGGTTTGCTCACTAAAACCGGGTAAAGCTATCTGGCAACTGTATCGTGTAAAGTCTGGATTCATTCGGCGGCTAGTTTTTGGTGAAGCGTTCTCTTTACCCGCTCCAACTCATCAATGGTATTAACGTTTGTAAGTGCTCCGGGGTTTTCGGAATGTAGCAAAGTAACGTCACTATTTATTAACACTTTCCGCGGACAAGAATATCCCTGCGCCAAAAACGATAATAACAGCGGATAGCTTTTAGGTTCCCAAATGGTTATCAACGGTTCAGGAAATTCATTAACCGGACTCTGATAAGCGGTAGCCACTGAAGATGCGTTCCTGTTATCAACCAAATATTGCAGCGCATTTTCGTCCATCAGCGGTAAATCGCAGGCAATAACTAACCACGCGTTATCCGGCTTTTCCCGAAATGCTGATAAAATTGCTCCATAAGGTCCTAACCCGGTAAAAGTATCCGGCAGACTTAAATAATCGCTATCGATCTCCTGTTGCTGATCAGCACGACAGGAAATAAACACCTCGTTACAGAAGGACTTTAAAAGATCGGCCATGTGGTAGCGCTGCTCCTTCCCATGCCAGTTAACAGCGCCCTTATCAAAACCCATCCGCTGGCTTTTGCCACCCGCGAGCACGAGACCATTAATTACAGGCTTTGCCTCCTGCATTTGTGCTTTAAAAAAGGCCGTTATATTTTCAATATCGTCGATTCTGTACAAGGGTAAATGCTGCCAATTTGGGACAGTATCCTTTATAAAATCAAAAACCTCATCCGTATTATCCGTTAGCAAAATCATTTGCACGTTTGTTAACTGATCGATCCTTTTTTGTAACGACGCTCTTTTATTTTCGCTGATGATGACCACCTGCGCCTTGCATTGGTGATGATTCCCGTTTACCAGCACCAAATCAACTTCAGCGAACGCATCTCTTAATTTAAAGCTATTAAATTCACCTGCATAGTTTAACTGTCGATAGTTAATTTGATCTGTATACTCTAATGCAGCGCCATTCGCCAGTCGTCCGGGGGTAAGCATAATATCATCATTATGCGTGGTGTCGACATAAGCGCATTTATAATCAGCGGATAAGGCAGTAATTAGTTGCCCCGCCAATAGTTTTATTACGGTACAAGGCGCACCAACAATAGCCCACTCATTGCGGTTAAAGGTGCCGAATGCTGGCCTAATCAATTTAGTATGCTTGCTATGCTCTTTTGAAATCACGTTTACCTCCTGTTTTTTCAATCAGCTTTGTTTCTTTTATAATAATATCGTGGCTCATGGCCTTACACATATCATAAACGGTTAATGCAGCAATTGATGCGCCAACCAAGGCCTCCATCTCCACGCCTGTTTTAGCGGTGATACTCGCCATACAATCAATAACAACTTCCTGTTTTTCATTCAGGCTGATGGTAATATTGCAGTTATCCAAACCCAATGGATGGCACAGCGGAATCAAATCCCCCGTCTTTTTAGCCGCCATAATGCCTGCAATTATCGCAATTTGAAACACGGAACCCTTTTTCGTTTGCAAGTCGCCATCGGTTAAATTGATCAAAACCTCTCGAGGTAATGACACAATACTCCGCGCTGTAGCCGTACGGCGGGTTATTTGCTTACCGCCTACGTCAACCATATTAGGATTACCTTGTTTATCGAGATGAGTTAACATAAATTTTAATTCCTTATCGTGTTTACCAATCCTATAATCGTATTATCCTACAAATCTTAGTTTAGAATTGCCATACCTTAAAAACTTCTCCCTTTTTAAACTCATTACGCTCCAAAGGTAGTTCCATAAATGCATCTGTATCAGTTAAGTTAGCAAAATCTCCTGAACCATTGCCTTCAACAGGAGTTGCCACCAACTGACAATATTCGTTTTGATGCAGCTTTACCTGTAAAAAGTATTTTAACGGATGATGAAAGCTTACCCGGTCGTTCAATACCGCGCGAACTTGCGGATTGCCTTGAATTCCTAATGACGCATTAAGCCAGGGTAAAAAATAACGATGCAGGCACATAAACGTTGCTACCGGGTTACCGGGAAATGCAAATACCAAAGGTCCCTTATTGTGCTTACCAAACCAAAATGGCTTACCGGGCCGTTGCTGCACCTTATAAAGAAGCTGTTCAACGTTCAATTCTTCCAATGCTTTTGGAATGTGATCGAACTTACCCATAGAGATGCCGCCGCTTAACAGCAATACATCATAATTTTCAAGGCAGTTTTTTAGCTGCTTTTTGATGATTTCCGGGTTATCGGGCAGGTGAAGCATGTCCGCTTCGATATGATGCTTTTGCAAAACTGCCTTAACTGTGTAATTATTTGACCTCCGGATTTGATACGGAGACGGCGACTGATCAACCTCAACCAATTCATCGCCCGACGAAAGGATCATCACCCTTGGGAGTTTCTTCACCCTTAACTCTGTTTCACCAACAGACGCCACCATACTGATCAACGCCGGGGTTATTAGCTGACCAATGGAAGCAACAAGATCGTCCTGCTTTTTATCCTTCCCTTTATAATGGATGTTCTGACCGCGTTTTATTTCGTGGGTTACTAAGGTTGCAAGGCCGGCACGTAGCTCCAGGTCTTCATAACGAATTATTGTATCCGCAGATGCAGGCAACATGGCGCCGGTCATGATCTCTACGCAATCGTCATGTTCTTCCAGGTCAACAGGCTCATCACCCGCAGCCTGCGTTGCTTTTATCTTAAAGGTGCTAACTCCGGATTCAATAGCATTATAATTTACTGCAATGCCATCCATAGTAACCCTGTTAAAGGGCGGCAGATCTCGGTCGGCTTTAATATTTTCGGCTAATACCCTGCCCAGGCTAAGGTCGAATGGAATGATCTCTGCCCCGTAATCTCCTGCCTGTGCAAGTATAATTTTTTCAGCTTCTTCAACAGTTATCATATCACCGGCTTTTGTAATTTGTATTTCTTAACCGCCAATTGTGGCCATCGATTCATGTACACCCTGACTTTCGGCCCGCTGGTGTTCTGCCTCCCAGCCATCTTTTACACGGTTGTTAAAAGTATTCAGCAAGCGTTCCTTCAAATCATCTTCATTAATTCCTTGTCGTAAAAGATCCTTAATATTCATTACGCCATTGTCATACAAACACGTTTTCAGCTCCCCTTCGGGGGTAATTCTAATGCGGTTGCAGGTTCCGCAAAATGTACGGGAATAGGCTGCAATTATCCCTACGCTGCCCTTATGCCCCGGCAACTGGTAATTGTATGAAGTTGAGTATTGAGCATCATCCAGCTTTTTTATTGCCGGATAGTGTGCTTTTATCTCGTCTAAAATCCGCACATAATCCCACTTCAAACCTGCATAAACATGGCCATCTCCATTAAATGGCATTTCTTCAATAAACCGCACGCTCACAGGCAAATCCTTTGTCAACTCAACCAGCGGAATAATATCCTGCGTATTTTTACCGTCCATCACTACCGCATTTACCTTTACCTCAATATCGTGCTTTAAAAGTTCATCCAGTGTTTTCATTACATTACCAAATTCATCGCGTTTGGTAATGGCGAAGAAACGGTTGGCATCTAAAGTATCTAAACTCAAATTTACTGAGCTTACCCCTATCCTTTTTAACTCAGCCACATGCGGCGCGGTTAAAACGCCATTAGTTGTGAGTGTTAACTCCTTTAGCCCCGGCAATTCAGATAAAGCGGTGAGCAACTTCATAATATCCTTACGGACAAACGGTTCGCCACCGGTTATCCTGATCTTTTCAATTCCCATTTTTACCAGCAGCGCGCAACTCTGCAGCATTTCTTCGTACGTCATCAATGCCGAGCGGGAAAGCCAGTTAAGTCCCTCCTCGGGCATGCAATAAAAGCAACGCAGGTTGCACCTGTCTGTTACGGCAAGCCGCAGGTAGTTAATTTTTCGTCCGTGGTTATCTGTCAGCAAAAAAATAATCGTTTTGTAAAACAAAGATGTTTGTGTAAAGGTAAATAATACAAGCCAGCACATTGTTTTTTCATTGTACTATTTATGGTATAATTAACATATTATTTACAAAAGCATGAATTTGTAGTGGTTATTTAAAGCCGATATTTAACCTATTGAAGTATCTTTGTTAACAACATCTTCCAAATTGAAGGAACTACAGGACATAGTAAACGCATATGACAAAGCTGCCGGAGCCGGCAGGCAAACTGCCCTGGCAACAGTAGTGCTGGTTGAAGGTTCGTCATACAGGCGGGCGGGTGCACGCATGCTGGTTACCGAGGATGGCGAACTTACCGGTGCAATAAGCGGTGGCTGCCTGGAGGGTGATGCATTAAGAAAGGCCCGTTTGGCCATGGCACAAAGTAAGCCAATGCTGGTTACTTATGATACCACCGATGATGACGATGCCAAATTTGGCGTAGGCTTAGGTTGCAATGGTATTATCCACATACTGATTGAACCATTATTCCCGGGTAGTGAAATTTCGCCTATTAATTTATTCAAACAGTTTCTGAGTAAACGCGAGCAGGTTGTCCTGATCACCATATTTTCATTGAGTAACAGGCAAGCAACGCAGCCCGGTACCTGCCTGTTGATGGACTCAATTGAGCAAACCAATGGTTCTATCCCGGATAACGAGATCCAACAGGCGGTATTGGCAGACGCACGGGATGTGTTAAAGAACGGTAACTCAGTTACCAAAACTTATGTCTATGGCAACGGTTATACCTGCTTTATAGAATTGTTGCAGCCTGCCGTTTCGCTGGTAATTTTTGGCGCCGGCAACGACGCCATCCCGATGGTACAATTTGCGGCCGTTTTGGGCTGGCATGTATCGTTAGTGGACGGCCGTGCAAATTATGCTGTACCGGAGCGTTTTCCGCTCGCCAAAAAAATCATCATATCAAAACCAGGCCCGGCCCTTTCTAACCTAAAATTTGATGACAGGAGCGCCGTGGTTCTAATGACGCACAATTACAATTACGACCTGGCAATCCTCAGGCAACTTTTGCCGATTCAACTTCCTTATGTTGCATCACTCGGCCCTAAGAAGCGATTGCAGCGAATGCTGGACGAGATACAAGAAGAAGGGATTAATATAACACCCCCACAATTAAATAGTGTTTATGGCCCCGCAGGGATAGATATCGGATCAGAAAATGCTGACGAAATTGCATTATCTATAATTGCAGAAATACAAGCCGTGTTAAACAAAAAGACTGTAAACTCGTTGAGAGATAAAACATCGGTACATAACCGCCACGCTGAACAGGTTGTTCAGCAAACCGTTGTGATTGATGAAATAACTCCATACGCTAAATGACCGGGATAGTTATTCTCGCCGCAGGCTCCTCGAGCAGGTTAGGCAAACCTAAACAGAACTTAATTTATAAGGATAAAACGCTCCTCCAGCGAACAATCAACGCAGCATTGGAAACCGGCTGCCTGCCGGTTATTGTAGTTTTAGGCGCAAACGCCGATCTCATCAAACCCATTGCCGAAGATTTACCCGTTGAGATTATTTATAATGATGATTGGGAAGAAGGCATGTCGTCATCAATTCGCGCAGGGATCAACGCACTGCAAAAAAACGAGACCAAGGTTGATTCTGTTATTTTAATGCTTTGCGACCAACCATTTGTAGATGCAGAGATCCTAAAACAGCTAATTCCTACAAATTCCGCAAAAAACATAACGGCCAGCGCATACAACAGGGCCATAGGTCCGCCGGTTTTCTTTGACGGCTATTATTTCCCGGAATTACTTTTGCTACAGGGTAACGAGGGTGCTAAAAAGCTAATGCTAAAATATGAGGTCAACATCACCACAATTCCATTCCTTTTGGGAAGCGTGGATATTGACACTACTGAAGATTACGAGAACCTGAAGCAGAATTCTTAAACATTTGTAATTGCGGGTACCCCCGCAATTACAAATGTTATTTTATTATTTCACTACCGAGAACCTGTAGATAGTTTGAGTTTTATATGTTTCGCCTGGCTTCAACTCAGTTGACGGAAATTGCGGCTGATTAGGTGAATCAGGAAAATGTTGTGTTTCCATTGCAAAACCGGTACGGTGTCCATCCTTTTTACCACCCCACAAAGTATTGCTGCCGTCCATAAAATTCCCGCTATAAAATTGCAGGCCTGGCTCGGTGGTAAATATTTCCATTTTAATGCCGCTTAAATCGCCCGTTACTGTTGCTATTGATGTGGTAATATCATGCTTATCTAATACAAAATTATGATCATAACCTTTTCCATTCTTCAACTGCTCGTCTTTTACTTCTATCCTGCTTCCAATAGTAGTTGGGGAGCTAAAATCGAAGGGGGTACCCGCTACCGGCACAATTTTACCTGTAGGGATCAACGTTGTATCAACCGGTGTAAAATTACCGGCTTTTAATTGCACGACATGGTTAAGTATAGTACCGTTTCCAACACCGTTAAGGTTAAAATAGCTATGGTTAGTTAAATTTACAATAGTGTTTTTATCTGTTGTTGCCTCGTAGCTAATCTTAACTGCATTATCATCGGTAAGTTCATAAGTTACCTTACAATTTAAATTTCCCGGATACCCTTCTTCCATATCCTTCGATAAATAGGTAAGCACTATCGTGTGATCATCTGCTTGTTTGGCATCCCACACAACATCATTAAATCCAACTTTACCACCATGCAGCGTATTAGGTTTATTGTTAATAAACAGGTCGTATTTTTTTCCGTCCAGTACGAAATGTCCTTTGGCAATCCTGTTGCCATAACGACCGATGGTAGCACCGTAATAATTTGAGAGCGCCTTTTTATAGCCGTCAATATCATCAAACCCAAGGGCAACATCGGTTAATTTACCTGTTTTATCCGGGACTAAAAGCCCAATCAAATGCGCTCCGTAATCAGAGATTGCAGCCTGCACGCCATTTTTATTTTTAAGCAGGTAAAAATGTGATTGCTTGCCGTTAACTGTTTTTTCAAATCCTTTAGCTGGTGGCAATGTTGCCGTAGTTGTACTATCTGTCATAGTGGTGGTGGATGTTTTGTTTGCTGATTGGTTGCAGGCTGTAAAATATATCATACAGGCAGGCAATAGAATTGCTGGTAAATTTTTAAGTCGTTTGTTCATAAAATGGCTAATTTAATAAATTGGTTTATTCAGTTGTAATAGTTATTTACTGTTCAGGTTCTTAATCAAATCAACTTCTTCCTTTTTGTAAGGACTACCATCCTTTCGGAAAATATCGTGAAACCAAACTTTAGGCTCCGAACCATCGGGCATTGGCGTATCCCAGGCGTAAATGGTATTTGTTTTACCGCTTACAAAACCCCAGTTAATAGCGCCAACATGTTCCTTTTTCAGCATAGGCGTGGTATTTTCAAAGGTACTGTTGCGTGGACGGGCCATATATTCGGTGCAAATAACAGGGCGATTATTTAATTTAAGCAACTGAACCACGCGCTGGTGTAAATCAGGTGTATCATAACAATGATAAGTAATCACGTCGGAGTTTTGAAGCTGGATCTTATTAAATGTTTCCAAATCCCAATTCCACATGCCTGAACTTACCGGTTGATCAGGGTTTATTGCGTGAGCCCACGCAAATACCTTTGGCAACAGCCTTGATGCTATTTTATTTTTGTCGCCGTTACCGGGCTCATTATATAAATCCCATAACAAGATCCGCTTATCGTGCTTAAATGAAGTTAAAATATCATCAACATAAGCTTTAAGCGCTAAGAAATCAGCCGGAGTTGTGAGGAGCCTTCCGGGGTCCTGCATCCAGCCTGAATTATGGATTCCGGGCTTCGGCGCGGGCTGTTTGCCGGGTTTGGCGTTGGGATTCCAGCAATCATCAAAAAATACAAATATGGTTTGAATATGGTGCTTATCGGCGATAGCCAAGTATTTGTTTATCCTATCTTTAAAGCCTTTTGGGTCTTCCTTCCAAACAACGCTGTGCAAAAACACGCGCATGGCATTAAAGCCAATACCTTCGGCAAAACCAAGTTCTCGGTCTATTGTAGCCGGGTCAAACGTATCCGCCTGCCACATTTCCAGCTGATTAATAGCTGTGCTCGGTGTAAAATTGGCGCCGTTTATCCATTTGTGCTGCGCATACCAGGCATTTGCCTTAGCGGCAGGCCAGACACCTGCAGCTTTGTTTTGCGCAATGGCCGTAGAAAAGGCCAGCGATAGCGTTAGAACGATTAGAATTTTGTTTCTCATTTTATTATGTTGGTTTATTCTGATGGTGCGTCTAAAGCAATTCCCTCTTTAACCGGAATACCGAAATTTGGTGATCCATCCTTATCCCAGGTAAACTGTTGCATTCTCGGGGACCTTTGTTTACCACAGCCCTGCCCGGGCGCTGAGTTTGCGTGGTAAAGAATCCAATCCTCTTTCCCGTCCGCAGATTTAAAAAATGAATTATGCCCCGGCGCATACACGCCATTTTCCGGAGATTGTTTAAATACAGGCGTTTCAGATTTAGTCCATGAAGCGGGGTCAAGTAAATCCTTATCCGCAGAAGTGCATAACATGCCCAGTGCATAATAATCCGTCCAGCAGCCACTTGCTGAATAGATCAGGAACAGCTTATTGCCATGTTTGAGTATTTCCGGTCCCTCGTTTACATTAACATGCGGCGGATTGCTCTTTTCGCCCAGGTCGCCGTATTTTTCCCAATCATAGGTCGGAGAAGATATCTTTACCCGTTTACTCCCGATAGTCCATGGATTTTTTAGTTGCGCGATGTAAATATCCTGCTCACCATTTTGATCGCCTTCCCATCCGGCCCAGATCACATAAAGCTTACCCTTGTTTTCAAACATGGAAACATCAATGGCCCATTTATTTGTATCATCGCTTAATTTTCCCTTGAATGTCCATGTGCCTTCTAACGGATCAGCCGATGCGTTTTCAAGCACATAAAGGCGGTGGTGATTGTTGTCGCCATCATCTGCAGCAAAATACATATACCATTTATTATTTATAAAATGCAGTTCGGGTGCCCAAAGCTCCTTTGAATACATGGTGTTTGGCGGCGGCATCCAGACAGTTTTATTCTCCCCCGATTTAAGATTGGCCATGTTTTTTGTTTTATACAAAATCAACCGGTCGCCCATTGAATTGGTGTAATAGTAATAACCGTTATGATAAATAACCCATGGGTCAGCCCCGGATGGCAGCAACGGATTAGTAAACTGCCTTTTAACGGGTTGCGCAGATACTGAACTGAATATAAAAACTGTTAAGAATACATTTAAAAGTCGCTTCATAACAAATTACTAGCTCATATTAATTGAATGTTTTTGTTGATGTATTAGGCTTACCGAATTTTAAAGGTAGTTTTTTATTTATTTAAGCAAAGATAAATTTTGATTTTTTGCTCAAAATCTTAATCCGCCCAAATCAACAACTGCTGAATCGCAGATATAGGTCGGCACAATTCCGGTAGCCGTTATACGGTTATTGGCATCTTTAGGGAGGGTATTTCCCGATAATACCAACACGGTATCCAACCCAAACTTATTACCGCCCAAAATGTCGGTTTGCAGCGTATCGCCTACCATAACTATTTGTTGCTTGGTTACCGTACGATATTCGCGGATCAAATCGAATGTAAACATAAACATCTGAGAATCAGGCTTACCGAATCTTATAAATTGCCTGCCAATAATGCTCTCAATCATTGCTGCTATGCCACCTATTGCGATACCCACATCATGTATAGATACAGGATATGCTTTGTCTGTATTTGCAACTATAACCGGGATCGTTCTTTTACGGAGAATATTCACTGTTTTATTCAAATCATCACACCAGTTGAAACCCTCGTCATCTAAAAAGATCAATGCATTAACTTTATCTATATTATCGGCATTAATGGAACTTACCGGCAAGGTATGTAAACCAGAGCTTTCAATATAATGCGATGATTCGGGGGTGCCCAAATAGGCAACTATACCATCATCAACCTTTAAATCAAGATATTCCTTGGTAAGCATCCCTGAGGATACGATCCTTTCTGGTGTTATAACCGTTAATCCTGCGCGATGGTAGCTTTCTGCCAGTTGCAGTGGGCTGCGGGAGGCATCGTTGGTAACAATATAATATTCCTTCCCTTGTTCCGACAGGTAGTCAAACGTATTTTGAATGCCCGGCATCAGGCCCTGGTAAGTTTTAATTACTCCAAATGCATCAAAAAATATAATATCGTATTTGTCAATGATGGACTTAAAGTTTTCGATGCGTTTCATGCTAGAGATTAGAGGTTAGAGACCAGAGATTAGTTGACTTGTATATTTCAATTAGTTTAGACCGAGCGCCTCGATGATCTTCTCCGCATCAAAATCTCTATCGACAGACGGCAGGTAAATATCAAATGCTTCGGCTTGTAATTTTTTGGCGTATTGTTCATTAAAAAAATACTTGCCGTCTTTTATCACGTAATTTAAAATAAAAAAGCGGTACGCTTCCTTTAAAAAACGGATCTCGTCGGCAGTTATGGGGTTTACTTTGTGATATTCCTTCAGGAAGAGGATAAACCGGTCCTCCATCATGGTAGTTATCACATAGCTGAATACGGTACGGTCTCCCCTGTCTGAACATACCCGGCTAAAGAAATAAAAGTCAAGAATGCGGTAGCTCATCCTAAACCAATCGTAATCCCAGCGTGAATACAGTTCCAGGTCCGGTGTTACCGAAAAGTTGCCGATATTCCAGTCGATAAAAACAGGAATGATCTCAAACGAACGCATGTTGTGTTTCGAGCGGTTTTTTATGAACAGGTCGCAATGATATTTCAGGAAATCAACCTGCATAGCCGATCCGTATTGCTTCTCGTTAATTTCGAGGTCCTTCTGTAACGCAAAAATATCGGTACGCAGTGTTTTGGATGATTTCGGCAATACGTTTTTAACCCTCGAACATGCTTTATGGAATTTCCCTACCTGTTGCCCTAATTTTTTAATGTGGTGATCTTCCAGCCTGCGCGGCAAACGATCAAGGATACGTGTAGGATTATAAAACACTACCCACGCATCTGTTTTGCCTTGTTTATGCCGGTAAATATAAACCCGGTTATTTTTTAATAACGATTTGGAAAGCAGGTTTTCAAACGGGTAAAGCAAATTGTTTGAAAGGCTGTGTATGATCCGATGATCTTCCTTAAAATGCTCATAAACTCCAAAGTAGGCTAGTTTAGCTATAACAATATCGCCATCATGAAAGGTGATGCGGAACACATGGTTTGTAGAAACCATGGCGCTGATATCCTCAATCTCACTGATCGACTTGGATGCATCGTAACCCTCCCAGGCTTTTTTTATAATAAAGGTATAATCTAATGGTGTCAGTGCTTTTGCTTTCGATTTTAACGGCTGCTCAAGCTCTGCAAGGTGTAATGCTGTCATTATTAATTATATAATTTCAAAGTATCTTTTTAATTCCCAGTCAGTAACGCTTTTGCCAAACTGGCGGCATTCCCAAAGGCGGGTATTAGTAAAGTGGTCAACAAAAGCTTCGCCAAATAGTTCTTTTGCTATAGCTGAATCCTTCATGATATTTGTTGCGTCAAACAGGTTCGACGACAAACTGCCGTTACGTTTATCCTGGTACCCATTTCCAACGGTGGCCGGGATAGTTAGAGGCAGCTTATTTTTTATTCCGTATAACCCTGATGCCAAAGCAGCGGCCATTGCCAAATATGGGTTTGTGTCGGAGCCTGGAATGCGGGTTTCCAGGCGGGTATAGTTTTCCGAGGTGTGAATCACTCTTAAAGCAGTTGTGCGGTTGTCAACACCCCAGGTTACCGTGGTCGGCGCCCAGGCACCCTCAACCAAACGCTTGTAGCTATTTATTGTTGGCGCATACATTGGCAGGATCTGAGGCAGGCAGTGCAGCTGACCAGCTAAGTAATGCTTGTGCAGACCGCTCATATTAAACTCATCATCAGCATCATAAAAAAGATTCTTCAACTTATCCTTTGTCCATAAGCTTTGGTGGATATGCCCGCTGCAGCCTGGCAAATTCTCGTTCCACTTGGCCATAAAGGTAGCCACAATGCCATGTTTGTTCGCGATCTCCTTTACCGCAGTTTTAAACAACACTGCTTTATCAGCTGCTTCTAAAACACTATCGTGCAATATAGCTGCTTCATATACTCCCGGACCAGTTTCGGTATGTAAGCCCTCTAACGGCACATTAAATTGCAGCAGCAGATCAAACAAGTCATTATAAAACTCATCGTTCAGCGAGGTACGCAATATAGAGTAACCGAACATACCGGGTGTTAGGCTTTCCATATTGGCAAAACCCTTTTCCTTTAAGCTTTGTGGTGTTTCACTAAAATTAAACCACTCAAATTCCTGGGCGAACTCGGTATGGTAACCCATATCGTCGCATTGTTTCGCAATGCGTTTTAAAAGACTCCTCCCGCATGCCGGCAGATCATTCCCGTCAGCCTTGCTAAAATCGCCCAAAAAGAAAGGAATGTTATCATCCCATGGAACGTTCCGTAAAGTCGCAAGATCTATCCGGCACATCTGATCCGGATAACCGGTATGCCAGCCGGTGAGCTTCACGTTGTCATAACAGGCATCGCTGCTGTCCCACCCCCAAACCACATCACAAAAGCCATAACCACCCTCCAATCCGTCAAGAAACTTTTTTGGATGGATCACCTTACCGCGTAAAACACCGTCGATATCGGCAAAAGCGAATTTTATCTTTGTTATGTTATTTTCTTTAAGGTAGGTTTTGATCTGTTCTTCGTTCATGGTACGTAAACTAAATGGCGGGGCAATTTAAGCAAGATAAATGTAAAGGATAAACAATAAAATTGTATACCTAATCTATACGTTGCCAATTGTACCTTTGTTTGAGCAAATCTGCATAAATGGCGCAAACAAGCAAGTATTTATTTGTTTACGGAACCTTGTTATCTAAGGAAAATGAATTCGGCAAGTATTTAAACCGGAATTGTTCCTTTTATACCGATGGGAAATTTAAAGGCAGGCTTTATGATGTTGGCGAATACCCGGGTGCTGTGTTGGATATTAATGGGCTGAATTACGTGTATGGTAAAGTATACCGGCTAAATAATGCCGATGAAATATTAAACAGGCTTGATGACTATGAGGGATTCGGTCCCGAACAGGACCAGCCTAATCTATTTACAAGAGAACTGATAAATATAGAAACGAGGAATGCGCTGATTGTATGTTGGGTGTATTTATACAATTTACCTGTTAATGATTTTAGATTGATAGCATCCGGCAAGTATCATCATAAAAAATCCCCCGGCGTTTTACCACCAGGGGACGAGAACATATTAGTTTAGTTAGGAAGTTAGAGTACAGCCGATTTAACGGTTTTGATGATAACAGCAGCAACCTTGTACGGATCAGCAGCCGAGTTAGGGCGACGATCTTCCAGGTAACCATTCCAACCTTTTTGAACAGTGTAAAGCGGGATGCGGATAGAAGCACCACGGTCAGATACACCATAGCTATAGTCGTGGATAGAAGCAGTTTCGTGCTTACCGGTTAAACGCAGCTCATTGTGCGCACCATAAACGGCAATACATTCAGCAACAGCCGGACGGAAAGCTTCGCAAATTTTGTCGTAAGTTTCTTTGCTGCCTGCAGTTCTCAAAGTAGTATTTGAGAAGTTAGCGTGCATACCTGAACCATTCCAATCTAATTCGCCCAATGGTTTGCAATGCCAGTTGATCGATACACCATGTGCTTCGCCAATTCTTTCAAGCAAGTAACGTGCAACCCAAATCTGGTCACCAGCTTCCTTAGCGCCTTTAGCGAAGATTTGGAATTCCCACTGACCTGCAGCAACTTCAGCGTTGATACCTTCAACGTTTAAGCCTGCTTCAAGGCAGATATCCAAATGCTCTTCAACGATATCACGACCGTAAGCATTGTTTGCGCCAACTGAACAGTAATAAGGACCTTGCGGACCAGGGTAGCCACCAGCAGGGAAACCAAGCGGTTTGTTGGTTTCAGGATCCCATAAAAAGTATTCCTGCTCAAATCCGAACCAGAAATCATTATCATCATCCTGGATCAAAGCACGGCCATTTGACTCATGTGGAGCGCCGGTTGAATCAAGTACTTCGCACATTACCAGGTAAGCATCTAGCCTTCCCGGATCTTTACAAATAAAAACAGGCTTCAATACGCAATCAGATGAACCACCTGGTGCCTGCTCGGTTGACGAACCGTCAAAGCTCCAATTTGGGCAATCTTCTAATTTACCGCTGAAATCTTTTTCAATTTTTGTTTTACTGCGCAGGCTCTGTGTTGGTTTGTAGCCATCAAGCCAGATGTACTCGAGTTTAGTTGCCATTGTTTAATGAATTTATAATATAGGGTTGAAATCTTATTTTTTGTAAACGTTATCTACAAATATTGATGCGAATTTAAATTATTTTTATAAAATTCATTACAAAATGTAAAAAAAATTCTAATTATTTTTAAAAACACCTATTTATAGTATGAAATTGACGAAAAAACATCAAACAATTGTAAACTTATTAACAAGTGGTTAAAATTTGCAGGAAACGAGCAAATAGGTCTTTAAATAAGCACTTATACATAATAAATTAAACCAGAATCAATCGATTGAAAGAAGCAGATTTCAAATCGATTGATAATCTATGATTTACCAGTTAATCACAAATCAGACATCGAAATTCCGAAGTCCCAAATCCTTAACCACATATTGCAGATTTTTTACACAGGGAAAAATATTAATCTCTATCTTCGGCCAATTTATTTTTCCATCTGCAAATCAAATTAGTAATATGAAGATAACTGTTGTTGGTGCCGGAGCTGTTGGAGCTACCTGCGCAGATAATATCGCCAGGAAGGAACTGGCCGAAGAACTTATTTTGTTAGACATCCGCGAAGGTTTTGCTGAAGGCAAGGCTATCGATATGATGCAAACGTCGGCCCTTTTAGGCTTTGATACCAAAGTTAAAGGTGTTACCAATGATTATGCAGCTACTGCAGACTCAGAAGTTGTAGTAATTACTTCAGGCCTGCCGCGCAAACCGGGTATGACCCGCGAAGAACTGATCGGCACTAACGCTAACATCGTAAAAAGCGTAACCGAAAACATACTTAAATATTCTCCGAACACCATCATCATCGTGGTATCAAACCCGATGGATACCATGAACTATCTTACCCTTAAAACTTCGGGCTTACCAAAGAACCGCATTTTAGGTATGGGTGGCGCACTGGATTCAGCACGTTTTAAATACTACCTAAGCCAGGAACTGGGCTGCTCTCCTGCTGATTTAAATGCAGTAGTTATCGGCGGTCACGGTGATACTACCATGATCCCGTTGATCAACCACGCTACCTGGAACAGCATCCCTGTTACCCAGCTATTGAGCAAAGAACAACAGGACAAAGTAGTTGCAGCAACAATGGTTGGCGGTGCTACCTTAACTAAACTGATCGGTACTTCTGCATGGTATGCACCAGGCGCGGGTACTGCTGCAATGGTTGAAAGCATTGTACGCGACGAGAAAAAACTGATTTCATGTGGTGTTGCCCTTGACGGCGAATACAGCCAGAAAGATATTTCACTGGTTGTTCCGGTTATCCTTGGTAAAGGCGGTTTCGAAAAGATCCTTGATTTTAAATTGAGCGATGCTGAACAAGCTGAATTTAACAAGAGTGCAGATGCCGTACGCAATATGAACCAGGTTTTGGTTGATACCGGCGTTATTTAATATTTGCTATTATCTATTATAGAAAGGCTTTCACTGATTGTGGAGGCCTTTTTCTGTTTATTTAGTTTATTCAACCTACACTAAAAACAATCGGCACACTATATGCAACCCGAACGGGCTTGCCCCCGGCCAAAGCCGGATTCCAAATTGGTGATAATTTAATCACTCTTAAAGCCTCGTCGTCGATACTTTTAGAAACACTTTTGGTAATTTTAAAATTTGTCAGGGATCCATCAGCTTCGACTACGAAATTGACAATAACTTTTCCCTGTTCTCCTTGTTCCCGTGCATCGCGTGGATATCTTATAGTTTGAGCCAAAAATTTTGCAAATGCTTCCATACCACCCGGAAATTCGGGCAGAACATCAACATTTTTAAACGCATAATCCGCAAGTAACATCTTATATGTATCCTTATCGAATGGATTTCCCTTCAGATACATTGACGTTGATTTGCCATACTTAGTCGACGCGATATGCCATTCCCCTTCCTGGAGTCCATTTTCAATTTTACCTTCAGCTATAACCATAGTAAAGTTGTCATCAAACTGCACCCATTTTCCGTTCCCATTTTCCGCTAAAATATTTCCTGTCGAATCCCTACAATCGCGGAAAAGAACTTTCCCGCCAGGCGAGTAATCTTTAATCGTATACAATTTACCATTGGGATAATAATAAATTTCGTGACCGGTATGCTTACCGTCAATAAAAATTCCGGTTTGCATTTTTTTACCATTAGGATAATAAGCAACAAACCTCCCCTGGTATAACAAGTTCACATCATTAGTTTTTGAATTTGTAATCAACCTAACTTTACCGCTTTTGTCGTATTCATAAACCACATACATTGTTTTATCAACGTTAGTGTCAGGAGGTAAGACAACCATGCTGTAGTCCGACTTTTCTTTTGATGAAACGAGTTTTCCGGAATTTGTAAGATAATATACTATGCCACCCGTTTGCGCATATACAGTAACGTATAAAAATATACTTAACGTAAAACTTAATATATTTTTGATCATTAGCGAAAGCAATTTAATTAGATAGCGTGAATGATATGGGTATGGTAGTTTCCATCCTCACAGGAGTTCCTTTTTCATCAAGCCCCGGAATCCATTTAGGCGAAAGGTGCAGGAATCTTACACATTCCTCATCACAACCGTCACCAATACCCTTTTTCACTCGTATATTAGTTAATGTACCGTCCTTTTCTACAACAACGATTAGGATTACCTTACCTTGTACGCCATCCTGTCTGGCCTGAACGGGATAATGTATATTTTGAGCAAGAAACTTACCGAAACCTTGCGCTCCCTCAGCAAATTCAGGAGCTTTTCCATTTTTAACTTTTGTTATAATGGTGTCAATACCGGGTTTGTATCGATACGTTGTATTTAAACTCTTCCCTTTTTCATAAAAGGAAGCAAAATCCTCGTACTTATTTAAGCTTCCTTTCCACTCTCCCTCTTTTAATCCGTTTACAACTTGCCCATTTGCTGTTATAAGCGAAAAATTATCATCATATTCAACCCAGCTTCCATTGCCATTTTCAGCTAAAACGCGGCCAGTGGAATCACTACACCCACTTAAAAGGGGTTGTTTAAAATCTAAATAATCTAAACTGCTATAAAACTTACCATTCGGATAATATTTAGTTTCATGCCCAACCGGCCGACCATTTAAAAAATTGCCGATTTTACTTTTTCGACCGTTTGGAAAATAAGCGACATACCGACCCTGGTATTGTAAATTTAAATCGTTTGTGTTTGAATTAGCCATTAATTTAGGCTTACCATTTTTGTAGTATTCATATACAACATACATTGTTTTATCAACGCTGGTATCCGGCGGCAAAACAACCATAGAGTAGTCCGCACTATCTTTCGAAGTTACAAGTTTACCTGAATTTGTAAGGTAATATACCAGACCACCTGTCTGCGCATTAACCGCGCAGACGCTTAAAAAACTGACGACAAAAACTAATAAGTATTTAAACATATCGAAACTCCTCATTTGTAATATTCACGCACCAAATACAAATTTTTATCCACGCTGGTATCAGGCGGCAAAACAACCATAGAGTAGTCGGCGCTATCCTTTGAGGCTACAAGTTTCCCTGAATTTTTAAGATAGTATATGAGCCCACCCGACTGCGCATTAACAGCACCGGCAAAAACCAGAAAGGTAAAGAATGTAAGTAAAGGTTTAAGCATAAATAATATTAACTACCTGCAATATACGCTAAGCTTTTAACAATGCATAACACTGGTTAGCAATTTCCAATTCTTCATTTGTCGGCACAACAAGGATTTTGGTTTTCGCATCTTCTGCATTAATTTCCCTTATGCCCGGTACACGTTCAGAGTTTTTAGCCAAATCAATTTCAATCCCGAAATAGCTCATATCGCGACAAGCCATCTCGCGAACCAGCGCATCATTTTCTCCTACCCCTGCAGTAAAGATGATTGCATCCAATCCATTAAGCGCTGCTGTGTAGGAACCTATGAACTTTTTAATGCGATAGGCGTAAATTTCATAAGCCAATTTTGCATTAGCATTCCCCTCCTCAATCATCTTCCTGATGTCGCGCATATCGCTGTGTCCGGTAAGGCCAACCATCCCGCTTTGCTTTGTTAACAGGTTGCTTAATTGTTCAGAGGTGTATCCCTCCTGCTCTATCAGGTAAAGCAATACCGAGGGGTCTATATTGCCACACCGGGTACCCATTACCAGGCCATCAAGCGGCGTTAGCCCCATGCTGGTATCCAAACACACGCCGGCTTTAACAGCAGCCATACTGCAGCCGTTCCCCAAATGTATGGTGATTAGCCGCGCGTTCGGATTGTTCAAATACTCCATGGCACGTTCAGACACGTATTTATGGCTGGTTCCATGGAATCCGTAAACTCTTATACCCAAATCTTTATAAAAATTTTCAGGCACCGCATACCGGTAAGCCTTTGCCGGCAGGGTTTGATGAAATGAAGTATCGAACACCGCCACCTGGACAGCTTTCTTAAACATTTGTTCAGAAACCTCAATACCTTTGTAATGTCCCGGGTTGTGCAATGGCGCAAGCGGGAACAACCGTTTAATTTCCGCCTTAACTTCGGGTGTGATAATGGTTGTTTTTGTGAGTGTTTCGCCCCCTTGTACAATACGATGGCCAACAACCTCCAACTCGGATGGATCCTGTAATACTGCTATATCCGCGCGGGTTAATAGTTTACCCACTTCAAGCATGCCCTGTTCATGGTTAGCAATAAAGCCCTCGGTTTTTATCACCTTTTCGGTGCCAGATACATTTATTTTATGGGTGATAATAGAATTTTCCAACCCTATCCTCTCCACCAGCCCTGTGCAAACAGGTTCAGTTGAGGGGAATTGAAAAAACTGGTATTTGATGGAGCTGCTTCCGGAATTAAGAACCAATATATTCATAAGTATTTTTATCAGGCTTGCTGACTTTGTATTGCGGTGATTATTACTGTGTTAAAAACATCATCAACGGTACAGCCACGGCTCAGGTCGTTTACCGGCTTATTTAGCCCTTGTAACATTGGCCCGATAGCAAGCGCGCCGGTTTCCCTTTGAACTGCCTTGTAAGTATTGTTGCCGGTGTTCAGATCCGGAAATATCAACACACTCGCCTGACCTGCCACTTCGGAGTTTGGCATTTTTTGTTTTCCCACTATCGGGTCAACAGCCGCGTCATATTGAATAGGGCCCTCTACTTTTAAATCGGGACGTTTTTCCCGTACGAGTAAAGTTGCCCGCCTAACCTTTTCTACGTCCTCGCCCGCACCTGATGTTCCCGAAGAGTAAGACAACATGGCAATCCTGGGCTCTATGCCAAAACGTTTGCTGTTATCTGCTGATGAAATAGCTATCTCCGCTAGTTCTTCCGCTGTTGGGTTGGGATTAACCGCACAATCACCGAATACCGACACCCGGTCTGCAAGGCACATAAAAAACACAGACGACACCGTTTTAATGCCCGGTTTGGTTTTAATAAACTGCAATGCCGGTCTGATGGTGTGCTGGGTTGTGTGTGTGGCTCCTGAAACCATGCCATCGGCGTGCCCTTTGTACACCATCATTGTACCGAAGTAGGAAACATCTGTCATCAGGTCGCGCGCCATTTCGAGGGTTAGGTTTTTGCTTTTGCGCAACTCGTAAAGGGTGTTTACATAATCATCATAATTTTCGGAATTAGCCGGGTCGATGATCTTTACTTTGCTTTCATCAAGCGTAATCCCCAGCCTTTTTGCCGATGCGTTGATCTCCACAGGATTTCCCAGCAGCGTAAGTGTAACCAATCCTTGCGCAATTAACCTGGAGGAAGCCAACAGGATCCTGTCATCATAACCTTCGGGCAGTACTATATTTTTAATTTCCTGCCGCGCCCACTTGCTCAGCTGGTATTGAAACATATGCGGCGTAATTGCCTCAGAATGATAAGTGGCTATCTTTTTGTCAAGGGCGGCTATATCTACAAACTTGTTGAACGAATCAATAGCGATCTGGATCTTTTTATCATTATCCTTTGTTATTCTTGCCTTTACTGTCGCCACGTTGGTGGTTGTTTCAAAGGTACCTGTTTCTACTGAGATGATAGGTACCACTACCTGCAAACCTTCTATCAATCTCATCACAGGTTCTTCAGGCACTACGCCGGCCGTTAAAATTATTCCGGCTATTTTGGGATAGCTGGAGGATAAGTTTGCCTGCAACGAACTGATGATAATATCGCCACGGTCGCCGGGCGTTACGATCAATACATTTTCTTTAATAAAACCTAAAAAGCTTGGCACCTGCATGGCTCCTGTAACAAAATTGTCAACCTGGTTATTCAGGTATTCTTTGCCAAAAAGCAATTTGCCGCCAAGTTTCTGATAGATGTCCCCCATCGTCGGATTTTGAAGCGCTTTATCAGCCGGGATAACCGCGCTGATTATTTCGACAGGCAGCTGAACCTTCAAAAGTTCCCGCACATCTTCCGCTTGTTCCGGCAGCACCCTGTTGGCAATAATCCCTAACACCTGGATCTCCCGTTCCTCGAACGTGTGCAAAAAGTTCAAACTATCCCGTATGATCTCTGCAGTTGTCTTCCTTTCGCCCGATACCACCAATAACGCAGGTGCATTAAGGTTTTTGGCGATCATCATATTGGTTTCCAGTTCAAATGCGGTCCCTTGCCCCAGGAAATCACTCCCCTCTAATACTGTAAAATCGTAATTTTCTTCCAGCTTTTTAAACCTGCTGATGATGGTATCTATCATTTCACCCTGGCTCTGATCCTCCAAATGCTGCAATACCTCCTGCCGTGTATACGCATAAGTGTCCTCAAACTTTAGGGGCAGCTGAAAATGGTCTATGATTGTCCTGATATGGATGTCTTCTCCGTCTTTGGGATCATTTTTTATGACAGGTTTAAAAAAACCTATTTTTTGCGCCTTGCCGAGGAGCATATCTACCAGGCCAAGTGCTATGATCGATTTACCGCTGTAAGGTTCAGCAGAAGCTATGAATATTGTCTTAGTCATACATTTCAAAAGTACGGGTTTTCACCCGGTTTTGGGTAAGGTGTCAGGGTGATATTTAAGCTGATTTTAAGTAAATGGGGGACTTTTTAATCAGACAGCGACAAACATGTTACAACTCAACTTGAGCCGCTTTTGAAGCGGGCATTTTAATGGTAATTAAAATATTACAATTATAACCACCAACAAATCAAACATTTCCAGGCAACTGTTCCTTTATTCATTAAAAAATTAAAAGACTCAGCAACTAGCCGATACAAGCTATGCCTTTGAAAATAAGAAATATAATACTTGTGTTCTTGATCCTTACCGGCTTTAACGCGGCCAGGGCACAAGACAGCACCTTGATAGGCAAAACCCTGCGATGGGATTTGGTGAAATGTATCGACTATGCCAAGAAAAACAACATCCAGATCAATACCCTCCGGTTGTCGCAGTTAACAAGCCAGCAGGAATATTTACTGGCAAAGGCGGGGCGGCTGCCAAGTTTGTCGGGATCAGCCTCGCAAAACCTTGAGCACATCAATACCAACAGCAGGAATAATGGATCCGTCAGCACAGTGGACAGTAATGGTGTAGTAATTAACAATAACAAAGGCTCATCCTTTATTGCATCGGGTTCCTACAGCTTAAATTCTACCGTTACCTTATACAATGGGAATTTTATAAATAACGATATCAGCCAGAAAAACCTCGGCGTGCAAGCTGCCAACCTGAATATCATTCAACAGGAAAATGACATTACCTTACAAATAACCCAGGCTTACCTTACCATTTTATTGGATAAGGAAAATGTAATTTATGACAAGGATTTAGTAACCACCACAACGGCCCAGGTAAAGCTGGAGCAGCAACGTTACGACGTAGGCAGCGTTGCCCGTGCGGCGCTTATACAATTACAGGCGCAGCAGGCCAACGACAAGTACACACTTGTGAACCAGCAAAATACGGAACGCGGTGACCTGCTCACCCTAAAACAGTTACTGCTCTTACCGAGCGATGTTGATTTCGACATTATCAAACCAGATACCATTACGCCAATTGATACAATTACCGCTTTTCATGACGTTGAAAAGGTCGCCCTTACAACCCGCCCGGAAGTAAAGAGCGGCGAATTAAGTGTTAAGATAGCACAATACGATGTTGAAAAAGCCAGGGCGGGTTATAAACCTACCTTAACAGCCGGCGGATCGCTTAATACCGGGTACACTAGCGGGCAAGGCAATTTTGGCAACCAGCTTAACTACAATTTCAACCAGCAGATCGGGCTAAACCTCGCTATCCCAATATTTACTAAAAGGGTAGTAAAAACACAAGTTGAAGAAGCGAAGATTAATGTGGAACAATCACAGCTTAACTTAAGAAACACTAAAACAACTCTTTCACAAACAGTGGAGCGGGCTTTTATAAACGTTCAAAATTCAAAGAGCCAATATGATGCTGCGCTTGAACAATATAAATACAGTAAGGAAAGCTACCGCATTGCCAGCGAACAATTAAAAGTTGGGGTAGCCAATACCGTTGACTTCTTGCTGCAAAAAACTTTGTTCGTGCAGGCTCAGCAAGCTTTTATCCAGGCAAAATATAACGAGTTGCTAACTTTAAAGATCTATGACTTTTACAGAGGGATCCCTATCAAACTATAACCGAACGATGCCATGAAACCAATTATCAAAAAAATATTAATAATTGCCGTTATCCTGATAGTGGTTGTGCTGATATGGTTCCTGTTCCTCCATAAAAAAGATGCACCTATTGTAATACAGGCCGAAAAGCCAGATACCGGGTACATTGCCCAAAGCGTAACTGCTACCGGTAAAATTGAACCGGTTGATACAGTAACCGTAGGTACCCAGGTCTCCGGCATTATCAAATATTTGTATGTTGATTTTAACTCGAAAGTTAAAAAAGGCCAACTATTAGCCGAGCTTGATAAAACGTTATTGCAGGCCGCCCTCGATCAATATAAGGGAAGTCTGCTAAATGCTCAAAGTCAACAGGTATTTGCAAAAAACAATTTCGACAGGCAAAATCTATTATTTAAAACAGATGCGATCAGCAAGGCAGATTATGACAGCGCGCTAAACACCTACAATGCTGCCAAAGCCAATGTTAAGAGTGCCCAGGCGCAGGTAAATTCGGCACAAAAAAATCTTTCATATGCTGATATTTATTCGCCAATTGACGGCGTGGTGCTGAATCGCAACATCGCGGTCGGACAAACGGTTGCTGCAAGTTTCAGCACACCTACGTTATTTATCATCGCTAAGGATATTACCAAAATGGAGGTTGAGGCAAATGTAGATGAAGCAGATATCGGCGATGTAAAGGCCGGTAACCGCGCATCGTTTACGGTTGATGCCTTTATAAACGATTCATTCGGGGGCACAGTTGAAGATATCCGCCTGCATCCGTCTGTGTCGGCAAACGTGGTAACCTATACGACAATTATTAATGCGCCAAATAAGGACGAGAAGCTAAAACCGGGAATGACGGCCAATATCATCATATACACGAAAGAAGTAAACGGTGCTATGCTTATCCCCGCAAAGGCATTGGCCTTTACCCCCGACTCATCCCTGGCGAAGGATTACGAAATTATAGGTAAGGTACCACACAAGAAAATGAAAAAAGGCAGCGCTGCCAGTGGCGGAGATGCAGGCGCAAACCAGCTATCACATACGGCAAAAAGCCGGAATGATAGTTCAGGTATTACAAAACAACACGCAACAGTTTGGCTACTGCAGGGCAAAAAGCTGGTGCAAAAACGAATAACCATCGGCTTAAACGACAATACGCACGTTGAGGTATTATCGGGCCTTGCTACAAGCGACCTGGTAATTACAGGTGTAACCGGTGGCGCGGCCGGCAAAGCAGGGGCGGCAACTACACCTGGTGCAAGTCCATTCCTACCGCAACGCCGTGGTGGCGGCGGTGGCGGTGGAGGTGGAGGAGGCCGTACCCGATGAGCAAAAAAATATTAGAAATCAAGGCACTGAAACGCGAGTTTATAATGGGTAGCGAGACAGTCCACGCGCTCAGAGGTATAAACTTTGAGGTTGATGCTGGCGAGTTCGTTACCATTATGGGTAGCAGCGGGTCGGGCAAAACAACTTTGCTTAATATTTTGGGTTGCCTGGATAAACCTACCATCGGAAATTATTTTTTGGATGGTGTGGATATTAAAAGTTTATCACGTGATGAACTTGCCCAGTTACGCAATCATAAAATAGGCTTTGTTTTCCAGGCTTATAACCTGCTGCCGCGTACCACCGCGCTTGAAAATGTGGAGCTGCCGCTATTGTATAACAAGGAAATAAGCGCTGCAGAACGGCGTGAAAGAGCGATCCACGCTTTAGAAGCGGTAAAACTAGCAGACCGGCATGATCATACACCAAACCAACTATCGGGTGGGCAACAGCAACGTGTAGCCATTGCCCGCGCGCTGGTGAATGAACCTGTTATGATCCTGGCTGATGAGGCTACGGGCAACCTTGATAGTCGTACGTCGTACGAAATTATGGCCCTGATGCAGGAGTTAAATTCCAAACAGGGTAAAACCATCGTTTTTGTTACGCATGAGCCTGATATCGCTTCATTCAGCAGCCGCACCATACAATTACGCGACGGCATTATTCAAAAGGATAGCCGCAATGAAAATATCCGCAGCGCAAAAGAAGTACTCGAAAATTTACCGGTAACGGATGATTATTAATTAGTGAATTACTGAGTTAGTGAATTAGTGATTTAAAAAAGACCAATAGCACAAGACAAATGAGTAATGACCACTGCCCAATGACCAAAATAAAATGAGTTTCGTAAACCTGATACGGATAGCGCTTAAGGCATTGCAACGCAATAAACTGCGGGCATTTTTAACTATGCTCGGGATTATCATCGGTGTGGGCTCTGTTATTGCCATGGTGGCCATTGGCCAGGGATCAAAACAAAGCATCCACGACCAGTTAAGCAATATGGGTACCAATATGATCACGGTGCAGCCTGCTAGTAATCTTAATGGTGGCGTACGGATCGCCGGTGCTAGTTTTCAAACCCTTACCGCTAAAGACATTACCGCTTTAAAAGCGACCGTAAAAAACATATCTGAACTATCGCCCTCGGTTAGTTCAAAAGGACAGGCCATAAACGGCGCTTTAAACTGGCCCACCACAATGTCGGGTGTAAGCCCGGAATACCTCGATATCCGCAAATTGAGTTTAAGGGATGGAATTGCGTTTACTGAAAATGACGTCAGGACTTCTGCCAAAGTGTGCCTTATCGGCCAAACTGTAATTGATAATCTATTTCCCGGCGGTGAAAATCCCATCGGTAAGATCATCCGTTTTGGGCACATTCCCTTTCAGATAATCGGCGTACTGGCACCCAAAGGATTTAATGCATTTGGGCAGGACCAGGATGACATCTTGATTGCACCTTATACTACGGTACAAAAGCGGATTTTGGCTTCTATTTACTATTCTAACATCTATGCATCAGCCATAGATGAGCAATCAACCGATGCAGCCGTAGCAGAAATGACTCAAACACTTCGCGACTCTCACCGCCTGCGTTCATTTGAGGACAATGATTTTACTGTGCGCACCCAACAGGAACTGATAGCTACCCTAAGTTCAACCAGCGGCCTGCTCACTGTGCTGCTTACTGTAGTTGCAGGTATTTCATTAGTAATCGGCGGCATAGGTATTATGAACATCATGTATGTATCCGTAACTGAACGTACAAAGGAGATTGGTCTGCGTATGTCGATAGGCGCGCGAGGCAAGGATATTTTGATGCAATTTTTGATGGAGGCCGTGCTCATCAGTATTACCGGCGGCGTTATCGGTGTGCTGCTTGGTTTTGTATCCACCCAAATAGTTACGCTTACGCTTGGCTGGCCTACTATTGTTTCAGAATCGTCTGTAGTACTTTCCTTTGTGGTATGTGCTGTTACGGGAATTTTCTTCGGCTACTACCCTGCTCAAAAAGCTTCAAGACTTGACCCGATTGAGGCATTGCGGTACGAGTAAGCCGGCAGTCGCAAAGAAATTAGTTCTATTTGAAATGTTTATCAATTGCCGTTAATAACTCTCCTGTTATTTTTCCGTTTGTAGCCAATAGTTCACGGGTTTGCAAAACTTCTTCTCCGCCTTTAAAGTTCACTACGTCTCCCCCGGCCTGTCTTACAATTAAAACACCTGCGGCTATATCCCATGGATTTAAGTTGTATTCATAAAACGCATCGAACCTTCCACAGGCTGTATAGGCAAGATCCACAGCTGCAGAACCCAAACGCCTTAAGCCATGACAGCTTTTCATCAGCTCGGTAAAAAGATTTATATAAGCTGCCTGTTTCGAAAAATCATAATACGGAAAGCCAGTTGCCAATAGGCTTTTGCCTATATCCGGGCTATCGCTTGTATTAATTACGTTTCCGTTTAAATAAGCGGCCGATCCCTGCCAGGCATAAAAGCATTCGTCCTGGTTTACCTCGTACACAACCCCAATAACCAGTTCATCATATTCCTGCAAAGCGATACTGACAGAATAAACAGGCAAGCCGTGGATAAAATTAGTGGTGCCATCAAGCGGATCAATTATCCAGTTGTAACGTTCGCCGGTTTTGTTGATTGTTTTTTCTTCGGTGATAAAACCAGCCTCGGGCAAGATGTTTTGCAGACCAATTACGATCATCTCTTCCGCGGTTTTATCTACATATGATACAAGGTCGTTCAAGCCTTTTATCTCGATCTTATCAACGCTAAACGTTTTCCGCTGCTCCCTGATAAAACTACCGGCTTCCTTAGCAATTTCAATTACTTTATCTGTTAACTGATCAAACATAAGTATGAATTAAATGGACACGAATGTCATGAATTATATCGAATTACACGAACCAAGAAAATGATTTTACCGGGTTAAGTTAAAAATCAGGAATTATTCGCCCGTATCCTGATGCCTTAGCGATAAACTAAATGAAAACACCCGGTGGATAAAATAGCTTGCGAAAAACAGGCTCAATGCAGCTAATGGACGAGCAACCGGTGGGTACATACTCAGCCATTGGATAAAAATTTTCAATATAGCCAGGTTGGCAAAAAAGCCGATTACAGCGACGGATACAAACCTGAAAAATTGTTTGTAAGGCGGCAATTTTGACTCAGAAAATACAAAGTACTTGGTTATGATAAAGTTAACAACCACTCCCATAAAAAACGATATAGCCAGCGAAAGCGTAGAATTGCGAACTGTAAAAGAAAATATATAGTAAGTTTTTTGAACGAGAAAATTGTGATAAAACAAATAGAATGCAGAAATATCAACCAGGAATCCTAATCCCGCAGAAAATATGAACCTTATAATATGGTTATTAAGCAGCTTATTACCCAGGTTTATCTCAGCCATGTTTCGGGAGGGTCTGTTTTCTTCGCAATCCGGTAATAATTAAAACAGCGCCTCCTGTTACCATAAAAAGCGAGATCATTTCAGCCTGTGTGAAGCTTATTCCCGCAACATGGTATAATGTATTTACCCTTATTAACTCAATTAAAAACCGTTCAACGCCGGCTAATATCATATAGATCCCGAACATCATACCCGGAATTTTTATCCTGTCGCGAATGCTCCATAAAAACAGGAACAGCAGGATACAAACAATACACTCATAAAATGATGTAGGAAATACCGGCGCCGGCAGTTCATGGTTAAATTTTCCAACAAAACCAGGAATAGGTATTCCCTCGTTATTAACATTATGCGGAAATTTAAAGCTCCAGGTCCAATCGGGTGCCCAGCTTAGCCAATGCGGTTTGGGAGCCAGGTTATTTTTCCCCCAATCACCATCGCCTGACATCTGGCAGCCTATACGACCGATACCGTAAGCCAACATCATGCCCGGGCCACCAATATCCAGCATATCAAGCGGCTTAATACCGTTTTTCTTAGCTACATATAAAACTGCTGCGCCACCGCAAATTAAGCCGCCATAAAACGTAAGGCCGGCAAATCCTATCAGCATCCCAACCGGGTCGCGCATAAACTCGTTCCAGTTCTCCAGTGCGTTAAATAATTTCGCCCCGGCAAAACCGAACACCGCCGACCAAAGCAAAATACTGCCCATCAAATCACTTGGATGTACGGTAACCTTTTGTGTTTTAGGCTCAGGTAACTCCTGCTTTTTTGCTTCATAGTAAGCCCAGTACGCAAAAATGGCCGCCCCAATGATCCCGCCGATCCAATTACCCCGCAATGAAAGAATAAAACCTTGTGTATCAGCAAGCACCTTGCTGAAATTAAGTGCCATGTCAACTAACTTATATCCTAAAACAAATCCAAAAAGTCCATTTCCAACCAACTCACCAACTGAAGCCGGCTTACCAATTGTTACCGTTTTTTCGAACGAATGAACATAACCTAGTTTTTCCTTCCGTTTAAACTCCTGTATAAATGCCCAATAGGCACCCATGAAGGCAATGGCAACAAAAAAACCGAATGTTTGGACAATTTGCAAAAACGGAAGTTCGAGGCCGGTAAGGTATTGAATTAGGTAGTATAGATTTGGAAACATCGTTTGTAATTTGGCACCAAGATAGGGTTAATGAGCTAATATTTCTTCGCTTTCAGTTATTTCAACATCACCGTCAGGTGATATTTTTGTTAAGTGCACCGTTTTTAATTCGTTTACAAGCAATGGATCATATTCCGTTTTCACCTTTACGTAATTGCGTGTAAAGCCATGCATAAGGCCATCCTTAGTTTCCCTTTCAAACAACACTTCCTCTACTTTATTAAGTTGACCTTCATAAAATGCCCGGCGTTTCTTGTCAGACAAGATGTGGAGCATCTTATTCCGTTCAGCACGTGTTGATCCCGGTACCACGCCACTCATTTCATTGGCCAGCGTATTCTCCCTTTCAGAATAGGTGAACACATGCAGGTATGAAACGTCAAGCTCATTTAAAAAATTGTAGGTATCAATAAAATCTTCTCTTGTCTCGCCAGGAAAGCCAACTATAACATCTACACCAATACAACAATCAGGCATTACTTCCTTTATTTTGGCAACCCTGCTTACATAAAGGTCACGTTTATACCGGCGGCGCATTAGCCCTAAGATCTTATCAGAACCTGATTGCAGGGGAATATGAAAGTGTGGTACAAACCGCTTTGATTGATCAACAAACTCAATGATCTCGTCACTTAACAGATTCGGCTCTATAGAAGAGATCCGGATCCTGTTGATCCCGTCTATATCGTCTAAAGCCTTAACCAAATCAAGGAACTTGTCCTCGCGCTTACCATTTCTTATACCAAAGTCGCCGAGATTTACACCTGTTAAAACTATCTCTTTTACACCGGAGATAGCAACTTCCTTAGCCTGCGCAACTACATTTTCAATGGTATCGCTGCGGCTGCTGCCCCGGGCCAGCGGAATGGT
The DNA here is from genome assembly GCF_024721155.1 of Mucilaginibacter phenanthrenivorans. Taxonomy (GTDB): domain Bacteria; phylum Bacteroidota; class Bacteroidia; order Sphingobacteriales; family Sphingobacteriaceae; genus Mucilaginibacter; species Mucilaginibacter phenanthrenivorans. The sequence continues at coordinate 366,966 of NZ_JAHVAP010000001.1, read as the reverse complement.
GCAAAATGTACAGGAATAATCACAACCATCCTGAACCTTTAAAAAGGTACGGGTACGGTCGCCAAAAGAGAAACCGGGAACAAAATCCTTAGCTTCCGATACCGGCTGATTATAAACCATTGTCTTATTTGTTTTTGTAAGATCGGTGATGTAATCAACTATCTGGAATTTCTCTGCAGCGCCCAAAACCATATCAACGCCAGGGATCTCTGCTATTTCCTTAGGTTTTAACTGGGCGTAACACCCAACTATGGTAACAAATGCGTTAGGCGAGATCTTTAGCGCTTCTTTAACTACCTTTCTGCATTTTTTATCTGCATGATCAGTAACCGAGCAGGTATTAATAACATATACATCAGGGGTATCGGTAAACTCAACCGTTTGAAAACCAGCGTTATTAAACTGGCGCCCAATGGAAGAGGTTTCTGAATAATTCAGCTTACAGCCTAACGTATAAAATGCTACCTTTTTGTTCATTTTTAAAGGTTGCAAAGATACTCATTTTGTAAATAAAATCGCCAGCCAAATTTCCCGGGGTACCTGCGAAGCTAAAAATCTGCGGAACTTACCCTATTCAGTCCCCCACCGATAGCTGTCATTATCCAGGCCAATCAGGTCGACGATACGATTAACTACCGTCATGGCCAGCTCTTCAATGGTTTGCGGCTTGCTGTAATATGATGGAATCGCCGGGCAGATGATCCCGCCCGCCTCGGTAACCGTTTGCATATTACGGATATGGATCAGGTTGAATGGTGTATCGCGCGCAACCAGGATAAGCTTGCGCCGTTCCTTTAAAATAACATCGGCTGCCCGGCTGATCAAATCGTCGGAAACGCCTGACGCTATCCGACCAAGCGTGCCCATGGAACATGGAACAACAACCATGGTATCGAACTTTGCCGAACCCGATGCGAAAGGCGCCATGAAGTCAGTTTTAGGGTAAACTTTATAAGGAATCGACTTATAGTCATCGTCATCCAGCTCAAATTTCCATACGTCCTTTGCGTTATCCGACATCACGACGGCAACCTCGGTAATTTGCTCACCCAGTTCCTGAAGTTTTTTCAGTAGTAATTTGGCGTATATCGAACCGCTGGCACCGGTTATCGCAACAACAATCTTTTTCTTCATTTCCATATAAACAAATCCGGCTCGTAAAAGTTATAGGCATAAAAAAGGGTCGAATATAAATACTCGACCCTACATCTACCTATGAAAAACATGCCCTTTGAGAGGGCACTACAAATGTACTAACAGTTTTTTAATTTTTAAATAATTTCTTAAAATAAATTTAACCTGCTTTTGGAAAGTTTTTTTCTATAAGCGTTTGAATTATACCGTCGACCAGCCCGACAGTAGGCACATAAATATTTTTTATGTTGGCCCATTTCATCACGGTAATATAGATCTCACAGGCGGGAATTATTACGTCGGCACGATCCTGGTTAAGACCAAGTACATTTATCCTGTCTTTAAGTGAAAATGAATTTAAATACCCATAAAGAGATTTAAGTTTACCAAAGCTTAATGGTGATTTTTCCTTTTCTTCGGAAAGCTTGTATAATTTATTGATATTACCACCTGTGCCTATGCCCGAAATAATTTTGAATTGCTTGGTGTTCTCACGAATAAAATCCCTCATATCATTCCAGCTTTCTTCAGTATCCTGGTTATCAAGCATCCTGATGGTGCCTATATTAAACGATTTGGATGCCCACATTTCTCCGGATGAAAAGAAGGACAACTCCGTACTCCCGCCGCCCACATCAATATAAAGGTAATTTTTGCTTTTATCGATGGTTTGTTCGGCATGACTTGCGTAGATCATTCCGGCTTCTTTTTGTCCATGAATAATTTCAAGATCAACGCCGGCTTCTTCGTTAATCTGCTTTACTATATCGGTTCCATTTTTGGCCTCACGCATGGCTGATGTTGCATACGCCATATAGTCGGTTACCTTGTACACCTCCATTAGCTTGCCAAAAGCCTGCATCGTTTTTACCAGGTCGGCGATTTTTTTATCAGACAGCTGCTTATCCAGGAAAGCGTCATCACCCAGGCGCAATGGAACCCTTATCAAGGTGTTTTTTTTAAACGAAACTGACCCATTGTTTTCAATAATATCAGCGATAAGCAAGCGGACTGCATTTGAACCTATATCTATAGCGGCGTATCTCAATTTATTATCCTTTATGTTTTAAATAGTTGTAAGTATCAACCTGTGCCCGGTGCGGTAGCTCAGAGCGGGTTTTGTGGTATTTATTGGTATTGTGAATATTAATTTCGCGCGATTTGGTGTTGTCTTCAAGTTGAAGATCAATAATGTCACGGATCTCTTTTTTAAGCCCTTCATCGTATATCGGGAAGCCGACTTCAACCCGGGTATCAATATTACGGGTCATAAAATCGGCAGATGTCAGGTAGATGAGTTCATCGCCGCCGTTGCAATAAATATGCACCCTCGCGTGCTCCAGGTATTTATCTACAATACTGATCACCTCAATATTTTCACTATACCCTTTTACCCCTGCAATAAGGCAACACATACCTCTTATAATCATCTGGATCTTTACTCCCGCATTACTAGCCTGGTAAAGCTTATTGATCAGTTGTTCATCAGCGAGGCTGTTCATTTTTAATATCATATACGCCTGCTTTCCGGCCTTAGCGTTTTTTATCTCATTGTCAATGAGTTTGTATATGGCCGGGCGTGCATCAATTGGCGAAACGATCAAACTCTTTAATCCCTTTGGTAAAATATTTTTGCTCAAGGCTTTGAAAACATTTACCAGGTCGGCCGTTATCCTTTTGTCAGCGGTAAGCAGGGTATGATCGGCATACATCCTTGCCGTTTTTTCATTAAAATTTCCGGTAGACAAACAAGCATAATAAGCAGGCCGCTCCTTTTCAGTCCGCATTACAAGGCAAATCTTCGAGTGTACCTTGTAGCCTTCAATGCCATAGAGTACGGTAACCCCTTCTTCTTCCAGGCGCCTGCTCCATCCTATGTTATTTTGCTCGTCGAACCTTGCGCGGAGTTCTACAAGACAGGTTACCTTCTTGCCATTTTTTGCAGCACTCATTAAGGCATGCATTATCCGGGAATTTTCCGCCAGGCGATAAACCGCTATACTGATCTCTTTTACTTTTGGATCGATAGCCGCCTCCCTTAAAAAATGAATCACGTAGTCGTACGACTGATAAGGCGTACTGATCATAAAATCTTTCTTTGCAATCATTCCCATCAAGCTTTTGCCAAACGACAAGCCTTCAACCGGCAATGGAATGCTTTTTTCATATTCCAGTTCCGACCGGCCCACGTTTGGAAACGAGATGAAATTTTTAAAGTTATGGTAACGATTCCCCGGAATAAGGCTTTCTCCATGCAGCCCCATTTTATTCACCAGGTACTTAAGCATATCTAACGGCATTTCCGAATCGTAAAGCAACCGCATTGGCTTGCCTTTTTTGCGCTTTTGCAGGCTCTTTGAAAGCGAATCGATGAATTTCTCGCTTACTTCCTTATCAAGATCAAGTTCAGCATCACGGGTAAGCTGAATAGAATATGCCTCAATGGAGTCATGTTCAAATATGAAGAAGATATCCTCCAGGCTATACCTGATGATATCATCCAGTAAAATAATAAATTTAAGGTTGTTAGTTTCGGGCAATACGATAAAGCGGGATAGCGTATCCGGAAACTCAATCAATGCAAGGCGTGATTTTTTATTTTTAGTGAGCTTTACAAAAAAATAAATTGCCCGGTCGCGTAGTTCGGGCAATGGTAACGCCTCATCCAGCATTATTGGCACCAGTGTAGCCAGCAAACTTTCTCTGAAATATCGTTTAACAAACTCGCCCCTGCTTACATTCAACTGTTTGTCATTCAGGATAAAGATCTTTTCTTCAGCAAGCTGCTTTACAATGATGTTTTCGTACAGATTGTTAAACTTTCGTTCCTGCCGTACTACAATGTTTTTTATCTGGTTTAAGATCTTCTTTGGATTATACCCTAAAATTTCCTTAGCCTTTTCATTCAAATTTGCGAGGCGGCTTAGTGTAGCTACTCTTACACGGTAAAACTCATCGAGATTGGATGAAAATATGGCTAAAAATTTAATCCTGTCAATTAACGGAACCGTTGGATCGGCAGCCTCCTGCAAAACGCGATCATTGAAATATAACCAGCTTATTTCACGATTAATTAAGGGTACGTGTTTACTATCCATATAAAAGACTGGCCTTTCGGCCGTGGTTTACAAATCTGCTTATTTAAATGTTAACTTAATATTAACTCATTGGTATGTTAGTGTGTTTTTATTATTTAGTTAATGAGGAGAAGTTCATGGTTGATGGTTCATAGTTCATGGTAGCTGCATTAAATGGGTAAAGCTTTTGAAGCATAATCCATATTCTTCGTCTATGAACTATGAACCATCAACCATGAACTAAAAAATCCTACCTTTGCCATAACACCAAATTTACCTTTACTATGCCAACATTTGATATTGTAAGCAAAATAGACGGCCAGACGCTGGATAATGCAATTAATATTGCGAAAAAGGAAATATTGAACCGTTATGACTTTAACGATTCAAAAAGCACCATCGACCTTGATAAAAAGACCAACACAATAACTGTGGTAACTGAAAATGATATGCGGTTAAAAGCTATCAGCGATTCTATCATCAGCCGCATGGTAAAACAAAGTCTGGACCCCAAAGCTTTGGATTTGGACGGTAATGTACAATCCGTTTCCGGTAACATGCTCCGTAAGGAAATAAAGATAAAAGAAGGTATCGATAAAGAAGCTGCAAAAAAAATCGTTAAAAAAATAAAGGACAGCGGACTAAAGGTACAGGCATCCATAATGGAAGATCAGGTTCGGGTTCAGGGCAAAAAGATAGATGACCTACAGGCAGTTATCAGCCTTTGCCGCAAGGACGATTTCGGGCAACCTTTGCAGTATATTAATATGCGGGATTAGGTGAATGCGGAATTATCTGTCTGAATCAGAATTTTCAGAATTAATGAATTAACAGAATTCCGAAAATTCTAAAATCTTGTAAATTCTGATTCAGACAAAAGAAAAAGACCGCTCCTTGCGAAGCGGCCTTTTCAAACTAAACCAACTATTATGAAAACACTCTTTTTATTTCGGAATTCGGATATTCGATTTCGGATTTAATATCCTAATCAAACTTTATCTTTCGGACTTTCGGTCTTTTCTGACTTCCCGACTCCAATTATTTTACAGAAATTTCGCGTGACTGAATTTTAGCCTCTTCCTTTTTAGCTACGTTAAGCTTTAAGATCCCGTCAGCATATTCAGCTTCAATCTTTGAATGATCAGCAGTTTCAGGTAAGGTAAATGACCTGGTGAATGAATTGTAGCTATATTCACGTTTGCTAAATTTCTTACCTTCTTCAACGTTTTCTACCTTCTTATCAGCAGATACGCTCAATACGTTTTTATCAAGGCTGATCTTAAAATCTTCCTTTTTTAAGCCCGGAGCAGCCAATTCTATCTGGAACTCGTTTTCAGTCTCTGCAATGTTAACAGCAGGAACACGGCTTGATAATTTGTCGCTCAAAAATGAGTCGTTTAAAATCGAATCAAATACGTCGCTAAAAAATGGATTAACGCCGTGATTCTTTTGTCCGTTTGCAAATTTTACTAAAGTCATGATTATATTCTCTTAAGTTTTTCTTTTAATATATTTGCTAAGTGTTTATCAACTGTTATACCAAGGGGAAAAAACGCATCAAACACGACACAATGTCTGTTGCAATTCAAAACATACAGACAAAATGACATTTTATGAGTGAAAAAATAGCCGATTATAAATACAAAACACCCATCGCGATCCGATTTTCAGATATTGACGCCGTAGGGCATGTTAACAATGCCATTTACCTAACCTATTTTGAAGTTGCACGTTTTAACTATTGGAAAGAGGCGATCAATTGGAACCTACGTGAAAACGGGGTGATAGTGGGACGGTCGGAAGTTAATTATCTGAAACCAATTACATTGGAGGACGAGATATTTTGTTATGTACGCACAACAAGGATAGGGAACAGCAGCTTTGATATAATGCATTTATTGGTGAGAATAACGCCACACGGCGAAGAGATCTGCACGACAGGAAAAACTGTATGCATCAGCTATGATTACTCCTTGAATAAGTCCATATCTATTCCACAGAAGGAAAGAGACATGATGATTGCTTATGACGAGCCTGGATTGATCCTGAATACTAATTGAACCGGGATTAATGGATTTTAGGGATTTATCAGATAAAAGCTCAGATTATTTAACACCCGCTAGTTGACCGCTTACAAGGGAATCTCTTCTAATCCAGAAAATCCGCTTAATCCCGGTTCAGAAAGATTTCACCTGCTCCATTTGCAGCAGCTTTTCATCCAGTTTGCTTATTTTTTGCCGGTGCCCCGTAACCATTATGGCCAGTTGCAAACAGCCATCCTTTTTGGAAACCTGTACCCGTCTTGAAGTCAATTGCAAAGCACTAATAGCTTCTTCGACCGAATCCATATTAGCATAGCTGGAATCTGTAAATACAATTACAAAAAGCTTGTCGCGATGGATCTTGTCTATGTATCTCTCAAGCAGGTTAAAAAACAGCAGCACCATCAACGTAATAACTGTACAAATTAGCGCCAGTGTATAATTCCCTGATCCGGCCGCCATTCCTATTGCTGCAGAGATCCATATCACCGAAGCCGTTGTCAGCCCGCTAACCGTTATATTGTCCTTAAAAATTACACCCGCGCCAATAAAGCCAATACCTGTTACTATGTTGATGTTAACCCCTGCTCCGGCCCGCTGCGCAACCATAGTGTAGATTGTTGAGCCAAGACAAATTAAAATAATGGTGCGAAAGCCTGCAATCTTATTTTTATACTGCCGCTCCAAACCTAATAAGCCCCCACAAACAACCGCTATAGCTATTTTAATCAGGTCCTGATCCGTTATGTTAAATTCTAATGCAGACAATGTTAATTAATGATTTAGTGAGTTTGTGAATTATTGAACCGGATTAAGGGAGTTAACAGATTCTTTAAATGCAATCGAATTAATTAAATCCGACAAATCCCTTAATCCCGGTTCCGGTCAAAGATTTTTCCGGGGTTTAAGATACCATTTTTATCAAACACTTGCTTTATCCCGCGCCATAAGGCAAAATGAACTTCGCTGTATTTTATTGGCATAAATCCCTTTTGTACCAAACCAATACCATGCTCGCCGGATAAGGTTCCGCCAAGGGAGACTGTAAGCTCAAAGATCTCGCGGATACCATCCTTTAATTTAGTGTTCCAGTCTTCGTCACTCATTTGGCCTTTGATGATATTTACATGCAGGTTTCCATCGCCTGCATGACCATAACACACTGATTCAAAGCCATATTTAACCCCCGTTTCTTTAATCCCTTTAATCAGCTCCGGCAAGCTTGCGCGCGGAACAACGGTATCCTCCTCTTTATAAACAGAATTTGATTTTACTGAAACGGCCATCGTCCTGCGTAGGCGCCATAGTTCTTCTTTTTGTGCAGATGTATCAGCAAATAAAACCTCCTTACAATCAAATTCCTCCAGCACCTGGTTTATCTTCTCACAGTCGGTAAAAATCACCTCCTGGTTGGTCCCGTCTACTTCAATTAGTAAAAAAGCTTCAATGCCGTCTTTCAGATCGAACACAAGCCCATCCTTTTCTATCACCCACTCCACTCCTCTCCGTTCCATAAATTCCAGGGCTGACGGAACAATGCCTGCTCTGAATATAGCAGATACTGCACCACAGGCGGCTTCGTTGGAAGTGAACGACGCCAGCATTAGGGCATCTAACGTTGGCCGAGGGATAAGTTTTACAACTATCTTGGTAATTATCCCCAAAGTGCCCTCCGATCCTATCATCAATTGGGTAAGGTTATACCCTGAAGCATATTTTAAAGTATTGGCGCCAGTCCAGATTACTTCGCCGGATGGCAGCACAACTTCCAGGTTTAAAATATATTCCCTTATGGTACCATATTTAACCACCCTCGGTCCGCCTGATCCGTGCGAAACATTGCCTCCGATAAAGCAGCTGCCTTTACTTGCCGGGTCAACCGGATATAGCAGGCCCTTTGCTGCAACCTGATCCATAAACTCCTCAGTAACTACACCAGGCTCCACGGTAGCCTGCAGGTTTTGTTCGTCAATTTTTAACACCTTATTAAAACGTTCCATCGCTATGAGCAAACCACCCATAACAGGTAGCGCCCCGCCACTCAACCCTGTTCCCGCGCCGCGCGGGGTAACGGGAATTAAATTCTCATTACAAAGCTTCATTAATGCCGAAACCTCCTGCGGCGATTTTGGTTTTGCTACCACTTCCGGGTAAAAGCGCAGGTCTTCTGTTTCATCATGGCTGTATTTTTCCAGTTCGACGTTACTAGTTATAACCTCATCATCCCCAACTATCTGCCTGATAGCTGCAAGTATATTTTCCGTGATTTTATTATAGCTCATATTGTTATAACAATATTTGAGTAAGCAACTTTACCATTAAGCGGCGGATTCATTTTTTTTAAAGAAACCCTGATCGAATCAGTAAAGGGAAATTGACTTTTTATTTCGTTAGCGATCGCCTGGGCCACTGTTTCAATCAGTTTGGAGGTCTTTTTCATTTCAGCCTCTACAATACCATAAACCCTTTCGTAGTCAACTGTATTACTAATCTCATCATCCTTCAGGTTTTTTACCGGCGCAAAACTCACATCTACGTCAACAATAAATCTCGTTCCCAGTTTTTGCTCCTCAGGGTAAAACCCATGGAATGCGAAAAACTCGGCTCCGTGCAATGCTATAGTAATCATAAATCAAATGTAATTATGATTTATGATTTCACATGTTTCATTTGGATTTAATACTTGGAATTAAAAATTCCGAATTTGAAATTCCGATTTCCGAAATCAAAACCCCTATCTTTGCCCACCAATTATCCACTTTATGTCTAAAAAAGATCTTTACGAATCGCCTGATTATTATTTAGCTGATGAATTGTTTACTGAAGAGCATAAGCTGATTCGCGCAACTGTACGCGATTGGGTTAAAAAAGAGGTAAGTCCTATAATAGAAGATTATTCTCAACGTGCTGAATTTCCAAAACACTTAATAAAAGGCCTTGGTGAAATAGGCGCTTTCGGCCCAACTATCCCCGTTGAATATGGGGGTGCCGGATTGGATTATATGTCGTACGGTATCATCATGCAGGAAATTGAGCGTGGCGATTCAGGCATCAGGTCCACTGCATCTGTACAGGGATCATTGGTAATGTACCCGATATACGCGTATGGCTCAGAAGAACAAAAACATAAATATCTCCCTAAGTTAGCTACCGGTGAATTAATGGGCTGCTTTGGCCTTACCGAACCCGACCATGGTTCAGACCCGGGCGGGATGACCACCAACTTCAAGGATGCAGGCGATCATTACCTGTTAAATGGCGCTAAAATGTGGATCTCAAACTCACCTTTTGCAGATATAGCCGTTGTTTGGGCAAAAGACGAAAGCGGCAAGATTCGTGGACTAATAGTTGAACGGGGCATGGAGGGTTTTACCACGCCCGAAACTCACAATAAATGGTCGTTACGCGCGTCAGCCACCGGTGAGTTGGTTTTTGACAACGTTAAAGTACCTAAGGAAAACTTGTTACCAAATGTGACCGGCTTAAAGGGACCTCTTGGCTGTCTTAACCAGGCACGTTACGGTATTGCCTGGGGTGCATTAGGCGCAGCAATGGATTGTTATGATACGGCTTTAAGATATTCTAAAGAGCGCAAACAGTTCGGCAAACCTATTGGCGCGTTCCAGCTTCAACAAAAAAAACTGGCTGAGATGATCACAGAAATCACCAAAGGTCAATTATTGGTATGGCGTTTGGGAACTTTAAAAAACGAGAACCGGGCCACCCCTGCTCAAATCTCCATGAGCAAACGGAACAGTGTTGAAACAGCACTTAATATTGCCCGGGAAGCGCGTCAGATGCTGGGCGGAATGGGCATTACCGGCGAGTACCCGATAATGAGGCACATGATGAACCTGGAATCAGTTGTGACTTATGAAGGAACTCATGATATCCATTTATTAATTACCGGTTTCGACGTTACAGGACTGGAAGCTTTTAAATAATAAGTAACCTTAATCAATAAATAACCGTTTAATTATAAATGAATTTATTCCCCTTGGGAGTAAAATGTAAATTTGTATATTACATATTGATTAATAGTGCCCAATCTCCTGATTAATACCACTTTCAACATCAACAGGCTTTTGCTTTTATTGGCGACTGTTTGCTGGCTGGCGTCGTGCGGAATAAAGGCGGACGATACAGGCGATTATTCTGAACAATTTAAGACGTTTTCGACAAATCTTTCCAAACCGCGACACCACATTAGTTTAGAGGATGACCAACGCTTTATAGATTCCGGGTTTCGCGAAATTAAGAACCCTTACATCAACGATATTTTCAGGTATTACGGATTAAAATATCTTTACTACAAACGGGGTATCATGAAACCCCGCATGGCTCTTGTATACGCCGACAGTATGCTGATGATGGCAAAAAAAAGTATTACCAGAAAACAGTATGTAAGCAATTACGCCGAAGCAAATTTTGCTATGGGTGACGCGTATTTCGACCTTTCCCAGCTCAGCCATGCTTATCAATGTTACTACCAGGGTTATTTTCTGGGTAAAAACAATCTAAAAAACGAAATCCTCGCTGAGTATACCTATCGCATGGGGATGGTGATGTTTAAGCAGGGACATTATCCTGAGGCTGCTAATTACTTTAAAACCAGCTTCAGGCAAAGTTTGTCGTACAAGGACAGCTTCACTGCATTTTACCAGCGCCAGGAGCTACTTGATAATATCGGCGAAAGTTTTAAAAACAATGGCGAACTGGATAGTGCGGCTATCTGGTTTAATAAAACATTGCGATACATAAATAACAATAGCAGCGGATACCAAAATCAGGGCCAGGCGAGGCTTACTAATGTTGCGCGTGCCGTTGTTTATGGCAACCAGGGCGAAATTGCTATGTTAGAGGGCCAATCTGCACAGGCTGAAGAGCTTTTACAAAAAAGTATTAAAATAAATCTTAAAAAGATAAACGACTTTACCAATGCCCAACTCGCTGAAATCAATCTTGGTAAATTATATATCAACACCCGGCGATATCAGCCATTCGCAACATTGTTCAGCGATTTACGAAGACAACTTGATACGGTAAAAAACGAGGAAGCAGAAACCAATTGGTACTTTTTGATGAGCAAATACTACCAGCAAACCGGTGATTTTGCAAATGCCTACAAGCATGTTCAAATTTATAATTCATTAAAGGATTCCACAAGTAAGCGTATCAATTCGTTGAAAGAAACGGACGTAATTCAGCAAAAAGAAAATTACGATAAGCAATACCAAATTGAGGACCTAAAAGATAACAATAAGCTTCAGCGGATCTATATCTATCTGTCAGCGATTTGTGCGGGAATGGCAATAATAATTATTTTGTTAGTATACCGTAACTGGAAGAAATCGAAGCAAGATGTGCAAATTGTAAGTGATTTAAACAAACAGATAAACCTGCAAAAAACTGATCTCGAGGTCACACTCGAAGAACTTAAGCAAAGCGATCAGGAAAAAGACAGGATCTTGAGGGCTGTTGCACATGATCTTAGAAATCCGATAGGTGGTATAGCTTCTTTAAGCCAGGTAATGATGGAAGATGAGCTTACAGACGATCAAAAAGAATTAATTGCACTTATAAAAGAAACATCAAACAACTCATTGGAATTAATAAACGAGATCCTTGAAGTAACAAATAACGGCACTGCACAACTTAATAAGGAGCTGGTGGACATGAATTCTCTATTAAACATGAGTGTGGAATTATTGCGATTTAAAGCCTCGGAAAAGAATCAAACAATTAAACTTGAATTACTGACCGATCCGGAAGACTTATTTGTAAGCAGGGAGAAAATATGGAGGGTTGTTGGTAACCTTATAAGTAATGCCATCAAATTCAGCCCGGCTGGCGAAACCATATTTGTAAAGGCTACAGTTGCAAAAAGTGAACTTATCATCTCGGTTAAAGACGCTGGCATAGGAATCCCTGAAAGTGTGGGAACTAAAGTATTTAACACATTTACCGAAGCTAAAAGACCAGGAACTGCCGGTGAAAAATCCTTTGGGCTAGGGCTATCTATAAGTAAACAAATAATTGAAAGTCATAATGGTAGGATTTGGTTTGACACCAATCCTAAAGCAGGGATAACATTTTTTATTGCACTGCCACGTCAGCAAAAAAGCGACTCACCTAAAGTTCAGAATTCTGATTTAGAGATAAAAGCTTATTCCTGATAAAGCCTTCAGAACTATTTGCCGCTTAAAAACCGTCCATACCAATGCCCTGATCCTTTAATGATCCGCTGTTGTGTGTCAAAATTAATATGTATCAACCCAAAACGCGGATGATAACCTTCTGCCCACTCAAAGTTATCGGTAAGCGTCCAGATAAAATAACCACTAATCTTCAGGCCTTCATTTTTTGCCCTTAATACCTGCTGCAAATAGCTTTGCAAATATGCAATCCGCCGAGTGTCCTCAACTTTGCCATCGCTTACCTCGTCAGGAAACGCTGCGCCATTCTCAGTTACGATGATGTTTTTTATTTGAGGATAGCTGTTAAACTTTTTGATCATCTGGTAAATAGATGCAGGGTACACCTCCCATTTCATGCTTGTTAACGGCACCCCCCTTTTTTCTGCCTTCACCAGCGATGCGCCAACATAAGGCGTAAAAAACGAGTTTTTAACAATTTCGCGTGTATAGTTTTGCACGCCGATAAAATCAAAATCAAACTTCATTTCATCCTCGTCCCCGGGTAGTTGGTATTTTGCAACGCCCTTTAATGCAGGCACATCAGCAAAAGGGTATCCCAAACCTAAAATTGGCTCAATAAAAAGCCTGTTAAGTAAGGCATCAACCCTTTTGGCGGCGTTTACATCTTTCATCTTATCGGAATGCGGCTCGATATACGAGCACGAAAATGTTGTACCAACCTGTGCGTCGGGCACTAAACTGCGCAGTATCCTACCACCCGCTGCCATACACAAAACGGCGTGATGAATAGCAGGTAAAAAATTCTTCAACCCTGTTCTTCCCGGCGCGTGGATGCCCAGGAAATAGCCGGCGCCGGTAAATACGCCGGGCTCGTTCATTACCATCCAGTGCTTTACCCGGTCGCCAAAATTTTCGGCGCAGGCAGTTACAAATGCTTTAAACCAAGTTACAATGTCACGATTTGTCCAGCCGCCCCTTATCTCAAGAGCCTGTGGCAAGTCCCAATGATAAACTGTAACCCATGGCTCAACTCCCTGTTCAACGCAATAATCGATAACACGGTTATAAAAGTCGACACCTGCCTGGTTTATTTCGCCGGTACCATTTGGAAATATACGGGTCCATGATATGGAAAACCTGAAACAGGGGATGTTCATCTGTTTGATCAGGTCGATATCTAGTTGGTATAAATTGTAGAAATCGCAGGAAATATTGGGTTTGTCGCCATTCAGGATCTTACCTTTTTTTGCTGCAAAAGTATCCCAAATGGATTCCCCCTTTCCATCGGCATCACAGCCACCCTCTATCTGGAACGAAGCCACGGAGACTCCCCAAATAAAATCGTCGCCAAAAGGTTGTTTATTGAAATCTAGATGCTGCGAAGTGCTTTCCATTAAAGAGCTATTGTAGTGCCAAATTGTGCAATACAATCAAATAAACGAAATTTTTAAACAAATAATTAGTGAATGAAAGATGACCTCATACTTTTCAGGATCATCCACTCACGGAAATTTGTAATAAGCTTCGAAAACTTTATGATGAATTTCATAACAAATGTGTTTATTTAATTATAAAGGTAATGCAGCGTTATAAACCTGTGATGTCGGTATCATTATGTTATTGTTAACTGATAATCACTGCGATAGCCTATTTGTTTTAATGCTTGCGATATTTTTAATTTTACAGCATGAAAAACTATTTTATCCGGCTTTTAAACTACGACCGTTACGCTAACGAAACAATATTGGCCGCTATGCTTAAGACAGATCCGCCCGAAAAGTCGATCCAATTAATGGCACATTTACTAACAGCCCAACAGATCTGGCTAAACCGCTGTAAAGGATTGCCACCGATAGCCAGCGTCTTATGGCCGGAGGGTAAAACAGAAGCCTTTGTCGGTACTATCACGTCAAATAGCGAAGCTTGGTCAAGCTACCTGGATACATTACAGCCGGATGATTTTGAAAAAGCAATCAGCTATAAGAATTCACAGGGCGATAGCTTTCAGAATAAATTGAGCGATGTACTTGCTCATTTAATTAACCACGGCACCCATCACCGCGCTCAAATAGGCCAGCAACTGAAGTTTGCGGGAATTGAAAGCCTGCCCAATACCGATTATATTTTCTACATAAGACAATTAAATGGCTAACCTATGTTAGCTGTTGCTTATTTTTGACCGCATAAAAACCTAAAAATGAAAAAAACGCTACTGATATTATTTGCCTGCTCCTTCCTGTTCGCCTGCTCAAACAAAAAAGCAGAAAAAAGTGCCGCCATGGACGATGTCATGAAAGTGCATGAAAAAGTCATGGAAGTTGACGGAAAGGTTATAGCAAACCGCATGAAGCTTGACACATTGATAAAAACAAATGCTGTTGCTGCGAAGGATTCAGCGGTAATCCTTAGCAAAAAGTTATCGGCTGCTGAGGATGCAATGGAGAACTGGATGCATAAATTTGATTATGAACAAAAAGGAAAATCAGATGCCGACGTTATTTCCTATATGAACGATCAAAAAAAGCTGATCCTGGGTATAGATGCTCAATTAAACGCCGCCGTTGCTGAGTCAGATGCTTATCTCAAAAAAACCAAGGCAAAATGAAGAAACTGATCTATGCTGCCACAATAATTTTGTTAATCAGCGCCTGTAAATCAAATAATTCGACGTTACCGATTTACGGCAACAAAAAACCGGTTACTAAAACAGTGAACGGTAAACAGGTTACCGATACTATTTATCAAACCATTCCTGATTTTAAATTTGTTAATCAATATGGCGATACAATAACCGGGAAAAATCTTGACGGAAAGATCTATGTGGCTGATTTCTTTTTCACCACCTGCCCTACCATTTGCCCGGTGATGCACCGTAATATGCTGCCGGTTTATAACGAGTTTAAGAGCAATCCTGATTTCCGCATCATATCGCATTCCATAGACCCTAAATACGATACCGTACCTGTATTAAAAAAATACGCCGATAAAATGGGCCTAAGCGGTAACACATGGTGGCTACTACATGGCGACAAAGACGCAACTTATACCATTGCAAAAAGCTATTTAACATCTGTACAGGAAAAAAACCCACAGGGAAACTACGTACATGATGGCTATTTTATTTTGATCGATAAACAAAAACGGATTCGCGGCACCTATATGGGAACCGATCCTGCTGAAGTGGAAAAAATGACTGCCGATATCAAAACCTTAATGGCTGAGCCTGATCAAAACCCAACCAAATGAAGGTTAAAATAATCGGCTGTATTTGTTTCGTGGTAATTGCGTTCGCGATTTCATGCCAGAGCGATGAACGCATTGAGTTTAACCGGTACTATTCAAACGGGAGCACAGTTTATCAGGCCAAATGCCAAAATTGCCACGGCATTAAAGGTGATGGTTTGCAAAGCTTCATCCCTCCGCTCACCGATTCATTATATTTAAAAAACAACAAGAAAACATTGGCTTGCCTGTTAAAAAATGGATTAAAGGGGAAAGTCATCATCAATAATAAGGCATTTGACGGTGAAATGCTCCCAAGCGGCCTTACACCGCTTGAAATTGCCCAGGTACTTACCTACGTAACCAATTCATTTGGAAATAAGGCAGCAACCAGCACCGTTGAAACAGTTAATGCCGACCTGGCTAAATGCAATTAATTATAGCTACCTTAACTGTTCACATTTAAACGCAATGAGCATTTTCAACCCTATTTCATTAAATAAGCAGTTTGAAGTAAACGGATCTGCAGGATCTATTGACAATTACATTTCTAAAAATGAGCCCCATGGCTTTTCCGCACATAAAGTTTCAAAGAACGAGTATAAGTTTTTGTCGGACCTTTCGCTGGGCACCTTAATAAAAAACAGAAGACCGGGCTCCGTTAACGGCATCCATACTAAAGTTGTAATAACGCCTGTAAACAAGGATAAGGCTATTGTAAACCTGGAGAGTAAATCGAGATTCGAACTGATCTTGATAATAGTTCTTTGGGCTGTAATTTTATTATTACAGCTAGTGGCAAAACAACCTGTTGCCGGTTGGATAACTGCCATATTGTTTCCTGCGTTACTGGTATTCTTTTTTCTTCTGCATCGTATCCAGGTAAACGTTCTGCAATCGAAGGTTGAGCGGTATTTGAAGCAGTATAACGCTATCTCCGCAAAAAACAAGTAACTTTGCTATGCAAAACGTTCTATCGCTGTTGGGATTTATCCCGACGGAGGAAAGTCCGGGCAACACAGAGCATCCTGCTTCCTAACGGGAAGGCGCCGACAGCCGGCGACAGCAAGTGCCACAGAAAATATACCGCCCCGATTCGTTGGGGTAAGGGTGAAAACGTGAGGTAAGAGCTCACGGCTTTTCCGGGCAACCGGGATTGCGGTAAACCTCAGGAGTTGAAAAACCAAATAGGTCCTGGACGCGGAGCTGCTCGTTTCCTAATCTATCTGCGCAAGCAGGTAATTTGCCAGGATGGGTAGGTTGATTGAACCTGTTAGCGATGACAGGGCCAGATTAATGATAGAAGCCATTTATTTATAATGGAACAGAACCCGGCTTACAGCTTTGCTGCTGATATACCCCTTTCGGTAAAACGGGAGGGGTTATTTTTTGAAACGATTTTGGGATGTGAAGGGTTAATGAAATACTGTTTACAGATTAATCTTATCTTAATAAAACCAATCACCCCAAAATGTGTTTGCTTTTCTATACATTTACATATATTCGCAACATCATATCTCCAAAAGAAAAACTTATAAGAAACAATGGCCAAAATTTTAATTATTGATGACGAACGCGCTATACGCAGCACGCTACGCGAAATTTTAGAATACGAAGACTACATAGTAGAAGATGTTGACAATGGAATTGACGGTTTAGAATTAATAAAGGCTAACGACTACGACCTTGTTCTTTGCGATATAAAAATGAACCGCATGGATGGCATGGAAGTGCTTACCGAAGGGCTTTCTTATAAACCTGATCTTCCTTTTATAATGATCTCTGGTCATGGAACGGTGGAGACTGCTGTGGAAGCCAGCAAAAAAGGTGCATTCGATTTTATTTCAAAACCACCTGATCTTAACCGCCTGCTAATCACTGTTCGCAATGCGTTAGACAGGGGAAGCCTTGTGACAGAAGCCAAGGTTTTAAAAAGAAGAGTTTCAAAGGTCCGTCCTATTTTAGGCGAGTCCCAGGCAATTTTAAAGATAAAGGAAACTATTGATCGCGTTGCGCCTACCGATGCTCGTGTACTGGTTACTGGCGCAAACGGAAGTGGTAAGGAACTGGTTGCCCGCTGGCTTCACGAGAAATCAAACCGCTCAAGCGCACCATTGATTGAAGTTAATTGCGCGGCAATTCCGTCTGAACTTATTGAAAGTGAATTATTTGGACACGAAAAAGGATCTTTTACCTCAGCTATAAAACAACGCATTGGTAAATTTGAATCAGCCAACGGCGGAACTTTGTTTCTTGACGAAATTGGTGATATGAGTCCGTCAACCCAGGCAAAAGTGTTGCGGGCGCTGCAGGAAAATAAAATAACACGTGTTGGTGGTGAAAAGGAAATTGAAGTTGACGTACGCGTTGTTGCTGCAACCAATAAGGACCTGCTGAAGGAAATTGAAGCTGGCAACTTCCGTATGGACCTTTACCATCGCCTAAGCGTTATCCTGATCCATGTACCACCGCTTACCGACCGCAGGGATGATATCGGGCTGCTTACGCAAAACTTTTTGGATGAGATCTGCAATGACTATGGCATGCCGGTTAAAAAGATTTCCGAAGCTGCCCTTGACGCACTTAAGGCGTTACCATGGACAGGCAACATCCGTGAGTTGCGCAACATGGTAGAACGCCTGATAATTTTAAGTGACAGGACCATTACAGATGGTGACGTTAAGGCTTTTGCCAATCCGTCATCTCCGGTAGCGGCAAGCAATGATGCGGCCGCGGCGCAAACAGATTTTGATCAATTTACTAACTTCCAGGAGTATAAGGATTTTGCTGAACGCGAATACATCAAATTCAAACTGGAGAAAAACAACTGGAACGTGTCAAAGACTGCCGACGATATTGATATTCAAAGGAGCCACCTTTACAGTAAAATTGAAAAATTCGGTTTGAAGAGGGGGGAATAGCTTGGTGAGTGGTTGATTGAGTTAGATTGAGTTGATTAGGTTAATAGCACTACCCAGCGAGACTAACTTAATCAACCACTCTCCTAATCAACCCAATCAACCAAACTATTAATCAACCACTAACTAAAACTTTGTTTTACCCCATAAAAAACCTACCTTTCGGTTACTAACCTAATAGTAAACCGTAATGGCTTCACCAGCAAAAACCCAACAACCTGCAGACGATTTCGACGCTGCCCCTACCCGATTATTTTCGTTAGACGCACTACGAGGCTTTGATATGTTTTGGATAATGGGCGCCGACGAAATCTGGCACAGCATAAAGCATGCTACGCATGGGCAATCGGCCTTTTGGAACACAATGGCGGAGCAATTTACCCACCCGGACTGGAACGGTTTTCACGCTTACGATCTGATCTTTCCGCTTTTCCTTTTTATGGCTGGAGTATCAACTCCATTTTCGGTAGGCCGTGAACTGGAAAAAGGGAAAAGCCGCGAGCAATTATTGCTTAGAGTTATGAAAAGAACCCTAATATTAATTCTATTAGGTTTTCTCGTGAACAACGGGCTCCAGTTGCGACCGATCTCTGAATTCCGCTTCCCCAGCGTACTTGGCCGAATTGGCATTGCCTACATGTTTGCAAACATTATTTACCTCTACGCAAAGGAATGGACGCTTATATTTTGGTTCTTCTTTTTTATAGTTGGTTATTACTTACTGCTAAAATTCACATCGGCGCCGGGTTTTCATTCCGGCGACCTAACCCCTATGGGTAATTTTGCCTCTTACATGGATCGCATTACATTGCCCGGGCGGTTGTATGTCCCATACCCGGATGGCAGACCGAATATGCACGACCCGGAAGGTTTGTTTTCTACAATTCCTGCTATAAGTACTGGCTTATTAGGCATCATGGCCGGATTAACCTTGAAAAACAAAACGCTTTCGCAAAACGCTAAAACCCTGCGCCTGGCAATTGCTGGCGTTATATTCCTGGTAGTAGCACAAATCTGGAACATTGACTTCCCTATCAATAAAAACCTTTGGTCAAGCTCATTTGTGATGCATGTTGGCGGGATAAGCTTGTTACTAATGGCACTATTTTACTATGTGATAGATGTTTTAGGCTATAAAAAATGGGCGTTTTTCTTTAAGGTGATCGGGATGAACTCCATCCTCATCTACATATCAGGGCACTTTATAAAATGGCAGTACGCCAACGATGGCTTTTTTAAATGGCTGGGCCAATTAGCCGGTGATCCATGGGGTGCCGTATTGATGGCTATAACCTTACTGATAGTAAAGTGGATGTTCCTTTATTATCTATATCAAAAGAAAACGTTTTTACGGGTGTAGGTTATTGCCTTACCGCAATCTGTGCATTCTTCATTTCCTATGGTTAATTTTAACACGAGGTCACAAAGAATGCACAGAGGTTGGTGAATATGCTACTTTTCTAATATTACCTTAAGAGATGCCGGCGAGTAATTCACTGATTTTAAAGTTTTATTATCCGCTGTGCGGTAAACCAAAAACAATCCGTCGATCTCCTTATGATAGGAATCGATATCCGCTGTGTTTTTGTAATGTGCTATAGTTTTCTCAGCCTCTTCAACAGTTTTGCAAGCCTTGCTCATGTTTGAGCGATGAACCTCATCAAACAATTCCTTAAACTTTTCAGCAAGTCCAAATTCCAGTATCGCGCCTGATAACACATATTGCAGATCGCAAAAGGCATCGGCAACTTCAACCAAATCATTATCATCAATAGCTTGCTGCAATTCCTTTAATTCCTCGGCCAAAAGGGAAATGCGTAAAGCTGCTCTTTCTTTAGAGGGTATTGCCGGCTGCGGCACAATAGGGTGTTTAAATGTTGTATGGAATTCTGCTACCTGGTTTAAAGAGTTTGTATCTTTTATCATAATTATTCTGTTGCTTATTTGTTTAAAGCAGTGTTGCTAATATAGAAATATGTGCTTGCTTTGTACAAAACTTGTCAAAATAAAACGTCGTTATTAATACGGGCACAATTGTTGAATAAATAATTCATGCGAACATTAAACCGTTTGTAATAACGTTAGTCTATAAAGAAAACAGCAGCGAAAGACTGTTCAACTAATATCAATATGAAAAAGGCATTAAAATATTTTGTATTCACAAGCTTAAGCGGACTATTATGTTTGTTTTTAGCTTTTCCGGCAAATGCTCAGCACAGAGGTGGTGGTGGTGGCGGCGGTAGTCACGGCGGCGGCGGCGGCGGTGGTCATTTTGGCGGCGGTGGCGGCGGTCATGTTAGCAGCGGTCGTTCAGGCGGCTTTTCAGGCCATTCATCATTCTCAGCGCCGTCAGGTTCACAACGTTCATTTGCTCCCCGTGGCAGCGCGGCGGTAAGAGGCGGCTCGTTTCAGCGTGGTCAATCTTTCCAAGGCAACTCGCGTTTTAACGGCAGAGTTGGCGTAAGTGCAAACCGTGGCTTTACAGGTAACAGGGCTTACGCAGGCTCAAGAGGCTATGTTGGCGCCCGCGGCTATGCAGGTTCTCGTGGTTATGCAGGTTCAAGAGGTTATGTTGGCGCACGTGGTTATCGCGGTGGCTACTATGGCCATAATGGTTTTGGATATGGTCGCGGTCATTATTACGGCCCAAGTTATTGGGGCGGTCGTAGCTATTGGGGCTATCGTGGTGGATTTTATTACCACGGCGGCTTTTTCGCAAGCCTTTACTATCCACGCATAGGCTTTAGCATAGGCTATTTACCATACGGTTATTACCCATTCTATTGGGGCGACGCCCAATATTACTATAGCAATGGCTTTTACTACCAACAGCAAAACAACCAATATACAGTAGTTGAACCACCATTAGGTGCTGAAATTTCACAATTGCCTGCAAACGCGCAGTCGATCATGATAAATGGCGCACAATATTACGAGCTGAATGGTGTTTACTATCAGCCTATAACAAAAGATGACGGTTCGCAAGTATACGTCATTGCAGGTAAGGATGGTCAGTTAGACACTGATCAACAGGGCCAGGTACAGGGAGGAGATCAAGGTCAAACTGACCAGGCTCCATTACCGAAAACAGGTGATATATATAATGACCTGCCACAAGGCACCCGCACTATTCATGTAAACGGACAAACCTTATTTGTTTCTCCTGATGATGTGTACTACCAGGAAACAACTGACACCGGTGGTAACAGGGTGTACAAAGTTGTAAGCACCCCCGCAGACGAGCCTCAAAACTAAAAAAAAATAAGACCTACTTTAAAGGGTAATCCGGCATGGGTTGCCCTTTTTGTTTGTTCACCCGCGTATTTTTCAGCTTCGCCTGCTTATATTTATCACATATGAAAGCGACTGTTAAATTTACCTGATGGATAAAACCGAAAAACGAATCTGCTGGTACAGCTCATTGCTCATTGCTTTACTTATGAGCAGCCCCAGGTTCCTGGCGCTTCGGGAAAACGGCATTATTGCGCATTACTGGCATTTTAATCTCGCGGAACTTATTTTTCAGCTACTTTCCAGCACAACTTTCTGCTACCTGCTCTTTTATCTTAACCTTAACCGAACAAGTGCTTTGTTCATATCGCATAATTCGAAAAAGTACACCACGACCTTTTTTTTAAACTTTGGGGTGCTATTGGTTTTTTGCTTAACGGCAGGAATAATTCAGCGGCACGTTTTTTTTAGTACTCAATTACGAAATATCTATTGGTCGGGCTATTTTTCCAGATACGTTTTGAGCGGTTTTTTGGCTGGGATACTCATAAAAATTATCCTGTTGCTCCGTGAGAGTAAGCGAAAGGACAAAGAGAATGAACAATTGAAAACCGCTTATCTTGAAGCAGAGCTGGAATTGCTAAAGGAGCAGCTTAACCCTCATTTTCTATTTAACTCATTGAGCACGCTTTCGGGGATTGTTAGGGAAGATCCTGCTAAGGCTCAGCATTTCATCAATCATTTATCAAAGATATTCAGGTATGCGCTTACCCAAGCCGGCAATCAATTGGTAAGCCTGGGCAACGAATTAAAGATGATTACTTCGTATGAACAATTGCTTGTTATGCGTTTTGAAAAAGCGTTTCAGTTAACCATTGATATCGATGAAAAATTCAACGATGTGCTTATCCCCCATTTAACATTACAGCCGCTAATAGAAAATGCCGCTAAACACAACTCGGCCACGCTGGCAAAACCGTTAAAAGTGAAAGTATATATAGCTGAAAACATGCTGGTTGTATGCAACAACCTCAACATAATTGCGGAGCCGGAACATAGTACAGGCATAGGGCTCGCCAATCTGAACAGTCGCTTCAGTATATTGATGCACCATGAAATTGAGATCGAACAAAGTGCCGAATACTTCATCGTAAAATTACCTCTTAATATATGAAGCAGTTGAAAGTAGTAGTAATTGAGGATGAGCCGGTTTCAGCGCGTAATTTGGCGCATGTGCTGCAAACGATTGATGATGGTATACAGGTTATAAATATCCTTTCAGGCGTAAAGGACGCCGTAGAATGGTTCTCGGAGCAGCAAACCGGCTACGATCTTATTTTTATGGATATCAGGTTAGCAGATGGTTTATCATTTGATATTTTCAAACAAGTCAAGATAACAAAGCCCGTTGTATTTGTCACTGCATATAACGACTACGCCATACAAGCCTTTAAAAATAACGGGATCGACTATATCCTTAAACCTTTTGACCAGCACGAGGTTAAGCAGGCTATCGATAAATTCAAAAACCTGGTAAATCAACCGGGGCAACAACCACGCGAAACAGATCTTTCTGAACTTATTGAGCAGCTAAGCGTAAATTCAAAAGCCTATAAGAAATCTTTTCTTGTACACTTCAGGGACAAACTCATCCCGGTCGAAACGGCAAAGATAGCGTGGTTTTATACAGCAAATGAATTGGTTTACGCGCAAACCACAGATGCCAGGCAATACGTTATCGATTTTACGATGGAGCAATTGGAAAAACAACTCGACCCCACTGTCTTCTTTAGGGCAAACAGGCAATTTCTGATCAATCGCAAGGAAATAACCGAAGTAGATTTTTACTTTAATGGCCGTTTATCAGTTAAAATAAAACCTGCGCCGCCTGAAAGCATCATTATAAGCAAGGCCCGTGTGCCTGAGTTTAAAACATGGATGAATAACTGATCACTTCGCCCCCGGTATTGTCAGCCTCACCTTATTTCCGGCAACCCATCCTGCTTTTTTGAGTCAATTTTACATCATCAAAAAATGATGATTATTAATTCACTTAAAAAATAAAAAGATGAAACATACAGCAGGGCCTTACAGGCTATGGATTCTCGGCTTTTTACTGCTTATTGTATTAGCAGAGATAGCATGGAGCTGGAAAAACGACAAACGGGCATACGAGATTAAGGAAACATTCTCCAATCTGGCGGTACTGGCAGGATTCCAATTTTCAAAGGTATTATTTGCCGGATATCAATTGGCGATACTTGGCTTCTTTACCGCATTGGTACCGTTTACCCTTCCCCGCAACGGCTGGGTATTTTTACTAACCTTTATTACAACCGATTTTATTTACTACTGGTTTCACCGGGTCTCGCACATCTGGAAACCGCTTTGGGCCTTTCATATGGTGCACCATTCAGCTATGCACATGAACCTTACGGCCGCCTATCGTCTAAACTGGCTTTCGGCAATAATAAGCCCGTTATTTTTTATCCCCGCAGCAATATTGGGCATGCCGGTAGATTATATAGTGATCTGTTATGCACTCAACCTGGTTTACCAATTCTTTTTACATACTGAGGCCGTAGGCAAACTGGGTGTGTTTGAGGGAATAATAGATACGCCATCGGCACATCGGGTACATCACGGGAGCAACCCTGTTTACATCGATAAAAACTTTGGAGGCGTACTTATTATCTGGGATAAATTATTTGGAACCTATCAGCCCGAAACCGAAAAGGTTAATTACGGACTGACCAGCGGCTCAATGGGTTACAATCCCTTTAAGCTTGTCTTTAAAGGCTTTACAGACTTGTTTACAGGAAAAATGAAGCTCAAAAGTTAGTTCACCCCCGCTTTGGGACGTTTCACCTTTTGGCTTTAAACCCATGGTTTGTACAGGCGTTTAACAATAAAAACTAAAAAACAATTAAATCAAACAAATTATTAAAAAGATGAAAAACATGTTTATTACCTCAAAAACGTTGTTCGCTGTATTAATTGCAGCAGGACTAACCTTTAGTGCCACAAGTTGCAAAAAAGACAGCAGCACCTCCACAACTGATACTGTAACCGAGGCCGACGCAGCAGAACTGACCACCGATGCTGTATCCCCCGAAACAGGCGGCATGACTGCACAACTTAGCAGCTCGGTAACTATTGAAAAAACGGTGGCCTTATCCTGTGGTGTGCAAAAAGATTCAACAATTATTAAGTCGAGCGCCACAGGAGCATCTCCAATCTATAATTATAATTTAAGTTGGAATTACATATTAACCTGCAATGGATTAATTCCAAGTCAGCTTGCATTCAATTTCAGTGGCACCGGCAGTTATGACGGCCCCCGCCTTTCATCAACAGATAAAAGTAACGGCTCATTTACGCTTACCGGTTTGCAGGCTGCATCTTCACAATACCTATTCAGTTCTACTTACTCACGTACAGGAACCACCGTATCTAAAATTGCAAGGCAGTATACTTTTACGAGCGACATAAAAATCACTTCCTCAAACATCGCGATTGACAAGGTTACACAACAAATTGTTTCAGGAACCGGAACCGTTGTTATCAAAGCCACTTCAAGTTCCGGAAAAACGTTTAACTTTACCGGAACCCTTACATTTTTGGGTGGTAAAAAAGCAACGGTTGTATTAAACAGTGGCGCTACTTATACCATACAATGGTCGTAAATTTTGGATAACAATATGAAACAGAGCAATAAATACGTAGCTGCGTTAATTATCGTACTAGTTAACGTACTAACTGTAACCAGCTTAATGGCGCAAACCAACATGGCCGATTTAAAAAATGCTACGCCTGACCAACGCGCTGCATTTCAAACAAATATGATGAAGACCAAATTGAAGCTCGATTCGCCGCAGGTAACCAAAGTGCAGGCCATCAACTTAAAATATGCCCAAAAAATGGAGCCCATTTTAAAAGGCAGCGATGGCCGAATGTCGAAGGCAAGGCAAGCTATGGCTTTACAAAAACAAAAAGATGGCGAATTGCAATCTGTTTTTACAAAAGATCAGTTTCAACAATACCAGGAGTTTGAACAGGAAATGAAAAGCAAATTGATGAGTCATATGGGCAGCAACTAGCATCATGTACTATTAATGGCTAGTCCTTATCATTAATGTGGTAAGGACTTTTTTATTTATAATTCTATTATACCGTTAAAACTTTTTTCTTGTTTATTCCTTATAATCATAGCTATTCGTCCTAAATTACAATGAAGATCCTCTTGTCTTACAAGTTATTGATTTTACTTGTTGCAATTTTTCTACTGTCCCCGTTGTCAACAAGGGCTTACTCTGTATTAACGCATGAGGCACTTATTGATGCAAGCTGGAACAAAAACATTAAACCCCTGCTCCAGCTTAAGTTCCCTAACGCAACTGATGATGATTTAAAAAAAGCCCATGCTTATGCATATGGAGGTTGCTTACTTGCAGATATGGGCTATTTCCCTTTTGGAAGCGTATACTTTACAAACTTATCACATTATGTTCGAAGCGGGGATTTCGTTGAGAACCTGCTCTCTGAATCAGAAAATATTAATGAATACGCATTTGCACTTGGCTCACTTTGTCATTACATGGCTGATAAATACGGACATTCTATAGGGACCAATCATGCAGTTCCACTAGTTTATCCAAAGGATAAGGATAAATTTGGCGATGTTGCCACTTACGAGGAGGATCGCATTGCACACAGCAGGGTTGAATTATCATTTGATGTTTTAGAAACAGCCAGGGGAAACTATGCGCCGGAAGCCTACCACGATTTTATAGGATTTGACGTTGCCAAACCAGTACTTGAACGCGCATTTTTAAAAACTTATGGCGAGGATATAAATAACGTTTTTGACGATCTTGACCTTGCCATTTCAACATACAGGTGGTCAGTTAAAAATTTAATGCCTACGGTTACGCGTGCAGCCTGGAAGTTAAGAAAAGAGGAGATCCTAAAATCGAACCCAAGCGCTAACAGCCATTCCTTTCACTATAAAATGAAAAAGAAGGCGTACATTAAAGAGTTTGGTTCCTCCCGCCGCAGGCCAAAGTTCGGCGAACGGGTTTGGGAATTTATAATAAGCATACTGCCAAAGGTTGGGCCGTTGAAAGCACTTAAATTTAAAGACCCCGGTCCGAAGGGGGAAGAATTGTTCATTCGCAGCTTTGATACGGTGCTGGTTCACTATCATATTGCACTCGCCGCCTTAAAATCCGGACGGCTGGATCTTCCGGATGTTGACTACGATACTGGCAAACCCACCAGGATCGGCGAATACGAGCTTGCTGATAAAACTTACGGAACCCTTGTTGAGCGGCTGCAGGATACGAAATTCAATAACCTTACAACGCCGTTAAAGAATAATATTCTTAAATTTTACAACAAGGTTGATACCGCAGCATTTGCGCAAAAAGAGCCAAAGGACTGGAAGAAAACTTATACCGCGCTGCAAGCAATCAAAGCCGCGAATACCGTTGTTGTTGATAGCCTGAAAACCGCAAAAGGGTTAAACTACAAACTAAATGAGCCGGTTACGAAACCAGCAGGAAGTCAATAAAGACTTCTTTCGAATCTTAACCTCCGGTCTCTAATTACTATAACTACTTCAGATATTTATTATACCAGGCAACATACCTTGTGAGCCTGTCAACCTGGTAACTTGGTACAGTGATTTCATGAAAGGTATTAGGGTAAAGAATTAATTCGGTTGGGATATTTTGTGATTTTAGCGCCATGTACATTTGTTCACTGCCAGCTGTGGGTACGTTAAAGTCCTTCAATCCCGACATAAACATCACCGGCGTCTTTATCTTATCAGCATGAAAAAACGGATAGGATAATTTTATCCATTTGTCCTGGCTCTTCCATGGCGGGCCTAGCTCGTTCTCGTACTGTAAAACATATTCATCGCTGCCGTACATGCTGGTTTGCAGGGCACTGCCCGCGCCGGCTATTCCAGCCTTAAAACGGGTATCAGTGGCTATGGTGTAGTCTGTTAATATTGCTCCGTAGCTCCATCCACCAATCCCCAGGTGATCAGGATCCGCAATTCCCCGTTTTATTAATTCATCAACAGCCCCTAAAAGATCTTTTACCTCCTTATTTCCCCAGTCAGCATTTATCGCTTTTATATAATTAAGGCCCCTGCCATAGCTTCCCCTATAATTCACAGCTGCAACCGCGTACCCGGCACAAGCTAATGTTTGCCGTTCTTCGTCAAAGGAATATTCGTCCTGCCAAACGGGGCCGCCGTGAATATAAAGGACAAAGGGTGATTTTTTTGAATGGGTGCTGTCCTGCGTATAAATCAACCCTGATACCGAAGTTCCATCCTTGCTTTTCGAATTAAAGCCCTCAACGTGTGCCAGCTTTAAGCTATCCAACCAATCCTGGTGATGTGTTAACTGTTGCAGTTTGCCGCCGTCAACGGTGTATAATTCAATTGGCCTGTATGGGGTACTTAATTCTACTACCCATTTATTGGTCATAAGGGGTACAATGTTTGAAATAACATATTTTCCGCTGTTTACCGTATTTATTTTCTTTGTGCCGATGTCATAGCTTGCAAGATAAATCCTGCGGTCGTCGCTAACCAAAAAAGCGAGATTTTTACTATCCTTACTCCAGGTTGGTACTGTTACCGGTCTGTCAACTTGTAATGTTAAAGCAGTACTCTCGCTGCCGTCTGCATTCATTATACAAAGCACATCCTGATCATACATGGTGTAGGTAACATCGGTTGTTGACCGTAGATAAGCAATAAATTTACCATCTGGACTCCATTTGGGGCTTAGATCGTGTCCGCTCCAATTGGTAAGTTTTGCTACACTGCTACCCGGCTTTGCTTCAATGGTAAAAATATCATCGTTATCATTTCGTTCCGGATCAGCGGTCCGGTTACTTACAAAAGCTACCCGGGTTCCGTCAGGCGACCATTCGGCCATCTTTTCATCTGTGTTCCCTTTCGTTAATGTATCCAGTTTTTTTTCTTCGATATTAAAAAGGTATAAGTGCGTATACTGGTGCACCAGGTAACCCTCAATATCCTGTTTGTAATGATACCTGTCTATTCTTATCGGTAATGGATTTTTAGGTTCTTCTTTCGCTTTGGCTTCCGGATCCTGGATCGTCAGTAGTAATTGTTTTGAATCGGGCGACCATGAATAATCGTTTAAATCCCCCTTAATATCGGTTAACTTTTTAGCCTCCCCACCCCTTCTGTCGAGTAGCCAAACCTGTGCACCATTCTTTGAGTTTCGTGACGATAAAAATGCCAGGTATTTTCCATCGGGGCTCCAACGGGCATTGTTTGCGGAATCCGCTCCATGTGTAAGCTCTATTGATTCGTCGCTTACGAGGCTGCGCATCCACAAGTGCGAAATGCGGGCATCCTTCGCTGTGTCAACCGTAGAAAGACTGTACACTACCCATTTATCATCCGGCGATACCCTGGGTTCGCTCAACGCCTTTATTTTCAGGAAATCGGACGGTTTGAATGGAGGCTTAACTGTCTGAGCAAATGCCAGGCTCAGGCAAAACGGAACGGCTAACAGAATACTTTTTTTCATTGTGAGATTAATAGCAGCAGGTAATTTACAAATGTTTATTTATAATTTTAAGTTTATAGCCTGTTGTCTATAACAAGAATACAAGCCATAAAAAAACCGGGAAGTAATGTCCCGGTTTTTTTATGCTAGTTAATATTACTCTGCCCCATAACCCGGGTTTTGTTTGAGTTTTGGATTTGCATTAATATCCTGTTTCGGAATCGGAAAAACCAGCTTATTGGAGTTATAAGGAACGGCTCCAATTGGCGATTGCTGAATCCTTTTCCCATCATGTAAAAAGAAACCGCCTTCAAAAGCCAACTCTCGGATCCTTTCATCCAGTATGGATTTGGAATCCGCCAACTGAGTGGGGGCATCAACATTAACAGCGGTCAACGGTGTCGCCTTGGCTCGTGCGCGGATAGTGTTTACGTCTGCAAGAGGTGTGGCACCGATAGAGGAACCATTACGGAAATTTGATTCGGCCCTTATTAAATAAAGTTCTGCCAATCTAATTACGTGCACATTGCCAATAGAATTGTCAAATTTACGACACCTGAATGTGGTCGTATTATCGGTCGGATCATCGTACTGATAAAGTGCAGCTCGGGTGTCTGTCGCGCCATAGATATCTGTAAAATTGTCATTTACGTGAATATCTCCACGACCAGCATAAGTTTTTGACGCGTAATAGGTATTAAGTGAATTAGTGCCTTGTTGTGAAGTTACCTGTATAGCAAATACATCTTCGGGTGTATTGTCAATATGTACCGGGTTTACACCTCCGGGGTTAGGAAATTCAGCAGCATAATTTGTATTCAATTCGAAAGCCCCGGAAGCAATTACCGTATTTGCTTCTGTCGCAGCTTTAGCGTAGTTTCCTTGTTGCAGATATAACCGTGCTAATATTGCCGCCGCTGAATATTTAGTGGCGTAAAAACTATTGGTTTCAGGCATTTTTGCTTCTGCATCAGTAAGATCTGCTATAGCTTGCGCATATGTTGCAGCAACCGTTGCTCTCGCTACATAAGAGTCAGGACCAAGCGCAACCGTAGGCGTTAATACAATTGGGACACCCGGGTTAGTATTCGGATCGCCGTCATTCCAATCCTTTCCGAAAAGCCTGGCAAGGTCAAAATAAACCAAGCCGCGCAAAAATTTAGCCTCCCCTTCCGTACGATCTTTATCTCCCGAAGCAACCTTCGATAAATTGGCCAATACATTATTGGTTTGGTTGATCACCTGGTAAGCATCCTGCCATGTGCCCGAAACAAAAGTATTGTCAATTAATATTGCCTGGTCCGCCATTTGTGTTAAGCCCTGGAATGTTCCGTTAAAACTTACATCTGTTTGCGTAGCCATTAAATCGGGGTAAACAAATACACCTCCTCCGTATAGATCGGATAAACCCATCCTGTTATATGCGCCTACAAGCGTGCTTTGCACGTCCTGCGCTGTTAATATGGCCTTGTTTTGGTCGATTGACTGGTGGGGATTCAGATCAAGCTGCTTATTGCATGCACTAAACATCAATAATGCACCCAGCGCTCCTATATATATATTGTTAAATTTTTTCATTGTCTTACTCTTTAAATTATAATCCAACATTTAAACCAAATGTAATGGTACGGGGTTGCGGCGCCGAATAGAAGTCGTTCGACAGGTTAATATTGGTTGCCTGAAAATCGGCATTAACCTCAGGATCCCATCCTTTGTATTTGGTTATTAAAAACAGGTTATAAGCGTTCATGAATATCCGCACCTTATCTATCTTCACCTTTTTTAACAAATCCGGCGAAAATGTGTAGCCAAGTGTCACAGTTTTTAAACGAACATAGGACCCGCTCGATAAATACCTGCTTGATGGATCGGTACCATTTGCATAAAATTGACGTGGTTCGGGCACCTGGGTTATATCACCTGGTTTATTCCAATAATTTAACTGATCTAGGGTTTGATTATCCAGCCCGTTGCTTGCAGATGAGCTCATATACTGGCCTGCGGCATTGTAAATTTTGTTACCGAACGCACCATAAAAAGTAAACGACAGATCAAAACCCATATAGTTAAACGTATTGGTAATGCCACCCGTATACCTTGGTGTAGGGTTACCTAACGGAACTTCAGTTGCCTTGTTAGGATCGTTGGTTGTAGCCCTGTTTCGTGTTCCATCTGCTTGTATGTTATTCAGGTAATATAAAGCGTCGCCATTCTTAGGATCGGCACCAGCAAATTCGTGCCCGTAAAACACGCCTATTTCCTGGCCCTCAATTACACGGTTTAAGTCCGCGCCATCATCTATAATCTGGCCATTGGTGTAAGTCACCTTGTTTAGGTTGTACGAAACGTTAAAACTGGTATTCCATTTAAATTTCCCCACAAAATTGTCTGACGCCAGTGTTAACTCGAAGCCCCTGTTATATAATTTGCCGAGATTTTGAGTTTGAAAAGCGATCCCCATTGTCTCAGGGATATTAACATTTAACAACAGATCACGGGTATTCTTTTTGTAATAATCAAAAGTACCTGAAAAACGGTTATTGAAAAACCCAAAATCAACGCCTAAGTCAAGCTGTGCAGTTTTCTCCCATTTAAGATTAGGATTTGCCAATTGTGTAAATCGCTGCCCTGCAAGTCCATTATAACCAGCACTGGTAAATAGACCCAGGGATGAATAATCGCCAATTTCAGCATTACCAGTTAACCCATAGCTCGCTCTCAATTTTAGTTCACTTAGCGATTGCCAGTTTTTTAGAAAACTTTCCTGGCTCATCATCCAGCCAACGGAAGCTGCAGGAAATACCCCGTAGCGGTTATTGGCACCAAACCTTGATGATGCATCATCGCGAACACTGGCAGATAACAAATATTTGCTTTTAAATGCGTAATTGGCCCTGGCAAAATATGATACGAAACTATATTCAGACTGAGTAGATGAACCGCCTGATATTAACGCTGCTGACGCCACCTTTTTATAAGAATCCGATGGAAATTGCTTGCCCTGTACATCATTCCCCAAAAGGTTGCTGTATTCATAACTTGTACCACCGGTGATATCCAATGAATGGTCCTGGCTAAAGATATTTTTATAGGTGATAAAGTTGTTTACCGTATAGTGCACTATCGAGGTATTTGTATTCTCACCAAATCCATTAGGCGTTCCAGTATCAGCTGCAGTCAGGCTGTTGAAATAGCTATCTTCATTTTGATTGGTTTGGTCAATACCAAATTCCGAACGGAACGTTAAATGTTTTACTATGTCCCAATTTGCAAAAACGTTACCCAGCGTGCGGTATACATTGGTATGGTAGTAAGCATTTTTCACGTTGATCAGCGCATTATAATACAATG
Source organism: Mucilaginibacter phenanthrenivorans (assembly GCF_024721155.1). Lineage (GTDB taxonomy): Bacteria > Bacteroidota > Bacteroidia > Sphingobacteriales > Sphingobacteriaceae > Mucilaginibacter > Mucilaginibacter phenanthrenivorans. The sequence continues at coordinate 334,271 of NZ_JAHVAP010000001.1, read as the reverse complement.
GATAAGATCCATCATGATCTCCCGGAGGCGTACCGCTTATCAATCCTGTACGCGGGTCGATTACCGGGGTTATCGGCGAAAGAGCAACGATTTGTAATGGCGTTGAGAACTGGTCATCATTACTCAAACGCTGGTTATAGCTGTGGGTAAAATTCAGGTTCATGCCTACGTCAAGATTTGAAAACACTTTGGTGTCGATATTAACCCTGCCGCTATATCGTTGAAACTTATTTCCCTTTAGAATACCGGTTTGATTAAGCGCCTGCATCCCTATAAAATAGGTTGTTTTATCACTTCCGCCAGATACGTTTAGGTCATACTGCTGCTGAGGGGCACTTTGAAAAGCCTGCTTCTCCCAGTCAGTATTGGTTTGGTTCCATTTCGAATTACCTGCCGCTAAAAATGTGAAATAGCTGTCATCGTTTTCATAAGCAAGCGCATCGGCCATCGTATCAAAATATCCGTTTAATACATCCTGGGTCGCTGCCCCTACTACCGCGCGCTGTTCAATTTTAAGCCATTGATCGCTATTTAAAAACTGGCGATGACGTGATGGCGCGCTTGATCCGAATTGTGCGTTAAAGTTAATCTTAGCATTGCCCGTTTTTCCTTTTTTGGTGGTGATTAATACAACACCGTTTGATGCACGCGCACCATATATTGCTGTAGCGGCCGCATCTTTTAAGATCTGATATGATTCGATATCATTGAAGTTGATGTCGGCGAGTGGATTTGATGTGGCTCCATTGCTCGACAAGTCGGTCTGGTTAACAATTATTCCATCAATAACTACCAGGGGCTGCGTACCCGCAGATATTGAAGATTGTCCCCTAATACTAATAGTTATACCCTGCCCAAGCTTTCCGCCTTGCGCCTGTATGTTTACACCAGCCGCCTTTCCCTGCAATGCCTGTTCAAACGTGGTAACCGGTGTTTCCGCCACGTCCTTTCCGGATACCGATGCTATTGAACCGGTCAACGAACCGCGCTTTTGGGTACCATAACCTACAACCACCACCTCGGTAAGCTGTTTAGGGTCCGTTTCTAATTGTGCATCCAGCGTGTTGCCGGTTATCGGCAGGTCGGATTCTTTGTACCCGATATATTTAAACACCAGCGTTTTTGTACCTGCCGGTACAGTTAAAGAATATAAACCATTTAAGTCTGTTTGTGTGCCGGCTGGTGCGGCTCCTTTGGTGGTCACCGTTACCCCAGGTAATGGTGATCCGTCTTTTTGGTCAGTTACTTTACCCTTTATCGCACGGCTTTGTCCGTAAGCAAGTGAAAAACAGAAAAATAAAAGAAAAAAAGAGAGTAGGTTTTTCTTCATATATAGTTAATTATTGTTTTAAAAGGTAACGGAATTGTAATTTACCAATAAAATGGTCGTTTAACAATAAAATTTTTAATTTTTTTTCTTAAACGTTAAGAATTTTGCACAATGACTATTAAATCTATATATATAGATACCTATTAAATAGTGTTTAGGTTGCCAACAGGCATATTTTTATTTAGGTGGCATTTACGAGAACTCATTGATTATTAACCCGCAGAAAATATTATCATAAAAAAGCCGTGGAAATTTGTTCTAAAACATATTTCCACGGCACCATTTATTCCTTGCCAAACCTATTTATTAAAGGCTAATCTCACCCCGTCTAAAAATCCTTCACGTTATCATTCGGCATCCGATCGATTAGTTTATTATAAGGATCAATCCCAGCCCTTACCGGTTTACCTGCTACAACAATCATAATTTTGTGCTCACCAGCCGTGAGTTTATATTTTTTAAGATACAGCGGATTTACCTGTGTTTGACCAGTTTTATTTTTTGTTTCAGCGGCAAACACGCCTATATCTATATAATCATTCATCGGCGCATCCACATAATTGCCTTTACCCTTGATGTGCGATTTTGCTGTGCTAACGTCTAAGGTTACCTTATATTTATTGTTACCCAGCGGCGCGGCATTTACAGTTATTACGCGATTATTATAAAAGGTGATCTTTTCCCAGGTATCGGTTAAATAATATTGTACAGAATCAGGCGTATGCTTTTTAAGGTATCTATACAGATCGGTACTTCCTGCATAAGGCGGTTCCTTTTTAAATGCGTATTCATTCTTAAATTCCTTCAGGGCGGCATTCATATTATCGTCACCTATCAAATCGCGCAAACCATATAAAGCGTTGCCTGCCTTGTTTTCCCACTCAAACCATTCGTTAGCTCTCATAAGCGGGTGTTCAGCTTCTTCTGTCCTACTGTGCATGAAAAGATACCCCCACATTTGGTCAACCAGCAGGTTGCGCATATTATTTTTGCCATAACGTTTTTCGGCCATTACATACGCATCATATTTCGCAAGTCCTTCAGGTATCACCAGTGAGCCGACGGTATTATTAGGCGCAACCTGGAACCGCCACCACTGCTGCGCTAATTGCTGGGTTGCCATGTAGTAACAATAGTCAAACTGATCAGTGTCTTCAAAGTCTGCGTTCCACCCCAGCCGCTCTCCGTAAGTATCAAGCGATGTCATGGACATAGATCGTGAGCTATACACACCGGTTTCGGCCAGGCTCATGGTTTTAAATGGATAATTACCATAAACACCGGAATAATACTTCAATCCATCCTTAAATGCATTCATAAAGCGGCCGATATTTGCGTCGTGTTTCTGGTGATAGTAAATATTAACATCAACACTCTTACCGCTGTCAATCTTTGCAACATCGTGCAACACGGCGTACCTGGCACTTGAAATTCCGAAAGGCGGATATAGCCCCGGTTTATCCTGTACATAGTGGAAATAATTACGGCCATTAGCCTTCCATTGTTTCTGCAGTTCACCGGGCGCTATCGCTGTTTGATCGCCCGATGTGCTCACGGTAAGATCGAGCTTAAAAAGCATGGCGGGCTTACCTGCCTTAAGCCTGTTTATTCCTTCGGGATCATTCAGTGCTACCTCTTCTTCTATTTTCGGCGGCAGGTTATTTTTTTTTCGCTCATACGGGCTATACAGTTCGTCATCATCATCATAGCCTAAACCAGGTAATCCGCTTGAATAGAATGTGCCATTTCTTAATATATTGGCACTGTAAAGGTCGTTGCCGAACCCATTGTAGAACACCGCGGAGTTTATTTCAACTACGATGGAGTCACCTGGCATAATGGCCCTATTAAATTGATAAAGCCTGAAATCGGATGAGTCTTGCTTTGGCTTGAAAAAATCCAGTTTTCCGCGCGGGTAGATTAACGGCACAGTGTAGGGAATTGCCGTGCCACCAGCCTTTAGACCGTATTCTGTTAATCCGTCTGCGTCAAGCAGCATTCTACTAATCGGTTTATTTGTTTTGTTTAACAAAGTAACAAAGCCGTGCGTTTGAGCGCGTTGCTGATCCGGAAAAAGATCAACAACCAGTTTCATGGCGCTTACCTTGGGTAGCGGCAAGCTGTCGAAATGTTTTAACTTCCTTTCGTACAATACTGCCCTTTGGTCGTTTTCTGAGTTAGTAAGGTAATTATTGAGATAACTTACGTTATAGTAAATAAATGAACCGACCGCCAAAAAGCATACCAACACAACAACAGCTATAATTCGGGTTTTGGTGTCAAAACGTTCCTTTACCAGTTGTAGCCGTTCTTTAAAGGTTGATGATACCCCCCGGTAATAAAACAGGGCGGCCAATATGATTAACAGACCTGCAGCCAGTTGCCAGTATAAATTAAACCAGGCCACCGGACCGGCCATATGGCCAATACCGTCCATATCCGAGATCTGGTATCCCGGAGTATACGAATACAGTAATGGGTTGTAATTAAATATCGAAGTTATATGCAAAAAGTATACAACCACCCAAATTGCAATACCTATGCCATGCGCAGCAAATTTATTATTCACAACAACATGGATAACGTACGCAAAAGCCACCATCTCTAAAAACTGCGGCAGTATCAATGTAAAAACAGCCCCAAGATAAACTGTGAGGTGAAGCTGTGTGTAGCCTTTCACCAATTGGATTACAATACCCAATACCATTGGTACAAATGACAGGCCCAAAGCAAGTATCATCAAACTTAGCAGCTTTGATCCGTTTAAAACCCAGTTAGGTGCCGGCAGCGAATCGTTTATAAATGCGTAACGGGTAATTCGGTCGCGATGGACAGTTTCACCAGTATAAAATATAATGATAAAGAAGATGAAGAATAAAAAGACCTCGTTGAAAATTGACAACATCGATACAGTCCGTGGGAAATCAGGGATGCCATAGTTGTTATCGCTTCCCATATAAAATACAAAGCCGAGAAAAACCAGTCCGCACGACATAATTATCCAGAAGTAATTGTCTCGGATAATATTCAGCAACTCCGTCCTGGTAAGGCTAAATATTGTTTTAATATTATATGAACCTGCAAAACTGGTGGCAACCGTTGGTCTTGTTGCGTTGCGATTGACCTTAACTTCATCCTTCAAATTGCTTTTATCGCGCTTACCGCTAAAAAAGTCCTCGAAGTTGAATCTTATATAAGTAAAAATCAAAAGCGCGATGCTTATTGCAGGCCACAGGAATCGGTTCAACAATAATGACCCATTAAACATGATCATGGTAGTGTTTCTTACCTCATCATTAGCTGCATGGTCTTGCCCGCGGATGCCGTTAAAGGCAAAAGGATCGGCCAGGTTTATCACATCCTGGTTATTGGTGTGGGCCAAAAAAAACTGTGCGATCAAATAGCCTAAAAACAGCACTAATCCGCTACTGTAAATCACCTTTATATTTCGCGTAATTGCTACCAGGCCATAAAATATTGATGATGTGAAAACAAGGTTTGGGAGACCTATAACAAAAAACGGCTGCAAATAATATTTTAAAAGATTCGGGCCATATCTCGCCGCCGGATTCTGGCCTGTTAAAGGGCCAAGCTTGGTTCCAGCGAAAACCCCAAGAAGAACCGCGCTGCCTATAATCAATACAAATAATAAGGAGCTAAAGTATCGTCCCCAGAAATAACCGAACTTGGTTATGGGATAGGTTAGATAATAATCCTTTGTATTATATTCTATATCCTTGTATAGGGGCATCCCCATAATGGCGGAAGTTACCACCATCATCATAATAGAGATCCAGCCCATTGCAAACGCTATCAGCATAGGGCTGTTAATGTGCTCCTTTTCGCCTACAGGCAGCGCTCCGAACGTAAACGACAGCGTGATAAAAATAAATGCAGCCGCAAAGTAAACATAAACCGCAGGCCGTCTGAGCTTGTTTTGAAGCTCGAAAATGAATATTTTCCAGAACATAATCGGTTGATTTTTAGAGGTTAAATTGTATTTACATCTACCCGGGTAGCAATATTGCTGAAGTAAACATCTTCCAGGTTGGGAACAGCCGGTGCGAAGCCGCGACCAGGATCGGATCCCTGGATAACGCGAATGTGAAGCTTGCCGGTTTTCAGCTGAGTTGAGATCACATCGAAGTCATCCTGGTAAAACCCAAGCTCAGCTTTATCAATTGCCTTGGTGAATATCTTTCCCTCTAATTCATTTACGGCAGTATCAGGCTGCCCGGCATACAACACCTCACCCTGGCAAATAATTGCAAAGTTTGAGCAAAGCGTACTTACATCCTCAACAATATGGGTTGATAAAATAACTATAGTATTCTCGCCCAACTGGCTCAACAGGTTATAAAAACGGTTGCGTTCTGCGGGATCGAGGCCAGCGGTTGGCTCGTCAACAATTATTAGCTTTGGATTACCTATTAAAGCCTGCGCTATGCCGAAGCGTTGCTTCATGCCGCCGGAAAACGTACCGAGATTCTTCTTCCGGTCTTTACTCAGGTTAACATTATCCAGCAATGCCGCCACCAGTTCCTTTCTTTCAACCGCATTTCCTACTCCTTTAAGTTGTGCAATGTGATCGAGCATTCTTTCAGCCGAGATCTTGGGATACACGCCAAACTCCTGCGGCAAATACCCCAGTAATTGCCTTACCTGGGTTTTGTTTTTTAGCACGTCCAGGTCGTCTAAAAAAATGGTGCCCGCATCGGCTTCCTGTAAAGTTGCGATAGTGCGCATCAGCGAAGATTTTCCGGCACCATTTGGGCCAAGCAAACCAAACATTCCATTATCTAATGTTAATGAAACATCCTTCAGCGCCTGCACACCGTTTGCGTATGTTTTTGAGAGTGAATTTATTTGTAATTTCATATCTGTTAAAGTTTAAGGGTTATTTTTTTATGAGTGATTTGGTAGCAGCGCCGGTTAATATTAATTTGGCGCTATCTGCAATTTGGTAATCCAGGTTTTGGATGGCAGCTTCACGTAATTGAAGCTGGCTTCTGTTAAGTATAATTAAACTTGCTTTTTTTAATTGATTATCCTCAAGGATTGTTAAGTCCGACCTGCTCCCTTTAGCTAACCCAACCGTAGCAGTAAATGCCCCAATATTATTTTGCTGGAGAATTATTGAGCTCGCGTGCGTTTCGAAAAGTCTTAAACTATCAAGTGTAAAACCGCTGATAATGGTTGGCCGCCATTTAAAATCCTCACTTGCGAGTGTATCTGTAATCTGCCGGTCGCCCGCCATGTAAATCGCATCTGCATCAAATCTTTTAAGATCGGGACAGGTTATCGTCATCACATACGCTCCCCGGGCATTTAGAAACCCTCCCGGAAAAGCGGTGTCTATATAAAGTGTTTTTCCAACTTGTTTTACGATAGTATATTCCTTTGCGATAGGATCAATACGTACGCTAAATGCGCCTTGTTTAACAATAACATTTACAGCGGTTGAAGCGCCCAGTTTTATTGCGTTAAAATCCTTAAAATCTAACGTTACATAATCATTAAACTGATCCTTATAGATGCCGCTAAGAAACGATTTCCTAAGCATAAGGTCATAAAACACCATTGATGTTACCATCAGTAAAACAGCAGCTATCGTTAGTTTAATACTAGTTTTCATCGTTCTTTTTGTCTGTTGTTGTGCTGTAATTTGCTGATTTAAAACTTTCAAACCGCTCTTCTATCTCTTTTGCAGAAATATCCAGCAGGTACATATTTTTAAATAGTTCGGGCAGGTTTTGTGCTAGGAAATTTTCTTTACGCAGCCGTTTTACCGTTTCGTAACCGTCAGCGGCTACAAACAGCCCCAATCCCCGCTTGTTGTAAACCACTTCCTGCTTCTGCAAAAACTCGTACGATCGCATTACCGTGTTTGGATTTACCTCCAGTTCAATAGCCAGGTCCCGCACCGACGGAATCTTTTGTTCCGGCGGCCATTTGTCAAGCAGGATATTATCGCACACATAAGCCGCTATTTGCAGGTATATGGCTTCGTTATCTTTAAATTCCATATCCCTATACCTGCCTTTCCTTTAACCTATAATATGCTGCAATCCAAAAAATTACAGTTACGCTGACCAAAATCCAAAAAATTAACGTATCGTCATGTCGGGATACTGCTACTGCTATATTCCTGTTATTTTCATAAAACATGATGTTACTAAAAGGAGTCGCCGGCCTAACCTGCCGGCCTACCATAGATTCAATAAATGAGGTGTTAACGAGCGTTAGCATCACTACCGAAATAAAAAAGCAAAAGGCGGTTTGTATAAAATGCAGCCGCTTAAAAAAAACTGCGCCCCAAATTGATATGCTATGAAGTAATGAGAAGGCTATAAAAAGTATCTGTGTTTCGCCTGAAAAAATATTAAGTACGGTGATGTGCTGATTTGGCCAATGTTTAATATTTAGCAAGAATAATAATACAAGGTAAAAACTGCCCGTGTAAACCAACGTGAATATTACGTAGGAAAACAACCAGCCAACCAGGAATTTTTCAAAATGGGATGCCGGTAAAGTAAAATAAGCAATGGCCTTGGTATGATTGCCTGTATCAGCAAATATGGAACTTGTGAAAATAGTTCCTGCCAGATAGAATATCACTACAAAAAGTACCACCTGCATACTCAGATCAATAGGTTCACCTATCAAATAGACTAAAAAGCTGCCCCCCACCAGCATCACACCTAATAGCACAGATAACGCCATAAGGTATGTTTTGTAATGCTCCGAAAATTGTTTTTTAAACAAACGGCCAAACCGTTTTAAATTAAACACGTTATTCATATTCAGCGGCGTTAAGAATTTTTATAAGTGAATTATTACCCTGAGTTACCGCATTAAAAAATAGCTCAAGATCAATCTTGCTAAACTTTCCGTTAGTATTTTTGATGATGGCATTTTTGCCACGCATTCCGTCTTCTTCATACAACACATCCAAATTTTTTGTATTGTCAAATACGCCAAAGGTTATCCTTTCAGTTATTTCCTCAACTGTGCTGTTTACAACAATTTCCCGATCGTGTAGGATTAGCAATGTATCGATCAGGCTATCAAGGTCCCTCACCTGGTGAGTGGAGATAACTATACAACGGTCTTCGGTTAAAACAGAGGCAATTAATTTGCGGAACTGAACCTTTGATGGAATATCAAGCCCATTGGTAGGCTCATCCATTATCAGCAAACTGGTATTGGTAGCAAGTCCGAATGCGATCATCGTCTTTTTTTGCTGTCCGAATGATTGCTTATCCATTACTGAATCAGGATCGATATCAAGCACTTTAAGGTATTGATAAAAATCTGCGATGCTGAATTTGGGATAAAAAACTCCGGTATTAGTCACAAACTGACCCGGCGTTAATGACGGTACGAACAGTTCCTCTGCTAAAAAGTAAACATCCTCCAAAACTGACACCGGCCGACCCGCAACATTGCTCCCGTTAAATAACACTTTCCCCTTTTCAGGATAAGCCAGGCCGATCATATTTTTTAGCAGGGTTGATTTACCGGCCCCATTCTTTCCAAGCAAACCATAAATATGGCCCTCACTTAAGTTAAGATCCAGGTCCTTAAAAAGCAGTGGTTTACGCCGGTAACCAAAACATAAGCCTTTAATTTCTATCATTTTATCACTACAGTGTATTAGTATAATAGTACACTACAAATATAGAATAGAAATATTGAGATTAACAAATTATTTGAAAAATAAAATTTAACCGGGCAAATGTAACCGATAGGAATAAACAATCACCCAAATCGTTATTCAGCGTCTTTTTTGTACAATAAAAATGCGCTCCGGATCTCATCCCGGAACGCCTTAACCAACTAAATCTGCATATAGATCAATATGCTTATCCTAGTACTTCTTATCGATAATTTGACAACAATGCCTGTGTACGCTGCATCCATGCCTGGTCAACACCCTCATAATCATTGATCAGGTTGCTGCCATCAAAATTGCAAAAGCTGTGATAGCCGAACGTGGTATTGTTGCGCAGCTTGCTGTTCATATAATCGATATTTTGCTGAGCGTAGTCAAGCCAGGCGGTATTACCATCCGCCTGGTAAAGTTTGATCATTGCCTGTGATCCCCATACACACCAGGCAGGGTTGATCCTGCCGTCGGTTGTATTAAAAATGTAAACATGATAGGTGCTGTTCCACAAAGTAGTATTCATGGCTATACCTAAATTTTGTGCCTTGGTAGTGTAGGTTGGTGCAGCAGCAATAGTTGCATATAAAAGATCGGCTTCCAGCATAATGGCATTATCGTAAGTGAATTTCTCGGTGTGCTTGGTCCCTGCCCCTGCGCCATCAATTTTCCAGATGTATAAACCTGAAGTGCTATCATACATGTTCCCCTCAAGCCATGTACGTACGGAATTGGCCCAACTGAGGTAAAAGCTTTGTCCCGTAATTTGATACAGACGCAAAAACAATTGCATGGTAAGGCCGTTGGTCTGGGTGGGCTTAAGGTCGTGTGTGCCGGTATGCCACCAAAAACCACCACCGTAAGTAGTATCCCACTGGCCGCTGTTCATCAGCCAGTTGGCAATAGCCTTGGCCGAATTTAAGTAGTTGGTTTGTGTCGTCCCGGTGGTTACATTATAGGCATCAAGATAAGTAACCCCTGTTAAGGCATTATCATCTACATACTGGTCTCCGCCCGCCCCCGAACCATCGGTGTTCGCCGCTGAAAAATAGCCACCCAGGCTTGATCCCGTGTTCCACATGTGCCCCATCCATGTATAGCTGTTATTCATATACGCCGCGTAGCGCGAATCACCAACGGCTACAAATGCGGCATCGGCGTAGATCTGGCTGGCGTTATACCATTCATAACAGCTGTTGGTGGTGGTGTTTACCCGGTAACTGTTGTAGGTTGTAAGGATATTACCGACAACAAAGCTGTGCGTTTGCTGGGCAAGGTTCCAATAGGCCGAACTGCTGTTTAACGGCGTTTTAATGTCCTTTTTTGAAAGTTGTGGTGAAGTGGAACTTTTGATCTCCTTTTTACAGGATCCGACTGATGCCAGCATTAACAATGCTGCCAGGCCTTTAACTAAGTGTTGTTTTTTCATATATCAGGTTTTAAAATTTGGTTTCGTTACCTTTAATTTCATCCAACACAGATCTGCTTCAATAGAGGTTTATATGTAATAATGTATGTACATTATTGTCGACATAACTCAACTATCCGCCGTTTTAATTATCACATCGTTCGCCAATTGCTATTTACGTCCGCTCTCCACTTCGCTTAACCGCGCGTACAGTTCCGCTATGCACGCCTCATCCAGCAGCCATTTAGGCTTAGCCATTTCTGTCGCATTGGTCGTCCAGCTTTTTGTTAAGAAGCCATACTTATCGCGGGTATTTTCCCATGCATAATCAAGGTTCTTCTCTAAAGCCGACAAGTAAACATAATTACCGCCCACCTTATATAATGCCTGGTATCCACGGGCCAATACTGTTACAAACCACGGCAGGTCTATCTGCATGGATAGGTTTGCATCATGCTTTAAATCAATAAAATGTTGCGTTGTGTTTTTGGCGATAATTTGCGCCTCGGCCAGGTATTTTTTCTCGCCGGTAAATTGGTACAACATTACCGCTGCCTCCAGTACTGCGCCTGAATTATACGTCCAGTAAGTTTCGTTAACAGCGCCGTCGGTCGTTTTTTTATCGTTGTAAAAAACACCGTCAGGATTACGCAGGTTGGCTTCCATCCAGTTATAAAAACGTTTACCCCAGGTTAAATAATAAGAATCCCTTGTTGCCTTATAAAGCTTGAACGCCACCAGCAGGTCCATACCATTACTACACGCCGGCTTCTGGTCCTTATGCCCCTCTACCCAGTACACGCCGCCGCCAAGCCGGTCATCCCATCCGCTGATGATAAACTTAAAAACATCCTTTGCCCTGTTAAGATATACTGCGCTCTTCGTATTAAAATAAGACTCCATGTATTCTATCCCCACAAGGCCATTGTCATCATAATACCTGTCGGCCTTTTCAAACATCGACGGATAAGCCTGGTAGCCAACAGGCATTCGGGTGGTATCCCGATAAGTTTCCATTCCGGCAGCCATATCAGCCAGGTACGGCAAATATTTTTTTCTTTGGGATGGAATATGCAGCAGCACATTTGTCGCCGAAAATACACCCGAATAAGGCCATAAAAAGCTCACTTCCTTTTCCTTGACCTTGCTTCCCTGCATATAATCGAGGGAATCGTGCTTTGATGATGGGAAATTTTCAAGATAAAGATGCGGGTGTGCCGGCACCCGGTAATACTTTTGAATATTATTGTACATCAATTCCGCCCGGCGCAGATACTCAGCTGATTTTGTGCGCTGCTGTGCGTCAGCAACTTCTTGCGACATTAATATACCGGTCAAAAACACCAGCATAGGCCATATTTTAACTGGCTTTAAATCCATTTTTCTATTTTAGGTAGATGATCTTCTTAAACAATAACTACTGTACAGATGGCGGCGGTGTTTTACTTCCCCATGCCTTATTTGGCTGGCTACCCATAGTAAATACCATTGTACCACCCTTCATCAGTTCATCCCGGTACAACCAGCAATTGTTTAATGGCTTACCATTAAACAGAACCGACTGCACGTACATATTTTTCTTCGAATTATTTTTCGTTTCGATAGTAAGCGTTCTATTATTGCCAAGCTTAATGGTCGCCTTGTCGAACACAGGGCTACCCAGCTCAACTATCGGTTTTGAATCGGTAAACCCTTTTACATCGAACAAACCGAGCGCGGTCATTACATACCATGAGCCTAATTGCCCCTGGTCCTCATCCTGTCCGTAACCATAGCCGTGGATCGGTTCTATTCCATAAAATTCGTCAGAGATCACCCTGGTCCATTTCTGGGTTAACCATGGCTTACCTGAGAAATTGAACAGCCAACAGATATGCAGGCTCGGTTCGTTGCCATGGTTATAAATAGCGTTGATTCCGGCAAAAGCGTTGATCACCTTGCCACCGCCAAAACCTCCCTTTTCAGACTCTATAAAAATACTATCCAGCTTAGTATTGAAATCTTTTTTTCCAAAGGTCGAAATCAAAGCTGCCGGGTTTTGCGGTACGTAGTAGGTGTACTGCATGGCATTCCCCTCCTGGTAACCGCGCCATGGTGCATACGGATCAAATTTGTCAATAAATGTACCGTCTGCTCTTTTAGGCTGAAGTAATTTATTCACCGGGTTATAAAGATTACGCCAGCCGTTTGAATATTTAATCAGCTTTTTATAGTCATCCATTTTACCCAGGTCCTTTGCCATTTGGGCCGCGGCAAAAGCGCTAAAGCTGTATTCCAATGTATGTGATGCCGAAAAATGCGCACCTGTTGAGTCTGTTTTATCATCCTCGATAAATGGCGAGTAACCGTATTTCAAAAACGCCTTCGTATCCATCTTTCCCGATCCTACCTTCCGATTTTTATACCCTAGCTCGTTGTTCAGTACCGCCTGGTAAGCATAATTAACGTCATAATTCCGAATCCCGACCTGGTAAGCTGCCGCTATGGTCAAGCCAACAAAATTCGTTCCTACGCCTGATACATATTCGCTATTTACAATTCCATCTCCAAACCAACCCTTGTCTTTATAGATCTGCAATTGCGTATGCACAAAATCCTCATACCAGCCGGGGTATGATAACGACCATAACTGCGTTAAATCCCAAAATCCGCCCCAAATAGCATCGGTATTCATAAAGTTATAGCTCTGCTTGCCATGGCCATCAAGTGATAACTGTCCAACTTTTCCGCCATGCGCAGGATAAGCTCCGTTAACATCGCTGGCAATCCCTCGCCCCAGTAAGGCATGAAACAGGCCGGTGTAGAATTTTATTTTGGTGGTATCATCTCTGCCCTCAACCTTTAGCCTGCCCAACTCCCGCTCCCAGATTTTTTGCGCGTTTATTTTAGCCTGGTTAAAGGTTAGGTTGTTCGCTTCCGTTTGCAGGTTCAATTTGGCGTTAGCTTCTGAAGTATAAGAAAGCCCTACTTTTATTTCAATGGATTCATCTTTGGTAGTTTTGTAATCAAAAAACAAGCCCGCCCCTATTCCTTTGGCTGATGACGAAGTTTGGGTAACTCCCGCAGCGGTAAATGAGCCAACACTTTCAGGCTTTTTGCTTACCTCGCCATACACATACATATTAACCCTGCCGCCTTCGTCATAGCTTTTTACATATTTGGGATAGGTAATCACAAAGCCAGCAAAATGAGTGGCATCAATCATTTTAACGCCGGCGTCCATAACCGGGCCGCTTTCGCCTTGTACACTACCGATGTCAAGAATAATGTGCGATTGATTGCTTTCAGGAAAAGTATATCTATGAAAGCCAACCCTTTTTGTTGCTGTAAGCTCGGCAGTTATATTGTAATCATCCAGTAACACTTTGTAGTATCCCGGTTCAGCCACCTGGTTCTTGCGGTCGAAGTGTGAGCGGTAGCCGGTATTCGGCGTATCAAGCGCTCCTGGCTTTACTTTTAAGGGGCCGGTTGTAGGCATAAAGCTAACGCCGCCAAGCTGCCATTCATGGAAATGGGCAAAGCCCTCGATGGAGTTTTGGCGGGTATCATAGCCCACAGCCTCCCAGCCCTGGTTATTACCGTAATGGGCATTGGTTGACGGCGCTAACTTTGCCATACCACCAGGTACTGCCGCCGGGGTATAAAAAAACCACCTGCTATGCGCTGTCCCGATATTCGGATCTACATATTTTAATAAACTTTGCGCGTTTACGATGCTCCCTGACAGCAACAACGCCAGCACGAAAAAGGATGATCTGATTGTTCTCATTTAAGTATTATTTGGTAACTGGCCTGTGGAAGCAATAACTGTCCTCAAGCCTCTTGAATAGCGATGAATTTGAAACCCATCGCTAAGAAAAATCTTTATTTATATTTTGAAAGCATCGCCTGGATCCGCTGCATCCATGCCTGATCAACACCCTCCAGATTGGTATACCTGCCTGCACCATCCAAACCCGCATATTGATAATAGCCAAAACTTGCCGCGTCCCGCAATACCACATTAATCGCATCAATATTGCCTTTTGCGTAGGTAAGCCAGCTTGAGTTTTTATCGGCTTCGTAAAGTTTGATAAATGCCTCTGACGCCCAGCCGCTATAACAGCCGTTCATCCTTATATCGGTGGTGTTAAAAATAAATACGTTGTGTGCGCTGTTCCATAAAACGCTAATCATTGTATTGGCCAGTCCCTGCGCCTTAGCAAGGTAACTCGCATCGCCCATTATATCGGCATAAAGTATATCGTCTTCAACCACTATGGCATTGTCATAAGTAAAGTTTTGGGTATCCACTTTGCCTCCTGCTTCAATTTGCCATATATACAAGCCGTTGCTGCCTAACATTTTAGTGTTAAGCCAGGTATTTACAGAAACCGCCCAGTCATGGTAAAGTGTTTTGCCTGTTATTTTATACAGTCTTAAAAAAAGCTGCAAAGCAATTGCATTGGTTTGTGTGGGCTTGACCGGTTTATCGGTGTTCCACCAAAAGCCACCACCAAAAGTGTTATCCCATAAGCCACTGTTTATAATCCAGTTGGCGGTATTTTCTGCCGCGGTTAAATAAGCTGCTTTGGTAGTGGCATCTGTACTTACTTCGTAAGCTTCCAGGAAAACCACGCCGGTTAACGAGTTATCATCAACATATTTTGTGCCTGACGAGCCGCTGCCGTCAAGATTTGAAAACGCGAAATATCCGCCTATTACGTTACCCTTATCCCACATGCCATCAAGCCAATGAAAGGTTTTGTTCATACTTGTAGCATACGCCGATTTCCCGATGCCGACCATCGCAGCATCAGCATAAATCTGGCTTGCATTGTACCATTCATAACTGGTACTACTTTCGGTGGTTGTATTTGCGCGGTAACCGCCGTAGGAAGTCAGCAGGTTATCGGTAACAAATTCATTTGTCTGAAGCGCCTTTGTCAGGTAAGCCGAAACCGTGACAGTGGTATCTGGCGGCGTATTGCCTCCGTTGTTCCCTTTTTGAGGCGTTACCTTTTCCTTGCCGCACGATGCCAAAATTAATAAAGCAGCCATTCCTCCGTATAAAATATTTTTCATAGTATGTGATCTTTAACGATGCACCTGCCGCAATTGGCTGCAGGCGCATCGTTTGTTAAGCAGGTATTACTGTAAAACAGTAATTACCTGTGTGTAGGTATCTTTAGCCTTAAAGTATACATCCGCTTTTACAGCTTTGGTATCTGCGGCGTGGTCAAATTTATAAGTGTTATTCCATTGGTCGTTGGTAACAGGCAAAAGATAGTAGTAATCTGCAGTTACCGATGGCGGATAATTATTATTGTTTAAATTTTCGCTGCCCCAGTATTCAAGTCCGGCTGATGTATGCAAGATATATTTATACCGCTCATCCCGTCCCCATGAAAACTGGTAGAAGGTAACCGGGATCTTTGCCGCTTCCCAGGTACCGGCACCAACATATTTTAGCTGCCCGATCTCACTGTCATAAGCCGACATAAACAAGCCTAAACCCGTAATTTCCGTAACATCTGTAGTGGCTACGTTAAAATCATAATCCAACCTGAATACCTTTGTACCGCCTGTTACGGTAGTGGCTGAACTGCCTTGCTGAATCAAACCATTAGCATCAATATAATATTTGGTACCGCTACCGTCTGCTTTGTCGGTTAACTGATAAGTACCTGCCTGTAACGATGTGTAAGCTTCAAAAACACCGTCGGCAGTTTTCTTAAACGGAACAGCCTTCGTCATATCGGTACCGCCCTCGGTAGCTGTTCCGGTAAGAAACAACGCATCAGGCAGTACGGCAAAACCGGCTGGTCTTTCAATGGTTAAGCTTCTTGAAACGGTGCTAACTACTTTATTTGTCGCCTTTGATGCTATTATCGCCCATTTGATCTTACCTGAGCTTGATGCCTGGATCCCCGCCAATGATGCAATTTTGTTCAGGTCCTTTTGAGTGATGGTAGCCTGGGGCTGAACACCTGAACCATCAGAAAGCGTCTTGTAAACCGGTTTGCTAAAGTTACCGTCCGCCTTGTCAAAGGCTACTTCATAAAGTACAAGATCACCATCAGCGGCCTGCGTTGCGCTCCATTGGAACACGAGGCTTGCTCCGGTTGCAGGCGCTAACTTAATATCAGCCTGGTCCGATGGCGCGCTAAGCGTCCCAACCGGGTTGAGGCCAAGGTTCAGGGTCCTTGTATCCTTTTTACAGGATGTAAAAGCAATTATGGCTAACATCACCATAAAGCTTGATTTTACTAATGCTTTCATATTTCTTCTTTAATTTTTTCAATTAATAATTAGGGTTTTGTGTCAGGTGCGGATCCAAACCAATCTCGTTTGATGGTATTGCCCACAAATAATCTCGGGCCGGGTCAAACTTCCGTTTCTGTGTCCTGATGTAGCCATTATCGGTACTTTGATCTGTCGAGAATTTAGCGCCGTGTGCATAACCGTTCATCACGGTCTCAGCTATTTTCCATCTTCTTATATCGTCAACACGTAAGCCCTCCATAGCCAGCTCAACTCTTCTTTCGCGTCTGATGATGTTGGTCATATCGCCAGTCCCAGGGTAAGTTAATGCTCCCGGATCGGTAAAGCCGGCCCTTGTACGCAGCGCGCCAATGGTTTTCCCCCAAATTGTAGCATCCATTTGTCCAAGGCTGTTCTTTGCTTCCGCGTAGTCCAGCAAGATTTCCGCATACCTTATTAAATGAAGGTTGTTACCCGACACATAACTTGCCTGCGCACTTGGGTCGAAATACTTTCTCCAGTAGTATGCCGTTGCCGATGAGCTTTGTGAGCTTGGTGTATATTCATCAGCGCCGGGTTGAACAGGGTCTGAACCAGGTTTTATGTAGATAATTTTGTTCGATCCGTTAACGCCGCCGCCGCTGTTCCACTGGTAGCCGTCGTAAACAACAGTTGCGGTTAGCCTTGGGTCGCGGTTAACATAAGGGTTGTTTTGATTATATCCTGAGCCGGCGTCGTTTATTCCTTTGCCGTTCAGCATAATATAATCATTAACCAATTCTTGCGTTGGGGCCATATTACTTACGCGACCACCAACAGAGCGTGGCGCAAAGTCCCAGAAATCCTGCCAGGTGCGGATAGTAGGTACGTACTGTATGGAAAGGATTGTTTCGCTATTGGTTTTGTTAACTGTAGGGCTGCTGAATAAGTCGCTGTAGCTTGGGTTTAACGAGTAAGTTCCGTTAGTCCCCTGGTCGTTCATTAGCTTTTCGCAAACGGCTACTACATCGGCCATCCGGTTACCCTGGTACAATAAAACCCTTGCCTCTAAAGCTAAGGCAGAGGCTTTGGTTATCCTGCCATTTTCGCTCGCAGGCATCGCATCCTTCGACGGCAGTGCAGCAGCGGCGGCGTCAAGCTCGCTCAATACAAACTTAACCACGTCGGCCTTTGGTGACCGGGCTACCGCTTTTGCCTCATCCGGTGTTTCATCATGGTCAAAAATCGGTACATCGCCATACCATTTGGTGAGGTTAAAATGTTCAAATGCACGAATAAAGCGGGTTTCAGCCTTAAGCCTTGCAATTGTGGCAGCGCCAAGGGTTGTATTTTGATCAATATTTGCCAGGAAAATATTACATGATTTTATGGCTGAATAGTAGTAGCCCCAATCACCAACAAACTTGGCAGTATTGGCAGTTGCATTACCGCTTGCTATCAGGTTTAAATCACCGGCAGGCGAATAAGCGTTGTCAGAAACCGCTTCGGGATTGAAATATAAGGCACTGTTATAAATTAAGCTGTAATTATTATACAACGCGCTATAAACATTCTGGTCAACCTTCCAAAAGGTAAGGTCCGAAAACTTGTCTGTTGGCGCTATATCTAGTTTTTTACATCCTGACATTGCAATTGCTGCAAAGGATATAATGTAAAGCTTCTTTAAAAATTTCATATCTGTATTTTTAAAATATCGTTAAAATGTTACGTCAAGTCCGGCTCCATAAAATACCGGCAACGGATAGGCCCTGGCGCTATTTGAAAATGCACTGGTGTTTAAGTTGTTACCAAATTCCGTTGTTTCAGGATCGATAAACTTCAGCTTGGTGAGGGTAAACATGTTTTGCCCGATAAGGGAAACCCTTAATTTCTCAATGCCAAGTTTCCGGGTTACATCCTTTGCAAACGTGTAACCAATGTTGACGTTCTTTAACCTTACATAGGCGGCGTTAAACTTGTATAGATCAGAACCTGTACGCCAGTTATAGGTATTTGATGGCGAGCCGATAGCAGCCAACCTAGGAAATCTTGCATCAGGATTTGCAGGTGTCCAAAAATCGGTTTGATGCTCATATAGGGTTGCACCATAATTATAGTGGAATGGCTCAACCAGCTCGCCCCGTAAAAACTCGTCCCTTTTGCCAACACCCTGTATAAACATCGAAAAGTCGAAGCCATGGGTTGCCAACCTGTAAGTGAAGCCAAAGGTGTAGCGCGGGAATGGATTACCTAATACAGTTTTATCCTTGTCATCTATCTTCCCGTCACCATTCAGATCCTTAAATTTCAAATCACCCGGGCCAACTTCGGCTCCTGCAATTTTTGGTGAATTATTTATATCAGCCTGGTTTTGGAAAAAGCCATTGGTTTCATAACCATAATATTGGGTTACCGGCTGGCCTACTTTCCTGATTAACTGGAACACGTCCTGGTTAATGATCTGCTCAGTTGTTCCGCCTGTTAACTGCAGTAATTTGTTCTGGTTATCAGATATATTAGCACTAAAACTTTGGGTCAGGTTGTTCCCCCTCAAGTTGTAGGTAATTTCAAAGTCCCATCCTTTATCTCTTACCTTAGCCACGTTATAGTCAGGCAATGCGGCTCCAAAAAGCACAGGAACGTCATACCTTGGTTGTAAAATATTACTGGTTACCTTGTTAAAGTAATCGAATGATGTAGTGATCTTATCATTAAAAAATGATGCGTCGAAACCAATATTTAAGGTCGCTGCCTTTTCCCATGTAAGGTCATGGTTCGACAATAAGGTACCTGCGCCGCCAACCGGGATATTGTTGAAGCCGTAAGCACTTGCATAGTTGAAATATGTGGTTTGATATTGGTAGTTGCCTACGTTTTGGTTACCCAGTATCCCGTAGGTTGCGCGCAGCTTTAGGCTGTTTACTGTATTTTTTATCGGTTGCATGAACGATTCATCCGAGATCAGCCAACCACCGTTTATCGACGGGAAAAAGCTGGCGCGATTTCCTTTAGCGAATTTTGATGATGCGTCATCACGGAATGTAGCTTCCAGGAAATACCTGTTTTTAAAAGAATAGTTCAGCCTGCCAAAAACAGAAAGCAAGCTATTTGCATTAATTGCAATGCTGTTATTCGAACTAACCGGGTCAACTATTGTACCGGTGGTTGGTGTGCCTAATTGTGGATCAGTCAAGGTTTTTTGCAATTGGAAGCCTCTTTCTGTATAGTTTTCGCTCGATACGCCAAGCTCAACTTTAAAAGTATGTTCCTTAATGCTTTTGCCATATTCAGCGTATACCTGGGTGTTCATCAGCAACGATTTGGCGTTCCCGTCCAATACCGCGCGGTCATCACCGTAAACTCCGGATGGCAAGTAATTAACCTGTGTTCTTTTATAAAAAGTACCGTCATTTTCAACTGTACCACCAAATACACCGGTTATTTTCAGATCCTTCGTGATGCTTAACTGACCATTAAAGGCTCCGAAGATTTGATCGTTATCTGCCTGGTTGTACCCACCCTTTTGTAATACACCATATTCGTTGTATTGGGATGCCACCGGATTGGTCAAATAGTTACCGTTAGCATCCGTCCAGCTATAGTTTATCGGAACACGGTTTGCATCGGCAAAAATATTGTTGTCGCCAACGCTATTTGTTTTGTTGCGGGTTTTGGTATAGTTCAGGATAATGTTAGCCCTAAATTTACCAATTACCGATGTCTGGTTTAAGCGCAGGTTATATTTCTGGTAACCAAAATCGGCACCGTCGCCGCCGTTACCTATCAGGTTACTACCCTGGTTCTGGTATCCGGCTGATACATAATAGGAGCTGGTTTCGCTGCCCCCTGTAATGGCTACATTGTGCGATTGCTGTGGTGCTTTTTTCAATAGATGCTGAACATCCCATGTTCCGTTACCGGCGTCCTTTAATGCCTGGATCTGATCGGGTGAGTAAGCCGGCGGTAAACCTGAATTTACAAGCGATTCATTTTTGTAGTACGCATTGTCGGACGCGCTAACCTTTTTCACCAGCACATCGGCATCTTGCAAACCATAGCTGCCATTGTAGGTTACGCTTGGCTTTTGGTTTAACCTGCCGCCCTTTGTTGTTACCACTATAACCCCGTTAGCAGCGCGCGAACCGTAAATAGCCGCCGAGCCGGCATCCTTTAACACAGATACGCTTGCAATATCATTGGGGTTTATTGTGTTTAAATCGCCGCCAACTATACCGTCAATAACAACCAGCGGTGTATTATCCCCTAGTGTACCCACCCCCCGGATGTTTACTAAAACGTTGCTTCCCGGATCAAGGGTGCTTTGTTGAATAATCAAACCCGGCGATTCACCCTGCAATGCCTGGTAAGTATTTAATACCGGCTTGTTTTCAATATCCTTTGAGCTGATTGTACTAACCGCTCCGGTAACACTCAATCTTTTTTGTGTGCCGTAACCCACAACGACAACCTCGTTCAGTTTACTGGTGCCGGGCTTCAGGCTAACATTAATAACGGCCTTGCCGTTAATGGCTACTTCCTGCTTATCGTAACCCAAAAATGAAAAGGTTAAGGTTTTGCCGGCATCCGCATCGGCAACATTTAATGTGTAATTTCCCTTCACATCGGTAACTACGCCATTTGCCGTTCCGGTAACGGTTACACTAACCCCCGGCAAAGGCTGCCCGGATTCATCGGTCACCGTTCCGCTTATTCTTACAACAGTGGCAATGTGGGTTTTCAAATCACCGCCTGTTGCACCGTAACTGAATGATACGGGCAGCGTTATGGCCCCCGCAAGCAAGCAGGCAGGCAGCCATTTGATCTTTCCTAATTTGTGTAGTAGTTTAATTCTCATAATTATTAGTTTACTTGGTTGATTGGTTATTTATTAGATTGATGTTTGCTAAAACTTTCCTTCCAGTACGATTCGATATTTTCAAGCGACCGGCCTTTTGTTTCGGGGATCAGCTTCCAGGTGAGCCATAAGGCGGGTGAGCAGCAGATCGCGAAGATCCAGAACGTCCATGATGAGCCGAGGCCCTCCAGCATTACCGGCGTTAACTGGCCCACCAGGAAATTGCCTATCCACAATGAAAGTGTTGCTAAAGCCATGGCCTTGCCCCTGATAGCATTCGGGAAGATCTCCCCGATCACCACCCAGCAAACCGGGCCGAACGAAAATGCAAAGCAGGCTATAAAGGCAAGAATGAAGATCAGGATCCAGGGGCCGGAAGTAAGTCCGGCGGCAAACAGGATCCCAATAACAATTAGTGATAATACTGCGCCTCCAATCCCTACAAATAATAATGGCCTGCGACCCCATTTATCAATAGTAAAAATGGCTACGAACGTAAAGACAACGTTTACCAGCCCAATGGTAACCTGTCCGCCTAAGGCATTATTCAGGGTAAATCCCGCTTGCTCAAGTATTCTTGGCCCGTAATAGATCACCGCATTTATACCACATACCTGCGAAAGGAATGGCAGTAATAACCCTATCCACAGTGCTTTGCGGTAAACCGGTTTAAACAACTCCTTTAAGGAGCCCGCAGCATCATCGTCACCCGTAGCCTTAAAAGCGGCGATCTCGTTTTTGGCGGCATGTGCACCATCAATCTTTGTTAAAATATCCTGTGCCTTTTGTTCCTGCCCCCTCAAGAGTAACCACCTTGGCGACTCGGGAACCATAAACAACGAGATGAGGAACACGGCAGCCGGAAGCGCTCCCAAACCAAGCATGGCGCGCCACACCTCGGCCGAAAAAATCCTGTCCATGCTCCCGCTGCCAAATGAGCCACCGGAATGATTAACGAGGTAAGCATTTGAAAAATAAGCAAGTACAATACCTATGGTTAATGCCAATTGGTAAAGAGAAACCATCATTCCACGGAAGCGGGATGGGGAAAACTCAGAGATATATAGCGGCGATACCATCGACGCTACCCCTATCCCCAGGCCTCCTATCAGCCTGAAAATAATTAGTGTTGTAAACGAATCTGAAAGCATACACCCCAATGCCGAAGCAAGAAATAGAATGGCTGAAAGAATGAGCACAATTTTACGACCGTATTTGTCGCTCAATTTACCTGAGATGCTTACGCCTATGATACAGCCAAGCAGGGCGCAACTCACAAACCACCCTTCATGAATGGCATCAAGGTTAAAATCGTGCTTTACCAGGCTCACGGTGCCCGATATTACAGCTGTATCAAACCCGAATAAAAAACCACCAAGGGCAGCCACCAGGCAAACCAGGTATAAGTAGGTATTGCTCTTTTTTACTGAAATATTCATTGTTGCTGTGCTCATGGTTTATTTTAAAAATGCTTTGATAACTTTTGCCTTACTCTTACCAAGGTTGGTAAGCTTGTAGCCGGTTGCGGCCGCGGGTATCACGAATGTTTCGGCATAAGCGAACTTTCTTTTACTCCCGTCGGCTGTTTCCACTAATACTGAATGACCTTCAACCAGCATCATTACATGGCAGCAATCATTATTTTCGACAGTTACTTCGCTGTCAAAATCAATGCTGTGTACATCGTAAAAATGTTCGGCATGGGTCGGAAGATGAATTAGCTCCCAATCATTGCCCGCGCCAATAACCGATGGTTTGGATATGAGTTCTTCCTTAACTTTTTCGCCCTTCCTGTCAAAGTACAGGTTATTGAATGCATGGTCGATGTTTATCGGGCGCGGGTTGCCGTCCAGGTCAAGCCGCAGCCAGTCGTACATTTTAAAGGTGAATATGTATGGGGTCGCGCTGATCTCCAGCACAAGGTTACCCGCGCCTGCGCTGTGCACCGTGCCGTTAGGAATTAAGAAAAGATCGTGTTTTTTTGCCGGGTGTGATTGCACAAAATCGGTAATGTTAAGCTCAATATTTTCATCCTGGCTCCTTTCCAATTCATTTCGGAATTTTTCAGGTTCGATGTCTTCCTGGAAACCTAAATAAACGTTAGCGTCGGCTTCACAATCAAGTATGTAATAGGTTTCGTCCTGGGTAATAGTTTCACCAAATACATCCTGTATGTATTTAAGGCGCGGATGGCATTGGATGGACAGGTTGCCACCGTCATAGGTATCTAAAAAATCGAAGCGGATCGGGAATTCATGACCAAAATTATCGGCATGTTTGCCAAGCACCTGCCTGTGGTTATGGAACATTAAAAAGTCAAATGAAGCTTCCAGTAACCAGCCATCGCTTTCGAATACCAGGCCATTTTCCGGCACGATCAGTTCGAACGACCATGCGTAATTTACCACGTCCTCATTCACGTTTGGGATATGTTGTTTTAACCATTGCCCGCCCCAGGCTCCCGGCTCGAACCATGGCCTAACCCTGATTGTTGATTTACTTATTTTATTCAGGCCATCCTTAAAATCGGTTGTCAGCATCCAGTTAATATCTGTGGGCCACTGGCCGTCTGCTACTACCGTTATTTTATTTAAATTTTCCTTTTTATGCTGGTTCAATAACACCCAATCAACAAAGTAAAACCGTTTGTACATCAGGAACGGTTCGGCAAGGGTATCGCCCCCAAGGTTATAAACAGAGCCGGCTCTCATCCGGAATTGCAGTTCGTTCTTCGGGAGGTCGATATAAATTACCGGCGCATCCCATTTACATAAAATCGCAGCGGTACCGATTACAATATTGATGTCGCAGGCATTATCGGGCGTTTGCGCACTTAAATCACCCGCCCGGTAAAAGTCCTGTAATTGCAATGTACACCTGGTACCCCATACTGAATCGCCTTCGCCTAAGAATGGCTGTATTAACTCATTAATTTCTTCTGAAGATTTTAAGTAGTCTGAGGTTTTCACCCAGTTTACCTCTAAGCCTTCAGCATTAATTTGTTTTTCAAGCTCCTCAATTATGGTATTATAAAATACACCTTCATACCCATCGATAACTACTGTTTTTTGGGCAACTATCCATTGCGCTAACGAGGCATAGCCATTAAAGATCTTACCGTTTCCAAGATTGGAGACAGGATAAATATCATAAACACCATCGGCTGTATTATAATTGTCCAACCGCGTTGGCATAAGATACTGCGACGATTTGCGCAGCTGTTTTTCTGTCTCGGTTTTGTTAGCAGTGTTATCAGTAGTAGTATTCAAATTCATATTAAATTGTAGTAATGTACATACATATTAATTATCACATAAAAAACCTCAAAGTGAGGATGCCTTGCATGTGTTTCAAGAAAGCTTTAACAAATGGTCTATAATGTTATAATGTACAAACATATAAATAATTTCATTAATCCAAATTATTTATTGAAATATTTAGTAACAGCTCACAAGTGCAGGGAATTACGTTTTAAGCGCCTATAAAACATGTCCAAACAATAAAACTAGTCTGCAAAAATGTTTACTATTGTAAATTATTAAACTGATGAAGTATTCTATCGACCACAAAAGCCCTATCCCGCTTCATGCCCAGGCTGAGACGATTTTAAGGAATTTAATTGCAGATGAAGAATATCAAAACGGCAAGGTATTACCTAACGAGGTTGATTTGGCCAATAAACTCGCCATATCGCGCACAACCTTAAGACAAGCTATCAATAAACTCGTTTTCGAAGGCTTGCTAATCCGCAAAAAGCGTACGGGGACTAAAGTTGCGCAAGGGGCAGTTAGTTCAAAGTCGAACAACTGGCTTAGCTTTTCGCAGGAAATGAAGCTGCGCGGGATCCCGATTAAAAACTTTGAATTGCACGTTAGCTGGGTCTTCCCTGATGAGGCGCTGGCTAATTTTTTTGAAATAAAACCCGACCGGAAAGTCTTGAAAATGGAACGCGTGAGGGGACGTCCTGATGAACCCTTTGTTTATTTCATTTCCTATTTTCATCCGCGGATTGGCTTAACCGGCGACGAGGATTTCAAAAGGCCCCTGTACGAGATGCTTGAAAATGAATATTCGATCATAGCTACCCTATCCAAAGAGGAAATCAGTGCCCATGCAGCAGATACATCGACTGCTAATAAGTTAAGAATCCAAACAGGCGGCCCGGTATTATTTAGAAAACGCTTCGTATTCGACCAGGGAGAGCGGCCAATTGAATATAACCTTGGCTATTATAAGGCGGACAGCTTTGTTTATACCGTAGAAAGCAGGCGGTAGTCCCTTCGGGAATTTCTTTTGCGAAATCCACCACGGCAGCTACTCAGGATCAACATACCGTAACAAAAATTAAGGCATTGCTGGGATTTGTTGTATTTTAGTGCATGCATCACGCCGTAATACAATACACCTGCCTGCTGGTGATCATTCTTTTTGTGGTTATGCTGGCCCAAAAAATCAGGGTCGCCTACCCTATCCTTTTAGTGCTTGTTGGATTACCATTAGGATTTGTGCCTTTTTTGCGCGGTATAGAAATCCAGCCAGACCTTATTTTTGTAATCTTTTTGCCGCCATTACTATACGAGGCAGCCTGGAACACATCATGGAAGGATTTCTGGAAGTGGCGGCGGGTGATCAGCAGCTTCGCCTTCCCGGTGGTTATTCTCACGTCATGTGTGGTAGCTTTTGTATCGGCCGCACTCATCCCGGGGTTTACATTAGCTGCGGGCTTTTTATTAGGCGGTATCGTTTCCCCGCCTGATGCGGTTTCTGCCAGCGCTATTTTAAAAACCATTAAAGTACCCAAACGCTTTGTAACAATTGTGGAGGGCGAAAGCCTGATGAACGATGCCTCCAGCCTTGTGGTCTTCCGGTTTGCGCTGGCGGCAGTGCTTACAGGCACTTTTGCGTTCGGGGCAGCCGCTGCAAGTTTTGTCACTGTAATTGTGTTGGGCATTTTTGTCGGGATAGCGGTGGCGTTGTTTTTTTATGCCATACATCGCTGGTTGCCTACAACCACTAATATGGATGTAGTGCTTACCTTTATCACCCCATATGCAATGTATATGTTGGCTGAACAGCTTCAAGTCTCGGGTGTTTTAGCGGTGGTGAGCGGCGGGCTGTTTTTATCGGTCAGGCGGCAAGAATTCCTATCGCACCGTAGCCGTCTGCAGGGCGTCAATGTCTGGGAAGCCGTTGCCTTTGTACTAAATGGCATCGTATTTATACTGATTGGCCTGGAGTTCCCGGTGGTCATCAAGAATCTTGGAGCGGGCGGATTGAAACTCGCTATTAATTATAGTTTGATCATTACCGGCGTGTTAATTGTCGGCCGTTTTTTATGCACTTATGCCGCAACGATTATTACGATGGTCATGAGCAGGATTATTACCGTGGCTGACCCTAGCCCAGGATGGAGAGCTCCTACCATGCTCGGATGGACGGGCATGCGGGGTGTGGTTTCCCTGGCGGCAGCACTCAGCATCCCATTGACACTGGCTGACGGACAACCCTTTCCTAACAGGGACATGATTTTATTCATCACTTTTACAGTGATACTGGTTACCCTGGTTCTCCAGGGCCTTACACTGCCGCTGGTTGTAAAATGGGTAAACATGCCAGACCCTGACCTGACAATTTCCATGGAGCAACAGCGACAACTGGTAAGGAAAAAGCTGGCACACCTGTCGCTAACTATACTGAATGAAAAGTACAGAGAACTGGTAAAAGGTAACGCGATGATAAAAAGCCTGGTGTCACGTTACAATGCCGATATGGACCTGCTAAAGGATTGGGAGAAAGGTGATAACGAAGCACGGGCCAAAGTTTTTTATAAGGATTACCGCCAGGTAATGGCGCATTTATTAAAGGAGCAACGCGCCTTGCTTCTTATCCTCAATAAGAAGGAGAACATCAGCGACGAACTTGTAAAACAACAATTCGAACTATTGGACCTGGAGGAGGAAAAGCTGCGTCAGCATTTTGAAGCTATTGATTGATAGCATCTTGTCATAAATTCTTCCGAAATAACTCCCCTGCTCAGTATATTTTCCGTTTTATTTTCTTGAGCTCTCACTCGGTGCAAATCACCAGTTGATAAACAACTTAGCCATATACCGCGAATAGCTGCTCAAAGTCATTACTTATCGTTGCGAACCCGATACATAAATATTGTTTCCGTTTATCCTAAACATCTATCACCACTGGATATAAATGCCCCGCTACTATAAACCACCCTATAAATCGGTTATCTCCAACCCGTTAGGCAATCCGATAATTATATTTTTTGAAAAAATAATTTGGATGTATCGAATTTGTTACTACCTTTATTTCAATAACAGAACAGACCAGAACAGAATAACCAATTCAACCAGTTAACCAATTTATCTTTACTCAATTATGAAAAAAAAAGTACCACCTAAAAAATTAGGCTTGATTTCTTTGTGCTGTCTTTTGCTGCTATGCTATCAGCAAGCCACTGCACAAAAAGCCAAAAGCATTACTGGCCATGTTACCGACGAACGTGGTTTAACGTTACCTGGCGTGAGCGTTTTACTCAGTGGAACGTCAGCCGGCACAACTACAGACCAGAATGGCTATTACAAAATCAGCGTTCCTGATAATGCGACCATTGTATTCTCTTATTTAGGATATCTGAAAAAGACAGTTCTGGTCTCCAGTGAATGGAATGGAGACGTCGTGATGGTTATTGACAAGAAATCCGGAGACCTGGGAGAAGTTGTCGTGATCGGCTATGGAACCAGGAAAAAAGCCAACCTTACCGGGGCGGTTAGTACCATTAAAGGCTCGGAGCTTGAGAAAT
This sequence comes from Mucilaginibacter phenanthrenivorans, assembly GCF_024721155.1. GTDB lineage: Bacteria > Bacteroidota > Bacteroidia > Sphingobacteriales > Sphingobacteriaceae > Mucilaginibacter > Mucilaginibacter phenanthrenivorans. Next base: position 305,973 of record NZ_JAHVAP010000001.1, on the reverse strand, counting down.
CCCCTGTTGCCAATATTTCCAATTCCCTCGCAGGCGCAGTGTCCGGGCTAATCGTCAATACGCCGAGCGGCGAACCAGGAGCTGACGATGCAACCATATTTATTCGCGGGAAGGGCACGCTGGGCAATACCAGTCCATTGGTCGTGATCGACGGAGTTCCTGACCGGGACTTTAACCGCCTGGATCCGGCGGATATCGAGACCTTTACTGTGCTGAAAGACGCTACCGCGGCAATTTATGGCGCCAGGGCTGCGAATGGGGTAATTTTAATCAGCACGAAAAGAGGCACAGCGGGCAAATCAACATTTTCATTTACCTCAAACTTTTCACTCTCACAGCCAACAAGGGTACCAAAAATGCTTAGTTCATGGGAGTATGCACAGTCGGCGAATGAATATAATGAATTGGTGGGCCAGCAACCGCAGTATACCGCTGATGACATACAAAAGTACAAGGATGGTTCAGACCCGCTTGGGCATCCGAACACCGATTGGTGGAAGGCATTAATGAAGACGTGGGCCACCCAAACGAATAATACACTGTCACTCAGGGGCGGATCCGATAAGATTAAATATTTTATATCCGGCCAGCATTTGTACCAGAACAGTATGTACAATAGTGGCACGGATTATTATAAAAATGATAACGCTCGCGCGAACGTAGACATTGCGGCTACGGATAATTTTAAAATAAGCCTCGACGTAATGTACAGAGCTGAACACAGAACCGGTGAAGCGCCGGGTTATGATGCCAACGCTATATTCAGCCAGCTTTGGACTGCCTACCCGTACCTGATTCCTGTATATCCTAATGGTAAGGTGGGTGTTGGCATTGGCGGTGGCCCCGGCAATAGCATGGTCTATGTACTAAATGGCGATCTCGGCACCACAAATTACGATTATGATTACCTGCAAACCAAAGCGTCATTCAACTGGGCGCTGTCGAAAATAACCCCCGGCCTACATTTGGATGGTTATTATTCATATGACTTAAACATAAACCGGTATAAGGGATTTGATGCAACACCACCTCCTGCGTATAGTTATAACACTGCTACCCAAACTTATACAGAGGTTACGTCTACCGTACCTCCTGATTTGACCCTTAGCAATACGTTGAACTACAGCAGGCTAACAAACATTAAGTTGGGATATGAGCGTAAGTTTAATAAAAGTTCGATCGAGGCATTTGTTGCTTATGAGCAGCAGCAACAAACATTTAATGAACTGGATGCCTACCGCACAGGCTTCCTGAGTAATACTGTCCAGGAATTATTTGCCGGCAGCACGGTTGGTGAGACAAATAACTCTGCCACCACTACATTTGCCCGGCAAAATTATCTTAGCCGAATCTCGTATAACTACGATAATAAATATTTACTGGATTATAATATGCGTTATGATGGGTCTCCAAACTTTCCTGCCGGCAAACGGTTCGGGTTTTTCCCGTCACTATCCGGAGCCTGGCGAATTTCCCAGGAGAGCTTCTTCCATTCATCAGTAGTTGATGACTTGAAGCTAAGAGGGTCCTGGGGTAAAACCGGGAACGACGCGGTGGATGCCTTTCAATATATACAAACGTATAATTTGCAGGCTGGCCGGTTATCCCAGTATCTTGGCGCCGGTTATTTTTACGGCCCCAGCGCGGTGCAGGTTCCCGGGTTCACACTTGGCCCAACACCTAATCCAAACATCACCTGGGAGGTTGCCACTACAACCAACCTTGGTTTAGATATGCAGCTGTTTCATTCCTTATCTGCAAGCATTGATGTATTCCGATCCATGCGCAATAACATTCTTGTAAAGCCAAGCGCTGCAATTCCGGATTATACCGGCCTGACCCTACCTGATGAAAATCTTGGAAAAGTACAAAACAAAGGCATAGAGTTAGACCTGGGTTATAGCAAAAAAGTTAGCGATAATTTTTCCTACAATATTAATGGAAATATGACCTATGCGGTAAATAAAGTGATATACGAAGCAGAACCAGCTAATGTTCCGGGCTACCAGAAGGCCACGGGTCATCCTATCGATTCCTATCTCTTATACCAGGCTGACAGAATATTTCAAAACACCGCCGAGCTGAATGCATATCCTCATCCAACTGGTACGGGAGTGGGTGATATTAGGTACAAGGATGTGAATGGAGATAATGTGATTAATCAACTCGACGAGGTGAGAACTAACTTATCACACACACCTGAAATGCTTTTTGGCTTAACCCTCGGCGGTAAGTATAAAAACTTTGATTTTACGATCTTTTTCCAGGGACAGGCAATGGCAAAGGCCATTTTGATGCCTGGTGGTTTAAATATGGCTGAGCAATTCTTTACTGATCGCTGGCAGAAGGAAGGGGATACTACCTATCCACGCACCTTCAATGGAGCGTCAGAAAGAAGTTACGGGTCAAATACCTATGCATCCACGTTCTGGTTAAAAAACGATGCCTTTGTACGATTGAAGAATGTTGAATTCGGATATAGTCTTCCGAAAAACCTTCTCAGTAAAATTAATGTGAAGTCAGCCAGGGTTTTCGTTAGCGGAAACAATTTGTTTTCCATAGATAGTTTTGGGCCATCATTCGATCCGGAGAGTGCGAGCGGTACGGTAAATTATGGTAAATACTATCCGCAGCAGAGAATTATCAATTTAGGCGCAAACGTTACATTCTAAAAATAGAGACATGAAAAAATTATGTATAATGATAATTTCAATACTTGTTCTCTTTGCAGGGATATCCTGTAAAAAAGTATTGGACCTAAAGCCTACGGGTTCCTTTTCATCGGATAACGTATGGAGGGATCCTGCCCTTATCCAGGTGTTTGTAAATCAAATATATAAAGAATCGGTTTTTGCCTTTAAGGATGGTGGATTCGGGTGGGGCTCGCAAACAGACGAGTTATATAGTAACTTTAACTGGTGCTCCGAAAACACTTATACACTGGGACAGGAAACCCCGGATAACCAGGGCAGCTCGTTTCCGTTGAACTACAGCTCAACTCTTAACTACTGGACTACTTTATACAGTACCATCCAAAAAACGAACCTATTCTTTCAAAATATTGGGCAGGCGGATACCGTAGGTGCAGGGCAGGCCATAAATAATCTAAAAGGTGAAGTGCATTTTTTGAGGGGTCTGTGCTATTTCGAATTATTGAAGCGCTTCGGCGGAGTACCGCTGATTACCAAGGTTTACACAACTAATGATAATACATTCACTGATGCAAGAGCGACCTGGGAACAGACACGGGATTTTATCCTGAGTGATATTAGCGCTGCGGCGGCGATATTACCCAAAGTTTATGCAAACAGCGGGGACTATGGAAAAGCAACCCTGGGTGCAGCTTTGGCGCTTAAATCACGTTTATTGTTATACGCAGCAAGCCCGGAATACAATACAGCCAACGATGTATCCCGGTGGCAGTCGGCGGCCGATGCAGCAAAGGCTGTAATTGACCTGGGTGTTTATAGCCTGTACGGAAATGCAGCTACTTATAACACTATTTTCACCGACAACTTTAACAGCGAGGTGATTTTCTCACGTGTGTTTAGCCCAACTGTTCAGGAAGACAGGTACAATACGCTTTACCGGGACCTTAGCCCGAACGGCTACAACGGCTATAGTGCTTATAACGTACTGGAGCAAATGGTTGAAGATTTCGACATGGCCGACGGTACTCCTTTTGCCTGGACTAATCCCGTTACCAATCCTTACCTGAACAGGGACCCGCGCTTTTACGCCGACATCCTGTATAATGGTGCGCCGTTCCAGAACCGAACAGCTCAATTTTACGAAGGCGGGCTTGATTCAAAAGAGAGTGCGCTGTCGCCATGGAACGCATCAAAAACCGGTTACACGATCAGGAAAATGATTGATGCCAGTTACAATTTTAATATCCAGCCTTATAGCGGCTGCCAATGGGTTGCTTTCAGGCTAAGTGAGATGTACCTAAATTATGCAGAAGCAGAGGCAGAACTTGGCAACAGCGGACAAGCTTTACTTTATCTGAATAAAATAAGAGAAAGAGTAGGTATGCCGGATGTGACTGGTTCAGGAACTGCGCTGATCGACCTGGTGCGTCATGAAAGAAGAATAGAGTTATGTTTTGAAGGACACCGCTATTTCGATATCCGCAGATGGGGCATCGCTGATATTGGTTCAAAGGATGCATTAGGAATCACCATCACACCTGTTCCTGCTAATTCCACTACCAATTTTACTTATCAAATATTTACAACCCAGAAAAGGGTTTGGTTGCCGGCTTCTTATTATTATCCTATCCCCCGCAAGGAGATACAGATTGATCCGTCGATCAAACAAAACCCCGGTTATAATTAAGATAAATAATAAAACAACACAAAAAAGGCAGCATATGGCTGCCTTTTTTTAATTTGGCTAAAATTAAGCGTTTTTAATGGATAGAATTTTTGAAGAAATAAGGAAGCTGGCCGAAATACCCTCTTATTCGAAGCATGACAGGTTCGTTCAGGGGATCATCAATTCCATTGACGAAAAAATAATCGGGCAGGATGAAGTGTTACCTTCAGTAAATAAATTAATTAAGGAACTTGGTTTTTCACGGGAAACTATTGTAAAGGGATATAAAGACCTGATAAGCCGCGGCATTGTGGAAGCTAAAAACAGGCTTGGATATTTTGTCGGTAATGGAAATACGGGTCAAACCCAAAATGTAGCGCTTTTAATGTACAACCTTGATACTTTCGAGGAGCAATTTTATAGGAACTTCAGGCATGAATTGGGCCCGAATGTGCAGCTGACTACCTATTTTCACCATGGCAACATTGAAATTTTTGAAACAATTTTATTGCAGATAAGGGGTAAATATGGCATGTATGTAGTAGCGCCAATTCCAAATCCTAAGTCAAAGGAATTATTGGAAACAATCCCCCGTAATAAATTCCTGATGTTTGACCGCTATGAACCGCTGGATGGTGAATTCAATCACATTACCCAGGAGTTCGAAGATGCTTCTTACCAGGTGTTTTCCAAACTGGCGCCCAGGATAAAGCAATTTGATGAGTTTATATTTTATCATTCTCAAAATTCTTTGGACCCAAAGGAAATTGTACGGTCATTTAAAAAATTTCTGAAGGATTTTGAAATCAATGGGCGTATTGAGGAAGAATATGTTCCCGGATCCGTCGAAAAGGGTAAGGTATATTTCACCCTCGATAACTTTGCCTTATGGCAGATCATGCGTGATTGCAAGACCAAAAAGCTAAAACCCGGTAAAGATCTGGGTGTACTGTCGCATAACGATGAACCGGCCAAGGAAATTATTGGCATCACCACCTTTTCTGCCGATTTCTCAAATATGGGAAAAATGGCGGGTGAGGCTGTTTTATCCAGGAAAAAAATACAATTGACCGTTCCGATGATCTTATTTGGCAGGCATACACTTTAGGCGTTCGTCATGAATCCTATAATGATCATCGGCTTTCTTTTTTTTACCGGGATCGTCGTTTTCACTTCATGGTACAAATCAAGGCGAAACAAGGTTAGCACCTTAAACGGGTTATTTTTTGCAAACAGAAATCTCGGCTTTTTATTGGTAGGCGGTGGCCTGTTATTTACCAATATCAATACAGCCTCGATTATTGGAGAAAATGAACTAACCTACACCAAAAATATGACTGTGATGGCCTGGGGTATCACCTCGGTTCTGGCCATGTTGATCGTTTCAGAATTTTCAATGCCATTGTACCTCAAACTTGGTATTGCTACCACACCTGACTACCTCACCGCGCGGTACGGATTAGGTACCGGAAAACTAGTATCCTTTATATTTTTGATCAGCTATATTATCAACTTGCTCCCGTCCTTATTATATGGTGGAGCCATTGCCTTTAATGGATTATTTCATTTTTCGGATGTTTGGAAAACCGACTATTGGGCCACCATCTGGATCCTGATCTGGGTCATGGGTACAATTGGCTGCTTATTTTCCATGCTGGGAGGATTAAAAGCGATCACGATATTGGATATCCTGCTTGGCATTGGTTTCTTTACGGGAGGGCTTTTATTGCCTATTTTTGGATTAAAATACCTGGGACATGGGAGTTTCCTCCAAGGTTTGCACACGGTCCTAACTTTACACAAAGAGCACCTAAACAGTATCGGCTCACCCTCCGACCCTATCCCATTTAGTACTTTGTTCACCGGCATGTTATTAGTGAATCTTTATTACTGGGGTACCGAACAATATATTGTTCAACAGGTGCTGGCCTCAAAAGATTTGAAGACCTCTCAGAAGGGTATTGCTGTTGCATGTTTTGGAAAGCTTATTTCTCCTTTGGTGCTGAATATACCTGGCCTGATTGCAGTCCACATCTTTACCAAAATGCACAATACAGCAGAAGCGTTTCCCAGGCTGGATAGCCTTGTTTCGCCTCCTTTTATAGCAGGGTTTATTGCGGCTGTAATTTTTGTAGCGGCCTTAACAACCTTTAATGCAGGCCTCAACAGCTCGAGCACCTTGTTTGTGTTGAATATTTACAAGCCGTGGTTGGCAAAAAAATCCAGATCGGTTCCTGAAATTGAATTGGTAAGAACAGCTAAAAGATTCGAAATCATCGTTTGCCTTGCGGCAATGTTTATTGCGCCTTTTATCATCTTCGCCAAACACGGGTTTTACACGTATATTCAAATTGTTAATGGATTTTTTAATGTGCCTATTTTTACCATCATGTTTATGGGGTTCATTACAAAAAGAGTCCCTGCAATAGCGGCGAAAATCGGGTTGGCCTTTTTCATTGTCTCCTATGGTTTAACCCAATTGGTTTTTGATTTACACATCCATTTTCTTCATATCCTGGCCATCTTATTTGTATTAACCTGCGGCATTATGCTACTTATCGGGAAACTTTATCCAATGCCCGTTCCTTACACACAAAGGTTAAATAACCTGGTTGATTTAAAGCCCTGGAAAAACCGGCATTTTTTTACCGGCATCTTATTGTTAATGATGATCCTGATGTTTATTTTATTTTCTCCGCTTATGCTGGCAAAATAAATTTGCATCGTTACTTGAAAATTTCTATTTTTATTAAATATAACAGAATAGAACAGAACAGAAACTATACTATTATAAGAATGCTTTTTCTGTCACTTTTGATTCGGCTTATTGAACCGGGTTGAATGCACCAATTATTTTTATAAATCTAAATTTATTAAGAACAAACTACTATTTATCATGTACTTATTTAAATACAAAGCAGCTTTAACCCTGCTAATACTCTGTATATGTTCTTTTGCGAATGTCATTGCCCAGCAAAAAGGCGTGTCTTTTACCTCATCCGATAAGGACCTTGAGCGGGCATTTAATTGGGCAAGAGAAATGGCGCTGCATTATAAAGGCAAGGCAGGTGATCCCGTTGGCCCATGGTATGAATCTGCCCTTCCGCCGAGGGATGCATTTTGTATGAGGGATGTATCGCATCAGTGCATAGGCGCGGAAATATTAGGGTTAAGTCGTGAAAACAATAATATGTTTAACCTATTTGTAAGTAATATTTCTGCTTCAAAAAACTGGTGTTCTTACTGGGAAATCAATAAATACTCGAAACCCGCACCGGAAGACTACAGGAATGATAAAGAGTTCTGGTATAACTTGCCTGCCAATTTTGATTTATTATATGCCACCCACAGGCTGTACCTATGGACTGGTGATAAGCATTATATCAGTGATCCGGCTTATGTTCGTTTCCAGCAGAAATCTGTTGGAGAATATATAGATAGCTGGGTGCTTTCGGCCGATTCCCTATTGAAAAGACCTGCCCATCCTAACGCACCAGTTCCATATAATGAGGGTGATTCCTTCCATCGTTGTCGTGGCCTACCCTCCTACTCTGAAGGCGTAGCTAATTTGAAGACAGGAGTAGACCTGGTAGCGGCTCTATACAGGGGACTGCTAACTTATTCGGAGATCCTGTCTGAAAAAGGCCGGAAAAAGGAAGCTGCCTTGTATGCCAAAAAAGCGGAACAATACCGGCAGCGCCTGGAGGCGGACTGGTGGGATGAGAAAGAAGCGCGCTACTATTCTTATTTAAGCAATGACGGTAAATTCGGCAAGGAAGAGGGTGAACCTTTTTTGCTTTGGTTTGATGCCTTGAAGGACAGTACCCGAATAAGGAAGACCATTGCGCATATTGCTTCAAAAAACTGGAACATGGAAAACACTTCCTACCTACCTCTTGTATTCTATAAAAACGGTTATTGGGATAAAGCGCGGGAATATATTCTTTACCTTTCGGACCCTGCCACTGCCAGGCGGGAATATCCCGAGGTTTCCTTTGGTGTGATTGAAGGGATCGTCCAGGGGCTAATGGGCATTACACCTGATGCACCGGGCGCCACAATCAGCACTATCTACAAATCAAACGGAACAGGCAATGCAGTAATTAATCAATTGCCCCTTTTGCATACAACGATAGATTTGGCCCATATAAGCAAACAGCAATCGGTCATAAAAAACACAGGGCAGCAACCATTCAAATGGAAAGCTATGTTTTATGGCGCTTATAAGCGGGCTTATCTGAATGGAAACCTGCTTCCTTTAAAAAAAGGGACCGATCAGCAGCAAAGAGAAATTTCGATTGTGGAAACAACTGTAAAGCCTGGTGAGAAGGCAGACATAAAAGTGGTATACTAATTCGCAAGCCTTATCTATTACATTTATGAAAGTCTACAAAATCAAGGTTCCTTTAATTTTACTTGTTCTATTTGCTCAAATTTCACTGAGGGCCCAGCAAATAGCATTACCCAAACAAACCGACAGGTGGCATATTGAACATAATGGAAGCATTACCTGGAACATCGGAGACAGGATCCCACATGCCGATCATATCGAAATGTCTGGCGAAAAAGTTTCCTTGTGGGTAGCTTACTCCATTGATAGTTCAGGTATTTCCAAAATCAGCCGGACCGTAGTTTTCCCAACATTCCGGATGCTCCCTGATGATACAAGGAGCCATATCAGCTTCACTTTTAATGACAATGAACTACCCCGGATTTATATTAATAACCAACTGCTCAGAACGGATATTTCCCAAAAAGAGGAGAATAATACACTTGCATTTCGGGTAAAAAGCATCAATCAGCATGGCATTATGCGCATTATGGCTGAGGTAGGGAACCCTGCACAGGTGAAAATTGAGCGCAGCCTGTTCCCTTCGGTTAAAAAGCCAATGGCTATTGAAGAGTTTAAACTGACCAACATCAGCGACAAGCCGGTAACTGTATCCATGGAAAAATTGATCCGCGAAGTGACTACAGATTCCATCAGGAGCAAGTCTTCACCGCATACAGTTATCATGAAGTCCGTTAATGAGGGCAGTCGCATATTACAGGCCGGAGGATCAACCATTTTTTCTGTTTGTTATTTGGCTACTGATCATCCCTCTTCCTCACTGCCTGTTTACCCGGAGGAGGAAGAAAAGGCAAGAGCGAACCGGATATCCGAAATTTTGGCGCCTTTGCAGTTAGAAACACCCGACACGATATTAAATACGGAATTTGCCTTTGCTAAAATACGCGCAACCGAAAGTATTTATAAAACAAAGGGTGGGTATATGCATAGTCCGGGCGGCCTGTCATATTATGCGGCTATCTGGGCTAACGACCAGGCTGAATATGTAAGTCCATACTTTGCTTTTTCGGGCGATAGCATAGGTAACTTGTCTGCAATGAATTGTTATAGGCTGTTTGCCCGCTATATGAACGCCGATTACAAGCCGATCCCAAGTTCAATAGTCGCGGAAGGTGATGCGTTCTGGAATGGCGCCGGCGACCGGGGGGATCAGGCAATGATCGCTTATGGCGCATCAAGATATGCCCTTGCCTATGGCAATGCTGATTCTGCAAAAGTTTTATGGCCATTAATAACCTGGTGCCTGGAATATAGCCGCAGACATATCAATGAACAGGGGGTTGTAACGTCCGATGCTGATGAGTTGGAAGGCCGGTTCCCGGCAGGAAAGGCCAACCTTTCTACCAATTGCTTATACTATGATGCCCTGGTTTCAGCCGCCCTGCTTGGCAAACAATTACATATGCCCGATAATCAAATTGTACCTTATACCAAAGAGGCCAATCAACTTAAAATTAATATTGACAGGTATTTTGGGGCCACTATAGAGGGGTATAAGACTTACAAATACTATGAAACCAATTCCGTTTTGCGGGCATGGATCTGTATGCCTTTAGCTATGGGAATATATGACCGCAGTAAGGGGACTATCGAAGCGCTATTTTCTCCAAAGCTTTGGACGGCAGATGGTTTGGCTACGCAGGAGGGTGAAAATACATTCTGGGACCGGGCAACACTGTATGCCCTTCGCGGTGTGTTACAGGCCGGAGCAACAGAAACAGCGATGACCTTTCTGAAATATTACTCCCGCCGCAGGTTATTGGGAGAACACGTACCCTATCCTGTAGAGGCTTATCCTGAAGGCAATCAAAGACAGCTTTCTGCAGAAAGTGGCTTATATTGCCGGATATTTACAGAGGGGCTGTTTGGAATTAGGCCAACCGGGTTTAATAGTTTTAATTGCACGCCCAGGTTGCCCGATAATTGGAACCAAATGACGTTACGTCATATTCATTCCTTTGGGGCAGACTTTGATTTGAAAATTTCAAGGCAGACAAATAGGAAAATATTGGTTAGTGTTTCAAAAGGAAACAAACAGCATACTTATACACTTTCAAACGGGGGTACGGCGCATATTCAATTATAATTTATCTTTGGTTTCTTCGTATGAATAAAAGGAGTTATTGCCATTTTTTATTGATTATACTACTACTGAACGGCAAAGTCGGTATGCTATATGCCCAAAAAGTTACGTTGTATCCATCATTTGATAGCCGTATCCATTCCCCCGGTAAAACCATTTATTATATTGATCCGCAAAAAGGCAATGACCAAAATAGCGGTACAATTATTAAAAATCCCTGGAAAACCTTTAAACGAGCTAACCAGTTAATATTCTCAGCCGGGGACAAGCTGATGATTCTGGCACCTGGTAAGTTTCATCAATCATTGGTGATGATGGCTGGAGGAAATAAGGCATCACCGGTAACCATCAGCTTTGCACCCGGCAGATACGATTTTTATCCTGACTCTTCTTTTAAAACCCGCTTTAATATTTCTAATACGAATGATACCCCTTTGGCGCTGAAGGCCATTGCCCTATATTTTGTTAATTCAAAATACGTCAGGTTAAATGCCCCTGGTGTTAAGATAGTTTTGAGGGGCAAAATGATAGAAACCTGTATCGACAAGTGCGAAAACATTAATGTTCACGGCATCAGCTTCGATTATGCCCGACCAACGGTGTCTGAATTAAAAGTAATAAATGTAGCTGATCATTATGCTGATTTGAAAATCCACGGGGATTCAAAATATAGTATTAAGGATAGTTTGCTTACATGGGAAGGAGAAGGATGGCGCTACCCGCCGGGATGGTACTGGCAGGTACTCGATCCAAAAACAGGGGATCTTTCCCGGGTTGACATGAATTTGAACAAAGCTAGGTTTGCAAATATTGGCGGAATGGTGAGAGTTTTCTTCGCACAAAACCCAGGCTTTAAAACAGGAATAATTTACCAAACCCGGGACGTAACAAGAGATTGTGCCGGCATATTTATGCAGCGGAGTAAAAATATTTCGCTAAAAAACATCCATATCTGCTTTATGCACGGGATGGGGGTTGTAAGTCAGTTTTGTGAGAATATTACTATCGATTCCCTTTCAGTAAAACCCGATAAAAAGTCCGGAAGAACATGTTCGGCATGGGCGGATATCCTTCATTTTTCTGGTTGCAGGGGTATGATAGCTATAAACAATTGCTTTCTATCTGCAGCTAATGACGATGCGATAAATGTACACGGCACCTATTTGAAAATCTTAGAAAACCCATCCCCAAATCAAATAAAAGTGCGTTTTATGCACAATCAAACTTATGGTTTTGATGCTTTTAAGGCGGGTGATAGTATCGATTTTATACATTCAGCAAGCCTGCTGCCATTTGGGAATGACGTGATAACGGCCACAGAAAGATTGAATGATAAGGAGATCCTTTTAATGCTTCAAAAACCGGTTCCCGCCGATATCATGAATGATGGAGTGGTGGAAAATATTTCCTGGACACCAAAGGTGTGGATTCACAATACAGTTATAACAAAAATTCCGACCCGGGGCATTTTAATTACTACCCGCCGCAAGGTAATTATTGAAAACTGTACGTTTCGGCGCGTACACTCCAACGGCATATTGGTAGAAGATGATGCGGAAAGTTGGTATGAATCCGGAATAGTCAAAGACTTAACTATACGTAAAAATAATTTTGTTGAATGTGGCGAACCCGTTGTTAGTATCCACCCGGAAAACAAAGTATATAAAGGGGCTGTGCACCAGAATATTTCGATCATTGGGAATAGGTTCATATTGAAGGATACCAGTGCAATGAGCGCGCAAAGTGTATCTAATATTTCATTTTCGGATAATGAAGTTAAAACGCATGTCCCCGTAAAAATAAATGGGCTGATTGAATTAAAAGATTGCCAAAATGTTAAGCTTTCGGATAACAAGATCCTTATTAAACGATAGCAGATCTGTTTTATAAAAGCCCAGCATATAACGGCGAACGCCATCGTTAACGGACCAATGAATTTGTAACAAATATAAATCAAAAAACAAGCTGACTAGTATTAATAAGGGGCATTTCTGGTAGCCTTCTCAATGCTGTCCCACATCGCATCAGGCACCATTTGCAGGGCATTAAACTGGCCCGCGCCCTGTAGCCATTCGCCCCCGTCAATAGTAATTACTTCTCCGTTAATATAGCCCGAAAAATCAGAAACCAGGAAAGCTGCGAGGTTAGCTAATTCCTGGTGTTCCCCTACCCTTTTTAGCGGAACACGATTTTTAAAATCAAATTTTTCTGCCATTGTACCCGGTAACAGACGTTCCCATGCTCCTTTTGTTGGGAACGGACCCGGCGCAATTGCATTACAACGAATGCCATGCTGTCCCCATTCTACAGCCAGCGATCTAGTCATGGCAAGTACCCCGCCTTTGGCACAGGCCGACGGAACTACATAAGCTGACCCGGTAAAAGCATAGGTGGTAACAATATTAAGAATATTACCAAGTATTTTTTCTTGGATCCAGTACTTCCCCAAAGCAAGCGAGCAATTCACAGAACCTTTTAAGACGATATCAATTATAGCCGAAAAGGCATTTGAAGATAAGCGCTCTGTCGGAGAAATAAAATTACCCGCTGCGTTATTTAACAATACATCAACTTTACCGAATGTGTTAACAGCTTCCTCAAGCATATTTTCAACTTCTTCATATTTTCTTACATCGCATGCTATGGCCATCACTTTTCCGCCGGTGGCTGCTTCCATTTCTACAGCTGTTTGTTTTAGTACGTCAAGTTTGCGGCTGGTAATAACCAAATTGGCCCCAAGTTTTAAAAAGTAAGTGCCCATGGCTTTGCCAAGGCCGGTGCCGCCACCGGTAATAATAATGGTTTTTCCCGCTAAAGCATCATCCTTTAACATGCCTGTGACACGTCCTTGTGTTTGTTCCATCGTGATCTTATTTGTCGGCTTTACTTTTTGTATTAGTTTTTTACGGAAGTAACCTTTGACTTTAACTTTTGAATGATTATTTCCAGACCGGCCCTAGTTTCGGGGGCCCACCATTGCTTAAGCATTTGATCGATTGTGGTGCTTTGATCTTTGTCCAAATGACTGATCAATTTATTCCGCAAGTTTAATTTGCTTTGGCCCCATGTTACCGGACTAAACTGCATATAAGTTCTCATCTTCTTTTCTGCCTGGGCCAGCAGCCTGTCTGCCGCGCAAACTTCATCTATCAGCCCGATTTTTAATGCTTCGTTCACATTTATAAGTTTGCCCTCCAGCAGATATTGATAAGCCTTTTGCGTTCCAATCCAAAATGCATAAACTTCAAATATACTTTCAGGAACGATGATGCCAACGGGGATTTCATTTAAGCCAATGATATATTCTCCTTCGGCCATTAAACGGTAATCGCAGCAAATGGCCAAAACACATCCCCCCGCCGGGCTATGGCCGCTAATGGCTGCTACCATTGGTTTTTTAAAAGATATGAGAACGCGCTGGAGCTCAAAAAAATCAGTCCAAAACGCCTTGACTTGTACCTCGTTATACCCGTACACTTCAATAAGGTCAACGCCCGACGAAAAAAAGCCCTGCTTACCTGTTAATATTACCCCGCCAACTTCGTCATCTTTTTCAATCTCCTTTATAAAGGCAGTCAATTCCTTCACCATTTGGTGATTTATTGGGTTCGACCTGCCCCTGTCTAAAGCAACAACTGCAATTTTATCATTTATCGTAATTTGTACGGTCTCCATCAGTTTATTTATCAGGGGTTGACACTAATTCTGTTTGATCATCATACATCTCCTCTATTTGGGAATTATATTTTTCAGTGATTATTTTGCGCCGCATTTTTCCGGTTGGCGTAAGTTCGCCGCTCTCCACCGTCCACTCGTTTTGAAGAATAGTAAACTTTTTTATTTGTTCCACATGATTAAAGTCCGGGTTATAACCAGCAATAATTGACTCATACATAGCAATAACACGGCTATCTTTAATCATTTCCCCGTTTGATACATCAGGGATGTTGTTTTTCGTACACCATGGTTTTAAGTTAGCGTAGGAAGGTACAATAAGCGCTGAAGCAAATTTCTTTCCGGCACCCACTACCATCATCTGCTCTATAAAGTAATTTTCCTTCATTTTATTTTCAATAGGCAGCGGGGCTACATATTTACCTCCGGAGGTTTTGAAAATCTCTTTTTTCCTGTCGGTTATTTTAAGAAAGGAATCTTTATCCAGTTCGCCAATGTCGCCCGTACAAAACCATCCATCATGCAGTACTTCGGCGGTAAGCTCCGGATTTTTATAATAGCCGGGCATTACATTCGGCCCCTTGCACAATATTTCGCCATCATCCGCAATTTTCACCTGCACGCCGCTCAATAATGGCCCTACAGTCCCAAACTTTCTTTTCTCCGGCAAATATTGGTTTACGGAAATAACCGGCGAAGTTTCTGTAAGCCCGTACCCCTCTAAAATAACAATTCCGGCAGCTGTAAAAATTCTTTCCAGCCTGATGGGGCAGGCAGAGCTCCCTACAACAATGGCCTTTACATTGCCGCCTAAGGCTGCGCGCCACTTACTAAAAACAAGCTTATCAACAATAGCCAGTTTGATCCGGTACCATAGGCTTTTGTTCGCGATTTCAAACTGATCACCAATTTTTACCGACCATAAAAACATTTTGCTTTTTATCCCGGTTAGTTTTTTGCCTTCAACAATGATCTTTTCAAAGACCTTCTCAAGCACCCTTGGCACAGCGGTAAAAATATAGGGTTGCACCTCTTTAATATTCAAACCTATAGTATCCATACCCTCGGCGTAATAGATTGAAAAGCCGAAGAAAAGATAGATATAAGAACACATTTTTTCAAAAATGTGGTTTACCGGCAAAAAACTGAATGCCCGTTTTTCTTCTATGGGAATTTGCCCAAGCACATCCCCTGAAGCCATGGCATTACTTAAAATATTTTTATGGGTAAGCATTACCCCTTTAGGCTTCCCCGTAGTACCTGAAGTGTATATGATGGTGGTAATGTTATCTTCGGTAATACGATCGCTGATTTCCGATAAGTTCCGGCGGTCATCATCTGTAACCGGTTTTAGCAATTCGGCCCAGTTGCTGCACCCGTCTAACTGATCGAAGGTATAAATTGCTTTTAATGAAGGGATGTTATTGCGGATGCTGCTTACTTTTTCATACAATTCCTTATTGCTGATAAAAATAATCTTGACTTCCGCTTCAATCAGGATTTGTTCAATCTCCTTTGCATTTGTATTCGGATATAATGGCACCAAAACAGCCCCGGTTTGCTGCACGGCAAGATCGGTAATTATCCACTCGGGTCTCCCGCCACTGATCAAGCCCACTTTGTCGCGGCCCTCCACAGTACCATCACCAGCCGAAATACCTGATTTCAACAAAGCAACAGCCAGCTGTAAAACCATTGCGTGTACTTGTTGAGTACTATATGACTGCCAAACGCCATTTACTTTCGCATTTAAAAGATCGGGCCTGGGTTCTTTTGCTTGTACCACCATGCAATCGAATAATCTTAGGGCTTTTTCAGTTGTTTCCATTGCTTGTTAAATACTTTGTTATTAAATTATTTACCGTCCTAATCCAGGGTTATAGCAATTCAAATATGCCCGCAGCTCCCTGGCCGGTGCCCACGCACATGGTAACCATGCCATATTTTTTATCCCTGCGTTTCAGTTCGTTAAAAAGCTGAACGGATAGTTTTGCCCCGGTGCATCCAAGCGGATGGCCCAAAGCAATTGCCCCCCCATTTACATTAACAACTTCAGGATCAAGTTCCAGACCTTTTATTATTGCAAGAGACTGGGAAGCGAAGGCCTCATTTAGCTCTATCAAGTCAATGTCCTGTTGTTTTAACCCTGCGGCCTTCAATACTTTCGGGATAGCTACAAGCGGGCCGATACCCATTATACGGGGCGGGACGCCGGCAACGGCATAATTAACCAATCGGGCAATGGGTTTCAGGTTATTTTGTTTTAAAAAACGCTCGCTAACAACCATTACAAAAGCAGCACCATCACTTGTTTGCGATGAATTACCCGCGGTTACTACGCCTTTGGCATTAAAGACTGGTTTCAGCTTGGCCAGGGCGTCCAACGATGTATCACTTCGAGGGCCTTCATCAGTATCAACCTTAAATTCCCTTTTCCTTTTTTTACCAGTGTCATCTACATATGTTTCAGTAATATTTACCGGTACGATCTCCTCTTTAAACTTTCCAGCGGTAATCGCTTTTATGGCTTTTTGGTGCGAATTAAAAGCGAACTGATCCTGTTCTTCCCTTCCAATATGATATTCCTTTGCAACGGCTTCTGCCGTTAAACCCATTCCCCAGTAATAGTCGGGGTGCGCAAGGGCTATCTCGGCATTAGGCACAATACGCCATCCACCCATTGGCAGCAGACTCATGCTTTCAACACCGCCTGCAATAATGCAATCGGCAATTCCGCTGTGTATTTTGGCTGAGGCGATTGCAATGGTTTCTAAACCTGATGCACAATATCGGTTTACGGTCATTCCGGGTACTTTATCAGTATCCAATGCCATTAAAGAGATGAGGCGGCCCACATTTAAGCCTTGTTCAGCTTCGGGGGTAGCATTACCCACAATTACATCATCAATTTGCTCTTTATCGACATTGGGCACTAACGTTAAAAGCTGTTTTATGACATCCGCGGCAAGCGTATCAGGCCTGGTAAACCTGAAACCACCTCGGGTTGCTTTTCCTATTGCGCTACGGCTACCTGCAACTATGTATGCGTTCATTTATTTTAAATTTTTCGATTAAACTAATTTCTAAGCACTTTGCCACCAGTCAGGATAGACTGAATACGTTCCAGTGTTTTCTTTTCAGTACAAAGGGAAAGAAAAGCCTCTCTTTCCAGGTCAAGCAGGTAAGCCTCACTAACTAAGGCTGGCTGTGACAAGTCGCCGCCCGAAAGTACAAAGCCCAATTTTTGCGATATCTTTACATCATGCTCGCTAATGTAATTACCACTATACATGGTATTGGCTCCTACGTAAGCCAACCCAAGCGCCTGGTTACCTAAAACTTTGATGTCAGTTCGCTGAACCGGTTGTCCATAGCCTTCATCGGCAAGCTGCAAACAATGCTTTTTTGCTTCGGCAAGCAGCCTTTTTTGTGACACCACTATCACATCCCGTCCTTTTTTAAGATAGCCAAATTCAAAGGCTTCATAAGCAGAAGTGGAAACTTTTGCCTGTCCTATAGTCAAAAAACGTTCCCTGAAATTATTTAATTCTATATCACCGTCCTGCAATTCATCCGACAAGCGAAGGGCAAACTCTTTAGTTCCACCTCCTCCAGGAATCAAACCCACTCCAAACTCAACGAGGCCCATATACAATTCTGCATGTGCTACTACTTTATCCACATGAAGGCATATTTCGCAGCCGCCGCCCAAAGCCATTTGATGAGGGGCTGCCACAACAGGTATTGACGAATAACGCAAACGCATCATTGTATTCTGAAACGCTTTTATAACCATGTTCAGCTCATCAAACTCCTGCTCAACAGCCATCATAAATATCATCCCCACATTGGCGCCGGCACTAAAATTAGCCCCTTCATTGGATATTACCAGTCCTTTATAGCTGGCTTCAGCCAACGTGATGGCTTTATTAATCCCCTCGATCACCTCACCGCCAATTGTATTCATTTTAGTATGGAACTCCAGGTTGAGAATACCGTCGCCGATATCTGTAATAGTGGTCCCGCTGTTTTTCCATATTATTTTCTCTTTGCCGAGGTTTTTCAGCAAGATATAGTTCTCCGTCCCGGGGATGACTTTATAGCCCCTTGATGGGATGTCGTAATACATGCGTTTGCCGTCCTCAACTTTATAAAAGCTTTTGGCGCCCGTTTCAAGCATTTCGTAAACCCACTGCGCCGGTTTGTTAGCGCTGGCTTCCATGTCTTTCAACGTATTTTCAACACCCAACGCATCCCATTTTTCAAACGGTCCCATTTCCCATCCAAAACCCGCATTCATGGCGGCGTCTATCTTATAAAGCTCGTCCGCAATTTCAGGAATGCGCTTGCTGGAGTATTCGAAGAGCTGATAGAAGGTAGCCCGGTAAAAATCGCCTGCTTTGTCTTTCGCCGCAAACAAAATCTTTAACCGATCCTCAAGTTTCTCGACTGTTTTTGTGGTTTCTAAAGCAGCAAATTTTACTTTCTGAGATGGTTTATAGTCCAGTGTTTTCAGATCGAGTGCATAAAACTGACTTGCCCCGTCCACCTTTTCCTTTTTATAAAAGCCTTGTCCGGTTTTGCTTCCCAGCCAATTTTTGCTGAGCATTTCCTTGACAAAACCAGGAATTTCAAATAACTCATTCGCCTCATCATCAGGTGCATTTTTGAACAAACCGTTTGCAACATGTACCATAGTGTCTAATCCGACTACGTCATTGGTACGAAACGTCGCTGACTTAGGGTGGCCGATAACAGGACCTGTTAGTTTATCCACTTCCTCTACAGTCAAGCCAGTTTTATTTACATAGTGCAGCAAGCTCATGATGCTGAACACGCCGATACGATTGCCAATAAACGCGGGGGTATCTTTTGCCAGCACGGTGGTTTTACCGAGATATTTATCACCATAATCCATCAGAAAACTAACCACGCCGGGCAAGGTGTCTTTTGTAGGGATAATCTCCAGCAATTTCAAGTAGCGTGGCGGGTTGAAGAAATGGGTTCCGCAAAAGTTCCTTTTAAAATCATCGCTTCTACCTTCGGTCATCAGGTGAATCGGTATCCCCGACGTATTTGAGGTAATCAGGGTGCCTGGTTTACGGTATTTTTCGACGGTTTCAAACACTTTTTGCTTTATGTCCAAACGCTCAACAACAACTTCGATAATCCAATCGCAATCTGCAATTTTTGAAATATCGTCGGTAAAATTCCCGGTGGTGATGCGCCTGGCAAAAGATTTAAGGTAAAGCGGAGATGGATTTGATTTTATGGCAAAGTCGAGCGCGTCGTTAACAATCTTATTCCTTGCCGCTTTGTTGCCCTCCGGAGCATTTTCAGGTACGATATCAAACAACAGTACTTGTACACCGATATTTGCAAAATGACAGGCAATGCGGCTGCCCATTACACCGGAACCTAATACTGCTACTTTTTTTATTACTCGTTTAGCATCCATTTTAATAATATGCTTGTTAATTTTTTTTATGATTTATTCTGCACGCGACCAGGTCGTCGTTCTTCCAAAAAGTGAAATTCCTATAAAGCCGCGGATCGCCAGGGTTTTGCCTTTAAAAGTCATGTTGCAAGAGTAGGTTTTACCGTTAAGCGGATCGTAAATAGTGCCATCAGTATATTTGGTATCGCCATCTTTTATAAAACCCGATAAAACCTGTAAGCCCAGCCTTGGCCTGCTGCGCAATTTGGGATCGGCATTAAGCTCATCCACCTTTGGCTTTCCGTTTTTTAGTGGTTCTTTAAGCCACACAACTTTGCCATAAAACTTCCCATCGCTTTCCCTCGTGATTAATATTTTCCCGCTTTTAACATCGTTGTACCATAATCCTTCTACCTGGTCGGTTTGGGCTTTCGCCATCGATACAAAGAACAGTGGGATCGCAAAAAATGCTATCCGGAAAAGTGTTTTTTTAGATATGATCATTTCGTTAAATATTAAAAATCAATAAACCGCTTTAACAGTAAATAGTGTTTACAGGGCATTTGTTATAAAATATGAATGAAGCAACAGTCCGATTAAATTACTCGAATAAATTGCCCGCAGAAATTAAATAATTTAGTATTGGTTATGTAACAAACTTACCTAAAAGTACCAGGGATAATAAGGGCTATATGGCGGAAACTTTTGTCAAAAACTCGGAAGTTTGTTTTATTCGCTTTTGCCGGATAGTTGCGCAACCAGGTTAATATATTGCTGCATGGCATCATCAGCCTTAACTCCCTTTAGTTTTAACCATGCGTCGTATTTTGCTTTTGCCACAAAATCGAACATACCGGGAGGGGCTATATTTATATCACCTTCTGTTGCTTGCTTATATAAACTGTACAAGCGTAAAAGTATTTCGTTATCAGGCCGGGTGGGTAATGTTTTACTGTCCGCTACTGCTTTTTCAAACGTTTCTTTCTGGTCCATCGATACCTATTTTATTATTGTTGCTTGCCTGGTTCTTCAATATAATCATTGCTTTTGGGCGCGCGCATAAACAACTCGCTAAGTTCAGGAGGAAGGGTAATCAATTTGCGTTTTTCCATATCTATCCATGCGCCATCGGCTTCAATTATAGCTGCCTTTACCCCGTCGCCGCGATAAAGTTCATGCCGTATTGTCCACCTGGAACCATCAGCCCGGGCTTTAACAATATCACAGGTAACCTTGATATACTCATTAATACCAACCTCCCTCAGGTAAATAAGTTCCTCCCTGAATAAAACCGGCCCAATTTTAAACCCGTAAAGCATTGACGGTTTTAAACCCAGGCTTTCTAACATGGCCAACCTTGCCTGGGCGGCAAAATCGGCATAGGCAGTATGCCGCATATGCTGGTTAGCGTCAATCTGTGCCCATAAAACTTGCCCTTCATAATAAATATCCATAGGTCATTTACTTATGCTGATGGAATTTTTTAACAGCTGCAGTAAGGCTTGGTAAAATATCCATGGCGTTACCTACTACCCCATAATTGGCGGCCTTAAAGAAGGGCGCCTCGGGATCATTGTTAATTACAACAATGGTCTTTGATCCATTTACACCCGCTAAGTGCTGTATGGCACCTGATATGCCAATAGCGATATATAAATCCGGACGGATGGCGCCCCCGGTTTGGCCCACATGTTCATGATGCGGGCGCCAGTGTGCATCGGCAACCGGGCGTGAACATGCTGTGGCTGCGCCTAATTCCTTTGCCAGATCCTCAATCAAACCCCAATTTTCGGGCCCCTTCATTCCCCGACCACCCGAAACCACCAAACCCGCATCGGCAAGTGCAATTTCGCCGGTTACCTTATTTACTTCTTTAACTTTTACATTAAAAACTTTTTCCTCAAAATTTACGGCCAGTTTTTCAACCACCGCCTTGCCGTCAACTTTATTTAACGGAAAGGTATTTGGCATCAGCATAATTACTTTAACGTCACTGGTGATGTTGACATTGGCAAACGCCTTTCCCGAAAAAACCGATTTCTTGATCACAAATCCATTCTCCAAATCAGGATAGATTAATGCGCCGGCTACCACGCCAGCGTTTAATTGTACGGCTACGCGGGGCGCTACTGCCCTGCCGTTAATATCATTGAGCGTTACAATCAATTTACTGCCTTCTTTTTGAACGGCGGCTAGCAAGGCGCGGGCATACGCCGGCGCATGTAAATCGTTTAGCCGGGCATCGTCAACATGCAACACTTTTTGGGCGCCGTATTGTCCAAGATTTTCCATTTCAGCTGCGCCAATCGTACCAAGGACAACCGCTGTTGCCGTTTCACCGGTTTTTTGAGCGATACCCGCGGCATATTGCACTGCCTCCAGATTTTTCTTTTTTATAACCCCTCCATCATGTTCAACCAATACTATTACTGACATTTTTCTAAGCTTTATTTATAAAAACATTATACTACAAAACCCTGGCTAAATAACTTTCGCTTCTGTGTGAAGAAGGTTTACCAGTTCGTCCATATTTTCCGGCTTAATAATTTTCACACCAGCTTTGGCAGGCGGCAATTCATAAGACAAGATTGCTGTTACAGGTGATTGCACGGAAGGTGCTATCACATTTAGCGGACGGGTACGCGCAGCCATAATACCTCTCATATTGGGAATACGAGCCTCAGCTACACCTTTCTGGCAGGAAATAACAAGCGGTAAATTACAAATATCGGTTTCCTCGCCACCTTCTATTTCGCGCTTTACTACAGCCACGTTATTTTCTATTTGGATGCCGGCAGCAAAACCAATATAATCTATATCCAGCAATGCGGCAACCATTGCACCAACGATGCCGTTGTTATAATCAATAGATTCTTTGCCGCAAAGAATAAGATCGTACCCAATACTTTTGGCGTATTCTGCTATATAAAAGGCTGTTAAATAAGGATCGTTGCTGTCTGCATCAATACGCACCGCCTGATCGCCGCCCAATGCCAACGCTTTCCTGATGATTGGTTCGGTATCTGCCTTGCCAACCGTTACCAAATGTATTTCATTTGCAATGCCACTTTCTTTTAATTCGAGCGCACGCACCAGGGCATACCATTCATCGTAAGGATTGATAACAAAAGTAACCCCTTGGCTATTTACCAATGTGTTGTTATCTTTTAAAACAATCTTTGTGCTGGTATCCGGTACCTGACTAATACAAATTAATATCTTCATTTATAACACTTCCTTATTTTAAAAACAATACTTTTCCTCTGTAATCAGTTTTGCAGCTATATTTCTGCGCGCCTGGGTCGAATTAATATCTTCTGTTTTAGTATAGCGCTTAAGCCCCATCAACATCATTCTCTTTTCATCACCTTCGGCAAAATAATTCAATGCTTCTTTTCCCGCCTTCGCAATTTTTTCGGCGGCATCATTAATATATACCCTCATAATATCTAATTGCTCTTTACAGCTATCCTCTCCGCACATTGAAACCAGTTTTTCAACCCGCAACTGCAATGACTCGCTTACATATAACTCAATAAGCATATCGGCAAGGTTCATTAGTACTTCCTGCTCCTTGCCTAACTGCGTCATCAGTTTTTGAACCGCGGCACCAGCCACCATTAGTATGGCCTTTTTAAAATTTGCAATATATTTTTTCTCCTTACTGAACAGCGTTTCTTCGTCTGCGGAGCCAAAATCCGGTATGCTCATCAATTCGCCGGCAACTTTTTGGGCCGGGCCCATCAGGTCAAGTTCACCTTTAAGGGCGCGCTTAAGCATCATATCTACCGTTAACATCCGGTTGATCTCGTTGGTACCCTCAAAAATTCGGTTTATCCTCGAATCGCGATAAGCACGATCCATCGGAGCTTCAGCGCTATAGCCCATGCCCCCATAAATCTGAACACCTTCATCTACCACGTAATCAAGTGTTTCAGAAGAATGTACTTTTATAATTGCCGCTTCAATAGCAAACTGTTCGGTGCCTTTAAGCTTAGCTTGTGTTTCATTAAGTCCGGATGCCACCAACATTTCAGTTGCTTCTTCCATATTCTGGCTGGCCCTATAAACCGCCGACTCCGAAGCATAAGTAAGTATAGCCTGCTGTGCCAGTTTATATCTTATTGCTCCATACTTGGAGATTGCACGCCCAAACTGCTCACGTTCATTGGCGTAACGAACCGCCAGACCTATCACTTCTTTGCTCGCGCCAACTGTACCCCCGCCTAGTTTCATACGGCCAATATTTAAGATGTTGACTGCTATCTTGAACCCGTTCTGACGGTCGGACAAAAGGTTTTCTACCGGCACCTTGCAGTCGTTGAAAAATACCTGTCGTGTCGAGCTGCCTTTAATTCCCATTTTATGCTCTTCAGAATTCAGTGTGAGGCCCTCAAAATCTTTCTCCACGATGAAAGCACTTAAATTTTCATCGTTATCAATTTTTGCAAAAACGGTAAAAACATCAGCAAAACCTGCATTCGTGATCCACATTTTTTGACCGGTTATCAAATAATGTTTGCCATCCTCAGAAAGCTTTGCCCTGGCTTTACCCGAATTGGCATCGGAGCCGGAGCTTGGTTCGGTGAGGCAATATGCCCCCTTCCACTCGCCGCTCGCAAGCTTTGGAATATATTTTTGCTTTTGTGCGTCGTTGCCATAATAAAGAATAGGTAGCGTACCAATACCGGAATGTGCTGAGAACGCAACCGAAAAAGAGTTCCCGGCGCCTAACTTTTCGGTAACCAGCATTGATGTTTTAAAGTCCTTGCCAAAACCTCCATATTCTTCGGGCACCGAGATCCCAAGCAAGCCAAGCGCTCCGGCTTCATCCATTAAATGAGACATCAGGCCTTCTTCCTGTTCGTCAATGCGATGTAAATATGGTTTTACATGCTGTGCAAGAAAGTTATCGCAGGTTTCTGCAATCATTAGCTGCTCTTCGTTCCATTCTTCCGGAATGAATACACTATCTGCGGCCGTTTCCCTGATCAGGAACTCGCCTCCCTTTATAGCTTTTACACTTTCAATGTCGTTCATAATCTATTTTTTTATTGGAATAGTCAATTTTTTTAAAACCATTTTTGTAATTGGCAGCTTTAAATTTCTGTAATAGTTAGCAAAATTTCTACCCCGGTTTATACATTAGGGTCGTTCGGTTCCAAAAGCAGTTTATTGATGCTTTTTCTGTATTTATAATCAGGAGTAAAATTAGAAGCGTTGCTAAACCTATGAAAGGGCTGCAATACGGAGATATTAGTCAAAAAGTCGGAACATAATTCTGGCGCAGTAAAATGAGAACTTGCCGGTTATTTAAAGTATACGGGGTTTAATGTGCTAAAACGAGGCGATAATCTGATGGCGACATGCCGGTATGCTTCTTGAAATATTTACCAAATGAGGATTGATCGGGAAAGTGGATATTTTCGGTCACGCGCGCAATACTTATGTCATGGTTCCTTAATAATACTTTTGCTTCCAATATAACAGCATCATCTATCCATTCGCCGGCAGTTCTGCCCGTTACCTCTTTTATAGTTTCTGTTAAATGCTTTGGCGATACAAAAAGGGCATCGGCGTAATACTGAACATTTCGGTGTTCTTTATAATGATGAAAAACCAACTCCTGGAACAGCATATTTAACTCCTGTTTACGGGTTTGTTTGCTTTTTATTATCAGGTGTTGCTTTTCATATATGAAAGCCACTTCGTAAAGCAGCATATTTAAGGTATTCCGTGATATTTCGACGCGGTAAGGATGTTCTTCCCGCTCCAGCGTTTGTTTTATCAGTAAATAAATATTTTGCAATACTTTGACATCCTCGTGTTCAGGATAAATAACCGGGATGGAGGCGCTTTTAAAATAACTGAAAGATTCGAGAAAGTGGCTGTTAACGTTATTTTCGGTTAAAAAAGCCTTCGAGAAAACGATAAACCTGCAAAGGAAATCGTCGCTGCTGTCATAAATTCGTAAAACATGAAAAGGCGTAGCCAGCAGCATTGCATCCGCCCTGGCCTGGTACACCTGCAGATTTACTTCAACCTGTGCTGTTCCCCGTGTGCATATGCCTATAATATAACCGTCAGACCGGTATGGAAATTCGCTCAAGCTCAGCAACTGCTTCTCGTCGGTGATAAAAAAATCCGGGCCAACCAGTTTATCGGCATACAAATCCGCAAATTTCGACAAGCTTAATTGTGCAACTTTATTACTCATTTATCTAATTTATGAAATTCAGTAACGATATTTTAGGAAACACTTATATAACGTTTAAATATTTTCTTGCAAAATATCATTCGATATAATTCTCCGACTTTTTGACTAATATCTCCGCAGTATAGCCCTTTTTTTGTTTCAAATGCAAGCTAATTTTATTTCTTGATAGTTGTAAGCTTTGCAGCCATGCAAACTGCACATTATAAACCAATTCTATACTAAATTATATTATGAAGAAAATTTTGTTATTGGTGCTTGCACTAATTCCTGTATTGACCTTCGCCCAGGGTTTCCAGGTTAATCTTGAGGGGCAGAAGCAGATAGGCATGGGACATACGGGTACAGGCCTGGTTCAAGATGGCGCATCAGCTTTTTTTAATCCGGGGGCAATGGTATTACTGCCTGAGAATTATATTCAGGCGGGAATAAGCCCCTTGCTGTTTAAGTCGGACTTTAATCCAGCAGGCACGAACGTTCAGGATCAATCTTTGAACAAAGTGGCCACACCGTTTAATTTTTACGCCGTTTGGGGCCCGAAATCTTCCTGGTGGAAATTAGGCTTAGGTGTTTATACCCCATTTGGCGGATTAACCGATTGGGGGAAAAGCTGGCAAGGTAAATACGTACTGGAGAGTCTCGACTTAAAAGCCATCTATTTTCAGCCGACACTTAGCATCAAAATAAATAAAGTTTTCAGCATAGGCGGAGGCTTTGTTTATAATCGGGGAAGCGTTGACCTTACACAAGCTATTCCTCTTGGCAATTCAAGCGGGCAAGATGGACAGGCAGAATTAAAAGGTACCGGTAAAGGTTACGGCTGGAATGCAGGTATATTTATCAAGCCTTCATCAAAAATTTCCATTGGGCTTACACACCGTTCAAAAGTGAGCACTACGATAAACAATGGCAATGCGATTTTCACTGTTCCGACTTCACTTCAAAGCGGCTTTCCGCAGCCAAACAGTTTCACTTCAACTATACCTTTGCCCGCCACCAATTCACTGGGGATTGGCCTCTATCCTACCGATAAGTGGACAGTCGCCTTTGATGTTAACCTTGTTAACTGGAATGTTTATAAAGTATTGGCGTTTGATTATAAAACCAACACGTCATCGTTGCAGGATACTTATTCACAACGAAACTATAAAAATGCGGTTACGCTGCGCGCAGGCGCCCAATATAAGGCTACTACTAAAACGGCGTTGCGCTTTGGTGGAGGCTACGCTACCACGGCCGTTCAGGATGGCTATGTAACTCCTGAAGCTCCGGATGCAAACCGGGTGTATGTTACGGCAGGACTCGGGTATAAGCTGACAAAGGGACTTGATGTGGATGTGTCATTTGAATATGAACATCTTATGTCGCGTACGCAAACAAACATTCAATCTCAATTGTCAGGCACATTTAAAACCAATGTGTACATCCCCGGTATTTCACTTGCTTATCACTGGTAATTTAAAAATCAAAACAAATGAAGACACTTAAACACTTTATTTATATTATAATAGGTTTGGTTGGGCTGGCTGCCTGCAAACCCGAAATAAATACACCAAAGCCAAGCCATGGCACAGCCAACTTTTCAAGATTTATTGCTGTAGGCAACTCGCTGACAGCAGGCTATGCTGATGGTGGCCTTTATCTGCAAGGCCAGTTAAATTCGTACCCGGCTATCATGGCCAAACAGATGCTTTCTGTTGGCGGAGGGACGTTTACTCAACCATTATTCAGCACTGCGCAGGCAAATGGGTCGGGCTATTTACAATTAACCGGATTTAGTTCAACGGGCAGCCCAATTACTGCCCCGGTTACCTCAAACCTGGCCGTAAGAGAAATTTTGCCTGTACCCGGCTTCGGCAATGTAACATTGTATAGCAAGTATAGCGGCGATATTAATAATTACGGTGTACCGGGCATCAAACTGCTTAACATTACTTATGCACCTTATGGTAATTTAAATGGTTTTTATGAAAGGTTATTGCCAGGCGATTCACCAACAAATACCACCCCGTATCTTGCTTTCATTACTGCAAAACCGTTTACTTTCTTTTCCAATTGGTTGGGGAATAATGATGCCCTGGCCTATGCGACATCCGGCGGAGCGGGAGATGTTTTGACTGATCCAACAACTTTTGCGGCCCTAAATACCTTACTTATAAACACCTTAACTGCTACCGGAGCAAAGGGCGTTGTAGCAACCATTCCCGATGTGACCTCAATTCCATACTTCAATACGGTTACAGAAGGTGCGATCCTTGCTGGAGTACAAAAGGCAAACCCAACAGTTACAGGCTTGTATATTAATGCCCTTGTTTCGGGCACAAACTATGCGCCAAGGGTAGCCACCCCAGCCGACCTGATTGTTCTGACATTCCCGACAAGTAAGATCGGGCAGCCCGTTAGCACGCCATATGGCAACCTTCCTTATGGCTTAACTCCGTATACACCTATTGATAATCAATATGTGCTGGACGCAAACGAGGTAACCTTAACCGAAAATGCGGTTACAGCTTTCAACACCACCATAGTTTCGACAGCTAATGCAAAAGGCCTGGCCGTGTTCGATGCTTACACTTTCCTAAAGAACATAAAACTAAATGGTCTGGTTACAAACGGCATAAGCCTCAATTCGAATTATATAAGCGGCGGGCTATTTTCGCTGGATGGCGTGCACCTTACCCCTAGGGGTTATGCAATTGTTGCCAATGAATTTATCAAGGCTATCAATGCGAAATATGGATCAAATATCCCCCTGGCCGATGTTGCAGCTTACGGCGGAATTAAGTTTCCGTAAATGAAAAACTCCATAATTGCACACTCTATTGAATTAGCGCGCACGGAAAATGAATGACTTAAAACTTGCCCTGTGTTAAATACTTAAAGACAGTTCGATGATTCGGGAAATCATTAGTTTATTTCATCTTTTCATGCTTTTTTTTGCCGGGAATCGGCGAAAAGGAGGTGCGAACTAAAATTAAAAAGCCTGCAGTCATTTGAGTTGCAGGCTTTTTTTCGTTTTATTTTTGCGAAAAGCAATTATAAAAAATGATGATAAAACGTATCTCCAGGCATTCAACCTAATTTGATTTCCCAAAAGCAAATTTCACTCCTTTGAAGTTACCCCAATAATTTACCGCCCTCAAATGCAGGATGTTCTGCCTGTAATTATGTATTATCGTGTTAACGTTGCTTATCCCAATAGAACATACTGTGGTCAGGCAATGGCAAACCCGGGCTTTAAACATCTAATAAGCTACTACATGAAATTTACATCGCTACAGGTGAATGCCTATTGGATCGGTAACACCGCTTGTTTTTCCATTAATGCTTTTAACAATAAAGCTATAGTAATAAATGCCGCCATGTGTTACATCCTTATCCGTATACGCCTCTTTATCGGCGGTTAAGGTTGTTATTTCTACTGGGTCTTTTCCCTCCTCGGCCCGGTAAACTTTTATCAATTGTATAGCTTGCCCCACCGGATTATTCCATCTTAGTTCAACAGCCCCCTCGCCTGGGAAAGCTTTGATATTTGATACGTTGGCCACGACATCCTGTTGCACGGTAAAACCGGCTTCAAGGCTGGGGCTGCTTAGCGTTTTACCATCTTCCGCAACCGTGCGCACGCTATAATATGCAACGCCTTCGCTAATCATATCATCAATAAATTGGTTTACCGAAGGCGGGATAAGTGTTTTATTAATCTGCACCAGCGTGCTATCTTTTCCGTAACCCGCCCTGTACCGCCTATACACCGCATAACCTTGTATCGAGGTTGATTCCCGCCGCATATCGGGCCAAATAACCTGTAACTTATTGGCATCAGTTTTCCTTACAAATACGTCGTGGGGAATCGGAGGTGCCACTGTTCCCGATAGATAAGCATATACTGGATTTGTTTTAGGGCTTATAGCATACGATGTATTCTCATCTGCTACGGCATACGTATAAATAGTGGGCCTTTTAACCGACGGGAGACTGTCTGTAAACGCAATTCGTGGTCTGTCGGTAATCAACGGCTGCCCAATTTGCTGCAGTTTGCCATAACGGCCGGTGGCCCGATAAATATAATAAGCGCGCGTATCATTTTCGGCTTTATTGAATGTTAAGGTAACCAATTGCCCGTTTTGTTTAAGTTGCAAATTTTGCGGCGGGTAAAGGTTTTTGTAACTGGCTCTCAATATTCCGGGCACTTGCGGCGAAAATGGCGAGGTTTGATAAATCCCGTTCAGCTTAATAGTGTAATAGTAAGTGGTTATCGGTTTTACATCCAAATCAAAATAAGCGGTGTCTGTCGTACCAACACTTGCTATTTTGTTATAAACGCCATCATATTTATCACTTTTGTAAATATCAATCGAAGTTATTCTTTGGGTCTTGCCCAAATGCCAGCTTAATTTTATCGCTTTTTTCTCCTCAACCGAGGTGGTTTTGAAATTGTTTACTGACGGGATAATTGAGTTTGCCGGAACATCAAAGGCCCTTGCCTCCGGCGATTGATCGCCGGTATTGCCGGCTGCGTCAACCGGCATCACTACATATGAATAGGGAATTTTTTCTACCGCGGTTTTGTCGGTAAATAATATAAACAGCTTTCCCCCGCGGGTTACAAATAGCGGACTGGCGTTAATTTCTTCATAACCGCTACGTAAATAATAACTCCGGTAAATCCTGCAGTGCGTCATGGAGCCTTTATCAACCACTTCGTATTCTACCTGCAGGCCACTTTTGGAAGGGTTTACCAACACGGGTTTCATTTGCACGGTAAACCGTTTACCCGGGCAGGCAACAACATTTGTAACCTGCTCGGTGGCTACTTTTTTATTGGCTATTTGCTCAACTTTATATTCATATTGTTTTGCGCTATCGGCCGTAGCATCGTACCATGCTGTTCCGATTGCCGCGCGCATGGCAAAGTCTTCGTTAATTTCAAATGGTGATTCTTTGTTTACTACCGGGATAACGCGCTTCTCAAGCGCCTCAAGTCTTGTATCAGATAGCGGGGCAAAAGGCATCTTTGCTAAGCGCTGGGTATTAATCAGCGCAGCCTGAATATCCTCTTTTGATGTAGGCATTACTATATCCGCCACACTTATCCATTCGCCATTATCGCTTTTGCGCAAAATTTTATAGGCAAAGTCCCGCGGTAGCAGGTTGCCGCAAATAATCCATATCCCTTTTGGACCGGCAACTGCCCTAGGGGCCTGTGCATTGCATACCTGCGTGGCACCCGCTAAAAACAGCAAGCCAACCAACGTCCTTCTGATCATATTTGTTTCTAAGCGCATGTTTTGTTTCTAAATTTATTGAATATCTGCGTTTTGCACACACGGAACTATACCGTCGCCTTTACCCAACGAAAACGACATTATTGAAGGGTTCACTCCAAAGGTGGCGCTGGCTGTTTCACTTCCGCCAATTTCTTTCGTACCAACAAACGGAATATACTGGCTTAATTTGTATCTCACGGTAAGCCCCGCATCTGCTTTCAGCGAGAAGCCATTCTGGTCGTAGGCTATTACGCCCGTTACATGCGCACTTAAGCCGCCTGATATAGACGTACCGGTAATCGCATCCAATCCGGCGTTTATGTCTCCATGTGCGCCCACCAAGGCCATTGCATTTGCATAACCACTGGTAAAATTGGCGCCTACTGATACTTCAACCCCCAATACAGCATTAAAATATGCCGAGGCTATGCCCAAATTTACACCGTCATGCTCATCAATTATATTTACTCCCCCGGTTATAAAAAATCCTTTAAAATGGGGGCCGTTGTCCCGCAACCAACAAACATTTTGTTTGGCGGTGCTGTACTGCGTCACCGTTTTAATATTATCGTCTGTGAGGTTGGCGTTTCCGAAAACCATCCCAATATTTAAGATTCCAAAACCGTCAACCCCGAAGACGCCAGTATTTAACTGGCCTGCCCCCACAATCGTCATCCCTGGCGGGCCAAAAGTAGCTTGTACATCACCGGTAAAATCATACGTTCCAAATTTTACTTTGTCCATATGCAAACTACCGTGCATAGTTTTCGTGGCAAAGTCATAAACCATATCCAGCTTACCCAATGGTGTAACCTGCTGCATGGATACCTGGTCGGTGCTGGCCTGTATGTCGCCCAATACCTCGAAATGGTAAACCGAGGGTGTTTTAACCATCTCGGCCGACTGCGGATCATTGAGCGGGCCGGCAAGCTTCAGCGTGGTCCAGTCATTGGTAGCCATATCTACCGACATACCGTTAAGCAGAGAATTATCGATAACCAGGCTCAGCTTATCGGCAGGCGCAGAAACATTACTATTACCGTCAAGCTGCAGCCTGTAACCATTTTCCAGCTTTATCGTTCCAGGATCGGTTCCATTGCCATCGCCCGACAACGGCGCGCCAAAGCTGAGGGTGCAGTTAATCGGGTTAATCTTATCCGGCTCCTGCACTGTTCCGGCAATTGATGTAATATTACCGTTAACCACCGCCTTTACATTTTTTGCAGAATGGTATTGAACATAACCCTTCCCCTCGAAGTTTATACCAAAGTCGCCGGGGTTCATATCTAATATGTTATTGACCTTCGCATACGATAAATTCAGCGCCATGTCGCCAAGCCTCGGTACATCAATATTCGCCCGTCCGCCCAGCATAAACGAATTATTCTCGCTTACAATCGATTCAGGATAGAAGGTGAATTTTTTATTATTGTAAAGATTTATTCCTGTTTGTGTGCCGCTTAAACTCACTATATTTTCGTTATTAAAACTTACCAGCTGAAAATAACTTACCCCCAGGTTTACCGCATCTGCTTTATCCGGAACGGCCGGAATGGGTATAGTAGCTACGTCTTTGGTTGGATCGCTGTTAACTGCCGAAAAACGCCAATGCTTGCCGTGGTCACTACCACAGGCCTCGTCAAAAAGCAATTTTACGCCATCCGGATCGACCACGGTTAAATTAACCAGGCCCGAACCCAGCGATATTTGTTTAACATCGAAATCAGTAAGAACAAACAAGTCGCTCCGCAGGTTAAATGTATTGGCTTTTACATCTACAATACCTGTTTTTACAAGCGTATTGGATGACACTATACCCCCTTGCGTCGGGTCGATAGTCCAGTCGCCCACCTCCAGCTTCCACGTTTGCAGGTTAACAATAATCGGCTCTGTGCCTACTGTTTTTTCTATTGAGTTGCCGTCAAGTATTAATTTTTTAACGTGTACCCCTATTGTGCCCTGGTTGCTATTCGGAACATCAGCGGTAATGCTTACATCCAGGTTTATTTTGCCGTCGCTCTGGACAAACGAATTTGCCGGATCGGCAGTTGCCGGGAAGTTGATAAACAAGAATTTTAACGGCATCCCCTCATAATCCGAAAGATGGTACTGTTCGTAAAAATAATCAGTATTGTAAATGGCTTTAATTACCGGTGTTTTACGTTTTCCAACATCTGCATTATTTACCAGGTAAAACGGTATAGGGCTTTGAGTAGCCGCGTCCTGGAAGCTTAAATATGACGAGGGGTAATTAAATGAATTATCCACAATGCTAACCGTAGCATTAACAGCGCCGCCGCCTTGCCCACCGGTGCTGCTACTTTCCAGCTTCAGTGGCTGATTTTTTACAGGATTTTTCAATACAACATTATATTTATTAAGATACCGCATTCGCATAAAAGCCACGCCATCCAGGGGTACTGAACTCGCCACCGGCACATATTCAACTTTTACCAGGCTTTTGGAGAACATTATGTCCTTTATCCTTACCTTATTTTGCGGATCGAATGACACCAGGTGTGATGTATTTGTGCTTAAATCAACTATGCCTGATATTTTATACTGGATTTTACCATCAACAGTAACCGGATCCGCATTTTCGATAGACAAGGGAAAACCCCATATTTTTGAAATATTCGGATAGCTTGAGTCGGTTAAATTTAAGTTAGCTGTATTTTGGCCATATTTTAGGCTTATGGTTGTTTCAGCGCCAATAACCATGGAAGATGCGCCATCATAAGTAGCATGCACCGTAACTTTAAATGCATTTGGCCCGGTAGCATTTAACGGTATCCCCTTAATTTTGTACGAACCGTCAGCAAATGAAGTAGTTTCTAATAATGAATATGCTGCAGCGCCCAATTTTGTGTCCACATTATACGCAACATCGGGCTGCCAGCTATAATCAAGATATACACGGGCACCTTTTGCCGGCTTACTTACCCCGTTTTTGGTTATGCTTACAGTTCCTTCGATGGTAAGCCCCATTACCATTTTTACCTGGTAAAGTATCGGGAGTTTTGATTCATCATTTTTTAAGTTAAATACCACCGGTATATAACCAAGCCCGGCAGCATCAATTACCTGCACGTTATAGTTATTTACTGACACGTTTGCAAAATCGAATGATATATCGCCGTTGCTTTCAAGTTTGCCTACTTTGGTTACATCATTATTAATAATAATTTTAAATTTTGCGTTTGGCACAAAAAGTTTATAGCCGTTCGCATCCGTTAGCTGGAAACGCATACGGTGGTGGCGCCGTATTAGGTTGATAGTGGCTACTTGCTGATCAGCGCCAACTGTAACTGTCTCTTCAAACCAAAGCGGATTTTGAGGGTAAATTGTAAATTTATGGGACACGTTACCAGTAACCTGTATATGAAATGTCGGGGGTTGGTTCGCTGTCGAATCTTGCATAAAAATGGTACTGTCCTCGCGCATGGCGTATGCAGGTACATTTTTTCCTGTTTCAGCATCCACCGAACGGAAACTTAATTTTTTTGACGGTACCAGGTTCGCCGTGTAAAAATACTTATTGCCATTTGCAGCAATTGTTCTGGTCGCCCCGTCAGCTTTATCCTCGTTATACCCATCTGCATTAAACGTTAAAGAAATTTTTGCATTATTGTCCCAGCTGATCCCGGGAATTTGACCATTATTTACTTCAAAATACCCGCTTGTATCACAAGTGGTGATCGTTTTCCCAAAAATCCAGTTAGTGGCTTTTAAAGTGATTGAACCCGATTTAATTCCTTTTCCGCTGCTAGCATCCATTATGCGCCCGGCTATACGGCTTGGCGAAATATCAAGGTATACACCGTGCGGATCATAGGAAATATGTTTCCCGTCTTTGTAAGAGCTGCCTATTAGTTTAGTACCGGTATAATTATTGTGACTATAGGACCAATATCCATCAACTTCATTTATATCCAAATCATTATTTATGGGGAGCGATACAAGGACAGGGTCAAATTCGCCCCCCCCGTTTTCGGCATTGGGGGTTATTTGTAACGAATACATCAGGTCATTGTTGTACAAACGCCGCTTACCTAAATTAACGGTCCCCTTGTTACTGTTTTCTCCCACAACTTTGTCAATAGCTAATGGTGTATCAAGTATCCATTCAACTTTATTGTCATAAGGTATCTTGGAATCGGTAAATTTTTTAAAGTTGGGATCATCCAATTGTAGCCCATTTTCGACATAATTTCTGGTTTGTTTATCATAAAGCGCTCCATTTACAAATGAAGGGCTCAATAATTTTTTTATCGGGTGAACAAAAGAACCTTCTCCATCCAGGTCTTTAAAGCCCGGTGCCCTGAATACAACTACGTTAGCACCCGTTAAAGCTTCATTACTATTGCTGTTGTTAACATAAATATTTATGGGGTAATTTTTCAATTCGTCTACATTGGTTATAATGGTACCAAGATCTACGGTAGCAAACGGTTGCACAACAAAATGACCGGCAGTATTTCCATTGGTAGCGTTAACTACCGAAACAACCTGCGGCAACCCGTCGAGGCTAAAATATCGGTCCACAGAACCCGGCACATCGATTGCAGCACTGTCCTCATAGTCGCCGTCACCGGGCTCTGGTTCATAGCCACCTATTGCTTTACCCACTGCATCCACCTTCGAGTTCGCGATATCCAGTTTGTTAATAGAAGTGTTAATATCAGTTTTTTCAAGCAGCTGTGCGCCTTTCGAAAAATCAACCCCGCCACTCAATGCGCCTTTCAAACCCTTGTCCTCCCCCTGCCCGCCGCTTTCAACGGGCCCTTTTTTGTCGGGCACAATCACCACAACATCAATCTTTTTACCTTTCTCTTCCTGTTCCTTTTTTTCTAACGCGGCCTGCGCGTCTTTTTGCTGCTGGCAAGTTGGGCCTGTTAGCGGGCCGGATTGTACCAGCACAAGGTTGGGAATGGAACCCATTTGCATAAAGTCGAAAATCTGCACGTCAAAATTTCCTTTTGCATCGGTTGTTCCCTGTGCTACAAGTACATCATTAGGTCCCGCGGCAAATGGCATTGCAACTTCCTTTCCATTAAACTTTATCACCTGACGCACCTCGGTTGGGTAAGTTTGGCAATCAGGCCCCATTACACTCGAACTTTCATTTGTTTTCACGTGCATGGTAATCGAAAACTTTTTATTGGCGTAGGGGTGCAAAACACCAGGCAAGCTTGGCCATTGGTACATTACATTGCCTTTAACCCTTGCCATAGGTGGTTTTTTTGAAACAATATAATACGTATAAGAAGCGCTGTACTGGTTTAGCTGTGCATTATATATCGTCGGGAGAAAACTATATTTTTTTGCCTCGCCTGATAATTCCTCCGGGTTGTCGTCAGGTAATATAGCCTGGATATAATACTCATCATCCTGTCCATAGTTAGCTATCAGGTTTTCAAACTGTACGGTTGATTTCCCTGATGAAGATAACAATGTTTTACCCTGAGCAACAACTATCCGGCCCGAATTATCTGGTAATACCCTCCCGTCCCCTTCGTATTCAGGCACATCAAAACCTTTTGTTTTACGGAAAAGCACCACTGGCGTACCGGCAGGTATACGCGACAAGGTATCTATCGAAACATTGTCAACCGTGGCCAGCGTGGTTTCAATCGGAGCTTCGCCAAGCCCGAATTGTGCGTTGTACATGTCCTGGTTTAATATAGGCGGGAAACCTTTTTTCAGATTCACTTTAAGTGAATAGGTGTATACCGAAGTTTTTACCTGGCCAAGTTTTAATGGGTCCTGGTGCATCGTCACAATATTTTTTTCTGTTGAATAGCTAACCTTCGGGATGGTTACAGCAATATTTTTCTCCAACGGCGCATAGTATGGGCTGTTAATGCGCATCACTATAAATTTTTTGCCCACGGTATCTGAAGCGGTAAGGGGTATTCGCGTTGAAAACTTCCCTTCTCCGTCGGTAGTTACTGAAACCTGCGGCCGTGTTGGGTCAAGCACAACCAGTTGTGGCTGCTTGGCATCATATTGCGGTTGCTCACTGTCAGCCAATTGCAAGGTAACGCTGGTCCGGTTTGCGCCGTGATAAACACCCTTATCAAAACTGTAGTCAAGCTTGCCACTGATGGTAAGCTGCGGCGCATCAGTTTCATGCTCTTTAATTAACACCCAGGGGCACGATGTAACGTTATCTATCTCGGCCCCTTTACTATCGTATGCCGTAATTTTTACAGTATAAGTTTCGCCCAGGACAAAATTTTGTGCTAATGTTTGTTTATAACTAAATGTAAGGTTTTCATCAGGAGCATTAAACACATAAACGTAGCTCGACTTTTCGTTAAGTCCATGTATCCTGAACGTCTGCCGTTCAAAATCAACTTTGTATTTGTAAATAAATACGGTTCCTTTCGGCGTAACTAACTGGGTATAATTTTTAAGCAGTTCAGGGTCAACCTCCTTGGCGGCTTTTAATTTTTTAAGCTGGTCATTCCAAAGCCAGCTAACCGTCAAATCGTTATGAGGGCCAACCGTTACAGGAATTGGATTATTGGCATTGTTTCTGGGTGTACAAGCTGGCGACATTACGAATAAGTTGCCGGTAGCCCCATCCCCATCATAAAGGCCAGGGTCTATAGGAGGGGCATATAGAAACAAAGATGCAGGGCTCACACCATTATTTTTAAATACCACTTTCCCTGATGGATCTTTGGATGTTACACGCCAGGCATACCTTTTGCCCACTTTTAGCGGCACGTTGAT
This sequence comes from Mucilaginibacter phenanthrenivorans, assembly GCF_024721155.1. Taxonomy (GTDB): domain Bacteria; phylum Bacteroidota; class Bacteroidia; order Sphingobacteriales; family Sphingobacteriaceae; genus Mucilaginibacter; species Mucilaginibacter phenanthrenivorans. The sequence continues at coordinate 267,885 of NZ_JAHVAP010000001.1, read as the reverse complement.
CACATTGTACACATAACTAAAACCTGATACAGTTTGTTTAAGTATCGGAAACGAGGTGGCATTGAGCACCTGGTTAGGATCGGCCTTAGTGTCAGGCATCTCTGCCATTTCTATAGTATATTGTGTCAGCAATGGGTTTGTTCCGGCTGTGGTCCAGTTAAAAACAATGGCCTGCGGAGTAGTCGGGTAAATATGCGATTGATTTACCGGCCCAATCAATATCGGTGCTTCGGGATAGGTGATATCAATATTTGTACAACCTGTTGAAGGCGCCGATAGTTGCTGTTTGTTGTTAAAATCTATCGCCTGCAGGCAAAAATTGTAGTTCCCTTCAGGCAGGCGCGAGGTCTGCGCCAGTTTTGCTTTATCAATGCCCGATACGCTCAGGTTGTTTACATTAAAAATATCTTTAAGAGCCAGCCCGTTTAGTTGCCTGGTTTCGTGGGCGTTTAAAATAATTGGCTGCAGTGGGGTATAATTGCTATAGGTTGATATCGTTACATTGTTATCTCCGGTAAGTTGCCCGGCCAGCTTTATTTTGAGCTGGTTGCCGGTTAAATTAGTAATCAGTATAAACACCTTAGACGCATTAACACCCGAATAATCCGCGTAATAAGGCGAATATGGGGGTATAATATTTACTGTGATACTTACCGTCGGAGTGGCCGGGTCGCCGCTTTTGGCCTGTGCGCCTAAAGTAAATAGCACGCCGAAAAATACCATAAAGCATGCAATCCAAACGTTACTTTTTTTAACCTGTTGTAAGAATTTGTCCATATTAAACTGATTAAATAACATAGCTTTAAAAGGTGTGTGTTAGGTTTAGTGACGACCGGAATTCGTTGAACGACGGCAGCGTTACGTCTTTTGAGTTACTTTTTAAATATGACAAGCTAAGGTTTACCCCATCTCGCTTACTAAAACGGTACGAGCCGTTTACCGCACCGTTAATGACATTTCCCGCATCAATGCTATTGTTTCGCTGCAACTGGTAGGTGAACGAAGCATTTAAACCTAGTTTGCCATTATCAAGTTGTTTACCTATCCCAAATGAGGGTCCGTAAATTATAGTATGTATTTTCACAATATCTGCTATTGTATAACTAAAATTTGTATTGATGCTGAAGGCTGATTTATTAAAAGCAAGCTGGTAGGCAAGGTTAGCCGTTTTACTGTTTGTTTCGTTTTGACCGGAGGTAAAATGATTCAAGTCTACGAGGGACTGTATATTGCCAATTAATATAAAATTGTGGGAAATTAGCGTATCTGGTATACTATATCTCAGCATTGCGTTTACGTTATAATTTGTCCGGGCTACTCTAAATGTGTCAATTACAGGATTAAGCCCTCTGTCCTGGGTAACACCATAATTAGAATATCTTAAGTCGATACCATATTTTATACTATTGTATGATACACCCAACGAACTAATGTCTCGATGTGACGTGTAGGCTTTATCATGACGGATATTATCTTGCTGAAAACCCAGGCTACCTGTTAACTGCACTTGATTTTTCAACAGCCGCCATCCGCCCTGCACCGTATAATTCGCTACATCTGTTTCAAAATAATAGGCCCCCATTGATTTGTAGTCAGGATCTATACGACGGTATTGGAGTCCAACATTGTAATTTTTGTTCTGATAGTCGATACTAGTTTTCGCCGCTGTAAGTAACTGGGTAGATGCGTTAATGGTGATCATTTTTTTAAGGAAGTTCAGCTTTTCCAGGTGCAGGTCTAAGGTGTCGCTTAATTTATCGCGCGTGTAAATGCTTCCGGCCACCTCAAAACTCCAAACAAAATGGCTAAGAAATGACCATCTTGAATCGATGCCCAGGGCAACGTTCTCAGCTGGCCGAAGATCTGCAGGAATTGCTGCTATATTTTTTAACGAGTTGGCATCGTCCTTTATATTTAAAAATGTAAAATCCAGGTGGTTACGGTCGGTACCATACCCTACCCTGGCACTATAACCCGTGCGCAGGTATGCAGGGGTCTGGAATGATAGCGGCTGTACGGAGGTTTCTTCAATAGCTTTGTTGAACCTGCCGTAGACAAAACCAAGACGCAGTTTGCCAGGATTAAGTTCAACGCCCGCACCCAGCAAATTATAACCGGCCATAGTAAACTCCGACCATTGGATACTTTGCCAGCCCAGATGTAAAGTCACCCATTTATAAGTCGGGCTTATCCCGTATTGGTTAAAGGGCTGCCTGAAACCGCGCTGCTGGTCGCTCACAACAATGCTGAACGGAAAGCTCACTCCATAAATTGATATTACTGGTGCGCCGCTGAATAAATAGGAAAAACTGTGTTCGCGCGGGTCGATACCGCTTGCCGAATAGGTGCCCAGTCCTATTCCGAAAGTGCCGTTTATAACAAAAGGCTTTTGGGCGCCAAGCTGTGAAACGTCCTGTGCTTTAACCGCAAAGTTTAATAGCATTAACTGTATACAAAACAGGGTACTATAAGCTAATTGTTTCATTTGTTTTGGCAAGGTGAACGGTGGGGCAAATAAAAAATGTATGCCGGCGTGTTACCGGCACACAAAGCGTTATTTTATCGATTTAAAACTTTTATCGTTTAAGTGCAGTTGCTGCATGGTGTGGCTTAGAGGCTGCCTGCGTGTGGTACCCAGGGCACCGGTCTGTGTGCTTGGCACAACTACCACTCTCACTTTATCTATATTAAGCATGATTGATGACCCTGTGCTGGTGTTTGAAATATCGCACCTCACTTCTATAAACAGCCCATCGGATGCTTTGATAGTTTTAAAGGTATAGTACTGCAAATTATTAGCGGCCAGCGCATTAGAATATGATAGCTGTATCCAGTTGCTGTTAGCACCCGTGGTTGCAATGTGGAGATAAACCAAAACAATACCGCTATCGATACTTGTTGCAACCGAATCAGGAAGCTTGAATGAATTGGCCGCAATAGGAGGCCCGCCTGGCTTTTGGTAGCTTAAAACAAATGACGTTGGCGGTCCTGATGTAATAGACCCGGGCGGAACCGCCCAATTTAACACGGAGCCAGCTAAAGTTTCAAAGGCTGTGATGTGTGCACCGCCGGATGATGCTGCCTTTAACGAGACACCAGCACCCCAGGCACCCGCAGTTTTAGGGCCATAAAGCAAGTAGGTATTTACGTCAAGATAAAAATCACCGTTGTTACCAAGCGAGTTTGCCGGAGCCCCGGTGCCGTTGAGTATTGTGTTTCCATTTGCACCCGCAGCGCCGGTGTTACCCGTTGCCCCTGTTGCACCAACCAATGAGGTTGGGCTACCCCACGTCCGTCCCTTTGGCCCGTAAAGTGCTCTATTGGTTTTATCAAAATAATAATCACCCGTTGTTCCTACTGATACGTTCGGCACACCATTACCGCTATAAATAATACTGCCATCGGCGCCCGCAGGGCCAACCGGGCCCTGGGCACCTTGGGCGCCCATCAGTAAAACACTGGTTGACCATGCGTTGCCTGATTTTGGGCCGTATAATCTATAGGTAGTTATATCCAGGTAGTAATCGCCGTTTTGGCCGACCGTATTTGATGGTGCGCCGCTGCCGCTTAAAACCGTGTTACCATTTGTGCCGTTGGCGCCATTTGTTCCATTGGTGCCGTTGGCCCCCATCAATACGGTGGACGCTCCCCAGCCTGCATTGGTCTTTGGCCCGTACAGGGCGCCTGCGGTTTTATCAAAATAATAATCGCCGTTGTTGCCAAGTGCAACGCCCGGCGCCCCGTTACCGCTGTAAATAATGCTGCCATCGGCGCCCGCGGGGCCAACCGGGCCTTGCGGCCCCTGCGCGCCTTTTAATAAAACTCGGGTACTCCATGCGTTTGCGGCTTTAGGGCCGTAAAACAGGTAAGTGCTTATATCTAAATAAAAATCGCCGTTTACCCCAACGGTATTTGATGGCGCACCATTGCCGCTTAATACCGTGTTCCCGTTAGTTCCATTGGTTCCGTTTGAGCCATTACTGCCGTTACTCCCATTTGAACCTGCAGGTCCTTTTAATGAGGTAGCCGCGCCCCAGCCTGCAATGGTTTTGGGGCCGTACAACCCGCCCGATGCTTTATCGAAATAGTAATCGCCGTTTTGTCCGAGCCTGGTCACTGGCGCGCCTGTGCCGCTGTATATAACGCTGCCATCAGCACCCGGAGGGCCAACCGGACCCTGGACGCCCTGCGCACCCATTAATAATAGCCCGGCACCCCAGGAAGTATTCTTAGGGCCGTAAAGAAGAAGATTGGTTTTATCAAGGTAGTAGTCGCCAACTACGCCAAGTGTTTGCGATGGCGCGCCCGTACCACTGTATATTTTGCTGCCCGGTGTTCCCGCAGCGCCGGAGGCACCTGTTGCCCCTGTAGCACCCGTCGCTCCCGCAGGGCCCATCCCCCCTACTAGTGGCAAGGGAGCAGCCCATCCAGTCGCTGTTTTTGGACCGTATAAATTCCCGGAAGATTTATCAAGGTAATAATCACCGGTTTTGCCAACGGTATTTGACGGCACGCCGTTACCGCTATAAATTATTGAGCCATCGGTACCGGCGGGGCCGGTAGGACCGGGTAACCCGGTATCACCTTTTGCACCTGTAGCACCAGCTGGGCCGGCGGCGCCCTCCGGGCCCTGAAGCCCTTCTTTACCGCATGATGCTACTACAATAAATATTAATAAAAGATAGATAAGTAAATGTTTGATTTTCATAAGACCGCAGTTTTATAACTATGACACAGGTGGTTCAGTAGCAAAACTGCAGTTTAACTTGCGCCTTCACAACGCATAAATATGTGAAAATTAATAAAAATAGTTTTTAATAATATTATTCTTTATATGAATACCGCAATTAAATCAATTTATCATTAAGCGCTTTAACAATAGCTTCGGAGCGGGAATGCACTTCCAGTTTTTCATAGACACAACGAATGTACGAGCGTACGGTATCAACAGAAATAAAATGTTTTGCAGCTATCATTTTATAAGTTAATCCTTTTACCAAACCGGCAAGCACCTCGGTTTCGCGGGTGTTTAAGTGCACTTTTTCCTTTTTATTTGGCTGCTGGTTTTGTACGTTTTGGAATATGATGCGGGCAATGGATGGTGTAAGCGGCGAGCCGCCTTTATAAAGTATCCTTATGTTTTCGAGTATATTTTCGGGGATAGCGCTTTTTATCAAATAGCCGGTTGCACCTGCGTAAATAGCCTCCATTATTTTGTCTTCCTGCTCAATAACTGTCAGCATTAAAATATTTATGAAAGGAAATTTTTCTTTTATGCGGCGGGTATATGATATGCCGTTTTCACCCGGCAAATCAATATCCATCAGTATCACGTCAGGTACGTTATTATCATCAAAAACAATTTCGGATTTGCAGTGGTCGTCATCACCTACGCAAATAAAATCGTCAGACAAGGCTATCAGGCTTTTGAGCGCCTGGCGCAGGTTTGCATTATCCTCAACTATCAAAACCTTAATTGGCATATTCATCTCTAATGTAACTGATATATATATCAATGCCCCTCACATACTTATGCGATTTTACAAATAATATTTATATCCGTACCCTTTCCGGGTGTTGTTAAAACTGTCAGTTTACCTTTAATCTCGACGGCCCTTTTATGCATGTTTGCCAGTCCATTCCCCGGTCGCCTGCGTTCATAATTAAACCCACAACCATTATCGGTTATCTGCATTAGCAGTGTTTTGTTATGGGTTAGTTTAAATTTAACCTGTATGTTGCCGGCACCGCTGTATTTTATGGCATTATTAAAAGCCTCTTTAAATATTAAAAATAAGTTTTTACGTTTAACCATATCGGTTTTAATATTATATAGGTTTTCATCCATAAAAAAAGCAAGCTGTATCTCTTTTGCCTCGGCAACCGGGTAACTAAACTCTTCCATACGCTGCATTAGCTTATAGAGGTTGTCGTTCTCGGGCTTTATAGTCCAAACCATATCATTCATGGAATGTATCATGGCCCGTGCGCGCGCACCAATGTCGCCAATCATAGTTTTTACTCCCGGCAGGTCAGTATCAGTTTTTTGAACGGCAACCTCGCTAAAAATAGAAATACTGCTAAGCGTGCTGCCCAGGTCGTCGTGAAAGTCAGACGCTATATTTTGGCGAATGCGTTCAATTGCTTTAATATGATTTATTTTATATTGATATAGCTGGTATAAAATTGAGGCAAGTATCAGCACAATCAATATGCGGAACCACCAGGTAGCCCAAAATGGCGGGGCAATCACAAAATCCAGCGATGCAAGCGCTGGGTTCCAGTTATCATTTTTATCGCCGCTTTGAACGTAAAAAGTGTAACTGCCCGAAGGCAGTTGTGCGTAATTAGCGCTCCGCTGGTTATCCGGGTATTGCCAGCCTTTATCGGCTCCCTTCAGCTGATACCTAAACCTGATATCGTCGGGGCTGCTGTATAGGAAAGCAGTAAAAAGTATATTAACCGAGTTATCTATATAACTAAAACGTAGTTTTTTATTTGAATAGCTATTTAAAACCGGCCTGTTGTTTACCGACAGTCCTTCGATTATAGGCCTGGAAACTTTGAGCCAGTTTTCGGCGCCAGGCTGGTAATAGGCATAACCGCCCATAAAACCAACGGCCATATCATTTCCAATGGCGCTAAACGAAGATTTTGGCACCACCCTCATTAGCTCATTATCCGTTTCAACCTGCACCGCTGTAAGCTTCTTAAAATCAAATTTCATTAGGCCGACTTCAGTGCCTAACAAAATATCCCCGCCGCTTGAGCCCGCTGCTATGCAGGTTGGTTTGATTAAGTCTGCCAGCTTATTGATTATTTTAAAGCTGTTGCTTTGCCGGTTAAAAATTGCCAAACCACTAAGCACTGAACATAAAATCTTGTTGTTACCGGCTTTAGTTATATCAAATGTAAAATAATCTTTATACGGCTTTCCGTTATATCGCTCAACCGTTTTTGCCGATATATTGAAATTGATTAATCCGTTACGGGAGCCAATCCAAAGTTCACCGTTATCATAAAATCCATTAACAAGGTCCGTCGTATGCACATGTAGCCTACCTTCGTCTTTGTCGGCGGCTATTTCAATGGTGATTTTTTTTTTCGTTAAATCATACCTGAATAATCCCTTGTTGGTAGTTATATAACAAGCCCTGCTATCAGCCAAAATAATTTTCCGGATATAACATCCCAGAGACAGTGAATCAGGAAGCGGCAATGCCTGCATAGCAATAATGCCCTTTTCGGGCGACCACTCCATTATTTTTTTCGATGTAACCAGCAGCCACCTATGCTTCGATATATGGGCAAAGTCATTAATCTGGCCCATTTCCGGGCTGGTGCAATAGACTTTTTCAATTGTTTTGGTGGCCCAGTCAATACGCATCATTCCACGGTTATAACATGCCAGCCAAACCTTTGAGCTATCATTGTTATCCCGCGCTATTTTAGTCACACTGTTTTCTTCTGCATCTTTTCTATCAATATATCGTATTTTCCATTGCTGGTTATATTTGCTAAGCATGCTGATGCCTGTTTGTGTAGCCATCCATAATCTTCCGGTGCTGTCGGTACACATGCCAATAATTATGTTAGTGGGAAGCGAGTAAGGATTATTTTCATCGTGTAGATAAGTCGCCTCTATTCTTTTCTCTGCCGTATTATAAACCATAAGTCCCTTTCCGTCGGTTGCCATATAGAGGTGCCGTTTGCCTTTGTCATCCGGCAAAAAAAGCAAATCATCTATCTCAATATCTTTAGTTGCGGGACTTACAAGGCTGATATCTTTCAGATTTTTCAATTTGAACAAACCGCGGGTTGTACCCAGCAGCACTTCGCTGCCTGTTCTGATGGCTCCGTATATTTTTACCAGCGAATTATTATAAGTGAGTACCATTTCACTATAAGTATCCTTACCTGTATTATATAAATATACTTTTTGCCGGCTTGATACCAGCAATGTATTTTTATCAACCATATAGGAACAAAGGGGATCGATAACATTAACCAAAGATGTATATGTTATTTTAAGAGTACGGACATTGATTTTTGTCAGCCCGTAATCACAAACAAACCATAAATAATCCCCTTCAACAGACAAGGCATGGGCAAACGTAAATGGAGCCATTTTACCGTCCGGTTCAAGATAGATAAAGCTGTCGCTGTTATCGTCATAGTAGCTCAACCCTCCTGAACTGGCCCAAATTCGGCCGTCATTATCGGCAATAATATGGGCATAACTATCTCTTACAGTGCGCCGGCTGTTATTAAAACTACTGAATTCTACTGTTTTATAGCCGTCAAAACGCTGGATACCAGAGCCGCTTGTCCAAACATAACCATGCTTATCTAATGCGACGCTTAATATTTGGCGGCTTGTAAAATGATTTTGACTATTAAAGTTTTCAAAGCGTAAGTCAGGGTTGGGAGTAAAAGACTGGGCCTTTGCCAGCACTGGCAATAAAAGCAATAAAATACATCTGTAAAATTTATGCACAGCGCTTAAAGGAATAGTATTGCTTAGTTAGATAAAGGTTGCCCTGTTTATCTATAATCGTTTAAATTAAAAGTTTAATAAACATTTATCACTAAAATAATTAAAGTTTTCGCAATCAATAATATTAATATTTTCAAGTAATTATTTAACTAAGCGGTAACGAAGTAAAAGCGCTACGCTTTTGCTAAATATAAAGCCCAGCACGTTGTTGGTGGTGGCTTACTTTGTGTCTGTTTAAGTATTAGCTTAGCATGGGTGAAGTAGCTATTAAAATCATTAAATGGGATTTTGATTTTCTGTGAATTTAACATGAATATCTGAAAATTAGATATTTATGTTAACTACTTGCCGATACAAAATTTACTAAAGATATTTTCCAGCAAATCATCTGTAGTAACTGCTCCGGTAATCTCACCTAAATAGTGTAATGCCTGTTTAATATCCATCGCCAGGAAATCAGAGGTTACTTCATCCATGCCGCTTAGCACACGAATTAAAGCTTCCTCAGTTTTTTGCAGTGCTTCCAAATGGCGGATGTTTGTTACCAGCGTTTCATCGCCGGTTAGCTGATCCTTTATAGCCGATGAATAAATTTTATTTTTCAACTCATCAATGTGCAGCTTTTCCTTAGCAGAAATAGAGAGAAAGTCTGAAAATCCTGACGTCCGTAAGTTCGAAAGCTTGGAGGCTTGTTCCGGTAAATCTGATTTGTTGGCAACTACCAGCATGTTAATGCCTGGTTTCTGCAGGCTTTCAATATCTTGTTGTAGTTCTTCACCGGTAATTTGTTCAGCATCAAATAAATAGATCAGCAAAGCCGACTGGCTGATCTTTTCCATAGTACGTTGTACGCCTATCTGCTCTATGGCATCCGTTGCCTCGCGGATGCCTGCAGTATCTATCAACCTGAAATTTATCCCGTTTATATTCAGTACTTCTTCAATAGTGTCGCGCGTGGTGCCGGGTATATGGCTTACTATAGCCCGTTCCTCGTTCAATAAAGCATTTAACAGGGTTGATTTACCTGCATTTGGCCTGCCCGCAATTACGGTATTAACACCCTGCTTAATGGCATTACCCAATTCAAACGAGCGGATCAGGTTGCCGATAACCTTATTTATTTCGTTGATCAATTTTTTGAGTTGATCGCGGTTTGCGAATTCTACATCTTCTTCCGCAAAATCAAGTTCCAGTTCTATTAGCGAGGCAAATTGCACCAACTGATCGCGCAGTACCTGCAATTGGTTACTAAACCCTCCCCTAAGCTGGTTTAAGGCCACCTGCTGCGATGCTTTTGAATTTGAAGCAATAAGGTCTGCCACTGCCTCAGCCTGCGACAGATCAAGTTGGCCATTTAAAAACGCACGCAATGTGAACTCCCCTGCTTTTGCAGATCTGGCTCCCTTTTTAATAAGGAGTTTTATAATAGATTCAATGATATATGCCGATCCATGGCATGAAATCTCCACCACATTTTCACGGGTATAGGAGCGCGGAGCTACAAATAATGAAACTAAAACCTCATCCAAAACAATATCGCCGTCGGCAATGCCACCAAAATGGATGGTATGCGAGGCTTGCTTAGTTAGGTCCTTGCCTTTAAAGACGCCGTTTGCTATAGTAATAGCCTCAGGGCCCGAAAGACGGATAATGCCTATTGCACCGGTTCCGTTTGGGGTGGCGAGCGCTACTATTGTTTGGTCGTTAGTCATTGTATTATTAGTCATTGGAGCGTTTGCTAAGGCTCCTGTTCAAAATGCGAAGTTCGGCATTTAAGGCCAATCTTTTGTTACCGCTAAGCCATAAACAACTTAAGCAACGAACTATCAACTATGAACCACGGGCTTCCCTAAAAAACTTATCTTCGCAATCAATTATGGTAACATTTTTTGAAGCCTCGCTCGATACTATTTCTGTACACCATGTTGGCAATCCGTCAATAAATGAGATGTATTCCCTATCTGATAATCCGTTGGAGTTAAAGGATGAGATCGTCCCTAACCTGCTGATGCAGTATTTTTTGAAGCCATTTGAAAAAGTAAACGAAGTTTATCACCTAACCCATAGCAGCGGTGATCTTAACCTGAACGAGATCCATCATTTTGTTACCCGGATCTTCGAACAAAAGGAGAAATTTCATGAAGCTTCTGAGTTGATCGCTAAGTTTCTTTATAAGGTTACCACACACCCCAATATTAAAGGCGGCGAGCTTTATGTGGTTTATTTTAACAAAGTACAGATTGAAGGCAACCCGCTCGATGCGATAGGCATCTTTAAATCAGAAAACAAAGAGACCTACTTAAAGGTATATCCCGATAAAGGTGGCTTCCAGGTTGATTACGAGGAAAATGCAATAAATATTAATAAGCTGGATAAAGGCGCGTTGATCTTCAATATTGAAAAGGAAAACGGCTATAAAGTTGTTGTGATAGATAAGAACAACAGCGGCGGCCAGGATGCTGCCGTTTACTGGAAGGATGACTTTTTACAGCTCAAGATCCGCAACGATAGTTTTAATCAAACCAGCAATGCGCTCGGCATTTATAAAAATTTCGTAACCAATAAGTTGGACGATGAATTTGAAATGAGCAAGGCCGATAAGATCGACTTGTTAAACCGCTCCATGAAATACTTTAAGGAAAAGGATACGTTTGATATGGACGAGTTTACCGGTGAAGTGTTAGGTAATCCCCAGGCGATTGAATCGTTCAAAAACTTTAAAAGCCAATACGAACAGGAGTTTGATACGCCAATCGCCGATACCTTCGAAATTTCGGATAATGCAGTAAAGAAGCAGGCCAAGGTTTATAAAAGCGTATTAAAGCTTGATAAGAATTTCCACATCTACATTCACGGAAATAAAGATTTAATTGAAAAGGGATTTGACGATGGCAAGGCAATGAACTACTATAAGGTATTTTTTAAAGAAGAGGCATAAGCGTTCCAAAGCGTTCCATTTTTACAAGTGGAACACCTGGAACAAAGTGAAACATTCTGATTATTAGATCATTCCGATTTTCACTTAAAATGCAATTGTCCGAAATCAATTATCAAAAATTGGTATCTGGCGGTTTCGATCACCGTAAGGCAATGAATTATTATAAAGTTTTTTTAAGGAATAAACTTCAACTGCTGTACAGATATAAACTTCAGGATGCCATTGAGGGCATAAGTTCCGCAGCAAGTGCTGAAACCCAGCTATTAAATAATTCCGCTTCAAGTTCAACGGCTTTTTGCGCATGTTGCTCCCATTGGGGCGAAAAGCTTTTAAGCTGGTTGATCATTTCCTCCAAATGCCCCTCTTCCTCCAAAATGATCGACTTAACATTTACCTTGCTATTCGATTTGTCCAATTCATCCTGGTATATCGGATAAAGCTCATCGGCCCTAACTTCAATAGCATAAGTAACCAGCAGGTAGGCGGCGAAGCGCAGCTCCTTACCAGAAAGATTTAGTTCCTGCTTTAAATACCTGCTTACCAGTACGTCCAGCTGGTTAAGGTAATATTTGCTGTAGGTTGGAGCCAACAAAAACTCGGGAGCGTAAGTTGGACAATCGCCCTTGGTTTTTTCTATTTGCTTTTTCAGGTAGAAAGCATGTCGATGTTCCTCGGCAGCATGCTTTAAAATAATGTAGGTAACGGTCTGCGGATCCTCACTAGCAGAAATCTTGCGCGCACCTGTATTTTCCATTAATGACAACGTATTTAACCATTTGGAATGCAGTACGTTATCATTGACTATTAAAGGTAAAATTTTATTTAATTCCATAGTTTAGTTCTTTGATTCCACCGATTTGAGGGCGATTACACTGATTTATTAATCGGTGTAATCTTTCACCCAATCAGTGTAATCCTAATTAAATTTCTTGGAGCGCCTGCTCAATTTTATTGTAGATGTAACTCAATTCTTCGTCCGTTATACAATACGGCGGTAAAATGTAAATAGTATTTCCAAGCGGACGTAAAATTATTCCGGCATCTAAAAAATACTGGTACAGGGTATCCCTCAATGAGTTAAAGTACGAGGTATTATTGCCCGTCTCCCACTCCATCGCCAATATAGTCCCAGTTTGGCGAATTGTTTTTATTTTAGGGTGATGTTGAATTTTCAGTAAAAACTCGCTGTGTGATTTAACAATCCTTTCAATATTCTCTTTAGTCGATGGCTCCGTAAACAAATCCATGCTTGCCAGTGCGGCGGCACACGCTACCGGGTTAGCGGTAAACGAATGCCCATGAAATAAAGTTTTTAGCTTATCATCCGAAAGAAAGGCGTCATAAATCTCCTTGCTACAGGTTGTAACACCCAGCGCCATGGTGCCACCTGTTAAGCCTTTTGAAAAGCACATAATATCCGGCTGTACCATTACGTGATCGCAGGCAAATGATTTCCCTGTACGACCAAATCCGGTAAAAACCTCATCGTCAATCATCAAAACACCTTCCTTCCGGCAATGCGCCATCAACTCGTTCAGGTATTTAGCCTCATACATGATCATGCCGCCCGCGCCTTGTACCAATGGTTCAAATATAAAACACGCCAGTTCAGATTTGAGATCTGAGATCTGAGATTTGATACTTTCGATATTCCCGTTATTTGGCAAATCAATAAACTCAACCTCAAACAGTAATGAATCAAATGCGGCAGTAAAAGCACTTCGGCCGCTTACCGCCATCGCACCGAAGGTATCGCCATGATAGGCATTGTTAAACGCAAGGATCTTTGTTTTTCCCTTACCCTTATTGTGCCAGTATTGCAGGCACATCTTAATGGCCACCTCAATGGCCGTTGAACCATTATCAGAATAAAACACTTTTTCCTGGCTGGCAGGCAACAACTTAAGTAAGCGTTCCGCTAATTCAACTGCGCCCTCATGGGTAAAACCGGCGAAGATCACGTGTTCCAGTTTAGTTAGCTGTTCGGCTACCTTTTTAGCGATGTGCGGATGTGCATGTCCGTGGATATTTACCCACCAGGATGATACCGCATCAATATATTTCTTCCCGTTTTCGTCGAACAAACAAGTGCCTTCACCGCGTACTATCGGTACAGGCGGCAGCGCGGTTTGCATTTGAGTATAGGGATGCCATATTGCTTTTAAATCTCTCTCAACCAGGCTCATATGTTATTTATTAAAAGCTTTACCACATGTTTATCTGTCGGAAAAATAAATTCATCCGGCTGCAATTCATCCAGCTTAACAAGGCGGAATGATTGTAACACCTCTCCGTCCCCGTCAAAATCAAACTGAACTGTTTTTATGGCAAAATTAATAGGATCAACGTTTTTAACAACGTAATAAACACTGACGATCTGCGATTCATTAAATGCCGATTTTACGAAGAAATCGGTGGTGTAAAAATGGCTAACCACCTCGACATTGATATTGCATTCCTCTACAAACTCACGTTTAAGGCCGTCAATGAGCCCCTCTCCAAATTCCAGTCCACCGCCAGGGAACTTGGTAAACTGCATGCCATATTCCTGCTCATCGCTTATCAGTACTTCATTGGCATCGTTTATTAAAATGCCATACACACGCACGTTAAATGGGTACATTATTCAAAGTGTTTTTTATTTCGGATGATCTTATCCATCGTCCACGTTATATCTTCTGTTTTTGCCTCGCTCCTGATGGGGCAATTAGGCATATTGCAATAGTGACAACACTCAGGTAAACATGGGTCTGCATGAATAAAGAGCTCCGTTTTTGTTACTTCCCTGTTGATAAGCCTGTCAACCGATTTAACCTCCTCATGAACCCTGTTAAGATCAAAATAGTTTGGCAAGGTTAAATGGCAATCGATATGCAATTCATTGCCGTATTTCTGTGCACGAAAATTGTGAATATCTATCCATGAGTCCTTCCGCTTTTCATTCAAAACCTTTACCAGTTCGGTTACCACATCAAAATCGGCCTCATCCATTAAGCCAGATACAGACCGGCGTACAAGTTTATAGCCGCTAAACAAAATATACAAAGCTACTAATATTGATAGCGCACTATCCAGCCATAATATTTTTGTAAAATGAATAAGCAGCAAACCCACCACCAGACCAATACTGGTTACCATATCAGCCAGCAGGTGCCTGCCATCGGCTTCAATAGTTATTGATGGCAACAACTTGCCCCTTTTTATCATATAGTAACCTAAGCCACCATTTATAACACCTGTTATGCCTATAATTATTGCGCCTGTTAACAGATCGTGAATTGCAGCCGGGTAAAATATACCGTAAACAGATTTTACAATGATGATGATTGCGGCAATAGCAATAAGCGATCCCTCTATAAAAACTGAGAAATATTCAACTTTACCATGTCCATAAGGGTGATTTTCATCCCGTGGCTGGGCAGCGAGGTAAATGCTAAAAAATGCAAAGGAACTGGCCAAAACGTTAACAATGCTTTCGGCAGCATCGGTAAGTACAAAATTTGAAGCGGTTAAAAAATAGGCGCCGAATTTCGCCAGCATCAGGACTATTCCAACTATTAATGCTATTAGTATGATCCTTTTCTGTTCTTTCAAAACGACGGGTATTTGCGGGCAAAAATAGGCTTTTTATGCGTTATGTAAATATTAATTGCCGTTTGATGGTTAAAAGAAAGGAAGCAATTGAGCTATAATGGTTTCAATTTTTTGTAGAGACGCAAAATATTGCGTCTCCCGCTTAAAAGATCATCGCCATCCAATTCTGTTGACTGTGTTCTCCCTGGAAACCTGGGATACCTTTCGCGCAAGAGACGCAAAATATTGCGTCTCTACATTTCATTTAAATTACATAAAGATTTAACAGTTTCGTAACGTACCAACCAAGCAGATTTAGATTTTAATTATAAAAATTAAAAATCGGCTTTAATATTAAATCTTTTGCAAAATTCAGCGCTGAATAGTAGCGTTTTTCAGTGGATGTATTGTTATTGATTGAAGACTAATTACTTCGAACTTAGGACTTTTTCTATATTTGCCGCGCAATAATTAAAAACAATATGAGTACATTAAGTAACAGGATCAATAACCTGTCGGAATCAGCGACTATCAAGATGGCCAAAATGGGCCGCGAACTTGCCGCGAAGGGTGTAGATGTGATCAGCCTTAGCTTTGGCGAACCGGATTTTCATACCCCTGAGCACATAAAGGAAGCTGCCAAGCAGGCCATGGATAAAAACCTTACCTATTATACTCCGGTATCGGGCTATCCTGATCTTCGTAAGGCGGTATCAGCCAAGTTAAAGAACGAGAATGGCCTGGATTATGATTTCAGCCAGATAGTTGTTTCGACCGGTGCTAAACAAGCTATTGCCAATGCGGTTTTATGCCTGGTTAACCCGGGTGATGAAGTTATTATCCCTACCCCTTATTGGGTATCGTACAGCGAAGTTGTTAAGCTTGCTGAAGGTGTAAGTGTATTTATTGAAGCTCCAGTTGAGCAGGATTTCAAGATCACTCCTGAACAGCTGGAAGCAGCCATCACTCCTAAGACAAAATTATTCATGTTCTCGTCGCCATGTAACCCTACCGGCAGCGTTTACAGCAAAAGCGAACTGGAAGGACTTGCTAAGGTGTTTGAAAAAAATCCTGAGATCTATATTCTTTCTGACGAGATTTATGAGCACATCAACTTTGTTGACAAACACGAATCAATTGCACAGTTCGATTATATAAAAGACCGTGTGATCATTATAAACGGCTGGTCGAAGGCGTTTGCCATGACTGGCTGGAGAATTGGCTATACTGCTTCGAACATCGAGATTGCAAATGCTTGTGATAAAATGCAGGGCCAGATAACTTCTGGTACTTGTTCAATTACACAGCGTGCGGGTGTTGCAGCTTATGAAGGCGGACTGGAAAGCGTTTTAGAAATGCGTGCGGCCTTTAAAAAACGCCGTGACCTGGTTTATGGCTTATTGAAAGAGATTGATGGCGTAAAGGTAAACTTACCCGAAGGCGCATTTTACTTCTTCCCTGATGTTACTTCATTCTTCGGCAAAAGCTATAACGGCAAAACCATCAATGATGCCGATGAGCTTGCAATCTACCTTTTAGAAGAAGGCCACGTTGCTACTGTAGGTGGTGATTCATTCGGCGATAAAAAATCGATCCGCATTAGCTACGCTGCTGCCGAAGATAAATTGATCGAGGCGGTAAGAAGGATAAAAGAAGCTTTAGGAAAGTTGTCTTAGGGATTAGAGACTTGTTAATTAGAGATTAGGTAACTTCGCTCTTAAATAAAAAGAAAGCCTTCGCAAATTTGCGAAGGCTTTCCTTTTTATTGTTATTAATATCTGGTTAACTAATCTCGGAGATCAGCTAATCTCTAATCTCAAATTAACTAAGCTCTAACTTACAAGCCAAAGCCATAAGCCACACGTAAGCCAACTATACCATAGTTAACGTCTTGTCCTGAATAGTTTTCGTAACGTACACCAACATCCCAGTGTTTATTTGCATAACCAATACCCGGAGTTAATAAAAGTTTAGTGTTCGTTTGTGAATCTAAATTATCAGGTTCTCCTTGGTAAGCAAAAGTCTTGGTTTCGATACCAACACCCGCTTCACCTGCTAAATATAAATTTTGAGTGAAGAAGTATTTAACACCAGCTTTAATTGGCACCATGCCCAATGATTGATATTTTTCATTCAATCCGGGAACGGTTTTACCAAAGAAATTATAATAACCTGATGTTAAAGTCAATGCAACAGTTGGCGTAAGTCCGTATTGTACTCTTGCAGTACCGCCTAGTTCCAAATTGGAAAAGTCATGCGCATCGCCTGTTACTATACCACCTTCAACACCCAGTCCGAAACGGAATTTGTTAGGGGTGATTGTTTGGGCTTTAACATTTGTTCCGAATAATATAGCTACTGCAAATAGTGCGGAAGCTAAAAGTTTTGTTAAATTTTTCATTGTTGTGTTTTTCATTTAAGTGTGAAATAATAGATAATTCTATACACACCCGCTAAACAAATACTTTGCCACCGTGCCAATATCTATGTCGGTTTTATGTAAAACAAGTCTCAAAATTCATAATCAACATACTTTATTAACAATTGTTAACTCCTTACTTACTGATAATCAGTTGACTTTTTAACTTTAATAGTTAGGAAGGTATGTTAACAACTTATTGACTGCAACCTGGCACTAAGGCAAGTCACTTCAGTTTATAAATTTAATTTTAACGATAAAATTGCAGGGTAAAAAGGTCAAAATTGTACGGTGTAACGAACGATTGGGGGTTAGAGATTAGAGGCCAGAGATTAGTGATTAGTTGCCATTCCGCAATAAAAAAGCTTTTCATGCTAAGCCGGGGTTAGAGATTAGAGGCTGGAGATTAGAGATTAGTTGCCATTTCGGCAATAAAAAAAGCTTTTCACTCTAAGCCGAAGCGTAGGATGAAAAGCTCTCTATTACTTTAGTATTTACTTTTTTACGATTGAGGATCCACTTCGGGGTCTGGTTTATAGTTTTTCTCCAGTTCAGCAAGCTTTTCCTTACCGTAGGCAAACTTGGTTATGATATAAAACAAAACCGGTACTATAAAAATCGCAAATGAGGTAGCAGTAAGCATCCCTCCGAACACAGTCATCCCGATTGTCTTTCGGGCCTGGGCTCCCGCCCCGGATGCAAAAACGAGCGGAAGTACGCCGAAGATGAATGCCAGCGATGTCATCAGGATTGGTCGTAAGCGCAAGCGAACTGCATCCAATGTAGCCTTTTCAAGTTCCATACCGCGGTCAACACGCTCCTTGGCAAATTCTACAATCAAAATGGCATTCTTAGCTGCCAGTCCTATCAATGTAATTAAACCGATCTGGGCATATACGTTATTAGTAAGTGATGGATTAAGGGATAAAAACAAAATCGCCCCAAACGCACCCAGAGGTACCGCCAGCAACACCGAAAACGGAACCGACCAACTTTCATATAATGCTGCAAGGAACAGGAATACAAAGCCAATAGAAAGCATAAAAATGTAGATGGTTTTAGAACCTGATAACAATTCTTCACGACTTAGCCCCGAAAACTCATATCCATAGCCCTGCGGTAAGGTACTGTCGGCCACTTGTTTCAACGCTGTTAAGGCATCGCCGCTACTATACCCATCCTTAGGGCTACCATCAATTTCCGCAGATCTGAATAAGTTATAATGCGATATCAATGGCGCGTTCTCAATTACCTTGTAGGATGTAAGCGTACTCAACGGCACCATCCCCCCCGCCTGGTTGCGTACGAAGTATTGGCCTATGTTATCAATATTTGTACGATAATTGGTATCCGCCTGTGCCAATACGTGGAAATTTCGACCGTAAATAGTAAAGTCGTTAATAAAAATACTTCCCATGTAGGTTTGCAGTGCGTTGTTGATATCACTTATGGCTACACCCAAACGTTTGGCCTTTTCACGATCAATAGTGAGCTGGTAAGCAGGCGTGCTTGCTGTAAAGAAAGAAAATGCTCTGCCAATTTCCGGCCGCTTGTTGATAGCTGCCGTAAGTGTTTTAAGCACCTTTTCAAAGTTCTTAATATCTCCGCCGGCTTCTTTTTCCTCTAATATAAAGGAGAATCCGCCCGTGCTTCCCAAACCAGGAATTGCGGGCGGCTGAATAGCCACAACGTTGGCTTCCTTAAACTTCGACAAGCTTTTTTGCAGGTTAGCTATAATTGCTCCTATCTGCGTTTGAGCTGTTTTTCGTTCGTCCCATGGTTTAAGCTGAACGAATATGGTGGCGCTGTTTGACTTACTGGCAAAGCTCACCGCATTTAAACCACCAAGTGCTGCGTAATGCAGGATGCCGGGAACTCGGCTGATGGAATCCATCATTTCGTGTAAAACAGCTACTGTTCTTTGCGTTGATGATGCTTCGGGGAGATCGTAGGTGACATAAATTCGGCCGTCATCTTCCAGCGGAATAAACCCGCTTGGCTTACCTTTAAATAACAAGATGGTGCCTGCCACTATACACACCAAAATAATAATCACAAATTTTGAGTGCTTGATACTTTTATCAACCCCGTTTCTGTACCTGCCGGTCCAGCGATCAAACCATTGATTAAACTTAAAGAAGAATTTATTTAGTCCTCTTGATTTATCGTCAATTTTATGCGGGCGTAAAATGAGCGTACATAACGCAGGTGTTAAAGACAAGGCCACAAATGCAGAGATCAATACAGAAATTGCAATGGTTATCGCGAACTGCTGGTATAGTCGCCCTACAATACCAGGTATAAACCCTACCGGAACAAATACAGCCGCCAATATCAACGCAATAGCTATAACGGGTGCCGAAATATCGCGCATGGCATGTACCGTTGCCTCCTGGGGCGACATGCCCTTTTCATCCATATAATGCTGCACCGATTCAACCACTACAATGGCGTCATCAACCACAATACCAATAGCCAGCACGAATCCAAACAGGGTTAACGTATTAATAGTAAAATGCAGCGGGATAAAGAATATAAACGTCCCGATAATTGACACAGGAATCGCCAGTACCGGAATAAGCGTTGTACGCCAGCTTTGCAAAAACAAAAACACCACCACTATTACCAGTAGCAATGCAATTATCAATGTTTCAACCACCTCGTGCAATGATACCTTTACCACGGTGATAGATTCAAACGGCACCACATAATCCACATCTGATGGAAACGCTTTTTTTAGTTCGTTCATCGTGGCATAAACAGCATCCGCTGTTTCAATGGCGTTACTGTTAGGTGCCTGGTATATTAACAGGTATGAAGCTCTTTTACCGTCAACAAACGAATTACCCGCATAGTTAAACTTACCCAACTCAACACGCGCAACATCTTTTAAATGAACAATCGCCCCCGTGCTTGGAATTGTCTTTACAATAACATTAGCAAATTCCTCTGGCTTTGATAAGCGGCCCTTTACTAATACCGTATATTCAAAAGATTGTGCTTTTTCCTGCGGAGTTGATCCTACCGTACCGGCAGCAACCTGGGCGTTCTGTTCGTTTAATGCGTTGGTTACGTCAGCAGCTGTCATCCCAAGGGCCGCAAGCTTATCCGGTTTTAGCCAGATTCGCATACTAAAATCATCGGCACGGGTAAAAACGTCACCCACACCTTTGGTACGCAGGAGCGCATCCTTTATAAAAATATTGGTGTAATTATCCATAAACGTAACATCATGCGTCCCCTTCGGGGCAAACATGGCTACCAGCATCAATATGCTCGGATTACGTTTACGTACCGTTAAACCCAGGCGCTGTACGTCCTGCGGCAAGGTTGGAGTTGCAATACCAACGCGGTTCTGCACATCAAGGGCAGCTATGTTGATATCGGTACCTACTTCAAAGTTGGCCGTCATGGTCATCTGTCCATTGCTGGTACTGTTACTTTGCAGGTAAGTCATCCCTGGGGTACCGTTAACCTGAACTTCAATTGGTGTAGCAACAGTTTGTTCCACCGTTAATGCATCTGCTCCACTATAAGTACCTGTAATCTGTACAGTTGGCGGGGTAATTTCAGGATACTGGCCTATCGCCAGGCTATTTATGGATAAAATACCAACTACCACAATTACTATCGAAATAACTATTGCTGTAACCGGTCGTTTTATAAAAGTATCTGCGATCATTCGTTTGTGTTTAGAAAAGAAATAATTTATTCTTCTGTACCGTTCCTAATGCAATAAGCCTATTGCTTGGCTTTTTTTCCGACAGCTCCCGGTTGCACAGGTATTCCCAACGTAATTTTACCACTATCGCGCAAGCGTTGAAATCCGTCTGTTATTACTTTGTCGCCTGGCTCAATGCCCGACAATACCACAATATCAGTTCCTATATGCGGGCCTAATTTTACTTTACGCTGCAAGGCAATTGTATCCTTTGTAACAAACACAAAAAACTCACCCATATTTTCAGATACGGATTTGTAGGGAATTTGAAGCCTGTTGCCCGATTCACTGTTCAATACATTTAATACGCAGCTCATCCCATCCTTCAGTACATCGTTCTGGTTAGGAAATTCAATCCTTACCTTAATAGTACCGGTTTGGTTATTTACACCGCGATCAATTGCACGCACTTTACCGGCCTGGTTGTAGGTGATCCCACCAGACAGTTGCAGCTTGAATGTTGAATCGGTGCTCTTTTTTTGAAGCCCATAGAAACGGTTAATATCCTGCTCGTTAATTACAACATCCACCGCAATTGGGTGTTCGCTTGATATTGTATTCAGTAAAGTAGTTCCGGGCGAAACTTGTGCCCCCAGTTTAACCTGCGAAATACCTATTCGACCGGTAAACGGCGCTACTATTGTGGCGTATGAAAGATCGGTTTTTGCTGATGCCACAGCAGCTTTGGCTACGGCTACCTGGCTTTGGCTGCTTGCGTAAGTAGCTTCAGCCTGGTCCACAGTCTGGCGGGCAACAGCATCGTTTTTCAAAAGCATGTTATACCTGTCAATATCCTTTTGTGATTTTACAAGATTCGCCTGTGCGCTTGACAAGTTAGCCAATGCCTGTTCATAGGCATCGAGAAACTTGCGGCGGTCTATCTCATATAAGGGCTTACCCTTGGTAACTATTTCACCTTCGTTAAAAAAAATGCCGGTTATAAAGCCGGTAACCTGGCTTCTTAATTCTACAGTATTAAGAGCAACCACTGTGCCCTGGTAGGTATCGTAATAAACAGCTTCGGCTTTTTTGGCTTCGGTAACATTTACGGGAGTTGGCGGCGGTGCGGCATTCAGCGCTGCCTTGTCCTTAGTGTGACATGCTGACCATAACAACATACAAACCGTTCCTGTTAATAGTATATCTCTTGTTTTCATATTTAATTTAGTTGAGGGGATAAGGTGCCAAGTGATTTCTCCAGGTCAATTTTGCTTGATAGCAGTTGGAACAATGCATTATAATAATTTAGTTCAGCAGTGCGCAGGTCTGATTGCGCCACAATTACGTCGAGGTAAGTTTTTATTCCCTCCCGGTATTGCAGGCTAACTACTTTATAAACATCCTTTGCAAGGTCAACGTTTTGCCTTACCAATACCCAACTGGTGTAATTGCTTTTATAACCGGCAAGCGCCTGCACATATTCTGTGTTAATAGTGTTTGCCGAATTTTCGAGGTCAAGATCAGTACGGTTCACCTGTAAACGCGCCTTTGCTAAATTTTGAAGACGTTTAGTCCCCTGGAAAATAGGTATTGATAATGACAGGCCCGCGTAAGCATTAGGATACGAGTTATTATAAAGGTTGCTGAACTTATCGCTTAAATAAATCCAGTTATAACTTCCAACTGCAGATAACGATGGCAAAAAACCGTATTTATAATAGGCCACATTCACAATTTCGAGGTTTTTACTTGATTGCAGCAATCGGTACTCAATGCGGTTATTTACGTCGAGTCTTTGGTTGGTATCGATAGTTGCCTCCTGTTCATACCGGGTTGAATCGTATGATAGAATTAAATTATGCCCTGCCGAGATGCCCATTATTTGCTTCAGATATGCCTCCTTGCTATTAATAGCTTCGGCTGTTTGTTTGCGGCTTGCCAATGAATTATTCAGGGAGATGGTTGCCTGTTTATAATCTATTTTATCTGAAACACCGGCCTGGTACCTGTTATAAGCATCCTTTAAGCTGCGTTGCAGCCTGGCAATGTCCTCATTTAAAATTTCAAGTTGTTTTTGCGACAGCAACACATCAAAAAAGGCCTTGCTCACATCCGACACTACATTTATCTGGCTGCTTAAAATATTCTCTTTATAATATTGCCGTGAATATTTAGCTGCCTTAGCTGCCTGCAATACATCACTGTTATAAATAACCTGGCTGGCTTGTAATCCCAGCGTCGAGAATTCATCATTTCTTACGCCGGAAGTTGTTGTTGTTGTAGTGGTGGTAGAGTTGCTTGCTGCGGGTGAGCCCTTAAAATAATGCTGGTACTCGCCCGAACCATTTACCTGGGGCAACCAGGCGGAAAGGCCAATTTTAATATCCCGTTCGTTTATTTGCTCGTCAATAGCGGCCTGGCGTACTGCGGGCTGGTTATGCAATGCAAACAGAACGCATTGTTTCAAGGTTATTACGGTATCTGTGTTAGCTTGAGCAAAACTAAAAACTGGCACAAATAATGTTAGGCTAAATATAAATAAGTAGAGGGGTTTTTTCATATTGTGATGCGTCGTCCTGTTGTTAACAAAATTTATTGACAAAGGTTGCCGGTATTTTTTATTTTTCATAAGGATATGCTAATATGGTTACATTTATACCGCGTTTTAAACAGGCAACAAAATTTTTACGCTATAATGTCATAAAACCCACAATTACACGGCGTTTTTAAAGTTTTTATAAAAAAATGAAAAATAGAGACACTAAATAACTAAAAAATTTAATTAATTTGCCGATTCAGAACGCATATGCTTTTGACGTAATTAAAAAAATTACACACTAAATACGAGAAATAACCTAATTCATGGTATTTTTACAAAAAATTTAAGCAGGGTTAATACATGGTTAAAAGACTACATGAGAAGATTGCACAGTTCCAGGATGCCAACCTAATCCGGGAAATGGGCCTATATCCTTATTTCAGACCTATTGAGTCTGGTCAGGATACAGAAGTATTTATAGATGGCAAACGTGTATTAATGTTTGGTTCCAATTCATATTTAGGATTAACAAGCCATCCTAAAATTAAGGAAGCATCAAAAAAGGCAATTGATAAATACGGAACGGGCTGTGCAGGATCGAGGTTTTTAAACGGAACACTTGATATACATATTGAATTAGAGCAAAGGCTTGCCAAATATGTTCATAAGGAAGCTGCTGTATTATTCAGCACCGGCTTCCAGGTTAACCTGGGTGTGCTTTCGAGCATTACAGGACGCAATGATTATTTAATTTTAGATGAGTATGACCACGCTTCGTTAATTGACGGAAGCCGCCTGTCGTTCTCAAAAGTTATTAAATATTCGCATAACGATATGGATGATCTTCAGCGCAAGTTGAGCATGCTACCGGAAGAAGCTGTGAAGCTGATTGCGGTTGACGGGATCTTTAGCATGGAAGGAGATATAGTTAAACTTCCTGAGATTGTAAAAATTGCAGACCAGTTTGGCGCAAATATCATGGTTGATGATGCCCACAGTTTGGGTGTAATTGGTCACAATGGCGCTGGTACAGCCTCACACTTTGGCCTTACCGACGATGTAGACCTGATTATGGGTACATTCAGTAAATCACTTGCCTCACTGGGTGGCTTTATTGCTGCGGATGCTGATACAATTGATTACCTTAAGCACCGTGCACGTGCATTAATGTTCAGTGCAAGTATGCCGCCGGCATCTGTTGCCAGCGTAATAGCAGCACTAGATATTATCGAATCTGAACCTGAGCGCATTCAAAAACTTTGGGATAATACTAATTATGCCATGAAGCTATTGTTGGAAGAAGGATTCGACCTTGGCCCTACAGAAAGCCCGATATTGCCTATTTATGTGAGAGACAACATGAAAACTTTCCAGGTCACAAGACACCTGCAGGATACCGGCATATTTGTGAACCCTGTTGTTTCACCTGCTGTACCATCTGATTCATCATTACTTCGTTTCTCATTGATGGCGACACATACCTTCGAACAAATTGACGAAGCTGTTGAAAAGATAGCGAAGGCTTTTAAGGAAGTTGGCGTGGTATCGTCAATTAAGGAAAAAATATAAACCGGCCCGTGCCGAACAGCAATAATTTAACGTAACAAAACAAGCATCGCAGGTAGACAAACTATCCGCGATGCTTGTTTACGTTTTAAATATATAGTATTAGAACTACTCATCCCGATGAAAAAAATAGTACAGGTTGAATCGAAAAAAGAACTTGGAAAATTTATTGATTTTCCCCACGATCTTTATAAGGACGATCCCAACTATGTTCCGGAATTATTTATTGCGCAACGGGATCTGTTGACCATCCATCCCTTTCATAAACACAATACGCTCCAGGCTTTTTTAGCTTATGATGACGACAAGATAGTGGGCCGTATAGCTGCAATCCTTAATAATAGCCACAACGAGTACAACAAACGCAACGATGGCTTTTGGGGCTTTTTTGATTGCATAAATGACCAGGAAACCGCAAACCTGCTTTTTGAAACGGCCACCAATTGGCTCAAGGCAAAAGGTGTGGATCAAAAATTTATCGGCCCGGTAAACTTTTCGACTAATGAGGCATCTGGCTTGTTAATTAAAGGTTTCGACAGCCCGCCGATGTTGATGATGACCTATAATTATCCCTACTACATCGACTTGATTGAAAATGCAAAATTCGAAAAGCAAATAGATCTTATAGCCTGGCATTGGGATGGTGATGGATATGACGATAAATCAATTCGTTTGTTAGGCGCCCTGCAGGAAAGGCTTAAGCGTAACAACATCGTTATCCGTAAAGTTAACCTTAAGGATTTCAAGAACGAGGTTGCCAAGGTTCGCGAGGTTTACAACTCTGCGTGGGATCAAAACACAGGATTCGTACCATTTACCGATGAGGAATTTGACTACCTGGCAAAGGATTTGAAAATGATCCTTGATGAGGATTTTGTTTGGGTTGCTGAGCAGGACAATAAAATTGTAGGTTTTGGCTTAGCGCTACCGAATTATAACGAGATCTTCCAAAAAATAAAAAAAGGGCGTTTATTACCGACCGGTATCTTCAAACTGTTATTAGGCAAAAAGAATATCAAAAGCATTCGAATTTACGCCTTAGGTGTTGTTGACGGCTACCGTAAAATGGGCATTGAGGCTTGTTTATATGGATCCATCATAGCCGCTTACAAACGCAAAGGGCTGCTGCACGCTGAAGCGGGCTGGACGCTTGAAAACAACGTATTGATAAACGAGGCGATAAAAGCCATTAAGGGTGATCCTTATAAAACATACCGAATATACGAAAAGGACATATGAAGCAACGGGTTTTAATAACCGGCGCAAGCGGATTTGTTGGTTACCACCTTATTGAAGAAGCGCTAAAAAACAACCTGGAAGTTTTTGCTGCCGTTCGCAAAAGCAGCAAAATTGATCACTTAAAAGGCCTGGATATTAATTATACCTATCCTGATTTTACCAGCCTGCAGGCGCTAAAGGAAAATATGATCGAAAATAAATACGATTATGTCATCCACGCCGCAGGTGTTACAAGGGCAAGATCAGTTGAAGAATATAATACTATAAATGCCGACTACACTTACAACCTTGCATTGGCGGCGGTTGAAAGTAATATCAGCTTAAAAAAATTTGTGCTGGTAAGCAGCCTGGCGGCAATTGGACCGCTTAATGATTTGAATGGAATAATTACCGGGAACACTACCCCTAACCCGGTTACTGCTTATGGCAGGAGTAAATTGCTTGCCGAAGAAAAGTTAAAAAGCATCGACGGACTAAACTATACCATATTGAGACCGACGGGTGTATATGGCCCGCGTGACAAGGACATTTTTATCTTTTTTAAGCAGGTAAGCAAACGGTTTGAACCTTATATAGGCAATATTGAACAAAATTTAAGCTTAATATATGTAACCGATTTGGCAAAAGTCGCTATTAAAGCGCTTTACGTAGGTAACAAATTAGCATACAATTTAAGCGACGGCAATTTTTACAGTCGTTATGAGTTAGGTAATATTACAAAGCAAGTGCTGAAGTTAAAAACCTTTAAAATTCATTTGCCTGTAAACTTTGTAAAATTAATAGCTAACATAGCCGAAAAAATTAGTTCTTTGCGCAACCAAGCCGCCGTGTTGAATGTGGAAAAGCTGAACGAACTGATGGCGATCAACTGGAATTGCGATATTACCCCGGCAAAGGTTGATTTAGGTTTTGACCCGGTTTATGATTTAAAGGCCGGAGTGAACGAAACATTAAAATGGTACAAAGCCAATAAATGGCTGTAAGAATAAATACACTATAATAATTAAATATGAAAACTAATATTACGCCAGCGAATGGTAAATTAGGTATTTTAATTCCGGGGTTAGGAGCCGTGGCTACTACAATGATTGCCGGTGTTGAGGCCGTAAAAAAAGGAATTTCTCAACCTATTGGCTCTCTTACCCAAATGGGAAGCATACGTTTAGGAAAAAGGACCGAAAACCGTTATCCAAAAGTAAAAGACTTTGTGCCTCTGGCTAAACTGCAGGATATCGTATTCGGTGGATGGGATGTATATTCTGACAACGTTTATGAAGCTGCTACAAACGCAAAGGTTCTTGACGCAGGTCTGTTAAACCAGGTGAAAGCTGAGTTAGAAGTTGTTGTGCCGATGAAAGCGGCATTTGATAAAAACTACGCTAAAAATTTAATTGGTACTCACGTTAAAACCGGTACCCGTTATGAAATGGCGCAGGAAGTAATGAATGACATTACCACCTTTAAAGAAAAAAACGGTTGCGACCGTATAGTTCTAATCTGGTGCGGATCAACTGAAATATACTACGAGGCTACAGAGATCCATCAAACACTTGCTGCTTTTGAGCAGGCTTTGCTGGATGATGACAAAAGTATTTCGCCAAGTATGATCTACGCTTATGCAGCTTTAAAGATGGGTATTCCGTTTGCAAACGGTGCTCCAAACTTAACTGTTGATATCCCTGCGATGATCGAGCTTGCAAAATTAACTGAAACCCCGATTGCAGGTAAAGACTTCAAAACTGGTCAAACTTTAATGAAGACCATTTTGGCTCCGGGCCTTGCTGCACGTTCACTGGGTGTAAGAGGCTGGTTCTCTACCAACATCCTGGGTAACCGCGATGGTTTAGTATTGGATGATCCGGATAACTTTAAAACAAAGGAAGTTTCAAAACTTGGCGTATTAGAAGACATTTTGCGTCCTGAAGATAATCCTGAATTATATGGCGACTTGTACCACAAAATCCGTATAGATTACTACCCGCCGCATGGCGACAATAAGGAAAGCTGGGACAACATTGATATTTTTGGCTGGTTAGGCTACAAAATGCAGATCAAGATCAACTTCCTTTGCCGCGATTCGATCCTGGCAGCTCCAATCGCTTTGGACTTAGCTTTATTCAGTGACCTTGCAAAAAGATCAGGCATGAGCGGCATCCAGGAATGGTTATCATTCTACTTGAAATCACCGCAAACAGCAGAAGGTTTGCCACCAGAAAATGATATTTTCAAACAATTAATAAAACTACAAAACACTCTGCGCCACTTAATGGGCGAAGATTTGATCACACACCTGGGATTGGATTACTACCAGGAGTTGGTTGATGTGTTATAGTTGAAAATGTTATAAAAGTTGTAAGGGTTGTAAATGTTGAAATTTGATTTTAATATTTATGACCCTTACTTTTGGGAGGTTGAAAGGGTTGTAGATGTTGTAAATGTTAAAAACGAACTATCCTCTGCGGATATTAAAACAACAACTTACCACAACCTTTATAACAATTGCAACCACTACAACTCTTACAACTTCTACAACCCTTACAACTAAAATGCAATTCCACAAACTATTTTCCACAAGCCTTGGTATCGGCTACATAGGCAAGGGCGGCGGCACTGTGGCTGCTGTGTTTTGTTGCATTTGCTGGTATTTAGCTTGGCATGGCACCTTACCTCCTCCCCTGTTACTTTCCGTGATTATCACCGTTATCATTACTGGGGTCGGTGTATGGTCGTCTGGTGTAGTTGAAAAAATTTGGGGCAAAGATCCCAGCCGCGTTGTGATTGACGAAGTGGCCGGTATGTGTATAGGGCTGCTATTTATTCCGGTTGAACTTAAATATGTAATAACCGGCCTTGTGCTTTTTCGTTTTTTTGATATTGTTAAACCACTCTTTATCAAAAAGATGGAACTCCTTCCTGCGGGATGGGGTATCATGATGGATGATGTACTTTCCGGCGTCTATACCAATATCCTCCTGGCAGCTGCAGTTTGGCTAAAAGTATTCTAATGCAATTGTAATGTTACAATTGCAATGCAATCCAAATCCTATATTTGACTTTTTGACCACAATAGTCTGTTAGGTTTTTTTTTACCTTTGGTTTTAATTACAAGGAACACTATTTGCTCGAAATAAGCGTCCCCTAACTTGTTTTTCGGGCAAATGTTTGTGCTTAAATCAATGTTATTAAGCGGAAGCAATATTTGGAGTATTTATTGTTAGCAAATATTGGTTAAAAAGTGTTAAAAAGATGACCGACATATATTTTATAGGTTAAAATTACGTACATCTATAAAATTATGCCCGCACAATGGTAAAAACTACATGAACTATAATTACTTATACAGGAAGCTATTTTTATTGAGCTTCTTTTTACTCTTTACATCTTTACTATTTGCGCAAACTTCAACAGTTGTAAGCGGCATAGTTACCGATGCAAGCAACAAACAGCCGTTACCTTTTGTAACTGTCGCCTTTGCCGGCACATCCATCGGTGCTCCTACTAATAATGATGGTAAATACAGCATCAGCACTGATAATGCTGTCAAGCAGATCAAGGTTTCTTTCGTCGGTTACAAGGATGCGTTTTTGCCTGTTAAACAAGGTGCTACTCAAGTGATAAACATTCGCCTGGTGCCTATTGCAAGTCAGTTAGATGAGGTAGTTGTAAAGTCCGGCAAAAAACCAAAGTATCGCAACAAAGACAACCCGGCTGTTGAGCTGATCCGCAAGGTTATTGAAAACAAGGAAAAAAATCGCCCGGAGAGATATGACTTTGTTGAGTATAAGGAATATGACAAAATGCAATTTTCACTTGCTAACGTGTCACCTACACTCGCCGACAAGAAATTCTTTAGAAAATACGCGTTTGTTATAAACAACCGCGACAGCACTACTGTTCCCGGTAAATCCCTGTTACCTATTTTCCTTAACGAAAAGATTTCCCAATATTACTATCGTAAAAATCCTGAAAAGGAAAAAACAACTATATTAGGTGATAAGAATGTTAATTTCGGCGGATCGGTTGATAGCGAAGGCTTAAGTGCATATTTCAAACACATGTACTACAAGGTAGATATATATGATAATACTATCTTCCTGATGACCAATAACTTCCTGAGCCCAATTGCAGGTTCAGCACCAACGTTTTATAAATTCTTTATTACTGATACCATTGCTTACAAAAATACAAAGCTTGTTGAATTAAGCTTTACGCCGCGAAATACAGCTGATATGCTTTTCGTTGGAAAGCTTTACGTAACACTTGATGGAAATTATGCGGTTGAAAAAGTTGAATTGGGCATTAATAAAAACATCAACCTCAATTTTGTTAATTCCATGAAGGTGAACCAGGAGTTTGAACAAAACCCTGATGGACGCTTCCACCTGAGCAAAAGCACAATGCTGGCTGATTTTGGATTAACGAAAAATAAAAAGGGCGGTTTATTTGGTATAAGAACTATTGTATATGGTAACTACGCCGTTAACGTACCTCATCCCGATACAACTTATCAAAACCAGGAACTTGAAGAGTCGGACGAAGTAAAACACCGTAATGACCAGTTTTGGGCAACAAATCGTTTGGACACACTTACCAGGGCAGAGTCTAAGGTTTATAAAAACGTTGACAGCTTGCGTAACATGCCTTCGTTTAGGCGTACGCTTGATATTGCAACATTATTGTTAGCCGGCTATAAGGGCTTTGGTGGTTTTGAATTGGGCCCTGCAAATACCTTCTATAGCTTTAACCCTGTGGAAGGGTTTAAGCTGCGCGTGGGTGGCCGTACAACGCCCGAATTAAGCAAGCGTTATTACTTTGAAACTTATGGCGCCTATGGCTTCAAAGACGAACGATTTAAATACTTTTTAAGTGCAACCTACTCACTGAATAATAAGTCGATCTATAAGTTCCCGCAGGATTATATACGGATAAGCACACAATATGACACACACATCCCGGGCGCCAATTTGCAGTTTGTTCAGGAGGATAACTTTTTGTTATCGTTTAAGCGTGGCGAAAACGACAAATACTTATATGACCGAAACTACAATTTTGATTATGTACATGAATTTGCCAGTCATTTTTCTTACCATTTAAGCTTCAAACGATTAACACAAGCCCCAGCCGGTTCATTGTATTTCTTAAATACGGTAGGTGATAACACAGCCAACACAGTAAAAGATCTGACAACAAGCGAAGTAGGCCTGAGTCTTAGGTACGCGCCGCACGAACAGTTTTACCAGGGTAAAATATACCGTACTCCTATCCCGGGTAAGTACCCGATATTTTCGCTCGATTATACTGCGGGGTTAAAAAATGTTTGGGGCAGCGGCTATGGCTATCAGAACCTGCATGCAGAAATTGACAAACGTGTTTACCTTTCCATTTTAGGTTATGCCGATGTTACTGTAGAAGCAGGCAAAACATTTGGACAGGTACCTTATCCCCTGCTTGATATCTTCCGTGCCAACCAAACCTACGCTTATGATATTTACTCGTATAACTTAATGAACTTTTTAGAGTTTGTGGGTGATCATTACGAGAGTATAAATATCGATCAGCACTTTATGGGATTTTTCTTCAATAAGGTGCCATTACTTAAGAAATTAAAATGGCGCGAAGTTGCTTCATTAAAGGCAATTTACGGGGGATTGAGTAGCGAAAATAACCCATCGCTTCATCCGTCTTTATATCAGTTTCCGGTAACCGCAGCAGGTGAGCCTATTACTTATGCACTGGGGAAAACTCCTTATGTGGAAGGTAGCGTAGGCATCGAAAATATATTTAAATTTGTGAGGGTTGACCTGGTAAGGCGTTTTACTTACCTCGATCATCCTGATGTTTCACCGTGGGGGGTTCGTGCGAGGGTAAAATTCGATTTTTAAACATGGAAAACGTTAAAGTAGAGCAGCAAACATCAGTACGTACCTCTCTCCAGTTGGGTATCTACAAAGTAATTGACCCGGTGGTTAAGGTATTTATTAAACTGGGCCTCACTCCAAATGCGGTAACCTCAATTGGGTTCGTGCTGAATGTAGGTGTAGCTGTGATATTTATCATTGGCGCCGAAGAAGGTAACCGGGGTGACCTTAGCTATGTAGGCTGGGCAGGCGGACTAATACTTTTTGCAGGTTTGTTTGATATGCTTGACGGGCAGGTTGCGCGTTTGGGCAATATGAAATCTACGTTTGGCGCATTATACGATTCTGTTTTAGATCGGTACAGCGAGCTTATCATGTTTTTAGGCATCTGCTACTACCTTGTTGGTCATCATTACTTCCTGAGTTCTATTTTTGCGTTTATCGCACTTATCGGTTCTATGATGGTAAGTTATGTAAGAGCCCGCGCCGAGGGTTTGGGGATCGAGTCTAAAGGTGGCTTAATGCAAAGACCTGAACGTGTGGTTACAATTGGATTATGCGCAATGCTTTGCGGTATTACGTCGATGTACATTGGTGGCGATTATAAGCTGTATGTCCCGGGCATAAAGTTCCATGTATTTGAAACCATGACGATATTTACATTCCCTATTGCAGTTGTGGCAATATTGACAAATATTACCGCAGCTAAAAGGTTGATTAATGCTAAAAAATCGCTTTTAGAAGAGCAGCAATAGCTTGGTTTATTAACAAAACATTAAGGAATTTCGATTTTGATTGAGCGCCGGCACGTAAAATATCATATCTTCGTAACAATTACATAAAAGAACTTACAGTACACCAAAACTTTCTTAAAATTGGGGTACAAATTAATTTGAATAGCAGGAATAGAAATTTTAAAACATTTTTTAACCCTGATCAGCGATGAAAAAGAAATATGTTTCCAATTCACAGGAATCTGTGAGAATGTTTAAAAGTGATCTTTTAGAGAGTTTATCTAAGGTTCACTTTACTGTACCGCTTTATATTTTTGTTCCTGTTATCGGTTTTTGCATCTATAAATACATCCAAAGCGGGTTAAACGGATTGCTTTTTGTTGAACTATTCGTCTTCGGGCTTTTTGTTTGGACGCTTGTTGAATATATTATGCACCGCTTTGTATTTCATTACGAACCTGCAGACAAGCCATGGGCGCAACGCATGCACTTTATTTTCCATGGAGTTCATCACGACTATCCGAGTGATGCTAAACGCCTTGTTTTGCCGCCATCAGTAAGTATTCCCCTTGCGACCGGCTTTTATTTTTTGTTTAATGCCATATTGCCAACAAACTACATCTGGGGCTTTTTCCCTGCCTTTATATTAGGATATCTCTTTTACGATATATCACACTACGCTATACATCATTTCAATTTCAAAGGCAATATCTGGAAAAAGATAAAACAGCACCACATGCTACACCACTACCAGGACCCTGACAAGGGATACGGTGTAAGCTCGCCGCTTTGGGACAAGATCTTCCGCTCAGATTTTATTAAAAAATAGCATGACTAATGCTGTTGGTGATGGTATCAGGATAAATACCCGGTCGGTAATTATTGTTGCTGCGGTAACTATATTTTACCTGCTATTTTCGGCCTGGCTTGTTGGATTTAAAACCGATCAGTTGGTCCTGGCGGGTATCTTTAACATCGCATTTTTCGCGTCGCCAATCAGTCGTAAATTCATAACAGGCTTTTTAATATTTATAGTTTACTGGGTGATCTTCGACTATATGAAGGCCTTTCCAAACTATAATTACAACACTGTTCACATTGCCGATCTATACAATACCGAAAAGCACTTGTTTGGCGTTCACTTTAATGGAAAGCTACTTACCGCTAACGAATACTGGCGAATAAATGGCAAAACATGGATAGATGTGGCCGCGGGCATCTTTTACTTGTGCTGGATCCCTGTTCCGCTGGCTTTTGCTGCATTTTTATTCTTCAAAAACAGGAAGCAATTTTTATATTTCTCAATAACCTTTGTCCTTGTCAATTTCATCGGCTTTGTTGTGTATTATTTATACCCTGCGGCTCCTCCATGGTATGTAGAATATAATGGGTTTACATTTCATGCCCATACCCCCGGAAACACTGCCGGTTTGGTGAAGTTTGACAACTTTTTTCATGCGGGAATCTTTAAATCGATATATGCCAAAGGATCAAACGTATTTGCTGCGATGCCCTCTTTGCATTCGTCATACCCGGTTATCGTTTTATACTATGGGATTAAGAATCGCCTTAAATGGCTCAACTTGTTTTTCGTTGTAGTGATGCTGGGGATTTGGTTTACCGCTGTTTATGCGAGCCATCATTACATCATAGACGTACTGGCAGGGATCTTCTCGGCCATCACCGGAATCACAATTTTCAACTTACTGATTAACAAGGTAGCGCCATTTAGAAACTTCATAGAGAAGTATGAAGAAAAAATAAGGTAGCCCTGCTTTTTAACGTTCCTGAATATCGCATCAGTTTTATGTCAGTCAATGTAATATGGCTTTTGCTCATACAACTACTCACCAAAAAACTGTGCTATTTACCTGCTATCAACAAATTCACGCAATACACTTATTAACAGCTGTTAATATGTTTTTCTTGCGAAATCCACCATTAATAATTATCAAAAATTTCACATAACAATAAATACTTTATCATAACGAAACTGTAACGGCTATTTATCAATAGTTAGCTAATAACAGGCACATTTTTTGCTTACAATAGGTATATTTATAGTCCTGGCATTGGGATAGCTTATGAAAAAAACAACTACGCTATTATTTTTTCTATTTGTCTGCCTGGGGTTATCGGCGTTTTCGCAAACTGCCGATACCGTGAAAGCATCTGCACCTGACACTTCAAAACAAGCCACATCCAAGCCAACAGAACTCGCCAGTTCAGATAGCGTAAAATTAGTTTCGGCGATGGTTCGCATTGATAGTGTGAACTTTGTGATCTCGGGTCGTAAAAAAAACAACTTCAGCCTGACTGCAATTTCTCATTTTCCCGGCAACTTGAATTATTCTGTTCCATTTGATCATAAAGATGATTTCGCTTTACAGGCGATTACCCATTATGCCGATAGCCTAAACATGACGGGTATGGCAAACCATAAGGATAGCCTTAGTTATATTGATCCAAAGTTTGTGGATAGTATGCGCTTCCTTGCAAAAATGGCCCACCTGGATAGTATTAAATTTAGGGCATACCGTGCATTAAAGGACACCATGGTGAAGCAACTTGCCATTATGAGCCTGGATACTTTAAAACTGCAATTAAAAGTTCCGGAGCAAAATTTATTTAAAGGACCCATCTATACCGAAATAGCCAAAAGATACCTGGATTATGATACGCTTAGCAATAAGATGACAAGGGTAAGTTACCAAAGTAAGGTATTAAGCTACACCATGTTGGCACTGCACCAGTATTCTTATTTTAACGACACCACGGGTCTGCGAATTTCGTTCGATAACCTGGCCAAAGTTTACATGGCTCAAAAAAAATTCAGCCAGGCTAAATGGTTCATTTTACAATCGAACTCCTTGTCGAGAGATAAAAAAGACTATGTAAATGTAATTAAGTCGTTAATAACTCTGTCGACCATCAAAAGCGAAGTAAGTGATTACACCCTGGCTATGCGCGATTTAGATGAAGCGTTACAAATCTCCGTAACTACCCATAATCCAAAGCTACAATCAGAAGTATTGAGGTATTATGGACTATTGTATAGCCGCCTTAAAAACTACCAGAAAGAAGAAGCGGTGTTAAAAAAACGGGACTCTGTAGAGGAAAGCATCCGGAAAGACGAGGAAGCAAAAATGATTGCGGCCCTGGTCACAAAGGACTCTGTTGAGAAGAAAAAAACTGATTCGGTTCAAAGCAAAAAAAAAGTACTTTCATCAAATACCAGGAAGCTTTACAAAAGCAGCTCTCCCAAAAAAGTCGATTCGTTATAATGCTGATAGTCGCTATTGCTTTAATTTCAATTGCGGTCATTATTTTTCTAAAGCGAAAAAGGGGCAACTGGCGTTCAATAATCAGGCGGCCAAGGCGATAAACTTAATTTCATCCTGCTGATACTAAACCTATAGCGATTACTGTTGTCAAAATAAACATGAAGGCATTATTAGCGCTACTTATAGCATGCTCCATATTTTCTTACCCAAACAGCTTTGGCAGGCAAACCATGAGTAAAGAAGAGTTCAGGCGCGAGTTTTTGGAAAGCATAAATAAGGTACGTCAAAAGGGTTGTAATTGTGGCAGTACCTATATGCCTCCCGTCCCGCCCCTTGTTTGGAACGATCAGCTTGAGTTTGCCGCAATAGGGCACGCGGTAGACATGTCGGACAAAAACTATTTCAGCCATACCAGTAAGAATGGCCGCACAATGGACAAACGCATAACCGCGGCAGGTTACACCATGAAGGGTTACCAAAGCTTCGCAGTCGGCGAAAACATCGCCCAGGGGCAGCAAAGCATCGACGAAGTAATGAAGGGTTGGTTTAAAAGCGAGGGACATTGCAAAAACCTGATGAACCGCGAGTTCAGGGAAGTTGGCGTTGCATCATATAACACGTATTGGGTGCAGGACTTTGGCGGCCGTCAACCATTCTCGGCAGAACAGCAAAAACTGCTTAAAAGCGGCAAGTATAAAATGATTGAGCGGAATTGAGTACTATTCCGCCTTTTCCTTTGGTCCGCGCTTGTAAATTATCAATCCATTCAGGAAATTACGCAGGATCTGGTCGCCACAGGGTTTAAAGTTAGGATGATCTTCCTTACGAAAAATTGCACCAAGTTCTGTTTTAGTGATGCGAAAGTTGGCAAGCTCCAATACCTTTATAATATCATCATCGGTGAAATGCATAGCCACCCGCAGCTTTTTCATGATATCATTATTACTCATATTTCTTGTTTTTTTAAATCCTTATATTGAAATTTCAATTTTAACCTTTTTGTTTTTGATCTTTTCAGCTTTAAGCAGCTCCACTGTGCGCTTTGCAAGGTTACGTTTAACCGCGGCATAAGATGAATAATCCAGCACTTCTATCAACCCAAGATCATCCTTCGCAAGTTCACCCTTTTGCAGCAGCAGGCCTACTATATCAACCTTGTTCACCTTATCTTTTTTACCTGCTCCAATATACACGGTTGCCCATGGCGTTGGTTTTGGAACAGGAAGATCAGCTGGTAACACTTCAATTTCCGGTTCTTTGTCGAGGTACTTCAGCTTTTCATCTTCAGTTAAGATCAAATATGCCGTTCCTTTTGCATGCATCCTGGCAGTACGTCCATTACGATGTGTGAACGCCTCTTCGTTATGCGGCAGCTGGTAATGAACAATATATTCTATCTCTGGGATATCTAGCCCCCGTGAGGCAAGATCCGTAGTTATTAATAATCGGTGGCTACCATTCCTGAATTTCAGTAAGGCACGTTCCCTATCCTCCTGCTCCATTTTGCCGTGAAATATATCATGTACCAGTCCCCTATCCCAGAGCAACTCGCTGATGCGCTCAACAGCATCCCTGTGGTTACAAAAAACGAGGGTAGCCTTATCCCCTATTTTACAAAGCAAGGAGAACAAGGTATCGAGTTTATCAGCTGCCGGTGACAAGACAGCCTTTAATTTTAGATCGGGAGCGTTTGTTGTGTTTTGAAGAAAGTCCACCAAAGTGGGCTTATTGATCCCGGTGAATGAGGGAATTTCGTCCATTTTAGTAGCCGAGGTAAGGATTCTTTTTGTAAGGTGATCCATTTGCCGGATGATATAGGTCATATCCTCCTGGAAACCAAACTCCAGCGCCTTATCAAATTCATCAAGGATCAACGTTTTGATGGTATCAGTCGTAAAACTTTCGCGACGCAGGTGATGACCAATGCGGCCCGGCGTACCAATTAACACCGCAGGTGGCTGCGAGAGGTTGTTCCGTTCAATTTTAACGGGGTGACCACCATAACATACATTCACTTTAAAGCCGCTGCCTATAGCCTTAAAAACCTGCTCAATCTGTAAGGCCAACTCACGCGAGGGCACCATGATCAGCGCCTGGACGGTTGGGATTTTAGGATCTAATAAGGATAATAACGGAAGCAGGAACCCCAGTGTTTTACCGGAACCCGTTGGCGAAAGCAGGATGACATCTCCCTTTTTTGCAGCATCAAGCGCAGCATACTGCATTTTGTTTAATTCGGCGATCTTTAGCTTTTCAAGCGCTTGTTTTATCATTTGCTGCAAAGATACGGAATAAAGGGGAGAGCATATGCAGTAAGCATTTCAGCAAGCTGCGAAGAATGCCGCATGCAGACTAAACAAATGCCTTTTTCATGGCGATGGGTTTGAAACCCATCGCTATAGTTATATTTTATGTATATGATAAAGACTAAGAAGCGTTTTACAAAAATCCACCAATCAAAAATACTAACCCGATAACTGCAAAACCCATGCTCGCCAGCCATAAAGCTTTACGCTTTGTGATAATAGATATGGCCCCTATAGCAATCGCAACCTGGAATAACGTGACACACTTCGCAAGTGTGGAATGCTTGGCAGTGTGTTCATCACTTTCCTTTTGAAAATCTTTAGCCTCCTCCATAATTTTGGCCTGTTCTGCCTTATTCTCCTTAACCTTTTCAACATCTTCGGCAACAGGGGCCTTTCCAAGCGCCACCAATATTTTATTTGAGGAAATCAACATCTCCGACTTAATACCCTTAGCCTGGTAAAATGCCCATTGGTCAGACGCGCGCATTTGCGTCATCATTGCCTCGTCGGCATGAGCTCCCGCCATTAAACCGGCTATGGCAGCTAATACGGCAAAAACTGCAGTGGTGAGTGCAACATATAACACCCATTTTTCTTTTCCTTCTGAAAGCATGTGGTGTGCATGTTCGTTACTTTGCTCGTGGATCTTTTCTGAAAAATTTTCTATTTCTTCCATCGGGGGTATTTAAACGGATGTAAAGTTACAACTATTGAAGCTGTTCCGGGTCGGCACCGATCGGATCTCTATATTTTTTTATAAAGTCAGCTACTTCAGCGGCCTCCTCATAAGTCAATTCATCCATACCGTTATAGGTCCAATCGCCCATATTTTCATCAAAAACTATCTCGCCCATTCCTACGACACCATCTGTTAGCTTAAATACACCTGTTGCATAAAAATCGCCGTTGGCCAGTAGTGAATTTACAGGTGTAATGGTCAGGTGAACAGGTCCATTTGAGGTTTCAAGGACATAAATTGTTTGGTTTATCATGGCTAATCATCTAATAATTACTAAAATACGGTTATTTTACCGGAGTTTATCAAATCAATTTATGTTATGCAAAAACTTTGCCTTAAATGTAAATTACCCATAAAATGTTAGCACATTAATAATAAGTTTGTAGTTGGTTCATTGGTTTACTTGTTTACTTGTTCATTTATTCATTGTGCTGCTTAGCTATATAAAAGCGATAAGACCAGTGAACAAATGACACCAATGAACAAATGAACGAAAATAATGAAATTAACGATATACGGGGCTGCCCGCCAGGTTACCGGGAGCATGCATTTGCTAGAGGTGGGGAAATTTAAAATATTAATAGACTGCGGGCTGGATTATGAAAAGGACCGAAACATACAGGCAAACGAAAACTTCCCCTTCAAACCGGAAGATATAGATGTTGTTATATTAACCCATGCACACATTGATCATTCGGGAAACCTCCCTACGCTTGTGCGTTTGGGATTTAACGGGCAAATTCTGTGCACACCTCCTACTGCCGACCTCACCGAGTTATTATTGCTTGACTCTGTAAACATTTTTATGCGCAAGGCTGATAAGGGCCGCAAGCACCGTAAGGGAAAGTTTAATACCGGAATACAGCCGTTGTACCTGCAAAAGCATGTGATGGATACAGTAGACCGATTTGTAACAATTGGTTTCGACAGACCGTTCCGCATCAATGGCGACATCGAACTTACTTTTATTTCTGTAGGGCACTTATTAGGGGCTGCCGCTGCTATATTCAAGGTGAATGATAACGGCGAAGAAAAATCAATTGCCTTTACCGGCGATATCGGGCGTAAGAATTACCCGGTACTTGAAGATCCACAGGAATTGCCGCAGGTTGATTATTTAGTGACTGAATCGACATACGGCGGAAGACTGCACACCAAGGATAAAACCGTTGAACAGACCTTAGTTGAGGTTATTGAGAAGGCCTGTATTAAGGAACAGGGGCGCATGATCATCCCGGCATTCAGTATTGGGCGTACACAATCATTGGTTTATGCACTGAACAAGATCTTCACGAGCGGATTATTGCCGCCGGTTAAGGTATTTGTTGATAGTCCGCTTGCAACACGTTCAACGGAGGTATTCCGCAAATATCATTATTTGGTGAATGATGAGGCACAGGAGTTTTATCAAAAGAAAGGCGACGAATTTGAGTTTGAGAATTTGGTGTATGTGGAGTCATTGAAGGACAGCCGCCAGGTTTCCAATTATTACGAGCCTTGCATTATAATCTCTTCGGCAGGCATGTTGGAGGGTGGCCGCATCCAGGATCACCTGTTTTATAATATTCAGAATTATTATTGCACCATACTATTTATAGGTTATTGCGCAAAAGGAACATTGGGACATCGCCTTTTACGCGGCGACTCCATCGTCCACATAAAAGACCGAGATCTGGCCGTTTATGCCACCATCAAACAAACCGATGTACTCAGCGCTCATGGCGATCATGAAGACCTGGTAAACACCGTAAAGCAGCAGGATAAGGCAAAACTGAAGAACGTATTTTTAGTACATGGCGAAGTAACAAGTATGCAGGCTTTGGCGGACGCGTTGGAAGTTGAGGGCTATCCGGTTACTATTCCGGAGAAGGGGTTGAGTTATCTTCTTTAAACGTTAAGAAGTCATGTCATTGCGAGCGTAGCGTGGCAACCGCGAACTTTACCGAGCGAATAGAACGGTGTACAACTTATATAGCAGTCATGCATAGTTCACGATTGCTTCGTACCCCGCAATGACATATTTGGTAAACAAAAAGGCACAAATTGAACTCAATCAATTTGTGCCTTTTTTATAATTGGTCTCTCAAAAATTCGTAAAATCCAAATCAATTCGAGACTATTCGTGTCAATTATTTATTAAAGTGTCCTATTATCAAACTGGCCAGTTCAACACCAATGCGTTCCTGTGCTTCATTTGTAGCAGCGCCGATGTGCGGTGTTAAGGAGATTTTTGGATGTTTAATGATCTCTTCGCGTGGAGTTGGCTCGTTATCAAAAACGTCAAGTGCGGCGAACGAAACCTGCCCGCTGTTTAAGGCATCAACCAAAGCTAGTTCGTCAATTAAGCCGCCACGGGAGATATTTACCAGCCCAACGCCTTTCTTCATCAATGCTAATTCTTCAGCGCCGATCAGGGCTTTGTCTACAAACGGAGTGTGCAGGGTAATAAAGTCAGCGGTTTTGATGATCTCGTCAAGCGAAGCCGTGGTAACTGACGCCTTGACCTTTGTGCCACCGCCTAAGGTAAGTTCCAGTTCAGGGCTAAACGGGAACAAGTCATACGCCAAAACGTTCATACCAACACCAATCGCTATTTTAGCTACCTCGCGACCGATACGTCCGAAACCTACAATACCTAAGGTTTTATCGCGCAACTCAATGCCTTTGGCGTAAGCTTTTTTTAGATCGTTAAATTTGGTATTACCTTCAACCGGCATTTTGCGGTTACTGTCAGGTAAAAAACGAACACAGCCAAAAAGCTGGGCGAACACCAATTCGGCAACTGACAGTGATGATGACGCAGGCGTATTGTAAACGCCGATGCCTTTTTCCTTTGCATAGTCAACGTCGATGTTATCAACACCTACGCCGCCGCGGCCAATCAGTTTTAAATTAGGGCAGGCGTCAATTAACGCTTTGCGCACTTTGGTGGCGCTGCGAACCGTAATTGCATCATATTCCTGCAAACGTACAGGTAATTCCTCCTGCGGAATGTTATTTGTATCTACAAAAAAACCGGCATCCTCCAGCATTTTCTTGCCTATCGGATCGATGCCATCATTGGCTAATATTTTGATCATAATTGAGAGCCCCCCGGCCCCCTAAAGGGGGAGCTATAATTCGTTGGGCTTTTAGGGAAAGCCTTATAATTTATCCAGCCACCAACATTCCCCCTTTAGGGGGTTAGGGGGCTAAACTTTATTTTTCTCAGCAAATTCCTGCATGGCGTCAATCAGTACATAAACACTGGTGATTGGCAATGCATTATAAATAGAAGCGCGGAAACCGCCTACACTCCTGTGGCCTTTTATGCCTATTATATCCTTATCGTCAC
This sequence comes from Mucilaginibacter phenanthrenivorans, assembly GCF_024721155.1. GTDB lineage: Bacteria > Bacteroidota > Bacteroidia > Sphingobacteriales > Sphingobacteriaceae > Mucilaginibacter > Mucilaginibacter phenanthrenivorans. Next base: position 225,195 of record NZ_JAHVAP010000001.1, on the reverse strand, counting down.
AAAGTTTCAGGAAAGCCTTCTCAAGATCCGGATTTTCCATTACGAAGCAAACGTTCATGTGTGAACGGTCTTCAACTTCACAAACAGGCTTAAAGAACGGGTTACGATCGATCTCTTCGTAAAGCACACGAGCCTTGGCAATGTTTTCCTTCTCTATTGCCGCTACACCGCCTTTTGATTTTAACCAGTTAAGGGTAAGCATTGATACATAGATAGCAAATACCGGCGGAGTGTTATACATCGATCCGCCTTCAATTTGTACCTGGTAGTTGAACATAGCCGGGATCTTGCGGCCGGTTTTGCCTAAGATAGAATCCTTTACAATAACCAGCGTTACACCGGCAGGGCCCATGTTTTTCTGAGCTCCCGCGTAAATCAATCCAAAATCGGCAACATTAACCTTGCGGCTAAAAATATCTGACGACATATCGCAAACCACCGGGATCGGCGATTTAGGGAATTCCTGTAACTGCGTACCGTAAATGGTGTTGTTTGATGTGATGTGAAAGTAAGCGGCATCAGTCGGGATAGTATAATCCTTAGGGATGTAAGTAAAGTTTTTATCCTTCGATGTAGCAACAACTTCTACTTCGCCAAAAAACTTCGCTTCTTTAAGCGCTTTGTTTGCCCACACGCCTGTTTCCAGGTATGCAGCTTTGCCACCATCAGGCAGCAGGTTATAAGGCGCTAATGCAAATTGTGTGCTGGCGCCGCCCTGTAAAAATAAAACAGAGTAGCCTTCAGGCACATTGAACAATTCCTTTACCAGCTTTACCGCTTCGTCTAAAACAGATTCAAACTCAGGCGAACGGTGTGAAATTTCCAAAATAGAAAGTCCGATTCCGCCAAAATCAACAACCGCAGCTGCTGCCTGTTTTAAAACTTCGTGTGGTAAAATGCCTGGTCCGGCGCCAAAATTATGTTTCATTTTATTTAATTTTTTCAATGAGGAATGAAGCTATCGTGAGCTTAATTACGTTTTGAGCAGATGCTCCGATGGTTTCATTTGGTTTAATTGGTTTTTGTTTAATTATAGTTAATTAACAAATCGATATTAAGATGGGCCGAAGTTAATTAATTTGATAATATTTATTATGATTATTTGCTTTTTTTGAAAAATGATACAAATAGCTGATAAATTAAGCTTTGAATTTTCAATATTAAAAAAATTAAGGCAGTTTATTATCAGCGTTATATCACGATCGCGACCCGGAGCCGGATTTTTTTAAATTGGTTATCGCGACCAACGGGTCGGGAGCCGAGAAAACTGAGTTGCCTGCCACCAAAACATTGGCGCCTGCATCAAGCAGTTTATCAGCATTGCTCATGTCAACCCCTCCATCAACTTCTATATACAATTCGGGATTATATCTCCTGGCGAGTGCTTTAATATCCTTTAGTTTTTTATAAGTGTTCTCAATAAACTTCTGACCGCCAAAACCCGGATTTACTGACATGATCAATACCATATCCAAATCAAGGATGATATCTTCTAAAACTGCAACCGGTGTATGCGGGTTTAAGGCCACACATGCGCGGCAACCAAGTTCTTTGATATGTTGGACGGTGCGATGCAAGTTTGGACAGGCTTCGTAATGAACGGTCATCCCAGAGGCTCCTGCTTCCTTAAAGTTATTTAAGTAGCGATCCGGATCAACAATCATTAAATGGACATCAAGCGGCTTGGTAGCGTACTTATTTACAGCATTAACAACCGGGAAACCGAAGGAAATATTCGGCACAAACATCCCATCCATAATATCAACATGGATCCAGTCTGCATCACTTTTATTGATCAGTTCAATATCGCGTTGCAGGTTGGCAAAATCAGCCGCTAAAATGGAAGGCGCTATGAGGTGGTTCATGGGGTCAAATATAGTGATTAGAGGTTAGAGATTGGAGATTAGTTGTTTTTGCCCATATTTTATATCAGCATTTTTCCAAATCTCCAATCGCTATCTCTAATCAACTTATTCCGTCTTCAAACTCTTTACAGGGTTCATCAGCGCAGCTTTTATCGCACGGAAGCTTACCGTAGTTAATGTAATTACCACGGCTAAAATTGCAGCTACCGCAAACACCCACCAGCTTACACCTGTTCTGAATTCAAAGCCCTGCAGCCACCAGTTGGCGGCGTACCATGCTATTGGGAATGCCACAATTCCGGCAATGGCCACCAGTTTCAAAAAATCATTCGAAAGCATCCTGACAATATTGGCAACGCTGGCGCCAAGTACCTTGCGAATTCCAATCTCTTTAGTGCGTTGCTCTGCGGCGTATGTAACGAGGCCGAACAAACCCAAACAGGCAATCAGGATCGCAAAAAAAGCAAATGACATAAAGATCTTACCTGTATTCTGCTCATCCTGGTAAATATGGTTAAAGTCATCATCCATAAATGAATACGAGAATGGCTGTCCGGCCATATTCGCGTCGGCTCCGTGATACAGGGTCTCTATTTGAGAAATAAGCGCTGGAATATTTTTTGTACTGATCCTGAATTCCATGGAGCCCCGGTTAACGCCTAAACGCATTACCAGCGGTTCAATTTTGCTGCGCAACGAGCCGGAATTGAAATCTTTAACCACACCGACAACATTAAGTGTAAAATGCCTTTCAGGAGTTCCCCTGAATAGTTCTTTGTTTAGCGGATCCCGAAAGCCCAGCATAACAGCTGCTGTTTCGTTAACAATTACAGCAGTTGAATCTGAAAGGTTACCTTTTACAAAGTTCCGCCCCTTTGCCATCTGCATTCCAAGCGTAGGAATATAATCTTCATCAATATACCATGTTGAAAGCGCAGTAGACTGCCCCGGGCTATTGGCAGCGTCCTTACTGTAAACTTCAGTATTGTTATTTTTGGCGGTCGGCAAAAAGGAGCTCATAGTGCCAGACTGCACGCCTGCAAGTTTTAACACGTCCTGTTTAAATGAATTGGCGTGCAGGTAAAGTGATGCCGTATTTTTTATTATCAAAACCTGTTCACGATTATAGCCAAGCTTTTTGTTCCGGATGTAGTTCAGTTGGTTATAAATAACCAATGTGCCTACTATCAGTAAAATAACTGTGGCAAACTGAAAAACCACCAGGCTATTGCGCAGCCAGCTCCCTTTGAAGCCGGATGCCAGCTTGCCCTTTAAAACCTCGATAGGTTGAAACGCCGACATAAAGAATGCCGGGTAAAGGCCTGCCATTAAACCGATAAATACCGTAACCACTAGCAGGCAAGGCGCCAGCCAGATGGTAGCCAACAGATCGAGTGTTATTTGCTTGCCCGATAATTGGTTAAAATATGGCAACAACAGCGCAGCAATAAACAATGCTATACATAAGGAGATAAAACTGGTAAGAGTTGATTCTGTCAGAAACTGGTAAATCAGCGTCTCGCGATTTGAGCCCAACACCTTACGTACACCAACTTCCCGGGCTCTGCCCGCAGATCGGGCGGTTGAAAGGTTCATAAAGTTTACACAAGCAATCAATAGGATAAAAGCAGCGATTATTATAAAGATGTAAACGTACTGCACATTGCCTGATGGCTCAACTTCATTTGTAATGGGTGAGTATAAATGAATCTTTGTGATGGGCATAGTAGCAAACCGGAAATGGTCGCCTTTGCCTTCCAAATCAGTTATGGAACTGTGAATATATTGTACCAACTCAGGTTCGGCGTATTTTTTTGTGGCTTGCCTTAAATAACCATCCAGGTCATGTTCAGTAAAGCCCTTGTGTAACAGTATATAGGTAAGATAATTTACGCTGGTCCATTCGGTGCCGCGGCTCTCTGGCAACCCTGACATCGCCTTGATCAAATTAAAATGTAGGTGTGACTGGCGCGGCATATTTTTTATCACACCGGTTATTTTATAATCCCTTGTATTATCAAGGTGCAATGTTTTGCCGATAACATCTGTGGTATTAAAATATTTTTGTGCCACAGCTTCAGATATCACCAACGAATAAGGTTGCACCAAAGCAGTTTTAGGATCGCCTGCTATCATCGGCAATGTAAAAACTGTAAACAGGTTGGCATCACCATAAAAGCCGCCTTCTTCTGTTAAAGTTTGATTGCCTTTTTTTACCAATATTTTACCATCGTCCCTCAGTCGGGTAGCCTGCTCAACCTGGGGATATTCCTTCATCATGGTAGCAGCCATTGGGGCAGGCGAGTCACGGTCGATAAACACGCTGCCATTCACTTTAAAGTCTGAGTTAACACGATAAATGCGATCAGCGTTTAAATTGTATTTATCGTAGTTCAATTCGTCAACCACAAATAAGGTAATCAACAAACAAACGGCAAGCCCGATAGCAAGCCCGAAAATATTAATGGCAGAAAAGCCCTTGTTCCGCCAAAGGTTTCTAAATGCTATTTTAAAGTAGTTGGTAAACATAAGGTGAGTCGGTAATTTAAGTGAAAAATATTAATTAAAGTTCAAAAAACACTATCAAATCGAATATTTTCTTTAATTTATAATATTCTCTATTCCGTCTTCAAACTCTTCACCGGGTTCATCAAAGCGGCCTTGATAGCGCGGAAACTTACTGTTGTAATGGTTATAACCACGGCCAGCAAGCCCGCTATTGCAAATACCCACCAGCCGATGTTGGTACGATAGGCAAAATCCTGTAGCCATCTGCTCATGGCCCACCAGGCAACAGGAAACGCGATGATGGCCGATATCCCTACCAGTTTCAAAAAATCGTTAGATAACATTGCTACAATATTGATTACACTTGCGCCCAATACCTTGCGGATCCCGATTTCTTTTGTACGTTGCTCGGCAGCGTAAGTAACAAGGCCAAATAAACCAAGGCAAGCAATCAGTATGGCAAAAAATGCAAATGACATAAATATTTTTCCGGTATTTTGTTCTGATTGATAGAGATGATTAAAGTCATCATCCATAAACGAATAGGTAAACGGCTGACCGGCCATGTTTGCATCAGCACCACGATACAATGCCTGGATCTGCGAAATAAGCACCGGAATATTTTTAGTTTCAATACGGATGGCCATCGCGCGTTTGTCGACACCTAAATTCATTACGAGCGGCGCAATTTTGTTGCGCAGAGACCCGGAGTTAAAATCCTTCACTACCCCCACAATCTGGTAATGGCGGCCGTTACGGTATAAAAACTTATTTAAAGGCTCTCTCATACCAAGCATGGATGCGGCTGTTTGGTTAATAAGCAAAGCTGCCGAATCAGTCAACCTGTCCTTCGCAAAGTTTCGCCCGCCTGCCATTTGCATGCCAAGGGTTGGGATATAATCTTCATCAATGTACCATGTCTCGAGCCCGACCGACTGGCCCGAACTCATGGATGCGTCCTTGCCGTAAACCTCGGTATCTTCATTAATTGTTGTAGGCAACGAACCAGACAATGTAACCGATTTAACCCCAGCAAGCTTAAGCACATCTTCCTTAAACGATTTTGAGTGCTCACCAAGCGAATAAATATTTTGCAGCACCATTACCTGCTCGCGATTGTAACCAAGTGTTTTATTGCGGATATAAGTAAGCTGGCTGTAAATAACCAGTGTGCCCACAATTAAAACAATAACCGTTACAAACTGGAAAACCACCAAGCCGTTGCGCAAGAAGCTATTTTTGAAACCGGCCGAGAGTTTACCTTTTAACACCTGTATAGGCTGAAAAGCCGACATGAAAAATGCAGGGTATGCACCGGCTATCAGGCCGATAATAAGCGTTGCAGACAACAGCGCCGGCAAAATCCAAACATTGGCAAACAGGTTTAAGCTGATTTGTTTGCCAGCCAGCTGGTTAAAATAATGAAGGAGTAATGACGCGATTCCCCAGGCAATGATCAGTGCAATAGAGCTGGTAACAATCGATTCGACCAGGAATTGATTAATAAGTGAGCCACGATTAGAACCAAGCACTTTACGCACCCCCACTTCTTTTGAGCGTCCTGCCGACCGCGCAGTTGAAAGGTTCATGAAATTAACGCATGCAATCAGTAGTATTAACACTGCTATAACTATTGACATGTATACGTATTGAATATTGCCGGATGGTTCCCTTTCATGCGTAACTTCTGAATAAAGATGAATTTTGGTTATCGGAATGGTTACAAACCTATAATGGTCGCCTTTTTGGTCAAGATCAGCGATAGTAGTGTGAATAAATTGTTTCAACTCAGGCTCAGCATATTTCTTGCAGGCCTCGCGCAGGTCATCGTCTATCTCTTTTTGCGAAACACCCTTGCGGGCAACCAGGTACGTCATTGAGTTTTCGCTGGTCCATTGCGTCTGGTTCCTGTCCGCACGTTCGCTTATTGCTTTGATAAAGCTGAAGTGGATATGTGATTGTACAGGCGTATTTTTTATCACACCGGTAATTTTATAATCGGTAGTGTTATCCATGCGCATTGTTTTGCCGATAACATCCAGCGTATTAAAATATTTTATAGCGATATTTTCACTAATAACCAGCGAATGTGGCTCATTGAGGGCGGTTTTAGGATCGCCTGCAATCATGGGTAATGTAAATACCTTAAACAGGTTGGCATCGGCATAATAGCAGTTGTCCTCAATCAAAGTTTGTTCACCCTTCTTTACCAAAATTTTGCCGTCGTTTTTAAGCCGGGCCGCCATTTCGATATTCGGGTATTCCCTGACCATTGTCGCAGCCATAGAGGCCGGCGATTCGCGATCAAGGAAAACACTGCCGTTTACTTTAAAATCGGATGTAACGCGGTAGATGCGATCGGCGTTTACATTGTACTTATCGTAGCTAAGCTCATCAATAACAAATAAAGTAATCAGCAAACAAACCGCAAGGCCAATAGCCAGCCCGAAAATATTTATTGCAGAAAACCCCTTATTCCTCCAAAGGTTTCTGAACGTTATTTTGAAGTAGTTTTTAAACATAACGCAAGATATTTATTAATTGCTAAGCGGTAAACAACCAACAAAATGCCAATTAATTAACAATTTGATTATCAATCAAGTAAATCAAAACACAGGAATAAAAAGTGTGCGTTTTTGATGCAACGGGGTGTTCGTTTGTGGTGGGAGGTTGTAGAAGTTATAATTTGTTATAAGGGTTGTAGTTGTTGAAAGACTTCTGCCTAAACAAAAACTAATCTTTAGTCTCTAATTGACTAGTCTCTAAACTCAATCACAATTCAGCAGCAGATCATAATACTTCTGCATCAAAACTGTGTCGTAGTTAACAAGGGAATTATAGGCTTCAGAAACAAGCTCATTAAGGATGGAAGAGCCCAGCTGGCCACCTCCGTTGGGGATAGAATCGTAATAAGTAATAAGTTCCTTAACCCTTATGATCTCGTATAATAATAACTGTACTAAATCCGCCTGTGAGCCTGATTGGATACCCGATGAATTATTATTAATAAAATCTAAAGGATCGTTATTGGTAGAAGCCATTTTATATATCAGGGATCGGTCTAAACGGTTTTATCAGTTAACATCAAACTTTATGAAGTTAAAAAACTTCCTTTTTGTTTTAAAAAAATCAAAATAATTTATTAAAAATGTTAAAACCCTCGATTTGAGGGTTTTAACATTTGAGTTTATTAAAAGAATGGTTGATTTAACTGAATAAGTTGTTTAAAAAGCGAATCCAACTTAATCATACAACCTAACACAATCAACTCTTAATTTGTCTTTTCCGGGCGAGGCAATAAAGCCTTACGTGAGAGTTTTAGCTTTCCTTGCTTATCAACGTCAAGCAGTTTTACCCGTACTTCGTCGCCAATTTCGAAAATGCCATCCATGGTTTCAAACCTTTTGTGGTCAATTTCTGAAATGTGCAGCAAACCATCCTTACCCGGCATAATTTCGACAAATGCACCAAAAGGCATTATCGATTTCACTTTACCCTCGTAAATCTCGCCAACTTCAGGTTTTGAAGCGATGGCTTTGATCCGTGATACCGCTTTGTCGATAGCTTCCTTATTGTCTGCAAAGATCTGAACTACACCCTGGTTGCCAACTTCCTCGATAGAGATAGTAGCACCGGTTTCACGCTGCATTTCCTGGATGATCTTTCCACCAGGTCCGATAACCGCACCGATGAATTCCTTATCGATCCGGATAGTGATAATGCGTGGTGCATGTGGCTTGTAATCCTCACGAGGAGCGGTAATGGTTTTAGCCATTTCGCCTAAAATGTGTAAACGACCATCTTTAGCCTGGTTTAACGCATTGGTTAAAACTTCGTATGATAAACCGTTTATCTTAAGGTCCATTTGAACAGCAACAATACCTTTTTCAGTACCTGTTACTTTAAAGTCCATATCGCCTAAGTGATCCTCATCACCCAAAATATCAGAAAGGATAGCATATTTGGTACCCATTTCGTTGGTGATCAAGCCCATCGCGATACCTGATACCGGCGATTTGATTTTAACACCTGCATCCATCAAGGCCAATGTGCCGGCACAAACCGTAGCCATTGATGATGAACCGTTTGATTCCAAAATATCAGAAACGATACGGATAGTGTACGGATTTTCGTCATCACCGGGCAATACCTGTTTTAACGAACGCATAGCTAAGTTACCATGGCCAATTTCACGGCGGCCGGCTCCCCTGTTCGGGCGAACCTCACCGGTTGAAAAACCAGGGAAATTATAATGTAAAAGGAATTTTGAGTAACCATTGATGAACGCGCCATCAATCATTTGTTCATCATCCTTAGCACCTAAAGTAACGCTGGTTAATGATTGTGTTTCACCGCGGGTAAATACCGCCGAACCGTGAGCTGCCGGTAAATAACCAACTTCGCTCCATATCGGGCGGATCTGGGTAGTTGAACGACCATCTAAACGTTTACCTTCGTCTAATACAAGGTTACGGATAGCGTCATACTCAACATCGTGGTAATATTTTTTAGCTAAGAATTTGGTAATGTCGTCAATCTCGCCTAAAGTAGCGATGTAAGTGTCACGCACTTCTTTAAATTTAGCTGAACGCTCGTCTTTTGCAGATGCAGAAGAAGCGATAGCGTAAACCTGGTCGTAAGTAGCAGCGTAGATGGCTTTTTTCAAATCCTCGTTGCTGTTCTCGTGGCTGTAAACGCGTTTTTCAGTCTTGCCGACTTCAATGGTTAATTCCTTTTGAGCTAAACATTGAATTTTGATAGCAGTGTGTGCAAATTTAATTGCCTCAACCAATTCAGCTTCCTGGATCTCTTTCGATTCACCTTCAACCATGTTGATGTCATGCTCAGAACCTGCTACGATAAATTCTAAGGTAGCAGTAGCTAATTGACTAAGGGTTGGGTTAATAATTAACTGACCGTCGACCTTGGCAACACGTACTTCGGAGATTGGGCCGTTAAAAGGAATGTTTGATACTGACAAAGCTGCTGATGCCGCCAAACCTGCAAGGCAATCGGGCATAATATCTTTATCGGCGGAAATTAAGGAGATCATCACTTGTGTATCAGCGTGATAATCTTCCGGGAACATTGGGCGCAATGCACGGTCAACCAAACGCGAGATCAAAACCTCGTAGTCTGATAAACGTGCCTCACGGCGTAAAAAACCACCCGGAATACGGCCTGTAGCAGCATATTTTTCCTGGTAATCGACAGATAGTGGTAGAAAATCAACTCCTTCTTTTGCTTCAGGAGATGATACAACAGTAGCAAGCAGCATGGTGTCACCCATTTTAATTACTACCGAGCCATCGGCTTGTTTGGCCAGTTTACCGGTTTCGATCTCAATGGTGCGGCCGTCACCTAAATCGATTACCTTTTTAATTACGTTTAAACTCATCTTGTTTTTGTTTTGGCGCGCTTTTCATCTTTCGGAGCGCACCGGTTTTTATGTGTGTGTATGTTGATGCAAAAGTAAAAAAGCCATCCAGATAAATCGGACGGCTTTTTTTAAAAAAATAAGAAAAGTTATTTGATGATATCCCTCAGCTGTAAAGCCTTGATGATAGCACGATATCTTCCAATGTCTTTTTTGTAAAGGTATGCCAGTAATGCACGGCGTTTACCAACTAATTTTTGCAGTGATAACTGGGTTGAAAAATCGTGTTTGTTTTTCTTTAAATGCCCGGTTAAATGTGCAATGCGGTAAGTAAACAATGCTACCTGACCTTCGGCTGTACCTGTATCGGCAGCGCTTTTACCATGTTTTGCAAAGATCTCCGCCTTTGCTTCTGTACTTAAATATATCACTTGAATAATATTAAAGCGTAAATAATTTGATTAATTGTGGGTGCAAAGGTATGGTTTGTTTATGGAATATGCAAGGGGATTTGAGTAATAGTTTGCAGTGGGCAGTGGCAGTTGGCAGTTGATAAAATCAAATGCAACTCATTTCTTTAGGACTTCCGGACTTACCGACTTTCGGACTATTCTACTCCCCATTATTATTGCCTTTGCCTTATCCAGCAATTCATCTTTTCCGGCTTTGATTCCGGCAATTGTAGGCTCTATTTTCACATCTATTTTAACGCCTTTACGCTGGGTTTCGGTGCCGTCAGGATAATAGACACCAAGCCCTGAAATATAAGATAAAATACCGCCCGGTAAGGTTACAAATGATATATCGCCATCCGCTCCTGCAGTTTGGCTGCCTATTACGGTAACATTGGGTGAGCTTTGGAAAGCCATTGTCGTATATTCAGCCTGGCTTTGCGATTGTGCATTTACTATAACCACTACCTTACCTTTATATTCATTTCCCGGATTTATCGCTATTGGCTGAGATATGGTAAATAATCCCGGTTGTTTTAAACTGCCGCTTGCAAATTTCACGAAAGGCGTATTGTTGGTTTTAATATACGGGCCGAATGAAAACGGCATAAATTCGCTCGGATAGCAGCGCATATCTATAATAATTCCCTTGGTATTGTTAAAAAGTATCTTTATAGCATGCAGATCCTTATCGTGATACTTACCGGGGAACAGGTAACCGATATTCCTATTTATTAAATAAAAACCCGGCGATTTGGGATCAGGGTCCTGGTCAATACTATTATTTAACTTAGTAACCGACACCCCGGCTATTTTTACCTCCTGGTGCCTGCCGTTGCGTGTTATATCAAGTGCAAAATTCATTTCCTTGCTTCTTAGCAAATTTATCCGCGGCAGATCGCGTAATTGCGTCGGGTAATTTGAAGCGGGTGTATAAGGTAGTAGTTTCTTTACCAGGTCTGCAACCTTTTGTCCGTTAATGCGCCCTATAATATCCCCGGGCTTAATCAGTTGCCTTATGTAAGTTGCAGTGTCATAATACCCGGTAACTACCAGCTTATCTTCAATAAACCTGGCCTGGATGGGCGCAGCGTATTTCCCCCTGAACACGGCTATTGCTTTGTTGCCGCCGTAAATATTTGCGTGAGTATCATGGATCCTCGCTATAAGGGCAAGCGTATTTAAAGCATAATCCTGAGCATTGGCTGCCAAAGCAAATTTAGGGATGCAATCTGCAAGCACATTATTCCAGTTCTCTCCTGCCAAATATTTATACGGATAAAAATAATTTATCATATTCCAGTACCTGTAAAGGCACAGCAGGCGGTAACCAGCATCCGGATAAATGAATTTACTGTACGGCAATTCATGCAAAAATGCAGGATTACCATTCTCCGCCATTTTTATATAATAACCCGGGCCTGTACTGCGGTTATTTAAAATATAAGTAAGCTTTTTTGTAAGCGATGCCGACAACACCTTATTGGTAAGCAAAGAGCCATAATCCGGCTTAAGCTTTACCTCGCCGGTTTCCTTAACATTACAATCAGCACAAACGGGTGGAACACCAAAACTATCCACCCATTTTTCGAGCACATTGCTTAGCTCAATATTATTGGCAGCTTTTACAACCTTCGGTATTATCCTGAAAAGCTCAAAATCCCAATTGTATTTCCCACCGGTTACTTCAGGATGGTGGTACTTCAAAAATCCCCATAGTTGTCCGAGAACAGTTAAATTAACAACCTGCTGTTTGCTGATCAGTATGGTATCTATTTTTGAACCTGCGTTGTAGGTTGTATCCTTAACCTGAGCAGACCCGGCATGTACGCATACTAAGCTTAATAATAAAATTAACAGGGATATACGTTTCATAAGGATTACGGTTGTTCGGGCTAAGTTAATGATTGGGACACAACACCGGCACTATTATTTTTATGTTGAATAGATAATCTCTTCATTCGTTTACATATTCGTACATCAACACATCATTTCTTACTTTTACATCCTATGGAAACACCTCCTCTATCTACCTTTGAAACCGAATTCCGCGTACGTCCTGATGATATAGACATGTTCCATCACGTACACAACAGCAAATATTTCGACTACGTACTAGCCGCCCGGTACGACCAAATGGAACGCTGTTACGGTATGGCCATGGAAAAATTTATAGAACGCGGCTTTGGCTGGGTAGTGCGTACCGCGCATGTTGACTATAAACGCGCATTAGCCATGGGCGATTATTTTATTGTAAAAACCGGCATCGAAAGCATCAATGATAAGGGCTGCAGGGTTAAATTTGATATCACAAATAAAGGCACCGGCAAAATTTGCTGCGATGGTTGGTTTGATTATGTAATGATAGATATGGCAACCGGTCGGGGCGTTAAAATTCCGGAGGATGTTATTGAGCAGTATTTGATATAAATTGACCGAGGTGATTTGAAGAAACAAACACTTTAACTATTTTGTCCGAACCGATTGAAAAATGGACGTTTTTTAATAGCGATCTCTTATATTTACCATCAATCCCCCTTGCTTTATTATGAAAACTATTGCTGCCACGCTAATCTTTATTGCTGCATTTACATTTAGCTGCTTCGCGCAAACACCAAAAGAAACCGCACACCAAAAGGGTGTTGAGGCTGTTAAACTGGAAGACGCAGGCAAATTTGACGACGCACTTAAACTATTGGACGAGGCTCAAAAACTCGATCCCGATAATATCGTGTACCCTTACGAAATGGGTTATTGTTATTACAGCCAGGAACATTATCAAAAAGTGGTAGATCTCCTCGAAAAATTAAAAGACCGCCCGGACAGTTTCGACAGGCTTTACGAATTATTGGGCAACAGCTACGACGTATTAAAGCAAAGCGACAAGGCCATCGCTGTTTATGAAGACGGGCTTAAGAAGTTCCCTAACTCCGGTGTGTTATATCTTGAACGTGGTACCATGCCGTTAACACGTAAGAATTATAGCGAGGCCATTAAATATTTTGAGAAGGGGATAGAGGTTGAACCAAAGTTCCCATCGAATTATTATTGGGCGGCTAAGATCTATTGCGGGTCTGAAAGCGCTGTATGGGGTCTTTTGTATGGCGAGATTTTCATGAACATTGAACGCAATAGCAAACGTACCGGCGAGATCAGTAAATTGCTTTTTGATACTTATAAAAAAGGCATAACTTTTCCATCAGCCGATAAAACCGCCATAAGCTTTAGCAAGCAGAATACTATGACGGTTGACGATTTAAATAATAAAAAGCTGCCTTATGGAATTACTTATGAGATGACAATGAGCTTAGCGACCCTTGGCGAAAGAACTATCGATTTAAATTCGCTGGACCGCATCAGGCAAAATTTCTTGAAAGTTTACAAAGAAAAAGGAACTGATAAAACTTACCCGAATGTATTATTTACCTACCAGGATCAGATAAGCCAGGCCAACAATATGGAAGCATACGATCATTGGCTATTGATGATGGGTGATGAAGCGGCTTTTAACACCTGGAAAACTGCAAATCAAAGCAAGTGGGAAAACTTTATAAAATGGTACGGACCCAACCCGTTGCAGTTGGATGCTCAGCACAGGTTTCACAGGAATATGTTTTGATATATGGTAACTCGCGAAAGCCTTCAGAAAGAATATATAAAACTCGAAACAATCGATTTGCTTGAAATAGCGGCAAATAAAGTCGACTATACTAAATTGGCTTCTTCTGTTGCCAAAGATGAGCTTATAAAAAGGCAGATATCAGAAGAAGAAATTAATGGACACGAACCAATATTTACACACAAAAACAGTTCCGAAATACTGGCGAATTATCGGGCAGATCTTAGACCGTGGCAGAAAGTGATTTTTTACTTTATTTGGGTTCCTCGGCTTCGATCACTTTTCACCTATAATTTTCAACAAGGCGGCTACGTGCTGAAATCCAATCAATCCAATTATTATTCGGTCGCTGGCGTTCTGTTCTGCATTATAGCTGTTATTATAACCAACAATTCCGATTATTCTTTCTTTGCAATGTGGCCGATCGGCCTGGCTATAACATATATATTTGACATACTTTATAATAAACAGCGGCAAATCGATGGCTTGCAGAAAGCCGTAGACGAAGGCAAAGAGCTGAAATGGTAATAAGTTAGCCCTAATTTACAATAACCCTAACGTTATAATAGTTCCGCCAAAACACCCCAAACGCCACAACCAAATTAATCACCGCCAGCGCCAAAATCAGCTTAAATAAAATCAACCAGAAAATAACTACGAACAGGAAAAAGATCCACAACAAATACTTGTCCATATCGAGCCCGATGTAGTACAACAGGCAATGAAATAGCATGGCAATGCTAATACCGGTAATTAGCAATTCAAACGCTATAACCGGGTTAAACCGGCTGAAAAGCCAGATAGCTTCCGGCAACATAATTATTAAATAAACCCCGGTGAAGGCAGTAAACAATTGCAAGCGGCTATAAGGCAAATTACGGGTAAAGCTTAACCATTTTTCCTCAAAGCTGCGTTCTTCAAATATCAGCTTAACATGGGCCACTACTACCGACAGTAAGGCAATGCCCGCCACACGTATATCATGCGCTACATCGGCAAACAACAAAAAAAATCCGGTTATCAATAAATAAGAAAGTCCTTTGGTAACCAGCCAGGTAACCTTATGCTGATCTAACATATTGTAAATAAACAAGCTGAACCATGGTTTTCGCCATTTGCGGCTGAGGGTTAGCAGCCAGCCTTGTGTGCTGCCATCTATTAGGTTATTTACAATTTTCCGGTATAGCATTGCGCTCAAGGCAGCAAGTGAGAGCAGATAGCAAATAATTGCCAGCGGGATAAGATAGTAATGATGCGCCACCCCTACCACTGCCGCTATAACTCCATAAACCGAAACAGGCAGCATCATCATTTGCTGCACAAAAAACCAGCTTTTAAACTGCTTAGCTTTTGCAAAGGCATTGCTGCTGTAAAACAAAAATTGCTGATTAACGGCACCAATCTGCCCCACAACATAATGCCAGCTTTTAAGTGTATAGATCAACCAGCCCGCAAACACCACTCCCATCATCAGCGGACTGCTTACAAAGGTCAGCATTAAGGTTTTATGATAATTAAGCAGTTGCCCCGGTTCCACCATCCCAAAAAGCACAAAAAAGCCAACTGCAAGGATCCCGGCATGTGCACGGTAAAAGCCTGCTGCGAATATTTTTGTGAGGATGTTGGTTAGTGGCTTCATTCTTTCAATTTCTAAACAACAATACTGATCGATATCTCGTCATTTTTTCTTACCTCCTTACGCGCAGCGAAGGGGGGTCGACCAGCGTAGCGAGGTCGGGTGGGTAAATTCAGCGCGCGATATTCACGCCAATTTTTACCCCTCATCCAATTCCTCCTTATAATAATTAACATAAAACAAACAATACGAAACCCCAAAACAAACTGGCACCAACCACCACACCAATCCAAACAAGATCACCAGCGAGATCGCAAAAAAAATCCCCAGCAACCACGGCAGGTATTTGTTCATGGCCAGCCCTATGCGGTATAAAACACAATGGAACAGCATGGTAATTCCCAATAACATTACCAATAAACCAACCGCCATAAAAAACTTAAAGTTGATAAAAAGCCATATACATTCGGGAAGCAGTAATATTAAATAAGTAAGAACATGCTGTGCATATAGTTTCCCCAGGCTGTATGGGAAATTTCGCGTAATGCTCAAATACACCAATGCAAACCTGTGCTGCTGATAAATCAGTATGGAATGTGCCATAACAATCGCCAAAACAGCGAAGGAAGCTACCCGGCTGTTGGTAACTGCATCGGCAAAGGAAAACATAATGCTGATAATAGCTACATAGGATAGCAACTTAGTAAGCACAAGCGCCATCTTCAGCCTGTCGAATATGTGATAAACAAACAGGCTAAAAAATGGTTTACGCCAGCTTTGTCCGAGGTTTATCAGCCAGGTTTGCCCTGTATCTTCAAGCAGTGCATTCAATTGTTTGGTGTAGATAAATGCAGTGGTGGTAATCAGAAGAATAGTAAACAAAATAATTACCATTACCATGCCATAATGGTGCAACACCACCCCTATTACCGATGCCAATAGCGCGTAGCACACAAACGGCAAACTGATAATAAACTGCATATAAAACCAGCCTTTAAACTGCTGAATCCTGCCTGCAGATAAAACACTGTAATACAAAAACTCATGATGTTCAATCTGTAATTGGCCCGATACGTATTGCCAGCTTTTGATGGTGTAAAAGATCCACACCGTAAAAAACATCAGCATCATACCCGGGCTGCTCACAAATGTTATGAGGATCATGAACTGGTAATAGAGTTCCCTTCCCGGTGGCAGCAACTTTACGTCGCCCAGTGTGTTGATGAAAAAACAATAGCTCACCAGGATTACGAACAGGAAGATCAATAGTCCGGAGTTTACCTTATAAAAACCGCGGGCGAAGACCTTTACCAGTATATTATTTAACGGCTGCGGCATCAGCGGGTAAATTGCAGGGTTTGATTTTCGACCAAAAGTTCACCCGCATCCAGCCGTTCATCAACATCGAGTGCCTGGTGCGATGACAGCATAAAGCTCACCCCCTGATCATGCTGTTCCCTGATCCAACTATATAATATTTTTAATGATTCAGTATCAATTGTGATCAGAGGTTCATCCAGCAAGATCAGCTTCGGACTACCAAGAAAAGCCAGCACCAACGACAGTTTTTTTAGCATCCCGCTGCTGTACGTACCTATGGGCCGGTCGATATAGCTATGCATTTTCATGCTCTCTATAAAGTGCAGCTCCTGCCCTGCTGGCGCATCCTTGGCTGAGGCGAATAGCTTAACCATCTCCATACCTGTTAAAAACTCGGGGAACAGCGGTTCGGCCTCGGCAAAGTTTACCAGCTTGCGGTAGGCAACCGGTTGTTTTTTTATGCTGATGCCTCCTTCCAGAATAATATCGCCATTAAAGGCAAGGATGCCTGAGATCGATTTCAGTAAAGTACTTTTACCCGAACCGTTTACACCCTTTATCCAGTAAATTCCGGGTTCAATATTAAAGTCGGCAATTGATAAGGCAGGATAATTCCCATAAAATTTTTTAAATTCTACAAAATGCAGCATCAGGAAGTTTTTTGTTTGATGTGGCAAGATAAGGATTGTTACACAAACAGCTTGGTTAATTATATTATTCGCAAGTTTAATTTCCAGCTTTTGTTACATAAACTCATCAGGATTGTAACTTACACAATTAATTGATTACTATTTGAGAAATAATTTTGCAATTAGATTATCATTTCTCATATTAGATGAAATTTAATTAACCTAAAATTACACGTATGAAAAAAACAGATTTGATGGATCTGAATCCAGATCCCAAAGACATTCTCACAAGAGCACAAATGAAAAACGTTAAAGGGGGATCTATTCCGCCGGGTTGCGTTTGTAAGAGCGACACTATAGATCCGCATATTCCTCCGCCGCCGCCTGACGGCTGTACAACTTATCAACCTGCTAGTGGCGCGTGCTCACAAGACTATCATTATCTTCTTTGCTGTTAGCAATAAAGCATCTTAATAGCTCCGATGCTATACTGTGGCTTGGACAGGGTAAAAACAAAAAGCAAAAGCGGCGAATTGCCGCTTTTGCTTTTTCCTGTTAACTTGTTATCCCAGATTTTAAAATCCTGACCAATGTAGCAGCTATTAATGTATTTTTATCCAATTAATTCATGGATCAATATTAAAATCAACAATTATTAAAGCAGGAAAGTTCCCATGTTTTTAATCCTACAAAATATTGGAAATTTTTATTTGATGTTAAGGGAAGGATTGTTGTCGTAGTTAAATCTTTCACATAATACTAGCTTTTCTTTAGAAAAAACTATATTACAATACCAATTAATCCAACAAATGAAAATGCCTAACATCGAAAATTATAAGACAGTACAACTAATAATACTTATAGCTGTGATTATTATCGTCATCCCTGCCTTATTGTTACAGCCGGCGTTCTTCAAATTTTGGAACTTTTCAAATTCAGCCTCAATTGGAGAAACAATTGGAGGCATTACTTCACCTTTTATTAATGGCATAGCAGCCATTTTAGTTTTTATAGCATTTAAAGCTCAAATTAAGGCTAATCAAATTATTACCAATCAAGAAAAATCTCGAAATATACTATCGCAGATTACTTTAGTACAAGACGATAAACTTG
This sequence comes from Mucilaginibacter phenanthrenivorans, assembly GCF_024721155.1. GTDB lineage: Bacteria > Bacteroidota > Bacteroidia > Sphingobacteriales > Sphingobacteriaceae > Mucilaginibacter > Mucilaginibacter phenanthrenivorans. Next base: position 206,736 of record NZ_JAHVAP010000001.1, on the reverse strand, counting down.
AAATTGATACAGTAATACTGTCAACTATTAATAGGTCAGAATACTTACAGTCCTCAAGTATTATACAAATAATTAACGCCCTAAATAAGATTTTATTCTTCACCTCTGAAATTAGATTAGCATATGAACTTATTCAAGAATATGAAGGAGAAAAAGATTTTCTCTATCGAAAATTATATTATTTGTACATCATTAGGTATCAGACCCTTTTTTTAAATCTAAATGCAATGCTAAATAATGAACTCGCTAATGTTCATAAAGACTACGAATTGATTGTAGTTGAATTATTACTCCAGATAAAATACTTGAATGAAAACTTAAAAGATGTTACTTTATATAAATGAATGTTGATATCGTTGCTATTAAAATGATTGTAAGAAAGTAGATTTCATCAAAAAGCGGCGAATTGCCGCTTTTTTTACTTAAATTACTGTTAGCTTGTTGGCATGAGTTAAGTCTCATGCGTTAGTCCGGATTTACAATATTTTGAATCCCGACTAACAAGCTATTATAGCGTTATTATCAATTATTTGATTACCCTAAAAAGAAAATCATTTGATAATCAAGATGTTTCAAAGCGTTCCGGGTGTTCCACTGGAAAAAATGGAACGCTTTGCCTGATTGTATTTACATTAATCCATTATATGAAAAAGCAAATCCTTCCCGTTTATTGTATATTATTTATGCAATTGACAACTGATATCGCCGTTGCCCAAACATCTCCTAAAAAGCACGAAATGTATGGCTTTACAGAGCCAACGCCACTCGATTTTAATGACCATGAAGGCTACGTTTCTATTTTTGATGGTAAAACCCTGAAGGATTGGGACGGTAACCCAAAATTCTGGCGGGTTGAAGATGGCGCTATTGTTGGTGAATCGACCCCTAAGAATCCAAGCGGCAACAGCTATATTGTTTACAAGGGGATGAAGGCTAAGGATTTCACCCTGAAATTTGAGATAAAGGTTGAGGGCGAAGGCGGCAGTGGGATGCAATATCGCAGTAAAACCGGCATCCCCTGGTTAAATCCCATTTCGAAGGAAGTAACAGCAAACGTTGGCCTCGTTAACTTAAATTGGATGATGACCGGTCCGCAGGCCGATTTTTGGCCATCACAACCCTGGACGGGCCAGTTTTATTCAGAAAACACTCCAATGCGGATCCTGGCCTGGCGCGGTGAGGTTGTTGAAGGTTTTAGCACAAAATACAAGAAGCTTATAGGCAACATCGGTGACCGCGATGAATTGGCAAAACTGGTTAAAAAGAACGACTGGAACGAGTATACAGTAATTGCCCGGGGCAATGTTTGTATGCACATTTTAAACGGACAACTAATGGCGGTAATGATAGATGATGACCCGAAATCATCAAACAATCAATCGGGAATGATAGGGATTGAAATTGAAGCCACCACAAAAATTTCAGTAAGAAACATCTGGATAAAGAAATTGAATTAAACCGGGAATACCGACTCGATCCTTTACAAATAAGATAGTCAAACAAATTTCTGTCATTTTTATCCATGTCTCTTTTTAAATTGCAAAGAGTAATATATTTACATGTTTAAACAACAATCATTAACATGGAAGCATACAGACTATTTGAGCCGGCTAAAGTTGGCGCTATAACATTAAAAAACAGGATCGTTATGTCGCCGATGACGCGGTGCCGGGCTATTGGCAATGTGCCTAATGATTTAATGGCAGAATATTATGGCCAACGCGCCGGCGCTGGGCTTATAGTTACGGAAGGCACCTCACCCTCGCCTAACGGATTGGGCTATGCGCGCATTCCCGGCATTTTTAGCGACGAACAGGTTGAAGGCTGGCAAAAGGTAACTACCGCTGTTCACGAAAAGGGAGGAAAAATCTTTGTGCAGTTGATGCATACCGGTCGCATTAGTCACCCTCTTAATTTGCCGGAGGGCGCTGAAGTGATTGCCCCATCTGCCGTTAAACCAGCTGGCCACATGTGGACAGATGCACAGCAAATGCAAGAGTTCCCTATCCCCAAAGCAATGACTGCCGAAGAGTTGCAAAGTACAAAGGCTGAATTTGTAGCCGCTGCTAAAAATGCAATAACCGCAGGCTTTGATGGTGTAGAATTGCACAGCGCTAATGGCTATTTGTTAGAGCAATTTTTATCGCCAATAAGTAATATCCGGACTGATAATTATGGCGGAAGCATCGAAAACCGCTGCCGCTTTGTAGTTGAAGTAGCCACAGAAGTTGCAGCAGCTATCGGCAAAGAGAAAACAGGGATCAGGTTATCCCCTTACGGAGTTGCAAGTGATATGCCGCATTACCCTGAAATTGATGCAACCTACGAATACCTTGCAGGGAAGCTTAACGAGATAGGTATTGCTTATGTTCACGTAGTGGATCATTCGGCGATCGGAGCTCCCGCCGTTCCTTTGGCTATCAAACAAACTATTCGTGATACCTTTAAAAATACGATGATACTTGCCGGTGGCCATACGTTAGAATCAGCGGAAGCCGAACTGCAAACCGGCATATCTGACTTAGAAGCATTTGGCCGTCCGTTCATCAATAACCCTGATTTGGTGGAACGTTTTCAAAAAGATGAACCGCTATCGGCAAACCTCGACGTGGAAACATTTTACACCGCTGACGAAAAAGGTTATACTGACTACCCCACCTATACTGCTTAATACTTCAAAACATTTACACAAAGCACCTGTTGAAAAACTAAAAACAAACAACCCCATGAAGGCGATCCAATTTGATACCTACGGCGATTCCGATGTTCTCCATCTAACGGAGATTAACAAGCCGCAACCCGGTGAAAACGAAATATTAATAAAGATAGCAGCTACCACCGTAAACCCTTTCGACATGAAGGTGCGTTCAGGGTCAATGCAAAAAATGATCCCGTTAAACTTACCGTGGATTCCCGGCTCTGATGTTGCGGGACGAATTGAAGCCGTAGGCAGCGGGGTTTCCAGGTTAAAGGTTGGCGACGAAGTATTTGGCAGCACCTTTGGCGGTACTTACGCCGAATACGTAGTAATAAAGGAAGAATCGGCGGCGCTGATTCCAAACAATGTGAGCCTGCCGGAAGCTGCTGCTTTAGTTATACCAATTGTTACCTCGTATACATTCCTGGTAACAGGCGGTGAGTTGAAGGAAGGACAACGTGTATTGATCCATGGTGCAGCCGGCGCGGTTGGCGGTATTATGGTTCAAATAGCAAAAGCTTTGGGCGCTTACGTGATCGGCACCGCTTCGCGTGGCGGCCTTGAATTGGCTAAGTCGCTTGGTGCCGATGAGGTGATCGATTATAAAAACCAGGATTTCACGCAACTGGTAAAAGATGTTGATCTGGTAATTGATCTTGCAGGTGGCGAGACACAAGCCAAGTCATTCGCTGTGGTTAAAAAAGGGGGCAAATTATTAAGCGCAGTTATGCCGCCATCGCAGGAGTTAGCTGAGCAATATGGTATTAACGCGCAATTCATCTCATCAGAACCATCACACAAAAAACTTGAGTTTGGTGTAAAACTGGTTGAAGAAGGCAAAGTCAAAACTCAAATTGCTAAAATATTGAAACTGGAAGAAGCCGGCAAAGCGCAGGATTTGGTGACTGCTGGCGGGATTAATGGCAAGGTGGTGTTGGAGGTGAATTGATATAGAGCATAATTTCTTTGTCATCCTATTTGTGCATAGGATGACAAAGATTTAATATCAACCGCGCTTCACCAAATACCGCTTCCTAAGCCACTCACGCACCGGTTCATCGTAAAGTTTAAGGCAGCCATAAGCCAGCAGGATGCTGGTCACAAATAGCAACCCGCCAACAAGCAATCCGTTATTTTGCATGGTTACCTTATTATTTGCCACCCAGGCGGTAAAAATATAAATGAGCGGGTAATGTGTGATGTACATCGGGTAAGAAATATCGCCGAAAAACTTACACACCCTTGCGGTACGCTTCCCGGTAATCTGGCCGCCTGCACCAATAGCAACGATCAGCGGGAAAACAAGAATTATACAAAACGACTCATAAACACCGTTCATCCAAAGGTGTTGGCTACCGCCAACCCTGGGCCAAAACATAACAAGCGCTATAAGGAGGCTGCAAACAGTAAATGCACCTTTAATATGGATCAGCTTACCCATCCTGCAAAGCAGCACACCTGCAAAAAATGGGTAAAGCACCCGCGTAAAGCCAATATTTAATTGCTCTTTATTAATGCTCCAGCCGCCGATAACATCGCCCTGCGGACCGAATACAGTATAGTTAATCAGCAAACCGGCTGCAATCAGCACAAAAATTGCAAGCACAGTTTTTGAAAATCTGCGAACGATGAGCGCGTAAAGGATATTGGCAATATATTCAAAGAACAGCGACCATGCAGGTCCGTCCAACGGGTGCATTTCCTGCCATCCCCGAATATCCATCGAGATTGGAATGGGAATGAGTGTACAACCTATCACCATAACCAGCAGCATTTTCCAAACAGGCGTAGCGTCTATCATCGGAAACGCAACTCCTCCCTGGAAATAAAACAACGCCGCGCCAATAAGTGAGCCCATGATTACCATAGGCTGCAAACGGATGAGCCTGCGTTTGTAAAAATCCCATTGGGTCATTTTAGCCCAGCGGTCATCGTAGGCATAGGCTACCACGAAGCCTGACAGCAAAAAGAAGAAATCAACCGCCAGGTAACCGTGATTGATGATCTGTTTAAAGCGGTCACCGCCTGCAAAGGTTTCTAAAATGTGAAAGGCTACTACCAAAATAGAGGCTACGCCGCGCAATCCGTCGAGGATCTCGTAATGATTTTTGGGCGCAAGATACGCAGGTGCTTTGTTCATTAATTGGTGAAATAAGTATAATTGGATAATGGTTATCTTAACGCTGACCGCCAGCCTGGAGTTTGACAGGACGGGTTAGTAAAAATGGTTTAATTTATTGAGATAGCGAAAAATAAATCATTATCTCAATATTTCCATTGTCGCTAAATGGCCGAAGGAAACGACAATATCCAAATCGAAAACAGCAACGCCTCAAACAAGTTAATCTGAAACGGCGTAGCGCTTCTTAGCACCTTGAAAAAACAACCTAAAGCGAAAAATCCGAAATTTTCCCTTATGTTTGACTGTTAAATTGACTACAAATACCCTGATAAAAACAGATGCGTAAATTTTGGGCTTATTTAAAAACAAGACAATTCCGGGCTAACCTGCTGCTGGCAATAGGCACGGTGGTTGTTATTTTAATGATAGCGTTCTTTAGCTTAAGCTTTTACACCCGTCATGGCACGGGCATCCCCGTACCACAGCTAAAAGGCATGCAGGTTGAAAAAGCCATGAGTATGCTTAAGGAGCAAGGATTCGACTATAAGATAGATTCGGTTTATGTGCTTGATCAACCCCCAGGCTCAGTTGTAGAACAGGATCCTGACCCCGGGACCAATGTAAAAGAGAACCGTACCATTTACCTAACCGTGGTTACCCGCCAGGCCCCGCCTGTATCTATGCCCGACCTGGAACCATACACTTACCGCGAGGCTGTGGCCACGCTGGCAAACTACGGCTTAAAGGTAGGTGATACCACCTATAAATCGGATATAGCACGCGACAGAATCCTTGAAATGCGTTTTGGCGGACAGGAAATAAAGGCAGGTACCAAGATCCCCAAAGGATCAAGGATAGACTTGGTGCTTGGTAACGGCGAAGGCGCAAGCGAAGTTGAAATTCCCGATTTGGTAAACCAGGATCTCGATGCCGCCAAATTTGTGATCAAACAAGGCGGATTGACCGTAGGCACCATTACTTACCAGGGGACTATAACGGATTCAACGAGCCTGGTAGTTGTGGCGCAATCGCCCATAAGAACCGACTCGCTGAGCAAAGCGAGCAATGGCACCCGCATAAATCTTACCGTTTCACAAGGTAAAAAGTCAGATGTCCCCAATCAATAACCAGGAATTATTCACGCGAATGCAAAACGGTGAAGAATTGAATTTACTTGATGTTAGGGAGGAGATTGAATTTCATACGTTCAATATCGGTGGAAGGAATATCCCGTTATCACAGTTTATTAATAACTTGGATAAGCTGGAATACAACAAAACAGACGAAATTATTGTTATTTGTAAGGTGGGATTAAGAAGCGAAACCGCCCGGGAAATATTAGCGCAAAACGGCTACCTGCAAGCACGCAATTTAACCGGCGGGATAATGGCCCTGCAAAAATTAAAATATTAAAAGTTTATTAAAATGACAGCAAAAAACACATCATCAGGCGGAACTTCAAGAAAGTTTATCGTTGTTATGGTGATCATACTCCTGGTAGCTATTGGCTTTACCGGCTTAAATTACTACCTAAAATATTTCAGTCCTAACGTAACCAACAACCAGGAATATCTTTACATAAAAACCGGATCGAAATTTACTGACGTTTATAAAACCGTTCAGGAAAAGCAAATGGTTAAGGATACCGCCAGCTTTTACAAGGCCGCTGAAAACATGAATTATATCAGCCGGGTTAAGCCAGGCCGTTATCGCCTGCATGAAGGGATGAGCAATCGCCGCCTGATCAATATGCTAGCCTCCGGTACCCAGGAACCTGTAACCGTATCATTTCATAATTTAAGGTTGAAAGAAGAATTCGCGGGCTTTTTATCGAAAAAGATAGAGCCTGATTCAACATCCATCATTCGGTTACTTGATTCAACCAGTTTTGTGCAGCAGTACGGCTTTACTACAGACAATGTGTACACCATGTTTTTGCCAAACAGCTACCAACTATACTGGAACACATCGCCCGAAAAGTTTTTTAAGCGGATGTATGCCAACTACGAGAAGTTCTGGACGCCCGAACGCAAGCAAAAGGCAGCGGCTATCAACCTTACTCCTGTCGAGGTATCCATTTTGGCGTCAATAGTTGATGCTGAGGCATTGCATGATGATGAAATGCCTGCCGTAGCAGGTCTCTATTTAAATCGCCTTAAAAAAGGCATGAAGCTGGAAGCTGATCCAACCGTTATCTTCGCTGAGAATGATTTCACTATCAAACGGGTATTGAACAGGTACCTTTCTATCAATTCACCATATAACACCTACCTGCACACAGGTTTGCCCCCCGGTCCTATCATGATGCCATCGGTAGCTGCCGTTAATTCGGTGCTCGATTACCAGAAAAACGATTATATCTACATGTGCGCCAAAGCCGACTTTTCAGGCTACCACGCATTCGCTACTAACGTTGCTCAACATTTGGTAAACGCCCACGCGTTTCAGCAAGCCCTTAACGACAGAAATATAAAAAAATAATGTTCGAGCACTCTACTAAAATAAGGGTACGATACGGGGAAACCGACCAGATGGGCTATATGTACTATGGTAACTATGCGGAGTTTTACGAGGTGGGCCGTGTGGAAATGCTGCGCAGTATGGGTTTAACTTATAGTGGCATGGAAGCATCAGGGATTATGATGCCGGTTATAGAACTGAACTGCAAGTATTACAAACCCGCGCTGTACGACGAGGAGATTACGGTAAAAGTAATTATGAAAGAGATGCCACGGATAAAGATCCACTTTATCTACGAGCTTTATAACGAAAAGCAGGAACTGATAAACCTTGGTGAAACATCACTGGTATTTATAAATATGACAACCAAACGCCCCTGCATTGCCCCGCAGGATTTTCGAGATAAATTAAAACCTTTTTTTGAGTAAGTTTACGTTCAAATGAAGTGGACACACCGCCTTTTACTCAGGTTTAAGTTTTACAAAAGGTTTATAGCGTGGTCAAAATCATATGTACTGCCGGGCTTTCATCCGCTGCCGTTGTATGATGTGGTTGCCTTTTTTGCCCACGAGATCCAGCAGCGAACCTTATTAAATAAAGCTTCGGCGCTGGCATTTAATTTCATGCTGGCATTTTTCCCGGCAACTATATTCCTGTTTACACTTATCCCCTATATCCCCATAAAAAACTTCCAGGGACAGTTGCTTAGCATTTTGTCGACAGTATTGCCCTACAACGCCTATATGGCGTTCCAGGCTACCATTGAAGACATCGTTAGGATCCACAACGGCAAGTTGCTTTCAATAGGTTTCATATCAGCCCTTTATTTTGCCACGAATGGAATCACTAACTTGATGCAGGCTTTTAACCGATCGTCGCTGATAGTCGAAAAGCGGACTTGGCTAAAAAGGCGGAGCATCGCATTAGTGCTTACAATAGTGATAAGTGTAGCGCTTTTAGTAGCCATAACCATTATGACCGGTGGTGAAGCCGTAATAACCCTTTTAAAATCACACGTGAAGGAGAAGAGCCATTTTTGGATCTATTTATTAGCCTTCGCCCGATGGATAATTGTGATAGCTATATTCTTTTTTACCATATCATTGTTATACCGGTATGGCCCCGCCAATAAACAGAAATGGAAATTCTTGAGCACCGGCTCCATCATGGCAACCATACTTGCCGTCCTAACGTCTCTTGGATTTGCCTATTATATTAACAACTTTTCTTCCTACAACAAGGTGTACGGTTCCTTAGGCGGGTTGATCATACTTATGCTGTGGCTTTATTTGAACTCGCTCATCCTGATCATCGGCTTTGAGTTAAACGCAAGTATCGAGTACTCCAAACGGAACATCAAGGAAGTAAAGCCCATGTTCAATTCTTTTCGAAAAAAGCCGCTTGATTAGCAAATTCCCCGCTTAAATACGCGGGTTTTAAGCATTTTTTAAGAAGTGTTAAGAAGCACTTTTCCGGCAAAAAAGCAAAAACAGGCTGCAAAAACCACCACAAACATCACCAAATCAACAACTTATACAATAATTAAAAAAACTTAATATCAGGTTTGGCAATTCGGCCCGGTTTTGTACTTTTGACCCCGGAGAGCTGGCAGAGTGGTCGATTGCGGCAGTCTTGAAAACTGTTGACTGTAACAGGTCCTGGGGTTCGAATCCCTAGCTCTCCGCTGGAAGGGACGATTGAAAAATCGTCCCTTTTTTTATATATTAGATGTGATTTTTTGATAATGAGATTTAGTAATAACAATAGGGTAGCCATACTCATTACTTCTCCTTGTAAATTTCCCTTATAATTCATAAAATCTGTAAAAGGTGTTCAAAGAGGCCTCTTCATCTCCACAACTTATTCCGTCAAGACAATCAGAAAATGTAAAAAACTCTTCAAATCAAGTAATTTGGAATTTTTTGTTTTTTACGCAGTAATTGCAATCTAAAAAATTGCAAAGTGCTATTAAATTATTAGTTTTATATCACTCTAATCAGTATCACAATTAAATGTATAAAAAGTTTATTTTTGCTGTGCTTGCCTTATTTTTGGCTGCTGGCTCCCTGCAGGCTCAAAAACTGATCAAGAATTTTACCTCCGTTGGTCGCGTTACAAGTTACAAAGGTTTCCTCCTGTTTGCTGCCGATGACGGTGCTCACGGAATTGAGTTATGGAAGTCTGACGGGACAAATTCAGGTACAACACTTGTAAAAGATATTGCAACAGGTCCAGCCGGCTCATCACCTGCAAATCTCACGGTGTATAACGGTAAAGTATATTTTGCGGCGAATGACGGCGTGCATGGCAACGAACTCTGGGTAAGCGATGGCACACCGGCGGGCACAAAAATGTTTGCCGATATAAACCCCTATCCGGGTAATGGCTACAATGGATCTGATCCTGTACAGTTAACAGTAGCAAACAATAGGCTGTTTTTTGTTGCTACAAACAGTTCCAGCGTGCCAACATCAACACTGTTTGTCACAGATGGCACCTCGGGAAATCTTGTTCAGCTAATCAGCTCACTTAATGAAGGGCCCGGACAATTGATAGCGGTACAAAATACGCTGTATTTTACCGAAGGCCCCTATAGTGGAACGCTTGGAAAATCAGATGGAACTGTAGCCGGAACAACAACGGTTAACCTCGAAGATAACGTTTCAGTTGGTCAACTGCGGAATATAAATGGCAATTTAGTTTTTACAACAAGTACATCCAATACACAAAACATCAAGCTTTACCAGTTAAGCCCGGTATCCGATACGCCTGTGCTGCTTCAATCATATGATGCGGTGCAATACGGAGGTGTAGCGCTTAATAACATCACACAAGCCAGCAACGGCTTTTTTTACTCAATTGAGGCAACTGATGCCAATCGTAACGGTATTGATTACCTGTGGTACAGTGATGGTACAGTCAAAGGTACTGCAAGTTTGAAAAATTACCCATGGACACCTTACCTCTCCGGTTCAAGCATGAAGAATTTTGTGAATTTTAACAATAAACTGTACTTCGCCGCGCCTGGTTCTTTTGCGCTTTGGACTAGTGACGGAACAGCAACAGGAACCACTCAGGCTGCCAACATCAACTTAACCGGGGGCACGCCAGTTTTATCAGCCAACAAACTATTTTACATACTACAAGGCTCTGTGTATGCACTGGATGCATCAAACTCACAATCACTTCAATTTTCATCACCTCAAAACCCAACGCAACTACAGGATATAGCCGGTACGTTATACTTTTCAGCAAAAAGCGGGGCGGTAACCGGATTATGGAATAACATCGCAAGCCCACAATTAAATGTAGCTGCTGGTTATCAGAGTTTAAGTTCAGGCGATGTATTTAATATAAATACCAAGATAGATAGTGCCATCACCACTCCTGTAACTATAACCAATGCAGGTAATGCTACACTTACCTTAGCTGAGGTAAGTGTTTCCGGAACTGCATTTTACGTAAACGGGCACCCGGCCCAGGTACTTAAATCCGGTGCATCGGTCAACTTTAATCTCGTTTATTTCCCTGCGCAACAGAATGAGCAAAACGGTACCCTTACGATAAGAACCAACGATAACAGTAAGAATGATTTCAAAGCAAACCTTACCGGCACAATTCATGTCGGAAAAGCAAAAAGCAGTGCAACTCCGAGTGGGCTAAATAAAGCTATCGACTTTACAGACACTTCGGCTATGATAAAGCTGAGCAATAACAAAGTTGATGATGACAAACCCGCTCAAACCATAGTAGGAGTCGTTTCTCTAAAAAATGGACAGCAAGCATCTGATTATAAATTAACCACTGGTGATGGGGACAGCGATAATAGTAGTTTTATTATGGATAGCGGAAAGTTAAAAACTGCCGCTAAGCTTCATTTCGCCGATAAAAACACGTATTCCATAAGGGTAGCTGCGCAATTAAACAATACTACCTACCAGCAAACATTTGTTGTGCAGGTGAATAAGCCGGCAGATACAACTACAGCTACCGGCCCTTGCGGTGCAAAAATGCAAAATCTGACTTACGGTTTATATGATGTGGGAGTGAATGGCACCCGCATAGTTGCTGTTGGCGGTAACGGCAAAATACTGGAAAGTACAGACAACGGTGCGCATTGGCTTTTGGCAGGTGCAGGTGCGGTTCAGGATCTTAAAAAGATCAGATTTGCCGATAGCAACACCGGCTATATTCTTGGAAATAATAACACATTCTTGAAAAGTACAGACGGAGGCGCCAGTTGGGGGCTTTTAAACGTACCATCAGTTCCCTACCCTTATTTCACGGCAATGGCATTTCCAACAGCCAACACGGGATATATTTTCAGCAGTTCTGCCGCTTATAAAACAACCGACGGCGGTAAGTCGTGGTTGCAACTTGATTTCGCTAGTTATAACAACATCAATGCTGCTTTTTTTACAGATGAAAAAACCGGTTATGTTTGCGGCTCGTCAGACATGTTAATGAAAACTACCGATGGTGGCCTAACCTGGACTACTTTAACAAGCACACTGGGCGATAATACCAACCTTCAAAATATATTATTTGTAAATGCGACCGGCTATTTATTCAGCACAGCTGGCGACATGATGAAAACTACTGACGGCGGTAAAACATGGAGCAGGGCGGGCGTAGTGCCTAACGGATATGTTCAAGGCGGCTATTTCCTGAGCGAAAAGACAGGTTATGTAGCGTCGGGATTTAGCGGTAGTGCCGTTTTTGAAACAACGGACGGTGGCAGTACCTGGAACAACGTAGCTTATGGCTTTGGTGACCTACTGGCGGTCGCCTTTAATAAAGATGGTTCTCTTGGGGCTGCTGTAGGTATCGGCGTGGGCTCGGGTGCTTCTGGAGGCCCGGGGCGCAATGTGTTTGTTAAACAGGGCGGCCAAAGCTGGCAAAACGCGATTGAGCTTACCGGAGACGATTTCAATAACGTAAATTTTACAGATACCAATACCGGTTATCTGTTTGGTAATCGCGCAAACTTAAAAACCACAGACGGAGGCATTTCATGGCATCCTATGCAGTTAGATCTGTCGCAAGCTTATCCGTACCCATACATCACAAGCTTTTTTAGTAGTAAAAATACTGCTTATTGCGTCGTAATGGCTGACTTATATAAAACAAGCGATGCCGGCACCACCTGGAAAAAATTGCTCTCAGGTGACGGCCCCGAACAGATAAGAAGTGTTTATTTTATAAATGATGATATAGGTTTTATTGGCACAATGAATGACGGCGAGATCAAAAAAACTATCGACGGCGGTGCTACATGGACAAGTTCGCCATCATTGAACCCTGCGGGGTGGTTTTTTCAAATTCAATTTATTAACAACACCACCGGTTTTGCTGTGGGTGCAAACAGCATTGTCAAAACTACAGACCAGGGCCTTACCTGGACATATATCTACTCGCAACCTGATTCCTATCTGACCGCAATTCATATGTTTGATGAGAGCAATGGCCTTGCCGCCGGATTGAAAGGATTGATATTACAAACCAGTGATGGCGGAAAAACATGGAAAACACTGACAACCGCTATTGTTGGCGACATACAATATTTGTGCTTTGTTAATAACATGCATGGTTACGCATTTTCTGGTAATTACGGCATATCGTATCAATCTATATTTGAAACATTTGATGGTGGGCTTACATGGCAATCCAGTCGGTTATACACTCCCGAAGGACAGGGTATCAGCTTACAAGGCAATGCCATTTACCTATCGGGACAGGGTGGTGTAATTGAAAAATTGGCAATGGATACGACACCGGGAAAGGTGGGAAACATTTCTGGCGAAACAGTTGTGGCTGAGAAAACAAAAACTGATTACACGGTCGCAGCGGGCGATGGCGTAAATTACAAGTGGACAGCGAACAGCAGCGATATGCAGATCAACACTTCAGGGAATAAGGCCACGGTGCAATGGAATAAAGCCGGAACTTATCAATTACAGGTTGCTAACTATAATGGCTGCGGGGCTGGCGATACCAAAACGCTGAACGTAACTGTTGTCCCGGCACCAAAAATACCGGTAATTACAGGGCCAGACACTGTTTTGGCAGGCGCACATAATATACTTTATCAAACTGGGCCTGATACGAGCGTTACATACACGTGGTTTGCCAAAGGGGACAGTACAGTTAACGCTTCGGTTAATACGGTACTGGTTAACTGGGGAAAACCGGGTACCGGGAGTGTAGATGTAGTAGCTACTCAACCCGCTACTGGGTTACGCGCCGAACAAAGTTTGAATGTATTGATAAACGCCGCCCCGTTTACACAACCAAATGATAATTTCAGGATACAGGTAACCTCTGAACCATGCAAAGGCGATAACGATGGAATAATTAAGATCACCGCTGTTCAAAAACTAAATTACACCGTTATAGTACAAGGCAGTAATACAAAAACACTGCACTTTACAGATTCAGTTAGTGTAACAGGGCTGGCAGCAGGCAGCTATAAACTAGCAATAACGGCAGATGGTAAAACAGGCTATGAACGTGATTTTACTGTGAATGTAACGGAACCTAAAGATCTTTCATTATATGCAGTAGTGAATCAGGCGGATAGTACAGTTAACCTGAATTTACAAGGTGGGAATTTGTACACCATCAACCTCAACGGCACTGAGAAAACAACCAGCTTAAGCCAGCTATCGCTAAAGCTTGCGGCTGGTGATAACGTGTTAACCGTTAGCACTGATAAACCATGCCAGGGTATAATACAAAAACATTTATTGATAAACAACAACGTGATTATTTTCCCTAACCCTTTTACTGATGTGATTAACATTCGCATCGGTTTCAAAAGCTCCGGAACAGCTAAATTAACGTTGCAGAATCTGCAGGGTAAACTAATATGGTCTGGCACACAAACCATTAGTAACAATAAGCTTCAGATTAATCCGGGCAATTTAGATTCCGGGTTTTACATTTTACGACTCGACCTTGACAACAAATCAACAGCATATAAAATATGGAAAAAATAAACAGGATAGTATTTTTACTGGTGATGCTATTTGCATTAGGTTGCAGCAGCAAAAAAAGCGCACAGCCAGGGCCCAATCCCGTTGCCGCAACTCTTATTTTTCCGGCGGCTGACGCGGCATGTATTATTGGCAATGATAAATTGGCTACAGAAAGTACTATACCTTTTAACTGGGAAAGTGCTGCCAATACAAACAGTTACAAGCTAACTATAAAAAACCTGCTGAACGGCACTCTTATCACAAAAACAACTTCAGGAACTACACTGAATGTTACGCTGCCCGTTAATGCATCATATTCATGGAATATCACCTCGCAATCAAATAGTTCAAGTGGTACAGTGGTGAGCGAAACCTGGAAGTTTTACAATTCCGGCCCGGGTGTAACGTCTTATGCACCCTTCCCGGCCGAGATAATAGCACCAACTATGCAGCAATATGTAAATCTGGGAGATGGAAAAATTAGCCTGAAATGGAAAGGCTCCGATGCTGACAACGATATTACCAGCTATAGCATTTATTTTGATACGAAACAATCTCCGGTTTTATACAAAAGCGGAATTGTAGCGGATAGCTTGGGTAACGTTAGTATAAAATCAAATACCACTTATTATTGGAAGGTGGTAACCACCGATTCCCAGGGCAATACATCCGATTCCGGCGACTATTCATTTACTGTAAACTAAAAAAGTTGTTCCCGACGTGGCCATTAGTGATGTGCTAAATATAATTAACTGATTTTTAGGCAGGTGTAACTGTTTCAAGTCATAGTTAACGCTCTCTCTTTACGCACTAATAATAAAAGAGGAAGAATTAGCAATGGTTCTTCCTGCTTTTATTTCCTTCAAAAATCTTCGCCTAAGGTGATAGGTCAGTATCAAAGTCAAGGCCAGTTTTCTTAACTTTGGTATGTGTCGAAATACAGGACTTTCACACAGTATGAAAGCCCAAAGATCGCTTTCAGGTTTTAGGAGATATTCTGACAAATTATGATAAAGGTAAAATTCGGTCAATTTATGCATGGAAAGAAGTAGAAGTATCAGAGATGAATATTCAGCCTTCTATCCTATTTTCTTGAATAATTTCCTTTATTACTTCAAATATGCCTCCAGTGTTCTAATAGATTCCCGTTCATCCCGCAAATTTCAATATCAAAAAAGGAAAATCCTGAAAATAAAACGATTGCAGACTTTCCTTTTTATTTTAAAACGTCTTTTTGAGTTAGGTTTGAGCTAGACGTGGAGCCTATTTAAATTTCTTTCGTGGATAATGTTATTGCGTTTATAAGGCAAAATTTAAAAGCTTTTCGTAGGTCGAACGCTTGAAAAATGGCAGACGTGTTAATGCAATAATGATGAGTAATTGCCATAACAAAAAATAAAGGCCGCCTATTTCTAGAAATATTAACTATGGTATTCATTTATTTGACAAGTACCGTAAAGCTGCGTCTAACTCCGTATCGCCCCCTTTTCTAATACTTGCAACAGTAGGTGCGACTAATATATCCGGCTGAATCCCCTTTCCTACAAAATCATCGCCGTTAGCAAACATATCCCTTTTGGTGCAAATGCGCGCCGTTCCATTGCCGGGCAAGCCAATTACTAAAGGCTGCCCTGTACTACCTCCAGTTGGCATCCCTATTATTGTACCACGATTAAGAGATTTGAATGCCGCGACAAAATCCTCAGCAGCAGAAAATGTTCTTGAACTTGTCAATACCACCACCGGTTTGCTATAAAAAGAGTTATCAGCCGGAGTAAGAACGCTTATGCCGCTAACAAAATTTTGCATTTGATTAGATGCCCGGTAATATGGGTTATAGTCGCGCACGTACCAGGAATGAATAGGTTGTTTTTTTTCGATCAGGTACCTAAGGATACTCCACGGCGTACTCCCACCACCATTGTTCCTCACATCAAATATTATCGCATTTGCTTTTGAAATTTCTTTAAAATTATTCACAAAGGCCCTGGTAGCGGAATCGGTTGCAAAACTATTCATAGCAATATAAGCTATATTTCCTTCAAGCACCTTATACTGAAATGGGCTAACTGCCAATCGTTTGCTGCGTTCTTCAGGCTTTACACGCCTGATAGTATATGTTTTTTCAGGCCCTGACGCATCCTTCAATTCTAATTTGATGGGGTCATTTATAGCGCCTCCTAATAGTGAATACTCATATGTTCTCGTTTCAAGGTCTTGTGGCGTCGATGAGCTTAGATAAGGGATAACGAACCTGGCAGCATACTCCTTAACAGGTAATCCGTTTACCGTAACAATTTCCTGCCCTGTTTTAATCCCTTCTTTTTCCAATGCGCTATCGTACACCCCGACTATCAAAACCTTGTCCTCTATCATCCTGGTGCGAAGTAAGGGCCTTGCATAAAATTCATCATCCAGTTCATCCGGCATATAAACATTAGTATGACCGTCCTTAAGTTGAGCACAAAACTCCATCAAGTTTTTATAATATGCTAATGTGGATTTGGTTTGTTTTACCTTTGGCAAATAAGCGAGATAGAGGGAGTCGAATTTTAAACGTGGAACCAAATCAAAGTTTGCAAAATTGTACTTCACCTCTGACCATAATTTCGACAGACCCGCTATTTTTTCGTCGTCTGAAATATTTTCCCTGTAAGAAGTTAATAGCTCCTTAGATTCCCAAAAGTCTTTTTGATTAACAAAAGATTGACTGAGTTTCTTTTCTCTGGTTAAATTTTCTCCTGTAGTCTTTATAAGCGCATTCCAGAGTGGTTCGTTATGAAGAGATGCAAGGTCAGCATCTTTTTCGATGACATTAACCTTTGAAAATCCATCTTGATATACAGCTTGTTTGAGATAGGCAAATGCCAAATCCTTGTCTCCTTCTAAGGCAAAATAACATGCTGTATTGTAATTAGATATCTCTGCATTTCCGGTTTGCATATTATTTTTTAATTCCTTCCCGCCACCAGAATTTTGTGCAAGACATATCGTTGCGGCCTTAACAAAAAAGATCGATATTAAAATCAGTTTTTGGGGTTTCATATATAGATTAGGTTACTGTTTTAATTAATTATTATTTACACAGATTTTCATTCGCTTGAAAGAGTTAATAAGCTAATTTTTGGGGGTACAGATTGAGTTTACAAGCTGCATACCTTGGCTTAACATAATTTAAGAGCTTAAACACTTTATAAGTTTTATACGGGATCAGATGTCGCGGCGCGGCTATGACTCCTGCTCGAATCCTCCGAAAACACAGTAAAACGCGCAGTTATAAAATTATTACTGAACAAAATTCAAACAGGCTCTTATACGTCAAAGAATTACTTATTTAATAATTGCAGTGCCTTTTCTTTTGCTAAATCGGTTCCGGCCCATAAATCTTTGATGGTTTTTGTCACGGCAATATCTGGCATAATGCCTATGCCAACAAATTCTTTGCCATCCGGATAGGCATCGTGCTTGGTACAGATGCGTGCAGACCCGCCGCCGGGCAGGTTAAAGCTCATGGGTTGACCGGTGCTGCCTCCGGTAGCCTGCCCAATTAATTTTCCGCGTTTCATATAATCAAAAGCTACAGTGAAATCTTCGGCAGCTGAAAATGTACGGGCGCTAATCAATACTACCACCGGCTTATCATAATATTGCTTGCCGTTAACGCGCCACTCACCCGGGGCATTTTCATACCATTGAATACCATTAATTACTGGCAGATACCTGGGTATTTTGGAAAATGAAGTTTTGAAAGGTTTGTTAGTTAAAGATTCTAAAATATGGTAACCAATGCCGCTACTGCCGCCGCCGTTATTCCTGATATCAATTATCAATCCCTTTGTTTTGGCAATTTGGGTATAAAGAGAATCGAACTGGCTCATTATTTTTTCGTCCTCAAAATTATTTACGGTTAAATAACCAATCTGTCCTATTTGCGTGTATTCCAAACCGGCAGTTGAATTTTTTATATCATGATAGCCTGTGCGATTAATAGTTTGTTCCCAGGTTTTGCCTTTGCTGTTACGAAGCTGCAATTGAATGGGTTTAGTAGCGGAGCCTGCCAGTAATGAGTAAGTATAGGTACGAACGTCTAAGTCCTGCGGGGTTGAGCTGCTTTGATAAGGTGCTACCTGTGTTTTACCATAGTTTAAAACTGGTTGATTATCGATTCTGATGATTTCTGTACCCGGAACTATACCAGTTTTTTTCAGACTGTCGCTAAAAACCTGGGTAACAAATACCCGGCCTTCAATCAATTCAGTGCGAAAAGGCGGCCTGGCATAAAATTCACCGGTTAAGGCCTGTGGCACATATACGTTAGAGTGTCCGTCTTTTAGCTGGGCATAAAACTGTTGCAGTACTTTGTAATATTGGGTAGTAGAACTTGTGTTTTTTACCAGCGGCAAATACTCCAGGTATGTTTTGTCCCAGTCGATAGCTGCGTGATCAAAATTGGCGAAGTTATATTTTGCCTGCGACCATAAAAGTGATAAGCCAGCCACTTTTTCATCGTCTGATAAATTATTCTGGTAAGCGGTTTTTAGGGATTCGTCGTTCCAGAGTGCTTGTCTTAATTTCAGCTTGTTTATTGCAGCCTGAAAGCGCATATCTGAACGTATCGGAATGAATAAGGAATCCTTTTCATAATACGGTATACGATAGTAATCGCCTTGGTCACAAACATTTTCTAAGGTTGCAATGGCCTTGTCATATTGATGGGCAAGGATATAAACCATCGTCATATCAAAATAAACATCGGCTTTACGTGCTTTTAAATACAGGTTGCCTTGTGCAAGTTCTGTTACCTGTTTGCTATTTAAATATTTGATAGTGTTATCTAAAATAGCAATACTGCTGTCGCACTCGCCTTTAGAGGGATTGTTTTTATCGTAAAATTTACGGGCCCTTGCACGTCCCTCCTGTGCCTTGTCGTAGGCTTGCCCCGATGTAAGGTTCTGCTGTGATAAGGCGTTTAGGGAAAGAATTGTTAAAATTAATGTTGTGATAAGGTTAGCTTTCATATTGTTTTATTAAATATTTATCATCAATTAAAAGAGTTTTTTAGCGTAACGTACTTTTGCAGATCGGTTGAAACAAGTCCTTTCTGTTTCATGGCAGCTACATATTCTGGTGTTACACCGGTATTTTTCAGTTCTATAAATTCATTGATAGGTACATTGGTAAATCCTAAATCTTTGAATCCCTTGATAAAGTCGGGTGTTATTTTTTGCATTTTCAGCATTACTAATACATTCGGCTCAATATGGGCATAGCCAATTGCCTTAAAGTTTTCAATGTAAGCAGGTGTAATGTCCCAGGCTTTAAATTGGGTTAGGGAGTTTAATTGAAGATTGGTATAACCTGCGCCTTGTAACGCCCTTATATACTCGGGTGTTATTTTTTGCATTTTAAGGCTCAGTAGCGTAGTTGCAGGTATCTTAGCATAACCCAAATTTTGCAAGTCCTTAATATAGTCAGGGGTTATATTGAAAGTTTTGAACGAGCGCAGTTGTGATTCGTTAAGGTTATATCCAGCTACAGCTATTTCTCTTAAATAGGTGCTGTCAATATGCATATATCTGGCAGTAGTTATTTCGTTGATACTGGGTTTTAAATCTGCAGTATCATTTGTTCTTTTGCCTGCCTGCCGTGCAAGAATCAGTTCTTTTATATAGCTCCCGGTTACGCTATCAGCTTTTAACCGGCGCAATTCCTGAAAGGTAACATGAGGATAACCTACATCTCTGATTTCTTTCAGATAACCGCTATCAACTTTGCCAAGTTTTGTCGTCAGTAAATCGTGTGCTGTAAAATCTCTTAAGCCCGCCTGACCCCAAAATTTAATATCATTTTCATCTACCTTAAAAAAGACTAAACTGCTTAACTCGCTCGCCTTTATTTCTGTAAACCCATTGTTAAGCAGGCATTTTATATAACTCTCCTTCACGTTTTGTACTAATAATCCAATAAGTGGATCGGCATCTGTGTTTTTGATGCCACATTTATCCAGGTATTCAATATAGCTTTTGTTGAATGTCATTTTAAAGCGCCCAAGTCCCTGGTCGCCTTCAAATTTGCCACTAAACAAAACGGTACCCGCATTCCGGTTAAGTACAAACTTGCCTTCCTTGTTTACAGGTAGTTCGGTAAGGTCCTTTACAGGAAATGTAAATCCATTATAGCTCATATCTTTACCATTAATCACTATTTTCATATCCATGTTAAGCACATCTTTCTCCTTATTGGCATACCAAAAACCCGTAATATCGCCTTTAAATGCGGTATCAATGAGCCTTTGACTATTGCTTACAGTGGTAAGATTATTACTTAAAGCAGGTTGATTGAGGGTGCAAACTAAACCTGCAAATACAGGAACCAGCATGAAATACTTCCACATGGTATGAAAGTTTGATCTTTTAGCGTTCATCATCAGAATCCGTTTTTTTAAAAGCGATTGATTATAGTTAGTTGCAATGCGCAGCGAAAACTGAGGCACAGAGACCTGCAGCAAGCTAAGCTGGTAGGAAGAGGCGTCTACATCGTTTTTAACAGTTACCGCTTCATCCGTAAGGTATTCGAGGTTGTTCTCCAACTCCTTGCGGTACCACCAGGCAAAAGGATTAAACCATTGTAATATAATAACCAGCTCGCTTAACAAAATATCGATGCTGTGCAGTTGACGGGCGTGTATTTTCTCGTGTAATAAAATAAGGTTATACGTTTCCCATTCGTATTTCTCAGGATTAATGAAAATGTTGTTTAGAAAAGAACAAGGTACTTTATCATTACTGAGCTCAACAATACGGTAAGCACCATCAATAATTGCCGGCCTGGTATAAGCCTGATAAAGTGTAAAAGCTAACTGCACCAATAGATTTAAGCTGAATATCACCACCCCGGTGATATAAATGATGAACAACCAATGCATCAGCAGGACAGTATCTAAAGTTTTAAGCCAGGCGCCCATTTTCTCGCTAAATGATGGTGTTTTTGGTGGCACAACATTCTGCATAGCAGGATTTAGTGTTTGCTTGCTCTCCAATGGTTTATTTACTGTAGGTTTTGGCTTTGCGGGAATATTTATTTGGTTTTCAATTTCCGGTAAGATAACGGGAGCAGGTGGTATAACTTTTGCAACCGCCATTTGATGAATAGGGTCGGCCGACCACTGTTGAGGAACACGAATCAAGGGCAGCAGGAAGGACAATGGCATGCATGCCAATAGTACCCACCGGTTTATCCGGTAAAAAGTTTCTTTTTGTAAAAGCAACTTATAAAATATCAGGCAAATTGCAATCAAAAAAGCTACGTGCAGCAGATATAGTATCATTTTTTATTGGATTTAATAATGTTGATAATGTCATTCAGTTCATCTTCAGTAAGTTTTTGCTCTTTAGCAAAAAAAGCAAGCATGTTTGAGTACGAGTTATCAAAATACTGGCTCACAATATCTTTCATAGAATGCTTTTGGTAATCCTCTTTTGATACAGCCGGATAGTATTGAAACATATTACCTACGCTCTCATATTCAAGAAATCCTTTTTCTTTCAGAATCTTCAGCATAGTGGCGACGGAGTTATAATGCGGTTTGGGATCGGGCAGTTCCTGGATAATATCTTTGATAAAAGCCTTTTCAAGATTCCACACGGCCTGCATAATCTGTTCTTCTCGTTTTGCTAATTTTTGCATTGATTTTTAAATTACAAACAAACTTAATACTAATAAATTAGTATTCAAACTAATTTATTAGTATTTCTTATTTTTTTGTGCTGTTTACGTTAATTGGACGTTCCTAAGCGATTGACCACCTCGTTCCAAAATTGAAAAAAGTAGCTTTCTTAACATTTTGACCACATTAATTCATTGGCTATGAATTGCGATTTTGCTAATTAAACATACAAATCAGTGCTATAAAGAACACGAAATCATTTGGTTAAGCCTTGCACCGTATCCAGAGACAGTGACAACAAGGGTGAAACCCATGATAATATTAGCCTTTCACCTATGGTGATTTTTTTGTGATCGGTAGGTGAAGAGATTTTCTTTTTCTATTTTAGGATCATCCCTTTTGTGGTGTATTTTATGGCGAAAACAAAAATTACTCTTCCTTATTACACAGAAATCAACGATTTTCTGGCCTCTATTCCTTGGCCAGGTCGAACCACTGATCCAAACTTTTACTGTTTGCGATTAAAGCAGCTCGACCAGGAGTTGCAGGTATACCGGCCACCTTTTAAACGTTCCTTTTATTTTTTCGCCCTGTTCTTCAATTCCGGCAAGATAGAAGTTAACTATGGCCATGAAACCATTCATGATCCTGATTCCTATCTTGTCTTTCATTCACCCAATCTTGTGTATAGCTTTGCTCATAATAATGCATTGGAAGGTTATGTGATTTATTTTAAACCGGAATGTTTCTCATTCTTCAAACCAGACTTTCACCAGCAATTTCCGCTATTTGATATATCACATACCAACCTATTTAAGTTTGACCACGCCACATTCAAACAGTTAGCGCCGCATTTTGAAGCTGTATTTACCACTTATGAAAGGTCGGGCAAAGCGCAGCATATTGAAGCAAGGATAAAGTTGCTCGGCTTGCTCTACTATCTGGAAGACTTTGCAATAGAAAAGAAAAAGGACATTCACCCGGCCACAACGCAACAGATCCTGTTACGAAAATTTATCCAGTTGATAAATAACCATTATATTGATAAGCGTACGGTGCAGGAATACGCAGATATGCTCTCAGTTACCGCAAATTATCTCTCGCAATCTGTTAAACAGGCGTCGGGAAAAAATGCCCTCACATTTATCGCCGGGCGTCTGGCCACAGAAGCTAAATCGCTTATCCAATACACCGATTTTGAGATAGCCGAAGTTGCCTATCAGCTTAATTTTTCAGACCCTGCCAATTTTGGCAAATTCTTCAAAAAACAGGCAGGCCTCTCGCCCTCGGAGTTCCGCAAACGGTGCAAGTAATTAAATTGACCTGTTTATCCAAGTTTTCGACCAAATCTTTTGTGTCTTGCTAAGTTTCTTTGTTCCGTTATTAAATATATCCTAAACGATCAGTTTAAAAATATGGCTACTAAGGTATTTATCAATCTGCCAGTGAAGAACCTGGCTAAGTCTATAGAGTTCTTCGGCAATTTAGGCTTTTCTTTTAATCCGCAATTTACAGATGAGAAGGCCGGCTGCATGATTGTGAGCGACAGTATTTTTGTAATGCTGCTTACTGACAACTATTTCAAATCTTTTATTGATACTGAAATATGCGACGCACGCCATTCCACCGAAGTACTTATTGCGCTTGACGCAGCGTCGGCAGATGAAGTGAAACAATTTATCAGCAAAGCCGAATCACTGGGCGGAAATATCTATGCCCAGGCACAGGATCGGGGCTGGATGTACCAACACAGCTTTGCCGATCTGGACGGTCACAAATGGGAAATGGCTTACCTGGATATGAGTCAGCTCCCACAATCGTAAATATTAAAAAATCAAACATCATGAACTACAATTCAGCTGTGGATGCTTACATAGCCAACTCGGAAGACTTTGCAAAACCAATTCTTGAGCACTGGCGCCGGCTTATTTATGAAAATTCCCCCGATGCAGAAGAGACGATAAAATGGAGTTTACCTCATTTTGAGTATAACGGCGATAACATGTGTGTAGTGGCATCGTATAAAAACCACTGCTCCTTCACGTTCCTGAAGGCCGAACTGATGACCGATCCGCGCCTGAAGGCAAACAAGGACTTAAAACCGATCCAACGATTTTTGGGAAAGATCAGTAAATTAGGAGATCTGCCGCCAGACGAGGAATTTATTGCTATGCTTAAAGAAGCCATGCAATTAAACGAAAAAGGCATAAAGGTAAAAAGAGAGAAGCCGGAATCTGATAAACCCAAGGTACTGGAGACGCCCGATTATCTGCTGGCTGCATTAGTAGCTACCCCCAAAGCAAAAGAAGTTTTTGAAAACAAATCCAACTCTTTCCGCAAGGAATATATTGTTTGGATTACCGACGCCAAAACCGACGAAACACGACAAAAAAGAATAAATGACGCTTTAGAATGGATAGCCGAAGGAAAAGGCAGGTTTTGGAAACATCAAAAATAAACATCCTAAGACACTATACTACCTTGTACTAAAACTACCGGGAATAAGACATATGAAACCGGTCCTAATATGTATAACCATAGGCAAAAATGGCAGGTTACGCGTTCACCTTACACTACAGGAAGTGCCGTTCTAAGTACAACAGTTCATTAAACAATAGCTGTTTTTATGAAGGTTCCAATAGAATTTTCTATTGGTCATTTATTTGAACTACTATTGACTTCTGGCACCTGATGAGATAAAAAAAGCTACTGAGGCAGAATGAGTTGATATAAATTCAGCTGATTAAGGCAATAAAGATAGAAAGGGTTTATTCCTTCGCATTAAAAAAGCCTATCTTTAAGCATCCTGATCGCTTATTATGACACCTTCTTCCTTACCCCGCCAGCTACCTGCTTACACCAAGTTAATCATCCGGCATCTGCGTCCATCTATCCTCCTCGCGGCACAAAATCAATCAGTAATTTTTATTCAACCGGCAGTCAATGAAAATTAAATTATTGGACGTGATTCTGTGTCGCACACCGGCATTCGGCCTAGCTGATGAGATTGGAGAGAAATGGGACAGTTTAAAATACCTTATAAACGAAGCGTCTCCAGCATTTGCAGAAATAGTTGAACGTGTTGGGGTAAATGAATTAAAAGATTTGAATGAAAAGGCGGCCTTCACTGCATGGAAGTATTTCAACAGGGCCAAATACCGGGCCACTCCGTTCGGCAGTTTTGCAGCAATTACCACAATGCCTCACGCAACAGGCGAGAGCAATCAGCCGATCATAGAGCGTAAAATCTCGGCCATTGAATTTACTAATTGGAATAAAAAGGACCTGCTAACAATGGACCTGGGGAAACTCGCCGTTAATTCCCAATGTTTTCAAACCAACTCTACAATTTATCTCGTTGGCAAAGAAAACCGTTACATCCGCCATCGCAATGAATATTTTGAAATAGCTTCGGTAAATAACTTCCCCGAGCTTAATGCCATCTTAGATTTCTGTAACGAAAAAAAAAGCGCTAAGCACGTTTTTGAATTCATGGCATCCGAATTTCAGATGCGGGAAAAAGACACCTTAAACTTACTTACCCAGCTACTGGAATCGCAATTGATACTAAGCGATCTATTTCCAAATATAACCGGTACGGATTATTTCAAAAGACTAGATATCATTAACCCGAGTAATGGAAACAGCTATATAATAGCGGAGCGCAAACTTATTTCCGGTGGATTCGACAGCCGGAAGCTCCGGAATCTTCCGGGGCTGATAGATTTTCTATCGAATTATTTACCCGGGACAAAAAACGAGACGTTAAACAATTTCAAAAGTGCGTTTTCAAAAAAATTTGAGCAGCGGGCCATTCCGTTAACTATTGCCATGGATCCGGAGACAGGCGTGGGTTATGCCGACCTGGGGCAGTCCCAAACCGACCAAGCGTTAGAGGAATTCATAAGATCAGCTAAAAGGGAAGAACAGCCAAATCTTCAAATTAACTATTCACCACTCCATCGTTTTTTACTGAATGGAATTATATCAGGCGGGCAGATCAGCCTGGATGAGTTTGAGGAACCTGCCAGGCAGTCATCCCCTCCTCTGCCTAATACCTTCAGCCTTCTGCTGCGTTTGTGGAATAATCAGCCGGTTATTGAAAATGCCGGCGGTTGCACTGCCAGCGCTTTATTGGGTCGCTTTACCATTGCCAATGAAGAAGTTGAAACCTTTGGTCGTAAAATAGCCGATTTAGAAGAGCGGGCAAATCCCGATATTGTTTTTTTCGACATCGCCTACCAGGTCGAAAAGCAGGTAGACAATGTGAACCGTCGCAAGCAACTGTATGCGCATGAATTGCCTATATTAACATGGTCGTGCCACCCCTCGCCTATGCGCTTAGATGACCTGTTGGTTGCGGTAAAAGGTGGTGAAGTGATCTTATGGTCTAAAAAATATAACAAACGGGCAATCCCGAGAATTCCGTCTGCCTATAATTACACGCGTTCTGATCTCGCCGTATACCGTTTTCTTTGCGACCTGCAGTTTCAAAACATCAACGCCGATCTTAACTTTAAGATCCGGCATTTCTTTCCTGGCCTCCTACGGTACCCACGCGTTGTTTACAAGGAGATCGTTGTATCTCCGGCGATGTGGCTGGTTCCTAAACAATTTAAGAAAGCTAAAAACCTTCAACTAAAAAAGGAGTTAACGGGCTGGTTGATGAATGAGGGGATTTTTTCCTTCTTCAAAGCAGGAAATTCAGACCAAACCTTGTGTTTTGATCCAAATAATGATAATGACATTGATCAGTTCCTTCTTTTTTGCGCGAACTATCCGGATAACGAACTTTATATCTCGGAAGCTTTAGTCTCAAAATTAGATGGAATCAGGGACGAAGAAGGCAAAAGCTATTCCGCCGAGTATATCGTTAGCTATGCCCATGAAAACCCGGTTTATAAGGGCGAACAGAACCTGGCTTTTGATAAAATTAACGATATGGAAGTCCCCGGTGGCGACTGGTTGTATTTCGAGATCTATTGCCACCCATCACGAAGCAACGAAATCCTGCTAAATAGAATTACACTTTTTTTAAAGGACCTTACCACAGATCTCCAAAAATGGTTTTTCATCCGGTATGACGATCCGGCGCCGCACATCCGGCTAAGACTCAACCTTAGGGAAACAAGCGAAGCTTATAGCCACATAAGCAGGCTAAAGGCAATTCTCGAGCAAGATTATACAAGCGGACTGATCTCAGACATCCAGGTTAAAACCTATTTTAGAGAAACAGCGCGCTATGGCTTGGAGAGAATGTCGCTTGCAGAGGAATTTTTCAGTGCGGATAGTAAATATATTCTTCAACTATTGCGAAAAGGGAACGGAACCGATCACCTTTACAAAGCAACATTGGCATGGATGCAACAACTGGTGGGGCATTGTTTTTCAAATATTGGAGATCAAGTTATTTTCGTTCAAAATATGGCTGATAACTTCAGCACGGAAATGGGTATGGGACCGGAAAACTTTAAAAAATTGAACTTGTCCTTTCAGCAGCTCAAAAAACAATTACCAAACGATGACCAGATAGTTCGCTTACGTCTACCGGGCAAGCAAGAAAACCTATTCTTAAAAATCCTGAGCAAGTGCGACACTGCTGACGAACGTTTTAAAATAACTGCCGATCTGATCCACATGCATGTTAACCGGCTATTTTTTGCAGACCAACGGGCTCATGAAGCAATTCTTTACCAGCATCTTTTAAAAACTTTGAAGACCCGCCGTGCGCTTTCAGTTGCGCAACAGGGATCTCAACAACAACCTTAAAATAGCCGACTTCATCTGCCTCGTAGGTAAATTGCACCCCGGCGCCATAGGCAAATTTTAGCCGTCGTTCAATATTGTCCAATCCTTTATTGTTGCTGGTTGTTGCTACACGTTTATTGATCAAATTGCTTGTTTTTATAAAAAACCTATCGTCGCTTATATACATATTAACACTTGCCTCATGATCCGCGTTAACTAGATTGCCGTGCTTAAATATATTTTCTACGAGTGTTAACAAAATCAAAGGAATAAGTCTGATATTCCTGGTCTGCTCGTCGTAGTTCAGTCTAAAACTCAGGTTATGATTTTTCCTCATCTGGTTCAAATAAAGCAGGTTTTCTACCTGGTCTATTTCATCTCCCAACAAAACATAATCACCCATTCTGTCCGAGTCGATAGCATAGCGCATCATTTCCGAAAGTGTGATAATAGCATCAGCCGCCACCGGCGACGACCCAACAACATTGTGATAAATAAAATCAAGCGTATTGAACAGAAAGTGCGGATTAATCTGGGCCTTCAGAAATGCGTTTTGCGCCTGGCTTAATTCCTGTTCAGTTTTTTGGCGATAGATGATATCATTTAAGCGTTGCTTTTCAAGTTCATCCGTTTTCTTCTTTTCCTTAATATAATTTATAATGAAATAATAACCTGTTGAATAACCTATGAAATAAACTCCCCTATAAATGTATTTTAGACAAAATTGATATGTTAATTTAAAGTGAGAATCTGTGGTAAAAACGTGAAATGCCTTTAATAAAAAATCCACCCAATAGGACGCATAAATATATACCGAAAACTCAAAAACGATGATCAGGGGCAATTTCCAAATCGCTTTTTTAGTATTTTTCAGAGCCCAGGGCAACGCATAGTCCGAATGGGCATAAAAAAGTATCAGAACACAGGCATAGTGTCCGGCGTAAGTGAAAAAGTCACCATAATCACCAAATATCAGCCCAATAATTACCACCTCGTAAAAGATAAATAATATCCATACCAGCAGGTGAAGCCTGTATCTCTTAAACCATTTTTCAAAAATCTTTTTCATGTTGTTAACCAATTCTGAATAGGAAAATGACCTTTACATCCCGCTCTTTTTTACTGGTCTAAATTTCACCATAAGTTTCATAAAAAAGTTATGAAACACAAACAATTTAAAATCAGCAACAATACACTTTTTGTGTACAAATCTAAGAGAAATCCGTCTAACCCCACGGAAACAACAACAACGACGACAGCCACAACAATGACGCACACCGGCATTTTAAGAGGTAATGGCGTAAAATAATTGTTATTCACTACGTTTGGCTTTCACTAGTTTCTCCGACAAAAACGCGGTAAAATCCTTACGATAGTATTCACCAACGGTAATTTGTACGCCGTTAACCATTTGGATTGTATTGCCGTTTATTGACTCGATATGCTCCTTGTTGAGCACAAAGCTGCGTTGGTATTGAACAAAATTTGGCAGCTGTTCAAATGTTTTGGAGATCTCGGTAAGCGACATGTAAGTAAGAATCTGTTTCGACAAGGTGTGGATAAGCACGTAGTTCTGTTTGCTCTCAATTGCAACCACCTCGTCGAAACGGATCTTAACAATTTTTAAGTGGTCATTTTTATTCTTAACAAAGAAAAAATCGCCGGCATTTTTGGTCTCAGTTTGTGCCGGGAATAGCTTTGCTATAGTTGAGGCAAATTTCGACAGCGAATATGGCTTTAACAGGTATGCATCTGCATCAACCTCAAAAGCCTCGTACCCGTATTGTGTATGACCGGTAGTGAATACCAGTTTGTTGGTTTTCTGCCTGATCTGCCGTGATAGTTCGATGCCAGAAATTTGCGGCATATCAATATCAAGCAATATCAGGTCGGTTTTGTTATCACCTGAAAGCTCCATCAAAGCGTCAACCGGACTGGTGTAACAATGCTCCAGCTTTAAACTGGGAATGGCAGCTATATAGTTTTTTAGCCCCTCGATGGCGTGCGGTTCATCATCTATAATAATACATTTATATTGATCCATAAAAACAACCCTTAGATATCCCTGCTTAATTTATCATTTCAAATACAACCTTTATTATAACAATTGTTTTCTGCTATTACAAATAATAAACCATCAATTAGCATACGTGATTAAGAATAAAAACCCGTTTATGTAGAAAACCAGCCATTTGGGGTAAAAAATAAAGGTTAACCTGTCAATAAAGCTAAATTAGCAACGTTTATAATACCTGGGAATACATCCCTATGAAAAATAAAGTATTGCTTACCTTGTTTGGAAAATCAAATACCTGTTTAAATTTCCAGATAATTATATTTGAACCTATATGTTGAAATGTATCATAATAGACGACGAACAATTTTCTGTTGAGGCTTTGGTAAAGTATATAGAGCTGGTGCCAAGATTGGAAGTTGTGGCAATTTACACAAATCCAAAGGAGGCATTGGAAGGTATTACCTCAGAAACACCCGTTGATCTGCTTTTTATGGATATTGATATGCCGTTTTTGTCGGGGATTGAACTGGCAAAGGTCATACGTTCAAAAACAAAGAAGCTAATTTTCACCACATCTCACTCAAAATATGCATTTGACGCCTTCGAAGCCGAGGGTGACGCTTATCTGCTAAAGCCTTACTCCTTTGCAAAATTTTCGTCAACCATTAACCGGTTATTCCCTGATGGGGAAACTGCCAGAGCTGCAGAAGTAACAAACGAGGAGGACTACTTCATGGTGAAGAACAAGGAGGAAGACCTGCGGATAGTAAAAGTACGTTACAAGGACGTTGTGGCCTTTGAAAGCCTGCACAACTATATAAAAATATACCTTGTTACCAATAAAACACTTGTTGCCTACCTTACCATCAAGGACATTATGGAGATCCTGAGGCCACATAATGAATTCAGGCAATTTCACAGGGCATTTATCATTTCAACCGACTTTATCAATTACATTGAGGGTAACATGATAAAAATGAACAATAACCTGAGCTTTACAATTGGCGAAAGCTATAAAGCCGACTTCTCTGCCTATATGTCAAATAAATTACTAAAAACTTCCAGGAGAAACTAATTCCTATACATAATATCAAATTGTCATACCCTTCTTGACGAATTGTCTGTGCGTATATTTCTACAAAAATTGCGTTTGTTGATTAGGAGAAAATAGTGGATTTTGGGGAGAGGGATCTTATGCCTGGCCAGACGAACTGCCTGCCAATTGTGATAAGGTTTAGGTTTATAATTATATCTAAAAGTGCAATGTTTAAATTTCAAAAAGAGGAAAATTACCCAAACACCTACTTTTCCTGTACAGAACCCAGTATTTTCTTAAAAAATCAATCGGAAACTCTTTAAAAGTTAGTTCAAGTACGTTAAGCCCGGCGAAAAATTTATCTGCTTTCTCTTTTCTTACGAGATATTGGCCCTTATCAAAGCATCCCGGACCAATGTGTACCTACAAATTCGATAAAGCGCCGTTCTCAAACAGATAGCTCATAACAATAATTTAACATGTGTACAGCATTCCTATCTAAGCAATAATTAAACTACCTCATTACTAACACATTGATAAATTAATATTAATCTCAATTCCAATAGTTAACATAATGATAACATTGATGTAACTTTATAATAACTTATCTTTGCAGCAATCCGTAAACCATGAAAAAAGAAAGCACGACACCGTTAGTAAAAGAAGAAAAGGAAACTGCTAAGAAAACCATCAAGGCAAGTTTAATGACCGAATTAAAGGCGTTTGCCGCCAAACTTGGTCACACCTCGAAAAAAATTGAGAAGGAAATTGAAAAGGCCGCAAAAAACCTGGCAAAGAAGCTGGCAAAACCCGCTGAAGCCGTAAAGGTAGCCAAAGCGCCAAAAATTAAAGAAGTTAAGGCTGCTCCTGCTATTAAAGCGGTTAAAACTCCAAAAGTTGCAGCTACCGATAAAAAAGAGGTAGTGGCTACGCTAGCACCAGCAAAAAGGGAAACTCCGGTAAAAACTGTTGAAGTAAAAAAAGAAAGCCCTGTAAAACCAGTTGCAGTAAAAAAAGAGGCTGCAAAACCCGCTGTTAAAAAAACAAGCAAATAAT
The DNA here is from genome assembly GCF_024721155.1 of Mucilaginibacter phenanthrenivorans. Classification (GTDB taxonomy): domain Bacteria; phylum Bacteroidota; class Bacteroidia; order Sphingobacteriales; family Sphingobacteriaceae; genus Mucilaginibacter; species Mucilaginibacter phenanthrenivorans. The sequence continues at coordinate 174,956 of NZ_JAHVAP010000001.1, read as the reverse complement.
TTAATGTTAAACTTACGAAGTTTTTGAAAGCTTCGTAAGTTTAAACAGCCCATAAGCATAGCACCCCGCGCAGAACCCAAAAAATGATTCCAGCGCCGCAAATATTATCAATATTCCTGCTGCTATTTGTGATATAAGCGTTAATTGCAAAACTACAGCCACTAGTATAAATCCCGAAAAGAGAAGACCAACCAAGGCCGCAAATCTTTTTGGCGCCCGATCGGTTGGTTTATTTTTTATCTTCAGCTGTTTTACTACCGTGTCGCTCAGAATTCCCAACGGACTATATTTGTTGAAGTTAAAAGAGCGTAGGGCAAAATCGGCAAAAAGCAATGCCGCAAATAGCCAGCTATTAGTTACTACGAAAACCACTGTTAATAACAGCACAAAAAAAGCGACTATCCTTACTTTATTTTCGTTGACGCTTATATTATCTATAGGGCATTCTAAATTATTGCTCATATATTTCTAACTCTCCAGCCAAAGGTATCTAAAATAGGCAAGGTCAATTTTTCTTGAATGGCGAAACTTAAAAGCTGGCTCTTCAATACCTTTACTCAACCACTAAAAGATTACCGCCATCCTCGTTTTCCCTTAATTATTAAATTATCACGCAGATTTACGAGCATTAAGGTCCACGCTTGCCTTGTAAACTGCATCCAGCAACTCACCGGTTTGCAAAGGTTGGTCAGCGTTCCAATTGCTGTGACTGAATACAACCTGGTTGTACGGCGTTACTACAAAGTTGGCAAGAAAGGGTACGTGTGCATCAATGCCTGAAAAGCGTTCCCAAACAGGGCTATTTACATCAAATACTCCAAAAGCTTCAGCAAGCTTACCCGTTGCGTCAAAATAAAAATTCAGCGTTAAATTGTTGTCCCATGCAGCCTTTTCCAGTTCGGAGCTGCGGCCCTCGGTAATAACAAGATGATTACCTCCATTGGCTTTTATCCCGGTGTTTATTTCACTTAGCCTGGTAATAAAATCAAGTCCCTCGTTTTTCCAGTGGTGTGAGTAAAAGCTAATAACCAGCGGCTTGCTCAACAACTGCCTTGCCGACAAATGAATATTATTCCCTGCCCCATTTAAAAACTGGCGCCATGCGTTAAAATCATTGGCAAATGTTAGCGCAGGTGCAACATCTCCTTTTCTTAAAGGGCTCAATGCTTTATATTTTTTGAATTTAAGGTTGAGTTCCGGCTCTATCTCCAGGAGTTCAAAATGCGGGTATTTATTTAGTGAGGATGACATAGTTGTATTTTTTAGTTGTTTATTATTGTTCATTTAAAATAGCTGATCATTAGCGACAACAATAAACAAGGCCGTATTGAGGCTTTAAAAACCTGCCAGGAAAAAAGCTAAACTGTATTTGAATCGGAAAAACTAATTGCATTATTGTATGTGTTGGTGTTTAATTGTGAAAGAATCTTGTAGAAACAGATTTGTTTAACAGCAACAACACATTCGCATATTATTATAATACGGATAAAGAAGAGATGGGATATGGATTAACTTAATATTCACAATGCTATCGGCATTTTGCCTGTTGCAAATGTAATATATTAATATATAATTCCTATAGAATTAATAGATTATTTTAATGAAAATGTAGATCATTTGAGTTTCAGCCAGAAGAACATTATGATGTCTGCAAAAACTCGCACAAAACCAATGCATGATTTTGATGTTCATTACGCGCCGCGTATAGCAGGGTTACTGTTTCATGATCCTTTATCAGGGACAAAAATTCGCTCACAGCAGGATTCTCCTTTAGCTCCAATAAGTATTTATGCCGAAACACGTCCCATTCGCTAATATCCTGGTGATACCACTTCCTTAAAGCATCCGATGGAGCAATAGCTTTCATCCACTTATCAATTCCGGCATCTTCCTTTTTCATTCCTCTTGGCCACAAGCGGTCTACCAGAATACGATAGCCATCGGTAACCGCCGCCGGTTCGTAAATACGTTTGATTGCAATATTTTCCATAGGGCGCCTTATTTCATTGCATTGTTTTTCTAAGATCCGGCCACTATAAATCAATCTCCCTCCCCTGCTCCGGAAAAATTAAATTAAGCTTTAACTCATTTTGTTTTCTCAACTGCGCTTTAAGTTTGTTGATATTATCTTGTGGTGGCTTAACGTGCGTGATCACCAAATTGAATCCATTTAAAGTATCGCTGCCGGTTAGCATAGCAAGATCGTCCATCTCCCTCATCAGCCAATTCGGGGTTAAGTGACCAAATAGTGTTTTGTCAGGTTGTTCGTTAGGAAACGAAGTCTCTATCATTATTGCTTTTAATTGCTTGCTCTTAACCAGCGGTGATATTGCTTCCCATAGTAAATGCAGGCTATGGCTTTTTTCTATTTCATCAGGCCCCACATCACCTAAATATAAAATATAGGCCCCACCACTCTTTACTAAAAAAGCTGTGCTTTGTAAGTTTGAGTGGCTAAGCGGAAAGGCGCGAACACTCATTTCCGTGTTTTTGATAGCCAAAACACTATCTGGCGTTAACACCTGGTAATGGTATTTCTTTATTTGCGGCGCCTCGCCCTCATCAGCAAAGTTGGCCCAACTCTCCCATGTAAAATAATGGGTTTTTATAGTTTCCAAACAACTCGATAAGCCATAGATGGATTTGGTCGAATCATCCGGTGAATTAATTATCAACCCGGCAACGTGATCCAAATGTGCATGCGAAATAAAATAACCTTTGATATACTTTTTCAACACCTGCTCCGCCGGAATATAAAACACTTTATTGGCGATGGCCTTTTCTATCCCATAATGCAGCGTGCCCGCATCAAGGCAAATGTAATTGTCACTGCCTGCCGGGGCGACCATATAGGCCGACAAATTGCTTTCGTCTATGCCGCCCTTGATACCCAGGGGAATTATTTTGAAGGATTTGTTGCCTTGCGAAAGGCCCACAAACGGCAACATCAGGAAAATCAAAGCGTTTATTATGAGACATTTGCGTAACATACCTGGTTATGGATATCTATTACTGAATTTATTAAAATAGGATGCCTAAATTATTATTATAATTTAACATGTTTGCAGCCGAATTGATTTAATGTGTCAGTCCCCTCGAAAGTATCGTTCAAAGTCGATCTACACCAATAAGCATTAATCACTTTATTTTTATTTATTATATTGCAGCAAATATTAATTGGATCGTCGCCAAACCTAATGGAGAAAAAAAAGATATTAATTACCGGGGCTAGTAAGGGGCTTGGATTGGCCATTTCAAAAAAGTTAGCAGGCGAATACACTTTAATATTACACGCATCGAAGCCGGAGAGCTTTACTGAAATAATTCCTGGCAGTCATATTTTATGCGCCGATTTTTCGGATGCCGATGCTATAAATAGCTTTTGTAAACAACTAAAAAAAGAGCACGGCGACCTGTATGGGGTGATAAATAATGCAGGCGTTACCTACGACAAGCCGCTTAACTACCAGCCTGAAAAGGAAATTGATGCCATGCTGAATGTAAACCTTAAGGCTCCTATCCTGATCTGTAAAACAGCGATGAAGATCTTTAGCCTTACACAAGAGGGCGTAATTATAAATATCAGTTCAGTAGTTGGCGAAAGTGGCAATGCATTTCAATCTGTTTATGCCGCTACAAAAGCGGGGTTAGCTGCATTGTCAAGATCATTGGCGCAAGAGGCTGCCGCCACTAATACTGAACATAAAATCAGGGTATTAAGTGTATCCCCTGGTTTTATTGAAACAGACATGACAGCCGGAATTCCGGAAGCAATAAAACAGAAATATTTTAATATGATTCCAGCTAAAAGGTTTGGAAAGGTTGATGATGTGGCGGATACGATTGAATTCCTGCTTTCAGAAAAGGCATCATACATTAACGGAACAAATATCCACATCAACGGCGGCTTAATATGACAGAAGAAGAAAGGGCGGCTTATTTCGAAATTCTTCAACACGGCAACCTGGTTGGAGTAGATCCCTCAAAGCTATTGCTGCATGGCCCAACAAAAAGATTGGTGCACAATTATCATTGGCATTCGCCTGCTAAGGGGATAGTAGCCAGCTATTCGCCAACCGAAAGGGATGTGGAGGACCATTTCGGCGTATTTCGTGGTGTGGACCAGGTGGAAGCATTTGCGCAGGCAACCATTGTTTCGTGCGCTACATTTTCAGAATGCCGCAAGCAAAATTGCCTGCCGGATGTGTTGCGGGATAAATTTGTCCCTGCATTTATCAGTATTGGAAACGTTAACTTTCAGAATTATCTTGAGCTGGGCGATACCTTTATCAGCATTGGCAATATTACCTTTTACAAATGGCGGCAAATGGTTTGTGATGGCCGTATTTATCGGGTGCCAAAGGGATTAGATCTGGATGAATATTTTAGTGACTTTACCGAAGAAAGATTATTAAAGTATGATATTAGCAAAGATTTTGTGAAGGTAGCCGAACTGCATGATATAACCGGAAGGGCGATTTTAATAGAACAATTTAACAAATTAGCATAATATGGAAAACGAAAGACAAGAGATACTTGACGGCTTACTGGAAGTTTTAAAAACGGTACGTACTATTGATCCGGAGAGATTGGTTGGCGTTACCGAAGAAACCGACTTTCTTACGGACCTGAGCACACCATCAACCGAACTGATCAATATTGCAGCAAAGGTTGAGCAAAAGTTCGATATCGAATTTGAAGACGAAGATATCGACCGCATGGGCTCGAAAGTTAAGGACGTTATCGACCTGATAATAATGGTGAAGGAACGCACGGCAAATAAATAATATATGAACGTAACAGGCAGAAAAGTAGCAGTTGTTGGTATGGGCGGGGCTTTTCCAACCTGTACAGATTTGGATGATTTTGATAGAAAATTATTCTCAAGCCAGAGTTTAATCCGCGAATGGCCTAAGGCGCGGGCCTATGAAAAGCAGATCAGATCGATGGTGGCAGGTTATATTACAGAACCTGAAATGAACCTGGAAGCTATTCACCCTGTGCCTGAAACCGAATGGCCTGAAACTTATGTCGATCACCTTGGTCGTATTCCCGATTTAAACCTTGCAACTGCTGATCTTGGTTGCGTATGGGCAATGTTAGGTGCACTGGAATCCATCAAAATGGCCGGCTGGACGACTGCTGAAACAGAGTCGGAGCAAACCGGCGTGGTAATAGCCTCAGGCGGTGGCGGAAACGTAGTATCTCGCCATGCCTGGCACGCGTTTTATGAGCTTGGCAAAAAAACCCGGATGGCCGGCTCGCATACTGTCGACCGTGCCATGTCATACCGTGAAGCTGCTAACGTATCGTGCCTGATAAAAAACAAAGGGGTTTGTGAGTCCATCATATCTGCTTGCGCAACCGGCTTAGGCAATATTGGCTATGCCTATCGTTTGATAAAATTCGGCCTGCAGGACCGCGCTATTACCGGCGGTGTTGAAGGCACCGCGTTAGAGACTTTTATTGGTTTTGATGCCATGCAGGTGTTAAGCAAGGGCTTTACACCTGAACAAAGCTCACGCCCGTTCGATTTAAAAAGAAATGGCTTTGTTTGCTCATTCGGCGCAGGTATAGTTGCTCTGGAGGAATACGAAATGGCAAAGGCCCGTGGCGCAAACATCCTTGGTGTTATTGATGAATATTTTAACAATTCCGATGGTGATGGCAACATGTTCTATCCATCTTACGATGGCCAAAAAAGGTTATGGAAAGGCCTGATGGCAGGAGGAAATATCAAGCCTGATGTTGTTAAGGTGCATGGCACTGCCACACCTGTTGGCGATATCCTGGAATTGATCAGTGTTGTTGACACCATTGGTGAGGAAGGTTACCATATTGCGGCGCCGAAGGCACAGTTTGGCCACATGCTGGGGGCTGCCGGCTCGGTTGAATTTATCACAGCACTCTTAATGCTTAAAAACCAAAAAGTGTTACCGTGCATAAACTCTGATGAGCTGAACCCCGAAATAGAATCCTTTCAAAAGAAGGAAGGTTGGCAGGGCTCAGATAAACCTGCGGCTGCTTACAGGCACCTGATATCGCAGGAAGTTGTAGCTAAGGAGATTAACCAGATTGTTTGTTTAAATTACGGTTTTGGCGGAACAAACAGCGCGATGGCTGTTTCAAGAGACATATAAATGATAGATAACAAAGGTAAAGTTGCGGTGATATTCGGTGTACGGAACGAAAGCTCCATCGCTTATGATATCGCCGTAAAGCTGCATCGTTCGGGCTGTATAATTGCACTAAGCTATGTTGCTGATACTAAAGATGAGGTTTTATACCTGATGCAACAAAATGGCATGGATCCCAAGCTATCCGCAGAGGTTGACGTGCGATTAGAGGAAGAGATCAGTGCATTTATGCGGATGGTTTATGATAAAGTCGGCCCGATAGACTATGTGCTGCACGGCGTGGCGTTCGGAACACAGTCGGTTATGTGCTATAGCCTACCGGGCAGCAATGAACCGGCTCCCTCCTACATCGATATCCCGTTTGATGATTTAATGGATGCATTTAATATCAGTGCCTATTCGTTACTACGGGTTTGCCGGGTTGCCCAACCGTTACTTTCTAAAAATGCATCTATTTTAACGCTTACCTATAATGCATCGCAAAGGGTATTCCCGGGGTATGCCGGAATGGCAATTTGCAAGGCAGCATTAGAAAATATAATGATCTATCTCGCCAGCCATTTCAGGGGCACCGGCGTACGCGTAAATGCTATTTCGGCGGGCCTGGTAATGACCACCTCTTCCGGTGGAATCTTTGGCGTACGAAAGCTGCGTAAAATGGGTAAGTTTACCGCCCCGCTTGGTAATATCGACTCAGGAGATGTGGGTGATGCCGCCTTGTATTACTTCTCTGATCTTTCAAAAAGAGTTTCCGGTAATATCCATTTTGTTGACGGCGGTTTTAATATTATGGGGCTTGGTGTGGATGGAGAAAGCAATTAAAAAAACATTGGATGAACTGATCCCGGCACAAAAATTTTCGGCAGGCAACGATATTGTGTTCATTCCTGATTTCGAAAAATCATTTACCGAGTCGTTCAAAAATAAAGTCTACACAGCAAATGAGATTGCCTATTGCGATCAATTTGAAAATCCGTTACTCCGTTACGCATCCACGTGGGCAGCTAAGGAAGCTGTATACAAGGCCGTAAAACAAATTGATCCATCAGCCCTCGGCCCCAAAAAGATCGAGATCCTGCGTGATAAGCCAGTTGGCAGGCCTACGGTAATTATTCACCGCGATTCTGCTAAATTTGATATTGCCCTGTCAATCTCGCACGACGGCGATTATGCGTGGGCAATTGCCTTTATAGAAAATCTGTAACACCTGATGACAGACCATTACTTTGAAAATAATTTGGTTAAACTGCACTACTATAAATTTGGTAGTGGCCCGCAGATAATGCTGAGTTTTCACGGCTATGGAATGCACGGAAAACAGTTCAAGATCTTAGAAACTAATTTAGGCGAAAAATACACTTTTATTGGCTTCGACCTTTTCTTCCATAAGGAAACGAAACTAAAGGATCAAACGCTGACCACCGTAAAAAAGGGGATTACCAAAAAACAACTTGCCGATCTTATTCTTGGTTTTTGCGAAGACCAGGGCATCAAACGCTTTTCTGTTATCGGCTATTCCATGGGGACGCACTATGCCACAGTTGTTGCCGAAGAGCTTCCAACAATGATTGATGAGTTAATTATTGCCGCACCATCATCATTAAATCCGGGGAGGTTAATCACCTTCTTCAGTAAAAGTAAAACCGGTAATAAAATAATGGAGAAAATGGTTTTAAGCGAAACCACTCTAATAAGGATGCTTAAGCTATTTAAACGCCTCAGGGTGATTGATAATGAAGCATATAAGATCCTCTATGGGGAAATAGGCACGGCTGATCTCCGGTTTAACTTTTACGCCTGTTTTACCTACCTGCGCGCCTTTGAAACTGATGAACGGCGCCTGACGCAGGCGCTTAATGAGCAAAATATAAAAAGCATCTTTATATTTGGCAAACGCGACAGGGCATTTCCGCCGGGTATCGGCAAGGATTTCATCGCAAAATTGAACAACGCCACGGTTGTTGTTTTGGACGAGGGCCATGAGATGATCAAAAAGAGTTTTGTCAATACGTTAACCGATCTGCTGTTATGATAATAAAGGCGAAGCCGCTTCCTTTTTTCCTGGTCAAATGGGGTTCATCAATCCTGGTGTGGTTTGTGCGGAAGCGCTTTAATAAAATGGTTATCCATCCCATCGATATAAAACCTGACCATTCCTATATCCTGATGTGCAACCATTTTGGATTTTTGGATGGCTTTTTTGCATATTACCTGATCTTTAAAATGATCGATAAGCAACAAAAAATCAAAGGCTTGTACGCCATGTCGGTTAAAAAGCAGATGGAGAAAAAGCCATGGCTAAAATACTTCGGATCGTTTTCTGTCGAGCCGGGAAGATGGTCGATAAAGGAAAGCCTGGTATACGCGGCAGAACTAATGAATACTCCTGGAAATATTCTACTTTTTTACCCACAGGCCGAACTCGAGTCGCAGCACATCAGGCACATTGATTTTAAAGATGGGATCAGGGAAATTGTAAACAGGATCAACGGCGATTGCCAACTGATCTGGAGCAGCAACCTCACCGAATACTTTGAAAGCCTTAAGCCCTCAGCTTATTTTAACGTGTTGGACTGCGGCACAAATCACGATTTCGATTTTGAAACATTAAAGGAAAACGTGAACCTCCATCACTTTCAAAGTATGAAAAAGCTGGTTCGCTTTACACGCGAGCCGGGCAACCTGACCTACTGACCGATCCTTTTTAAACCAGCCTTGGCGTCGTTATCGATATCCGTCTGGTAATCATGGTTTTTCATACCGATTGCCTGGTTATAATATTCCGCAGCCTTTTTATAATCTTTAATTTCCTCGTAGATATTACCGATAAGCAAAGCGGCATTGGCAGCGTAGTAGTAGCTGGTTTCCCTGCCAAGGGCAATTGCTTTTTGATAATTTAATACAGCTTCGTAATTCTTCTCAATTTTATCGTTGATCCTGCCTAAACGATAATAATAATCAATTTTGTCCCGTGGTAATTTAAGGCTATTTACATCTTTATTGGCAATTTGCGCCATTGCTTTACTGTAGTAGCCGCCATCAAAATAAAAGCGGGCCCTCAGCAGGTCAATATCCTGTTTGGGTTCGTTAGCCTCGCGCAAAGCAATCCTGTCCTTAGCATCAAGGGTATATCCCTTGGTTCGCACTAGTTTTAAATAGTTGTTATATCTTTCGGTATCATTTTGAAGCAGGTAGTAATAAGCGATCTTTAAATACGCGTCCTTTATAAAGCTGGTGCCTTTGTACTCGTTTACATACCGGGTTAATGGCGCGGGCGTATCTCCATCCATGCGATTGAGCCTGGCAATGCCAAGCATATAGTCAATTGCCGGAACAAGCAGGTACTGGTTTGATTTTGGCGCAGCCTCCAGATATTTTATAGTTTCATCGTTATGTGCGGTTTTTGATGATACATAGCCTTGCAAATAAGATTTCAACATGCTGTTGTTATCCATTCCTGCGAGGTAGCCCATTAACTTGTTGTAGCTATTTTTGCCATGGAGTACGTTGATATCTGTAATACATAAAAACCAGATCACTTCACCATCATAAAAGCTGTATGGTGATTTGGGCAGTTGCGCCCTGAGGTTTTCAAGTTGGGTAATACCCAGTTGGGCATTTCCGCTCATACCGAACAACCGGGCCATGCCTCTGAAATTTGCCGGGATAGAACCGAAAATGATATTTACCAGCGCCAGGCTTTTTTGGTTCGGCAAAAAGCCCGGGAACTTTTTTTCATTGTCTTTTAAAAAACCATTCGCTTTTTTTGCGTCGGTGCCCGAAGTAAAGTAATCGCCAAATTTTGCCTTTAAGAACGACCATTGCAAACAGATCTCCGCCTGCGAAAACAAGTAATAAGGCGAATTCTGATCATTATCCTCCAAAGCAGACAGGCGGGTGGACTTACGATCCTTAAGCCGTTCGTAATCGTTTTTATTTTCGGAAGCCAGCAGGCTAAAGTAATCAATGTAATTCTCCAGTAAAATGGTGATGCCGTTTTGAGGGTTCAGCTGTTTTTCCTTGTTGATGAGTTGCGTGGCTTCGTTCATCCGAAAGCTTAAAATGGCTTTGTAGGCTTCCACACAATTCGCGTCAAAAACAAAATTGGCCTTTGCAGTTAAACCGGAGAACAAAAGAAGCAGGAAGATAAGCGGGTACTTTTTAGTCATTGAACGCAAAGATATTGAAAACATTTATTAGGAGGCTAAGGCTTACTAACGCCAATCTTATTAAAATGTTTAGCAATAACGTAGCAACCAGGATTTTAATATTCCTTACGGCTATAACCAAAATGAAAAAGCAGACGTATAAAATGCATAATTGTTTTCAAGAACACTTTTTACCCCTATTTTTACAAATTTACTTTACTAAACAACTATTTAAGTTTAAATTGAACAATTATGCTTTAATGCAAAGCATTTTAATGCTAAGCGTGTTACCGTTGATTTTACTCAAAAAAAATAGCTTATGAGCAACCTGGCCGAAGCACAAAAAGAAGATATGAACAAATTGCTGATCCATCAACTGTTTGAGCTGCAAAAAAATAAAACTCCTGATTCAGTTGCCGTTATTTTTGGCGATCAAACTTTAACCTACAGCCAGCTGGGCCAAAAAGCCGATAGCCTGGCCGCTGCGATCATAAAGCACTCTCCCAATTCACTAAATGCGGGAGTAAGCACTCATCGGGCTATAGAAACTGTAATCAGTGTGTTAGCAATATTAAAGTCGGGCAAGGCATATTTACCGCTTGATCCCGAATACCCGCTGGATCGCCTCCAACAAATAGTAAATGACTCCAAAATCGATCTTTGTTTATCAGTATCTGCTCAAAAACATTTATTTGAGCCGCTGGGTATTACTGTACTAACATCCGATAACGAATACGAAATTGCCGATCAGGCTATCCCCGAAAGCAAGTCGGCATGTTTTGTTTTATATACATCTGGTTCCACCGGGACCCCGAAGGGAGTTTCGATGGGACACACTGCTTTGGCAAATTTGCTTTCATGGCAACAAAAAAATTCGATCTCAAAAACAGGTATAAACACATTACAATTTGCACCGTTAAGTTTTGATGTTTCATTCCAGGAGATCTTCTCTACATTAACAACCGGTGGCACGTTAGTTTTGGTTGATAATGACCTCCGTGTTGATCCTTATCAACTGTTACGCTACATTGAGCAATACAACGTTAACCGCATCTTTTTACCGTTCGTTGTTCTCCAGTATTTAACAGAAGCCGCTGATGCGGAGAAATATTTTCCCGCATGTTTAAAGGAGGTGATGACAGCCGGTGAGCAATTAAAGATCACGCCGCAAATAGTTCGCTTCTTTTCTGCTTTGCCGGATTGTGTTTTGTTTAACCAATACGGCCCAACTGAAACGCACGTAGTAACACAGTTAAAGTTAGATGGCGATCCCTCGTTATGGCCGCCACTACCCTCAATCGGCATTCCGATAGACAATACCGAGATCCTTATTTTAGATGAAGAACTGAAACAGGTTCCCTACGGTGAAACCGGTGAACTTTGTGTAAGTGGCCTGGCATTAGCCGATGGTTACCTGAACCGCCCGGAGATGACCGCCGAAAAGTTCATAAACTGGAATGAATCGACAGATAAAACAACCCGAATTTACCGCACCGGCGATCTGGCTAAATATATGCCAGACGGGAATATAGATTATTTAGGCCGCAGGGATACGCAGGTTAAAATCCGGGGTAACCGGGTTGAACTGGGTGAGATAGAAGTACTGATCAACCAATTGAATGATATTCAACAGGCCATAGTTGTTGCCCGTGAAGATGTTATCGGTCAAAAACGACTGGTGGCCTATATGGTGTCCGCTACCAATAAACCAGACACCGACTATGTGCGCAAAAGCATTGAACAGGCGTTGCCTGATTTTATGCACCCATCAGCCTACGTTTGGCTGAGCGAGCTGCCTAAAACTACCAGCGGGAAGGTGGACAGGAAGAATTTACCAAAGCCAGACCTGAAAAGGCCGGAGCTCAGCACATTATACAAGGCGCCCTCTACTCCTATCGAAAAAAACATCACCGCTATTTGGATGGAATTACTGCTGCTGGATAAGATCGGCATTGATGATAATTTCTTCCTGCTTGGCGGCAACTCATTGCTGGCCCTGAAAACGGTGGCGATGTTAAAGCAACAGTTTAATTACCAGGTACCCATTACCAAACTATATCAATATCCTACGGTTAGCGGCATGGTAAACTTTATTACCGGGGCAAATAAAACATCGGCATTCACATTCAAAAAGAATACAGACAAAAAAGCCAACAGCGACATTGCTGTAATAGGCATGGCGGGCCGCTTCCCCGGAGCCAAAAACGTTGATGAATTTTGGAACATGCTTATTGAAGGTCGCGAGGGAACCAGTTTCTTTACAGCCACCGAACTTGATGCATCGATACCGGCGGCTATAAAGAACGACCCTGCTTACGTTAAGGCAAGAGGTGTACTTGATGGTGCAGATGAATTTGATGCCGCATTCTTTGGCTTCAACCCGCGTTCGGCTGAATTGATGGATCCACAACAACGCATCTTTTTAGAGATTGCCTGGGAAGCGCTGGAAGGCACCGGCTATCTGCCACAAAAATATAACGGCCAGGTAGGCGTATTTGCAGGCACGGGTTACAATACTTACTATACACATAATGTACTTAGTCACCCTGCTAAGGTTGACCAGTATGGTCATTTTAACGTTCGCACACTAAATGAAAAAGATTACATAGCAACCCGCACAGCTTACCAGTTAGATATGAAGGGACCGGCTGTAGCTGTGCATTCTGCATGCTCAACCTCATCGTTGGCAATTGCACAGGCGGTAAGCAGCATCAGGAGCGGGCAATGTGATATAGCCCTTGCGGGTGCAGTATCTATTACATCGCCTATAAAAAGCGGGCATTTTTACGAGGAAGGCTCCATCATGAGTAAGGATGGCCATTGCCGCCCGTTTGATGCCGAAGCTACAGGCACCGTGTTTAGCGATGGCGCAGGTGTGGTACTTTTAAAAAGTTTAGAAGATGCAGAACGTGACGGCGACACAATTTACGCCGTAATAAAAGGGATCGGCATAAACAATGATGGCGCTGACAAGGGAAGCTTTGGCGGCCCGAGTGCACAGGGACAAGCTGGCGCTATCGCTATGGCGATAAATGACGCTGACATTGATCCGGCTACGATCAGCTACATTGAGGCACACGGCACGGCAACTCCATTGGGTGATCCGATAGAAATAGAGGGCCTTAACCTGGCATTCGGTGAACAGGCGCAAAAACAATATTGTGCCATAGGCTCAGTAAAAAGTAATATAGGACATACTACCGCGGCATCAGGAGTAGCCGGTTTGATAAAAACCGCGTTAGCCTTAAAGCACCGGCAGATCCCTCCATCGCTATTTTATCAACATAGCAATCCAAACATTAATTTGACCGAAAGCCCGTTCTACGTTAATTCAACGTTGAAAAATTGGGAATCGACAGAAAAAAGAAGAGCGGGTGTTAGTTCTTTTGGGGTTGGCGGCACCAACGTGCATATTATTTTAGAGGAGCACATAAGTGTTCCTATGCAAGCCAGTATGCCTAAGCCTTTAAGTTTAATCACATGGTCGGCAAAAACCGAAACAAGTGTTGGTAATTACGCCAAAAAGCTTGCGGATTTTGTTGATGATAATAAGGATATTAGCGTTGCTGATATTGCCTCAACCCTGCAAAAAACCAGGACTGAGTTTAATCATCGCAGGTTTGTAATTGCAGAAGATAACGAGATGCTATCGGCGAAACTAAATGCGCCGATTGAAACGTCGTCGTCAAAAAATCTCACATCAAAAGCTTCTGAAATTGTGTTTATGTTCCCGGGCCAGGGTTCGCAATATGTGAACATGGGCCGCGAGCTTTATGATAATGAACCGGTATTTGAAGCCGCTGTTAATGAATGCATCGATCTTTTAAAAGATACACCCCACGCACAGATCTTCGATGTGATCTATCCTAAGACGATTGACCAGACATCAGCGGAAACTATAAAAAACACATTCTATACCCAACCGGCCATATTCATAATGGAGTATGCCATGGCTAAGCTATGGATGAGCTGGGGAATTGAGCCGGCCATATTAACGGGCCATAGCATCGGCGAATTCGTTGCCGGGCACTTAGCTGGGATCTTCAGCTTAAAGGATGCACTACTGCTAATCTCAACCCGCGCAAAAATGGTAAGTGAAGTTGCTAAAGGCAGCATGCTTTCTGTTCGGATCGATGCAGAAACATTAGCCACTATTTTGCCTGCGAATCTCTCCATCGCGGTAATTAACAGCAATAAGCTTAGCGTTGTGGCTGGTCCGGATGAACTGGTGGCAGCTTTTTCGGAAGAGCTTGCACAAAAATCTATTCCTAGTATGCTGCTGCAAACCAGTCACGCCTTTCATTCGGCTATGATGGATGATATTGTTGCGCCGTTTGAAGCAGTTGTTAAATCGGTTAAGTTATATCCGCCGGTTAAACCAATTGTATCAACAGTTACCGGAACATGGATGAGCGAAGCCGAAGCCACCAACCCGCACTACTGGGCAAATCACCTGCGCAGCACTGTCCGCTTTGCAAATGCTGTGGATACATTGCAGGAGGAAGATGGCCGCATTTTACTGGAAGTAGGCCCTGGAAACGTGCTTGCAACCCTTGCACGCCAGCAGGTTACGGTGAAAACTACGCCAATTATGGCTGGATTTGAAAAAAACGCAACACTTACCGAGTACTATTCCGTATTAAGGGCATTAGGTCAGTTATGGCTGAATGGAACGGAGCCTGATTGGAAGGCTTTTTACCACGATCAGCAGCGGTTAAAAGTAAACCTGCCAGCCTATGCATTTGATAATAAACGTTATTGGCTTGAAGCAGCACTGCCTGTAAGCGCAACGACAACAGAAACAGAACAAACAGAGCAAACAACACCCATACAACAAGAACAAACCCATTTACAACAATCCCTGATGAGAAAAGAACTATTAACCGGTAAACTAAAGGAACTATTTGAAGATGCCTCCGGAATCGAGATCGATGGAGCATCAACCGATATGAATTTTATCGAGATCGGCTTCGATTCGCTTTTGTTAACGCAAATCGCCACCAATCTTAAAAAAGAGTTTAATGTTCCCATTACCTTCAGAAAATTATTTGAAGAATATAACACCATTGACCTGCTTGCAGCTCATTTGGATGCAAACCTGCCCGCAGGCGCATTCCAGCCGCAATCAGCACCTGTGGTAAATAATAACCAGCCCGTATATGCTAATACAGCGCCTTCTCCAGCACCTGTTGCAGCTAACCCGGCATTGGATATGATCCAGCAACAAATTCAAATGCTTGCAAGCCAACTGGCAATGATGCAAAACGGCAATGCGCCGCAAGCGCCTGCCTCGGTTACGCCTGTTGTGGTAGCCCCTGCCGCAAAAAATGGTATTGTATACGACCTTACACCTGAAGAGCAGGTTGAAGTTAAAAAACCATTTGGCGCCACCGCGCGTATTGAAAAACAGGTACAAGGCTTAAGCGAAAAGCAACAAACTTTTTTAGCTAACCTAACCAAACGATATAACGCCAAAACCGGCAGCAGCAAAGCTTACACACAGGAACACCGTGAGCATATGGCAGATCCACGCGTAGTAAGCGGTTTCAGGCCATTGACTAAGGAAGTTGTTTACCCTTTAGTTGTTAACCGCTCAAAGGGCAGCCACGTTTGGGATATTGACGGCAACGAATATATTGACGCATTAAACGGCTTTGGCTCAAACTTTTTGGGCTACCAGGTTGACGTATTAAAAAAGGCTGTTTTAGAACAGGTTGAAAACGGCTACGAAATTGGCCCGCAGCATGTTTTGGCTGGTGATGTTTGTAAACTAATCACAGAATTAACAAACTTTGATCGCGCCGCATTATGTAACACAGGTTCGGAAGCGGTATTGGGCGCTATGCGTATCGCACGTACAGTAACAGGCCGCTCGCTAATGGTTGCCTTTAGCGGATCGTACCATGGTATTAACGATGAGGTTATAGTTCGCGGAACTAAAAAATTAAAGACCATTCCTGCAGCTCCGGGTATTATGCCTGAGGTGGTTCAGAATATGCTGATCCTGGATTACGGCACAGAGGAATCATTAAAAATAATTGCAGAAAGAGCTCACGAGCTTGCAGCAGTATTGGTTGAACCGGTACAAAGCCGCAGACCTGAATTTCAGCCCGTTGATTTCCTTAAAAAGGTTAGAGAGATCACTAAACAATCAGGCACTTGCTTAATATTTGACGAGGTTATCAGCGGTTTCCGTATGCATCCGGGTGGCGCACAGGCCATGTTTGGCATAAAAGCGGATTTGGGTACCTATGGAAAAGTTATCGGTGGTGGTATGCCTATCGGCGCAATAGCGGGTGTAAAACACTTTATGGATGCGCTTGACGGTGGTTTCTGGCAATACGGCGACAATTCGCAGCCCGAAGCAGGTGTTACTTATTTTGCAGGAACATTTGTAAGGCATCCATTAGCACTTACTGCAGGTAAGGCCTCACTACAATACATGAAGGACCAGGGCCCTGCTTTACAGGAGGGTCTTAATAAATTAACAGCTTACCTTGCCGGCGAATTGAATGCCATCTGCGAAAAAACAGGCATCCCATTATATTCGCCATCGTTCGGTTCGTTGTGGAAGATAAAATTTAAGGATGAATTGCCGTATGGTGAGTTATTGTTTACCCTGATGCGTGAAAAAGGTATTCATATCTGGGATTTGTTCCCATGTTTCCTTACTGCATCACACACCAAGGAAGAGGTTGACAAGATTATTACCGCCTTCAGGGAAAGTGTTGACGAATTGATTGAATCAGGTTTCTTTCCATCAAAACCAGCAGCTAAGGAAGAGTTTAATCCCTTTATGGAGGCACCGTTTCCGGGCGCAAGGTTAGGACGCGACAAAGATGGCAATCCGGGCTGGTTTATCAGCGACGCGAATAACCCTGGTAAATATTTACAAGTAAAATAATTGTTTTGGAACAGATTATGATCGATACAGACCCTGTTGAGTTTGATCCGTTTGCGGGCCCCGAAATTTCCTTGATAGCACCTGCTACTGAACCGCAGGTGGAGATCTGGACTTCGTGCCTAATAGGTGGAGCAGCTGCAAACTGCTCCTATAACGAATGCTTTTCGCTGTTGCTGACAGGTATTTTTAATACAAGCGCAATGATGCGTGCCCTCCAGGAAATGGTGAACATGCATGAAGCGCTAAGAACCTCCTTCAGCGCTGATGGTACTAACATTTGCGTTTATAAAGAACTAACGCTTGACATCGACTACAAGGATCTTTCAACATTAGCTGAGGCACAAAAACAAGATTTTATACAAGAGTATAATAAGCAGCTTGTTTTAACCCCGTTTAACCTGGTAACAGGGCCTTTATTTAAGGCAGCTTTGTTTAAATTTTCCGAAAGTGAGCATCTATTAACGTTTGTTGCACATCACATCGTTTGTGATGGCTGGTCGATAGGAATTATGATGCAGGATTTAAGCAAACTATATTCTGCATTTGTAAAACAGGAATACATTAAACTTCCGGATGCGCTATTGTTTAGTGATTATGCCCTCGATCAGTTGGCACAATCAGAAAGTGAATCGAACAAGGAAACCGAACGCTATTGGCTTGACCAATTTATGGGAAGCGGCCATTTGTTAAATATACCAACAGATTTCCCACGCCCAGCACTGCGCACTTATAAGAGCCACAGGGAAGACCTGGTTCTTGACGGCGCATTAACAAACGAAGTTAAAAAGCTTGCTAAAAGCACGGGCAGCAGTTTTGTAACCACCCTGCTTGCAGCATTCGAAGTATTTTTAAAACAGGTAACCGGCCAGGAAGAGATTATTGTTGGTTTACCGGCCGCCGGACAGCCTGCTACTGATAATTACAGGTTGGTTGGTCATTGTGTGAATTTACTAGCGCTGCGCAGCTACCCAAAAAGCAATATCTCATTCAAGACATATTTAAGACAACGCCGAAGCGAAGTGCTGGATGCCTACGATCATCAGCTTTACACGTTTGGCAGCCTACTTAAAAAATTAAATATTGCCCGCGATGCCTCAAGGGTTCCCCTGGTGCCGGTTATGTTTAATATTGATATGGGGCTTGACGATGATGTTGAATTTTATCAATTGCATCATAAGCTGATCAGCAACCCGCGTGAATACGAGAATTTCGAGATTTTCCTGAATATCGCTGGGCATGAAGAGTCCCCTACCCTGGAGTGGTCGTACAACACCCAATTATTCAAGGCATCAACCATCAAAAAGATGATGGACAGTTTTGAATTTTTATTGCGTGAGCTGGTAAAGGATCCCGATGTATTGATAGGAAATATCCTGTCTATGGATTCGGGCGAATTAACACACCAATTGGACGCATGGAACAACACCCAATGCGATTATCCAAAGCACACACCTTTGCATCAGCTGATCAGTGAGCGTGCTGTGCAAATGCCGTCAAAAACAGCAATAACATTTAATAAACAGAAAACTACTTATAGGGAACTAAACGAAAGGGCCAATCAATTAGCCGCTATCCTGGTAAAAAACGGAGTTCTGAAGGGTGATAAAGTTGCATTTTCCATGGACAGGTGCGCCGAAATGGTTATAAGTATGCTGGCCATTATGAAGGCAGGTGCAATTTATATTCCGCTTGATCCCATCTTCCCTATCAACCGTATCAATTACATGCTGGAAGATTCGCAGGCAGTGGTTCTTTTAACTTCTCAAAATTATAAAGGCAAATACCAGTCGAATGCTAAAGAATTGGTGCTTGAGGACGAGTGGCTGACCATTAATGAATACCCTAATACCGATCCTGAAATTACCGTTACCGGTGAAGACCTTGTTTACATTCTTTATACATCCGGTTCAACCGGGATGCCAAAGGGTGTGCAGATAGCCCAACATAACCTGGTTAACTTCCTGTACAGCATGCAAAAGGAACCTGGCCTAACTGCCGACGACAAACTGCTTGCTGTAACAACCATCAGTTTTGATATTGCAGGGCTGGAGTTATTCCTACCGCTGCTAACAGGCGCCGAAATAGTATTAGCCGATGCTGCCACCGCAAAGGACGGCAGAGCCCTTCTCGACCTGATAAAAAGCCATAAGGCCACTGTAATGCAGGCTACGCCATATACCTGGCGTATCATGCTTGAAGCCGGCTGGAGCAAAAGTACAGCCATAAAGGCAATTTGCGGCGGCGAAGCGCTGCCTGCGGAATTAGCAGAGCGCATTCTGAAGTTCGCAAGCTCATTATGGAATGTGTACGGTCCTACAGAAACAACCATTTGGTCCACCGTAAAGCAGATAACAGATGCGGATAAAATATCAATAGGCAAGCCGATTGACAACACCTCCATTTATATTTTAGATAATTTTTTAAAGCCGCTAGGCCCTGGCATACCTGGCGAAATTTACATAGGCGGCGAAGGCGTTGCTAAGGGCTATCTTAACCGCCCGGAATTAACTGCGGAGAAGTTTATAAACGACCCGTTTTCAAAAACCACAGGCGCGAAGATCTATAACACCGGCGATTTAGGCAGATTTATGCCTAATGGTGAAATAGAATGCCTCGGCCGTGCGGACGCACAGGTAAAAATAAGGGGCTACCGTATTGAAACCGGCGAAATTGAATACAACCTTGTAAACGGAACCAATATTAAAGAGGCCGTTGTGATTGCAAGATCAGATAATTTCGGGATCGATAAGCTGGTTGCATTTGTTGTGGCTGAGTTTACAAACAATACCGTTAGCGAGGCTACCCAGGTGCAAAACTGGAAGCAGCACTTAAAAGATTCAGTACCCGATTATATGGTGCCTGATAATTTTATAATTATCCCGGCAATGCCTTTGACCCCAAATGGTAAGGTTGATAAAAAGGCGCTAGCTAAACATGGTGTATCAATAGTTGATGCAGGCAACGGCTTTGTTGCGCCACGTACCGATATTGAAAAGCTGGTTGCCGATATCTGGGTAGAATATCTTGGAGTTGAAAAGATCGGTGTTTACGATAACTTTTTTGAACTGGGCGGCCACTCGCTCATTGCGGTGCAGGTAATGACCCGGATCGAAAAGGAAACAGGTAAACGCTTGCCGCTGGCTGCATTATTCGAAACCTCGACGGTTGAAAAACTGGCGCAGTTACTTGAAATGGATGGCAAATCAATTACCTGGGATTCACTTGTACCGATAAAGCCCAAAGGGAATAAAATGCCATTGTATATGGTTCACGGTGCGGGATTAAACGTGTTATTGTTTAACACACTGGCCATGAATATGTCGCCCGACCAACCGGTTTTTGGCCTGCAGGCAAAAGGACTTGATGGAATTGAAGAGCCATTGGAGAGCATAGAGGAAATTGCAGACCACTATATTAAAGCTATAATGCAGCAAAATCCTACGGGCCCATATGCTTTAGCAGGTTACTCATTCGGGGGCATTATTGCCTTTGAAATGGCCAGGCAATTTGAAGCAATGGGCAAAGAGGTAAAGATGCTCGCAATGTTTGACACCTACGCATACCGCACACCGCACTATGATGATCCGCTAACGAAAACCTATAAACGGTTAAGGTTTTTTAAGGATAAAATGAAGTACGCAGTAACTTCTAAAAATGGGCTACGGGATACGGTGAATGATAAGCAAACATCCATAAAACGCAGAATCATCCGGGCTTACTGGAAATTGAAATACGGTAAAAACCAAAACCAGGAAGGCTTCTTCGGTTATTCAAATAAAATTGATGAAATGAATAACTATGCGGAGAAACGTTATCAGTTAAAACCATACGATATAGCTGTAGACGTTTTCAGAGCCGAAAACCGGACATTTTATATGGACGATTTTGAATACCTGGGATGGAAGCCGTATGCGCTTAAAGGCATTAATATTCACAAAATCCCGGGTGAGCATAATACCATCTTTAAGGCCCCCAACGATAAAATATTTGCGGATATACTCCAAAAATGTTTGGATGAAGCTATAAACAGGTAAATTGCCACCCTGTAAACTACTATGGGGCAAATAGCAATTACCAACAGGCTTATAACAGATCCACAATGGCTTAAACCTGCAGCATGTAGTTTTAAAACAGGCAGTAATGTTGATGTCTGGAAAATCATTACCCAAACCGATTCTTCATTAATTGATGATATTCTGCCCCTGCTGACTGACGAGGAAAAAGCAAGGGCAGACCGGTTTTACCGGCAACGTGATCGTGAAAGGTTCATTGTTAGCCGCGGGGCCTTGAAACATATTCTGGGGAAATATTCCGGTCAAAGTGCTTCGACCATTGAGTTTGGTATCGGGGAAAACAAAAAGCCTTATGTAAAAAACCAGGGAACACTAAATCTGCAATTCAACCTTTCACATTCAGAGGATGCTATCTTACTCGCGGTTTCAAATTTTGCAATTGGCGCGGATGTTGAATATATAAATTTCAATTTTAGTTTTAGTGAGGTATTGGAGGATAATTTTAGCCGTGCCGAAATTGCTTATATAAATGAGATTAGTCAGGCCAGTCGCTTTTTTAGAATCTGGACCCGTAAGGAAGCGCTTACCAAGGCCACGGCCCAAGGACTTGACGGCGACCTTAGATTACTACCCGGACTTGACGGTGTTCACCAAATTCAACCAGGTATAATAGCCTCAAACAACGATTGGGTAATAACCAGCTTTAACTTAAACGACAACTATACTGCAAGCATTGCAAATGCCCCAACTGTTGATAAAATCGTGTTTTTTGATATTGAGGATCCAAAAAATCTGCTTCTTTTGTAACAGCGAATTAATTAAAGTTCTTAAAAAAAAACAAAACAGGCCACTATATCGTTCATTATGTTCAAGTTAAGGAATTTTAAATAATTGTTTAAAATTCTTATTAATTAGGTATTTTTATAGAGTAAAAGTAAAAAAGCGGATTATTTCAGCCGAAAGTTTCTTACTAAAGTGACTTAGTGTAAAATAAGAAGTATATTTAGTAGTCTCTTGTTAAACCTTTTCACCAAAAATTACGTAATCAGGTAAAATTTACATTATCAGATCCAGATTAACACATGAAAAAAAGAATACTGATTGTTGATGATGACTTAAGTATTTTGAAGCTCCTAAATTTCATTCTGTCGAAGGATTACGATATAGTTGTTAGAAATAACGGAATCGACGCGTTTTCCTGGCTGGAAGACGGCAATATCCCGGAATTGATTATATCTGATCTTCAAATGCCTTATTTTGATGGGCAATCATTCATAAAAAACGTCAAAATAAGCGGTCTTTTTCGCGACATACCCATAATAATGCTTTCAGCGGCCCACGATTTGGATACCCAGGTTAGCAATATGCCCTTCCAGGTAGATGCATATATGCCCAAGCCATTTAATCCTGCTTTTTTAAAATCAGCTATTATTCAAGTATTAAGTATTTATGACGAGTCCCCTAGCCACTGAATGGAATGAGAACGCAGGTTCACACATCAGGATAGCTTATGCTGGTTTAGAAATAAAAGACCTCGTATCATCCGAGCTTAATAACTATTTCCAAATTGCTTACAGTGACACACTTAGTCAATTAGAGGAATACCTTGGAAACCAATCCATTTTAACCGTTCCGGAAATTATTTTGGCTGAAGTAGACGAGCAAGGCGAGTGTTTTGCGCTTATTGAAAGGCTAAAGTCAAATTTTCTTTTCAACGGGGTTATCATCGTGCTTATCTCATTATCTAACGACAGATCGTTAAAGCTGAGCGCCATGAAATTAAAGGTGCATGACTTTTATATTTATCCGTTCTCCATGTCAGATTTGCGTGAGCGTCTGAATTTTTTGGTAAAGTTTAAATTGATAAAGCCAAAGCTGATGGAGATCTCAAGGGAAGTTGATATTACCTATCGCACTCCGGTTGGGAAACGGTTTATGGATGTGTTTATTTCCGGCTGCATGATCCTGGGCCTGTCTCCCGTTATGTTGGCTGTGGTTATTGCAATTAAACTTGACTCCAAAGGCCCGGTAATTTACAAAAGCAAGCGCGTTGGTACCGGTTACAAAGTTTTTGATTTTTATAAATTCAGGTCGATGCGTACCGATGCTGATAAATTATTAATAGAGTTATCCACACAAAATCAGTACGCAAATGAGGATGGGGGCACAAAAGCCGCATTTGTTAAAATTAAAGACGATCCGCGGGTAACTAAACTCGGTAAATTTTTACGAAATTCGAGCCTCGACGAGCTCCCTCAATTGTTCAATATCTTGTTGGGAGATATGTCGTTAGTCGGCAACAGGCCACTACCTGTTTATGAGGCAGAGATGCTTACATCAAACGAGTGGTCGATGCGTTTTTTGGGGCCTGCCGGGTTAACCGGATTATGGCAGATAACCAAACGGGGGAAAGCGGATATGTCTGAACGTGAAAGAAAAAAATTAGACAATTTTTACGCGCAAAATTATTCTTTTTGGCTCGATTGGAAAATCCTTATAAGAACGGTGCCGGCAGTTTTTCAAAAAGAAAAAGTGTAAAAAAAATGAATAATAAATTACGCGCTGTTTGTTTAACGTTATTTATCTCAGTTTTAGCCGGTAACCTTTATGCACAGGAAACGATTTTCAAGGACCTGTCATACCCTTACCTGGAAAAACTAATTGCAACTGCAAAAAGGAATTACCCCGAAGTTAAAGTAAAACAAAAGCAGGTTGAAATTGCCCGAAGCACTTTTCACCAGGCGAGTTTCGGCTGGCTTGAGGCTTTTAGTGCATCCTACATTTATAGCCCGCAATCTTCTATTAATATAACCCAGCCAACCATTTTTAAAGGGTACCAATTGGTAGCATCAGTAAGTTTAGGTTCGCTTTTTGAAAGACCATACACTATCCACAATGCAAGAGAATCTGTTAAAGTTGCTGAATTTCAACAACAGGAGTATTTCCTGCTGCTGGAAGCGCAAATAAAACATGCGTACTTTGCCTACCTGGCGGCACAAGCCGACTTGAGAAACAAGGTAACAGCCGTAACAAATGCCGAGATCGCAACCAAAAATCTTAAATATACCTTTGAGAAGGGGGAAACCACGTTTGATGTGTACAATGCCGCATTGAATAACCTTTATAATCAAAACTCATTTAGAATTCAGGCCGAGTTAAATGTTTTTTCAGCAAAAACTGATCTTGAGGAGTATATAGGGGACAAGTTGGAAAGCGTTAAATAGATTAATGGAACTATCTGCATATTTTAAACTTTTAGGTAAATATAAATACGTAATACTAGCTATTGTTCTCGCAGCAGTAGTTGCTTCGTATTTCCTGGTGAAAAACCTACCGGACGAGTATGTTTCGCGTACGCAGATAGCCACCGGTATTGTTGACGCCTCCACACACCTGCTTGATAAGGACAACGCACCAAACGCCCAGTCGGATCAAATAAACCGGGAGTTTAGTAATTTGATGGAGATCATCAAACTGAAAAAACTGGTTGACCAGGTATCCTACCAGCTTATTATTCATGATCTGACCAGCAACGCTCCGTTCAGAAAGCTGAATCATGACTTTAAAAACTTGAGCCCGGCTGCAGTACAACACGCGCTTGTGGTTTACAGGGCCAAATTGGTGAACGGCGAACCACTTTCCTTGTATAATAAAGACGAAAGCGGGCTTAATGAGTTGCTTATTTCCATGCACTATGATGAGCGTTCGTTAAGAAAATCTCTTGATATTGCGCGTGAGGAGGAAAGTGACTTTATCTCGGTTACTTTCACATCTGAGAACCCCCAATTATCTGCATTTGTAGTAAACATACTTGCAAAGGAGTTTATAGAATACTATAGTGTAAACATCAAAAAGAATGAGTCGAATGCAGTAGATTTTCTTTCAAATTTAATGAATGAAAAAAAGAGTGCACTTGATCAGAAAAAGGAGGACCTGCAACAATACAAAATAAAAAACGGCATCCTGAATCTTGAAGATCAGTCAAAGTCCATTTTCGCACAAATCCTTGCCTATACCGATAAAAAGCTGGAAAATCAGCGAAACCTTGCCGCTAATGAAGGCGCGTTGCAAAATGTGGTTTCTAAGTTCGATCCGCAGAGCAGGAAGTACATTGAGTCTGCTATCAATCAAAATAATTCAGAAATTGCTGCTACAAATGAGCAATTGAAAACACTAAACGACGAATATGTTCATAGTGGCTTTAACCCGCAATACAAGCCTAAACTTGATTCGTTGCAAAGTGCACTGGTGACTCAGTTGCATACCACATCAGACAAATACCTGATTGACCCTCGTATTGGCAAGGACGCTCTGGTAGTGCAGGCACAAACCCTGGAAGTATCAAGGGATTTAGCCAAATACAGCGAAAAATCAATAAACCGGGAACTGGCCGATTTGAACGCCAAGTTTGCAAGACTTGTACCCTTTGATGCTACTGTTAAAACCTACGAATTTGATATTGACATTGCCACCAAGGAATACCTCGACGTTTTAAACAGGTATAATGCCACCAACCTTCAGTCAAAATTTTCAATAAGGCTGCTACAGGTTGAGGCTGCTACGCCCGACATAGCCCAGCCCTCAAAAAAAATGGCTTTGATTGCTTTAAGCGGGCTGCTTAGCTTGTTTATATGCCTGTTTGTACTTTTTGTTTTATTCTACCTGGATGACAGTGTTAAGGAGCCCTCGAATCTTGTGGCCCGCACCAACCTGCCGATGCTGGGCGCATTAAATATGGTAAAAGGCCCCAAACCAGACTTACGAACAATCTGGGAGGTGGAAAATAGGAACAAAATGCAGCAATTTAAAGAGCTGTTGCGATCTGTTAGATTTGAAATTGACCAGGAATTAAAAGGCGAAAAAGTGCTGGCAATTACCAGCCTCAATAAACATGAAGGCAAAACACTCATAGCTGTGAGCCTGGCCTATGCCTACTCGGCCATTAATAAAAAGGTGCTTTTAATCGACGGTAATTTTGATAACCCGTCAATAACCCGGAATTTACAACCTACATTGTTTGTTGAAGATTACTTCAGGACCAATGCATATATTGAAAGAGACAACAGCAAAATAAGTGTTTTGGGCAACCGTGGCGGCGATGTTACCTTGCTTGAGATCAACGATGAAAAATATATCCAAAACGAATTTGACCAGCTACGGTTAAGATATGACATAATCTTGATCGATCTTCCACCGCTTGATTCGTTAAATAAAGGCAAGGAATGGATCTTATTTGCCAATAAAACGGTGGCGGTTTTTGAAGCCAACAGAAGTATTTCAAAATCTCAAAAACAATACATTGAATACTTAAAACTGCTGAATAATAAATTTGCCGGATGGATCTTAAACAAGGCAACTGTAATTGCTTCATCAAAGAAAAGCAAAAAATAAGCCTTTAATTTATTCTTAGGAGTTCATTTTTAATTATATATAAATAATTAATAAACTAATGAAGCTTGTACCAGCCAATACTGCATCTGATGATCCCATTAAAAAGTTAAGCAAGCTACAGCAAAACTGTTATCATGTAGCTGTAGTTGTCGCTTTTGTGGGCATTTTTGTTTGGGCCGCCAAAATTCTGTTTTTTTAATAATATAACCATTGCAGATGTCAGATGACCGCATCAGAAATAGTGAACGTAAAAAGACAATTTGGGAAAATATAGTTCTTCATAAATTCTCAAAACCACTTGTGCCGATATTTCTATTGGTAGCATCGTTATTTGTAAGCTATTTAATAGCTACGCAGGGCATTGTAGCCGGTATCCTGATCCTGATGATGCTTATAGGCGTTCCGTTACTATACGCTGTGGTTGCCTATCCGAAATTCGGCATTATCATTTTCATAATTGCGTCATTCTTTATCAACTACCAATTTATTATAAGCCTCACTCCTCCCGACACCCCAATCGGCCTTGTGATGGATGTTTTAACCTACCTGCTAATCCTGGGTTTTTTTGTGAAGCAGAAGGCAGAAAAAAATTGGAGCTATTTCAACGACCCGATCAGCTACTTTATCCTGGCATGGCTCGGGTACAACATGCTGGAAGTTATTAACCCCGCAGCATCTTCGGTTTTAGCCTGGGTTTATACAGTGCGTACCATTGCCTTTTTAATGCTGCTTTACTTTGTGTTTGTTTTCCAGATCAGGTCTAAGGCCTATATCAGGCTCCTGTTTAAATTATTGCTGGTACTTGAGTTGATAGCTGGCATTGCTGCATTCATACAGGAAAACATAGGTTTCTTTCCTTTCGAAAACAAATGGCTCAACGCAGACCCGCTTCGAATTAGCCTGCTGTTTATTTATGGACACATGCGTAAGTTCGGTATATTTTCTGACCCTGTGGTATTTGCCTACAACATGGTTTTGGCCGCCTTATTATGCCTGTGCTTACTGTTTGCCAATATTAAAAAGGGCAACAAATTTATCCTTGTTGTTTTAATGTGTTTCTACTTAATGGTGATGCTTTACTCAGGCACCAGGGCCGCTTTTGTACTTATCCCCGCAGCTTTGGGTTTAATGGCGATCTTGAAATTCAATAAGAATGTATTAATATTTGTTGTAGGAGCCGGCTTGTTCCTGGCATTTTTAATCAAAGTGCCTACTTCAAATCCAAGCCTCGTTAGGTTTCAAACAGCATTTAACCCATCGCATGACGCATCATTTAACGTTAGAGCCGAAAATCAACGCCGAATCAAGCCTTATATTTTATCCCATCCTATGGGCGGAGGTTTAGGCTCTGTGGGAGTTTGGGGGCAGCGATTTTCGCCCAACTCCTACCTCGCCAAGTTCCCGCCCGACAGCGGATATGTTCGTGTAGCTGTTGAGATGGGCTGGATTGGACTGCTACTTTTTTGCGCTTTTAACTTTGTGGTATTGCAACGGGGGATCTATTATTACTATATAATAAAAGACCCTGAACTAAAAACTTACTGCATGGCAATGGTAATAATCATTTTCGCACTTGATATTGGCAACTATCCGCAGCAAGCATTCGTACAATACCCCACTAATATTTTACTTTATTTAGCAATGGCCATAATAAACGTTACGCACCGCTTAGATAAAAAGAATAACACGCCCCAACCTGCAATAACGGGTTGATTTAATATGCTGAAATAAATAAAAAGTAATGTCCCTTTTATCAACTATTAAGTCGAATCCTAAGCTGAAAAAAATTGCGCACTGGCTGATAATTCCTACTGGACAGGCAAGGCCGCGGCTATGGGTAAGGCTAGCTGTTAACCCGTTTATTCATAAGCGGGGCAAAAACTCGATTATAAGATTTAACACACGCATGGACTTATTCCCGTTCAAAAATTTTGAAATCGGGTCAAACAGCATAATTGAAGATTTTGCCACAATAAATAACGGTGTTGGCGATGTTTTAATTGGCAACAATTGCGGCATTGGGTTAAGTAATGTAATTATCGGCCCCGTTAAAATGGGGAATTATGTCATGCTCGCGCAAAATATAGTCATCTCAGGTCTTAACCATGGTTACGAAGACGTAACGGTGCCGCCGAGGGTACAAAAAGTAGTAACCAAACAAATAACCATAGAAGACAATGTATGGATTGGAGCCAATTGCGTAATAACTGCCGGTGTAACAATCGGTAAACATGCAGTGATTGGCGCCGGCAGTGTAGTAACAAAAGATATACCCCAATTTTCTGTTGCTGTAGGAAACCCTGCCCGTGTAATAAAAAAATACAACTTCGAAACCAATTCCTGGGGGAAAATATAAATGTCTATCGCGAAAAAACTAATAAATAAACATACCCTTTCATTAGCCAGTAATGCAGTTATGCCAGTTGTAGGCATGGTTACCGTCGGCTTGCTGGCACGCAGCATGAGCGTGGAGGCATTTGGCGACTGGTCGTTCTTTTTAATAACTTTTACATTGGCCAACTTAACCCGCAGCGGTTTTTTGCAAACCTCCCTGGTTAAATTTTATGCCGGGGCTACTAAGGAACAGGCAGATATGGTGGCGGGTTCAACATGGTTTTTAGGCTTTGTAATTACGGCTACATTAGGCTTTTTTAGTTTGATTGCTCTTATCTTTTACCACGGTCATCAAACCACCGAAATTACCATAAAATGGTTTGCAATCATCTATTTCAGCACGCTCCCCTCCAGTGTTGCTTTGTGGATTTTGCAGGCCGAAGAACGTTTCGACAAAATCTTCATCCTCCAGCTAATTTGGCAGGGCACCTTCTTATTGTTAATAATTGTGTTAATGATATTACACGAGGGTTCCTTTCAGGTAATTATTTACGCTTACTTCACTGCTGTTGTAATTACCAGCTTATATTCAATAACAACAGGTTGGGCCAGGATCAGCTCAATAAGCAGCCGAAAATGGGAATGTATCAGGGAACTGGCTAATTTTGGGAAATACAGCGTGGGCACATCTATAAGCTCTTATTTACTAAGAAGCTCTGATAACTTTATCATAAAATTCATGTTTGCGGATCCTGCGTTTATAGGGATTTACTACCTGCCGCAAAGACTGATGGAGATCATAGAGGTTCCGTTAAGAAGTTTTATTGCAACGGCGATGCCTGCGATGTCGGCCGCAGTTAACCGCGACGACAAAAACTATATTACTTATATCCTTAAAAAATACTCCGGCATCCTTACCATTTTAATTATTCCGGTATCGCTGGCTTCAATTCTTTTTGCCGACATTATAATAGACGTTTTAGGCGGACATAAATACCTGCATACCAATGCATCCAATATTTTTCGCATCTTTATGTGCTTTGCAGTACTATTGCCGGTAGATCGTTTTTTCGGGATTACGCTTGATATTCTGAACAAGCCGAAGATCAATATGATAAAGGTTATCATAATGCTCGTGGTAAACGTTATTGGTGATTTTGTGGGGATTTACTTTTTCCACAGCCTTTATGCTGTCGCGCTCGCATCAATATTTACTTTTTTAGCCGGAGTAATATATGGATATTGGGTTCTTAGAAAATACCTGAACTTTACCATGTTTGGGATTATAACGATGGGCTTTATTGAAACTAAAGCCTTAATCGCCGAATTAATACTGAAATACAAGAACCGGAATACCAAGTGATAACGCTTTTTGATAAATAAATTACCCCTATTATTTAGATGAGCCTTAAAAATCAGAACATCATTATTTTCTCGCAAATGCAGTTTGACGGGAAACTGGAGTCGACAAACTACACCATGGCCAAACTTTTGGCAAAGGACAATTTTGTTTATTACGTTGACAGGCCTTACACCTGGCGCGATTATATCAAATTTAAAAACACGCCTGAGTTTAAAACACGGCGACCACATTTCTTTTCATCTTCAAAAAGTATTATTCAAACAGACATCCCGAATTTAAAGATCATCATCTCCCCCCCTGTCCCATCCATCAATATGCTACCCGAGGGGAAATTTTACCGCACCGCACTAAAACTCAATGAGTGGCTGGTAGGCTCACGGATAAAAAAGGTGATCAAAAATTTAAGGATCACGGATTACATCTACATAAACTCCTACAACTTCACCCTTCCATCGCTTCATAAATTGCTTGAACCGGTACTGAGCGTTTACCATTGCGTCGATCCTATTATCGAACCTTACCAAACCAAGCATGGGTTAATTTCGGAGGATATTTTGGTAAAGAATGTAGATCTGGTTATTTGTACCAGCAAGGAACTGATGAACAAAAAGGCCTTAATAAATAAAAACTCCTACTTTATACCTAACGCCGCAAATATCAGTCATAGTTCAAAAACTCTCAATCCGGAACTAAAAATATCCGATATTTTCAAAGACATCAAAAAGCCGATTATTGGATATTTCGGGGCGATTGAACGGCGGATTGACTATGATTTGATGCAAACGCTGTTTAAGACCAACCCGGATAAAAGCTTTGTAATGATAGGGCCAATTGACAGATATTACATTAAAGAAGAAGAGTATAAAGCCCCTAACCTGTTTTTAACCGGAGCTGTCCCCTACGAAGAAATGCCTGCAGTATTAAAGGGATTTGACGTAGCTATAATCCCATTTAAAAAGGATGAGGTAAGCAGCGATATATTCCCTTTAAAACTTTTTGAATACCTTGGGTCCGGAAGACCGGTGGTTTCCACTGACTTTAATCCCGACCTGGAAGATTTTACATTTGATACTGTGTCCTACTGCAAAAACGCCGATGAATTTTCCGCAGCGGTTGAGGTTGCGTTAAAGGACACACCTGAATTGCAAAAAAAACGGCTCGATGTTGCTGCTGACAATACTTGGGAGCACCGTATATCCGAAATAAAATCGCTTTTAAAGATAAACTTCGAGGAGAAAAAGGACAGAATATTTACGTGGTCAAAAAAATTCAATTAAAACTAATCGTTTTAAAGCGTTCTTACGTATAAAAAAAAACGTATGGAGATTATCAGATTTACTGCAGCCATTATTACTACAATCCTATTTATTTACCTGGGATTTTATAGCTTTTACCTGTTCATTTTTTCGGTGGCAGGTAAGTTGTTTCCTGTAAAGGCGCCTGCGCAAAGCACAAAACTTACAAAATTTGTAATATATATCTGCTCATACAAGGAGGATGCAATCATTCTTAATTCAGCGGCCAGCGCAACAACGCTTGATTATCCAAAAGATCTTTTCCATATCTGCGTAATAGCTGACTCCTTACAACCGGAAACAATTGCGGAGCTAAGAGAAATGCCCTTACAAGTTTTAGAGGTTGTTTTTGAAAGCAGTACAAAATCAAAGGCGCTGCACAAGGCTATCGAGAATACAGTTGATGGATTTGATGCGGCAATTGTTTTTGATATTGATAATGTTGCTGCTCCTGATTTTTTATACCAGATAAATAATTACCTGCAAGCTGGCAACAAAGTAGTTCAGGGCCACCGTGTTGCAAAAAACACCAACACCTCAGTTGCGGTGTTAGATGCCATAAGTGAGGAAGTAAATAACCACATTTTCCGCAAATCGCAACGGGTTTTCAACCTTTCAGCAGCAATAATTGGTTCTGGCATGGCATTGGATTATAAAGTATTTACTGAAGTGATGATGCGGATAGACGCAGTGGGTGGTTTCGATAAGGAAATGGGGCTATTGTTAACCAATGATAGAATTGGCGTTGCCTATGCAGATGAAGCGCTGATATACGATGAAAAGGTTAGCAATAAAGATGTATTTAAAAAGCAAAGGCGCAGGTGGCTTTCGGCCCAATTCAACCTATTGAAAAAATATGGTAGCAGCGGCTTTTCTGCATTATTTAAAGGAAAATTTGACTATTTGAATGAAGTGTATCAGTTATCTGTGTTACCAAGGGTACTAATGCTGGGGCTCATGCCACTAATGTTGATTGTTGCCGTATTGACGCCGGGTATCGGGCCAGATTGGCACCTATGGCTGGTTGCTACCATTTGCTGCTATGCTGGGATTCTTATCGCCATACCAGTAAGTTTTTACAACAAAGATTTTTTTGGGGCGTTAATAAGGATCCCTGTAATATTCCTTACGATGTTATTACTACTATTTAAGCTAAAAGGCGCGAATAAAAAATTCATCCATACGCCTCATACACAAAGCGTTAAATAAGCACTTCTACTGTAATAAATTCGTTACTTTAGTGAGTAATATTATATATTTAGAAAGTAAAATTGTGTAATAATTGAAATGATCAAATCTAAATTAGATAAAAGATGAGTGCCCCTACGCATTTAGATACTGCAAATAGCCGAAATGATACTGTTATAGAATATCAAAAAGATAAGGCACTTCCTTATTTTTTAAATGATTGCGCTAAAAAGTACGCCGGCAAAATTGCCATCAAGTTTCATGGGCGGAATCTTACTTACAAAGAGGTTTACGAAAGTTCGAACAAGCTTGCTAAAATACTGATAGATAATGGCGTAAAAACAGGCGACATTATCGGGTTAGCGCTCGACCGTTCGCCTGAAATGATCATTTCCCTGCTTGCTATTTTGAAATCAGGGGCGGCATATATCCCACTTGATCCCGAATATCCAAAGGATAGGGTTGAATTTATGTTAGAGGATTCATCGGCGAAAATCCTGATCACCTCAAAAAAACGTCATAAACACTTTATTTCAAATGCCTCGGAAATATTAATTGAAGATGCATTTGAAAAATTCAGCAATTACACCGCTGACGAACCTGATATTGAAGTCGGTGGGTCCGATCTGGCATATGTTCTATACACTTCTGGCTCAACCGGGAAACCCAAGGGCGTACAAATAAAGCATTTTAACCTTGTGAACTTTTTGCTCAGTATGCAAAAAGAACCTGGCATGACCGCCAATGATAAGATATTAACCGTTACTACCATATCATTTGATATTGCAGGGCTTGAATTATACCTACCGCTTATTACCGGGGCTGAAATAACACTTACTGATTCCGACACCGCAAAGGACGGCCGCATGCTGTTTGACATGGTGAAGAATGACGGTATTACCTTTATGCAGGCAACGCCTTACACCTGGCGCATGATGTTGGAGGCTGGCTGGGAAAAACTGCTGCCGTTAAAAATTCTATGCGGCGGCGAAGCAATGCCAAAAGACCTGGTTGGGAAACTCACAGTGCGTACAAGTGAATTGTGGAACATGTACGGCCCCACGGAAACCACTATCTGGTCTACCATAAAGCTGATAGAAAGCGACGAAGACATTACTATTGGTAAACCTATCGCCAACACACAAGTTTATATCCTCGACGAAAATTCAAATAGCATAACTGACGGCTCAATCGGCGAAATAATTATTGGCGGCGATGGCGTTGCGGCCGGATATCTTAATCGTGATGAGTTAACGGCCGAGCGTTTTATCGACAACCCTTTCTCAGGTATTCCCGGCGACAAGATGTATCGTACCGGCGATTTAGGCAGATACAAGGAAAATGGCGACATTCTATGTCTTGGCCGAATTGATCACCAGGTTAAGGTTAGAGGCTACCGCATTGAACTGGAGGAAATTGAACACGCGCTGCAACAACAGCAGGATGTAAAGCAGGCCGTTGTAGTTGCAAGGGAAGATACCCCTGGCGATCCACGGCTGGTTGGTTACGTTGTGTTAGAGGATGGCAATGAAGGAATTGATTTTAAAACACAGGTAAATGATTGGCAGCAGGCTTTATTGGCCGAATTGCCTGAATATATGGTGCCCGACGACTTCGTTATAGTTACGGCTATACCGATCACTCCTAATGGAAAAATAGACAGGAAGGCGCTCCCGAAACCTGATTATAACCTAATAGTCAGTCGGCTGGGCGAATATTTAGGTCCTCGCACAGAAATTGAACAGCAGGTTGCCGAAATTTGGCAGGAAGTAATGGGGCTTGAAAAGATCAGCATCCTGGATAATTTTTTTGAGTTGGGCGGACGTTCATTGGTGGCAGTGCAAATCATGTCGCGAATTGAGAAGCTAACCGGGAAACGCCTACCATTAGCTACGCTTTTTGATCATTCAACAATTGAACAGTTAGCGGTAAGAATTAAATCCGATTCAAAATCAATTACCTGGGAATCACTTGTACCTATAAAGCCAAAGGGCTCAAAAATGCCTATTTATATAGTACACGGCGCCGGCCTTAATGTATTGCTTTTTAACGCATTGGCCATGAATATGGATAAGGAGCAGCCGGTTTATGGCCTGCAGGCCAAAGGCCTTAACGGAATTGATGAGCCCCTGGATGTGATGGAAGAAATAGCGGCCAATTATATTGCTGAAATTATCAACCAAAACCCTACCGGGCCTTATGCACTTGCCGGATATTCGCTTGGCGGAACCATTGCTTACGAAATGGCACATCAGCTAATTGCCATGGGCAAAGAGGTAAAAATGCTGGCTGTGTTTGACACCTACGCCAAGCAAACCGATGCATTTGATCCGCCGGTAAAAAGAACTTTTAACAGGGTTAGGCTTTTCTTTATGAAATTATTCAACAGTTTTGCACTGCTTGCCGAAGACCCTAAAAGGACTTTTGAATATAAAAATGAGCTATTAAGACGCAGGATAGTTCGGGCCTGGTGGAAGATTACCGGTAATAGTGAAAAACAAAAGGGATTTTTCGCCTATGATAATGAGATTGATGAGGCAAGTGCGAGGGCAAAGCGCAATTATTTTCAAAAACCACTTGATATAACTGTTGACCTGTTCAGGGCTAAGAAAAGAACCTTTTACATGGACGATTATGAATTCATGGGCTGGAAAAAGTTTGCACTTAAGGGAGTTAATGTTCATGATATCCCCGGTGAGCACAATACCATATTCGCACCACCGAATGACAAGGAGTTTGCCGTTGTTTTACAGGAATGCCTCGATAGGGTATCAAAACAATAATCGCCTGTTTTGAGCCATAGTATGAAGAAGGTATCCGTTATCACTGTAAACTTTAATCAACCAAAAGTTACGGAAGAATTATTATTATCAATTCCCGCTCCGTATACTAACCTGGAAATAATTGTGATTGATAATGGCAGTAAAACCGACTCGGATGACTGGCAATCAAAGTTTCCACATGTAAAATTCATTCGTTCCGAACAAAATCTTGGCTTCGCAGGCGGAAATAACCTTGGGATCAAAGCTGCAACAGGAGATTACCTCTTTTTTGTTAACAACGACACTGAATTTACTGATGGATTGGTTGAGCAGCTCGTTGACGTGATGAATGCCAACCCGAAAATTGGCATGATCTCGCCCATGATCAAGTACTTTAGCGATAAAGGTTTGATCCAGTACGCTGGCTATACACCAATGAACTATTATACATGCCGAAACAGTTGTATCGGGCTACGTGAAAGGGACAACGGTCAATACAATAACATCACTGCTCCTACCGCTTATTGTCACGGCGCCGCAATGATGGTTAGCAGGGAAGCTATCGAAAAGGCAGGGCTTATGAGCGAGGGCTTCTTTTTATATTATGAGGAAGTTGACTGGTGCGAACATATAAAACGTGCTGGCTACGACGCATGGGTTTGTACAGCAGCACTTATTTATCATAAAGAGTCGGTTTCTGTTGGAAAAAAGAGTAAATTGAAAGAATACTTTATGAACCGCAACCGGATTCTTTTTACAAGGCGCAATGCACCATTTTTTGGAAAGGTTGTATTCTACCCATATTTTATCTTGTTGGTGGTTCCGCGGAACGTTATCACCTATTTAAAGAACAAGAACTATAACTTTATTTCCATGCTGTTAAAGGCAGTTTGGTGGAATTTCACCCACGGCAAAAACAGCAAAAACCTAGGTTATCCAATAAATTCTATAAAATGAAGATCGTATTCTGGCTCAGTTTTTTTATCGTGTTTTACACCTTTGCCGGCTACGGGATCTTCCTGTATTTTTTGATTAAAATAAAAAGGGCAGTAAAAGGCAGGCCGGTTATCCCCGACCCCGCCGAAGATCTTTTGCCTGGATGTACCCTGGTGGTGGCAGCCTATAACGAGGAGGGATTTATTGAAGACAAAATAGCCAACAGCTTAAAATTGAATTATCCTGCCGGCAAACTCAAGCTGGTATTTATTACGGATGGATCTTCAGACAAAACCCCTGAAATAATTGCTAAGCATCCTGAAATTCAGCTATTACACCAACCACAACGAGCCGGAAAGATTGCAGCTGTACACCGTGCAATGGAATATGTTGATACGGAAATTGCCGTATTTACGGATGCTAATACTTTTTTGAATGCTGATGCCATTCTAAAAATCTGCAGGCATTACGCCGATAAAACTGTCGGCTGTGTAGCTGGTGAGAAACGCGTGCATATAGCCGAAAATGCTGATGCTAGCGCAGCCGGAGAGGGTTTTTACTGGAAATACGAATCGGCCCTTAAAAAATGGGACTCAGAGCTTTACTCTGTTGTGGGCGCAGCCGGTGAATTATTCAGCGTAAGGCGTTCGCTTTACCAGGATGTTCCCGTGGATACGGTACTGGACGATTTTATGATCTCGATGCTGATTGCTGAACAAGGCTATCGTATTGTATACGAACCGGAGGCCTACGCTATGGAAACCGCATCAGAAAACGTCTCTGAAGAACTGAAAAGAAAAATCAGGATAGCCGCCGGGGGAATGCAGTCCATATTGAGGCTTACAAAATTATTTAATCCGTTTAAATACCCGGTACTATCCTTTCAGTACGTCAGTCACCGCGTTCTGCGATGGACCGTTACACCTTTCCTGCTGATATTAATATTTGTGCTGAATGCATTTTTGCCCAAT
Organism: Mucilaginibacter phenanthrenivorans; assembly: GCF_024721155.1. GTDB lineage: Bacteria > Bacteroidota > Bacteroidia > Sphingobacteriales > Sphingobacteriaceae > Mucilaginibacter > Mucilaginibacter phenanthrenivorans. The sequence goes on along the minus strand of NZ_JAHVAP010000001.1, from coordinate 137,514 downwards.
AACGCATTATACGATACCATTTTTGCGGCTCAAATCTTATTCTACCTGCTTGCCCTTCTCGGATTTATTATGGAGAAGCGCCACATCCGCATCAAGGCTCTGTTTGTACCCTACTATTTTTGCGTGATGAACTATGCGGTTTTAATGGGCATCATCAGGTATTTTACAAAAAAGCAAAGTGCTATTTGGGAAAAGGCGCAGCGAAAGCAGTAATATTCAGATTTGTCAACTTTTAAAAAGTTGACAAATCTCACCAAAACTTTCAATCATGAAACTTTAACCCGTCAATCGCCTTATTCACTTTTTTATTTTCACCGTAAATTACTAATCCAACCAAATCCTGCTCATCGTCAGTATACCTGGCGGTTTCATCCAAATTATCCTGCTCGGTCATGGTGTCAAATAAATGCGCAGAGTAAATTCCAATTTTCAATTCGCGCTCTTTTGCTCTTTTAAAAATGCGTTGCATCTGGTTAAGATCATCAGCTTTATAAACCAGCATGGGTTGCTTTAAAAATGGCAAATAAGTATTACCCGAAGCTGTCACCAATTGCCGGCCATGCAATTCAGGAAACTCGATGGCTACGGCACTTGCCAAAAAGGCGGTGACGTTTAGTTTTTGCCAGGTTTTCAAATCGTCCCGAACAATGATCACTATTTTATTTTCATGCATATTATTGACCTATAAGCTTAATTCCATCTGTATATTACTTCGTTCATAAGGCGAGGGCGGGCCGGTTATTTTTTTAAAACCAAGCTTATGATACAGGCTAATGGCCGGTTTAAGGATAGTGTTGCTTTCCAAATAAAGCCTTTTAGCGCCAAGCTCCCGGGCTTTTTCTATACAGGCATTGCCCAGCATAAACCCGATCCCTTTTCCCTTTGCCTCCGGGGCCACGCCCATTTTAGCCAGTTCAAACTGATCGCCATCCATTTTAACGATGGCGCAGGTACCAACCGGCTGATCTTTATAGATCGCCATAAAAATATAGCCGCCCTTGCTTAAAATATTTTCTTCCGGTTGATCCAGGTATTTATAATCAGAGGCCTCCATTTTAAAAAACTGGGTGATCCAATCTTCATTCAGCTTTTTAAAAGAGGTTTTATATTTTGGTTGATAAGGAATTATTTGCACTTCCTTGCCTTCGCGGAGTTTTTTTTCTACCTGTACCCTTTTTAGCAGGCTCTTTTGCTCGAGCAGGAATTCCCATTCTTCAATTGCCTTCCAGATATTGTATTGGGTTTCTGCAAACGCTGTTTCAATGGCTGCATTTACATCGGTGTATTGTGCCTGGATCTTATCGTTAATGCTTAAGCCGGCTTCGCTTAGCTTTACGAGGTTTTTCCGGCCATCGCTTTTTGATGGATCTGCTATCACCAACCCGCCTTTTATCATCTCCTTAACTATGGTGCTCACAGATGGATGTGAATGCCCAATCTCTACTGCAATTTGAGTTATGGATTTCTCCTCACCACCCGATAGCGCATAATAAACGGGGAACCATTTAGGCTGGATTTCAATTCCGTATACGGGGTATACCTGCGCAGATTGTTCGGCAAATAACTCCCCCAACCTGCGCAACCTACTGCCCAATGCCATCCTACCGGCTTTTTCATAAATATTCATAAGTAATAAATTACGTAATCACTTACGCAAATTTAGAAATTTATTATTTACTTCAAAATGGTTAGTTAAAAAATGAGATTATTTAGACAGGCTGCCCGAATTGAAGCAAATACCCGTTATTATCATAAATAGCGAACTCGCGCATTCCATAGCTGAACGTTTCCAGTTCGTAGCAGTTTATGGTTATTTCCTTCAGTTGGCTCCATAATTCGTCGACATTGTCAACCGAAAAATAAAGAGATCCCGTGAAAGTAGGTTTATCAAAAGGTGTATGTGCGTTGGGATAGGATACCATTATTTCAACTTCATCGCGCGACAGGGACGCCCACGTCCAATCCTCCATGTATCCGTTACAAGTAAAACCCAGGATCTCGATATAATACTCAACTGTATATTTCACCTGCTTTGAATAGATCACAGGCCGGAGTGCAATAAGCTTCATAATGGTTTAATTGTTAATTCCGGATAAAATTAACATTAATCGGCAATTATCAGCGGTTAATTTAAGGGGGGGCTCAAGGGTCGCTGTAGTTTCAAGTCAAGGCATGATTCAAAAACCGGATAGAATAAATAAAGGGACAAACTAAATCATATATAGCCTTTTGCCACTTTGGATGGTTGATTTAAATTCGAAATCAATCTCATTCCACCCCTCTCACATTCATCTTCAATGTATAAATAGCCTTCGATGCTGTGATAAACAAGATATCCTTGTTCACCCCGCCAAAGCAGAGATTGGCGGTCCACGGCTCGGGCACAGGGATATGGCCTATATTTTTCCCCTGCGGATCATAAATGGCAACGCCATCGCCGCTTATATACAAGTTACCGCGTTCATCCAGCGTGATCCCATCACCACCCTTCGGCGCAAATAAAATCCGGTTACTGAGCGTTCCGTCCTTTCCAATGGCAAATTTGTACATCTTATTGTCACCAATATCAGCAACATACAGGTATTTCCCGTCCGGCGTACCGACAATCCCGTTTGGTTGCTTCAGGCTGGCATCAACGGCAATGGGTTGATTTTTCCCTTTTGGGAGGTAGTAAACCTTTTGACCGTCGAGATCGGATTTTGTTCTCGTCCAGTAATCGCGCTGGTAATAGGGGTCGGTCATATAGATGCCCCCTCTATGGTCTATCCAGATATCATTAGGGCCATTCATTAAATGCCCGCCCAAATCCGTAACCAAAACCGTCACCTTTTTATCTGGGCTGATGGACCATAATTGATCGTGCTCATCAGCACAGGTAACCAAATTTCCCTTTTTATCAAAATACATTCCATTGGAACGACCTGCACTATCTAAAAAAACAGACAATTTGCCCTCTGTACTATATTCCCAAATCTTGTTATTAGGCTGATCTGTAAAGAACACGTTCCCTTTTTTATCAACAGAAGCGCCTTCGGTAAAGGCAAACTGTTTGGAAATTAATTGAGGCTTGGACAAGGTATCATATAAAGCCGCCTGCTGCCCAAACACCCTACAAATGCAGGCCATCAATAATATTACCGCCAATATTCTATACATTGCCTTCATCATTTTAACTTTTAGCAGGTTCTTTATATAACCCAAAATCGCTCAGCGCTATACAAACAGGCGATTTGGTTATCCTTAATCTTACTTTACTTGCCGAAATGTTTTCCGGCAGGCGGATGAGCCTGTTTCCTCCAATACTTGTAGCAGTAGCAATTTGGGCCCATTTACCATTCTGCCAGGCATCAACAGCAACCTCTTCAATACGTTGACCCAGCTTTATATTTTCCCTTAACCTGACAACATTAAAGGTTTTGGTTTTATGCAGATCAAGAATCAATTCCGGGGTTTTAACGTTATCATCAGTAGCCCAATAACTGTATCGGTCGCCGTCTAACAGGTTTGCAGCGCCGAACTTTACTTTGTTACCCCCTCGTGTGTTGCTGGCCTTTAAACTTGCGCCCCGGGCCAAATTAATCGCAAATGTTTGTTTAACTATGCTACCAAACTGCTTCAACGAATTCACGTCATTTTCAAACAACTGACCTCTCCTGTCCGGCGAAAGGCCAAGATCAAGGCTTGCCCCCCTGCCTACACTCTGATAGTAGAGGCTCAATAACGTATCCGGCGACTTTACCCCATTATCCTGCGTTTTGTGATAAAACCAACCAGGCCTTAACGATACATCGCACTCCGCAGGCATCCAGTATTTACCGTCCCGCTGACCTTCTACCCCTTCAAAATCCTTGGTATAACCATTGCCCGGCTCCTTACCCTCATCCGGCGCATGCGGTGTGTAGGTTGCCCAACAGGTTGCGCCTGCGTGTCCGTTCTCATTGCCTACCCAGCGCACATCCGGCCCCACATCGCCAAACAAAGCAGCATTGGGCTGCATCCTGCGCGGGATCGCCCAGGTGTCCTTCCAGCCATAATAAGTTGAGCGATCTATCTTTCTTACCTCCTTTGCGCCGCCGTAATAACCATCCCCGCCGTTTGCACCGTCAAACCACGAGATAAATACAGGGCCATAGTGGCTGTACAATTCCTCCAATTGCTTGCGGTAAACTTCGGTCACGTACTCCGGCTTGCCATATAAGGCGCTATTCCGGTCCCATGGTGAGCAGTATACGCCCATCTTCATGCCTAATTTATTGCAGGCATCACGGTATTCCTGTAAAATATCGCCCTTCCCATTTTTATAAGGGCTCTTTGAAATATTATGTTCTGTTGTTTTTGTAGACCATAAACAAAAACCATCATGGTGCTTGGCCACTACTACTATCCCTTTGAAGCCTCCTGCCTTTGCAGCGCCGACTATCTGCATGGCATCAAAATGTGTCGGGTTAAATATTGCGGGATCTTCATCGCCATAGCCCCATTCCTTATCAGTATAGGTATCCGGACCGAAATGAATAATGCAGTACATTTCCGTTTCCTGCCAGATTAACTGCCCTTTTGATGGTAAAGGGCCATAAGGTTTTGGTGCTGGCTGGCAAATGGCAAATAAGGCAATTGATAAAAAAGCGGCAAGTAGGGTTATTTTTTTCACAGTTGTATTATATTTTAATCCGTTTACGAATGTAATAAATTTGCATTTCAGATAACCGAACAAATTGTTTTGAGCGCCATTTTGTGTCGAATTTTCTATTAAGTTTATCCAATAAATAAAAAACGGTTTGTACAGCAAGGAAGAAGCATCACAATTAAAGCAGGAATTCTGGACGGCCTTCGGGCAATATATTTCACCGCATCAGTCGGCAGAGGGCTTGCGGGTTAACTGGGTAAATTATAAAACCGGGATAAAGCATGTATTTTTTAAAATGCAGGCCGATAAACGCACAGCGTCGATTGCCATTGAACTTACCCATCCCGACCCGGGAATACAGGAATTATTTTTTGAGCAATTTAAGGAGTATAAAAACATCCTGGCCGCTGCTCTCGATGAACCCTGGGAGTGGGAACTACATGCGAGGGATGAATATGGCAAAACCGTCAGCCGCATTTACAAACAAATAAATGGTGTAAGTATTTTCAATAAAAACGACTGGCCAACATTGATCTCCTTTTTTAAACCACGGATAATTGCTTTGGATGAATTTTGGAATGATGTAAAATACGGATTTGATGCGTTGAAGTAATTTTACTAAATTTGTTAGCATGAAGCGTTCGGGAAGTGCTGACCTGCCTTTACATTATGGCTACGTGCCTGTTTGGCTTGCCGAACGGATGGCGAAGCTGGGTTTGGCTGTGGTGGAGAATATTGTGTTGGATTATGGCAAGGATGAAGTGCTCCGTCGATTAAGCGATCCCTTCTGGTTCCAAAGCCTGGGCGCGGTGATGGGGATGGACTGGCATTCGTCCGGCATTACAACTTCGGTGATGGGGGCATTAAAACGCGCGGTAAATCCGCATAGTAAAGAGTTAGGGATTTACATTTGTGGTGGCAAGGGTAATCATTCCCGGCGAACACCTGACGAGTTGATAAAGGTCAGCGAAGCCACAGGCCTTGATGGTAATCACCTGGTTAAATGCAGTAAGCTAAGCGCAAAGGTTGACAACACTGCTATCCAGGATGGCTTTCAATTGTATACCCACAATTTTATTTTAAGCAGCAGTGGCAAATGGGCCGTGGTACAACAGGGAATGAGCGCTGCAAGTAAAACAGCCCGCCGTTATCACTGGCATTCAGAACAGCTCACCTCGTTTGTAGACGATCCGCATACGTTTATATACGGACAAAACACCGGCAACATTTTAAACATGGCCGACACGCAGGCTGATAGCGCCCGAAAAGGGGTTATGCAAATTGCATCCGAACATCCTGAAACCATGCTCAGGGAAATCAGCAAATTAACGATGCCCAATCATCACGACGTACGGGCAAAAGACGTGGACTTGAAAAGACTTGGTGCAGTCTTATGGCTGGCACACGAAAAACAGCCAAAAGATTTTGAGGGATTATTGCAATTACAGGGGCTTGGCCCACGAACACTGCAATCATTAGCATTGGTGAGTGAGGTTATCCATGGTACGCCATCACGATTTAAGGACCCCGCCAGGTTCTCGTTTGCGCATGGCGGGAAGGATGGACACCCATTCCCCGTACCTACAAAGGTTTATGACGAAACCATCGGTGTACTTCAAACAGCTATTTATAAAGCCAAATTGGGCGAATCGGAAAAGAATGAAGCTATAAAGCGCCTTACACAAATTGCACAAAGGGCTGAACAGGATTTCATCCCAAATGCCAATTTTGATAAAGTAATTGAAGAGGAGCGAAATAATTCCTGGAAATACGGAGGCCGCACCGTATTAGGAAGAGCAAAACCACCGCAACAACATCAACTTACTCTATTTTAAGCATTTGTGTTATTTGCCTGATTAATTAAACAAATGTCAATAAACGCTGTTGTTAATTAAATTGACATTAAAAATATTTGGATTTCTCATAATTATTTATAATTTTGAGGAAGAGAAAACGTTTGATAGATTATTACCTTAAAATTGACAAACATGAAACGCAATACACTAGTTGACTTTTTAATAAAACACGGTTTTCTGCCAAACAAAAAAGCTGTTCTTGCTCCTGTTCCTGTGAGAGCTAAATCGCCCCTACCATCACGCAAAGGCAATTAATTAGCCAGAATCTTTAATTTTTATTTTCGGGATCTTCCAGGAACCTGTTCGATATTTCTGTCCAAATTTCATTTGCTATTCCACCAGGCGCCTGGTTTCCATTTGTAACAAAGATTTTTTCCTCGTTTTTTAGCAATTCAATTATTTCAAAGTATTTGTCCCTTACATTCTTTAGGTTACCAATGGTCTCGTAAAGTTCAACAGAGGTTCTTCCTTTATTAATTCGTTCAATACTTATTTCCGGCGATATGTCGATGTAGATATTCAGGTCTGGTCGCAGCAGGCCTGCGCTTAATGAGTTTGCCTGGATTACCCAGTTCAGATCCATATAGGGGCTTTGATAAGCGTACGACGAAAGATAATACCGGTCAGTTATCACCGTATAACCATCTTCCAGCATTTTTAAAATTCCATTGGTTTTATTCAACAAATGATCAAGGCGGTCTGCTACAAATAGCGCAGCAATCGTTCGATGGTCAGCTTCAATTTTATGACTGAAGATGTCCCTTATCATTTTACCCATTGGGCTATCTGTGGGCTCGCAAGTAACATAAACTTTTAAGCCGGCAGCTTCCAGCTTTTCCTTCAATAATTTTACCTGTGTGCTTTTACCGCTGCCGTCGATCCCCTCAAAGGCTATAAAAAAATTCTTCTTCATTAAATATTTGTATGCGCCCAAATATACAGTGTTACACAAGAAATCGCCTAGTAAATAATAACTAAGGAGGCAAGATAATGGGGTTGTTATTTCAGGGTAGTTGAAATTGCATTTGCAGAATCCAGGTGCATTTTTATGGTTGGGAGATTTTCAGATGCTACTTTTTTTATAGCATTATCCGGACTTGTGCTGGCTGCAGTAAATAACTTTACCGCCTGTTCATGATCAGCAATCATCATTTGTATATAAGCTTTATCAAATGCCACTCCTGATTTTTTTGAAAGATCACCGATCATTTGCTGATGTGCACTGCTGATGGTGTCATTCTCAGCGATCTTTTTATCCGATTCAAGTTTCTTGAATTCATCTCCCGCGTTTGTATGATCGTCGATGATCATTTTTGCAAGCCCAATAACCTTTTGATTATTTGAATTGGTGATAGCCAGGCCAGACGCCTTTACTTCAGTAAGCCCACCTTCTATGCCGCTCTTAACAAATGTTATCTCGTCTTGTTGCTGCTGGTTATAATTTCTACCTTTTTTATCCTGGCAAGCTTCGGTAAAAAGCAAAAACATTAAACCTGTCAGCAGGTAAATTAAGTTCTTCATCATAAAGCGGTTAAGTTTATCTGCAAGTATAACAAATAAACGCGCTTGAAGTTTGGAAAGAAGTCAGAAAGACAGAAATATAACGAGTTAAATGTTATGCCAAATTCCTCCCTGCATTCACAATGCCATATACCGTACGGATCACCAACTTATTATAAATCTTTATCAGTTCTTCATCGTTACAGCCATTTAAACATTGCAATGCATAGTGCTGCATAATAACCAGCGGTAACACTATTCGCTCACGGATGGCGATTGATTTTCGTTCAACCGGATATTCCTGCATTAAAACATTACTGCCTGTTAATTCAAGCAACATGGCCTTCGTTAGTTCAAATTCATCCTTAAGTAGTTTCCAGAATGGGCCGAACTTTTCATCATTTTCAAGGTAAGCGGTAACCCGAAAATCTGATTTTGACATTGACATGGTACAATTATCCACCATTGTTTTAAAGAAGCCTGAACGCTGATACAATTTTTTTATCTCGTCCCAATTTCCACTTTCCTTCATTTTGCTTAGTGCAGTACCCACACCATAAAAACCGGGAATGCTTTGTTTAAGCTGGCTCCATGAAGTAACAAAGCTAATTGCACGCAGGTCTTCCAGCTTTAAGGCAGAATCGGTATTACGTTTTGTCGGCCTGCTGCTGATGTTGATATGAGAAAGTAATTTTAGCGGACTAAAGGTCTCTAAATATTCCACAAACAAAGGATGCTGGCGTAGTGCAATAAACAATTTATAACTCTCATCTGCCATTGTAGAGATCAGTTCCTTGTGGCGATTATCGAGCAGGTCGTTACGATTTGGATGCAACGCAGATATAATACCAGCATTGATCAATTGCTCCATATTGAAACGGGCAGTTTCCACCGAGCCATACTGAGAGCTTACAGTTTGTCCTTGTATAGTTAACTGGATATGTTCGTTAGCTATCTCCTCGCCCATCGACGCATAAAAACGATGTGTTTTGCCACCGCCACGCGCTGGCGGGCCGCCTCTGCCATCAAAAAAAGCAAGGGCAATGCCATATTTCCGTGCCATAGCCGTAAGTTCAACCTTAGCCTTGTAGATAGACCAGTTAGCCATAAGGTAACCACCATCCTTTGTACTGTCGGAAAACCCTAGCATTATTGATTGCAGGTTTTCTCTTTTCTGCAAATGCTCCTTATAGAATGGATGCGTATATAAACGCTCCATAACCTCGGCTGCGTGAGTTAGATCATTTACGGTCTCAAACAATGGCATGAAGTCAACACTCAGGTTATCCTTATCCCATCCGCTCCATAAAAACAGATCTATCAATTGCAGAATATCAGACGCCTGCTGGCAATTGCTGATTATAAAACGCTGGCATGCCTTTTCACCATTGGAATGCTGAATTTGTTTCATCAGCCTGATGGTATTCAGGGTATCACAAATCAGCTTATCAGCATCAACCGGGCAATGGTAATCAACCTTATTAAACGAGATTTGCTTCAATTTTTCAGCCTCATCCAGGTCGCCGTAACCAGCTACGATTCCGGTTTCCGGTGCTTTTTCTGTTGTAAAATTGAATACCTTACGCAATACCCTGCTGTCCTGTCTTATGTCAAGCGTTGCAAAATAGCAGCCAAACAGCCGTACCTTTTTAATCAAATCGTCAACAACTTTAACAAACAAACTGTCATGATCAGCAATTAACGTCTGTCTTATAGACTGTAGCACCTCAAGGATTTCCGGTTGAACGTTCTTCGGTTCTTGCTTGCTGTAGGCATTATCATAGATCAGCCGTTCAAGCGTCACCATCGACTTTTCTACTCCCCTAAACGTTATCCTGCGCTTAAGCACCCTAAAGTCGCGGTAATATGCCCGAAAAACTCTTTGCCTTAAAAAACCAGCCACAGCCTTAGTAATATCACTGCTTACATTTGGATTACCATCCCTGTCACCACCCGGCCAAAAGCCCAGCTGTAACATTTGATTGACCCGATCGGTGTCCAATTCAAACTCTTCCTCCAGTTTTGATTGAATTCCTGATATCGCGTTGTAAAATATATTTTCAAGAAACCAGGCAAGGCTCACTGCCTCATCAAACGGTGTTGGCGATGTTTTATTAAAGAATGGTGTTTTACCGAGTTGCTGTAATAAAACATCAATGGTGTTTATATCGTTAGCCTTTAAGGCCTCGATAAGATCGGTCATGATACCAAGAACTGAGCCCGGGTAAAATTGTGTGGGGTGTGCGGTAAGTACCAACCTTAGCGAAAACTCATCCAGCTTTTTGCCGATATTAGCCCGCTGTTGCTCACTTACCGATGCTTGCTGTAATAAGCTTTGCATGGTACCTGTTTCGTCTTCACGCCCAATCTTGGTAAATGAAGAGTCCTCAATCGCGTCAAACAAAACCACCTGCCGCTCTATATATTGTATAAAACGGAACATGCGGTTGATCTGCTCGCGATGATCAATATCCGGAACATATTTCTTGAAAAACGACTCAATAATTTCCGTAGGTGACAACTGCTTGTTTGCCTCTTTCTCGCAATGCGAACTAAAAAACGGCAACAAAATCCCCGTATCTTTAACCTGGTAAAAAGGCAGCGTTTGGAATAAACTGTTATATAACTCAAAACGGGTTACAACTTCATTATTAAAAGCTGTTTCTCTTTGACTGAGTTTTAACGTTGATGGCATATAGCTATTAGATAAAAAATAAGTTTACTATAATTGGTTATACAATTGGCGCAGATAAAGGATTCAAAACCTCTGTTTTATTTTTCGGCTTATGAATTACGGTTTCTGACGCTTAAAATTAATAAATAATGAGTAATTAATAATGGTTAACTAGTATTAATGCCATATTTATTAAAATAAACCTTTATAATTTAATTTTTGTAAATTTGAGTGCTGATTTTAGGCCTAAAAAAGCATTTATGAAAACAGACTTCAGGGAGATAAAAAGCTTTTTTTACAGCCAGTATTTTTCTGATGGTTTAAGAATGTCGTTCGGCATTTTGTTTCCTTCACTTTTTTTAATGCAGCTTAACCATTTTGATGTGGGTATTACCATGTCGTTAGGGGCTTTATGCATTTGCACTATTGACGCCCCGGGGCCATTATATCATAAGCGTAATGCTATGGCCATCGGCAATTTGTTCCTTTTTGTTGTAGCAGCTATAACTGGTTTTGCGCGGCTTAACGTTTTTACTTTGGGGTTGGAGATCACACTTTTTTCCTTCTTCTTCTCCATGTTTATTGTTTATGGCAACCGGGCCGCGTCTGTAGGAACATGTGCCTTGCTTGCCATGATATTTATGATGGATAAAGCGGCAAAGCCAGATGAGGTATTACCGTTGAGCCTGACAATTTTAGCAGGCGGCATTTGGTACTTGCTGTTTAGCCTGATTTTCTTCGGAATTCGCCCCTATCGCGCGGCGCAACAAACTCTTGGCGAGAACATTGCCGATATAGCCAAGTTCGTGCGGATAAAGGCAGATTTCTATTTATCAGATACAGACATCGACGAAAACTATCGCAAACTGGTATCGCAGCAAATAAAGGTAAGTCAGCACCAGGACGCTGTTCGCGAGCTGCTATTCAAAACCCGGGTAATGGTAAAGGAATCCACTAATCCAAGTAGGCTAATGGTCTTAACTTTTATTGATTTGGTGGATATGTACGAGCAAATTATGGCAACTCACTACGACTATGGACATATCCGTGAAAAATTTAAGGCAAGCGGCGTTTTGAAACAAATAGCCGATTTACTGCAGGAAATGGCTGATGAGCTGGACAATATCGCCTACATGGTTTTGTCCAATTCGCGCAGCAAACATAAACCTGATTTTAACACCGGCCTTGAAAAATTAAAGATCAGGATTGATGAAATTGGCACCAACGACCAGGCCACCAGCAACATCGCCTTAAAGAAGATCTTGATAAACCTGCGCGACCTGAATGAACGGATAAAAAGCATCTATGGTTATTATAACTCGCGATCGGCGGAGGCTCTATTAGAGAAAAACGATGATAATTATGAATATTCAAAATTTGTAACTCACCAGGATTATGCACCCCATATATTTTCAGATAACCTATCCTTTAACTCAGCTACTTTCAAACACGCTTTAAGGGTTGCACTTGTTTGTCTGGTTGGTTTTGTCACTGCAAAGTTCATAGCGTTAGGCCATCATAGTTATTGGGTGTTGCTAACTATTATCGTGATTTTAAAACCAGGATTTAGTTTATCCAAACAACGCAACTACCAGCGCCTTATCGGCACCATAGCAGGCGGCATTATAGGCATTGGCGTTTTAATGTTTATTCCCGACAAGGATACACAATTTATTTTGCTGGTTATCCTGATGATTGGTACGTATAGTTTCCTGCGATTAAACTATGTCGTTAGTGTGATATTCATGACACCTTATGTACTGATCCTGTTTAAATTCCTGGGGGTTGGGATGGTTGTTAAAGAGCGAATCATCGATACCGTTATAGGTTCCTCCATTGCATTTATTGCCAGCTACCTGATTTTCCCGAGCTGGGAGTTTGAGCAGATCCAGCAAAACCTGCGTGAAGTGATAAACGCCAACGTTAGCTATCTCGCTAAAATTGCTGAAAGTATCCTGGGCAAGGAGGTAGGCTCGATAGAATATAAACTGGCCCGAAAGGATGTTTATGTAAAGTCGGCAAACTTATCGGCTGCCTTTGAGCGGATGACTTCAGAGCCAAAAAGCAAGCAGCGAAAAATAAAGGAGGTTCATAAATTCGTGGTGCTTAACCATATCCTGTCCTCGTATATCGCGACTATTGCATCTTCAGTGACAACCAGGGCATTGCACAAGGCCCCGGCCGAAAATCTTAAATTGTTAAAGCGCAGCATTGCGGTATTGAATGATTCATGTAGAAAGCTGGATGGTGACGTGGTTGAGGTTAATTCGCCTAAGGTTTTATCCGGCAATCCGGATGTTGAGCCAAAAGCTGTTTCTGCGGATGATTTACTGCTAAAAGAACAATTGGGATTTATTAATAAGATAAGTACGGATATTGCAAGGGTGACGGAGAGTATTGTCAACTAATTAATTTGCTGTCGCGGGGGGGGGGGTAGTGTAATACATTTTATGGCAAAGCGTTCCATTTTTCACAGTGGAACACCCGGAACACTTTGAAACATGCTCATTATCAGCCTGTTTTATTTTGTTCCATTATTTGTGTAAACCTATTTCAGGACAAGACACACAGACAACCCGCTTATTATAAACCGCCCTGGCGATTACAAAAGTTCCGTAGCCAAATTAGCCAACTCACTCCGCTCTCCTTTTTGTAATGTTATGTGCGCATATAACGGATGCCCCTTGGCCTTATCAATCAAATACGACAATCCGTTGCTTTCAGCATCTAAATAAGGTGTATCAATCTGGTATATATCGCCAGTAAAAACAAACTTGCTGTTCTCACCTGCCCGTGATATAATGGTCTTTACTTCGTGCGGGGTCAGGTTTTGGGCCTCATCAACTATAAAAAAGATCTTGCTTAACGTACGGCCACGGATAAATGCCAGCGGCGCTATCGAGATTTTGTCGTTGGCAACCAGTTCATCAATCTTTGCCTGCATCTTCTCATCATCAGCAAACTGATCCTTTATAAACTTAAGGTTATCCCATATAGGAGCCATGTAGGGATCGATCTTTGATTTTATATCGCCCGGTAAAAAACCGATGTCTTTATTGCTTAAGGGCACAATGGGTCGGGTAACATAAATCTGCCTATAGTACTTTCGTTGCTCTAAAGCGCTCGCCAGCGCAAGCAATGTTTTACCCGTGCCGGCGTTACCCTGTATGGTAACCAGTTTTATATCGGGATGCAGTAAAGCGTGGATAGCGAATGCCTGCTCAATGTTTTTTGGATGGATATTAAAAACAGGCTGCTCTGTTATTTTCTCCAGTTGTGCGGTTTGTGAATTGTAGAACCCTGGTGTTGCTCCTTTTTTACCGTTTAAAATATAAAAATGATTGATGGTATGCGGCTGCATTTCAAAATCGCCGCCGGGCAGACTCTCAGCTTTATTCAGCTGATTGATCAGTTTTTCAGGCACCTTATTTAATGTGGTTTCACCGGTATACAGCTCATCCAGGTTTTTTATTTTACCGGTTTCATAATCTTCTGCATGAAGCTTCAGCGACTTTGCTTTTAACCTGAGGCAAATATCCTTCGATACCAATACCACCTTCTTATCAGGGTTTTCGTCCTGCAAGCCCAAAGCTGCATTTAGAATACGATGATCGATTTTATCAGATCCAAATACAACAGTCGCGTCGGTTGAAGCAATATTTGTATCTATTATTACCTTAAAATTCCCTTTACTTTTCCCGTTGATAGGCCGCCATTCGTTAATGAGGTGATTTTGTGAGATATCATCCATCAGCCGGATAAAGCTGCGGGCTTCAAAGTTGCGGGTGTCGTTACCGCTTTTCATGTTATCAAGCTCCTCCAGCACCTGGATCGGGATGGCAACATCGTGCTCCTGGAAGTTTTCGAATGCGTTATGATCGTATAAGATTACCGAGGTATCTAAGACAAATATTTTGGGTCGTCCGTTGCTCTTGCTTTTACCGTCCTTGCTCATGTAGCGCTAAATTAGCCATTTTAGGGCTGCCAGAAAAGCAGAGGCAGAAAAAAATGGTATAAAAGCGAAAACGGAAGCGTCCTCTTGCGATTCTTCTTCCGTTTCCTGACTCTATGCTCAACCGTAGTTGCTCATAAAGCACCAAGTTTTGTGTAAATTAACCGATCTGCTATTCTGTTGTTCTTGCGAACATTGATGCTTTCAGTTCATCGCCAGTTTCCGCCTTTCTCCGTAAAAAATTGCGGTCTTTCCGATACCTCTTTTAATTATCCTTCATTTTCCGCAGCTTTCGCTGCTTCTGTTTCCGGTAACTCAGGCACTTCCGTGATCTTTAGCTCCCCCGAAGGTTCGCCCGATTCAATTCTGTAATCCTGTAAGGTTGTCAAAGTACGTCGTTCTTGATGATTCTAAGATAGGGTCTTATATAACATTTGCCAAGACTTTTTTTTAGTTTTTCTTAACAAGTTTTTAACAATTTTATACCATCCCTATTCACATTGACAGATAGCTATTTCAGCGGATTATGAGCTGATTCTTAAAGGTTATTAACATCGTACTTATTCACAAAAGCTTTCAAATTGGGTCATTTTATCCAGTACAAAAATTCTTAAAAATCAGAAAAGTCTAATTTTCTTTGTTAAAATCATCCAAAATATTTTTCAAAAACCTGTTCATTTTATCATTTACCATAACAAATTCACTACAAACTTTTTAAATTACTTCATTGGCTTGTAATTACTAAAGATTTCCTTTAAATATGTAAGCTGGTCAATCCAAACCGGCCACTTAATTTAAACCAATGAAACGCAGTTACTACATCGTAGCACTTATAATGCTCACGTTTTTTGTTATTTCCTTTTTAACAAACATCATAGGGCCGCTAAGCACTAATTTTGTTAATGATTTTAAATTAAGTGATTTAATGGCAGGGGTATTACCGTTTGCCTTTTTCATTGCTTATGGAGTAATGTCTATACCATCAAGCATGATGGTTCAAAAATACAACGAAAAAACTATAATGATGGCCGCGTTTATAGTGGCGTTTTTCGGTTCTTTGCTTTTGGCTGTTGCCCCTGGTTATTTATCGGCGTTGTTATCACTCTTCCTTATAGGATGCGGTATGGCTATGCTTCAGGTCGTAATAAACCCATTGCTTCGAACTGCTGGAGGAGAAGAGAATTATGCATTTACCTCCGTATTGGCTCAATTAATATTCGGGGCGGCATCATTTCTTAGCCCGTTGGTAAAAACTTTGATGACATCTGAAATAAATAAAAAAAGCACATTGGGGATTTTTCCATTATTGGAACGGTTGGTTCCGGCAGGAATGTCATGGATATCACTTTATTGGGTATTTACAATCATCTGCTTAGTGATGTTTTTGATAATGCTGATCTCCAAATTCCCTAAAGTAGAGTTAAATAGCGACGAAAAGGCCGGTCCGTGGAAAACACATGTACAATTACTTAAAAAACCGGTTGTGATAGCATTCTTTGTCGGCTTGTTTTGCTACGTAGGCACAGAACAGGGTGTGTCTTATTGGATGTCGATATTTCTAACCAGGTATCATCATTTTAATGAAATACAGAGTGGGAAGGCCGTTGCATGGTTTTGGGGATTGATGACCGCTGGTGGAGTGTTAGGTTTGTTCCTGTTGAAGTTGATGGACAGTAGAAAACTGCTGGTTATTTTTTCCATATTCGCTATGATATTCTTATCGCTCGGCTTATTTGGCAATTCAACTGTCTCATTATACTCATTTTCCATTGTCGGTTTTTTTATGTCAGTAATGTATCCGGTAATATTTTCTCTTGCCTTAAGTTCCGTTGATGAGCACCACGGCTCATTTGCGGGAATCCTGGTGACGGGAATAATTGGAGGCGCAGTTGTACAGCTCCTCATAGGTGGCTTAGGCAATCTTTGGGGACTAAAAACCGGAATGTGCTTTTTATACCTGACATTCGGCTACATGCTCGCTATTGGTTTTTGGGCCAAGCCGCTTATCACCAACAAAACTATTTTTGACAAGGAAAAATCCTGAACATGAACAACGTAAAAATTATAGGTATTGACCTTGGCGCTACAAACATTCGCGGGGCCGTCGTAAGCGGCGAAGTGATGTCTGCTATCGTGTCGCGAAAAATAACCGTTAAGGGCACAGAGGAACAGGTGCTGGAAGATGTTTATTATACCATTGACCAGCTTATTGATAAAGACATTAAAGCTATCGGCATTGGCGTGCCAAGCGTAGTTGATGTTGAACTGGGGATTGTTTATGATGTCGTCCATATTCCTTCATGGAAGGAAGTGCATTTAAAGCAAATTCTGGAGGAGAAATATAAAGTCACTGTTTTTGTAAATAACGATGCTAACTGCTTTGCCCTTGGCGAATATTATTTTGGGAAGGGCAAGGGTGCCAAAAACCTGGTTGGTTTAACGCTGGGCACCGGCCTTGGTGCCGGGATCATTATTAACAACCAGTTATATGCAGGCCCGAATTGCGGCGCAGGCGAGTTTGGCTGCGTGGACTATCTCGACAATAACTACGAGTTTTATTGCAGCGGATCTTTTTTCAACAACGTTTACGGACTAAATGGCCAGGATGTATTTAAGGATGCACAAAACGGCGACGCAAATGCTTTAAAACTCTATGCAGAACTGGGCACACATTTGGGCAATGCCATAAAATTGGTGATGTATACCTATGATCCCTCATTGATTATTTTAGGCGGGTCGGTGCCTGCTGCTTATGACTACTTTGAAAAAACAATGTGGGAGCGCATCCATACACTGGTTTATCCAAAAAGTGTAGAAAAATTGAAAATTGAAACATCAGCACTGGAGAATAGCGGAATATTGGGAGCAGCCGGTTTATATTTCGATTCCTTATAACCGGCAAAGCGTTCCACTTTTACACATGGAACACCCGGAACGCTATGAAACATTCTGATTATCAGAATGTTTCACTTTTTGTATAAACCTATTTCAGGACAAGACAGACTGACATATCTCATAATCAAAATGTTCCACCAATATTTATATCGAACTTAGGTTATAAAACAAATTAAATGCCCATGCGCTATAAAGAATTTCGTCCGAATAGCTTTTTGAAGGATTATGTACAATGTTATTTTGTATGTGAAACGGATACTGCTGTGTTTACAGAAGACAAAGTTTTTGCGACAGGATTCATCGAAATCATGTTCAACCTGGGAGCAGATGGCCCGCAGCAAATAAAAAATGGTGATTTAATAAATCAGCCGGATATACAATTGTGGGGGCAAACAATTCACCCGTTCACTTTCGCTTCTTTTGGAAGGCACTCCATGTTGGGCATCCGGTTCTTCGCACACACGGCCGCGTTTTTTTTCAATGAGCCGATAGAGGAATTTAACGACCAGGTAATTGATTTTAAAGACATCGGTGGAAAAGAAGCCGGTTTACTGCATTCAAAATTATTGGAAGCCGAATCATTGGATCGGAGAATTAAATTAGTGGAAGAATTTTTATTGCAAAGACTTTCGCGTTTCGCGAATAAATTTAATCGTCTAAAGCTGGTAAACAGCATAATGCATGATTTAAGCAGAGACGACTTTTTTGAAAATATTAATTCGGTTGCATGTCGTTATGGTATTTCATCCCGTTACCTGCAAACAATATTTTTGAACTATGCCGGCATTACTCCCAACCTGTTCAGTAAAATAATCCGGTTTCAAAGAAGCCTGCATCTTGTGGCAGACAAAGATGTATCACTTACTACAATTGCACATAAATGCGGCTATTTCGATCAGTCACATTTTATAAAGGACTTTAAATTCTTCACCGGATCAACCCCTTCCCAGTTTTCCCCGGAAAGCTCAACCGATCTTATTGCCGCCCTCAATAATTGAATCTGTTCCGTTTTTTACAATTTATCTTTTTCCTGAGGAGATAGTTTTGCTTTAATTATTCATTAATCAAAGCATCATGAAACAAAACAATTTATTAACCGCTATCGCCTTTATAGCCTTCATTTTCATTTATGCCGACTGTAGGGCTCAAGTCGACGGTACTGCTGGTTTACCCGGTGTAAAAAAGGCGATTGAAAATACTAATGCACTTTATTTTAAACTATTCGCAAAAAAAAACGGGGCTATTGTGGACCTTTACTCAGATGACGCATGCCTTTTAGCGCCGAACATGCCTCCAATAGCCGGCAAAAAAGCGCTCAAAAAAGACTTCGAAGACACGTTTACAGCCGGGAAAGTTAAGGGCGTAAAGTTTGAAACTACCAATATTTACGGAGATGGCAAGGAATACGTAACCGAAGAAGGTACCTGGCAGGTTTTTACTACGGGCGGAAAACTTCTGGACGATGGTAAATACTTGAAACTTTGGAGGCTAACAAAAACCGGCTGGAAAATATTCCGGGATTCGTTTAACAGCAATCACAAGATGCAGTGACGGTTCGGTTATAAACAATATTCTGTTTAACAATTAGTCTAAAAACGAAAAGACTTCCGAAGTTTAAAAACTTCGGAAGTCTGTCGATATATTATTCCGTCTTTCGGACTTTACTGACTTTCGGTCT
The DNA here is from genome assembly GCF_024721155.1 of Mucilaginibacter phenanthrenivorans. Classification (GTDB taxonomy): domain Bacteria; phylum Bacteroidota; class Bacteroidia; order Sphingobacteriales; family Sphingobacteriaceae; genus Mucilaginibacter; species Mucilaginibacter phenanthrenivorans. Next base: position 118,332 of record NZ_JAHVAP010000001.1, on the reverse strand, counting down.
TTCCCGACTTACCGCGTATAATTCGGAGCTTCCTTAGTAATAGTTACATCATGCGGATGGCTTTCACGCATGCCGGCAGCAGTTATCCTTACAAATTTTGCTTTTTGCAAATCTTCAATAACAGCAGCACCGCAATAGTGCATCCCTGCGCGTAAGCCTCCTATATACTGGTAAACCACCTCAGCAAGGTTACCTTTGAATGGAACACGACCAACTATTCCTTCCGGAACTAATTTGGTAACTATATCCGTTTCATCCTGGAAATAACGATCCTTTGAGCCTTTGTCCATGGCCTCAACAGAGCCCATACCGCGGTACGATTTAAACTTACGACCTTCATATATAATAGTTTCGCCCGGCGATTCTTCAACCCCGGCAAATAATGAACCTGCCATTATAGAGCTCGCCCCTGCAGCTATCGCCTTAACAATATCCCCGGTTTGTTTAATACCACCATCAGCGATAACGGGTACTCCCCTGCCCTCTAATGCCTTGGCACATTCATAGACCGCAAATAATTGCGGAACACCTACACCGGCTACTATGCGTGTAGTACAAATTGACCCGGGACCAATCCCAACTTTTACAGCATCCGCGCCTGCATCAGCAAGCGCTATTGCAGCCTCGCCGGTTGCTATGTTTCCGGCTATCACCTGCAGATCAGGAAATAATGCTTTTACGCTCTTAACCATGTCGATAACCCCTTTTGAATGGCCATGTGCAGTATCAACGGTAATAACATCTACTCCTGCCACAACAAGCGCCTTTACACGGTCGATATTATCGGCAGCTACTCCAACAGCTGCACCAACACGCAGGCGGCCAAACTCATCCTTACAAGCGCTCGGGAAATTCTTGAATTTTTGGATATCCTTAAAGGTGATCAGTCCGCGTAAAACACCATGCTGATCAACAACCGGTAATTTTTCAATTTTATAATTTTGAAGGATCGCCTCCGCCTGGATCAGGTTGGTTCCCTGTGGTGCAGTGATCAGGTTTTCTTTAGTCATCACCTCACTTACCGGGCGGTCCATTTCCTTTTGGAACCGTAAATCACGGTTGGTGATGATACCTTTTAGTTTGTGCTCGCCATCAATGATCGGGATACCGCCAATGCGATACTCCCGCATAATTTTTACAGCATCAGCCACAGTGGATGATTCGTGCAAAGTAACCGGATCCTGGATCATTCCGCTTTCTGAGCGCTTTACTTTACGTACCTCGTCAGCCTGTGCCTGTACGCTCATGTTTTTATGAAGAATGCCGATTCCGCCCGCCTGCGCAATAGCAATTGCCAGTGCCGATTCGGTAACGGTATCCATCGCTGCTGAAATAACAGGAATATTCAGCCGGATCTTTTTTGTGAGCCAGGTGCTTGTATCAACATCGCGCGGTAAAACTTCGGAGTAAGCCGGGAGGAGTAAAACGTCGTCGTAAGTTAATCCTTCGGCAACAAATTTTTGGGGGTCTAATTGCATAGCAAATAATGTGTTTGGAGTTATTATTTGCCGGGCAAAGCTAACAAATTATTTCGGATTTCGGATGTTCGATGTCGGAATTGATGAGGAGATTTGAAAATATGTCAATTTGATGATTTGAAAAAGGGCTAATAATGCCCCCTTAATGAAAGGATATCCAAAATGATAATCTGATCTTTTTCATTTACCTCGTAAACTATTCGATGTTCCTGGGTTATTCTTCTGGACCAGGCACCCGATAAATTATATTTTAAAGGTTCCGGCTTCCCAATTCCCTCGTACGGATTATCCTGTATGGCATCAATAAGTTTTGTTATCTTATTTTGGACAGCCTTATTACCTGACTTCTTCCAATAAATTAAATCCTCTAAAGCTTTTGGAGAATAAATTACTTCCATAAGTCTTCAGTAGCAATCTTTACGCCTTTGCCATTTTTTATATCTTCCCGCCCCTGAAGAATTTTCTCCACGAATTCGGGATCATACGGGCTTTTCTCTGATTTGAAATCAATTTTCAGTGCTTTAATAAATGCTTTCAAAGCAGTTAATTGTTCCTTTGTTTTGGGTTGTACAATCAGCGTTTCCATATTACAAAAATACTTATTTATTCAACCATCTTCAAATCAACAAATCAGCACATCATCAAATTAACACTTCCCTACAATCACTTTATAAAACTTATCAAAATCCAGGTATTTATTAGCCAAATCTTTTAAATGTGTTGCATCAACCGTTTTTATAGCATCCACATACCTGTCGTAATAATCATAATCCAACCCGGCGAAATACAGGTTCTTAAACTTATCAGCATGTGAGAAAACATTTTCAAGGCTGCCAAGTAATGAGCCCAGCATATAATTACGCACAAGTGAAAGCTCTTCTTCAGGGATCAGATCTGTTTTTAGCAGATTAACCTCCTTCTCAATTTCGGCGACTGCCGACTTACAAACATCCGCACCAACTTCGGTAGCTATAAACATTGCCCCCGCGTGCTTTAACGAACTAATGCCTGAGCCAATGCCATAAGTATAACCCTTATCCTCGCGGATATTAGCCATCAATCTCGATCCGAAGTATCCGCCCAGTACGGTATTCAGCACCTGCAGGTATGGAAAGTCGGGGTGATTGCGATTAATTACCGATAAACCCATCCGAATAGCGGATTGTAGGGCATCCGGTTTTTCTGTAAAATAAAAATGCTCCGGCGCAGGGTTAGCTTCCGGTTGACTGGTATCTGCTTTAATTTCGCCGTTTGTCCAGTCCTTATCAAAAGTATCAGTGATCAGCTTTAATATTTCCGGCTCAATTTTCCCGGCAATAAGTATCGTACAGTTAGATGGCTGATACATCTGTTTAAAATGAACCAGCATATCCTCACGATGCAGCGTTTTATAAGTGTCCATATCTGCGCCGAGCCCATACAAGGTATCGCCAAACAAGGCCTTGTTAAAAGTACGGCGTGCAACAACATCGTTCTTTTGCAGGCTCACCTGCAGTTTTTGCTGTTGATTGCGGATGTAAGTGGCTAACTCTTTTTCAGGGAAAATGGAGTCAGTAAGTATATCCTTCAACACAGGCAGTGTATGCTTTAAGTGTTTATTCAAGCTGTAAAGCGTAACCACCGAATTATCATACCCGTAGTCGACCTGCAAAAATGCGCCGTAAAAATCAACTTTATCAGCAATTTGGGAAGCGGTTAGTGAGTTGGTTCCCTCAGTAAGCATGGTGTTTACTGCTACATTAAGCAGAGGCTTTTCCGGGTTAAAACGCTGGTTGCCAAACACCCACTCGATCCTTACCAACTCCTGATCGCCAGAGTTAAAGCAAAATACGTTACAGCCGTTATCCAAAGCCTGGTGAGCCGGGCGTAATAAGTTTATATTATCTATCGCCCTAAATTCCGGGGCTTGTTTTCTATCTATGGTCATTTTTTGTTGTAATGGTTTTAAAGGTTGTAGTTGTTGTAGAGGTTAAGGGCTGAAGATGAGAAATGTTTTTTTAACATTTACAACTTTTACAACCCTTACAACTTTTCCCAACCCTTCTTAACTAACTTCCGCTAAATAAATAAGCGTAGTTGAATTGTCTCTTCTGAATAATTCGTTGGCAAGGTCCTTTATTTTGCCGGATGTTACTTCCAGGTATTTTGCCGTTTCGTGGTTAAGCATGTCTGCATCGCCAAGCAACTCAAATTGCGCCAGGTTCATCGCCTTATCAAGTAACGACATCTCAGAAAATATCATGGTCGATTCGGTCTTATTTTGAACCTTGGTCAGCTCATCAGCCGGGATCTCGATGGTTTTTATTTTCTCCAATTCCTCCCAAATGGCTGCCTCGGCCTGTTCAATACTAATATTTTCAAGCGGCTTGCCTTCAAAAGCAAAAATTCCTTTATCCATGCTGCCTGTCATGTAAGCGTGTACCTCGCTAAAGATCTGTTTCTCCTGAACAAGCCCGCGGTATAAGCGTGACGAATGACCACGGGACAAAACATCCGACAGCAATTCAGCCACATAATAGCTTTCATCTAACCTGTCCCCCATCTGGAACGCGATGTAAATATCATTCAATGGAACTTTTGCAGTGACAGTAGCCCTGCGCTCATCATGCTGCTCGGGCTCCTGCGGCAAGTTGCGGTGATATTTCTCACCTGCAGGGATTGTACCAAACCATTTTTCAGAAAGCTCTTTAACCTGTTCTAAAGTAATATCGCCACCAACAACCATAATGGCGTTTTGCGGATTATAATGTTTTTTGAAGAATGCTTTTACATCTTCAATTTTAGCATCCTCAATATGTTTGATCTCTTTGCCGATAGTCGCCCACTGATAGGGGTGAACTTTATAGATCATCGGGCGCAGCTTCAACCAAACATCGCCGTAAGGCTGGTTAAGGTAGCGCTGCTTAAATTCTTCTATAACTACGTTACGCTGCACTTCAAGGCTTTTCTCGCTAAAAGCAAGGCTCAGCATGCGGTCGCTTTCCAGCCAAAAAGCAGTTTCAATATTTGAAGATGGCAGGGTGATATAATAATTGGTGATATCGTTGCTGGTAAAAGCATTGTTTTCGCCGCCTACGCGTTGCAGGGGTTCATCATAGCTGGGGATATTTACAGAGCCACCAAACATCAGGTGTTCAAACAAGTGTGCAAAGCCGGTTTGCTCGGGGTTTTCGTCGCGGGCGCCTACATCATAAAGAATGTTCAGCACCGCCATTGGAGTTGTATGATCCTCGTGTACAATTACACGCAGGCCATTATCTAAAGTAAATCGGTTGAATTTAACCATTTGTAAATTTTCAATTAACGGAGAGCAAATGTAGAGTTTTTGTTGATTGTTAAAACGTTGTAATGTTGAAAGGTTGTAAAGTTATTGTTGATTTTAATTACCTTGTTGATGACTAAAAACATTAAAATCCGCTTGCAAAATTTAGGTTTATCATGACAAAAGACGAACTTATCGATCAGCTGGTTGCCACATTTGGCAAAACCAAGGTGAACAAGCTAAGTAAAATACTGAAGCAACAAGGCTTTGCACTTCGCGATTTGATTGACCTTACATTTCGTGAGGATAAAACTATCGCATTTCGCGCTGCATGGCTGTTGGAAAATACCTTTTTGATAAACCCGGTGTCTTACCTGCCTGATCTTGATTATTTGCTAACACGATTTCACGAAGTAGTTTATCCGAGTTGTCAGCGGCACTATGCGAAAATCATGATGCACATTACGTCGTCAACGGCACATTACCTTATAAGGGAAAAACTACAGGATACCGACCTGGAACCTGTAGTTGAAAAATGCTTCGACTGGATGATTGATCCTAAAGTAAAAGTTGCCGTTAAAGTATTTTCTGCCGATGTGCTGTTCAATCTTCGCACCCGCTATCCCTGGATCACTGAAGAACTTACCAATCAAATAAAATTCCTGATGCGTAATGGCTCGCCTGGGATCCAATCGAGAGGCAAAAGATTACTGGCTGCGCTGGGAGCTTAATTTGCGATAGTGCCGGTCTCTGCATCGGCTTCTGGTTTGTCGGCACGGTTCAGGTTATCACTCACCTGGTCGTGGTTTAGTTTTGCCAGGATAGCCGATGAACTGGTATTGGCATAAGTACCAAAGGCATTAATCAGCACACCCTTTAAATCATACTTTTTTGAAGTAACTGCGTATACAATAGCATTATCATCAGGATTACTTGCGCCCTCAAAGCGGTAAAATTCATCAATTTCAATATCATCCGCAGTCATGTGAATGTTCTTATCCTTGTCGTCGACCGTATCGCCTTCAAGGCTTAGGTTTTCGGTGTATCCGCGCTTCATCAAGTCGTTAGTGGCTTCCACTAAATTATTATATGTTTTCATGGTGGGTTTATGTTTAAGTGTATTATTTATTGATAACCATAAAAATGGGAGGTTGTTTTTAATGAGGATGATTTGATATTTGCCCCCTATAGGTTAATACATTATGCAGGGTTAATTTATTTAAACCTAAGATGTGATTTGCTGCAACATTTTATTTAGCGCGTGCGTCTAATGATGCATTGTGTATATCTTTATAACGAAATTCCGTCTAATGCCCGTACTATTTTAGTTGATCTAATAAAATTCAATTTATGAAACTAACTTCCTTATCCCTGTCCCTGGCAATTTTATTGTTTGTTAAAACAAACACAAATGCGCAATCTCGCAATGCGGAAGTCGATGATAAAATAAAACAAGTTGAAAATAACCTGATCCCAGACATCCAAACCGGAAACGATGGCCCAACTAATATTACCGACCGGATGGCCATGTACAAGGTTCATGGAGTGAGTATAGCTGTTATACACAATTATAAAATAGAATGGGCAAAAGGATATGGTTTTGCCGATGATAGTTTAAAGATCCCCGTAACCACCCAAACGCTTTTCCAGGCGGCTTCTATAAGTAAGTCAATCAATTCCGTTGGTGTAATGAAACTGGTTCAAGATAAAAAGATCGATCTTTATGCCGACATCAACACCTACCTCACCACGTGGAGGTTTCCTTATGATTCTGTCTCAAAAAATAAAAAGATAAGCGTTGCCAACTTGTTGAGCCATACTGCGGGTTTAACGGTTCATGGTTTTGGAGGATACGAAAAAGGTGAGGCAATCCCTACAATTACCCAGATCCTGGATGGTAAAAAACCGGCAAATTCAGACGCTATCCGCTCTATGTTTGAACCTGGCATCCGGTCCGAATACTCGGGTGGCGGTATTACTATCTCCCAATTAATCGTAATGGACGTTACCCGTCAGCCCTATGACAAATTCATGTACGACAATGTTTTAAAGCCATTTGGAATGACAAGCAGCACATACGCGCAACCACCTGTTAATGTAAAGTCTGAATTATTGGCAACAGCCTATCGTGTGGACGGTTCAGCGATTAAGGGTAAATACCATATTTACCCGGAACAAGCCGCGGCCGGCTTATGGACAAACCCTACCGACCTTTCCAGGTATATTATTGAAACACAATTGGCGTTGCAAGGCAAATCAAACAAAGTACTTAACCAGCAATTCACAAAACTAAGGCTTACTCCATATATCGATAAAAATGCAGCGCTCGGCGTTTTTATAGATAGCCTGCAGGATGGCACAAAATATTTTGGGCATGGCGGCGCAAATGAAGGCTTCCGATGCCAGTATTATGGCAGCCTCGAAGGTGGTAACGGTGTGGTGGTAATGGTTAACTCAGACCATGGAGGCATTATGAACGAAATTGTAAACAGCGTTGCCAAAGTTTACGGATTTACCGGTCTAAACCGCTCGAAAGTAAGAAAGGTAGTTGCCGTTGCCGACAGTGTTTTGCAAAGTTATACCGGCAAATATGAACTCGCACCTAACTTTATTTTAACCATAACCCGCGAGGGAAACAACTTATTTGGACAGGCAACCGGGCAAGGTAAAGTCCAGCTTTTTCCTGAAACACAGAGCAAATTCTTTTTAAAGGTTGTTGATGCGCAAATTGAGTTTATTAAAAACGATAAGGGTATTATAACCAAAGCAACGCTTTTTCAAAACGGAACACGTGACGCTAAAAAAATTGAGTGAAATAAATGATCAATTTTCTTCTACCATTTCCTTCAGTCCTTTAAGTACTTTGTCCCAACCCTTAACAGATTTACCATATCTTTTTTCCGCATCGCCACCGCTACCGACGTCGTCAGTAATCGATAATGTGGTTTTTCCGTCTTTGTAGGTCAGCTTATCAGTTACCGTCGAAAAAGTGGACGAATCGTCGCTGTCATTCTTTAAGTTGTATTGCAACAGCTTTTCAGGCTCAATTTTTAAGATCCTCCCCTTCATCTTTATAGGGATTATCAAAAACATCCTTCCCTCAAAAGTTATCGGGCTCCCCTCCTTCCACGAGGAGATAACTTTGCAGTTAAAAAAATACTTTTTTGTTTTAACGGGATCGGTTAATGCATCCCAAACTACCGAAGGCTCAGCATTTATAGTGATGTCCTTCTTAACAACATACTCTTTCATAGCTCATTGATTATTAAGATTATACCATAGCGATTTAACAATCGAATTGTAGAAATGTGTTAAATTATTCTTAGGGCACATACTCTTAACAATCTGAACCAAATAACAAAGGCCGCCCCATGGGCAGCCTTTGTATCTATATGATGGAGTTATTATTTAATTATACTGCGGCTTCTTCAGCTTTGTTGTCGTTCAGGAACACAAATTGGTTATCAAACATATCCAGCTTTATTTTGCTGTCCTTATCCACTTTTCCGGCAAGGATCTGTTTCGACAGCTCATTCAGAATCCTTTTCTGAATCACACGCTTCAACGGCCTCGCACCAAATTGCGGATCGTAACCTAATTGCGCCAGCCAGTCCAGGGCTTCTTCAGATGCTTCTATGGTAATACCCATTTCCGCCAGCGTTTGCTGTACCTGTTTAAATTGCAGCTTAACAATATCGGTTATCTCATCACGGCTAAGCGGTGTGAACATAATGATCTCGTCTATCCTGTTTAAAAACTCGGGGCGGATGGTTTGCTTTAACAAATCAAACAGCTGATTTTTTGTTTTGGCGACCACTTCATCCCGGTTATCATCATCCAGTTCCTGGAAGTTATCCATTATCAGGTTTGAGCCAATGTTAGAAGTCATGATGATGATGGTGTTCTTGAAGTTCACCAGCCTGCCTTTATTATCAGTTAAGCGCCCATCATCCAACACTTGCAATAAGATATTGAACACATCCGGATGCGCTTTTTCTATTTCATCCAAAAGGATCACGCTATATGGCTTGCGACGCACGGCTTCAGTTAATTGTCCGCCTTCATCATAACCAACGTAGCCCGGAGGCGCTCCTATTAGTCTTGATACTGCATGACGTTCCTGGTATTCCGACATATCAATGCGGATCAACGCACCCTCATCATTAAACAGATACTCTGCCAATGCTTTAGCCAGCTCTGTTTTACCAACACCGGTGGTACCAAGGAATATGAACGAGCCAATCGGCTTGCGTTTATCCTGCAACCCGGCACGACTGCGACGAATAGCATCACTTATCGCTTCAATAGCTTCCTCCTGCCCAGCTACACGCTTGTGCAGCTCGTCTTCCAGACTTAATAATTTCTCACGCTCGCTCTGGATCATTTTTGAAACAGGGATCCCTGTCCATCGTGAAACCACGCCGGCAATATCGTCGGCAGTAACTTCTTCCTTTAGCATCCGGCTATCGCTTTGGTTTTCAAGCAATGCCTTCTTCAGGTCCTCTACTTCCTGCTGAGCCTTAACTATGGTTCCGTAGCGCAGTTCGGCTACCTTTCCGTAATCTCCTGCACGTTCAGCCTGGTCGGCTTCCAGTTTATAATTTTCTATTTGTTCAACCTTTAAGTTGATCCCATCTACCAGGTCTTTTTCTCCCTGCCACTTGGCACGTAAAGAATCGCGTTCAGCAGATAGGTTGGCAATTTCCTCACTTAAGTCCTCTACTTTTTTAGTATCGCGCTCGCGTTTGATTGCTTCGCGTTCAATTTCCAGCTGCATGATCCGGCGATTAAGCTCATCCACCACTTCTGGAACGGAATCCATTTCCAAACGTAATTTGGAAGCTGCTTCATCCATTAAATCGATGGCCTTATCAGGCAAAAACCTGTCAGAAATGTAACGCTGTGACATTTCGACGGCGGCAATAATAGCCTCGTCCTTTATCCGCACCTTGTGGTGGGTTTCATAACGTTCCTTCAGTCCGCGTAAAATAGAGATCGCGTCTGCAGTATCAGGCTCATCCACCAACACCATCTGGAAACGACGTTCAAGCGCTTTATCCTTTTCAAAAAACTTCTGGTATTCGTTTAAGGTGGTTGCACCTATCGCCCTTAACTCGCCACGTGCAAGCGCCGGCTTTAAAATATTGGCCGCGTCCATCGCACCTTCGCCTCCACCAGCCCCAACAAGGGTATGGATCTCGTCAATAAACATGATGATCTCGCCATCAGCCTGGGTAACTTCCTTTATAACGGCTTTTAAACGTTCTTCAAACTCACCTTTATACTTAGCACCTGCAATAAGCGCACCCATATCAAGGGAGTAAACGGTTTTTGTCTTCAAGCTTTCAGGTACGTCGCCCTTGATAATACGGAACGCGATACCTTCGGCGATGGCGGTTTTACCAACACCCGGCTCACCAACCAGTATCGGATTGTTTTTTGTACGGCGGGACAAAATCTGGATAACCCTCCTGATCTCCTCATCACGACCGATAACCGGGTCAAGCTTGCCTGATTCGGCATACTCGTTCAGGTTACGGGCGTATTTATTGAGCGCGTTGTATGTTGCTTCGGCGTTTTGGTCGGTAACCTTGTTATCGCCGCGTAAACTAATGATAGCTTTTTTAAGATCTTTCTCGTTGACGCCATAATCCTTTAAAGCCGAGCTGGTTTTATCGTTTACAGATAAAATTCCCAGTAAAATATGTTCTACCGATACAAATTCGTCCTTAAACTCCTTCAAATAAGCAGTAGCCTTTTGCAAGGCCGAATTTGAATTAGATGATAAATAAACGTCGCTGCCGCTAACCTTTGGAAACGAAGCGATCTGTGTATCCAAAGTCTCGTTCAAACGGTTAAGATTGACGTTTAATTTCTTTAATAAATATGATATTACGTTTTCATCAACCAGCAATAAACCTTTAAGCAGGTGCGCGGGTTCAATTGCCTGCTGCTGGTTCCCTGTAGCAATTTCAGAAGCCTTTTGAACAGCCTCCTGCGCTTTTATGGTAAAATTGTTAAAATTCATGGTTATGTTTTCCTTTTTGTTGTCTGAATCAGAATTTTAGAATTCAAGAATTTTCAAGATGTTAGTCGGATATTAGGGGCACTCTTTTCTCAACCGAACAGGATTCTGTTCATTCTAAAATTCAGCAAATTCTGATTCAGACTAATGGCATCAATTCCCCTGCCATACTTTTCAACCTGCTAAATTGTCGTTCAAAAACAAAACCGACCGCTACTTTGTCACAGCCTTGTAATCTGATATTTGCAGGCTTTAACTTGATTTAAAAATTATATTTTTGCTTAGCCCTAATAATAGTTCACTTTGGATAAACACTTTTTTAAATACTTACCAGGGAAATATAAAAATGCCTACCGAGATTACTACACCAGCCAAAACCTGGCTTCTGTACGTATAGGGAGCATTATTTTCCTGCTATTGAATGTGGTTATCAGGCTATTGTATTTTATTTTCCCATTGAGTCTTACCCGTGCCGAAAACTTTCCTGAGTTTGACATCACCAATTGGGTGTTTATGGGTTCAGCGCTGTTGTTTTATATCATCAGTAATTTTTTGATAGATGAATTTAAGAAAAACAAGAAGGCTACTGCCATAATGTCGCTGTTTGTTTTTTGCTTTTCGCTGTATATTATCGTTTGCGGAATGTTCAGCAGCTTTATTGCTACCGCCAACCCACGCAACGCCCTGATACTTTACCTTATATCGTTAACGGTTATCAGTATCCTTTGCGTTTTCGAATATTATGAAACTATAATTCTCATAATAGCAATCGAGCTATTATTTACTTCGTTATTGATCCACAGCCATACCGACCCTACGGAAATGATCTATAACCAAATGGTTTCCGTCGTTTTACTAGGGGGATTTTATTTAATATCAAGATACTTTTTCTCGTACAAAGCCAATTATTGGATGCAGGTAAATGAGATCCGCGAAAAAAACCTGGAAATTGAACGGGGAAGTGAGTTTAAGAGCCAGTTGCTTGGCACCGTCGCGCATGATCTTCGTAATCCCATCGCTGCTGTTGAAACGCTGGCCATGATGATGGAGATGGAGGATATAGACGCCGACACCCAGGATACTTTAAACCTGATGAAGGCCTCGTGCATCAGGGCGCGCACCATTATCGACGACCTGCTTGAATCAGCCCGGAATGATAATTCCGGTGAGTTCATAACGGTTAAAACCGAACTTAATGAGTTAATCAAACAAAATATAAATGTTTGGAAGATCCAAAAGGAGGCTAAGAATACTATCGAGATACTGAGTTCCATAAATCCGGCCTACGCATTAATCAATCACGAAAAATTCACGCGCGTGTTGGATAACCTGATCGGCAACGCATTAAAGTTTTCGAAGGAAAAAAGCAAGATCGAGATCTTTCTGAGCAAAAAGAATCAAAACATCATTATTGAAATAAAAGATAGGGGCCTTGGGATCCCAAAAGAGATGCTGCCGATAATCTTCACCCCATTCTCAAAGGCCGGGCGTACCGGGTTAAAGGGAGAACAATCCACCGGCTTAGGACTTAGTATTGTTAAGCAGATAGTTGAGAAGCACAAAGGAAAAATTGAAGTAGAAAGCGAAGTGGGAAGCGGTTCGACTTTTAGGATTGTGTTGCCGGAAGAAAAAAATTAATTGTTAAAACTCACCCGGTTCAGCCTGTTTTTATCTTTTACCAGGTTTTTTCCGATGATATAGCTTTTCTTCATACAATTGGAACACCTGTAACGTTCAACAGGGAGCCAAAACAATAATAGCTTTACCAATATAGCCCTTCTGGCCCGATATTCTAAAAAGCCCGATTTACACCTTTTACATTTTTTTGGATTCCCCTGGGTCATAACTATCATGAATTAAAGTTTCATAAAATTAGCGTACAGGCAGGGCAAACTATAATTTTCAAGGTGGACAAAAAAGGGACAAATCTGTTACTTTTTTGATACTGGTAACAGCCGTCGTAATGCTTTAAAGTACTATGATTTAACCGATGGCATTTTTATAAAGGAGGTTATATTTCAGCTATAAATTTTTCTAAGGTTTCATTATCCGGAAGTTCTAATTTTTTTCGCAACCGTTGTTTAGCCTTTTTTATTCCTTCCTGTGTTATACCAAGCATATTTGCCATTTCGCGGTTATTCAGGTTCAGCCTCATTAGTGTTAATAGCCTTGTGTCCGCACCGCTTATGTTGGGATTATGTTTCTTGAGATTAAAGAAAAACCCGGAATGTACTTTTGTAAACAATACTTTAAATTCATCCCAGCTTTTATCTGTCATAATATTTACCGGCATTAATTCCTCCAGTTGATAAACATTGGCTTTGTTTTCCTTAATGCTGGCTAACTGCTGCTTAAACTTCTCTATAAGTTTGTTCTTTTGTTTCAGATTTTCAGTATAGATCTCTAATTCAACAATTGAATTTTTCAACTCGTCATCAAGCCTTTGTTTCTCTATACTTAAAAATTCCTTTTCCTTTTTTGCTTTAAATAATTGCCTGTTATAAATCAGCCCAAATATGATGATCAATAAAAACAGCATCGTAATAATAGCATTCCGCTTAACAAATCCTACTGCTTCATCTGATTTGAGTTTATTAACCAAATTACGGTGCGAATCTATTAAATACATTAACCTCATCCGCTCAAACGCGGCAATGTTTTTCTTGCCTGCCAAACTATCCTTGGCAACTTCCAGCATCTTCCTGTAGCTTACCGCCGCTGCCAGATTTCCGGTATGCTCGTATACGATTGACTTTAACCCATAATATTCAATCCATTGATTTAAAATATCTGATGGACCGTAGGTTATATTATTAATCATATTATTAACAGTGTCCAGTTGCTTGGCAGCCATTTGAATATGACCTGTCTGAACGTTTATTTTTGCTAACCGGAGCAAAGCAATTGCAGCATTTTCAAGTTCATTATATTTTAATGACACGTTGTAATCCCTTCGGATAAAGGGCAGCGCTTTTTGATAATTGTTTTGCATTAAATAAACTGATCCTATATTTCCACCTGCAATCCCTATCCATGCAGTATCCTTGCTTGCAATAGCCAGGTTTAAGGATTTATTTAAGTAATAAAGCGCCTGCGGGAATTGCAGGTATTTTCTATATATTAAACCAATGGAATTGATAGCGCTAATCTCACTGCGTTTATTAGGGGCTTTATATTTAATGGCTTCCGTTAGCAGCAGGTTTGCGTTATAATAGTCTCCTATGTTATAATAAAACACAGCAAAATCATTTATAAAGCTAAAGATGTTTGGAATTTCTTTAAATCCTATGTTACTGAATTTATCATAGGCATCCTGCAAATAAGGGTAAGCACCGGCATTGTTTTTATAGGTATAGTAATACATACCCATTTGATGCAAAGCTATTGCAGTTTCAATTTCCATGTCATTATCTTTTGCAAAATCAATTGCTTCCTGATAATAATTAAGGCCTAGAGAATTAAACCCCCTGTTAACTGAATAATAATCAGCTCTAAGCCCAAAAACAGCCCATTGTAATGATTTGTCATTTAATTGGGCGGCAATGTCATTCAACCGGTCCAAATTCGTCATTGCCATGCCGGCAGTCATTTTCCGGCAGTTATTTTTATAAATCTTAATCGCAAGCTCTGCTCTTTTTTTTTCAGGAGCTGAACTAACAGTATAAAAAATATTGGTTTTGGGTAAATCTGTTTGATAAGTGGATGCTCTTAACCCGCGAACATTAAACAAACAAGTTAAAAGGGATAAAAGAGTTAGTTTTACTATAATACCGGTTTTTATTAAACGGGTGTCACGCAGGAGATTATGCTTGAATTTCACAGTAGAAAACTATAAAAAATCCAATGATTAATAAAATTTAAATTAACTTACATAACGCCCATTTCAAAATAAAAATCGGCTTAAGCATCCCATGTGAGCTTGGTTTTAAAATCGCTAAAAACAAAAATAAAATTAAAGCAACATATAAAACAGGGTGTAATTTATTTTGAAATTTTCCTGCCGGCAGATTAGGGATTTTACAGATCCACCCCGTTTAAATCCTTTACTATTTTTAATGTGCTGTCAAATGTAAACCGGCAGGTATCGGTTTTCAGCACACCTTTTTTATTTTTTGCCTTATATATTAGCCTTACGTCCCAGCCGGTAACAACGTTTTTGTAAGCTTTTTCCTTTTCCTTTATTACTGCATATAGCTCCTTTACTTTTACCGTATCATTAGCATTTGCAAAATGATTAACGCCACGCAAAAGTGCCCTGTACATGGGCGTATCATGAAAAGTTGAGTAAATGCTATCTGGTTTTAAAAACTTAATGGTGTCGACAGACGTAAGGCCAGGATATTGTTTTTTTAAATACGCAACGCTGCTTTGCTTATAATTAACAGGGGATGAGCAACTGAACAAAAACATGGCGGCAACAAAACCAAATAAGATCCTTTTCATTGCTCAAATATAGCAAAGATAGATGAGCAGCTAAAAATCCTTTTTTACTATGAACTATGAACCATCAACTATGAACTACTACATATTATCCCTAAAGAACGCCAGTGTTAATGCCCACGCTTCCTTTGCTGCGCTTTCGTTGTAGCTTGCCCGTTCGTCGCAATTGAAACCGTGGTCGGCGTCTGAAAATTTTACGTTGATATAGTGTTTGTCGGCGGCGTCCATTGCAGAGGTAACGGCATCAATCTGATCCTGGCCGATATGTTTGTCTAGCCCGCCCCAGAAAAACAGGTGCCTGCCGCTTACATTTTTTGCCTTGTCTGTAACAGATTTAATATTCCCGCTATAGTAGCTTGCCCCTGCCTTTATCGGCATAGTTGCATTAGCTAAAAATGACATCCGGCCACCCATACAGTAGCCAACGCTGAAAATATTCGCAGGATTTACCAATTCATGCTGGCTCAGCCAATGATAAGCAGCCCTTATATCAGCCTCATTACCGTCAACCGTCATTGCCGAGGCGTGAGGTTTTACCTCATCAAAGTTATCATAGCCGGTTTCGAAATACGGCGGTGCAGTACGGTGATACATTTCAGGTGCTATAACCACAAATCCCTGGGCAGCGAAGCGATCGGCAACATCGCGGATATGGTGGTTCACACCAAAGGCTTCCTGTAATAAAATTAGTCCGGGATTGGTTTTGCCAACTGCATCTGCCGGGATAGCCGTATAAGCTTCCATACTGGTGCCATCGGCCACTTTTAGATTCACATATTTCTCCATGCTTCAAGAACAAAATCAGATTTGCGAAGTTTTTAAAAATCGCTATAAATCACTAATTCACTCCTCACTAATTCACTAATTAAAATATCGTTACAGGAACTATTAGTTCAAACCTGTTATGCCCGGTTCCGCCAAAAATATCATTGTCAATTAAATAGCTGTACCTAAAGCCAAAGCTGATGGACGCCTGGTTAAAAAACTTGGTGTCAAAATAGACCTCGGCACCGGTTGAGCGGAAAGTCCCTTTAAACTGGCTGCCATCAACATAATAATCTGTTGCGCGGGTAAAATCATAAAAGGCATTACCCCTGATGCGCTGCAGGTAAAAAGTATTGGCGAAACCAGCGTCCGGATAGGCTATAGGGAATTGGTAATTAGCCCCGAGCTTATTCATATCATGCAAATTCTCTGCCTGGTATCCCCTCGAAAAGGGGAAATCATTGGAGAAGCTGATCGCGTTGTTTTTATCCTTTTGCTGATGTGCCGCACTTATAGCAAAACCATGATTGGTAAATAACCCCGGGAAATAGAAAGTTCCTGATGCTAAAAATTGATTGGCGTTCAACCCCGAAATGGCTGTTTTATAGGCCAGCGAAATACTTTGCCCGAAGTTGGGATAAATATTCTTCCGTGCCTGTTGCGTTTTATTACTGAATGAAATAAAGCTGCTGTTATAAACGTACGACCTGTCAGCAAACGTCGCCTGGTAGGGTTGTTGAAAGTTGGTTTGCGAATACACTAACCCACTACCAAAGCTTAGGCCGGTTAGGTGTTTACCGGCAGAAAAATCAAGCGGCACTTCCAATCCGGCATCAACCTGCGTTTCGTTCCAGTAAATATTGCTGCCTTTGTAGTAGCCTTTACGGTCTATTGTGTAATTCGCACCTCCATATACATAGGGAAACCAGGCACCGTAAATGGCATCAACGCCAAATTGTTTATAACCCTCATCACGATTGTAATTAAAGGAGATGTTTGTTTGCAAGGTATTCAGCACGTTTTCACCGGCAATGGAGATCTGGTAATTAGGGTCGCTAAAATTAGGGATCAGGCTATGAAAATTGAGCGGGTGGTAAAGCTTTGGATATTTGGTTACCTCTAAAGGCTCATTTTTCACATCCTTTAATACATCTGTCGATGAATCCCTTTTTAAGGCGCTGATGTTGAAATCGGGTAATCCGCCGGGGATATTGTTATTGCTGATCTCTTCCCATTTCAAGTCCTTTTTATCAGCTTCATTTACGCGGTAACCAAATGCGGTAAAGCCTACCCAGGCAAATTTTTTGTTGCTGATTGTTGCCTGGTAATTGCCTATCGACCCATTTTTATTAAAGGTTGATAGCTCATACAGCTTGCCCGATTTTATGCTTAAAGCAAACAGCCTGTCATTTATCCCTGATGTTGCGGAAAAATAAACGGTATCATTTTTTACAGTTGGGAATACGATAGGCTGATACGAGAATGGCAGCAGGAATTTAGCATCACCGGTTTTTATATCGATAATGGCTAATGACATTTTACCTCTTGAATTACGAACTGCTGAGATCAGCTGATCGTCGCCATAAAACTTTGGATAGGTAAAATAAAGATGCTGCTTGTTTGGCACAATTGAAAGCTGCTTGCCATCTGCTGCACTTAGTAAATGAATATCGCTTTTCCCCGTGGTTGATTCTTCTACAGTAACTATTGTTTTCCCATCATCGCTGAAGGCGGGCGAAAAATATTTGGTTTTACGGGTTAGCCGTTGCTCATCTCCGGTTTTTATATCCAGCTCAACCAATTCGCTAAAGTCACGATAGCCCCAGCGTGCATCGGGCCGGAACGAACTATAAATTATCTTCCCGTCGTGATAGGCAAAGTAATTATCTATCGACACATCCCGCACGCCGAGCACCTTTTCCTTGTTACCAGTTTTAATTACGAATGCGGGTAAGTGATCATACGTGGTTTTCATGTAGATCATTGTGCTGTCGTTCACGTAAGCCGGGTACTCCCGGTCGGCGTCAAAATGTTTAGTTTGTTTTTCGGACGATTTGTTATCATTCTTAAATACCTGCTTAAAATGATTCATCCCATTGTTCCTGAAAGTCTCAAAATCGACACCGGCATATTTCTTTATGGCGCGTTGCAGCGGGTAAAATCCGCCATTATAAGCCGCAGCGTCGCGGGTAACGTTTTTCCAGAAATCATCGCCGTATTTTTCCCGTCCATATGAAACCATCATATAGCCCAAAGGATACCAGTCGGGTGTATAATCTCTATAGGATCCATTTCGGATCTTCATATAGCTGTAATTTGTGCCATCGGCCCATAAGGCCCTAAATCCGTTGTAGAAAAAAGGTAAGCGCCCCCTGCCCTGCTCGCTCACGTGGGTTTCGTTAAAAACTGCATCTCCCTCAAAAAACCAATCAGGTACAGAAAGTGCATTACCAAGCGCCTGCCCGCCCTCGCCAAACACTACCTTTAACACGTGCGACAGACCAACGTTAAAATTATTATACTGCTGCACATGCCTGAATTCGTGGATGGCCAATTGCTCGTTCCATGGCAAACTACCTACATCAAAGCTATTTTGTTCGGGTGTTAAATAAAACTCGCTTCTGAATGGCGCTAAACCCACGTAAGCATTAGCAATAGTGGTTTGATTTTGCAGTACGATGCTCACCTGCTTTTGTTTATACCCGATGGTCGGCTGGATCAGCCCGTTCATTTGCTGAACTATGTTAGCCACCCGCATCGCCATAGAATCCAGTCCGTTTGGAAAAATAACCTTTGCTGCCGGGGTATTTACCTGGTGCCATTTGATAGACGGTGGGTTACCCCCGAAGGTTTGAGCTTTGGAAATAGTTGCAGTGGAAGTAATTAGTAGTAGCAGGGGGATTTTTAGGCTGAATTTCATTGATGTGAAAGTAAGGAGATTTTGTCTGAATCAGAATTCGCAGAATTATTAAATTTTCAGAATTCATTTCAAGAATGGCCGTCAACATCTTGTTACTTCTCAAATCCTGTAAATTCTGATTCAGACAATTCCGAAATTCAAATGACATACCATCGCTTAAAACTAAGTACATTTGCGCTTTGTTAACAAAGTATAATGGCTAAAGTTTCTATCAACCTGGCAACAGGTTCTATACAGAAGGAAGAAATAATTGTAGGGATCGATTTGGGCACCACCAACTCACTGGTTGCCTTCATCAACCCGGATAAAAATCCGCAGGTAATTAACGATACAGGCAAGGGTGTTTTGGTGCCGTCGGTAGTGCATTTTGGGCCAGCGGGTGAAATCACCGTTGGTAACGAGGCAAGGGAATACCTGGTCACCGATCCGCAAAACACCGTTTTTTCGGTTAAACGCCTGCTCGGCCGTTCATATCATGATATTGAAAACTATAAGGATTTTTTCTCCTACAAAGTAATCGATGATGATTCGGAGAGCCTGGTAAAAATAAAGGTGGGCGATAAATTTTATACGCCTATAGAACTTTCCAGTTTAATATTAAAGGAACTGAAGGCTCGTGCCGAACATGCATTAAAAACGCCGGTAAACCGTGCGGTAATTACTGTACCTGCTTATTTTAACGATTCGCAGCGACAGGCCACCCGAGACGCAGGAAAACTTGCCGGCCTCGATGTACTACGCATCGTAAATGAGCCTACCGCAGCAAGCCTGGCCTATGGCATCGGCTTAAACCCGGAAGAAACCAAAACCATCGCCGTTTATGACTTAGGCGGGGGAACGTTTGATGTGTCCATTCTGCAAATTCAGAATGGCATTTTCGAAGTATTGGCAACAAACGGCAACACTTTTTTAGGCGGAGATGATTTTGACAGCGCAATTGTTGATTATTGGATAGAGAAAAACCAGTTAAATAAGGCTGATATAATTGCCGATAATAAACTTGCCCAAAAACTTCGATTGAAAGCGGAAGAAGCAAAAAGGGCATTTGCTTATCAAAGTTTGGTAAATGATAAAATAGGCGACATCTGGTGTACGCTTGACAGAAATACATTTGAGCAACTGATCCTGGGCAAGGTACAGGAAACCATTACCTGCTGCCAGAATGCGTTGAAGGACGCAAAAATCGAGGTTGGCCAGATTGATGAAGTGATTATGGTTGGCGGTTCAACCCGGACGGCTTTAGTTAAAAAGATGGTAGCGGAATTTTTCGGTCGCCCTGTGCACGACGAAGTTAACCCGGACGAAGTAGTTGCCCTCGGCGCTGCTATCCAGGCAGACGTGCTTGCAGGCAACCGCAGCGATATTTTATTATTGGATGTTACCCCGCTTTCACTTGGTATTGAAACCATGGGCGGATTGATGGACGTGATTATTCCGCGTAACTCAAAGGTTCCTACTAAGGCTGGTCGCCAATATACAACTTCTATAGATGGGCAGGTAAACATGAAGATAGCCGTTTACCAGGGCGAACGCGACCTGATTAAGGAAAATCGCAAACTTGCGGAGTTTGATTTGAAGGGTATTCCGTCAATGCCGGCTGGATTTCCCAAAGTAGACATTAACTTTTTACTGAACGCAGATGGGATCCTGAAAATCCAGGCGATAGAACTGCGGTCAGGTGTAAAACAGGAAGTGGAGGTTAAACCTACCTACGGTATCACCGACGACCAGGTGGAACAAATGCTTTTAGACAGTATTACCCATGCAAAGGATGACGTTAGTCAGCGGATGCTGATAGAAGCGCGTGTTGAAGGGGAACAAATGGTTAAACAAGTTGAAGGCTTTTTGAGGAAGAACAGTGATTTTGTTTCGATAGCAGAAATAGCGGACACAACTAAATATATTGATAAATTGAATGCAGCGTTAACCAGCGGAGACAAAGATGCAATTCATAAAGCAATTGATGAGCTGAACGAATTTACCCGCCCGTTTGCTGAGCGGTTAATGGACCAGGCTATTAGTCATGCAATGAAGGGGAAGAGTATAGAATAACATTCTTAGAGACGCAACATTTTGCGTCTCTCGCTGTTAGACCGATTATTGTTTATTGATTTGCATATAGGAGACGCAAAATATTGCGTCTCTACAGAAAAT
The DNA here is from genome assembly GCF_024721155.1 of Mucilaginibacter phenanthrenivorans. Classification (GTDB taxonomy): domain Bacteria; phylum Bacteroidota; class Bacteroidia; order Sphingobacteriales; family Sphingobacteriaceae; genus Mucilaginibacter; species Mucilaginibacter phenanthrenivorans. The sequence continues at coordinate 97,288 of NZ_JAHVAP010000001.1, read as the reverse complement.
ACATTATAACCACCTATTTTGAAAAATAACAAATTCGTCTTATTCGCCGCGATTTGCTTTTTGAGCCTTACAAAAGTATCAGCAGCAAAATTCACCTACCACAAATTTACCGACACAACGCTGAAGCCTCTTGACACTGCGCTATATGATTCCTTAATGCTTAAACTGGCAAATGGCGATAAAACCCACAGGTGGCCGGTTAAAACAAAGGCCTATCCCCTGCCTGGTGCAATTTTACCTTTTTATAGAATAGTGGCTTATTACGGCAATATGTATTCAAAAAACATGGGCGTGCTGGGCCAATATCCACCCAAAATAATGCTGGCTAAACTGAAAACTGAAGTAAAAAACTGGGAGAAGGCGGATACAAGCACACCTGTGAAACCTGCCCTGCATTATATCTGTGTTACCGCACAAGCCGATGCCGGCAGAAACGGACTTCATAATTTACGGATGCCATTTAAACAAATAGACAGCGTGCTCAGTATGGCAGCATCTATTGATGCATTGGTGTTTTTAGACCTGCAGGTTGGTTTCAGTACCGTACAAAAGGAAATTCCTTTGCTGGAGAAATATTTAAAAATGCCGAATGTTCATTTGGGCATCGACCCGGAATTTTCCATGAAGGAAGGCAGCATCCCCGGCAAGCGCATCGGCACGTTTGACGCGGACGATATCAATTATACTACGCAGTACCTTGCGTCGCTGGTGAAGAAATACAACCTGCCGCCAAAGATCTTTATCGTACACCGTTTCACTAAAAAAATGGTGACCAATTACCAGAACATCAAACTACGCCCTGAAATCCAATTTGTGATGGACATGGACGGCTGGGGTGGTCCCGATCTTAAAAAAGGAACCTATAAATATTTTATTTCAGGCGAGCCTGTACAATTTACAGGCTTTAAGCTATTCTATAAAAATGACATTAAAAATGCCCCAAAGCGGATGCTGACCATGAAGGAGATTTTGGAATTGAAACCGGCACCAATTTATATACAGTACCAGTAAAGTAAAAAGCTGAAAGGTAAAAGCTTAAAGCGGCTTTTCGCTTTAGTCTTTTAGCTTTCAGCTTCTACAAAGCTTTAAACCTCTCCTATAAGTTGTTTATTGCGTCCTGTTCTTTTAACGCGGCAATGTTATTAGTGTCGCTGAACTTATCTGTTTGATTGGCAAAATCTTCTAAAATTGCCGCAATGGTGTCAAGGTTGTCTGCTACACGCTGGTGCATGTCGGGCAGGTCTTTTTCAAGTCTCTTATCCCCCAGCTCCATATTGTCGACTTCAATTTTAGCAAGTTTTTGTATGATGGCCTGCTGGCTATTTTTTAAATCTTCCAGCTCATGGACAATCTTTTCCATTAATCCGAATTTCTTTAACTTATCCATAGTGTTGTGTTTTTATTTGTATGGATATAACCTGTTTTGTAAGAAATTGTTTGAAAGTTTGGATTTATGATTTATAACTAATAACTTAGTTATATGAAAAGCATATTATTACCCTTCTTTGTATTATTTTCAGTTGTTTCGGCAATTGCACAGGAAACCAGTAAAATTGATGATGCACAATTGATGGAATATTTCCAGGGCCAGCGTTATAACGATGCCTTTAAATATCTTCAAAAAAACTTTCCGGAGCCGGTTACAGATTTAAAGGTTCTATCAAGGTTGGCTTATGCATCACAAATGGCTAATGATCTGCCTGATGCAGAAAATTATTATCAACGTGCTTATACTATCGATACCACCAATCAAACCATCCTGTTCAATATGGCTGGCATCAACTTACGCCGTGGCAATTTCCCCAAGGCGGAATTATATTATAAACAAATAGCCTCAAAAGACACCGGGAACTTCACCGTGTATAAACAATTAGCGTCTTTGTCCGAAAGGAAAAACGACACTGTTTCAATGATAGGCTATTACGAACAGGCTAACAAGATCAATCCAAATGATGTTGATGTAGCTACTTCATTAGCCGATATTTACACTACTTTAAAACATTTCGACAAAGCGTTGGCCGTATTAAATAAGGCAGCGGTTGGCGATCCGGATAATATTTTCATTTTATTAAGCACGGTAAAGCTTACCTACAGCGAAAGTAAGTGGGCTGAAACGGCCGGGACGTGTAACCGCCTGATAAAGATGGATGCCGCCAATGCCGAGATCCTTACCAAACTTGGCATTGCCTATTATAATTTAAAAAACTATGCCTGCGGCGCAGAAACGTTCGCTAGTCTTAAAGGTATCGAGCAAACCGAATATAGTTTTTATTATGCCGCATTGTGTTATAAAGGGCTTAAAGACGAACCGCAGTCTATCAACTTCATGAACCAGGCGATCTTCCAGGGAATCTCGTCAAATATTGCGACCTATTACGGTGAAATAGCCGACAGCGAGGGCAACTTAAATAAGTATAAAAAAGCAGCGATGGCCTATCAAAAGGCGTTACAGTTTAAGGAAACGCCCATAATTTATTACTTGTTGGCAAATCTGTACGACACGAAGCTGAAGGATAAAAGAAACGCCGCTATCTATTATAAGAAGTTTTTAAACTCAAATCCGGTTGGGAAACAAATGGCCTATATACCGTATGTAAAGAGCAGGATTGACCAGCTTAAAAACTAACGCTGCATTAACCGCGCCACATACTTACCTATAATATCAAATTCGAGGTTAACCATTGAGCCTTTTTTTACATGCTGCAGGTTGGTATGCTCAAAAGTATAAGGTATAATGGCAACCGAGAAGCTGTTATTGTGAGAGTTAACTACCGTTAAGCTAATCCCATTTACGCAGATAGAGCCTTTTTCAACAGTTACATTTCCGTTGGCGGCATCATATTCAAAAGTATATTCCCAGCTGCCGTCCAATTCCTTAAAATCTATGCAGGTTGCAGTTTGATCAACGTGCCCCTGTACAATGTGGCCATCAAGCCGGGCATTCATTTGCATACAGCGTTCCAGGTTCACTAGGTCGCCGGTTTTTAAGTGGCCGAGATTTGTTTTGTTAAGCGTCTCCTCGATTGCGGTTACCGTATGTTTACCATCAGCTAACGCGATAACCGTTAAACAAACCCCGTTATGCGCAACCGACTGATCAATCTTCAGTTCAGCCGCGATTGATGATTCAACGGTGATGTGCAGGTTGCCCTGTTCGTGTTGTAAATCGGTGATTATTCCTAAAGTTTCTATTATTCCTGTAAACATGAGGCCCCCTAACCCCCTAAAGGGGGAATTTTTGATTGGCGAAGTTAAATAATCGACATTATTTAAGTGTCAAATGAGTGTGGTTTTCTAATGAAAAGTTGCTCCCTTTATGGGCTGGGGCTCTATTTAAAATTACTGCTCAACTCCAACCTCTTATTCCTTAAATCCACACCACCCTCAATTATTGATTTCAGGTTGGCCATATAAAAGGTCCACCCTATCTGGCATTGGATATACAGGTTCTTTGAAGGATCAGCTTCTTCCGGGATATTGGTTTGTGTGAGTTCGACAATTGAAACACCGTTGCGGCTATAAATAAAAACGGTAACAATGCTGCCGCCCGAAAAGGTAAACCTTATCGTATCCGTTCCATTGGCTTCCAGCACCTGCCCTTTTTCAAATGTTGTATCGTCGTAACCATGCCAGTACCATTCATAAGTATCCTCGGTCATGATAAATTCGTGAGGCTCACGCGTGCGGCGGGGAACGGTGTAGAAATTGGCTTTACGCAAAAACCATTTCTCAATCCCCTCGGTTGTTGCCCACGCTTCATAAAGACTTCTTACGTCTGTATTATAGTCGCCGGCTATCTTAAAGCTGGTCCATTTATTGTCGGTCATACAGGTAATATAGGTTTATTTAATTCAAATTTAATTATAATAGTTATTGTGTTTGTTAACTTGCTGATAAATCTTAAAAAAATGTCCAGTCAAAGTGCAGGGATCTTATTATACCGAAAAGCAGGTAACCAACTACAAATCTTCCTGGTGCACCCGGGTGGCCCGTTCTTTAAAAACAAGGACCTTGGGGCATGGTCCATCCCCAAAGGTGAATTTACGGACGATGAAGAACCGTTAGCAGCAGCCAAACGCGAATTTGAAGAAGAAACGGGAAAAAAAGTTGACGGCGATTTTATCGAACTAAATCCTGTTAAATTAAAAAGCGGCAAAAAAGTTTACGCATGGGCTGTTGAGGGCGATATCGATCATGAAGCTATTGTCAGCAATTTATTCGAAATGGAATGGCCGCCAAAATCGGGCAAAAAGCAAGCGTTCCCAGAGATTGACCGGGCAGGATGGTTTGAGGCTGATGAAGCGAAGTTGAAAATAAATATTGCGCAGGCAGCGTTTATTGAGGAATTGGCAGCCCGGGTTTAAACGGATCGTCTGTTCTTAACCCAATTTGAAACTTCACCATCGGCTACCTCCGCAACTTTTAATCGTTGCTCACCTAAAAGCTTCTCCATTACCATGGCGGCAATCAGGGCTTCCTTTTCAGTGTCATTTTGTAATACGCCCGGCTCAAAATATTTTTTTACAAAATGAGTGTCAAAGTTACCAGACGTAAAAGCCTCATGCTGCATCACAAACTTGCCGAAGCCTAAAGTAGTAGTTATGCCGGTAATATGGTATTCGTCAATAGCGCGGATCATCCTTTCAATCGCTTCAGTTCTGTCCTTACCATAAGTTACCAGTTTGGCTATCATCGGATCATAATAGATAGGGATCTCCATGCCCTGCTCAAAGCCATCATCAACCCTAACACCAGGGCCCTTCGGAGTTATGTAGGTTTGCAGTGTTCCGATATCCGGCAGGAAATTATTGTCCGGGTCTTCCGCATAAACACGTAGCTCGATAGCGTGTCCAATAATTTTCAGGTCTTCCTGTTTAAAGCTGATGGCCTCTCCCCTTGCAATACGGATCTGCTCCTTCACCAAATCAACACCACTAATAAATTCCGTAACTGGGTGCTCTACCTGCAGACGGGTGTTCATCTCCAAAAAATAGAAATTCAGCTGTTCATCCATAATGAATTCCACGGTACCAGCCCCGGTATAATTTACCGACCGCGCTACATCAACTGCGCATTTACCCATCTGTTCCCTTATTTCAGGAGTTAATACCGATGACGGCGCCTCCTCAATTACCTTTTGGTGCCTGCGCTGTACGGAGCAATCACGTTCAAAAAGGTGCAATATATTACCGTGCGTATCGCCAAGCACCTGGATCTCAATATGCCGTGGCGATGAAACATACCGCTCTATAAATACCGAGCCATCCCCGAAGGCAGAGATCGCTTCGGATACTGCCAATTGCATTTGCTCTTCAAAATCAGCGGCGTTATCTACTATTCTCATCCCCTTGCCACCACCACCGGCTGCCGCCTTTATCAGGATCGGAAAACCAACTTCTACAGCACGGAGCTTTGCTTCTGAGACATCAGTGATAGCTTCCTCTGTACCTGGAACCATTGGGATATTATATTTTAACGCAGCCGCCTTTGCGGAGAGTTTGTTACCCATTATCTCCATGGCTTCCGGCGATGGGCCGATCAATATCAGCCCTGCTTCCCTTACCTGCCTGGCAAATGCCGCGTTCTCGCTCAAAAACCCGTAACCAGGGTGAATTGCCTCTGCCCCTGTCTTACGGCAGGCGGCAATTATCTTATCTCCTACCAAATACGACTGGCTTGATGGTGAGTCACCAATATGGACAGCTTCATCAGCATAACGCACGTGCAGTGCATTGCGGTCGGCATCTGAATAAACAGCTACAGTTTTAATACCCATTTCGCGCGCCGAACGCATTACCCTAAGCGCTATTTCGCCGCGGTTGGCTACAAGGATCTTTTGCATAATGGCAAATGTAATGGATTTGGGCAATACTACAGTGCGCACCATTATACAAACGAGTTGGTATTTTTTATAGCGATGCAACCCCTTACTTTTACAAACGGTTAGGTATAGTAAACAGCGGGAGTGTATGTTATAACAGGTTTTTTAAGTAAATATTAATTTACACTTTGATAAAAAATATTTAATTTGGATAACTATTATTCCATCTTTAAATTAAAAACCTGTTAATCACTAAGTAATGCACGCCCGCTCAATTATTAAAATTGCGATATTGTTTTTCATTTGCGGATGCATGGTATTTCCAAAAAAGGCTTTATGTCAAAACGATTTTGAAAAGGCTTTGGCAAAAAAAGTGGACTCGTTGCTGGCGCCGGAAAAAACAGGAAATAATGGAATGGAAAATCAGTTAATGCCTAATGATGCGCAACAAAGTGCCACCATCCCAATGGGTTTTGGAGGGTTTGGCACCTACGCATTCGGCAGCATTGCAGGTGTTTATAAACAGGTGTATCACAATAATGCCGACTTGATAGCATCTGGCGGCTTTTGTGCAGGTGATCCTATTAAAGCTGTGAATTTTGCCGCCGGTATTAATATGACCGACGTGCACCGGTTTCGCGATTTTTCGGCTAATTTTATGGTAAGCCGTTTTGTTGCGAATGGCACCAGCGTTTCAGCAGGCGGACTGCAACTATTTGCCAGTAAAAAGCAATCTGATGCACCGGGTAGTACTTTTTTTGTTGCTGTGAGTCATGCAGTACAAACAATGCCTTCAGCAACTCCGGGCGCATCAAGGCTTACTTATACCATTGGCATTGGCAACGGGCGCTTTTATAATAAAAGCTACGATGATATTGCAGCGGGCAGAGGCCAGCATGGCACTGCAGTATTTGGGGGAATATCTTACGAGTGGATTGAGCATGTTAATTTGATTGGTGAATGGTCTGGGATGAATTTGGGCTTATCAATGGGAATAAGACCTTTTAAAAACCCGTTATCGTTAGCTGTTGGCGCTATAAATTTATTACGTTACTCCGGCGATAAGCCGAGTTTACTATTTTCTATCGGATATCCGCTTGCGTTAAGCAGGCAGGCAGACTAAAAAAAATACCAGGCGGCGTATGCTGCCTTAAGTTAAAATATAAAAATGAAGAAAGTAATTTATGTTTTATTGCTCCTGGGTTTTATGGCTGTAAGCTTGACGGCCTCGGCGCAACATGGAGATTTTTCGGACTGGAATGTCCCGTTACCGTTGCCGCCGGGAAGCATCACCAAAAGTGTTTCACCGGGTAAGCCGAAGACAGCAGTGGTTGTACCGGTAATCGATCTGCCGTCATTTGCACTGCCTAAAACGGCCGGCGTAAAACTTGGCAAGTTAGCGCCTGTTTCGTCCGAAATTCCCGAAGTTGCGATACCAAAACAACCGGCATTTCCAGCTACCCCAACATTGCTGGCAGAAATCCCGTTGCCGGATGTTCCTGAAGCACCGGGCCTATCTGGCCAGGCGCCTCAAGACAAAATAATAAACAATGATCTTATTGACATACCTGTACCGGAAGCGCCTGATATGCCAGATATGCCAAAGGCTCCGATTGTGACAAGTAGTTCTTCTGCCGCTCCGGTTAAAATTCCGGTAACACCCTTGTTGCCAACCCAGGTGGCTCCTGTGATGTCCACGGATTTTCCGTTTACCGATTGGCCCTTACCGCTGATACCGGTAAATACAAATTTCAATTTTTTGTTGCCAGATAGTTCTGATAATGCTAACCCAAAACCGAAAACCATTCAAAAGGCAAAAAGGCCGCCCCATCGAAGTAATTAGCCCGCCTGAATTTTTTGTTCAGCCGGGTCGATAGGCGCCCCAAGGTTTATAACACGATCCTAACCAAAAGCATTAAAATGAAACTAAGTTTTACCATTATAAAAAGTCTTCTGATACTATCCCTTCTGCTTATAATAAGTACAAGCGATGCACAAACCGTGCACCGAGATTTTAGGTTTAAAAAGGGAGATGAATTTGAACGGCAACTGGCTGTAAAATCAAACTGTGTAATGCAGCGCGGCAGCCAAAAGTTAAACATCAGCACTTACTCTGCGGTTACAAAAACATATAAGATCAATGATGTTGTTAACGGCAACGCCACAATTCACATCACTTTTAATAAGGTTATTGATTCAATAAATGCGCTTGGACGAAATGTTAATTTTAACTCGGATAAAACGCCCGATCCAAATTCAGATATCCAGATGTCGTTGTACCAGTTGATTGGCAAGTCGGCCATAGTTTCGGCCGATTCAAAGGGCACTATATTAGCTGTAAAGAAACGTGAACCGGTTAGCGATACATTAATGGCATTTACCGGCATCCAGTCTGAAAATCTATCGCCCAATAACCAGCTTGAATTTTTGCTGGATTTTCCCGCCAGTCCATTTCTTAAGAAGGGATATACCTGGACAGATGTAAGCCCGGTAAACAACGTATACAACACTACCTATACCATTTATGCAGTAACCGGAAGGACCACCACTATCACTTATAAAACTTCAATTTTGAAAGACGCGATGAACACCAGGATAAATGGAGTAATGTTGATTGACAACGATTCAGGAGTAGTGCTGAAAAGATCAATGCAAAGCGTTACAACCGGATATGAGGAAATAAAGGGAGTAATATACACCGTTATCCGCCGCAGTGCAAGCTCTGAAGTTTGCTATAAAAAAACAAACTAGTCATCCGCGGAAATTGAACGACTAAAAGCCCATACAATTCTTCGATCAAATATTTTATACCACAAAAACATTCCGGATTGTTGTAACCTCTTATGTGCCTTTTCCGTAAAAAAGGCAACAATCAGCAAATTTTCCGTTTATGAACGTTTTTATTTTTCTTGTGAAATCACTTATGATCCTCGGCGCTGTCTTATTTGTCGGGGTATTACTCTTCAGTTTCATTAAATATCTAAAAAGGACCCGTTATCCTAACTGGAAATTTCCTGATTATATAAGCGTTGGCTATGCTGAATATTTGTATAACAAATACATTAAAAAAAGCATCAAATAGCTTCGGGCGAAGTCAATATTAATTCCAGGAATTTAAGATCAAGCCAGCGGTTAAATTTATACCCCACTTCCTTAAAGTGAGCTACCTCCGCAAATCCAAATGATTGGTGGAGTTTTATGCTTATCTCGTTATCCGCGCTTATTCCTGCCAGCAACGCGTGAACATTTTTCTCGCGGGCAGCATCAATTAATAATCGCAACATCAGCTTGCTGATCCCTTTTCCCCGGTGAGTAGCCTTCACGTAAATGGAAAGTTCCGTAGTATACCTGTAACAAGGCCAGGCCCTGAAATGTCCAAAACTGCAAAAGCCGGCAATTTCACTGCCAACTACTGCAACAAATACCGGGAAATTATTACTTATCCTTTCCTGGTACCAGTCTTTCCGCATTTCGAGGGTGTGGGGCAGTTCGCTGTAAACTGCGGTGGTATTCAGGATAACCTCATTATAGATATCAAGAATGGCAGGCAAGTCAATTTCCTGCGCATCTCTAATGTTTATGTTATTCATAATTATTATGAAGCAAAACACCCTTTAGTATTGCACTAAAGGGTGTTTATTATATTTTACTGTTTATGATCGCCTTGAGGGGCCGACGCTCCACCCGGAGCAGGCGCACCCGGAGGGGGACCACCTGGGCCTCTCCTACCCTCAGGAACCTTAACTTCGGGATGTGATTCACCACGGTGACAAGAGTAGCAATTTACACCGCTTTTCATCACCATTCCTAATGAATCTTTTTTAGCTCCAAAATATTTTTGATTTAGCTTGTTCATCATTTTGTACATTTTGCGGGCCATTTCTTTTTCAGGCTTGGCATCGCTCACAAAATCCATTTTCTTTTCTGCTTCATTACGTACGTGGCAAAAATTACAATGTACGCCTAATGAATGTGCCCACTCATCCATTACATTGTCCAATTGCTTGTCGGTAATGTTTTTAGGCAGTACTTTAAGATTTTTAAATTTATGTTCATCCTCTGGTTTCATAGATGTTAGTGCAACTACTGCTATTACAGAAGACAGACAAAGTGTTACTAAGATTTTTTTGTTGATAAGCATATTTGTCATGATTAAGTCATCTAAGGTAATTTATTAGTTTGAATGTTACAACAGTCAACTCATTTATAGCCGAATAGTTACACATAAAAATATTTGTTAAAAAAAGTTAAAATATTTTGATATTTACGAATTAATCGTAGCTTTACGAAACAATCGTAAAAACATGGAGAAGTTATCAAAACAAGAGGAAGAAGCCATGCAGGCGGTATGGCAGTGCGGTAAAGGTTTTATTAAAGATTTTCTTGACCTGATGGAAGAGCCCAAACCGCCCTATACTACCCTTGCATCAACAATAAAAAACCTTGAACGCAAGGATTTTGTGAAAGGCGAAAAATTAGGAAACTCGTTCCGCTATGCACCGGTAATATTGGAAGAGGATTATAAGAAGAAGTTTATGAATGGCTTTGTAAGCGATTACTTCCAAAATTCATATAAGGACCTGGTGACCTTTTTCGCAAATGAGAAAAAGATAAGTGCCAATGAACTGAAGGAGATCATTAAACTTATTGAAAAACACTAAACCCTGATTGCCATGCCGGTTTTATTTATTTTTCTGTTAAAGGTAAATGTTGCCCTGTTGCTATTTTGCGCCGGCTATTACATGGTGCTCAGGCATATTACCTTCTATACACTAAACCGCATTTACCTTGTTGCCGCCATTTTATTCGCAACCATCTATCCGGAAATAAATTTGTCAGGCTTTTTACAACAGCATGAGCAAATTGCCAAACCTGTTGAGGCTGTAGCTATAAACTGGCAAGCACCCACAACAGCACTTGTTAAGCCACTTACGGTACCCGCTTACTGGAATTGGATTGAGCTTATATTTTGGATTGGGGTCATCTTGCTAGCGTTAAGGTTGATTATGCGGCTTTATTCTTTGTATAAATTATACAGTAGTTCCACAGCTGCGCAGATCCACGAGCACGATGTAAGGCTGGTAAATACAGATTCGGGGCCATTTTCATTTTGGAAAAGCATTTATGTTAATCCTGCGAACATTAAACCTGCCGACCTAAAATCAATATTAATGCACGAGCAGGTACATGTAAACGAATGGCACACTTTGGATATTTTGATTGCTGAACTAAGCACTATATTTTACTGGTTTAACCCGGGGGTATGGCTAATGAAAAAGGCAATACGGGAAAATATAGAGTTTATAACCGACCGCAAGATCATAAAAAGCGGCGCTGATACAAAGCAATATCAATACAGCCTGGTAAGCGTAAGCTTCGCAGCATCGCCGAATACCATTTTTAATCATTTTAATATCTCGGCCATAAAAAAGCGGATAATTATGATGAATGCTGAACAGTCATCAAAATTTACGTTGAGTCGTTATGCTTTTTTAGTGCCTGCCGTTGTTGCGATGTTATTGGTTTTTAGTATCTCAAAAGCGGCATTTGTAAAAAAATCCACTTTGGTTAACCATCAGACTGCTAGCGTTATGCTCATAACACCTGTGCAAAAACCTGTTAAAAGGCCGCGTGTTAAGATCGATTCTGCTAAAAAGACAGCGATAACAGCGAATATCAATTTATCTATTGATACGCAAAGCATGAGGAATACAACCACCAGCCCCTGGAACAATAAAGTGGTTGACAGCAGCTTAAAAACAAACAGCATAGTTATTGACAAAAACGGAGCCATTAACATTACACAAAACGGAGCGCCTATTAAGCCATTGATGTATGTTGTTGATGGAAATATATCAAAGAATTACGATCATGGCAAGTTGAATAAGGCTAACATTAAGAGCATTGACGTTGGTGAAACCCTTGATAAAAAAACAATTGTATATATCAAAACCAAAAACGGAATTGAAACAGCGCCAATTATCGCAATACGGATTAATGGCGAATCCGCCAGGCACACGCAGGGAAAATTGATTGACGGTAAACTTGCCGTAATTGATACGGTCAAGATAGTGAACCGCCGTCTGATTTTGGATACTACCTACCTCACTAAAGCGCATGCAAGTACATTAAGTACTGCACCAGGTAATGCAAAAATGATATCATCACTAACCTGGTCAAAATCAAGCTTACAGATCAAACCAGTGTTAAAAGTCCATGCAGAGGACTCAGTAATAAGAAGGCCAAACGGCATATCATGCTTTTTCGGGAAGGCAGAAGTAACTTACGGAACTACTAATGTGAAAGCTGACTATATCGAATACGACAGCAAGGCCAACACAATTAAAGCAAAAGGGGCTGTCATTGTTACCCAAAAACAAAACAATGAAACGTTAACGTCCACTGCTTCAGATTTTTTGTGGCAGTTGAATAAATAAAATAACAAACCTTAAAATACTGAAATCATGCCAGATCTTTTTATTTTCCTGTTAAAAGTAAACGCGGCACTGCTGTTATTCTGCGCCGGCTATTACCTGGTTTTAAGGCACCTTACCTTTTATACCCTGAACCGTATTTACCTGTTGACTGCAATTTTATTTGCTACTGTTTATCCCAAAATAAACCTCTCGGCATTTGTAGAGCGTCATAAACAAATAGTCAAGCCTGTTGAAGGCATTATGCTAAGGTGGCAGGCACCGGCCAAGGCTTTAATAAATGAAAGACCCGATTACTGGCTTTGGGTTGAGGTTGTTTTTTGGGCGGGTGTTATTCTATTGGCAGCAAGGCTCATGGTCCAGCTTTATTCGCTGTTTAAACTATACCGCAATTCAACAGCTGCTCAAATTTATAACCACAACGTGAGGATAATGAATACCGATAGCGGACCCTTTTCCTTCTGGAAAAGCATTTACATTAACCCGGCAAATCATGAACCGTCCGACTTAAGATCGATACTGCAGCATGAGCAGATCCACGTAAGCGAATGGCATACATTGGATGTTTTGCTGGCCGAACTAAGCACCATATTTTATTGGTTTAACCCCGGTGTCTGGCTAATGAAAAAGGCAGTAAAAGAAAACATAGAATTTATAACCGACCGTAAAATATTAAGAAACGGCACCGACAGCAAGCAATATCAATACAGTTTGGTAAACGTGAGCTTTTCGGCAGCGCCACAAGGCATTGTAAACCACTTCAATATATCAACCATCAAAAAAAGAATTATCATGATGAACGCAAAAAGATCCTCAAACTTTAAACTTACCCGGTACGCATTTCTTGTACCTGCTGTGGTTGCAATGCTACTGGTTTTTAGCATTTCGAAGGCAGCGCTGGTTAAAAAATCAATTAGCAATATAAAAGCGTCCTCGTTGGCGCTATTGGAACGCAAAAACCCTGCTCCTGTAAACGTTCCCAATAACAAAGTAAACACCAGCGCTGGTGTTGTTACCAAAAAGAATATAGCTCAACAAAAAATTATCGTAAAGTTGATAGACACCATTAGAAAGGGTAAGATCTTTATCAGCTCTTCGGACAAGCTAGACTCGGTTAATATAGTAATAAACGGTGTAAAAGCGTCCAAAACTGATTTTGATAAAATAAACCCCAATGATATTGAAGCCATAAATATCGTATCACCGAATGTTGGTAATAACGTAATTTTCAACCTTGACAACAAACACGGAACAGTATTTGTAACCACAAAGGGATCTGAGGCCGGTGCAAAATTCCGTGAAAAAATGGATAAGTGGCCTTATAATGCTCACGGTATAAATGGTACCGGTAACTCGTCCGGCAACTTAACCAGTGTTGTTGTTGTAGGCCATCCTTCGGCAACAAATGGCGATTCAGATTATGACGGTCCTACCAAAGTTGAATCATTTAATATCACCTCTTCCAACCCTGCAACAATAACGGTTCGTGGTAACAATGCCTCCGGATCAGGTGTAGTGGTTTACGATAACAAGCTGTATAAGGACACCTCAATAAAAGTCGTAAAGGGTTATTCAATTTTAGCTGATACCTTCAAGAGTCTAAAAAATAACTCAAGGCCTTATAAAGTTAATGGCAGTTCAGGGCGTACCTATTCAAATTTCCAGGTTGTAACCTCACCGAATCATTTCAGCGTTGATCACATTGCCGACAAAATGATCATCATCAACGGCAAAATATCCACACAGGCCGATCTTAAAAAAATCTCCGCTTTTGATATCGACAAAATGGTTTTGAAAACCGACAACGAAACCAAGGAACTTTATGGCGATAGGGCAAAAAATGGGATTGTGTTTATAGTTACTAAGAAGTAGTGGTTGATTATTTAGATTGAGTTGATTGGGTTATCGGGACCGATAATAAGATCAGTTAATAGTTATTGTCTTCTTTAACTTAATCAACCTAATCTAACTTAATAAACTCAACCAACTAACTGGCTTCGGCCAGTTTTTCGTTTTCAAGGATACTTAGTAAAGCTTTTTCCGCGAGGTTTAATTCAGCAGAATTTACATCCTTATCTTCATCAAGTTGTTTGATGTATTTAAAAATAGCACCATCCTCGTAGCTTTTTATCACCGTTGGATGCACGTAATATTTTTTGCAAACGGTGCGGGTGTTGCCAAGGTTAATAGCCACCTCGTCCAAAACGCTTACAATCTTCTTTTTGCACTCTGTAATTGTTTCAAATTCTCCCACTTGCTTAATCGCATATAATGCACTTACACTGCCGGTCCAGGTGCGGAAATCCTTGGCGGTAAAATCCTCGCCGGTTATTTCCTTCAGGTACGCATTTACATCGCCTGAACCGAGCGAGCATTTGCTGCCGTCTTCGTTATAATATTGAAACAGCTCCTTACCCGGAATTTCGCGACATTGTTTTACCAATCGGGCAAGCTTCCTGCTTTGCAGGGATACTTTGTGATAAACCCCTTTTTTGCCTTTAAACTCAAAGTTAAGTGTCGATCCCTCAATTTTTACGTGCCTGTTCATTAGTGTAGTTAGTCCAAATGAACCATAAAGCTTTTTGTATGACTCGTTCCCTATCCTTATACTGGTAAGTTCCATCAAGCGGACCACTAGCGCCACTATTTTATCATGATCTGGATTGGGCCTTAACAGGTCCTTATCAACCTGTTTGCGGATGGCGGGCAAGTAACCGGCAAATGTTTGTAAGCGATGATATTTTGATTGATTGCGAATTTTGTTCCAATCCGGATGATAACGATATTGCTTTCTGCCCGCAGCATCCGTCCCGGTAAATTGCAAATGCCCGTTATCATAAGGAGAGATCCAAACATTCGTATACGCAGGAGGGATAACGAGTTTATTGAACCGGTTGATTAACTCCTTATCCTTAACAAGCTCACTTTTAGCGTTATAATAACTCCACCCCTTGCCCGCCTTTTTGCGGGTATAACCAGGCGTGGAATCTGATACATAACGCAAACCTACAGCCTTCGCTGTTATTTTGGGGTCGCGTCCTATTTTTTCAAGTTTGCTCAATAATCGGTTCATGGAATATAATACAAGCACCGGGAAGATAAGTTTGTTAAGTTTAAAGAAATAAATAGTCTCCCCCATGTACTTTGCCCTTTCTCTGTTACCTCTGTGGTTACTTTCTCTGCTGTCTCACAAAGCATTTACCTACTTTTGACCCTCTGCTGACTTTTCTCAAACAATAATCGCCCAATTTTACTTTTATAAACAAATCATCAAATTTATGAAATTCAATTTTTTAGGAAACACCGGCCTGGTGGTATCCGAGTTATGTTTTGGCACCATGACCTTCGGCGGCAAGGGTTACTGGGAGGCAATCGGGACTGCACAACAACAGGAGGTGAACGACCTGATGAAAGTTGTGGTAGATTCAGGCATTAACTTCATAGACACAGCTAACGTTTACTCTTTCGGCGAATCAGAAAAACTACTAGGTCAATCTATCCTAGATCTTGGCTTAAACCGCAATAACCTGGTAATCGCAACCAAGGTTCGCGGTCGCATGGGCGAGGGTGTAAATGATATGGGGCTTTCGCGCTATCATATTTTCCAATCGGTTGACGCCAGTCTACAACGTTTACAGGTGGATCATATTGACATTCTGTACGTCCATGGCATCGATCCAAAAACTTCAGTAGAGGAAACCGTTCGCGCACTAAATGATGTTGTACAAAGCGGCAAAGCACGTTACATTGCCATTTGCAACTGGCCTGCCTGGATAGTGATGAAGGCCATTGCCATAACCGAAAAACATGGCTGGAACAAATTTATGGGTCTGCAATATTTTTACTCCTTAGCATCACGTGACATTGAAAGGGAGCTATTGCCACTTGCCCACGATCAAAACATAGGCGTAATGCCGTGGAGCCCGCTTGCCGGTGGTTTTCTTGGTGGCAAGTATGGCCGTAACGCAGGGAACGCAGCAGGCAGCCGCAGGGATACTTTTGATTTTCCGCCGATTAATAAGGAAAAAACCTACGATATAATTGATGTGGCTACCGAAGTAGGTAAGCAGCATGGCGTATCAATAGCCGAAGTGTCACTGGCTTGGGTTCGTCAGCAAAAGGGCGTAACCAGCACCATCATCGGTGCAAAAAGTATTGATCAGTTGAATGCCAACATCAAATCAACCGAACTGGTTTTATCGGCAGATGATCTGAAAAAGCTTGATGAAGTAAGCGCTTTAGCAAGGGAATATCCTGGCTGGATGGTTGAAAGACAATCGGCAGACAGGGAAATAAAGTCCTAAGTCTTGAGTAATTAGTCTTGAGTCGTTTGCTCTTTTTTGACTTACGACTCAAGACTTTAGACTACAGACTTTTCAATACCCCCACTACATACTCCACCTGTTCCGGATGCACATCCAAATGCAGCACAAAACGGATGCGGTGTTTATCGGTTGATAAGGCTTTGATGCCTTTTTCTTCCAGTTTTTGGAGGATTACGCTTGCGGGTTCCACTGTATCAAATAAAACAATGTTGGTTTCCTGTGGTAAAACATTTGCTACCCAACCGCAATTAGCCAGTTCCTCCGCAAGAATTTGCGTGTGAGAGTGGTCTATTTTTAACCGCTCCACATGATGATCGAGCGCATAGATGCCGGCTGCAGCTAAAAAGCCTGCCTGGCGCATGCCTCCGCCAAACACTTTACGGATGCGACGGGCATATTTTATAGTCGCCTTATCAGCCAAAAGTACGGACCCAACTGGTGCCCCCAGACCTTTTGAAAGGCAAACAGAAATTCCATCGAAATATTTACCGTAATCAACAGCGGCATCGCCAGTATGCGCAAGTGCATTAAAAATACGGGCACCATCTAAATGGAGCTTTAATCCTTTGCTTTTGCACAATTCAGCTATCGGCTTTATTTGTTCCAATGTATAGCAGCTTCCGCCACCTTTATTTACAGTATTCTCCAGCACAACCAGGGTGCTATGAGGATAATGAATATTCTCAGCGTTAATCTCCGGCTCAATCATTTCTACGGTAATTATGCCGCGATAACCGTTTAGTAAGCGCGTTGATACCGCTGAATTGAAAGCGATCCCCCCACCCTCGTAGCGATAAACGTGCGCGGTTTGGTCGGCAATCAACTCCTCCATTGGGTTTGTAAAACATTTAATGGCAATTTGGTTGGTCATGGTTCCCGACGGGCAAAAAATGCCGGCTTCCATCCCAAAAATGGCGGCAGTTTTTGCTTCCAGTTCGTTTATCGTTTCGTCCTCGCCAAAAACATCGTCGCCAACTTTTGCATTGAACATGGCTTCCAGCATGCCGGGGGTAGGCTTTGTAACAGTATCGCTTCTTAGATCAACAATCATCATATTAAATGTCGTAAAATTACGTTATTTGTGTTTTAGTAATTATGCGTCCAATTTTAATCATTTTATTTTTTATGCTGATGATTATATCAGCAAAATCACAATCCGGCAAATGGTTGCCCGGCAGGTTTACCGATGTGAAGGGTAATACTGAGACCGGTTTTATTCGGGTTAATCCATCGGCTAAAGGACCGGTAAAGGACGAGGGCTTTATTGAGTTTAAGGATAATAATAAAACCGAGCCATTTAAATTGAGCGCCAGCGATCTGAAATCGTTTGTGATTGGCAGGGACAGTTTTGTAGTTGCCCATGCGCCCAATAATGAAATCTGGGCAAAAAAAGAACTTGATTTTGTAAAAGTAGCACTCAATGAAGACGTAAAACTTTATATGGCTGGCGGTGGCGGCAAAGGTGGCGGCGGGCGTGGATTTGGAATTTCTCCCGATTTAGGTGTAGGCGTTGGTGCAGGTACCGGCGGCTATGGCAGCGGCGTTGGCGCTGGTGTTTCCATTCCCATCTTCGGAGGAGGCGGTGGAGGAGGCAGCGTCGAAAAAACTGTTTACTACTATGGCGAAAACACTGCCCAAATGAAGCGTATCACCAACGAAAACTTTGAAGACGTAATGAGCGATATCATGGGCGATTACCCCGAAGTTGTTGATAAGATCCACGCCAAAGTTTATATGCTGGCCAATATCGACAGGCTGATTGTTTATTATAAGCAAGTTAGCGGAGGTGAAAGCTCAAAGCTCAAAGCAAAAAGCAATTAGCATCACTAATGACCAGAGGTTGATCTGATAGTTTTATACGAGAATGTAAACCCGCTAATTTTCAAAAAAAATAATATAAGTGATTGATTAACAGAAATTTAAACAGGGGTTTACATAGAAACTATGTAAACCCCTGTAAACCCCCTCTTTTTAGTACTCGCCCCGAAACTTTACATCAATTTATGGTTGACATAACACCGGGATAGTGTCCAGGTAATACTCCTTGCCTT
This sequence comes from Mucilaginibacter phenanthrenivorans, assembly GCF_024721155.1. Lineage (GTDB taxonomy): Bacteria > Bacteroidota > Bacteroidia > Sphingobacteriales > Sphingobacteriaceae > Mucilaginibacter > Mucilaginibacter phenanthrenivorans. The sequence continues at coordinate 78,657 of NZ_JAHVAP010000001.1, read as the reverse complement.
CAGCTTTGGTCTTTTAGCTTTCAGCTACAGTCCCTGCGCTATCACAAACCCACTGGCCCATGCCCATTGAAAATTGTAGCCGCCCAGCCAGCCGGTAACATCCACACATTCGCCGCCATAATACAGTCCCGACATTTTTTTAACTTCAAGTGTTTTGGATGAAAGTTCATCTGTTGATACGCCACCGCGCATTACCTCGGCTTTATCGTAGCCCTTATCCCCTGCCGGTTTTACCTTAAATTCATGGATCAATTGACTGATTGAATCAATATCGACCTTACTTAATGACGCAAGGTTTTTATCGACGGGCAACTTATCGCTCAGTGCTTCCGCAAATTTGCGGGTAAACAGGTTAGCTAAATAGGCCAGCAACATTTTTTTGCCGTTCGCCTCCCGCTCCTGCCGGATCAGTTCAACTATGTTTTGATTGGGCAGCAAGTCGATATAAATATATTCCCCGGGCCGCCAGTAGGAAGAGATCTGTAAAATGGCCGGGCCGCTTAACCCCCAATGGGTAAATAGGATATTTTCCTCAAAACTGATCCTGTCATTCCAAACCCGGCAGAAGATAGAATTGCCGGAGAGTTGCTCATACCATGGCTGATCTTTCCCGATTATGGTAAGCGGCACTAAAGCAGGTGCTGTATCGTTGATTTTGAGATCAAATTTTCGGGCGATCCGCAGTCCAAAATCAGTCGCACCCATTTTAGGAATCGGCAATCCACCGGATGCTACTACAACTTTAGGGGTAAACAAGGTTTGCCTCTGTCCGTTTCTTTCAAATGAAACATAATAGCCACTATCCACTGGTTCGATCCCATCAACAAGGGTATCACACCAGATCCCCTGTCCTAAATCTTCACAAAGAGAGGTAAAAACATTTACAATATCTTTTGCCTTATCGCTTTCAGGAAAAAGCTGGCCAAGTGTTTTCTCCTTACCAATAATCCCATAAGTCTCAAAAAAACTGACGGTATCCTCAACCGTCCATTGCGACAGGGTTGATTTGCTAAAATGCTCATTTGCTGAAATAAACTGCTGTGCTGATGTATATAAATTGGTATAGTTACACCGCCCGCCGCCACTGATCAGGATCTTGGCGCCTACCTTATCGTTCCTCTCCAGCACAAGTGTTCGCTTGCCTAAAAAGCCGGCTTGCACCGCGCACATTAATCCGCAGGCGCCTCCGCCAATAATTATAGCGTCAAAATCTGTTTGTTTTGTTAAATTTGCTGTCATGGCTGAAGTGTCGCAAATATCAGAATTTGGAAAGATACTTATCTTCCTTATTACAGGAATAATAATGGTGTGCGTGGCTTTTGGCATAAACAAGCTATTGGCTCCGCATAAACCTAATCCTGAAAAGCTTACTTCGTACGAGTGCGGCGAAGAAACTACCGGCAACGCATGGCTCCCGTTTAATTCCCGTTTTTATGTCATAGCGCTGGTTTTCTTGTTGTTCGATGTGGAAATGGTATTCATTTTTCCATGGGCAACAGTTTTTGGCAGCCATGAGATAAATAATATCGAGCCGCGCTGGGGCTGGCTGGCATTAACAGAAATGTTCGTATTTCTCGGCATCCTGATCCTCGGCTTGGCCTATGTTTGGGTAAAAGGCGACCTGGACTGGATAAAACCCAAGCCAATTGTACCAACAACAGATACGTATATTCCAAAATCTTTGTATGAAAAATTGAATTTAGAACAAAGTAATTATAAAGTAAAGGCGTTTGCACTTACCGCTGTTCCATTTGAAACAGTGTTAACATCTGAAACACATGGAACAGTTGGAACACCCAAAACAGATGAAACACCTGGAACACCCGAAACAGCGCCTATAAGAAAACCCATGTTTAAACCCACCTTTAAAAAACCAGGCAATGAGCAGTGATATAACCAGTGAGAACGGCGGTGTGGTGATCACCAAAATGAACGACCTGCTGAACTGGGCGCGTTTATCATCTTTATGGCCATTAAGCTTTGGGATAGCATGCTGTGCAATTGAATTTATGGGGGCCTTTGCCTCTACTTATGACCTTGACCGCTACGGCGTATTCCCGCGCCCATCTGCCCGTCAGGCTGATGTGATCATCATTGCCGGAACAGTTACCTTTAAAATGGCGGAACGCATTAAACGATTGTATGAGCAAATGCCCGAGCCAAAGTATGTGATCTCTATGGGTTCCTGCTCCAATTGCGGCGGGCCTTACTGGCAGCATGGCTACCATGTAGTTAAGGGTGTCGACAGGGTGATCCCCGTTGACGTTTACGTGCAGGGTTGCCCGCCAAGGCCGGAAGCGTTAATAGGCGCTATTTTGGAACTGCAGAAAAAGATCGAGGGTGAGAAAATGCTGGGTGGGGTCCGGAAGTTGGAAACGACCGAAAGTCCGAAAGCAGAAGAGATCGTATAGAGAGATTTGAAATCTGCAATCATATCCCGGTATACCACGACCATCCATTAGAAATATCCGGCCCCGCGTCCACGAATTTATCGGTTACCACAATACGTTGTAGGTATTTAACATTCTTATAACCAATTTGTGTCTCTACCCGCAGGCGAACTGGTGCTCCATTACGCGCTGGAAGGGTTTCGCCGTTCATAGTATGAGCCAGGATAGTTTGTGGGTGAAAGGCGTCCAACATATCAATGCTCTCGCCATAATTATCAAATCCGTAAAAACACACAAACCTTGCAGCAGGCAAAATGCCCGCGTGCTGCAACAGGGCGGCCAATGGTACGCCGGTCCATTCGGCAATGGCGCTCCAGCCTTCTTCGCAGCTATGACGGGTAATTTGTGTGCGCTCCCCAAGTTTCTTAAGATCATCCATTGAATATTTGCCAGGCTTGGCCACGCTGCCCTCAACAGAAAGCGTCCAGTCTTTAAAGTTATTGCGTTGCAGTTCCTGGTATACTTTGCTGTAGGCGGCTTTGCTTGCCGGGTCGGCAGGGTCGCCGATATCGGTAACAGGGAAGGAAGTTATATCGCTTTTTTGGTACTCCATTGCCAATGCCCGCTGCGAAAGCAGCCCGCGCTGGGCTATATACGTGAGGTTATCGCCCATTCGCAATATATTACCGTAAGTTGGGAGTGCCTTTTTTAAACATCCCGAAAGAAGCAGCGCACCCGCAGAGGTAATCCCCGCGAAAATAGCCCTGCGCCTGTTCATGCCTTTTTTTTCCTTCATTGTTATTTCCCAAAAGTTATTGCCAAAATATTTTGTTTAAAGCCCGACCGTACTACCATTACCACATGCACCAACAGAAACAATAGCAACGCGGTGGCAGAAAAAAAATGAATGGTGCGCGCCGATTGATGGCCAAAAAATATTTTAAGCAGGAAGGGATAAGATGCTGTAATCGCGGGCGACATGGTGAAGCCGGTTAAGATCACAACCGGGAACAGGAAAAATATAACCGCCATATAGGTGATCTTTTGCAGTAGCCCATACTTACCCCCGGTGTACAATTGCTTTCGGAAATGGCTGGCGAAATCGTGGCAGAAGAGCTTAAAACTAAACTCTTTTTTGCGTGGCACCAAATTTCTTCGGAAATGGCCGCTGAAAAAGCCAAACATCAAATAGATAAGCCCGGTTATCACTAAAAACCATGCCGCCAGGAAGTGGGTGCTGCGCCCCCAGCCGTTTTGATTAAAAATATCGTAAGTGCGAACCGCGCTTATCTGCGATCCGGTTAAATGTTTAAACTGGATTCTTTTTTCCCATCCGCCGTGCTGGTAGTTGCGGCTGATGGGCAGTTCGAACAACGCCGGAGTAAGATCATTGCCTGCCTTTCCCCAATAGAGCCGGGGGTGCGACATCAGGATCACATAACCGCTAACGGTGAGCGCGAGGAAACTTAAAGTAATGATAAAATGCGCGCCTTTAACCCAGCGCTTATGCTGAACGTCTCCCATTTTATAGCTTTAAAAGCAGCTCATTTTCAACACACTACCTAATGGTGTTTTGATGGCAGGTATAAAGATAAAATAAAAATTTAAAATTAAAAGTTAGATATTTATTCCCAGCGATTTAAGGATCAGCTCAAACCTAAACATACATTTAGCATTCAATAATTAAAATCCCAACCTACCATAATTATGAAATCTAAACTATATATTTAGTCATCTAAAACTACATATGGAAGATGAGTATCCGCCGCTGATTGTTCGCCTGCAATCTATGTTTATTGATACGGTAATTATTATCGTTTGTATGGTTATTTTCTCGATGGTACTGGACCATTTTCCCGGCGCGCCCGACTGGCTAAGGATCTCTCTTTTTTTAGCTGTGTTTATTTTTTATGAGCCATTTTGTTTGACTTTTGGTTTCACCATTGGCAATTATATCAAGGGTATCCGCGTTAAAAAATTTGCGGATACAAATAGCAGGATAAGTTTTTTCCATGCCGTAATCAGGTATATCGTGAAGGTACTTTTGGGGTGGATCTCCTTTTTAACCATACACAGCAATCCCTCAAAAAGAGCGATACATGATCTGGCCTCGGGAAGTGTAATGATAAATCATAAAAAAAAGGATTGATAGCTACCAAATACATCTAGCGGGATTTAGGTATAGGGCATTACTTTCTTACAACATTAAGCCTGTTACCTGTGTCTCCAGGCGACGGGCATAAAGCAAAACTCCCTTCTTCCCTATTGGCTGTGTCCTCACAGCCAATTCCAGAATGCCTAACGGTTAGCACAATGATTTTACAAACCATAACATATTGCCTGTGAGGACACAGGCAACGGGAACTGGTTAAATTTCTTCAGCCAAAAAACATCACCTTAACAACTATCGGGATGATAGCTATCCCTAACGAATACCAAACATATTTGCGATATAATCTACCGCCCTCATCGTGATACTTCTTTAACACTTCGTTATACTGGTCGTTATTAAAGATCACCAGGTAGTTCAACAACACGAAAGGAATAATAAAAGTGATAACGATCGAGATAAAGGAATTTAAAGGATGTGCGTTAAAGACATTAACAGGCATATACAGCAATAAATTACGATCTACTATCACCCGCATCCAATAAAAAAATGTAAACAAATTGATGCCCATAATTAAGGATAAAGGTATCAGCGTGTACAGTTTCCAGCTCGTATGTTCGGCCTTTTTCGCCTTTTGCGATATGATAGCATCAGCCCAGATTCTATTATATAAAGTCATCCCTTTTAGTTTATGTATTTATTACAAGCACGATGCCAAAATCAATACCATATAATATCCACTAAAAAGTAAGACCCGGCATGTTTCCATACCGGGCCTTAACATATAGCGGTTAGTGTTATTTAGACATTAATACACCGTTAACACCATCAATAATACCGTTTGTTGCAGGCGTATCAAATGAAGTTATTTCGGCGGTATTGCCCTGTGCATCCTTCAGCTGCACTTTCTTATTTACTACGGCAATAGTTATAGTTTGGCCGTCAACAGTTTTCAATGTTGCTGTACGGCTTGCATTAGTTAAAGCCTTTATAATGCCGGCTTTATCATATTTACCAACTACAACATGCGCTTTTACCAAAGCTCCCAGTTTAACAGGATCCTTCATTAAGCTATCCAACTTTGTTTTTGGAATTGCGCTGAATGCAGCATTGTCCGGTGCGAACAACGTGTACGGACCGGCTCCCTTTAAGGTAGCGTCCGCATTTGCAGCCTTTACCGCGCTTGTTAGTGTCGACAGATCCGCAACATTTGCGATGGTAGCCTGTAAATCCTTTACCGAATCGGCCTTGGCTGCGGTTGGCTGCGGCGTAGCCGGCTGTGTTGTAGGTGTCGGATTGGGGTTCGGCACCGGCTGCGTCGGCGTTGGCTGAGTTGGGGTCGGAGTCGGCATTGGTGTCGGCTGCGTTGGGGTCGGCGTTGGTTGTGGTTGCGTTTGCGCAAACACGTTATTTGATAATAGTCCTATTGATAAGCCTGCGGCTAAAATTAAAATTGATTTTTTCATGGTTCCTTTTGTTTCTTTTAACAGTTATAACTAGCAATTAATAAGTGCAGGTTATAATTTTTTCGTTGCACTTAATTAATTTGCATTTTTATAACCACCAATTATGCCGTATGGTTTTAAAGAAATAAAAAAAGTTTGGCAATAATCTATTTTACAGTTAGTTATAGTGAAACTTATTTTTATCATACCATCTAAAAGCACATAGTGCATTAATAATTTACAATCTCCTTTCAGAAAATTATCTACTTTTAAATTTTCTAAGTTATATAGATGCCGAAAAAAGAAATTGTTCCCAAAAAAGACGTCCCACAAAAAAAAGACAAGATCTTTTTGAATATTCTATGGATAGGTTTTGTAGTAGGGACGCTTGACGGTATCGGCGCCATCCTATCTGCGTATAAAGCCGGTCCGGTTATTATTTTCCAGTTTATTGCCAGCGGCGCCTTTGGAAAAGCCACCTTTAAAGGCGGCATGCCCATGTTTTGGTGGGGTATTTGGTTCCATTATTTTATTGCGTATTCATTTACTGCAGTATTCTATGTAGCCTATCCCTCCTTTTATAAATTCTTCCGGAACAAATACCTTATCGGTCTTGAATATGGTATCATTACCTGGATAGTGATGAATTTCATAGTAGTTCCAACAAGTAAAATAGGATTTCATCCCATCAAGAATGTGCTGCCGATATTAATCGGCATAGGTATCCTGATTATTTGTGTGGGAATGCCGATAGCCTTGATAGCGGATTTTATCAGGAAAAGGAAACTGATGGCTAAAAACTTAAAATAACGCTTATTTTGGGTGAGCGATAATATATTCGATTAAACGCTGCATAATTAAAGCATTCCAATCCGTCGAAAAGGTAAAGCTTTTATGTTGTTTGGCGTTTTCGGCGTTATAGACCATGCAATAGGTTCGGTATTTACTCAAGGCAATCTCGCTCCAAAGTAATTTATTTTTAGTGTCCCATCGTATCCCCTCAAACAAAAAGTTCAGGCCTACAAATTCGAATACTTCATGTTTATTGTATAAGTCGATATATTCATTGAGGATCTTATTAAAATAGGCATTCCATAATTGGTTAATTATGGCGATACAGGCTTTATTATAGGCATGCTTCCTTATTCCATATAAACTTCTGAGCTTTAATTTAAATACTTCATCCCGGCCATGTTTAATTTCTATAAAGTATTGTCGGCCAATCACAAACCGATATCCGCGCGTCCACGTAACGCCATACCTGAAGGCGCTTATATCTTCTGCCGGGATCAAAACTATTGGATCAAAGCTTAGCGGTTTTTCAATCTGAAGACCATCAGTGCCAAATGTGAGTTTTTTAGCAGTCTTGCTCTGAAGGAAAGAGGGAATTTCTACAACACCTGGGATATCCATGATCCAAAATAGTAAATAATTACGAAAGTCGGTATAGCAAAAAATAGCTTTTCCGTTTTCGAGTGAGCTCGTTTAACACCAAAGCCAGATTTTGACATTCAGATTAATACTCTGTGATCCCGGCTAAACAATTCTGAATTTGTTTTTATTAATTTTGCCCTTTACTATGAACGGACTGCCAAAAAATCTTTTCAAAACACTTATCATTTCAATTGTACTGTCAATTGCGGCAAATTGTATCTATTATGCAGTTTCGCAAAAAGGAGCTCCGCACGACTATGCACATGTTGTTCCACCGATAATTTCCGGGGCGCTACTTCTTAATTTGATTTTGGGAATAATGGCTGTTCCGTCGTTATTTTTAACAAATGCCGCGTATTGGAAAAACATCTCCGTTAGGTTACTGCTTTACTTCTCAGGCCCCCTCCTGTTTCTCGTTACTGTGCTTTATATGCGGTTACAACCTGCAGTTGCAATATTTTACCTTTCAACCGGCATTATATTTATATTAGTGCACACGTTTTTTTATTTTAGGCTGATAAGAAGAAAAGTATAATTTTAGGCAGATGTATCCTTAAATACCGCTTTTTTGAAAGATTTAGGCTAAACTTGCATCATTAAATGAAAGCATTTTACGGAGACCTTAAACTCGGAATTTTAGGCGGCGGCCAGTTGGGGCGCATGCTGATTCAACAGGCTATAAATTATAACGTTACGGTAAAGGTCCTTGATCCTGACCGCGAAGCTCCCTGCCGCAAATTGTGCGATGAATTTATTGTCGGGTCCCTGGGCGATTATGAAACTGTTTACAACTTTGGCAAAAAAGTCGACCTGTTAACTATCGAAATTGAAAAGGTAAATGTTGACGCGCTGGAGCAGCTGGAAAAGGAAGGCGTAATGGTTTACCCGCAGCCACGTATCATACGCCTGATCCAGGATAAAGGCCTGCAAAAACAATTCTTTAAGGAAAATGACATCCCAACTGCACCCTTCCAGGTGATTTCATCGCCCAAACAACTAAAGGAAAGTCATATTTCTTTCCCTTATATTCAAAAATTAAGGCGAGACGGTTACGATGGTAAGGGCGTTTATAAAGTTATTGACGAATCATATCTCGCAGGCGCTTTTACTGAGCCCAGCCTGATAGAAAAGTGGATTGATTTTGAAAAGGAAATAGGGATCATAGTAGCACGCAATGAAAGCGGTGAGATAAAAACATTTCCGTTGGTCGAAATGGAATTTAACCCACAGGCTAATCTTGTAGAGTTTTTGATTTCGCCATCAACCCTGCCCTTTGAAATTCAGCAGGATGCTGCACAAATAGCGGTTAAAATAGCAGAGGACCTAAAGATAGTAGGCTTGCTGGCTGTCGAAATGTTTTTGGATAAACATGGCAAAATATTGGTTAATGAGCTTGCGCCCCGGCCTCATAATAGCGGGCACCAAAGCATTGAGGGCAATGTTGTTTCACAATTTGAGCAGCATTTAAGAGCCATATTTAACCAACCGCTGGGAGATACCGCATGTTTAAATAATGCTATAATGGTGAATGTTTTAGGTGAGGCCGGATATGAGGGCCCTGCCGTTTACGAAGGCATTGAAAAGGTATTGAAATGCCCCGGTGTTTATGTACATTTATATGGAAAGGCCTTAACCAAGCCATTCCGAAAAATGGGGCATGTTACTATTGTGGATGCGGATCGTGAAAAGGCTATAGAGAAAGCAAGGTTTGTGCAGGAGACGTTGAAAGTGATAGCATAAGTTAGTTCATAGTTGATGGTTCATAGCAGTAATTTAGAACCGCAATTAGTGAACCAGTTTTAAATAATTAAATTATTAGTGAATTAGCCGTTTTACTGATCCGGCTATGAATCATGAACTATTAACCATGAACCAACCCAAAGTCGCCATAATAATGGGCAGCAAGTCTGACCTTAACGTAATGCAGGACGCTGCCGATGTGCTAAAGGAATTAGGCGTTGAATACGAAATAACCGTCGTATCAGCCCACCGCACACCCGATCGCATGTTCACCTATGCCCGTGAAGCAGCCGGCCGTGGCTTGAAAGTTATTATAGCCGGCGCAGGCGGCGCAGCGCATCTGCCCGGGATGGTGGCGTCCCTAACCCATTTACCTGTTATTGGCGTCCCGGTAAAATCAAGCAACTCAATTGATGGCTGGGATTCTATCCTGTCGATATTACAAATGCCAAACGGCATCCCTGTAGCGACTGTAGCACTTAACGCTGCAAAAAATGCAGGAATCTTAGCCGCGCAAATCTTATCCACAGCTGATGAACAAATCGTCAAAAACTTAATCGCCTTTAAAGAAGATCTAAAGAAAAAGGTAGAAGAATCGGCGCAAAGCATGGAAAAATAATTCCGTCAGACTTACGAAGTTTTGCAAACTTCGTAAGTCTGAAGCACTTCTTTCTTTCGGACTTCCGGACTTTACCGACTTTCGGACTCAAAACAACTAGTCTCTAATCTCCAGTCTCTAATTAACTAATTTAGCGCCGGATTTTCCGGGAAATTAGCGATATGCGCATAGCGCTGGCCTAATCCAATCACCACTTCGCGCCATAATGTCTCTTCATTTTGGGAGAATATGGTATCGATATTTAATTGATTAGCCACTATCCAGCTGTCTTCTTTTATCTCATCATCCAATTGTTTTGGGGTCCAGCCGGAATAACCCGTAAAGAAGCGGATCTCATCTGCATTTAACTGGTAGCTGGTTATCAGTTCCTTAACCACTTCAAATTCACCACCCCAAAAAACGCCTTCGGCTATTTCAATACCGTCAGGAATTTTATCCGGGCAGCGGTGAATAAAATGCAGCGTATTGACCGAAACCGGTCCGCCTATAAATACCGGGATCTCCGAGTAGGAAAGATCAGGCAGAATATCGCCCAATAAAAATTCGCTGGCATGATTCAAAATAAAACCCATCGCTCCCGCTTCAGAGTATTCTGTTAAAATAATAACTGAGCGCCTGAAATTCGGATCTGTCATAAAAGGCTCCGAAATTAACAAGCGCCCCGCGGCGGCCGAAATAGAACTAAGCATATGGGTTAAATTTATATATGTAACAAGTATTGGAAAAATATGTTCGTTTTCCAAAAAAGAGTTAAAGATAAGCGCCACGACAAAGCAGCTCCCTTATCAAAACTAATTAACTTTTTCCTATCTTGAATCTTGTCTCTTTCTCTGTATACGGGATAATTATTTCGTAAGTTTGCATCGATGGATCAGGAAAAGTTAGAAAACACAAGAGTAGATTATACAGCTGCTACGTTATCTGAAGCGAGCACCAAAGCGGACCCAATAAAACAGTTTGAGATTTGGTTTGATGAGGCCCAGGAAGCAAACGTTCCTGAGCGGAATGCCATGACGCTTTCAACAGCTACTACCAATGGTATTCCGTCTGCAAGGATTGTTTTACTAAAGGGGGTTTATCATGGCGGCTTTTCATTTTACACCAACTATTTAAGCCGTAAGGGTAAAGAACTTACAAAAAATCCAGTATGCGCCTTAACTTTCTTTTGGCCGTCAATGGAGCGCCAGGTTAGGATTGAGGGAACTATAGAAAAACTAAGCAAGGAGCAATCCGAAAAATATTTCCATTCCCGCCCTAAAGACAGCCAGATAGGTGCTGTGGTTTCTCCGCAAAGCCAGGAAATAGACAGCCGTGATCTGCTCGAAAAAAAGTGGGATGAGCTGGCAGCCGAATTTGCTGAAAAAGAAGTTCCTAAACCATCTTTTTGGGGTGGTTACCTTGTTACGCCCCGCCTGATAGAATTCTGGCAAGGTCGCCCAAGCCGCCTGCACGACCGCATAGTTTATAAAAGGATAGACGCCAAAACCTGGAAAAAAGTTCGTTTAGCACCATGAGTTTTGAGGAGATTAAGTCGTTATTGGTCGATAAATTTGGCGTAGGGGTAATTACCGGCGAAGAAACCGGCGGATTACAACCTGCTTTACTTATAGCGCCTGATCGTATTGCCGATGTCTGCCTCGAACTCCGTAATAATCCCCTTACTTATTTTGATTTTTTGAGCAGCATAACCGGTGTAGATTACGGTGTGGAGGCAAACCGCTTCGGGGTAGTATATCACCTGGCCTCTATCCCCTATCAAACACAATTAACGCTGAAGGTAAGCGTAGAAAACACCCGTGATTTAAACGATCTGCCAACATTCCCGAGCATAACTTCCGTTTACCGCACCGCGGATTGGCACGAGCGTGAAACATACGACCTGCTGGGCATATTCTTCGAAAACCATCCCGATCTCCGCCGCATCCTGCTCCCCGACGATTGGGAAGGCTTCCCCCTCCGCAAGGATTACAAAGCAGCCGAGTATTATAAGGGAATAAAGGTTGATTGAGGGTTAGAGATTAGAGACTGGAGATCAGAGATTAGTTGAACGCGGCCGATCTTTTGCTGCTCGAACTCGATTTTCATCGTTTCTTACCTAGTCTCTAGGTAACCAATACCAAAGGTAACTCCGCTATTTTCTCACCTAATCTCTGATCTCTAACCTCTAATTAACTAACCCCAACCTTTTAAATTCCAAGTCCGTATAAACCAATAACAATTTAGTAAAACCGACTAAAATCAATTGGCACTATGGATATCATAAGAAGAGACAATATTTCTTACGAAGAGTTTATGGAGGAGCATTACAAACCGGGGATTCCCCTTGTTTTTACAAATGCAGCAAAGGTTTGGAAGGCGAACGGCCTTTTTACACCGGATTGGTTTAGAGAAAATTTCCCTGAACGGGAAACCGATTGCCGGGGAACCTCATACAAAATGAAGGATATAATGGATATGGTAGAAACCAGCACCGTTGAAAAACCTGCAGTTTACCCTATCATTTTTGATATCCCCGCAACATTACCTGAGTTAATGCCATTGCTTGACCCGCTTGATTTAAACTATGCTTCGCCAAACTGGCTTAACAATAAAATGTTTAATATTGGTAAGTGGGGTGGCGTTACCGAACTATTTATTGGTGGCCCGGGCGGTAAATTCCCTTATTTGCACATCGACTATTATCATTTAAATGCCTGGATAACCCAACTATATGGCGAAAAACGTTTTACCGTTTTCCCGCGTGGCCAGGATGAATTTTTATATCCCCGCCCTGATGATCCATGGCGCTCTGAGTTAAACATTTTTGAGCCTGATTACGAAAAATTCCCTAAGTATAAGAATGCAACGCCCATTCATTTCACAGTTGGGCCGGGCGAAACCCTATTTATTCCGTTTGGAATGTGGCATACTGCTTACTCGCTAACACCGACCATCTCTGTGGCTTTTGATACGCTTAACAGTAAAAACCATAAGCAGTTTATGCAGGATGTATGGACATTTAAAAAACGGGACAGTAAAGCAAAAGCTGTTGCTATGTACGCATATGCGTGGGTGGCAACACAAACCAGCAAGCTTAAGGAAAGCTTCGCTTAAAGAGCATGTAGTTTTAATTTCGAAAGTTCCATTTCGGGATTAGTAATTATAGTTTATCAGTCGCCCGTGGAGTTAGTAACCACGGGCGTTTTTTTGTTTATACCCTACTGATCCGGTAGAATTTCCTAAATTTGACGTTCAAAACAAATCCGGAATTGAATACCACAGCACCCAAGTACGACGAAGCTTTAAACAACTATTATCAAAAGATAGCCGAAGCAGCTACCGAGGACATGGTGCTCAATATGGGCCCGCAGCACCCATCCACCCACGGCGTATTGCGATTGGAGTTAATAACCGATGGCGAGATTGTTAAGGAAGTGATTCCGCATATTGGCTACCTGCACCGTTGTTTTGAAAAACATGCCGAATCATTAACCTACCAGCAAACCATCCCCTTTACAGACAGACTCGATTACCTGGCATCAATGAACAACAGCCATGCCTTTGTAATGGGTGTTGAACGGATGATGGGCATTGATAAGGATATCCCAAAAAGAATTGAATATATCCGCGTGCTGGTTTGCGAATTGAACCGCATTGCCTCGCACCTGATAGCCATTGGCACCTATGGCATTGATATCGGCGCATTCACCCCCTTCCTGTGGTGTTTTCGCGACAGGGAGCATATCATGGGGATGCTGGAATGGGCCTCGGGCTCACGCATGTTGTACAACTATATCTGGGTGGGTGGTTTGTTTTACGACCTGCCAGTTGGATTTGAGGAACGCTGCAGCGAGTTTATAACCTATTTTAAACCCAAAATGGTTGAGCTGAACCAGCTTTTAACCGATAACCAGGTATTCATTAGCCGCACAGCCAATGTAGGCGTGTTGCCGCTCGATGTAGCCATTAACTATGGCTGCTCCGGGCCCATGCTGCGCGGCTCCGGTCTTAAATGGGATTTGCGCCGGATAGACAATTATTCTGTTTACCCTGAACTTGAATTTGACGTGCCAATAGGTAAAGGCGAAATGGGCACCGTGGGCGATTGCTGGGACCGCTACAAAGTGCGGGTTGACGAGATAGAACAATCTGTTAAAATGGTTGAGCAATGCCTCAGCCGCCTGCAAAACGAGCTAAAACGCACACCTGATTTTGATCCCCGCTCAAAAATGCCACGCAAGATCACACCGAAGGCACAAGACTATTACGTCAGGTGCGAGGGAGCCAAAGGTGAACTTGGTTTCTATTTTATGGCGGATGGCCGTTCAGAGATCCCTACCCGCGTAAAATGCCGTGCTCCCAGCTTTAATAACTTATCCGTACTGCCTGAACTCGCCAAAGGCGTAATGATCGCTGATATGATCGCCATAGTAGGCTCTATCGACTTTGTGTTGGGCGAGGTGGATAGGTAGATGATGTGCGAATGCGTGGGTGTGCAGATATGCGGATGAAAAAAATACCTGTTTGCTCAAAAAAGGACTTGCCATCAAAAAAAAGTGGCTCCGTAGGAGTCTAATATTGGTAGAAAAAGGAACAAATTAATCCTTTGCCCTGTAGGAGCAACACCTATGCGACATGCAAATCGTCGTGAATATTGTGATACCAACGAAAACGCCCGTCGACTTACAGAGTCATCTATAAAAAACAGGGGCGCTATGATATGATCACAGCGCCCTGAACTATATAAAATAGTTTTTTGGGATCTTTATTGATTAGAGTAAACCCTAACCATAAACACATAATTCTCTAATTTCTCAATTTGCTGCGGACGGGCTAAACCAGCCAATATGTTTTTACCGGTTGTGTTAAGTGGCTTATTTAACGAGTCGGCAGGAATATCTTTAATCGCCTTTAAAAGATAACTTGTTTTAACTGCGAAGGCAGCACCCTCAATACGCGTTTGCTTGCCATTTACAATACCGATTACATTGCCTTTACTATCTAATAAAGGACCACCGCTATGGCCATAATCAAGAAGGGCAGAAATTTGATATTGCGTGGTATCTCCTTTGAATCCTGTGCTTGATGTTAAAAAACCTGCCCCTAACACAATATTATCCTTTGGATATCCAATTGTAAATACTGTTTCGCCCAAATCGGTTTCAGCCTTTTTGAAGGTGTAAGGTAATGCAGCCAACGGTTTAAATGATGGATCCGTTATTTCTAAAATTGCAATATCGTTTGCAGGCTCAGTATATATAACCTTTGTGCGATATGATTTGCCATCTGCCGCCTGTACGTATACTGAATCTGCATTGCGAATTACATGATTGTCAGTAATAATATATCCGTTTGAAGAGATAGCAAAACCTGTACCCCTAAAATTGCCCGGATTGGTAACAGTTGGATGTTGCGGGCTAAGGCTATTAATTGTGTTCTGCAGGTTATGCTGACCGGTTTTCAATTTACCTATCTCGCCTACCAACTGCCCGTAATTTACTTGTTTGTTACTCAAATATCCCGTAAAAAACAACGTACACAACGCAGCAAAAATAGCTATAGATGCAGCCACCGATATTTTAGAGTGATGGTTCCTCCATGTCCTGATTATCCATGAAGGATGAATCATCATTTCATCTTCCAAAGCCTGTACATCTATCTCATCATGAATCGCATCCAAACGCTGCTCTAATTCAAGGCGCTCACCGTACTGTTTTATCAGGTTGGTGAAATGCTTATGCTCGGCAACTTTGGTATTAACGTCGGCATCCTTAATACGCAGTTCTTCAAACTGGGCACGTTCAGCCTTGGTCATCTCGCCGTTGAGGTAACGTTCAATGGTTTCTGTTAACTGGTTATTCTCGCTCATAGCCTTACTCTCCTTATTTCTGCTGAAAAAATAATTTCTTCAGCCTTTGCAGGCATTTATATTTCTGGGTTTTAGCGTTATCTGCATTGGTGTACCCAAAATTTTCACAGATTTCCTGCATCGATCTGTTATTTATATAAAAATCTTCTATTATCGTTTTACAAGGCTCGCCTAAAAGCTGCAAGGCATTCCCCATTTTATTAAACTGGATATCGCGCTCGTTATTCTTTTCGGTCTCATCATCAACAGTAAGGTATTCCTGGAAATCTTTTATATCTCCCCCATAACGGTTCATTTGCGTTAGTCTTTTTAACCAAAGCCGCCTGCAAATGGAGTAGATATAGGTTTTAAGCTTGCTGCTTAACTCAAAATCGCCTGTTTTAACTTTATTATAAAGAACAATTATGGCTTCCTGGTAAATGTCTTTTGCATCGTCCGAATCGCCATTATTATTAATAACCAATTGTAATATCATCGGAAAGTATGCGATGTATAGCCGCTTTAATACACTTTCCGAATTGTTAAGGATACCTAGAATAACTTCACTATCCGTTGGTACACCGCTGTTTAACTCTTTACTCACTACTTAATACTATTTATGCGAAATTGTAACCCATTATTCATAAAAAAAAATTAAAGCTAAAATATTTTTCCTGTTTTAGCGGGAGTGCCTGTTAACGTTGTTAGCGTTACAGATGTTATAAGTGTTGAAAAATAGCTGCCCGCTGTTGATTATTCAATACGTAGCTCCTACCAGCCAAACTATCAATTGTAAATTTTGTTAGCTATCAACACATTAACAACAAACTCATGAAAAATATAACAAAACTTCCCCTATTGGCACTTCTCATCGCTTTATCTATGGGCGCCTGTAAAGGTAACAAATCATCCGGTGGTACCGACTCCGCAAAGACAGATTCATCAACCATACAAGACACCATCAAACATTCCGACACAACTTTAAAAGTAGACACAGTAAAACCGGGAACTGACACCTCGGACATGAAGACGGATACGATAAGTAAGAAAATTTCAAGTAAAGTGGAAATTAAAAAAACCACCACTAAAAAAGGTAAAGAGTAGTAATTACACGGGACCCGAATCATCTTTGAATATAATCACTCACATTAAAACTACTAAAACTATGGGATTTATATTTTTTTTTAATTTTAATGGGTTACCTTTTTAATTCAACGGTATTAATGATACAAACACTCACATTTAAAATATAAAAAAATGAAAAATTCATTCAAATTAGGTTTCGTTGCTTTAGTTATTGCTGTTTCTGCTGCTGCTTGCGGTGGTAGTGCAAAAAAAGATGGTGCTGATACAACTGTTAAAGTTGACTCTACTGTTAAAGTTGACTCTACTGTAAAGAAAGACACTGTTACTAAAGTTGACACTACTAAAAAAGACACTACTAAAAAGAAATAATCTGATAGGATTTTTCTGTTAATTTTTTAGTTTTTACACTTTTAAAAGGTAATCTGCGATTTTTTTTTAAATTCATGGGTTACCTTTTGCTTTTTGAGGTATTAAGTTGAAACTATTTAATCACTTAAAAAGAAAATTAACATGAAAAATGCATTCAAAATGGGCGCTTTAGCTCTAGTTATCGCAGTTTCTTTCGCTGCTTGTAAAGGTAAATCTGATTCAGCTGCTACAGATTCAGCTAAAACAGATTCAGCTAAAATGGACTCAGCTAAAATGACTGATACAGCTAAGAAAATGGTTGACACAGCTAAGAAAATGGTTGATTCAGCTAAAGCTAAAACTGACACTGCTAAGAAAAAATAATTTCGCTTTTAGTGAAAACAAAAACGCCTGGTTAGCAATAACCGGGCGTTTTTGCTTTATTAGCTTTCCGAAAAAGCTGTTTTTAAATTAATTCAGGGTTATTCAAATAGATAATTAATTTTACCGGCTACTTATACGCTGATGGATCTACCCTTAATTTCTATAAATAACGCCACCGTTCGTTTTTTAAATAACCCCCTGTTTACCGGTTTAAACTTTTTAGTTGATAAAGGCAAAAGCTGGGCATTAATAGGCAAAAGCGGCTCAGGCAAAAGCGCCTTGTTACACACTATTGCGGGCCGCTTCAATATAACCGGGGGCGAAATTAACTTTCACTTTTTCGATGAATTTCTTCGGGATACCCCAAACACTGACGGGCACCTCACCCATCATAAGCTGATAGCCCTGGTTGAGCCCAAACATCACTTTAAAAACCTATCGAACACCAGCGATTTTTACTACCAGCAACGTTATAATTCCTCCGACTCGGAAGATGCACTTACGGTTGAGCAATATTTACATTCCATCAAACCGGCATCCGACAAAAACATTTACTGGACCTTTGAAAAAACAACAAAACTTTTAAACCTCGGCGAGCTACTAACCAAGCAGATCATCAAACTTTCAAATGGCGAAACCAAACGATTGATGCTGGCCGCTGCATTATTAAAATCTCCTGTTTTGCTATTGCTGGATAGCCCCCTTACCGGGCTGGATGTGCAAACGCGCAAAGAATTTAATGCTATTATCGACGAGATCATCAAATCGGGTATAACAATAATTATGGCTACTTCGCCTTACGAGATCCCGGATGCCATAACCGATGTTGCTGTTTTGCAGGACGGTGTAATAATCCAGGGCGTTTCAAGGGATAAATTTGATCCAAAGCAATTTATTGAACATGACGAGGACGAAGTTGACAATGAAGAGCTAAAAGCGTTACTAAACCCCAACACAAATAAATCTGCTTATAAATATATCGTTAAAATGAACGACGTATTTATCAAGTATGGCGAAAAAGTAATCTTAAATAAAATAAACTGGCAGATCGTCCCCGGTGAAAGATGGGCGTTGCTCGGGCCGAACGGAGCCGGAAAGTCGACCCTGCTTAGTTTAATAAATGCGGATAACCCGCAGGCTTACGCCAATGATATTATCTTGTTCGATAAAAAACGCGGCACCGGCGAAAGCATCTGGGATATAAAAAGCAAGATCGGCTTTGTTTCTCCTGAACTACACCAGTACTTCCCTACCGACAACAGCTGTTTACAGGTTATTGAATCCGGCTATTATGATACACTTGGGCTGTTCCGCCCATCACAAAAAGCAAAAGCTGACACCGCCCTGCGTTGGATGAAGGCTTTGGAGATCGATAAATACGCACGCGTATTGTTAAAGAACATCCCCGCAAGTGCGCAACGCCTCTGTCTGCTGGCACGTGCTCTCATCAAAAATACCGACCTGCTTATTTTTGATGAACCCTGCCAGGGCCTTGACGATCACCAGCAACATCATTTTAAAACCCTGGTTGATACCATTTGCCGGCTAAGCACCGTTACGCTGATTTATGTAACGCATTACCAGCATGAAATTCCGGATAGTGTGACTAAGGTTTTGAAATTGGATAAAGGGAATGTAGCTTAAAGCGAAAAGATCAAAGCAGAAAGCTTTTTTGTTTTTTTGTTGTAAAACTTTTCCCCTCATCCCGCTTTTACCTTTCTGCTTTCGCCTTTCACCTCCTACTTCGTATATTTGTGCATGAACACAGCCGATCTGTTGCAACGCGCTTTGCAGTTTGATTTTTTAACGCAGGATGAGGGAGTTTTTCTTTACAAAAATGCTTCCACCGCCGATTTGATGTACACGGCCAATGAGCTGCGCAAGATCCAGGTGCCTCATGGCAAGGTAACCTGGCAGATCGACAGGAACGTGAATACTACCAACGTTTGTATCGCCAATTGCAAATTCTGTAATTTTTTCCGTCGCCCCGGCCACGAGGATAGCTATATAACCGATATAGAAACCTACAAACAAAAGATCGAGGAAACCTTCCGCTACGGCGGCGATCAGTTGTTGCTGCAGGGTGGCCACCATCCTGATTTGGGATTAAAATTTTATGCAGATACATTTAAACAGTTAAAGGAACTATATCCTACCCTTAAGCTTCACTCTTTAGGTCCGCCGGAAATTGCGCACGTTGCCAAGCTGGAGGGTATGAGCCACTACGATGTTTTAAAGGAACTAAAAGCTGCCGGACTTGATTCATTACCCGGTGCCGGTGCTGAAATATTAAACGATCGCGTTCGCCGACTTATCAGCAAAGGCAAATGTGGCGGCAAGGAATGGCTCGACGTAATGCGTGCAGCTCACCAACTGAACCTGCCAAGCTCCGCTACAATGATGTTTGGCCATATAGAAACTATTGAGGAACGCTTTGAACATTTGGTTTGGATCCGCGAGGTACAGTCAGAAAAACCTGAAGGCCATTACGGGTTTGTTGCGTTTATTCCATGGCCGTTCCAGGATGACGGCACCTTGTTACGTAAAGTAAGAGGCATTACCAACAATGTTACCGGCGATGAGTATATCCGTATGATAGCCCTGAGCCGCATTATGCTGCCTAATATTAAAAACATCCAGGCGTCATGGTTAACAGTTGGTAAACAAGTGGCCCAATTGTGTCTTCATGCCGGCGCCAACGATTTTGGATCTATCATGATTGAGGAAAACGTGGTATCTGCAGCAGGAGCTCCGCACCGCTTCACAGCAAAAGGCATCCAGGATTCCATCAGGGAGGCAGGCTTCGAACCGCAGCTGCGTACCCAAAAATACGATTGGCGCGAAATTCCTGCGGCTATTGAAGAGCAGGTGATAAATTACTAAGCAGTTAGTTAATCAGCGAAATCATTTAATCAATAAAATCAGCGGTCTACTTCCGGACTCCAAATGGACAATATAGAACAATACATAGAGGCCCTCATATTTGCATCGGAACAAAGCATCCGTACCGAAGAGATTATTTATTGCCTGCAATCAGCCTTTGAACAGGATTTCACCGAAGAAGAGATTAATGGCCACTTGCAAAACATCACCAATAAATACCGCGACCAGCAATTTGCTATTGAAGTGGTTAAAGTAAGTAACGGATATCAATTTTTAACAAAGAAAAACTATCACCAAATAATAAGCCTGCTGCAGGCGCAGCGCTCAAAAAAGAAATTGAGCCAGGCTGCACTTGAAACCCTTGCCATTATAGCCTACAAACAACCGGTAACAAAGCCTGATGTAGAACAGATCCGGGGCGTAAACTGTGACTACTCGATTCAAAAACTATTGGAAAAGGAATTGATCTCCATTGTAGGCAAATCGGAAGCATTGGGTAAACCTATCCTTTATGGCACCAGTGTATTGTTTATGGACTATTTTGGAATAAACGACATCAGCGAATTACCTCAAATGAAGGATTTTGCCAGCGCTGCTACATCTATAGGCGAAGAATCAGAATAATTAATTCCCTGTAAAACAACAGAAAAATATTTTTTTTAAAATGATGTTTTTATTGAAAATGATTTTGATTATTTTTACTAAGAAATAAGAAGACCAGATTAAGTTATTGCATTTTAAATGCACTTATTAATTGAAAAAAAATTACTATAAAATTCATGGCGATGGGAACTCCAAAAAAACCTGTAAACAAGAAAGTTGAAGACACCGACGAAGATGAAGATGATGATGCGACTCTCGATCAGAAACCGAAGAAAAAGGTGGATGATGACGACGACGATTTTGACGGCCCTTTAGACGATTTAGGGTTTGAAAACTACGGGGACGACGACGACGACGACGATTATTAATCTTTAAATAAATAGAAGTGCTTTAAGCATCCGGGCCATGCCTTAGGATGCTTTTTTTATATTTGCCACTGCTATACAAAACTTATGACTGTAACCGAGGTTAAGGACAAGACTACCAAAAAAGCTTTTTTAGATACCGCCAGGATAATTTATAAAGACGACCCGATTTGGGTTTGTCCGCTTGACAATGACATTGAAGCAGTTTTTGATCCGGCGACGAACAATTTCCACAACGACGGCAAGTGTACACGTTGGGTTTTAACCAACGAAAGTGGAAAACTGATAGGTAGGGTTGCAGCTTTTATCAACAACAAAAAGGCCTACAATTATGAGCAACCTACCGGCGGCATGGGTTTTTTTGAATGTATAGACAACCGGGATGCCGCTTTTTTATTATTTGACACCGCAAGAAAATGGTTGAGCGAAAATGGAATGCAGGCAATGGACGGGCCGATAAACTTTGGTGAAAATGATAATTTCTGGGGTTTACTGGTTGAGGGATTTATTCCTCCCTCCTACGGCATGAACTACAACCCACCTTATTACAAGGCTTTCTTTGAGGAGTACGGGTTTGAAACGCTTTACGCACAGATCACCAATCATTTAGACATAATAAAACCATTTCCCGAAAGATTTTACAAAATAGCCAAATGGGTTACCCAAAAGCCCGGTTATGAATTTAAGCATTTAACGGCAAAGAACATAGAAAAATTCGCAGCCGATTTCATAGAGATCTATAACGATGCCTGGCGGGATTTTGAAAATTTTGTACCGATAACACACGCCACCATTGCCGAAAGTTTTAATAAAATGAAACCTTTGATGGACGAGAACCTGATATGGTTCGCCTATGTAAATAATGAACCGGTATCCTTTCTTATAGTTTTACCGGATGCCAACCCCATGATAAAGCCCTTAAAAGGCAAGTTAAACCTTATTGGTAAACTAAAATTTGTATACAATAGGTGGAGGGGTGTTTCGCGAATGAGGGCTATTGTGATGGGAACAAAACAAAAATTTCAAAATCATGGAATCGAGTCGGCACTTTTCATAACGCTTGGCGAGTATGTTTTGCCTTTAAATCAATATACAGAACTTGAACTTTCGTGGGTTGGTGATTTTAACGAAAAAATGATAGCAATGCACAATGCAATGGGGGCGGTATTTGGTAAGAAGCATTTAACAATGCGTCATATCTTTAACGGGCACGAGTAACAGCGAATTTATCAAGTCATTTTAACCGGACTAATATAGTTAGTCCGATTACGTCCATGCAGTTAATTTCAGGCTGTTACTCGGTTGTGCCTTAACTCTTCAAACAACTCTATAACCTTTTTTTGCAAATCAATAACCTCTGTTTCGCGGTCCATTAACTTTTTATTGATGGTTTCAAGTTCATTAATAATTTTCTGATCCTGCTCAGAATCGCTAAAAGTAAGCAACTGAACTACCGACATCTCGAACAGGGTTGCTATCTGCTCAAGCCTTGATAGGTTGATATCAGTAATACCTGTTTCAATTTTTGAAAAAGCGGGGATAGAAATATCCAATCTTTTAGCAACATCCTCCTGGCTCCATCCTTTTTGATGACGTAATAACCTGATTTTTTTTCCGAGTGTCTTCATATAACATTAAAGGTTAAAAGATTTCGCGATAGTTAATAAAGTTACAATAATATTCAATATCTATCTAATTATCAACAATTTTGTATACTATTTTATTTTAATGTGAAGTTAAGTTATTACTCACATATAATATATTATACCTATTGTTATTATTTAAAAACTAATATCTATTTTTTTTGCGACTTATACTAATAAACCAAACTTATTATTTCAGCAACAATACAGGCACAGCAGCACTTTCAAGCAACTGTTTCGAAACACTTGTCTGTAGCAACGATTGCAAAAAACTGTATTTATGCGGCAGCGCTATTACAATTTGCGCGTCATGATCGCTGGCAAACTGCAATATCCCATTAATAATATCTGCCTGCTTAATAAAATAATACTTAGGGTCATACTGCTTCAACACACCATATAAGGCAGTATGCTCAGCTGCCCTTTCAGCGTCTTCAGGTTTACTGCCGGCTTTATTGTCAATATTCACTACCAGCAGATCAAATTTCTTCCTGTTGAGTAGTTTTACCAGCGAATCCAGGGGAGCAGCTTCTGTTACTTTTTTAAAGTCGCAGGCAACAACAACGCGGCTAATTTCTTCAATATTATACGCCGGCGGAACAACAATCACTGGAACCGGGCAGGCTTTTGATACCTTAACTACGTGACTGCCTATTTTTGCATCGTCATTACTGCTGTTACCCTTGCTGCCCAGGATCACCAGGTCGGCGTTCCTGCTAACAGCATTTTCAACAACCGCCCTTAGTAAATGTGAACGGTTCAAATGTGTACTTATCTTAACACCAGGCCTAACCTGTTTTAAAAGATGCTGCTTAAAGTCCTCCAGCTTTGCTACCCGGTCGGCGGCATTTTGTTCAATTTCTTCCTCCCTTACCAACACCATATCAGGGTTTGGCAGCATCGTTTCATATATCGATACGTAATAGGCATTCAATAAAATGATATGTTCCACCTGTGTTTGGTGACTCAAAGCCGCAGCGAATTCAGCAGCATGGGTTGCTGTTTCAGAAAAATCTACAGGAACAAGATATGTTTTCATTTACCGGGAAAAAAATCAGGCTTCAACAACCTGTCTTTTGCTCACTAAATATAGAAAAAAATAACCGGAATTTACGAATATTTAACATAAATTATATATTTCCAAAGCCCGGTTTATACAGGTGGGCTCTTATTTCACAAATTTTGCAGCTACCCAGTCTTTGTCTTTTTTATGGCTGATGTATTTTAAGCCATATTTACCGCCTTCACTGGAAATTATGTCAAGGTCCGGAGTTTCATAAAACCCACTGAAATAAATTTCGCCGCCGGCTTTTAGCGCTTCACTATAACGCCCCATCTGATCAAGCAGGATATTGCGATTGATATTCGCTAATATGATATCAAAAATTTCTTCCGGAATAGCCTCTTTTGAACCACATAAGGCTTTAATATTTTGAACGTTATTGAGGTGAGAATTTTCAATTGTGCTTTCATAACAAACCGGGTCGTAATCAATTGCTGTTATCGCTTTGGCGCCTAATTTTGATGCCATAATAGCCAGGATGCCAGTTCCGCAGCCCATATCCAGTACATTTTTTCCGGCAAAATCATTTTCAAGCGTCAACTGTAACATCATCGAAGTAGTCTGGTGATG
This sequence comes from Mucilaginibacter phenanthrenivorans, assembly GCF_024721155.1. Taxonomy (GTDB): domain Bacteria; phylum Bacteroidota; class Bacteroidia; order Sphingobacteriales; family Sphingobacteriaceae; genus Mucilaginibacter; species Mucilaginibacter phenanthrenivorans. The sequence continues at coordinate 54,147 of NZ_JAHVAP010000001.1, read as the reverse complement.
CCCGGTCCCAAACGCCATTTTAGGGTCGATAACTATCTCGTAAGGAATTTCCGGCTTTGGCTGATGAAAGGTTGCACGTACAAAGATCTGGTTACCTATCTCTATCGGCTCAAAATTACTTTCCCAAACCTCGTTCCAGTTTTTTTGGGGGATAAGTGTGAGCTCGTAACTAAACGTGAACATATCCTGGTAAACTGATAATGTTGTATCCAGGGTTTCCTGGTTAAAATCACCTACCGGAATATAAGCTTTAAAGCCAAACTCTACTTCCTCAAAGGTATCGAAGCCAATCTCTCCCAAAGCATTTATAAGCAAATCCTGTTGGTAATCTTCAGTAACTATGGTGGTAAAAAGAAGTTCGTAATAGTTCATTTTCTTTTAGATATGAGATTTGAGACGTGAGATTTAAGATCAAAAAACAGCAAAATCAACGGTCTTCGAACAAGTATAAAACGAGCAGGTTAATAAACCAATAGCCTAATTGTACCGCCGTCATAAAACCCACAAGCTTAACAAGGTTACTGACTCCGCGCTGCGGTTCCCAAATGGCGTAGCTTATGCCAAGGGCAAACACCAGGCAAATAAAACAAAGGTCAATGATAACATTTATCTTATCAGCAATTGTCTTTTTCTCCATCCCGTTCCATACCGGCGCGATCACAACATATTGCGTTAATACAGCTACTAAAAACAGCAATGGTAAAGTATACCGGTAAAAAGCCATAAAACTCGTCAGGTTACCAACGCCCATTTTATCAATTTGCAGGGTAAAGTATAGCGTGCTATACCTTATCGCAACAAAGTAGATAAAGAAGCCAATGAACGGCGGGAGGATAACTCTGAGGAGGTGTTTCATGTTAGTGATTAGAGGTTAGAGACTAGAGGTTAGTTTAAAAGATTAGTTTTTTTATTTCAACTAGTCTCGGATCTCTAACTTCTAATCTCTCTAAATCAATTAAACACTTTCACGATATCGATAAAATCGCGGGATTTCAGGGACGCGCCACCGATCAGACCACCGTCGATATCCGGTTGTGCAAACAATTCAGGCGCGTTTTTAGGATTGCAGCTTCCCCCGTATAAAATGGTGGTATTGGCTGCAATCTCCTGACCATATTTTGCGGCAATTTCTATCCTGATAAAAGCATGGATCTCCTGCGCCTGCTCTGACGATGCAGTAACACCTGTACCAATAGCCCAAACCGGCTCATAGGCAATTACCAGTTTTGCGAAGTCTGTTTCGTCAAGGTGAAATACACCTTCAACCAACTGGCTCTTTATAATATTGAAATGCTCTTCTGCTTCTCTTTCCTGTAAAGTTTCGCCGATACAGAATATCGGTTTTAAATCATTTTTTAATGCGGTATCAGTTTTTGCAGCAAGCAGTTCATTGGTTTCGCCAAAATACTGGCGACGTTCAGAATGACCTAATATAACATATTCAGCACCAACAGATTTTATCATTTTTGCAGAGATCTCACCGGTATAAGCACCTGATTCGGCCTGGTGAGCATTTTGTGCACCTACTGCAACATTATTGTAGCCTTTAGCCAGTTGAGCCAGACTGTGCAACTGAATAAACGGGCTGCAAATAACAGCTTGCTGCTGACCTGTAGCCTCGTCCTTAAACATATTTATTATTTCAGAAAACAAGCTTAAACCTTCGTTATAGTCGAGGTTCATTTTCCAGTTTCCGGCAACAATTTTTTTTCTCATGATTGTGTTGTTATGGTGGTTAGTTGTTAAAGTTGTTGTAAGGGTTGTAAGGGTTGTAAATGTTGTAGTGGTTGTAGTGGTTGTAGTAAACAATTACAACTCCTACAACCTCTACAACCATCATCATCTCCTAAATTCCTTCGTTAGTTCAAAAATAGTTTCTAAAATATGCTTTTCGTTTTCATCAAATTCACGATGATCCCTACGGGCGAAAACCCTTTCGGCCGTTTCAAACATTTTTTTGATGGAATAAACATCAAGGCCCTGCGCACCGCCCCATGAAAAATCAGGAATGAAATTGCGGGGAAAGCCAGCGCCGAAAATATTCGCACTAACCCCTACTACCGTTCCGGTATTAAACATGGTATTTATTGCGCATTTGGAATGATCGGCCATAATTAAGCCGCAAAATTGCAAGCCTGTTTTGCGAAAGCGTTGCGAGGGATAATCCCACAGCTTCACTTCCTCATAGTTATTTTTAAGGTTTGAGTTGTTGGTATCTGCACCTATATTGCACCATTCACCCAGCACAGAATTGCCGAGATAACCCTCATGGCCCTTGGCTGAATACCCCCAGATCACTGCGTTATTAAGTTCGCCCCCTACCCTTGAGTACGGGCCAACGGTTGTGCCTCCATAGATCTTCGCCCCCATTTTCACCTGGGAGTGTTCACAAATGGCAAATGAGCCTCGGATGTGTGTACCCTCCCAAACTTCAGTATTATTGGCAAGATAAATAGGGCCGTTAGTGGTATTAAAGGTTGAACATTCTGCAATTGCTCCTTCTTCAGCAAAAAAATCGTTTCCGATGATGGTATTGGTTGAGCTGATTACTGCGCTGGTTCGTCCTTTGGTAAGGCTGCTAAAATCCTTGCGCAGTTCAATATCGTTCTTCTTGAAAATATCCTCGGGGAATTTGATCACCACCGGGGCGTTTTCCAATAACGTTATTGATGAAAATTCAACATCGCAATTAAAATTAGCAGCATCTGCCTCATTTAATTTAACAGCGATCAGCTTGTCTTCAAATTTTAATGCTTCACCGCTTTTTAGCTTATCAATTGCATCCAGCAGGTTTTCATCGGGGCAAACAGCTCCGTTGATAAATATATTTTCCTTCTCAATTCTTATCGGGAACTTTCCACGCAGCCAGGGCTGGGTATGGAATGAAAAATCCTGTTTAAGATATTTGGCCCACTTCTCGGCAATGGTAAGAATGCCGATTCGCAAGTCGGCAACCGGTCGGGTAAAAGTTAAAGGCAGAAGAGTTTGGTGTGCGTTATCGTCAAAAAGGATAATTGCCATGGTGCAAAAATAAAAAAAGTCCCCCGATGTACCGGGAGACTTGTAAATATTTTATCGAAACAAAATTATTTTTTGTTGTAACGGGTGCGGAATTTATCAATACGCCCTGCAGTATCAACCAGCTTCATTTTGCCAGTATAGAAAGGGTGTGAAGTGTGAGAAATTTCTAATTTGATCAACGGGTATTCATTGCCATCTTCCCATTTAATGGATTCGCGGCTGTCGATGCATGACTTAGTGATAAAGGCATAGTCGTTTGACATGTCTTTGAAAACAACTAATCTATAGTTTGATGGATGCAGATCTTTTTTCATTGTTATTTACTTCTTATAAAAGAGGTGCAAATGTAGTAATTATTTTTAAATATGAAAAAGGTAAATTTATTTTTTAGTGAATGGTTGATTGGGTTAGATTATTTCTGCAATGCCTTTATCTTCCTTTTAAGTATCTGATGTAAATGCGATGTTTGCAAAGACAATGTATCCCAGTTACAAACGCCACTGTACTCTACTGATTGCCTGAATATGCCCGGAAGTTTACCATAATCAATAATTAGTTTGAGATCACCAACAAAATCCGTACAAGATGCTCTTGGCTGTACCGGATTAGATATAATATCGCTTGCTAAATTGAACAAACTATCTTTCTCTTTCATCGTAAAATATGCTTTGGAAGAATCAATTTTTAATTTATGCCGACCTGTAAAAAACCCACCGTTGTCATAAAATTTCACTAGTGAAGTATCATCAAAATTATTGATAGTTATAACGGTGTGATCTTCTGATATAACAGTCAAAGAATTCCAATCTCTGCTCTTTTGTTTTCTACCAGAGTCGCATCCTGAGTTAACTATGAATAAACATATGGCTAATGGAAATAAATACTTCATAACATAAAATTTATCAACCAGTTAAATTACCGACTGACACAACTCCACCAACACCCCATTAGCACTTTTCGGATGCACAAAACACACCAATTTATTATCAGCCCCTAATTTTGGCTCTTCATTTAACAATACAAATCCATCTTCCTTTAAACGCTTCATCTCCGCCCTGATATCATCTACCTCAAAGGCAATATGGTGAATTCCCTCTCCTTTTTTAGCAATGAACTTAGCGATGGCGCTATCGGGGTTTGATGCCTCCAATAACTCGATCTTATTGGGTCCATTCATCAAAAACGCGGTTTTCACACCTTCCGACTGCACTTCTTCAATTTTATAAACCTTAGTATTAAGCAGTTTCTCATAGATATTCCCCGCGCTTTGCAAATCGTTAACCGCTATACCTATATGTTCAATCTTGTTCATGTCCAAATATTGTAAATTAAAGGTAATTTACTGCTTATTTTGAATGATTTTAAATAAAACTTACCTATCTTTGTTTTTGTTAATACTATTGACTATGAATCTTCCAATATATTTAGATAACAACGCCACCACGCCAATGGATCCACGGGTACTTGAAGCGATGTTGCCTTATTTTACAACAAAATTTGGTAATGCAGCAAGCCGTAACCATCCGTTTGGCTGGGTAGCCGAAGAAGGCGTTGATTATGCCCGCGAGCAGGTAGCTAAACTGATAGGTGCCAATGAGAAAGAAATTATTTTTACATCAGGCGCTACAGAGTCAGACAACCTTGCGATTAAAGGTGTGTTTGAAATGTATAAAGACAAAGGCAACCACATTATAACTACTGTTACCGAGCATAAGGCGGTGTTAGATGCCTGCAAACACGTTGAAAAACTTGGCGGAAAGGTTACTTATTTACCTGTTAAGGAAGATGGCATACTTGACCTTGAAGTTCTTGAGCAAGCAATGACTAACGATACTATCCTGGTATCTGTTATGTATGGCAATAACGAGATCGGTGTTATTCAACCGATAAAAGAAATCTCGGCCATTGCACACAAATACGGCGCTTTGTTTATGACAGATGCTGTACAGGCAGTTGGAAAAATCCCTGTGGATGTTAATGCTGACGGAATCGACCTATTAGCATTATCAGCACACAAAATATACGGACCTAAAGGCGTTGGCGCATTATACGTTCGCCGTAAAGGACCGCGTGTTAAAGTTACTGCCCAAATGGACGGTGGTGGCCATGAACGCGGTATGCGTTCTGGTACATTAAACGTACCTGGCATTGTTGGCCTTGGTAAGGCATGTGAGCTTTGCGGTTTAGAAATGGAAAGCGAAGCAAAACGCTTATCCGCTATGCGCGACAGGTTACAGGAATCATTAACCGTGCTCGAAGAAAGCTATGTAAACGGAAACGTTGAGCACCGCCTTCCGCATGTAGCCAATATCTCTTTCAAATATGTTGAAGGCGAAGGCTTAATGATGGCGATGAAGGATTTGGCTGTATCTTCAGGATCGGCTTGTACTTCGGCTTCGTTAGAGCCGTCTTATGTATTGAAGAGCTTAGGCTTGTCAGACGACCTTGCGCACTCATCAATCCGTTTTGGATTAGGCAGGTTCAGCACCGATGAAGAAGTTGACTACGCTATTGAAGTTACCAAAAAGGCTGTAACCCATCTCCGCGAACTTTCACCACTATGGGAAATGTTTAAAGAAGGTATCGACCTTGACTCAATTGAGTGGGCAGAACACTAATTTAATTTCGGAAATCGGATTTTCGATTTCGGATTTATTTATATAACAACAACTATTAAAAAAATATAAGAAAATGGCTTATTCAGATAAAGTAATCGATCACTATACCAACCCCCGCAATGTTGGCACTTTGGATAAAAGTAACCACAAGGTAGGTACCGGTTTGGTTGGTGCCCCTGAATGCGGCGACGTTATGCGCCTGCAGATCCAGGTTGATGACAACAACATGATCACTGATGCTAAATTTAAAACATTTGGCTGTGGCTCGGCAATTGCGTCATCATCATTAGCTACAGAATGGCTTAAAGGCAAAAGCATTGACGATGCCATGAAGATTGACAACATGGATATTGTTGAAGAACTGGCATTACCGCCGGTAAAAATTCACTGCTCTGTTTTAGCAGAAGACGCTATCAAAGCAGCAATTAACGACTATCGCGTTAAAAACGGTATGGCGCCAATTGAAAGCGAAAAAGTACATCACTAAGAAGAAACAAGACAATAAGAGTCAGGATTTAAGAATATATTTTTCTTGATTCTTGCTTTCTTGATTCTTGAATCTAACTAAAGAAATGATAACAATTACTGATAAAGCAAAAAGTAAAATAGATCACCTGATGACAGATTCGGGGCTTGATGCTTCGTATTTTCTGAGGGTGTCTGTTCAGGGAGGTGGATGCTCAGGCTTATCATACAACCTTGATTTTGATAACGAAATGAAGAAGGGCGATCAGTTTTTTGAAGATCGCGATATCCGCATTGCCCTTGATATGAAGTCGTTCCTGTACCTTGCCGGTACCGAGCTTGATTTCTCGGACGGCTTAAACGGGAAGGGATTTAATTTTCATAACCCTAACGCAAGCAGAACCTGCGGCTGCGGGGAAAGTTTTTCGGTGTAAGCTGATTAAAAATATAAACAAAGAAAGGCGCCAATCGGCGCCTTTCTTTGTTTCCTTCTTCTCCCCGGTGGCTGTGTCCCCACAGCCACCCGCAGATAGGTTAGAGAATTTGCCCCTGCAACTCTGCTGACACCTCACTCAAATCACATCCATATAGTGAGTTAACCAATCAAACTTATCATCTCCTCGCTCATAAAAGGAACAGGATGAGTAATAGTAATCGTTTGGATCGTCCACTAAATTCCAATGTGCCTGCAATGGGCTTAAATGGATATAATCTAACTTTTGCTCCAATATCTTTCTGTCGAACATAATAATCGGCAAACCTTTCTTTTGCCAGAATTGGTGATCGCGGCTAACATCATCCACCTTAAATTTATTTAGCATAGGATCATTGGTCGTTCTCAACTCCTTTAAAAATTCATGGCTTGTGAATTTCATAAAACTGGCATACGGCATTTCTTTGCCGTTTTTAGCTTTACATTCCCATATGATGTGGATATGGTTTGGCATAATCACAAAACCATAAACAATCAGCTTATCCCTTTTCACCAGGTGAATAATACTATCCAATACGATTTGCTTAAATTTTTCATTCTTTAAAAGTGGAATCCAATCGACTATGGCTACGGTGTAAAAAAAAATTGTGTTTAGCTCCATGGTTAAATTTATTAATTTTCTTTAAACCTAATACATCTTCGCCTAGCATGTTGGTGGCTGTGAGGACACAGCCACGGGGAGAGTTGAAAGAAAGTCATTCTTGGGAGCATCGGAAACTCTTTACCCCAACCCCGGTGGCTGTGTCCCCACAGCCACCCGCCAGTAAAGGGGGTAATACTAAAACATCCCATTCCCATGTGCCATTGCATCCGGCACTTCCTGCTCCGCACTCCAATGCTCAGCAATTTCACCTGCCCCAATTCTGAAAATATGAAATTGTGAAAATACTTTAATATTCACTGTAGATTCACAGTGTGCTACAACAAAATCCCCCTCGCCTATTATCCGGTGAACTTTGATAATGCCGGTGAGTGAAAATTTATTCGATGCGTTATGTTCAAGGTAATTTGATGCAAAATATTGAAATGCTCTCTCTCTGCTTTCAAACATCCTGCTGATTAAACGTTTGTTGGCTACTGAATCAGCAGCTTCATCAATTATTGAAGTTCCGTTAGTCATTGTTACTTCGCCATCTTCATCAGCAGGCAACGCCTGCCCCACATCCCAATGCTCGGCAATCATCCCACCTTCGAGCCGGAAGAGATCGATAACTGCTACTCGTTGCGCCATAAATTTAATGTCCAGGTGAGCGGCCACCAGGTCTCCATCCGCAATGACTCTTATGATTGGCGACGGCCCGGGCTCTGAAGGCTTTGGTAATGTTTTAAGAAATGCCAGCATTTCAAGCAAGCCGGTGCGACCATCTTTTACTTTGGGGCTATGCTGGATGTAATTTTCTTTAATATACATATCGACCAGGGAAAGATCAAGGTCACGGATTATTTTGCGGTAACAATCTAATACTATTTGTTTATTGGATTTTTGCTCCATTTTTTTGAGGATAAAAAGCTAACCGCACAGAAGTACAGTTGCTCTATGTAAATAAGTAGTTTTAACTAAAATTGAAGGGTATTAGCAATACAACGCCAACCGGTCAAAAAACCAGCGCTTGTATAACCTGTTTAGCAGGCCGGATTTTTGGCAATCCGTATTTGATATGTTGTGAAAGTAATTATGCCATAAATCTAAAGAAAAAAATCGGTGCAATCGTATTTCTTAAATCGACGCAATCCATATTATTTTTTAGATTTGCTTACATACAAACCGCTATTAACCGAATGAACACGGCAACCAAACGATCCACCATTCCGAGTCTTATCCGCTATATCATAAAGAATATCCATCCTGAAGACCACACATTCATGACCCACAAAGTTGAGGATACATGGGTGGAGATCAGCTATAAGCAAGCCATAGAAAAGATAGATGCTATCTCTTCGTGGCTGCTTGATATCGGCGTTAAAAAAGGTGATCGCCTGTCGTTAATAATTGAAAATGGCCCGGATTATATTTACTACGACCAGGCATTACAGCAGATAGGCGCAGTAAATGCCTCTATCTACCCTACCCTTTCAGAAACTGAAATTGAATATATTTTAAACGATTCCGGCGCAAAGACCATTTTGGTTGGTAATCCGTTTTTGTTACGCAAGATCACCAGGATAGCCAATAATTGCCCGGCGCTTATCCGCATCATCCCGGCATTTGAAGATTTTGAAAAATCATTGGCTAAATTAAATCTCAACGCCGGTGTAGTAAGCCTTAAACAGGTGATTGACGAAGGCTTAAAAATGGATGATAAACACACTGCTGCTATAAATAGCGCGCGCGAAGCCATTTTACCATCCGACCTTTCCTGCCTCATTTACACATCCGGCACCACAGGTACGCCAAAGGGGGTGATGCTTACCCATTTCAACCTTACTGAAAATGCAAGGACAAGCTTAATCCAAATCCCGATCATCGAATCGACTGATGTATTCCTGTCGTTCCTGCCATTATCACACGTATTTGAACGCACGGCAACTTACCATATCTGCCTGTTTACCGGCAGTAAAATAGCATTTGCCCAAAGCCTCGACCTGCTTGCAAAAAACATGGCCGAAGTACGCCCTACTGTAATGAACTGCGTACCAAGGCTTTTAGAACGCATCCACGACCGGGCCATGAAAAACGGAACGACCGCAGGCGGCGTTAAGTCGAAGATCTTTTTATGGTCGCTAAAAATTGGCAAGAAGGTAAGGCTTGTGCATGAGGCCGGCAAAAAGCCGGGTTTGATCCTGAGTCAGCAGCATACAATTGCGGAGAAACTGGTATTCAGCAAGATCAAAGAAAAAACCGGGGGCAGACTTAAGATTATGCTTTCCGGCGGCGGGGCATTACCCAAAAACATTGGTGAGTTTTATGGCGATCTGGGGATAAAGGTATTAGAGGGCTTCGGATTAACGGAAACCTCGCCCGTAATGGCAGTAACTGAAACCGACCGCATCATTTATGGTACCGTAGGCAGAATTATTCCAGGCATTGAGGTGGCTATCCAAAATGTCGACACCCAACAGATCTATACCATTCAAACTCACGATACGTTCAAACCCGATTTTCAGTCGGAAGAGGGTGAGATTATCGTGCGGGGGCATTGCGTAATGAAGGGTTATTGGAACAAACCCGAGGAAACCGCTACCGTTATTGATGCCGATGGCTGGTTCCATACAGGCGATATAGGCCGCTATTTCAGGGGCAACCTGCAAATAACCGACAGGCTGAAAAACATGCTGGTAAATGCCTATGGTAAGAACATTTATCCCACCCCGGTAGAAAACACCTATCTAAAAAGCCCCAAAATTGAGCAGATCTTTCTAATTGGCGATAAACGGGAATACATAACTGCGATAATAGTACCCTCTAAAGAAGGGTTGCAGGAAGCTTTTCAACTAAGCAACGAGTATTTTGAAAAGCCGGATGTGTTTATCGACGAAAAAGACATAACAGACTGGATTGGCCAGGACATCAAAAAATACTCCAACGAATTGGCAAAATTTGAGCGGATAAAGAATTTCAAGGTAAAGCGTAAACCATTCAGCATCGAAGATGGAGAGATCACCCCTACCATGAAAGCCAAACGCAAAGTAATTGAGAAAAAATACGCTAAGGACATCGATGAGTTGTACCTGGGCGACGCGGAGGCGGATTGATGTTAAAAGAAATATTTAACATCAGTGAATATCCGTCGCTAGACCAGCAAGGTAATTCATCCTTCATTCAAAAAATAGCCACCATACTAAAAACGTACGGGCTTATTTTCCTTTGCCTGATCCTCTCCGGATGGCTAAGCGTTTGGGTTGAATATTTTGTTACTCATTCACTGCACTTTAAAAGCATCCAAAAACAGTATAGCAAAACATTTGAGGAACAGTTTAAGAAGACCGGGATAGCCTGGGGCATGATCTACATTTGCCTTATTGGACCAATAATGGAAGAAACTGTATTCCGGCTTCCCTTGTCTTTAAAAAGGGTTCATGTTGCAATATGCATTGCCATCGCGTTTTTCATGTTTGGCAACGTTATTCCGTTTGTTAAAAACTTAAGCCACCTGCTTGGAAAAGGCTTTGCATTGGGTATTCGGGTCGCTGTAATTCTTGCAATCTATTTCGTTGTTGTACAGCTCATCCCAAAAGGCCTCGAAATAAGCGATAAACTAAAAAAACGCATTATAATCACTTCCATGTGCCTGTTCGCACTGATGCACATTGCAAATTTCATACCGCTGCAATGGAGCCTGATCTGGGTTTACCCTATATATGTATTGCCGCAATTTTTCATGGGCTGGGGCATCACCTATGTTCGTTTCAAACATGGGTTTGTTTGGGGAATAGTGTTGCACTGTTTGATCAATTCCGTATCCATGTCGTTTTATGCTACTTCGTTAAGCAGCAGGACCAAACACCTGCATCCGGTTGTCGACTCTGCTGCTAAACATAAACCTGGACAAACGCCTAAATCGGTTACCACGGACTGATACCCGTTTCTGCGTTATTATCTACGCTGTAAAAAATGCCATGTGGACCGTTCTCATCCAGCGTTGCAAATCTCACAATATCCTTTGCTGCGTCCGTCACGTGGCGGGGTCCGCCGTGATGGTTAAAATCCGTTGCCGTATATCCCGGATCTACAACATTTATCTTAAAGGCAGTATCTTTCAACTCGTAGGCAAGTACTACTGTATAAGCATTCAATGCTGTTTTTGATGGCCCGTAAGCTGCAGTTTTTACCTGATAATACTGCCATGTTGAATCATTATGTAAAGTGAGTGAACCCAATCCCGAAGTAACATTAACGATCCTCGGCGCATCGGATTTTTTCAGCAGGTCGAGAAAGTTATTAGTTACCTCTATCGTTCCGAAAAAATTGGTGGCGAACCTTCACGTGCAGTTTGAGTTGTCATCCCGAGGGCGTTTTGCGGAAATCCGCCACTGATGCCTGCATTGTTAATCAGCACATCCAGTGAGTTTATTTTTGTGCCGATCTCTGCCCTGGCGGCTTTTATCGATTCATCGCTGCTGATGTCGATTACTATCACTTCTACATTAGTTAAACCCTCAGCCTTCAATTTCTCAACCGCTTCATTTCCTTTTTCAAGATCACGACTACCGAGATAAACATAGTAGCCTGCTTCTATCATTTGTTTGGCGGTTTCAAAGCCGATGCTTTTATTCGCGCCTGTTATCAATACTGTTTTCATGGTAAATTTTAATTATTAGGTAATGGATTAACCAGGCCACTTATATCCCTGATGCTCCAGTGTTCTGTGTATTGCCCGTTATTTACGGTGATTATGTCGATGATATTTATGCTTCCCCGTTTACCGCTTGGTGCAATGCCCATAAAGGTATCAACATGAGTTCCGGAAATTGTTTTACGGGTAACAACTTTATCGTCTTCAAAAACCTGGTCGTGAATTTCAACCTTAATATCCTTTAACGCTTTGTGCATGATACTAATGGTAAAATCAATTATCCCCTGCGGCCCCCGGGCTGAACCAGGCGCTGTGTAGTTAACAAAATCGGGGTGGATAATTTCGTTGATGGCATCGATACTGCCTTTTTCGAGTACTTCCCTGTTGAAGCGGAGCACTACTTCTTTGTTCTGTTTTTCCTGTTCTGTCATATGTAATTTAATACGACAAAGGTATCACGGCAAAAACAGTTAAAACTTCACAAAGGCAGGCATTAATGGTACATATTCCGGCTTTGCTTGCGATAATTCATTGGTGTATCTGCAATCAGCCGTTTAAAGAAACGGTTAAAATAGGACGCATCCTCAAATCCCAGTTGCCAGGCAATCTCTTTAATAGAGAGTTCGGTATGAAATAAAAGGCGCTGCGCCTCAAGTACCAGTCGCTCATGGATAATCTCGATGGCGGTTTTTCCGCTTTGCTGTTTAATCACCTCGCCCAAATGGCCAGCGGAAATATTAAGCTGATCGGCATATGCGGCCACATCGTGTAATTCGGTATGTTGTTCCTCAATCAGCTGCCTGAATTTCTTCAGGAGCAAGCGATCAGTCGATAGATCTTCGCCTTCGTATTGTTCCTTATACAGCCTGCTTAGATAAATCAGTAAAACCCTTAAATAAGAAAGCAGCATCCCGTTACGCCAATCCTGCTTTTGCGCATGCTCGGCTTGCATCTTGAGTATCAGGTCTTCAATAAAAATAATATTCTCATCGGTCAGTTCAAGCTCATGCCCGTTATGCAGATTTTGGATGATTGGTAATTGCTTCAACAATGCATTTTCTTCTATTGCCAAAAACTCATCGGTAAAGCAAATAATTTTACCAATGGACGGAACTGATTTCTCCTTCACATGAACCTGGTGCGGCACTGTGAAATAAAAAGTATCCGGTTTTAAGGTATAGGGCACCATATCTATCCAGTGCCTGCTGCATCCCTGCTTTATTAAAGCCAGAAAATAGTAATCCCTGCGGTGCGGACTTAAAAACACGGTAGGAAGTTGCGCATATTGTCCCTTCATATCAAGAATCTCGAACAAGCTGTTCCCAGTCATGCTAATTTCCTTTAATGAATATATCGGGATTCCTGTTTCTGTTAGCTGGTTCATCGTTTACAAAAATTCAAGAATATCCTTAATATGGATTACACTTTTAAAGTTATCGTTTTCAATACTATGCTCAATGTGTTCGTGTGCCCAGGTGATGTGATAAGGCACATGCACACCATGCCCGCCAACATTTAATACCGGTAAAATATCACTTTTTAAGGAGTTCCCCACCATCATCAGTTCTTCCGGCCTTACGTCCAAATGCCTGATCAGCTTCAGGTAATTGGCATCATCCTTTTCAGACATGATCTCGATGTGGTGAAAATAATGGCTCACCCCCGATTTTCGTAGTTTACGCTCCTGATCCAGCAGATCGCCTTTTGTGGCAACAACCAACCTGTATTTATCCTTTAAGGCATTCAGCACATCCTCCACCCCATCTAATAACTCAATGGGTTGATTAAGCATTTGCTTACCAAGCTCCAGGATCTGGTCAATAACATCGGTGGTGATGGTGTTGCTGGTGATCCGAAGTGCGGTCTCTATCATTGATAGTATGAACCCTTTTATACCGTAGCCATACAAGGTAAGGTTCTCTATTTCTGTTTTCAGCAACTCACGCTCCAACTCGTGCTGGGTTGAATATCCGCCAAGTAATTGATAAAACTGCTCTTCCGTATGCCTGAAGTACGGCTCATTTACCCAAAGCGTATCATCAGCATCAAATGCAATTACTTTTAAATTCATATGGCAAATCTAATATCTACGTTATGAATATACGTAAACAGTATTTGATAAAATTTTATTTAAATTTGTGTGAGAGACTCATTTACCTATCAATCTATTAAAAAGCATAAAGTAAAATGAAAACACTAACAGTAAATATTGACGACTCTTTGTCTGAAAAAGCAATTACCGCTGTTTTAGATGCACTTAAGTTAGAGTACGATATTGAAGATGACAGTCAATACAAAGATGAAACCGAGCGAATCATGGCCAACTCATACCTTTCTGATAAAATAACCCAGGGAAGAAAAGATATGGAAGAAGGCAAAGGAGTAAAGATTGCGCTTAAAGACTTATGGAAGTAGTTTATCAACCCAAAGCTCTGGACGACTTAAAGTATTGGAAAAAATCAGGGCAAAAACATTTACAAATTAGAATACTCTCTTTAATTCAATCAATTCAAGAAACCCCGTTTGATGGTATTGGAAAACCAGAACCTCTTAAACACAATTGGAGCGGAATGTGGTCACGTCGTATAAATAACGTGCATCGGATAATATATGAAATCAAAGAGAATGAGATTCATATTTATTCACTAAAAGATCATTATTAAACAGCCAACTAGTTGACCTTACTCCTAAAATACTCGTCAAAAAACCTTTCTCCTTTAACCTCAAAACGCCTCCACACCTAATTCCCAAACCTTTCTCCTTTTACCTTTCAGCTTTCGCCTCAAAACCCTATTTTTGCACCTTTATTAAAAATATGAGCACTGCCCTATCCGAACAGGAAATTTTTCGCCGCAAATCATTACAGGACCTGCGTGCCTTAGGTATCAACCCGTATCCCGCCGAGGAATATAAGGTTACCGCCTTTGCACAGGATATTACTGACAATTTTAACCGCTACCCGGATCACTATAAACAGGTTACCCTTGCAGGCCGAATCATGACGCGCCGCATTATGGGCAATGCATCCTTTGCTGAGCTGCAGGACTCAACCGGTCGCATGCAGATCTATTTAAAAAGAGATGACCTGTGCCCCGGTGAGGATAAAACTTTTTACAATACGGTATTTAAAAAGCTGATGGACATCGGTGATTATATTGGCGTAAAGGGTTTTGTTTTCATAACTCAAACCGGCGAGATCTCTGTTCATGTACAGGAATTAACCTTACTGGCAAAATCATTAAAACCGCTTCCGGTTGTTAAACGTGAGGAAGACGGCCAGGTGCATGACGCCTTTACCGATCCTGAACAGCGTTACCGCCAGCGTTATGTAGATTTAACGGTTAACCCGGAATTTAAGCAGATCTTCATCAAACGCTCAAAGGTGATCAGCAGCATGCGCGAGTATTTTAACAAGCAGGGCTGGATGGAAGTGGAAACACCGATATTACAGCCTGTGCACGGTGGCGCAGCGGCACGTCCGTTCAACACGCATCACAATACACTGGACATGCCTTTATACCTGCGCATAGCCAACGAGCTTTATTTAAAAAGATTGATAGTAGCGGGTTTTGATGGTGTGTATGAGTTTGGTAAGATGTTCCGCAACGAGGGCATGGACCGTACCCATAATCCGGAGTTCACCAGCATGGAGATCTATGTAGCCTATAAGGACTACAACTGGATGATGGCAATGGTTGAGGAATGTTTGGAGATTGTTGCACGCACTGTTACCGGCATCCCGGTTGTACAGGTAGGCGCTAACGAGATCAATTTTGCAGGCCCTTATGAAAAGCTTTCCATGTATGATTCCATCCTGAAATATACCGGGATAGATGTATCAGCTATGGACGAAGCAGCCTTACGCGAAACTTGTGTCGGGTTAGGTATCGAAACAAATAGTACAATGGGCAAAGGCAAGCTGGTCGACGAGATCTTCGGCGCGAAGGTTGAAGCCAACCTGATCCAGCCAACCTATATTACCGACTATCCCATAGAAATGACGCCGCTTGCTAAAAAGCACCGTACAAAAGAAGGATTGGTTGAACGTTTCGAGCTGTTTGTAAACGGCAAGGAAATAGCTAACGCTTATTCAGAATTAAACGATGCTATCGACCAGCGTGAGCGCCTGGAAGAACAGCTGATCTTAGCCGGTCGCGGTGATGACGAGGCAATGGCGATGGATGACGACTTTTTGCGCGCGCTTGAATATGGTATGCCGCCAACTTCAGGTTTGGGTATTGGTATCGACCGTTTAGTGATGCTGATGACCAATCAGAGCACTATCCAGGAAGTATTGTTTTTCCCGCAAATGCGCCCGGAGAAAAAAACAAAGACCGTTACCGTTGATGACTTTGTTCATGTAGGCGTGCCTGTTGAATGGGTGCCTGTTTTAAACAAAATGGGGATCAATAATTTAGAAGAATTAAAAGCCGCTAACCCAAACAAAGTATTTAACGACCTTGGCGGAATGCGCAAAAAATTAAAACTGGATATTACCATGCCTGCAAAGGAAGTGGTAATGGCCTGGTTTGCGTAATTATTCTTTGTAGAGACGCAATATTTTGCGTCTCCAAACATAACTGACAAAATATCTCAGAGACGCCCCGACAAATCGAGGCGTCTCTGCTTTTTTATTCAAACTTATGCCCAAGCGTAACACCGTCCCAGGTATCTGATCGGAACGGACTTACCGGGAAGCCCTGAATATTGAACAGGTTGGCATCAACCGGCGCATTTGTCCACCCATACCGAACAGCCACAGGATTTGGGACCGCACTGCACCAAACTTTCACTTTATTTTTATCGGTTATTACTGCCTGCGCGTAGTAAAATTTATGATCGGCTCCAGCCAGCTCAAATCCCTTTACATAACCATATTGATCTTTCGCCATTAAGCCGTTTTCGGCATTTGAGAAGCTAACCAAAGCTGATCCGCCTGAAAAATCAGCAGAGACAAACAGGGGGCTCGCAAAAAATCCGGGCTGGTGGTAAACCTGGGTTAATGAAGTAGCAGCCAGGCGGTAACCTACGTCTGCCTTGTCCTTCGGGTGGATATTAAAGGGGTCGCCAATATCTGTTGTTACAGCAACGCCTGTATTTGGCAGCTGCAAAGCCATATTCTGCGCCTCACGTAATTCGGCCCAATTGCTGCCGAGGTTACTATTTTGCGAGGTGCCGAATGATGATAGTTGCACAAATAGAAACGGCAGTTGCTCTTTCCATCTTCCGCGCCAGTCGTTTATCAGCATCTGGAATACCGAGCGATACTGGAATGCCCGTTCAGCATTTGATTCCCCCTGGTACCAGATCACCCCGGCCAGCGCATAAGGGATCAGCGGGTTGATCATGCCATTATATAAATCAAACGCGGTATTATTTGGCAGAAAATCAAAATGGTATGGCTTACTCAAATCCGGCATTACATGCCAGTTACCATCGGCTATGTTGATAGTTGTATCAGCAAAACGAATATTCAGGTCATTTGCACCCGTTCCGTTGAGCCCTGTACCAAACCAGGTTGGATTTTTTTGCGCCGATTGAAAGTTGATCAATAAACTATTCATTCCTGTCTTCCATGTTCCGGCAGGGAGGCTAAGCTGGTAATTTGTCGGTAGCGCACCCTTATTAATTAGCTTCCCATTAATGTAGATATCCATATCGGCGTCTGTTTGACCGAGTGAAATAACCGAACCAACTGAACTGTATGAGCTATCCAAACTTAAGGTACGCTGCATAAATCCCAATCCCCGGTATGAGTACAGCCTGCCGTTCCACTCCCACGATCCCGGTGCATAAGCATGCTGCCAGGTGTCAAAAAAATAACCGGGCTTCGTTGCCAGGTCTTCCGCGGTAAAGTTTACAACCGGGCCGTTATGATAGGCCCATCTTTTTAATAATTTGTCTGATCGTTGGCTTAGCTGATCGGCGTTTTGCGGCAGATCTGGCACTAAGGCCTTAAAATCCGGGGATGCAACTATAGTTTCCCTGCTGATCCAATCCTCAGCTTCTGTTCCGCCCCAGCTGCTGTTTATGATTCCAACGGTAACATGCAAAGTTTGCGAAAGCTTTTTGGCATAGAAATACCCAACTGCTGTAAAATCTCCAATGGTGTTAGCTGAGGCAAGTATCCACTGGCCGGTAACATCTTTTTCGGGTGTGAGACTGATCTTGTTTTGAACATGAAACTGGCGGACAGCCACCTGCGATGCTACCTTTTGTTCAGCTTTATACCCGTATGCATTTTTAAGCTGGAACTCCATATTTGATTGCCCGGAGCAAAGCCAAACTTCACCCAGCATGATATCAGAATAACTTATAGATTCTTTTCCCGATGAGATCTTCATTGTGTAAGGCCCTCCCTCCTTCATCGACGCTAGTGTGGCCGTCCAGTTTCCCTGTTCATCGGCCTTGACTACTATATGTTGGTTGTTAAGGTCGATTATAACCTTGGCTTTTTTTCCGGTGCGTCCCCAAACCGGAATATTATGGTTTCGTTGCAGCACCATATGGTCGCCGAAAAGTTTTGAGGTAGAAAGCTGTGCGTAGACGGCAGATGCAGCAAAGATAGCTGCAAGCGTAATCGTTAAAAATTTCATACAAATATTTACAGGGTATTGGCTCGTAAATATAAAAATTTAACGCTGGGCGGGTATATAGTATTATAGCTTAAATTGCGTGATATTTTACAGCGATGAAAAGCAGGATCATGTACATAGAACGAAAGGCTAACGAAGTTACCGGAACAGCAAGGATTGGAAGAGTTACTTTTTCAAAAACGCTTCGTACAATGTATTACGATGGTAAGGAATTCATCAAGGTAAAGGGCGGGTATAAATACAATTGCATTGAAATAGCAACAACAGAACCTTACTGGATCTCGGGATGCAAAAAGAATGGCGATGATACACTTTATGGCGGTAACATTCCTATCGAAATAGACGGGGATGTCCGTGAAGAATATTGGACTAAAATAAGATTGAAACCTCATCTTCAGGAAAAAAACACATCGAATTAAGCATTACAACCACTTGTTAATATAACTCATTAACAATTCTTTAATAAAAGGATAATTTTAATAACACTTTGGCATTTGGTATGTTGATTACTTTTACAATGCAACAAAATGCAAATTAAGATGACTAACTCAATATTAGAAATAACCGAAAACGAATACCTGATAAAACTGAACAGAAGCAACTTTAATCTTTCGTTCATCAGGAGCCTTTTGAAAATGGTAGAGGTGGCTAATCCAACGGATGAAAGCTCGTTTATTGCCGACAGGTATATCGCACCAGCTCAAATCATCTCTTCTGAGCCAGAATATTACAGCTCAATTGAAGAAAAATAAAAGGGACGCGATGATTTCGCGTCCCTTTTATTTTTTTTGATATTTCTACCTGCCTTTAGAATTGGCGGTATCCGCCCCTTACTACCTGTTGCTTATCCATTTGTGCCATTTGGCCCTTCATCATTTTTATCTGTTCGGTAAGTAATTTGTTCTTATCATCCTTTGACGCTTCCGACAAGTACATTTGTGCTTCGCGTTTGTTACGTTTTGCCATTGCTATGCCTGCCAGGCTCAACTTAGCCAACGCTACATTATGCGACATTTTCATACCCAGGGTAAGCGATTTCTTAAAATACTTTTCTGATTTCAATGGTGATTTGCGCGATTCAATCAAACCGATCAACAAATTGTAATAACCCCACTGGCTTTTGTTCAGTTGTTTTTCGTAGTCGGTAATCTTCAATAACCATTCTTCAGCTTTTTCAGATTGTTCTTTTCGCAAAAACCATTGCGAAATGATCATGTTTTCATTAAAGAAATAACTAAGCAATACAAAGCCACCTAAAAACAATACAGGTATGCCCCAGCCCCAATGGCCAAAAACACATAGTACTATGGCAGCACCCATAATTCCGCAGGCAATAATTAACCTTACTATATTTGACATCTTTTAAAACTATAAATTAGTATGCAAATATCCGTTTATTTGTACGCTTAATCAACATCTATATTAATATTTATGGCAGGAGAATTAGAGCCCTCGTGGCTGAAAATTTTAGGCGAAGAATTTAACAAACCTTATATGGTCAACCTTAAGATTCTTTTAAAAAAGGAAAAGGACGAAGGCCACAAAACTTACCCTAAAAACGCCGACATTTTTAACGCATTCAACAAAACGCCGCTTGACAAACTGGAGGTCGTTATTCTTGGCCAGGACCCTTACCATGGCGAAAATCAGGCACACGGATTATCATTTTCCGTGCAAAAGGGCATCACTATTCCACCATCCTTACGAAACATTTATAAGGAGCTATCCACCGACATCCCCGGCTTTATTATTCCTAACCACGGCGACCTGACTGAATGGGCGGAACAAGGAGTGTTGCTTTTAAATGCAAGTCTGACCGTAAGAGCGGGCACACCTAACTCACATCAAAAATACGGCTGGGAGACTTTTACCGACACTGTGATCAAAAAGATCTCGGACGAAAAAAAGGGCATAGTCTTTATCCTATGGGGCGCCTTTGCACAAGCCAAGGCTGAATTGATCGATCAAAAGAAACACCACATTATCAAATCGCCGCACCCCTCGCCATTTTCAGCGGATCGGGGATTTTTTGGCTCAAAGCCTTTTTCAAAAACAAATGAGATCTTGGTAAAAGAGGGAAGAAAGCCGATTGATTGGCAAATTAGCCCCCTAACCCCCTAAAGGGGAGATTATAATGCGATGTCAAAAGAAAGGCCTGCTTTATAACAAAGCAAGCCTTTTATTTTTTATCTCCCCCTTTAGGGGGCCGGGGGGGCCTAATATTCCAGCGGCACTATCGGCTCCTTTTTACTCGTTGACATGATCATCATGGTCTGGAACGTTTTAACCACTGTTATGCGGCTGATCTTTTCCATGATCAATTGCTCGTACGATTTGATATCGCGCACATAAACCTTCAGCAGGAAATCGCACTGACCTGTTACGTGGTGGCACTCCGTTACCTCTTTGATATTCTGGATCTCATCCAAAAATGTTTGAATGGTGTTTTTTTGATGAAAATCCAGCGAGATCTGGATAAAGGTTTTAATTCCCAGTCCAAGTTTTTCCTCGTCAACCAGGGCATGATAGCTTTTGATATATTCGGCATTTTCAAGCTTGCGCACACGCTCCAACGTAGGTGCAGGCGAAAGCCCTATTTCGTTTGAAAGCTGGAGGTTGGTTATCCGTCCGTTCTCTTGTAATATCTTTAATATTTGAAGGTCTATTTTATCTAATTCGGCTCCCATAGTTCTGCAAAGATATAGTTTTCCTTAATCCACAAAATAAAATTTTTCAAAAAACACGTTTAACAAAAATATATTCTTTATGTATAAATATTTAGGTTTGTCTAAATTTATTATTAGATTTGCTTAAATGAATACCTTAGCCGAAGAAAACTATTTAAAGTCAATTTATCACCTTTCGCTTAACGACGAAAACGTGAGCACCAACCAACTGGCTGCGCTGCTGAATACCAAGGCATCGTCAGTTACCGATATGCTTAAAAAACTGGCTGATAAAACGCTGATCAATTACACGCCATACCAGGGAGTTACCTTAACCGCGGCCGGTGAAAAGATCGCAGTAAATATTATCCGGAAACATCGCCTTTGGGAGTTTTTTTTAGTGGAGAAATTAAGTTTTAAGTGGGATGAGGTACATGAAATGGCCGAAGAAATGGAGCACATCTCATCAAACGAATTAATAGACCGCCTGGATAAATTTATGGATTACCCAAAATACGATCCGCATGGCGACCCGATCCCCGATAGTGATGGAAAATTTAAATTGCATGATCTTAAACCTGTTTCGGCAATTGAGGTTAATACCTGCGGCGTGATCTGCGGGGTGCGCGATCACTCCTCCTCTTTTTTACAATACCTGGAAAAACAGGGCCTCACCATTGGAAAAAAAATCACGGTGAATGACATTATAGAATTCGACAGATCAATGATACTGCAAATGGAAAATAAGACTTTACAGATAAGTCGTGAGGTAGCTAATAATTTACTGATTACTATATGAGCAAGCAAAACGACAATTCATTAGCTAACGTTCACAGTTCGATAAATCCCGAAGCCAAAATCGGGTGGAAAAGGGTTTTGGCATTTTTAGGCCCGGCATACCTGGTAAGTGTAGGCTATATGGACCCGGGTAACTGGGCGACAGATATTGCGGGCGGCAGCGCATTCGGCTATAAACTCATTTGGGTGTTATTCGCCTCAAACCTGATCGCCCTATTATTACAATCGTTAAGCGCGAGATTAGGCATCGTTCGCGGGCTTGATTTAGCGCAGGCTTCAAAAAACGCCTATCCCCGTTTCGTAAACTTTTGCCTTTACATACTAGCCCAAATAGCCATCATAGCCTGTGACCTTGCGGAGATCATCGGTATGGCTATTGGCTTGCAGTTGCTATTCCATTTGCCGCTCATTTGGGGCGTATCATTAACCATTACCGACACGGTGCTTATGCTGTTCCTGATGAACAAGGGCATGCGCAAGCTGGAAGCATTTATCATGTCGATGATATTTATAATCGGCGTTTCCTTTTTGGTGGAGATGTTTATTGTGGGGCCTGATTTCGGCGGGGTGCTAAAGGGATTCATCCCAAGCAATCTATTTAAAAAAGATGCGACCACTCAAAACATGCTGTATATCGCCATCGGAATTATTGGAGCCACGGTGATGCCGCACAATTTATACTTGCATTCTTCTTTGGTTCAAACAAGGCAGATCAGCCGCACCGACGCCGGGATCAGGTCATCCATCAAGTTCAATCTTTTTGATACCGTCATCGCGCTAAACCTTGCATTTGTGGTTAACGCAGCCATCCTGATATTAGCTGCGGCAGCATTTTTCAAGAACGGGTATTTTAAAGTAGCCGAGATCCAGGACGCTTATAAATTACTGGAACATATTTTCGGCCGGATAGCGCCTACCCTGTTTGCAATAGCTTTAATTGCATCGGGTCAAAGTTCAACTATTACAGGTACACTTGCCGGGCAAATAATTATGGAAGGTCACATCAACCTTCGTATTGAGCCCTGGCTGCGTCGTCTGCTAACCCGAATCCTGGCGATTGTGCCAGCGGTATTCACCATTATTTATTTTGGTGAAACCGGTTTGGGCAGCCTGATAATTTTAAGCCAGGTTGTGCTAAGCCTGCAGTTGGGATTTGCTGTAATCCCACTCATCCACTTTACATCCAACCGCAAACGGATGGGCAAGTTTGCCATCAGCCTGAAGGTTAAGATCCTGGCATGGGCAAGTGCAATACTGATAGTAGCGCTGAATGCCAAG
The DNA here is from genome assembly GCF_024721155.1 of Mucilaginibacter phenanthrenivorans. GTDB lineage: Bacteria > Bacteroidota > Bacteroidia > Sphingobacteriales > Sphingobacteriaceae > Mucilaginibacter > Mucilaginibacter phenanthrenivorans. The sequence goes on along the minus strand of NZ_JAHVAP010000001.1, from coordinate 30,978 downwards.
CTGGTTTATGACCAAATTGGCGACTGGATAACACAATTCCCGTCCGCAGCGATATGGATCTATGTTTTTGTTACGCCTGTTGTTATTGGGATAGCTTTGCTGTTAGTGTACGTATTTTTAAGGCCGATACTTTATAAGCATAATGATGAACCATCAAGCGTTCCGCACGGACTGGCATCAAAAATCGAGGACCTGTCGGCCATTGATTACCACAACATTGCTGTAACCATCGATTTTTCAAACAACGATACTGAATGCATTCGTAATGCCATCATGCAGGGCGGCAAAAAGGCGAAATATACGCTAATCCACGTGGTGGAAACCGCCGGTGCGCGTTACTATGGCGGGCAGATAATGGACCACGAAACGCAAAGCGATCTGGATAACCTTGATGTATATGTTAAGGCGCTTACCGATCTTGGTTACAAAGCTAAGCCTCATATCGGCTTCGGCAGCGCCGCACGTGAAATAGCAAAGTTTGTTAACGGAAATGATGTTGATTTTATAGTAATGGGATCGCATGGGCACAAGGCATTAAAGGATCTGATCTTTGGCACAACGGTGAACTCTGTAAGGCACATGGTGAATATCCCGGTGCTGGTGGTTAAGCCTCCACGGATCCTGTCACCAAAATAATTCGCATATTTGCACCAATGGATCAGAATATCTATATCAAGAATAAAAAGGCTTATTTTGAGTACCACATACTCGACAAATATATTGCGGGCATAAAATTGCTGGGCACGGAGATTAAATCCATCCGGGAAGGCAAGGCAAACATCAATGACGCATTTTGTACCTTTATAAATGAGCAGCTTTATGTACGCAACCTGCACATCGCCGAATATAGCTATGGCTCGTTCTACAACCATGAAGCAAAACGCGACCGTGTGTTACTCCTCACCAAAAAAGAACTAAAAAAGCTACAAACCCGCGGCGAGGAAAAAGGATTAACCATAGTACCGCTTGCATTATTCATCAGCGAACGCGGTTTTGCAAAACTGGAAATAGGATTAGCACAGGGTAAGAAAACTTTTGATAAGCGTGAAACTTTAAAGGAACGCGACACAAAGGTGGAGATGGATAGGGCGATGAAGAGGTAGCCCCCCGGCCCCCTAAAGGGGGAGTTTTGATTAGCATGATAGATTTGCGAAGCGACTATTGTTCCCCTTTAGGGGTTAGGGGCTTCTCCTACCACGCCTTATCCCCTACCAGCGGCACAAACCTAAAGGTATCCAGCACGATCTTTTCATAATCATGTTCACCAACTTTTAGCACAGTCACCATTTTTTGGGTTTTCTCATCGCCAACAGGGATAACCAGAATCCCGCCGATGTTCAGTTGTTTCAACAATACATCAGGAACCGTAGGAGCACCCGCAGTAACAATTATTTTATCATAAGGCGCATGTTTGGCTATCCCGATCGAGCCATCGCCAACAAAAAAATTGGCCTTATAACCTATATGTGGCAATACCTGGCGGGTGTGGTTGTAAAGTTTTTCCTGCCGCTCAATGGTATAAACCTTTGCGCCAAGTTCAAGCAGGATACAGGTCTGGTAGCCGCAGCCGGTACCAATCTCCAGTACCTTATCCCCTTTATTTATGTGCAGTAATTGCGATTGATAAGCAACGGTATAAGGTTGCGAAATGGTTTGCCCCTCGCCTATCGGGAAGGCAATATCCTTATAAGCCTGGTTCCAGAAAGTTTCGTCGAAAAAATAATGTCGCTTTACGGTGCCTATCGCGTTTAATACCCGCTCATCATCAATTCCTTTTTTCTTTAATTCTTCTACCAGCTTTTTCCTGGCACCCTTCTCGCGGTAATTGTCGATATACTTATAGGCCATTATACATGCAAATCTAATACGTTTTTAAGATTTATAGCTGTATAAAATTGGTATAGCCCCTTTATAAATTTATCTGCCTGATTTGTCGCCGATTATTTTTTCAGATCGCTCACTTGGCACGTTGGTGAATGTTTAACAGGAAAATTTACAGAATTAGCCACAAAACACATTTTATTTGCTTCATGATGCAGCGCATTAGCTTTTTCAATCATCGATGCCTCGGTTACAGTTACCTTTGGGAATAAGGTAACATCTTTAAAGTAGCCGCCTCCATCCGCTGTTTCAACCATTACACCTATTGCTTCATCACTATAATCAACCACAACCACGCCTGCCACGCTGCATAGGTGCAAATACCATAACATGTGGCAAGATGACAATGAAGATACCAGCAACTCCTCCGGGTTATACCTTGTTTTGTCGCCGCGAAAAGATGGATCGGATGAGGCAGGAATTTCGGGTTTACCGATTACGCTGATAACATGATTGCGTTCATAAGCACGGTAATTACTGGTTCCGGAACCAAGATTTCCGGTCCAGGTGATGGTGGCTTTGTAGTGGTGCTCACTCATGGTCTTAATTTAAATTTAATACGGGTCAACATCCGGCTGCACAATACTCCCTTTGCTCAATTTGGTAGTTTGAAACTGGGTGATCACGTCCCTTATAATGGCCTTTGCTTTGTTAATGGAAACACTGTCCTTTTCAAATTTCAGCATAATGCTTTTGATATAATAATTCCTGATCCTGCTAACCAATGGCGATTCGGGCCCAATTACCCTATCATCGAATTGCTTGCGCAATTCGTTTGCAAGATAGATAGATTGGTTATGAACGATCTCCGGATCCTTATGCTTTATATCCAAGTTAATGATGCGGTAAAATGGCGGGTATTTAAAACTTCTGCGTTCCTCCATTTCCGTAAAATACAAATCGGTATAGTTGTTTTCAATTACCTGTTTGATTACTCGATGACTGGGGTCATATGTTTGGATCACCACCTTTCCTTGTTTACCCCTGCGGCCTGCCCTACCACTTACCTGTGCCAGCATCTGGAAGCTGCGCTCGTTTGCCCTGTAATCTGGATATTTTAATAGGCTATCTGCATTGATGATCCCGATAACTGTGACATCAGAAAAATCCAGCCCCTTGGCTACCATTTGCGTACCTACCAGTATATCTATTTTCTTCTCCTCTAAATTATTTAATATGGTTTGCAGGGAGTTGCGCGAACGCGTAGTATCCAAATCCATGCGGGCCATGCGGGCATCTGGCAAAAGCATTACCAGCTCATCTTCAACCTTTTCTGTTCCAAAGCCTTTATACTCCAGGTGCGTTGAACCACATGCCGGGCAAATATTTGGTGCATCATCCTTATAACCACAATAGTGACAGTGCAGCTTACCGCTGCTTTTATGGTAAGTTAAACTAACATCGCAATTGATGCATTTTGGGGTGTACGCGCAGATCTTACACATCAGCAGCGGCGCATAACCCCGGCGATTTTGGAATAAAATCACCTGTTCCTTTTTTTCGAGCGCTGCATTTATATCGGCCATCAGCACACTGGTAAAGTGCGACTGCATGGTTTTGCGTTTGGTTTCTTCGACAATGCTTACTACCTCAATTTCAGGCATCTTTACGCCGCCATATCTTTCGGTAAGTTCCACCAAACCATATTTTTTTATCCTCGCGTTATAGTAGCTTTCAAAGGACGGCGTTGCAGAACCAAGCAATACCTTTCCTTTATGCATGTTTGCCAGAAAAATGGCGGCATCTCGTGCGTTGTATCGTGGGGCAGGATCAAACTGTTTGTAGGAGGTTTCATGCTCCTCGTCAACAATGATCATACCGAGGTCGTTAAAAGGCAGGAACACCGCCGACCGTGCGCCAAGTAAAACCTTATACTCGCCGCTAAGTACTTTTTGCCAAACCTCCACCCTTTCGTTATCATTAAAACGAGAGTGGTAGATGCCAATGCTGGCGCCAAAATATACGCGCAGCCGCTCGATAATATGCGTGGTAAGTGCAATCTCGGGCAGCAGATACAAAACCTGCCGGCCTGAATTGATCATCTCTTCTATCAACCGAATATAGATCTGCGTTTTGCCGGATGAAGTTACGCCATGCAACAACACTACATCCATTTGCTTAAACTGATCCTTTACTTCGGAAAGCGCAATACCTTGCTGCTGGCTCAATTCAAAATTGTTGTATAGCTCTTCCTCCTCAAAGAACAGTCGACTTACATTCTTCTCCTCTATAACAAAAACTTCTTTCTCCTCCAGCGACTTGATACTTGCCGCACCGGCTCCGCTTTCCTCAATCAGTTCAGCTTTTGAAATACTTTTTTGAGTTCGGGCAAGCTTGATGTAAGCTAACACCGCGTCAGCTTGTTTTGGGGCACGTTTTTCGAGAATACCAAACAGCTCCCGCAAATTATCCTGGTTTTGATAAACAGGGTTAAGTGCGATAAAACTACGGGTGCGGGGCTTATAACGTTCACTTACTTCTTCCGATATATTGATGATGTTTTTTTCGAACAGTATTTTCAAAATCGGCATTACTGTTTTTTGCCCCAGCAGTTTTACAATATCGCTAACTGTTAATTCAGGCTGAATCCCGAGCGCCTCAACAATCAGGTATTCTTTGTCATGCAGATCGGTGCGGTCAAACTCGAAGCCTTTATTAAGAACTATTTTGGTTTCGCTTGCCAGCTTCAATGCCGATGGCAGAGCTGCATTCATTACCTCGCCCAAAGTACACATGTAATATTCCGACATCCATTGCCAGAATCTTAATTGTTCACCAGTAACCACCGGGCGGTCGTCCAGTAGTTCTATAATATACTTCGCCTGGTATTTCTCAGGTGCCAGTTTACCTATTGATGCAATAATTGCCGTATAAAGCTTGCTCTTACCAAACTGAACCACTGCGCGCTTGCCCACCGCTACCGCGTCGTTCATTTCAAACGGAACACGATAGGTGTAATTTTTCGCAATAGCCAGCGGCAGGATCACTTTTACAAAAAGTGTCTCACGATCGGTAAATTGTGCCTCGGCAAACTCTAACATTAATTTATTTGTTTTTAGTAGCGGCTATCCCCATAGTTATCCACCCACCTATAAATAATACGCCGCCCAATGGAGTAACAGGGCCAACAAAACGCAACCATTCCCAGCCTAAAATACTCCGGGTGGCAAGCAGATATAACGAGCCGGAGAAAAATAAAATCCCTACTGTAAACAGGTAATAACAATCCTTTATCAGCCGGGTTTCATAACGGCTTAACGCTGCCAGCCCGATTAAAGCAAACACGTGATAAAACTGGTATTGAACAGCAGTATTCCATACATGCAGATCCTGCGCAGACAGTTTTTCTTCAAGCCCGTGTGCACCAAATGCACCGGCGATAACCGCGAGCGCCCCTAACACAGATGCGGTTACAAATATTCTTTTCTTCATAATATAATTGGCTAAGTTAATTAATTTGATGAATGGTTGAATTACACTATTGTTGAAAGCTTGTAATGTTTAAAAGTTGGGAACTTGTACAGGTAATCAAACCTGTTTCCTCCGGCTAATCCAACTTAAAAAACTACATTTGCAATGCAAGCAGCAATGAGAAAGCAAATAATTATTACCCTGATTTTATTGGCGGCCACTGCGTTCGTTACGGTAGTTTATTTTAAAAATTTAAATCCGCCAGGCACGCGCACCAGCCAGGTAATGCGCTTAATTCCGGATAATGCTTCACTTGTGTTTGAATTTAACAACGATAAGGGTTTTTACGATATTTTTAAGGATAACAAGCTTTTTGCCGCAATTATAAGTAAACAAAAGCTTGGCCAGTTAGATACACTGAGGCAGGTGCTGCTCCAAAATCCATTATTAAGCAAATACTTCACGGCGCAAGACCTGTTTATTTCCCTGCATCCCTCCAAAACCAATGGAATAGAGCTCCTGTTATCTGCGTCGCCTGCAACTCCATTTGATCCGGACGTATTTGACCAGTTATCAAAACAACCTAAAAACGGCCTGGTAATCACGCCTATTCGCAAACCCGGTAAAAGCGGGTACAATATTTATGTGAACATACTTAAAACGCGCTTTTATATAATCAACAAAGGTGACAATGCTTTTTCCGGCAGCTTTTCCGAAGAACTGGCAGAACAGAGCGCAACGTATAAGAGCAAAACAGACAAGCCGGTATTTATTTTGTTATCTGAGCAGCAAAGCAACAATTCATTGGGTAACCTATATGTAAACTACAGCCAGCTTTCGCCCTTGTTTGAACAGTTATTCAGAAACAAAAATACTGATATCCTTAAAACGTTCAGGATGCTGCCTGCTGTTGCTGCCTTAAGTTTAAACTATCGCAGTGATGCCATCATGTTCAATGGCTCCACTACCATACAAAAAGACGGGCCTTCGGCTTATTTAAAACTATTCGTGAACCAGCAACCGGTGATCAATCATTTAAACGACATCTACCCGTCAACAACTGCATACGGCACTAACTTCCTGGTATCTAACCCGGCCAAATTTGGATCAGATCTCTCCGAATGGCAAAATAGCACAGGGCTGGCAAAAGAGCGGGATCAACTATTTAGCAAGGTAAAAGCTGAGACCGCTGTAAGGATCAAAACCGAATTTGATAATTTACTTGGAAATGAGTTTGCTATTATAACAACCCGTTATTTTGAAAAATTCGGCATTGTATCTGTAAAGGACGGCTCGAAGCTTAAACTGGTATTATCGGCCATCAGCATTATGAGCGACGAAAACAAAGGGGAATTGAGTTACGAAAAGCTGCCGCTGTTTTTATTGGGTGATGCATTTGGCATTTTCAAAAAGCCGAATTTTATGATCATTGACAACTACCTGGTACTTGCCAATAGCAATAACGAGTTGACGAGTTTTTATGACACTTATATAAACCGCAAATTTTTAAGCAAGAATAGCCAATTCAACCAATTTAACGACCTGCTTGCGGCACAAAGCAACGTATCATTTCTTCTGGATTTTAAAAATATCCAACCAATATTTGAAAGAGATATGAACCCGGATTTTTACGACGATTTTAAATCCATGGAGCCCGGCTGGAAAAATTTCTTTGCCGCATCCCTCCAGTTTTCAGCGGTTGATAAAAACTTTTACACTAACTTTTGCATGAGGCTGAATTCAGATACAGTTGCGTATAAATTAAAGTAGATTTTATCCACAACACAACTATACCTCCACATTTCCGTTAAAATGTTAATTATTGTTTAATTAAGTCAATTGGGAATTTTATCTTTAAGACGAATATAAAAAGCACCCTGTATAGCGCGATATATGAAGAAGATTTTACTCGTTCTTTTAATACTTACATCTACAATTAAACTTTTTGGCCAACAATTTTCCCAATATAACACGGGAACTTTATACGACTCGTTTGAAAACCCGTCACAAAAAGCGTTCATTACCGACTCCAGCAAGCAGTTTGCCTCCAATTTCCTCATACCCAATCTTAATGTTAATTTTTTTATAACAGGCGATGCACAGGCTACGTTAAAAAGCAGGGCATTCAGTAACAAATATGATAACTCAGCATTGGTTATTAACGGAGGAAAAGTAAATCATGTAAACCTGAATGCCGGGAATTACGACATTATGTTTAAAATGTTCTCGAGCTTAAATGGAGACGTGGAGCTTGGCTTTTCGGTACAAACCAAATTTGAAGGCAAGGGGCTTTTTACAGATGAATCCATATCGTTGTTAAATGGTCTAGGAAATTTTAAAGACGATAATTATTCCGATATTTTTAATGATAATTACTACTTTCAAACCTACCATCAAATAGGTTTTAGCTATCGCGAAAAAATCAACAAACAATTTTCATTCGGCGCAAAACTGAGCGCATTAATGGGGATCCAGTATGAAAAAATGGATATCGTCCATTCGCAAGTGTCCTTTGATAAGGCCGATGACTCAGCCATTTTGGGTTTAAGCGGAATATATTATTCCAATTACATTCCCGGGCACCTGATTCCACGTGATTACCTGCCGAACTTCCGGAACCCGGGTGCGGCAATCTCGATTGGCGGAACGTTCAGAACTGAGGATGGTTTTATTATCCAGGGAAATGTAAAAGACCTTGGGTTTATTCACTGGAGCAGCAGGTCGCATATTTACGCTTTTGACGACATCCAGCAAATAGAAGGTTTATCAACCCCTAGTCGCGAAAAAAATGTGTATAATTCTCTTACAAAAATAATTCACGGCAACCAGGTAACAAGCTCATTCACAACGCCTATTGACGGCCGCGGCGAGTTAAGTGTAAATAAGATGTTCTGGATAGATGATAATAAGAATTTTAAATATTCGCCAACGCTCATCGCCTCCAAGGAGTTATTTTATCCGGGCTTTACAGGGGCGCTAGTTAACCCGTTTCAATACAAGAAATACATTTTAACCCTCACCACTACATACGACGACATGAAGCTGTTTAACCTTGGGGCACAGTTCATGATCCAGACACCAAACTTTGATTTCTTTTTGGGCAGCGATAAGCTTACACAAACGGCCAGCCTTACATCTGCACAGCTAAGCAAAAGCCCTACCCAAACATATTCGAACGGTTCATTCACAGGGGCAAGTTTCTTTCTCGGTGCTTCCATTAAATTCGGGCCGGTAATTGAGCATCCAATGAACGCAAGTACAATTCCGACTGGCGAAAAGGGATTTTTGGGAAGATTATGGGGCAGGATCTTTAAGACTAACGATTAAATCCATTTCGGAATTCGGATTTTCCATTTCGGATTCAGAATATTATGTTAGAAATTTTTTATTCCTGTTAAAATTCGACATCGAACATTCGAAGTCCGAAATCAAACCGCTTTCTTTCCGGCGATAAAATCCTTTAGATAATATGGCTCAAAGTAGGCTACGTCTTCGAAATCCTTAGCAGCAAATTTATCCACTGCTTTCCTGGTCAGATCTTTTGCTGAATTGACAAATTCCGGCAGGTATAATGCATTTGGGTTTTGCTTTAAAACATTAAAGCATTTTTCGGCGCCATCGCCAAAAAACAAGATCTTGTTCGTTTTTAAAATATCGGCAAAGCTGTTTTCGTCAATTATTTCAGCTGCAGTTGATTTAATAGCAGCGCCCTTTGTGTCAAATATTGCGGTATAAACCTCCATCCTTCGGGCATCAATCATGGGGCATAAAAGCAGGTTCTTTTTTGTCGAATATTCTTCCATCCCAATAACGCCATCAGCCATCGCCGCTAAGGTTTCAATGGCAATAAGCGGTTTATCAAGCGCGAAGCACAATCCCTTTGCTGTAGATATGCCAATTCGTAAACCTGTATACGAACCCGGTCCGCAGCTAACAGCAATAGCGTCCAAATCATTATAACTTGCGCCGACTTCAGCCAGGATAGTTTCAATAAACCTGGTTATTACCTCGGCATGTAAATTACGCCCGTTAACCTCTTTAAAGGCCAATACATTGCCATCCTTTGCTAATGCAACGGAACAGGATGTAGTGGCGGTTTCTATTTGTAATATCATTCTTTAAATGTTGAGTCTTGAGCCCGTAGTCCTAAGTCCGCAGTAGCAAATATGTTTGCATTCAGACTGAGAACTAAAGACCTCAAATTAATTTATGGCACAGGATCATGCCCGTGCCCACCCCAGGGATTGCAGCTGGCAATCCGTTTCAATGTTAACCATCCGCCTTTAAAAGGACCATGTTTTTTTATGGCCTCAACTCCATACTGCGAGCACGTAGGCGTATACCGGCATGAAGCTCCTGTTAAGGGCGAAATAAAGTACTGGTATATTTTTATAAGAACAACGAAGATTGATCCTACTATCAGCTTTAATATGTCAACAATGAGCTTCATTTGGTTATCTCGGCACAAAGCTGCGTTAAAAGTTTCAGCATCTTTTTCTCCATAAAATCGTACTCAACAATTTCCTTTCCTATAAATCCAACAGAGAGAATGATTCTTTTATCCAGGCTTATTAGTACATTATATAAATGCTGCTGTTTATTAAGCCTGTATGCCTCACGCGTGCGGCGCTTTATTAAATTACGGTCAACGGCGCGTTTGTATCGCCTTTTTGATACCGAAAACAAAATTTGCGTGGGGAATTCGCCGGGCTCGTCAATAAACAGCCACGAAGCTTTGAAGGGATAACACAAAAAAGAAGAACCGTTATGAAAAAGCTTATCGATAAGCTTCTTGTTACATAACCGTTCTTCTTTGTTAAAAGTATACATTGTTGCTGATGCTGAACCGAAAATTAAGTATATAAACGGCTCAAGCCCCTATGCCTGGAAGGCAACCAGCTTATGCTTTGTGGCTGCGCTCGTCAGATACTGATAATCTCTTTCTGCCTTTAGCTCTTCTCGATGCTAATATTCTTCTGCCGTTAGCAGTTGACATGCGCTCACGGAAACCGTGTTTATTTCTTCTTTTCCTTTGTGAGGGCTGAAACGTTCTTTTCATGGCTATTTTATTCTATTCGTCGTTTTTAAAACAAGAGCGCAAATGTAGTCATTTTTTAAATAATTTCAAATATAAGTTAATGTTGTTGAAAATTAAGCTTAAGTTGAAAAAGTTGTGGTAGTTTTAAACATTGTAGTAAGGTAAATATATTCCATCTTGCATTCAAATTAAACCATAATGAAAATCCTGGCAATCATCATTCTGCTTATCCTGCCTTTTTCCGTTTTAGCGCAGGATTCGCTTTCCACCCACTATAAAATCTACAGCACATCAAAGCAAAAGATAATTCCGGTTGATGAAATAGTTAATGATATGGATAAAGCCGATGTATTGTTCTTTGGTGAGGAGCATAACGATTCAACGGGCCACTATTTAGAACACGTGATATTTGAAAAACTTGCCGCCAAATACCCGGGTAAACTGGCCCTGTCAATGGAGATGTTTGAAACGGATTGCCAAACGCCGCTCAATGAATACCTCGCCGGCTTTATCCGCGAGAAAAACTTCATTACCGAAGCGCGTGCCTGGCATAATTATAAGGACTACCGCCCAATGATAGAGTTAGCTAAAGCAAATCATATCCCCGTTACAGCAGCCAATGCCCCTGCACGTTATACAAACATGGTTAATCGATTAGGGTTAAGCAGCCTGCAGAAATTGGATGCTGGCAAAGCATTCCTGCCTCCCCTGCCTATCGATACTGCTACCGGCAAATATTACGATAAATTTGTTGAAATAATGGGCGGACACGGCGCAATGGGCAGCATGAAAATGTACCAGGCGCAAAACCTGTGGGATGCGACGATGGGCTGGAACGTAGCACAATTATTTAAGAGCCACAAGGGATATAAAATCATGCAGGTAAACGGCGGCTTTCATAGCGAGGGAAAATTGGGTACGGCCGCCCAACTGAAAAAATACGCACCAAAAGCACACATACTAAATATTGCAGCTTATGCCGATGACAGCTTTGACAACCCGGATTGGAGCAAGTTCAACGACAAAGGCGATTATATCATACTAACAGACCCCAAGCTGCCAAAAACTTTTTAGTTCATGGTTAACGGCTGATAATTCATGCTAGCTAAAAAAATGGTTCATAGTTCAACCCAAAATCATGCGGCTATGAACTATGAACCATCAACTATGAACTTTTTGAACCATCAACTATGAACAAGATTACGCTTTCTTAGCAAGCAAATCTCTTATCTCTGTTAATAAAACTTCTTCTTTTGTTGGTGTTGGATCTACTGGGGCCGGGGCTGGCTCTTCCGCCTTCTTTAGGGAGTTAATCGCCTTAACCACCATAAAGATGCAAAAGGCAACTATCAGGAACTGGATTATTGCGTTTATAAAGTTGCCGTAGTGGATTGCGTTTTCTACGATCTTGTGGGCCGGATCGGCTTCTTTGAGAACAATCTTTTTTTCGGAAAAATCCACACCACCAGTTATATACCCTATAGGCGGCATTATAACATCCGCCACCAGCGAGGTGACTATCTTACCAAACGCAGCACCGATGATTACACCTACTGCAAGGTCGACGACGTTGCCACGCATGGCGAACTCTTTAAACTCTTTAATTATAGCCATATGCCCTGTTTTTATTTATCTTATCTAAAGTAACAAATAAATTTTCTTACCGTACAAACAAAATATTTTTTTTGGCATTTAAAGCAATGTCAAATCTCATTTATTTAGCTATTTTTTAGTTAAAGTAATTGATGTATTTTTGACCCCAGTCTAATTTATGCTAAAACAGAATCTTCAACAGAAACTTTTACAAAAGCTCTCGCCTCAGCAGATCCAATTTATAAAATTGCTGCAGGTGCCAACGGTATCGTTAGATACCCGCATAAAGGAGGAACTAGAAGAAAACCCCGCTCTTGAGGACCTTAGCTTAACCAATTTAAACGAACCTGAAGAGGCTTACCCTGACCGCGACCCGGAAGAAGATAATTTTAACGGCGACGAAGAGAAAGGTGAAGCAGACGAGTTTAACATTGAAGACTACCTGCAGGAAGATAATTTGAATGAATACGGATCGAAATACGATCAAAACGGCGATGACGAGGACGAACGCAAGGAAATTCCTATTGCCGTACAAAGTTCATTTTTCGAAAGCCTGCAACAGCAACTGGATCTGCTACCCCTTTCAGACAAGGATTTCAGAATAGGTAAACAGATAATAGGCAGCCTGGATGATGATGGCTATTTACGCCGCCCGATAACCTCGCTTACCGACGATCTGGCATTTTCGCAGAACGTTTTTGCAGAGGATGATGAAGTGGAGGATATGCTCCGGGTAATCCAGAGCTTCGATCCTGCAGGAGTCGGCGCACGCAGTTTACAGGAATGTTTGGTGATCCAATTGCGTAAGAAGGACCCAACAGACCCCATTATTAAAAAGGCAATGCTGGTGGTTGAGCATTATTTAGACGAGTTTACCCGCAAGCATTATGACAAGCTGGAGAAATCGCTAAATATGACATCGGCTGAATTAAAGGCTGTTGTGGCAGAGATTCTGAAGCTTAATCCAAAGCCCGGCGACTCGAACGAGATCAACACCAAGCAGATGCAGGTGATCCCGGATTTCCACATCTCTAATAACGATGGAGTACTTATACTCACCCTTAATTCAAAAAATGCGCCTGAACTCAGGGTAAGCCGCTCATACCAGGAGATGTTTGAGCACTACGATAAAGCATCGGCAAAAGATAAAAAATTAAAGGAGGCAGTTCAATTTGTAAAGCAAAAGCTCGATTCGGCAAAATGGTTTATAGACGCCATAAAGCAGCGCCAGCAAACGCTTTTGAAAACCATGAACGCCATCATGCAATACCAATACGAATTCTTCCTTACCGGCGATGACAAGAACCTGAAACCGATGATCCTTAAGGATATTGCTGACAGGATAAATATGGATATCTCTACCGTATCGAGGGTTGCCAATTCAAAATATGTGCAAACCGAGTTTGGTACTTTCCTGTTGAAATCATTCTTCTCTGAAGCAATCCAGACCGAAAGCGGCGAGGAAGTATCAAACAAGGAAGTTAAAAAGATCCTGGAGGAGCATATCGGTACAGAAGACAAGCGCCATCCCCTGGCAGATGAAAAGTTAACGGAGATCTTAAAAGACGCCGGCTACAACATCGCCCGCCGTACAGTTGCCAAATACCGCGAACAGATGAATATCCCGGTGGCAAGGCTGAGAAAGGAACTGTAAGGCCCCCAACCCCTAAAGGGGAGCTAAAAAAGAAAACAGATCTCAACAAGAATCGCGGTTTTTATCATTGGACTAAATAATCGATCTTACAAATCAAAAATCCCCTTTAGGGGTTAGGGGCTGTACTTTAGAAAAGATGCTGCGGACAAGTTACCTTATACCTGTTATTAAGTAGTAAGGCAATCACAATTTCGTGTGTACCATTACTTACCGTATTTAACGCAGAGGTAGTAATATCGTAGGAATACCCGATATTGATGAACGAGCTGATATTTACCCCTGCCAATACCCCAAACGAATCGTTATGGCGATAGGAACCACCAAACCAGAACTTATCACTGAATGAGAATTTGGCATTCAGATCATAAGTGATTGGGGTTGGTTCAATTACCTTAATCAGCATTGATGGCAACAATGTAATCTCATCTGTCAAAAACAGCTTTACCCCTGCTGTTGCAAAATATTGCGGAACAGTTTTACTTTGATTGTATGAATTATTACTGCTGAAATATAAATTTTGAGGGAGGATCTGTTGTACGGAAGCCCCGAAGTAATAATTTGATGAATACAACCAAACTCCTACTGAAAGATCAGGTTTCCATTGACTATTGTTGCCGTTGCTGATCGCCGGATCGAGCGGATTTTCAAGCGTAATAAGCGATGTGTTTAAGCTGATATGGCTCACTCCCGCTGATACCCCCATGGCCAAATTCAAATTGCTTGTTAAGCCCAGATGATACGCGTAGCTGGCATCAATATTTGTTTGGGTAATAGGGCCAGCCTGGTCGGTAACTATCATCGCACCGATTCCATGATGAGGCTCAGCCGCCATATAGTTTTGCGTATACAACCTGCTTGATGGATTTACACCACCGTACGCTGGGAAGGCAGTTGCGTCACCCTGTAAAAAGTTACTTCCCAAGGGGGCGTTTATTGTTAAATAACTGGTTACAGGGGCTCCCTGCAAACCTGTCCATTGGCTGCGGTAACCGGCTTTAACATCGGTATAGTTTTCAATACCGGCAACAGCTGGATTTAACAGGTAATTGTTAAAAACATATTGCGTGTATTGAGGCTTCTGCTGCGCAAATAAGATTTGCGTACTTAAAACAAATACAATTAAAAAGTAGAAGTTCCTCTTCATTATTTATCTTATCTGATAATTGCTACCCAGCCTGATAAGGCTTTACTACCATTCTTAAGGTTAATAATATAATAATAGGTGCCGGTCGGTAAAGGCTTTCCGTTATAGAATCCATCCTATGGGATTCCGCAACCAACAGACGAATATACCTTTTCTCCGTATCTGTTGTATATACCAACTGTATTATTAGTATAAGAATTAAGGTTTTCTATCGTCCAGGTATCGTTTATACCATCACCATTTGGCGTAAAGGTATTATTAATAACTATTAGTTTAATATCCGGATTGACAGTAAGTACGCCGAAAGTATAATTAAAACTATAGTTAACCGCCGTTACGCCGCTTACCGTAATTGTATACTCGCGGCATATTCATTAACGAAAACGACAAATGCAGCTTTATCTAGAAAAACTTGTCCGGGTTGGGCACCAGGTTCAAAAATCTTTCAAAGTTTTCGGCATAGTGCGATTGATCAAGCTTATAATAAAATGCGCCTTTTTTTGAGGAGAGCTTATCCTTTTCAGCTTGCTTAACCAACAAGCCTGTGGACAAAAGCTTACGGCTGAAATTGCGGTCATCAAAGGTTGTGTTATAAACACCCTCGTAAAGGGCTTGCAGCTGCGGAATGGTAAATTTCTCGGGCAATAGCTGGAATAAAATGGGGTGCAACGCTGCTTTATAACGCAGTTGCCTTTTAGCAAGGTTCACCATTTCCCGGTGATCAAAAATCAGATCAGGCATTTCACTTAATAAAAACCATTCAGCATGGTATTCGTCGCTGATCTGTTGTTCGTACTGGTGAATATCTATAAGCGCAAAATAAGCTATGGAAAGTGTACGCTCAACCGGATCCCGGTCGGGTTTACCAAACACCTGGAACTGCTCCATGTAAACATTCTTTAAACCGGTACGGAGTTCCAATACACGATTAGCCGCGTCATCAGGCGATTCTGACGGTTGAATAAAGCCGCCCATCAGGCTCCATTTATTTTTCTCAGGCTCAATATTACGCTGTACAAGCAGCAATTTCAGGTTCCATCCGTCAAATCCAAATATTATACAATCGGTAGCAACTAAAATTCGTTTTTGACCTGTATATCTCTGCATAATTGGTTTATAGTTATTTACAAGTGTAGGAAAAAAAATAGAGATTAGAGACTGGTGATTAGAGATTAGGCAAGAAAAAGCGTCTGAAAATTAGTGGTTAGCATACCACAAAATATAAATCGCGCGACGGCGCAAAGCAACTGATCTCTAATCTCCAGTCTCTAATCTCTAACTAACCCTCTTCCCCTGCAGCAGCATTTCCATCGCCAGGTTGAACGAGCCGGCGCGAATAACCTCTCCGGAGTTTACAAAGAAAATCTCATCAGCATTTTCAATGGTATTTAAACGGTGGGCTATAATTACGCGGGTCGTGGTTTTCGGCAGATTATTGAGTATATCGCTTAGCAGTTTTTCTGTAATGGTGTCAATATTAGCCGTGGCTTCATCCAAAATAAGCAGCTCGGGATTTCGCAATACGGCGCGCATAAAGGCAATTAACTGCTTTTGCCCAAGGCTGATGCTGTCGCCGCTTGAAAGCACTTTGGTATCAAGTCCGGTTTCGAAAATTGCCAATAAACTACCCAGGGTTGCGTCCTTTATAACCTGCTCCAACTGTTCATTGGTATAATTTACATAGCGTTCGTTACCATAAAGTATATTATCACGTACTGTTCCCGTAAACAAAAATGGCTCCTGCAAAATAAAACCAATCTTTTTGGTTCGCTCTGCCGCATCATAGGTTCTGATGTCTCTCCCGTTAAGCAACACCAGCCCCTTGCCCGGATCATACAAGCGGGCAATTAACGAGGCCGTGGTAGTTTTACCGCCGCCAGTAGGGCCAACCAAAGCATAGGTTTTGCCCTGCTCCAATTTAAAACTGATGTTATGCAGGATCTCCTGGTCATCGGCATAACCAAAATGAACGTTCCTGAATTCAAGCAATGCACCATTGGGTTCTTCAATCCCGTTTTGAATAGGTGTCAGGTCGGTATCCATTTCAAGAATTAGTGCTATCCTGTCCCAGCCGGCCATAGCCACCTGGAAGTTAGCCCATAGTGCAGCCAGTTGCCGCAACGGGTTATAGAAATTATTGGCGTATGATGGGAAGCTTACTGCAAGCAACCCAATTCCCAATTCTCCATGTGATAGCAGGTATATTCCGTACACAAACACTATGATCTGCGCCATGCTGGAAAAGAATGCATACACCGGAACATACGAGTTATTAGCGATCCCCGCTCCTATGGCTGTTTTATAATTTTGCTGATTGGCCTCATCAAAGCGTTTGCGGAAATAATCGCGGCGGTTAAAGGCGATGATCACCTTAAAATTATTCAGGCTCTCCTGGATCTCGGCACTCATACCGCCAACACTTTTCAGATTCTTAGCATTCTTCCGTTTTACCCAGGCTGATGTTACGCTGGTAAATAACAGGATGATAACCGCCGGGATAAGCGCTGCCGAACCCAGCTTAATGTTTATAGACAATAAAAAGATGCCTGCACCCAGCATGGTAGCAATACTGCCGATGAACTGCATTAATGATTGCGAGAAAAATTGGTTCAGTTTATCTGTATCATTATTTACCCGCGAGATCAGATCACCTGCCTTATTTTGATTAAAAAAGCCAACAGGCAACATTTGCAGCTTATTAAATATGGAATTACGTAATGTAAACAGCATCCGCTGCCCCACTCCGCCCATCAGCATAGTTTGGGCATAGCTGGTAACTAATGAAACCAGGTACATACAAAGCAAAATACCGCAGTTTATGAGTACGCCATGGTAATTCTTATGCGTTACAAAAATATAATCGTCAATAGTGTGCCCTATTACAAGCGGCCCCATTAAATTAATTGATGAGGTAATCAGGATGATAAAAAAGGCCAGCCAAAGATTCCTTTTTTCGTGCGAGATCAGCTTCAGCAAGTTATTCAGCGACGACCAGGTTGACCTTTTGGGCGCCTTTGCCTGCAGATCATTTAGATTGTAGTTCATAATTGCTGGTACTTTGTTGCGAATTAAAGATCTGTACGTATTCAGGGCTAGTTTTCATCAGGTCGCCGTGTTTACCGCTGGCCACAATTTCGCCCTGCATTAATAAAATTATCTGGTCGTAATGCTCAACTGAAGCTATTTTTTGAGTTACCGATAAAAGCGTTAATCCCGGGTAGTTTTTTTGCACATTGGCAAGGATCTTCTTCTCGGTATTATTATCAACGCGTGCTGTAAAATCATCCAGCAACAAAATCTTAGGGTTTATTGCCAGGGCCCTCGCCAGCATAATACGTTGCTTTTGTCCGCCCGAAAGGCTTGATCCGCGTTCCGAAACTATTGTGCTCAATTTATCCGGCAGACTTTCAACAAAATCCTTCAACTCCGCTGTGTCGATGGCTTTTTGTAAGGACTCATCAGTAACTGTATCACTAAATGCAATATTCTCACGAATGCTCATGTTAAAAATGATGCTATCCTGGAACACAAAACCTACCTGGCTATGGAACGATTCGCTATTATATTGTTCAATGCTTTTGCCATCGAACAGTATGGTTCCGCTATTTTGTTTTATAAGGCCAGTCAACAGGTAAAGCAGTTGCGTCTTACCAGCGGCTGTAGGGCCGATAATCGCAATTTTTGATCCGGCTTTGATATCAAGCGATACACCCTTCAATGCCGGCTTTTGCCCGTATGATAACGAGACATCGCTAATCTGGATATTGCCCAGCAATGATTCGGTTAATGTTCCTTTTTCCGTTGTGTCGACAGCATTTAAAACCATACCTATTCGCTGGTAAGAAGCGGTTGCCGCAGCAATAATATTACTCATGAAGCCGATCACCAATATCGGGAAGATCAGTTGCGCCAGGTAACTGTTGAATGCACCGAAATCGCCCAAACTCATAGTGCCATTTATAATAAAATGCCCGCCCAACGCTAAAATGCTCAACATGGCAATATTTGCCGAAAAGGTAATAACCGGGATCAGCCCGGCAAACAACCGTAAAATCGACAATCCGAAATCTTTAGCTTTGGTGTTTGCTTGCAGGAACTTATCAAACTCAAGTTGCTGCGAATTGATAACCCGGATGAGCGCCGATCCGAAAATACTTTCGTTAATTACCTTGTTCAGCCAGTCTATCACCTCACGCGCCTTAATAAACAGCGCCCTTACTTTTTTTAGCACATAAAAAAACGTGCCGCCGATGATCGGAATAATAGCAATAACGCAGAGCGCCAGCTTCCAGTTAATAGTAAGCAGCAAAATACTGGCACCGATTATTATAAAGGCCGACGAAACGATGGATACCAGTGCCTGCGACACAAACAACTTTATAGAATCAACGTCTGCAGTAAGATTGGTTAATAGCTTTGATGGATTTGCCTGTTCCACAAAGGCATAGCTTTGCCTCGAGATTTTGTCCGAAAGCCGGGTACGCAGGTCCCTGGCTACTTTTTCCGAAGTGTAGGTTTGGATAACACTTTGCAGGAATGAAAAGATAAAAATAAAAGTTATTGCCAGTCCAAATTTGAGAACAACCGGGTTAACATCAAAATGCTCCCGCTGCATTACACTGTGGATATAACCGTCGATCCCGTGCGAGACGATCTTTGGCAGCCATAAGCTAACGCTATTGCTAAATAGCGCAAATAAGATCAGTAAAAACACCAATCCCGAATACGGTTTTAGGAGGCTGAAAATTCCGGGCTGTTTAGGTTTTTCTTCGGGCATGTTTTTCCAATTTTTATTTAAACACAAAAGGCCGGTAAAAATAACAATGAATTGCTATTAATGTGAAGACGAACGAGGAAAGAAATAATTTTATTGATCACATCGAAATTTCAGGGAAAACATTTCAGGATCAGCAAGATTGGGCCATCATTCTGATGATTCACTAATTCTGGAAATTCTGATTCAGACAACTATTTCAATGTATGCGTCAATTGAAAGATAGCAAACAAATGATGGGCCTCGTGCAAAAGGAAAAACTCAGTCCAGTCTAAAATATTCAGTTTACCGTATTTGGAGTGGATTCCAATTCTATCTAGTTTATCTGGCGACAACTTAGTTACCAGGTTATAGATCACCTCCCTGTCTGATGAGATCTTCTTCAGCAGTTCATAAGTAGTAAACGCACAATAAATTTCAAAACCGTCATCATTATCGGCGCTATAAGCTTCAAATTCAGGATTATCCATCAATAAGATCTTGCGAATCCTGTCGATAAAAACAGGCTGGTATTTTGCCAGGTGGGCAATTTGTTCGTGGATGCTCCACTTACCTTTTATATGGTGCTGCTGGATCTGCCTGTCATTAAGCCTGATGATAATTGGAGTAATAGCCTTGTGCTGATCTTTTAAACGATGTGTTAGCGAAGATTGGATCATATTACAAAATAACGTTTTTTTTAAAGGATGGTTGGCTGTATTTTAAAATTTACTGATCAAACGTCCGAGCGTTTTAAGGCCTTTATCAACTTCATCATTGTAAGGTGCTCCGAAACTTATCCTGATAAAGTTTGTAAAACGACTATCAGTGCTAAAGATCTGCCCGGGTGAAATACTTATTTTATAGGTGAGCGCCTGCTTGTAAAGTTCAAAAGCATCGATCTTTTTGTCCAGCTCGATCCACAATACATAACCACCCTGTGGCCTGCTCACCTTAACATCATCCGGAAAATGTTCGGCAATTGCCTGGGTATACCGCAGGCATTGTGTGTGCAGCGCTTTGCGCAGGTTTCGCATGTGCAGGTCATAGCGCCCGGTTTCAAAAAAATGTCCGATTGCTGCCTGTGTTGGCGATGCAGATGAAAGCGAATGCATCAATTTCAAATTTACAATCTCCCGCTTAAACTTACCGGGAATACACCACCCCACCCGGTAACCCGGCGCGAGCGTTTTTGACACCGACGAGCAAAGCATCACCAAACCCTGCTTGTCGTAACTTTTACAGGTGCGCGGCCGGGTTTTGCCAAAATACATTTCGCCATAAATATCATCCTCAATCAGCGGCACTTCATGTTTAGCCAGTAATTCAACCAGTTGCTTTTTCCTTTCGTTAGTCATACAATACCCCAGGGGATTACTGAAGGTAGGCACAAATAAACAGGCTTTTATTTTGTGAACGCCGATAGCTTTTTCTAAATAATTAAGGTCAAGGCCATCTGTTGCGTCGGTAGGAATCTCCACTATTTTTAATCCCAGGCTTTGCACGGTATTAAAGATCCCAAAGTAAGTAGGGCCCTCAATAGCAACCACATCGCCCGGTTTCGTTACTGCTCTTAAACAAAACACCAAAGCCTCCATACAGCCTTGTGTGGTAACAATATCGTCAGGCAAAATATTCCCGCCCCAACTAAAAGCATGGCGGGCAATATGTTTCTTTAATGTTTCGTTACCTTGAACACTCTCATAGCTAATACAGCTGTTGGGGCTTAGCCTGATGGCCTCCATCATTGATTTATTGAGCCTGGCCTGCGGCAAAAGAGATAATGCAGGCGAAGCGACAGACAGCCGCAACATACTCTCTGCGGAGAAGTTGCGGTAAACCATAGCTATCATCTCATCAAGACTTACCTTTTTCGATTCACCTTCCTGTTGCTCCCCCTTAGGTTTAATTTTATCGAATGAACGTGCCGGAGTGTACCGAACATAATATCCGGATTTCGGCCGCGCCTCTATAAGTCCCTTTATCTCCAATTGAACATAGGCCTTATATGCCGTACTGAGGCTTATCCCCTGTTCGTGGCTCAAAGCGCGCACCGACGGCAGCTTCTCTCCGGTTTTTATCACCTGCTGCCTGATCTGGCTGCCCAGTCTGTCAGCAATCTGCACATACAGGAAGTCCTCATCAGGAATAGTGGTTAGTGTTGATTTTTCCATTATTTCAGCAATAATCGGGTTTGTATTAATAAATAATCAATGGAACTTAGCTATTCATTTCGAAAGCAACAAGTAAAATCTGTTATGCGCAAAAATAATAAATGTGCATCTGTTTTACCAATGATTTATCAATCATTTTTGTAATAGAATAATATTATGAACGAAATGCTTACAAAAGAAATCGGCCTTGACCCTGACAACTGGGATGATATAAAAACACTGGGTTACCTGATTATTGACGATATGGTTGAATACCTGAAAAATATCGGCAACAAACCCGTATGGACGCCTGTCCCGCAACTGGTAAAGGATGAGCTTAACAAATCCATCCCCCAGCAGCCACAAAATATTTTTGATATTTATGATGATTTTAAGCAGCAGATCTTCCCTTATCATGGCGGCAACATCCACCCTAAGTATTTTGCATGGGTTCAGGGTACCGGAACGCCAATGGGCGCCTTTGCCGATCTGCTTGCCGGTGTAATGAACAGCAACACAGCGATAGGCGACCAAAGCTCACTTTATGTAGATAAGCAGGTGATCAATTGGTGCAAGCAACTCATGAACTACCCGGCTGACGGCAGCGGGATACTTGTGAGCGGTGGTTCAATAGCCAACATTACAGCCATGATTGTTGCCCGCAATACCATTATTACAAACTCCAAAAACGCGGGTGTATACGCTGTTGAGGGTAAACTGACCGCCTATTGCAGCAGCGAGACGCATAATTGCATGGTGAAAGCGGCTGAGGTAATTGGTATAGGGAACCAGCAGTTAAGGAAGATTCCGGTTAACGATAATTTTGAGATAGACCTGGACGCATTAAAAACAAAGATCAGCGAAGACAAGGCTAACGGCTATGTGCCATTTTGTATCATTGGCAATTGCGGAACAGTTAACACCGGGGCTATTGATCCCCTAAGTGACTTGCTACAAATAGCGCGTAACGAAAATATCTGGTTTCACATCGATGGCGCATTTGGGGCATTGGCTAAATTAGTTCCAGCCTACCAGGATAAGCTGATAGCCATTGAAGAAGCGGATAGCATAGCATTTGATTTGCATAAATGGATGTATATGCAATATGAAGTTGGTTGTGTACTGTTTAAAAATGCCTCAGCCCACAGGGCGGCTTTTGCAACAGCAGCGAGTTACCTTACCGCCCATGACAGGGGAATTGCAGCTGGACCAGAGACGATTTCCAATCATGGAATGGAACTGTCGCGTGGATTTAAAGCCTTAAAGGTGTGGATGAGCTTAAAGGAGCATGGTATGGAAAAATATGCGGCTATGATAGCTCAGAATATCGACCAGGCTTTTTATCTTGGCCAGCAAATTAAACAGCATCCTGAATTGGAACTACTTAGCGCAGTTACCATGAACGTGGTGTGCTACCGGTACAATCCCGGCAATTTGGATGATGACCAACTGGATGCGCTGAATAAGGAATTATTAATGCGGATGCATGAAAACGCTATTGCAGTACCCTCAAGCACCATACTTAGCGGCAAATATGTCATTCGGGCAGCTAATGTAAACCACCGTACCAGGCTTCATCATTTGGATGAAATGGTGGCCGGCACAATAGAAATCGGGAGGATCCTGGTAAAGGAATATGAATCTAAATTATTCAAATTTGATTTTTTAATACACAAATGAATATGAACACACTGGATTATGATTTGAATGCAGATTATGTTTTGGAAGATGAGCGTGTATTATTAAGGCCATTAAAGGAAAGCGATTTTGAAAACCTGCTGCCATTTGCGCTAAATGAACCGGATACCTGGAAATACTCGCATTTAAGCGCCCGTGGCGAAGACGGTATGCGAAATTATATTACTAATGCATTGAAAATGCGCACCGCCGGAAAAGAGTATGCATTTATAGTTTTTGATAAACAAACACAAAGTTATGCAGGCAGTACCCGGTTTTACGATATTCTACCCACCTGGCAAACGCTCCAGTTAGGTTACACCTGGTATGGCGAAAAATTCAGGGGTACCGGATTAAATAAGCATTGCAAATTTCTACTATTACAACTCGCTTTTGAAAAGCTCAATGCCGTACGTGTTGAGTTTCGTGCAGATGCCCGGAATGAAAGAAGCATCGCCGCCATGAAAAGCATTGGCTGCACGCCCGAAGGAATTTTAAGAAACAACATGCCCTTACAGGAAGGCGGTCGCCGGGACTCAATAATATTGAGTATCTTAAAAGATGAGTGGGTAAATAATGTTAAAGAATTGATAAAAAGCAAAATGGCGGGCAAATACTGATCTTGATTGTGGAATTAAATGCACACTTATTTTTGTTACCCATTTTTATCAATTAGGATAAAAAGAGCCACATAGCGTAAAAACAACGCTTACTCCGCATTTATGGCAATGGCATCAATATTGCCCCATTGCTTGTTGAGTATGATGAGAAACCTCTACAAGCTATTTATCACAATTATAAGCCTGTTGACTTTAAATGCCGACGCCGTGTCTGCGCAACAGACTCCCGCAAACCCTGTTGAGGTGGAAGGAGAAGTAAGCACCGTTTTAACGGCGCAAAGCAAAAACGCCATTTTTGACAATGTCGCATCTTATACATTCGAAGTTAAAAACGCATCAAACGCTACGCAAACGGGCAAGGTGTCGTATATTATAACAGACCAGTTCAATAAAAAATTACGCAAGGATTCTATTCTTGTAAATATAAGCAGGGCAAGCACACACAGTTATGATTTTACTATCCCCGGTTTAAAAAGCGGGTTTTATAAGATCAATTTCATGATCAATGTTACAGATTATGACGACACCACCCGCCGGGTGTTCGGTATCAGGCCGGAAGAGATCCGGTCGACACATGAAAAACCAGCAGACTTTGACAGTTTTTGGGAGAACACGAAAACTGAACTTGCCAAAGTAAAGCCGGAATACAAGGTCACAGAAAAATTCGACCTTGAAAAAGATAAGCGCAAGGTATTTTTGATCGAGATGAAGTCGCTGGGAGGTGTAACCATTTATGCGTGGTTAACTGAACCCGAGCACCACATGAAGCACCAAACCTTCCCTGTGTTATTAATGCTTCCCGGTTACCAGGCAACTAATGTCGCTTTAATGGGGCGTGATGATGACATGGCGTTTGTGGGGATTGATGTACGGGGCCAGGGACTTAGTAAACAGGGCCTTGAAATGCGCCGTGAGGATTATATTGTAAACGGGCTGGAGGATAAAAACAAGTATATAATGCGCGGCATCATAATGGATTGTATCCGCGCGGTCGATTTTATATTTACAAGATCGGAACTGAGCAAGGATCGTGTGGCGGTAACCGGCGGCAGTATGGGCGGTTATTTGTCAATTACAACAGCAGCGCTGGATAAGCGCATAACTTTGTGCGGCCCACAAAATCCATTTTTCAGCGATATTTACAATATGGATAACGGCGCCGTTGAGTGGCCGTTAAATCATATGAGGGAATATGCAAGGATCCGTCCTGGATTAACATTCCCAAAAGCACTGGACAACCTGCAATATTTTGATACAAAAAACTTTGCGGGTTCAATAAACTGCCCCGTAATTATGGGTATTGGCCTGCTTGATCCATTTGTACCGCCAAATAATTCTTACGCGGTGTATAACAATATCCGGTCGAAAAAGAAGCTGTTCGTATTTAAGGACCTTGGTCACGAGGTTGGTGATAAATACTATCGCTACGAAACCTTGTATACACGCGATGCATTCGGACTGTTCTTTTGAGTTAGTTGTAAAGGTTTTATTTGTTGTAAGGGTTGCAGATGTTAACACTTCAGCGTAAGGCAATAGTAAGCACTACCTACCATTCCGCCCCCGTATAACAACTACAACTGACTAACCAATTTTCTTATCAACCTTTACAACAACTACAACCCCTACAACAATTACAACTACCCTCACCTCAATGTCATAGTTTTATAATAAACACTTTTTTCGTGGCTATCGGTTTTTAAAAGGAGTAACAAAACAATCTTTTAACTATCTATACAGAAAAAAGCATTTTTAGTGGAAACTATCCTTCATATTTCAAATCTTACAAAAACCTATCAAAGCGCAGGCAGAACGCTTACCGTGCTTGATGATATAAATTTTTCAGTCGCTGCCGGTTCAACCAATGCGATTGTTGGCCCATCAGGCAGCGGTAAAACCACCCTGCTTGGCCTGTGTGCCGGACTCGATAGGGCCAGCTCAGGCATTGTTGAATTAAATGGGATTGACCTTGGCAAACTGAGCGAAGACCAGTTGGCCCAGGTACGTAACCAATACATCGGGTTCATCTTCCAGAATTTCCAGTTGCTGCCAACGCTAACCGCGTTGGAAAACGTGATGGTGCCGCTGGAACTTCGGGGCGAGAAAAACATCCGCGCGCGCGCCTTGGATCTTTTAGATAAAGTTGGCCTTGCTGATCGCGGGCACCACTACCCTACTCAATTATCAGGCGGCGAACAGCAACGCGTGTCACTCGCAAGAGCCTTCTCCAATGCACCGCGAATTTTATTTGCCGATGAACCAACCGGAAATCTCGACGCCGAAACCAGCGAAAAAGTGGTAAAGCTGCTTTTCGATCTGAACAAGGAGGCCGGCACAACGCTTGTTGTGGTAACACACGATTTGGATCTCGCAGCTAAAACACAGCGCATCCTGCGGATAAAAGGCGGCAAATTAGTGGCCGATGATGTAACAGTAAACGGATAAGGCGATGGATACGACGCATATCATCTCCAAAAGAAAAATAAATATCCCCTGGCTTTTTGAAATGGCCCTGCGGGATAGCAGGAAAAACCGTTCGCGGTTGTTTCTTTTTATTTCAGCCATTATATTCGGGATAGCCGCCTTGGTTGCTATTTATTCGTTCAGGTACAATCTACAAAATGACATTAATGCACAAGCAGCGACATTGATCGGGGCTGATTTAGCCATATCAGGTAACAGGCCTGCAGATGCCACGATAAGTCCCCTGCTCAAAACGCTTGGAGAAAACCGATCAGAAGAACGGGCGTTTGTGTCAATGATCTATTTCCCAAAAACACAGGGAACGAGGCTTGTCCAGGTTAAGGCTTTGCAAGGCGATTTTCCTTATTATGGGAGCCTTGAAACTGAACCAGTAGCAGCCGGTACATCCTTTAAAACCAGCAAATCGGCTTTGGTTGATAAAACACTGGCATTGCAATTTAATGTGCATGTAAACGATTCGATCAAGGTTGGCGAAGTTACTTTCCTAATTGCCGGGATCCTGGATAAGGCGCCGGGTCAAACCGGGGTATCGTCCGGTGTTGCACCAATCGTGTACATTCCGATGCAGTACCTGGAACAAACCGGCCTGTCGAAAAAAGGAAGCCGGATAACATACAGCTATTACTATAAATTCGACAAAAAAACCGACATAGCTAAGCTCACCAAATCCCTTGATCCAAAGCTTGATAAAGCTGACATGAATTACGAGACCATTGAGAGCCGCAAACAAAATACCGGCCGTTCCTTCGGTGATTTGACGCGATTTTTGTCGCTTGTTGGTTTTATTGCCTTGTTGCTTGGCTGTGTTGGGGTCGCAAGTGCTATTCACATTTACATTCGCGAAAAAATTGCCTCCATTGCCATTATGCGCTGTTTAGGCGTTAAGGCTTCCGAGGCATTTTTGATCTACCTGATCCAGATCATCGGCATCGGGATCATCGGTTCCGTTATTGGGGCCGCACTCGGCACTTCAATCCAGCATATTTTACCAATGGTGATGAAGGACTTTTTACCCATCACCATCTCAACAGATATTTCATGGCTGGCCATAGGCCAGGGTGTTTTACTGGGTGTTATCATCTCGATATTATTCGCACTGCTGCCGTTAATTTCCATCCGCAACATCTCGCCGCTTAATACACTTCGGATAAATTATGATGAGGTTAACCTTGTGCGCGATCCTTTCAGGTGGCTGGTTTACTTGCTGATCACGCTTTTCATTATCACATTTACCTTTTTACAGCTTGATAGCTGGATGGCAAGCATATTTTTCACCATCGGTATCCTCATTGCGTTCCTGGTGCTAACATTCACTGCCTGGCTGTTAATGAAGCTGATGCGGGTGTTTATAAAAAGCACCTGGGGCTATTTATTCAGGCAGGGCTTTGCGAACTTATACCGGCCAAATAATCAAACCATTATCCTGATCGTGTCAATAGGCCTTAGTACCGCTTTTATTTGTACGCTGTTCTTTATCCAAAGCATTTTGATGGGACAGGTTAAATTATCGTCGAGTGGCAACCAGCCAAATATGATCCTGTTTGACATTCAAACCGGTCAGGAACAGGCCGTTGCCAAATTAACCAAGCGACAGGGCCTCCCCGTGGTACAACAGGTACCAATTGTTACCATCAGGCTCGACAAAATAAACGGCAAAACAGAAGCCGATGTAAAAAAAGACACCTCGCTTAAAATTTCGCCTCGTGCCTTCACTTATGAATACCGGGTTACCTACCGCGATTCGGTAACTACTACCGAAAAGATAGTAAAAGGCAATTGGGTAGGCAAGGCCGAAGTCGGAAAGGAAATACCCGTATCCATCGAAGAAAATTTTTCCAAACGCAACCACGTAAATGTGGGCGATCATTTGGTTTTCAACGTACAGGGAGTGAGTATGCCTGCGGTTGTAGCCAGCGTAAGGCAGGTAAACTGGGGCAAGATCCAGACTAACTTTCAAATAGTTTTCCCCACCGGGGTTTTGGAGGATGCACCGCAGTTTCATGTGCTACTTACCCATGTACCGTCTGCTAAAGTTTCGGCGCAATTTCAACGGGCGGTTGTGAAACAATTTCCCAACATTTCTATCATCGATTTAGGCCTGGTTTTAAATGTAATAGACAGCCTGCTTGATAAAATTGGCTACGTGATCCGGTTTATGAGCGCCTTCAGTATTATTACGGGGATAGTTGTACTTATTGCGTCTGTAAGGATCAGCAAATACCAGCGCATCCAGGAAAGTGTATTGCTGCGCACCCTTGGGGCAAGCCGGAAACAAATATTTACCATCACTGCTTTGGAATACTTATTTTTAGGCGTTCTTTCAGCATTGACAGGAATCCTGATTGCTTTTGCCGGCAGCTGGCTTTTGGCCAAATATAGTTTTGAGGCACCGTTCAGCATTAATTGGGTACCGGTGGTAATATTGTTTTTAATTATCTCGTTACTTACAGTAATCATCGGCCTTTTAAACAGCCGGGGCGTGTTGAACAAACCGCCTTTGGAGATTTTGAGAGGGAATTAGTTGTTGGAGATTAGTTAAAACAATAAAAATGCGTAAGTTAAATATCATCTGTCTGTCGATAATTGCTGTTTTGTTTTCAGCCTGCGGCGATAAAAAGGCTGCACCTGTGGAGGCCGCTGTTACCGTTGCAAAACCAGATTCAACATCAACAGATAAAACTGTTTTATTTTTTGGCGATAGCTTAACAGCCGGATACGGCCTGGATGATCCGTCACAGGCTTACCCCAGTGTGGTACAAACTAAAATTGACGAAGCAAAACTTCATTACAAAGTTGTTAACGCCGGTGTAAGCGGCGAAACATCAGCGGGTGGCAAAGCGCGCATTGCGTGGATCCTAAAACAAAAAGTAGATGTGTTTGTGCTGGAACTTGGCGCAAATGACGGGCTTCGCGGCATCCCTGTAACCGAAACCATGCAGAACCTGCAGGCTATTATTGATGCGGTAAAGGCAAAATACCCAAATGCAAAACTGGTATTGCTCGGCATGCAGGTACCGCCAAATATGGGTGGTAAATATGCCTACAGCTTTAAAGCCATTTTCCCCGGCCTGGCTGCAAAAAACAACATGACATTTATGCCCTTCCTGTTAGAGGATGTTGGCGGCGTACCGTCCCTTAACCAGAAGGATGGCATCCATCCCACTGCCGAAGGCGCTAAAATTGTCGGCAATAATGTTTGGCAAATCTTGCAGAGCGTTTTACTAAGCAAAAACTAGTTACTAACTTAACAGGCCAAAGTCTCTAGTCTCTAGTCCTCACTCAAACTGGATAAAACCTGTATTGATCGTATCTATATACCTGCCTTTTCGCCTAAAAACACCAATAGCACCGTCGCTGCTGTCTACACAGATATTGCCTTCAATGGTAGTTAACAAGCCACTTTCGTTTCTTTCCACTAAACCTGCATGTCCGTGTCCGCCGCCGGTCGAAATAAAGAACACCTGCCCGGGTAACACAAGCGAGGTATTTACCTTCGCATCATGATTAGTTAAAAGTTTACCCTTTGCCTTTAACCAACCCTGGATAACATCACCGGTTTTAAACACCGGGTTATTAACTTCCAATTTTGTGCAGGCCTGGCTAAAGCACCAATAAACAAACGCTAATGACCAGCGTTGCCCATGCGCTATGTTTACCGCATCCTGGTATTTGCTTACACCGGGGCCTTCGTTGCTTCCGGAAGGAAATTCAACAACCCCTATTTGTGATCTTGCCACATCAAGTACGGTCGATAGTAAAATATTGGGAGCTTTCGTTATTGATTGGATATTCTTTGTTCCGAATAAAGCCGCCCACGTTATAGGCCCGACAACGCCATCGGCGTCCAGTGGGGTTCCGTTTACATCGTTAAAGCGTGTTTGAAAGAGCATTACAGCATGGCTGGTATCAAGGTCGTAGTCGCCGTTAATTTTTAGCGGGCCACAGCCCTTAATGTTTAATTGTTGTTGAATAGCTTTAACGCTGGTAATGTCAAAAGCCTGTAATTGAATAGTGTGCCCAGGGTAGTCCATTTTTTTTAGCTTAGGTAAATTGTTGATACAGGTTATAGACGACAGAAAGGTAAAGGGCGTTACCAAATCTTACGTAATATTATTTCAGCGCTGTTATAACGCACCTTTTTTAAGAAAATTGTGTGGCTTTAATTAGAATTCGTCTATATAAGCATCCGGTCCTCACTGATAGCAAAGGATTATTAACTTCGCAAAAAAGAATTATCCATGGAAAAAACCAAACTTACGATCAATAATAACGGCTCGGTAAAAATTGAGGGCGACTTTGAAATAGTTGATATGCAAGGCAATGAATATGGCTTACAGGGCCGCACCATTGTTTCTATCTGCCGTTGCGGATTGTCAGCAAACAAACCTTTCTGTGATGGATCACATAAAGGCCACTTTGAACATAACGCTATCGCGTTCGATCTTCCTCCAAAGAAGGTTTAATTTTACACTGATCAAACTTACCAGGTTTAATAAACTTCGATTTCTATGATCTATGCAAGTAATTTATGATAATTATTTTCGTATGCTCGATTTTGATTAACGCAGGCAAA